>CAVSNV010000001.1:0-384330 GCA_963729485.1 uncultured Verrucomicrobiae bacterium
CGCCACGCCGTGTTCCTTGCACATCAGGACATCGGCGGGAGCGGTGGTGGAAGAGGTGGATTCATCTTTCCCCTTGATCTCGGGGTGGCAGAGATAGCACTCGTCCTCATAGACGCCGTGCTCCGTGCAATAGAGCCGTTTCTCATCCTTCATTTCCGGATGGCAAAGCCAGCAGCGGTCTTCGTAACGGTCGTGCTCTTTGCACCAGAGGCGTCCAGCATCACGTTTCGAGGGATCGCAGATGAAGCAGCCGTCACCCGCCGGGCAATCGGCGATTGCGTGGACTTCGATCTCACCGCCGGATGACGATTCTTCGGAGGCTTCGGGGTTTGCTGCGGTTTCGTTTTTCTCAGCGGAGCATGCCGCGAAGAAAACGGCGAGGATTCCGAGGCCGATGGCCTGGGTCAGTTTGTATTTCATTTTCATTTGTTTGTTGGTGTTAGTCGTTGGTCATCAATTGTAGGGAATTTTGGGCGCGTAGAAGGTCTGCCTTGGCACGGACTTGGCCGCGCTCGACATCGAAGAGTGTTTCGCGGGCATCAAGGACTTCGAGGAGCGAGGTCTTGCCTGCGTCATACGCTTCGCGGGTGTCCTCCAGAGCCTGGCTGGCTGCGGAGAGTGTTCTGGAATCGAACTCAGCGGCGCGGCTTCTCGCGGCACGCAGTTCGGCGGAAAATTTGGTGAGACTGGAACGGAGTTCGCTGGCGGTTGAGCGCCCCTCCTCCTTGGCGCGGTCGAGGCGTTCTTTCGCTGCCTGGATGTTGCCCTGATTGCGGTCGAAGATCGGCAACGGAACGCGTATGCCGACCACTGCTGCGGTCTCATTGGCATCGCGCAGTTCGCGTATGCCACCCTCCAGTTCCACATCCGGGTAGCGACCGGATTTTTCCAGATCGTAAACGGCCTGAGCTTTGGCGAAGCGGTAGGCGGCGGCACGCATCGCGGGGTGCCTTTCGATTGCTGAATCTAGGTTGGTGGGGATGCTTCCTCCGGGATTTCCAAGTGTGCCCGAGGCGGTGACATCTGCGGTTCCTCCGCCCCATATTTGCCCCAGATCGGATGCGGCGCTGGTCTCCGCCGCACGCGCCTCTGCGAGAAATTCCTTGGCTTCGGAAACGGAGAGTTTTGCTCTTCCCGCGTCGATGCGGTTGCCCTTGCCTACTTCCAAAAGGGTATCGAGGGCACCGAGGTATTCTTCGGCACGGATCACGTTGCGTTCGCTAAACTCCCGGATTTCGCGAGCTTCGACGAGGGTGGTGAAGGCACGATCCGCTTCCATTCTGATCCGTCGCTCTTCGCTGGCGATCTCTGAACGGAGGGACTCCGCCTCAAGGGCGGCGACCAGAGTTCGCTTGGGTCGTTTGCCGCCGAGTTCGAGACGTTGGGAAAGGGCGGCGGTGACCTCCGCTCCGTCGAATCCGCGACTGCCTCCGTTTCCGGCGAAGTTTTCCACATCCAGTCCCAGATCCGGATTCGGAGGCAGACCTGCTTGGACGATTTCCGCTTCGAGCGCACGCAGTTCGGCACGCTGCGATTGTAGGGAAGGGCTGTAGGTGATCGCGTGGCGGATCGCCTGCTCACGGGTGACGGAACCCTTCAAGGAAGGAGCGGAAGAGAGACCGGCACTCCGATTTGTATGGTTGAGATCGGCGCTGATTCTTGACAGTGCGGAAGTGGGATCGCTTGCGCAGGAAAAGAGCAGAAGCGGAGTAAAAATGAAAATGACGAGTCGAGGGTACATTGGTGGTGAATTTGAAAAAACGTAAATGGATCGCGAATAAGGGATCGCGTAAAACCACAGCCGGGATTGCCTGAGACAGGCTTCCACAGATTACCCGAAATCGGCGATATGCGGGACGGCTGGCCTTGAAGTAGGCCGTTTTATCAAATGCGTAAAACTACGCAGGACATCAATGCCTTCCGGAGCCGGGAGGCATGCGTAAGCTCCTCAGGATGATCGAACCGGACTCCGGACTGACCGGATGCGGCGAGCAATTCTTCCAAGTCAGGAAGAATTGAGAAGTCGGGCGGAAGTGAGACGCAGGGAACCGGAGGAATCTCGACGGAATCGCCGGGCATCGCATCCAGTTTCAATTCGTGCTCTTCACACCCGTCATCGTCGCAAGGGCAATGGCAGGGAGATCCGTCTTCGCCCACGAGAGACTGGAGAACAGGATCACTAACATAGCTGTGTCCGGATTTGTCGAAACAAACGCTCATACCCTGGCTGCAAAGCAGTAGGATCATGAGTAGGATGCGGGAGACGATGGCCACGGCCAAAGTGCATAAGGCGGGGCTTCTCAAAAATCAAATGAAAATCCTAGCTCGGGTCACGTCCGACGGGGAATTTATGCTCACACAGCGCCTCGAAATTTTCGAAGAGGCCGAATTCGACACCCACGAGAATTGAACCTATCGGGGAAGCGCATGTTTGTTACTCCCGGCCTCTTGGATTTTCCAATTCTGTAATAGATTTATTCGGCTTGGTCTTCCTGACATTTTCAATTGCCTCCAACTTATTGGAGAGTCCGATTTGCGGACCAATATCTTTTAAACTTTGCCACAGCTTCGACATTTTTCTCGCGATCAGACCGACTCCAGGTAGATCAAGTAGCTGGGACAACAGGCTCACAACCTGATCACAAAGATCGGCTTTGCCTCTCAACACTTTCATTTCAGCCCCGAGTGATTCGGCTTCAGCATTGGCTTCTTTCGCTGATTTCTGAGCCTTCGCGATCTCAGATTGGTTCTGTTCTTCGCGAACCCTAGCTTTGATCGCGTCCTCCTTCAGTGCTCGTGTCTTAGTTAGTAAATCCTCCTCCTTTTCTTTCAATTCTTTAGTCCTACGCCTGATGTGCTCCTCTTCGACCGCAGTTGTCCCAAAAGCTGCGTAATCCTGCGCAGCGCGCACTCCATCCGAAATCAATTTCTCCTGAATCTCCTTTGGTAACTTGGATGTTACGTTTCGCCGCCAAAGCCGCTCCAGCCACAAGTCCAGATACTTCTCATCCAGTTCGGCATCGGTGCGACGAGCTATCGGCGTAAAACGCCCGAACTTTTCATCTTTCTTGCTCGTCACCACCTTGGCTAGTTCCGTTTCCCCGCCGACCTCAGCCGCCCGAACAATATTTAACTTCTGTCGAAACGAGGGGCCGAGAATCGCCCCATCGCCCAAGTCCCTGATGCCAGCAAATTTTCGAAATTCAATCTTGGCCCCTGGCGGGGGGGGGATTTTCCCGCACTCGATCAATTCTCGTTTTCGCTTCCCAATGGTCGCTGGCTTCGGGTCACGAATTTCTTCAGCGGCCAATGACTCTCTAGCTTGCGTCACCGCCAATTTCTTCCACGGCCTCAGCCGTCGCCCGAGCATGTGGCTCGATTCCTCCACCGCTTGCACCATTGTATACTGGATATGTATGTGACAGTCCGTTCTGGACATCCGGTGCACCGCAGCGGTCATCACCTCACAGCCAGTCGCACTTTCAAACTCGGTTACCGTGGCATCGATTGCTACCGCTAGTTGACTTTCGGTCATCTTTGCGACCTCAATAGCCAATCCCTCGTGAGGCATCAGTCGTGCCATGATCGATTTAAGAACGCCGGTAGCCCGTCTGGTGTTGACTGTCCGAGTTTCGCTTTTGTTGTAACGTTTAATCTCTTGTCCGACCTTCACCATTTGCCCGTTGAGATCTCGGTAATGCGCACGCTCGCTACGCACGCTCCGATGAACTTTGCAAAATTCGTCTTCGTTAACTATTCGGCCCTGCAGATTGCCTTCCGAATCCGGATCCGAGTCATAAACTCGTAGTGCCAATATCAAGTTGTCTCCCCTAGCTAACTCCAAATCATCCTCTGGGTCCAAGATTCTTGGACCCTCGTTTTCGACTGCGTTTTGCTCTACTGCCCCCAGGTCCGCCGGATCCAGCGGACGGAGGCCATCGGGTTCTCGAACCTTCTTGTTGGTATGGTGCAACGTCTGATCGACAGAATCCTTCCTAAGCTTCCGGATTCTTGCCATATGGTCATCCGATCCGTTCGAATCCATCCCCTTATCGGTTCTTGCCATTTGTCGTCCCCTACGTGGAACCGATTTGGATTTTTGCTTTTCATTCATAATGAGATATACTTGGTAAGGCGATTTAGTCAACTTATAAGATTCACAGGCCAAGAGGAGGGCTAGTAAAATTATCCAATACTGCGTATATGTCAGTTTTTCTAGCCCCGCCTCTTGCTCTTCCGAGGGCTGCTCCGAAGGCGCAGAGCCGGGAAGTGCCTTCCCCCAGCCGTCGCTGGTTCCCCCTGGACAGCCGAAAGTGGCTGAGAGCGGATTACGCCAACATCGGGAGCTAACGATCCAGGCCTTCGACAAATCCCATATTCTCGGAACTCCAATGCATGGTGCATAGAAGCCCTCTAGAGCCACAATTCTCATAAGACATCTTTAATGCTTGATTTAAATCTGATTTAAAACATATTTAAAGAAAGATGAATGAAGAATTTCTAACCTCTCGTAAATTACTCGAAGTGGCTGGGATCAGCGGCCATATGGAAAGCCAGCAGGAATATGTTTTTCCCGTCGAGTACCGGCACTTGCTGATCACCTCGGTTTTGGAATTCATACCCGCTCATAAGTTGCGAAAAGCACTTCGCGACAATGGTGCCAACGTTTCTACCCGCGAAGTGTTGTCTTGGTTAAAAGAGATAAGAGAATGGCTCGGGCTACCACGTGCAGGTTCAGGCAAGCCATCCGCGCAAAACCGTCAGCGAGTAGAGAGATGGCGTAGAGACAATGGGAACCCGACCCTTGAAGAGATTGATGCAGGGTGGGTTCCTGCAGACTTGGCTGATACCGAGAAAAAGAACCCGATGGAAAAGCTGTCGCCTGCGAGAAGGAAATACATGAAGGATCTACGGCAGATGATCGGGGATCTGAGCGACGAAACTAAAAGTGATGAAGAATTTCGCGAGTTGAAGGAGGAATACGAGCACGAAATCAAAAAGGCACAAGCGATAGCGAAGCTGATGCTAGGACACACCAACCGGTTCCAAAGCAAAAGTTGAAATCCCCCGCAGAGTGATGGCAGAGGTCTTCCTCCTGTAGCTATCTCGGCCGTGGTATCCGGTCAGGGAAAACCGTAAAGTTCAGTCTTTCTCTTTTTGGCCTCTCACCCATTTGTCTAGTTCCGGGTGTTCGCTGAGGCGCTCAATGAGGTTTTCTTTAGGATGGCTGCGTCTTCGTCGAAGGCGTGGCGGGCTTGGTAGAGGATGCCGCGTTTTTTGGGGAGGTCGTGGGGCTTTTTCGCTTCCTCGAAGGTGGCGATGAGTTTCCGGCGGACTTCGTTCCGTTTTGTTTCGGTGACGGTGGTGGATATACCGATTTCGAGGCGCACCATTTCGAGGGCTAGGTGGAGTTCTGCCCAGGCGAGTCCGAGTTCTCCGGAGAGGGCTTCGAGGTGGTGTTGGGTGGAATCGAGGGTGCGGGCTTTTTTCAGGGACTCGGAGAGGTGGGCGAAGAGTTCATCGAAGTTGGCGATCTCCTCGATCTTGTGGTGGGCGTTTAGAAGGTCCATTTCGCCGATGGCGTGCTCGACTTCGTCCAGTGCCTCGCGGCCGGTTTCACAGCTTCGTCGTGGGCGTGAATGACTGCGTTTGTGACGACGAAATGTTTTCGATGACTTTCTTGGCAGGCTCGCCGGTGAAGAAGACCGGCACCGTGGCAAGGGCGCCCAAGGCGATGAATGCCAATGCAACGCCGATTACGGCTCGGTTTTTTAGTTTCCATCCGGTGGCAAGCAGGAGGGCACAGAATGCCCCTCCGATTACAGGGATATGATCCAGGACTACCTGGATATGCGACCAGTCAATGTTCATGGGTTTGTTTTGGTTGAGGTTAGGGAATTACTTGGATTTCTGATTGCGCCTTGAGCAGCATGTCTTCCTCGGCGGTGTTGGAGATGCTCACGCAGGAGGTGAATGCAAACGCCAGAATCAGAAGGTGAAGCCCTTTGAGGTTTTCCAGAATGCCGAGCAGAGATGAGGTGGGTCTTATCGTTACCTCATGTGTAGCGGGTGGCGGCGCGGTGGCCTACTTACAAATCGGTAATGTGGGGGGCAGCGCTGAGTGAGTGATTTCCCGTAGTCCCTTTTCCGGGACTACGGCCATTCGGCAATTACAGGTCTTTTGTCTGACAGGGCTTAATTAGGAGTTTCTGAGACAGACTGGATTTCTCCGGATCGGATCACAACGAGACGGGCCGGGGGCTTCTACAAACCACGAACAATGACAATAACTATGAAAATAAACCAAACTATCGAATTCGCACCGACCTCCGGGTTCGGCAAACAAACGGCTCCTTGGGAGCGGAACGCTCCTACGGACTTTAAAGACCTAGTCTTCAAAGACGAGTTCAAGAACCGTAAGCTGGTTCTTGAAAACGGGCCGAACTGGCTCAGGGTCGTTCCCGCATTACTGGAATCGAACCATTGGATGTTGAACGTTCCCACGATCTCCATCAAGGGTGGAAGGTTCGCTCATCCCCGTACGATTCAGCGAGGCGGAGTGAGTCCGTTCGATCTGGCCTACCGCTGGTTGGCAGCGAACTCGCCGGAAAAGCTGTTCAATAGCAAAAACCCCGGAGGCTACCAGTTGCTCTGCAAATCGCTCTGCGCCTTCTGGTGTCTGAAAGAGAGTGGATCCGGAATCGAAGCGCGGTTGTTCCTAGGTTCCTCATACGATGGTTCCGGCAAGGGTGAACCGGGACTCGGCTATCGTATCTGGCAGAAGCTGTCCAAGCCGGATGGTGATGTCGATGTGATCATGGAGCCCTTGCACCCTGTCCGGGGAACTATGCTCTGCATAGAAAAGATCCAACCACCCGGTGTCAGGTATCCTACCTACAGTATCCGATCGGGACGAAAAGCCGCACCGATCCAAGAGCTACTTGATCGTATGGAGCCTATGGAATTCGACCTCCTGCGTCCCATAGAGAGGACAATTCGGGAGGTGGGTGAAGAGGAACAGTGGCAGCACCTCGAAGCGATTGTCGGAGACGCCACAACAGGCGACATACGCTCGGCTAGCTGCTGATGCGGAGTCCGCAATCTGGAGGGCGGTGCGAGATTCGCGCCGTCCTCCTAAATTTTCAAATAAAATGCCAGAAGAAGAGACTACCGAACGAAAATCAATTATATTACCACACCAGAAAAAACTGTTTGACCGGATGGGCGCTATTGCCCGCGGGTGCCTTTTCACGAACCGCTCCGATCTGGCAATCAGGCTAAAAGCCAGTTTTCTGTTGATCGGTCCCAGCGGTAGCGGAAAGACATTCCTTGCCAGGGCTCTTGCGGAGGATATGGGAGTTCCATTTTACTCGATCTCAACTTGCGACTGGATCCTGCTTGGCTGTTCAAGCCGCGTAGGCGCTGCGTCCTGGCCGTCCCTACTGAAATTCCTTGAGAGGAATAAGGATAGTAATGGAGCCATCATTTTCGTGGACGAGCTCGACAAATGCCATCACGACACTCACTGGAACTCCTCGCTGAGGTCGGAGATTTTCTCGCTATGCGACAGTAAGATTCCGGCAAATCTCGTAGATGAAGATGGCAAGGTTATCCGCGAATCCCGCATCGTGGAGGCGGAAGCTTTTCTTGGTAATAAAACGATGATTCTCGCAGGAGCAGCCTTCCAGGACGTCTGGGATCGGAAATCCCAAATCTCTGTTGGATTCAATTTAACACAACCCGAAGCTGAGGCTCCGGATCCATCGGATCTCGTCCGGGTGCTACCTCGGGAACTGATCAACAGGTTCTCCTCGGAGTTGTTCATCCTGCCTGAGCAGACTGCGGATGATTATCGGAGCATGATCAAGGCGGTTGCCGGGCGAATTCCTGAACTTTGGCGGAAGAGGTTTCTCGACATCGGGCTAGGCCGTGTCCCCGAGGCGGTAAAACATCGGAAGGGTGCTCGGTACATGGAGGAAGTGCTTCTTGCTGCGATCGTTGAAGAGCGATGCAGTATGTCGAACTTTGTTCCGGCGGTGGAAAAGGGTAGGACAAGACCAGGTGAGCCGAATCATCGGGATTTTTGAAGTCTCTGGTGTTGGACGGCGAGTGACGATTTGGGTGTTGTTTCGGCCGGTAAGAAGTTTCTTCCCGCGCGGACACGTTGTCGTCCGCTCCCATCTCTGCGGGGGCCCCGCCCCCGCAACGCCCCGGGTTAGTACATGCGCCCCTCGTAAGGGGCGTATCGATCTCCGCTCTTCCATGGGATTGCGGGATCGCTTGGAGCCAGGTCCCTAGCCCCCCGAACCCCGCCTCTCCGCGCCGGAAACAAATTTCCGGACGCCTTGGAGCTAGGCTGTCAGGGGGCTACCCGTCTCAAAGCGCTGTCCTCACCCGATGGAAATTCTATCCGCGGACTCTTAGGCTGATTTCTGCGCGAAGGTTGTTTCATGGAACCGTTGCGGGATCAGACCTTACTAGCAAGTGGTTGAGACTCTTCGATAACTTTCGAAATCTGTGAAGGTTTGCAATCGGCTCTTAGGATGAGCTCAGCCCCGTCATCCACGGCTCGTCCGGAACCAGGTAGACATCTACCTGATGGTAGATGATAAGTTCAGATTCCAATGGCTCGCACCATGTTTGGCGTAGATCCGATGAAGATGCCCTGTGAAACGGGTCGATGCAGTAGCAGCCCCATCGTTCGATGATAGCCGACCGGCAATAGGCCAGCACAAATTCCACTTTGCCTATCTTCCTGGTGACGAGCAGCACTGCTCCTTCGTCCGGCTCCAGACAAAAGATACTGTCATGCACAATTTGCTGATCGCCACGGCCTCCATACGTAAAAAAATGATCCATCACACTATAGACGCTGGAATGGCGGCTTCGTGAAGGTCAGTCGGCGATTTTTTCTAAAAACCTCAAATTCCCTTTTTTTCAAAAGGAACCTTCACGGTCACCACAGTCAGTCTGTCGGACTAACCCCATCAAACGAATATTATGAAAACAAAACTACTAATCCATCCAACCAGCAAGCTTCTCTGGCTCTCCGATCTTCACCTTGACGAGGCTGAGCCTGCCAGGAAAACGCGATTCCTAAATAGACTTACGAGAGGCGACTACGATGCGGTCGTTCTCACGGGAGATCTCTCTATCGGAAAATTCATTGCCGGTCATCTCGCGGAAATTTCACGAGCCACAGGAGAAAGAAAAATTTTCTTCACAACAGGGAATCACGATTATTTCGGTTCGTCGTTCGCAAAAGTTGACCGGGTCATTGCGGATACTTGCAGGCTTCACCTAAATCTATTCCCATTAGGACATGGCGAGATTGTTGAGTTAAGCCGGAACACAGCACTCGTTGGTCACCGTGGTTGGTATGATGGCCGGGCCGGCTTCGGTGCAAATACCTACGTAAATAGTCGAGACTACGATCGTATCGAAGATTTTCGCGGGCTGACACGGGACGACTTTTTCAAAAAGCTTGGTTACCTCGGTGATGAATCAGCAAGTTACTTTAGAAGAGTTCTGCCCCTTGCTCTCAATAGCTACCAGACCGTTATCGTTGCAACCCACGTGCCTCCCTTCACGCAGGCGCTTCGTCACGGCGGAAATTATTGCCGCATGGAGAGACAGCCATACTACAGCAATCGGGCCGCAGGAAATACCCTGTTTGGAATTTCGCGGAATTTCCTAGATCGAAAGATCATCGTTTGGGCAGGGCACTCCCACAGTCCCGCCACAGTCGAGATAGGCCAGAATTTAAAGATTCGAGTTGCTGGCGCCCAACCGGGAAGTCCGGCTATTCAAGGGATCACGCTCATCGACTGAAATCAGGGGCCGGAAAGGTCATTATCGCCGCGTTTGTCAACGCGCTCGCTTTTTGGATTGAAGGAGGAATCTGGTGCTTATGAACACTAGAACCAAATACATGAACGCCAAGTCAAATGCTCCTGTTAGGAGCAGAAATAGTCAGAAAGATACCCTGGAAGAAATTGCCTCAGCAATGAATGCAATCTGTCTCCCAGAAGTTGCCGGATGGGCGAATCCGAAAGGGACTCCTAGCTGGGAAGGAACCCGAAATCAGACAAGTGGCACTGATAAAATCAATCGGGGGTTTTCTTCAGAAGAACCCGAAATATATCGATGCCAGAAATGCCAGTGACAAGTTGGCGATGGAAACCGCAATGAAAATATGTGCAGCGACCACCCTTCGATATAGCAAGGCTCAAATCGCCAGAGAACTCAGCCACCAGCACTCACGTTTTACCCCCTTGGATGATACCAATTGCGTGCGCAGCTTCCACCCCTCGTCGCTGCGACCCGATGAATGGTCTAGGGAGGCTAAGGCAGACCTGATTATGGAAGGTGTCCGCCATGCCGTCCGCGTAGGTGCCCTAAGTCCCGCCAATGCAAGCATCGCCTTGATGGTATGCGAAAGCAGTCTCACCGTAGGCCAGATCGCAAAACTTACGGGAATCTCGCCCTCAGCAGTAAGTCAGCAGTTGCAACGCGTACGGAAATGTCTGCCCAACATCCTCGAAAACTTGGAACCGCCCTCCGATATGCAAGACTGAAATGTAGCCCTAGCCGAGTTCACATCTGACAGCATTCCGAGAAATTCTTTTAAACATCTACAACCAGATTGCATCCATTCTAATTTTTACTACAGATGAAACCTTGCACCGATCCCGCGTTCGACCGCTCAGCCCTGATTTTCGCTTGGCTTTCCCATAGGAAGTTCAGCAGTGCGCATGATGATTTAAGATCTTATCACGATGCTGTTTTCGTAGCATTCAGAATGGCTTTTGGAATTGATTTGGAGACCCCTCCTGAGAGTGACGAGATGACTGATAATGGGCTTCACGGGCTTTTGCTTAAAATCGCACAATCCTATGAGAACATTCGATCTCCATTCTCAGGATACCTCTGCGGTTTCAGAGAGATCTCTTTGATGTCCGACGAATACGGGAATCAGTTGGAAGAGGCAGCTGAAAGCATGCGAAAGCTGCTACTGATGTTGATGGTAGATTTGGTTGAAAGGATCTGGGGTGACAGTGTGTCGAAAGTTGTTAGTCAGAAAAAACTGGAGTCGTGTGGACATCCGGGTGTGTCGGAGCCGGATCCAGCCGATTATTTTTAGGTATCCGATTTACCTTGAGATCGCATGTGGATTGCAAGCGGTGTTTTCCTTGGTGGAGGATCCTACAGAGGCGGTGTCTACTCGGAAGTAAGCAACCTGTGCGCAACTGATGCCTGTTACTTTAGCTGGGATCGAAGCTGGATGTGTGAGGCGTGTCGCAGGCTGCGTTCGTTCAAACGATTTTTTTGTCTAAATGGAGCGGCGAGAGTGGATTTTGTAGCAAGGGGTGCCGTGGGGATCTTCATATCCACAGGCTATGCACTCGGCAGTAAGCCAGCAGCTGCGGCGGGTTCGCGCGTGCTTGCCGACAAAATGTGCGCTTCTAAAATGTGTGCGTCGACCTTGCCCTGCCGTCTGGATCCTGATGAAGTTTCTCACGAAAGTTTGATTAGCACCAATCTAATGCCAGAACCCCGTCACAAATCCCTAAAATCCGCCTCAAAAGTTGGCAATAAGGGCGCTTCGGCTTCTTTTTACCGATTTGGCTTTACCGCAGCCTCGCTGAGGCCGGAGTTGCTTTTCATCATCGCGGAACGGTTTCTCCAAACCGGATCGTGGGACAAGACCAAGGAGATCGTGCTTTCCGCAAATGAGCTGCAGTGCAGGACGGCAACGAGCGCCCAAAGAATGGAACGGGAGCTCCGTCCGCGTCTCCAGACACTAAGTCGTCACCAACTCGAACTATTGGTTCAATCCGGTGCAGACACCAGGATCAGCCTGGCATGGTTGGCTGCTGTGAAGCACTCCTCTTTCTTGTTCGACTTCGCCGCAGACGCCATTCGCTCGAAAATCGAACGGCATGACTTCGTCCTACGTGAATCCGACTACAGGCGATTCATCGAGGAGAAGACTCCTTCCCATCCGGAATTGGTGAAACTATCTGACTTAACATCCGGAAAGGTTCGCCGTGTTTTGTTCGCCATGCTGCGAGAGGCGGGAATTCTCGCGAAGGGAGAGGAAATCGGCTCGCTTCAGCGCCCCGTCATCCCTCATGAGGTCGAGCTTTCGATTCGGGCGGAAAACCCCTTATGGCTCGCCGCCTACTTGGTGCCGGAGAGCGAAATCCAAACCCATTTGCCCACCCGATGAATCACCAGCTTGATCGTCTGTTTTCGATCCTTTCCGACGGGAATTTTCTCTCGATGCAGGGGTTGGCGAATGAGGTTCCCATTTTCATCCAACCCTACGATGTTAGGGAGGAAGACCAGGAAGTCTTCCATGATCCGCGCCTTGGCGCAACGGCTCCGCACATCGGGGATCAAGGTCGCTGAAGTGGATTTGTTCCGGCTGTTTCTTGATGAACTGAAAGAGGAAGATCTATTGGACGCATTCAGCGATGAGGATGCTGGCTACGAACGGCAGGATCTCCTTCGCGATCTGAAAAACTACGCCGACCCGAAAAGCCGGATTGTTCCCAGGTTGGTAAAGATCATGGAGGAAGATGGTGTCCAGATCACCTTGGTTTCCGGCGTGGGCCACATCTTCCCGTTCCTGCGTGCCCATACACTTCTGGACTCAATCCAGCCAGTCATGATGCACCATCCTCTGGTCATGTTTTTCCCCGGAGAATACATCCAGATGCCGGGTCTTGGCTCGCAACTCAGAGCTCTTCGGAAGTCTTTCCGCCAAAGGATATTACCGCGCTTTCAATCTCGACCACTACCGCCTCGCCAATACATGAAGATCCACCAACTGTTTCTAAAGGACGTATCCCGCCCGATCGACGGAGTCATCAAGGCCGATGACAACCGCCACCTCGACCTCGAAGTCGAGGAGTTCGTCGTTACCCGAGAGGTCGGGAGGGCGCTCGATCAGTTCGTCGAGCGATACCTGGAAGACACCAGCGCGAACGGTGTTTGGATCTCCGGATTCTTTGGCTCGGGAAAATCCCATTTACTAAAGATTCTTTCGCTTCTGCTTGATGAACGGACACTCCCCAGCGGTCGCAAGCCCGCCGACGTGATCCTGCCCAATATCGAGGATGAGATTCTGCGCGGCAGCATGGAGCGGGCGGTGCAAGATTCCCTCCCACAGCATCCTCTTCAACATCGACCAGAAGGCCGATCACATCGGAGGCGATGCCGCCGCGCCGATCCTTGAAGTCTTCGTAAAAGTGCTCAATGAGCTGCGGGGCTATCATGGCAAACAAGGCCATATCGCAAAACTGGAGTATGACTTGGACAAGGCGGGCCAGCTCGCGGCGTTCAAGCAGACATATCTTGAGGTGAACGGTCGCGAATGGGAGAAGGATCGCGACGCCTTGGCCACCGCCCGGAGAAAAGCGTTCAACGCCGCCTACGCGAAGCACTTCGCCGTGTCCGAGGAGGACGCTGCAAATGTGCTGAACCAGATCCGGGACGAATACCGCGTTTCCATCGAGTCTTTCGCCGAGCAAGTCCGCGAGTACATCGACCAACAGGGAAAAGACTTCCGCCTGAATTTCTTCGTCGATGAGGTCGGTCAGTTCATCGGCCAGGATTCGAAGCTGATGCTCAATCTCCAAACGGTTGCGGAGAGCCTGGCCACCAAGTGCGACGGACGTTCCTGGGTTTTTGTGACCTCGCAGGGAGATCTTCAGAAAGTGCTTGGTGAACTAAAAAAAGAACAGGGTGACGACTTCACGAAGATCCAGGGACGCTTCAAGACCCGTCCGAACCTGACCAGTGCCGACGTCCGGGAAGTTATCCAGCGCCGTTTGCTTGCGAAGACGGATGCGGAGCCGGAGGCTTTGACAGCGATCTTTGATCGCGAAAAGGAAAACCTCGTTACCCTCTTTCGTTTCTCCGACGACTCCGTCCAGTACAAGGGCTGGCGCGGCAGCGATGAGTTCTGCGATCTCTATCCTTTCCATCCCTATCAGTTCGATCTCTTCCAACGCGCCATCGAGCAGTTGTCCAAGCACGATGCTTTCACCGGGAAACACACCTCGGTCGGTGAGCGTTCGATGCTGGAGGTCTTCCAAAGTGTCGCCAAATCGCTCAAGGACGAGGAGGTCGGCTCTTTAGCTACCTTCGACCGGATGTTCGACGGCATCACTGCCACCCTGCGCGGAGATATGCAGACTTCAATCCTCCAGGCTGCCAATCACCTCGACGATCCGCTTGCGCTCAATATCCTCAAAGCGCTCTTTCTTCTCAAATGGGTGCGCGAGTTCAAGGCCACCCCACGAAACGTGGCGATCCTGCTGATCGACCGTGCGAATATTGCGGACATCACTGCCCATGAGAAGGCCGTGAAGCAGTCACTCGCACTGCTCGCCGCGCAGTCCTATCTGCAACAGAATGGCGAAGTCTACGAGTTCCTTACGGATGCTGAGAAGGATGTGGAAGTCGAGATCAAGGGCACCGAAATCGACGACTCCCAGGTCACCAAGCTCCTCTCCGAAGTCCTCTTCGACGATGTTGTGAAATCACCGAAGATCCGTTTCGAGGGCAACGGCCAGGATTACACCTACGCACGCAAGCTCGACGACCATCTTGTTGGCAAGGATGCTGAGGTGACTCTGAATATCATCACCCCAGATCATCCGAATCACACAGACGAAAGATCATTGGCCGCTCAAGGCACCGGTAAGTCCGAGCTGATACTCGTGCTCGCATCCGACTACCACCTCATGGAGGAAGCGCGCCTTTATCTGAAGACCGAGAAATACGCCCAGCAGAATACGGGAACGAACACCGACCCCAGCAGGAAGGTGATCCTCGATGAGAGGCGGAAACAGAACGGTCTCCGCCGCTCAAACCTCCAGGCGCTTTGTTCAGACCTCTTTGTCAAAGCCCCGGTGTATCTGAATGGCTCGAAGATTGAGGTTAGCTATCACAACGAACCGAGAATGCGCTTCCACAAGATGGCGCAGGAGTTGGTCACTTTCGCCTTCGCGAATTTGCGGATGCTCAAGGGAAGCTACGATGAGGATCTGCTTCGCAAAACCCTGCTAGATCCAGACGACCTACTCACCGGCGGTCAGCAACCTCTCTCCGAGGCAGAGCAGGAGATCATGACCTACGTGCAACGGAACCAAGACCAAGGTGAGAAAATGTCCGTAGAAGAGATGATTCGCCAGTTCGGTCGTCGTCCCTATGGCTGGTATCCGCTCGCGGTTGTAACTCTGATTGGTCGCCTCTTCCGCATGGGCAAGATCGAGCTGCGGGCACCCGAAACCCTCGATGGCAAGGCCGCTCTCGATCACCTCGTCAATACCCGCCTGCATGGCTCCGTGCGTGTGCGGCTGCAGGAGCAGTTTGACGCCACCAAGATCAACGCCCTCAAACGCTTCCACCAAGAGTTCTTTGACCGCAGCAATGATGGCACGGATGCCCGCAGCGTCGGCCAAGCCACCCTCACCTTGCTGGCTGTGGAATCGCGTCTGTTGAAAGATCTCCTGCTGCAGGCCGACCGCTACTCCTTCCTTGAATCTCTGCGCAGCGTTGAGGAGAAGGTCGCCAAGCTCGCCGACCGTGACTACACCTACCTTCTCAATCACCTCGCGGATTTCGAGGAACCCCTGCTAGACGGAAAAGACGATGCCTTGGATCCTATCAAGGTTTTCATGAGCGGGTCGCAGCGGGTCGCCTATGACGAGGCCATCTCTTTCCTCCGGGAAGAGGAGGCGAACTTCAACGATCTTCCGGCGGAGGATGTGCAGCCCTTGCGCGATCTCGCCGGAGCCGCCACCCCGTATCGCGGAAACGCAGTGCCACTTGCCAAGACCGCCGTCACGAAACTGCGGAGCGCCATCGCCGACCTCCTCAAGCAGGAACGGCATAACGCCGCTGCGGTTCTTGACGATCACGAGCAGCGCCTCACCGCCTTGCCGGATTTCGGAAAACTCGAAGCTGACGCCAAAGCACAGGTTCTCGCCAAGACCACCGAGGCGAGAGAGGGCATAGGATCAGCACGTTTCGTCACATCCATCCGGGATCGGGTGAACCGTTATTGCAGCATCGACTATCCCGCTCAGCTTGAGCTTGCAGCAAGCTTGGCAGCACCGACTCCCGTTCCCACGCCCGGCGGAGGCCAGCCTACGCCTACTCCGCCCGCACCCACCTACGTTCCTGCTACATCCCTGCGGACGAAATGTAAATTGCCCTTCCTCTCCACCGAAACGGAGGTTGATGAATGGCTCGCCGCGCTGCGCGAGTCCGCCGTCACCGAAATCAATCAAGGCAAACGCCTCAGCCTCTGATTCCTCATGTCCCGGGTCTTCACATCCGCCTCTGATGCCACGCTCCGCGAGTTGATCGCCGGGGCGCGGGAGCGCTTGGTGATCGTCTCGCCTGGATTGTCGCTTGAAGTTGCGGCAGCTATTGCTGAAAGGGTGGATTTGGACGGGGGGCCTCCGGTCCTGGCGGTTATCGTCGATATTGATCCCGAAGTTTGCCGTCTAGGTTACGGGGAGATCGATGCAATCGATCAGATCCGGGTAGCTCTGGACGTTCGGGGATTGTCTCTCCAAACCCAGAAAGGTGTTCGGATCGGACTGGTGGTTGCGGACGGTGAAATCCTTGTTTTTAGCCCTACGCCTCGCTTGATCGAAGCCGGCTCGAAATCCGAGGCCATGCCCAATGCGATCCGCATCACCCCTGCCGCCGCCGTCGAGATTGCCCGGGCTTGCGGAGCCGGTCCCGAGGCTGACGCCATTGAGAAGCAGGAACTTGGCCTCGATCTTGTGGATGAGGCCAAGCTCATCCGGACAAAAGAAGATCTAAAGGAAGTCCCTCCACGGCAGTTTGATCTCGCGCGCCTTGAGCGCGTCTTCAATTACAAGCTGGAGTTTGTCGAGTTCTCCCTGGAGCACTACAAGTTGAACACCCGTTCCGTGCCGCTGCCTCCGGAGCTGCTGGGGCTCGCCGAAGCCAGTCTCAAAAACCGCATCCGCAACACGTTCCGTGTCTTCGAGGCAGGCAGCCCGTTTAAATTCGATCTCTTGGATCCCGATGACGGCGAGACCAAGCTCAAGATCAACGAAAAATGGCTCAGCGACGAGGCAGACCGCCTGAGAAAGGAATACTTCATTCCGCTGGGATCCAAGTCCTATGGAAACCTGATTTTGAAAAGGTTGAAGCCCGAGTTTGAGTCGGGTGTCGCCCGACTGGAATGCCTGGTGGATGCCTATGCCGAAAAAGTCCGTGAATCGATCGTGGAGAAAATCAAGGGCACCCGCGACGAACTGATCAAAGCGTTGCTGCCCAGGGTCAAGGCAGCCCCCCCTGCGAGTTGGCTCAAGCGATCTGTTGATGGGACGCTTGGTGAGTCTGCTCTCCTTTCACGGTTGGAAGATGAGGTTGACCACGCCTTTGCGAAGGTCGAGCAGGCGTTCAAACCGACTCTTGCTTGTGTCTTTAAAGGTGTGAATTACGAGACCATTACCGCTGATGAGCATTTCCGGGAACGCATTATCGAACACTTCGGCGAACAGGAGGCTGCTAAACTCCTCTCAGAGTATCCGATGCCTCACGCGCAAAACCAAAGGTGCAAGGCTCTCAAACCACCCGTCCGAAGGCATGATGACAGTCCTAGACATCGACCTCGATTTCTTCACCTCGCCGATCGTGATCGATTCTATGGGCGAAAGAGCCAAAAAAAGGCGGGGAAAAACTACTGAATCCATAGATGACGCGTTTGCCTATCTTCAATCCCACTGCAAGGTTTCGACCGATGGGAAGACGCCCGGTGCATGCTTTGAGCACCATGATGAGGTTTTTGATTTTGCGCTGACGCATTTCACCGAACCAGTTCACCTGATCCACGTTGATGCTCACTCGGACATTGGAGGTGGGATGCCATCGTGCTGGCAATACGTATTCGGCGAATACCTGCACCTGGACCATGGGAAAAGACGCACACCGAAACGAGGGCCGAAAGGTCTAAACTGCGGCAATTTCATCGTCTTTCTTGCCGCCTCTGGCCTCCTTGAACGGGTGACCTTTGTTACGCGAAAGGATTGGAGGAACGACTATTCGTGCATCTATATGGAATGTTTCGATGTGGAATCCTGTAATCTCCAACTAAAGACCTTCAATAAGCAGGATTTTAGCCGTATCGGCATTAGTGCCGAGTTATGGGATCTGCCTCACACCGTAGAGCCAGTCGTTCCATTCGAAGAGGTCAGCCGTCCCGAATTCATATCTGACGGATCTCCCGATATGTTGCTTGTCACCAGATCCCCCCAATACACTCCCGCCTGCTCCGATGCCCTCTACGACGCCCTCGTCGGTCTCATCGATCCCATCTCCACTGCTCACTGATCACCCGGCACTTTTCACTTCTACATGAACACCTCCAAACTCAAATCCTTCGCGCCAAAAGTCCGCACTCAGATGATGGAGGCGGTGGAGAGGAAGCTTGATTACGTGCTCGGCACCGACACGCCGGATCTGCGGGGTAGGGAACTTCAAGTGGCCGCACTACGTCGGGAGGCGGAGAAGAACCGCAAGGCTCTCATTGAGCGCGTGGCTTCCACGTGGTTCAACCGCCTTGCCGCGCTGCGTTTTATTGATGCCCGTGGCTGGCACCCCTTCAAGGCTCGCGTCCTCACCCCGGCCACGCCGGACGAGACCCAGCCGGAGATCCTCAAGCTCCTTCGCTCAGGCTCCCTCCCAGAGGAACTCCGCCCCCACACCGACCTCGCGCGCCTCAACGACTTGCTCGACGGCCGCCTGCCCACCGCTATCGCCGGGGCCGATCCCCAGGGTGAGGCCTACCGCGGCCTCATCCTCGCCGCCTGCCGCTGCTACCACGCGCTGATGCCCTTCCTCTTCGAGGCCATCGACGACGAGACCGAGCTGCTCCTGCCCGACGACCTCCTCACCGCCACCTCCGTCGCCGAAGGCTTCCGCACCGAGATCACCGACGACGATTGCTCCGAGGTCGAGATCCTCGGCTGGCTCTACCAGTTCTACATCTCCGAGAAAAAGGACGCCGTCATGGCCCGCAAAAAGGCCGTGCCCAGCGAGGACATCCCCGCCGTCACCCAGCTCTTCACCCCGCACTGGATCGTCCGCTACCTCGTCGAGAATTCCCTCGGCCGCCTCTGGCTGCGCTCCCGCCCGCACTCCCGGCTCAAGGAGCACATGCCCTACTACGTCGCTGACGCTCCTTCAAAGGATGAAGGAGGAATTATGAAGGATGAAGTGAATTCTACTTCTGAACCTTCATCATTCATACTTCATCCTTCGTCCTTAACAGTCGAAACTCCGGAGGAGATTCGACTGTTGGATCCGGCATGTGGATCGGGGCACATGTTGACTTACGCCTTCGACCTGTTGGTGAAGATCTACGAGGAGGAAGGCCACGCCCCCAGCGAGATCCCGGAAAAGATCCTCACCCACAACCTCTTCGGCCTGGAGATCTGCCCCCGCGCCGCCCAGCTCGCCCAGTTCGCCCTCGTCTGCAAAGCCCGCGAACAATCCCGCACCGCCTTCCGCCGCCCCGTCCAGCCGCAGGTCATGTGCCTGCGCGATGTCGTCCTCACCCCCGAAGACATGCAGGCCTGGAGCGCCGCCACCGGCGTGAAGCTGGGCCAGGAAGAACTCGCCCAGATCCACCAGTTCCGGGAAAACACCGAGACCTTCGGCGCCCTTATCCAGCCCGTGCTCGATGGGGAAAAACTCGCCGCCCTCGTGGCGAAGATCGGCGAGCAGGCACCCGCCGGTGACCTCCTCGTGCAGAACACCCACCGCAAGCTCCACCTCGTCCTCGATCAGGCCGAGATGCTCACCCAGCGGTATCAGGTAGTCGTGGCGAATCCGCCATACTTGGGAAAAGGCGCGATGGATGGATGTCTGAGAGAATTTGGAGAAAGTGCCGCAGCCGAGTATTCGGGTGACACCTACTCGCTCTTCATCTGGCGAGCTACCCAACAGGCCGTAGTAAATGGTTATGTTGGTATGGTGACGATGCAGAGCTGGATGTTCATATCCACCTTTGATCGAATGAGAAGCCACCTCTTCTCAAACTGCCAGTTTCAGAGCGTGGCCCATCTTGGCGCGAGAGGCTTCGACACTATCTCAGGAGAAATCGTGCAGACGGTGGCATTCGTCATCGTGAACCGGAAGCCTCGAAGTGCGGATACGGTGTTTATAAATCTGACTTTGGGGCGAAGCGAGAAAGAGAAGGCCAAGCTTTTCTTAGATCAGAATGTTAAGAACACCAGAAGGATCGCAAGCCTCTCAGCGATCCCATCGTGGCCCATGGCATACTGGATTGCTGATCGCCTGTTGGCGCTCTTCGGTGGTCTCGACGGAGTTGGCGAGCAGACTTACTCTTCGAGTGCCAACGTTACTGGCGACAACAACCGATTTCTCCGCCAAGGATGGGAAGTCAACGCTTCAACGCTCACTCGGTCAGCACCATTTTCGTGGCTGCCATGTGCTAAGGGTGGTGAGAAACGTAAGTGGTTCGGAAATCTGGATATGGTCATTCTCTGGACTGAAGAGATCCACGATTACTATCGGCGCACCAAAGTATGTCGTGTTGTCCAGAGGGAGAATTGGGGAAAGCAAGGCATTACTTGGAGTAGAATCGCCTCCGCCCAGAGTGTGGCATTTCGGGTGCTTCCAGAGTGGGCAACATTTGAAACTGCCGGGATGACCATCTTTCCCGAGGGTGATCGACGAGATGACAGAGACTACCTAATGGGCCTCTTAAACTCAAAGATCGCATCTCAGATTCTCCGTCTGCTCAATCCAACCTTGACCCTTCAAATGCGGGACGTATTGGCTGTTCCCGCCCGGAGACCGACCGGGGACCAGTTCGAGGACTCAATCGTTCGCGTAGTTAGCGAGGCAACATCAGTCGCCCGCGCCGACTGGGACAACTTCGAAACCAGCTGGGACTTCCGCGACCTGCCGCTGCTCCGCTCCGGCGATTGGGAAGTCGAGCCCGACCGCCCCGGCGGTGCGTGGAAAGGCCGCACCCTCGCCGAGTCGTGGGAGCACTACGCCACCTACTGCACCACCGCCATCCGGCGCATGCAAGAGCTGGAGACCGAGAACAACCGCCTCTGGATCGACGCCTACGGCCTGCAGGACGAGCTTGACCCGGCAGTCTCCGACGACGAGATCACTCTCGCCCGCGCCGACGCCAAGAAGGACATGGCCGCCTTCCTCTCCTACGCCGTCGGCTGCATGATGGGCCGCTACAGCCTCAACCACCCCGGCCTCATCCTCGCCGACGCCGGCGACACCGTGGAGCACTACCTCGCCAAGGTCGGCAAGCCCCTCGACGAACTTTCCTTTCCGCCCGACGAGGACGCCATCATCCCCGTGCTCGAAGGCGAATGGTTCGGGGACGACATCGTCGCCCGCACCCGCGAGTTCCTCCGCGTCACCTTCGGCGAGGCCACCCTCCACGAGAACCTCCGCTTCATCGAACAGTCCCTCGGCAAATCCCTGGAGAAGTATTTCCTCACCGACTTCTACAAGGACCACCTCCAGACCTACAAGAAGCGCCCCATCTACTGGCTCTTCCAAAGCCCGAAGAAAGGCTTCAGCGCCCTCGTCTATCTCCACCGCTACACCCGGGACACCGTCAACACCCTCCTCAACGGCTACCTCCGCGACTACCTCAAGAAGCTTGAAAGCCGCATCGCCCACCTCATCCAGGTCGAGGCCACCAGCACCGTCACCCGCGAGAAGACTGCCGCCCGTAAGGAGTCCGACAAGCTGAAGAAAGCCCTAAAAGACTGCCAGCAATGGGAGCGCGACGTCATCCTCCCCCTCGCCCAACAGCGCCTCGCCATCGACCTCGATGACGGAGTGAAATCCAACTACCCGAAATTCGAAGGAGCCGTCCAAACCATCCCAGGCTTGAAGAAGGAAGATTGAACCCACTGATAAGAACTAACCAAATCCACCATGAAGACAGAAATTGATAAGAGTAACTACGGAGAGTGGCTATCCAACGCCACCGAGATGAAGAACCTCGTCTTTCAAGCCCTGGATCTTAGGGACGACGATGAAGTATTGGCGCAGCTGAATCCAGCCGTAGCCGAAGAGGATGCTTGCGTGTTTCTGGGTTGCGAAATCGGTGCCAACCTGGCCGCGCTCCTAGTAAGCCACTACGCCACCATTTTTCCCCGCCTTCCGGGTCGCCCGTATGATCCCTACCGTGCCGACCTTTACGATTGGAAGAGTCTCATGAAGGGGTTCCGTGCGGATCTTCCCGAAAGCTACCGATCAACACCCGACTGGGAGTCCTACGTTAGCTACATACAGGTGGACGAGAACAACAAACCATTCCGGCCTGTGCGTTACGTCGATGCCGGGGCGGATGAAATCCTGGCGAGACGTCTCCACGATCACTTTGTCGAAGACGCAACGGACGAGTTCCTGGCTCATTTCTCACCCCCGCATGGTCGCGGGGTGGTGGCGATCATGGGGGGGCATGACCGATCCCGAAGTGATGCGGTTTTTATGCAGATTGCCCTACTGGCACGTAACCTCACACAGCAGGGATTTCTGATCGCCTCAGGTGGAGGGCCAGGCTTGATGGAAGCATCAAACCTCGGGGCTTACTTTGCCAGTTTGCCTGATGGCGAACTTGAGAACGCGATCTTGGAGATGGCTGGGCAAGCGGATCGATACGATGATCCCCTTTGGTTGGCCTCCGCCTGGAGAATCCGCGAGCGCTTCGAAAGCCAGGTCGATCTCTCAAAGAGCCGGAGCTTCGGTGTTCCCACCTGGTTTTACGGCCACGAACCTCCGAATGTCTTCGCCACACATATCGCCAAGTATTTCGAGAACAGCCTGCGCGAGGAGGGTCTGCTGGCCATCGCGTCTCACGGGATCATTTTCGCAGAAGGAAACGGCGGGACGGTTCAGGAGATCTTTCAAGATGCCTGTCAGAACTACTATCGGAACTATGGCTTCGCCAGTCCGATGATCCTTCTGGGAGCGGATTATTGGAATCCAAGCCTGGATGCCAACGGAGATTATCCCGGAAAGGCCAAGCCTGCTTGGCTCTACTGGAGAAGCTATCCAAGGATGGACGCTTCCAAGACCTGATCACTTTGACCTCCGATCCCGAAATTGTCATGGAGAAGATCATGGCTTTCCGCTCTCCAGATCAAACGGATCCAATCGTATGAATACGGTCAATTTACAGATAGCCGCTAAGCGCCGTGCCTATGGCTTCAAGTTCGAAGGAACCGTCCAATCCATCCTGGGCTTGGTGAAGATGGAAGACTGATTCTATGCACAACGACACAAGAGAGTCCCCGTTGACATTTTCTCTCGCGCAAATTGCTTCTTGGAAGAATCAAGGATTAGAGAATCAGAGCGATGACAGGACAGCCTCGATTCCCGCGTTACAGAGAGGCTTGGTATGGGAGCCAAGGAAGCATGAATTGCTATGGGATTCGCTACTCAGGGGCTTCCCGATCGGAGCATTGGTCGTGACTCCATGGTCGGATCGTCTCAGGAAACACTCGGAGAATTCAGTTTCAGACACAGGCTACCATCTGCTCGATGGGCAACAGCGCTGCCATGCCATTTCCCTTGGGTTCGAAGATCCCTTTGGGTCTGAAGTTAAAAGCGAGGAGGTAAACACCATCCTCTGGTTGGATCTCCAACCAAACGCAGCCATTAGAAGCACCCGCAATTTCTGGATTCGCGCGACGACGACGGCTCATCCATGGGGCTATCAGCAAAATGACGATGCCTCCAGACTGAATGCCGGACAGATCCAGGGATTCTTGGAAAGCCCGGGGCTGGAGATCAACCCCGCAAGCCCCGGCTATCGGCGACCCTCCCCGGTCGACCTTTGGCCGGCCGAAGTTTCAGCGAAAACTCCTGTCCCGTTAGGTTGGCTTATGAGGCTTGCGACCGTCGAAGACGAGGCGGAGTTTTGGTCTTACATAGCAGATAGCGCGGAGCTCGAACAATCAAAGTCGTGGGCCGGGAAAGTGGTTGAATTTTGCCGGTCGAACGATGTCCCAACGGAGAAGCAGTTAATTCACGAAGCTATCCGAAGATCTGTCAGGGTTCGGGTCGTTGCTCTTGAGGCTCCTGAGGAATTGATGGAAATATCCGCGCGGGAGAAATCCGAAGGTGATCGGGAGGATGTAAGTAATATCGAGCAACTCTTCCAGAGGCTCAATACCTTGGGTACCCAGCTTGAGGGTGAGGAACTTGCCTATTCCATGATCAAAGCCTATTGGCCCGAGTTGGAAGAAAGGATTGATGAGGCATCTAAGCGACGAATGCCGCCTGCGCGAATGGTATCCCTCGCCGTAAGAGCTGCTCTGGCGAAATCCGAGGATAGACGACTTCCGGGGCATCCCACTGTCAGCCGTATTCGTGCGATCGCAAAAACTGGAGAAGGCAAAGAGCTCATTCAGAAATATATTGAGAACGATCTGTGCCGTGCATGTAACATGGTAGATGAATGGCTCTCCTATGGGCTGGCGCTGGGAAAATCAGGCGGTCTTGTACCGGTTTTGGTTTCCAGCATCGCCATTAATTCTCGGGAAGTTTACCTGTTGCTGCTGCACTTCGCCAACCGTCGTATCAATGACGGTATCCAGGATAGCGATGAATGGCGTAATGCCATGCGGGCATTGGCTTACAACGATACATTGGTTCTCTATCGATCAGGCAAAAGCAGTGAATATAGTGCTCGAATTCTGCGCATCGGAAACATCTGTCGAGAATGTCGGCAGCGCGTTGCGTGCCGCGATTGATCAGGCCTATCTTCATCCGATTCCTGAACCTGGAGTTGATGAGGATTCCTCATCTCACCGCGATGTTTCAAACAATGATCCATCGATGAGTTTGAAGCAGTTCGTAACGGCTCCAGACGAGGCGGATCTTGCCGAGTGGAGGTGGGGCAAGCTCATCTGGCACCCGGACGACGACGCAGGCAACTTGATCCGACAACGTCAATGGGAGGGAATTCTCGGATTACGTTGGAACCGGGAGCTGTTGATCTACGCCCAACGGGCCTTCATGTCCGAGCGTTTTGAAGATTACAACCCGCAGCGCAAGGATCTCTGGCAGGATCAGGATAGACCTTGGGATTTCGATCATATTTTGGCATCTAAATACGTAACAATAGGAAAGATGGAGGTCCATTCCGGGAAGTGGCAGGAGAATGGGCATGGACAATCGGAAATCTCCGGGCATGGCCCGCAGCGGACAACCGCTCCGACCAAGCGCTGACGGCTGCCGATAAAATTTCGGGAAATGAACAACTCTTGCGGAACAGCTTCATGCTCCCTTCAGATGAGGCGGCCTTCTCCGCCGGAGATGGTGTCCGGTGGGATGCTAACGAATCGGTGGCTTTTATCAGCGCTTGTCGGACTCGATTGCTGAGAATTTATCAGGAGTGGTATGATTCTGTAATGGTCGGAGATTTGATACTAACCGTAGCAGCTGACTCTGAAAACACCGAGAATTACCTCCATTTCGAAGGAGCCGTCCAATCCATCCCAAGCTTGAAGAAGGAAGACTGACTAATGAGCGCGAAAAAGAAATCCTCAGGAAAGCAAAAAAGTTCCCCAAAAGGGAACTATGGACTTGATCCGGCTGAAGACCTGAGGCAGGGTGGCATGAGAATCATCGCGGTGAAAAGGCTGCGGGAATTCTGGGAAAGTCACGCCGATGCCGAACACGCACTCAAATCCTGGTATAAGGAAGCAACCGATACCCGTTGGAATGAACCCAACGATGTCAAGCGGCGGCATCCTTCGGCCGACATCATCCCGGGAAACCGCATCGTCTTCAATATTAAGGGCAACACCTATCGCCTGATCGTGAAAATCCATTACAACACCGGCATCGTTTTTATCCGCTTCGTGGGCACCCACGCGGAATACGACAAGATCGACGCCGCAACCATCTGATACAGCCATGAAACCGAAAATCATCAAAAGCGAGGAAATGTATGAAGGCGCGCTCGCCTTTGTCGAAACCCTGATGGAGGCCAAGCCGGGATCAAAGCAGGAGGAGGAGCTCGAACTGTGGTCTCTGCTCATCGAGCAATATGAAAAGGAACACCACCCGATCGAAGACCCCGATCCGATCGAAGCGATCCGCTTCCGCATGGATCAGCTCGGCCTGCTACAAAAGGATTTGGAGGATTTTATCGGCCAGAAGAGCAAGGTGTCCGAAGTTCTGAATAGGAAACGTCCGCTCAGCCTGCCGATGATCCGCTCCCTCCACAATAATCTCGGCATTTCCGCTGCGGTCTTAGTTCGGGAAACCTCACGTGCAACGGGCAAAAAAGGGAAGGCGGTTTCCGCAAGACCTAAGGCCAAGAAGGCTCTAAGAAAAGCTGCTTCAGCTTAATACCCAGAGTCTCCCACTGCATGTCCGACAAACGCATCCACGATAGCCTGAATCTTTGTTTCCACCGGCACCGCTTGGTCTTTTGGTATGACCCTTCTGGGGAATGGAAGAAGTCGTACGAGGGCTTTGAGCGCGAGACTGTGGAGAAGATCGTGGTGGGGGAGAACGAGTTCGCACCCAAAGTGCGGATTCTTGGCGATTCCGGAGGGAATAGCCGCTTCCTGCTCTACTTCAACTCAGCGAGGCCGCAGGACGCGGACAACTGGCTGCTGGATCTATTGCTTCAAGGACACGAGTTCCGGGCAGACCGGGCATCCCTGGCGGTGCAGGAGGTGGGTTTGCCGTATGAATACCGGGCGCTGGCCGAGGAACATGTGGAGTTTTTCCGCGATTCCAAGCGGGTGCAGGCTTTGAAGGAAATTGTCACCGTGGACGACGAGGCACCGGATCTCCGACTGAAGATGATGGCGGTGCTGGGAAAGACGCCGGTGGAACTGGAAGCCCTGCTCCTCGATCTCCTGAATCGCGCTGACGGAGAGATGTTCGATCCTGTTGCTGAGAATTTTGGCAACTACGGTCTCGTCGATCCGTTCTGGCGGGAGGTGGGACGCCTCTTTGGCTACCAATCCACCTCACCGTCCCTGGTGGATTTCGTGACGCGATTGTTCCGGGAGGCCAACCCACTCGATCTGGAGGTGCCTCAACAGGCGCATTCCCGAGTATTTCTACAGCGATGGAAGGATAGCCGGGCGCACAACGCCAGTTTCAGGAAATGGTCGGCAAGGCTGGAGCGAGATCTCCATGTCGCATCCCGGCTCGATGCATCCGGCGCAGGATACGATCTTGGTGACGCGGATGCGTTCGAGATTTTCGACAGGTTCGTGATTCATCGCCTCTGCCGTGGCTTTGAGGCGCAACATGGAGCGGACAAACTCCTAGGCCCCATTCAAGACCGGCGGCAATCTTTCTGGTATTCCGCCCATGAGCACGGCTATCAGGCCATCGCGCAGGCGGTGGAACTACGCGAGTTGCTTGCCAGGGCAGAGCTATCGATGGATTCCGTTGATGCGGGGCTGGAACGCTATCGAGCAAGCTGGTGGAAGATCGACCGGGCATACCGGCGCTTCAGCTACCATGCCCGCAACTACGGGCAGGTGAACGTGATGGAGAAGTTGATCGATTGGGTCGGCAAGATCTATGTGAACAATTACCTGACACCCCTAGGAGACCGCTGGAGCGATCAAGTCCGGCGAATGAGTTCTTGGACTTGCGGTGCGCTACCAAAGCAGAGGACGTTTTTTGAAGAGCATGTCCGACCGTTCCTCAACAAGGGGCTGAAAGTCTTTGTGATTGTCTCGGACGCCATGCGTTACGAGGCGGCGGCGGACTTCGCGGAGAGGATGAAATCCGAGAATCGTTTCACTACCGAATTGAGCGGAATGTTCGGTTGCTTGCCCAGCTACACACAGCTCGGGATGGCCTCGCTGCTTCCAGGAAGTGTTTTGGAAATCGATCCTGTCAGCGGCCAGGCCAGTCTCGATGGCCGCAGCTGCACCGGCACGGAGGCTCGAAATGAGATCCTCAAGCGCGCAATCGATGGCAAGGGCACGGCGATCCGAGCGGAGCAATTCCTCGAAATGAACACCAAGATCGAAGGCCGCGCCCTGATGCGGGATCACGAGGTCATCTACATTTTCCATAACGTCATCGACAAGGTTGGCGACTCGCCGACGACCGAGGCAAAAACTACGGAAGCCGTAGAGCAAGCCTTTGACGAGCTGATACAGATTGTCAAAAAGGTGGCAAATGTGAATGGCAACAACATGCTTCTCACGGCGGATCACGGTTTTCTCTTCCAACAGGAGCCACTCGAAAAAGGTGATACCATCGCTCTGCCTGAGGCTGCCGAATGGACGAACAAGAACCGGAGATTCGCCATTGGACGCGGAATTACGGAGAACAGCGCCACCAAGGTTCTCGATGCTCTACAACTCGGTCTGTCCGGCGACTGGTCTTGTGCATTCCCGGTTTCCCTTGGGCGTTTCCCACTACAAGGCTCAGGTAAACGCTACGTCCACGGTGGGTTCAGCCTGCAGGAAGTGGTGATCCCGGTGGTGCATATCAACAAGTCACGCTCGGACGATACTGGCAGGGTTTCGGTCGAGATTATCCGCATGCCGACCAAGCTGACGACGGGGCAGATCGCGCTTTCCCTTTATCAGGAAAAGCCTGTGACACCGAAGCTGATGCCAAGGGCGCTGAAGATCGGCGTCTATGCCTCGGACGGGCAGGCGATTTCAGAGGTGAAGGCCATTACCTTCGACTCCAAGGACGAAGAAGCGCGGAAGCGGGAGATGAGCGTTGCTGTCGTCCTCTCGAAAGCGGCGGATAATCACAACAACACTACCGTCGAGATTCGCCTCGATGAGACATTGCCCGGCACGAGTCAGACCGTGACTTATCGCACCTATTCGATCAAACTACAAAAACCCTTTGCCTCCGACTTTGATGAATTCTGATCTTCCCAATCCCGAAAACGACGACACCCCCGAAGATCAGCCCATCGCTGATTTTACGGATTTTTCCACCCCCCCTGTGGAAGGGCTGAATCGTAAGATTCTGGATGCCTTTCCCGGATTGGTTGTCCGCAAGGATCTGACCAAGGGGCTGAAACAAAACGCCGTCGTGCCCACCTATGTCCTTGAGTATCTGCTTGGGCAACACTGCGCCACCGACGATCCGACAACCATGAAGGCAGGCCTTGAGTCCGTGCAGAGGATTCTGGCGAAGCACTACGTCCACCGTAATGAAGCCGCGTTGGTTCGCTCCACCATCAAGGAGAAGGGGAGGCACAAGGTAATCGATAAGCTCACTGTGGATCTCAATGACAAGGGTGGCTTCTACGAGGCGGAGTTCACGAATCTGGGGATCAAGAAAGTCCCGGTGGCCGATGATTTCGTTCGCCGCTACCCAAACTTCTCGTCGGGGGGATCTGGTGCATCGTCGATGTGGTTTACGAAGTGCCCGTCGAACCAAAGGCGAGCGCGTGGACGATTGAGACCCTCAAGCCGATCCAAGTGGCCAAGGTGGACTTCGAAGAGTTTCTCTCGGCTCGCCGCCAGTTTACCACAGAGGAATGGCTGGATGTTCTGATGCAAAGTGTCGGCTTCAACCCGGAGATGTTCACTCGGCGAGGAAAGCTCCTTACTCTGATTCGTCTGATTCCCTACTGCGAGCGGAACTACAACCTGATCGAGCTTGGTCCCAAGGGCACCGGTAAGTCACACATCTATGCCGAATTTTCTCCCCACGGAATGCTGATTTCCGGAGCGGAAGTCAGCGTGGCCAAATTGTTCGTGAACAACTCCAGCGGCAAGATAGGGCTGGTGGGATACTGGGACTGCGTGTCCTTCGACGAGTTCGCCGGCAAGGACAAGAAGGTGGACAAGTCGCTGGTGGACATCATGAAGAACTACATGGCCAACCGCTCGTTCTCGCGGGGGATCGAGCAGCTCTCCGCTGAGGCCTCCATGGTCTTCATGGGCAATACCAAGAAGTCGGTCGCTTACATGCTGAAGCACTCGCACTTCTTCGACCAACTACCGGACAAATACATCGACTCCGCATTCCTTGACCGTCTCCATGCATACAGTCCTGGATGGGAAGTTTCGCCGGTTCGTGGTGAACTCTTTACCAGCGGATACGGGTTCATCGTCGATTACATCGCCGAGATTCTAAAGCATCTGCGGAGTGAGGATTTCACCAGCAGCTACAAAGCGCATTTCGAGATCGTCTCGGAAACGTCCATTCGCGACCAGACCGGCTTTGAGAAGACTTTTTCCGGGCTGATGAAGATTATCTACCCGCACGGTGAGGCAACCCAGGAAGAAATGCGGGAGCTTTTGTATTTCTCCATGGAGTGCAGGCGCCGGGTACGCGAGCACATCCTGAGGATCGACGATACATTCAAGCGGCACGATTTCATTTTCCGACCCCTCGACGGCGGCGCTCCGGTGACGGTCCTGACTCCGGAGGAAATTCAGTATCCGACCTTTGCAGCTCCGCGACTCGTTCCTCAGTTGGAGGAGCTTCCCCTGCAGGAAGGCGAGGAAGAGGCTGGCACGAGCCCCTCTGAGCCAATTGCCGCTGCCGCTGCCGAAGCCAACCCCAAGACCGGCCATGTCGTGGTGCCGGAAAACTCGAAGGGGTGGAGCTATCGTCGGCTTTTCGCGGAGCATCTGAAAGGGGCAAGTGAAATCACTATCCGCGATCCTTACGTTCGCATGTTCTTCCAGGCGCGGAATCTCATGGAGTTACTGCAGATGATCCATGAGCTTGTTGATGAAGGGGACGAAGTGGCAGTTCACTTAGTGACCCAATCGGATTCCGACTCATGCGTGAAACAGGAGGAGAATCTGAATCAGCTCGTCGATACGTTCATCGGATCCAGAGTAGCCTTCAGTTGGGAGTTCGACCACAATCCGAACTTCCACGCCCGTAACATCACAACGGATACCGGGTGGAAAATCACCATGGATCGCGGGCTCGACGTCTTCCAGAAATACGAGACCGGCCCATTCTCCCTGGAGCAGGCAATGCAAGAGGCAAGACTGACACGTGGAGTGGAGGTTTCCTACCTGAGGGTGTAGTATTTTGAGCTAGGTCTTTCCACGCATTTAATCCTCTTCTGGGATCATCTGAAGAAGGGCGCGACACGAGATGTATAGATCACGTGGTAGGTAGTCTGAAAAATCGTGATTAAGATTTGGGCTAGGTAACCTGAGATGAACTTTACCTGTTTTTCTTGGATTTGTTAGTTTTGCCGCCGAAGGCTGGTGCGAACTCGTCCAAATCGGAGATTTCGAAGCGGATCGACCACCCGACACGGTAATGCCGAAGATCACCAGATGTATAATGTCTTCTGACTGACCTTTCGCTGGTACCGAGGTATTCGGCGGCTTCTTTGACATTCAGGCGATCTCGCCTGAGATAAGTTTTGTTATTTTTCTTTGTTATCATTGTGTTTTGAACACGCCATGGATTTCAAATCGTGGGATGAGGGCGTATCTCAGCCTGCGATTTGCCTGGCTTGTTCCGGGACTCCTTTATTCCTTGCTGCCTGAAGCGTGGAGGAGTGATGCGTCTGCAACCCGAATGCACAATTTTACGCGGCCTGAGCTAGTGGCTACCACTAGGTCGCGGCACTACCTCAAAAGAAATAGTGCAGTAATGTCACCGTAAGAACTGACAGGATTCTGCGCTATTACAAGGATATAATAAAAATAATTTTGAGCAGCTCAGTTGTCGCTTCGAAATTCTAAATCTCAGATGTCCAGAGGAGGCGGCTATGTGCCACAATGATAATCTCGATTTCTTAGCGCCTCTTGGCTGATTCTTCACCGGTACTGCCTGCGGCGTCAGTCGCCAGAATTCAACTGAATCCTCTTCGGTTCGCTCGCCATTAAGGTAATACTGTCTAACCGTCGATTCAGAATTTCCCATCTCTAGAGCAACTTTGCCGATTTCACCAAGTTGGAGAACCCGATAAGTTCCGTAAGAGTGCCTCAGGATGTCATCTTCGATTGCGGGCAGATGTTCAGGGTAGTGTGCTCTTTTCCACCGCCGAAAATTTTGGTAGAAACTGTAACCTCGAATAACTGGGCCAGACAGCTTCGTCTCTTCCCGATTACGAATGTATTCAATCCAGGCCGCGAGCGTCAAACTAACGGGAACTTGCCTGCCTTTTTTTGTTTTTCCTAGGCGCTTCTCTTTTACAAGTTTCTTACGATTTAAAATCGCTTCCCAGTTCAGGGTGATCCACCCAAGGTTCCCTGTCTGTTCTGTTACAAATTCATGCGGACGAAGTCCGGCAAACAACGAGATGACCAGATAGGAGAGAATTTCTCGATCATAATTCTTAACCGCGATCTTGAGTAGTTCTATCACCTCTTCCGGTAGCATCACTTTGACTGGCCGCTCACCTGGATCGGGTTTTTCGATGACCGAGCATGGGTTGAGCTGGAGCAAGTCACGATTCTTCGCCCATGTGCCAAATGCAGAAATAACGGCCCAAACATTTCGTGCAGATGACGGGCTTGTTCTCTCTGATTCATCTGAGAGGAACCCACGTAGAAGAGAGACCTCAGACGCTTCGAATACCGTTACCTCCGGTTCAGGTTGAGCCCGCAACCATAATCCAAGTCGATGAACACGTTCTCGGATTGTTGCACGGGCCTTATTTTCAGTTTGGCAGTAATCGAGGAACTTCGTTACGGCATCGGTGAGCGGTATAGATGCGGCTTTCGCCTTATAATTTGGTAGCCAGTATTCGACCGCATCTCCCACCGAAGTACCCTCTGCTTCGCAACGTTTATGGAGCGCTACAAGTTCGGCCACCAGCGACGATGGAACCGCCGCCAGTTCACGACCACGCATCTGACGCGTGATTTTGTGTTCGGCGATTACGTTCTGGATCGCCAGTTTTGTTTTCCGCTGCACATACTGGCTTTTACCCAGGTAAACCCGATAACCGCCGTCTGGAGTGCGTGTGATTTGGTAACTGAGTGCCCGAGCCATACGGGAAGAGTAACTCATTGCAATAGATTACCAATAGGAAACTTCAGAAAGCCTTTATTTTAGAGGGTGAATAATGGTTTGCAAAACCGTCATTCGTGGGTTCGATTCCCACCTCCGCCTCCATCCGATTTCCTTATCAGATTGGATTGCAGCGGTTTTAAGATGTGTTCGCATTGGGTTGAGGGAAGCTGGTCCTCTCAGTATTTCCGCCACAATTGCGGGACGAATAGCACGAGCAATGCGAAGAGCTCCAGGCGACCTAGGATCATGATCCAGCCTAGGAACACTTTCGTCGGTTCGCGGAGTTCGGCGAAGTTGTGGTTCGGGCCGACGGCATCGAAGCCGGGGCCGATGCTTGAGATCGTGGCGAGCACAGTGCCGGCACAGCTTTCCAGGCTGATCCCCGTGCCTGCTTCCAAGAAGCCGACGACGGCTGTGGCGGCGACGCAGATCATCAGGTAGAGGGTGAGGAAAAACATGATGCGCGCCCGGGCGGCATCGTCGATGGGGTTTCCGTTCACCACCACGCGGAAGACCTGGGCGGGGCGGAAGGTTTTGATGATCTCGTTACGGGCGGATTTCGCGAAGACGATGAGTCGGCCGACTTTGAATCCCCCGGCGGTCGATCCGGCGCAGCCACCCATCAGCATGAGGCAAGCAATGAGCACTTTCGCCCACGTAGGCCATTGGTCGTAGTCCGCCGTGCCGAAGCCTGTGGTGGATGCGATACTGACCACGGTGAACGCGCCTTCGCGCAGGGTCGTCGTTAGGGAGATCCCGTCGTTGTAGCTGCGTCCGGCGGCGATCAGCAGTGTGAACAAAGCGCAGATGCCCAAAAACCAGCGGGCGTCCTCCTCGCTGAAGACACGCTTCCAGTTCTTTCTCAGTGCTACGATGAAGAGTAGGAAATTCAGACTGCCCAGCGCCATGAAAAGGATCAGCCAAAGCTCGATCAGCCATGAATTCCCCCACTCCGCATAGTAGCCGATGCTCTGGGAATGGGGGCTGAGGCCACCGGTGGAAATGGTGGTGAAGGCGTGGCAGGTGGCATTGAACCATGTCATCCCCATCGCTTTCAGGCCGACCAGACAGGCGAGAACAAGCCCGATATAGATGCGGAGCAACAGCGTCGCTGTGTCCTGGATGCGGGCGAGTCCGAGATCGCCGCTGCGGAAGGACGATTCGTTGTGAAACAGGGATTTCGAGGAAACGCCTATATAAGATAGCAGGGCGACGAAGAGCACCAGGATTCCGATCCCTCCGAGCAGCTGGGTGGTGGCCCGCCAGAGCAGGATCCCTCGCGGCCATTGCTCGATCACCGTCATCACCGAGGAACCCGTGGTAGTGAAACCGGAGGCGGATTCGAAGAAGGCTCCCGCCGGAGACATGTACGGGAGGACAGAGCAGATAGGGCAGCCCTCCGAAGATACTGCACAGGATCCAGCCGAGACCCACGATGACGATGGCCTCGCGTTTGGGAATCGTGTCATGTTTCGTTTTCGTGATGCCGGGGACGATCCCGAGAAGTCCGCAACCGCCGGTGATTCCCGCGGAGAGAAACAGCATTCCGGCCGCCTCGCTATCGCCAAGGACCAAATCGAATCGTGCGAAGAGTCCGCAGCAGGCCATGGCGACCGCTTCCAAGGCGAGCAGAAGCCCGAGGATTCGCGAGATCAGGTAGAAATTCATAGCTGTCGGAAAAGGGGAGGGAAGATCAGGCTTCCAGCAGTTTCAGGAAGCGTTTTTTCGCATCCCTGGATACCATCGCATAGAGGTGATCTCCGGCGAGCAGCACTTCCTCCGGACCGGGGACTTCCGCATGCAGGCCGCGCAATTTCCCCACGAGCACCACTCCCGGCGGCCACTGGATCTCTTTCACCATGTGCCCGGAGGCGATCGAGCCTTTCCCGACCCGTAGTTCTACCAGATCCACCCCGTTGAATTCCTTGAGAATGTGATACGAATCCGTAGTGATGAACCGCCGGATCTCCCGCCGGGTCGCCTCGCGCGGGCTGACTGCCGCGCGGATGCCGAAATGGTGGCCGCTCGCGGAAATCGCTGCCGCGTAATCAGCGCGGTGGATGAGCGTGAGACAGTTCTTCACCCCCAGCGTATGCGCCTGAAGGCAAGACATCACATTGTCCTCGTCATCGACGCTGGTGCTGATGAAGAAGTCCGCCTCGCCGATCTGCTCCTCCTCCAGCTCGGCCACGACAGTCGCGTCCCCGTTGATGATCGTCGCATTGCTCAGGCGGTCAGCCAGGTTTTTACAGATCTCCGGATCCCGCTCGAAGACCCGTACCGTGCAATCGATGCTCTCCAGCATCTGGGCGAGGGAAAATCCGTACTCGTTCCCTCCGAAAATGACGACCCTGAGCTTGTGCGAAGCCTTGTGTTTGCCTTGCAGCTTCTCTGCGAAATCACGAAGCTTCCGCGGCTCTCCGAAAATCGATACCAGATCACCCTCCTCGATTTTCGAGTCAGCGATCGGCACGAACGGCTGCTCGCCGCGGGAAATCATCGCCACCCGTATTCCTTCGGGGGCATTCAGATCTCTGAGTTTGCGGTGGATCGCCTGGGAGTTCGCCCCGACGAGGACCTGCTGCAGCTCGATCCGACCGCGCGCCAGCTCCTCGACAACCAATGAATCCGGATTTCTCACGAATTTCGCCAGCTCGATGGCGGCAAGACGCTCCGAGCTGAAAATATGGTCGAGCCCGAAATGCCCGCGGAAATCGAACAACCATTCCTCGCGCTGTAGCGAGGGATGGACACGGCTGACGACTTTCGCGACCCCCATGCTCTTGGCCATGGAAGCGGACATCATATTCACCGTGTTCGAGGAGGACATCGCGAGAAACAACTCGCACTCGCCGACATCCGCGTCCGCCAGGTCCGTCACACTCGTGCCGTCCCCATGGATCACCTTCGCGTCAAGGACCGCTTCCAGTTCCGCAGCCAGCGCCTTGTCTGCCTCGATCAGTGAAATCCGGTGGGCTTCCCGGGCTAGGCATGAGGCGAGGTGCCGGCCGATCTCCCCGGCTCCAACGATGATGATATTCATAAATGCGGAAAAAGGTGCCCGAAGGCGGGTAGTTCCTATCGCGAAGCCACCCAACCCGCAATCCCAACCTTTTCTCTAACGAAGCTTGATTGTCGGGTGACTCAAAGTGATGCTGCAAGCGCTTGTTTGAACTTTTTCCGATCAAGCAGTCGTCCCGGTCCCAACGGTACACCTGCCTGCCTTTTTCAAAACGTTCCGTACACCTGGCTTTCAGTTCCCCCAAAATTCTTGAAAATTCACCTAAAATTTTTAGAAAACCTTAATGAAATTTTACCCGAACCTCCTTGAAAATATCGAGGATATCCGTCAGAACCCTTTTAGTACAACGGTTTTAGCGTTTAGAAAAAAACCTCAGTTTCTCCTTGTGACTCAAGTGTACTGAAGTGTATTGTTCGGGTGTTGGCGCGACAGCCATCCCCGAAATGATTCCGCAATTCCAGGCATACAAGGGCTCCTTCCCTTACAAGACAGACTCGAAGAATCGGGTCAACGTCGTGCCGGCTTGGCGTCCTGCGGCGGGTGAGGTGCTCAATCTCATGCCCTCCATCTCCGACGGAGTGCGGATTCTCAAGGTTCTCACCAACGAGGCTTTCGAGTATCGAGTCGAGCGCATCAAACTACATGCCAAGACTCCCAAGGAAGAGTCCGTGATGAAGACCAAGCTCGTCCGCCTGCTTCGTGAAGCGAGCGTCAACGACCAGGGCAAACTTGGGGTCCCGAAGGATCTCGCCGAGTTCGCCGACATCGGCGCCGATACGGAAGTCATGCTCTGCGCGGGTGACAGCCACTTCGAAATCTGGAACCGCGCGAAATACGAAGAAATCCACGGCCTCACCGCAGTGCCGGAAGAAGAGGACCACCTCGCCATCTTCTAGGAAAAATTTACCACTCACCAATCCCACACCTACTGACAGCATGCTGTTCAACCCTCCAACTCCTGCGAACGATACGGTCCACCTCACGGCGGCTTCCGGCGTGTTCGTCCGCTCGCGGGAGTTGGGTTCCCTTTCTGAAAAGTCACAAGGTCGTGCGCTCGGGACAGCACACGGTTTTGCTTTGACGGACGCCGCCGCCGCTCCTGGCTGGTTGTCGGCACGGCGTCCGTTTCCCCTTTCCAACGCCTTTCTGGCTGGGCGGATGAAGTCTCTCGGGACAGAGCTTCATTCGCTTTTAGAACCGGTGCGCCGCGCTGCTCCTGGCTGGTTGTCAGCGCGCGCGCCGGTTTCTCCTTATTTTGAAAAATCACAAGGCCTTGCGCTCGGGACAGCACAAGGTTTTGCATCAACGGACGCCGCCGCCGCTCCTGGCTGGTTGTCGGCACGGCGTCCGTTTCCCTTTTCCAACGCCTTTCTGGCTGGGCGGATGAAGTCTCTCGGGACAGAGCTTCATTCGCTTTTAGAACCGGTGCGCCGCGCTGCTCCTGGCTGGTTGTCAGCACGCGCGCCGGTTTGTCTTTTTTTTGAGAAATCACAGGATTCCGCGCTCGGGACAGCGCGGGATCTTGCTTTATCGGACGCCGAAGCCGCTCCTGGCTGGTTGTCGGCTTCGGCGTCCGAAAATCTTTCACCGGAGGATTACCATCTGCCGGTTTTCCCCACGGAAACCCTCGAATGGATGGCTGCAGGACCGGGGAAATTCATCATCAGATGGCACCCTCGGAGGTGGCGGTCACTCCCAGCTGCTCCTGGAGACCGGAGCGAACGTGCTTGGCGTGGATCGCGACCCCGAAGCTCTCGCACACGCGTGCGTGCGGCTGTCCGCATTCGGCACGCGCTTCTCCACCTTCCAAGGAAATTTCTCTGAAATTCCGGACTCTCCCGAGATCGCTTCCGGTCGATTCGCCGACGGACTTCTTCTCGACCTCGGAGTTTCCTCCCGCCAGCTCGATTCCGCACCACGCGGTTTTTCCTTCATGCGCGAGGGCCCGCTCGACATGCGCATGGGGCCGAACGCGACCATGACCGCCGCCAAGTTGGTAAACACATGGCCCGAGGAAGAAATCGCCCGCATCATTTTCACGCTTGGCGAAGAGCCCCGCTCCCGCCGCATTGCAGCCGCCATCGTAAAACGGCGGGAGGAAGAAGAGTTTGCCACCACTCTCGAACTGGCAGCCTGCATCGAAAAAGCAATCGGCCGCAGCGGTCGCATACACCCGGCCACCAAGTCCTTCCAAGCCATCCGCATGGCGATCAACGAGGAACTCGAAAGCCTTTCCTCCGTCCTTTCCTCCGCTTCCAAAATTCTCAAACCCGGCGGTCGCCTGCTCATCATCACCTTCCACAGTTTGGAAGACCGCATGGTGAAACGATTTCTCAGACAGCACTCGCAGCCGTTCATCGATGATCCCACCTGGCCCGAGGCGAGACCCAATCCCGACCGCCACTTCCGGCTACTGAGTAAAAAAGCCATCGCGCCAAGCGCCCACGAAATCTCCACGAACCCCAGGGCCCGCAGCGCAAAGCTTCGGGTCGCTCAGCTTCTCGGACCAGAGGAAATCTCTGCCTGAAACCAACCGAATCCCTCCCCAGACCATGAACCGCCGCCGTCAGGAAACACACTCCCGGATCAGTCCGGTCGTCATTTTCGCGCTCATTCTCGCAGGTGCGATCGGAGCCGTGGGCGGTATCACCTACGTTTATTACCGGAATTGCCAGATCGTCGCCGCACGGGAAATCGATGTCATCGAGCGCCGTATCGAGCGCCATCAGCTTGAGATCCGCACCATCCAGATGCGGAGCGACCAGATCCTCAACCTCTTCGCCATCCGCGATACTCTGGAGGAGGCCGGCACCGGACTGGTTCCGATTCCTACCGGAATTTCTGAAAATATCTCTCCGATCGAACCCGCCGCCGTCGCCTCCGCGAATTCCACCCTGTGAACCGAGCATTTCAAACACGCTGCATCGTCCTTTGTCTGGTCCTGGTAACTCTGCTCAGTGTGCTATCCGCGCGGCTCGTCCAGATCCAGCTCGTGGACCGTCAGCGCTATGCCGAGTCATCCGCTAGAGCATACCATCGCACCGAGATCATCCCCGCCATCCGCGGTATGATCGTGGACCGCAATGAGGAACCCATCGCGAAAAGCATCCCGGTTTCCTCCGTTTACGTGGACAAGAACCACCTGATGGACCCGAAGCTCGCCTCCTTCGGTCTCGCCTACCAGGAAGCGTCGGCACAGCCGGGCTGGCACGAGCTTTCGGATGAAAACAAGGTCCGCCGCATCCACGCCCTGCGCGGAGAAGTCCTCGAGCGCGAGACTCCGGATGCCATCGTCCGCAAGCACATGGCCCACGCCATCGGTCTGCTTTCCCGACCGCTCGGCATGCGTCGCGACGAGCTGCGCGACAAGATCGAGAACACCCGGGGGAAATGGTTTCCCGTAGCAAAGGACATCCCGGACGACATCGCCGAACGTCTCCGCGATATCGTGGAGGACAACTACCTCCAGGGCTTCGCCTTCGAAAACTCCCTGAAACGCTGGTATACGAATCCCGAGCTGGCCACCCACCTCACCGGTTTCACAGGCGAGATCGAGGAGAAAGCGAAAGACGGAACCACCGCGTACCGCATGGCGGGTCGGTTCGGCATCGAGTCCGCCGAGGAGGAATATCTCGCCGGTCGCGACGGTCGCCGCGAGCACCAGCGCGATTCCCGGGGCCTGGTCGTTCCTGGAAAAGCCAACAGTCTGCTACCTCCTCGTGCCGGGCTGAACGTGAAACTCACCATCGACCTCGCCATCCAGGCCATCGTCGCGGAGGAACTCGAAGCGGGTCTGGAAAAATACAAGTCCAAGCGAGGCGCGGTTGTCGTCATGGATCCGAAAAACGGAGAGGTCCTGGCGCTCGCCTCACGTCCTCATTTTGATCTCAATCGGAAGGAGAACCTCCAGCAGAACTCATTCAACTACGCGATCCAGGCAAAATACGAGCCGGGTTCCACGATCAAGATCATCGCCACCGCCGCCGCCTTGGAGGAGCACCTCGTCACGCCGACCACGGTCATCAACTGCCCGCACGTTCTTCAGGAAAACAGGTTCACCGTCACCGACGCGCACTCCGGCGGCATGCTTTCATTCGAACAGATCCTGCAGAAATCCAACAACGTCGGTTGCTGGAAGCTGGCGAAGCAACTCGGCGTCAACCGTTTCTACAAATACGTGCATGGCTTCGGGTTCGGGGAGCGCAGTGGCATCCAGCTCAGTGGCGAAAATCCCGGCACCGCCGCGGTGCCGACCCTGCCCATCGATTTCTCACGTGCCGCCTACGGATACTATATAGGAGTCACTCCCATCCAGATGGCCACCGCCTATTCAGTGATCGCCGGCGACGGCCGACTACTGAAACCGAAGATCATCAAGGAACTCGTCGCCAACGACGGCACGATCATCGACAACTTTCCTACCGAAGTGCGCGGCCAGACGATTTCTCCGGCCACCGCGAAAAAAATGCGGACCGCACTTCACAAAGTCACCCTCACCGGAGGCACTGCCACCAAATCCTGCGTTCCCGGCTACAAGGTCTGCGGGAAGACCGGAACCGCCATCAAACACGATCCGAAACGCGGCGGCTACATCAACGGATCCTACGTTGTCTCCTTCGCCGGATTCATGCCTGCCGATGACCCGGCTTTTGTTTGCTATGTAGTCATCGATGACCCTAAGACCGAGGAAGTTCCGCGCTACGGCGGGCAGATCGCCGCTCCGATCTTCTCGAACATCGCCGGACGCATCGCCGCATACATGAATATCCAACCAACCGAACCGCTCCCGGCCCCTTCCGTCGCGAACCGCTAGGTCCTTTCTCAAAATTTTTCCGAAAAATGCTTCTACGCACACTCATATCCCAACTTGGGAAAGTAACCCCGTCCGGCCCGCTGGATGTGGAAATTTCCGCACTTACCGCAGACTCCCGCGAGGCAGGGGAGGGGAAGCTGTTCGCCGCGATCCGTGGCACCACGCTGGACGGTCACAAGTTCATCCACGCCGTCCTCAAAGCCGGGACCAAAGTGATTCTCGCCGAAACCGCCCCACCTTCGGACCTGCCGTCGGGCACCACCTGGCTCCACGTCCCGAACAGCCGCTCCGCTCTCGCGGAGATCGCCTGCGCTTTCAACGAGGACCCCGCCGGCAGCCTGCGCCTCGCCGGAGTGACTGGCACGAACGGCAAGACCACCACCGCTTTCATCATCCACCACATCATGAAAACCGAGTGGCACCGCGCCGGCCTGCTCGGCACCATTCTCGTTGATGACGGTGAAACGCAAACCGTCGCGAAACACACCACGCCCGGCTCCATCGAGCTGAACGGGATCCTCGCCACCTTCCGCGACAACGCCTGCCGCGGGGCCGCCATGGAAGTCTCCTCACACGGCATCCACCAGAAGCGGGTCCACGGTATCGCCTTCGATGCCGCCGTTTTCACCAATCTCACCCAGGACCATCTCGACTACCACGGAACGCTCGCGAAATACATGGAGGCGAAAGCATCCTGGTTCCACGATCTAGCCGCGAATCCCGATGGCAAGAAGCCCGTCGCCGTCGTCAATACGGACGATGCCCGAGGCAAGGACCTTGCCGACGCCCTTTCCGAGAAAATGCGCGTCATCCGTTTCGGCTTCAACGTGAACTGCGACTTCCGCGCCAACGGCTTCCAACAGAAGCGCGACGGCATGAGCTTCGAGCTGATGGCCAAGGGGAAATCCTATCTCGTGCGCGCCCCGCTGATCGGCCGTTTCAACGCATACAATCTTCTCGGCGCCATTGCCGCAGCCTCCGCCTGCGGCATCAAGCCACGCCAGGCCATCGCCGCCCTTGCCGATTCACCACAGGTTCCCGGCCGCATGGAAAACGTGGGGAACGCCGGTGGTGCCACGGTTTTCGTCGATTACGCCCACACCCCGGACGCCTTGGAAAACGCTTGCCGCACCCTCAAGAAACTCGACCCGCGCCGCCTGATCACCGTCTTCGGCTGTGGCGGCGACCGCGATAAAGCGAAGCGCCCGCTCATGGCCGCCGCCGCCGCACGTTTCAGTGATATTGTCATCGTCACTTCGGACAATCCTCGCTCCGAGACTCCCGCCGCCATCGTTTCCGAGATCGTCAAAGGCCTGCCCAAGGGAACCACGCATCTCGCCGTCGTGGACCGTGAGGAAGCCATCCAGGCAGCCGTCGAGCAAGCGCTCTCCGGAGATATCGTGCTGATCGCCGGGAAGGGCCACGAGCCATACCAGCAGTTCGCCGAACGCACCATCCCCTTCGATGATCGCAAGAAAGCCGATCTCGCCCTCCGCAAACGCTCCGCTGCCATCGCGGAACTCCGAGCCGACACGCCACCACGTTTTTGAGAAACTGAATCAACCTGCAGCCCGCCCCGTCCTATCGTTCGAAACCCCGGACAATACGAATCCATGAACACAACCGCCCAACAGATTTGCGAAATTCTCGATGCCAAGCTCGTCGTCGGCTCCAGCGCGGTTGCGACCTCCGGTGTGTTCACTGATACACGCCGCCCGGTCGCGGGCGCGCTTTTCATCGCTCTGAAAGGGGAGAATTTCAACGCCGACAACTTCGCCGCATCCGCGCTCGAAGGCGGTGCCTCCATCGCCATCGTCCATCAGTGGAGTGGCGGGGAAATTCCCGAAGGAAAGGCCGTGATCGAGGTGTCCGACACGCTTTTCGCACTCCAGCGCCTCGCCCACTGGTGGCGCAGCCAGCTCGATATCCCGGTGATCTGCATTACCGGATCGAACGGGAAAACCTCCACCAAGGACTTCACCAAAGCGGTGCTTTCCCAAGCGTTCGACGTCCATGCCACCCAGGGAAATTTCAACAACCACATCGGCCTCCCGCTGACCGTGCTCAGCACGACCCGCGAGCACACCGCCGCGATCTACGAGATCGGCATGAACCACAGTGGCGAGCTTTCCCCACTCTGTGAGATCGCAAGGCCCCAGTACGGAATCATCACCAATATCGGCACCGCGCATGTCGAGTTCCTCGGTTCACGTGAGGCCATCGCCGAAGAGAAGGGGACGCTCGGCAGATACCTTCCGGAGAACGGTCTGCTGTTCACCCCCGCCCATTGCGATTTCAACGAATATTTCCGGGCCCGCACCCGCGCCCGAATGGTCCCGGTCGGAAACGGAGTCGGCCTCGTCCGTGCGGAAAACCTCCGCCCCGAGACGAGCGGCACCCGCTTCACCCTTGTCATCGAGGGCGAGGAAAAAGCAGAGGTATCGCTTCCTGTTCCGGGCAAGCACATGGTTATGAACGCCCTGCTCGCGGCCGCTATCGGCTGGAAACTCGGGATTTCCCCCGGAGCCATCGCGGCAGGACTCTCCGGCACGAAACTCACTTCCGGTCGGCTGCGCCAGATCCGCTGGGACGGGATCACTCTCCTCGATGATACCTACAACGCGAATCCGGAGTCCATGGCAGCCGCCATCGAGACCCTCGCGGAAATGGAGATCCCGGAAGGCAATCGCCGCATCGCCGTGCTAGGAAAAATGGGTGAGCTCGGAGTGTTTTCAGACGAAGCCCACCTTACGCTCGGCCGCCTCGCTGCTTCCAAGGACCTCACCCTGATCGCCGTTGGCGAAGGTGCCGAGGGCATCGCCTCGGGAGCTGGTGCCCTGCACTTTCCCACCGTCGAAAAAGCCTCCGCCTGGCTGCTTTCCAATAGCCGCAGAGGTGATGTCATCCTCTTCAAAGGCAGCCGCACCGCCGCCATTGAAAAAGTCCTCCAATCCGCCTTTCCGACCGCATGCTGACCGCCATCTACGACTTCTGGTACGCCGCCCACCAAGCCGAGATCGCCACTGGCGATACAGGTGGCTGGGCGCACACCTTCTCCTTCCTCAACCTGTTCCAGTACGTGACCTTCCGCGCGGCCACGGCCGGCCTGCTTGCGTTCGGTATCTCCATTCTCATCGGCCCCCGCATCATCCGGAAACTGATTTCCCTCAAAGTCGGACAACCCATCCGCACCGCCGCCGAGGTCCACAAACTCGCCGAACTCCACGGCGGGAAAATCGGCACCCCCACCATGGGCGGTGTGCTCATCATTGCCAGCGTCCTCATCTCCACCCTCGTCTGCGCCCGGGTTTTCAATCCCTTCGTCGCCGTCTGCGCCTGCACCATGGCCGCCTGCGGCTTGCTCGGATTCGTAGATGACTACGCGAAGGTGAAGAAAAAAAACTCCGATGGCGTCTCCTCACGCACCAAGATGTTCTGGCTGATGATCATCTCCCTCATCGCCTCCAGTTTCATTTACTTCAAACCGGAGATCTCCGGCTTCCATGCCAGCGCGGAGCAGATCGAAAACGGTATCGCCGGCTTCCGCCTCGGCGAGCAACGCATCGGGATCGGCGCGATCTGTTTCCCGCTGTTCAAGGAGCCGATCATCGATCTGGGTTTCCTGATCATTCCGTTCTTCATGCTGATTATCATCGGCTGCTCGAATGCGGTGAACCTCACCGACGGACTGGATGGCCTCGCCACCGGTTGCACGATTTCCGTGGCCCTCAGCTATGCCATGCTGGCCTACCTCGCCGGACACTTTTTCATGGCCACCGAGTATCTGGTCATCCCGCATAACCGCTTCATCGCGGAACTCGCCGTCTTCATGATGGCGCTCGCCGGAGCCTCCTTCGGCTTCCTCTGGTTCAACTGCCACCCGGCGAAAGTCTTCATGGGAGATACCGGATCGCTTGCCATCGGCGGCGCGCTCGGCACCGCCGCCATCTGTACTAAACAGGAACTGCTGCTCGTCATCATCGGCGGGGTGTTCGTAGCCGAGGCGCTTTCCGTGATGCTCCAGGTCGGTTCCTTCAAACTCCGCAAAAAGCGAGTCTTCAAGATGGCCCCCATCCATCACCACTTCGAGCTGCTCGGCTGGCACGAGTCGCAGGTCATCATCCGCTTCTGGATCCTCTCCATCATGCTTGCGCTCTTCGGCATCGCTCTTCTGAAAATCGCCTGAAAACACCTCCGTGAACAAACCATTCTCCATTTTCGAAAAACACGTCGCCGTCTTCGGCGCGGGTCGCTCCGGCCGTGCCGCCGCAGCGCTCGCCCTGCGCGAGGGTGCCGTCGTTTCGATGTGGGATCAGGGCCCGGAAAAGGTTTTCGAAGGCATCGCGCCGGGCATCGTTTTGCATCCCGGCATGTGCGTGGAGGATGCGCGTATGTTCGCTGCCGACCTCATCGTTATCAGCCCCGGCATCGATACCTTTTCGCCGCTTGTCCAGGCCTTCGCGGAAAAGGCACCGATGATCGGAGAAACCGAGCTGGCATCGAACTTCTACGAGGGTGGTATCATCGGTATCACCGGGACCAACGGTAAAACCACCACCACGGAGCTGGTCGCGCTCATCCTGAAAAAAGCCGGTCTGGGTGGCACACCCTGCGGCAACCATGGCGCGCCCCTTTCTGAAATCCTGCTCCAGCCGAATGTTCCCGCCGCCGTCGCGCTCGAGCTCTCCTCCTTCCAGCTGGAAACCATCGAGGACCTTCGCCCGAAAGTCTCGATCTGGTTGAATTTCGCCCCCGACCACATGGACCGCTACCCCACCGTCGGCGCTTACAAGGAGGCGAAGATGCGGATTTTCAAAAACCAGACCGCCGACGACACCATCGTCATGCGCTACGGTGAGGAACTCGGGACGCTCGTTCCGAAAGTCATCACGTTCTCCACGGAAACCCGCGAGGCGGACTTCTTTTCCGACGGAGTCACCATCATGCAGGCCGGACGAATCCTGCTGGATCTCGAAGCGGAAACCTCCCTGCGCGGCCTCCACAATGCGGAAAACGCCATGGCCGCCATGGCCGCGTGTATCTCCTACGGCATCGATGCGTCCCTCATCCCCTCCGCACTCGAGGGCTACGCCCCTCCGCCGCACCGCTGCGAACTCATCCGCACCCTCGACGGCGTGGAGTATCTCAACGACTCAAAGGCCACGAACATCCACGCCCTGCAATGCGCCCTGCGTTCGCAGAACCGGCCCGTCGTGCTCATCGCCGGTGGCAAGGACAAGGGCCTCGATTACTCGCCCGTCCTGCCGGTTCTCAAAAATCAGGTTATCGCGACCATTACCTTCGGCCAGATTGCCCGGCCCCTCGCGCAGCTTTTCAGCGGGTCCGTGCCGTCCACCGCTGTCAGCAACCTGGCGGATGCCATCGAGTGCGCCCGCTCGCTCGCGCCGCGAGGCTCCACCATCATCCTTTCTCCTGGCACTTCCTCCTTCGACCAATTCACCGGCTACGAGCAGCGCGGAGACACCTTCCGAGATCTCGTCCATCAGCTCATCTGACCCTTCACTTCCATTTTATCATGAAATTCGACCGACTCCCCACCCGCCGCATGCCCGTGCGCAAGAAGCTCCACGCCCGGCTTTTCAACAAGACCAAGACCAAAGCCAAGCCACGCAAACAACGTGCTTCCGCCGCCGCCGCATCCGCCGATGACGTCGAGGAATCCGGAATCAACATCTCGCGCTCGCTCACCATCATCTTCGCCATCCACATCGTAGCGATCGGCATGATCTTCATCCACAAGCAGTATCTCTCCGGCCGCACCGCCGCCCCGGCATCGACCGCTTCCGCGGAGGCTGGTGCGGATCCCGTTTCCGCCACTCCCGCGAAGCCGGCGAACCTCCCGCAGCTCAGCAACGGCGATCTCACGGTGCTACCCAAAAAAGGCGACAACTACACCACGCTGGCGAAGAAATACAACGTCGATGAAGCGGATCTCCGCAACGCGAACCGCGGCATCGCCATCCATCCCGGAGTCGTGCTGCGCATCCCGCAGGGCCGCCGTATCGTCGCCGAGGCGCCTCCGGAAGTGGAAGCTTACCGCAATCATGCCCCGCCGACCGATTCCGATCGCGGCCTCGTGGAAATCCTGCCACACGTCGAGTCGGCCCGTCCACAGGTCATCGTTCCATCGAACCGTCAGCTCGAGGAAGCTCCCCGCGCCTCGGTCGTCAGCCCGGCTCCATCCGGAAAAACGCATACGGTCAAATCCGGCGACAACATCTGGAGGATTTCAAACGACAACAATGTCAGCCAGCAGGAGCTGATGAAGCTGAACAACATCAGCGATCCGACGAAGCTGAAGATCGGTCAGGTGCTCAAGATTCCTTGATCTTCCGGTAAATCAAATCCACTCTCGCCCGGTAACAACCTCCCCCAGTGCTCCGCCATAGCTCCACCATCCTGATTATCGCCGTCGCCCTCCTTTGCGGGCTGGGCCTGGTCATGCTGGCCAGCACCGGCGCCTGGGTGAGGGGTATGGAAAACCCCTATCACTTCGTCACCCGTCAGGCGCTGATGGTGGGCATCGGCCTCGTCGCCGCATACGTCATGGCCCGGATGCCGCCTGACTGGTTGAGGAAAAGTACGGTGCCGGCATACATATTGATCTGCATCGCGCTCGCCCTGTGTTTCGTGCCAGCGGTGAACGAAGAGATTTTCGGATCAAAACGCTGGATCAAGCTTCCGATCATCGGTCAGTTCCAGCCCTCCGAAGCCGCGAAAATGGTGGTTGTCATCGCGTTGGCCGCTTTTTTCACCCGCTGGCAGACGGAGCTTCATACCTTCTGGCGCGGCTTCGTCCTACCTGGCTTGATCGTCGCGTTGCCGCTCGGTCTCATCGCGGCGGAAACAGATGTCGGTACCGCCCTCGCCCTTGCCGTAACCGCTGGCGCGCTCATGTTTTGTGTCGGCACGAAACTGCGCTACATGGTACCCGCCGCGATCGCCGCGATGGCTGGCGCCGCATGGTATATCTACAACGACGCGAACCGCTGGGGCCGTATCGAAGCGTGGTTGGACCTGGAAAATCCCGTCCACCAGCTTGATCGCGGCATGCAGCAATGGCGCGCCCTTCTCGCCCTTGGAAACGGTGGACCGTGGGGAGTCGGGCTTGGAAACGGGAAAGAAAAATTCGGCACCCTCACCTTCGCCCACATCGATTTCATCTTTCCCGTCATCGGTGAGGAACTCGGCCTTACCGCCACTCTCGGAGTGATAGTCTGCTATGTGATGATCGCCGTCGGCGGCATCGGCATCGCCCTCCAGGCAAAACAGATTTTCGAACGCTGCATCGCCCTCGGCCTCACATGCGTCATCGTTGTTCCCGCCATGGTGAATATCGGCGTGACTACTGCCGTCCTGCCAAATGACGGCCTCCCGCTACCCTTCGTCAGTTTCGGTGGGACCAGCCTCATCTTCAGCCTCGCCGCCGTCGGTCTCCTCGTAGGAATCCACCGCCGCTCCCAGACCGCCACTTCGAAAGCCTTCCCGCTCGGGAAAGAGGTCCGCCTCGCCGTCAGGCTGTAGGGGGATCGGGGGATTGGCCAATATGATAGATCGTATGCCTTCAAATACTCTCCGAGCCTGAGTGGATCAATACCAGGATGACTCTCGGACCGGAAAACACAGGGCGGTTTAGTCAGAGAGAAACCGGAAGTATCATCCGAAGATTCAACCGTGAATCACACGGATTTAAGGAAATGTCTCAAGTTCCGATAAATTCGCTTCCTCGCAACGGGCGCAACTGAAGTTGGTGATTTTCGTCGACTCGCATGGACTGAGAATCGAGTGAAATTACGGGCAATGTGGAGAAAGGGGTTTTAACCCCTTGCACAACCAAAGCAAATCCATTTCCCCGCCCTCCGCGCAGGAGTTCCAGTAGCAAAGCGCTAAACCACCCCCTACCCGATAAGTCCCTTACAGACTTCCCACCATTTCCAGTCACACCCCCCTTAAGCCTTGGAAAATTTCCGTCGCCTCAGTCTATATCGAACGGTGTGTGAAAGATTCGTGTCCATCGGACTCCGCACTCCCGTCCCGTTCACCCGTTTCGCCACGTGGAGATAGATTTCCGTCGTCCTCACATCGGCATGTCCCATCAGCGTCTGTATCGTCCGGATATCCGTTCCCACTTCCATCAGGTGGGTCGCGAAACTGTGCCGGAGCGCATGGCTAGTCACCCGCTTGGCAATCTCCGCCTTACGCACGCCGCGCTTGATCGCCTCGTTATACACGGATCCATGCAGATGATGCCTCCTCCTGATCCCACTCACCGGATCGACCGAAAGATTTCCCGCCGGGAAAACCCACATCCATTCCCACTTCTCCCCCGCTCGAGAGAACTTCCTCCCCAGCGCCCCCGGTATCTGCACCCCGGGCAGTCCCTCCGCCCTATCCCGCTCGTGGAGCTTCCGAACCTGCCGCAGGTGCTCGCGCAACACCTCCTTCATGCATTCCGGAATGATCGTCGTCCGGTCCAGATCGCCCTTCCCGCCCCGCACCGTTACGATGCCCCGTTCGGGATCCAGGTCTTTTACCCGCAGGCTCACCAGCTCGTCGAGCCTCAGGCCCGCTCCGTATTGCAGTTTCGCCGGAACCTGATATCCGGGTTCCATCACAGCGACCAACCGCATGATCTCCTTCACCGATAATACCGTCGGGATCCGTTTCCGCGTTTTTGTCATCCTCACCTCCAGGTCCGGTTCCTCGATCCCGCAAACATCGCGGAAGAAAAACACCAGCGCGTTGAGTGCCTGTTTCTGGGTGGAAAGCGCTACACCTTCCCTCGCTACCAGCGCTGCCAGCCAGTCCCGCCCGTTCTTCGGATTCATCGCATGCGCCGCCGACCCCGCCCATTTCGCATATCGCGCGGCGCATTGGCCGTAGGTCACGCGGGTGCGCGGTGCCAGACCACGCCTCGCTCCCGTCATCTCCACCGCATCCCGCACCCTCTCCGGGACCGTCCGCATCTCTCCACCCACCTCCTTGCAGTTGCGCACCCAGGTAAGGAACCAGTCCATCGCATCGCCCCATTGGGCCAGCTGCCATTTCTCCCTCTCGTTTCCTTTCCGCACCACCTGGTTTCTCCAGAAAACCACCGCCGTGCCCCGGGTAGCCTCCAGCCTCTTCCGCATGCGCCAGCTCTCGAACCACTCCAAAAATCCCCTGTATCCTCCTTTCTGCCCGGGTTCGACATCTCTCGCTCCCGCAAGATCCGCCCTCCAATCCCATACCCGGCTGCCAACTGCTGAAGTCCCCATTCCTGGAATCAATCGAACACTGTTCTTGTGTGCAATACAAATCTCCCCCCTTCGCACCTCCGAACTTCAAAGAAGATCTGAAAAACCGATATGCCGTAATAACACCATCAGCTATAACGGAAATACCGACTTCTAAAATTCACATGCTTTTCGTCCATCGAAACAAAATCCACCACGATCAATACGAAAATTGACATCCACCAGACATTTCTCCATCCTCCCAACCGAAATCACCGACTCGCATATCGACAATCGGTGCAACTATTACCACTGTTATCCAAGAAATATGCAGCACATCAAACTCAAGACGATTAGCCTCCGAAACCACCCTATCCTCGATGAGAAGTGGCTTCAGAATGTAATCGCAGATGATCCGTCAGTTCTAGGTCTAGGTGACGTAATCGTGAAGGACAAGGAGCGCATCCACAGGGGACTTGGACGGCTCGATTTGTTGCTACAAGATGAGGACGGACATGGGAGATATGAAGTTGAGATTCAACTAGGGGCTACGGACGAGTCACATATCATCCGAACCCTAGAATATTGGGATATCGAGAAGCGTAAGTATCCGCAGTATGATCATATTGGGGTCATCATCGCTGAAGACATCACGAGCCGATTTCTCAACGTTATAAGTCTTTTTAATGGATTTATTCCCTTGATGGCCATTCAGGTTACAGCAATTGAGACCTCCGATGGAGTCGGATTACAGTTTACGAAGGTTTTGGACACCGTTCGGCTTGGATTCCTTGATGAAGACGAGGAGACCGTTGAGCTTACAGATAGGAACTATTGGGAGACAAAGCGCGGAACCAAACAGACAGTTTCAATGGCAGACAAGGTTTGCGAGGTAGCAAAGACCTTTGCGCCGACAGCGGAACTCAACTACAACAAGCACTACATCGGATTTACTATCGATGGTAGATCGCTGAATTTTGCAGTGTTGCGGCCGCGAAGAAGCGCTTTGAACGTCGATATTCGTCTCCCACAGTCTGACGATTTAGATACAGCAATAGCGACTTCGAACATCGACATTTTGGAATACGATAAGCGTTGGGGAGCTTACCGCATCAAACTTACAAAGAAGGACATTGAAGATCATCGGGATCTGATCGCCGATCTCCTCCAAAAGGCACTGGAAGAAAGAAAAAGAGGATAACAAGTCGGAGATGGCGACGCCGAGGAAGCCGTCTGATTAAATTCGAGCTTTACACCGGCGCGCCATTCCTTAGACGTTCGCCACAAAACTGGACAGTGATTTCCAAGTCGGCTTTGGTTGAGGGCGGATTCCTCTGTCTTTCAGATGTAGCGCAGCGCGGCGTTCTCGTCCAATGGCTCAACCAACTGCATTCACAGCGGTCAGTCAGATGAATTTGCGCTCTACCGTTCAGTGGCACTGGCTCGGGTTGCGTGACAGATTCCAGGGAGACGTTTTCCGTGGAGGCAGGCCGTCAGAACCAAAACCGGGCGAACAAGGCGGAGATGGCGACGCCGAGGAAGCCGTCTGATTAAATTCGGAGCTTGACACCGGCGCGCCATTCCTATGACGTTATGCAAGAAATTGAAGCGGAATTACACGCTGTTCGTATATTTCAAAGTTCCGGATTTGGCACCGCACCTTTCCTCCGGCTTGGGTAGTAGCGGTTTAGATCACGTCGCGCAGTTGCATTAGTTCGGCGTAGGGTAGCATCGTTAGTTTAAGAGGGGATTTTACTGCACCGCCATTGGCTCGGGTTGCGAAAAGCGAGCTGGGCACAATGAAATGCAGAAGATTGAATTGGCGCGTAGTTCGTGATCAGACGGATTCTTCGCAAAGATCCTCGGATCCCACAGTCAGGGTAGTTCGGAAGAGAAGATGCATAACAAGTCGGAGATGGCGACGCCGAGGAAGCCGTCTGATCAATTTGGGAGTTGACACCGGCGCGCCATTCCTTAGACGTTAGGCAAAGAAACAAAGAACACTATGGCCAAGCCTGCTATCGATGAGTCGCCAAATTTTCGTAACGCCGTTTCGGCTTTGCGCGATCTAACAACATCCGCGAACTACGATAAGTGTCAGCAGGCATTTGTCGCAGCTACCACCGATGTGGCACAACAACAGTTCTGCGCATCTTTCGGCGGATTGAAGCGAGCGAAGCGAGATTGCATACGTGAGCTAATGGGCGAGGCATGCGGCACGATCAAGCAGAAGGGTTGTGACTGTAAGCCGCCGGGTAGCGATCACAATAGTCTTTGGCTCAAGAATGGCATTCCGCATGTGTACGCCTCGCATCCATATTCTTTATCAGACGCAATCATGCGGAAGATCGCTGACTTCGCATCAGAGCATAACCTCAGCGTTGAAGTTAGAGCAGACCGAGCATTCTATGCCCCTTCGACCACCTTCATCGTTATGTACACCAAAAAAGAAGCCTAACAAGACGGAGATGGCGACGCCGAGGAAGCCGTCTGATTAGATTCGGGCTTTACACCGGCGCGCCATTCCTATGACGTTCGGCAAGAAATGATTACTATCCGCTCAATCAAAGAGAACGATGTGCCGGGGTTTCGATCGGCGCTCGATTCCGTGTGTCGTGAGCGGACATTCTTGGCTGCTCTCGAAGCGCCATCCGAACAGCGGTCGTTAGAATTTGTCCGCAAGAATATTGAGCGCGAATACCCACAGTTCGTAGCGGAATCAGAATGCAAGATCATTGGGTGGTGCGATGCGGTTCCCGGAGACGCTTCTGCTGGAACCGCGCATGTTGGGTTTCTCGGGATGGGGATACTTCGTGAGTTTCGCGGTCAGGGGATTGGTTTTCGCCTTCTTGACGCGACAATCAATAGGGCGCGCGCGTTTGGATTGGAGAAGATTGAACTGTCGGTCTATGCCCGAAACAGAACCGCGATAGCCCTGTATAAGAAGTATGGATTTATCGAGGAGGGCAGGAAGAGGCGAGGGCGTTTTATGGACGGTATCTACGATGACGTGCTCCTCCTCGCCCTAATATTAAAAGAAGCCGAACAAGGCGGAGATGGCGACGCCGAATCAGCCGTTTGATCAAATCGGATCTTTTCACCGGCGCCGCCATTCCTTTAACGTTCTGCAAGAAAACCATATGTCAGCCGACAGAATTAAATGCGCGATTTGCGATAGTATGATTCTTCCGGCGACTGCCAAGATGAATGAAGGGCTGTGCGCACAGTGCGTTAAGATTCCACCATTAAACCGCTCCATCGCTGCGGCGGTGCACGCTGAACCCAACCCACTCAGCCGGGCAATTGAACTATATTCCTCGCTCATAGATTCTTTGGCGACGCAATCAACTTGCCGATACGTTGGTGGCATTTCGGATCCGGAATTTGAAGCATTCAGATTTTACGGACTCGATGCCCTCGGCGATTCCATCTGCTACGACGAGGCCTCTGAAGTCGGTTCTGACACCGTGGATACGATAGAACATTATCTGCTCGCCGCAGACCCTGGATATTCGCTCCTTCTCCCAATCGCGAGAAGACTTCGATCGATCAGTCCGCTCCTCAACGCGAGCGGTAAGACAGTGTTTCTTGGATCATGGGGAATGGGATCAGGAGAGATCGCATGGTTGATTCGATTTCTGAATGACCGACCAACATTTGACCGCTATTTGGTAGAGATAGGCATCACAGAACAAAAGGTGGACATTTATAACGAAGCCTACGCGGAAGAACTAAAAGAGGCAGAACAAGGCGGAGATGGCGACGCCGAGGAAGCCGTCTGATTAAATTCGAGCTTGACCACGGCGCGCCATTCCTATGACGTTCGCCAAAGAAATGCGATACTTCGGTCTTTTCACACTTATTGCGATGTCATTCTTTCTGGCGTCATGTGGCGATGTCGTTGAGAGCAGATATGCCGATGTGACAGAAGCTCGCAGCGATGGACTATTTGAGCGTGGCTGGCTACCTGACATTCTTCCTAGCTCGACGACACAGATTGTGACGAAGAATGATCTGGATTCGAACATATCACGTGGCGAGTTTTCGATTCATTCGAACGACTTCCAGAAGTTTCAATCACAGTTACGAGAATGCATGAAGAGTTTAATCGATACGGATGAACTCCTCGCCAAGGCTAACGACGGCTATCGCCCATTCTGCTATAAACACGCTAAGTTCACTTGGGTCTTCTACATCAACGGGAGAACTGGACACTGCGAATACCAAATGCACCCAACGAAATAAGGCGAACAAGTCGGAGATGGCGACGCCGAGAGCGCCTCCTGATGAAATTCGGAGCTTGACCCCGGCGCGCCATTCCTATGACGTTCGCCAAAGAGCCGATGCCAGCACAAGCAAATGATCATCCAATCAACCCATGGTTCAAAAAGCTTGGTTGCGTGATTCCCCTTATCGTCGGGCTAGCATTCGCCATATTCATAGGTAAGGGCTTTATTGTCGCTGCCCGATTGAGCAAGCTTCCCACATATTTCAAGAATGGTATCGATTTTCCTCTGGACGATCTGCCCCCATCTGCCAGCGACGTCCATTTTAGATATTCAGGAGGAGGAGAGCCTTGGGGGACTGCCTATGAGTTTCAATGCACAGAGAAGGACTTCAGGCAGTGGGCAAGCAAGGCGCGAGTCAATAATCCCAAGTTGACCGGTATCAGGACGGAATCACCGTATGTTTTACCGGTCGTTTTGAGTGACGGCACCATGACATCGATAACTGCAAGAGAAGTTCTCATTTCAGATTGGCGACATCTAGACCAAAGCCACTCTTTTGCGTATGACCTTGATCGGAATAGAGCTATAACTTGGTCAATGAGTCGATAACAAAAAGGCGAACAAGGCGGAGATGGTGACGCCGAGGAAGCCGTCTGATAAAATTGGGAGTTGACTCCGGCGCGCCATTCCTATGACGTTCGCCACAAAACCGGACAGTGATTTCCGAATTGGCTTGGGTTGAGGGCGGATTCCTCTGTCTCTGAGATGAATGAGTGCCGCATCGTTCTCGTCCAGCGGCTCAACCAACTGCATTCACAGCGGTCTGTCAGATGAATTTGCGCCTTTCCGTTCCGGGGCACTGGCTAGGGTTGCGTGACAGATTTCAGGCAGACATTTTCCGTGGAGACAGGCCTTCAGAACCAAAACCGGGCGAACAAGGCGGAGATGGCGACGCCGAGGAAGCCGTCTGATTAAATTCGGATCTTGACCCCGGCGCGCCATTCCTATGACGTTGTGCAAAGAAATGACTTCCGCCGAATTCAATAATCTGTTCGAGAGCGAAGTGGTGGCACCACTTGCGGAGATCGGATTTCGGAGTCGGGGTAAGTCGCTCTACTGGATGGACGATGAGCGTTGCCTAAGTCTGATTCGGCTCGGAGGCCGCATGCAGCAACCAGGCGCGATTACGCACGTAGCCTGCTTTCGCCACAGCTTCCTCAGAGATCTCAACGAGAAGATACCGAGTCCTGTATCAACTGAGGTCTTTGCCTACCCCTTCAAGTTTTTGCCTCTAGAGGCGAGCGCAATTCCCGAATACACGCCAAAGAACTTGTCCTTCGAGAAGGAGTCTATTGATTTCACCGGCAAGTATTCGGAAGTCCAGAGTAAGCTTGTATCGCTCAGAACGCTGATGATTCACAACCACCTTCCTTCAGCGAAGAATCGCACCCCAGAATGGGCACTCGATCAGATTCGCCGTAACGGTGAGGGTGCATGGATCGAGTCGGTTTGGATCAGTGATTACGAGCGCCACCTAGAAAATCAACAAGAAGCACAACAAGGCGGAGATGGCGACGCCGAGGAAGCCGTCTGATTAAATTCGGGCTTTCCACCGGCGCGCCATTCCTATAACGTTCGGCGAAGAAAAAAGACTCGATATGCTCTGGCAAATACCTTTCACAAAGACGTCGGGATCTATCCGAACGCAATTTCAACAGTGGTCGATCCCGAAGGCTATTCGTGAAGAGCTTGGCATCGTTGACGGTGACTACTGCATGATTTCGGTATCCCATGATAATTACCGCGAGACGGTGCGACTTAAGATCACCAGTGGCGGAGAATTCAGATTACCACCAGCAGCATCCAACACGCTCCGACGTCGTGCGAATGAACATCCCGGCGCATCCGTTACGTTTGCAATTCGGATCGAAGACGAGGCGCATATGGCGGCGGTAGCATTTGAAGCGGATGTTGTAGCGTCAGGGAAGTTGAAGCGAGAAGCCCGCTTAGTCAGGCTTGCGGATGCACCAAAGAAGCCTTCGACCCGAATAGTTGAGACAACGATTTACGTTAGGAATCCTGACGTTGTTGCCGAAGCCTTATATCGTGCCAAAGGGCACTGCGAGTATTGCGGAGAGCCAGCACCGTTTTTGCGTCGCAGTGACAATGCACCATATCTTGAAGTGCATCACATAATTACGCTCGCAGATGGCGGCGACGACACCGTAGAGAATACGCAAGCACTGTGTCCGAACTGCCATCGCAGAGCGCACCATGGAATAATCGAAGAAGCCGAACAAGGCGGAGATGGCGACGCCGAGGAAGCCGTCTGATTAAATTCGGGCTTTACACCGGCGCGCCATTCCTATGACGTTCTCCAAAGAAATTCACGATGTCGGCGAGTAACCATAATTACGTCTGTTTCGACTGTAGAACCGCAATTCGACATCCGAAGACCGCACCTGCCGCTCCCGTATGCCTGAACTGTGGTGTAGAATGCTTCAACCTTGGATACAAAGTCGAGATCCCGAAGCACAACGACCTCAAAGCATGGCGTGAATTACAAGCGGAGTGTGAGAGGCGAGACAGCGTATTGCGCGCCTCCCTCGTATTGAGAAGAGTGCACAGGCAGCATTGGCTAGAGAAGGAGATCGTTCGAATGCGACAGATGGATGACAACAGAGATCGGAATAAGCAGATCAAGAAGCTAGTAGATGAACTCGCCAAGCTTAACGAATACAAAAAGAAGGAGAACAAGTCGGAGATGGCGACGCCGAGGAAGCCGTCTGATTAAATTTGAGCTTGACCCCGGCGCGCCATTCCTATGACGTTCGCTAAGAAAATGGACAACGGGACAAACCAATCCTCGCCCGCTAACGATTCCACCGGATGCGTGCTCCTCAGTCTATTTCCATTCGTATTAGTCGGAAGCATCTTTGTAGCTGGAACCTTCGAAGAGAGCGGCAGCAGTTTAGCCGGGTGGCTGTGGATCCCATTTTCGATCCTCGTGATGTTTGTGTTCGCGTTTGTCCGTTACCGTGTAGTCGCGAGGAGACAACATCATCGCGTTTCGTTTTCTTCGTTTCTCAGATCTTCTTTCGGATTCTTCGGCAGACTAATCCTTGTGGTCATTGTGTTAGCTCTGATCGCAATGATATTTGTGCATTTCACAGGACTTGCCGGATTTGGTGGCGATGGCAGGTAAGCAAGTATCACAACACGCTAACATCAATCAAAAAAACGAGCGAACAAGGCGGAGATGGCGACGCCGAGGAAGCCGTCTGATCAAATTGGGAGTTTACACCGGCGCCGCCATTCCTTAGACGTTAGCGATTAAATCACAGAGCTTGCTTGAGTCATGATTCTTATGTCCATGAGATCGATTTCCGCCTTTCCGTTCTCGGGTTCGGCATCGCTGGTTGGCGGGTCGTTAAGATCCGAGTCAAACGCGCGGGATTGGTCGGCTTGCGGTGGCATTGGCTCGGCAGTCGGTCAGTTAGATGGATTCGCGCCGGATTGTTCTGGGCTATTGGCTCAGGTTGGGTGCTTGGGTTCCGGCATCGGGCATTGGCTCGGGTTCCGGGTATGCGTTGCCGTCATGCGGAGCGCTGGGAGGATCGCTTCGCTAACAAGTCGGAGATGGCGACGCCGAGGAAGCCGTCTGATCAATTTGGGAGTTGACCCCGGCGCGCCATTCCTATGACGTTATCCAAGAGAAAAAGAAGGTAGCGCATTTTTCGAGTGAGTGATACCTTTTCCGCATGAAGACATTTACCGCAGTCATTGAGCGCTGTCCTGAGACCGGTTTGCTCATCGGCTCTGTGCCTGGGTTTGCTGGAGCTCATAGCCAAGGCGAAAGCCATGAAGAACTAGCTTCCAATCTCAGGGAGGTGATCGCCATGCTTCTGGAGGATGGCGAACCACATCTAGAGAGTGAGTTCGTTGGAACTCAAACCCTCGTCGCTTGATGCCTAAGTATCCTGTATTAACCGCAAGGGAGGTAATCAAGATTTTGAATAATCTGGGATTTGAGCAAGTTCGCCAAAGAGGTTCGCATCGGCAGATGAAGCATTCAGATGGTCGGCAAACCACAGTTCCTGACCATAGAGGGAGAGATATTTCACCCTCTTTAACGCGCAAAATTGCTGCTGATATTGGACTGAGCATGGATGAGCTGATGGCCGCCAGATAAGAAACAAAGAGGATAACAAGGCGGAGATGGCGACGCCGAGGAAGCCGTCTGATCAAATCGGAAGTTGACCCCGGCGCGCCATTCCTATAACGTTCGGCAAAGAAATTTAAGAGCTCTGCGCTGGATTTGATATATTCTAGTCGCTGAATTGGCACTGCTGCTTGGCTTCCGGCTTGGGCAGCGGTCTTTGAGATTGAGTCGCGCCGTCGGATGGTTTCGGCGCATGTCCACATCGTTCGTTGAAGCGGAGATTTCTCTTGGCAGCTTCCGGCTCGGGTTGCCGAAGCCGAGTTGTTGAAGATCAGACCATGCATGCGGAGAAGATCAGACGGATTCTTCGCGGAAGATCCTTGAATAGGGCAGTCAGGATCATTCGTAATCGGAAGAAGCCGAACAAGTCGGAGATGGCGACGCCGAGGAAGCCGTCTGATTAAATTTGAGCTTTACACCGGCGCGCCATTCCTATGACGTTCGCTAAGAAAATTCATATGGCGCGTGTCCATTATTCAAAAGCAGGTCTTCGAATTATCGGAGACGAACTAATCCCCGCTGAGATTAGTAGAGCACTTGGCGCAGCTCCGACTCATGCACAGACGCGGCACGACAGGATCGTTGGCAAGAACACTGGACAGGTTCGAATAGCCCAATTCGGGATGTGGAGACTGAGAGCTGCTGATCGAGAGCCAGAAGATCTAAACGGACAGATTGAGGAGATCCTTAGTCAGTTGACCCAAGATCTAAGCGTTTGGCAGCAGATTGCGACTCGCTACAAGGTGGATCTGTTTTGCGGGATTTTCATGGAGAACAGCAACGAAGGGATGCAACTGTCGCCTGAATCTCTTTCAGCTCTGGGATCTCGTGGCATTGAGATAGACCTCGATATCTACGGCGGAACCGATGAAGAAGAAGAAACAACAAGCGAACAAGTCGGAGATGGCGACGCCGAGGAAGCCGTCTGATTAAATTCGGGATTTACACCGGCACGCCATTCCTATGACGTTCGCCACAAAACTGGACAGTGATTTCCAAGTCGGCTTTGGTTGAGGGCGGATTCCTATGTCAGTCAGATTGATTCGCGCTGAAGCGTTCGCAACCAACGGCTCAACCAACTGCATTCACAGCGGTCAGTCAGATGAATTTGCGCCTTACCGTTCCGGGGCATTGGCTTGGGTTGCGTGACAGATTCCATGGAGACGTTTTCCGTGGAGGCAATCCGCTAGAAACAAAACCGGGCGAACCAGTCGGAGATGGCGACGCCGAGAGCGCCTCCTGATGAAATTCGGAGCTTGACCCCGGCGCGCCATTCCTATGACGTTCGCCAAAGAAATGCGATACTTCGGTCTTTTCACACTTATTGCGATGTCATTCTTTCTGGCGTCATGTGGCGATGTCGTTGAGAGCAGATATGCCGATGTGACAGAAGCTCGCAGCGATGGACTATTTGAGCGTGGCTGGCTACCTGACATTCTTCCTAGCTCGACGACACAGATTGTGACGAAGAATGATCTGGATTCGAACATATCACGTGGCGAGTTTTCGATTCATTCGAACGACTTCCAGAAGTTTCAATCACAGTTACGAGAATGCATGAAGAGTTTAATCGATACGGATGAACTCCTTGCCAAGGCTAACGACGGCTATCGCCCATTCTGCTATAAACACGCTAAGTTCACTTGGGTCTTCTACATCAACGGGAGAACTGGACACTGCGAATACCAAATGCACCCAACGAAATAAGGCGAACAAGTCGGAGATGGCGACGCCGAGAGCGCCTCCTGATGAAATTCGGAGCTTGACCCCGGCGCGCCATTCCTATGACGTTCGCTAAATAAAAAAATGAAGACACTAGCTATACTCGTTTGTTGCGCGTTTTGGAGCACCCTCTCCCAAGGTGCGCCCTCTGAACCAACCCAAGAGTTTCTGCGGATTCTCGATTTCGATTCAAGCGGAGGTCGAGTGTCAGAGATCAAAGGCGATTTGGAATTCCCCATAGTCCTGAACGAACAGCCTAAAACTTTTGAGTCTCAACCTAAGATCACGACTGTCACGACTGTATGGGAAGATGCTGCCTGGAAGGAGTTTTCCGCGACACGAGGATTTTCTTACTCGAGTCCTCCAGCAATTATCGAAGATGTGGCTTCAATCTCGAAGCTCTTTTCATCTGACAAAAAGGAATTATGCAGGACTTTCGATCTCCCGAGACTTGGACGATTGGACTTAGTCGCCAGTCTGGACTCGAGCGAAGGTGGCAAATCTACAGTCACAATAACCGTGATTCAACGCACACTATTCTTCCTCAACCCAACAAAATAGAAGAAAAGCGAACAAGGCGGAGATGGCGACGCCGAGGAAGCCGTCTGATTAAATTCGAGCTTCACTCCGGCGCGTCATTCCTATGACGTTAGCCAAGAAATACCATGGCCAAATCTATCACCATCGGAGCTCATCAATACCCGACCAAGAAGGCGGCGAAAGACTTCATTATTTCGATTCGTGACAGATATCCTGATTCAGATCTCATTGTTGGAGACGATCATATTTTTCTATCGGAGCTTCTCTGGATTCACCCAGAAGCAGGCGACAAGATCGGAGCAGGGATTTCACACTTCACCGTCGCGACCGATGCGGTTTTTGGTCGCACCCGCCATTTTGTAGTGCATCGATCAGACGGTACTTCCACAGATTTTTCATTTCATGCCTGCCTCAATGGTCGCAACGAGCGAGGGGATCGACTCGAAGCGATGCGACGAGCCATTGAGCCGGATATTCTGGCGTTTCGGAATCAAGCATTTGAGAGCGGAATGGAGATTAGATGTAGCGTTGACGGCTCAGTCCTAACCCACAATTCGTGTCATGTGGATCATACAGCACCGAAGACATTTCTTGTGATCGCGGGAGATTGGCTCGAGGACTCCTCATTGTCCCTAGTGTCCAGCGCGGTAAGTCCGCAAGAATATTCTTTTGCAAAATACTAGACCTATAGTATTCATAAGGATGCCAAGAATCGCCCCTACCATCGAGTTGTCCGAGTCCGAAACCTCGAAGCTGGAACTGATCGCGTCACGACCGAAGTCCCTCCGACGAGATTCCGAGCGTGCACGGATCATCCTGCGCTGCGCCTCGGGCGATTCCAATAAGGAGGTTGCCAGCGCGGTCGGAGTCACGGCTCAAACCGTAGGTAAATGGCGCAACCGTTTCCTGGAAAACCGGATCGAAAGCCTTGTGGACGCTCCGCGCAGCGGTTGTCCCCGGTCCATTTCGGACAAGAAAGTGGAGGAAGTCCTGACCAGAACACTTGAAGCCCCGCCAAAAAACCGGACCCATTGGAGCCGTCGCCGCATGGCCAGGGAGGTTGGAATCGGACAGGACAGCGTCGGGCGCATCTGGCGGACTTTCGGGGTAAAACCCCACTTGGTCAAAGGCTTCAAGCTCTCCAAAGACCCCATGTTCGCGGAGAAGGTTCGTGATGTCGTCGGCCTTTATCTCAATCCGCCGGACAGGGCCATCGTGCTTTCCGTCGATGAGAAGAGCCAGTGCCAGGCTTTGGAACGCGCACAGCCCGTCCTGCCGATGGATCTGGGAAGTCCCGAGCGCCAGACCCATGACTACATCCGCCATGGTACCACTTCGCTTTTCGCCGCGCTTGAAGTGGCGACGGGAAAGGTCATCGGACAGTGCCACGGCAGACACCGGCACCAGGAATTCCTGAAGTTCCTCAAACTCATCGACGCAAGCTACCCGACGCGCGCAGGGGAAACCCTCCACCTCATCGTTGACAACTACGCGACCCACAACACGGCGCAAATCCGCAAGTGGCTGGCCAAACATCCGCGCTTCGAACTTCATTTCACGCCGACCGGGGCGTCCTGGCTCAATCAGATCGAACGGTTTTTCGGTCTCCTGACCGACCAAAGGATACGCCGTGGGAGTTTCGAATCGACCGCGGAGTTGGAGAAGGCGATCATGGACTACATCCAAACTCACAACGAAGAAGCCTCCCCGTTCGTCTGGTCGAAAACCCCGGAAGAGATTTTCGAGAAAATCACCCGAAGTTTTTCTTAAACGGACTTACCGCGCTGGACACTAGAAGATCTTGAGATTACGCCGCCGCGTGATAACCAGACGGTAACTTCAATGACCAATCACAATCAGATTCGCGATTGGAGGAGCTTTCACAATCGCAATGCAACGCTCCGTTTAACTACGCCGCGAGCCAACCTGTCCGCGTCTCGATCAAAGAAATGAAGAAGGCTAACAAGGCGGAGATGGCGACGCCGAGGAAGCCCTCTGATTAATTTTGAAGTTGACCCCGGCGCGCCATTCCTTTGACGTTCGCTAAGAAATGCTATCACTCCGCAACATCGCCAGATATCGAAAGACGCGGGCGTCGAAGAAGCCAATCATCATCGGGCAATTCGAGCCCGATGTGGAATTTGCCGAAGCCATGGCGCATCCCGACTGGGATCCAATAGAGACACACTATGATTGCAAGGTTTCGGAGCACCTTAAGAGGCACCATTCGGATCGTGATCAGCTCTTTACGGCGGATTTTGAAGTAGCATCGCCTTGGGTTTGCATCGACGGTGGATGTCACGTGGGGTGTTTCAGTGCTATCAATGACACAACGGTAGATGCCTTCTTTGGGGGATTAGAGAACTATATCGAGATAGCTAGCGGAATCATGGGCGGTAGGTTCATCATCGATCCGCGTGAGAAGAACCCTTCAGTCTATCTCCACTATTGGGATATCGGACGCGATCCGGAGTGGTTTCAGAATACGGGATTGCGTCTCAAGCAATTCCTCTTCAGCCCGCGTTATGTGAGCGATCGCGCAGAACAGTTCGAAATATACGAAGAAAGCGAACAAGGCGGAGATGGTGACGCCGAGGAAGCCGTCTGATTAAATTGGGAGTTGACCCCGGCGCGCCATTCCTATGACGTTCGCCACAAAATCAATTTCACCGTGCTAGACCTTGACAGCCCAGATTGGAGTAGCCTCGATCACGCCTACGGATCGGCAGAGGATATTCCGGGCATGCTGCGTGAGGTTGCGACCTTTCCTCCCGACATCGCGAAGGACGACAACACCTGGCACTTGCTTTGGAGTTCACTCTGTCATCAGTCCGACATCTATTCTGCCTCATACGCAGCAGTTCCTCACATCGTCCGAGTAGCAGAAGCTTCACCGGATCGGATCACTACGAGCTTCATTCTCCTGCCGACTTGCATCGAGGCTTCTCGTCTTTCACGTTCGGCACCGCCTGTTCCAGACAACCTCGCGGAAGCATACTTTGCGGCGGTTCGCTCCCTGCCAGCTATCGTAGCTGCGAGCTTCGAGCGAGATTGGGACGACGACTTCGCACGCACTGCTACCGCCGCCTTGTGTGCCGCGAAGGGGCATGGCAGCTTGGCATACGCTATTCTCGATTTGTCTGAGGACGTGTTGGAAGAGTTTAACGAGTGGGTTGCAGCGGAGTGGCAGCAGAAGCATCCTCCCGTTCAGATTCCAATGCCTCCATCCTCTATCCAACCGCCTTCCTCCACCTTCAATTCACCAGCATCAACCGAAAATAGAGAAGGCGAACAAGTCGGAGATGGCGACGCCGAGGAAGCCGTCTGATTAAATTTGAGCTTGACCCCGGCGCGCCACTCCTATGACGTTATCCAAGAAATGAAGATTCCACGAATGCGATCCAGTTGGGTTATAGCAGGCCTTTCAGTGGTATCGATTTCACTGTTTGCGGCCGGCGTCGTAATTCTGGCACTTGCTAGGCAGGATTCGGCGACTCACTACAATCTGGGCTACTTGCTGTGGAAGAGTGGACTTAAGAATTACGAAGCGGGAATTACACTGCCCGGAATGACTCACGATCATCAATTTAGGAATAGTTTAGTCGGCATTACGCCAGAAGACCTAGAGAAGCGCTTTCCTGCGACATTCTACGAGGTGCAGAATCTCCCGCCCATTGCTAATCCAGGCGAACGCTATTTTATCAACGACTATCAGCAGTCGAGAAGCGCAGATGGAAGTTATTCGTTTGTATGGCTCGCGATATTCGACCATGATCGACTCACAACAATAGATATTTCCAAACCATAATGAAGAAGGATAACAAGTTGGAGATGGCGACGCCGAGAAAGCCGTCTGATTAAATTCGAGCTTGACCCCGGCGCGCCACTGTTATCCAAAGAAATCGAAGACCTTGCAGAGTAATTCCATTACAAATGCTCTCATGAGATGCATTCGCTCGGACGACAGAGCGTCAGGTTTGTTCGATCTGGCTAATCCTGATCTCGGCTTATGGGTGCTGGAACTCGAATACACGCACGGAGCCGCTGTTGCAGACCAACTTGCTGAGATCACCAAGCATCTTCTGGCGAGTATCGACCAACTGGAAAGAATCAAAAAAGGGAGCAACGATTTCACCCTTCATCTCACTCTCGAGCTTGATGAGAATACGCCGCTCGTTATTCCCCCGAATCTCTCCAAAATGGTCTCAAAATACGGGATCAGCATTGAAGCCTATAACAACCAAAATAAAGAAGGATAGCAAGTTGGAGATGGCGACGCGCCATTCCTATAACGTTCGGTAAGAAATACCTTCCAGAGTCATGAAGACATTCGTAGCAACTCTACTCATCTGCAGTCAGCCTGTCCTCCACGCTGAAGATGAGCCGATGCAAGATCAGTGCACTCGTATCGGAATATCAGGCCGGATTTTGGACGAGGTAACTGGTGCCCCAATCAAAGACGCTAAGGTCTGGTTCCAATACCAGTTTATGACCTCGGCGTTGGCTATGCGATTTCCAGGAGAGGCAACAACCGACGCGCAGGGACGATTCAAGATACCATCCGAGTTTCGCAAGAGTAAATACAAGTACGGTAGCACAGATGATTCTTCTGATCCAGCGGCAGACAAACCTGATGTCCCGATAAAGATTCAAGTGGATCATCCAGATTATCAGACATTCAGATATGAATTCCCTACTAAGCAGCAGAACAAGAAGCTGCCCTACTTGAGACAGACCTACCCAATTTTCACAGATGGTGCTGACTACAAGATGACGCCAGCAACCGGAGCAGATAACCAAGAACCGAACAAGGCGGAGATGGCGACGCCGAGGAAGCCGTCTGATTAAATTCGGGCTTTTCACCGGCGCGCCATTCCTATGACGTTCGGCAAGAAACGAAGATATATGCGAGCATTCCTCCAAGATCGAATACGACTCGTCAACGAACTCGTTGTAGGTGGACCGGAAGTTGCATATGCAGACCTAGTTTTAATACTGACCGCAGTGATTTCGGGATGCGCTGCTGCCCGTTGGCCGGGAAGTGGTATTGACCGCAATCGATACGTGGAGTTGCTCGTTAGACACTCCCCGGCAGAATTTCACTGCGATTACGTCTGCGTAGCTGGACTTCTGCGCTCGAATTTGATCGCAGAGTCCGAGACACCGTGGGGTAAGCCTGGAGATGCAACACGGATTTACACTGATGAGGAGATAGATATGAGCCTTAGTGACGCGAGGTTGCAGTACCCCAATCTAAGCGTGAAGGATTTGAAGAATCACGCCTTTGCAACTTTGGTGTAGAGCTGGCTTCGATGTTCGTATGCTCACGAATATGCACTTACAAGATTCGCGACCCACATGCCAGCCTCGCAGGAAGAAGCAAGAATAATCTATATCGGAAGGCTTAAGAGCGATGGAGGCATCCAGAGAATGTCTGCATTTCATCTCCAGTATCTGATTAGATTGGCTTCACATCATGCTGATCACGTGGCACAATCACCTCAACCAAGACCCAGCACATGGTGGCTCCAACAACCATAAATCAAGAAGCCGAACAAGGCGGAGATGGCTACCCCGAGGAAGCCGTCTGATTAAATTTGGACTCTCCCGCGGCACGCCACCCCTATGTCTTCGAGGCAGCAGATCAATCGTTGGCGTGGAGGTGGAGGAGACGGTGGGATTCATCGATAAGGAAATCGAGATCCATGAACGGGTTGGCAGAGATATCCGACCAAAGGATTCTTCCTTTTGGATCTAGCAGGAAGGTGCCGTGTAGAGCGGCGCCTTCGAAGTCGTCGTGGCCTCCGAAGGCTCTGAAGGTGGTTTTCGCGGGGTCGGCGACCAAGGGGAAGGGGAAGTCATTGCCAACGGAGGAGTAGTTTTCCTGCGATTTCGCGAGATCTGCGACGGTATCGGTACTGATGGCTAGAACCGGCAATCCCGCGGCTTTGAAATCATCGGTTCTCTCCGCCAGTGCGTTGAGCTGTAAAGAGCAGTGGAGGCAGCCGTATCCGAGGTAGAAGACGAGAACAAGAGGTTTGCCGCGGCGGCTTTCCAAGCTGACCGGGAGGTTTCCCTGATCGGGGAGCGTGAAGGATGGGGCGGTGGGTGGCTGCCAGTGGATAGGGCCGAGTTGGTCGACTTCGGGACGCGTACCAAAGTCGACGGGGGAGATGTAGGGAAGGGTCCAATCGTCGGGAAATCCCATGCTTCTAGCGATCGGGAGGAGGCGGGCGAACGGGGGTGCGGTCAGATCGATCTGCGAGGATACTCCGCGAAGTTTTTCGAAACACTTTTCCGCTTCCACTGTCCTGCCGAGATGGTGAAGGATTTCGATTCGTGCGGCCAGTGGGAGGGTCATCCTTTTGTCACCCGCGACTTCGATGGCGCTCAGGGAATCGGCTTTTTCCAAATCTCCGAGACTTAGGTATTCCAAGGCGACGGCGTGTTTGGGCCGAGTGGACTTTGCCAGTGTCTTGCGCGCGGAATCCTTGTCACCGTCCAGGGCTGCAAGGCAGCCTTCGAGTTCGGCCCGTGCGTTGCTGATTTTTTCGATCTGTTGTCCCGGATTTTTCCCTGATTCCCTGACAAGCCGCTCGATTTCTTCGGATTTTTTCTTCTTTTTTCGCGCTGTGGTGCGGGCATCTGCCCGGGCCTTCGCGTGATCCTTTTTGGCGCTATCAGAGAGGGTTTCCAGATTGATCAGCAGCTGCTCCAGATTTTTCTTATTTCCCAATTCGTAATGGGCGAGACCGATGAGGCGCAGTCGTGGGAGTTCGTGCTCGGGGATGTCAAGAGGCCGGAGCCATTCGCTTTCCGTGAGGTCGAGCGCTTCGTCCCAGAGTTCGAATTGCTCGAGGACATCGATCAGACGCGTGCGGCCGTGGCGGTAGGAATGCGCCTTTCCTTGGACGGAATTGAGCCGGGGATGGCGTGGGTTGGCGAGAAGCGATCTGGTCATTTCGAAGGCAGCCGGGCGGTTTCCAAGATTCAGCCAATTCCTGGAGAGCCATTCGTTGTTGTGGGCGTAGTTGTGGATCTGGTCCGGGAGCAGGCGATGCTTCAGCATATGGGCGTGATCCACTCGGGCGGAGGCCTGCTGGTGCCATGCGGCATCTTCGTAGCGGTAGAGATTCGAGTAGATATGGCCGGGCATGTGCCACATGTGGGCTATGGAGGGTGCGGTGAACCCGAGTTTCGCCGCGGAGTCCAAGGCGCGCCCAGGTTTGCGTTTGTCCCAGAGATGAATGCGGTAGTGGTGGGCCGGATGCATCGGTTCCTTTGCAAGGACCTGCTGGAGGAGGGCATCGACCGTCTCGTAGCTGCTCAATGGGATTTGCGGGGGCTTTTGAGAAAACTGCCAGATCCGAGCTGAGAGGAAGGCCTTGGCTTCGATGTCATCGGGAAAGGCGTGAATCAGATTCTCCAGATCGTGCAGCAATTCCTTCCGGCGTGCCAATTCATCCGCAGGCTTTCCATCGAGATAGTCCGCCTGGGCGTCAATGTATGCCCGGCCGAGTTCGCTAGTGTTTTCAATCAGAGTAATGGCTTTTTCCACGAAGCCTTTGGCGCGCTTCGGATTTTCCCAATTGGCCATCGCCATGCCCCAGTAAGCCATCGCGCATTCAGGATCGTGCGCAGCGATCTGTCGAAACGATCTTTCCGCCTCGTAATACCAGAAACCGTGAAGTTGCCCGAGGCCCTGGTCGAAGTATTCCTGTCCCTGAACCCATGTTGTTCTGATAGGAATGCTGACTCTGCCCGTGCTTCCGATGAGTTCGGATTCCTGGCGGGGGCCTTCGTCGAAGGAGTGCCCCTGATGGGAATGGCCGGGCTCGATGACTTGCGTTTCCACGCCGAACGAAAAGACGGAGAAACTGAATTGAACGAGGACGATGTGGGTGAGACAGGATTTGTTCAAAAGGGTCACGAGAACTGAAGTGGTTGGGTTTTCGAATGAGTGGAGCGCGCGGAGTGTGAAGTTGCTGAAGTAAGACATCGTTACTAGTGTCCAGCGCGGTAAGTCCGTTTAAGAAAAACTTCGGGTGATTCTCTCGAAAATCTCTTCCGGGGTTTTCGACCAGACGAACGGGGAGGCTTCTTCGTTGTGAGTTTGGATGTAGTCCATGATCGCCTTCTCCAACTCTGCGGTCGATTCGAAACTCCCACGGCGTATCCTTTGGTCGGTCAGGAGACCGAAAAACCGTTCGATCTGATTGATTCCGGTGCGGAAGGATTTCAGTGAGGAAGATCTCCTTCATTCGAAATTTCCGGATCGCGATGTGACCGTGGTCTCCCTGGTTATAGGTGGCGCTTCTGGCTGCTACTTCTGAGCGAGGATTGGCACGGGTCGGACCCGTCGACGGCGATGTGTTTCAGGATCTCCACTCTATTGATTTTCACGGAAAGGAAAACCGGTTTTTCGATAATTGCACCTGTCACGTCGGAACGGGGAGTGCGGAATTTGTTCGGAAAGCTCTGCAATCCCCGCATTCCGCAACAGTTTTCAGATAAGGCGCGCCCTTCGCATTCGGTGTGTTGCACAAATAGATCCCGCGGCTTTCCCCTTCTTCCGCAGTCGTCCTCCCGGCGATTGCGGTGATCTCGCTGCAGGTTTTCCAACATGGGTCGGGAGCGAAAACATCCGACCACGGCGTGGCGTTGGAAAGGCCGGTTGAACGAATTTCGAATAGAACGAATGATCCGAGAAGTCTGCGCATCGGGGAAACTTGGTTGGCTTGCCTGGTCCCGATACGATACGGGCCGGAATTCGACGATGTTCAAACAAAAGTCGCGTTGTCACGAGGAGAAGGGTTTCTCGCGTGAAGATCGGGGCTCGATGTATGAGAGGTGGGGTGGAATCAAAATTGTGGCTTGGAGAAAGTGGCATCCCTCCGCCGCCCCGACGGGTGGGATGATTTCCTTTTACGGCGAGGCGGGGATGTGGTTCGCTCCGCGCATGAGATTCCCTGCGATTGTTGCTTTCCTGGCCCTCAGCGTCTGCTGTGCGATGGCGGGAGGAAAAAAGGATACGGCCAAAATTTCCTTCCACATCGAGACGGAGGCGACGGACAATCCGAAGATGATTTTCCCTCACCAGATGTTCGGGAAGCAGCGTTACTTCCGCCGGATTCCTGAAATTTCCTCGAAGGATCTGGTCGCATACACGCCGTTTCCGGCGGAAGACCAGACTTCGTATGGAGCGGTTTTCCAGCTGAAACCAACGGCCCGGCGCAGGCTTGCGGCGGTGACTTCCACGAACATCGGGCGCTGGTTGGTTTGCCAGGCGTTCGGACGGCTCGTCGATGGCGTGCTCATCGACGAGCCGGTGGACGACGGGGCTATCGTGATCTGGCGCGGGCTTTCACTTGAGGAAATCCGCGAGCTGGACAAATCGATCAAACGAATCGGTGAGAAAAAAGAGTGAACGAATGATGACCAAACGAATTGCCGCCTGCTGCCTGTTTTTCACATGCTTGCTCCGAGCCGAGCCGGTTGAGCTGAGACTTCCGACGGATAACCACCACTTGCTGACCGGGGAGCCCGAGCTGTTCTACATGTATGTGGACCGGACGTTCGAGGGTGAAACTTCGAAGCCTTGGGAGGGTGGATCCTTCGGATACGTGCGCTCGCCGATCCGGGTGAGCGGGCAGGTGGTGATGACGCGTTTCCATGAGGGAGTCGATATCGCACCGGTGAAACGGGATAGGGCGGGCAATCCGCTCGATCTGGTTTCCGCGATCGCAGAGGGGACCGTAATGCACACGAGTTCGGTCGCGGGCCGTAGCAACTACGGGAAATACGTGGTGGTGGAGCACGATTGGGAAAACTCCAGGGTATACTCGCTATACGCGCATTTGGCGGAAATCACCGCGCAGCCCGGAGATCCGGTGAAAGCAGGATCGGTGCTCGGGCGCATGGGTTATACCGGGGCTGGACTGAACCGGACGCGGGCGCACGTACACCTGGAGCTGGGCTTCATGATGAGCCCGAACTACGAGGGCTGGCATAAATCGAACTTCGGCAGTGCGAACTATCACGGGAATTTCAACGGGATGAACATCGCAGGGGTGGACGTAGCTTCGTTCTTCCTTGAGAAACAAAGGAATCCAGGTCTGACCTTCAGCCAGTTCGTCCTGACCCGCCCGTTACAGTTCAAGGTGACGGTTCCGGGCGGATCGGTAGAGCCGGAATTTCTCGCCCGCTACCCGTGGATGAAACGGGGGAACCTGCCTGGGGCGGTATCATGGGAAATCGGCTTCGCGGCGACGGGACACGCGGTTTCGTTCACTCCGAGCACGCGGTCGGTCACGGCTCCGGTAGTGACCCATTTGCGTCCTTCCGAGATCGATCAGAGATGGCTGACCCGGGGGCTGGTGAGGGGAGTGGGGAAAAACGCGGCACTTTCAAGTGGCGGGAAGCAGATGGTCTCGCTGGTCCTGGATGATTTCCCGATGGCGAAATGAGGCGGACGGGAGTTTAGAAATCCGCGCTTTCCAAGGCTGAACGCTGGTGCATCTTTGTCCTCGTGAAATTCGTATGCGGTCTCTGTCTTTTCCTCGCAACAGTTCCGATCCGAGCGAACGAACCGGGGGCGGCCGCACTTGATTTCCTGGAAAAGATCAGGGCGGGGGAACTCGATATCGAGCCCGGCGGTGATACCGCCCTGCAACGCAACACCGCTCCGGACAAGCAGAAGTCGATCCGGAGCAGGATGGAGCGGCTGGAGCAAGATCTGAGTGGCGGGACCTTCGAGCTGGGGAGCGTGAAAACGGAGGGAGATTTTGCAGCCGTGATGGTGCGCAAGGCAGGTGGTTTCGATTCCACACGGTTCCAGGTGTTTCCAGTGGCCTTGGTGAGGAACGGAAAGGAATGGACCCCGGCGCCTGTGCTCGCCTCTTTTGAAAACGCTGTCGCAGGCTATACCTTGCCGTTGCGAAACAGGCTGGAAGGGCTTGAGAGCTGGATGATGCGGGAGCGGGTGGTGGATCTGGAGAGGTTGATCGGCCAGGCATCGGGCCGGATGCGCGAGGAGATCCGTAGAAACATCATCGGGGAGCATCTGGAGGGAGAGGATATCGGACTGGTTGTGAGTGGCTTTCTGGCCGCCTGCGCGAATGGGAATCAGGCGGCGGCGCTCGGGTATCTCGGAGGATTGAGCGATCCGTTGCCGGACAACTGGACAGCGCGGATGGCCGCTTCCGCCGCGGCCGTGGGTGCGCGATCCAAGCTCGAGGAGCCATGGAGACTGGCAGTCTCACCTCAGGTTTTCCGGGTGGTGGTGGAGACGGATCGATCGGCAAAGTCGGGAATCGTTTCCTATGCCTGCCTTGATCCGGCACGTGTCGGCGGGCGGGGGACGATTTCAAAAATAGAGTTGTTACATTTTTCCTTGGAGCGGGACGGATCCGGTCGATGGAGGATCGAACTGCCTGCCGCACTGCTGCGGAACGATGCGGAAATTCTAGCTGAGGACGACGGGCTGGATGTCGATCTGCTCGATAGATTTCCTGGAAAGACCCGGGAAGTGATTCCGCTGGAGGTGGCGGACAGCCTGGAGGAAGCGGAGGCGGAAACGCTGTCCGCGCTCAGATCGGGAAAGATCACCGAGCTTCTGGCGCATGTCGATCTGTCCGGGCGGGAGAAGGAAGGCCGTGTCGCCGCGACTGCCGCTGCGGAAACCTGGTGGTCGGTGAACGCACCTGGGGCGCACCGGTTCCCCGTGCGATTGGGGATGAAAACCGAGGGCGATTCCGCAGTTGTCGCCTACCAGTGGTTTTCGGGAAAAGAGGCGGACAGATTTCGCCTCGAAACGTTCTATTTCCGGAAACGGGAGGATGGATGGGTGTGGACTCCCGGGGTCGTGTTCCCGGCCGACCGCGAGGAACACCGGGTGCTCTCGGACTGGGTGAAATCCAGCGAGCCCGGGTGGCGGTTGAGCTGGCGTGAAACTCTTCTGAAACCCGCGGTCCGCATCGAGAAGATTCCTTCGGGGGATGCCCCCGCCGAGGAGGATGTCCGGGAATTCGCAAGCAAGTGGATGGCGGCTCTGGAAAAGAGGGATCTCAGTGCCGCGCTGTCGCTTTCCGCTTGGATCGGTGATGAGGGTGGGGAGCGCATTCCGATGAAAGCTCTGCGAAATCTGAGCTACGATCTTACTTCCGGCGATACGGGAGCGAGAATACTCGGACGTATTTCGACCGGGGGATCCTGGACGGCCATTGAAATCTCCGACGAGACCGAGGGCGACAGGAAGCATGCTTTCGTCCCCGTGATCATGACGCCGCGAGGGCTACGGGTTCTCCCGGAAATCGATATTTTCGCAGGCGGCGGCAGGACCCGGGATTTTTTGAACGAGGCTTCGTTTTCAAGTCTGGAGGAAGTGGCCGGGAAAAAATCGGTCGGGAAGCTGGAAGAAATTTTCGAACGATTCCAAGAAACCTTAAGAAGTTCTGAATAAAAAGTTTTCCTTCTAAGTGACCTGAAGAAAATATCAAAATTTCTTGAAAGATTTCTAAAAAACCGAAGGATCTGCTGCGTCGGAGAAACCCCGGTAAGAAAATGAAAACTCAAGCGAACCCGAATGTTCCCCCCGGACAGCGGAGTCGGTTCAGGAGAAGGCGGGGCATGACCCTGTTGGAAATGACGGTTGTCATCCTGGTCCTGCTTACTCTGATTTCCGTGCTGTTCATCGGCGCCCAGGCTTGGAAAAAAGGCTCGGACCGGACTCTCTGTATTATCAACATCCACAACGTCCAGAAGGGCGTGAGAAGTTTTTCGAACCTGTACGGCCATGCTCCTGGCGAAAGCGTGCCCGGTTTGCAGGTGAGGGTGATCGGTCTGGGGAAATTCGTTGAAAAAACACCGACCTGCCCTACGTCGGGAATCTATACCTATGGAGAAACGTTCGGTGCGGATACGATCCCCCCGATCGGTGAGGTATATCTGAAATGCTCGCTCGCAGCCTCAGGGCATGTTCCCAACGATACAGCGGACTGGTGAACCTTCGTTCGAGTTTTTCTGGATCGACATTAAGCGCCCCTGTGGCAGATTTCCCGAAATAAATTCGTCCCAGCGACGTTATATCCATTATGATTACCCCTTGGTTACGCAACGTGACGGCCGCGATCGGCCTGTTCGCCATTTCAAACCCCGCGTGCGCGCAGCAGCAGGCGGATTTCAACGAAGTAGGCCGCCAGATGGCCATCATGCTTCAGAACAGCCACTTCGCCCGGCTGCCCTACAATGCGGAACTCAGCCGAAAATTTTTCGATGATTACCTGAAGGATCTGGATTTCCAGAAGCTGTATTTCACGAAGAAGGACGTGGACGGTTTCAACGCGAAGTATGGCGACAAGCTCCACACACTCCTGCTTCAGGGAAACAGCATGGACGCGGCGACCGAGATTTACGCGGTGTTCCGCGAGAGGGTGAACCAGCGTGTCGCGCAGGCGGACGAGATGCTCGAAGGCGATTTCGACTTCACCGGCGAGGGCGAGATCATGATGTCGCGGAAGGACGCGGAGTGGCCGAAAAACGAGGCGCAGGCAAAGGAGAACTGGGCGCGCCAGATCAAGGAATCCGTGCTCGCCGAGACACTCCGTCGCGAAATGCTCACCCGCATGGCCACCGAGCAGGGGAAACCCGATCCCGGTGCCGACGATCTCGACCCGCGGGAAAAAGTAGCTCTCCGTTACAAGCGTCTTCTGGCCAGTGTGCAGGATGTCGATGACGAGGACGTGGCGAACTATTTCCTCAGCGCCGTCGCCCGTGCCTACGATCCTCACACGGATTACATGAGCTTCCGGGAAATGAACCGTTTCAAGGACGGCATGAAAAACGAACTCGTCGGCATCGGCGCGCTGCTCCAGGCGGAAGAGGATGGTGCCACGATCATCAAAGGCATCGTTGTCGGAGGTCCTGCGGACAAGGAGGGGCAACTGAAACTCAACGACCGCGTCGTAGCGGTTGATACGGTCAACGCCGGAGTCGCCGATGGCATGACGGACATCATGTTCATGAAAATCGACAAAGTCGTGGACCTGATCCGAGGCAAGGAAGGTACCTCCGTGGCCCTGAAAGTGGAGCCATCCGGCGGCGCGCCTGGCGAAACCAAGATCATCGTGATCGAGCGCGATAAAGTGGAGCTCAAGGACGAGCAGGCCAGCGGCGAACTGATCGAAATGAAGGATGAGAACGGTGAGGCCCGCACGATCGGGATCATCACCCTTCCATCGTTTTACGCGGATTTCGACCAAGGACTCACCCGCTGCTCCGTGGATGTGGAGCGCATTCTTGTCCGTCTGATCGAAGAAGGCATGGACGGCCTGCTGTTCGATCTACGGAACAACGGCGGCGGCTCGCTCGAAGAGGTCCGGCGCATGACCGGCTTCTTTGTCCCGCGCGGTCCCGTGGTGCAGGTCAAAAACACTCTCGGCCAGGTCCAAGTGAAGGATTCGGATGCCGGAAAGCCGATTTATACCGGCCCCATGGTCGTTCTCACCGACAAGAGCAGTGCCTCCGCCAGTGAGATCATCGCCGGTGCCCTGCAGGACTACAACCGCGCGGTTGTCGTAGGTGACAGCTCTACCTTCGGAAAAGGCACCGTGCAGCAGCCGATGGACATCAGCCGCATGCTTCCGCTCTTCGCCGTGCGTGACAAGGCCGGCTATCTCAAGGTGACGATCCAGAAATTCTACCGCCCGTCGGGTTCCTCTACCCAGATGGACGGGGTCGTGCCGGACATCGTGCTTCCCAGCATCACCGACGCGCTCGACGTAGGCGAAGCCTATCTTGAAAACGCGCTGCCCCACGACCGGATCCGTCCTGCCGCCGACTTCCGTGCACTCGACGTGCAGGCGCTTTTCACACCCCGCCTCAAGGAACTGAGTCAGGAACGGGTGCGGAAATCCGAGGATTTCGCCTACGTGATCGAGGACATCATGAAAGCGAAGGAACGGGTGAAGGCAAACAAAGTCTCGCTCAACAAAGCGGAACGTGAGACCGAACTCTCGGCTTCCGACAAGCAGACGAAAACCCGCAACCTCGAGCGTCGCTCACGTTTCGAGGAAATGGCCAGGAAGGATTCGGAAAAATACACCTTTTACCGTATCACCTTGGATGACCTTGAAAAAGGCGCGGATCTGCAATCCTACGATCCTTCCAAGGATAACGGGGACTACATGCGCCGGGCAGTCGACGAGACAGCGAACTTGGACGATACTCCGAAATGGCCCTCCGGCCTGAACGCCGAGAAACGCGAGGCGATCCACGTTCTCCGGGACCTCGTGGACCTCACTGAGAAGGCGAAAATGGTCGGCATCCTGAAAAGTGATGGCGGAGTCCGCTGATGATGGAGGTATCTGAGAGTATTTCGCGAATCAGGGAAAGGATCGCGGGGGCGTGCCTCCGGTCCGGAAGGGATCCGGAGAGCGTCGAATTGATCGCCGTTTCCAAAACGTTTCCCGAGCAAGCGGTTCGGGAAGCGGTGGAAGCCGGGCAGACAGCGTTTGGTGAGAGCCGTATCCAGGAAGCGGCCCCCAAGATCGAGGCGCTGCCTCCCGGTCTGGTTTGGCATTTCATCGGCGGTATCCAGCGCAACAAGGTCCGGAAAATCCTCCCGGTGGTCCATTTCACGCATGCCGTCGATTCCATGAAACTCATGAGATACATGGATGGGGTCGCTGCCGATCTGGGCCTGACGGCGAATATTTTCCTGCAGGTGAACCAGGGTGGCGAGGAGAGTAAGGGAGGTTTCGCCCCGGCTTCATTGAGGGACTCGATGGATGAGATTTGCTCGCTGCGCCACCTGAATCCCGTTGGCCTGATGAGCATTCCGCCACCCGCCGGGCAGCCGGAAGACTCCAGGAATTGGTTCCGGGAGCTGAGGGAACTGAGGGACGGTCTTGCCAGCGAATCCGACCTCAAGCTACCATATCTGAGCATGGGAATGAGCGATGACTTTGAAGTGGCTGTCGAAGAGGGAGCCACGCATGTGCGGGTAGGCTCCGCGATTTTCGGAAACAGGGAATACAAGATCGAAGGAGAATTAGGATGAGTGGAGCGTTTCGATCGGTATGTCTGATAGGTGAGGAGCTGGCGCTCGTGCTGGGGCAAGGGCGTGAGATGTATCTTGCCCTTCCAATGCTCCGCAGGGCGTGTCCCTGCGCTCTTTGCCAAGGCGAACCCGATGCCATGGGCCGGGTTCGGCGACCCGTGGTAGAGCACGGACCCGGAGCTTTTTCCCTGAAAAGGTTCGAAATCGTCGGCGGTTACGGCCTCCAGCTTTTCTGGGAAGACGGCCATGGAAGCGGCATATACAGCATTCCGTATCTGGCCAAGCTGGACGGTCTCGCGGACAACTAGCTGGTATTTGGAAACTCCGGCGCTGACAGGGTATCCTCAATCGGGTACGAGTCTCGCCACGTTTGCCGGAAGAACGTTCATCGCGCTTGTTGTCCTGCTGATGCCGGGCGGCTTGCCCGTCTCCGCAGAAGAGACGACCGCCGGAGGGGAAGTCCGGATCGTTCCCACTTTCCATTGTCTCAGCGTCTACTGGTCGCCTGCGGGAGGTGGTGCCGGGCATGAGGTGAATGCGAGGTATCGTGCCGAAGGAGAGGAGTGGCGCGGAGGTCTGCCGATGCGCTATCACCCGATCGACTCCGAAAAATTCGAGGCCGACTACCGCAGCAGTATCGTCAATCTGATGCCTGGGACGGATTACGAGGTCGAACTCGATCTCGAAGGCAGTGATCAGCGTGCCGGATGTTGGGGAACCACTTGGAGCGAGGATTTCCCGGTGCGGTCGGTGGAGAAAATTTCCGATAGAAGCACGACACTCGAAGTCGGGAAATCGGGGGAGCCGGGAGCTTATACCGTTTGCCAGAAGTCCGTGCGTTTTCCTGGTAGGGTATCGTATTCCATGGAACGCGAGTCTTCAGCTCGCCCCGGAGCATTGAGCCATCACACTGGGGCGGGCTGAAGACCCGCGTTCCAGTCGCCCCTCTGTATAGGAGGAATCGATGCAAGGACTTTTGGCAAACGGTCTATGTTTTATATGACGGAACCGGTTGCACCATCGATACGGAGAATATCGGGATCTCTGTCGACGCGAGCTACGTGATCCTGCGTGGCTTTACGATCAGGAACGTGAAAGAGCATGGAATCCGCCCCTTCAACGGGCATCACATCATCATAGAGGACTGCGATATCAGCAAGTGGGGTAGCAGTGGATGACCGGGCACATGTACATTTTCAATAACACGGTGTTCCAGAAGGAGAACAGCGGGGAGGACGGGCTTGGTGGCAGCGGTAGGATCATCAAGCACTGTAGTACCCGGAACAACATTCTCCACGTCCGTGAAGGTGCGCCTCTGGGTATCGCGCTCAACAAGCATCACGAAGACGACGATTTCGATCATGATCTGATTTCCGCCGGGTTCCCCGATGGCCATGAGAAGCACGGAATTCAGGGGAAGCCGGACTATGTGGAAGGCGCTGGATTCGACCGTGGGGGAAGGAGGGCGGATTTTCAGTTGGCACCCGGCAGCCCGGGGGTGGGTGCGGGGCCGGTGATTCCGAATTTCTGCGAGCGGGCCGACGGGAAGCTTCCGGATATCGGCGCGCACGAATCCGGAACGGAAGAGATGCGTTTCGGTGTGAAGGCACGTTTCAATCCGCCCGGACAACCATGAATGACTATCCCGTTGCCTTGGTGATCGCGCTGACAAGGGCCTGGATTCCTACGGCCAGAATGGCGAGAATGCTGAGGGTGAGGGCGAGATCGTAGGCGCGCCCGGGTCTCAGGCTGGCCGGGAGTTTTTTCGTTCGGAACCAGATGGATGCGAAAACGACTACGAAGAGCAGGGCCATGGTGGCGGCTCCCCCTATGAGGACCATGGTGGCGCTGTTGCGGACTGCGAGGAACACGAGCGCCCAGAGGGTGGGGAAAAGCCAGGTGGTGACAAGGAAGGCTTTTTCCCGCTGCCTGTTGTCCAGGAAATCGATGAAGCCGAACTGTCCTGCCGCATCCGCGAACTGGCGGGACCAGGCACCGGTCGCGGCGAGCAAGGTGGAGGCGAGGGCTGCGATGGCTCCGGCGAGATAGAGCCATTTCGCCCATGGGCCGAGCGATTCCGTATAGATGAGGCTGAGGCGGTGAAGCAGATCTCCATCGTCGGGCAACTCTCCGAGGCGGTGGAGCACGGCGGCTCCGAGGAGGTAGAAAGCGGCGGTTACCACGGTGTAGACGACCATGGAAACGAGCGCATCCATCTGCATGACACGGATCCATCCCTTCGCGCGGGCGACCCACTCCGGGCTGTCATCGCGCGGGCCGGTACGGGCGGCGTAGCCTTTCTCTATAAGCCAGTAGTTGTAGACCAGGATTTCATCGCCGCCGATGCCGGTGATCCCGAAGGCCGCCCAGGCGTAGAAGACCGCTTCCGGCGGAAGGCCGAAAGCGAAGCCGGACAACACCTCGCCGCCGGTGACGGCGAGCGGAGTGAACTGGAGAGCGAGAAGGGAAGCCAGGGTGCTGAGGGTGAAGATGACGGTGAGGGTGATCGATGTTTTCTCGATGGTTTCGTATCCGCGTGAGACCAGGGCGGCAGTGGCTATGACAAGGGCGGGGAGCCACGCGATCACGGGGACCGCAGGGAACGCGATGGAAAGCAGCGTCGCCACCCCGCCGATGATGCCACCGACCTGCAGCAGCTTTACCGCCATGACAAGCAGCCACAGCCAGATCGCCCAACCGGCTTTTCCCAAGCGCGGACCGGGCAGGCTGTTGAGCGCGGTCATGGTGCTTTTTCCGGTGTAGAGGGCGTATTTCCCGAACTCGATCTGGAGCGCGACTTTCACAACACAGCTCAGTAGAATGACCCAGAAGCAGATGAATCCGGCGCGTGCTCCGAAGATGGTGGTCCCGATGAGCTCGCCGGAACCTACGATGGATGCCGTGAGTATCAGTCCCGGTCCGAGATATTTCATCCTTCCCAGGAAGGACGACGGGGGAGCCATCGCGCGGTCAGCGGTGAGGATGTAGGGGTTTTCGGGCGGATGGGCCATCGCTGGTTTATAGTTCCGCCGCGGGTGATGGGCAGAAAAAAGAAACCGCCGCATCGCCCTTTCGCGCGATGAAGCCGCGGCCATCAGCGCTCGATGGTGGATTGGTCGAAGATGCCGGCGACTGAACCAAGGATCAAGGGAGCGGTAAAGGGGGCGCTCATTTTTTGCGGGCACTACGAATTTTCTTGAAGTGGTTCGATCCTGAGAGGTATTCACACTGACACCGGAGCGCCTTGAAATACGGAGCAACATGCTTCGGTCCAAATAAACCAAATGAAAAACATAAACGGGTCTCTCCGCCTTACGGCGGTAGTCTTATCGTCACTCGCTGGTCATGCTTCGGCAGCCGCGATCATCGGGAACGCCTACGAAGGGTTCAACGGCTATACCAGCGGGGCAACCGTCACTGGACTCAACCTCGGCACCGGTTTCAACCTCAATGGAAGCTCGGGAGCCAACACGGCCGCATGGCGCAATGGCGCGGCATCTCCCAACAATCCGACGATATCGGCGACTACGCTGAGCTTCAGCTCTACCGGGTATGCCGCGGGGACGGGTGACAAGATGGTCGTCAATGCCTCCACCGCCACCAGTCAGGTTTTCCGAGGTCTCGGACAGGTGGTTGATTCCGGAACCATGTATTTCAGCTACCTGACGCAGAAGACCACCGCGTCGAACCGCTCCCTGAACGTGGCTTTTTTCGATACGCAGACAGCGACGTCCGTCGAGAAGTTCTCGTTCGGACAAGCTGGCAGCGCAACTGGAACCGGTAACAACTCGAACGGAAACTTCGCACTGGCGCTGGATAACGGAGCGACTCTTCTAACAGGGGGCACGGCATACGGAACGGGAACCCACCTCGTGATCGGTAGGATCGACTTCAATTTCTCCGCCGCTCTGGACCGCCTGACGTTCTATCTGGATCCCGGAGATGTGACTTCCGAAGCGGCTTTGACTCCGTATATCCAGACGACAGCGGCGAACAGTATCAATATCACTTCCTTCGGCTCGTTCCGCCCGTTCGCGGGATTCTCCGCTGCGACCCCAGCTCCCGTGAACCCTTCGGTGAGCGGTGCGTTCGACGAATTCCGTTTCGGCGCCACGTTTGCCTCGGTCGTTCCCGAGCCATCCTCCGCGCTCTTGTTGGTCAGCGGACTTTCCTGTATGCTGATCCGGCGTCGGCGTGGCTGTTAGGGCGCTTTTTTCATCCAAAGAGCGGGAGATTTCCTCCCGCTCTTTTTTATTTTGAACCAATGGTTCCAAGGGCGGCTATCCCGGTTCGCGGACTTCGCGATCTAGTTCTTCCCCAGCTCGGACTCGTTCAGCGTCTTGTCCATCATCGTCCGCATTTCGGAAAGAGCGTCGGGAGGTGGATTCACATTCGCGAGATTGGTGAATTGGCCGGGATCTTTTTCCATATCGTAGAGTTCCTCTGCCCCGCCTTCGTAACGCATATAAGCCCAGCGATCGGCGCGGAGAGCACGATGGGGGCCGTGGATGGAAAGTGCGGCCTCGCGCACGCGGGCGGAGGGGTCTTTCAGGACGGAAAGCAGGCTTTTCCCTTGGACGGTTTCTGGAACGGGCAGATCAAGCAACCCGCAGACGGTGGGGTAGAGGTCGACGAGTTCCGCAGGGGAGGAGGTGCGCCCGGGTTTCATGCCGGGGACGGCGATGATGAGCGGCACTCGGGTGACTTCCTCATGGAGGTTGTTCTTTTCCCAGAAAGTATGTTCACCGAGATGGTACCCGTGGTCGCTGGTGAACACGATGGCGGTGCTATCCGCGAGGCCGAGCCGGTCAAGCTCGTCGAGAACCTTCCCCAGCTGGGCGTCCATGAATGTAACCGTGGCGTAGTTCGCGGCCCACATGCGACGGATGTTTCCCGGATGTTTAGCGATGCCGTTTCTCGCGCTGGTGTTCTTCGCGATCCCGCCTTTCGGGATGTCCCCGAGGTCGTCCGATGGTACGTCCGGGACCACGGTTTCCGCATCCGGGTATATGTCGAACAGCGCGGCAGGGGCGACGCTCGGGTAATGTGGGCGGACGAATCCTGTGGCGATGAAAAACGGCTTTTTGGCGTTCCTCGCAAGTAGGTCTTTTGTGAATTCGGCGGCCTTCCAGTCCGGTTGGTCGGAGCCATCACCAACTGCCTTGACGGTCACGAACATGCGGTGTGGATCCCCGGTGGACTGGCGGTTCTCCATTTCCGATGAGAAAATATCCAGATTCAGGCAGGCGTAGTCACCTGGTGTGCGGGCTTCCTTTCCGGGGGCGTTGAATTTCTCATCCCAACTTCCGGGGATATCCTTTCCGTCGCTTCCTGAAACGATGTCTCCGGGAACGTTCATGTGGAAGATTTTCCCGACGCGTGCGGTGAAGACGCCCTGTGAGCGGATGTGGGCCCCGAGGTTTTTTCCGGCATCACCCGAGTAGCGGCTGTGCATGAAGGAGGTGCGGGAGGGCATGCACCAGACTCCCTGGCAGTAGGCGCGGTCGAACACCATACCCCGTGCGGCGAGGCGGTCGATATTCGGAGTGGCGCAGAATTCGTTCCCATAGCAGCCGAGGACCGATGCCTTGAGGTCGTCTGAGAGAAGAAACAAAACGTTTTTCACCTCCGCGTGAACCGTTGCGGTGAGCAGCAGGAGGACAAGGGTGATCGGCTTTCTGAAAATCATCATTTATCTTATATGGCAGCGGAGGGCGATTGGGATACAAAAAGATCCCCCGGGGTTGTGGATTACGCGCGACTTGGCGAACCGAAATTGTTTTCGATGGCAACATTTTCCGGGATCGGGACAATCCCTTGGGATGGAAGATGAATCCCCGATATGGCCGCTGACCCGGGATGAGATACTCAAGCAGGTCTTCGGCTACCAGAAGCTGCTGACCGCGTATGGATTCACCCTGCTGAACGATTGGCAGGCGGCGGAGGATATTGTCCAGGAGACACTGCTTTTCATCGCGGGGAATCATGAGAAGTATGATGGAGAGCGTCCGTTGCTGCCGTGGGCGCGGGGTATCGTGAGGTTCAAGTGCCTGAACGGTTTGCGCTCCCGGAAAAGGGCTCCTTTGACCGGGGATGCGGAATTGCTGGCCCAGCTGCTGGATGAGAATCTGACGGATCTCTGGGATGAAAAGGCAGCTACGGAGATGGCGAAACGTATCCAGGCGCTGCGTAACTGCATGGCGGAATTGCCCGCGCGGGCCTGCCGCCTGATGAGCGATTTCTATGTGAACAGGAAGCCTGGTAAAGATCTCGCCGAGCGGGAGAAAATGAATGCCAGCAATCTCCGCTCCCACCTGAGCAGAATACGGAAAAGGCTGCGGGATTGCGTGAGCGAGCGTCTTTCGGAAGCGGCTGCGGCGGAGAAGGAGGGCTATTGGAGAATTCTGGACGACTACTACGGACAGGAACCGGGAGCTGCTGGCGCGGGGATCCGTGATGCGGTTTCCGCGATCCTTTCGGAAGAAAACGGGGCTGGAGAATTGTTGGATTTTTTCATCGAGGTATCGGCTTTCGGGATCTGTCTCCAGGAGATGCGGCCGCTTGCGGGTGGGATCCCGAGAAGACCCCGACGCTCTGAAAAGACTTTTGTTTTCCCCGAACCGAACGAGGCGAGCGAGGCTGGAAGTTTTGAAATCGTTTCCGACGATGAAGCGCGAGATTCCCCGGCCGAAGCAGGCGAACGCAAGGTGCCTGGTATTTTCGCGGCAGCGGCGATCGTGACCCTTCTGGCCGTGATCGGCTGGGGGCTCTGGGATCGGGACGGGGTGGCGGAGTCCGTGGTCACGGCGGTGCGGGGAGAGGTAATCTGTGACAATCCGGAGGACGGGCGGCGTGTTCTACTGGAAAAGGGCGACCGGATTCCGCCCGGTTCGAAGGTGATGGTAGGGGACGGAGGGATCATTGATCTCGCTTTCGAAGGCGGGAAGGGGGCGGAGGTCAAAGCTTTCGCAAATACCGTGATGATCCTAGGCGAGCGGGCCAATCCGACTTTGAATATCATCACGATTTTTCAAGGATCCTTCCAAGCGGACGTGGAGAAGCAGGGGCGCGGAAATCCGCTCACGATTTTGACGCCCGATGCCCGTTCGACGGTTCTGGGGACGGAATTTCTGGCGAGCCCGCAGGAGTTGGAGGTGGATGAGGGACTGGTGAGGATGGAAAGACTTTCCGACGGGAAAATCGTGAACGTGCCCGCTAGCCATCGGGTCTCCGTAGAGGATATGAAGGTAAGGAAAGTCCCGGCACCGGACCTTACGCGTGGTCTCGCCGGATGGTGGGCCTTCGATGGTGAAGGAGCGGAGGTGGCCAGGGACTCGAGTGGCAATGGCGGGAATCTTACTCTCGAAGGGCCGGAGCCGGTCGCGGGTATCTCCGGCGGAGCTCTGGAGTTCTCGGGACGGGCGTTCGCGTTCGCAGAGAGTTCCGAAGTTCTCTCCATCTCCGGAAGCCTGAGCATGAGCGCGTGGGTGAAGCCTGCCGGAACTGCGGACCAAGCGGGAATCATGGGAAAATACATCGGTGAACCGGGAATGGAGGGCTACCGGAAGGCACAACGCTCGTATTCCCTGAAAATCAGTCACGGGATGCCGATAGGTTATGTTTCCGAAGAGGGCGACTACACTTCCACCAAGCGCTTGGAATCCCGGAAATTCGCGGACTTGGGCAAGTGGACACATCTTGCGATGGTCTATGAGGCGGGCGAGGAAATGCGGATCTACATGGATGGAAAGCTCGTGACCATGGACTCTGAGGGAGTGCCGAATTTCCTGCATAGAAACGACTCGCCGCTACTGATCGGCACGGATTACCGGAACGGCGATAGCAGAAATTTTTTCACAGGAACCATCGACGAAGTTCGTGTGTATTCGCGACCGCTGAACATCAGGGAGATACGGATGCTTTCCGGCGGACGACAGTAAATTCCTAACAGGTGCAACATCCTTGCGGAAGCCGACAATCCATTCCTGAAACCGATACCAAACACCAATCCAAAGAAACCGACCAAATACCATGAAATCCATCACTCCCGCACTTCTTCTTTCAGGCCTAGTCGTCTCCCAGGCAGGCGCTGCGATCCTTCTGGACTTCGGGCCGACATCGCCTGCTACCGGAACCAACAATCTAACCAACAGCCCGTTCCACACTGCGACGGGCAGTATGGACACGACTTGGAACGTGCTTGGCACGGCCGATCAGCTTACCGGTGTAATGAATTCCGATGGCACGGCGGCCAGTGTGGGAGTAAACATCGGTGCGACGGCTGCAAGCTCGACGGTTATTGATCTGGCGAACCAGCCCGGTTCCAGCAACGGACTCGGAACTCAGATAATGACCGGAGTCTACAGAGCTGGATCGATCGGCAGGGATGCGATTTTCGACGGAACCAATCCCAGTGTCCATAATGTCGGATTTCAGCTCACCGGCCTCGCCGCAGGTAGCTATGACGTGTATCTCACTATGAGAAATACGAACGATTTCAACATTCACTCCATGACAGGCTTTGTTGCCGCGGGGACCGCCTCGCCAACGTTCGACCATAGCGGCTACTCCTCCGTCACCTTGACATACGGACAGGGAGCTGGCGCACAAACCGCCGCATGGGTCCCGAACGGGATGACGGATGCCAACTACGCTCTTTTCAATGTGACCCTCACCGCTGGGCAGGTTCTCAATGTGGCCGTCGCCGGAGATGGAGCGGGAGGTCCCCAAACACGCGGATTCCTCAGCTCCGCCGCCATCGTTGCCGTGCCCGAACCTTCCACCTCGTTGCTCGGGCTTGCAGGGTTCTCCCTGGCAATCCTCCGTCGCCGACGCTAGAATCCGTATCCACATCACGGTCCGCTTGGAAAATCTTCCAACGCGGATTGTTTTGTTTGAGGATGGAATCCCCGCCGTGGACCTGTACCTTTCGGCCTCAATGACAGTAAAAACCACTTTCGCGCTATTATCGACCCCACTGGTCTTCACGAATCTTCATGCGGCCGAGCATGAAGCTGATGTCATCATCTACGGAGGTACGTCCGCTTCAGTGATCGCCGCGGTGCAGGTGAAGAAGATGGGGAAATCGGTGATTCTCGTCAGTCCGGACAAGCGGCTGGGCGGGCTCAGTTCCGGGGGACTCGGTTTTACGGACACTGGTGACAAAACGGTGATCGGCGGGCTTTCACGGGATTTTTACCATCGGATCTATCAGCACTACCAGACCCCGGAAGCGTGGAAGTTCGAGAAACAGGAGGACTATGGTGACGTGGGGCAGGGTCTCCGTGCCACCGACCATGGAGAGCGGACGATGTGGATTTTCGAACCCAGTGCGGCGCTCAAGGTGTTCGACGGCTACATCTCGGAATACGAAGTCCCGCTGCACAAAGACGCTTATCTGGACAGGGAAAAAGGTGTGAAAATGGAGGGAGGGAAGATCGGTTCCATCACCACGCTCGATGGAGACACGTTCACCGGGAAAGTGTTTCTCGATACCACCTACGAGGGCGACCTGATGGCGGCGGCAGGTGTCTCTTTTACGGTGGGTCGTGAAGGGAAGGAGACCTATGGGGAGGAGTGGGCGGGGGTGCGGACGGATCTTTTCCATCACGGCCACCATTTCGAAAACCTGAAAGTGGATCCGTATGTCGTTCCCGGTGATCCCTCCAGCGGGGTGATTCCATTGGTTTCCAGCGAGCCGCCGGGCGGGAAGAACTCTGCGGACAAAAGGGTGCAGGCTTACAATTTCCGCGTTTGCATGACCAATGTGGAGGAGAACCGGATTCCCTTTCCCAAGCCGGCGGGCTACGATGAGAAACGCTACGAACTGCTCGGTCGGGTCTATGACGCGGGCTGGACGGAAACCTTCGGAAAATTCGATCCCATTCCGAACCACAAGACCGACACGAACAATCACGGCCCGGTCAGCACTGATTACATCGGCGGGAACTACGATTACCCGGAGGGCAGCTACGAGCGCCGGCGCGAGATCATCGAGGAGCACAAGAACTACATTCTCGGCTGGCTTTACTACAACATGACCAGCGAACGGGTGCCGGATGAAATCCGCGAGGAGATGAACACCTGGGGCCTGGCCAAGGACGAATACGCGGACAACGGCAACTGGTCCCCCCAGATGTACATCCGCGAGGCCCGCCGTATGATCGGAGCCTTCGTGATGACTGAGAACGAACTCTTGAAGAGGAAATCCACGCCCGATTCCGTCGGCATGGGTTCCTACACCATCGATTCCCACAACGCGCAGCGCTACATTTCCGAAGACGGGCGTGTCCACAACGAAGGCGACATCGGGGTGAACGTGAAGCCTTATGAGATCGCCTACGGTTCGCTAGTTCCGAGAAAGGACGAATGCACGAACCTGCTGGTGCCATGCGCGGTTTCCGCCTCCCACGTCGCCTATGGATCGATCCGTATGGAACCGGTTTTCATGATACTGGGCCAGAGCGCCGCCACCGCCGGGGTGATGGCCATCGACAAGGGTATCGCGGTTCAGGATCTGGCGTACGAGGACCTGAAAGCGAAGCTGATCGAGGACAAGCAGATCCTGGAATACGAAGGTCGGATCAAGTGAAGAACGAGCTCACTTCGCGCAGACCATCCCGTCGCACGGTATGGGATACCGATCCGGATGGAGTTTCACGGATCAGGAGTGAAGCCGACGGGGATTTCTTCTCTGGCCTTTTGCTTTCAAGCGGTGTTCGAGCCGGATGTCGCAGGCGAAAGTAGCGGGGCATATCGGAGCGGATGGAAGCTTGCGAGAAATTTCAGAGATTGCGGGCAGGGAATCGGAATCGTGAGCATGGGAAGGATGGCTACACGTTTTGATCGGGACAAGATGCAAACTTCCGGACTGCCTCGGGAGGGAGGCAGCTACGGCTTGCAAAGCCCTTCTCCATAGCTCAGACCACGGTATGAGCCTGTCGTTCAAAGACCTCTATCTCACCGGGGCATACCCTCCGATGTGCCATCCCACGGCAGATCCTTCTGTTTTCGGCGGGGCGGACCCCGGCAATTCCCGGATTCTCGAAATCGGCTGCGGGACGGGGCATCATATGCTTTCACTCGCGAGCCGCTGGCCGGAGGCTGATTGCACCGGTGTGGATGTCTCGGGCCGAGCGATCTCAAAAGCGCGGAGCCTTGCGCGACGTGCGGGCCTCGCGAACGCGAAATTTTGCGAATGCTCTCTGCTGGAGTTCGAACCGGAGGGCACGTTCGATTTCATCATCGCGCATGGCGTATTCTCATGGGTGCCGGACGAGGTGAAGATCCACCTGCTGGATTTCATAGGGAAACGGCTTTCGGGAAAAGGGGCCGCAGTCGTAAGTTTCAATGTTGCCGCCGGATGGAAAGCGCGCATGCGGGTCGTGGAAAAGGTGCTGGCGATCCGGGATGCGGGCTGTGTGGATGAAATGACGGCACTCTCGGTTTTCAAAACCGTTGCGGAAGGAAAGGAGCTGGAGATCGCCGGGGACATGCTCGCGAAAGGACCGGAGGTCCTGGCGTTCGACGACTTCGCTCCCGTGATGGATGCTTGGTCGCTGGGAGCGTTTCTGAAACTGGCGGATACCAGCGGACTTCGATGGCTTGGCGATTCAATTTCAGGGGAAATGGGGACTGATGCGGGAGATACGGAAACAGGCACTACCTTCCGCTCGGAAACCTTCTCCAGGAAAGATTCGTCCCACGAGTTCCGGAAAATCCCAAGCACGCCCGAGTCGAGCGATCTGAAAATCCCGGATTTCCCCGCCCTGGATCCATGGCGTATGCTTTGCGTTCTCGAGGGGCTGACTGTGCCTGACAAAAACCTGAACCCCTGTCGCTTCTCCACACCGCAGCTCCAGGTCATGGCGGCGATGGATGGAACACAGAGTCACGTCCGTCTGGCGGAGCATGCGGCAACGCACGCACCTCGGCTGGATTTCGTAGCTTTCCTGAAGCACCTCACGGAGCGTGGAATGTTCGCCTAGCGTTTCAGCACCACGCGGTGGCGGACCTTGCCTTCGCGAAGATGTTCCAGCGCGTCGTTCACATCGGCCATCGCGAATGTTTCGGTGACCGGAGCGATCTTGTGACGTGCGCAGAAATCCAGCATCGTCTTTACGGTCGCGGGAGCGGCGAGGGGAGATCCCGCGATCGTTTTCCTGCCCATGATCAGAGAGAAAGCCTGCACCGGAACCGGCTCCAGCACCGCTCCCACGAAGTGCAACCGCCCGTCCGGACCGAGCGCTTGGATGAACGCATCCCAATCCAGCGGCACGTTGGCGGTGTTCAGTATCAGATCAAACGATCCGGCCACTTTCTCGATCTCCGAGGATTTCGTGCTGTTGACCACGTGGTGCGCTCCGAGCTTCGTCGCCTCATCCGTTTTGGACTCGCTCGATGTGAATGCGGTGACCTCGCAGCCCCAAGCGTTGAGAAATTGCAGGGCGAGGTGGCCGAGTCCGCCGATTCCGATTACCCCGACCCGGTCGGTCGGCTTCACTCCGAATTCCGCGATCGGGGAAAATACCGTCGCGCCGCCGCAGAACAGCGGGCCGGCGCTATCGGGATTCACGCCGTCAGGTAATTTGAAAACCCATTCCCAGTCCGCCCGGATGCGGTCCGCGAAACCGCCATGCCTGCCGACGATGGTCGATTCGCTGTCCGCGCACAGCTGGTGCCGCCCGGAGAGGCAAGGCTGGCAGGACATGCAACTTCCGGAGAACCAGCCCAGGCCCACGCGGTCTCCCACGGAAAGTCCTTTTGTCTGGTCACCGAGTTTTTCGATCGTCCCGATTACCTCGTGACCGGGAACCAGCGGGTATTCCGCGTTTCCCCATTCGTTATCGATCAGTGAGAGGTCCGAGTGACAGACGCCGCAGGACTCGATCCTTATCTGCACCTGCTCAGGCCTCATTTCGCCCGCATCGAACTCGAACTCCGATAGTGTGCCGCCTTTGTCCTTCGTCGCCCACCCGTGGAATGTGTTGCTCATCCGGGAAAATGCAGAGGGGTGGACGGGGTGCAACCTGCAATTGTTTGATATTGAACAATCTTGATGAAGAGGCACAACATATATGCATGGCAAACGACTCATTCACGGAAACCAGCTCCAGCGGCTGGTTCAGCCGCATAGGGAATTCGATCAAAGGAATTCTGTTCGGTCTGGTGCTGATCGTCGGCTCCGCCGTGCTCCTGTTCTGGAACGAGGGGCGCTCGGTGGATACCCGGAAATCTCTAGACGAAGGAGCGGAATCCGTAGTGTCCGTTTCCTCCGGAAATCTCGATGATTCGAAAGATGGAGACCTTGTCCATATGACCGGTGCCGCTACTGCTACGATGCCTCTAAGCGATTCTGCTTTGAACGTTTCGGCTCCTGTTTTGAAGCTCAGGCGCTCGGTGGAAACCTATCAATGGAACGAGCAAACCAAAACCGAAACGAAGAAGAAGCTCGGGGGCGGCGAGGAAACCACCACAACCTATTCCTACGTCAAAGACTGGTCGGACAGGCCTGTCGATTCATCGAAATTCAAGAAGCAGGCCGGTCATGAGAACCCACCCGTGCCTTTGGAATCGGAGGAATGGACAGCGGATCCGATCACCGTCGGCGCCTATTCGCTCTCCCCCGGTCTCGCGCGGCAGATCGGTAATTTCACTCCGATGCGGGCCGCTTCGGAATCCGTCCCCCCGGAGAAGATCGGGGAGAGAAAAGTCCATGTGGAGGGAAACGGTTTCTATCTCGGAGAAGACCCTGGTAGCCCGATGGTCGGCGATGCGCGGGTGAGCCATGAAGTGGCACTGCCGGGCGACGTCAGCCTGATCTCAAAACTCAGCGGAAATACCTTCGAACCGTTTGCCGCGAGGGCCGGGCGGAATATCGAAATGCTCGATACTGGAATCCACAGTCCCGAATCCATGTTCGAAGCCGCGCAAGCGGGGAACCGTACGATGACGTGGATACTCCGCGGTGCGGGTGCGCTGGCCATGTTCTTCGGTTTCTCCATGCTATTCAGGCCTCTTTCCGTTCTGGCGGATGTGCTCCCGATCGCAGGTACCATCGTCGGTGCGGGGACCGGTCTGATCGCCATCCTGCTCACTATCCCGATCTCGCTCGTGATCATTTCCTTCGCGTGGATTTTTTACCGCCCTCTCATCGGGGTACCCTTGCTCGTCGCCGCGTTGGTGGGCTTCGCGTTGCTGATCAGAAAACTCATGTCGCAGAAAAAGCGGCAGGCCGGGCTCGCACCATCTTAGTTGCCGGGAACGATTGTCTGCCAACAGTGTGATGTGATCGCGGCTCTCAAATGATCGGGTTGCCCTTTCGGAACGCAGGTGGCGAATTTGATGGAGGAAAACGAACCATGGGTAGGAGGATCGAGGTGGTCGACGCGGACCCACGGTGGCCGCAAATGTTCTCGAAGGAAGTAGAAGCGATTTCCAGCGTGATACGCAGCGGACTTGTCGCGATACACCACATCGGAAGCACAGCCGTTCCGGGACTCGCCGCGAAACCTGTGATCGACATCCTGCTGGAGATGGAGGACGTGGCAATCCTTGATCGATTTGATTCCGGGATGGAGGGTTTGGGATATGTCGTTAAGGGCGAGTTCGGAATCCCCGGCAGGCGATTCTATCTCAAGGGTCTGGTGGAAAGAACACACCACATCCACGCCTTCCCGGCCGGATCTCACGATGCGGTCCGCCACCTTGCCGTCCGCGATTATCTCATCGCACGTCCATCGGTATCCACGGCGTACGGGCTTCTGAAACGGCGCAACGCGGAACGTTTCCGTCAAGATAACGACGGCTACTGTGAGGCGAAACATCATTTCGTAACGGAGTTGGAGAAGAGCGCGTTGAAATGGAATGATTCTCGCAGTAGATGCGTGAACTGCCCGGCTGGTCCCGAGATTCCGTGACTGCGCAACCGTTCCCGTCACTCGGTGTTTTCAATCTCATGCGTCGCTTTATACTGGTTCTATTCCTTTTCAGAACGACATGTGCGGAAGAGGCCAAGCCCGCGCGGTACGACCCACTCGCGGTGGCTGATGGAACCCGCTATTCGATCGCTTTCGAGGTGAAGGATGGCTTGCGGAACCGTCTGATACCGCTTCGGGTGTATCTGCCGGACGCCGCCGGACCGCTCCCTGTAATCCTGTTCTCCCACGGACTCGGAGGCTCGCGGGACAATAATCCGTATCTGGGGCGGCATTGGGCCGGGAGAGGATATGCTGTCGTTTTCATCCAGCACATCGGCAGTGATGAAAGCGCATGGAAAGATGTCGCGCCGGGAGACCGGATGGCTGCGATGGAGAAGGCTGCATCGCTTGGCTCGTTCATTGACAGGGTGAAGGATGTTGCGTTTGTGATCGGTAGGCTGAACTCCCTTGGCTCTGCGGATGGAAGCCTGCTCAAGGGGCGTTTGGATCTGAAGCGCATCGGTATGTCAGGGCATTCCTTCGGGGCGAAAACGACTCAAGCTATGGTAGGCCAGACTTTCCGGGGCAAGCAGATGTTTCTGGATAATCGGATCGGAGCAGCTGTTATGATGAGTCCGAGCCTGCCGGAGAAAGGTGCTCCTGAACTTGCGTTCGGGGAAATTTCCATTCCCTGTCTGCTTATGACCGGCACGGACGACGAGGGGCGTTTCAGCGCCACCACCAGTGCGGAACGGAGGAAGGTTTTTCCCGCGCTGGGGAAGGCTCCGGCCTGGCAGGTGGTGTTCGACAGAGCCGAGCACGAGAGTTTCAGCCAGCGGGAGAACGCGGAGATCGGGCGATACGGCGAACGCATTCTTGCTCTCACCACCGCCTTTTGGGACGCGACTTTGAAGGACGACGGGTCCGCGCGCGGATGGCTCGATGACGGAGGGGCCCGTGAAATCCTCGATGATGCGGATGTGTGGGAGGCGAAGGAACGCTGACATCGGGCTGAGGGGGCGAATTACCCTGCTTTTCGAATGGAAACCCGGGCACCTGCCAGCCACTCTCCAGAGGTGACGAACACTCCGGAATACCAGCGCAACAAGCTTATAGTCATCACGGTCGCGCTCACCGTGATGATCACTTCGCTAGCTTGGCTGGGAATCGGGGGACTGGCCTATCTCATCATCTATCAGAAATCGCCCGAGTTCCGCGTGACAGTGGATCAGCCGGATACGGTTGTGGTTGGCAACGTTTTCAAAATGCGTATCACGGTCGAAAACTCCGGAAGCACACCACTGACTCTCTCGAACATCGATCTCTACGATGAGCTTCTCGATGGGTTCGAAGTTACGGCGATCGCACCCTCACCCCGCACCACGGAGGTATTGTATGGCTACGTTTCTCACGAAATCGACCGCACGTTGAAGTCGCACGAGACATATTCCATCCAGCTGGAACTCCGGGCGGAAGCGGTCGGTGTGTGGGGTGGAGACATCGATGCCTGCACGCCCGGCCAGAACTTCATCACCCGCTACACGGAGATCGAAGTGGTGGATGCCGCACCCCCACTACCTGCTGAATAGGGTCGGCACGGTTCAGTTGGCTTGCGGCTCGAGGCCTAGTTGCTTCCTTTTACCTGCGTCACCCGGGTCGTGCATTTCCCAGTAGTTCACGTTCATGAGGCGTTTTTTCAGTTTTGCGGTGGTCATGCCGGTCGAGGTGGTCTCCGTCCACGCGAGGATGGTGTGTGGAAAAACCTTGTCGAAACCTATGGACAGGCTGCGCTTCAAAGCCGGGTAGGCGATCGTGTAGACTGCGGTTTTTCCCGACATATCAAGCGTCGCGTTGGCCTTTGAAACGGCGACCGGCTGATGAGCGAATCGAGTGAAGACCGCTCCGGGAATCACTTCGATCCGTCCGGTGGGAAGAGCTTTCGGATCCAGTCTCAGGGTGATCCAGAGAGCGTCCTCAAGGTAGGCATCGGCCACGGTGAGATTCTCATCCCCGGGGTTTTCGAAGTAAGAGCGCACCTGCACGCTCCAGCCTGCTTTCCGGCGGTTGATCTGCTGGAAGGCGTGCCCGCACCAATCCTGGATCGAGGTGGCGGACTTGAGCGCGTGGGGAAATTTTGCCAGATCCATGGGTTGGAAGGTGCTGGTCATCGTGCGGTAGGAATAGAGGCCGGTGTTGAAAGTGGTGAGGGCGTTGAGTTTGAGCACATCCGTGGAATCGCCCTCCCCGCTTTCGTTCTTCACCTGCTTTCCCGTCAGGAAGGGCTCGGTGACGAAGATGAGCTCGGCGTGCCCCGGATGGTTGTTCCCATAGCGCGACTGGGAGAGCTCGAAGGAGCTGATCTCGGCTCCACTGAACCAGAAATCGCGGATTTGATCGGCGTGGAGAATGCCGCAGCCAAGCAGCATGACGAAGGTGAATTTCATGGCGGGAGTCTATCAGCAATGGCCGGAATTACCAGCCGTTGGAAATGTGACTTGTGACAGCGGAATTCGGTGGCAGGCTGCTCGGATGAAATTTCAAGTATGCGGACTCGTCACGGCGCTGGCACTTCTGAACGGGGGCTGCGCGAAAAAGGAGGAAACGACCGTGAAAGACGAAGGCCGGCAGCTGGTGATGGAATCCATCGCCGCGCACGGTGGAACGGAAAAGTGGTATGGCAACGGCCAGCTGCAATTTCGCTGGACCTATCATATGAGCGACAAAGGACCGGAGGCGGTCGTCGATACTGTGGAGACGGTCGATCCATCGACGATGGCCGTGGTGCACGAAGTCGTCGGGAAGGACATTCGTTTTGGAATGAACGGTGGGCAGGCATGGATCCGACCGGAAGACGCCGAATTCACCCCTCCGCCAAAATTCTGGGCGCTGACACCGTTTTACTTCATCGGCATGCCCTTCGTGTTCAATGATTCGAATGCGAATTTTGAAATCCTGCCGGAGAAAATGGAATTCGAGGGAAAAGGTTATACCCAGGTGAAAGTGACTTACGAAAAAGCGGCTGGTGATTCACCGGACGACTACTACGTGCTGCTGATCGATCCCGAAACGAAGGTCACCCGGGGCGCCTATTACATCGTGACGAGCAGTCTCGTGGCAAAAGACGGGCCTGGCCCGCCGAAGTTCATCACGTTGGACGACCTCAAAGAGGTCGGCGGAATCCAACTCGCCGGAGGTCACCGGACCTTTGCGATGAAAGACGGGAAAATCGGGGAGCAAATGCGTTTCACCGAGGTGGCCGATGTGAAATGGCTGCCGGAAGGGACCGTGGATCTGGGTGTGCCGCAGTAGTCGGAACGGAGCGCTGACCTCGGGCGGCGTGTGGAAACCGGGGGCTGGAATCATCCTGAACGGCTTGGCGCAAGATGCGTCAGCTAAGTGATCATTCGCCCCTGGACGGGGGTAATCACGCCTGCCCCGGGGCGGGCGCGATTCCCTAGCTGCACAATGCCTTTTCGTGGAGTGCTTTGATTGCTTCCTGGGAAATGGGCGTTGGATCCGGGTAATCGAAGATCCCGCCTTCGTAGTTCCGCAGAGTGACTTTTCCCTCGCTGCTATCGACCACATAGTTCGGATTGACCGGAATTTTCCCACCACCTCCTGGCCCGTCGATGACGAACTGCGGGATGGCGTAGCCGGTGGTGTGGCCGCGTAGGTTCTCGATGATGTTCACTCCTTCCGCGACGGAGGTGCGGAGATGGGAGGAGCCGGTGATGAGATCGCACTGGTAGAGATAATACGGGCGCACGCGGCACATGAGAAGCTTGTGGACCAATGCCTTCTGGACCTCCGGGGAATCGTTGATACCACGCAGGAGAACGGACTGGTTCCCCAGTGGGATGCCAGCTTCGGCGAGGCGGACCAGACCGTCCCGGACCTCCGTCGTAAGTTCCTTGGGATGGTTCGAGTGGATGGAAATGAACAGCGGGTGATGCTTTTTGAGCATCGCACAGAGTTCCGGGGTGATCCTTTGCGGGAGGAAGATCGGGATACGGGAGCCGATCCGGACGAACTGGATGTGCGGGATGGAACGGAGCCGGGTGAGGATCTTGTCGAGCTTCGCGTCGGAGAAGAGCAGCGGATCACCGCCTGACAGTAGAACGTCCCGGATTTCCGTATGTTCCTCTAGGTATTTGAAGGCCGGCTCCCACTGGGTTTCGAGGTGTTGCTCGCCCACTCCTGAGACGACCCTCGAGCGGGTGCAGTAACGGCAGTAGGAAGCGCACCGGTCTGTTACGAGGAAAAGCACGCGGTCCGGGTAGCGGTGGACGAGACCTGGGACGGGCATGTGCGAGTCCTCTCCACACGGATCGGCGAGTTCTTCCGGGGCGGTCCAGCCTTCCTCGATGCGGGGAATCACCTGGCGGCGGATCGGGCAGTCCGGATCGTTCCTATCAACCAGATTGAAGAAGTGTGGAGTGATGGCCATGGCGAGCTTGGTGCCCGCCAGAAGCACCCCGGCGCGCTCTTCATCAGTGAGATTGATACGCGCTTCAAGGTCCGCCAGGGAGTCGATGCGGTTGCGGAGCTGCCATTTGTGATCCGACCATTTTTCCATGGCGGATTCCGGCCAGTATCCTGGTGCGTGAGAAGTGAAAGTGGTTTCTAGGTCGCTTGTGGAGATCATTCGCGGTTTGTTGGGTGGGAAGCGGTCGGGCAGGATGCTTTTCGGGTCAAGTAGCGATTTTTTCCGCGGGATGCACATCTGACACCGGACACCCGAGACGGGATCCCAGATTTCCGGAAGCAGCGCAGGCTTTGGCCGAAGGTGGAACGCGGATTTCGCCAGCCGGAGCGGGTGCTCCTTTCATTTGGAAAGTCTCTCGAGCAGTTCGATGAGTCTGCCGGTGGAGGCTGCGAGCGTGGGGGCGAAGGGGATTTTCTCGTCCTCCTCGCCGGGCAGCAAAGTGGGGCGGGTGGCGATGCGGATGGCGGGCAGGCCCATTTCGAAAAGCGTGGATGCGAGGTCGAAATCCTCACCCAGGCACGTGACCTCGGCTCCGACGACCTTTCCGAGGTCGGCGAATTCTTTGAAGGGGATCGCCTCGGTATCGCGGGAAGTGAGCATGAGAGCTTCGGCATCGCCCATGGTTTCCACACAGAGGATGGCTTTGGGCGTGGGTGCGTCCCGGATGAGTTCGAGGGCGATGGAGGCGGTTTCAATCAGCGGGGATTCGGTATCGTTCGCGTGGGGGAGGAGGATGAAACGGATGGGGTGGGAAGGCTCCGAATCCGCCATGGCCTGTGCTAGCGCGAGTGTGGCGGCAACGCCCGTGGCGTTTTTCTCCGCTCCGCGAGACCCCCGGGGGGAGTCGTAGGAAGTGAGGATCCAGACGGGAGAAGCGGAGGAGTCTTTGGCCGGGACAGCGGCGGTGAGGACGGGGAAATCCAGTGGGCCGTCGATGCTGACGACTTGGTATCCCGTGTTCGATGGACCAAGTAAGCCCTCGATCATGGAGGCTGTCGCGGCGAGTTTCTCAGGCTTGCCGGTGTTTCTCTCACCGATGACGGAGACGAGCTTGCGGAGATCGTCCGCGATGAGATCTGCCGAAACGGCACGGGAGAAGCGCTGCTCGGCAACGATTTTTTCCGCCTCCTCCGCACGGAAATATTTCACCAGGGCGAAAGCACCGGAACAGATGAGCCAGAGCGGCAACAGGACCAGCAGCCACGGCATGATTCGGAACGGTTTTCCAGCGGGCATCTCAGGATCAGGGCTCTATGGGTTTTTCCTCCGTGGAATCATCCTCCGGCTCGTTGTTCACTTCGATTTCCTTCCGCAACCGCTGCGAAATCAGGGGGCGGACAAAGCCATAGACAAGATAGGTGCTGAAGAGGATGACAGGCATCACGTCACTGAACCGGATGGTAGTGAAAATGACGACAACGGCGATCAGGATGGCACTGAGGCTACTGCGGGTGCGCCAATCGACCTTCTTGAAGCTGGGGTAGGACACGTTGCTCATCATCAGCAGCGAGACGCCGAGCATGGCGGCAGCCAGCACGTATTTCCAGATTCCGAGTTCTCGGTCCGTCTCATAGAAATTGATCAGAAGATAGGTGAGCGACGCGATGAAGCCAGCGGCCATGGGGATGGGCAACCCTCGGAAATTTCCTGAATCACCGGATTTTTTCGGCATCATGGCAAGACAGTTGAACTTCGCCAACCGCATCGCGCCGCAGACGAGGTATACCAGGGCGATGGCCCAGCCGACATTGCCGAGCGGGAACAGCACGGCGCGGGAGAGCAGCATGGCGGGAGCCATTCCGAAGGAGATGATGTCCGCCAGCGAATCGAATTCCTGGCCGAAGGGCGAGTCCTTGCCGCCGAGTCGCGCCAATCGTCCGTCCAGCAAGTCAAAGAGGCATGACCCGAAAATCAGGAGAATGGCATATTGGTAATACTGGCGGGAAATCTCGTAATATTCCTTTCCGGGAGGACTCATCTGGCCGGCAAGCCTCTGGACCTCGATCTGACCCTTGAGGATCATCAGCACGGCGAAGAAACCGCATGCGAGGTTGCAGGCGGTCATGAGGTTCGGGAGGAAGTAGATCTTCGGCTCGTCCGGATCGCGGAGGGTGGGCATGCGGGGACGGTGGACTTGAAATTGAAAAATTGCCAGTTTTGAGTTTTCAACCCTGAATTCGGGAAGCCTCCCGATTTGAGAGCGCAGCCAGCGCCCGTCAACCCGAGGGGGCGATCCCGGATAAAATATGAATCCGGATCACTTCCGGCGGTCTCCTTGGAGCGGTCCTGCTCCGATCAATCGATCCGCATGCGTGCTGGTCGGTTCCGGGACGGCGGTAAATCGTACGTCTGTCGCCGTGGGTGAGATACCTCCTTTTGCGGGGGAGCTACCATTTCAAACCGTTTGGACATCGGCGAATCGGAACGCGTCGTCTATCGAGAAATTTCCAAAGACGGAAGACTAAGCTTAGTCCGGAAGACCAATCCCAGGTGCGACCGGCATTCCAAGAAAGTTTGGAAAAATCCAGTCCGTCCGGTAAGTCGATTTTGAAAACAGTTTCCCGACCGGCTAAGTCCAGCGTCCCGTTGTTGATGACGACTCTGCCAAAGCCATCGGTGTCGCTCGATCGATCCAAGCTTCGGCGAAAACCGATCAGGGCGTGTATTCCACGTTGCCGACGATTGTCTGGTCACCGGGCTTGTCCCTCGATCCCGCACTGTGTCCACCCGCAACTGGCAGACTGGCAACCGTGACATCTCCCGCACCACCCAGAATCGCACCCGAGGCTATGGAGATATCTGCCGCGGCAACCGAAGCATCCGGGAATCGAGGATTCCGTTGCTCACCGCAAGAGAACCGCCAATCGAGGAATCGGAATTATCCAGGATACGGAGGATTCCGCCACCAGTCCGGATCTCCTGCCCATGCGAACAAGGGATGGATGATGTGAGCGGCACAGCATTGAGCCACTGGAAAAACATGCGTCAATGACTCGGGTGTGTTCACAAGCAGTGCGGTGGTTCCGACCCACTCGCTGGCGAATCGCAGAAGTCGAGGATTTGTTCAATCGCTCGATCATTATCCGACGAAAGAGCGGGATCACGGCAATGCCGTGTCCCGCCGTGTGAGAGAGCACTGAAGTGCGGTGGATTAGTTCCTCCGCTTTCTGCGGAGTAGGCCGGCACCGATCAGGAGGCCTGCGAGCATACTGCTTGGTTCTGGAACCGCCGTAAAGCTGACCCCGGTCGATGTCAGGGAAAAGCTGCCAACGGATGCGGCTGGAGCAGGTCCGGTGATCGTCGGATTGAATCCCGCAAACGCATCGTTGCCGGAGGCGGTTCCGAAAATGTCCGTCCACAACCATGTCTTGGATTGATCCCAAAATGCGGTGCCGAAATCCAACGCACCGCCCAGCGCGATATTGAACGTCGCACCGGCATCTGCGGAAAGGGAGCCACCACTGACCAAGGCTTTGTCGAATCCCACCGAGGTGCTTTCTTGAGTCAGATCCCAATTGAAGATCGAGCCGCTTGCATAGCTCAAGCCGTTGGAAAAAGTCTGCGTGCCGGCTTCCCCGGGTGCTCCGGCACTGTGCCTACCATCGACCGTGGTTGCACCTCCGATTGTTCCTGTGCCGCCCAAAGTTGCGCTGAAGCCGACCGCAACCGCTCCGGTTGCCGCTGACTGGTCACCATTGATCAGGAGCGTCCCTCCGGAAATGTTCGTGGCCCCCGTGTAGGTGTTTGCTCCAGAGAAGATGGTTGTGCCGATCCCGTTTTTCGTGACCGACTTGCTCCCGCCAGTTTCCGTGATGGCAACCGATATCGTCAGATCGCCTGTCCCCGCGTGAGACAGATCCAAATTGCTACCAAGAACGAGGTTTCCAGTAGGTGCTGATCCTTCTCCCCGGCGACCAATATCGAAATTCGCTGAAGTTCCGGACAAAACGCTGATTCCTGCATTTCCAGAGGCCGCTGATAAGGTAAGACTCCGAGCCTCTGCGTTTTGGTTGTTCGCTCCTAAATTGGAGAAACCCAGTCTTGAACTGGGCGCGGCGGAGTTGTAGGTCAGGGATTTGATGGTTCTGTTGGCTCCGAGATAGGTTGTTCCCTTCTTGTCGTCTAAGCTGAATACTAGATCGGTTTGGTTATTGAACGTCACGGCATCGCCAATCCAGTTCTGGGTAGTACCTAGGGAGGAATTGGATCCTTCGCCATCCCAAGTGAACACATCGGCATTAGAATGACTAGGGAGAAGAGCGGCTGACACCAAGTAAAGTAGTCTTGTTGTTTTCATGTTTCAGTCAGGTTGATGATTCTGGGGAGTTGAAGATAAATTATTGTGATTGGTTAGACGATACCTCACTGAACGAGTGAGACGCGGATCTCGGTTTTCTTCAAGAGGGGGGATCGTCTTGGGAGACGGGCAAAGGAAAAGATATTGGGCCGACTGAGTCAATTGTTTGATAGGTGTTGGCGGGATGTTGTATGGATTCGAATTCATAACGCACTGAAATCAAAAGGAAATCGCAGAAGTATATATACCAAAGAATGCTGCAAAATTTGCAGCTTTCAGTGCGAGCTCGTAGATTCTCAGAGGGATTCAGCCAGGAATACCGGCGCCATCCTGGTCAGTCGACAGAGGGTCAAGTCCTAGCAATCTACCCGGTTCGATGAGCATGCCCTGCAGGATGGGGCGGCGGAAAAGCCGGACCAGTTGTCAGATACGAGTCTCTAACGGGGATACAGGAGGTAGGGTCGGCGGCGTTTCTCAAAAATATCGAGCTTATTCTTCCAGAGTTGACGGATTTCTTTGAGCGGTCTGTTTTCGCTGATCGCATCCAAGGTCGGCTTGTCGCCGAGCAGAGTGGACGTTTTCCGCAGACCGAACGAATCGGGGTGTTTTGCATGAAGGATGGTGGCGAGCTGAATGCCGAGATCGACGGATTGGAATTTGTCCCGGTCCTTGATGATGAATCTGACTCCGTGGCATTCCTGGTCGGGAAAGACGCTGGCCTCCGGAGTAAAGCGGACAGGGGTGAAGCTGATTCCGGGCAGGGCGGCGGCTGTCAGATCGGCGGCGAGCTCGTCTCCGTCGATGTAGGGAGCGCCTATCCACTCGAACGGCGTGTCGGTGCCTCGGCCCACGCTGATCTTACAAAATTCCAGCAATCCGATCCCGGGGTAGAGGGTAGCTGCGGTGAGGCTGCGCATGTTCGGCGAGGGGTTGCGCCAAGGCAGGCAGGTGGCATCGAACCATTGCAGGGGTGAGCCGCCTTCGCAGCGGATGACTCCCAGATCGGTGCCGAATTTCCGCTCCGCGTTGATCAGGCGGGCGATTTCTCCGACGGTCATACCGTGCCGGACGGGGATCTCGTGGGTGGCTACGAAACTACGTTTCCCGCTCAACACCGGACCTTCCATGGCCGCGCCGATGGGATTTACCCGGTCGAGCACGATGAAGCGTATTTCGGATTTGCCCGCCGTTTCAAGGCACTCGCCCATGGTGGAGATATAGGTGTAGAAGCGGCAGCCGATATCCTGGATATCGAATACGAGGGTATCGATGCTTCCAAGCTGATCGGCGGAGGGACTACGGCGTTCCCCGTAGAGGCTGTAAACCGGGAGACCGGTCTTTCGGTCGGTCGTGTCGCCGATCTTTTCGTCATCCGATTCTCCACGAATCCCGTGCTCCGGGCTGAAGAGGGCGATGAGATTCACTAGCGGGGAGGAATGCAGCAGATCGATGGTGGAATTTCCTTCGCGGTCGATCCCGGTATGGTTGGTGATCAGTCCGACGTTGCGCCCGCGTAGCTGCCGGAAACCATCGCGCTTGAGGACATCGATCCCGTTCAGGACAGGACCTGTTTTCGGTTTCACTGGAGACGATGGCGGGACGGGGGGGAAGTCCACCCCGGTGAGGGCGCGGGCGGCGAGGGTGCCGAGTTCGCGTTGCAGGGCGATCACGTTGCCTCGCTCGTCGGGGTGGTTCCGGTTCGAGAGGAAAATGACGGATGTTTTCGAAAAGGGATCGATCCATAGGCGGGTGCCGGTCCAGCCGGTATGGCCGTAGCTGCCGATGGGGAAAACGCTTCCGCGTGGCCCGGCGTAGGGAGAATCGATGTCCCAGCCGAACCCCCGCTTCGGCAAACCCGGTGGCGATTGCACGCGGGTCATTGTTTTTACTGTTTCCGGTTCGAAACTCCTCACACCATCCAGTTCGCCACCGCCCAACATCATCCGCGCGAAGCGGCCCACGTCCTCTGCGGTGGTGAACAGACCCGCATGCCCGGCGACTCCTCCCATGCGGCGAGCTGTCGGATCGTGAACGATACCGCGCAGGGCGGTGCCGTCCGGATTCAGGGTGGTGGGTGCGATTTGATCGGTTTCGAGACCGTTCAGATCGCGAAATCCGGTGTCCTTCATGGCGAGCGGACCGAAGATTTCCGTTTCGCAAAAGTCATTTAAAGATTTCCCTGAAACGCGTTCGACGACCAAACCGAGCAGGATGAAATTGATATCGCTATAGAGGTAGGCAGTGCCAGGCTTGCTCCGCAATTTCTCCGCGCAAGCAGCTTTCAGAGCGCCATCTTTCCCTGTCCAGTCACCTCCAAGTCCCGCGCGTAGGCCGGAGGTGTGGGTGAGGAGTTGGCGGATCGTGATCGCTTCCTTTCCATCTCCGGTGAACTCCGGGATGTAATGGTTCAGTGGCTTTTCGAGATCGAGCCTTCCTGTCTCGACGAGCTTCATCACGGCGGGCGTGGTGGCGAGGACTTTGGTCAGGGAGGCGGCATCGAAGATCGTGTCTTCGATCATGGCTTCGCGCTTCGGTAGGATGGCGCGATCGCCGTAGGTTTTCTGATAGACGGTGCCCTCGCGCTCCATCCGGAAGACCCCGCCGGGCGTCTTCGCATCGGTAATGGCTTGGAGAATGGTGTCGTCGATCTGAGCCAATCCTGCCGCGTCGAATTTATCCTCCGCGAAAAGGGACGTCGAAAAGCAGATCACGAGGATCAACTGCAAGCACTCTAAGGATGTAGGTCTCGAATTCATGAGTCGAGCTTCAGGACGTCACGTCGGAATTCGAGCTCGTGTAAGAGCCCGACGATCAGTTTTCGTGCGGAATCAGAATTGGAGTCTTCATGCGAAACGGTTTCAGCGAATTGTTTCGTGATTTCATAAAAGCGGGCGAATGTGATATGGCCAACTAGCATCGAGCGTGATGCAGCTTCTAGTTCAGCCACGTCCAGAACATCGTTCATCTTTGACTTTTTCAGAAAGGCTTCGAAATCGAATCTATCCATCGCGGCTTCTACTGACGGAATATCCGAATACTGTTCCATCCAAGTCTTTCCAATCGGGCGAGGGGTGAGGTACAGAAGACGGCTTGCGCTGGGTGTGCGCGTTCTTCTTTTTCCGTGGCAACAATGGAGAAGTGCGTATTTGACGATCTGTTCCAGATTGGATTTTGCGCCTATTTTCACCTCGATGCTAAAACACGTGTCGGACGATGCCATGAAGACGTCCGGCTGGGTAGGATCGTGTGGAGCGTGTTGTCTGAGTTCGAAGATACCGACGCTCCGGTATGTCTTGTCGGTCGAATCGCCGAAGACCTCCTTTTCTAGTCCGCTGATGAATGACTGGGGTGCGAGGCTGAAAAAGAGCGAGAGAATGTGATTTAGCGAAACTTCTGTTCGGCGAAGGTTGGCAAGCATCTCCCTGTCATTGGCAAATACGGGAGGATTTGTAGGAGCGCGACCGATCATTTGCGGATCCCAATAAATTTCCTGAAGAATATCGTAGTAAACGTGATTCCAATGCGGTCCGAAGTCGTGCGGATGGAGTTGCGGGCGTAGGGTAGGCCTATGCGATTTCATAAGCCGAGCGAATGTCGTGTTGGAGGGCGCTGAGATTCATTCGACGGGAGCGCGGTTGGGTAGTCCGACGAAGGGGGAGCAGGATTTGATCCGTTCGGAGTCGTTGTTCGGGGTGGCTAGGAAGCGGATGAGTTCGCCGAATGACTCTTCGGATTTCCGGGCGGCGAGGATCCGGTCGCGCCAGTCGTAAATAGGTGCGGGGTGAACACGACCCAATTTCAGCCACCGCTCGATATTATCCAAAGCGATTTGAAGGTCGCCCGGGTGAGCCTTGATGTGCGCGGCGATTCGCTGCCAGTGAAGTGTGCGGTCTTCGCGGCGGAAATGGTGATCATCGTGAACTGGGTGAGATTCTTCCATCTATGGGAGGGTATGGTCGTACTTCGATGCGTTCAAGTCATCAGTAGTCCTCCGTTTTTGCCACCGCCGGGGCCGAGCTGGATGAGGTGGTCGGCGGTGGCGATGACATCGGGGTGGTGCTCGATGATGAGGACGGTGTGGCCGGCGTCGCGGAGGCAGAAGATGGCTCTTAAGAGTTTTTCCACATCGCCGAAGTGGAGGCCGGTGGTGGGTTCGTCGAAGAGGTAGAGGGTGTGGGGGGAGGTGGGTTTTGAAATTTCTAGGGCGAGTTTGAGGCGTTGGGATTCTCCGCCGGATAGAGTGTTTCCGGCTTGGCCTAGCGAGAGGTAGCCGAGGCCCAGTTCCTCCATCGTGTTGAGCGAGCGGTAGAGTTTCGGGATGGGGCGGAAATGGGTTTTCGCCTCGGTGACCGACATTTCGAGGATCTCGGCGATGGATTTTCCTTTGTAGGTGATCTCGAGGGTTTCCCGGTTGAAACGTTTTCCGAGACAGGCGGGGCATTCGGTCCAGGCGTCGGGCAGGAAATGCATCTCGATCTTGAGCTTGCCGTTGCCGAGGCAGCGCTCGCAGCGACCGCCTTTCGCATTGAAGGAAAAACGGGCCTTGGTGTAGCCGCGCTGCTTGGAAAGCGGGAGCTTGGCGAAGAGATCGCGGATAAGATCGAAGGCTCCGATGAAGGTCGCCGGGTTCGAGCGGGGGGAGCGCCCGATGGAGGATTGGTCGGCCAGGACGAATTTTTCCAAGTGCTCCATGCCGGTGATGGAGCCGTGGGCGCCGGGTTCGTCTTTGGAGTTGTGGAAATGCTTGCCGAGCGCTCTTGCGAGGATGCCGTTGATCAGGGTCGATTTTCCGGAGCCTGAGGGACCGGTGACTACGGTGACCTGGTGGAGGGGGATTTCTACGGTCAGGTCCTTCAGGTTATGCTCGCTAGCCCGGTGGATGATGATTGATGATCGCGGATCGCGAATCGTGGCCTTTTTTGGCGTGAAACGGTCAATTTCGCCTCGCAGCCAGCTTCCGGTGGGGGAATCGATGGTGAGCGGATCGCCCTCGGCCAGGATTTCGCCGCCTGTGGGACCGGCTCCGGGCCCCATGTCGATGAGGTGGTCGGCGGCGCGGATGATGTCTTCGTCGTGTTCTACTACGACTACCGTATTTCCGAGATCGCGCAGGCGGAAGATGGCGGTGATGAGACGGGCGGTATCGCTGGAGTGCAGGCCGATGGATGGCTCGTCGAGTACGTAGATGACACCGCTGAGGCCGGCTCCGAGCTGGGTGGCGAGTTTGATGCGCTGGACTTCGCCGCCCGAAAGGGTTCCGGAGGAGCGGTCGAGGTTCAGGTAGTCGAGGCCGACGTCTTCGAGGAACGTGAGGCGTTTTTCGACTTCGGCGGCGAGTTCTCCAAGGGGGTGTGGTGAGCTTTTCAATGATGAGATCCATTGTTTGGCATCGGCGATGCCCAGTTGGCAGAACTGCATGATGCCTAATGAGTGCCGAGTGCCGAGTGAGAAGTGAGAAGTGGAAGACTGCGGACTAAAGTCCGCGTTGCTTACTTTTACGAACTGGATTTCTTTTTTGAGGCGGAGGTGGTTGCAGCTATTGCAGCCCAGGCCTTCGCAATCGGGGCAGGCGCCTTCGAGGGTGTTGAAAGAAAAATGGCGGGGGGAAAGATCGCCGAAGATTTCGCCAGTGCGGGGATTGCGGTAGGAGGTTTGGAAGGTGAGTTCGCGGTAATCCTCTGCCCCGGGGGGCATGAGCAGAACGCGGGCCTCGGCTCCGCAGATGCGCAGGGCGAGCTCGATGGAATCCGCGAGGCGCGACTCGATGCCCTCGCGGATGACGAGGCGATCGATGACGATATCGATCTTGTGAGGCCCGGGTCCTTCGAAGGTGGTTTCGGTGATTTCCAGTATCTCCCCGTTGAGGCGGATGCGGATGAAACCCTGGCGCTGCAGATCTCCGAGCAATCGCTCGGGCTCGGCGGTTTCCTCATCCGGGACAGCGGCGAGGATGATGAGCTTGGAGCCTTCCGGCTGCGAGGCGAGCTCCGCGATGATTTCCGAGGGTCCCATGCGGGTCATCGCCTCGCCCGTTTCCGGATCGTGGGGCACCCCGGCGGCGGCCCAGAGGATGCGCAGGTAATCGTAGATCTCGGTGGCGGAGGCTACGGTGGACCGGGGCGAAAGTCCGCCCACCCGCTGCTCGATGGCGATGGCGGGGTTCAGCCCTTCGATGGAATCGACATCCGGCTTTTCGAGCTGGGAGAGAAACTGGCGGGCGTAAACGGAAAGCGACTCGACGTAGCGCCGCTGACCCTCGGCGTAGAGCGTATCGAAGGCGAGCGAGGATTTTCCTGATCCGGACGGCCCGGTGATGACCGTGAGCTTGCCCTTCGGGATGGAGACCGTGAGGTTTTTCAGGTGATGCTGGCGGGCACCGCGGATCTTCACTTCGTTCATGAGACTACGGATTTCATGGAAGCGAAAAACGGGAGAGGAAGGTTTTCACTAGGTCGGGGACGGGGCGGGAGACATCGAGTTCGAGGGCGTCTCCGGGTGTTTCCAGGGTTTCCAGCTGGGAGACGAGGAGGGAGGGGGGCATGAAGTGTTCGCCCGCTTCGTAGCGCTCGGTGATGCGCTGGCGGAGGATTTCCGGATCGGTGGTGAGGAAAAGGAAGGCGAGCGGCGGGTATTCTGAACGGAGGATTTCGCGGTAGGATTTTTTCAGCGCGGAGCAAGCGATGAAGGTGGGGGTGGGGTGGTTGGCTCGCTCGGAGATGAGGGCGGCGAGGATTTCCAGCCACGGGCGGCGGTCGCTATCGTCGAGGGATTCTCCAGATGCCATTCTCAAGCGGTTGGATTCCGGGTGGTAGTCATCGCCATCGAAAAACGCGCCGCCGGTGGCGGAGGCGAGGGCGTGGCCGAGGGTGGTTTTTCCGGTGGCGGAGACGCCCATGAGGATGAAGACGTTAGGGGTCGTAAGCATGGTTCACTGGGATCTTGTGGGGATCAGGCTGGAGGTGAAGCCTTTTCCTTTTTTTAGATGCATGCTTTTCCAAAGAAACCGTGGCCGGCCCCGGATCGATCAAGCTTGGGACGACCCTATCTCGTGCTTTCCGTTTCGGATTTTGCGCCTGGAATGTCAACTCCAGTGCCGGGATTCCGCGAGATCTCCGGGGGTATCGATGTCCATCCCCGCGTGGGGGAGATCCATGCGCGTGACGGATGTCTCGCGGGCGATGAGCTCGCGCGCGCCGACCGCTCCTGCGAGGGATGTCAGCGCGGCGAAGCGGTTTTCCGGAAAAAGGATAGGCGGGGTGTATGCCCTGCCATTGTGGGAGGCGACGATTCCGGTGCCGCACGGGTCCGCCATGGCGGAGAGCCGCACGAGGTCGTCCGTGGTGACGAGCGGTTGGTCGCAGAGGGTGATGACGACGTTGTCCAATCCACGGGTGGCGAGGGAGCCGACTCCTGCCGCGATCGAGCCGCCCATTCCGCTTGCCCATCCTTCGTTCTCGACGATGGCGAGATCGAGATCTCTCAGGACCGCCCGGCATGGGCCAAGCACCGCGCCGAGCACGACGCTGACAGGGCCGAGACCGGTGTTCAGCGCGGTGAGGGCGGCGTGCCGGATGAGCGGAATTCCTTTCCACGGGACGAGCTGTTTCGGTTGGCCGAGACGGGTGGATGCTCCGGCGGCGAGGATGAGAATGGCGGTCATTCTTCAAGGAGCGGCGCGAAATCTTCCGCCGGATAAGAATGGAGGACGGTTCGCTTGGGTTGCGTGCTTGGGTTGCTGGGCAGCAGAATGCAGCCCCTCCTTGAGGAAGCCTCCGGCGCGTTTTGCCAGGACGGCGGCGGCTTCGGAGACGATGGAGAGGGCGATTTCTTCGGGGGATTCGCTGCCGATATCCAGGCCGGCGGGGGCGTGAAGGTTCTCCAGCCAGGCGGGGTCGAGCTCGCGGTATTCCTGAAAGCGGGCGATAAGCTCGGCATGACGTCGTTTCGGGCCGAGCAGGCCGATGTAGGGGAGGCCCAGTGGCAGGAGCCGGCTGAGGGATGCGAGGTCGCGACCGAAGTTGTGGGTCATGACGATGGCGGCGGTCTGATTGTCCGGGAGGAAATCTTCCGGGAGCTCGTCGGGATGGGCGTAGTTGTCCACGGTCCAGCCGAGTCCTGCGGCGAAAAGACGAATGGGTGGGATTTCGGGGCCGCCTCCGAAAAGCAGAAGTCGGGTGGGCAGCGGGACGGTCTGGATGAAAACGTCCTCCGCTTCCACGACAAGGGCTTTGTCGGGAAGGATTTCGGATCCGCCGTTTTCTGAAAATACCGTGCGTGTGCGGCAGAGTTGGCGGGACTCGAATCTGGCGGCTATTTCTGTTAGGAAATTTCCGGTGGTTCCGGCGGCGGGGATTTTCTCGATGAAGATGCCGAGCTTTCCGGCGCAGCCGTAGATTTTACGGGTGTCGATTTCTAGGAATTCGTGTCGGCCGGAGGCCAACACTCCTTGGCCTATTTCTCCGATTTGCTTTTCGAGACAGCCGCCGCTGAGGACTCCGGTGGTGGTGCCGTCGGGGGCGACGAGGAGCCTTGCGCCGGGCTTGCGGTAGGTGGAGCCGGTGGTGCGGACGAGGGTGGCGAGCGCCCAGGGGTGGTCGTTCTCGCGGGTGGCGCTGGAGAGAATCTGGCGGAGGGATTTCACGCTTCCTGCTTGCGGATGAGTTTTTCCGGAGTGATCGGAAGGTCGCGGACGCGGATGCCGGTGGCGTGGAATACGGCGTTCGCGATGGCGGCGGGGATGCCCACCAGCCCGAGTTCGCCCATGCCTTTGACTCCGAGAGGGTTGACGATCTTGTCATCTTCCTCGACGAAAATGGTTTCGATGGAATGCGCGTCCGCGTGGACGGGGACGTGGTATTCCGCGAGGTTGGAGTTCATCATGCGGCCGTTGCGGTGATCGACTTTCGTCTGCTCCTCCAACGCCATGCCTATACCCCAGATCACTCCGCCTATCTCCTGGCTGTGCGAGGTTTTCGGGTTCATGATTTTCCCGCAGGCTGTGACTTCGACGACCCGGGAAACTTTCACGGTGCCGAGGGTCGGATCGACTTTCACTTCCACGAATTGCGCTCCGTGCGCGCCGCAGGAGTAGTCCTTGCGCTTGTCGGACGGCTCGGCTTGGAAGGTTTCGCTAAGTTCGCCGACTTTTCCCGATTTCATGAGACCGGCGATGGAAACGCGTTTCGCGGAATCCGATTTCAGGAGGAGATTGCCCTCCTTCATTTCCACGTCTTCCGGTTTGGCATCGGCGAAGGCTTGGTCTTCTTTTGCGATATCGAGGAGCTTGCCTTTGATGGCATTTGCCGCGCCGAAGATGGCGGAGCCGACGCTGGCGGTAGTCCATGAGCCGCCTTGGGAGGGGGCTTTCGGGTAGCTGGAATCGCCGAGTTCGAATTTCACGTTGTCCGCATCGATTCCGAGGTGCTCGGCGGCGATCATGGTCATGACGGTGTAGGTGCCGGGACCGATGTCCGTGGTGGAGCTGATGACACGGGCGGTGCCGTCGGATTTCAGGGTGATGTTCGCGCTGGCGACCTGCTGCATGGCCGGCCAGTATCCGGTGGCGTGACCCCAGCCGACGAGGAGATCGCCGTCTTTCATGGAGCCGGGCGTCCATGGTGCGCTTGCTCCAGCCGAATTTTTCCGCGCCCATGCGGTAGCATTCGCGGAGGGCTTTCGAAGAAAAGGGTTTCCCGGTTTCCGGATCTTTCTCGGAGTAGTTGATGAGCCGGAGTTCGAGCGGATCGATATCCAGTTCGTAGGCGAGTTCGTCCATCGCGCACTCGAGGGCGAACATCTGAGAGACGGCTCCAGGCGCGCGCATGGCGCAGGGTGTCGGGAGATCGGTGATGACGTTTTCAAAGAGGGTTTTCGCGTTCGGGCACTTGTAGATCAGCCGGGAGAGTTTCACGAAATCCTCGGAGTAATTCTCGTAGGAAGAGCGGTTGACGACGACGCGGTGGGAAATGCCGGTGAGTTTGCCGTCCTTCTCGGCGGAGAGGGCGATTTTCTGCCAGGTATCCGGGCGGTAGCCGTGGCCTGTCCACATCTGCTTGCGGGTGTAGACGATACGCACCGGGCGTTTGGTTTCCCGCGCGGCGAGTGCGACAAGGGGCGGGTAGTAGTTCACGTTCAGGCAGGAGCCAAACGCCCCGCCGACGAAGAGCGAGATGACGCTGACGTCCTTTGGCTTGATCTTGAAAAGCTTCGAGAGGCGCTCCTGGAGCTGTTTCACATTCTGCGATTTGTCGAAAATGGTGAGCTTGCCGTCTTTCCAGAAGGCGGAGGCGGCGTGGGGTTCCATCGGGTTGTGATGCTCGATGGGGATGTAGTATTCGTGCTCCAGCTTCACCGGGGAATCGGCGTAGGCCTTGTCGAAATCTCCGCGGTCGGCGGCGGATTGCTGCGGCTTGGTTTCCGCGGCCTTGCCGAGCATTTGGGTGAGATCGGTTTCCGAATCCTCCTTGTTATATTCCACTACGATGAGCATGGACGCATGACGTGCCTGCTCGAAGGTCTCGGCGACGACCAGGGCGATAGGCTGGGCGTTGAAGAGAATGTTCGGGCTGCGCAGGGCGTAGAATTCTTCCCCACCGGGCCTCTCTTCTCCCTCCGGGATGGGCATCATCTCCGGGACGTTCAGGTGGGTGAAAACTTTGATCACGCCGGGCGCTTTTTCGGCGGCGGCGGTGTCCATTTTCGTGATGCCGCCCTTGGCGATGTCGCTGGTGCGGATGTACGCGAAGGCAGCTTTCGGCAGCTCGAACTCGGCGGCGAATTTCGCGGTGCCGGTGACTTTTGCGAGGCCATCGACCCGGCGCATTTCTTTTCCTATGTATCGCATGGTGGTGGGTGGCATTAGATTTTGGCGGATTTTTTCAAGGCGCGGACGATGGCGCGCTGGCCTAGCTCGACCTTGTAGGCATTGTGTTCGTGAGGCTCGGCAGCGGCCATTTCGATGGCGGCTGCTTCGTTGAAATTCACTTCGGTGGCTTCCTTGCCTTTGAGGAAATCCTCGGCCTTGGTGGCGCGCCACGGCTTGTGGGCGACGCCGCCGAGGGCGAGGCGGACGTCTTTGATTTTCCCGCCATTCAGCTCGACGGCTGCGGCGACGGAGACGAGGGCGAAGGCGTAGGAGGCGCGCTCGCGGACTTTCAGGTAGTAGCTGTTTTGAGCGAAGTTGTTTTTCGGGATCTCGATGGAGAGGATGAGTTCGCCGGGTTCGAGGTTGTTGTCCTTTTCCGGGGTTTCGCCGGGGAGTCTGTGAAAATCGTGGAAATCGATGGTGCGTCCGGTGCCGTCGGTTTTTTTCGTGAGGACTTTCGCATCAAGCGCGGCGAGTGCGACGGCCATGTCGGAGGGATGGGTGGCGATGCATTTTTCGCTGGCTCCGAAGATGGCGTTGAGCGAGTTCAGCCCGCCAATCGCGCCGCAGCCGGAGCCGGGTTCGCGTTTGTTGCAGGGCATGGCCTTGTCGTAGAAGTAGTAGCAGCGGGTGCGTTGGAGCATGTTTCCGCCGTTGGTGGCCATGTTCCGGATCTGCGCGGAGGCGGCGGAGAGGATGGCCTGGGAGAGGAGTGGGAAATTTTTCCTGACGAGTTCGTGGTTGGCGGTATCGCTGTTTTTGGCGGTCGCGCCGAGGGAGATTCCGCCTTCGATTTCCTTGATTTCGGAAAGGTCGAGGCGGGTGAGGTCGATGATGTCGGAGGCGCTCTCGATCTCGTCTTTCATGAGATCGAGGAGGTTGGTGCCGCCGCCGAGGTAGCGGGCGGAGGGTTTCCCCGAGAGGGTTTTCACTGCGGCTTCCGGTGATTCGGCGCGGGTGTATTCAAACGGTTTCATGATCGAATTCTTTACGGATGAGTGCGAGTTCGGCTTCGTCCGCGAAGCCCCAGGTGTGTGCGGTTTCGCGGCCGGCGTGGACTTGTTGGAAGGCGGCGAGGATCTGCGGGTAGGCGGCGCAGCGGCAGATGTTTCCGCTCATGCGCTCGCGGACCTCGTCGTCGGAAAGCTCTGTGGGCGGGTTTTGCAGATCTTCGGTGACGAAGCTGGCCTCGCCGCGTTTCGCCTCGTCGAGGAGGGCGACGGCGGAGCAAAGCTGGCCGGGCGTGCAGTAGCCGCACTGGAATCCATCGTGCTCGATGAAAGCTTCCTGCATGGGGTGGAGGCCGTCATCGGTGGCGAGTCCTTCGACGGTGGTGACCTCGGAGCCATCGGCCTGGGCGGCGAGGGTGAGGCAGGAGAGGACGCGCTTGCCATCGACGATGACGGTGCAGGCACCGCACTGCCCGTGGTCGCAGCCTTTCTTCGTGCCGGTCATCTCCAGCTTGTGGCGGAGCGCGTCGAGGAGGGTGACACGCGGGTCGAGATCGAGTTCCCTGGCGGCACCATTGACCGTGAATTTCACCGGTATGCTTGGCAGGGAGGCGGCGGAAGCTCCGGTCATACCCTCCGCGAGCTCGGCGGTCTGCGCGGCGATCTTCTGCTGGGTGAGCATCTGCATGCCGAAGACACCGGCGCCGGTGGCGGACATGACTTTCATGAAATCACGGCGGGGCATTTTTCCCATGGCCATGTCCGCGATGAGGGCGCTCTCGTCCTCGGTGAATTCGTCGGCCGCGGGCTCGGGGACGCATGACGGGTATTTTCCGGGCAAGACGGAGGGCGGTTTCGGTGTTTCGTCCATGATTTGGGAAGGTTGGTCTTCGATCCGGAACAGGAAATTTCCGGACAATCTGAAAAGCCTAGCAGATATTTCCAGAGGTGAAACGGAAAGTTTCCTGCCGGCTGTCAGGTGCTCTCCAGGAAGTGAACAAGCTTTTTTTCGTTCGCTGAGAGTCCCCTGATGGATTTGATTTCGGGAGGGAACATTTCCGCAAGAGTCCCGGCGCGGTGACGGGCTAGGATTTCCGGGTGGACGTAGTGTTTCTTGCAAACGGGCGGGCGGTGGCCGAGTTCCTTCGAGGTGTGCTTGAGGACTTCGGTTTCCTGGCGGATTCGTGCGGTTTCCGATTCCGCGGGGTCGATCGCCAGGAGCTCGCAAAGCGTCAGGTGGCTGGCGTGCCACGTCCTGAAATACTTGGCGCTGATGCCTTCGAGTCCGGACTTTTCTTTCAGCCACTCGTTGACATGGCCGGAGTCGATGGGGTGGACCCGGTCGCCATCCTGATATTGGAAGAGGCGTTGGCCGGGCAGCTCTTCCATGCGGGAGATGATCTTGCTGAGGGTGGGGTGATTGAGATCGAACTCCCGGTCTTTTCCGCTTTTCGCCCGGTAGCTGAGGTGGATGTGGTTGCCCTCGATCTCCGCGTGTTTTTTCCGGAGGGTAGTGAGTCCGGCGGTGCCGTTTTCCTGATAGTAGTGCTCGTTGCCGATGCGGGCGGCGGTGCGGTCGAGAAGTTTCACGACGGCGCCTAGGATGCGGTCGTGGGTGAGGCCCTCGCCTTTCAATGCGTAGTCCATGGCCCCGCGTAGTCTGGGGAGAGCTAGCCCGAATTCGATGAGGCCCTCGAACTTCAGGTTGTTGGTCCATTCGCTCCAATCCGGGTGGTAGCGGTATTGCTTGCGGCCTCTGTCATCGAGGCCTGTCGCCTGGAGGTGGCCGTTCGGTTTCACACAGAACCACACCTCCCGGTAGGCGGGCGGGATGGCGAGGGTGGCCAGACGTTTCTTCTCTATCTCAGAGGTGATGGTTTTCCCATCCGGAGAAATGAAGGACCATCCCTTTCCCCTCCGCCTGCGGGTGATGCCGGGGTTTTCATCGCTGCTGTGGATCAGGCCGGGAGGGAGTTTCATGGATTTAGATTTTCACGTAGCGTTCCGTGGTTTGTTCGAGATCGCCTTCGATATCGGAGCCCTTGTCGATCGCCTCCAGCCATGCGCCGACCACGATCTCCGCTGCCGCGTTGCAGGCCTGGAGGCCGTAGGAATAGGGGCGGACGCCGGACGTGTGCGGGAAGGCGATATCGAAGATGCCGCTGTCCGGGGAACCGTTTTTGCCGACGAGGCGGTAGGAGGCATCGATTTCGATGCCGCCGGTGTGGAGGAGGTGTTTCGATGCGGTTTTGAAGATGTGCGCGTCTTCGCCTTTCCGTTCGAGTTCGAGGTAATTTTCTTCTGATGCGAACTCGGCGCGGGCACTGCGGACGTGGCCTGATTTCACGAGGCCCTGGAAGGCATACTCCTCCAGCTCCATGGGTTTCTGTCCGCTGCAGTCGATAAACATGCCATAGGTGATCCGTTTCTTTTCTCCGGAGTCATCTACGGTGACCGTCGTAGATCCGTCTTTCCGCGCATCGTCTCCGAGGGAGACCCGGCCCGGAACCAGATCCAGTTTCCCGGCCGCGTGGAGAGCAAGCAGCATTTCCCCGGAGGGCAGAGGCATGGCGGCGATGACGCTCATGAGGAAGGGCATGACCTCCTTTTTGAAAAACAAGTGATCCTCCGCGGGCATCAGCTCGGCATGGAAATTCAAGGTATACATGAGGTCGTCCATGACCTCCTTCCAGTGGATGGGCTTGTGGTTTTCCACGGAATCGCGGGCGGCGATCATTTCCTCCGCCATGCCGGCGAAGGCATCCGAGTATTCGTGCTTGTCCGACATGAGTTTCACGAAATCCGCGAAGCCGAACCCGGGGGACTCCAGTTTCCCTGCGACATCGTTGAAGCCGTCTTTCGTGAAGGCTTCGAGAAGTGCCGGGCGGCAGACTTTTTCGAAATAGTCCGAAATCCGCAACCAACCGTCATCGTCTCGAAGGGCGAGCAATTCTTCGCGACCGACATGGCGGTAGATGACGCGGAAAGGCTCGTCCTGGCTGAACTGGAGGTGCGGTAGCCAGCCGTCCGCGGAGTGCATGGTGAGGTGGAAGTTCTCTGTGCCGGGGAACGGGTGATAGGTGAGGTGTTCGCCATTTTTCCGGAAATCACCATGCCTGTGGGAGAGCGAGGAAATGACATCGAAGGCGCTCAGCGAGGCTCCGAGAGTGCCGATGCGGACGTTCCGATACTCGCCTTCCGCAGGCAGGATTTTGGAGATCGGCCAGGGGGAGGAGTAATAGCCGTTTTCCGCATCGTCCTCCCCGCTCCAGCAATGGCCGGTTGCGATGACTACGGAATCGAAGGTCATCCGCTCCCGGTCCGATGTCTCGATGTGGAATTTCCCGCCTGAATCATCGGGGAAAATATCGGTTACATTGCATCGGGTTTCCTCCGAGACGGCGATGCTCGCGGCTGTGATCCGAGATAGGAGGGTGCGGTATTGGGCGTGCAGGTAGGCACCGAGCGGGAGGCGACCGTATACCTCCGACTTGTCGATTTCGGCGGGGTCGATCAGCCAATCGCGGAGCTGGTCGGGATCGCGGGCGAGCAGCCAGTCGTAGAACGTTTCCGGGAGTTCGGGGAGTTCCTCGGAGGAGATGTTGGACAGGTTGTGAACGTCCGTGGTCTCGGGGTGGTAAGGCATGCCGCAGCCTGCGAGGGAGGTTTTCTCCAGAATGGTGATCGAGTCGAGAAACCCGGAAAGTTTTCCGGTATGGGTCGCGATCTGATTGAGCAGATAGATCGCGGAGGCACCGCTGCCGATCAATGCCATGTTTCCCAAGCGTTTCATGTTATCGCGTCCTGTTAGGCGCGGAATTTCAGCGGGTCAATGTGGTCGGAGACGATTTTTGGAATAAATTTCATCCGGCGTTTGCGCAACGGGCGCGGAGGTGCTGAATTCAGGGGTGGTCGATCCGGATGAGACAGAAGAACGCGCGCCGGAGTGGGACGCGGAGCTGGTCCACATCTACACTTCGCCAGGTCATGACTACTGGGGGCGGCGGGGCGAGGGGCGTTTGCAAAACGGCATCCGGTCTTTGGAATCGGTCGAGTGCGTGGCGGGAAAAGGTCTGGTGGGGGACAGGTATTTCGGATACCGGGAGGACTTCAAGGGGCAGGTGACGTTTTTCGATCAGGCGACGGTGGAAGGCGTGAGGGAGCGTTTCAAACTGCCGAAGCTTCCCGCCTCCGTTTTCCGGCGAAACCTTGTTGTCCGGGGGGTGGATCTGCGTGAGTGGCTGGGGTGCCGTTTTGTTTTCCAAGGGGTTGAATTCGAGGGCTGCCAGGAGTGCAAGCCGTGTCACTGGATGGACCGGGTGGTGGATGACGGTGCGGAAGATTTTCTGAAACAGGGCTTCGGCGGCGGCCTGCGGGCGAAGGTGGTCAGCTCGGGGACTTTGCGGCTCGGCTGACCGCTGGCCCGCTTTTTCAGCGCGTCCGCTTCCGTCCGGAAATTTCCGCGAGCGCGCCGAGGGCGATGCCGGTGACATAGCAGAGCAGGTCGGAAGCGAGGAAGCCGGACCCGAGCAGGAGTTTCCCGGGGAGAGTGTGGCGGATCCGGACGATCCAGGGGGCTTGGTAGAGCTGGCTGAATTCGACGGCAAACGAAATGGCTACCGCTGCCACGGCGAGGTTGAGGGTCGGTGATTTCGGGAAGATGAAACCGAGGGCCAGAAATACGTTCAGCGCCCAGAGCGTGTCCCCGGAGTAAGAGGCGAGAAACGGACTGAGCTGCGAGAACGCGGTGGTGCGCGAGGCGAGTCCGGCCCCGGTGACGAGGAGAATCGCGAGGGCGTAGAATGTGCGGGAGCGGTGCATCCGGCGGCTACCTGGTCGCGATGAGCTGGGAGGTGAAGCCTTTCAGATAAGACGTTTCGGGGATAGTGATGAGGACGGGATGGTCGGGCCGCTGGGTATGCTCGGCGACGAGGCGGAGGGATTTTTTCGCATCGACGGAGGCGGAGGCGAGGTTCTCCAGGAAAAGTTCGCGGGAGGCGTGGTGGGAGCAGCAGAAGGTGGAGAGCAGGCCGCCTTTATCGAGGAGCTTGAGGGAGCGCAGGTGGATTTCCTTATATCCGCGCATGGCGTCCATGAGGGTCTTCTTGTTTTTCGTGAAGCTGGGGGGATCGAGAATGATGAGGTCGTATTCCGGTTCCGCGGCTTTCAGGAAATCGAAGACGTTTGCCTCGATGACTTCGATTTCGAGGCCGTTGAGTTCGGCGTTTTTGCGAGCGGCGGCGCAGGCGGGTCCGGAGATATCAACAGCAGTGACTTTTGCAGCCCCCGCTTTCGCGCAGGCGAGGGCGAAGCCGCCCTGGTTGGTGAAGCAGTCGAGGACGCGGAGGCCTTTGGAGAGTTTCGCGACTTCGAGGTGAGCCTGGAGTTGGTCTAGGTAGAGGCCGGTTTTCTGACCGTCGATGAGATCGATTTCGTATTTCAGGTCGTTCGCTTCGACGGTGAAGGTACCGGGGTTCGCGCCGTGGATGAGTTCGATTTCCTGTTCCATACCCTCGGCTTTTCTCAATGGGGAGTCGTTGCGAAGGGTGATGGATTTCGGCGAAAGGACGGCGACCAGGGCGTCGCGGATGAGGTCTTTCCGCATGTCCATGGCGAGGGTGGTGGTCTGGACGCAGAGGTGGTCTCCGTAGCGGTCCACGATGAGGCCGGGGATGCCGTCGGACTCGGACCAGACGATGCGGCAGAGGGTTTCATCGATGCCTTCGAGTTCCTTGCGAAGATTTGCTGCCTGCTGGATGCGGCGGGTGAAGAAATCGAGATCGAGATCCTGGCGGCGACGGGAGAAGCGGCGGGCGACGATCTGGGAGGCGGGATTGTAGATCGCGGAGCCGAGCGGGCGGTCGCGGAAATCCTTGAGCGTGATGACGTCGCCGGGCTGGGGATTTCCGAAGGCTTTTTTGATTTCAGAAGCGTAAACCCACTCGTGGCCGTGGAAGATTCTGGCGCGAGGGGCGATGATGAGGCCGGGCATGGTCCGACTCTCAACTTTCAAAATTCAAACTTCAAGGAAGATGATGTGGCTGAGCGGCCAGGGTGCGTAGTTTAGGGAGAGGAAGGAGTTTGAACCGCGGATGGACGCGGAAAACGGAGAAGAATCTTGTGAATCCACGCTTCTTTTTGATGGCGGGGACTTTTCGTCAACGATGCGGCCTTTTTCCGGTGAAGAACCGAAACTTATCCTGCATCCGCAGACAGGGGAGGAGGCGCGGAGAGATCCTTCCGTATGAGCGTCCGTATTCTCTCAGCAATTTTTCCCTGCGCGTAGTTCCTCGCCGCCTTCACTCTCATCAATGGCAACTCCTCCGCTTCAAACACCCCTTCTACGAATCGATCTCTCTCCACCGCCTTTGCATGCTGGTGGGACCTGTCGCCCAGCTCGATGCCCAGCAGCGGCTGCATCGTCACGGCATGACAGATCACGAAGTCCACATGCTTCTGTGCGATCAGGTTCCTTGCGTTTCGGTTCTTGCCGAAACAGGCGGAGACAAGGGCGGCATCCGGGCCGGTGGCGGGGAGGAGCTTGGAGTTTTTCCGAGGAGGGGCGTGCCCTATGGCCGCCCGGCAACCCCGGGCACCCATCCCCAGACATTTCCTCCATTCTTATCCGGCGGCCATAGGGCACGCCGCTCCTTGTGGTGCGCGTCCAGCCGCCGACATCTCCGCCGTCCCAAGACAAACAGGAATATCCTCCGGAGCTTTTCTCAAGACTGTAGCGCTCGCCCTGGGCGTGCTTGAGGGCTTTGCACGGCCTGCGCCGGGACGGGCGCAGCTACGGTTTCTCGAAGATGAGGAGATGCTGCCAGGGGAGGCCGGGTTTGTTCTCGAGGAAGGTGAAGCCGAGGGTTTCGTATTCCCTGATGGCTTGGGCCTCGGTCATTTTGTGGAGGGGTTTGATGGGGACGTCGGGGTCTTCGGCGCGGTATTCGAGGAGGTAGATTTTTCCTCCGGGCCTGAGGGCTTTGTGAAGGGACTGGAGCATTTCGGCGGGGTGGGAGAACTCGTGGTAGGCATCGACCATGAGGGCGGCGTCGAGGGTGTTTTCCGGGAGGTTGATGGATTCGATGGTGCCTAGGTGAGGTTCGACGTTATCAATTCCTCGGGCGGTGGCCTCATGTTCCAAGTGGTCGAGCATTTCTTGCTGGATATCAACGGCGACGACCTTGCCATCCGGGATGAGAGGGGCGATGCGGAAGCTGTAGTAGCCGGAGCCGGCTCCTATATCCGCAATGACGACGTCCGGAGCCAGATCGAGAAGGGCGATCGCTTTGGAGGGGGCTTCTTCTTTCTCTCGCTCGCCGCGCTCCAGCCAACCGATGCCGGGATGGCCCATGACGTGGGAGATTTCGCGTCCCATGAAAATTTTCCCTATGCCGTCCGCAGAGGGCTGGGCGGTGGTGTATGAGGGCGGCGTGAAAGTCGCGGGGAGGGGATTGGGTTGCGTCTCCGTCTCGATCCGTGGTTCCTCGACAGGTGTCGGTTTTTCAGCTGGCACCGGTTTCGGACCGACGACTTCGTTGCGGACGAGGATGAGCGGGATGAGGAAAACGGCTAGCAGGATGAGAGGGACCAGGATGAGATACCGTGAGCGCATCCTTGGAATCTAGCGAACCTGGGTGAGAGTCCAAGGAAGAGATTCGAATTGCGGGTAAACGCTTTCGCTATGATCGACATCTGGAAGGAGGAAATGGAAGAAGAAGCGGAAAACGGACCGGCCTCGGAAGAATTCGTTAGGGAACTGACGGATCATCAGACGAGCATGCTCGCGTATATCCGCTCACTGGCACCGGGGAACTCAGGGGCGCGGGACGTGTTGCAGGAAGTGAACATCACGTTGTGGCAGAAGCGGGATTGCTTCGAGTTGGGCACGAATTTCAAGGCGTGGGCGTTCCAGACGATTCGGTATCACATATTGAACCACCGGCGGAAGCTGATCTCGAAGGGTTGGTTGGTTTTCGATGACGATCTGATCGAGCGGGTGGGCGCGGAGGAAGAGCTGGATCCGGATGCGTTGGAGGAAAGGCATCTGGCGTTACGTGGTTGTCTGGCGAAGCTGCGGCAGAAGGATAGGGATCTGCTGCATCACAGATATGCGACGAACTCCTCACTGAATGTCTATGCGGTGGCGACGCGGCGTAGTAGTGGCACTTTGAAGGCGATTCTGTTCAATCTGAGGGGGGCGCTGCGGAAATGCATCGAGAAGGAGCTGGGTAGGGAGGAATTTTCATCATGAAGAAGGCGGACCAAGTTTTGATTCAGAGGGTGCTGGACGGGAAAGTTTCCCGGAAGGAGTTCGCAGCTTTTCAGGAGCGGCTACGGGCTTCGCCCGATCTTCTCCGGGCCTACCGGGAATACGCGTTGCTGGACCATTCGTTGAGCGAGGAGTTCGAGGGTATGCCTTTCACCCGCCGGAGTGCGATCGCGGGTGCGGGAAATTCCTGGGCGGTAGCGGGAAGTTTTGCTGCTGCTGCTGCGATTGTTCTGGTGGTAGCGGTGTTGTGGATGAAATCGGGGAAACGGAAAGAGGTGGCCTATGGTCCGGCCCGGATGGATTTCTCGGAAGACGCGGTGTGGGAGATCAAGGGGACCAAGGTGAAAGCCGGGGAGGGCTGGAATGTCTCGCGAGGTGCTGAGCTGAAACTGGAGCAGGGAAGGGCGGAGATTGTTCTTGGCGGTGGTGCGACCGGTTGGCTGGAAGGGCCGGCGGAGTTGCGGCTGGATAGTATGAAGCATTTGTATCTGAAGCAGGGGCGCGGGTTTTTCAGAATTTCACAAAAGGGCAGGAAGCTGGAAGTGGAGACGGCCTCCCTGCTGGCGGTGGATATGGGAACCGCTTTCGGAGTGACGGCATCCCGGGACAAGCCCGATGAGCTGCGGGTGGTGGAGGGGAAGGTGAAACTGCTGGTGGATGACGGGCGGGACGGACCCGTGCTGGAGGCGGGCGAAGGAGTCCGGGTGACTCCGGGCGCGGATGCCGGGGCGCTGGTGGAGCGCTTCGCGTTTTCCGGAAACGAATATGCTGTGGGTCTCCGTGAATTCGAAAAGGTCGTGGAAGGGCCGTTCCGTGCGGAGGATTGGCGGGTTGCGCAAGGTGCGCCGGAGGTGTCGCCCGGGATGCTGCGTGGAAAGGAATTCCAAGCCTACAGGAAGGTTCGGGCGTTTTCAGGATTGGGTGATCGCTCGGTGATTCTCGCGACCCTGGCTCTGGACCCTCAAGCGGCGAGCGGATTCCACACCGGCGAATGGGCCGGACTGAGCTTTCTCTGGAAAGGGGAGGAAATGTTGTTCTTCGGTGATTCGTTCGGGGCGGGGAAGACCTGGTCGCTGGATCTCAAGCAGGGGGAGCCGGTCATTCATCCGGAGAAATCGCACTCCGTGGAAGAGTCGGAAACGGTGACGATGCGCTACGACGCTTGGTCCGGACTGGTGACGCTTCACTCCGGTGGGCTTCCGCTCGATACTCCGTTCTGCCGGGGCTGGATCGCACCGGGAACCAAGTTCGATGAGATCCGTATCGCGACCGGTCCGGGGGCCGAGATCGCTGCGAAGCGGCTGGAAATTCTGGTGAAACCATGAAAATCCTGCAAAAGGTCGGGAAGATGTCTGCTAAGAGGTTGACCCGATCAAATGGCGGATGTAATCTAAGCACGATGCGCCGCCGAACACCGGCATTGAATTTGTGGCTAAAGTCTGTCCAATCAAAGTAGGTCAATTCGAGGGATTCAGTTGGATCCGTTGCGAGGGCAAGGGGTCGTTTTTAAACAGCCCCGCTGTGAAGGAATTCGGAGAAGCGCGGATTCGTGGCGGAGAGGAATGCCTGGTGGTGGATCTGGAGGGTTGCTCTGGAATGGACTCGACCTTCATGGGGACTCTGGCGGGGCTGGCGAGTAAACTTTCGGGAAACAAAGGTCGTCTGCAAGTGGCCGCACCGGGCGACAAGAACCGGAATTCTTTGGAAGATCTCGGCCTGGATTTCCTGATGGAAATCGACCCGGATAAAGCGGACTGGAGGGGCGTGGAGGAAAAGGCCAGAGATTTGCTGAAGGAGAAGAAAGCGGGTATGGCCGCCGGTACGGAGATGCATACCCGGCATGTGCTGGAGGCGCACGAGATCCTTTCGGAAGCGAACGAGGAGAACCGGAAAAAATTCTCAGGGGTGGTGGGAATGCTGGGTCAGGAACTGGCGGACAAGTCGGGAACCTCTCGGTAAGCCCGTATGATCCACCTATCCACGGCATGGGCGATCGGCATCTCATTGGCGGTGGGCCTGGTGCTGTTGCTTGCTCTGCGGAACCAGCGGGGAAAGGCGAAAAAGATACGCGCTGAGTTCGCTGAGATGGAAGGGGAGGAGCAGCGTATGTTCACCTTTCTCCACGATCTCGGGCTGGCGATCGGGAAGGAGCCTACGGATGGCGCGCTCTCGAAAATGATCGTGGACGGCGTGCTCGAGGTGGTGGGTGCCAGGGGCGGGGCGATCTATTATGTTTCAGCGGATCCTGAGTATCTGAATCCAGCGTATGTGTCGGAGGATTGTCCGCCGCTGGTCGGTGTGCCGGTGGAGGTGATGACCCGGGCGGAGCGTGATCCGCGGGCGTTGGAAAGCCATCTACGGTTGGCGCGGATCGGCTCGGATGAGGGCATCATCGGCCACAGTCTCACGGTGGGGGAAGCGGTGCATGTGCGGGACGTGAAACATCATCCGGCTTTCCGGGATGCGTTCGTCACATATTCCGGAGACGTGGCGGCGATGGTCGCGCCGCTCCGGTATGCGGGGAAAGATATCGGTGTCCTGGCGGTGGCGAGACGACATGATGAAGCGGAGTTCACGGGAAACGATTTCGCGGTATTCCGTTCGGTGGCGGAGCAATCGTCCTTCGCGATCGGAAACGCGCGGGTCCACCGGGATGCGAACGAGAAGAAGGCCATCGAGGGGGAGCTGAAAAATGCTCGCGAGGTGCAGCGGGTGCTGCTGCCACAGAGTGATCCGGTGGTGTCCGGTTTTCGCGTGAACGGGACGAATCTGCCGGCCCGCATCATTAGCGGTGACTACTATGATTATCTGGAGCTGGCGGACGGGAAGCTCGGGGTGGTGGTCGCGGATGTTTCCGGAAAAGGGGTTCCGGCTGGCCTGCTGATGGCGATGTGCCGGAGTCTGCTACGCGCCGTTTCCCTTAGCAACGGATCTCCTTCGAAGGTGCTGGCGGCGGTGAACGGCTACTTGTTTCCGGATATCCGCGAAGACATGTTCATCAGTCTGATCTATGGAGTTCTGGATCCGGCCGAGGGTACCATGACTTTCGCACGCGCCGGGCACGAGCCGGCGTTGGTCTATCGCAAGGCGACCGGGGAAGTCGAGACTCTGCGCCCCAGAGGACTCGCGTTGGGGATCGATGGTGGCACGGTCTTCGAGCGTGTGACGGTGGATGAAACGGTGAGGTTGGAATCCGGTGACTGCGTGCTGCTTTTCACTGACGGTGTGAAGGAGGCAGTCGATTCCTCGGAGGAAGAGTTCGGGATGGAAAGGCTCTCGGAGGCGTTCGGCGACGCTGCCCGGATGGGGGCGGAGGCGGTGGTGAAAAGGGTCGAGGAAGCGGTGGCTACTTTTACCGGGGACGGGCCGCAGATGGACGACGTGACAATCGTGGCGATTGAGAAGCGCTGAAATTTTCAACTTTCAGTGAAGACGGATGGGCGGGGACGCATCATCCGTCATTTCCTATGGTTTCGGTGGGACAGGCGTTCAAGGCCTCTTCTGCCAGGGCGATTTCTTTTTCTCCCACGGGTTGTCGGATGACGTAGGAAACTCCTTCCTCATCGTCTCTGACAAAGATCCCGGGGGCGATGTCCCGGCATTGATCGCAATCGATGCAACTAAGGTCGTTGTAGTAGATTCCGGGCGCGTTGAGTGGGTTCTTGTCGGTGTTGTCTGCCATGGGAATAAGGTTACCGGATGAAATCATTTGCGTTAAATTCATAGGTGGAATTGAATGTTGCGTAAAACGCATGAAAGGGATTTCCGGAATCGATCTGTATGAACTTGAATTGTTCCGCTTGGTCGCCCGGTTCAGGAGCTTCACGGCGGCGGCGGAAAGCGCGGGTATCTCTCAGAGCGCGCTATCCCGGCAAGTCCAGTCCATCGAGGGGAAACTGGGGGTGAGAATACTGGAGAGGACGACGCGCAGTGTGACGATCACAGAGGCGGGAGCGATCCTGTTACGGGAAACGGAGGCTATCCCCAACATCATGTCGGGAGCGTTGCGAAGGATCCGTGAGGAGTGCCGGGATGCTCCCAGGGAGATCACGGTCGGAATCTCCTCGGAGCTCGCCTTGGCGCATGTTCCGGGAATTTTCCAGTCCAGGCTTCGTGAGGCGGATGGCGCGAAGACGGTGGTTTTTCAGGATGACGATTTCTCCCTGTTCGGAAAGGTGACGGCGAACGGCCTGGACCTCGCGATTGTCTGTGCGGGTGGGAAGCAATTGGATCAGGTCGAGGTGATGCAAACGATGGAGGATCGATTCATCGTCATTTCTTCTGCCGGTGAAGGTGGTCCGGAAAATGATTCCTCCCGTGGTGATTTGAAAAAATGGGCGGCGGAGCAAAGCTGGATTTTTCCATCCGAGACCTCGACGACGCGTGGCTCAGTGGAGAAATGGATCAAAAAGCTCGGGTGGGAGGTCCGGCCTGGAATGGAGTTGGCCAGCTACGACCTGATGATTCATTTCGTCTCCCTTGGGATGGGTTCGGCTTTTGTGCCGCGTCGGGCGCTGAGCGGGTTTCCACGGAAGCATCTGATTGCGAAGGTGGAAGTGCCATTGAAGCTTTCCAGAACCCTGTTGGCGGTGACTCCCCGTTTTTCACATACCCCGGATCATGTGCGGAAGTTTCTGGATGGGATTCTTTTTTCGTGAGGTCCACTCGACGGAGGAGTCGTTCAGTTGATTCGATGACGGATCGGTGGCTCCGGCCGCCGGAGAGCGTGGGCGCACTCCGGGACACGCGGCGGCGCGTGTGGTCCCCTTTTCGCAGAGCGTGACGCTCCACGGTTTATTTGCCGAAGAAGCGTTTGATCTTCGCGAAGAAACCTCCGGAGGATTTTTCCGGGAGTTCCGGGGGGCGGGATTTGTTGGGGAAACGGATTTCGTGGGTGTAGCCGTGGCGGACGAGCAGGGTGGCGGATTTGGTGGTGAGAGGGGCGTATTTTTCGGGATCGACCATTTTCAGGTAGGAGGAAAATCCGTCGATTTTTGCGAGGATGCGGTCGGAGTTGCCGCGCCATGAGCAGGTGTCTGGTCCTTGTTTTTCCAGCCGATGGAGGAGAGTTCGAAAGGCGCGGATGTCTTCGCGGGGGACGGCGGATTTTTCATTTACGGTGAGGCCGGTGACTTCCTGGCGGCGACCGGTGCCCATGGTGCGGACTTTGTCCGGGTGGATGATGAAGCCTTCTTCGGCGACGACTTTGTGCACGTGCCAGAGGACTTTTCGGGCGGGGATGCGGGAGTCTTTCGCCTTGGAGGAGAAGGTCAGGTCGTCGGCGTAGCGGGTGTAGGTGAAGTTGTGTTTTTTTGCGATGCCGGTGAGGCGGGCGTCGAGGCGGCGGCAGAGGATGTTGGTGAGCGCGGGGCTGGTGGGTGCGCCTTGCGGGAGGTGGCGGACGGAGGTGGCGATGTGCCAGGTTTCCCCATCGAGGATGGCGTCATCGACGGGTGGCTCGGTGCAAATGAGGGCGAGGATGGTGGCGACGGACTGCGAGTAGCCCATGGCGTGGAAGAGTCCGAAGATGCGCGGGAGGGTGACGTTCGGAAAAAAATCGCGCAGGTCGAGGTTGATGACCGTGTCGGAGGATTGGTGCGGGGCGGCGTTGGTAAGGATGCTGTGATCGGGCCGGAAGCCGTGGGCGGACTCATGGAGCGGGATGTTTCCGAGAATGTTTTCCAAGATCCAGTGCTGGGCGTTTTTCAAGCGCGGCATGGGCGCAGAAATGAGGCGGGTGCCGCCGGCTTTTTTTGGAATCAGGAAACGTTTGTAGTGTGTGACTTTGCTGACTTTCCGGTCGAAGGCGAGGAAGCGCAGTTCTCCGACGGTGATGCCCATGGCTTCTGCGAGTGAGGCGTGCGTGGGGAAATCGGGGAGGCCGTTTTTTGTGAGTCGTTCGCTGCGGGAGGTCAGTTTGTTGAGTCCTCCGGAGACTTCCGGGCCGAGGTAGAGGATCTCGGATTTTTTCCGTTCCTGCCATGCTGCGGCACGGGCGAGGCGTTCGGCTTCGCGCTTTTCGCGATTGGATTTCTGACGCTCGCGGGATTCGCGAAGCTTTTCCTTCCGGATTTCCGCGAGTGCGTTCTCCCGATTTTCCAGACGTTTGTCATCGCGGATGAGGCGGTTGAGTTCGGCGGAAAGTTCGTGGGAGCGCTTGATGAGCTCGTCCGGGATTTTGTGAGGTCCGCTGCTGGGATTCCAGAAGCCGAGGCGTTCCATTTCCTCAAGCTGGACCTGATCCTTCGAGGAGGCGCGGATGCGGTCGTAGAGCTCTTGTCGTTTGTTGGACATGGTTTGGAAAAGAGGTGAACCGTGGCTCCGGAGAAAGAAAATGACAGCAGCTGGAGGGACTTCGTGCGGCCCTTTTGACTGGGCTGATCAACTCAAGCGCCACCGCTACGGTGTCGCTAGTTCACTTCACGGAAGTCGCATCGGAACTGGCGACACCGTAGCGAGTGGCGCACAGTCAAGATCTGACCAGTGAAGCGTTGCGAGGCTGTAAGCATGGACGGCGATGCGCCGTCCGGATTGCAAGTGCGGCCTCCCGCTGCTGTCGTTTTGTTTCTAGGGAGATTCGGGTGGGTTGGGAATGTGAAAGTTAGGGGCTGGGGATGAGGGGAAGATTTTTTGACCACGGAATACACGGAAAACACGGAAGGAAGAGGAAATGGGTCTTGATGAATTTTCTTCGGGAATGCCAAGGCATGATCTCAACCTTTTTGCTTTCCGTGTATTCAGTGTATTCCGTGGTTCTGATTCTCTTTGCTATGGAGTTTTCAGTGGTGGTGGGGTGGAGGCGGACATGCGGAGGGCTAGGATGTGGGGGCAGGGGCCTTGGCGGAGTTTGTTTTGTTGGAAGAAATTGCAGGTGCAGGTGGCGGTGACGAGGCGGTCGTCGGGGTCGATGAAGGCTGTGGTTTTGTATTTGCTGGATTTGTCGGAGACGGTGCCTTCGAGGGTGGTGCCTTCGATGCGGCGGGCGGTTTTGGATTTTACGGCGGAGTCCTGGTAGAGCTGGCGGGCGGCGGCTTCGTTCTCGTTGGAGAAACGCAGGTCGGCGAGGGGGAGGGGATCTCGGCTGAGTTCTCGGGCGCGCCAGAGATCGTTTTTGAGATCGTAGATGGCGCGGCCGGCTTGGGTGCAGGCGGAGAGGGCGGTTAGCACGTCCTTGTGCGGGAGGTGGAGCTGGGTGGCGATGGTTTCGGATTTCGCGAACCAGTTTTTCCGCAATTCCTGGAGGACCATTTCGGAAACTTCCGGTGAAATGGCTCCGCGCGGGGCGAGCAGGTCGAAATTCCCCGCGCGCGACCAATCGTTCGCGGTCCAGCCGGAGAGGCCGAGTGTGTAGGTGATACCCCCGAGATCGATGACCCAAAAGGAGGGCAGGCCGTAGCCGAGCAGGCGAACTTTCACGGACTTCGCGTGGGGGATGAGGCGCTCGAGGGTGAGCAGACGGCGGCGGCCCCAGACGCGGATTTCCTGATCGCTGGTGGAGTTGTGGAAGCTACGCGGGCAGTGGATGACGGTGCCCCAGGGATCGACGCTGATTTTTACGGGCTGCCCCGGGATGAGGATGAAACGCAGGGAGCGCGGGCCGGATTTTTCCTTCTTCGATTTCAGGACGAAGAGGATGTTGTGCAGGTCCATGGGGTGCAGCTCCAGATCGGTGCCGGGCATGGTCATGGCGGAGCTGACCTGGAGGAAACCGCGCACCCAGGAATCCGGCAGGTCGATTTTCACCTCGCGGAAAGCTTCGTCCTCCTGGGTTTTTACCTGGAAGCCGGAGGGGTCGATGGTGAGGGAGGTTTCCTTGTAATCGCGGATTTTCTGGAACTCGTCGTAGAGTCCGGCGGAGTAGTCGATATTGGTGGTGCCGCAGGCGAAGTCGCCGATTTTTTCGAAAACTCCGTGGTCGCAGGAGAGGCAGGCGTAGGTGGATTCGTCTTCGCTGAAGCATTCGAAAAACACCTGGTCGGGATGCACGCTGATGACGGGATCGAGCACGAACCACCAGTCGCGGTTGTTCTTGTAGAGATAGTCCCAGTATTTTTTCCGAGCCTTGTAGAAGGGCTGCATCTCGGTCTCGCGGGCTTCGTTCGCATGGGTGAGATCTTCGCGGAGCCGGCTGATTTTTTCCTTCCGGTCGGCTTTTCCCGCGAGGCTTTCGGCGAGCCAGACATCGTCCTGCTGGGTGACCCATTGCTTGTAGGCTTCGCGGTCTTTCGGTTTGAAACGCAGATCCGAGACGACGACATCGTGGAGGGCGGAGACGGCTTCGCGGAAGAGCAGGGACTGGCGGATTTTCCCGTGGAACCAGGTGGGCTGGCGGCCCGCGTCCGGGACGAACGCCAGCGCGGTGCTGTTGGCCCCGGAGCGGACCTGGGAGCTTCCCTGGTATTTGAATTCAAAGAGCATGTTGGAGTTCTTTCAGGGTCGGCTGGGTGAAGACGAGAGGGGTGCGGACATCCGGCCATTTCAGGGAAATTTCCCGGAGGATGGTGATGCAGCGGGCCTTGTCCGCGATGGCGATGGTGGCGGAGATGCGGGTGAGAAGCTCGGCTACCAGGTTTGCCGTAGATGGGTCGGAGAGGGCTTCCTTTTCCAACAGGGCGAAGACGCGGTCTTTGGCGGTGCGGCCGGCTCCGATTTTCCCGAGCACGGTGCGGAAATAAGGTTCGAGGGTGGCGATTCGTTCGGGCTGGCCGGCGGCGTAGCGGAGCAGGTAGTTGCTGGCGAAGATCTGGAGGGCGGTGCCGGGGTGCTGGCTGAGGCGGGCGAGGTAGAACGGGGCGTCCTTTTCATGGAAGCGGCGGGTGATCATTTCCCGGCCGAAATCCTGGACGGCGGGGCGGATGGAATCGCAGATGGAGACGAGCGCTTCCGGGGTCCATGCGGATTCCGGGATGTCGTCGCGGCAGAAATCGAAGGCGGCCTCGGAGCAATCCGGCCAGGTGGATTCGAGCAGGGGGAGGATGGCGGAGAGGTTTTCGGTGAGAATTTCTCGATGGGTGCGGAAGTGCTGCCAGATGTGGGCGCGGAGCTCGGCGTGCGGGAGGACGGCCCAATCGCGGAGGGTTGGGAAATCGATTTTTGTCAGATCGGCGTTACGCTTGAGAAGGATGAAGCCGAGCGACTGGGCCTGGGGGTAATCCGAACGGAGCATTCGCGGGAAGGAATCCGGTGGGATGGCTCCGAGGGCGTTTTCCAGCGGGCCGGAGAGCATGTGGAAGATATCGGCGTGGAGACCTTCGTAGGTTTCTTTCCGCAGAACGAGCGGATACCAGCGGAGGACGAGATCGCGAGCGAAGGTGGAATTGGTGGCGGCGATGCGGGAAATGAGCGGGCCAATGTTGGCGCGGAGATCGGGGTGTGGTGAAACGGCGCAGGCGGCGAGGGTTTCCGAACGTTGGGAGAGTTCGGAGCCGGAGAGCGAATTGAGCAGGGTGAGGCCGAGTTCCCGGACGGACGGGTAGGTGGAGGACAGGGGGGCGAGTAGGATTGGCTCGGGGAGACTGGCGGGGGAGCGTTGGGCGAGGAGGATGCGGACGGCGAGCAGCTGGAGGGCTTCGAGGGGATGGGCGAGGAGTTCGGAAACGTGCGGGAGGGGCAGGTTTTCAAGTTCCCCTTCCGCGAGCAGGCGAAGGATTTCCGTGGTGAAAATGGCTTGTGAGGCATCGTCCTCGTTCAGGGAGAGGAGTCCGGAAATGGCGGAAGCGACGAAGGTTTTCCGAGTTTCCGCCGGGAGAATGGTGGAGGCGAGGCAGGTGCGGACGGCATCGCGGCTGGCTTCGTTTCTGGCGAAGGCAAGGCGGAGCACGAGATCGGGGAGTTTCGGAAGGGAGAAGCGGATCCGGGAAAGGCAATCGGAGCCGAGTTGCCGGGCTTCCGGCGCTTCCGATTCCAGGAGGGCGAGGATGAGGTCTCCGTCGGGCGCATCCGGGGACCAGAGTTTTTGCGCGAGAGAAACGCCGATGCGGGCGGTTTTCGGATACCACGAAGATAGTAGTCCGATGACGAATTCCAGCTCGGCATCGGCCGCCCAGGCGGGATGCGCCTCCCAGATGCGAATGGCGAAATCCTGGACGGCGGCGGCGCGGGAGCGGGTGAGCAGGTGGGCGATGGCTTCGGGGGCTTGGTCCCAGAGATGTGGGAAAACTTCCTGGCGGGAGGTGGCTTCGGTGGGCTCGCCGGTGAAGGTCCATGCGAGGGATGCGGGCGAGCGTTTCAGGTCCGGGGCATTTCCCCTGAGCAGCCAATGGAAGCTGAGGGAGCGGGCGCGGGCGGGGTGGTGGATGTCCTTCCGATTCGAACGTCGGGTGGATGGATCCCAGGTGTATTCCACGGTGGTGTGGGCGTCCTGTCCGTCGGTGGAATCGTCGTAGGCAAGCAGGATTCCGGTGGCGAGGGTGATGAAGGTGGTGGTGTCGTTTTCCTCACCGGCTGTCTGCAATTGCCGCCAGACGCGTTTTCTGAAATACAGGCGGGTGCGGGAGGAAAAGGGCCTGCCGGAGCTTGTTTGATCAAGCTCGAAGCGTTTGGCGACGGCACCGTAGATTTCCGCATCGAGCCGGAATTCGGCGGCTTTGAAAAGCTGGCGAAGGACGAGCATTCCGTTTTTTGCCGTGTTGATGGTTTTTCCGAGAGAGTAGAGGGCTTCGCGGGCTACGGGTTGGTCCTTGGCCAGGAGGAAAAGGTCGGCGGTGAGATTTTTCGGAGCGGTTTTGGATTCGACCGCTTCCTGGAGGGCGGCGGTGACCAAGGAGACGTCTTGCGTTTCGAGGGCGGCGAGGATTTCCGGAGGGAGGGACGCGCGGATGGAATCGAAGAGGGAGTTTTTCCCCGCATCATCCAGGTGCGGGAGCATGGCCTCGCGGGCGATGGCGGATAGGGCGGAGTCCGACGGATTGCTGGAGACGAGAGTTTCCAGAAGGGGAAGGTCTTCGGGTCCGCCGCAGCGACCGAGCGCCCATGCGAGGCACCAGGCATCGATTCCGCTGGCTCCTGGGACGAGTCTCCGGATGTGAGGGGCGGCGGCGGTGAGATTCCACCGGGCGGCGCGCCAGATGGCGCGGGACAGTTTCCATTTGTCCGGTGTTTTGCCTTTTTCCAAGCGGGCGATGACGGCGAGGACTCGCGGGTCGGAGGCGTTTGGCTGGGGTTCGCTGGAAAGGGTGGGTGATTGTGCCGCCGGTGCTCCGCTCTCTTCGGAAAGGGTGTAGCCTTTGGCTTTTTTCTCGGAGATCAGCTTCGCCGCGATGTTTTCGGCGGTGGCTCGGGATTCCGGAAAGGGGGTTTTCGTGCCTTCCTTGAGCCTGGAGCCGCGCCGTCCGTAGCGGAAATTCACGATGAACTCGCCCGGCCCGGCTTCGCAGAGATCCACCTCGTAGATTTTGTCCGAAGTGCCTTGTTTGAAAAATAGCTTGGTCTGGGTGACAAGTCTCACTGCGATTCAATCAATGTGTAAACGGTGCGAGTGGCAAGGAAATGTGACTTGGCATGGCGGTTGCAAACCTCCGCCACGGATGGCAGTTTTCTCGCCGATGGATACGGATACCAAGATGGGAGAGCTGATGGCGGAGATGCCGGGGGCGCGGAGGGCGCTTTTTGCCAAGTATCACCTTGGAGGGTGCCAGAGTTGTGCGTTCGATGACGAGGAAACGCTGTTAGGGCTGTGCGGGCGCGCTGAGTTGGACGCGGGCGAGGTGTTGGCACATCTGATGAAGAGCCACGAACATGATCTGACGATGCTGATAGGACCGAAAGAGGTGGCGGCACGGGATGATGTCACGTTTGTGGATGTGCGGACGCGCGAGGAATACGAGGCGGTGAAAATCGAGGGGGCGGAGTTTTTCAGCCAAGAGCTTCAGGAGAAAATTTTCAAAGAAAAGCCGGGCGGGATCGTGGTGCTGTACGATCACACGGGGAAATACGTGTTGGATCAGGTAGCTTGGTTCCGGGGGCACTCGGTTCCGAATGCCTTTGGCATGACAGGGGGAATCGATGCCTGGAGCCAGGAAGTGGATCCGAAGGTGATGCGTTACCGGGTGGAGGTGTGATGGGCGGTAGCCGGACCTCAAGGCTCTGCGACCGGCAGACTTTCCGTAGTTTGGTGTCGAATCACTGGTTCATACCAGAGGTTTGTTTTCCCGCCTCCTCCGCGTTCTTGTAGCGGGAGTAGTAGGCTGTGAAGGCATCGAAAAGATTGCCTTCCGGATTCGTGAAAAGGGCGGGGACGAACTTCGCTTTATTTGTTTTTCCAAGGCCGGGATCGAGGTGCTTCAGAGTGACCGTATTCGTGCCGTAGCTTTCGACGATTTTAATGTCAGTGATATCGGCGAAACGAATATCGCCGGGCCATTCGTCCAGCCGGATGTGCGCGTGAGAGAGGGAGGCAGTCTTGCCTTTTTTGTTTTGAAAAGCGAGGGGTGGGAAATGCTTTTCGACGAGAGCCAGGTTCTCCGGGGTGTCCGTGGAGAGTGTCCAGGTGAGGTTCGCCTCGTGGAACTCCTGCATGGCGCTTTCCTGCGCGGTCCAGAGGCGTTCCTCGATTTCCGGAGCGGTGGAAACGGCATCCCGCCAAGAGCGGGAAACGGGGGTGAGGACTTCCGGGCGCCGGATGGCCTCCGATGGTTCTTTGCCTAGCGCTTCGAGGCGCTTGGCGAGAGTCGGGTGGGTATCGAACGGGTGGGCGGTCTCGACGAGGGCGGACGCGGGGTCGCTCACGAAATCCCCGAGATAACCGCTGAAACCGCTGGCCAGGCTCTCCGCGAGCCTGATCTCCGCCTGGAAGTCGGGGCGGGACATGAGTTCGTCCTCGGTCTTGCTACGGTATTCACAGTAGGCGGAAACTTTCACGAGAGCGTTCGCGGCGGTATCCGGGGATACGTTTTCCGCGCTCAGACGGTCCGCGCGGAACTCGCGGGCGCGGCTCATTTTTCCCAGCGAGTAGTGGTAGAGCTTCCAGAAAAGGTGGATGAAATGGAAGACGGGACGGGTGAGTCCGCCTTCATGCAGTGCGAAAAGATATCGTCTCATTTCCCCGGTCATGGGGCTGATGCGGCGGGACCAGGTGGTATCCTCGCCACTGAAGTGGGCCATTTCGTGGGCGAGGATCGCATCGGCCTCGTCAACGGTGAGGATGCCTAACAACGGCAGGCTGACGAACAGGCTGCGCCCGCCGACTTTCCGTTTCTCCAAGGTGATATCGTGCTCGGTGACGTAGAAACTGGCATCGATTCCGGCGATGATCTGGTCGGGAGGCGGAGTGCCGGACCGGGAGGAAATCTCGCGCACGCGCTTCCACAGGCCGGGGGCGGCGGACTCGTCGATGCAGCTCGCCGGTCTGGTGGAAAGTGTCGTCCGGCTTCGCGAAAATTGCTTTGACGAGGACCACGATCCCGATCGCCGCGAGGGCACCGATCAAGGCGATGAGCTTGACCACGTAGATTTCGAACCATATCGCGGTGATCCAGTAGGAGAGTCCTACGGCGAGCACTCCCTGGCCGATCACTTCGATGACCGCGATAATTTTCAGGAAAGGCCAGCCAAGCTTCAGCGCGCGATACTGGGCGGCTTGGGATTTCAGGGAATATAGAACGCTGAGGCCTACCAGAAGAAAGGCAACCGGCAGGACGACGAGGCATACGAGGGAAATCCGTTTCGCCCAGCGGAACATCGCGTAATCCTTCGCGGCCGGTCCATAGAAGCCTTTCATCTCGTCGAGAGCCGGATCGGACGAGGCGAAGATTTCGGAGAGCGCGAAGTTCGCGTAGTTTTCTGAAATCCGTGCGCGCTCGGATTCGGAGATGCTCGTATCAGCGGAGATTTCAGCGAGCACGTTCTCGCGGACGGATTGATCGTAATCGTCTTCCGCGTAGTTGAAGAACCAGAGAGAGAATCCCGGAATGAGGAAAACGAAGACCAGCGGGAGCAGGTGGTCTTTGAGGAACGAGGTCTTGCGGAGCGGGGACGCGTCTTCGGCTTTCATGTGGTGATGCGGGGACGATTTCAGCTTTGCGGGCGGATCTCAAGACGGGAGGTGGTTCGGTGGCGATTTTTTGAAATTTCTTTTGATGGTAGGATGGAGGGGTATTCCACGGCTGCGGCTTGCCACTTTCGGGGTGATCGGGTAATTACATTCTATTGCTCCGGAGGTTTCAGAAAACTACATCTCACGAGAGGAATACCTGGAGGGGGAACTCATTTCCGAGATCAAGCATGAATACGTGGCGGGAAGTTTGTATGCGATGTCCGGCGGGACGCTGTGGCATCAGCGGGTGGCTTTGAATTTCCTGGCTGAGGCGGGAGCGCAGATCCGAGGGGATCCTGTTTTCCGACCGGTAGCGGTTTCAAACTGCACGTAGCTTTGGAAGATGGGGAAGATGCGTTTTATTATCCGGATGGAATGCTGATTTGCTCGCCAATCGGGAACAACGAGTAGTTCACGGACTCGCCATCCGTAATCCTTGAGGTTCTCAGTCCCATGACTCGCCGCAACGATCAAGCGCAGAAATTCAGGGACTACATCACGATTCCTACGCTGGAAATTTATGTGATTGGGGAGAGTGATTCGGCGCTACCAACCGTGTTTCGCCGCGCGGGGGCGGAGTTCCGGCGTGAGGTGATATCCGGGACGGATGCCGTTCTCGAGCTGTCGGAGGTGGGAGTTTCTATTCCGTTGACGGAGGATTACCAGGACGTGGTGTGACAGAAAAATTTTGAACTCCGAACTTTCACATCGAGGGAAGACCCGGGTTGCGTTTTTCAGGTGGCTGGAATCCCCCTGAACGACCTGGGGCAGGATTCCCCAGCCACGCGGCTACGCCGGTGGGAAGGGCTGCTCGGAGATTTCCCAGTCCTCGTTTTTCTCGATGAAAGTTTTCATGGCCCAATCGTGGGGGAACAGGGCGGTGAGCCAGTCGTTGGAATCGCGGGCTAGGACGGTGCCGAGGGAAAGGGCCGGGCGGGCTTCGGGGGCTTTCGGGTCGCCTTCCTTGGGTTTGAGCCACCGGGCGATGGACCAGTCGGCGGATTCGATGCGTGTCTCCGCGGCGTATTCCCCGTTCAGGCGGTGCTGCAGGACCTCGAACTGGAGCGGGCCGACGGCTCCGAGAAGGACCGAGGAGGAGTTGGTCGGCGCGTCGAGCAGCTTGAATTCGGAGGCGACCCCTTCTTTGAGTAGTTGGTCGAGTCCGGATTGGAACCGCTTGTATTTCGCCGTGGATTTGTTCGTGAGGTAGGAAAAGCACTCGGGTGGGAAGCGCGGGATTTCGTCGAATTTCACCTCGGCGCAGGTCGCCAGGGTATCGCCGATGAGCAGATCGTAGTTCCCGACAAGTCCGACCACGTCTCCGGCGAAGGCATCATCGACGGTTTCCCTGTCGCGTGCGAAAAGACGCTGTGAGTTGGCGAGACGGACGTTCTCGCCGGTGCGGGTGTTGAAAACGTTCATATCGCGCTCGAATTTCCCCGAAACTATGCGGATGAAGGCGATGCGGTCCCGGTGCTTCGGATTCATGTTCGCCTGGATTTTAAATACGAAGGCGGAAAATTCTTTGGCGGCGGGAACGACCGGTTGGCCGTCGCTTTTGCGAGGCAGCGGGGGAGGGGAGAAGCTCCAGGAAGCGGTCGAGCAGCAGCTGCACGCCGAAGTTGTTGGCGGCGGAACCGAAGAAAACCGGAGTCAGTTTCCCTGCAAGGACCTGCTCCACATCGAAGTCCGCGCCCGCGCCTTCGAGTAGCTCGAAGCTCGTCGCAGACCTGGCTGTAGGTGATCTCATCGACCGTGTCTTTCACCGACTGATCCTCGATGCCGGAGACATTGACCGGAGCGCGGAACGAACCGTGCACGGTGCGCTCGAAGAGGTGGACTTTCTTGTGTTCCCTGTCGTAAACGCCTTTGAAACGGGGCCCGTCGCCGAGCGGCCAGTTCACCGGGAAGGCGGCGATGCCGAGCACGGACTCGAGCTCGTCGAGCAGGTCGAGAGTCGGCCGGGCGGGCCGGTCGAGCTTGTTCATGAAAGTGAAAATCGGGACGCCCCGGCGGCGGCAGACCTCGAAGAGTTTCCGTGTCTGTGCCTCGATGCCCTTGCCCGCATCGACGACCATCACAGCGGCATCGACGGCGGTGAGCACGCGGTAGGTATCCTCGGAGAAATCCTTGTGCCCCGGCGTGTCCAGGATGTTGACAACGCAATCCTTGTATTCGAACTGCAGGACGGTGGAGGAAACCGAGATTCCGCGTTGTTTCTCCAGCTCCATCCAGTCCGAAGTGGTGGCGCGCTGGTTCTTGCGGGCGGTGACGGAGCCGGCGAGGTTGAGTGCGCCGCCGTAGAGAAGGAATTTCTCCGTCAGGGTCGTTTTTCCCGCATCCGGGTGGGAAATGATGGCGAAGGAGCGGCGGCGGGCGACTTCCTTCCGGAGGGCGGGCGACGGCGTGGCGAAATCTGACAGAGACATGAGGGCGGGAAGGCTCAAACGTCCGGCGGAAAACTGCAATCCCCAATCGGAGGCAGGGAAAGACGGTTTCCGGCAGATCGAGAAGCTCGGAGGGAGCAACGGGAAGGTGTTGGCGGATGCCGGGAGGCGATCCAGGACATCCGCCAACGGTTGTTTGGGGGGATCTGTGTCTTGCGCGGTTCTTGAATGGAAGCCCTCGCCGACCTTGACAGATTCTCATCACCGCTTTGTTTGCAACATTACGTAATCACGTAAAAAGTCGTATTTCCGTGGTTGGTCGATATCGCGGGGTGCTTGGGTCGGGTCTGAAAATGCGGATTGCCAACAGAGTATCGGACGGATAGCTTGCCCGTCCTCCGGATGTGTTTTTCCAAGCGCTCCCGGTGAACCACAAAAATCTTCATTTTGGGATTTCTAGATCAACTCAAGCGCTGGCAGCTTACCAAGAAAGGTTTCTCGTCAGCTCGGAAACGAAGGGTCCACGGCGAAAGCGCCGCGGTGCAGACCTTGGAGGACAGCCAGTTTGTAAAGTTGGCCATCTACATCGCTTTCGCGGTGGGGTCGGCCGTGCTGGTGCTGAAGGCATCTCCGGGAGCGACTTTCGCGGATGAGCCGTTCAAGGGAATGATCTACGGATTCTCCCTGGCACTGACGGCGTTGGCGATGTTTCACGTGGGCCACCAGCAGATGTGCGGGCGCAACAGCCGGGTGATTCTGGTGCTCGGCGGGCTGATCGGACATCTTCTGATCGTCAGGCTGGTGATGACCCTCGCGGACGGAGGGGCGATCCACGAAACCTACCGCTACCTTTTCGTCCCATGCGCGCTGGCCCCGATGCTGCACGGGATATTGCTAGGTAGGACGGTGGGGGGCTTTTCCGCGGTTTATGTGAGTCTGATCGGTAGCCTGCTCGTTCCCGCTCCGGACGTGATGAACTACATGATCGTCAGTCTCGTGGCAGGCATGACGGCCGTGCTCTGCACGGAGCGCATCCGGAAACGCACGCAACTCATCCGGGCCGGAATCTACGTCGGCGCCGTGATGGTCATCCTGGCCCTTGTGCTCGGGAAACTCGATGTGATGGCCGTCTTCGGCCCGATTCCATGGATCGGCTCCAGATACTGGGCACCGGCAGCGGCATCGCGTTCGCCACGGCATTGGCTACGGCGATGCTGATCAGCGGATTCCTACCTATGTTCGAGGGCACTTTCCAACTGACGACCGATATCAGTTGGTTGGAGCTCAGCGATCTCAATCACAAGCTGCTCAAGCAGATGCAGCTCGAAGCTCCCGGGACCTTCCATCACAGTCTTGTCGTGTCCGCTCTCTCGGAGGCGGCGGCGGAGGCCATCGGAGCGAATGCCCCGATGTGCCGTGTCTGCTCATATTTCCACGATGTAGGAAAGCTCAAGAAGCCGGGATATTTCATCGAAAACCAGCATGACGGCGGGGAAAATCCCCACGACAACCTCACCCCTACCATGAGCGCGCTGATCATCATCGCCCACGTGAAGGACGGGATCGACATGGCGGTGAAGCACAAGCTCAACCCCCGCATCATCGAGGTGATCCAGGAGCATCACGGGGATTCGCTCGTATACTTCTTCTACCGGAAAGCGCAGGAACAGAAGAAGGCGGAGATGGAGAAAGTGGACCGCCGCCTGGAAAATCCCGAGGATCTGCCCAAGGTGGAGGAAAAGAATTTCCGCTACCCGGGCCCGCGTCCCGGCACCCGCGAGAGCGGGATCATCTGTCTCGCGGATACCATCGAAAGCGCCTCGCGGACCCTGCGCAAGCCCACCCCCGCCAAGATCCGCGCTCTGGTGGAAGAGCTTGTCCGCGCCAAGATCAACGACGGGCAGCTCGACGAATGTCCGCTAACTCTCGGTGAGCTGGCGCGAGTGAAGGAAAGTTTCTCCAAGACACTGCGCAGTATGCTGCATAGTCGTATCGACTACCAGAAGCCTCCCGAGGACAGGTCGATGAGCAAACGTGCGTCCAACGAGGAGCGCGAGGCGGCTGCCGCTGGCACGAGTCGCCTGACCGCCGTCAAGGAGCGTAGCAACTGATCGAACACAGCCAGCATGAGCCTCGATATCATCATCGGAAACCACCAGAATGCCGTGGCGATCCCGGTTGCTTGGGTGACTGCGCTTGAAGGGATCGCAGAAAACGCGGCTGGCATGTCGCTGGCGGTGGCCGTAGGTGAGGATAGTCCGCTCTCACATCTCGCCACCCTGGAGGTCGCGCTGGTGGATGATGAGACGAGCGCGCGGGTCCACGTCGATTTCATGGAGATCGAGGGACCGACGGATGTCATCACCTTCCATCACGGGGAGATCGTCATCGGTGCGGAGGTAGCCCTCCGCCAGTCGGCCGAATACGGCGAGCCTTTGGGCCGGGAAATCCTCCGGTATTTTGTTCACGGATTGCTCCATCTGGCAGGGCACGAGGATGCGGAGGACGATGAGCGGAAAAGCATGGAGGCGGCGCAGGAAGAGATCGTCGCAAAGCTCTGGGCGGACGGTCTGGATCTGAAACTCGGGTAGGAATCTCTCCGGGAAATTCGGCTGAAGCTGCCTCGGCGAACCTGTGACTGGGTCGGGTTTCTCATTTTTTCCCAAGACAATCATATCCCGTGCGTTTCAGAGAGTGGTAGCGGGTGATTTTTACTGGAAAAGTCCCCCGGTTTTCATAAGTATCACAATATCAATGAGTATTCACGTAAAGAGCAGCGAGGAGGCGCAAGCCCGGCTTGCAGCACAGAAAAGGAACTCGACCATCAGCTCGGCCGTCATAGCCCTGTTTTCGTTGATGCTGGTCGGCCTGGCGCTCGGCTATTTTTTTCTCCCGGAAATCGTCAGGGAATCCGCGACGATCGTAACCTACAAGGGCACCGAGCGGAAGGACGACGCGCCGGATCCCGAAAAGGTGAAAACCGCGATCCAGAGGAAACCGACTGCCCCCGCAGCCTCCCAGGTGAAAGTGATCGCCACCGCGAACGCGTCGGTCACTTCGATTCCGGTGCCGGACATAGCTGTCGACACCCAGTCCGCGGCATTCGGCGATGGGGATGATTTCGGCGGAGGTTGGGGGGACGATATCGGCATAGGCACCGGTGGCGGCGCGAAATTTTTCGATCAGGAGGTCAAGGCCGAGCGTATCGCGTTCGTGATCGACTACTCCGGTTCCATGAGTGGCGAAAGGGAGAAGCTGATGCGGGCGGAACTCACCAAATCCCTCTCCGGCCTCAGTGTAGGGACGAAATATCAGCTCGTCTTTTTCTCAGGTCCCGTCTGGTTGGCCGGAGACAACGTGGTGATGGAGAACAACGGTGGAGGCAACAAGAAGGGCAGCAGCGTGGTCACGACACCCGGTGGGGAAACCTTCGATTGGTCCGGAAAGGGCGCCCACGAGTGGAAACCGCGGGGATCCCGGCAGGAAATCGGCTGGCTTGACGTTTCCGAGGAGACACTCAAAGCATCCAAGGAACACGTGAAGAAAACCAAGCTCGTGTATGGCACGGATTGGGAAAATCCCCTCGAGATGGCGATGGCCATGAGTCCTCCGCCCCAAGTGATCTTTTTCATGACCGATGGAGCGATGGGGGGGCGCGACATGATGAGACTGACCCGAAGCCTCGCATCAAAGGCCAACCGCTCCGATATTGTCGTGAACTCCGTGGCGCTGATGGAACCGAAAGCCGAAGAGCCGATGGCGGAACTGGCTTTCAAGACCGGCGGCCAGTTCACCATCGTGGAAAAAGGCGGCAAGGTCCGCCTGGTAAAGCCTGGTGAAAAGTGATCAGATGCGCTCTTCCTCGATGTCATAGACATCGAACCAGACACGCACGATCTTCCCGGCGGGAATGTTCGCAGGGATGTAGTCTTCGAGAAATTCCTGTAGCTTGGGAGCCATCCTGCTGATCCGCTGGTCCCTCATCTTGTTGTTCCATTTGATCACGTCCTTGCGCTCTTTCTGTTTCGCGTTTTCCGTGACCCAAGCGGAGACTGCCTCGTCATCCGCACCCGTCGAGACGAAGTTCCGGAAGGCTTTGTATTTGATCCCTGCGAATTCCAGCCAGACTTGGTCGAGCGGGCAATCGGAATGGTATTCGCCGGCAGTGCCGTTGAGAACGGCGCGGCACTTGTCCAGACAACGTGCGGCGACGACATATCCGGCGATCGAAGTGTCGCGGGGGCTGCGGGGAAATACTTGGGTGAGGTCAATTGATGGGATGTCCATGGCCGGGCATCGTCACGCATGGGGAATGGATTGGCCAGAGTGGGAATGTGACAATGTGCGGGGCGAACCGGTTGAGGGAACCGGGAAAATAATTGCCTTCGGCACCGCTCGTCCTAGGGTCGTCATATGTTCAAGCGGTATTGGTGGATCTTGCTGGTTATGATTCCTGTCGGGCCTATGTGCGGTTTCCTCCTCGCCGCCATCGTATCCTATTTGATACCGGAAAAATTCGAGAGCTTTGCAACGATTGAAGTCAAGGATCCGGGATTTGGGGCGACAGGTGAAATTCCGTTCGGATCAGGCGAAGAGCAGTCTTCTGGCACCGAGTTGGCGGAGATCAAAAGCCGGAAAGCATTAGCACACGTCGCCGAGTCTCTCGATCTCACGAACAAATGGCAAATGGAGAAACAGAGCGTGGTGAACGTGCTCGATAGCGTTGTGGGCACGCAAAGAATTCGTGGGACGGACCTCATCTCCATCACCGTACGCTACACGGACCGGGAGGACGCACGGGACATCGCGGCAGAGGTCGCGAGGGTCTACAAAGAGCATAGAAACGGGCTATCTGGCAAAGTTTTCGCCTCGCGTTTGCGTGAGCTGAACAAGGCGATAAATGAGCAAGAGAACAGAGTTGAGGAAATAATGAGTAGTTTGAAATCAGTGGCGGGCGGCCCCTACCTTTTGGATGGATCGAACCTTCCCGAGGATCCGGACGGTTCCAGGCAGGCGACTAAGAATTTCGAGGCTTTCGAGAAAGAACAGGGATTGCTCGAGATGCTGAAGCTCAAACTGGTAGCGGAGGAAATCAGGAAGACCAATCTGGGGGATTCTACCGTCGTGCACGATGATCCTGTGATCGCAGACAAACCTGTTTCTCCGAACGTGACTATGAATCTCGTATCGGGATCGGTCGCCGGGCTTCTCCTCTCACCGTTCCTAGCCCTACCGTTCATGTGGCTACTGAATCGGAGGCATCAGGCGGAGGGATGATTTCGTCGCGATCCTCCCGGAACTCGTCCACGCTACTGAGACACATCGTTTCCGTGCGATGCCGCTCTGCAAAGGTGGGATATCGTCCCGCTTTCGAGGCACCGGCGATGCATCGTCAACCTATCCCGTAGCAAACAAGAACAGACCTCTGGTCCTGGACCGGTGAACCGTATTCGCGAGAATCGAATCACGAGTCGCAGCGCACAAAATTGCACGTCAGGCCGCGTCTTCCGCCGCGTCACCCTTGCGGCGGCGCATGGAGGGGGCCTTGGTGCCTTCGACAACCTGGCGGTTGATGGAGACGGCCTCGATATCACCCCGGGAGGGAACATCGAACATGATGTCGAGCATGAGTTTCTCGAAAATGGAACGCAGGGCGCGGGCGCCGGTGCCACGTTCGACAGCCATGTGCGCGATGGCTTTGAGGGCGTCCCGGGTGATGCGGAGCTTCACGTCGTTGAGGGCCAGTTGTTTGGAATACTGCTTTACGAGCGCGTTCTTCGGCTCGGTCAGAATCTTCACGAGTTCTTCTTCGGTGAGTTTGCGCAGTGAGGTGATGACGGGAAGTCGACCGATGAATTCCGGGATGAGGCCGAAGTGGAGCAGATCCTCGGGAAGGACTTTTTCGAGAATTTTCGAGGCCTTCTCGTCTTGCTCATCGACGCGGTTGTCACTGTGGAAGCCGAGGGTCTTGCTGCCGAGGCGGCGGCGGACGATGTCCTCCAGTCCGACGAACGCTCCGCCGCAGATGAAGAGGATTTTCTCGGTATTGACCTGGATGTATTCCTGCTGCGGGTGCTTGCGTCCGCCCTGCGGGGGAACGTTGCAGACGGTGCCTTCGAGGATTTTCAGGAGCGCCTGCTGCACACCTTCTCCCGAGACATCCCGGGTGATGGAGACGTTCTCGGTCTTGCGCCCGATCTTGTCGATCTCATCCACGTAGATGATGCCGCGTTCGGCGCGTTCGACATCGAAATCCGCGGCCTGGAGCAAGCGCAGGATGATGTTTTCCACATCCTCGCCGACGTAGCCGGCCTCGGTGAGGGTTGTGGCATCGACGATGGTGAACGGGACGTCCAGCACCCGGGCGAGAGTGCGGGCGAGCAGGGTTTTCCCGGAGCCGGTGGAGCCGAGCAGGAGGACGTTCGATTTCTCGATCTCCACATCGTTGTATTCCGAGGAAACGGAGAGATCGTCCTGATTGAGGCGCAGGTAATGGTTGTAGACGGCCACGGAAAGCACGCGCTTTCCGGTCTCCTGACCGATGACGTAGTTGTCAAGTTCCGCGAGAAGCTCGGCCGGGGTGGGGATGTCCTCCTTTTTGTGGGAGGTCTTACCCTTGCCCTTCTTGTCCTTCGTTTCCGGCGGATTGAGTTCCTTGGCGAGAATGTTTCCACAAACGTCCACGCATTCGTTGCAGATGTAAACGCCGGGCCCGGCGATGAGTTTTTTTACCTCCGAGTGGCTCTTTCCGCAGAAAGAACACATGGTGAGATTGGATGCGCGGGCCATGATTTAAGTAAGACTGAAATTCTGAAAACTGAAAGGCTGAAAAAAGGAGGACAGGCGTGGCCTGCCTCCTTTGAGTGAAAGAAGAGTTCTTTTTACTCCTTGTCTTTATCCAGCTCCGTGCGGACGGCATCGGGGAGCTGTTTGCGGGACTCCAGGACTTTGTCCACAAGTCCGTAGGCTACGGATTCCTCCGCCGTCATGTAGTTGTCGCGGTCGGAGTCGTTCTCCACTTCCTCAATGGTCTTGCCCGTGTGGTGGGCGATGATGCCGTTGAGCTTCTTCTTCAGTTTGAACATGAAGCCGATGGTGCGTTCCACATCCGAGGCAGTGCCTTGCGCGCCGCCGGAAACCTGGTGGATCATGACGTGGGAGTTCGGTAGGCAGAAGCGTTTGCCGTTGGTTCCCGCCGTGAGGAGAACGGAACCCATGGAGGCGCAGATGCCGATGCAGTAGGTGTTCACGTCACAGGTGAGGAACTGCATGGTATCGTAAATAGCCAATCCGGCGGTGACGGAGCCGCCGGGGCTGTTGATGTAGATGTGGATGTCCTTTTTCGGATCCTGCATCTGAAGGAAAAGCAACTGGGCGATCACGGAGTTCGCCACGTAGTCGTCGATCCCGACACCGATGAAGATGATACGGTCCTTCAGGAGACGCGAATAGATATCGAACGAGCGCTCGCCGCGACCGTCGGATTCGACGACGACAGGAACATAATAGCTGTTACTCGGGCCGCCTTGGGGAGCGGTGCTGTTGGAAGGTGGGAAGAGATTCATGGATTATTCGGCAGGTGTTGCTTCGAGCTCCTCTGCGGAGACTTCCGTGACTTTCGCCTGCTCAAGAAGGAAGTCAATGGTCTGACCGATGAGCATGGAGTTCCGGATCGATTGGATCTGGCGCTTCTTCTGCATGTCCTTGATGACTTTCTTGATCGGCTCCTTGCGCTGCTCCGCGATCTGGGAAATGTGCGCGAGCAGGTCGTTATCCGAAACGCTGATCTTCTCCGCGGCGGCGATTTCCTGGAGCAGGAAGTTCGTGCGGAGATTGGTGGTGGCGCGCTGGGAGGCGACGTTGAAAATCTCCTCCTGCTGTCCGACCATCTGTTCGTCGGTCGCGCCTTGTTTCTGGCCTTCCTCCACGAGTGCGTTCGCCTGGTTCTGTGTCTCGCGTTGGACGATTTCATCCGGGAGATCGAAGCTGACCGCTCCGTTCAGGTGCTCGACGATCTGGTTGACCTTGAATTCGTTGATCTGCTTGGCCTTTTCCTGGCCCATGTTCTCGCGGATCATGTCCTTGATCTCGTCGAGACTCTTGCCGGGAACGAGTTTTTCAGCGAAATCCTCGTCGATTTCCGGGAGTTTCGCGGTTTTGATGCCCTCGACGCTGGTGTGCAGGGTGAGTTCCTTGCCGCGAAGCTCCTCGAACGGAAATTCGTCGTCGAGAGTGATGGTAACGTCCTTTTTATCGCCTTCGTTGAGGCCGACGAGTTGCTCGGCGTAGCCAGGCAGGAACGCGCCTTCCTTGATCGGCAGCCAATGGTTCTCACGCTTCGCGAGATACTGGCCTTTTTCTCCGATGACTTCGGTGAGCGGCTGGCCGTCCACAGTGGTGGTGAAATCCACGACTGCGATGTCGTCTGTCTGGAGCGGGCGGTCCGCGACGTCCTCGAACTCGGCGAGGCGCTCGCGGAGCTGCTGGAGCTGGGCGTCGAGTTCCTCGTCAGTGACTTCGGCAGGCGGAGCTTTCACTTCGATGCCTTTGTATTCCGGGAGCGTCGAACTCGGGGGCGAGGATCAGCTTCGTATCGAATGTGATCGAGCCGTCTTCAGCTTCTTTGAAATTGTCGGGAAATCCGAAATCGAGGACTTTCAGATCCTCTTTTTCGAGCGCCTGGTCACAGGCTTCGCCGAAAAGGGCTTCGGTGAGTTCCTCGGAGATTTGTTTTCCGAAACGCTTCTGAATCACGTTCTTCGGAGCTTTCCCGGGACGGAAGCCGGAAAGTTTCGCCTGGGAGGCGTAGTTCGAGGTAATGGAGTTACGCTTGGCGGCAACGTCGGCAGCGGGGACTTCCACGTTGAGTGTTGCGATGCATTTCGGCTGTTTTTCGACGACGATGTTCATGAATGTTCTGCGTTGGGGGAGGGAACCTATGGGGAGGTTGGCGGATTTGGCAACTTTCAAAATTCAGGGCGGGAAAGAAGAAATTTGTGGATGCTGCAATGGCACTCTGATCCAACCGGTTGATTCAGCCCGTCCGGAAGAGCCAACCGACAACGGAAAAGGACTTGGCGACGCCTCGAATTCATGCGAACGAAGTGGATGGAAATCTCGTTGAAAGCTCTTTGTAAGTTGAGGTTTCTGTTTTTTTTGAGCTTCGCCGGCTCGCCTTTGTGCGGGCAGGTCGAGAGCGATGAAAGCTTCGTTCAAGGCATGAGCTCCGAAGCTCGCAAGAACTACAACTATTTCACTACGGATTTTTCCGGTAGGCTTGTAGTGGGATCGGAAAGGATCACATATAATGGCCACAGTCTCAACGGGCCGTTCGTTCCTCTGAAGACATCGGTGGAGGGGCTGGCCTACACGTTGCCGAATCCTTGTCGTTTTCAGGCGGACGGGTCGCCTGATATCGGTTTCCGGCCACCATCGAGCGCAGCGGTCAGGGGTGTGGTGATTGATCGCACCCACAGGCTGCTAATCATCTACGGCGCGGATACGGATGTTCCGGGCTTGAAGAGGTTGGTCAGGTTGAATCCCGACGATTCGGTTGACATGTCCTTTGACCCGGCCATTGCGGACGTGAAGCTTCTTTTGATCGACGAGAAAGACCGTCTTGTGGTGGCGGGCGATTTCGATGTGGAAATTGGCGGAGTCAGCTATCGAAATCTGGCGCGTATGTTACCGGACGGGTCCGTGGATGCGACGTTCCGTCCCGACCCGAACGGAGCGGTGGATTCGCTTTTCCTACAGGACGACGGACAACTCGTGGTTGGAGGTGCATACGATCTGATGGGAGGCAATGCGGCAAGCGGACTTGTGAGGCTGTCGGAAAGCGGGATTCTGGATTCCGGTTTTAACGCACCAGCAGTAACCGAAACTGATAGTTTGGTCCATTTGCCTGATGGAGGGTTTCTACATGGTGGCGAAATCAACACGGCCGAGGGTCTTAAAACTGGTTGGAGTTGGCTCGACAGCACGGGAACTGACGATACGAACCGTTCGGGCATGCCTGACGCGACGAAACGCTCTTTTATCTTCGAAGGGCGCCCGTTGCACGTTCTGGGCCTTGCCGGTGGAAATTTCCTGAGTCCGGGAAAGGGTACCACCGCTCTTTCTTATTCGATCAATGGAACAGACGGCTCTAGGGGTGCTCTGACGGAAACCAGATACGCTTTTGAGCCCCTGGAGCTGATCCCAACCCACGATTCCGGGTTCATCCGGTCCTATGGATTGGGGCGCTTCATCGGGAAAATGCGTCTGGAGAACTCATCCGCCGAGCTGGTTGTAGGCGCGGAGGAAGGAATGATCCTCTGGGATCACCACCCGAATTCAACGATAGTCCGCGAGGTCGCTTTCGAGAGCTTTGATCCCGCGACACGGACTTGGAATGTCCTTCCCCCACCATCTGAAGAAGGTGGAGACTGGTTGCTTTCGGGATTTGATCTGACTTCGGTTTCCGCCGTGCGGGCGCGTGGGCGTGCCAAGACTGGGAGCGGAACGCATTTTATCGAAGCGGTCGCGAATGTCGGCACCGGGACGGGGGAGGCTTCTCTGGTTCTCGCGGACGGCTCCCTGTATGCGACAGGGGACGTGGACATGGGAAGGGCTTTCCCGATCGCCTATCCTTCGGTTCGGCTTGGCTTGCGTAGTTCAGGGGGTTTCGCGTTGGAAAACCCGGTAATCAGGATCGAGGGTCCCGATGCCGCGTTGTTCCGGTTGCATGGCGTCCCGCCGGAAATACTTGCTCCAGACGAAGAATGGAGGTTTCTCGTGGAGCAGCAGTTCGGCGGAGTAGGCACTAAGCAGGCTTCGCTCAGGATCTCGGCGGACAACGCCCCCGACCGTCTGGTTCCCTTGAGAGGAGATTCGGCGGTTGTGATCGGTGGCGAGATTCCGAGCCGGGAAGTGCGATTTTCGATCTAGATGAACTGAAAAGAATCAACTATCGTTTGATGGCTACATCTTCCGGACTTCCGCTGGGCCAGTTGAGATTGGGAAATCTGGGTCTGACTACGGCAGACGCTCCACCGGTGATCCTGCTGCTGAAGAGCGATGGAGTGGCGCTGAATGGGAGCTTGGAAAATCTCCGGCAGGGTGATGAGGTGGTGTTGGAACACGCGAGCGGGACCATTGTTTACCAGGCGAAATTTCTGCTAAACGCAATCGAGTTGGTGAGAACGGCGCCTGGACTCATGGACCAATCATTCGTTCGAGTTCTTGAAAACCATTTGGAAAATTTTGTCACGTTCGGACCGGGCGGGAATGTGTTCGCCGCAACCTCGAACTATTCGTTGTCGGACGGAGAGCCTATCCCGACCTTCCAAGAGAGTTTTGCAGGCACCGTCCGGACGCTTTCCACGTTTGAGGGAGGTCGCACTCTGGTGGGAGGCCTTTTCACGAGGATGGGAAACGAATTCACTTCGAACCTAGCCATGATGGTGGATGAAAACCGGATCGATCCCGGTTTCAAGGCGAATGTGAAAGGATGGGTGAACTGTGCCGCGACAGACTCCGAGGGAAGGATCGTGATTGGAGGTAATTTCACCGAAGTGAACGGGCAGGCGTTTAGCGGGTTGGCCAGACTGATGCCGGATGGGGTATTGGATCAATCATTCGCCTGGGAGGGTTCAGCGGGAAGTAATTTCGTAAGTCATGTGAATATACTTAGAAGCGGTCGTATCCTTGTTTTCGGGTCGTTTTCAAACGGGGGAGGAGCACACACCACAGGTCTGCGCATGTTGTTTTCGCACGGCCAGCGGGACACATCATTCGATGTTTCTTTCGGGAGTAACAATATCTCCTTGTTCACTGCCGAGGATAACTTGGGAAGGATACTGATAGGTGGGGAATTTTCGGAAATCGCAGGGATTTCCCAGAGCAATCTGGCTAGGGTTTCGCCAACCGGAGCAGTTGATATGTCATTCAGGCCAGTCATCGGGGAGAAAGTCTCATCCATTGTGGTCGATGCGGAAAACAGGATGCTGCTGGGCGGACGCATGGTGCGTCTGCTGCCAGATGGCTCGGTGGACGATTCGATATCCTTCGAGGAAATCGGTAACACGGATTTTCCCAGCTCCGCCCAGGTAGCGGTTCATCCGGATGGTTCGATTTTCCGGTCGGGCTTCGTGAATCATCTAATTTTCGGGAACACCGATAACAGGCTCGTGAGATACTTCAACGACGGGTCGTCCTATCAGACTTTTCTGCAAGGAAACTCCACACTCGTATGGCAGCCGTCCGGGGGAACTCCCCAGCCCCGCAGGCTGTGGTTCGAGATGCTGCGGAACGGAAAGTGGCAGCGTATCGGTGGGAGCGCTGTTTTCAACGGAACCCGATGGGAAACCGATCTGGACGGTCCTCCGAATGGTATCGCGGTGAGGCCAATCCTGGTTCTGCCGGGTCGTGTGGGGGAATCTACCTTGCCTGGAGACGCTTCGCCGTTAGGACAGCAGGTGCCATCGTTGATTTCCTCTCCTGCTGCGAAAAATTTCGGGACCGCGCCGGCCGGCTTCAGAAATCGGCAGGTCCTGGCATTGACCAATGACGGCAACCTTCCCCTGACCGGTCTGATGGCAACGGTCACCGGCGGGGGTGCCGGTAGCTTCGAGGTCGCTACGGCGTTTCCTGTTTCACTCGCCCCGGGTGGGAAGACGGAAATCGCCGTGAGTTTCACCGCTCCGCTGTCAGGAGCCGCATCCGCGGTTCTTCGGATCACCGCCAACGAATCGGAAGGATTCTTGCGCGAAATCCCTCTGAGCGGTTCGGCGGGGGCGGGTTTTTCCGTCCGGTTGGACAAGGCCGGTGACGCGCCGGTCGTGTGGGAAGCCGGCGATTTCCCCCAGGTGGTGGATATGGCGATCACCCTTGGCCTTCGTCCGACTCCGGGGATGATCCTCAAAGTAATCGACAACCGCACGGATTTCGCGATCCCCGTGCGTTTTCCCTCCGTGCCGGAGAAGGCTGTGGTAGTCCTCGAGTTCCAGGGCGAGTTCTATGAATTTGTCGCGGGCTACTCCGGTGCGGATGGTAATGACCTTGTTCTGGCTCTCCTCGGCGAGGGCGCGGTGGATCCCGCTTTCGAGGCGACCGGTGGCTGGAACTGGTCGTTGGCGAAGCAGGCGGATGGGAAAATTCTGGTGGGAAGTTCTTTTAGCAAAGACCTGAAGAAGGCGGTGCGGCGGATTTTGCCTGACGGGTCTCCTGATCTGGAATTTCAAGGACCGGATTTCGGATTGTCCAGGCGCGATTCGAGAGCCTGGATCGAATGCATCCGTTTGCTGGATGATGGGCGAATTATGGTAAGCGGTCGCTTCGATCTGGTGGATGGGTTTCCGAGAAACAATGTGGCGAGACTTTTGCCAAACGGTGATTTCGATCCCAGCTTTGATGCGGGGACTACCCCCGGGGATGATATCAGACGCATGGAAGTGGATTCACAGGGAAGGGTGGTACTGTGCGCATCAGGCATTTTCCGTGTCCTGCCGGATGGGGCCAGAGATCCTTATCCTTCCTTTCAAGGCGTTAGCGGTGGCACTCCGAAATCACTTCTCATCCAGCCGGACGGGAAAATTGTTTACGGTGGCCACGAACGTCTCAGAAGGTTACTACCTGACGGTGAGTTCGATGACACTTTCCAGGTTCAGACAGGACCGGTCAACGGGGAGGACAGCCGGACCTACGGGTTGCTCTACGAGGAAGGTATGCAAGGAACCCCGGACAAGCTGATCATCGCCGGGGCTTTCACCAGCGTGAATGGAGTGAGAAAGCCGCGGATCGCAAGGCTCTTCACCGATGGCTCGCTCGATCCGACGTTCCATGCCGATGTCGATGGCACGATCGCGTGTGTCAGCAGGCAATACAACGGCTGTTATATCATCTCGGGTTATTTCGATTCGGTGGGTGGCAAACCCCGCCACGGAATGGCCCGGCTGCTACCGGACGGCTCGCTCGATGAGAGTTTCAATCCCGCCCTGAGAACCGGAGGCACGGCGATCACCAAGCTCTTCACGAGCGTGCAACTTGACGACGGCTCGATCATCGGGGCTGGTAGTCTGGAACGTCCGGGAGGATTCACGTCCGGATTGGGGATCGCCAAGTTTTTGAACGGACCCGCAAGCCCTGGCATACGCATAACCAATCGGACCGATATCCGCTTCACACTCTCACCGACTTCTCCGGATGTGCGCTCGGTGGAGATGGAATACACGCGGAATGCGGTGGACTGGGTTCCCTTGGGGCGAGCCGTGCGGGATGCGACCGGGTGGAGTCTGAATGGCGCGAGTCTGCCGGGGTACGCCTACCTTCGGGTGAGAACACGCGCCCAAAGCGGGCCTCGCGCCTTTGGAATCAGCCACTCCTATCAGGTGATCGGCCGTCCCCAACTTCCGGTTGAAGTGTGGCGGGAACGATATTTCGGATCGCCCCTGCCGCAGGAAGCTTCGGCGGATGAGAAGGATCCGGATCGGGACGGGGTGTCCAATCTAACGGAGCGAGGCTTCGGGATGAACCCGATCAAAGCGGACCGGGAGCGGCTTCCCATCTGGCAAACGCAAGAGCATGGTCTCTCGCTGGATTTTTCCCGAGCCAAACTGACCGAGGGTTTCACCATGGACGTTCTCTGGTCGGAAACGCTTGAAGCGGGGGATTGGTCACCGCTGTCCGATTCAGGCGATTCGCTCGATTTCAGATTCACGCTTCCCCAGACTCCGTCCGGCAGAGCCTTCGGCCGCTTTCGGGTGTTGGAGGAATAGGCAGCTTCAGTCCGGAAACACGATCGCGCGGTGGCGGTCGATGATGGTGCGGTCATGGACGTGGTAGCGGATGCCTTTGGCGAGGGCGGCGCGTTCGCAGTGGCGGCCCAGTCGGGCGAGGTCGTTGGGGGAATGGAAATGTGAAACGCGCTCGACTTCCTGCTCGATGATGGGGCCGGCATCGAGATCCGCGGTGACGTAGTGGCAGGTGGCTCCGATGAGTTTCACACCCCGGTCGTGGGCCTGGCGGTAGGGGTTCGCGCCGATGAAGGCGGGGAGAAAGGAGTGGTGGATGTTGATGATTTTCCCGGAGAACTCCTGGCAGAAACTGTCCGGAAGGATCTGCATGAAGCGGGCTAGGACGATGAGCTCCACGTCTTGTGCGACGAGCAGATCGCGGATCTCGGAAAAGCCCTGCTCGCGCCGCGGACCGTCCATTTCCACGAGATGGAAGGGCAGGCCGGAGCGCTCTGCGATGGCGGCGCAGGCCGGGCGGTTGGCGATGACGGAGGTGATCTCTACGGGCAGCTCGCCCAGCTCGGTGCGGAGCAGGATCTCGTTGAGGCAGTGGTCGGTTTTGGTGACGAGCAGGGCGGTGCGCATCTTGTAGGGCAGTTCGCGGAAATGCCAGGTCGCACCCAGCGTGCCGCCAAGAGTGGCGAAGCCTTTTTTGAATTCCTCCACACTGACATCCAACGCGGAGGTGTCGATTTCCAGTCGGGCGAAAAACTTCCCCTCGAGGCGGTCGGAGAACTGGCTGAACTCCACGAGGTTGCCCGCGTGAGATGCTACATAGGAGGCGATTCTCGCGACGATGCCGGGTTGGTCTGGCGAGGAAAGTTTGAGGATGAGTCCGGGGCGCATAAAAATTCTGAATTTCAAACCCGACTACCGGGTAGGAGTTGGTGCGGGAGTCTTACCTTTCGGTATCCCGGGTGGCAAGCGCGGGACCGCGGGTGATTTTATGGAAGACACGCCGCGCCACAGCGCGTATTCATGGGAATCGTGAAAACCCAGCTCTCCCGCCGTCGATTCCTCCGCGGTACCTCCGCCTTCCTCGCTCTGCCGTGGTTGGAAACCTTCGCCACGGCAGCACTCAAGCCGGACCACCGCAGCGCATCGTATCCATCTGCACCAGTTTCGGACTCTACGGTCCCGCGTTTTTTCCGGAAATCGCCGGAGCCGGCTATCAACCCTCCGAATATCTCGAAGTCCTGGGCGCGGATCTCCGCGACCGGTTCACGGTTTTCTCCGGTATCTCCCACCCCGATATCGGCGGGGACCATGCCTCGGAGGCCTGTTTCCTTACCTCCGCGAAGGGCCCGAAGTCCTCCAGTTTCCGCAACTCCGTCTCGCTCGATTATCTCGCCGCGAAGCATCTCGGGAACGTCACCCGCTTCCCGTTCATCACTCTTTCCACCCAGGACAGCGGGACCCTGACCCACGCGGAAAACGGAGCCGCAGTGCCGGCGCTCAACAAGCCTTCCGACATCTTCCGGCGCATGTTTCTCGCCGGAAACGCTAAAGACGTGGAAAGGGAAATCGCCCGACTCCAGCGCGGCCAATCCATCCTCGATGAAATGTCCGGAAATTTCTCCTCCCTGAAAAACCAGCTCTCCAAGCGCGACCAGCAACAGGTGGATGACTACGCCGCCGCCGTCCGCAGCATGGAAAAACAGCTCCACGCCTCCGAAGAATGGGTCAACAAACCCAAGCCGAAAACCGACCTGCCCGTCCCTTCGGACAACCTCGACCGCGCCGACAGTATAGGCCGTCTCCGCGTTCTGCTCGATCTCACGAAGCTCGCCCTCCGGACGGACTCGTCGCGCATCGTCTCCGTATTCATCCGCGGCATGGACGAGCGTCCTCCCATCGAAGGCATCACAGAAGGGCACCACGGACTCACCCACCACGGTCGCAACCCGCAGAAGATCGCCCAGCTGAAAATCGTCGAGAAACTCGAAATGGCGGCTTACCGGGATTTTCTGAAATCCCTCTCGGAAGCCTCGGACCGGCGGACGGGCCCTGCTCGATTCCACCCAAGTCCTCTTCGGCTCAAATCTCGGCGACGCCTCCAGCCACAACACCAACAACCTCCCCATCCTCCTCGCCGGTGGCGGCTGGAAACACGGCAGCCACATCGCCGGAGACCGCAACGCCAACACCCCCCTGGCGCAGCTCTTCGTTTCCATGCTCCAAAAATTCGGCATGGAAACCGACACCTTCGGATCAGGAAACGGCTCAATCGACGGCCTCGCGTAAAATATTTCTCACCGCAGAGACGCAGAGGCCGCAAAGGAATCGCAGAGCCAGTCCTATGAAAATTTTAAGGAGAAAAACCAATTCCCCAACCTCTTCCTCCGCGTCCCCTCCGCGATCTCCGCGCCTGTGCGGTGACAATTTAAACCCCAAGTCTTCAATCCGGAAAATCCGCGTCCATCCGCGTCCATCCGTGGTTCCTCTTCCCCCAAACCCAAGCCTACGCGTCCTCAGCGTCGTAGCGGTTCAACTTCTCTTCGTATCCCCCGCATCGTCCGAGGTTTCCTACGAAAAAGAAATAGACCCCCATCCTTTCCGCCTACTGCACCGATTGCCACGGCGGAAAAAAACCCGAAGCCAACCTCCGCCTCAACGGAGCTTTCACCCCGGATCAGGAAAAATGGTTCAAAGTCCTCGAACACATCGAGTCAGGAAAAATGCCTCCGGAGGACGAAGACCAACCCTCCACCGCCGAGCGAAAACAAATCTCGGAATGGATACGCGGCCCGCTCTCCAGCGGTTTCCTCGCCCGCCAGAAAGCCGAGGGCCGCGCCGGATTCCGCCGCCTCACCCGCAGCGAATACGCCAACACCATCACCGATCTGCTCGGCTACACTCCCAATTTCGAGGACGATCTCCCACCGGATGGCAGGATCAACGGCTACGAGAAAGTCGCCGCCGCCCTCCCGCTCTCCTCCCAGGGCGCGCTCGCCTACATCGATATCGCCGGGGAAACCGTGAACCAGATTTTCGCCCGCCTCCCGAAGGACCATACCCCCACCGTCCGCGCCGAAGCCGTCGAGTCCGGCCAATCCGCCGGCCAGAACCTGGTTCTCGACAAAGGCAAAACCATCGTTTCCTTCAACACCGACGTCGATTCCGGTCGCCTCAAATTCAAAGGCGCGCCCACCGGCGGTGTTCAGAAACTCCGCGTCTCCGCCTACGGCTACCAGACCGAAAAACCCATGCCCTTCGGGGTCTACGTCGGCCGCACCATGGCCTACCCGCAGGTCATCCGCCTCGCCGCCGTTCTCGAGGCACCACCCGGTTCGCCCGGCGTCATGGAGACGGAAGTTTTCATGCGGAAAGGGGAGGGCATGCGCCTCATCCCCTTCGGACTCGGCGTCCCGGTCCCGAAAAACAGCAAGGCAGCGGGAAAAAAGGTTCCCGGTCTCGCCGTGCAGTGGGTCGATATCACCAGCCCGTCCCTGCCCATACCCGGCGAGGCTTGGCTCACGGCGGATTTTCCGCCCGGACTCGTCGACGAGATCCGGAAAAATCCCCGCGCCCACATCCCGGTGAACAACAAATCCTACGCCAGCGGACTCGCCACCGAGCACGGCTTCCTGGACACCATGGCGAAAACCTATACCCGTATCGCCCCCGCTTTTCTCCGCCGCGAGCCGGCACCCGGGAGAAGGAGGCCGCGCCTCGCCATAGTCGGTCAATCCATTGCCGGAGACAAACCGCTGGCCGATATCCTCCGCGGAAATGGTCTCCGATCTACTGCTTTCGCCCGGACTTTCTCTGCGTTGTCGAGAAGCCCGGGACCGCTCGACGACCACGCTCTCGCCTCCCGGCTCTCCCGTTTCCTCTGGAATTCGACCCCCGACGCAGACCCTGCTCGATCTCGCGGCTTCGAAACGACTCCACGGCTCGGCCACCCTCAGCCAGCAGATCGAGCGGCTGCTGACCGATCCGAAGTCCGATCGCTTCATCGCCGATTTCGCCGACCAATGGCTCGGCCTCAACGCCATCGACGAGACCACTCCCGACAGGAATCTCAACCCGGAATACAACGAGTGGACGAAATTCTCCAGCCTCGCCGAAACCCGGCTTTTCCTGAAACACCTGCTCGCGATCCCGATCGTCCCATTTCCCGAACTCGCCAACCCCGGCTACACCTTCCTCAATTCCGAACTCGCCCGCTTGTATGACTTTCCCGATCCCGGCCACTCGGATCTCCGCCTCACCAAGCTCCCCGCCGACTCCCCCTACGGCGGCGTTTTCACCCACGCCTCCGTCCTGAAAGTCACCGCCAACGGCACCAATACCACCCCCGTGAAACGCGGCGTCTGGCTCTCCGACCGATTCCTCGGAATCCACATCCCGCCACCACCCTCCGATATCAACCCCATCGAACCGGACACCCGCGGAGCCAGCACCCTCCGCGAGCAACTCGCCGCCCATCGCGATTCCAAAACCTGCGCCGCCTGCCACGCCCGTTTCGATCCCTACGGCTTCGCCTTGGAGAGCTTCGATGTCGCCGGGAAATTCCGCGAAAACTACCGCTTCCTCACGGCTCCGATGGGAAATCCGCCGACGGCCCGCCCGTCGATTCCAGCGGCACCACCCCGGACGGGATCGAATTCGCCGACATCCGCCAGCTCCGCGCCCACCTCGCCGCCTCCCCGGAGAAACTCGCCCTCGGCCTCACCCGCCATCTCGTCACCTACGCCACCGGCGCGCCGCCCACTCTCCTCGACGAACCCGAGATCCAAAAAATCGTAACCGCCTCCGCCAAACACAACCACTCCTTCCGCTCCCTCGTCCACCTCCTCGTCCGCAGCCCGCTTTTTCTGGAAAAATAAGGAGAAGCGTGCGTCCCGCCGCTAGCACAGGATCGGGAACGGTTCGCCAATCCAGCGCCAAGTGGCTGGAAGCACGCATCCCCATACCACTATGACCATTCGCAAACACTCCGAGCAGACCCCCTTCACCACCAAAGACGGCTCCACCATCACCAGCCTCCTCGATTCCGCCAACGCGCCCGTCCGGAACCAAAGCCTCGCCGAAGCCCGCATCCCTGCCGGGCGGTGCAACCCAGCGGCACTACCACAAGGACAGCGAGGAATTCTACTATATCTCCAGTGGTTCCGGCCTAATGGAAATCGACGGGGAAACTCGCGAGGTCGTCCCCGGAGACGCCATCCTCATCCCGCCCGGCGCATGGCATCAGATCACAGCTACTACGGATCTCGTATTTCTCTGCTGCTGCGCCCCGCCATACCGTCACGAGGATACGTTTTTCGAGTGAAACTTCCCATTGCGGAAATTTTTCTCCCGGCCAGTCTCCGGAATGATCAAAACCCTGTTTGCTGTCGCTCTCGTTTCCACGACTTCGCATCTACCCGCCACTGCTGAAGAAGAGTATCAGCCCGGTTCAAAGGCAACCTGCTCGAACTCCGCACCTACCATGCCGCCCAGGGCAAACTCGACGCCCTCCTCGCCCGCTTCCGCGACCACACCTGCGGTCTCTTTGCCAAACACGGCATGACCAACGTCGGCTACTGGGTGCCTGTGGAGAATCCCGACAACCTCCTCATCTATCTGATGGCTTATCCCGACATGGAGGCCCGTGATGCATCGTGGAAGGCATTCATGCGCGATCCCGACTGGAAAAAGGCCCAGTCCGAATCCGAGGTCGATGGGAAGCTGGTCGAAAAAGTGGATCAGATTTTCATGACCCCACCGATTTTTCCGAGGGTTTTGCGGCACTTTCTCCTGCTAGGAATCCACGTCTCTATCCGTTCCGGAGAGTTTCATCCCGCTCCTGCGGAAACGAGCACCTCTTCGAGATGCGCACCTACACCACCACTCCCGGTCATCTTCCCGATCTTCACGCCCGTTTCCGCGATCACACCTGGCGCTTTTCGAGAAACACGGCATGACCAATCTCGGTTACTTCCAGCTCACCCCGGATCAGGAAGGCGCGGAAAGCACCCTCCTTTATTTTATCGCCCACAAGGACGCGGAAGCTGCGAAGAAATCATGGAAGGCCTTCGGCAACGATCCCGACTGGGTCGCCGCCAAAAATGCTTCCGAAGAAAAAGCCGGCGGATCACTCACTGAGAAGGGTGGCGTGAAATCCGTTTTCCTCAAACCCACCGACTTCTCCCCGGTGAAATAGTGACCGGGGGAGACCCGCGCGACGGCCGGTGCGGAAACCAGAGGACCGCGGATTCCATTTCGCACCGGTGTCTGCATACCGGTGGGCGCTTGCGATCATGGAGGTCTCCGCCCCCGATCCTTCCCCGGGGAAATGGAAGTTGATCATCCGGAGCGGAGAGCGCTTCTCTCCCGGATGAAACTCATACTTCTCTCAGTCGCCATCGGATTGGTCGCGGGTCTCTTGGGCGCTCTTTGCGGAGTCGGCGGAGGAATCGTTCTGGTCCCGGCGTTCGTCACAATTTTCGACTTCGAGCAGAAAAGGGCGGTCGCCACTTCGCTCGCCGTCATCATCATCACCGCCATCGCCTCCACCCTGAACAACGCGCAGCAGAAAGGCCTCATCGACTGGAAAATCGTCGCCGCCGTAGGCACCGCTTCCGCCCTCACCGCCTGGTTCGGCAGCGACCTCATGCGCTCACTTTCAAACCAGACTCTCACCCGAACCTTCGGAGTCGTCCTGGTCCTGTTCGGGGCACGGATGCTTATCAAGGGCTAGGCCGCACCCTCCCGAACCCCCATCCGGGTATCTTCCTGGAAGTTCTGTTTCAGAAGCATCCCGGGATCGCCGCCAAGACCTTCGCCACTTCCAGCTCGTTCTGGCAGCGTGCGTCCATCACACATTTCGCAGAAAGGCAGGGCGCGCATTCCACATGCCGTTTCACCACCACATGACGCTTGCCGAGCGGTCGTTTCCAGGCCGCGTCGTTGGGGCCGAAAAGTGTTACACAGGTCGCCCCTGCATGGGCCGCGAGGTGGGGCAGGGAGCCATCTGCGGAAATGACGAGCTGGTGGATCGCTAGCAGCGGCAGCGCGGCGGAGAGGGGAGCGGCATGGAAAAACTCGACATCGCCACCCAGTCGACCCGCGAGGATTTTCCCCAGGCCGCGTCCGCCGATCACACCGGCGACAGTCAGGCGTTTCCCCTGTTCGAGAAGTTCTTCGGCCAGTTCCTGCCAATGGTCGAGCGGCCACTCATGGCTTGGTCCGAAGTCCGATCCCGGGCACAGCAGGACGGATTTCGGTCCCGCGGCCACACCCAGCGGGGCCGCGGTGAAATACTCCGGCCTATCGACTGCCAAGCCCATCCGCTCACATGTTTTGAGATATTTCCTGACCCGGTGCTCCACCGGCCCCTCCGCGATTTCAAGGGGGTGGGTGAGAAGCTTTGCCAACGCCTTGTCCTCCGGACCCAAGCGCTTCGCGATCCCGGCCTTCGCGACCGCTTTCGCCGCGACTCCCGGCTCCCACACCAAGGCTGCTTCCCAATCGCTACCGATCAGACCAGCCAGAGCACGGGCACTCGTTTTCGGAGAAAACCGGACCTGCGGAAGCCGGCAAACCGTTTCCCAAAACGCGTGCTGCTCCTCCCGGCAGATCAATCCGCCCACCAGCCCGGAAGCCACCATCGCCCGCACAGCCGGGACCGCGAAGCAGGCCTCGTCCCAGCGCTCCGGCAACGCCACCAGCATTCCTTTTCCCTCACTCATCCCGCTTGTCCTGGTCTTCCGTGAAAATTCGGAGTGAACCCTCGTGGTTCACTTTTTATCCATATTCGCCGCCATGTCCGCATCGGTTACGCTGGATTCCACACCGTTTTCCGGCACCTCCATCTTGCAGATCCAAAGCATCGCGTTGAGCGCGATTTTCCGGAAATTGTCATCCGACCAGTTCTTATGGAAATGCCCTCCGGTAAAGCCGACCCCGCGTCCGCCGTCCTTGCGCTCGGTCGCCCACATCATCGTCTCTTCCTCGCCCTTCCGTGCCTGCACATGGGGATACGGTCCTTTCGGATGCACATACGGTCCGTCCCGTGTTTCGTCGCTCGGAGTGGCGACCAACAACGAAGTGACTCCCTTCATGTCCTTCGGGAAACGGATGGAGAAATACCATTCGTCCTCGATTTTGAAAGGTTTGATCCCTTTCGCGACCGGATGTTCGGGAAACGATTTGTAATCCGCGTTCCAGATCGGGTTGCAGGAATAGCCCGCCTCGTAGGCACCGCCGATCCACTCGCGGAAGGAGTCCCCGCTGTCGCCCTCATCCGCGCACTGCACCGCGTAGTGCATCATCATGATCCCGGCTCCGCGGTCGGCCATCTTCTGGATCTGCTCCCGGTGGTTTCCCTGCAGCGCCGGATGCCCGTTTCCGCCGTCCGCGTAGATCACCACCGCGTCCGCCGTTTCCAATACCTTGTCATCGCTCACCCAGTGGTTCGGGTGCACCTCCACTTCCAGCCCTTCCACCCCCGAAAGGCACTTTTTCAACAACTCGCAACCGGCGTTGAACTCATGCATACCCGCCGGGTGGCTTGGCTTCCCGGCGATCATCACCAGCTTTTTCACCGTCTCCCCGGCATTCGCCCCGAGAGCAAAAATCATCCCCAAACCAATCAATCCCAGAAATTTTCTCCGTGTCTTCAACGTAAGCATCCCCGATATTCCACAACCGCCCCCACCGGGTAAACTCCCAAAATTCAAAAAACCAAGTTCCAAGTTCCCGAGTCTTCACTCCGCCTTCTCCGTCTTTTCTGAAGAATGCAGAAGTTAGAAGTCACTGCCTCCATCTCCGCGTTGCTCCCATTGCGGTCAATCAATCATCCCGTAGTCACAAGCCCGTCCCACCCTATGAAAGCCATCCTCTCCACTCTGTTCCTGACCATCATCCTCGCATCGGCGAAAACCCCGGACATCGTCTTCATCTTCGCCGATGACTGGGGCCGCCATGCCTCCGCCTACGCCGCCGTGGACGGCCCCGGCACTCCCGCCGATGTGGTGAAAACTCCGAATTTCGACCGAATCGCCAGCCAAGGCAGCCTTTTCGAGCAAGCCTTCGTCTCCTCTCCTTCCTGCACACCCTGCCGCTCCGCCCTCGTTTCCGGGAAGCATTTCTGGCAAACCGGAAGCGCCTCCATCCTCCACTCGAAATGGGATTTCTCCCAACCCTCTTTTCCTCTGATCCTTCAGAAAAACGGCTTCAGGATCGGGCGCACTGGCAAAGCATGGGGACCGGGCGGACCCTCCGAGGCTCCGTACGGCGGGAAAGCCGCCACTTATCAATCGGGCGGCGGGAAATTCAACAATTTCTCCCAGAACGTCACCGACGCTGTCGCCTCGGGGAAATCCATCCCGGAGGCGAAGCAGGCGCTCTACGACGAGGTCGGCGAAAATCTCGATTCCTTCCTGGAATCCCGCACCGGGGAAAGGCCGTTCTTCTACCATTTCGGCTCCACCAACACCCACCGGAAATGGATCAAGGGATCCGGCAAAGCCCTTTGGAACATCGATCCCGATTCACTCCGCGAAAAACTCCCGCCCTTTCTTCCGGATGTCGAAGAGATCCGCCAGGACTTCGCCGATTATCTGGGCGAGGTCCAGGCATTCGACCACGCCACCGGCATCATCCTCGACAGGCTTGAGAAGGACGGCTTGCTCGAAGACTGCATCGTCATCATCTCCGGTGATCACGGCGCGCCCGGGTTTCCCCACGGGAAAGTGAACCTCTACGATTTCGGGACCCGCGTTCCGCTTGCCGTCCGCATCGGGAAAAACGTCATGCCGCCCGCCTCCAAGCCTCCCGGCAGAGTCGCCCGCCTGACCTCGCTCATCGATCTCGCGCCCACCATTCTCGAAGCCACCGGTATCCCCGTCCCCGGGGAAATGACAAGAACTTCGCTGATGTCGGTTCTCACCGGGAAACAATCGGCCATCTCCGCCGACGAAGCCGTATTCACCGGACGCGAGCGCCACGTCCCGACCGCCCGCGAAAACAACCTCCCCTACCCGCAGCGCGCCATCCGTACCAAGGACCACCTTTTCATCATCAATTTCGAGCCTGACCGCTGGCCTGCCGGAGACCCGCGGAAAATTTCCAAAGACAGCATTCCTTCGGTAGACGACCTTGAGAACAATACCCACATCACCCTCGCCGACGAGGATGCCGGCCCGACCAAAGCCTGGATGGTGCAACACCGCGACGATTATTCCTGGAAGGAATACTACGACCGTGCCTACGGAAAACGCCCGAAATACGAACTTTACGATCTAAAAAAAGATCCCCACCAGATGGAAAACCTCGCCGGAAAGAAGGAACATGAGGAAACCAAGGCCGCCCTCGAATCCCGCCTGATGGAAGAACTCACCCGCACCGACGACCCCCGAGTCACCGGAGACAGGCAATTCTTCGAAACCGCCCCCATGACCGACGCCAAGTGAGCCTTGGAGTGCGGACGGCTCGCCTCCGCTTTCGCGAGTGAGGCTTGCCTCACGGTGTCCCACCTCCGGCTTTGATTCCCGGCCAGTCGCTCCGCACCACGGAAGGCAAGCCTTCCAGCCCCAAAGCGGAGGCAAGCCGTCACGCACTCCAAAACCACGCTACAAGTGTCCTCAAGCAACCACTGGCCCCATTCCCCCGACCACCGTCTGGGCGAAGCAGGAACTTTCATGGTCACTGCGGCAACCTATCGGAAAGCAAAACCCTTCCACGATCAGGAGAGTCTCGAAGCACTCTGCGGCGGCTTGTTGAAGTATTCTAGCAAACACAATTGGAACCTCCACGCTTGGGCTGTGTTCCCGAATCACTACCACTTCATCGCAAAATCCCCTCCGGACGATGCGGCGAGTCTCAAGAAATTTCTCATGGAGTTCCACAGCCGATCCGCAAGATGGCTCAATGCGCGTGACAGCACTCCGGGAAGAAAAGTCTGGCACAACTACGCCGAAACAAAGCTCACCTACGAAGCCAGCTACTTCGCGCGATTGAGATACGTCCATCAGAATCCTGTGAAACATGGTCTTGTGGAAGCCGCTACCGACTATCCCTGGTGCAGTGCCTCATGGTTCGAAAAAACCGCCACCTCCGCGACTAAGCAGACTATCGCCAGCTTCAGAATCGACACCCTGAAAATCGAAGACGATTTCTAAAACTTCCCTTGGAGTGCGGACGGCTCGCCTCCGCTTTCGCGAGTGAGGCTTGCCTCACGGTGTCCCACCTCCGGCTTTGATTTCCGTGGCAGTCGCTCCGCACCACAGAAGGCAAGCCTTCCAGCCCCAAAGCGGAGGTAAGCCGTCACGCACTCCATAGTGCGCATCGACTCGATTGTGAGCCGGAGACAGGCAATTCTTCGAAACCGCCCCCATGACCGACGCCAAGTGAGCCTTGGAGTGCGGACGGCTCGCCTCCGCTTTCGCGAGTGAGGCTTGCCTCACGGTGCCCCACCTCCGGCTTTGATTCCCGGCCAGTCGCTCCGCACCGCAGAAGGCAAGCCCTCCAACCCCAAAGCGGAGGCAAGCCGTCACGCACTCCATAACGCGCATCGACTCGATTGGGAGCCGGGGATTGAGAGCATACCCCCTGCGCCCACCGCAACCGCTTTCCTAAAGCGTCCCCCTTGGAGTGCGGACGGCTCGCCTCCGCTTTTACGAGTGAGGCTCGCCTCACGGTGTCCCACCTCCGGCTTTGATTCCCGGCCAGTCGCTCCGCACCACGGAAGGCAAGCCTTCCAGCCCCAAAGCGGAGGCAAGCCGTCACGCACTCCATATCGCGCATCGACTCGATTGGGAGCCGGAGACAGGCAATTCTTCGAAACCGCCCCCATGACCGACGCCAAGTGAGCCTTGGAGTGCGGACGGCTCGCCTCCGCTTTTACGAGTGAGGCTTGCCTCACGGTGTCCCACCTCTGGCTTTGATTCCCGGCCAGTCGCTCCGCACCACAGAAGGCAAGTCCTCCAACCCCAAAGCGGAGGCAAGCCGTCACGCACTCCAAAGCCAGATTTCATCTTCATCGAAGTTTGAAGTTTAAAATTTAAAGTTTCCTCCTAAAATCGCACCCATGCCCGCAACCACCCCCGTCCTCGTCGGAGGCTCCATCGCCATCGACAATATCAAAACCCCCACCGCCGAGGGCAAGAATCTGCTCGGAGGCTCCGCTTCCTACACCTCCATCGCCGCCTCCTATTTCACCTCGCCCGTTCATCTCGTAGGCATCATCGGCAAGGATTTCCCCCAGGAGCATCTCGATCATTTCGCCGGAAAATCCATCTCCACAGAGGGCCTCGAGCGCTCCGAGGGCGATACCTTCTCATGGTCCGGCGAATACCATGAGAACATGAACGACCGCGATACTCTCGAGGTCGCCATCAACGTGCTCGAGGACTGGGAGCCGAAAGTCCCTGCGGAAATGGCCTCCGCACCCGTCGTCGTGCTTGCCAACATGCACCCGCTCAACCAGCTCCAGATGATTTCCCAGCTCACCGCGGAGAAATCCTTCATCGCCGCGGACACCATGGATCTCTGGATCACCATCGCTAACGACGACCTCCATGAAGTTCTCAAGAAGATCGACCTCCTGGTCATCAACGAATCCGAAGCCCGCGATTTCTGCAAAACCTCCAACCTCATCAAAGCCGGCCAGCGCTTGCTTGAAAAAGGCCCCCCGAACGTTGTCATCAAGCTCGGTGAATTCGGAGCCATCCTGTTTTCAAAGGACACGAACGGGGAGAATCCCTCCCTGGCCGATCTTCCCGGCATCAGTCTCTTCCGCTGCGCCGCCTTCCCGCTCGCGGAAGTCGCGGATCCCACCGGGGCGGGCGATTCCTTCCTCGGCGCTCTCGCCGGGCACCTAGCATCCACCGGCAAATCCGCATTCGCGTTCGATGACATCCGCCGCGCCGTTGTCTACGGTTCCGTCGTCGCCTCCTTCACTTGCGAAGCCTTTTCCACCAACCGCCTCGCCGCCATCACCCGCGATGACATCGAGGCACGCCTCGAACTCCTTGAATCCCTCACCCATTGGCCGTCGTAAGGCGAAGCTGCCGAGTCGCGCGACGCCATCACGTGAACAGGGGATAGCCGCAACAATTCCCCGCTTTTCCACTTGCTGCCGCAGGCATAACCTACTAAGTGTGGAGGTGTAATCAGTCCTTGCGGAGAAATCGAGTAGTGGAATCCACTGCTTCCTCGCAAATGTAGAAACCCAGTCCCGACCTTTCCCAACCAGCCCGAACCTTCGTAGCCATGAGAAAAATCATCCCGATCACCGTCCTTGCCGGCACCGCCGCCGCAGTAGGAGTCATCCAGTTCACCAATAGTGACCGAGCAACTCCTTCCGTAGAGAACGCGTCAGCTTCCAGCTCGGACTCCTCGGAGCAATCTGCCGCCCAGGCCTCCACCAGGACCCAGGCACCGTCCGGTTCCAACCGCTCTGCGGCCCCCGCGATCACCTCCACCAAAGAGGAGCAAGGCCCGGCCCGCACAAAACTCGCCCAGCGCCCGACCGCCATGCCGCAAACCACCGCGGCGATGCCAGCTCCGGCAATTGTCGCTCCCTCGCAGCACCCGGCAGTCAATTCACCTTCCCAACCGCTTCGCACTCCTGGCGCATCCGTAAGCAACGGAAATTCCGCTCAACGTGGATCCGACCGCTCGGTCGCCTCCGCCCCACGCAACAACCAACCGGCCAACGGCTTCGGTCCTTCCGCAGGTTTCGGATCAGCGAGCACATCATCACCCTCAGCGGCAGCTCCTGCCCCGGCGACTTCCGCCGCTTCCGCAGTCGCCGCTCCTTCCGCAGCCATCGCTTCTGCCTCCAACGGCACCACCGCTAGCCCGACTCTCGGTGCCATTCCCAGTTCCCAAGCACCTGCCGCTGCTGCGACCCCGGGAGCACAAATGGCCTCCGGCGTGACTTCCGCCCCGGCCGTCAACGCATCCGCCTCCAATATCGGTCCGGCCGCTCCTACCACCGCTCCGCAAATCTCATCACCTGGTTCGGCACCCGCCGCTCCCCTGAGCGCAACGGCTTCCTCCGCCGCCCCTGGTGCTCCTGCCACCGCCGCCCCGCAGATCTCCTCCCCTGGCTCGGCACCAGCCGGTCCTCTCGCCGCTACAGCTTCCAATCTGTCCGTGGCTCCCGCACCCGCATCGGCGACTTCTCCGTCCGGAGCAGCCCCTGCCGCATCTACCACAAGCAACGGCCCTTCCGAACCTGCCCTCGCTTCCAGCGACTCGGCATCCGGACCCGTCACTTCTGACCTCAATATGGAGGCGGAACCTGGTGCTGCCTATTCGAAACCGGTTGGTTACATTACTCAGGCAGTCAGGGGTAAGGCTACCGCAAGTTCACCTGATGTGTTCAATCTTTTCGGTATCCAACTCCAAGATAGCGGCCTCAAATCAGGATCTTTCACCTCTATCGGCACCTCCGAAATTACAGATTCTAACGCAGATTTTTCTGATTTGCCGAACGAAGTGGTTCTGCTGGAAATAAAGTCAGGAACACTAGCTGGAGTAATCCAAGAGGTCAGCACATTTGGAACAAACACAATTGCCGTTCCCGAGTCATTAGTTTCTTCGGGATTGGCGGTTGGCGATGAATATAGAGTTCGGAAACTTCCAACGATCGAAGGTATCTTCGGTCTTGCTTCTCAGACAACGCTAACTGCTGGAAGCGTCGTAACCGCTGATATTGTATGGATATCCAACGGGACTGGAGGGTTTGATCGATATTATGTGTCGCCTGCAAACCCGCCTCTTGCTCCGGCAGCTGTCTGGGTGAAGATTGGGGGAAGTAGGGGTGTCGGTTCTACCCCAGTGGTGCATACAGACGCTGTCTTGGTTCAGAGAAGATCTGTCGGTAATCTGAATCTGACTTTCACTGGTGAGGTTAAAACCGACTTGTCAAAATTTGCAGTGCTTGGCGCTGCTGCGGGTCCGACTTTTAATTACATAGGAAGTCCATTTCCTTCCGAGCTTTCGGGGAGTAATCCAGTATCTAATGTCGACACAACGGTTGGCGCATCAGGCGTACTTTCCGTTCTGTCTCCAGGCAGTATTGCAACAGCGGATGTTCTTTGGTTGCCGAAGGAGGATGGCTCATATAGACGCTTTTACCTCGCTCCGGCCCAGCCGCCATTGAGGCCAAATCAAACGTTCAATGAAATCGGAGGAGCATCTAACGTTGACTCGAATAGTATCAAGCTGACGTCAGCTTTCATTATCCAAAGAAAGTCGATGGGAATGACCACCCTGACATTTGCACCTCCCGCTGGATTTACAGATCTCTAGGATTACGATTTTCGAACTTAACTAATTATTTAATGAATAGATCACTTATATTGTTCGTGAGCGCAGCGCTCGTTTCCCAGTCGAATGCGGTAATTACAGCAGGAAGTACCGAAGTTGATATAGCCTTTGCCGATGTGGGTGGACTACCAATTCGAGATGGGACTGGGTTTATCGCTAGCGGGTATTTTTCAGGTCTTGACGACTCATCGATCAGTTCGAGCGACATCGACACCATCAGCGATGCTTTCACGCAGTTTACTTCTGATACAGGAGAGTTCGGGCAAGGCGGATTCGATGGACTCTTTTCGTATTCATCTGGAGCCGAGCGTATTGGGGCGGGAAGCCCTTTTTTGAATCAATCGCTGTACTTTATTTTCGGAAACGGCGGGACACTTCAATCCTCCGTCCAGCTAGCGGTTTTCAAATCTGAGTTATCGTTCGCCAACGACTCCGCGGCCTCCGCTGATCTAGACTTGACGGTAAAGTTTGGGGGTGCAGACCAATCGCCAGGAACGTTTCTTATGGGCGTGACCGGTGGTATGACGACTTTGGCTACGACATCTGGCCCTTCTTGATCCCATCTGTTCAGCTTGAACTGGTCCAAGTCATTCCTGAACCAACTTCACTCCTTCTTTCGGCTGCCGGTTTTGGGTTACTACTTCGACGCAAGCGTTGATCGGACCATAGAAGTTTTTGAGAACGCCCATCCGCTTGCGGTTGGACGTTTTTTTTGTCGGCTGAAATGCTCCGGATAAATGAGGCCACCTGAGCTAGCGCCCGTTTCCGATTTCCACGTGATCTATCAGCCGAACGTCACCGTAGAACACAGCGCAGGCTAGGACCGTGGAGAGTTCGGGGGTTGTGACAGGAGAGAGTGCTTCCGGATCGACTAGCGAGAGATAGTCGATGCGGGCGAGGGAGGAGGCTTCGATTTGGTCTCGAGCTGTCCTCAGGATGTCGGCGGGTGTGGTTTCCTTGATGGCCTTGAGAAGAGCTTGGTGGATGCGGGGGGCGTCGGCGCGTTGCTCGGGAGTCAGGCGGGCGTTGCGGGAGGACATGGCGAGGCCGTCGGGTTCGCGGACCGTGGGGTGGGGGATGATATCAACTTGGAGATCGAGGTCGCGAATCATGCGGCGGATGATGGCGAGCTGCTGGAAGTCCTTCTCGCCGAACACGGCGGCATCGCAGCGGGTGAGGTTGAAGAGTTTGAGCACAACCGTGCAGACGCCATCGAAGTGGCCGGGCCGGGTCGCTCCGCAGAGATGGGTGGAAAGGCTGCTCTCGATCACAGTAACGGATCGGTCCGCGGCGTACATGACGGAGTTGTCCGGCAGAAACACACCATCGGCCCCATGCGCCTCGCACACGGAGAGATCCGCCTCGAGGGGGCGGGGGTAGCTTTCAAGATCGCTCTCACGATCGAACTGGATGGGGTTGACGAACACGGAGACGATCACCGTTCCCTCCGGACCGGCCTTCTCCCGTGCCAGGGCGATCAGAGAAGCGTGACCCGGATGCAGCGCACCCATCGTCGGGACGAGAACGATAGGCCGGGATACGTTCGCGATGCGATCGCGCAGGTCTGATTTGGTAGTGCAGGTCCACATGGTCGGGGAAACTCTAAAATTCAAATGTCAGAATTCAAACCGTAGAATGATCCGAAAGTACGGCGAAGATCCAGCCGGGGTCGATTTTTCAGGCAATAGGGAGAAGGGCGTTTTCAACCCCTTCACGGAGGATAGGGAAACGGATTCGCTCGGGTTGTGCAAGGGGTTGAAAACACCCTTCTCCATATTTTCAAGAATCCGGGTCCTCAGCGGGAGTTGGATGTTGAATTTTGGAGTTCAGGATCCACCATCCCTGCTGGATGTATTTCAACATGGACCACAGGGTGAAGACGGCGGCGATGATGCAGGGATAGATGGGGGAAAGCGGAATGAGTTTCAGCATCACCCAGCCCAGCACGACGAAGAGACTCAGCGTGCAGACTTTTCCCGTCCAGTGCGGGCGGATCTCTACCTTTTTCCCGGCGCTGTAGAGGATTCGGATGCCTCCCAGGATCACGCAGTCGCGCAGGATCACGATGGCCGCGAACCAGATCGGAATATTCCAATCGTCCGGTCCCCAGCTGAAGAAGGTGAGAATCAGGATGGCGGTGAGGACCAGGAATTTATCGGCGATGGGATCGAGATAGGCACCGAGGGCGGATCGCTGGTTGAAACGTCGGGCAATCCAGCCATCGATCCCATCGCTAGCCGCCGCGGTGATGAATACACCGAGTGCGATCCAGCGGTGCCGTTCCACCGGCAGACCGGCTGTTACCCCGGTCGCGTAGGCGATTGCATAAGCCGCGAAAACAGGCACCAGACAGATCCGGGCGATGGTGATTTTCGTAGCAAGTGTCATCCCCGCAAAATTACCCGCACCGATCGGGAAATGGAATCCCGAATCATATACCGTTCGCCAAAAGTCCGTGCGTTTTCCTGGTAGGATATCGTATTCCATGGAACGCGAGTCTTCAGCTCGCTCCGGAGCACTGAGCCGTTGCACTGGGGCAGGCTGAAGGCCCGCGTTCCAGTCGCCCCTCTGTATAGGCGGAATCGATGCAAGAGCTTTTGGCAAACGGTCTAACGCCCGGTCGCATGACAAGAATCTCCAGCTTCACCACGAAATCGAAATCCGCATCTTGGTTTTTGCACCAATTCCGTTCCGTCAGTAGGGTCGCATTTAAGCTAGGCACCCTCGTGCCTCCCGAAGCCTGACGCGCGGCAGCATCGTTTGCTCTCGGAATCATTTTCATCCGCCGAACAGCAGGGAAGAAGCGAGGATTTTCCACCAAACAAAAGCATCGCCACACCTCCTGTCCGAAACTTTTCACTAGGCACTAGGCACTAGGCACTAGGCACTAGGCACTTGGCACTTGGCACTTGGCACTTGGCACTTGGCACTTGGCACTTGGCACTTGGCACTTGGCACTTGGCACTTGGCACTTGGCACTTGGCACTAGGAAATTCCTACCAATTCACGTTCTGTCCGCGGGTATCGATGTGCGTGAAACTGGAGTAGCTGCCGATTCCGCCCTTGAAAAGTCCACGGTCCCGGAGGCTGCGGCTTGCGAGGGTGACATTGCGCGCGCGGGTCTCGAACTGGACATCGACGGCGATGTTCGCTTGATGCCAAGAGCGTTTTTTGGCACCGGCACAGCGGGAGTTGTAAGCCGGGGAACGGTAAGCGGAAACGATTTCCTTCACCGGCACATCCATCGTGGAGGAGATGCGATCCACCACCCGGAGAGTGTATCCCATGCGCGTCCACCATTGCTTCGGCGGCAAGGTGTTCCAGCAAGTGCCGCGCTGCTTCGCGTGGGCGGCAATCACGTCTTGGGCGGTGATGTTCCTCAGTTTGAGTGAATTGAGGTAGTTCGCGTAGTCGTTGAGATTGCGACCCTGCAAGCGGACCCATTCCTGGGGGAAGCCTCCCACCGCCGTGCTCGGGGCAGAGCGTGAGGACCGGGAGTAGCTCGCCCGTGAATTGACTTTGACGATGGGCAGATCGTCGTTCTTTTTACCGAACCAACCTGCGCTGGCGGAAACGGAAGAAGCGCAGAGGGCGGTGGTGGCAAGACCAAGAGTGCCGATCACTTTGCGGCGGTTGGTGAAAGATTCAGAAACGGGGAGGGGTAGTAAGGTCGTGTCACTGGTGACGGCTACCGGGGCTTGAGAATCGATCATAAATTACTGGAAAAGTTGGAAGTTAGGAAGTTTTTGGGTTTTGACGATGGTCAGGACATCAGGGGGATAGGAGCGCCATCTCTGAACTACCGTTCCCGCGCTTGCTTCACACTGCGGAAAGGTCACGGCTACCCAAGCAGTAAACTTGCCAATGGCAAGGGAAAAAGACGCATCGGATTCTTTTGAACCTGATCTCGAAAACCGATTTTCATCCTGCGCCTCCTTGAAATTCAAGGTGCTGACTGCTTGCACCACGCTTGCGGGCGCTGCCGTGACTACTTACCCCGTGCCGCGACGGCAGCACCGAATCCGATCATTGCCAGCGCGATGATCCCCCAGTCGCCGATCAGGGCGTAGAGAGAAAAGGAGGGATGAAGCGGGATTTTCGTTTCGGTGAGCAAGCTGTCGCGCACGAATGTGCTGCCCGTGTCATCGCGGATTTCCTGGCGTTTTCCGGTCTCCGGACGGGTGGTGGATCCGATGGTGTCGATGGCGGCGGAGACTCCGGTATTGGCGCAGCGCAGCATGGGCCGGCGCAGCTCGATGGCGCGGAATTTCGCGTTGGCGAAATGCTGGTCGGCGGCGGGGGATCTCTTGAACCAGCCGTCGTTGGTGAGGTTCACGATGATCTGGGCCCGTCCCGCACGAATTTCCGGGTGAGCCTCGGCACCGTATCCTCGAAACAGACGGAAGGGATGACTCCGACTTCCGTGCCGTTCAGATCCACCGGCAGCGGATCGAGCGATGGACCGGCCGTGAAAGCTCCGTTGTATTCCGCTCCGGATTGCTGCTCGTAGATTTTTTTCAGGAGAGGGAAGGAATCGACGAACGGGATGGTCTCTCCGAAAATGACAAGGTGGCGTTTGCGGAAGGTCTGGAGATCGTCCGAGGCGTTCTGGATGGCGATGGAATTATAGATCCTGGGATCCTCTTTCTGGTAGAGCTGTCCGTCCCGTGACTCGCCTTCGATCTCGACCGCACCGTAGATGAGGTCGAAGTCACCGGCTTTCCTGACACGGGAAATGGTATCCATATTCTGCCGCCATGAGCCCCACTCGCCGGAGTCCGTGCGGATGATGCGCCCGGTGAGCGCGGTCTCCGGCCATAGGACCCAGTCGGGAGAGTTCAGGGAAATGGCTCCTTCCTCGTTTTCGCGGACGGCGGCTTGAAGTGTTTTTTCGTCCTCATCCGCGATTTCCTCCAGCGCTGAGATCGTCTCATCCTCGTATGCCATGTGGACTTCCTCGCCGGACCACGCGACCTGCGCGGCATCCTGGGGGATATTGATCTGCACGAGCAGCGCTTTGAGCGTGACGGATTCCTTGCCGCCCTCCGTCGCGATGCGGAGGATGCCGTAAGCGAGTAAGACTCCGACGGCGAGGGCGGTGGCTGCGAAATCCCAACGCGGCCGGCGGATTCCATCGGTCCCGGTTTTCATCAGACGGTGACCGACCTGGACGAGCACCGCTTGGAAAAACACGAGCATCAGGGAGAGGCCGGCGACTCCCAGGATATCGGCTGCCTGGGAAATCACGAGGGTATCGTGAAAGGCGATGCCGAGACCGTTCCACCCGAATCCGGTGAGAAACCATCCGCGGAACCACTCGAGGCCCGCGAAAACCGCGGCGTGTGTGAAGGCGGTGAACAGTGAGTGGAAAGGCGTTTCCACCGCAGGCCGCTTCCTATGCCACGGATTTCCAATCGTGGCGGCGAAGGCTCCGAAAGCACCGAAGTAGAGGGCGAGATATCCCGCGAGCACGACGGCGCCGAGCCATGAGACTGTCGCCAGCCATGAGACCTGGATGCCGAAAGCGATGGCTCCGGTGAGGTAGCCGATGAGAAATCCTTTTTTCGCCCGGTGTTTCCCTTTCAGGCTCCAGAGCGAGATCAGCAGGGGAATCAGGCAGATCCATGCGAGAGTGGCGAAGGAAAACGGCGGGACCAGCGCGGCGACCATCAGGCCGCTGGCGATGATGGCGAGAAATCGGAGAAAGAAGGAGCGTCCGGGCATGAGGCGGAGTCTGGCGGGATTTCACATGATCAGTAAACCTGATTGTGAGTGCCGGTTCTGATCATCCATCGAGAGGATTTTTCCCGATTGCGAAAAGAAGCGCGAGGACCCGTGCGGCTTTACCGAAGTTGGATTTCCACGGGCGCTCAGGGCGGAGGATGGGCCAGTTGTTCTCCGTGGCGAGGGTGGTGAGTCTCGCCTTGGGATTCACGACCGTAGCCGTATCGCAGACTGCGAGCATGGGGAGGTCGGCGGTGCTGTCCGTGTAGCCGTGGGAATTGATCAGCTTTCCGTTTACGAAATAGGAAGGAGGGAGAATCCTGCGGAGGCGGGTGGCTTTGTTCGCGCCCTTGTGATTGGTGAGATCCGGGAAAAATCCGTTGTCTTCCAGGACGGTGCCGAGCGAGAGATCGAACCCGAGCAGCTCCCCGACTTCCGCCGCGTAACATTCCGGGCTGGCGGAAGAGAGAATGGTGAGGTGCCCGGCCGCGCGGTGCGCGGCGAGAGCGGATTTGAGTTCAGGATAAATGCCCGCCTGGAGCATTCCGGCGAATTCCCGGGAGAGTTCCGCAAGGCGATCGGAGGGCATTTTCCAGAGGAAGCAGTGGAACACGCGCTTCATGTTCTCCGTGCCGAGGAGTTTCGCGAAGGGGAGGAACAGCAGGAAAACGGGAACGGAAAACAGCCGGGCGGGCTCGGCGCGGAGCACGTGGTGCCGAAAGAGCAGCTGGCAGTCCCACGCCAGCAGAGTGCCGTCCATATCGAAGAGGGCGATTCCGGGAGGGGGAGTTTCTGGCAGGCGCGGGGACATGGGATTGGCGGGGCGGACTCAAGACCCGAGTCCCGTCATCCGCCGCGACGGTGGGAATATGGAGAAGGGCTTTATAAGCCCTTTGCGGAGGATGGGGGTCTGGCGGGGGACGCGGAACGGAGCTTCCCGGGTTGTGAAAGGGGTTGAAAACGCCCTTCTCCACAGTGAGAATTCGGACCGGATTTTCCGCTTTGTCCTACACGTAGTGCAGGGCGGTAGCGCGCTCGTTGATCGCCGCGTCGTTATCGATGAGCTCCTGGATGGGATCCCAGCGACCGGAAACGAGTGCCTCGCGGGCGGACTCCGGCATTTTCACGGAAAATTCGAGATCGCAGCAGGTGGAAACTTTGAGATTCTCGACATCGATGGTGATGACGGTATCCGGCTTCTTTTCAACCGCAGCGCGCAGTTTCGCGATGTCCGCGGCGGTGGCCATCACGCAGGGCATGGCGAGCGTGGTGGAGTTTCCGTAGAAGATTTCCGCGAAAGACTCGGCGATGCACGCTTTGAAGCCGTATTTCGCGAGGGATTGCGGGGCGTGCTCACGGGAGGAGCCGCAGCCGAAGTTGACTCCGGCGATGAGCACGGAGGCGTCCTTGAAGCGCTCGTCGTTGAGCGGATGATTCGTCTTGTCTCCGGTTTCGGAATCGAAACGCACGTCGTAGAACGCGAATTCGCCGAGACCGTCGAAGGTGACGCATTTCATGAAACGCGCGGGGATGATGCGGTCGGTATCGATGTCCGCGCCGGGAATGAAAACGCCGGTGCCGGAGACTTGTTTTACTGGTTCTAGGGCCATAATTGGGTAAATGCTGAAATTTTGAAAACTGAAATGCTGAAATGCTGAAATTAGCCGTCCTGGCGGTTTCTAAGATACCAAGGGCGCTCTACATCGTCCGGGAAAGGGTTGGAAACGTAGAAGTCGGAGACTTTGAGGGTCAGGTCGATTGATTCGAGTTGAATCTCCGAATCAAGTTGGGTGAAACGATGTTCTCTCCAATGATCCGAGCGGCGAACAACGAAAATTTCAGGCCAATCCTGCTCGATGTAAACGATTTCCTCCAGTGAAGGAATGCGTTTGTATTGTTCCAATTTCTCGAAGTGATCTGAGCGGGAGTTGGATGGTGAGAGAACCTCGACCACGAGCTTGGGTTTTCTGACAAAGTAAGAGTCGTCATCGCTTTGGTCGCATGTCACGACCACATCTGGATAGTAATAAGCATCCGTGTGAGCGTCTTTGACCTCGACTTTGACGGCCTCTATGAATGTTTCGCAGGGGCCGCCTTTTAGGTGATTTTTGAAAATACTCGTCACATCGAAGCAAATCAAGTTATGAACTTTGCTTGCCCCGGAGATCGCATACACCTGTCCGTTCACGTATTCGTGACGAACCTCTGAAAGTCGCTCTCCCTCCAGGTACTCGGTGGGAGTAAGTGGGAGCTTTCTAGCGGTGCTCATGCTCATTTTGATTGGATACTAAGCGACGGCCGCCGTCGATTCCAGATCGAAAAGTTCGCGGGCGTCGGTGACGGATCCCTTGATGGCGGCGGCGGCGACCATGACGGGGGACATGAGGATGGTGCGGCCGATGGGCGAGCCTTGGCGGCCTTTGAAGTTCCGGTTCGAAGAGGAGGCGCAGAGCTGGTCGCCGATGAGTTTGTCGGGGTTCATGGCGAGGCACATGGAGCAACCGGCGGCGCGCCATTCGAAGCCCGCTTCGGGGAAAATCTTCGTCGAGACCTTCCTGCTCGCACTGGATCGCGACGATCTGGGAGCCGGGGACGGCGATCGCCTTGACGTTGGCGGCGACCTTGTGGCCCTTGAGTATTTCGCGACTTCGCGGAAATCGGAGAGGCGGCCGTTGGTGCAGGAGCCGATGAAGGCGACGTCGATTGTCGATGCCCTTGATCGGGGTTCCGGCGGGGAGCTTCATGTAGGCGAGCGCTTCCTCGATGCTGGCTTTTTCCTCGGGCGATTCGGCGGTGAGCGGGTCGGGGATGTTTTCGGAGATGGAGATACCGTGGTCCGGGGAGATGCCCCAGGTGACGGTCGGCTCGATGTCTGCGGCGTCGATCTTCACGATGTCATCGAACACGGCGTCGGCATCGGAGGCGAAGGACAGCCAGCGGGCGGCGGTTTCGTCGAAATCTGTCGTTGTCCGACGTAGGGGCGGCCTTTGAGATACTCGACGGTTTTCGCGTCGGGATTGACGTAGCCGCAGCGGGCACCGCCTTCGATGGCCATGTTGCAGACGGTCATGCGCTCCTCCATGGACATGTGCTCGAAGACGTCGCCGGCGTATTCGTAGGCGTAGCCGATGCCGCCGTTCGCACCGAGCAGGCGGATGATGTGGAGGGTGACGTCCTTGGCGTAGACACCGGGGCGGAGGTTGCCGTTGACCTCGATGCGGCGGACTTTCAGCTTCTCCATGGCCATGGTCTGGGTGGCCAGAACGTCGCGCACCTGGGTGGTGCCGATCCCGAAGGCGATGGCTCCGAAGGCTCCGTGGGTGGCGGTGTGGGAGTCGCCGCAGGCGATGGTGGTGCCGGGCTGGGTGATGCCTTGCTCGGGGCCGACGACGTGGACGATGCCTTGTTTGCCGGATTTCGAGGTCGAAATAGGTGACGCCGAAGTCATCGCAGTTTTTGCGGATGGCATCGATCATCTCGGCGGCGAGCGGATCGGCGGGCTGGTCCTGGTTGATGGTCGGGACGATGTGATCGATGGTGGCGAAGGTGCGCTGCGGGAATTTCACCGTCAGGCCGAGGTCGCGGAGCATGCCGAAAGCCTGCGGGGACGTGACCTCGTGGATGAGGTGGGTGCCGATGAAGAGTTGCGTGCGGCCGTCGCCGAGAGTGCCGACGCGGTGAGAATCCCAGACTTTTTGAAACAGACTTTTTCCCATGATTGCTTGCCGCCGTGGTTCGCGGCGGGGCGGGAATGTGGGGAGGCGGGCCGGGAAAACTCAACTCTCAAAATTCGAATTCCGGGTGGAGGTGAACGTGGGGGACGATCTTCGGTCGCCCGTTCGTTTCCGCTGGCGTTCGGGGAAAAGCTTGAATCAAGGAACTCACGGAAGAGAAGGAGGGCGGGTTTTGGGAAGATCCGGTGTCTTCCTTGAGAATTGATTTTTGAAATTCGGGTTTTCCGACTACGACTCTGGCGTGGCAGCTAAGAAGAAGATTTCGCCGGCGGATTCGGATTTCCATGTGATCGTGGGGACGGATGACGGCTTGGTGCGCGAGGAGGCGTTGAGGCTTTACAACAAGCTGACGGATGGAAACCACGATGGTTTCACGCATGAGACGATCGATGGGAACGCGGACAATTCCGAAGGAGCGTATCAGATTTGTTCGGCGGTGACGCAGGCGTTGCTGACGGTGCCGATGTTCGGCGGGGACAAGGTGGTGTGGCTGCGGAACGCGAATTTTTTTGGTGACGACGTGACGGGACAGGTCGTCAGCGGACGGAAGCGGGGGTGGAGGCGCTGCGGAACGTGTTGGAAAAAGGCCTGCCGGACGGGATCAAGTTCGTGCTCTCCGCGGACAAGGTGGACAAGCGGCGGGCGTTCTGGAAATTTCTGGAGAAAAACGCGGCGGTGCGGAGTTTCGACAAGATCGATATCAGCCGGGATGGCTGGCAGGATGAGGTCGGGCGGCTGGTGGACGGGCGGGCGCGAGGAACTCGGGCTGGAGTTCGAGCACGAGGCGCTGGAGTTGTTCATCATGCTGGCGGGGGAGCAGACCAAGCAGATCGCGAACGAGCTGGAAAAACTCGATCTCTATCTGGGAAAAGAGCGTCGGATGGTCACTGAGGACGATGTGCGCTTGCTGGTTCCGCTGAGCCGGGCGGCGGTGATTTTCGAGACCGGTCAGGCGATCCAGCGGGGCAATGTCGCGAGGGCGATCCAGCTTGTGGACGAGCAGCTCGCGGCGGAGGAAAGCGCGATCGGCATCATGCGGGCCTCGATCATCAATGTCGTCCGCAACCTGTATATGGCGAAGCTGATCCTGGAGAAATTCAAGGCTCCGTCTGGAAATTACTCGGGTTTCGCGGGTAGCGCTCAACAAGCTGCCGCCGGAAGAGCGAGGCTGGCTGCCGCAGAAAAAGGACGGCTCGGGAGTGAATGTTTATCCGATTTTCCTAGCGGTCGGAAACGCGCGGAACTTCGATCTCGCCGGACTCCGTCACGTGATGGAGGAGACGCAGAAGGCGGACCAGCAACTGGTGACAACCGGGCTGGACCATAGGCTGATCCTGCACCGGCTGATCGCGGAAATCGCTGCGGCGAGGAAAGTGCGGAGGTGATTCACACCGGTGCGGTTTGTCCGGGTGAGGGGGGCGGTTGAGTTCTCTGCAAAGGAGTTGCAAACTCGTCCTCGTTAGGAAAGAACTGCGCGGATGTCTGCTAAGGCTACATGGAAGGTGAGTGCTGCGGTGATGCTTAGCCGCGTGCTGGGGCTGGGGCGGGAAATGATGTTCGCCGGGCTGTTCGGTGGCAGCCGCTGGATGGATTGCTTCTACCTCGCGTTCCGGGTGCCGAACCTGTTGCGCGACCTCTTCGCGGAGGGTGCGCTTTCCCAGGCGTTCGTGACGACGTTTTCCAAGAAGGTGAAAACCGACGGGCCGGAAAACGCGTGGGTGCTGGCGAACCGGATGATGACTCTCGCCGCCGTCTTCATGAGCATGGTGACCCTGGTGGGGATTTTCGTCGCGCCGTGGATCGTGGAGCTGCTGACAGCATTTTCGAAGAGCGGCGAAACCTCGCGTGACTACAATGTGGCGGAAATTTCCCTGATGGTGGAGATGGTGCGGGTGATGTATCCGTTCATCGCGCTGGTGTCGCTTTCGGCTCTGGTGATGGGCATGCTCAACGCGCGCGATGTGTTCGGAATGCCGGCGCTGGCATCTTGCTTCTTCAATATCGGATCGATGGCGGGCGGGGCGGCGATCGGTTACTGGATGGATCCGGAATGGGGGCCGCGCAGTCTGGTCGGCTTTTCGTGGGGGGTGGTGATCGGCGGAGTGGCGCAGCTTGTGTGTCAGTTTCCGGCTTTGCGGGCGGTGGGCTACCGCTTCGTGGCGGATTTCAAATGGAACGATTCCGGGGTGAGGCAGATCCTGAAACTGATGGGGCCGGCGGTGATCGCGGCATCGGTCACGCAGGTGAACGTGGTGGTGAACTCGATGTTCGCCTACGGAGTGGGCGAGGGCGCGGTGAGCTGGTTGAGCTACGCCTTCCGGCTGATGCAACTGCCCATCGGGGTGTTCGGTGTGGCGGTGGCGACGGTGACATTGCCTGCTCTTTCGCGAGCGGCGATCAGCGGGGTGGGGGAGGATTTCGGCCCGACTCTGGCAAAGGGACTGAAGCTGGTGATGTTTCTAGTTTTTCCCGCGACGGTCGGGCTCGTCATGTTGGCCTCGCCCATCATCAGCCTGCTCTACGAGAGGGGCGAGTTCGATGCGGCGGACCGGAACGCGACTGCCGGAGCGCTCCAGGCATACGGCTACGGACTGTTGTTTTACGCGGGCCTGAAAGTGTTGCAACCGGCTTTCTACGCGATCGACAAGCGCTGGTTCCCGATGTTCGCGAGCATCATCGCCTTGTTCGTGAACATCGCGTGCAACTACACTTTCGTGTTCGTTTTCAAGTGGGGTCACGAGTCGCTGGCACTTACCACGAGTATCGTGGCCAGCCTGAATTTCCTCTTTCTGTACGTGGCGATGACCCGCTACGCGGGGGATGTCGGGACGAAGGGGATCGTCGTCTCGTTTTTCAAAATCGGAGTCGCGACCGCAGTGATGGCGGGGCTGTGTCTGGTGGCCAACCGATATGTTTTCGCGGATCTCGGCGAGATGGGCTTTCTGATGAAAGCGGTCTGGCTGGGCGGTGTGGTGGGCATCGCGGCGGGGGGCTATTTCGCCGCGGCGATGCTGCTTCGGGTGGATGAGGTCGGGGAAATGCTCTCCATCGTGAAACGCAAGGCGGGACGCTGAGGGCAGGCGGCAGCGGGCGCGCGCAGAGGAGGGATGAATCGCTGTTCGATGCAGGGATGAAATGAGGAAAATCCTGGAAATACCCGGCGTCATCACGAATCGTGGAACGGGTTCCCCCACCTCCGCCGGAATAGGATTCGGAGCGGAGCGCGGGTCTTCAGCCCGCCCCGTTATGACGGTCCATCCCCCGGCCCCGGAATGCCGCGATCTCGATCTGTGGGTCGAAGCGGGGGGCGTCCCAAGTAGTCTCCAGGGCTGTAGGAAGTTCGTGAACCCACGATTGATCATGTCGCTTGGTCAATCGTCCGGATGTCTGTGGGGTTGCGGGTGTCTTCGCAAGGTAAGCACGAATGCGATGGTCGAAAGTATCGCAGCCGCTGGCATCCAGACCACGATTACTATGATCGTAATTTCCCTGCAGATGTTGGCGCAAAACGGAACCAGAGAAAAATAAACGGCAGCTCGCAGGATCATGCGGATGATTCTCATCCCCTTTGATAGAGCAGCTTACTTCTTCAAAACGATCTTCCGAAACTCGATCGGCGTGCCTTCCGCCTGAAGACCGATGTTCCCGCTGGTGGTGGAGAGATTTTTCCCCTCGTTCACCAGAGTGCCGTTCACGTGGATGGTGAGGGTGTCCGCTTTGCAGACGACGGTCATGGTGTTCCACTCGCCGACAGGTTTTTCCTTGGGATCGGCGGTGCGAAACCAGCGCCCTCCCTCGTTTTTCCCCGTCGCCTCGCATTTTTCCGCGATCATCCAGATGTCTCCCGCGTTATTTTGGAAAAGCTGGGACTCGAAGCATGGTGGCCAGTCTTTGCCCTCCGACTTTTCACCTGCGTGTAAGAGCAAGCCGCTGTTGCCGTTCTCCGTGCCGGGTAGCCAGCGCCATTCGAGCGTGAGGGTGTAGTTCCCATAGGAGTCTTTCGTGGAGATGTAACCGATTGGCTTGCCAGTGGTGGAGAGCACTCCATCGGCCAGCGACCAGGATCTGCTGGCAGCGTCCTCCCCATCTTTCGATGAGAATTTCCAGTCGGAGAGGTCGTTGTTCGCGAGCAGGTCGATGGGTTCCGCAAGCGCGTGCAAGGCGGTAAGGAGAAATAGGAGGGGAAGCTTTTTCATGGTTTCACGAGCTTGCGCAGGTGCGGCGCCGCCTACAAGCAAGAAGGGAGGGGCCACGACCTCGCGTAATTTTTTTTGTGAGAAATCATCGCCATCCTGCGTAAGTTCCGGCATCCGGAGGGCGTCTCCGGACACCTAAGGAACGACTTTTCGAATGCTATCCATCTCAAGATATCCAATGCACGCGGTGATCGCGGTTCTCGCCGGTTTCTCTTCGATTCCTGTGAAGGCGGAGGAACGCGCGGTTCTCGCGAAAACCTACGAGGAGGAGATCCTGCCGATTTTCGTCAACTACTGCTATGACTGTCACGGTGACGGGATCGAGGAGGGGCACCTGGCGTTGGACAAATACCAGTCCATCGAGGAAATGATCGCGGATCGGGAGGAGTGGCAGAAAATCCGGGACCACATCGACTTCCGGCTGATGCCACCGCCCGACGAGTTCGCTCCGGAGCCGGATGAAAGACAGAAGCTCGTCGCGTGGATCGACGACGCGGTCTTTCACGTGGATTACGAAAACCCCGATCCCGGCCACGTCACACTGCGGCGGCTGAACCGAACGGAATACGAGAACACCCTGCGCGATCTGCTGGGCGTGGAAGTGGAAGTGACGGATCTCCTGCCTATCGATGACAGCGGATACGGTTTCGACAATATCGGGGACGTCCTGACGCTTTCCCCGCTGCACATGGAGCGCTATCTGGAGGCCGCCGATGTGGCTCTGGACCGGACGGTGGATCTCTCTGGTCCCAGGTTTCCGGAAATCCTCGTGAAGGGTTCCCATTTCAAAAACTACGGAAGCCATTCTGGGTCCAGTATCCTGTTTCCCTCATCCGGAGAGGCGGTGGCCAATCGCAAGGTTCCCGGATCCGGCGTCTACCGGTTCATCGTCAGCGCGGAGGCGGATCAGGCGGGAGACGAGGCCGCGAAAATGGAGCTGAAGATCAACGACAAAGAGGTCAAGATCTGGGATGTGACTCCGGAAAACGGACGCGAATACGTGGTGGAGACCTTTCTGGAAGGCGGAAAGAACACGAAGATTTCGATGTCCTTTCTCAACGACTACTTCGATTCCAAAGCACCCGCTGGTCGACGCGACAGGAACCTGATGGTAGAGGATGTGAGGATCGAAGGGCCTGTGGACGGTCCCGCCCTATCGAAGCCGAGGCCCCATCTCGCCATCTACGGAAAACGTTCCGAAGGGCAAACCGAGGAGGAATATATGAATCAGGTCGTTTCCCGCTTCGCCTCGAAGGCGTTCAGGCGACCCCTTCTCAACGGTGAGGCGGAGCGCTACCTGCATTTCCTGAAGCTGGCCCGGGAACACGGTGATAGCGTGGATTACGCGATCCGGCAGGCACTGGCGGCGGTGCTGGTCTCCCCTTCCTTCCTATTCCGTGAAGAGCCGGATGCGGACGGGAGTGCCGGCGGGAAACGGCTCATCAGCGAGCACGCCCTTGCCTCGCGTCTCTCGTATTTCCTGTGGTCCACCATGCCGGACACCCGTTTGCGGGAGCTGGCTGACAAGCGCGAACTGAGGAAAAACCTACGCCCGGAAATCAAGCGCATGCTGGAGTCGGAGAAGTCCGAGGCGTTTCTGGAAAATTTCGTGGGCCAGTGGCTCCAGCTACGCGACATGGAGGCTGTCACGCCGAACAAACGGGTCTACGGCAAGATAGATACCCAACTCTGGAAGGACATGCGCATCGAGACCGAGATGCTGGTGCGCGAGATCATGCGGGAAAACCTGCCGATCCATACGCTTTTGAGCGCGGACTACAGTTTCCTGAACGAACGACTCGCCAATCACTACGGGATCTCCGGTGTGCAGGGAGAGAAATTCCAGAAAGTTTCCCTGAAAGACACACCGCGGCGCGGCGTCCTCGGTCAGGGTTCCTTCCTCACCCTCACTTCCCATCCCGTCCGGACCTCTCCGGTGCTGCGCGGAAAATACGTGTTGGAAAACATCCTGAACACTCCTCCACCGCCTGCTCCGCCGAACGTGCCGGCGCTCCCGGAAGGCGGGCACAAGAAGAAGGACTCGCTCACCTTGCGACAAGAGCTTGAAATCCATAGGAAGGACCCGAACTGCGCGTCCTGCCATGCGCTGATGGACCCGATCGGTTTCGGCTTGGAGAATTTCGACGGAGTCGGGCGCTGGAGGGACAAGGACCGGGGAAAGCCGCTCGACACAGCCGACAAGCTGGTGACAGGTCAGAAATTTCAGACAGGAGCGGAAATGCGTGATATCATCATCCGTGACTACCGGAAGGAATTCCATCGCGCCGTGGCTGTGAAAATGCTGACGTATGCGTTGGGACGAGGCACCGAATACTACGACCGGCCGGCGATCGACGGAATCGTTCTGAAAGCCGGGAAAGAGGACGGACGTTTCCTCTCCTGGATCACCGCGGTCGCCGAGTCGGTGCCGTTCCAATACCGACGCGAATAAATTTACAAGATATGAACACACGACGCACACTACTCAAAGGGATCGCCACCACCTTGGCGCTACCCACCCTGCAAAGCATGGGCGCGACGGTTGCCAAAGCCGGACCGCCGACAAGACTCGGCTTCGTCTATCTGCCCAACGGCGTCAACGTGGACAAATGGTTTCCGGGAGGGGCCGAGAATACCTCCGCCACGCTCTCTCCTCTCGGAGGCCTGCGTGATCATTACTCCGTCTTGAGAAATCTGGACCACGACAAGGCGTGGGCGAACGGAGACGGGGGCGGTGACCACGCCCGCGCGAACGCCACCTTCCTTACCGGATGCCAGGCACGCAAAACCGCGGGCGCTGACATCCGTGTGGGCGAGTCCGTAGACCAGATCATCGCGAAACAGATCGGCTACAAAACGCGTGTCCCTTCGCTGGAGCTGTCCACCGACCCACCGCGTCGGTCCGGGAACTGCGATTCCGGTTACTCCTGCGCCTACCAGTACAATCTCTCATGGCGCAGCGAATCCACCCCGGCGCCGGCCGAACGCGATCCGCGCATGGTTTTCGAGAAACTTTTCGGATCCGGAAACCTGAAGCAGGACGAGATTCGGCGTGCCAAGCAGAAGAGCATACTGGATTTCGTGATCGATGACGCGAAACGGTTCAACACCCGACTCGATGCCGCCGACAAAGGCAAGATGGACGAATACATGACCGCTGTCCGGGACATCGAAATGCGGATCGAAAACGCTGAGAAATTCCGCGTCGAGGTCCCCGAGGAGCAAAGACCGAACGGAGTTCCGGAAACCTATGAGGAACACATCCGCATGATGTATGAGATGATGGTGCTCGGCTTCCAGACGGATACCACCCGTGTGGCCACTTTCTTGCTCGCTCACGACGGTTCCGGTCGCTCGTTTCCCGAAATCGGAGTTTCGAGCGGTCACCATCAGATCTCCCATCACCAGAGAAAGGAAAACAACCTCGAACAGATCGCGAAAATCGACAAATTCTACGTCGAGCAGTTCGCTTGGTTCCTGGAGAAGCTGAAGAACACTCCGGATGGGGACGGAAACCTGCTGGATAATTCGATGATCCTCTATGGCGGAGGGATACGCGATGGCGACCGTCATGATCACGTCGATCTACCACTGGTGCTCGCCGGTCATGGTGGAAATCTGAAACAAGGACGTGTCATCACAGCCGATCAAGGTACCCCGATGACCAACCTCTATCTCTCCCTCATCGACCGCATGGGCGCGAAGGCCGACAGGGTGGGGGATTCGAATGGCAATTTCGAAAAGATTTCGTAGCACGGGAGAGTAGGGGAGGCTCGTGTAGTGAGCCACACCGGGCGTCTTGCCCGGTATGGCAAAGACTCTTTGACCTGTCGCGGAACACAGCTTCGAACTCACGGCGCGTGACGCATCGAATCCACACAGATCTTGCATTTCTCCGGTAGTTCTTTCACCTACCCCGCGATGACTCCCGGCACCAAGCCTCACGCCCTGCTTTCCTCCGCCCGCGTCGCAAACGTCCCTAGCGTCGTTAGCAATCTCGGAACCGGAGTTCTGATCGCATGGGGCGTTTCAGGAAAACCTTTCGACTGGCCGTGGTTGCTGACTGTCGCAGCCGTTCTTTTCTACGTCGGGGGAAATTTTCTGAACGACTGGAAGGATCGGGACTGGGACCGGGCGAACCGCCCGGAAAGAGCGTCTTCCAAGCGGACTGTTCCCGGAAATTTCCTACCTCGTGACGGCTCTCGCCTGCTTCGTCACGGGAATCGCGCTGGCAGTTCCATACGGCACGCCGACCGTCGCGGTCGCCCTGGCTTTGGTGCTGCTGATCGTCGTCTACACATGGATTCACAAGCAGACCGCCCTCTCTGTCATCCCTATGGGGCTGTGCCGCGCCTGCCTCCCGCTGTTGGGATATTTTTCCATCCACGCGGTGGTCGGTCCTCCGGTTCTCTACTCTTCGCTGGCTCTGCTTATTTACATCATCGCACTTTCTATGAGTGCGCGGTGGGAGTCCAAGACCGACATCCCGGCTGAGAAGAAATTTGTCGCGCGGGCACTTCTGGCGGTGTCCGGGCTGATCGCGGCAGCGTTTCCCTTCCAAACCATCCCTTTCTTGGGTTGGATCGGTCTGATTCCGTTCGGATACTGGATCGGTCTCTCGCTTACGAAATACCGCTCGCCAGTCCCAGCTCACGTCTCCGCCCTGCTCGCAGGAATCCCACTGATCGATCTGATCGCCGTATTCCCCTTCGCGGTCGCCTTACTCGCACACGGAGAAGTCAGAGCTACCGATCCCGGGTTTCTGGCCGCCCTGCTGCTCGCTCCCGTAGCCTTCGTTTCCGGGCGGCTACTGCAGCGTCTCGCTCCCGCGACCTGATCCGGGCTTGAACTTTCCCTCCACCTGCCTTCCATTCCCGCCACGGAGACGATTATGAGTGGAATTACGGAAAAACAGGAGCGGCTGCTGGAAAACATGGAACTTTTCCAAGACTGGACGGAACGATATGAATACGTCATCGGTCTGGGGAAACAGCTCGAACCGCTCGCGGACGAGGCACGCGACTCCGAGCACCTCATCAAAGGCTGTCAGTCCCAGGTCTGGCTTGATGCGGAAATGAGTGACGGGCTCGTGTATTTTCGCGCCGACTCCGATTCCCTCATCACCAAGGGTATGATCGCCCTTTTCATCGATGTGCTGAATGGAGAGACCCCGGACTCGATTCTAACTGCTGACATGTCGTTCGTGGACAAGACCGGCCTCAAGGAACACCTCGCCCCCACCCGCGCCAACGCCCTCAACCTCATGGCCACGCAGATGAAGCAGCGCGCCCTCGCCTTCGCAAGTTGAACTCTCTAAGCTTTTTGCGCTCTTGCTGGAAAGCCGGTTTCTGAAATCAACAGCGGCGATAACTCGGGAAACCGATTATCCGATCGGTCAATCGACTCCCAGAAGCTGATGAAACGGGGAGAGAGCGTCGGGTCGGCCCGAGGCGTCGGGATGGCGAGGATTTTCTGACCGAACGAATTCACGCTGCTCTTTCAACAGCTGACTGATTCGTTCATATGCATTCGCTCGTTTCCCGTCCGGAGACGGGTTCCTCACGGCATTCACAGGACTGGCTGGCCCCGATTGTGTTACGATCCCTATCGCATTGGCGTTGACCTTTGCGGGAAGAGTCCTAGAAGATCGGGAAATGTTTATCGATCACATCAGAATTCTGGCAAAAGCGGGCGACGGTGGCGACGGTGCCGTCTCATGGCGCCGTGAGAAATTCGTACCCCGCGGTGGGCCGGACGGAGGCGATGGCGGGTATGGCGGACACGTGACCCTGGTGGTGGACAACTCCACCGATACCCTGCGCCAGTATCACTACGATCCGAAGCTGATCGCGGAGGACGGCAAGCCGGGGGGCAAGCACAAGAAGACCGGCAAGAGTGGTAAGAACAAGATCGGCAAGGTGCCACCCGGCACCGTGGTCTACCGCACCGAAGCCGCCACGGTGAACGAGGCGGTCGAGTATGAGTGTAGCGAGGACGGCATCGATCTCGATCCTATCGCGGATCTCACGGAAGAAGGCCAGTCCATCGTGCTTTGTGAAGGCGGCACGCCGGGGGAGGGGAATTTCAAGTTCCGGACGCCCACCAACCAGACTCCGACGGAGCACACCCTCGGTACTCCAGGTCAGCAGGGAATCTACTACCTGGAGCTGCGACGTATCGCGGATGCGGGCCTGGTCGGCTTCCCCAATGCTGGCAAATCCACTTTGTTGGGAAAACTTTCCCACGCGAAGCCGAAGGTCGGTTCCTACCCGTTCACCACTCTTCAGCCGATGATCGGTGTGGTGGAGTTCAGCGGGTTCCGCCGATGCACCGTCGCGGACATCCCGGGGCTGATTGAGGGAGCGCATGAGAACCGTGGTCTCGGCCATGAGTTCCTGCGGCACATCACGCGCTGTCGTGTGCTGCTCTTCGTGCTGGATATGGCCGGCAGCGAGGGCCGGGATCCTATCAGTGATCTTGAAATTCTCCGCACCGAGATCAAGGAATACGACGAGGATCTCGCGAAATTCCCCTGGAAAGTAATTGCCAACAAGATGGACCTCGAGGGATCGGAAGAGAATCTCACGGCGTTTAAGAACCGTTTCCCGAAAGTCGACGTCATCGCGATTTCCGCCGACAAGGAAACGGGTCTGGACGATCTGCGGATGATGCTCGATAGCGAGGTTTCCAAGAAAATCCAGAAATGAACAAGAATCCTGTCTTCGTTTACGGCACGCTTAGGAAGGGTGGCTCGAACCATTTCCGGATGGTGGGAACCGACTTCGTGGGTAGTGGGAGAATCTCGGGGAAAATGTTTCGGATCGACTGGTATCCGGCGCTTGTTGCGGGAGGTGAAAGCTTCGTGCGCGGAGAGCTCTACCGTGCGAACGACGAAACTCTGGAAGCTCTGGACGAGTTCGAAGGGATCACGCCAGGTGCCAGGGAACCTCGCGAATATCGGCGGGTGAAAGTGCCGGTCACTCTCGATTCCGGGGAAACGGAAGACACCTGGGTCTGGGAATGGATCGGAAGTCTCGACGGAGCGGAGTCACTCGATGGTGAAGACTGGCTCGCTTACGAACCGAATCCCACCTAGGGACCACCCGTGGCTGCCGAGATCATCGCCCCCGAGATTCTGCTTGGCGCCTACTCGCAAGGCGTTTTCCCGATGGCGGAGGAGGGACGAATCGTCTGGGTGGAGCCCCCGGTTGCGCGGAATCATCCCTCTCGACGACCGCTTCCATATTTCGCGGGGCTTGCGGAAAGCACTTCGCAAGCAACCCTTCGAAATCCGGTTCAATACGTCGTTCAGGCAAGTCATGGAAGGCTGCGCGGATCGTGCGGAGACCTGGATCGACCCGGTAATTCTCGAAAGCTTCTGCCAGCTCCACGAACTGGGATACGCCCATTCCGTGGAGTGTTGGGACGAGGGAGGACTTCAGGGCGGGCTCTACGGGGTGGCGATCGGAAAAGCGTTTTTCGGGGAGAGCATGTTCTCTAGAAAGACGGATGCCTCCAAGATCGCGCTCGTGGCTCTGGTTGGGCGGCTCCGTGAAAGCGAGTTCCGCCTGCTGGATACCCAGTGGCTTACCAGCCACCTGACTACGTTCGGCGGAATCGAAATTCCAAGGGATATATACTTAGGGATGCTTAAGGAATCAATCGCGTCGAGCGAGCCGGCTGGAGAGTCCTCGTAACTCCTACCATACGACGCGTCAAAATACTTAACATAAATTAAATAAAAAAGTGTTAAGTTTTTATTGAACGTTTTCGGAAAGTCACGTAGACATCCCTGCGTGGACGCGTAAGTGCGATCCCGACACGATCGCGGCAACGCCATCGTGGTTTACTCCCCCCCCACCCCCCACCCCCCCCATGAAAGTGCTACTTATTGTGGCGGCAGCTCTCGTTGCCGCGTCTTCTCTTCCCGTATTCGGGCAAAATCTGAACTTCGATCTGACCTCGAGCGGGAGCAGCCTTCTCGCAACCGGCGAGACCCGCACGTTCACCTCCAATGGTGTGACCATGAAGGCTCTCGCCGTTTCCTACACCGGAGGAAACAATGAGTTTTTCGAAGCCTCGCGCCTCGGGCAGTATGGTTCCTCCGGTCTCGGTGTTACGAACAAACACGAAGACGGCAGCTCCCCAGAGCACCGCGTGGATAACTTCAAACATAACGACTACATACTGTTTACCTTCGACAATCTCGTGAACGTCACATCCATCCAGATTGCATCAATCGTGGACGACAGTGACGTAAGCTACTGGGTGGGGAATCTCAGACCCACCAGCGACTCGCAGATTTCGTACTCCGATCTGGCTTCCGTCGGATTCGGAAACGAGCAAGTGGATTCCATCAACCAAAAGATCAGCTCGAGGAGCGTCACCATCAATTCTCCTGGTTCTGGAATCAATGCGATCGTTTTCGGAGCGCAGCGTGGTCTTGATTCCGGGGAATACCTTGACCAGTTCAAGGTCAAGCACCTCAAAGCCACGACGCTTACCGTCGTGCCGGAACCTTCCGCCGCTCTACTCTCTCTGGTTGGTGTTTTCGCCCTCTGCGTGAGGCGTAAACGCTGATCGACATCATTCTCATGGAATTGTTTTCCCGCGCCCGCAAGGGCGCGGGTTTTTTCGTTTCGGCATGGGAAAGCCAATGCTTGATTCGTTAAGGTTTCCGAAATACCTTTCCCTCTGTTCAGCCCATGAAGGATCGGAAGCAAAAAACCACCGGCAAGCGCACAGCGAACCGCAAGAGAGTGCGGGAACCGCAGGCACGCGGCTTCTTTGAAACATTGAACCGGCGTAGCCATGAGAAGACGAACCGCCGCCTGAATTCGCGGGGGAAATCCGTCTGGGCAGCGATCGCCATCGATGATTATCCCGAAACCGATACGGTTGGTCTCGGCACGCATTTCTTCCGCACGATCCTCATCTTCCTGCTTCTTCCGGTTTTCTGGATCACCTCGTGGACATTTCTCACTTTGTTCTCCCACGCGACCGTAGAGCAGGGATTCTGGCACAGCACACAGTTCTGGTACTTCGCGGTTGGCGCGATCATGATGCTGGGTTGGTTCTGGTCGGGGCTGGCGCAGCCGTTCTTCCTCTACCTCTACGTGTTCGGGCACGAGCTGACCCATGCGGCGTTCGTGAAATGCTTCGGAGGACGGATCCTCGAGATGGAATGGGGTACCGAGGGCGGATACGTGACTACGGACAAAACCAACTGGCTCATCGCGCTTTCCCCGTATTTCGTGCCGTTCTGGAGCATCATCGCGGTCATCATCTATGTCGTGGCGAGCCTGTTTTTCGAAATTCTACCGATCGGAAATCTTGTGCTTTACGGCGTCATCGGAGCCACCTGGGCCTTCCATCTCGCCTGGACCCTGTGGATGATTCCGCGCGACCAACCGGATCTCAAAGACAACGGAACATTCCTTTCGCTCATCCTGATCTGCCTGGGAAATCTCTCCGTTCTGACCGCCCTTCTTTGTTTTTCCTCGCCCTCGCCTGTCGAGAGTCTGCGGCATTTCGTGACAACGTGGCTGACCACCGGGGTGACCTGGGGAGATACGAGCCTGCGTTTTCTAAGGGAATTCGCACAGCATCTCCTGCAGCGTTTGTAGTCGTCTCCCGGATTCCCTGTTGAACTCTCCGTTCGGAAAACCGAAGCTGCCCCCCGTGATCGATCTCGATGCCAATGCCACGACCGCAATGCTGCCCGAAGTGGTGGAGGCGATGCTACCGTGGCTTTCCGGAAATCATGCGAATCCGTCCGGGAGCTACCGCGCGGCGAAGCTCGCCCGCAAAGCCATCGACCAGGCCCGCGGGCAGGTAGCCGCGCTGATCCAAGCGGATCCGGACGAGATCGTATTCACCGGCTCCGGGACCGAGAGCGTGAATTCCGCGCTTCAGTCACTCGACAAGCTCGCCCGTCCGGGACCTGCGGTCGTCTCCGCCATTGAACACAGTGCGGTTCTGAAATTTCTGGAGGCGGGGAAACGGGAATTCCGCGCGGTGCCGGTGGAAGCCGGCGGTAGGATCGATCTCGCAGCGTTCCGCGAAGCATGCGGAGACGCCGCCTATGTTTCCGTGATGACCGCCAACAACGAGAGCGGCATCATCCAGCCCATCGGTGGGTTGGTCGAAATCGCTCGATCCCAAGGACTCCCTTTTCATACCGACGCGATTCAGGCGGCGGGAAAAATTCGCCTGGATGTCCGGGAAAACGCTCCGGATTTGCTCTCCCTTTCCGCGCACAAGTTCCACGGCCCGAAGGGAATCGGCGCTCTGTATATTCGGAAAGGGTTCGAATTCACGCCATTCATCCACGGTGGTGGTCAGGAAAAGGGGCGACGCAGCGGCACCGAGAACACGGCGGCTATCGTCGCCATGGGTTGCGCGGCGGAGTTCGCGAAACGCGCGTTGGAGCAAGGTGTTCCGGAACAGCTTCGCGAGATGCGGGATACTTTCGAGAATTTCCTCCTCTCCGAGGTGACTGGCTGTGTGCGTAACGGCGATCCATCGTCCCGCCTTCCGAATACTTCCCATCTATCCTTCGAGCGCTGCGACTCCGCGGGTATGCTCATCCTGCTGGATGAAGCGGGTGTCGCCTGTTCCGCAGGATCCGCTTGCATGACCGGAAAGCAGAAGCCCTCCCATGTCCAGTTGGCGATGGGGATCCCGGAATCCCGCGCGAAAACCAGCCTGCGCTTCAGTTTCTCCAGAATGAATACTCCAGCCGAGGCGGTGGAGGCAGCGCAGCTCGTGGCTCGCTCGGTGAAAAAGCTCCGCGCGGTGCAGGGTGGGGGAGTCGGTCCCGTGGCGATCTATACGAGTTGATTCGGATTTCCGGATCATCATGCGGAGCGAAGGAGGAGGGATTCTGTTTACAGCCCCCACGCGGTCACGGTAGAAACGTTGAAGCTATCTCAGTCGAGTTCCGGAACACCCCACCCGCCGGAACCAGCCCCCCAAGGAGAGTTCGCCATGTCACCCACACCCCCTACCCTCAATCCGTCCCAGACGGTCGAGCGGATCCGCGAGATCATCGTGGGCCGCCATCTGGAAAAACTGGAAGGCCGTGTCGCGCGCCTGGAAGCCGCGAACGTGGATCCGAAGCCCTCTCCGCAGCCCGCGTCGCTTTTCGAGGACCGTCTGTTGGATGCCGAGGCGAGAGTCGAGGCTATGCAGGATCAGGTCCAGCGCATCGATCAAACCCGTGAGGATCGTGAGGAATTCGCGGCCGCACAGCGCGAGGAGGTCCGGCAGCTCGCCGCCCGCATCGAGAAAGACGCGCAGGAAAAAGCGGAAGCCGCCGCCCGACCCGCGGTGGAGCAGCTGGAGCGCAAACTCGGAGCCTGGCTCGGCGAGTGGCAGAAATCGCTTCAGGTGAGGCTCGACGAACGGGACAACAGACTCGGTTCCAAATGGGAAACCGAGCTTTCGAAGCTGAGAGACAGCATGGAGAAACGCTTCTCCGAATTCGATTCGCGGATTCCCGGGAATTTCAGCGAGCGCATCGACCGCATTGCCGAGGCCGCCCGCGCGCTGGCTGAGAGCGCCGCTTCGTTTTCCACCACAAACTCCCGTCAGGCATGAGTTCGGGAACCCTTTCGCCACTGCCCTCGGCTGCTCCGCGGGAAAGTAGGGGAGACTTCAAGCCACTCCCGCAGTTTCGCTCGGCACTCCCCGTTTCCGGCAATTGGGATGGGGACCGCTGGTTTCCTCCGCTCGTCGTCATTCCCTCGGTGCCGGCTGCTCCTCCGGATTCGAGTGAGAATTTTTCAGCCCGACTCTCGCCTCCCATTGCGTCCCTGCCGGCCTCCCCACAGCCAGGGAGATCAGCAGTTCCCGGGGCGCTCCCGGAAATCATCCTCCCTCCCGAGCCGGAAAAACGGCATGAAGTGGCCGGGAAAAAGGAAGATACGGATCCGAAGGAACTCCCGTTCCACCCGGTTGATTTCAGCGACGAGGATCTCGCCGAGGCCTTCGCTCCCATCGTAGGATCCGCTGTCCGGCAAGCGGTTTTCGAATCGGAGCGCGGCAATCTCGACTCCCTTCTGGAGCCCATGTTGAGAGCCACGGTGCGACGAGCCCTCGCGGAATACAGCCCGTCCACACGCCCGTTCGAATCGCCCGGCTTCGTGGATCGCACCGTCTGGAGAATGCAGGCGCTCTTCTCGAGCCGTAGTTACGAGGATGTGCTTTTCGAGAAAACCCACCGCTTTCAGGTGGAGGAGGTCTTCCTTTTCGACGCCCGCTCGTTGGCGATGGTCTCCTTCGCAAGCTGCGATCCGGCGCGTCACTCCGTGGCGAAGCGTGTCGAGTCTGCGGCGAAACGCATCGCCCTCCAGATCCGCACCGATGCTGGCGAAATCGTCCGCTCCGTCGAGAGACCGGACGGGCGCAACGTGATCACTGAAAAAGGAAAGCACGTGGTGCTCGCCGCCATCGTCCGGGGAAGCCCGAACGAGCTTGTCCTCGCCGATCTGTCCTTTTCCCTACGGCGGATCGAGGAGCATTTCGCCGAGCGTTTCGAGCAAGCGGGCTCAGCACTCATGCACTCCCTCCAACCGTTTCTCGAGGACTGCCTGCTCATCCAGTCTCCCGCAAGCGCGGCTTGACGCAGGGGCGCTGCAAGGTTCAGAACGGACATTTCTGTTCGGACTTGGAGATTGGGGCGCTGCAGGGAAATCCTCCCCGCTCATTCCACGCGCTTCGCGTTGTTCACGAGATCCGGATCCAACTCCACTCCGAAACCGATACCGGACGGGGCCCGCACCATCCCGTTCTCGCAGCGCAGCGAGGAAGTTTCACATTCAACAGCCAAACCGGTGTTGCCCTTGAATTCCATGAAGGGACCGATATTCGGTGTCCAGGAGGCAAAGTGGACGACTTCCACGTAGCCCAGTCCGCCGCCACTCATGTGCGGGACGACACTCATCCCAGCTGCGGCAGCCATGCGCGCGACTTTCGTGGCGCGGATGAAGCCCCCTCCGTAGTGTGGATCCGGCTGCACGATATCGATGGCACGGTGGGCGATCATCCATTGCCAGCGGTTCATCGAATATTCCTGTTCACCACCGGCTACGGGTATCGTGAGCGCTTCGGTGACTTTCTGCGTTTCCCAGAGATCGTCGAACTCGCAGGGCTCCTCGAAAAAGCCGTAACCGTTCTCTTCCATCATCCTTCCGATGCGGATCGCATTGGGCGCGTCATAGGAGCTGTTGGAATCCGCATAGAGAGTCATGTCCTTTCCGAAAGTGTTTCGCACCAGCGGGATCAGTTTTTCCGTGCGACCGGGCGGAGAGTCCGCGTTGCGGCTCATGCGTCCTCCGAGGCGAAACTTGAGAGCTTTCACTCCGGATCCGGCCACAAGCTTCTGGAGATGCGCAATCTCCTCTTCCGGCGTGTTTCCGCGTTGTCCGCTGGCGAAATAGACCGGGATTTCGCGCTTCAACGCACCACCGAAAAGATCGGCGAGCGGTTTCCCCGCAGCATGCGCGAGCAGTTCGAGTACCGCCATTTCCACGGCGGCGACGGCTATCCAGTAAATCAGGCCCTGCAGTTTGTAGTTGCTGTTGGCGCGATAGACCTCCCACAGCAGTTCCTCCAGATCCCGCGCATCACGCCCGATGAAAAGGGGGAGGATATTCTTCAGAAGCACCGGAGAAGCGAGTTCCAGTTTCCCCTGGTGCGGCACGGTGACGACCTCCAGACCATCGGCAGACCGGGTGCGCAACAGCCAGGTGCTATCGTTTTTCAATAACTCGATCTCTGCGATCTTCACCGGATTCCGAAGAGTATCCAGATCCAGCACCGGCTGCGCGCCGATGCGGGAAATCTCGTTTTCCGACGGAATCGAGCTACCTCGCGCCAGAAGAGGAGCCATGCTGGCGGACGCGGCCAGCTTCAAAAAATTCCGACGGCGGATAATCATATCATGGTAGCGGGGATCTACGGTCTCATCCAGTGGCTCGCCAAAGCCGCGTGAGAGACATGTTCTACGACACCCGCCTCCTGCGGGCGATCAGACCGAAGGCACTGAGAGCGAGCAATGCCATTGCAGACGGTTCGGGGACGATCGTGAGACTGGGCGCTCTCGAACCGTCACCTTCCTTTGAGTGAAACTTTGCGATCGAGCCGTTGGTGGCTCCGTTTCCGGTTGTATCGTTTTCGGCAACGAGAATGAAAGTCAGCAAATCATTGGTGTCCGCGAGGACGAAATCGGTCAACGCGGCGCTGGAAAACAATAAAGTGTCGTTGGCATTGGCGGTTGAGGTGAGCGTGAAGGAGGCGAGAATCGTCGCATCAACCGTCACGCCGGATGTGGCGGTTCCGCCGTTGTCGCCGTCGAATCCAATGTCATTGCCCGGCGCGGTGCTACCGGTGATCGTGGCTTCACCCCATCCGGGTGTCCCGGCTGATGGGCCGTTATCGCCTGCGACTCCCAGCGAAGTATCCTTCAGTCCGTACAGATTCATCGTCCAAGGCAAACCGGTGGCTCCTCCTTCGAACGATTCACGCCATGTGAGTACGAAGGCCACGTGCGCCGCGTTTCCCGCCCCGGGAGTCTCGTTCACGGTCGTTGTATCGAACCGAACCCAACTCTTACGGACGAGATTGCCGCTGTCCGACGGGAAGTCCGGATGACTGCGGACACGTAGCTCGGTCAAGCTTCCGAAGTTGTCTCCCGTATCACTGCCTAGCTCGATATAGGCATCCGCACCTTGTCCCACGCCTGTAGTGATCGTGGCGGCCTGAACTATCGCTCCGCTGGCAAGACTCAGAAGTAGGCCGATCGTCGCGGTATGTTTTGAATTCGTTCGATTGGGTTTCATGGAGCGTCGGGGGGGGCGGATCATCGGTTGAGGAGTGGGGTTCGGAGGGAGAACCGGTGAGGGTTTCACGCAATCAACACTTCGAACTTTGGTGCGAGGTATACTTGCAGGAAATTTCTAACACAAGCGGATTTTCGTCCTTTGAATACAGGGTTAAGAAATTCTCCGTTCGACTCAGGTGATTCGGTATCTAGAGGTCGATTCGATCCAGTAGACGCAATGATATCAAAATTTCGGATGATGGAGTTCGCGCCGGTCTTGACGGGTGAGTGTGCGAACTGGGAGTGGACCAGGCATCCGGGGGGCACATTCCCAGACCGCCGTATGTGCAAGATGTGGAGGTCGTGAATCACAAAGCTTACGAACCCTCCCCCGGTGCTTCATGCCATCGATATGGAAAATGATGACAGAGCGGCGCTGGAAGCCTTTTCCGAAAATCACAAGCTCTCCTCTCGCGGGGAGGAGGATGTCTTGCTGGAAATGGGCTGTCGCCCTCGGTGAAAGCTCTTGAATCGTTGGAAAGTCCGTAAGAAGACTCGCTCCTCGTTCTCAATTCTTATCCTTTTGGAAAAAGCGGCGGGAGTGCCAGACCGCCCAGAGAGCGCAGGCTGCGGCCCACGACCAGGCCGCGTACTGGTGATGGGACATCATCACTTGTGGAAGGAAATCGGCCGTGGCTCGGGTAAGCGCGGCGAGCACGGCGGCGAAGACGATCACGCGGGCGATCCAGGAGGGTTTGGCGAAGCGTTCCACCGGTCCGCTGTGTCCGAAGATCACGCGACTGGCGGCGATCAGGCAAACCAGCCCGAATCCGCCGATGAAAAGCAGGTGCCCGAGTGCGATGTGTCTGGAATGCTGGAAGGCGGGGGCGGCAAGACCTGCGAGGACGAGCGGGATGCACCAGAAGCGCAGCGCGTTTGCGAGGGTTCCGACTTTCGGAGAACCTTTTTTTCCGATCCAGCGGACATGGGAAATGGCGAACAGGAACGCGGCGGTGCGGAGGATGATTCCGACGGTTTCGTTTGCCCAGATTTCCACGGGGAAACTAACGACGAGTCCGGTGGTAGCGATGATCATATCGCGCCACGACCTCCGGGTTTCCGCTCCAGGTGCCGGCTCGCCGAAGGAATTTCCCAGCAATCTCGGAAACAGGAAGATGCCCACTCCCATCACCGGGCCGAGCAGGAAGCCCTGGTAGAGTAGAAGCCCGGCGAGGCGGTAGAGCTCCGGGGTGCGCATCAGGCCGGGAAAGCACCAGAAAGCCGACCCGGCCAGGCCGCATAGCAATCCCGTCACCGCCAACAGCAGGGGAGGCGGGGGCAGGTCCTTGCGGAAAAGGCAGAACCGCACGGCTAGCGCGATCACGAAGCCCCCGAGCGCGCCGAGAAAGAGTCTGTCTCCCCATACGGTGAGTCCTCTCAGGTGGCAGACACCGCCCGCCACATGGAGGGCGAACAGTGAGACCAGTTCCCACGGATTCAATCTCGGAGCACCGAGAATGCGTGGACCTGCGGTGCCGAGGAAGCCGATGACAAATGCTCCGCCGAACGACTGGATCATCACATGCGCATGGTTGATCCCCGGATAGAACGACAGTTTTCCCTGGTAGAAAAGGGGCCATAGCATGACCCCGGCGATGCTGAAAAGAATGCCGCTGAGAAAGAATAGCCGGTATGGTTCGCTTCCCAGCCAGCGCAAGGGAGCTGTGATGCGGGATCTGCTTTTCGCGTGTGTACAGGCGGGAAAGCTCATGTCGGGTTTCCGGAAGCAGGACAGAAATCGGGTTCCTCCCGGTAGTCTGCATACCTCGCCTTTTGCTCCGGTGTGGGGCGGGCGGGGTCGAAACGTGGATTCGGGATGTCATGGATTTTCGAATGGATGACACGCGCCATATCCTCGGCGCAGCGCACGATGTGCTCCGCGTTTTCCCCGTGGAAAAGCTCAGCGACCGTCTCGCGGAAAAGTTCCAGCCAACGTTCGAACAGAGGCCACTCAAGGACTGTGTCCGCGAGCAGACGGGCGTGGCTGGCGATGGGATTCCCCCGGAAAGTCCCGGCACGGAACATCACGGTATCCCAGAAGTCACAGATCTTGGGCAGATGCGTCTCCCAGTTCACCTTTGCGACACCATCGAACACATGCCCGAGAGGCTGGTCCGCACGGACTTTGGTATAAAACGCATCGACGAGCCGGACGATATCCGGACGGCCCGAGAGGTCCCTTTCTTGTGGTGAATGATTCAGTTGGTGGAAACGGGTTGCTGCGCCTCGAGGGGGTTTTACAAACGGACCCCATCGCTGTAAAGTGAAGGACGAAATATTTTTCTTTAATGTTCGGTTGGCAAGGCGTCAGGTCCCGTTCTTTCCAATGCCGCACATTTGACGCGTGCTCAGTCCGCGCCGAAGGGATTCACTGAAGAAAGAGTTTCGTTTTCAAATTTTTCAGCGAATTTGTCCGGGGTTGGGCGGCGGTAGGGTTGTCCCCCAGCCGATCGTTCTCCTACATCGACTCAATGTTCAGCTACAGCAAACTAGCCCAGGCAGGAATTGCCGCAGTCAGCTATCTTGCGGCGATCTCTCCGGAGAAACGCCTGGCTGGCAGCGCGGAGATCGCGGAGGACAGGCAGCTTTCGCGGGTCCTTGTTGCGAAAATCCTGACCCTGCTCTCCGCCGCGGGCATCGTGGAGGGGCGGCCCGGTCCCTCCGGCGGCTACCTGCTGTCACGGCCGCCATCCGAGATCACTCTTCTGGATATCGTGAAAGTTTTCGAGGACACGGAGAACCGGGTGATGTGTCCGTTCGGTCCGAACTGGTGCGGGGTAGGTCCTCTCTGTCCGTTGCATGATACCTTCACGGAGCTGCACGACAAGTTGCTCGAAAGTATGGATAGGGAAAATTTCGCCCAGTTCATCGGGCTTCAGCTCTGACACTGATCCGGTCCCGTCCATTTCCCTTCCAGACTTTCGGCTTGCAAGCCCGCTCGTTCCACGGTAACAGGTCCCGAACAAACAACCTCTGTCATGCGGAGAGTGGGTCTGATACCCACTCTTTTGCGTCTAGGGAACTCTCGTCAAACCGGAGTCCCTAGGGTAACCAGAACACAAGCTTTCCCACCGCCACCCATGACCAACGACATCGTCGCACTCATCGAATATTACGAAAAAGAAAAAGGAATCGACCGCGCGAAAATCGTTGCCGCCCTCGAGTTCTCTTTCGTTTCCGCCTACCGGAAAATGGTTCCCGGAGCCGATGCCATCGAGACCCTGCGTGCCGATGTGGATACGAAAAAAGGCACTACCAAGATTTACGCGACGCTCAATGTCGTGGCGGACGACGACCACCAGGACAAGTTCAACGAGGTGCCTGTCGCCATGGCGCAGAAGAAGGATCCTGAAGTGGAGGTGGGCGGCACGCTTGAGTTCAACGTGACCCCGAAAGACTTCGGTCGCATCGCCGTCCAGACCGCGAAACAGACGATGATGCAGCGCCTCCGCCAAGCGGAGAAGGAGATGATTTACGAAGAGTTCAAGGACAGGGCGGGCGATGTCGTCTCCGGCACCGTCCGTCGCTTCGAGCGCAACGATGTCATGATCGATCTCGGAAAATTCGAGGGCATCATGCCGAACCGCGAGCGGGTGCAAGGCGAGGATTACAACATCGGAGACCGCATCCGTTGCTACGTTCTGGCGGTTGAAAACGAAGGCCGCGGCCCGGAAATCATTCTTTCCCGCAGTCACCCGAACTTCGTCCGCCGCCTGTTCGAGGCCGAGGTGAACGAGATTTCCGACCACACGGTCGATATTCGTGGGATCGCCCGCGAAGCCGGTTTCCGCACGAAAGTCGCCGTCTGGAGCAACGACCCGAAAGTCGATCCCGTCGGTGCCTGCGTCGGCATGCGGGGTGCCCGCGTGAAGAACATCGTCCGTGAACTCAACAACGAGAAAGTCGATATCATCCGCTGGAGCGAGGATCCGTCGGAGCTGGTCCGCGAGGCGCTGAAGCCTGCGGAACTCATTTCCATCACGCCGGATGAAGCAGCGAAAGTCATTCTCGTGACTGTCAGCGAAGAGGATCTCAGCAAAGCGATCGGTCGCAAAGGCCAGAACGCCCGCCTTTCCTCCCGGCTCATGGGCTGGGATGTCCAAGTCCGTCGGGACGAGACGAAGGAAGAACAATTCAAAGAAAAAATCGGTGGCGTGGCCCACTCGCTTGGCGAGCAACTCGGTATCACCGACGAGCTGGCCGAGAAGCTTACTCTTTTCGGAGGAGTCAGCGCGGAAATGATCGTCGACATGCCCGCCGATTTCCTCATCGGTGCGCTCGAAATCACTCAGGAAGATGCCGAAAGCATCCTTGAGCGTGCCCGTGCGATCCTCAATGCCTCCTCCGCTCCTGCCGAAGAGGCGGAAGTGAAAACGGAGGAACAGCCCGAAGCGGAAGTTGAAGCCGAAAAGGAAGCTGCAACTGACGAGGTAACTGAGCCGGAACCGGAGGCTGAAGAGCAACCGAAAGCCGAGACCGCCTCTACCGAAGACTGATTTTTTCCCAACACGCCTGATCTCCCTGCCTATCACTACCCTCAATTCTCCAGACCACCGGATGCCTACGAATAGCGACAACTCCTCTGACCAGAAAAAAGTCCTCGATCTTCTCGAGGAGAAAAAGAAGCCGTCCAGGAGGCAGCGCCAGAAACTCGAAGCCGAGGCTGCCGCCGCGCCCAGCAAGGTCGAAGCCGCGAAAGCGAACGCTCTCGATCTTTTCGCCGAAGACCAGAAGCCGAAAGCCCGAAAAAAAGCGGCCCCAGGCAAGCGGGTGATCGGAAGCATTTCGAAAATTCTTGAGAAAGAGGAGGAGGATCCGAATCTGATCGCCGGTCAGGACAAGGCGCAAGTCGCCGCATCGGAAGCTTCGCCAGAGGAGCCGGGCGTGGGGGAAACCGCGTCGAACGATCCGAAACTCATCGTCATCAAGCCGCCCATCCTGGTGCCCGAGCTCGCCGCGCGGTTGAGTCTCAAGCCATACGAGGTGATGGCGGATCTCATCAAACTCGGAGTTTTCCCTGCGCCGAACCAACCGATCGAGCCGGAAGTCGCCGCGCAAGTCTGCGATCTCCACGGCTTCATTTTCGAGCGCGAGAAGCGCGACAAGGAAAAGGGTTTCCACAAGGTCGAGGAAGTTATCGTCGAGCCGGAAGCTCCCGAGGAGGAACCGGAGGATCTTCTCAAAGTCCGCCCCCCCATCGTCACCATCATGGGGCACGTCGATCACGGCAAGACCTCCATTCTCGATTTCTATCGCAAGAGTAAGGTCGTCACCGGCGAGGCCGGCGGAATCACCCAGCACATCGGTGCCTATCAGGTGAATCATAACGATACCGCGATCACCTTCCTCGACACACCGGGTCACGCCATTTTCTCGGACATGCGTGAGCGTGGTGCTGCCATCACGGATATCGCGGTCATCGTGGTCGCGGCGAACGACGGCATCATGCCCCAGACGACTGAAGCGATCAAACACGCTCAGAAGGCCGGGAAAACGATCATCGTCGCCATCAACAAGTGCGATCTTCAGTCAGCGAATGTCGAGCGTGTGAAATCCCAGCTTGCCGAGAACGGTCTCCAGACCACCGACTACGGCGGCGACACGGAGTTCGCGGCCATTTCCGCCCTGAAAGGCGAGGGCATGGACGATCTTCTGGATCTCATCATTCTCCAAGCGGAAGTATTGGAACTCCGGGCGAATCCGAAAGCCACCACGCGTGCCGGTGTCATCGAAGCCCGTGTCGTTCCCGGCAGAGGCACCACCGCCACTGTCATCGTGGAATCCGGGACTCTGAAGATCGGCACCCCGTTCATCTGCGGTCCCTTCGCCGGAAAAGTCCGCTCACTCATCAACGACCTCGGTGAAAATGTGAAAGAAGCGCTCCCGGGAAGCCCGGTCGAAGTCATCGGCTTCGAGGAACTTCCCCACGTTGGCGACCATCTCACGGAGATGAAAAACGAGCGCGAGGCGAAATCCCTCGCATCGGAACGCCAGGAGGAACTCCGCCTCAAGCGTCTCAAGCCACAGCACCGCAACCGCATGGAGGATTTGTTCTCCATGGTCAACGAAGGCGGCGGCAAGAACCAGCTCAAGATCATCCTCAAATGCGATGTCCAGGGATCCGTGGAGGCCATCAAGAAGGCCATCCTCGCCATCGAGTCCGAGAAGGTCGATTGCCAGTTCATCACCGCGGCGGCCGGACCTGTCACCGAATCGGATATCGCCTACGCCGCCTCCTCGGATGCCATCGTCATGGGCTTCAACGTGAAAGTGGAAGCGAAGGCGGTGAAAGCGGCCAAGTCCGCCACGGTTGAGATCAAGCTCTACTCCATCGTCTACGAACTCATCGACCAGGTCCGCGAAGCAATGCTCGGACTTCTCGAGCCTCTCACCCGCGAAACCGTCATCGGTCACGCCGAGTGCCGCCAGGTCTTCAAGGTCAACAAAGGAAAAGCCGCAGGTTCTTTCGTTATGGACGGCAAGATCCACCGCAAGGCGCATGCCAGGGTCATCCGCGGAACCATCCCTGTTTTCGACGGCAAGATGTCCACCCTCCGCCGCTTCCATGAGGAAGTCGAAGAGGTCCGCACGAATTTCGAGTGCGGCATCCGCCTCGGCGAATTCAACGAATATCAGGAAGGCGACATCATCGAGTGCTACACCCTGGACAAAGTCCCGCAGACGCTGTAGCGGGTAAAAGCTGAAAAACTGAAAATTTTCTCCGGTTCTGTTTTCCCCAACCATTTCAGCGTTTCAGCGTTTCAGAATTTCAGCATTTACCAAACCATGTCCCGCCGAATCGATAGAGTGAACGAGTTGCTCCGCCGTGAAATTTCCACGGTGGTCCAGCATGATTACGAATGGAGCGGGAAGATGGTCACCGTCAGTGCGGTCGAGGTGACCCAGGATCTGAAAGAGGGAAAAGTCTGGATCGGTGTGATCGGAGGTTCGGCGGAACCTGTCGTGGAAAAACTGAACAAAGCCCACGGAGCAATCCAAAAGGCCGTCATGAAGCGGGTGGTTCTCAAATCCACCCCCGTCCTGACTTTCCGCCACGACGATTCCGCTGTCCGCGGGGTCGAAATTGTCAATCTGCTCGAAGAGGTGGACAAACTTCCGAAGGCTCCGGAAGTGGATGAAGAGGAAAAGTGAAATCGCCCAGGGCCTGGTTGTAGACCCGGCGTTTGTCCCGGAGATCAGACGGCATTTCGGTGCTCATCTCGAAGTCATCGATGCCGGGGACTGGATGCGGGCGATGGACAACCTGGAGGATTGCGAAGGGTATCCGCAGGCTGACCAGCTGGCTACAATTCCTATCGTCGCGGGGGTCGCCAGCGAGGCAAATCCTGAGATCGGGTCGTTTGAATCCAGATGCTCGTCATCCGGAGTGCCCTTTTCATCCTTTTTCGAAGATGAAAGCTCCCGGGCCATCGAGTGGCTCGTCGGCATCGTTCTCAGTAAGTCGGAATCGGATCGTATCGACGCGGCCGGCGCCCGGAGATCGGCTGCCATCCTGAGAGAGGAACTGGATTCCCAGCGCCGGGCATTCGAGGAACTCGCGACAGCCGCGTCGTCTTCTCTGATTCCCATACGGACTCTTGCGTTGGACTGGGGGAATACCTTCAGAACGTTTTCGAATCGGAATGTCATTCCAGAGACGAAGAAGGTCAGGACACTGATTCAACGGCTGCCTGTCAGCGGACGCGCCATTTCCGCGATCGACCTCCACATCACGGATGTCGGTACGAGCCAGGGGCGGGATGCATCAGTTGTTTTGGAGCTTCGTGATCTCAACGGGAAGTTGCTGGCCGGGCCTGTAGGGACGGGTCTTGCGGAGATTTCCCCGGGATGGCACAGGTTTCTGATCGCGGCCTTCGTTGAATCCATGGATCCGGAGATCCGGTTGTTGATCCATCGGGAAAGCGGTTGTGAGATCGAATTTTCGTTAGGTGTGCCGCAAGCGACCGAGGATTTCAGGCTGGCAACACCGGACGGGACGGTGCTGTCCGAGTCGAGTCTGGCCGTCAGAGTATGGCGCGGGCAAGTGGGCGTTGTCGCGGCGGGAAAGACGGGAAGTATGGCTGGCAAAGAGACGCGTACGAAGCTCCCGAGCCAGCTCCCGGGAATCGAGTTGCATTCGAACGACGGCGGACCGATGAATTTCAAATCGGTTGATTTCTGGGGCAAGAAGGATGCGTTTCTGGTGCATCCCCCGGAATCCGGAATGACGGTCGCGGTGGTTCGCTCGATCTCACTGTCGGGTGTTACTGCCATCACATCGCTGGTGAACAGCAATCACCGTAAGGGTCCGGTGATCTCTTTCGCGATGGGTATCGTTCGGAAAGGCGAGTCACTGCATCCTCGCGAAAGCTTGGGCCAATGGCTGAGTCTCCCTCCGTTGGAATGGGGCGAGGTTCATCTGCGATTCGACAGACCGGTGGGCGGAGAATTCGATCTGGTGCTCGCGAGCATGGTCGCCGGGGGTAAGGGGAACGGAAAGGCTTGGGCACTCTTCCGGGGATTCGTTTTCCACTCGGAGGAAATTTCGTGAGTGCCGTCTCGAAGGATCCGGTGATAGGGATCGTTATCCCGTCCTTCAGGAACCCGGTCCTTCTGGAGGAAGCGATCTCATCGGTCCTGTCCCAGCCTGACGGTGTTCCCGCTACTACGATTGTCGTAAACGATGGTTGTCCGATGAAGGAGACTGGGGAGGTGATTCATTCGTTCGTCACCGCTTGTCCGGGCCGGATACTCGGCATCCATACCAGTCATGGTGGTGAAAGCGCCGCGAGAAACCGGGGAGCGGCTTTGCTCCTGAGACGGTATCCATCGATCGAGGCGATCTGTTTTCTCGAGGCGGCGAATAGACTGCAGCCTACCGCGTTTCATTCGTTCAAAAGAATTCTTGAAGCCTATCCGGAGTATGATTGGTTTCATTCCTCTCTTGCGATGTTCGGCCTGAATGGCTCGGGGGCAGGTCGGTCTCTCCGGGACCTTGCCACCGGAAGCTTCCGCCAGACGGGATGCCTGGTGAGACGTAGGGTGTTCGAGGGCGGAGTGTGTTTTGACGAAACGATGGAGCTGGCCGCAGGCAAGACCGGCTTTCGAGGAAAGGTGGTCTCCGAGTCTTTTCTCCAACTTCGCAACCGGCCCGGGAATCCTTCGCTCATCGACCAGGAGATTTCCAATTTCAAGCACTCCAAGTATCCGACGGAAACAAGGGTGGTGTTTTCAGATTCGGAGCGGGTGATTTCCTTCACCGATCCTCACGAAGCGGGTCGGGTGATCGCGCGTTCCGAGCTGGTCCGGAATGTCTGGGAGTCGATCGCTTCACCGGAGGATCTCTCGATTGGAGCCTGTTGGATAGTCGTTGCGGAAAGCAGATGGAAGGAGCTGGAAGCGAGCGGGATGATCAGGTTCGTTCTCTGGGATATCGGGAGGAGGATAACTAGGATTTCCGGATGCGCTGCCGCGTCCGTGAAGCTTGGCTGGATACCGGACGGGGAGATCGCGCTGGGAGAAACCGAGACCATTTCGGATGAAGGCTCGCTCGCCGGTTCCGATCTGGTCGCAATGGGAACGAACGCGCTCAGGCAGGCGGTTTCTGCGGCGGATGAGCCTTCGGTCGAATCTATTTTCTTTCCGGATAACGGGAAGGGAGGGAAAGGATTTGTCTCGCGGAGGGAGCTTCGATCCGACTGTTTCCCCGAAAAGACTTCCGACTTCAATCTGGTGGAATCGATGCTTTCCATGATCCGGCTGATGAGGTCGGGCGACCTCCGTGACTGTCATGCGGGTAGAATGGATTTCCGACCGAAGCCGGAAACGGTCGGCACCGGGATGTCGTATCCGTACGCTCCTGCCGGGCCGGCTCCGTTGTCCGTTTGCTTCCTTCTTCCTATCGCACAGTTCGGCGGCGTTGAGACGATCGCCCTGAACCTGGCGATCGCCATGAGGGCGAGAGGGTGGCGGACCGCGATTTGCATCATCGGGACAAACCCCATCCGGATGGCGGACGATCTTCGCAAAGGATTTGATGAAATCCTATGGTTTCCCGAGCGGATGCTACTGAAATGGAGTGACAAGAGTTATGGCGGCACAAGGCTCTGTCTAGGAGCGGAAGGCGAAACTTCGGATGATCTGGTGGGCTTGTTGGCTTCGTTCGGTGCTGTGATGGGGTGTCATCCATCTGGTGCGGTTTCGGTTTTCGGGAGGCTCCGGAAAAAAGGAGTCGTAACAGCGCTGCATGAACACGTGATGGAGGTAGGGCAATTCCAGCGTACGTTCGGGCCGCCCATGCTGGCACTTGCCCATGAGGAATCCGTGGATTTCATAGCGACCGGTTCCATCGGCATATCCCATTGGTTGAAGGCGCAAGGTGTCCCGGGATCCAAGATCGTACCGATTCCGAACGCCGCAGGCTTTGCGGTCTCGGAGGAACGGCGGTTGGAAATACTCAAAAGCCGCCGCGACCGGGAAAGGGGTCCGCTCCGATGCCTTTTTATCGGTCGCTTGGATTGGCAGAAAGGGATGGACCGCCTGGTGGAACTGATCCGGAAGACCAAAGCAGGAGGACTCGATGTCATCTGGCGAGTCGTCGGAAAACCTGTGATCGATGACGATTCCGAGGGGTTGCGGATTCTTAGGGACGAAGTCGTGATCGAAGATGCCGTCTATGGAACAGAGCCACGGATCGGTGTCTATGGGTGGGCGGATGTGGTGATCCTTCCCTCGCGTTTCGAGGGCCTTCCCTTGACCGTTCTGGAAGCTCGGCAGCTGGGTGCCGTCCCGATCATGACACGAGTGGGAGACTTCGGCGAAGCGATCGAAAACGGCTTCAACGGCGTTCTCGTGGATGAGGAAACCTGTGTCGGGGAGATGGCGTCGGTGATCGAACGGTTTGAAAAAAACCGGGATGAACTTGCGCGGATTTCGGAGAATGCCTCGCGAACGGTCCATAGCTGGGCGCAGGCCAGTTCGGAATTTGAAAAAAGGCTGCGGGCGGAAGTGGAGAAGCGAGGCCCCGGGTGTTCAAAGTCGCACGCTTAACGGCGACGTCTGGCGGCCAGAAGTCCGAGCGCTCCGATGATGAGGATGCCGCTGCCTGGCTCGGGGACCGCTTCGATCTGTATGTTATACCGTTTGCCAAAAGTCCGTGCGTTTTCTTGGTAGGGCATCGTATTCCATGGAACGCGAGTCTTCAGCTCGCCCCGGAGCACTGAGCCATTGCACTGGGGCGGGCTGAAGACCCGCGTTCCAGTCGCACCTCCGAATAGGAGGAATAGATGCAAGAACTTTTGGCAAACGGTCTATCCACCCGGAGATCGGTTTGGGTAGGAGTTCCGTTCGTCGAGTAGCCTGCCTGAATCTGGAAGACCAACTGTATGTTTCCCGTCCCTATCGGAGTGTCCGGGAATGTGCCGATCGTGTTCGTGTCCAGAGTGAACGAGTAGCTCGAAAATGTCCCTGGAAATTTACAGATCGAATGCTGTTCGTGGGAGGGTGGCTTGCCCGGATCCGATAGTCCCGTCCGGCATTGTGTCTTGCAGGTTGGGGCGTGGATTGCCAATGTCCCCGGCCATGACGAAACGCTCTTCGATTTCTCTTCGTTTGCTTGTGGTATTGCTCGGACTTTTCGCGGGGTTGGGACCGCTGCACGCTCAGGAATCCGAATCCGTCGACGAGACTGCGGAAGTGGAACCGGTGGTGGTGGAGATGACTGTGGATCAGAAGATCGACGAGTTGTTCAAGAATTCCACGGGTTGGTTCGTGAGCGGGATTTTCTCCGAGTTCGATGTGCCTGTGGGTGGAGAGAAATACGGTGTGAAATGGGTGGTGATCTGGTTGGCTACCGCGGGACTGGTGTTCACGCTGGCTTTCAAATTCATCAACATCCGCGCGTTCGGACTGGCTTTGAGAACCGTGAGGGGGAAATACAGCGATGAGAAAGATCCGGGTGAAATCACCCATTTCCAAGCTCTGACAACCGCTGTATCCGGGACGGTCGGACTGGGAAATATCGCGGGTGTCGCCATCGGGATTTCTATGGCGGGTCCCGGGGTCGCGTTCTGGCTGTTCCTGAGCGGCTTTCTCGGTATGGCTACGAAATTCGCGGAATGCACGCTTGGGATGAAATACCGTGAGATCGACAAAGAGGGTCGGATCAGCGGGGGAGGGATGCAGTATCTCAGGAAAGGCTTCGCGGAGCGCGGTTTGAAGCCGGTCGGTGTGGTGCTGGCGATCCTGTTCGCCATCTTCTGCGTGTTCGCATCCTTCGGTGGCGGGAATGTTTTCCAGATCAATCAGGCGACCGCGCAGCTACTGAATATCTCAGGGGGTGAAACGAGTTTCTTCGCGGACAAGCAGTGGCTTTTCGGCACGATCATGGCGATTGTCACGGGGCTGGTAATCATCGGTGGGATCCACGGTATCGCCAAGGTGACCTCGAAGCTGGTGCCGCTGATGTGCGCGGTGTATGTGGTCAGCGCGGCCATCGTGCTGGTGGTGAACGCGAGCGCGATCCCGACTGCGATTTCAGAAATCGTTTCCGAGGCGTTCAAACCCCGTGCGGCGGTCGTGGGCGGTGTGCTCGCCGCCTTCATCTGGGGGATGCGACGTGCGACTTTCTCGAACGAAGCGGGCATCGGCTCCGCACCTATCGCCCACTCGGCGGCAAAATCCCGTATGCCGGCGAGTGAAGGGATCGTGGCATTGCTCGAACCGTTCATCGATACCGTCGTCGTCTGCACGATGACTTCCCTGGTGCTGGTCACGACGATGAATTTCAATTCGGACGGCGGCTCGTTCTCGATCCACGGTCAGGCGTATGAACTCGGGATGGTGACTGGTGACGATTCGAACGCTTTCGGAATCGGACTCACTTCCGCCGCGTTCGAGACGGTGCATGGCGGCTTCGAGTTCGTCCTGTTCGCCTGCGTGCTGCTGTTCGCGTTTTCCACGATGATCAGTTGGAGCTACTACGGCCTGCAGGCGTGGGAGTATCTTTTCGGAAAAAACAAATTCGTTGGTCTGCTGTATAAGATCATTTTCTGCCTGATCATCGTGGCCGGTTCCTCCGCGAAAATGTCCGGGGCGGTCGATTTCTCGGACGCGTCGCTCTTCGCGATGAGTATTCCCAACCTGATCGGTGTCTATTTCCTTATGCCGGTGGTGGCGCGGGAGTTGAGGAAATTCCAGGCCTTCACGAAGCACGTCGATGCGGGCGACACGCTCGACGAGGCGGAGGCGAAGGTCAGCGGGATGGACGTGAAAGCCTAGTGCCGGAGCAGGTATTCGCACGGGTCGGATCATCTGGAATGGACGTTTCGGGAAAGCCGTGGAAGGCTCTGGCGGAAGATGGCGCGGGAATACAAATTGCAGCGGACGAGGCCGGCGACGGTATCGGGGATCGATTACGCGGAAGCGCTCAACGAGGAGCAGCACCGTGCGGTGACTTCACCTCCGGGAAAGGCGCTGGTGATCGCGGGGGCGGGATCGGGGAAGACGCGCACGCTCACCTACCGGGTTTCCTGGCTACTGGATCAGGGGGAGACGGCGCGGAACATCCTGCTTCTTACTTTCACCAACAAGGCCGCGCGGGAGATGGTCGAGCGGGTGCGCTCACTAGTCACCGGAGACGTGAACGATCTCTGGGCGGGGACTTTCCACTCGATCTGCAACCGTATCCTGCGCCGTCATGCGGATGAGATCGGGTTCACGAAATCTTTCTCGATCCTTGATAGGGACGACCAGAAGTCTCTGATGAAAACGGTGATGGGCGGGCTGGATATAGACACCAAACAGCGCCGCTTCCCGAAGCCCGACGTGCTGATCTCGATGATCAGTCTGATGGCGAACACGGGGATTTCCCTGGAAGCACTTTTGCGGACGAAATATCCGTATTTCGAGGACTGGATGGAGGAGCTGGAAATGGTCGCGGAGGGGTATGCCAGGAAAAAGCGGGATACCAACTCGCTGGATTTCGATGACATGCTTTGCATGACGGTGGATCTTTTCAAAAACCATCCGGAGGTGTTGGCGATCTACCGGAAGCGGTTCCGCCATATCTTGGTGGACGAGTACCAGGATACGAACGCGGTGCAGAGCGAGTTGATCGATTTGTTCGCCGGGGAGGGAAACAGCCTGATGGCGGTGGGGGACGATTCACAGTCGATCTACTCCTGGCGTGGCGCGGAGGTGGATCACATTCTCAGTTTCCGGAAACGCTATGCGGAATCGGTGATCCACACCATCGAGACGAACTACCGGAGTGTGCCGGAAATTCTGGATCTTTCGAACGCGGCGATCTCGGTCAACAAGATGCGTTTCGACAAGAACCTCAGGTCGTCACGCGCGGAGGTGGGGGCGAAGCCCGCCTTGGTCGCGCTGGAGGATCCGGGGACGCAGGCGAGCTTCGTGGCGCAGCGGATGCTGGAGTTGCGGGACGAGGGGATCGATCTCTCGGAGATGGCGGTGCTTTACCGCGCGCATTTCCAGAGCATGGAGATACAGATGGAGCTGACCCGGCGGGGAATTCCTTTCGCGATCACCAGTGGGCTGAGATTTTTCGAGCAAGCCCACATCAAGGACGTGGCGGCGTTCCTGCGGTTCGTGACGAACCGCAAGGACGAGGTGAGTTTCAAACGCATCGTGCAGATGCTGCCCGGCTGCGGGCCCGGGACTGCCGACAAGCTATGGCTGAAATGGCTGCGGGATCCGGCCGCGGGGAATCCGGAGCCGCCGGACAAATGGTCGGATGTTTTCCTGGGATATCCGGTGCCGAAGAAAGCTGCGAAGCATTGGGAGCAGCTGTGCTACACGCTTGATGAGCTGAATCCCGGGGGTGAGTATGCGACTCCCTCGGAAATGATTTTCAGTGTGTTGGAAGGGATTTACGACGATTACCTGAAGGAAAGTTTCGACAACTACGAGGCGAGGCGCGGTGACATCGAGCAACTGATCCAATACGGCGGAACCTACGACGATGTGCTCGAGTTTCTCGCACAGCTTTCCCTGATGAGCACCACGGACGGGGAGCCGACCGGAGACAAAGCGGAGCTGGACGATGACAAGGTCACGCTCTCCTCGATCCATCAGGCGAAAGGTCTGGAGTGGAAAGTCGTGTTCCTGATCTGGCTCGTGGACGGACAGTTCCCGAACGGACGCATTCTGGAGATGGATGACGAGGCGGCGTTCGAGGAGGAGAGGAGGCTGTTCTACGTCGCACTCACAAGGGCCAAGGATGAACTTTACCTGACCTACCCGATGCTCAATCCGAAGAGCTACACCGGCGATATCCTTTGCCGGCCTTCACGCTTCCTTGAGGATTTCCCGAAGGAGATGGTGGAGACGTGGAATGTGGGGAACGAGTGGAGTGACGATGATCCGTTCTAGAAAATCTCGCGGTCCTGCGGTTCAGGTTTTCCCCATCCCGATATCTTCACGCCGCCCGGTGGAGTAGCTTCTGATCCCGCGTTGCATGGAGGGTGGCGCCGCTTCGGTCCAGACAGGCAGTCCGGCCTCATCCCTTCGGATGTGCGAGTCCGGATCGAATTGCGACTCCCTGAGTATCGTGTTCCGGTCCACGTAGCGCCTGTCGGACATCCGCCCGTGCGACATCACGTTGACCTTCACGTTTTTCGCACACCCGACTTTTAGCTCGATCGCTTGCGACCATGTCCTTGCCCATTCCCTCCGGTAGTGGGAAAATGCCGCCGAATAGGTTTCGCCCCGGAATACCGCTGATTCTTCAAGATACTCGTGAAACACCGACTTCCACATCTGGAAATCGCCACCTCCTATGAGACACACATCAAAGAGCTTCGCCTTCTCCCATACTGCGGTGTTCATGACCCAGCCGTACCCGGATCCCACCCCTTTGCTCATATAGCTCAGGCGCTGACAATACCATCTGATTGGTTGCCGGGTTAGTTAACTGGGTGTTACTACGTAAAATCTAACCTTCCGGTGAGTTCTCGAACGACGGTCATTCGATTGCTAACGCACTGCACGTCAAGTCATTACAGCCAGATGATCGAGATGAATCTGAAGAGTGGTTGACGCGGTGTGGCGAAATTCATATCTGACCTTGGCAGCTTGTAAATCCGTGATCCGTGGAGAAGAATTTGAATACGAGTGGTCATACCAAACCCAATCCTTCCCGCGTCATGTCAGGAGAAAGCTCATCCGTTTCCGGAAAGAAAAAACCTATCCCGGAGAAAACCAGACCATGCTCACCTTGCAAGGACGGTTGCGAGTGCGATTGCGATGACCGCAGCTACGAACCCGGCGACGGCTACTGTGCTAGCAGTGAACAGCCGATATTCTACGGCATCGGTGAACTCTCCCATCGCGAGATCGATCTGTCTTGGTCGGGGTTCGGTTTCTCATGGTCCCAGGTCCGGTCCTACTCGAATGTTGCGAACGAATCGGGTGGGCCCATGGGGCCGGGTAGGTATACCGGCGCCCTGCAGGGGGCGGAGAACCAACCTGCCTCGCGGGATTCCCTCACCGCCACCTACCCCGATCCCATCGGCAGAACCGTCCTTTCCGCCAATTTAGGCACCATGGGAGGCGCACCGTTGGTCCGCCCCTTCGAATGTCCCGCCCCATCCGATACCGTGCTCGTCTCGGAAACAATCTACGCCCCCGACGGACAACCAGGTCGCTGGATCGCCCCGGACGGAGTGTGTTCGGCTGCCACCCACGACAACCGCGGCCGGGCAGTGATCCAGATCGAAGCCGTTGGAACCGAAGCCCAGCGCACCACCCGGCAGGAATACGCCCCCTGCGGGAAAATTTTCCGCCTGCTCGTGGACAACCCCGCTACCGGCCAACAGGTCACCACCTGGAATTACGGCAGCACCACGGATACCAGCGGAGTTGCCCGCAACAACCTGCTGGCATCCAAAACCTACGCCGACGGTGGCACCGAGCACTACACCTACGACACCCAGGGCGGCAGAAAATCCTTCACCGATCCCAACGGAACCACTCACCGGTATCTGGTGGATTTCAAAATGCGCGAGGTCCAGGACCGCGTCACCACCGTCGCCGAAGGAATCGACGATGACGTAAGACGCATCGAAACCGTTTACAACGGCCGAAACCGCGTCTCTTTCGTAACATCATGGGACCATCCCGAAGTAGGCCAAGGCACCATAGTAAATCAAGTCGGTTTCGAATACAGCGAGTTCGATCTCCCGACCGACGACCGCCAGGCCCACGACGGCCCCGTCGGCTCCGGAACCCCCACCGTCAGCTACAGCTACTCTACCGGAGCCAACAACATCCTGCGCCGCGAACGCATCACCTACCCGAACGGAACCGCCTTCAATTACCATTACCAATCATCAAGCATCTCCGACGCGCTCAACCGTCCCACAGGCATCACGGAAGCCTACAACTACAACCAGCCCGTCGCGCAATACGAATACGCCGGCGCCGGCACCATCGCCAAAGTAGGTTATTCAGGCGGAGCCTTCGAGCTCGACTACATGAGCGAAAACGGCGATCCCGACAGCGGCACCGCCCTGACCGGCTACGACCGCTTCCGGCGCACCACCAACATCCTCTGGCAGGATTCCTACGGCCCGCAGGTCCACGTGCGCTACGGTTACGACCGCAACTCCCGCCGCACCTGGCGCGAGGATGTGACCGCACAGACCTACGGACAAAACCTCGACAAGCACTATCACTACGATTCCATCGGGCAGATCAAGGAAGCCGAGACCGGAAAACTCAATACGAACCGCAGCGCCATCGGCGGAGTCCCCGCCACAGGTGAAGCTTGGCAATACGATTCCATCGGAAACTGGCTGGAACACAAACGGGAATATTCGGGCAATCCAGACTACGAGGAAAAGCGCACCAACAACACCTCCAACCAGATCCGCACCATCGACGGCTCCTCCGCCGACGTTTCATACGATGCCAACGGAAACATGCTCCGCATTCCCCACGGCAACAGCTACCGGACCCTCGCCTGGGATGCCTGGAACCGCCTCGTTTCCGTCACCGACAGATACGATTACAAATTCGCCGTTTATACCTACGACGGCCTCTTCCGCCGCATCACCCAAGCCATCTGGGAAAGTGGAACACGCCACAGTTACTACAACGACCAATGGCGCACCGTCCAGGAAACCGACTGGATCGGCGGCTGGCCGCAAAAATCCTACTGCTGGGGCCTGCGCGGAAGAGACGACCTCATCTATCAGGAAACCTACACCGGAGGCCGCCACTGGAACATCGCCGACGCCATGGACCCCGTAGCCGTCCTCAACGCCTCCCTCCAGATCGTCCAGCGCATGAACTACTCCCCGTTCGGACGGGTGGACTACCTCTTCCCCGACTACCAGCCCACCTCCGGCCCGGCCGCCGCCGACTGGACCTTCTACTTCCACGGCCAGTTCACAGACCCGGAAACCGGCTACCAGAACTACGGGTTCCGCTACTATATACCCGAACTCGGAAGATGGCCATCCAAGGATCCGATTGGGGAACGAGGCGTGATGAATCTATACTGCTTCGTTGGAAATGACGGGGTGAATGAGTGGGACTTTCTAGGGATGATTCAAATCAATCTAGATGAATATCCTTTTACAATACATGAGACGGGAGGTCCTGGAGGTGGTGGCGGTGGCGAGTGTACTTCGCTGGGCGACGAATGGACTGAGATAATTACGGCTGATCGTTTGTTGAACTTCTCTCTTGTGCATATTACAGGACACAAAATAGATAAGATAGGCACTGCACTGACGGGGGGGAGTGAGAGTGATGCCCTCGATACTGCGATAACGGCACAATGGGACACAGTTCCCTGTCCTGAAGGTAAAAATGTGTCTCTAATGGACGCATCAAGTTCCTCAATAAACGCAGGAACTTCATTCTTGCTTGATACCGGACATATGACGATAAGGTCTTCGAAATTCTTGTCAGGTAATTATGCCGAAGTTCTAGCGAAAGCAACAGCGAGATTTTGCTGCTCTTGCGCACCTGAACCAGGTCAATAATTTTACAATTTATGAAATTAGTTTTTTTGTTTGCTGGTGTATCTATAATTATTTTTAGTATACTGTTTATATTTGATTTTGAAGGAAATTTAGAGAAAATAAAATTAGGTGATTTAGGTGTATTAAAGGGCCAATCTTTAAGGGTGTCTTCGGATGAGTTGAATAAGTTACTAATATCTTCCGGGGAGGAATGGAGGGTTTTTATTACAGAAAATGTTGGCATGAGAAGGGCTGCATGCAAATTTCGGTGGCGGAGGTAATGGAATATTGATTGAACGAGTAGCGATGGAATATGGGTGTGAGTTTATTTTGAATAAAAAAGAGAAGGTTATAATTATTTATTCAAAGTAATTGAGGTCACCTATTAGGTCACGAAACTCAACTTGCCAGACAAACTATTCAAAGTGACAGACCAATGCAGGTTCCCAGGGAAATAGACGCGACCCCAGCAGTTACGGACATTCGTGCTCCAAGCGGGAGGCATATCGAGATGGTGGGAACCCACACTCACGAATCATAAATTCAGCTTCCCCGTCGAAATTCCCCCGCAAAATAGACGTTGAAATCCCGGGGGCGACTAGATAAACTTTCTCCAATTATGCGTTCACTTGGTGCGTTACCCGGACTTTCGAAGGCTCCCGGCGGAGTCTGTTCGGCTAGCACCTACGATACCCAGGGCGGCAGGAAATCCTTCACCGATCCCAACGGAACCACTCACCAATATCTGGTGGATTTCAAAATGCGCGAGGTCCAGGACCGCGTCACCACCGTCGCCGAAGGAATCGATGATGACGTAAGACGCATCGAAACCACCTACAACGGACGCAACCGCGTCTCTTTCGTAACATCATGGGACCATCCCGAAGTAGGCCAAGGCACGGTGGTCAACCAGGTAGGCTTCGAATACGACGAGTTCGATCTCCCGACCGACGACCGCCAGTCCCACGACGGCCCGGTCGGCTCCGGCACTCCGACCGTCAGCTACAACTACTCTACCGGAGCCAACAACATCCTGCGCCGCGAGCGCATCACCTACCCGAACGGAAACGCCTTCAACTACGATTACGACCCATCAAGCATCTCCGACGCGCTCAACCGTCCCACAGGCATTTCAGAAGCTTACAACTACAACCAGTCGGTCGCGGCCTACGAATACGCCGGCACCGGCACCGTCGCCAAAGTAGGTTATTTAGGCGGCGCCTTCGAGCTCGACTACATGAGCGCAAACGGCGATCCCGACAGCGGCACGTCCCTCACCGGCTACGACCGCTTCGGGCGCACCACGAATATCCTCTGGCGGGATTCCAACGGCCCGAAGGTTCACAACTACTCCCCTTTCGGACGGGTGGACTACCCCTTCCCCGACTACCAGCCCACCTCCGGCCCGGCCGCCGCCGACTGGACCTTCTACTTTCGCAGCCAGTTCACGGACCCGGAAACCGGCTACCAGAACTACGGCTACCGCTACTTCATTCCTAGCCTCGGAAGATGGCTATCCAGGGATCCGATTGAGGAACGGGGGGGAATCAACCTGTATGGGTTCGTGGGGAATAGTGAGGTAACTAATTCGGACTACCTTGGTAGGCAAACTTTGATACCTGGCAATCAACCTGAGTTAATTGATCCGTTTTCCACTCCTACTTCGACCCCTGTCATCGATCCAGATCCTCCCGGAACAAGAACACCTATCGCGAAGTACAATGTGAACGTTTTATTCCCTGATGCATGTTCAGGTGAAGCCATGCTCAAAATGGTCATCACATCCGTTCAGGCACCTGGTCGAAATAGTCATGATCAAAATAGAGGATTTTTCCAAAATGTCGGAGCAATACATATGCCCAAAGGCGGTACTCAGGAAATCGTGGCGGGAACTACAAGTCTAGGAGCTACGCCGCAGTGGAATATGGGAATTCCATTCGAGATCAAATGTGGCCGCGCGGCACAATCGAGGAACATCATTAATAAATTGTATGGAACCGGAACCGCAGAGACGTGCTGTAATAATGTGTTTGAGGGTTCAGTTTCAGTGAGATATCAACCTCAATATACTGGAGCTAGAGTAGGAGCTGGAGTGTCACCCTTTGTTTCGACAACAATCGATTTCGACTACAAGATATCGGTCGTTGGTCCTGGATGCACCGCCCCTGAGTTTGAGGAGGAAATTACGTATAAGTGAATCGACCATTGACGCACCGCTCCCGGGTCTTGCTATTACGGGTTTGGATTCCCGTAATCTCTCTAGTTCCCTGCGCACTTCTGATTGCGATTTTTGTCTATAACTCCATAAACTTGGTTCTCATTGTTTTTCAGGCTCATTTACCACTAATGGCTAGAATTATGGCTCGGAGGTTGCATATGGATATTCCATATGAGTTCGCTTCGGCTGAGTGGAATTACCTGATTTACGTGTCAAACTCTTTAGCTTCTTTGGTGTCGCCTCCTGTTAGCGACATAAGAATCGTAATGGGATTATCCATTGCCGCAGCGATGATTGGATTTATTTCATTCGTGACTTATAATATAATTAGAATATTTTTAGTCAAAATAGCTTTCAGAAGGATATTAAATATATCCTGAATAATATTTATGATCATTCCAACAATCCCCCGCAAAGACCTATCGGGTAATCGGGCCAAACCAACCTCCAGAGCAAACCCCGCTCCCGTCACGCCATCAGCTTTTGGGGGCGGGGTGCGCTTCGCGGTATGGTCGAAATCCCCCAAGGCAGATGTCGCGCCATCCGCTCGTGCGCAGGTGGTTCGCGGGGCGGTCGCTGGTCTTCCGGGATGGATGACGGGGAGTTGCTCGTATCGGAAGGCAACGGGGCAGTGTTGCCCGGTGTCGGAATCGCGAGGAGGCTGCATGATCGGGCGAGGTATTTCACGGGCGAGACGGTGATCGGGAGCAAGGAGTTCGTGAATGAAACGTTGGCAGGGGTGCGGGATAGGTGTTCGGAGAAACGGAAGGATGGTGCCCTGAAGAAGAAGGTGAGCGGGAAGCCGGCGGGCCGGATGCCTTGAGCAAGATGGATCTGCGGGTTAGTCCAGGGTGAATACCGGGCGGTTCCCGCACTTTCACGAGGATTTCCCGAAATTTCCGTATATCGCAAGGACGGCGCAGTAGGCTGAGTAGCAAATGAGACCGGCGGCTGTGACAGCGAGCAGGACGGCACCGTAGGTCTGCTGGGAGATTTTTCCAAGTGCCTCTCCGAATCCTTTCGCTTCCGAAGGATCGGACTGGATAGCGGCGGTGAGAAGGAAGGCTCCGATCACCACGAAGACGACCCCGCGCGAGATGAGGCCGAACTTCGCGGATTTCTCGATCCAGTTCCGTTTTGATGCGGCGAACGAATCCAAAGTGAACTTGTGGCGGTAGGTTCCTCCAATTGCTTTCACGCCTTGGAAAATACCGGCGATCGCGATCGCTAGGGCCACAGCTCCGACGAGGAAGATGCCGCCCGGGACATCCATCGCCTTGGATGTCATCTCTTCTTCGTTTCCCCCGGAGCCGCCACCGAGTCCGGTGAGGGCGGTGACTCCGAGTGCTCCGTAAACGAGGCCGCTGGCGAGATAGCCAAGACGTTTCGCGATGCCGCTGCCATCTTCTCCTTCGTTTTCGCAGTCTACGAACGCACAAAGGAGCCTGTATGCCGAGTAGGCGAGCAGTCCGATGCCTAGGACTATGATGATAGTGGCCCCGAAGGGCTTCGAAGCGAGTTCGCGCACCGCACCGGACGAGCCGATAAGTCCTCCGCCTTTCCCCAGTGCGGCAAGAAGCGCCATGATTCCGATGGTGAGATAGACCACCGTTTTGGCGGCGTATCCGGTGCGGGCGAGAGGGCTGATCCACGAAGGGGTTTTGCTGCTGGTCATATCGGAACCCGACTCGCATGCCTTGTGCCAAGGTGGTTCGGTCGGTTCGCCCGCAGGTTGTGCTTGGTGGGTATGGGGAAAGCCTGCGATCCTGTTCTCCTTTTTCGGCGCCAGGGAAACCTCACCACAGGGTGATCTGCACTGGTTCCGGTCTGTCCGTATTGCAGGATGAAATGAAAAAAGCGGACCCGCAGGTCCGCTTTTGAAAATCCGGTTGTTCGGGACGGCTCAGCCTCCGATCTCAGTGCGGCCGCAGAGCTGGGCCCCTTCTTCCATGGAGAAAACCTTGGATTTGATGTCGCCGTTGATCTTGGATTTGTCTTTCAGTTCGCAGCGCTGGGAAGTGATCTTGCCTTCGACGTTTCCGTAGACCTTCACATCGCCGGCAGTGACATCGCCTTTCACCAGAGCGTTCTCACCGATGGTGACCTTGCCTTTGTCGGACGTGATTTCCCCTTCAACCTTTCCATCGACAATCATGTCGTTTGAGAAGCGGATGGAGCCGATGATTTCGATGCCGGAGGAGAGGACGTTGGTAGCATTTGCCATAGCGGGTGTAGGAGATCAGATACCGGACCGGGTGGCAACCGGAAACAATCCGGATAGCGGGTGATTTTTTTGTATGCACCACGGAGCGTTTTCGCGTTAGAAAAGGGAAATCCCCACCGTTTACCTACCATGCCCCGAGTTCTAATTACCGTCCCTGAGAAAAACGCGCAACCTTATCGCTTCCAGCTCGACCGCAAAGTCGTGACTCTCGGGCGGGGGAGCGACAACGATATCGTCATAGACAGCGGATCCGTTTCCGGAAAGCACGCCGAGATGCACCGGGTGGAGGGGGGGTATCAATTGAAAGATCTCGGCTCCACGAACGGGATCAAAGTGGATGGCAATCGCCAGCAGGTCGTTTCCTTGCGCTCCGGGATGTCCCTGAAACTGGGCGACGTTGCATTCGATTTCACGCTCGCCGAGGAGGAGCTGGATGTGATCGCGCGGGAGACACCACTTCAGGAGGCAGTGGCGGACAGATCCTCGGAGCTTCCGCCCGCGCCTCCGAGAGAGGAGAAGCCGCGCCGCAGGGAGCAGCCGCGGCAGGTCGTAGTCCAGCAGTCATCGAGCGGCGGTATCGGAATGATTTTGCTATTCCTCGTACTTGCTGCCGCGTCGTTCTTCGCGGGTCTTGCGATCCGCCATCAGAAGGAAACCGACGAATCCCTGATCAAGGCAATGTCCAACAAAGGTGATTTTGAGAAGATGGAGCCGATCGAGGAGAAATAGCCGGACGGATGTCAACGAGGTCCGGTGATCCGGGGGCGTCCGGAACCACGCTTTCCGGGATTGGAAGATTTCTCGGCGTTCACGGGGTGAAACGTTCGTCCGACCGTGGAAATCTCCGAAGAGCGATGGGAGAAATATTCATGGACAGGAATGGGAAATACCGGAAAGTCGAAGGACTGTAATTCATGTTCGAACTCTTGCGAGTCCTGCTCTCGAGAGGATGAGGGTGGTTCTTCCATGCCGGGTCCGCGTCCCTTTGGTTGCTACGTGGTTCCTACGGCAATCAAATTTTAGCTTGGCACCATTTCTTCCAGCTGTTTTTATGCATCGGTTACGTCTGACAAAGTAGGCCCCCGGTCAACCCCCTGAAAATTCCAATGAAAACCCCACATACCACATTCCTCATTCTCGCCACCTTGGCAGGACATGCCGCCGCCGTTACGTTATCCGTGAACTTTCAAGGACGCGTCGACACTACGACATCCACCCCGGCGCTCGCCACAACCACGGTTGCCGGAGCGGTAGCTGTCAGTCAGTGGAACAACATCGTGGGCACGAATCTCGCGGGCGGGGCGTTGTCCGGGACGACCGGAGGTCTTAACAATTCCGACGGAGACGCCACCGCCGTCACACTCACCTACGCGGCCAACGATTCCTGGAGGGACGGCGCAGGCGGGGGCAACGGCAACCAGCAGATGACTTACGGGTTCATCAAGACGAACAGCACGACGACTCCCGCGACTTTCACGTTCAACAACCTTCCCACGACCAGTTACAACTATACCCTTTATCTCTACGGGGTCGTGAACAACTCCACCGCCCTGGGGCCGGATGCCATATTCTCGGTGACTGGCGGGCCTTCCAAAACGCTCAGAGAGGGTACAGGATCGCGAGCGACCCTGACCGAGGACAGCCAGTATGTGACGCTCAGCGGGCAAAGGACGGGCGATCTTACTTTTACTATGGCGTGGCCGAGTGATCCTGATGGAGCAGGCGGAGTTGACGGTGCCGCGCTTTCCGGTGTGCAGCTCGTTTACACCGCCGTTCCCGAACCATCGGTTCTCGGTTTGTTTGGATTCGCATCGCTTCTGCTCGTGCGCCGCCGCCGTTGATCGCGCCTCCGAGGCGTTTCTTCTTTCGGTACAAAACCCCTTCCCGTTGATATCGGGCGGGGGATTTTGATATTCACGTCTTGAGTCCGTCGGAGGTTGATTGCTATTTGTCGATATGAAATTTCCTAGGACGAGCTTCTCCATGGGTGCGATTGCCATCGCTTCCCTGCCGGTATCCGCTGTATTCGCGGATGCGGGATTCAAGCTTCTCGATCCGAAGGATACGGGAGTCGGGTTCGAGAATGTTCTTTCGGATCGCGACGGCGCGTTGAACCGGGTGCTCCTGAACGGCTCCGGTGTGGCTGGCGGCGGATATCGATGGAGACGGGTTGACCGATCTTTATTTCTGCGGGCTAGGAAGCGCCAACGTGCTCTACAAGAATCTCGGAGGTTTCAAATTCGAGGATGTCACCGCGGATGCCGGGGTGGATTGTGATTTCGAGTTCTGCCGCGCGGCTGCCTTCGCGGATATCGATGGCGATGGTGCGCCCGATCTGTTGGTCGGGACGAACGGGGCGGGAGTGAAAACTTTTCTGAACGATGGCAGAGGAAATTTCACCGACATCACCTACCGGAGCGGACTTTCCTCCCTGCGTGCCTCGGTGGCGCTCGCCCTCGCCGACGTGGATGGCGATGGCGATCTGGATCTGTATGTGGGGAACAACCGGGCCAAGGATTTCCGGGACAGCGGGGAGGTCACGCTGATGAAAAAGCGGGACGGAACCATCTTCGTGCCGGAGGAGAAAAAAGATCGCTTCAAGTTGGATCGGGACGGAGCGGTCATCGAATACGGAGAGCCTGATTTCCTCTATCTGAATGACGGGAAAGGGAAATTCCGAGCGGTGTCATGGACGGAGGGGGATTTCCTGGACGAGGACGGGAAGGCGCTGACGGGGCCGCCACTCGACTGGACATTGACAGCGACTTTCCGGGATATCGATAACGACGGTGATCCCGATCTGTATTCCTGTTCGGACTTCTGGACGCCGGACCGTTTCTGGATCAATCAGGGTGGCGGAAAATTCCGCGCGGCACCCGCTCTGGCGCTGCGCTCGACTTCCTCTTCCTCGATGGGTGTGGATTTCGGCGATGTGGATCGGGACGGCCATCCGGATTTCATGGTGGTGGACATGCTCTCACGCGATCACCAGCGGCAGAAAATGCAGATGGGTGCGATGAAGCCGACGCCACTTGCGATCGGTGAAATCGAAAACCGCCCGCAGGTGATGCGGAACACGTTTTTTCACAATCGCGGCGACGGAACATTTGCGGAGATCGCGAACTTCGCGGGTGTCTCCGCCTCCGAGTGGTCGTGGCAACCCGTTTTCCTGGATGTCGACCTGGACGGATACGAAGATATTCTGGTCACGGCGGGCCACTACCGGGATGTGCAGGACACGGATTCCTCGAATTTGATCCAGGAACTCCAGAAGAAGAACGAACTCCTTCCGCCGGAGATGAGGGACAACCCGTCGATCCCACGCCAAGAGCTTTTCACCGAGGAGCTTTACCGGATGTCGATGATGCGTCCTATTCTGAAATCGCCGGTCGTTGCCTTCCGGAACAACGGTGGGGATCTTACTTTCACGGAAGCTACAAAGGACTGGGGAACGGAAACGGAGGACATTCATCACGGGATCGCGGTCGCGGACCTGGACAACGACGGGGATCTGGATTTCGTGGTGAACAATCTCAACTCGCCCGCCGGGATCTACCGCAACGATGCCGATGCGCCACGTGTTTCCGTAAGACTCAAAGGCAAGGCGGGCAACATCGAAGGTGTGGGAGCTAAAGTGAGTGTGATGCCCCAGGGGCTTTCGGAAATCCCCTGGCAATCCCGTGAGATGATTCTCGGGGGACGTTATCTGTCTTCATCGGACACCGTGCTGACTTTCGCCGCAGCCGCTTCGAACACCGTCCGCGTCAGTTGGCGCGACGGGAGCGTGACGGAGCGGGAAAATGTCGTGGCTGGCCTGATCGAGGTTTCGCAGGAAGAAAGCCAACGCGTGACCGAAGAGAGAACAGCGGCTGACGAACCGATTTTCAGAGAAATCGGGTTCGGGCATGTTCATCACGAAAACGGGTTTGACGATTTCGCGCTTCAGCCGCTTTTGCCGAACCGCCTATCCCAGCTCGGGCCGGGACTCGCATTCGCCGATCTGGATTCGGATGGGAAGGATGATCTGGTCATCGCCTCCGGAGCCGGTGGAGCCGCGTCCGTTTTTACCGATGGTTTGAAGACCGAGAGGCAGTTGGCTGAAACGGAGGACGACCAGCTTCAGGTGCTCGTTCCGGGCGGTGGGTCGGGAGCGTTGATGACTGTCTCGGATTATGAGAGCGAGCAACCGGACGGGCTGTCCGGTCACAGCGCCTGCGCGGCCGACGTGGATGGCGACGGAGACTTGGATCTGTTTATCGGGAAACGCAGCAGCCGTGCTCGCTATCCGGAGCCTGCCAGCTCCGCCATCATGTTGCGGCAGCCGGATGGTTCGCTATCGAAGGGGCAGGTTTTCGAAAACCTCGGCCTGGTCACCTCCTCCGCGTTTTCAGATATCGACGGGGACGGTGATTCGGATCTGGTAGTCGCCCGCGAGTGGGGCTCGCCCATTGTCTGGCGCAATGAAGAGGGAGTTTTCACGGATGCCAGCGAGGAACTCGGGTTGGATGGTTTCTCCGGTTGGTGGAATTCCGTCGCGACCGGCGATTTCGATGGGGACGGCAGGCCGGATCTGGCGATGGGCAACTGGGGTCGTAACAGCAAATACGAGCACCACTACAGCAAGAAACATCCGCTATCCATCTTCTACAGTGATTTTGATTCGGAGGGCACTCTGGATATCGTCGAGTCCATTTACGATCATCACATGAGGGAGGAGGTCCCGGTCCGCGGACTTTCCTGCTCTTCTGCAGCGATGCCTTTCATCCGGGAAAAACTGCCGACTTACAAGGCGTTCGGTGGCGCGGGTATCACGGAAATGCTGGGCAATGACAAGGCGGCCGGAGCCTCGAAAGTCACCGCGCATCATCTTGAACACACGCTGTTCCTGAATCGTGGCGACCATTTCGAGGTTGTGGTTCTGCCCGTCGTCACGCAGTTCGCTCCCGTATTCGGGATTGTCGCCACGGATTTCGACAATGACGGAGATACGGATCTTTTCGTGGCTCAGAACTTTTTCGCCGCCCAGATCGAAACCCCACGAATCGACGCGGGACGGGGAGTGCTCTTGGAAAACGATGGAACCGGAAGGCTTCTACCCGTGGATGCGACACGTTCGGGTATTGCGGTCCACGGAGACGCAAGAGGCGCGGCCAGCGGGGATTTCGACGGCGACGGGCGGCCGGATCTCGCCGTCGCGCAGAACGGGGCGGCGACAAAAATTTTCCGTAACATTTCCGCGGAGCCGGGTATCCGTCTCAATATCCAAGGGAAAGAAGGCAATCCGCTAGCGATTGGCAGCAGCTTCCGCGTGACAGATGGAGAAGGGAAGCTCGGACCGTTTCGGGAAATTTCCGCAGGTGGAGGCTATCTGAGCCAGAATTCCTCAACGGTGATTATTCCGGCGGGTTCGCGATCGGTGACGATCACTTTTCCAGGCGGATCTCAGCGGAAGGTGGAAGTCCCGGTAGGTTCGAGGGAATTGAGGATTTCAGGGGAGTGAGCCGAATCAAACGTTGAACCGGAATTCGATCACGTCGCCGTCTTTGACGACGTATTCCTTGCCTTCGATGCGGAGTTTTCCTGCGGTTTTCGCGGCTGATTTTGTTCCTGCTTCGACGAGGTCATCGTAGTGGACGACTTCGGCGGCGATGAAGCCGCGCTCGAAATCGGTGTGGATGACACCGGCGGCAGCGGGTGCTTTGTCGCCTTGGGTAATGGTCCAGGCGCGGGTTTCCTGCACGCCGGTGGTGAGATAGGTGCGCAGGCCGAGCAGGTGATAGACGCCACGGATGAGGCCGGATACCCCGGAATCGGTAACTCCCATGTCGGCGAGAAATTCGTTGGCTTCCTCGACTGGCATTTCGCTCAGCTCTTCCTCGATTCGGGCGGAAATGACGACTGCCTCAGCACCGGAATGCTCGGCGGCGTATTTGCGGACTTTGGCGACGTGTTCCTGGGAATCGGGATTTTCCACAGCATCGGCGAGCTCGTCTTCGTTGACGTTGCAGGCATAGATGGTGCGCTTGGAGGAAAGTAGGAAGAAATCCTTTCACGACTTCCGCGTCTTCAATGGAGAATTCCAGGGTGAGGGCGGGTTTCCCGGCATCGAGATGTGGCGTGATGATATCGATCAGCTCGACTTCCTTCTTGGATTCCTTGTCGCCGCCTTTGGCTTTCTTCTCGCGGGAGTGCCGGCGTTTCTCCAGGGCGGCGAGATCGGCGAGGATGAGTTCGGCGTTGATGATCTCGATGTCGCGGATGGGATCGACGGAGCCGAGTTCGTGGATGATGTCGTCGTTTTCGAAACAGCGCACGACCTGGACGATGGCATCGATTTCGCGGATGTTGGCGAGGAATTTGTTGCCGAGTCCGGCACCTTCGGAGGCGCCTTCGACGAGGCCCGCGATATCGACGAACTCGATGGCGGTGGGGACGAGTTTCTGCGATCCGGAGATTTTCGAGAGGACGGCTGAGGCGGTCGTCGGGGACCATGACGATACCGACGTTCGGATCGATGGTGCAGAAGGGATAGTTCGCCGCTTCCGCCTTGCGGGTGCGGGTGACGGCGTTGAAGAGGGTGGATTTTCCGACGTTAGGGAGGCCTACGATTCCGGCTTTGAGCATTGCGGGCGCAGGTTGCGCGGGTCGGGGGATTTGGGCGAGAAGATTTTTCTCTGAACAGAAACACTCAATGGCTGCTCGCCGCCTTGTGGAGAATGGAGGCGTAGCGGTCGACGACGGCCGGCCAACCGAGCGATTCCGCTTTCTTCCGGGCCTCGGGTCCGATTTTTTTCCTGATGTCGGCCTCCAGGAGCGAGCAGGCGGCTTGGAGAAATCCGGTTTCATCGCCGAGGGGAACTTTCAGGCAATCGACGCCGTCGGTCCCGTGCCAACCGGCGGCCGCGTAATCGTATGCCACCACGGGGAGTCCCGAAGCCATCGCCTCCAGAGTCACGTTTCCGAATGTTTCGGTCTCGCTGGGGAATAGCATGAGATCGGCGGACGCGTAGGCCTCGGCGAGTTTTTCTCCGAGGAAATAGCCGGGGAAGCGGACTTTCGGGTTTTCGCGGGCTAGGCGGCGGCAGATGGGTCCGTTGCCGATGACAACCGCGACCATATCAGGACGGCTTACGCGCATTTTCACGAAGGCACGGATCGCGAGGTCGATGTTTTTTTCTCCCGAGACGCGGCCGACCACGAGGGCGACGGGGGTATCTTCATCCGCGCCCCAGTCCTTGCGAAGGGCGGGGCTTCTCTTCGCCGGATTGAAAAGCTCGGTGTCCACTCCGCGACCAAGAATTTCCACGTTCCCGAAGCCTTCAGTCCGCAGGGTGTCCGCCATATCGGGGGAGGGGACGAGGGTCCGGAAAAGACGGCTGTGGAACCATTTCTGGTAAATGCTGACAGGTTTCCCGACCCAGCCGAATCCGTATTTGACCAGATATTCGCTGAAATTCGTGTGGAACCCTCCGATGACCGGGATCCCGAGTTTCAGGGCGGCTCCCGCAGCGGAGAAGCCGAGAGGTGTCTCGATGGCGACATAGACCACATCCGGCCGGATTTTCGCCCATCGTTTCCTGATTTCTCCCGGCCACGGAGACTCCTACCTTGATTTCCCAATAGCCTGGGAGAGGCCACGAAAATACGGTGGTTTCGTCCCGACCGTGGGATTTCCCCGAGCGGATGATCTCCACCTGATGTCCCATTTTCCGCAAACCTCCCGCCAAACGGCCCAGGGAGATGGCGACTCCGTTGATATCGGGGACGTAGGTATCGGTCACGATCGCGATCCGGAGCGTGCGGTTCTGGCTTTCTGTCGCGGAATCGTTCAAGCGGATTTCTTTCTTCGCGCGAGCCTTACCCAGGCGTGCTTCAAGATCGAAACAATTCGCATGTGCCACGGAGGTTGCTGCTTATCGAGGCCACCGCGGGCGAGCAGTCTGGCGATGTGGATGCCGGATGTGAATTCTTCGCTCAGGGGATTTCGGTATCTCGGATACAGAATGAGCGCGCCGCATGCGAGTTGGGCGACGGTGAGCTTTCGCGTGCGCCGCGGGCAATCGAGGCTATCGCGGGTGAGGCCCCATCCGGCGTAGAAGGGTAGGCCGTGGGTGCGGACAGGAACGTTTCTCAGAATCGCCTCGAAGCCGACGGTGGAGGTCATGGTGTGGACTTCGTCACAGAGTTCCAGCCAGTCGATCACGTTGCCCTCGGTCACTACGAGATCCGCAATGCCCTCGGCTCCCTCCGGGATCGGATCGCCATGACGCGCGGCGGCGACGAGATCCGGGTGGCTTTTGAAAATCAAATACGCGTCCGGTTCCTCGGCGCGTACCCGTTTGAGGAGATCCGCATTGGTTTTCACATCGGGACTGCCCTTGCGGATCGAGGCATCCGCCTCGACCTGGCCGGGGACGAGGATGACTTTTTTCCCGCCCGCCATTTCCCTGCGCCATGTGATGGGGGAGTGGGCGAGATTGTATTTCGAGAGGCGGTGGCTTTTCAGGAATGCGACGAGTTCGATCGCATGATCGGTTTCCGTCGGAGAAAATTCTCCGGATTCCAGAATGGTTTCGAGTCGGCTGGGCCGGGTGGGATCGAAATAGATGCCGAGATCGTCGATTACCCAGGACATTGGTTTATGGAAATCGGCTCCGAGGCCGGCGGAACGGAGAAAACCGTCCTCGACGCGGATGACGGCCCCGTCACCGATCCCGGTTGCTTCCGTGCCGCCCCAGAGCAGAAAAGATTTTACCGAAGAATTTTCGCTTGTCTCGGGGGAATGGGAAACGGTGCAGCCCGGAGAGCGGAAAAAGTCGTCGGCGAGCGCGCGTTGCCATGGTGTCCAGCCGATGGTGACCCGGTGGCCGGCGTTCTGTCCGGCGATTTCCTGCTGAAGCTCGAGGTGATCGAGGATGCGATCCAGTCCGCAAGGCTCGCCGGAATCCGGATCGAAGTAGTGGGAATACTGGAGGTAGGCGGCTTCGAAGAGCTGAGGGAGCGTAATTTTCCTTTCCCGGGGCTCTCGCTTTTCCACGTCCCCGGTCCTCGGTGAGGCCACGTCCCGCGTAGAAATTCCAGCCGTAGGTCTTCACAGCGCAGCCGTGGAGCAGGCCCTCCATTCCCATCAGGGAGCTGGCGACATAGACCTCGTCGCAGAAATGGAAGCAAGTCGCCGGAGAAAGGTCGGGAGGCAGGACGGTGATTCGTTTCTCCGAAAAAACCCATGGATCAAAACACGAGGTTTTTCCTCGATAACGGTGGTCGGGATGTGCCCTGAGATAAATCGGTTTGTCCGGATTTTCGTCCAACGCATCCCGGATCATGCGATCGAACTCACCAGGTGCCACCCCGGCGTGCTCCAGTGAGAGATCGCCGCGCGTCTGATCGATCACGAGGACGCCGCGGGCTTCGGGAGCTTTCCGCTGTGAGAAATCTCCCGGATACCAGTTGTATTTCGAGGCTGCGGAGGCGGTGAAGCGCTGGATGAGAGCGGAGAGTTCGTCCGGGGGGGTGGCTCGGGTAGCCATCCAGCCGCAAGGTTTTCCTGCATCCAGCGCTCTGAGGAGATCGCTTTTTCCAGACGCATCGTAGTAGATTCCCTCCGAATCCGCTACCAGACCGTAGACGCATTTCGCTCCCGGTTTCAGTGATCTGACGAAGGCATCCTCCAAGAGCAACAGGGGTCTTTCTTTCCGCCGGACATCAGCAAGTGCGTGCATCCCGCTGGGACGGTATCCCCAACCTGCCGAAGCTCCGTCCCGTTCGATACCCAGCTCCTGGACCAAGGTGCCCAGCAGCGGATGCGCTCGCAGCTTGCAAAACAGCCACGCGATACGGATTTCGTCGTTTTTCCCCATGCGGCGGGGATTAGCACCTCTCTGGAAGGGCTTGTCAAACTTCGGCATCGCTTGTGCCGAGGGCGGTTTCGGCTCGGTCATTCCTAGCCCACGCTTGACATGGAGGGAGAAAAGGCATTCAACGGCTCGCGCGGCGGTTCCGGCAACGTCCGCTCCGATTCCCCGGCGAGATTCCTAGAATGACCACGATATGTTGAAAGCTCCGCTACTGAAATATTGCCTTGGTGCGATCCTTGTCCAGACCTTGGCTTCCTGCGGGATCATGTCCCAGACCGGTCCGCAGAAGAGAGATATCGGATCGGACAATCCGGATTTCCGGTTGATCAACGTCGTGTCTCGGGCCGACCTGCCTGGTCCCGGCCGATCCTACGGTGAGGGGAATGTTCCTCCCGTGGTGAAAGGAACGAGCTACAGCGATAAGGTGAGGGTCCGTGATTCCCTCCGCTTCGTGATCTCGGATCCGGCGGATCAGAGCCCGTTCCATTCCGGTGGAGGAGGCTATGGAGTCGGTCCGTTGGAGGTGCCGCAGGATGGAACAATCAGCATCCCTTATATCGGAACCGTCCAGACCCTGGGTAGAGAGCTTTCCGATATTGCGGAGGAGGTCAATCGCAGGGCCAAACCGATTTCGAACACGGCCCAGATCGTGATAGGTCGCTCTGGGAGAATCCCGAACACAGCCAACGTGATCGGGCAGGTGAAAAATCCGGGACCGGTCGGGTTGGAAAGAAACGGTATCACTTCCCTCGACCTTCTGTCTGCTTCGGGTGGCCCGACCGAGTCGGAGCATTTGTTCGAATACACGCTCCGTAGGAACAACCGCGACTACCACTTCGACTACCAAGGGTTCAGGACGAGACCGTTTCCCGTTGAGGAAGGAGACCTGTTGACTGTTTCCACAGACCACTCCAATCGCTTTTATGTGATGGGTGCGATCAACCGCCCTACGACAGTCCCGTTCCCGGTACCCTCTCCGACCTTGGCAGATGCGATCGGCGCGGCATCCGGTCTGGACGAACGGCGCTCCGACCCGGCCGGGGTTTTCGTCTTCCGGAGTGGTAATCCCGATACGGTGTATACTTTCGATCTGCACGAACCAGGCGTGCTGTTCCTCACCCAGCGCTTTCCGATCCAAGGAGAGGATATGGTCTATATCACGGAAGCGCCACTGGCTCAATGGAGTAGGCTCATCAGTCAGATGCTGCCCCTTTCACAGTCGATATTCAACTTGGAACGAGCAACGAGAAACTGACCTGCCGTGAAGTACCAACTCATTCTAGCGACTGTGGCGATTCTCGGATTCCAGGGATGTGCCCCGATGCCTTCACCGGTGTCCCGACGCCCGGGTGACAACGGGGCGCCGACCGTAAGAACAGATCGGGCAAAGGCACCCGTGGCTCCCGTCCTCGAGAAACTGCCGAACGGGCATTACCGCGTGGTGAGAAATTGGCCTGTCGAACTGAACGGAAAACGTTGGGTGGTCGTCAAGGGTTACACCTCCAACGGAATCACAGCCCCTTCCTACATCAAATCACAACTGGGCGACGGGATCCGCAGCCGGGATACCTGGGCCGCGGTGTTTCACGACTGGCTGTTCACAAGACCCGGTGTTTCGAGGGCGGAGGCGGACAGATTGTATTACGATCTGATGCTCGCGTATGGAGTGCCGCAAACGAAAGCCCGTCTGATGTACAATACGGTGTCAGCCTATTCCCTCACCAGACCCGGACGCTGACGGAAGGCTTTTCAAAAAAAAGAGATGTTCACTCCCATTCCGATCCCCCGGCGTTCGCCTTGGTCGAGCCAGGTTCTCGTAATCAAAGCGCTGCTACGCCGCGAGATCGTAACCCGGTTCGGACCTTACAAACTGGGATTCTTCTGGATGCTGTTGGAACCGCTGGTCAGCGTTCTGTTTCTAGGCTTGATCCTTTCGCCCGTTATCGGGAGAACGGTTCCGGAAATCCCCTTCGCTTTCTTCCTTTTGAATGGAAAGCTACTTCTGAGGCTGTTCACCGGTCCGATGGCGATCGGAGTCAATGCGCTCAAATCGAACCAGGGGCTGATCGTTTATCCGAAGGTGAAGATTTTGGACGTGTTCATCGCGAGATTCCTGTACGAACTTATCACTACCTCGTTTTCGTTCGTGGTATTTTCGATAATCGCGGTTTGGATAGGAGTGGATCTCTATCTTGGAAGCCTGCACACGTTGGTCTATTGCATCTTGCTCACGTGGCTTCTCGGCTGTGGAGTGGGACTCATCCTCGGTGTTGCGGCGGCCCATATCAAGGAAGTCGAGAAGCTCATGCCTATCCTGCAATCCCCGCTGATGTTCATCAGTGCCGTGATGATTCCCACCTACGCACTTCCGGAGAGCGCGGTGAAACTCATCTTGTGGAATCCGTTGGTGCATACGGTGGAGCTGAGCCGCAAGGCACTATTCCCGCTCTATCAGATACCAAACGAGAATCTCATGTATCCCGCCGTGTGTGTGATCGTAACCCTCGGTTTAGGGTTGGCGTTTTTCAACGCGAACATCAACTTCCTGAGCAAACGCTAATCTTCCGAAAGAATGATCAGACTCGAGAACCTGACAAAATTCTACCCCGTCAACGGCGGGAGGAAATATATTCTGAAGGATGTCTCTCTGGAGATACCAACCGGTACGAACCTAGCGGTCCTAGGCCCAACGGCGCCGGAAAATCCACGTTTCTCCGTCTGATCGGAGGGGCGGAGCCGGCAGATAAGGGGCGTATCGTGACAGATCAGGAGATCTCCTGGCCTCTGGGTCTCGCCACAGGGTTCCAGAATTCGTTGAGCGGCAGGCAGAACGTCCAGTTCGTCTGCGATATCAACGGCTTGAATCGTTCCGAATCAGCGCATGTGATGAAGGGTGTTCTGGCTTTCGCGGAACTACGTGGATATTTCGAAATGCCGGTGGCCACCTATTCTTCGGGAATGCGGGCACGATTGACCTTCGGGTTGTCGATGTCGTTCCGTTTCGATGTTTATCTGATCGATGAACTTACTTCGGTAGGCGACGCCGTTTTCCGGAAGAAAGCGGATACAGCCTTCGAGGAGATTCGATCCAGGGCATCCCTCATATTCGTTTCGCACAGTATGAACACGTTGAAAAAATCGTGTGAGTCCGCCCTGTTTCTTCGAGATGGAAACGCGACGTATTATCCGGATATCGAGGAAGGTCTGGCCGAGTATGAAAAATATATCGGCACGGGAAATGGGAAAGGCGCGCCAAAAACGGCTAGGAAAGCGGCCAATATGGGTGGATCCGGTAGGATACATCCGGGAAAAAAATCATCAATATGAGTACGAATTATATTCTCGAAAATGAGAAAAGCTGGTCGTTCCGGGCCGCGGCTTGGATTTCCACGTTAGTCTACCTTGCCGCGATCGGTGCGACGGTGGGTTATCTCTGGCTATATATGGCTGACCGGTATCAATCCTCAGCGGAGTTCAAGATCACGAAGCAGAACAGCACCGGAGTGGATTCCGGGCTGCTTCAGCTCGCGCTACCCGGCTTATCCGAGTCGGGATCGCTCGATTCGCAGGTCGCGATCGGCTACATCAGTTCCTCCGACCTGTTGATCGGTTTGGAAAAGGAATTCAATCTGGCCGAGCACTTCAGCAGTCCGGCCACTGATCCGGTTTTCCGCCTCAAGAGAGATGCTAGCCTCGAGGACAGGCTGGAGTTCTACCGCAAGCGGATTTCCGCTCACTTTGATTCCGAAACCGGACTGACCACGATCCTCGTTTCGACCTATGAACCCAATTTGTCCAAAGAGCTGGCGGACTATCTCCTCGCAAGCACGGAGACTTTCGTCAACAAGATCAACCAGGATATCGCGGACCAGCAGCTTGAATTCGTCGAGTCCGAGGTAAGAAGAACCGAGGAGGGAGTCAGGAGTGCTACCGAGAACCTGATAGCGATGCAAAACGAGCACAATTTCATTAGTCCGGAGCAGAAGATCAGTTCGAGCATCAAGGTCGTGGAGGGATTGAGATCCCAGCTGATCAATATGGAGGCGCAGCTATCCACCCTGATACGGGATTCTCCTGATTCTCCGATGATCGACGGGCTGCGCAGCCGGCTGCGTTCATTGAACGAGCTGATCGGTATCGAATCGGCGAAGCTTTCGGGGCCGGAGAAGAGTCGACTGAACCAGCTGTCCGTGGAATTCCAGAGACTGCGGGCGAAGCTGGATTTCGCGATCAAGTTGAGGGCGGGAGCCGAAATCCTACTTGAGAAGAACCGAGCAGAAGCCATCGCACATTCGAAATTTCTCACGGTTATCCAGCGCCCCTATTTGCCCGAATCCCCGGTCTATCCGAAGAGACCTTACGCGACCATCACCATATTGGTTCTGGGAGCGTTGGGCTTCGCGATTCTGAGAACTCTGTTCCTGTCCGCGTTCGAGAGATTGTAACGCACAGCCCGACCCCGTTGAAGATGGAGCAGAAAACAAAGCTAAGACAACTCCGGCCGAAGGTTTTCTGCATCGGCCTGAACAAGACGGGAACGACTTCATTCGGGGACGCGATGCAGATGTTCGGTTATGAGCGCAGTGGTTGGACGTTCTCAGTATCACCACGGCTTGTGCGCGAGTATTTCGAAGGGAATTTGAATACCATTTACAATGTCGCGTATCGACATGACGTTCTCGAGGACCTGCCCTGGCCTCTGGTTTACAAGGAGATGGACGAACATTTTCCGAATGCGAAATTCGTCCTGACTTTGAGGGAAACGCCCGAACGCTGGTTGAGTTCCATTTCCAAACACATCGTCAACGAGTATGAGGGACACCGGAAGATCTACGGCTACTATCATCCGAGGGAGAACGAAAAGGCTTACCTGGATAAGTATGACGAGCATCGGGAGGGTGTTGAGAAGTATTTCGAAGGTAGGCCGGAGAAACTTCTCACCATGTGTTTTGAAAAAGGTGACGGATGGGGCAAGTTGCTTCCGTTCCTAGGACTTGGCGGAACTCCGGTGGCTGCCTGGCCACATTCGAATCGAGCGGGCACCCAGTATACGCACCGGCAACCTGGCGAAGGATCGCAAGCGGACGATGACGGCTGAGGATTCGGGCGGAGCGGAGGATTCGAAAGTCCGTGAGATGGTCCGGAGGATCAACGCGGAGCTTTCGCGAAACCCCTCCGCCGGGCTTGTCTTGTTCGATCAGTATGCGATCCGCTACAATCTGAGAAATTGTGACAAGCCCCTTGTGTTCACCTTCGACAACTTCCTGTCCGCGGGACCATCGATCAGTACGAGGGCGGGTTGGGGAATGGGTTTTCTAACGAAAAATGGTTACAACTGCGTGTCATTTCTCGCGGCGAGGAAGAATTGGTATCGAACGAGTGAGTTCCGCGAAATACTCGAAGCATTCATCACTTCGGAATTCGACGGGACACTGTTTCCGAGAAGGATCGCATACGGAAGCTCGATGGGGGCGTATGCGGCGGCCGCTTTCGGCGACGTGCTCGGATGTGAGGAGAGGGTGCTGTTCCACCCTGTTTCCACGTTGAACCAGGCAGCGGTTCCATGGGAATCGCGGAAATTCACGAGGAATCGATTTGATTGGAACGGACCGTATTGGGATTCGGTCGAGGGTTGCCCGGGGGCGAGGCGGGTCACAATCCTCGTGGACAACCTCTTCCACCTCGATTGGCGACATGCGAAACGTTTCGAGAAGAATGAGAACACACGGATATTGAAATGCACCGGTTTGGGTCACGGTATTCCGCTTCATTTGAAAGCTTTGGGTAATCTGAACGAAGTAGTGCTGGGGCTGCTCGAGGGAACTCTCTCGGATGCCCGGTTCTACGCCATGATGAGGGGGAGGAGGACGCTTAAAAGATATTTCGACTGGTTGTCCGGCGAGCAAAACCGGCACCTTACGGATTACCGCCGGAAGGTGATCCGGCGCTGGAGGCTCAGGATGATCGAGCCTGCCGAGTATCGTGTCCCAGTCGGTCTCGTGCTGGCTCTCGACGGTTTTTCCGTAGCACGGCGCCGGGCTGTCTACAGGATGTACCGGGCCACTTTTGGCAGATTATTCAAAACGAACGGGAACCAGCCCCAGGCAGGATGATCATTCGGATTTCAAACAAGCGCGGAAAGCAAGTCCGGGAGTGTGACGGGTAGCGCGCCGCGCACAGTCGGCGATAGTTCAGTGGACAAACGGTGTCTTACGAGAGTCGCTTCAACCAATGATTCCGAGGGGGAGGTCAGCAGAAACGCGCCTGTCGGGGTTTCGGATTTTTCAAGAGTCGTTTCGAAAATCCGGTCCTGACCGAGGACATATGAGGCGAGAATGTAATTTCGTTCGCCGAAGGTAGCGACTGTGTTCCAGAAGTGCTGGTATTGGAAAGATCCGTTGGTGTTGTGAAACTCGGGCGATGAGCCGGGAGGCTGCGGCCTGGCTTCGCTTTTTCCGAAAGGACGGCCGAGGAACGATGTGCGCTCGTCGGTCTGGAACCGGTCGCAAAAATCGAAGTATGACCTCTCATCGGGATGAACTACGATCAGCACCGTAGCATTGCTGGGAGGCATCGTCCGGAGTCCGGCATCGTTCCAAGCGGTCGTGGATTTGAACTCGAACCGTCGGGAGATGTGCGCTCTTGCCTTTTCATTGCCCTCCCTGAGCTGATCCAGGGTGGGTGGGGGACTGGTGCTGTCCACCGGCTCGATACGATCGAGAAAGGATATGGCGGAGGGATTGATCTTCCGAATGAAGAAGTGAGGGAGTGTGCGGACGAACTCCTCGTGTCCGGCCGTGAATGCGAATGGTTCTGGTGTGCGGACAGAGCATGTGGAACATGAGCTGGACGTTGGAAATTTCATCGGAAGGTAACAGCTCGGAAAGGAGCGTTTGGAAAAAGGTTTCATCGGGGATCAGGATGGTTCTGAAATATCGTACCAGGTCGGGGTTGGTCCGGATGAATTCAAGGAGCAACACGCACGACGTCCAACGGAGAGTCCACCATTGCGACCCCATCATCGGTTTCAGGTTCATGGGTATTTCGCGCTTCAGACCCAGTTTTTTCTGCAGGTGGTAGAAGAGATGGAACCGCAAGGTGGGGTGGCGATAACAGAACGGGAAGTGATACTGGAATCTCTCGATTTCCAGGCCTCCCTGGACCCAGGTTTTCTTGCGGATATCGACACATTCCATGAAGTCGCGATTCCGGTTGCTTTCCAGGAACTCCCGGAGTTTGTCCAAGCTCTTGATCGGATATTCGGTTCCGCTCATCAGATGGACGTAGTCGGGGGACCATCCTATCCTGGCGATCACCCGGAGGGCCTCGAGCTCAGCTTCGACAAGTGACCACTTACCCCATTCCCCCCGGACTCTGGAGAACGCATGGAACCGGTCGGAATGTGTATCGAATGATCGGACCAGGTCGGCGAGGACGTGTTTCCCCGCTTTTCTATCGAGGTGCAAGACGACCATGGCTCCTTGCGAGAGCAGTTTTCCGATCAGTCGTTCAAGAAAAACCGGGTGATCGTGGGCGAGGATGATGAAAGCGATTCTCATGGATTACTCCCAGATTCCGGACTCCATCAGGCGTGATTCGACAAGTGACTCTGGTCCCAGGTATGGTTTTGAGATTGGTCCTACCAGTTTGCTCCGGAGATCTGTCGGATTTCCATCCCGTGGGTCCGGGTAAAGTCTGAGCAGGGCTCCTGTCGGGCAAGGAAATTTCCAATGATGAACATGGTTGAGTCCATCGGGCTTCAGGACACCTGATTTGTGTGAAGCGAGACGGGTCCCGGGCTGTTGGCGGAAGAGTCCGGTACGGTTCAGATACGGTGCCTCGCTGTAGTCGCCCGCATGGGAGATCCGAAGCGTGGGCCCACCCTTGATCTCGAACTCAGAATCGCTGCCGTAGGAACTGTAGTAACCGCTGGCGTCAAACATAAGCGCCCGGGAAGAGTCGAGAAGGTGCTTCCGGGTTTCGCCGGGTGAGGGTGGGTGTTCCGCATAGAGGTCGATGACTGGTGTGAAGATATTCGTGCGATTGGCGTCCTCCATGAACCTTAGCAGCTCCTTGAGCGGGCGGATTTCCATTTTAGGGAAGACGAGAAACTCGTTTGTTTCGCAGTTCAGTATCCACCGGCCTTTCGCGTATTTCCGGAGAAGGTAGGTTTTGAGAAGATTGACGGTTGTGAGGTTTCCCGTGTTGATCGAAAAAACGGACACGGAAGCCTCGGCGACAAATTCCGGGAGTTCGGCACATGATTCCGAATTGAAGATAAGAAACGAATGATCGATCCCAAGCGAGCGGTGGTAGTCGAGAAATTCGGTGATCTGGTGATCGCGCCCGTCTGCGAAAGCGATAAGCACGATGGCGTCCTTGGGTAGATCGGGAGGCGCGGCTCCATGGTATTGAAGTCCGTGGCTTTGCCGCAACACTCTTCCGTCGATCTTTGATTTCAGGAACGATGTCAGTCCAGCCCTTTGATGGACGGTTGATCTGGCGACAGCCCGTTTGAAATTCATGGGAAGCGAAAAGCGTTAGGCTTGAAACGAGGTCTTCAACCGACGGCTCACCCCTGCCGCGGATGCCAGGGCGGTATCACGCACCAATGCCGGAAACGCCACCGGAAGCCCGGATGACGGTGTGTCCGATCTGGCCAACTCGGTCAACGCGCGGAGACCGAGATGTTTCAGCAACGAAACGGCACGACGCGAGGAAATCGCAGGTGAACGGAGTAGGCCGGAAATGAATACCATGTCAGAATCATCCGGTGCCGAACGGTTGGATCTGAGGATTTTCAGGTATTTGAAAACGGTCCTGGCCATGAGCTCCGTGGGAGGATGAACGGGAAAGGTGAATGTTGTCCCGAGCGTGGAAAACAAATCGGTGAACGAGGTGGTGGCGCTCCGGTAGCTCGCGAGATTCGATTGATACCAGGTTCCCAGTTTTTCCGAAATGAGTTTCGTTCGGATCCGAGGCTATCAGGGCGCAGAGTTGGGAGTTCAAGCTCTCGATCCTCCATCTGTGGAGATTGTCGGGATTTGGAGATGGCTTGCGATACGCGCCAAGTTTCTGCGGGAGATTGTGCAGTTTTCCGAACTTGGCGAGACGGTAGTAAAGATCCGCATCCTCACAGAGATGGATGGGACGGTAGCCTCCGGCTGCGACCAGGGCTTTCCTGCGTACCATGAGAAAGGGATGGATGAGAAAGTGATGTCTGACCGGATACGCACGGGCATCCGATGGCCGGTTGCTGGAAATGATCTCACCATCCCGGAACCCGTCACTTGACAGCCGGTCGCACGATCCCGAACACGCGGTATGCTCTGGAAATTTCCGGAGATGGGCGAGTTGGTCCGCGAATCTATGGGGGTAGGAGATATCATCCCCGTCCATTCTCGCGATGAATTCCGCATCCGACATCCCGAGCAGCTTGTTGAGACAACTCACGATGCCTCGGTTCTCGGACTGGTGATGCAGGATGATTCGAGGATCTTGACTGCCGAGAGATTCCGCTATGCGGAGGCTGCCGTCGGTGGAGCCGTCATCCAAAAGCAGGAGCCGAAATTCCGGATGGCTCTGGTTGAGAAGGGAATGTACCGCATCCGCCAATGTTCTCTCATTGTTGTGAAACGGTAGTATGACGTCGATACTCATCTGGGGCCTAATTTTCTCCCGGGTGGGGTGCCAGGCGGTGGGGGCTGGTTGAATCGTCAGTTCGGTGGCTTCAGGGAAGTTTCGAATCAGAAAAAAACTGGGAGTGGAAAGGTTGCGGCCATTTGATCCGGCATCGGCCGGGAACGTTGAAACAACGCTGGGACAGGGTTCCGCGTCCCTGGTTGGAGGCGAGGAGAAGTCGGAGGAATTGCTTCACACGCAACGGGACCGGAGGGTCGGCCGCTGTCCAGAACGAGTCCAGGTTCCCTTGGTAGGTGAGTTTCGGGAGATTGTAGACCGCTTTTCCCAAGGTGATGACGGGCACGTGGTGGATCAGGCCCGAGATGCCTACGGAGCTGTTGATGTTCACCACCCCGATCGCGTTGTCGAGCATGGTCGGGAGATGCACGCGGTCGACATAGAATATACGTCCGCCGCCGAGCTTTTCGTCGAGTCCGCGTATCAGATCGTCATAGTCCTTATATCCACGGTCCATCGGATGAACTTTGAATATGAGCTTGGTGTCCGCCGGAGCGTTTTTTTCGAAAGAGTCCACGACATGATGGATGAAATGCTCGATGGACTCGAAGTCGGAGCAACAAAGGATTTGCGTATCGCTGTGGACTTGGAGAGGGACCGCGTAGTATTTCTTTGAAAGCTCACCGGCCATCAACAAGTCGTAATCTTCGTCGCTGGCACGCTGAAGGAAACGCCAGACGTAGATCAAGCCGTGTTTCAGGTGGTGCCACAGGCCCATTTCCCGCTGGTCGATGAAATTCGGGAAAAAGGGCGATGTCACCCGGCTGAACACGAAATTGGCACCGAAGATGAACATCTTGGTCGGTGTATTGACGCGGCATAGCTCGCGCGGCGTGACATGTTCGGGAGGTTCGTCACCTCCTGCCAGAAGCGCGGTCCATTGTTCGGCGATGGCTTTCACGGGGAACTGGCTGCTTTGAAAGACCATGACGCAGTTCGGACGGATCAGTCCAAGCTCGAATACCCAGCAGTCCAGCCCGAGTTCATCGGCCATGTCCCAGGCGATCTGGTTGTACGGGCGGTAGTGGTTATAAAGAAAAATGGTATCGTAACCGTGATCGGCTACAAGTTCCCTGAGCCATGGGCCGAAGACAGTGATCTGTTTCCGGTAGGTGTGCGTGGTGATGCCGCGGGTCTTGTAGATCAGATCCGGAGCGCAGAAAACGATCTTCGAGACTTCGTGCCCGGCATCCTTCAAGTCCAGTGCGAGGCGCGACATGCCTGCCTCCCAGTCGCCCTGGACTATGAGGATTTTTTTCGGAGTCGGAGGGGTGTTCGCTGCGGACATCACAGTCTGAGACTCCGCTTCCGAGGTGTTTTCCTGATGCAGGCCGTGTTCGAGTCCGTACCCACGTTTCGCACGCCCGGGCGCGGACCGGGCGAACACCTCTCGGCTATCCGGAGGGGGCGTCGGAGGTGAATGGTATTCATGAACATCGGAAAGTGACTTCACGGCGGGAAGCCTATGGAAGTGGTTGATGTTAGACCATACAAAATTTGTGGAAGGCTCGGGGCGGGAGGGCTGAAGCCGTTGATACGGGCTGCCAACGGGTTTGAGAAACGCTTCGGAGTTCTGGACCAGGGTGCGTGCGTAGACCTGCGTGCGAGGGATTGGCGGGCCGAGCTTCCTGGGGGTGGAAATCCTCCGGAAACCGGCCCGCTCGAAATTCCGATCTACGAAAGAAATTTTCCGGATATTTCCCGGTTGACACCGTAGGAGCGGGTGCATAAGTTCCGCGCCCCTTCGGGTGGGAGCGACGAGACGCACGCCACCACGAGGCTTCCCAACTATCGAAATGAAGACATTTTCCGCCAAGCCACACGAAATCGACCGCAAATGGTATGTGATCGACGCGAAAGGCAAAGTCCTCGGCCAAGTAGCCGTGGAAGCTGCCCGCCTGCTTCGGGGCAAGCACAAGCCGACCTTTACCAGCCATGTTGACACCGGGGATTTCGTTGTCGTTGTCAACGCGGACCAAGTCGTCCTCAGTGGAACGAAGGAGACCGATAAGATCTACACCCGTTTCTCCGGCTACGTCGGTGGTAAAAAGGTGGAGACTCCGCGCAAAGTCCGCGAGCGCCGCCCGATCCTTCTTGTTGAGCGCGCGGTATGGGGAATGATTCCCAAGACACGTCTCGGTCGCGCCCAGTTCGGTAAACTCAAGGTCTATGCCGGTGGGGAGCATCCGCACGAAGCGCAGGAGCCTGTCGCTTACGAGGTCCGCTAACCGGTCGCCAACCATTCAATTTCCAAAATAAGATTATTATGCCAGCAACCGCCACAGAAAGCGCCACGGGTCGCCGCAAAACCGCAGTAGCCCGCGTCTGGGTGAAAGAGGGAACCGGCCAGATGACCATCAACGGTCTGCCGTTTGAAGATTACCTCCCTACGATCGACCTTCAGAACTCGGTGATCTCCCCGTTCCAGATCGTGAATCTGGTCAACAAATTCGATGTGAACGTGATCGTCAAAGGTGGCGGCAAGCACGCGCAAGCGATCGCGATCCGTCATGCGATTTCCCGCACGCTCACACAATTCGATCCGGAGCACCGCAAGGTCATCAAGCCGGAAGGATTCCTCACCCGTGACCCACGGATGAAAGAGCGCAAGAAGCCTGGTCAGCCGGGTGCCCGTGCACGCTTCCAGTTCTCCAAGCGTTGATTCACGGAGAGTGTTTGTTTTTTGGAAAGGGCCGCGTCTTCGGATGCGGCTCTTTTTTTGCGACTTTTTTCCGCTGGCGGGGTTGCTCGAGAGATCGGAACATAACGAATAATGAACAAGAACTTATTGATATCGGGATTGGCCCTGGCTCTCGGACTGGGAATCGGATTCGGCATCGGCAGAAACGGAGCCGGAGAGAGTGGTGCGGACGGCAACGGTCTGGCGGCAGATGGCAGGACCAGACCTACGGACAGGGGTGCTGCGAACGGGGATGCGGATCTTTCGGCAAGGAAAAAAAGGGCGCTGAGCGTGGATGAGATCTACCGGAAGCCGGGACAGAGCGGGCGTGTCCAGGGTTTGCTCGACTTTTACGGGGGCCTGGGGCCGGACGAGTTTGCGGCGGAGGCGGAAAAGCTCGATAGCCTGCCATTCAACGAGCGCATCCTCGCGGCAGTGCTCCTTTTCGGCAAGTGGTCGGAATCCGATCCCACCGCAGCCATGGCCTACACCGATACGATGGGAATGGCGGGTGCTTTCGTGCGGCCCACCGTTCTGCAAGGTTGGGCAAGCACCGATCCGGTGAATGCGGCGAAATACTACACTTCGAATCCCGCGCAATTCGCGATGATGAACATGATGGGTGGCGGCCGCGGTCGATTCGGCGGGCAAGGCCCCGGCGGGATCATTGCCGGAGAATGGGCGAAGCAGGATCCGGACGCTGCGATGAAATGGGCCTCCGCACTCACGACGAAAAGTGATGAAGCGACGGCCGCCGTGGTTTCCGAAGTAGCGAAGGAGGATCCGGGCAAAGCCGCGGGAATGGCAGCCGGGATGGAAGCCGATGCACGGACCGACGCGAATGACGAGATCGGCCGCCAGTGGGGAGCGAAAAATTTCAGCGAAGCGCAGGCGTGGGCGAACGGTCTGCCGGAAGATCAGCGTGGTCCTGCGTTGGCCTCGGCCATCGAAAGGGCTCGCTCAGACAAGCCCTGAGCTCGCGGCGGCGGAGATCGGAAAAATGAGCGACAAGGAGGCGATGAGGGACGCGGTGCCGTCCGTGGCCAAAAGCTATGCGAGGGAAGATGTGAAAGGCTCGATGGACTGGCTCGCCAGCCTTGATGACGACCAGGCGAAGAAGGATTCCATGCGTGAGGTCATGCCAATCTGGGCGGCGGCGGATAGTGCCGCGGCATTGGATTTCGTGAAATCCCAGACCTCCGCCGAGGTAAAGGATAGTGCGGCGGAAACTTACGTGTGGAGCAACCGGACATCGTCCCCGGCAGAGCTCGTTGAAGTCGCTGCATTGATCGTTGACGAGGGTGATCGCAACCGTGCTACCGGTGTGGCCGCCGCGAGGTGGATGCAGGAAGACAAGACTGCGGCGACCCAGTTCATCAACGGCAGCGATTCCATTCCGGAGGACATGAAGGAGCGTCTGCTCGAAGGCCGCGGACTCTGGGGTGGCCGGGGTAGGCGGCGTTAGTTCGTTGTGTTGAGTTTTGCACTGGCAAGCGGGTTTGTCCGTGCCTACGCTGGTTTCAAATCGGATATGACAACAGCTACAGTATTAATCGTCGGGATCATCGTGGTGGTCGGCCTGATCGCACTTGTCGGTATTTTCATGATGGGCGTTTACAACGGCCTCGTGAAACTGCGAAACATGTATAAGAACGCGTTCTCGCAGATCGATGTGCAGCTGAAGAGGCGCCACGATCTGATTCCGAATCTGGTCGAGACCGCCAAAGCCTACATGAGTCACGAGCGCGAAACGCTGGAAGCGGTGATCGCGGCGCGAAACGTGGCTGCGGGCGCTCGCGAGTCGGCCACTCCGGGTGATGCCGCATCCATGGAAAAACTTGGAAATGCGGAAGCCGGTCTGGGTGGCGTGCTCGGACGATTGTTTGCCGTGGCCGAGGCATATCCTGACCTCAAGGCAAACCAGAACATGATGCAGCTCAGTGAGGAACTGACTACGACAGAGAACAAGGTCGCTTTTTCCCGGCAGGCCTACAATGACTCGGTTCTGGCCTACAACAACAAGCGCGAGGTGTTTCCCAACAACATGATCGCCGGCATGTTCAACTTCAGCGAAGCATCTCCCTTCGAGATCGAGGAACCCACCGAACGCGAGGCTCCCAAAGTGCAGTTCTGATAAATTCCGGTTTCTCCTCCGATGAATTTTTTCGAGGCACAGGAACGGGCCAGAAAGTCGAGCCGGCTGCTAGTCTGGTGGTTCCTGCTTTCGGTCGTCGGGGTGATCGTGGTGATGTATTTCGTCGCGATAGGAATCACATCCTTCGGTTCCGGTGATCAAAGTGGAACCTACGCGGCACCGGAGGTGTCCGAAATCGGGTGGTGGGATCCTTCGCTTTTCGGGATCGTCAGTCTCGTGGTCGGCGGCGTGATCCTGATCGGAAGCTGGATCAAGCTGGCACAGCTTTCCGGAGGAGGAAAAGTGGTGGCGCAAAGCCTGGGTGGTAGGCAGGTGGAGCCGACGACGACGGACCTTTCCGAGCGCAGGCTTCTGAACGTGGTGGAGGAAATGGCGATCGCCTCCGGGTTGCCAGTTCCCGAGGTGTGGATCATGGACGAGGAGAACGGGATCAACGCTTTCGCGGCAGGGACGGATCCCAGCAACGCCGTCGTGGGTGTGACCCGGGGGACCTTGGAGCGCCTGACTCGCTCGGAACTCCAAGGCGTGGTCGCGCACGAGTTCAGCCATATTCTCAACGGCGACATGAAACTGAACATGCGGCTGATGGGCTGGATTTTCGGACTGGTGATGTTGTCCGTGCTGGGGCGAATCATGCTGGAATCGTTCCGCTTCATGCGCGGATCGAGAGACTCGAAAGGTGGTGGAATCGTGATCGCGATCATTCTCGCGGGTCTCGCGGTATGGGTGGTGGGTTCCATCGGAGTTTTGTTCGCGAGGATGCTGCAGGCCGCGATCTCACGTCAGCGTGAATTTCTAGCGGATGCTTCCGCGGTCCAGTTCACGAGAAACCCCGAAGGAATCGCCGATGCTTTGAAGAAGATCGGCGGATTCAGTGAGCATGGGAAAATTTTCTCTGCGAAAGCGGTCGAAGCACGGCACATGTTTTTCGCAGGCAGTGGCTTCAACATGCTGATGGCGACCCACCCGCCACTGGAAAAGCGGATATTGGCGATCGATCCGAACTGGAAGGGGCAGATGAAAGAGGGGAAGGCGGATCCGGTGCGGGCGGAGGAGTTCAGCGGCGCGATGGGATTCGCCGGTGCCCGGGAGGTTTCGGAACCGCCGGCGGAAACCGGGGAAATCGGAGACAGCGGGCGAATGCGTCTGGAAACAGGATCGCGCATCCGGGAGGAACTGCGCGCCGGTAAAGTGACTTCATTCTCAAAGCTCGATGCGAAGACCGTGGTTCTGGGACTTTTGGTCGCGACGGATGCCGACGGGCGGGAGGCCGCACGCGGGCTTCTGGCGCGGCATGGAGTGGAAGGCGAGGATCTGGAGCGCACGATATCCTGGAGCCGTGAACTCGAAGGCTACACATCTTCCGGGAAGCTCGCGCTGGTTGATCTCGCCCTCTCGTGGTTGCGGAAAATGAGTCGGACGGAAGCGGCGGATTTCGTGAAAACCAGCCAGGCCTTGATCGCGGCCGACGGGGAGGTGAATCTTTTCGAATTCATGCTCCAGAAAGTGATCGAGCGGCATGTCGAGATCGGGCTCGGGCTCAAGCCGGTGCCGGGGATGCGGCACAGGAGTCTGGTTTCTCTGGAAAGCGAGCTGAGCCGGGTGCTCTGGGCGTTCGCGGAGCTCGCCGGAGGCGGGGCCGCTCTGGAGCGGGCCGGAGCCGAGTATAGGGAAATCACCGGGCGCGAGTTGCCGCGCAGTGAGCCAAGCCTTGGGGAAGTGGCCCGCGCTTTGCCGGAAATGGATGCCGCGACTCCGCTGGTGAAACAGCAGATTTTGCAACTCTGCGGTCTGGTGGCCACGGATGACGGAGTTTTGGACGACGGTGAAGTTGAGTTGTTGCGCGCCACGGCGGAAGCTATCGGCTCTCCCTTGCCCCCGGCTTTGCGGGAGGCGACGTAGTCGGCGCTTGCGTTCTATCAGACCCGGGGGGAAGCTCCGGGCGTGGAAAAAGAGAGAAGGCCATGCTGGCTTTACCTGAATCTGATCGGACTCGACGCACCGCTGATCGCGGTTGTGTGGCTGTTCCTCTTTGCCAAGACGTGGCGCGTGAACTACCACCCATGGGAGGCCTATGTCGCTCTGGGTCTCGCGGTTTGGTCGATCCGTATGACAGCGAAGGTTCTCGAAGGGGCGATGAACGACGATCCGGAAGTTTTCGCGGTCGTGCATAAGAAGCTGCTCCGGTCGGGTGTCATCGTATCCGGCACCTCGGCGTTGGTGCTGACAGTCCTGAATTTCCCGCTTTCCGTTTACGCGTATCTTCTGGTGGCCTGCGTGCTCGTGCTGGGTTACTTCGCGCTCGCACTTTTTTCGTCGAAAGGTGCGCATGAGATTTCCTACGCGAAGCATGTGATCGGAGGAATCGCTTTCGCTTACGGGACAGCCCTCGTAGCTCACGTCTATCTGCCGAATCTCGGGATCCAGCAGATGATCACCTCGAATGAATTCATCTGCTTTTCCGTGCTGTGCCTGCTTGCCTCTTCCGGAGCGGAGCTCTGGGAGCATTCCACGAGATTCGAGGACAGGGAGATCCGAGCGGCGGACGAGCTAGCACTGACCCTGCCGCTCACATTGCTCGGCGCGGCGTCTCTTGTCTTCGCGGTGCAGAACGATTCCATGCTTACCCGTCCGTTTTTCTACGCGATTCTGACTGGAGCCGCTCTTCTCCAGGTCCTCAACCGGACTCATGGCAGATTCCGTATCAACACTGTGAAAGTTCTGGCCAGTATCTGCCTGCTCGCCCCCGGGATGATTTTCGAGGCCTATGCGGTCAGCCGTTGAATCGCAACGGCCGGTTGAAAATCCGACCTCGGGGCACTGGACCATTCACCTCCCGAGACGGGTCGGCCACGTCCCGTTTCCGTGATTCCTACCGCTTGTGCATCGGGCGTATCGTCTTGCGATTGAAGTTGCGTCCGTCTTCATCGACGGGCACGGCGACGGGTACCTCGTATCCCCGGGTAGGTGTGTTTCCTTTTTCTTCAATCGGATCGAGGGGAGGGAGGACGGAGCCATCGGCGAAAGTGCGGGCGGTATTCGAGCCGTTGTAACGGGAGTCCATATCCGCCTGGACGTAGTCGAGCGAGCGGTCGTTGTTGACGATGCAGGGTTGGATGAAGATCATCAGCTCGTTGCGTTCGGTACCATCCGTTTTGGTGGAGAACAGGCGTCCGAGGCCGGGGATATCGCCGAGGATGGGGATGCCGGTCTTGGTGGTGGTGTCATTCGAGGTGATGAGACCGCCGAGGATGATGGTCTGGTTGTTCGGGACGGTGACGGTGGTGAGTAGCTCGCGGGTGGCGATGATGGGCACGCGGCCGATGCCCTCGATGCACGTCGGATTGGCCGATGACTTCATCCGCGAGCAGGGCGATGGTGAGGGTGATTTCGTCCTCGGAGTTCACGAGGGGGATGACTTCGAGTTTCAGGACGACATCGCGGTATTCGATGTTCGTGGAGACTCCGCCGCCGGAGAATTGGTTCGAGTTCGTCGGGATGGCGATGCGGCGACCGGATGAAATGGTGCCGCGCTGGTTGTTGGCGGTGAATATGGAAGGACGGGAGAGGATGTTGAAATCGCTGCTGGAGGAGAGCAGGTTGATGTAAGCTGGCGAGCGAATTTCCGATGGTGCCGTAGAGGGAAAGCCCGGTTTGGAGAGGGAAAGTCGGGATGCCTAGTCCGGTGGTAGGGTCCGTGAGATCTCGTGGATTGCGGCCGGTGTTGACGCCACCTGTCAGGTTGCTGAAGGCGATGCCGGCGTTATCTTTCGCCCCGCGGTAGGCGCGGAGCCAATCGACTCCGGTGGTGAGTGCGTGTCGCCGAGGTTGAGCTGGCCGAAAACGGTGGAGATCATCACCTGGTCCGCCTTCACGTCGATCTGGTCGAGCAGGTTTTCGACGATTTCGACTCCGGAGGGAGGGCCTTGGACGACGATGGAGTTGGTGATGTTGTCGGCGACGAGCAGGGTGCGGCCGACGAGGAGGGAAACGGGGGCGGAGTTTACCTGTGGATCGGAGAGGGAGCTGCCGCGCGAGGCGGATCCGCCCGCTCCGTTGGCACCGCCGAAGGAACCGTCTGATTGCCGCCGCCGCCTGCGTTGAAGTTGTTGTTCTGCTGGCGGTTGTTGGCTGCTCTGCTGGCGGTTATTGCCGCCACCTTGCTGGGCTTGCGCACCTTCGTGTGCCGGTGCCGGTGAACGCGCGTGTGAGCGCGTCTCCGGCGATGGGTAGGAAATCCGCGACGGCGAGGAATTTCAGTTTGCGGCGGAGGAAGTTTCGTTGATCGGACTCGGTATCGAACTCGCGGACGAGGCCCTCGACGAAGAGCAGATCGACCGGGCGACCCATGGCGAAGAGGCGGTTGGTGCGGGCGTCCGGGACGATTTGGACGGGAGTTTCCTCGCCGGATGAGGCGCCGCCACCGGGGAATCTGGCACCATCGGCTGGGATTCGGCGTTGTTGCGCTTGGTTCTGCTGGGCACGCTGGACTCCGGCGGTGCGGGAGGTGTCCTGCTTGTTGGCCGAGAAGTTCGTTGAGTGTGGTGGCGAGCTCGGTGACATCCGCGTATTTCACTGTGATGAAGCGGGTGGCGACTTGGGAGGATGGTTTGTCGATTTCCGCCTTGAGTTCGATGAGTTTGCGGATGAGGGAGGTATTTTCAGTGATGACGACGGAGGCGGCGTTCGGGACGGCGGCGATGCTGCCGAACGCACCGAACTGGCCGATGATCTGGGTGAAAGTGCGGACTGCCTCGTCCGGTTTGATGTAATTGAGGTTCATCACGTAGGAAATGACGGCATCACCTTCCGGGAGGGTGTCGTTTTCGGTGTAGACGGAGACGCCGCGGCCGGTGGGCTTTGAGGCCGGCGGTGGCGAGGGTGAGAATGTAGAGATTTTCATCCGAGGAGTCCTGGACGAAGACGAAATTCTCGATGGTGGCGGCTTTTGTAAGTAGCTCGGCGGCCTCGGAGTAGGTCAGTGGATCCTCGGGGGAGGCAGGCTGGATGAAGGCGAACTCGGCTCGGCGGCGGCGGAGGAGACGATGACGCGGCGCCCGGTGTATTTCCGGTAGAGTGCGGCGAGATCATTTCCGGAGAGCTTGGGTTGCTCGATGGGTTCGATGATTAGGTTGTCGGCGTTTTCGGGAGCTTTCGGAACGATTGACTCCGGGCGCGATACGTCCGGGGCGATCTTCCGGTCGTTCGTCGATTTCAGGCGGCGGGATGATTCCGGGGATCGGGGGTTGTTCCTCTTGTGCGAGAGAAACGGCGAGAAGGAGCGGAAGACTGAAGAAGTGCGGAAAGGCGCATGGTTTTTGGAAAAAGTTGTCTGGGAAAATTCGTTTAGCGGCGGCGCTGAGCGGGCGACGTTGGAGTCGTTGCTCTGGCCTTGGGCTGGTTGGCGGCGGTTGGGGAGGAGGAACGATACGGGGGCGCGGCTGGCGCTGGGGCGTGCCGGTCTTGCCGCTGGACATCTGCACCGGGTGACGGCAGGTTGGCTGGTTGCGGCTTCCTGTTGCTCCACAGGTGGTGCTTTCAGGGTAAGCATTTCCCGCTCGAATGCGACGGTGCCTTGCACGTTGCCAGCGGAGAGGACGACGGTGGTGCCGAGCGCTTTGTCGGGATTCCGGTTTACCGAGACGAATTTGTAAGTCGCTGTTTCCGCCGGGCTCGATGACCTCTTTGTGATCGGGATCCTTCTTGCTGATGATGGTGATACGGTAGCCGCCAGGGACGGGGCGATGCCGGTGAGGGTGAAATCATCGAGCGGATTGATTGCCGGCGCGGACTCGGCGGGAGGGGGCTTCGAGGTGAAAGGGCTATTGGTCCAGAGTCCGGTGTAGCGGGTAAGGGGAGCTTTGCGAGGAATATCGGCGGACGGGAACGTTGTGGACAGCGACAGACGTAGTGACGAAGACCATGCGGGGAGGCTAGGCGAACTGCCTGGGATACCATGTCCCGGGAACTTTTGGAATTGCTCATGTGGCGGGCGGGAACCATTGGGCGAGGGTGGCGGTGCAGTCGATGAGGGTATCGTCCTGGCTGTTGGGGGTGAGGATGATCTGGTAGGCGGCGCGGAAAGAGGTCGGATCATTGATGGAATCGAACCAGCGGTAGAGGTCTGCTCTTGGCCGGTGAGGTTTGATTTTGACCTGGACGCGGTGGTAGTTGACACCGCTCTCGTCGGTGGGGAGCAGATCCTGGTCTTTGATGGTGAGGCCGAGGTTGCGGGCCTGGATCTTCGGCGAATTGCTGGAGCCGGGTCTGGACATCCTGGTAGGCGAGCGGGTTCCGGTTCGTTTGCGCGAGCCATCGACATCTCCTCCGCGAGTTGGGCAGGAACTCTCGCTGAAGCCGATGGCTAGCTGGAGGTCGGATTTGGCTTTGTTGAACTCGCCGGTCAGAGCGGGCCTTGCGCTGGGTGTACAGGCTGAAAAGGAAGACGTTCAGGATCACGAACCCCGCGAGGAGAAGAATGGTGAGCAGTTTTTTTTCGCGGGCGGACATGTGTGAGTGCGGGAAAATGCCGGGGGATGAGGTGCGGTGCGGAGTTGTCGGATTGCGGAAAGTCGAGGGAAAGGGAGGCGGTGCGGAGTATAGAGGATTTGGTAGCTGAGGGCTTAAGGGGTGGCGGTTGGGGTGGCGGCGGTGAAGTTGAATTCCCAGCCGCGGTTGGATTGCTGTGGCTCCGGTGTTTGCCAGGTGAAGGCGCGAGATCGTTGTTCTTGGTGAGGTTAAGGGAGAACTGGTTGACTGCCTGGGGTTGTGGGGCTTCGCCGATCGAGGCGATTTCCGTGGGGGAGATGTCAGCGGTGATGAGCCGGAGGCCGGAGTTCGGGGGGATGGATCGGGCGATGCGGCTGAGAATATCGACGGTGTTGAAGTTGATATCGAGGGCGTGCTCGAGCTCGTCCCACTTGGCGCGATGTGCTGGGCGTAGGCTTCTCCTTCGGGGGCGATGGCGGTGATGCGTTCGCGGAGAGCTTTCGGTGGTGTTCGGAAACTTGCCAGAGCTGGTAGCCGAGGATAGCCGACGGCGCCGAGGTAGAGCAGGGCGACGGCGGCGATGGCGAGGGTGGTGTTGCGTTTTCGTTGAGAGCTTCGCGGCGGGCGGCGCGGACATCGGCAGGGAGAAGGTTGCTGACGGGATCGGGGAGACGGGTGCGGGCGGGGTGCGAGTTCGGTTTCGAGGGAAAGCGCGGCGGAGAGCGTATTGGTGGAAGTTTCGGGATCATCCGACCAGACGATGGCGCGGGTGGGCGAGAGCGGTCGATGCCCTGCATGGAGAGCTGCGCGGTGGCGATACGGATTTCCCGGACGAGCAAGGAATCCGAGGAATGTTCCGAGGAGGCAGGTGGCCTGGCAGTAGAGAGTTTTCCGTCCTGATGGAGGGCGAAGACCCACTGGCCGAGTTCGCGCCAGAGGGTGAGGGTGTCGCCGCCTGACGGGCAAGGCGCGGGGCGAGATATCGAACGATTTCGGGGATTTCAGCGGCAGCTCGGAGGCGCCCGGGGCGCTGAGGATGACGGAGAGGAAAGGATGAGTCCTCCGAGTTGATGAAGACCGGGAAATACGTCTGTGAGCTGTCCGGCGAAGGGATCCGGACGCAGGCCGACGCGCTCCGCATGGGTGGCGGCGAGGTCAGGGAACAGCGAGGTATCGCCGGTGGGGACGTGAAGCGGTAGGGCGGTGAATGCGCGGACGGGGAAAAAGTGGGTCAGATCGCCTGCGGGAAATTTCTCGATCTCCGAGGCGCGGGCAACCGGATGCTCCGAAACGCGGACGGCGGGTCCTGCGGTGGGGCTGACCAGATTTCCCACCCGGATTCGCCGGGGACAAGGAGCAGGTTGTTGTTGGATTTAGCCATTTTAGGGAATGATTTCGGTGGTACGGTCTAGCAGGGCGGGTCTGCCGGTGCGGTTGCGGACGATGGCGGTGATGCGGCGTTTCGCGTCTCCGGAGCGAGCGGTGGAGGTGATGCGGGTGGTGGTGTCGTCGATGGTGAAACGCTGTGCGATGTCTTGCCGTGTATTCGCGTCGATGCCAAGCAGGGAAAGCGCGGCGGCGACATCCTGGAAGGGGACGTCGTCCTCAGTATCGCGAATGTCGTCGGTGCCACGGACGGTTTCAGAAATGATGGATGCCTGGGCTTCGGTGACCTCGGCGGCGGCGGCGATGAGGGCGGGATCCGCTTCGTTGAGGTCGAGCGTGCCGCTGGACCAGACGGTGAACCAATCGCGCCAATCCGGTTTGAGGAGTTCGATCTGGTCCATGCCGCGGACAAGTGCCATTTCATTGGTATCGTAGAACGGACGGTTGAAGGGCTGGTTGACCCGGCCCATTTTCTCGTAGTCCTCGAGTTCGGCGCCGTTGAGGGCGGTTTCGTCATCGGCATCGACCCAGTCGTTGAGTGCGTCGGTGAGGGCTTGGGCGGAATCGAGATCCAGACCCCAGTAGATGAAGATGTCGCGGATGAGTGATTTGTCCTCGGCGAGGACGAGGGAGTTGATATTGAAGCGCGCGCCTTCGGATGTGATGGAAACGTGGACTTCTTCGTTGTTTTCCTCATCGATGCGGTGGAGCAGGGGATCGTTCCGCTCGACGGCGGGATTCGCGCCGATAGCGATTCCCATTTCCGCGAGCTGGAAGCAACGGGAGCCGTGGACCTTGGAGGTGGCAAGCTCCATATCGAAGGAGATGACCCGGAGCGTGGTGATGGCGGAAAGCGAAAGGATGGCGATGAGCCAGAGGACCGCGATGAGGGCGGCTCCGCTTTTCCCGGATGGCGGGGATGGCTGGGGGGAGATTCTCATCGGGTCGGAGGTGGGTTCGGGTTGCCGGGTGGGCGACCGCCACCGTTTCCACCGCTGCCGCCGCCCCCGCCCTGGGGTGGGATGGGGACTTGGAGTTCGGGGTCGATTTCGGGCGTCTCCGGGGCTGGGCCATCGTCGCCACCTGCTCCGCCGTTGCCTGCGTTCTGGGCGAGCTGGCGCATGAAGACTTCGGGGTTCTGGCGGGGCGGGATCCAGAAGATCTGACGGATTTCGCTGCCTGTGGAGCCGAAGGCGCAGATGAGTTCGAGCTGGAGCGGGAGACGGCCGGGGAGGTCCCAGTCGTACTGATATTCGAGGGTGCGACCATCGAGCAGGCGCCACTCGAAGAAGGCGACATCGGAGAGGAGGACGATCTCGGCGAAGGGTTCCTCATCGGTGACGGTGGAGGAGAAACCGGACCCGGCGGCATCGGCGGATTCCGGCTCGATGATTTCGTTCTCGTAGAAGCTGAGGACGATATCGAGGTAACCGGAGCGGCGTTTCACGGTGGAGAGGCGGATGGCCTTGGGGGTGCGTTGCTCGCCGCCCCAATTGAATGAGAGCGGGACGTCCTGGAGTGTGAGTTCCGAGAGGTAATGGGAGCCGGAGTCGGTGACTTCAAGCTGGAGGCGGGTGTTTCCGGGGAGGGATGAAAAGCGATTTTCGAGGAAATCGAAGAAAGCCTGATGCAGCATTTCCTCGTTCTGTGTGGTGACGACGGTGTTGCCGAGCACAAGGGATGTCCGGGCGGTGGCGAATACCATGCCGACGAGGAGGGCGATGAGGAGGAGGGCTAGGACAAGCTCCAAGAGGGTGAAGCCGCTTTCCCCCGGTTCTCCGTCCGTCCCGCTGCTTCTCATGGCTGGTACATGAGGTTATAGCGCCAAGTTTCCACGGAGCGGGATTGCCATGCGCCGCTGGCGAACCAGTTGGCGGTGATGGTGATGTGGAACATGTCCTGGAGAAGCTCGCCTTCCTGGTTTTCGAGGTCTTCGATGGGAAGAATCTCGACATCGAGTTCTATGTCGGTGCCCTCGACGGGGATTTGGAAGGTGCCCTCCTCGAGGGTGGGGTAGGAGAGTTGCTCGGTGAGGGCGGAATCGAGGAGGCGGGTGATTTCCAGCTCGGACTGGGCGAGGGTGGCGGCGTCCGCCATGCGGTGGAAGGCGACGGCGAGGCCGGTGCAGGCGATGCCGAAAATACCCAATGCGAGGACGACCTCCAGGAGGAGGAAGCCTTTTCTTGGTCTCGGGCGCTGTGGGGTGGTGTTCAGGTGTCTGGTTGCTTTGAACTTCATTCCCAAATGAAGTGCTGGGGTTGTGGAGAAGGGTTTTGAACCACGGAGTATACGGAAGGAAGAGGCGTCTTGGTTTCGGGGAAGAGCTTCGGTTCTTTACTGCGCTTGTAGTTCTGAGTCGGAGATGGTGGCGGTCAGGGGGTGGTAGGTGTCCTGGGCGTAGTTGTTGCCTAGGGTCAGGCGGATGGTCAGCGGCTCGGAGAGGCCTTCGGGGTCGAAACGCCAGGTAGGAAAGTAAGTTTCGCTGGGTGTTTCGAATTTTTCGGTGTTCCAGTGGCGGATGGTGAGGGCGATATCCGGATCGATCTCCAGGGTTTCTCTGAGGACGGGGCGGGAGGCGGTGTCGGATTCGGTGCCGCCGATTTCATTTCCCAGAGCGGTCGAGCGTTCCAGCTCGGAGCTTTCGGCTAGGGGAAGAATGGAGACTTGGCCGGGGTGGAACTGGATGGCGTAGGGTGTCTGGTGGAGGATGGCGGCGGTGCGGGCTTTTTTTGCCAGGAGCTCGATGTCCGTGGAGGTGGTGCGGAGCTGGCGCTCGGCGGAGGAGAGGACGACGGTTGTGATGGCTCCGCCTATGATGAGGGCGGTGATGGCTAGGACGATTACGATTTCGAGAAGGGTGAAAGCATGCTTGAATTCAGGGGGCTGGAATCCCCCCGAACAGGCTGGGGCTGGAATCCCTAGCCACGGTTGATCGCCCCGAGACGGGGCGATGACGGCCTGCGCCGGGACGGGCGCAGCTACGGAAGACTGGGGTAGTGCAGGGGGCTGGAATACCCAAGGGGCACACCGTCCCCCTGAACGGCCTGGGGCTGGAATCCCCAGCCACGCGCTGCGGCTAGTCTTGGGAGGAGAGGTCGTCATCGGTGCCTTCCTGGCCGTCTTTGCCTACGGTGTAGATTTCGAAATCGGAAGCATCCTTTTTACCGGGGTAACGGTATTTGTAAGGTTGCTGCCATGGATCGAGCGGGACTTCGGTGGCGACCTGGGTCCAGCGTTTCGGGACGGGGGTGGAGGCGGGTTTCACGACCAGCGCTTCGAGGCCTTGGGATGTTGTCGGGACCGTGCCGGCGTTGAGCTTGTACATTTTCACGGCGGACGAGATCGTATTGAAGTCCGAGGTGACGCGTTGCAGCTTCGCACTGTCTCCCATTTTCCCGACGACGGCGATGGAGCCGCCCAGGATGACGGCGATGATGCCGAGGACGATTACGATTTCGAGGAGGGTGAAGCCCTGCGGGTGGTATTTCGGATTTCCGGTTTTCATGGTTGTTGAGGATTTAATGCCGTGAGGCCAAGGGGTTGTTTGGGGGAAATGCTGGTTAATCGACGGGGAGGGCGCGGGGTGGGGCGTCTTCGACGGGTTGGGCGCGGAGGGGGGCGCGGTCTTCCACGGGCTGGGCGCGTGGCGGGCGACTTTCGCGGATGGGCTGGGCGCGTGGAGGTGGCGGGGCATCGTCCAGATCGCTTTCCCTGACAGGCTGGGCTTTGGCTGGGTGGATTGGGCAGAGATCGCCCGCGGAGGGTGCGGTATCTTTGGGAACCGTGTCGGTGTAGTCTGTGCCAGCTTCGCGGCAGCCGGCGGTGGCGCGTTTTCCGGAAAGCTTGCAGAGATCGATGTTGATGCGGGCGATGTTCGAGTGGAGTTCGCCGGCTTTGTATCCGAGGCGGTCGGCGGTTTTCATGACATCGACCCAGACGGGCAGGGCGAGGGTAGAGCCGTAGCCACCCTGGATGGTTTTTTTCGGGGTGTCGAAGCCGACCCAGACGGCGCAGGTGAGATTGGAGGTGTAGCCGGCGAACCACGCGTCTTTGAAATCGTTGGTGGTGCCGGTTTTTCCGGCGGCGTCCTTGGTGAAGCCGAGGCGTTTTATGGAGGCGGCGGTGCCGGAGGTGGCGACTTCCTGGAGAATTTTCGAGACCGACCACGCGGAGCCGGAACTGGTGGCCGGTAGGGGAGGGACGGGGTGGCATAAAGGATGTTTCCGGCGCGGTCTTTGATTTCCGCGATGAGGTAGGGACGGTATTTTTTTCCGTCGTTCGGGAAAACTGTGTAGGAGGTAGCGACTTCCCACGGGCTGGCTTCCCAAGTGCCGAGGAACGAGGCGGGTTGCTTGGGCATGGCGGTGCTGAATCCCGCCCTGCGGGAAACCTCGGCGACTTTGTCGAGGCCGGCGTAATTTCCGACCCGCACGGACATGGTGTTGCGGGATCGGATCAGTCCGTAGGAAACGGGTTTCATGCCGCCGAATTTTCCGTCGGAGTTGTTGGGGCGCCAGGTGGGTGCGCCTTTGATTTCGTTTCGCTGGATGGGGCCGTCGGAGATCGTGGTGGAAGGACGCAGACCTTTGTCGAACGCCGCGAGATAGACGAAGGGCTTGAAGACGGAGCCGATCTGGCGGCGGGCCTGGATGGCGCGGTTGAACTGGGATTCGTTGGCGTCGCGGCCGCCGACAAGGGCGAGGACGGCTCCGGTGCGGTTCTCCACGAGGACGGCGGATCCCTGGATGTATTGCGGTTCCTTGCGTTTCTCCGCCGGGATGCTCTGCCACGCGGCGCGGGTCTGGTGGGGGTAGCCGGAGAGGCGCTCGGTCTCGCGGAGTTTTTTGTCGAGCGCCTCCTCGGCAACGGTCTGGAGGCGCTGGTCGATGGTGGTGACGATGGTGAGGCCGCCGAGCTGGATGTTCTCCTCTTCCAGAATGATCTCGAGATCGCGCCGGATCGCGTCCATGGCGTAGGAGGCATCGTAGTCCCGCCGCCATGTGGGGCGGACGGTGATGGGTTCCTTCTTCGCCTCATCCGCCTGGGACTGGGTGATGGCGTTGGCGGCGACCATGCGGGCGAGGGTAGTGTTGCGCTCGCGTTCGGCGGCTTCCATGTCGCTGAAAGGATTGTAGGCATCCGGGCCGCGGACGATGCCGGCGAGCAGCGCGGACTCCGACAGGGTCAGCTCCGAGGGATGCTTTTCGAAATAAATGCGGGATGCTTCGCCAACGCCCTTGATCTGGCGGCCCCAGTTGATCTGGTTGATGTAGGCCTCCAGGATAGCGTCTTTGGAAAGCGCGGCGTTGATGCGGAAAGCGATGGCGATCTCGAGGCACTTGCGGTCGAGCTGGCGGGGGAGGTCTCCGCGTTTTTCCCCGTATTTCAGTTGGAAAACATCGGAGGAGAGCTGCTGGGTGATGGTTGAAGCCCCTTCGCGTTTTCCCTCCAGATTTTTCAGAATGGCGCGACCGATGCCGATGATGTCGATGGGGCCGTGTGAGTAGAATCGCTCGTCCTCCCGGGCGATGATGGCTTTCCGGAAGTTTTCCGAAACGTCCTTGAGCTTGATGATGGAGCGCTTCTCGCCGTGGATTCGCCCGATTTCCGTGCCCTGTCGGTCGAGTATGATGGTCCGGGCGGGCATCTGGTTGATGCGGTTCAGATCGTAGCGGGAGGCGCGGTAGCCATAGAAAACGGCGAGGATGACGCCCAGATAAAGACCTGCGGCGGCGGGGACTCCGACCAGGCGGAAGAGGAAGCGGAGTGGTGCGGAGAAGCCCCTGGTGAGGAAAAAAAGGAGGTGGAACGGCCAGAACAACAACCATGAGAGCGGGTTGGCCGATCCCTTTTTCGGGGCCGCCTTGCTCTTCTTCCTATTCGACTGTTGTTTGCGTCTGGCCATGCTTCGGTTCCGGAGAGAGAATAGACGGATGGAGGGAACTTCAAACAGTAATCTCTCGGGAAGAACGGATCGGAAATCCCTAGACGAATCCGTGATCCGGTGTCGGTTGTTTTCAGTGATGAGAGTTTTCCTACTGGCCACGGCGGGCTTGTTCGCCGCCACGTTTTCCCATGCGCGCGAGCCGGCTTCCACGATCGCGGATTTGAAAGGACTTCAGGAAAAAGTCGGAAAGGTGTCGTTGAAAACGATGCCTGCGACGGTTGCACTGGTTTCCGAAAGCACCGGCTCCTCTGGCTCCGGGGTGGTCGTTTCCAAGGACGGACTGATCCTGACCGCCGCCCACGTGATCCAGGGAATGAAGGAGGTGGACGTATATTTCTCAGACGACAAAAAGAAGAAATGGTTGGGCAAGGTGCTGGGGGCGAACTACTCGAAGGATATCGGGATGGTGAAAATGGTGGAGACGGGGCCGTGGCCGTTTGTCGAGCTGGGTGAGTCGAAGCCACTGGGAGCGGGTGACTGGGTGGTCGCGCTGGGGCACTCCGCCGGGTATGATCCCGCGAGGACTCCGCCGGTGCGTTTCGGCAGGGTGATGTCGGATGGGCCGGGAAATTATTTCACGACGGACGCCACGCTGATCGGCGGCGACTCCGGCGGACCCTTGTTCGATCTGGACGGAAGGCTGATCGGGGTGAATTCCTCGATCGGGTTGAGCTGGAAAAACAACAACCACGCGGGGGTCGACGGATTCCGGGAGGATTGGGACCGCCTCCTGGCAGGCGAGGCGTGGGGGACCCTGCAGATGAATCCGCTGGCAAATCCGGAAACACCGGTGCTGGGAATCGGCATGGGGATGCGGCGTGGAGTGAGCGGGGTGCCGGTCGAGAAGGTGGAGCCGAATTCACCTGCGGCGGCGGCGGGCGTACGGGTGGGGGATGTGATCCGCTCCGTGGATGGCGAAAAGATCAGGGAGGGATCGGATCTGTTGCAGGTTCTGATCAAGCACGAGGTGGGCGACAAGGTGAAGCTGGGTATCAGTAGGGGCGGGGAACCGCTCGAAATCAGCGTGGAGCTGGTGAAACGGGAGGAGCTTTTCAAAACCAAATGATCCGAGACGAAATGAAGAAGAGACGAATCAGAGCCACATGCTGTGTGATTCTGCTGGGCGTATCCACGCTTGGCTCGGCACAGCAGAGGGAGAAGGACGTGCCGTTGATGCGTCCGGACGAGAGGGAGACGGTCAATGATCAGTCGGCGGATTTCAACCGCGCGCTCGAATCCGTGATCCAGGAGGGAGCGGCATCGACTGTCCGCATCTGGGGCAGCGGAGGCAGACGTGGGGGCGGATTTCTCGCCTATGGCACGGTGGTCGGCGATGGGACTGAGGTTCTTACGAAATGGAGTGAGATTTCCCGTTGGGCGAACGAGCTTCAGGTTCAGCCGAACGGGCGGCGTGGATTCGCCGCGTCGGTGAAAGGGGTTTACACGGATGAGGATCTGGCGCTGCTCAAGATGGGCGAAACCGGCCCACCGGACCGCAACGGACGGATCGAGAAAATTTCCTACAAGCTGAAGCCTGCGAAGTTTCATCCGTCGGATCTGCCTCTTGGGAAATTTCTCACGGCGCCTCAGCCGAGTGGCAAGCCCGGTGCGTTCGGGGTGGTGAGTGTTTTGGAAAGGAACCTCAGAGAGACCGATCAGGCGCATCTCGGGATCATGGCGGATCCCGAATATTCCGGCGAGGGGGTGAAAATCGCCGACGTGCAATTGGAATTCGGCGCTGCCGAGGCTGGTCTGCGCTCGGGTGATGTGATCCTGGAGGTGGACAAGCGCAAGATCTCCGGTTTGCAGGAGCTGAAAAACGCGCTTTCCAGCAAGCACCCCGGCGACAAGGTGACGATACTGATCGACTCCGCGGGAAAGGAACGATCCGTCGAGGTCATGCTCTCGAACCGTCCTGTCATGGGGCAGTTTTCGGGAGGGCGGCTGAACCAAATGGAAGTCATGGGGGGGGCGGTCAGCAAGGTGCGGGAGGGATTTTCCCGTGTGGTGCAGTCGGACATGCAGATTCAGAAAGATCAGATCGGAGGCCCGGTGGTGGATCTTGACGGGCATGTGGTCGGGATCACCGTGGCCCGCGCGGACCGGACCAGGACATATGTGATGGGCAGCGAGGCGGTCATGGATCTGCTGAAAACCGAATACGATACTGTCGATGAAGCGGTCGCGAAACTTGCGGAGAAAGAGCAGATGCTCGCCCAGCAGCAGCGCGCGATGATGCCGAAGATGCCTCCACACGGGAGCAAGCCAAGGGACCTCGACGACATGAAGCGGCACTTGGATGATACCGAGCGCCTGCTTGGTAGGCTGGATTTCGAGCTGGAAGAACTCGGGGAACGCTAAATCAGCGCTTCAATTGGGCGGCGATCCACGGCTAGGATGTCACCGCGATGAGCGACAAGGAATTTTTCTATCAGGATCCGTTTCCACTCGGTGCGGATGAAACGGAGTATGAACTCATCCGGGAGGGTGGGGCCGAGATCGTTGATTTCGGTGGAAAGGAAGTTCTTAAAGTTCCTGCCGAGTCGCTCACTTTCCTCGCGCAGGAAGCGATCCGTGCGATCAATTTCACGCTGCGCAGCAGCCATCTCGCGCAGGTCGCGGCGATCCTGGATGATCCCGATGCCTCGGAAAACGACCGCATGGTTGCCCTGATGTTGCTGAAGAACGCTGAGATCGCTTCCCACGGGATACTTCCCGCCTGTCAGGATACCGGCACGGCGACGATCATCGGGAAAAAGGGCCAGCGTGTCTGGACCGATTGCGACGACGCGGAATTTCTCACGAGGGGCGTTTACAACACCTACACCAAGGAGAACCTGCGCTACTCGCAGACCGCGCCGCTGACGATGTATGACGAGGTCAATACCAAGACCAACCTGCCCGCGCAGATCGATCTCTACGCCACCGAGGGCGATGAGTACAAGTTTCTTTTCGTCAGCAAAGGCGGAGGCTCCGCGAACAAGACGTTCCTCTATCAGGAAACCAAAGCACTGCTCAATCCCGAGCGGCTGCGGGAGTTCTGCATCGAGAAAATGAAGTCGCTCGGCACCGCCGCGTGTCCTCCTTATCACCTGGCGTTTGTCGTTGGCGGGACCTCTGCGGAGACGAATCTCAAGACGGTGAAAATGGCCAGCACCCGATACTTCGATGCCCTGCCGACCAGTGGTAACGAGCACGGGCGTGCTTTCCGTGATCTGGAGTTGGAGAAAACACTGTTGAAGGAGGCGCAGGCGATCGGGATAGGTGCGCAGTTCGGCGGGAAATACTTCGCGCTGGATGTGCGGGTGGTGCGACTTCCGCGTCACGGTGCTTCGTGTCCGGTCGGGATCGGCGTTTCCTGCTCCGCGGACCGCCAGGCGAAGGCGAAAATCACGCGGAAAGGGATTTTCCTGGAGAAACTTGAGAAAGATCCGGGCCGTTTCATTCCAGAGAAATACGCGGATTGGAAATTCAAGGGAGTCGCGATCGATCTCGACGAGGGAATGGAGAAGACCTTGGAGACCTTGAGGAAATATCCGGTTACCACCGCGCTTTCGCTGAGTGGCACCATCATCGTCGCGCGAGATTCCGCGCATGCGAAGATGAAGGAGATTTTGGAGAAGGAGGGTGAGCTTCCCGAGTATTTCAGGAAGTATCCGGTGTATTACGCAGGTCCCGCGAAGACGCCCGAGGGCATGGCATCCGGCTCCTTCGGGCCGACCACCGCCGGGCGCATGGACGGCTACGTGGATCTCTTCCAATCCAACGGAGGCTCCATGGTCATGCTCGCGAAGGGCAACCGTTCCCAGCAGGTCACCGACGCCTGCAAGAAACACGGCGGGTTCTACCTGGGATCCGCCGGAGGGCCGGCCGCCTTGCTGGCGAAACACCACATCCGCTCCCAGGAAGTCGTCGCGTTTCCCGAGCTTGGCATGGAGGCGGTGTGGAAAATCACGGTGGAGAATTTCCCGGCGTTCATCCTCGTGGACGACAAAGGCAACGACTTTTTCCAGACGATCAGGCAGTGCCCGGTTTGTTAGGATTTGTGAAAAATGTGGAGTGCGGACGGCTTGCCTCCGCTTTTGCGAGTGGGGCTCGCCTCACGGGGTCGAACCGGTGCGCTCCGTTCCCGACCTGTCGCTCCGCCCAGCAGAGGGCAAGCCCTCCATCCCCAGAGCGGAGGCAAGCCGTCCGCACTCCAAAATGCTCGGGTCGGAATTGGGAGAAGCGTGCATCCTGCCGCTAGCGGAGAATTGAGAACGGTTCGCATGGGTTTCGCTAGCGGCAGGATGCGCACTTCTCCCTATTGTTCCGCATGAATCCGGATGGGTTAATGATGGTGGGACGGAGCGCTTGCTTTAGCTGCTGTGTTTCCGTGAAAGAGGGTTGACCACGGAAAGCACGGATCACACGGAAATGAAGAGTTTTGTTGCCTGTTCTAACGCTCAACGAATTCGACGATGTGATTTATAATCTCGTCTCCGGCGATTTCGAAAAGATCGTTGTGCCCTCCGCCTTGGATCGGGAAGAAATTTTTCGATGAAGCGGGGCTGGCTTCGACCAAAGCCTCACCATGTGAGACCGGGATCACCTCGTCCTCCGCTCCGTGGATCACGAGTAGTGGCAGCCTGATGTTCCGGATTCTCTTCAGGTTGGGAAACCTGTCGCGCGGGAAGATGGCGAAGGGCAGGGGGATCGCGGTGGTGAAGGTGGATTTGAAAGGTGACATCAGGAGCACCGCTTTCACTTCCGGATGCGATTCCGCGAGATAAATGCTCGGGCCGCTGCCGACGGAACGCCCGAAAATGACGATGTTCCCAGGTGCGATGTTTCGTTCGGAAATCTCTTTCCAAACGGCATCGACGGCCCGGTAGCAAGAGGCTTCGGAAGCTGTCCCGGAGGAGAGTCCGTAGCCCGGATAATCGTAGGCGAGGACGCCCAGACCCCGTCGGTTCAGTTCCTCGAAAACCGGCAGATACTGGCCGATGTCCTCCGCGTTTCCGTGGGAAAACAGCAGGGTGTTTTTTCCGGGAGCAGCCGGGAGATGGACGAACGCGATTTTCTCGCCTTCCGGAGTCTCGGTGAAAGCGAGACCGGCGAGTTCGGAATCGTAGGACGGGGCGGGCGGTAGGAAAATGATCCTGTCGGCGAAAAACAGAGCGATCATTAGCAGGATCAGATAGATCGATGCGAGCGAAATGAACGGCCGTTTCCAGCTCCATCTGCCGATGAGGATGCGTTTCCAATCCATGGTCAGGAGGCCTTTTCCACCTCGGAATGCAATTTCAGCACCTTGTCTCCGTCGTCCTGCTCGATCAGATAGGCGGGATCATCGTCGGTGCCGTTGCGGGTGATTTCCGAGCCTTTCAAAGTGCGGGTGACGGATTTATGGAAAACCTCGCGGACCTTTCCCGTTGCGTCGCCGTTTCCCCAGGACCATTTCACTTTCGTATTCGTAGCATATGATTTCATGATCGGATGGATAACTCCTAATTGCAGCGAATGCAAAATCGGAAAAGCTGCCAGGTCTCGATCCTTGCGCGTCCGTGGAACGGGTCGCATGTTTCCCGCGAAATGAATCGGGAAGAAATGGCGGAGACGCTGGAAAAGATCGCACTGTTGCTGGAGTTGAAAGGGGAGAATCCGTTCAAAGTCCGCGCCTACCGCCAGGGCGCGGAGGTGGTGCTATCGATGGAGGAAGATGTGGTGGAGCTTGCGAAGAACGACGAGCTCAAAGGGATCAAGGGAATCGGTGAGGCGCTGCGCGATAAGCTCGGCGAGATGGCGAAGACGGGTGGGCTGGAGTTTTACGAAAACCTGAAGAGCGAGTTTCCGGAAACGATTTTCTCCCTGTTCGATGTCCAGGGGCTCGGTCCGAAAAAGATAAAATCGCTCTACGACACGCTCGGAGTGGACTCGGTGGACAAGCTGCGGGTCGCGTGCGAGGTGGGCAAGGTCGCGGAGCTTACGGGTTTCGGAGCCAAGACACAGGTGAAGATCCTGGAAGCGATCGCGGTGAACGAGAAGTTCGCGGATCGTTTCACCATCGGCAGCATCGGCGCGTTGGTGGAGGGTATTTTGGAAACTTTGAGGCTCCACCCCGAGGTGTCGCGGGTGGCGGTGGCGGGCTCCTACCGTCGGGCGAAGGAGACTGTGGGCGATCTCGATTTCCTGGTCGCCACGAAAGAAGGCGCGCTGGTCTGTGAGGATTTCACGAAACTTCCGGAAGTGGATGACGTGATCGCCTGCGGTGGGACCAAGGCGTCCGTGCGCTTGAAGAACGGGATGTTCTGCGATCTGCGGGCGGTTGGAAATTCCGAGTTTCCCTTCGCCCTGCAGTATTTCACCGGATCGAAGGAGCACAATGTGGCGTTGAGATCGCTGGCGCAGAAAAAAGGTTGGTCTCTGAACGAATACGGGCTGAATCCCGTGAAGGAAGGCGAAGATCCACCCGAGGTGGAGGAGGAAAAGGATATCTACCGGCTACTAGGTCTCCAGTATGTCGAGCCGGAGCTGCGCGAGAACCGGGGGGAGATCGAGGCGGCTGCGGAGGACAAGCTTCCCCGGCTGGTGGAACTCACGAACCTGCGAGGAACATTTCACAACCATACCACGGAATCCGACGGCAGGGACACCCTGGAGGGTATGGTCGAGGAGGCGATGGACCTTGGCTTGCAGTATCTCGGAATTTCCGATCACTCGAAGTCATCCGCCTACGCGGGCGGGCTAGACGAGGAGCGGCTGCTGAAGCAGGTGGAGACCATACGGGAACTGGAGAAAACTCTGGACGGGTTCCGGATTTTCGCGGGATCCGAGGTAGATATCCTGATGGACGGTTCGCTGGACTTTTCCGATGAGATCCTGGAGCGGCTCGATTATTGCGTGGCCTCGGTGCACAATTTCGGAAAGCTCGACGAGGCGGCGATGACGGAACGCATCATCCGGGCGATGGAGAACGAGCATGTGACGATGCTCGGGCATGTGACGGGCCGGCTGCTTTTGAAACGCGAGGGTTACCCGGTGGATCACGCGCGAATCATCGATTGCGCGGCGGCGACCCGAACGGTCATCGAGCTGAACTGCAGCCCCATGCGCATGGATATGGACTGGCGCTGGTGGAAGCGCGCCCGGGACAAAGGCGTGCTCTGCTCGGTCAATCCCGACGCCCACTCGCGCGCGAGGCTGCATCACATAGGCGTGGGAGTGAGGCTCGCGCGGAAAGGTTGGCTGCGGCGCGAGGATGTGTTGAACACGCGGTCCGCCGCGGAGGTGGAAGCGTTTCTGAAGACGCCGAAAGCTGAGAGGAAACTCTGACGCGCACGGGTATGGGAGGTGCGCCGGGAAGGAGACGATCCGGCTACTCCACGGAAAACCGGCTGAACGCTTTCAATGGAACGGTGAGGTCGCTGCCGGAATCGGTCAGGCAATTGTCGAAGGCGAAGGGGCCTCCTGCGAAGATCCACATGCCGGCGATATCGAGATCCGTCGTGTCGTCGATCCGGATCGCGGTGGGAAACGGTTCCCAGACCCCGGTGGTGCGGTAGAACACGGGGTTCGAAAAGCGGATGTTCCGGCAACGCTTCATCGAGACGGGCAGGCAGCGCTCGCTGCCTCTGTCCGCCTCGGTCTGGAGCGCGTGGAAGGTCCAGTTGGAGACGTCCTCCATGAGCAGTTCGTTGCTGACGTGATGCTCGAGCGATACCTGGTAGATGCGGCCGCGGGTCTCGGTGCGTTCGATTTTCAGAGGGCACGCCGCGCGGGTATCAGGCGCCCAGATGTTTTTGAAAATACCGCCTCCACCGTCGGTCACCTGGATGGAGCAAAGGTGCTCGACGCGGTGTTGCTTCGGCCATGGTCCCACGAACAAGGTATCGCTGACGAAGGATCGCTCTCCGGACTTCCAGCGGAGGCCGACCGCCCCCGGGTTTTCTCCAGGCTCTAAGCGCACGCCCATGATTCCGTTGCTGCCGCCGGAAGGCGTCGCCACCATGGGGGTGGGGACGGCTGGATCGGAAAAGCCCGGAGTGCCGTCTTTGAGGAACAAGCGGGTCCGGAAGGGTTGCAAGCCGATGAGCACGGTGTCTTCCCGCAGCTCGATCGTTCTTGAGATCAGGTAATCTCCCATCGGGAAATAGATGGCTTTGTGCTCCGCGATGGCGGCCTCGAGAATATCCGAGCAATCCGTTTCTCCATCGGCGATGGCTCCGAGTTCCACGATGTTCGTCCAGGTGTCGGACGGAGGTGGATCCGTGACATCCGAGGGTGTCCAGGCGACCGGAAAGGCTCCGGATTTCTGCTCGATCCGCGTATCGAATTTCCGACTCAGGTTCCCGCTGCCGTCCGTGCCTAGCAGGATACCGTGGGAGAAATCTTCCACCTGATAGTTGCCGCCCGGAGCGGGGAAATCCGTCTTCAGATCGGCTTTTTCGCGCCCCTGGGCCTTGCCGTTGAGGCGTACGACGAAGGGCACGTCCTTGCAGCGAATATCGCGCAGGTTGATCTGCAGTTCCCTGCGGGTGAAATTGTTCCTGGCGGAGATGGCGGCATGGCCGATCCGCTCGAAGCTCGTGTTCTCCACATAGAGTCGCTCGTCGGTGGGCAGGAGAAGTGCGTCGGGCGTGTCGGAAAAGCGGCAGTGGATTACGTTCAGTCCCACCTTCTCGCTGATGACGGAAGCGGTCCGTTGTGCTTGGAACGTGCAGTTCATCAGCGTCGCCTGCCAGCCGGCGGAGGTTTGTCCGGTTTTGACCGCCCATTCGCCCCCGGAGAACTCGCAGTGCTCGATCAGGTTTCCGATCGCATCGACCGCGCCGAGTCCATCCCCGGTATCGAAGCGCATGTGCTCGAGCAAGCCGAGCTGCGGAACACGGAAACGGACGGCAACGGCACCCGGATTTCCTTTGGCGATCCGGATATCGATATTTTTCATGGCGGAGCAATAGCTGGTATTGTTCGCGTCATGGATCCTGCCATCGGGCGAGGGTTTGTGGCAGAATCTGACCATGTGTTTCATCCCCTCTCCGTAGCCCGGAGTGTTTTCCGGCAAGGTGAGGACGGGTCTCGATTTCCCGTAGCCGATGAGCCGGATTCCGCGCCATAGGTTCACGGTGCGCGTCAGAGAGTAGGTGCCTTCGGGAATGAATACGATCCCGTAGGAAGTGGTTTCCGCGACCTGGTCGATGGCCTGTTGCAGGGCTGCGGAGTCATCGGTGGTTCCATCCGCATGAATGTCGAAGCGATCCGGTGTGAAATGGACCGCTCCGGGGTCGGCGGGCAAGTTTGTGTAGAGGGATTTCGGCGTTGTCTCGCCCTGGAGGATGGCCGGAGAGGCAACGATCATGAGAAAAAGGGCGGCCGCCAAGCGATGGGAACAAAACATGATAGCGGATCGGACAGATCGCCCGCGACCGGGTCAAGCGGAATCCGGGAGCCGGGTTCGCCGGATCCATGCACTAGGGAGGAGTTTGAACCGCGTGGGAGCGGCATTGGTTTTCGCGAACTCTATCTGGAGGACGGAGTTTTCGTTTGGATGTCGCGAGGTGGTGTATCGGGTTTCAATTTCTCGACGGGGACACCCTCGAGATAGAAATCGAAATAGTTGCTCCAGACGATGGAGAGCGGTCTGGTGGAAAGTCCGGGTGGCTTTAGGCCACCGGTCCACGTTTTCAAGGTCGTAGAGAGACTCGCGCTCCCCACCACGGAGAAGTTTCCAGTTTCCCTCCCGGATCGCGGACCGGGCGACTCTGCTTCGTGGATGGACGAGAACTCCGAGGTTCCGCCGTGCCTAAAACGGCTCGCTGGCGACTCTGTCGGGATGCGGTATCCTAAAACGTCAGATCCCGGAGTGGTCGCTATCGCTGGACCTTGGAGAACGTTGCTGAATTCCCTATTTTTCGAAGGGAAGTTCCAAACCGCTTCCCCGCATTATTTTCTCCTGCGCAATAGACTGAGCACACCAAGTGCGCCAAGCATTGCGGCGGAGGGTTCTGGAACCTGTTCCAGCGTGAAGTTGCTAAGCGCTGAGTTCGGCTCGTTGTTGAAGGTGAAACCGATTCCCGTGAAATTCTGTTGGGTGGTGTAAGTGAAGGAGTTGCCGGCTGCCGGACCGTTGTCACTGAAAAAGGTTACCGTTCCGTAATTGTTCGTGCCGTTGTAGCCCCCTGCCGGCGTAAGATCCAAAACCGTGGTGAAGGTGCGCGTGCCGGTGCCGTTGATGACGTTTAGCGAATTATTGGTGGCGGGTCCTGCAAAGTAATCGCTCGAATCCACACGTCGGGTCAGGGAAGTTGCCTGGCCCGTGCCAGCGAAAAACGACCCGCCGACAGCGATCGGATTGTTAAAGAATCCGACCGATACCCACGTGCTGTTGTCAGCGTTGCCCCCTGTTGGTCCGGCGATCGTCGCGGTCATTGTGAATCTTCCGGAAGCGGTGTTCCGGGCACTCGTGATGTAGGTGCCAAGGGTGAGGCTGGCGGCTCCGTCCATCCCGTTGTCAACGGAGCCTGCGGCAACGATGGCACCGTTCGCTCTGAAACTGGTGTTGGCCGACCAAGTTGAACTCCCGCCAGCGGCCGTAAGGCCTGCGGCGTAGGTCCCCGGGGAAGTTCCGGAGAGAGTGTTGGCAGCGAGTCCGGTGAAATCGTCCTGAATGAGAACAACTGCGTGGGAGGCGCCAGTGAAAAGTCCAACGGTTGCGACTATGGGTAGTAATGTGGGTCTCATGGGGGGAATTTTTTTAAATTTGTGGGGGCCGACGCTTCTCGGATGAAACTGTATGGGAGCCTGAATTCCGATTGACAAGTTAATTTTCATGGGAATTTCGAGATTGTCTGTTGCTGTGTGTGCTGCGAATACTGGATCATGCTTCACAAGCTTTTTGGATTAGTCCTTGTTTTTGGCTCCGTCTCGGCTGCAGAAAATCCCTTACGGATCGAGCTGGAAGACTGGTCGGTCGAGGCCGGGGGCGGGTCTCTGGCGATTTTTTCTGAGGGACTCCCGGTGTTGGCACCTGCTGAAAGCCGGTTTCCCGGGCTATATGATTTGAAGGATGATGGAATGGTTTGTCTGCCCGGGGAATGGGCGGTCCAAGGTGTGGACGATAATAGCTTCAGGCTCCTACATAGCTCCGGAGTGCGGGCAAAAATGCTTTTCTCGACCGGGCGAAGGATTGTGGCCGGGAAGAATTGGAGCCTTCTTCTATATCATTATGAGATCGAAAGCGCGGTGGGCGGGACGATCTGTGAGGTTGAGGATCGCTTGTCATTTGCTTTAGGGGGAGGAGTGCGACCTTACGAGATCGCGATGCAGCGTGCGGTGGGGCTGGAGGAGAATTTCCACTATTACGGCTGGCAGGATGTTCCTGCGGGGCGTGAAATTTCCATGCCGCTGATGCCGCTTTATTCATACGCGCAAGCTTGGGACGCCCAGCTTTCAGGAACCAGTCTGCTTATCCGGTCGCCCGAGCCAGCGGATACCACTCTGGTTAACGGACTCTGGAAAAGGGCGGAGGATCAGGGTGTTTCCTATCGCGATACGTGGCGGTACGGTCGCCGGAAAGCGATCACAACCTCAACGATCACCCTGGCTGTTTGTAAGAACGCGGAGCGGAACGATTGGATAAACTATGCGCGTGATCTCTCTCGGAGAATCAACAACCGCTACGGTCTGGAACCACCCTCGCTGAAACCTTATCTCTGGCTGCATGAGGAGACTTTTCCCTCCACGATCACTGAACACGGAATACACGTTCAGAAAGGAATCACGATGCAGGAGTTTGCGAAACGCTGGCTTCCGAAGCTTGCTCCCCTTGCTCCGGCGAGGGTCAACATCCACAATGTCTGGCGAAATCCGGCGGAGACCTGGGAGGGCGCGCAGTTGGCGATTTTGTCGGTTGACGTGGCAGGCACCCTGGGCGGAACTGAAGGGTTGAGGGATTTCGTGAAAGCCGCACATCAGGAGGAGCTTGAAGTCATGGCGTGGTTTCCGGCTGCACTTGCGATCCGTTCCCCCCTCTGGAAGGCGCATCCGGAGTGGCTGCTCAGAACACAGGATGGCGGAAACTACACTCACGGATATGCGGACATCCAGGCAGGAGATCTCTCAGGGGGATTCGGAAATTATCTCCGGGATTCGTTGCTAAAGGTGGGCAGGGAGACCGGCTTGGATGGAATCTGGTGGGATAGCTACCTTGCTTTTCCCACACCGGTGAACTGGGCGTTGAATGAGCCGCGGGGGATGGTTCCGGATCTTCTGCAAATCACGGCGGATCTTCGACACGGGGGCATGCAGGTTTATCTTGAAGGGGCAGGTCCGCTGGGAATCACGGCGGTAGCCATTTTGGACCATACTATGAAACGGTGGCCCGGAGGATTGGGAGCGGGGGTTTTTCGATACGGCTCCGCTGTTTCTGGATAGCAAGCGGACCAAGGATGAAAAGGGTTGGGCTTCGCTGGATCTGGATTATCCGCAGTATTTCCGGCTTTTGGCGAACCGATGTACGCCTGCGCTGCACCCAGATAATATCGTCGGGGAGGATCTTGCCAAGTTCCAGGCACTTCACCGGGCCTTCGTCAGAGTCGAGCCGCTCATGGAAATTTCCCGGGAAGATCCGTCTACGGGTATTCGGTGCTGGGAGTCGGAGGATGGAAAGAGCCTGGTCTATCTCGCGTGGAAGGATTCGGTTGCCAGGTGGCCTGAAGGTTTCGGAAAAGCGGAAGCCATCCAAGGCGAGAAATTAGCCGTGCCGCTTTCCGAACTCACTCTCAAGATGGGACAGATCGTGGTCTTCCATGAATGAGGAACCGCACCATATCGCCAGCCACTGCGTGCTTTCCCGTCTGTTTCTTCGGCCACTCTCCGAGCCTCGAGTTTGACTTGAAAATAAAGGGAGTGAGCCTCCAACTAGATACCGTATGGAGGTCGCAGTGCCTTGAGAAGCTTGGAACACGAACGTTGGAGGAGCGCCGTGAGCATGAGATAAACGAGCGTCGGACACGCTCGAGTCGCCGGATTTACTCGGCATCAGCACAAATTGTGAGACGGGTTGCTCAACTTCAGCCCGCCCCGTTGTGACAGTCTTGCCTTCGGCCTTCCAGGATGGCGGGAACTTGATTTTTCGTTGACCAGGGGGGACGTTTCACTCCGCCATCCGGCTTCGTTCGGGATATCCCTCCGGTATCTCGGAGGTTCGTGAAATCACAGTTTATGATGAAGCGAGGTATAAATCCGGTCTGCCGGTTCCCGATCTTAATCCCCGGTGTTTGGCACCGCTATTTTCGGATGCGTTTTCCGATCGGGTGTATCGGGTTTCAATTTCTCGACGGGGACACCCTCGAGATAGAAATCGAAATAGTTGCTCCAGACGATGGAGAGCGGTCTGGTGGAAAGTCCGGGTGGCTTCAGGCCACCGGTCCACGTTTTCAAGCGCTTGCGCAGTCGGTTGGCGATTTCCGGATGCTCGGCTGCCAGATTGTTTTTTTCTTCTAGATCGGTTTCAAGGTCGTAGAGATACTCGCGCTCCCCGCCACGCAGGAGTTTCCAGTTTCCCTCCCGGATCGCGGACTGGGCGATCCAGCGCCATGCGAGGAAATCGTGGGGGGCGGATTGGTTCTCGCCTTTGAGAAACGGGATCAGGTTTATCCCGTCGAGATCACCGGGTCCGGTTTTCAGGCAGGCGATCGCGGCAGTGGTGGCGGCGACATCGAGAGCTGAGACCGGGTGGGAATATTTCTGACCTCCGGGGATGGTGCCAGGCCATGAAATTACGAAAGGGGTGTGGATCCCACCCTCGGTAAGCATACCCTTCTCCCCGTTGAGAGGGGTGTTCAGGGAGCCGTCCCAGCCGGGGCCGCCACCGGGTTTGTCGGCTTTGGTGATTTTCAGAGGTGCGCCGTTGTCGCCGATGACGAAGATCAGGGTGTTTTCCAGAAGGCCGTGTTTTTTCAGTCTCTCCACGATCAGGCCGACGCCATCGTCCACGGCAGAGAGCATCGCGAGTGCCTGGCGGCGGCGCTCCGGCATTTTTCCAGGGAAGCGCCTGAGGTATTTCGGAGTCGCATCGAGCGGAACGTGGGGGGCGCGGTAGGCGACATAGAGGAACATCGGCTTGTCCCGGAAACGGTCGATGAGTGAAGCCGCCGCCTCGCTGCATGCGTCGAGGTGGTATTTCTCGATTCTGGTGACAGACATGGGTTTGTCCTGCCCGTCCAGAGTGAGGTTCGAGTGGTAGGGCCGGTTGGCGTTCTGGTTGAACACGTAGGTGAAGCCGTGCTCCGTGATTCTGTTTCCTTGTCCGAGATGCCATTTTCCGAACTGGGCGGTGATGTAGCCGGCCTTTTGCAGACGTTCGGCGATGGTGGTTTCGCGATCGAATCCGACGAGCGGGTCGCCGTTTGCCTCGACTCCGAATTTGCTCTGGAATTTCCCGATCAGCAAACCGGCCCGTGAGGGGATGCATTGCGGAGCGGTGCTATAGCCATGCCCGGCGAGAACGCCCGAGGCTGCGAGTGCGTCGATATTGGGAGTGCGGATGTCATCGAGCACTCCTTGCGCGGAAAGATCGGCGTAGCCGTGATCGTCCGTATAAATGACGACAATATTGGGCTTTCTGGTCCCGGCGTTCGCTGCTTGGGCAAGCGGGACACAGAGAAAAACGATGAAAATGGCGAGAAGGCGGGTCATGGGTGCGGTTATACACCTCCGGGACTGGAAAGTTGTGCCTTTTTCTTCGGAATATCGCCCAGGCGCGAACTAGAGAGCCCTGCGTTTCCTTACGGCTTCCGCGAGATTGTCCAAAACCTTGACGGTGTCGTCCCAGTTGATGCAGGCATCGGTGACGGACTGGCCGCGGGTGAGTTTCGAGAGATCCGGATCGAGCTTCTGGTTGCCTTCCACAAGGTTCGATTCGATCATCACGGAGGTGATGGATTTCGATCCGGACGCGATCTGGTCGGCCAGATCTTGCGCGACGAGCGGCTGGTTCCGGAAATCCTTGTTCGAGTTTCCGTGGGAGCAATCGATCATCAGGGATTGCGCCAGGCCTTGCTCGGAGAGCGTTTTCTCGACTGTGGCGATGGATTCCGCGGAGTAGTTCGGGCCGGATTTTCCGCCGCGAAGGATGAGGTGGCAGGATTCGTTTCCGGCGGTGGAGACGATGGCGGAAACTCCTTGTTTCGTGACGGAGAGAAAATGGTGGGGGCGGGAGGAGGATTGGATCGCATCGAGCGCGATCTGGATGGAACCGCCCGTGCCGTTTTTGAAACCGACCGGCATGGACAGTCCGGAGGCGAGTTCGCGATGGATCTGGGACTCGGTGGTGCGTGCGCCGATGGCACCCCACGCGATGAGGTCCGCGATGTATTGCGGGGAGATGGTGTCGAGGAATTCCGTGCCGGCGGGGATTCCCATGTTCGCGAGATCCAGTAGAAGCTTCCGGGCGACGCGGAGGCCGCGGTTGATATCGAAGGAATCGTTCAGATCCGGATCGTTGATCAGGCCTTTCCAACCCACGGTGGTGCGTGGTTTCTCGAAATACACGCGCATGATGATGCAGAGGTCTTTTTCCAGGCGTGCGGCTTCCTCCTTGAGTTTGCCGGCGTATTCGAGGGCTGCCTCGGGATCGTGGATGGAGCAGGGTCCGATGATCACCAGGAGGCGGTCGTCCTTCCGATTGAGGATGGCCTCCGCCTGCGTGCGTGCGGATGAAACCACGGTGGCAGCCTGCTCGTTGATGGGAAGGTAGTAGGCGAGAACCGCCGGGGAAATGAGCGGGTTGATGCCGGAAATGCGGAGATCGTCTGTGCGGTTGGTGGTCACGGGACGAGGATGTAAACGCGGGCGAAGCGGGTTTGCGAGATTTTTATGGAAGTGATCAGTGCCGAGCGAGAAGTGATCAGAACTCGGGGATGCGAGCGAGGGTGGCTTGCAGGCGTTCGGTGGTCTTGTGGATGGCGCACCAGTTTTCGATGTACGGCATGTCGAGGGTTTCGGGGCCTTGGACGGCTAGGATGTCGGCGACATCGTCCAGATCTTTTGATCGGCCCCAGCGTAGCTTCTGGACGATGACATCCTCGGCGCTGGGAACCCAGCCGCTGCGGTTGAGGATAGGGATGAAGATCTGTTGTTTGCGCTCGAATTCCCGGAGCACGAACGGGTCGTCGAAAATTTCGAACAGTTCGATTTTCACCGGAGGTGGGGAGGTCGTCTGGCCGACGTGTCGCTTGCCCCATGTCAGCGTGTCGAAAACCGCCCGGTCTTCGAAAACAACCAGATCGTCGAGTGCTTTGATGATGGCGTTGACTCCCCCTCCGGTTGTGACAGGGACGAGGAAATCGACATCGCGGGTGGAGCGAGGGATGCCGTGAGTGCCAGCGGCAAGTGCGCCGACGAGCATGTAAGGAACTCCGTCCCTTCGACACGGTCCAGGACCATGCTTGCGATTTCAGGTAAGTCCATCAGGCAGCGGGCTTGGAAATTGAATAAAGTCCGTGCTCCCGGACTCGATCAAGGCGTCTCAGTCCGTTCCGCACTTCTTGCCATCCGAGTTCATCGTCGGTGGTTCCGATACGTGCCATCGCGCCTGCGAGCATCATTCCGAACTGGCAGTTCGAGAGTTCGAAGACCGAGGAGAGCCTTTCCTCCCGTGTCATCGCGCGGGCGCGGAGGACTTTTTCCCGGTAGATGGAATCCTGGAGATCCTTGAGGGCGGTGGGGTGGTCGTGGGGATTGGACATGGCCGACTTCCGGAGGGTAGCGCGGGGCGGGCCGTCTGTCGATGGGGTTGGGACAGGAATGTCCCGACTCCTTTCAGGAACAGGAATGTTCCTAATTCTTTTCCGGTTCGGGTGCTTCGGCAGCGGGCTGGTCTTGCGGCTCTGGGGCACCTTCTGGCTCCGGTTGCTCTTCCGGTTGCTCGATTGCTTCCGGCTCGGGTTGCTCCTCGGGCATTTCGGTGACATCGGGTGCGGGTTGCTCCTCGGGCATTTCGGTGACATCCGGAGCGGGTCGCGCGGGGATTTCGATGGGTGGGGTGAAGGCGGATGCACCCGGGAATGGTGGTGGTGTGTTGCCACCGGGCGTCGGCCCTTGCGGTCCTGCAGCCTCCGGTCCGGGAACCCCCGTTCGGGGAACCTCCGTTCGGGGACCTTTGTCCATGAGTTCGGTTCGGTTTTTCAGGAGAGCGTCTACGGTGAATCCGGTTACTTCGTAGGTGTGGCCTTCGAGAGCTTTTGTTTCCTGCAGGAGCTTGGTGAGTGTTTCGAGGCGTTCGGTGAAAACCTTGTCTGCGGCTTCGGCGTCTTCCGATTTCTCGTCGGCAGGCATCTTGCGCTTTTTCGGAAGCTCGGCGGAGACTTTGACGGTCATCAGGTAGCTGGCGGCGGCGGGTGGAGTTTCACCTTCATCGGGTTTCTCCCCCTCGGGAGATTTCGCGGGCTGGAGGGTTATGTCATAGGTGAAGCCTTCGAAAGTTTTGATGGTCGCTTTCCGGAGCTTGTCGGGGGTGGCGCGTTTTTCCACTTCGGAGGCCGGGATCACGTCTTCGAAGCGGGCGTAGGAGAAAAGCGATTTGAGAGGGGCGACGGCGGAGGGGTTGATTTTGACACCGGGGAACGCGTCGGTGAAGGCGAAGTCAGCGGCTTCGTCCGGACGGTTGAGTGTCCACTCAGCTTTCTCGGTGCCGGGCTCGGTAACGGAGATGGATTCGATTTTCTCGACTTTCAGGAAATCGTCGGCAAGCCAGCTCTGGGGATCGGATGAGAGGATCCCGAAGACTTCCGAGACGACGTAGAACCCTGAGTCATCGCCGTGATTGCGGACATAGCGCCCGGTGGCACCTCCGCCGAAGGGTGAGGAAGCGGAGGCGGCATCGAGGTTTTTCCCGAAGGAAATTCCAGCGAGTTCTTTGCCTTCGGCGTCTTTGAAAGAGGTGATGAGGCCGTGTTGCTCGGGATCGGATGATTTCTCATCCATGCCGAAGCGTGGGGAGAAGGACGGACCTGCCTCGATTCCCTGGGCGACTTTCAGATCGGTGAGAGTGCGAAGCAGGTCGTTGATCTCGCGGGTGTCGGCAGGGTAGCCATCACGCTGCGCGACGGTCCATTTTTCATCTTTTTCGACGAGAGTGACGTTTTGTTCCGATCCGGTGATCTCGATACTGGTGATTTTTTCGGCTGGAAAATCGGCAAGCAAGGTTTGCCCTGCGGAGCGTTCGGTGGCGGCCCTGTCGTTCTTACCTTCGGATTTTTTGAGAAAATACACGGAGGCTCCGAGAGCGATTGCGACGAGCCAGAGAAGAATGACGGTGCGGGATTTCATTGGGAAGTGTGCCAGTTGGAAGTTTTCAGTGTTCAGGAATTCGGAGCTATCGGGCGCGGGTCGAGGAGCGGCGCTGGAGGTAGAGGAGAAACCCGAAGAGGATGACCAGGGCGGGCATCGCGGCTACGTTGAGCAGGGTGATCTTTCCTCCGAGTTTGTCCTTCTGGCGGCGGAGATCCTTTTCCTGCTCCCGGATGAGACGGGAGTATTCGACCTGCTGCTCACGCAGTTTGTTGATCTCGGCCTCCTGTTCGGGTGATAGATATAGCTCAGAACCTTCGGCTTTCTGCGCCTGGAGTTCCTGAAGCTTCGTCTGTGCTTCCTGCTGCCTGGTCTGGAATTCTTCGATCTTGCTGCCGACTTTCCTATCGAAATCCGCTTCCATTTCCTGGATGACGGTGAAGGGCCGGCGGGTGGCGGCGCGTGAGCGTGAGCCGATCAGGTATTTCGAGCCGGTCGCCTGGTCGAGAAGGTTCAGGAGCAGGCTCGCGTTGCCATTGGTCGGTGTGGCCATCTGCATTCCGCCGAAGTTCTGCACGCTGTAGGCGAAGCTATCGTAGAAAGCATCGATGTCCGCGACGAGGAAAACGTTGCCGGGTTTGACCGCTTCTTTGAGCGATTTTTCAGTGTCCTTTTCCTCCGGATTTTCTCCTTCTGGTGCTGTGGCTTCCGGTTTTCCATCGGGGAAGGCGGATTTGAAGTTTCCGGAGAGATGGGTGAGCAGATCGTAGGTGACTCCCTCGGATTTCACGGAGGTGTCCAGCGAGGGATCAAGCCGGGAGGCCTTGAAGGAATCGACGAAGCCGGCGCGATCGGACGAGCGGATCAAGGTGGTCGCGGTGACCCCGCCTTTGCCGTTGGTTTTGAAAGCGCCGGGGAGGTAGAAGGTGACGGATTCGATGCCTTTTGTGACGATGTCGTCCTTCTGTGGCATCGCGCTTTGCGGGAGGCTGAGGACGGCGATGCCTTTGCGGCTGCCGCCCAGCATGGTCGCGTGGACCGGGTCGGCGAGGACTTCGTTCGAGGTGAAATCGATGCCCCACGCGGGGAGCAGGGTAGGGAGGGTGGAGGTGGTGGGCGCTCCCTGCTGGCCGGTCATCGGGTTGCCGCCGCTGGTCATTTGCGCGGCGAGAGAATAGGCATCGAGACAAGCGACGACGGTGCCGCCGTTGAGCAGGTATTGATCGACCAGGTATTCGGTTTCCGGAGAAATTTCCGAAGGGTGGAAAAGCAGAAGCATCTTGATTTCATCCGGGTCGATTTTCTCCGGGTTCATCCCCAGATCCTTGAGGTCGAAGGCTTGCTGGAGCTGTTGGTAAATGACCCACGCGGGCTGTCCCTGCTGGCCGGGCATGGTCTGCGGTGCGCCGCCAAGCTCCAGGGCGGACATGAGGCCGATCACGGGCTTCACCGGGGTGCTGACCTCGGCGATGGCTTTGGAAATCTGGTATTCGAGAAGCGTTTCCTCCGAGGGATTCAGGAACGGGAGGACTACCTTTTTATCGAGCGCGGAGACGGCGATGCCGAGGTAGAGGTTGTCGCCGTTGATCTGCTGACCGTTGATCCCGTCGAGATTGGCGGAATCCTCGGCATCGGTGTCAGGCTCGGGGTCGAGGTTTTCGACACGGAGTTCGTCTCCGGCGAGATTGGAATATTCCTTTAGCAGGTCGTCCACGCGCTTGGTGTGGAGCTTGAGTTGCTCCGGCATGTAGTCGGAACTACGGGTGGCGTAGTAGCGGATAACGACCGGGGTATCGAGCTCCGAAAGGATGGATTTCGTGCCTTCGGAAAGGGTGTGGACCTGGTTTTCGGTGAAATCGATTCCCCGGTTTCCAAGCGGTGAGAGCGAGATCAGCCAGTTCGCCAGGACAGCGATGGCGACTAGGGCGGCGATGCCGAATGTGGCGCGGGTGACGGGGGCTTTCATGGGTAAAACTGAAATGCTGGAAACTGAAAAGCTGGAATTGGATCAGGCGCGCTTGGCGCTGAGGATGGTGGAGGTGCCGAGCAGGCAAAGGCCGATGAAACTGGCGAACCAGATGAAGTCCTGAAGGCGGAACAGGCCGCGGTTGAGGGAGGAGAAATGGTCCCAGACACCGAAGGAGACGATGGCCTCGACGGTGGAGGCGGAGGTGGCTTTCGCGAGCTCGCGGGTGAAATCATCGTAGCCGCAGAGCACCATGAGCGTGCAGATGGTGACGGATACGATAAGGCACACGACCTGATCCCGCGTGCAGGCGGAGACGAGCATGGTGATGGCGAGGAAAGTGCAGGCGACAAGGAACGATCCTATATAGCCGGAGGCGATGGCTCCGTTGTCCGGGCTGCCGAGGTAGTTCACCGTGATGACGATGGGGAAGGTGAGGGCGAGCGCGACGAGTGTGACCGTGGCTGCTGCGAGAAATTTCCCGACGATCGCGGACCAGATGGAGACGGGAAAGGTGCCGAGCAGCTCGAGGGTGCCGCTGCGTTGTTCGTCCGCCCACAGTTTCATGCCGATGGCAGGCGCGATGAGCATGTAGAGCCATGGATGCCAGAAGAAGAACGAGTATTCCAGCGAGGCGTCTCCCACCCGCATGAAATTGCCGAAGGTGAAAGTCATGCCTAGCGAGAGCAGGAGGAAAATGACGATGATCGCGTAGGCGGTGGGCTGGGCGAAGTAGGATTTCAGCTCGCGCTTGAAAATGGTGTGGCTGGTCATGAGTTTGCTAGGTTTCGGTTGGAAGTGTTCAGCAAGACCGCCCCTACGCGGCGGTGTCGGTGGTGGTGACTTTGCGGAAAAGCTCGGTGAGGGAGCCGTTCGGTGCCTGGGCGATGAGTTCGGCGGGGGTGCCGTCGGCTACGATCGCGCCGCGATCCACGATGACGGCGCGGGTGCAGGCGGCTTCGACTTCTTCGAGGATGTGGGTGGAGAAAAGGATGGCCTTGCTCTCGCCGAGGCGCTTGATGAGTTGGCGGACCTCGTATTTCTGATTCGGATCGAGACCGTCGGTCGGCTCGTCGAGAATCAGGACCTCCGGATCGTGGAGCAGGGCCTGGGCGAGGCAGGTGCGGTGCCGGTAGCCTTTCGAGAGGGTGTCGATGGATTGGTGGGCGACGCTTGTCAGGAAACAGGTTTCGATGGATCGCTCGACCGCTTCATTTCTCTCGGGACCGACAAGACCGCGGATCTCGGCACAGAATTTCAGGAACCCGGTGACGGTCATGTCATTGTAGAGCGGGGCGGATTCCGGGAGATAGCCGATCTTGGTTTTCGCCGCGGAAGGGTTTTCCACGATGGAAATGCCGCAGATTTTCGCGTCCCCGGAGGAGGGCGGGATGAAGCCGGTGACCATGCGCATGGTAGTGGATTTTCCTGCTCCGTTCGGTCCGAGAAATCCGAGGACCTCGCCTCTTTCGACGGTGAAGGAGAGATTGTCGACGGCGATCTTTCTGCCGAAGTGTTTGCTGAGTTTCGCGACTTCAATCATGGGTTGGGAGCGTTGGATGCCGGGTGGCGGGCGCGGGTTTTAACGAATGCTGCAAATTTTGCGACACCGGATTGGCTTTTTGTCTCGGAAAAATTTTCAAATCTGAATCCGGCGCATTCTTATGTTTGGGTTCGACATTGATGTGTTCTGATGCGAAAACATCTTTATGCGAACGACACTCGATCTACCCGACACTTTGTTCAAAGAGGTAAAAACGCGAGCTGTCCAAGAGGGAGTTACCCTGAAGGCGCTTGTTACTGAATTTATACAGGTGGGCTTGAGCCGGCATCGTGAGATACCGCGCCAGCGCCCGCCGCTTCCGGTCGCATTCAGGAAAGTCGAGGGATCTCCTGCAATTCCGTACCGGACCAACGCCGAGCTGTTCGCGATTCTCGAACGCGAGGACATCAGTGGGATAAGCGAGCAGGCCACATCCGAATCATGACCGATCTTCCTGACATAAATCTTTGGCTAGCCATCGTGGACGAGAATCATACGCTGCATGCCGGAGCCGCCAGATACTGGAGCGATTACGCCGATGTGCCGAAATTTTTCTGCCGCGTGACCATGTTGGGCTTTCTGAGGCTGAGCACCCAAACCGGAATACTTCACGACACTCTCAGTGCTGAGGACGCATGGGGAATTTACCGGGCGTTTCTCGCGGATCCCTTCCACCGCTTCCTTGTTGAGCCGGAATCGATGGATGCGATTTTCGCCTCACTCACTTGCGTGAAGGACCTACCTCATCGGCTCTGGACAGATGCGTATCTTGCAGCGTTCGCCCTCTCCGCAGGGCTTCGGCTGGTCTCGTTCGATTCAGATTTCGCACGTTTTCCAGGTCTGAAATTTCTCAAGCTCGAACGGTAGTCGGTCCCGAAATTTTCCTGTTTCAGATTACCATGAATTTCATCCACACCGCCGATTGGCAGCTCGGCAAACCATACAGCCGCCTGACTGATTCCACGAAACGGGCCCGCCTGCAGCACGAGCGTATTGCTGCCATAGATCGCATTGCCTCCGCCGTCTCGGAACACAAAGCCGCCTTCGTCCTTGTTGCCGGGGACCTTTTCGATTCACAGACTCCGGATAAAGCCACTGTTTCCGCAGCTTGCGCCGCCATCGGGCGGATGGGCGTTCCCGTGATTGCCATCCCGGGGAACCATGATTTCGGGGGACCGGGCAGTATCTGGGAGCAGAAATTTTTCCTCACCGAGAAAGAACAGCTGGCGCCGAATTTCCATATCCTGCTCCGCCCCGAACCATTTGTCTTAGCCGAGGCGGTTATCTTCCCCGCGCCCCTTCTCCAGCGCCACACCCAGACCGATCCCACGCAGTGGATCCGCACGGCCTTCGACGAGACGGAGTTTCCGGACCTGCCCCGCATCGTCCTTGCCCACGGAACCATCCAGAGCTTCGGCCCTTCAGGAAACGGCTTTGAAGACGACCCGTCCTCCGCCCCGAACCTCATCGATCTTTCCCGTCTTCCCACCCCGGAGATCGACTATATCGCGCTCGGCGACTGGCATGGCACCCGGAAAATCACCGACGGGAAAGCATGGTATAGCGGCACCCATGAAATCGACCGATTCCCGCGGGGCGATTCGAACGATCCCGGAAACATTCTGCGCATCGCAGCCACCCGTGGTCAGCCAACGGAAGTCGTTTCCATCCGCACCGCCGGATTCGCCTGGCATGAAACCGCATTCACCTTCACCGAAGACGCCAGCTTGGGTTCACTGAAGACTTCCCTCGACGAACTCATCGGCTCCGAAGGCGGCGCGAAACTTCTCCACCTCACGCTCACCGGCTCACTCGGCCTGACCGCAGCGGGCGAACTCACCGCATTCCTCGAAGCACTCGAGTCCCGGCTGCTCCGCCTCAAGCTTTACGACAAAACCAGCATCGCGCCGACCGAGGACGAAATCCAGGCGCTCGCCGAGCGTCCCTCGGATCCGCTTGTCAGCCAGGTCGCCGCCCGGCTTCTCGACCTCTCGAAATCGCCGGACCAATCCGAGACCGCGCTGCTCGCCCTCCGTCACCTTCACGCCGCCCTCAACCGCTGATCCACCATGCGACTCGTTTCCCTTTCCGTAAAAAACTACCGGCTCCATCAGGACCGCAGCCTTGAGTTCGATCCCGCCCGCACCCTCATCGGAGGTGACAATGAGACCGGGAAATCCACACTCGCCGAGGCCATCCACCGCGCGCTTTTCCTCCGTTCCAAGACCGGCGGGAAAATCCAGAAGGCGATGCGCTCGGACATTCATGACGGGCATCCGGAAGTCTCCCTGGTCCTTGAACAGAACGGTGAAACCTGGACCATCGAAAAGCGCTTTTCCGGCACCTCCGGCACCACGCGGCTCACCTCCGCCACGGGGACCTCGTTGCAAGGCGATGAAGCGGAGGAGAAGCTCGCCGCCATCCTCCGGAACGCGGATGGCACCGCCCGGTCCCAAGGTGATCTCGACTCCCGTTGGTCACATCTCTGGGTCTGGCAGGGCAGGGCGGGGGACGATGCCGGTGCTCTTGCCGGGGAGCAGAAAGACCAGCTCGCCCGCCGTCTCCAGAGCGAGGGCCTTGCCGCCGTGCTGCAGTCGGATCTCGATCAGCGCGTCCGCGAGACCATCCAGGCGGATCATTCGAAAATTTTCACCAGAACCAAAAAGGTCGCAGCCGATTCCAAGCTCGCCGCCTCCGAAAAATCGCTCGAACAAGCCCGCGAAGCTCTTGTGAAAGCGACCGCGCAATCCATCGCGCTTGATCAAGCTGTAACCGCCCACCGCCGCGCCTCCGAGACGCTCGCCATCTCGGAGAAGGAAATCCCCGAAACCCGCGCCGCCCTCACCACCGCCCGGGCGGATCTCGCGAAGGCCACCGAGCTGGCGACCCGCCTGAAAGACGAGAACGAAACTCTCGAAGCTGCCAGAAAAGCCCGTGCCGACCTGTTGGCGACCGACAAGAAAATCACCATCCTCCAAGCCGGAGCCACTGCCGCCGCCACCGCGCTCACTCCCCTTGAGGCGAAGCTCTCCGTCCTCAATGATCAGCGAAAAAGAGGCATCGCAAGCCGCGCGAAACGCGGCATCGAGCCTGGCCGATACCAGCGCCCGGGTCCGTGCCGCCCGCCTGCTCGCGGATTTCGCCTCTGCGGCTGTCCTGCATTTGGAGAGGGCGAAAACAACTGGCGAACTCGAAGCGAAGTCCTCCGGGATCGAGGCCGTCCGCAAAGAACTGGCGATCCACCGATCCGCCCTCGCGGAGCTTCCGGAAATCACCGCCGCCAGTCTCAACAAGCTCCGCAAAGTCGATTTCGCCACCCGGGAGTCCGAAAACACGCTTGCCGCGATCGCCACCGGCATCGAGTTGCTCTCATCCGATCTCACCATCCGGTTGGACGGCGAAACGCTCCTGCCGGATTCCCCACGGGTCGTCACGGATTCGACCGAACTACACATCGGCGGCAACACCCGCATCCGGATCAATCCCGGCGGAGGAAACTCCCTGAAAAGTGCCCGCGAAAATGCCGAACGGTCCCGGGCCGAACTCCAGTCCGCTCTCGAAAAACTCACGGTTACCTCGCTCGACGAAGCGGCCGAAATCCAGAGCAAACGCCAGACCCTCGAGCAGAAGATCGAGACCACCCGGGCCCGTCTGCAGGCCATCGGCTCCGCCGAAATCACCGATCAGCTCGCCGAAGTCAGCAACGCACGCGATGCCGCCTCAGCCGATCTCAACCGCCGCCATCAAGCCCTTGCCGAACCTCGGGAAATTCCGAAAGACCTACCCGCCGCCCGGGCCCTACAGCAGACCGCCGTCACAGGACTGGAGTCCGCCCTCGAAGCCGAAAAGTCCGCGTCCCAAGCTCATGATTCACTCCAGGCAGCGCTCACGAAATCCACGGAAACACGAGCCACCCACCAGCAGTCCATCGAAGCTTCCCGCCAGAAGCATTCCGAACTGAAAATCCAGGCGGCTACTCTCGCGGAGAGCTTCGGCCAGGCCCCCGAGCGGAAGCTGGCAATCACCGCAGCCGCCACGAAGATCGTAACTCTCCAGACGACGGCTACCGCCACATCCGAAGCCTTGGCGAAACTCGATCCGGAAACCCTCGCGAACGATCGGCCCGTCACGAGCGGAAGCTGAAGCTGCTCGACGAGGCAATCATCGAAGCGGGGAAAACCATCGCCGTTTCAAAGAACACCCTCACTCTGGACGGCAGCCACGATCCAGAGGCTGAAGTCGCGCGTGCCAGAGCGAACCTCGTCCGCGCCGAGGAAACCCACGCCCTGGAAACCCGCCAGGCCGATGCCATCGCGCTTTTGGAAAAGCTTTTCTCGGAGTCCCAGTCCGCGATCCGCAAGCAGATCACCGCGCCCATCGAGGCCCGGATCAACAGCTACCTCGCCAGTCTCCACGGTCCCGGCACCCGCGCGGATCTCGTGTTCACGGAGAGCGGTGGTCAGGAACTCACACTCACCCGTCCCGGCCAACCCACCTTCCCCTTCGAGACACTCAGCGGAGGCACCAAGGAGCAGCTCGCCGCCGCCGTCCGTCTCGCCATGGCGGAGATCCTCGCCGCCGATCACGGAAACACCCTGCCCATCCTTTTCGACGACGCCTTCGCCTTCGCCGATCCCGACCGCACCCAGTCCCTCCAGCGCATGCTCGACCTAGCCGCCTCGCGGGGCCTCCAGATCATCATCCTCTCCTGCACCCCCGCGGATTACTCCCCATTGGCGGCTAAGGAAATTCTCCTTTGAGGGAGCATTCGCTACAGCGGGCGCGGGGCAGGACGAGACGCCGCCCGAAGACGGCGTTCCGATCGACGAGACGCTACTTTCCGGGGATTTCGTTGAGGGTGTAGAATGCTTCGTCGTGCCAGAGGTCCTGGCCGGAGGCGGATTTCACGCCGGGGGCCTGGAGGTGGTGGACGTGGCCGCGGACGAGGCCCTCGATGGTCAGGCGGACGGAGGTGCCGTCATCGGAAACCTTGGCGGACTTGATGACGGGGACGGTTTGGTCAACCTCCGGGGAGCCGTAGTCCTTCTGGTAGATGTAGGTGAAGGCATCCATGGCCCATGAAGCCGGATCGGCAGCGAGTTTCTTGTCGAGAGGCTCGGTAAACGTGATGGTGAAGCCATCCGGTTCCGCGTGCATGGCGAGCATTTCGAAAGGAGTTTTCCCGGTCCATTTCACGCGCTCGAAGGTGAACGGCTTGGTGCCGCGCGAGGCCCAGCCACGGTTTGAACCGCCTACGAAAAGCACGGCCTTTTCCTGATCAAAGGTGACGGGGATGAGACCGGCCTCGAAGCCTTCGAGAAAGTGGAAAACCGCTCCCTGATACAGCCCGTTGACCTTTTCCAGACAGACGCGCTGGACCTGGGAGTGCGTCTGTTCTCCAACGTAGAGCTGCTCCTTCCACGGCCCGAATTTCCCGTCCGAGAGATCGACGGCGATGCCGGATGGCGACTGGCCGACCCGACCGTGGGGGAGGATGACGGCCGGCGGGATGAACTCCGGATGCTTCAATCGCTCGGTGAGGATGCGGGAGCCGCTTTCGACATCGGGAGGGGCGGGAAGGTTGGCGAGCTTATGGAATTTGTTTCCCGAGGGGTTTCCTTGGAAAGAGCCGGGCTTGAGCCATTTCACGGATGAGGAGCCGTTCCAAGGTCCTTGGTTGTCGGAATAGAACACGTCGCCCTCGGCGTTCAGACCCATGCCGCCGGGAGAGCGGATGCCGGAGCAGGTGGGAATCATCTCGCCCTCAGGGGTGATGCGCAAGGCCCAGCCGCGCCAGTCCGAGTTCCCGTTGAAGGAGCCTGTCAGACAGAGGGTGATCCAGACATCGCCGTTCTTGTCGGGCGGGGTGCCGAAGGCGTACTCATGGTAGTCCCCGTTGATGCCCCAGTCTGAGTTGACGGTCTCGAAGACGTCCGCCTTGCCATCGCCATCGGTGTCCTCCACCCGGCTGAATTCGGGGCGCTGGGTGAGGAAAAGGGAACCGTCCTTGTAGAACATTCCGAGCGGTTCATGCAGACCGCCCGCGAACTTTTTCCAAGAGACTTTCGAGAGGTCGTCTCCGTAGGCGCCGGTGCAGATCCAGAGGTCTCCGCGGCGTGTGGCGACGGCGACTTTTTCATCCGGCATAAGGGCGATGGAGGAGACTTCCATGATTTCGCCCGTGGGGAGGGGGATTTCCTCGCGGTTGTAGAAGTCGGATTGTTGCTGGGAAAGCGCGGAGCCTGCGAGAGCGGTGAGAACGATAAGTGAGCGCATGGTTTGGAAGAGATTGTGGATCGTGGATCGTGGATCGTGGACGAATGTCGGGCAGCGGACTGAAGTCCGGGTTCCCTTACTTGAGGCTGTAGGTGATGGTGGTGGGGCGCCCGGGGGCCAGGGTCGCGGTTTCGGCGGCGGTAATGGTCACGTCCTTTCCGAGGGGGATTTCGAGGGTGCCGGAGCCGCCTTCGAGAGTGAGGGTGCGGAGCAGGGTTCTGTTCGGGCCGGGCTTCCAGGAATCACTGAGGGTTTGATTACCCATGGTGATTCTGAAGGTGGGGTTGCCTTGTGGATCAAGCGAGTAGCCGCGGAAGCGGGCCTCACTCGGAAGAAATCTCTCGGTGGTGAGTTTGGAAACTTTCTCCGAAGACGGGGGCTGGTTGCCTTGGCCGCGGTTGGTCCAGTGACGACCGGCATCCATGAAGTCGCCGGCCCAGACGAGTTCCGGGGCGAGATGATCCGCGGAGTAAGCGAGGTTCACGCCGCCGGGAAACCCGAAACCGATGGCGCGGGGAGTGGTGCCTCCGATGAAGTTCCGGTACATGACGGTCTTTCCGGCCTCCGGAGAGAGTAGGATGGAAGGGAACTCTTTCGCAGGCTTGCCGGAGCCTTCGGAAATCCAGTTCCAATCGCCTTTCGTCTCCGAGTTTTTCCAGCCGAGGGCGATGCCTTCGAATCCGGATGCCTCAAAGTATTCCACGCGGATCCTGTTGGCCCCTTGCTTGAGAGATGCTTTTCCTTTCTCGGCACGTTTGCCGTTCATCGGACCGGTTCCGTTCACAGTGGCGACGGTCTCGCCGTTGAGGATCAGGCGTGCGCCGTCATCGGCATCCAGGGTGAACCGGTATTCACCCGCCTTCGGGGCCATGAAATCGCCTTCCCAGACGATGCCGAATCCATCCTTCATACCGGAAAGGGTGGTGGAGAGTAGGCCGGAATGCTCTTCCTCGATGTTTTCCGACTGGATCTTGTCGAACTCCGGGAGCTGGTTCCATTCGCCTTTGTACACGCGGGAGGTGAGGTTCGCGAGAGCCGTTTCGATTTTCGGCAGCGGGAAGAGTTCCAGAAGTTCCGGAGCGGTCCATGGCCCGGCGCGATCCTCGTATTCGGCCCGGACAACGTTGACGAGGTCACCGGGCACATTCTCTCCTTTGTTCCCCCACGCGGTGTGGACGTAGTTCAGGATCGCCGCGACCTGTTTTGTATCGAGTGCGGCCCCTTGCGGCGGCATTTCGAGATTGTAGCCCTTTCCATTCACCTCGATGGGGCCGTGGAGACCTTTGAGAACGATGGCCACCGATCGTTTGGGAGTGCCATGGACCCACGGGCTGCCGGCGAGTGGTGGGAACGCGCCATCGTTCGCGCCTTTCCCATCGACTCCGTGGCAGGCGGAGCAATAGAGGGTGTAGAGTTGCTGACCGTCCTGCGCGTGGAGTGGGGTGAGGAGCAGGGATGCGAATAGGAGGGCGGTTCTGGCTTGCGTCATGGGTGGATGGAACGTTTGGGAAACCAGGGTTATTTCAAGGCGGATCACAAATACAGCGCAAATTCCCGTGACACGGAGGATGACAAAACCGGGCGATCTTGCACGGAAACTGCTTTACAGGTTGTGAGACAGGGACGAAAGGTTCCCGCCCTCTCATGAACATCGTCCGGCTTCTCCAACTGATCGCGGCCGCAGGTATCTGCTCCGCCACTCTGCAGTCTTGTACCCCCGTCCCGCCCGAGGCTCCGCGGAAGGCGGATCGGATCATGTACCAATGGTATGACGATTCCGGGCCAGGGGAAGTAGACGTGGAAATCGACCTCAGCGATCAGATCGCGACGGTGAACCGCGGCGGCCGGGAAATCGGATGGTGCTACGTGGCTACGGGGATCGAGGGCCGGGCGACATCACCCGGGACTTACAAGGTCACGGAAAAGATCGTGGACAAGCATTCGAACCGGTATGGCTGGATCGAAAACGAGTACGGAGAGGTGACGGACAACGATGCCTCTCCCGGAGATCCGCTCGAACCTGGCGAGAGATACATGCCCGCACCGATGCCGTACTGGCAGCGGTTGACGGATTACGGAATCGGCATGCACATCGGAAAAATTCCGCAGCCGGGTGAGCCGGCCTCCCACGGATGCATCCGCATGCCGGAGGAATTCGTTCCTACCTTTTACAATAAGACGAAAATCGGGACACCGGTGAAAATCACGTACTGACCCGCTTCTGTTTCATTCGGGCTGCCTCAAGGCTTGGAGAAGACGGTTCGCAGCCTCAGGCAAGGCAGGCGACCGCTGCCTGGCTCTCGCACCATCGGAGGATTTCCGCGCGGATCTCATCCCTGATGATTCTTGTGCCAGCGAGCTTTTCCTCATCGGACCCGGTGAGTGCGGAGGGATCTTCGAAGCTCCAGTGGTGACGTCTGGTCAATCCCGGAAACAGCGGACACCGCTCTCCGCTCGCCTGGTCGCAGACGGTGATCACATGGTTGTAGATCCGGCCCGCTTTGAACAGCTCGATCACGTTCCGGGTCGGGGAGTCTGAAATGTCGATGCCGATTTCAGCCATAGCCCGGACCACGATGGGATTGAGTGTCCCTGGCTCGAGGCCCGCACTCTCTGCGACATAGGAATCGGGGCAGTGGTGGTTCAGGAAAGCCTCCGCCATCTGGCTGCGGGCGCTGTTGTGGACGCAGACGAAAAGGACTTTTGATTTCATTGGGGTCCCTTGTTCTTTTGTTCGTCGATTCTTCCGGCCGCATAGGCGCGGAAAACGGCTTGGATCTCGTCGCGGACACGGCGGAACACCGCGAACTGCTCTTCGTCCGTCCCGGTCGCGTGGGCGGGATCGTCGAAAGGAAAGTGATGGCGGTTCACCTGGCCGGGAAACACCGGGCATGCCTGGTCGGCGTTGCCGCATACGGTGATGACCGTTTCGATGTTGCCGTCGATGAATTCGTCCAGATGTTTCGAGCGGTTTGCGCTGATATCGATTCCGGTTTCGGCAAGTGCCCGGATCGCCAGCGGATGGACGTAGCCGGCGGGCTTCGACCCGGCGCTTTCGATTCTGAAGGCGCTTCCCAGCTCCTTTTTCAGGATGCCTTCGGCAAGGTGTGAGCGGCAGGAGTTTCCGGTGCAGAGGATGAGTATGGTGGGCATGATGGAGTCAGTTCTGGGTGAGTGTGTCTTGAGGGAAATATCGGCGGCGCAAGCGGAAGGAGACGTGCACCAGGCCGATGAGGGCGGGGACCTCGATCAGCGGGCCGACCACCGCGGCGAAGGCCACTCCGGAATCGAGCCGAAGACAGCGATGGCGACGGCGATGGCGAGTTCGAAATTATTGCCGGCCGAGGTGAAGGCCACGCTGGCCGTGCGCGGGTAGTCGGCACCGAGTTTCGCGGCCATGACGAAGCTGACGAAGAACATCACGGCGAAGTAGATGACGAGGGGAATCGCGATCCTGACCACGTCCATGGGCAGGCGGACGATCGCGTCCCCCTTGTAGGTGAACATCAGCACGATGGTGGCGAGCAGGGCGATCAGGGTGATCGGGGAAATCCGGGGGATGAACACCCGCTCGTACCACTCCTCACCTTTCAAGCGGACCAGGATCAGGCGGCTGAGCACTCCGGCGGCGAAGGGGATTCCCAGATAGATGAGGACGCTGTGGAAAATATCCCCCATGGCGACGGGGACGACCACGCCTTCCAGTCCGACGTATCGTGGAAGCACGGTGATGAAAAGCCAGGCGTAGGCGCTGTAGAAGAGAATCTGGGCGATGCTGTTCAGGGCCACCAGTCCGGCGGCGTACTCACTACTGCCCTTGGCGAGATCGTTCCAGACCAGCACCATCGCGATGCAGCGCGCCAGCCCTACGAGGATCAGGCCCACCATGTATTCCGGTTGGTCGCGCAGCAAAAGCACGGCGAGAACCCACATCAGGATGGGGCCCAGCACCCAGTTCTGGAACAAGGAGAGGCGGAGGATCCTGAAGTTTTTGAAAACCGCGGGCAGCTCGCCATACCGCACCTTTGCCAGCGGTGGATACATCATCAGGATGAGGCCGATCGCCAGCGGGATGTTCGTCGTTCCCACTGTCATCGGAGCGAAGAATGCCGCGGGATCGGAGATCACGAAATTCCCGAGAAGAACTCCGACACCCATGGCGACGAAGATCCAGACCGTGAGATAACGGTCCATGAAAGACATGTTTTTTGAAACGGCATTCATTTTCCAACCAAATAAGACGGGCTAGCAGCATCCTTGCGGGCCGCAGCAGGGCGCGGCGGAAGTCGTCCCGGTATTGCCGCGCTTGGGGAGTGCCGGGGCTCGCACAGCTCCGGGGCGAGGCATTCCGTATGCTTGTGCGCCAGATCGAGCACCACGGCTTCCTCCGTCAGCTCGAAACCGGCGACCGTGTATTGGGAGATCACTTTGTCTTCATACTCGATTTCCACGGGAACGGTTTCGTCCGGCAGGTAGGCCTTCGCGAGATCGAGGATCGCCGCCATCTTGCCGGTTTCGATCCGGTGGGCGTAGTCCTCGCCCACCCATACCTGGAGCTGGCACGAAACGGATTCGCGACGCTTTCCGCCACAATCGAGGAAGGTCTTCCGCACGTGACCGACCTCGGTGACGTGGAAGGAGAGAGGAACGCTCCCGCCGTCCGGCAGTTTGATGCGGAAATGGCGGTCGGGGTGTTCGTTGAGCAGGGATTTGAGTTCGGATAGTTTCATCGGTTCGCGGGGGTTGGAGATTTCCTGTGGCGGCGGGTAGCGAGTCTGACCGGGCCGGGGCAGCAGCTGCCTTCACGCTCCGCGAGCCGGGCGGCGGCTTTTTCATCGTCCGAGGTCCAGTCGTCCTCGATGGAGTCTTCGAAAAAGCGGACCATGCTGCGGAGAAGTTTGAGATACTCGGCTTCGATGCGGAAATAAGTCCATTTCTCGCATTTCTCGCTCTCAAGCAGCCCCGCCTTGCGGATCACCTGCACATGGCTCGAAACGGAGGACTGCGGCATGTCGAGAATGTCCGCCAGCTCGCAGACACAGAGCGCGTCTTCCATTGCCAACCGGACGATGCGCCAGCGGGTCGGATCCGCCAGGGCGCGATTGAATGCAACGAGGTTCTTCATGACGAGAAAAGTCATAACGAGAAAAGTCGTTTTGTGCAAGCGGAAATTTTCCGGCAACCCAGGTCGGGTCCGGTTCAGCCTGAAATCCGAAACCGGGGTTCGATTTTGACCGCGAGGGCGCGGAGGTCGCCGAGCAACGCAAAGCTGTGGTTGATAAGATCGGAGAGATGGCTCTCGTTTTCGGATCACAAATCCCAAGGCGGCGATTCTCTCTGCCACGGGCCGCGCTGGCCTGCGACCTTAGACCGTTTGCCAAAAGTGCGTCCGTCCATTTGAACTCCGGGGGCAGGATTCCCCCGGAACGGCCTGGAGCAAGATGCTCCAGCCACGATGATATTGCGCACGCACTGTTGGCAAACGGTCTAGGAGCGGAAGACTGTGATTCCAGCTACAAAGCATGTGATGATGCCCTAGGCGGATTTCGCTCCACGGCGGACGAGCACGTAGAAGAACGGGGCGAACAGGATGCCGAAGAAGGTGACGGCGATCATTCCGAAGAACACGACGGTGCCGAGCGCCTGCCTCATTTCCGCACCCGGGCCGGTGGCGATGACAAGCGGGATGACGCCGAGGATGAAGGCGAGGGAGGTCATCATGATGGGGCGCAGACGCAGGCGCGCTGCCTCGGCGGCGGCCTCGAAGCGGTCCATGCCTTCCTCCTCGAGCTGTTTCGCGAACTCGACGATGAGGATGGCGTTTTTCGAGGCGAGGGCGACGAGCACCACGAGACCGATCTGGGTGAGGATGTTGTTGTCCATGCCGCGGAGGAAGATGCCCCAGATCGCTCCGGCGAGGCAGAGCGGGACGGTGAGCACGACGGCGAGCGGCAGGCCCCAGCTTTCGTATTGCGCGGAGAGAAGGAGGAAAACGAAGAGGATGGCGATGAGGAAAATGGCGACCGCGGAGCCGGTGGTGTTCGCCTCCTGGTAGGCGAGGTCGATCCACTCGAAGCTGATGCCCGGCGGCAGGACCTTCCCGGCGAGTTCCTCCATTCTCGCGATGGACTGGCCCGTGGAGACGCCAGGGGCGGCGGATCCGATCAGCTCGGCGGAGGGGTAGAGATTGTGCCGGACGACCCGGTCGGGGCCGGTGGACTGGCGGATCTCCATCACGGAACCCAGCGGCACCATTTCTCCGGAGGTGTTTCGCGTTTTCAGTTTCGCGATGTCCTCCACGTTGTCGCGGAACGGGGCATCCGCCTGGGCGGTGACCCGGTAGGTGCGACCGTAGAGGTTCAGTTCGTTGACGAAGGAGGAACCGAGATAGATCTCCAATGTCTGGAAAAGGTTCTCCAGGGGCACTCCCAGCATGAGGGCTTTCTCACGGTTGATATCCGCGTAGAACTGCGGGCCGGAGGAAGTGAAGGGTGTGAAGGCCTGGCCGATTTCTTTTTCCGCGCCCGCCGCGAAGGCGAGTCCCCACGTGGCTTGCTCAAGGGCCGCGTAGCCGAGTCCCGCACGATCCTGAATCTCCATTTTAAAGCCACCGCCGTTGCCGAGACCTCGGACGGTGGGGGGCGGGATCACGATCCCGAAGGCATCCACCTTGCGGACGGCTTCGGTGAGTTTCGCGTACATTTCCTCGCCGGACGGCCTTTCTCCGAAGTTCTTGAAGACCGGGAAAATAACGATGGCATTGGTCGCGTTGGAGAAGGTCGCTCCGTTGAATCCGGCGAAAGCGACCGTGTTTTCCACTCCGTCGACCGCGCCGACGAGTTCGATGAGTTGCTTGAGGACTTCGTCGGTCTTATCGAGGGACGTGCCGGTCGGGAGCTGGGCTGCGACGATCGCGTAGCCCTGGTCCTGTGGCGGAATGAAGCCTCCGGGGACGGATTTGAAACCGAATCCCGCGACTGCCAGCAGGCAGAGGTATAGCAGGATCATCACGAAACCGAGACGCAGGGAGCGCTTGATGAAGCCGGTGTAAATCCTGTTGGTGCGATCGAAGGTGCGGTTGAAGATTTTGAAAAACCATCCGAAGAGGAAGTTCAGCCCGCGGGTTACGAGATCCTGTTTTCCTTCCTTCGGGCGCAGCAGGAGCACGCCGAGCGCCGGGCTGAGGGTGAGGGAAACGAGCGCGGAGATCATCGTCGAGGCGGCGATGGTGAGGGCGAACTGCTTGTAGAACTGACCGGAGATGCCGGAGAGGAAAGCGGTCGGCACGAACACCGCGAGCAACACCAGGGAGGTGGCGAAAATCGCTCCGCTGACCTCCGCCATGGAGCGGCGGGCGGCCTCACGCGGGGAGTGGCCGTCTTCGAGATTCCGCTCGATGTTTTCCACCACTACGATCGCATCGTCCACCACGATACCGATGGCCAGGACGAGGCCGAAGAGGGTGAGGTTGTTGATCGAGAAACCGAAGACCTGCATGACGGCGAAGGTGCCGATGAGTGAGACGGGAATCGCCAGCACGGGAATAAGGGCGGCCCGCCATGACTGGAGGAAAACGATCATTACCAGGACCACCAGCAGCACGGCTTCCAACAGCGTGTGGATGACCGCTTCGACGGATTTGTCGATGAACTGCGTGGGGTCGTAGACGATGTCGTATTCGAGACCTTTCGGGAAATCCTTCTCCAGCTCCGCCATGGCTGCCCGGATATCGGAGGAGGTCTGGAGCGCGTTGGAGCCGGGGCGCTGGAAGACCGGCATGGCCAGGGTCTTGGTATCGCCGAGGTAGGCGTTGACGTTGTAATCGAGCGAGCCGAGCTCCACCCGGGCCACATCTCTGAGCCTAACGATCCGTCCGTTGTCGCCTGTTTTCACCACGACTTTCTCGAACTCACCTTTTTCGGAAAGCCGTCCCTGGGCGGTGACGTTGATCTGGAAGGGGACTTTGCTGTCGAGCGGTTGCTGGCCGATGGTTCCGGCCGCGATCTGTATGTTCTGTGAGCGCAGCGCGGCGACGACTTCACCGGCGGAGAGCTTGTAAAACTCCATCCGCTCCGGATCCATCCAGACACGCATGGAATACTCGCGGCCGCCGAAAAGGCGGACCTCGCCGACCCCGTCGATCCTGCGCAGCCTTTCGCGGACCTGGAGCAGGGCGTAGTTCGAGACGTATCCGAGATCGAAGGTGCCGTCTTTTGAAAACATCTGCACCACCAGCAAGAGGTCGGGCGAGGCTTTCTGGACGGTGACACCGATGCGTCGCACGGCCTCCGGGAGCCGTGGTTCCGCGAGGGCGACACGGTTCTGGACAAGCACCTGGGCTTTGTCCAGATCGGTGCCGAGCTTGAAGGTGACGGTGAGGCTGTACGCTCCGTCCGCCGTGCTCTGGGAGTTCATGTAGAGCATGTCCTCCACGCCGTTGACTTCCTGCTCGATGGGGGCGGCCAGGGTTTTCGCGATGGTGTCCGGCGTGGCTCCCGGGTAGGCGGTTGTTACTACGACCGTAGGAGGTGCGACTTCCGGAAACTGCGCGATGGGCAGGGTGAAATACGCGAGCGCCCCGATGATGACGATCAGCAGGGAGACGACCGTGGCGAAGCGCGGACGGTCGATGAAGAAATAGGAGAAATTTTTCATAGGAGAAAATGGAAGAATTCAACCGCGAACGCACCCGAGGGCATGAATCCGCCGGCGGCGTCCTGTTATTGTTGTTCTGCGACCATCGGGACGGTGGTCGGTGCGAGAGGTGCCTGCGGACGGAGGAGCTGGATGCCGGAAACGGCGATGAGATCGTCATTTTCCAGGCCACCGGTGATGATGCGGAGATCTCCGTCGAGCGTGCCTGTTTCGACGTAGCGTTTCTCGACGGTATCGTCCTCTTTCAAGACCCAGGCGAAGCGCTTGTCCTGATCGAAGCCGAGGGCGGCGTCTTTCACGAGCAGGCGTTCCGCTGGCTCGCCGATCGGCACGCGAACCCGCGCGAACAGGCCCGGGGTGAGAAATTCGTTTTCATTCTCGACCTTCGCGCGGATCTGGAGAGTCGCCGTCTGGCGATCGAGCTGGTTCTCCGAGTAGTCGACGACGCCTTTGAACTCGAATTCATCCCTATCGGAAACGGCGAGCTCGACTTCCATTTTCTTGCCCTCGCGCCCACCCGCCTTCCCGTCGAAGAACATTCGGGTGAATTCCAGCACACGGCGCTCGTCGACCTCGAAGTTGCAGTAGATGGGGTCGTGGGGGACTATGGTCGTAAGAAGTGTCGCTCCCGCCGTTCCACCGGTGACGAAGTTTCCGACAGTGACATTGAAACGCCCGGCGATGCCGGAAATGGGTGCGTGGACATCCGCGAACTCGCGGTCGAGTCTGGCGGTGCGGAGGCCGGCCTCGGCGGCGAGAAGATCGGCCTCCGCCTGTGCGAGCTCGCTCTCCCGGGTATCGAAATCCTCGCGGGATACCGCGTTCTGTTTCACCAGTTTGTCGGCACGGGCGAGAGTGCTTTTCGCCAGTCCGAGGCGGGCGGTGGCTTGTTTCTGGACGGCATCGGCACGGGAAAGCGCGGCATCGAACACCCGGGGATCGATGCGGAACATCAGGTCGCCCTTTTCGATTTTCTGGCCCTCGGTGAAATGCACGGACTCGAGGTATCCGCTCACGCGGGACTGGAGATCGACTTCCTCGATGGGGGTGAAACGGCCGGTGTAGGTCTCGGTGATGGCCACTGATTTCCGCAAGGGATGCGCGACTTGGACCGGCATGGCCGGAGGTGGTCCACCGGCTGCGGAGTCTTCGTCCGATTTGCATTGGGTGAGAGCGAGGAGAGCGATGGGGAGAAGGTATTTCATAAGAGTCTCAAATTCAGAATTCAGATCGGATAGGGCCGCGCCTTTACGGGTTTATTTTGAAAAGCCGCCGCCGAGGGACTGGATGAGTTGCACGGTGGCTTCGTAGGAGCGGCCGCGCGCCTGGACTTCGAGCCGGCGGGCGTTGAGCAGTTCCCTCTGGCTGTCCACGACTTCGAGGTAGCTGGAAACGCCTTCCTTGTAGCGGATTTCCGAGAGGTCGAACGAGCGTTTCGCCGCGTCCACACTTGCCTGTTGCGCGTTGATTTCCTTGTTCGATCCGCGCCGCGCGGCCAAGGCGTTTTCCACGTCCCCGAATGCCCGTAGCACGGTCTGCTGGTAGTCGGCGAGCGCTTCCTCATGCTTCTGTTTCGCCAGTTCGAAATCGGCTTTCCGGCGGAGGCCTTGGAACAGGGGGAGGTCCACCTGCGGGCCGATGGTGAACTGGCGGCTCGACCAATCGAGGAAATCCGAGGAGTCGACAGAGGACAGGCTGCCGCTTCCGATAAGCGAGACACGTGGGAAGAAATCGGCTTCCGCGACGCCGATGCGCGCGGATGTGGCGGCGAGATTTCGTTCCGCGATAAACACATCCGGACGGCGACCGAGAAGGCTGGCCGGGCTGCCGGCTGAAACACGGGGGGCGGGTCGATCGAAAGCACCCGTTGACAGGTTGAAATTGGATGGATTCCGCCCGGAAAGGATCGCCACCGCATTTTCCAAAGCGGCGCGGGGAGCCTCGAGCGCGACGAGCTGGGCGCGGGTCACGGCAAGCTCGGATTCGGCCTGGGCGACGTCCAGTTCGCTGGTGGCACCGCCTTCGAAGCGATCGGAAGCGAGATCGAGCGTTTCCTGGCGGGTTTCGAGGGCTTGTTCGAGGACGTGCGCTTCGCTATCGATGAAACGCATCGCGAAATAGCTCCGGGCGAGCTGCGCCTGCAAGGACAGCCGGACTTGATCGACGGAAAGCTCGGCCGCCGTGGCCTCCGCGCGGGATGCCTCCACGATGCGGCGGACGCGGCCCCAGAGATCGACTTCGTAGCCGAGCTGCATGCCGATCTGATAGTTGGTGAAATAGTTGCTGGAATTTCCTCCGCCGCCGCTCCGATTGTTCCCGCTGCCGCCGAAGCGATCGGATTCCGTAACCCGGTTGCGGGTGACCGAGCCATCACTGAAGACCTGCGGATAGATCAGGGAGCGGCTGACTCCTAGAGCGGCGTATGCCTGGTTGCGGCGGGCCTCGGCGGAGCGCAGGTCGAAGTTTCCGGACTGGAGTTCCGCCATCAGGGAATTGAGTTTCCCGTCACCGAAAATTTTCCACCAGTTGCGGCTGAGACGCGTGGAGTAGTCCGCCGAGCCGCCCTTGAATGAGGCTGCGCCTTCGCTTTCCGGGATGCTGTGATCCGGCCCGACCATCTTGCAGCCGGGTAGAGAGAACAGAAGCGCGGCGGACGCGAACAAGCGGACGGAGGATAGTGTCGTTTTCAAAACGGGATGGAGGATTGGCGTTGGGAGAAGGTCAGGCGTGCAGGGGGTGCGCTTGTTCAGGTGATGAGAACGTTTCGGTGCGGTGTCTGAGAAATCCGAGCGCTCGGCGCATCGGTTCCGAGGATTGGAGAATGGTGGATCGCTGGATGGCCCCTCCCCAGAGATCCCGGAAAAGTTCGGCTTCCGCCCTGGAATCCACGTCCGCGGAGATCCGTCCGAGCGTTTTCGCCTCATCGAAGACTCCGGCCAGAAGTCCGAGCCAAGTGCCCATTCCCTCGGCTAGGACGACTCGCATCGGCTCGCTCAGGTCGGTGACCTCGGAGGCAAGTTTCAGGACGAGGCAGGGACAGCGTCCGCCCGCCTCCTCGAATTTCCCAATGGATGTTTCGAGGAAACTCAGAAGCCGCGGCATGGGATCGTCGCCGGATTCGCTGGAGAAAAGCGCGTGGTTCTTCTCGGTGGTGGCGGCGGCGATGTAATGCTTCAGAAGCTCGACTCCGAAATGCTCTTTCGACTCGAACCAATGGTAGAAGGATCCCTTGGGCACACCGACTGCTTTCAGGATCTCGTTGAGACCGACCGAGTGGAAACTGCGTTTCCACATGATCTCCTCGGCGGCGTCGAGTATGCGTTCTTTTGTGTGTGGGTCGCTCACGCGGACTGATTAGACCAGTCGTCTAGTGGGCGCAAGGGAGAATTTCCGTTGTGATAAAAATGATCGGCATCGCCGCCGCCCTTGGATCGAAGTCCGAACTTCCACTCGCTCACACCACCGTCCAGGCTGCGGAGGATTTCGCGATCGGGCCTCCGGAGGCGTGGCCTTTTCAATCCACCGCAGGGAAGGGTGCCGAGTCCGGTATCGGTCCGGTGCGAATCATGATCGGTAGCGAGCGCTGGTTCCGGGAAGTGGTGGCAGACGGGATCGATGGTGGGAAGGGCAGGGTCTTAGTCGGAGGGAGTTACGGTCACAATCATCCTCCGGTAGCCAGTGAGGGCCGGAGTGCCGTCGTCGGTCACGGCAAGGATGACGTGGATCGTTCGCTCCGATTTCACCCATGGTGCGACAAACCGGGCTGTTTCAGAGGAAGAGGCGGTGATAACGAGCGCCCCGCCGAAGCTGCCCGCTTCCCTATAGTAGATCCACTTGTAGGAAAACGAGTTTCCATCGGGATCGGTCGAACCGGCGGCGCTGAGTTCGACCGTGTCCCCCGCCCGCACGTCCAGCCGGATGAAATCGCGGGCGGTGTTGTTATTCACGGCGGCAACAGGGTTGTGGTTCGCGCTGGCGAAGGGAGAGAGGCACCAGTCCATGCGGGCCGCGAAATCATTCTGATAATCGGTGCGCCAGCGGGCGACCGTCCATTTCCTCTGGACAGACGCGTCGTTCGTGCCGGACCAATGTTCATCCTGCGCATCGATGAAGTGCCCGCCCGTGTCATGCGAGAAGCGGCCTCCCCAACCGCCCCAGGTCGGCTGATCGGGATCGCCCAGACCATTCGGTAATATGAAAAACCAGCTCGGGGTATCACCCTCTTTCACCCCGCGGGTATTTCGCGAAGTGCTCGGATTCTGGGTGACGATCGGATAGCCGGCGCCCAGCGGGCCGTGCCCGGTGCGGAGGTTCGTGGTGACCCACTCGGTCTGGTCGAGCGGAACCACCGCATCCGAAACCAGCTGCGTCCGGGTCCCCTTACCGTCTGAGTCATTCTGATACATGCCGCGGAACAGGGAAGTGAATCGATTCAACGACGGCGGACCAGCCTCGACGTAGCGCAGTGTAGGAAAGTTCGAGAGTATCCACTCGCCCGTGCCCTGCGCGCCGGAAGTCTTGTCTTGATCGGCGATGGCATACACCCGGATCTTGGCGAGGAACGCCGCGATCTCGGGTGCGGGCCGATTCGCGTTCATGTCGTACAGTGCCTGCGCCAGATCGGTCGCGCCGCCCCAGATCGCGATGTTCAGCTTTTCCTCCGAGGCATCGACCCGGTCTACGATGTGCTTCGAGCCTTCGGTCGATTTTCCCGCGCCGACATTCCCGACACCGCGATACGGGTTGCCGCTTTTAATCACGGCCCGCAGCGTGGTGGCGCTCGGATAGCCTGCTGTGTGAAGCGCGAGATTGGGTCGCACCACTTCATAGTCATCCACGATTTCCTCGATCAGCTCCGGTCGCACAACCGCCTTGCCTACCTCGCCAGGCGTCCCGCTGGCGGAGGCGACAAGGCCTTCGATTTCGAATTCGTTGGCGTAAAGCATCAGCCGTCGCATGGACTGCTGGTCGTCCGGATCTCCACCAATGTCCGTGAGCACGAGCAGGCGGGGTCGGATGGTCTCCCTTGCGATCCCGGAACCTTTCGAACGGGTCATCGATATCGTGCGGCTGCGACTCGGCCTGAACGAAGGTCGCAAGGCATGGAAATACGGCGGCAGCCATGAGCGTTCGAAGGATTGGTACGTGTTTCATAAGTTTTGGAATCCGGGCGGGATATTCTGACGATACAACATCTCCAAAGCAGGTCTATCTGAGACCCGGCCAGGTTGACTATGTTGGAAAATGGAAATCCCGGGACAGAGGACCAAACCGGCGAATGTTTCGAATCGGATTTGAGATCCGGGCCCGGGCTGTTTCCGAATTTGTTTCGAGATCAATTTGCGGAAATGAAACGATTGTGCTATTGCTATCAGCCTTGGAGAAAAACCCAGCACATCCAACCCTGGCGAAATCGTCCGACTTCGCATGCGGCCCGACCTTATTCCAGGTGAAAACCTACCAGATTCGCGGGACACGGCACACCGGTTGCTACATTGTCGTTGAATCCACAATCCCCAGAAATCACCTTTGGCCTTAAAAGGCGGAAAAACTCACCATGGAAATCAAATATGACAGCGGCACCTTCTTCGATGAAGCCTTCGAGGCAGACGGAAGCCCTCGCCCGCACTACCAGCACCTCATCGACCGCCTGAACGAACTCTCACCCGATGAGTTCAATCTCAAACGGGAAGCGGTCGATCTCGCGTTCCTCCAGCAGGGGATCACCTTCACCGTCTACGGCGAGGAGAGCAGCACCGAACGGGTTTTTCCTTTCGACCTGATGCCGCGCATCATTCCGAAAAAAGAATGGGACCACCTGTCCGCCGGACTGGAGCAGCGTATCGAAGCGCTCAATCTTTTCCTTCACGATATCTACCACGACCAGAAGATCGTGAAGGACAAGGTGTTCCCCGAGGAGGTTCTCCACTCGGCGAAACATTACCGGAAGGAGCTCGTCGGCATCGATGTCCCGAAGGATATCTATATCCACATCTGCGGAACCGATCTGATCCGCGACGACAAGGGCGAATACCTCGTTCTCGAAGACAACGGCCGCTGCCCGTCGGGCGTTTCCTACATGCTTGAGAACCGCCAGTCGATGAAACGCGCGTTCCCGCGCCTGTTCCCGCGCAGCGGTGTGCAGCCCGTGCTCAACTATCCGGACATTCTTCTCGCCGCGCTGAAAAACATCGCGCCCCAGGGGATCGACAATCCGACGGTCGCGGTCCTCACGCCGGGTGTTTACAACAGCGCCTACTTCGAGCACTGCTTCCTGGCCCGCCAGATGGGCGTGGAAATCGTCGAAGGGCGCGATCTCGTCGTGGAGCGCGACGACCGGGTGTATATGAAAACCACCGAAGGTCTCCAACGCGTGGATGTTCTCTACCGTAGGATCGATGACGATTTCATCGATCCGGAAGTCTTCCGCAAGGACTCGATGCTGGGCGTTCCCGGCCTAGTCCGTGCCTACATGAAAGGAAACCTCGGACTTGCGAACGCCCTGGGAACCGGAGTCGCGGATGACAAGGTTACCTATTGTTTCGTGCCGGACATGATCAAATACTACCTTGGTGAAGAAGCGATCCTGCCGAGTGTGGAAACGTGGCTTCCCTATCGGAAATCCGACTATGACTATGTGATGGAAAACATGGACAAACTCGTCGTGAAGGCAGCCAATGAAGCCGGTGGATACGGCATGCTGATCGGCCCCCACGCGACCAAAGCGGAAGTCGATGAATTCAGGAAAATGGTGAAAGCCGCGCCTCGTGATTTCGTAGTCCAGACCCCCATCTCCCTTTCCCGCCACCCGACCTACTGCGATGGCGAGTTCGACGGTCGCCACATCGATCTGCGGCCCTACATCGTTTGCGGAGAGAAAACCAAAATCATTCCCGGCGGCCTGACCCGTGTCGCGCTCCGCAAAGGTTCGCTCGTCGTCAACTCATCCCAAGGTGGTGGCAGCAAGGACACGTGGGTGACGAACCACGACGACTGATTCCGCCCTCCTCCCCATACTTCTAGAAATTTCCAACTTCCAATACCCACATGCTTTGCCGAGTCGCCGATTCCCTCTTCTGGATGAGCCGCTATATCGAACGTGCTGAAAACACCGTTCGCCTGGTGGACGTCACGCTCCAAACCCTCCTCGAGTCCGAACACGGCAGCGAGGAGATCAGTTTCAGCCATTGGAAACCCATTCTTACCTCCCTTGGCGATCTGGAACTCTTCGAGTCCCAGCATCCCGAGAAGTCCAGCTACGACGTCACCTATTTCCTGACCTTTTCCACCCAGAACCCGAGTTCGGTTTTCAATTGCATCGCCTTCGCACGGGAAAACGCACGCATGATCCGTGACCAGATCTCATCGGAGATGTGGGAGACGATCAACCGGATGTATCTGTTCCTCAAAAAGACCGATGCGGAGAAAGTTTGTAGCGAACTGAGCTTCGAGTTCTTCCATGCGATCAAGGAATTCTCCCTCCTGTTCCAAGGCATCACGGAAGCGACCTTCCCGCACAAGCTCGGGTATGAATTCATCATATGCGGGCGGCAGATCGAGCGCGCCGACAAGACCTGCCGCATTCTCGATTCGAAACGCCACATGCGTTCCGCCTCCAAAGCGGAGGACGATGCGCTCGATACCGCACAGCTTGCGGCGTTGTTGAAAGGATGCAGCGCGTTCGAGGCATATCACCGGATCTATGTCTCCGAGGTTACCGGAGACCACGTCCGCAATATGTTGATCCTCTCGAGGAACTTCCCTCGGTCCGTGCTTTTCTGCGTCAACAAGGTGCAGCTGGCGATGCATGCCATCTCGAAATGCTCGGTCGCCCAGTATTCGAACGAAGCGGAGAGAAAAATCGGACTTCTGATTTCCCGGTTGAACTACGCGAACGAACACGATCTCCAAGGAAACAAGGCGCACAGGCTTATCGAGGATATCGAAGATGCCCTGGCTGAGATCGCAGCCGAACTCAGCAACCGTTACATGCTTACAGAGATCGTTGATCCCGCTGCCGAGTTGGCCGAAGGATGACCCTCACCCGGGAAGGGTTTTCGACCGTAGCATTCATTTCCAGTTTCAAGCCCACCTTCCATGTCTGTCACCGTCGCCCTCAACCACACTACCCGGTATCTCTACAGCCGCCCGGCGGGACTTTCCCCCCAGACAATCCGCCTGCGACCTTCTCCCCACAGCCGCACTCCCATTCTCAACTACTCTCTGGCGGTGAGTCCTGAAAGCCATTCCCTCCACTGGATACAGGATCCCCAGGGAAATTACCTCGCGCGGGTGATCTTTTCCGAACCCATTCCCGAGTTCAAAGTTGAGGTGGACCTGGTGGCCGATCTCGTTCCGCTGAACCCCTTCAACTTCTTCATCGAAGGCTACGCCACGGATTTTCCCTTCAACTACGACGAAACCGTCCAGGATGAGCTCGCACCCTACCTGAAGAGCCCTGTCGACACCGGCCCTCGGTGGGATGAGTTCATAGGAAGCACCGATGCGCGGACTAGACAAACCATTCATTTTCTCGTCGATCTGAACCAATCGGTGAACAGAGCCGTCAATTATTCGATGCGGATGGAGCCTGGTATCCAGACACCCGAGTTCACTCTGGCAAACCAGATCGGCTCGTGCCGCGATTCGACCTGGTTGCTCATCAACGCGCTGCGCCACTTCGGTCTCGCGGCCCGCTTCGTCTCCGGCTATCTGATCCAGCTGAAAGCCGACCAACCCGCTACGGAAGGCCCTTCCGGCCCCGCCGAGGATGTCGCCGATCTCCACGCCTGGGCGGAAGTGTATCTACCCGGTGCTGGCTGGATCGGTCTCGATCCGACCTCCGGCCTGCTTTCCGGGGAAGGTCACATCCCCCTCGCATCCTCTCCGAATCCCGTCTCCGCCGCCCCCATCACCGGCTCAGCGGATCTCGTCGAAACCGATTTCTTCTTCAGCATGTCGGTGAAGAGGATTTCTGGAAATATCAGTTAATGGATTGCTGGCGATGTGTGTCGAACGAGATAAGAGTCTCAAATATGGATTCGGATAGCGGCGATATTGCTCGGAGTAGATTCGAGCCAACGAGGACGTGGTTCGCCAATATTGCGGTCACTTTGTTCCTGGCGTTCGCAGTGGCCGTTGCGGTGATTCTCATTCGGGGCGATAGTTGGTCAAAAATGAAGGCGCGTGCGGCAGCAAAGGGACAGATCGATTACTATTCGGAAAGACGCGGCCAAAATAACGCGACGACACTGACAGCACGCCGATCCATGGTGTCATTACTCGTCCGCCAAAAGTTTCCAAGGAAAGCGCGTACCGAATTCAATCGATTTGTTGCCGATTTACAGCGTCTTCCCGACAATGGCCAATTTGAAGTAGCTGGTGAAAGATTTCAGTTAGCATGCGAACTCGGAACTTCTGGCTATCCGGAAATGGCTCTTGAAGAATTTTCGCTCGTTGAAGCACAAGAGGGTATTAGCTATACGGGCATCCTGAGTTCTAGGTGGATCGTTACGACTCTTTTGGGAATGGAACGCTACGCCGAGGCTGAAGAGAAATGTCTGCAAATACTAAGTTCTCCTGAGCGAATGGAGTACATCCAGAAGTCCAATGACTTGGATCCGTGGACCCTATTGGCGAGATCTCTCGCCGCCCAAGGAAAACATTCCGAAGCGGAAGTTGCGTTTATTCATGCCATCGCGTCATCAACAAGGTCTCACGGAACTGATCATTTTATGACCCATTTACAAAGGGTTCAGCTTGCCCACAGTTTAGTAGTAATGGGACGACGAGAAGAAGCGCTCGAAATTGCTCGGAAGGCCCTCCCTGTCTATGAGGATTACGAATATTCATATTCGAAGAGTATCCGAGAATTGATGGAGTTCGTAGCCAGTTTGGAACGATAGCTCCGTTCGGCGGACTGAAGTCCGCGTTCCTCTCCGTGGGAATGTGCCAAGCCTCTATTCTCCCTGCCGGGTGGTGGAGTCGATGTCCAGAGGGGGGGCGTCGTCTTTGGAGGTCTTCTCCATATCGGTGATGCGGTCGCTGGAGGGGATAAGGTTGATATCGACTTCCACGGGGACGGCGCGCAGGCCGGCGATGAGGCGCTCTATCGTATCCAAGGTGGTGGCGCTCAGAGTCTGGGGGAGAGTGTAGTCGGTGGCGGCTTTGGTGATTCCTCGGTGGATGGATTCGAGGCCGTCGTTGAATTGACTGAGCTGGGCGACGACGCGGGCGACAGGGTCGTTTTCTCCGCCGGCTCCGAGCAGTTTGTTCTTGTTGAAATCCTTTTTGATCTGGGCCCAGCGGGCGGCTTCCTTTTCGTTCAGTTTTCCCTCGAGTTCCTTGAACTTGAGGAGGTTGGCTTCGGCTCCGGTGGTGAGGGTCTGGCTTTCGCTCTGATAATGATCGTCGATGAGGCCGCGCACCTCCGCGGCGGTCATCAGAGGGAGGATCTTTTCCGCGATGCGGTTCATGTTCCGGTAGGAGCCCTGGAGCTTGAACGGTGGCTCGATGCGGTAGCTGTCTTCCTGGGCGGCGGATGCGATGTACTGCAGGTTCACCCGCAGGATGGTGTCGCGCACGGTGTAGAGGTGGCGGGTGACCTTCACCATTTCGTCGATCTCCGCCGGGGTGTAGTTCGCCTCGAAATCGATGCCCTCCCGGCTTCCGGAATCGACCACGCGCATGACGGCGTAGACGTCTTTCTGGGAGCGGCTGGAAAGTTTCGAAAGCACGGGATTCGAGGTGAGGGAGTTCTCGACGTAGGAGGCTTTGAAGGCGGCGTCGTTCTCGCCAAGGATATCGCCCAGGTTATAGGTGTCCGCTCGGTTGGCGAGCATGTCGGGGATCTGGAATTTTCCGCCGCTCTCGGTATAAGGGTTTCCGGCCATGACGACGGCGACCTTTTTGCCCCGCAGATCGTAGGTGCGGGCTTTGCCGTTGTAGACACCTTCGATTTTCCGCTGGGCATCGCACAGGGAAATGAATTTCTGGAGAAACTCGGGGTTGGTGTGCTGGATGTCATCCAGATAGATCATCACGTTGTCGCCCATTTCGAGAGCGAGGTTGAGTTTGTGGACCTCCTCGCGGGCGGACATGTTCGGGGCCTCCGCGGGATCGAGCGAGGTGACGCTGTGACCGAGGGCGGGGCCGTTGATTTTCATGAAGGTGAGGCCGAGGCGGTTGGCCACGTATTCCATAAGGGTGGTCTTGCCGTAGCCGGGCGGGGAAATGAGGAGGAGCATTCCCATGCGGTCGGTGCGGGTCTCGCCGCCGGCGGTGCCGAGCTGTTTGGCGAGGTTGTCGCCGAGGATGGGGAGGTATACGTCGTTGATCAGCTTGTTGCGGACGAAGGCGCTCATCACGCGCGGCTTGAATTCATCCAGGCGCATGGTTTCGCGCTTGGCTCCGGTGAGGCGTTTCTTCTCAGCCAGGAACTGCTGGAAGACCGGGACGTCGTGCTCGTGGAAGCGGCGCAGCTTTTCCATGATGGCGAGGTAGTCGCCGGACCAGACACCGCCTTCGATGAGCGGGTGGCTGCCTTTCAGGGTGGTGAGCTCGACGGCGGTGGGGACGTCGATGACTTGGAGCAACTCATAACCGCCGCGGGCGAGGTGGGCGGCGGCTTCGGTGAGAAAGGCTTCGGGCGGGGTGTTGTTTACGGTGGACGTAGTAGTTTCCTCCGTGTGGAATCCTGTGAGCCAGTCCAAGGCGATCCGGTGGGAAACGAGGGGAGTGTTTTCGGAAAGGCGGGCGTCGAATTCCTTTTCCAGGCGCTTTTCGACAAGGAAGATGCGGAAGGCTTTGAGGATGGCGTGGGCCTCGGCGGAGACGTGGAAATGCTCGGAGCGGGAAAGCTCCGCGTAAAGGTAGATGGCGGCGGTTTCCGGAGTGCCTTCGAGATCCGGATGGGATTCGTGGAAGGTCGCGACCGCAGTGGTGAGCGTTTTGAGAAACGATTTTTTGCCACCATCCGCGGAGAAGAGTTCGCGCATCTGGCGGTGGGATGCGATGTGGCGGGAAAACGTTTCCCTGTCCTCCCACGTGGACCAGAAGAGCAGGGCGAGGGCCCGGGTTTCCGGCGGGGTGCCAAGGACTCCGAGTTTCTCGCGGATAGGAAGCAACACTTCGGCGATGGAGGCGGCATCGATGTCGTGCACGCCTTTGGTGTAGCCCTCGGCGTAGCGGGTGCGCATGAATTCCTGGATGGCTTCCAAGAGGGGAGGCTCTAGATTCGGGTGGGTTTCGAGGAAGCGGTAGGCAAGGTATTCCGCGCGGTAGACCGCTTTGTTTTCCGAGACCACTTCCTGGTCCCAGACGCCTTGGGTCGAGAGGAAGCTCTCGTCGCGTATCGGTTCGAAAAAGTTGGTTCCCCCGAGGTGGAAGCCCATGACACCGTCGCGCGGGACGATGCTGAGTTCGAGCTCCTGGGTGTTTACGGAAAAGGCGTGGCGGCCGAATTTCAGGACGTTCTGGCCATCGACGAAGAGTTCCTTGCGGTCCTTGAGTGCGCGGACGGCGTCTTCCTGAATCGTTTTCAGGCGGGTGCGGATGTCGTCGGCTTTGACGGATTCGTCGAGATCGGTGAGTTCCTCGATGATGTTGCGGACCTTGTCGATCATCAGATCACCGGCGAAGTAGCCGTTGATCTCGTTGATTTCCTTGAAGCCCTCGATGCGGTTTTTCACTCCGCCAAGCACGCGCTCGGCGGATTTCACGAGGGTGTTGGCGCGCTTGTTGCGTTTCTCGGTGATCTGCTGTTTGCGGGTATCGAAGGCGGAGAAGATTTCCTCCCGTTTTCCGGCGAGTTGCTCGACGTATTCATCAAACTCGGCGAATTTCCCTTCCAGCTCCTCGAGCTGGACCATGACCTTGGTGAGGTATTCGTCGCATTTCTCCGCCGTATCGCAGAGGTCGAGGTAGCTGCTGACGGCTTGCCCGAGCAGCTTGATCTGTGCGCCGAACTGGCCGGCGCCCTCGGCTTTGGCGAGTTCCTTGCGCTTGTTTTTCAGCTCGGCGCGGGTGGCGTTCAGCGTGGCGTAGATGGTGGAGACGCTGTCGATGATGCGGGTGGTCTCGGTGGCGTCCTCGATTTTCAAGTTCGAGACGATGTCGATGAGCATTTCCAGCTCGCGGCCGGAATCGTCGAGTTCCTTGGCGAGCGCATCCGCGTCGATGACTTTCGCAAGCCTGGAAACGGAGGAGGATGTTTCCGCTACTTTCGCCCGATAGGGATCGAGTGCTTCTTCCTTGAGGAGGAAATCGACGGTTTTCCCGGAGACTAGATCCGTAGTATCGGAAACCCGCTGCTCCAGGTTTTCGATGAAATCCGGGTCCATGTAGCGGACCTCGCCCAAGCCGATGACCTCGCCGCGCAGGGTGCGGAGGGCGGCGAGCTGTTTGACGAAGCCGAGTATGTCGTCGGGAGGGGAGACTTCGGCATCGCGGATGAGACGGTCGGAAGATCTGGTGATTTCCGCACGGCGGTCGGTAGCGACCTGGCGGAGGCGGCGGACTTTGTCGAACTCCCCGATGGCGGAGTTCGCGGCTTCGTTGATGGATTTGAGCGGCTCGGCGAGGTTGTGGGCCTCGGGTTTCGCGACCCAGAAATAGGTGTCGGTGATGTCGCTGGTGCGGTTGACGAGATCGATGTAGAGGCCGCCGAAGGAGTCGTCTTTGGCGAGTAGGGCGAGGATTTCCCGGCAGTCCGCCATGGCGGAAACGAGGCCGGGGTTGCCGACTTTCGCGAGGAAGGAATCACTGTCTTTCTGCTGGGAGACGGTGGCTTCGTCGCTGAGGTAGGGGGTCTGCCAGATCTGGAGGGTGTGATATTTCTGGGGCTGGTCTTCGGTTTTGAAATAGATGAGTTCGCCGTTTTCAAAGACCGAATAGCCGCTGCAGATCACGGGAGTTTCGATACCGCGCTGGATCAGGTTGTAGCTGAGCAGGACGTAGTCGCCGGTTTCCCGGTTGTAGAAAACGAAGAGCGTGTCCTCGCCGTTGGAAGATACGATGCGGCGCTCGAAGCGCATGTTCGTCAGGCCGTGGGGGAAAGTCTTTTTCTCGCCGCTGAGCAGGTAGTAACCGCTGGCGAAGATGATGCCGTGGTCGTCCGGCAGCAGCACGCAGGAATCGCCGATGGCGTCGATGCGGGTGACTTCGTTGGTTTTCCCGTTGAAGACGAAGTGGCGGACGACCTTTTCCCGGTAGGGGCGGATGCGGAGCAGGATGAGATCGCCGATAGCGGCGTAGTCGATCTCCGCATCATCGAGGGTCTGGTCGGGATCGTCGACAGGCTCCTCGTAGATGCCGGTGCCGTCGGAGGTGTTGTCCTCGATCTTGATGGTGAGGTCGCCGCCGACGGTTTCCACGAAGACGCGGTCCTCGATGGAGACGTGGGGATGCTCGCCGGAGCGCTGCATGTCGCGGTTGGCGCGTTTCCAATCGAACTCGTGCTGGGCGGGGAAAGAGTATTCGTGGTCGAAGCGGTTGCCCATGTATTGGACGGTGCCATCGCCTTTGAGGAGCCACTTGAAGGTCTTGATATCGGTGACCTCGCGGCCGATGCGCATGGCCATGAACAGGTGCGGGCCGATGACGCGGAATTTTACGAAGTGGGTGTTCTTGTAGTATTTGTAGAGGTAGGTGAAATCGTCGGTGAAAGATCCGCTGCCTGCGGTTCCCGTGAGAATGGAGGCGGGATCGAGTTGGCTGAAGGTATGGGACTCGCGGTCGTAGTCATAGACGGCGAACACGTCCGAGATGTCGGTGGTCTGCTTGAGGCCGAACTGGATGTTGTAGCCGAAAATGAAGCGGTTTTTCCCGAGGGGGACCATATCCCGGGAGACGCAGTTGTGCTCCGTGGTGACGCGCTCGGTGGCGATGAGCGCCGGCTCGATGGCACCGAAAAGCTCTCGGCGGTCCGCGTTGAGGGCGTCAAGGCGCTCGCGGAGGACGACGGCGTGTTTGTCGAGGCGTGCGCGGATGACTTCGTAGGCACCGCCTTCTAGCTGGGGATCTGTATCGGGCATCTGGGTCTTAGATTTTTTTGTCCACGGAATACACGGGGATCACGGAAGGAAGACTGGGTGGAGTCTTCAATTTCTGGAAGGGGGCTTGGGTTGTGGGGAAGAGGTTGAACCACGGAATACACGGAAAACACGGAAGGAAGACTTGGGTAGCGTTTTTTTGGAAAGTGGACTCCGGTTGTTGAGGAATAGAGTTTTGATGTATTGTTCTAAATAATGATGCGTTCGATCTGGCATTTCGGGTGATGGCCGAAATTTACCAGGAGGCCGACTCTGATTCCGGTTGCTCTAAGGTAGTTGTGGACTTGGGCGCGGTGGATGTCATCCAGGATTCTGAGGGCTTTGATTTCGACAATGATTTGTTCGTAGCAGATGAAATCGGGCTCGAATTTTTTCCGAAGCGGGGTGCCCTTGTATTCCAGATTCAGGCTGGGCTGGGGTGTGTGGGGAATTTTTTGGAGGGCGAATTCGATCTCCAGGCATTCCTGGATAGACATCCTCCACGAATCCACAACCCTTTTCCCGATATACCTCAAAGCAGGCACCCCGGATCGCGAAGGTTTCATCTTTATGCACCAAGTCCATAGTCCACTTCCGTGTTTTCCGTGTATTCCGTGGTTCCCCTCTTTATTTCGAGAGGATTTCGGAGGCTTTGGTGTCTTTGAGGCCGAAGCGTTCGGCGGCTCCGAGGAGGCCGAGGAGTTCGTTGCGGGTTTCGCCATCTGCTTTGGGGATCGAGTTTTCCGAGGAGGGCGGAGACGGTGAGGTTTTTGATATCCTCGCTGGTGACTCCGAACTGATCGGTCCAATCGCGGATTTTCGCCCGGAAGTAGTCGGGATCTCCGTTGAAGAAGGTTTCCTTCACGTCGCCAAGGACGCGGCTGTTGTTGACCATGCGGTCGACGGCTTTGCCGCTGGTGATGGCGTTGGTGATGCGGTCGAAGAACTGGCTTTCGCCGCCGACGATATCGATCTTGGCGTGCTTGAGGGCTTCGCCGACGACGATGGCCTGTTGCTCCGCGATCTGGCGGTGGACATCGATTCCGGCGAGTTCGACGGCCTTTTCCTTGTCGAGCCTGAGCTTGAATTCCTCGTGCTCCTGTCCGGCTTCTTCGAAGAGTTTCATGGCATCGGCTTTCTGCTTGATCGCATCCGCATCGGCGAGACCCTTGGCGCGAAGGACTTCCGCTTCGCCCATTCCGACGGCGGCGGTTTCCTTGGCGATGGCGTCGGCGAGTTCGATTTTCGCCGCCGCTTCCTTGGTGGCGGCGGTTTGCTCGGCTTCGGCGCTGATGATACGTTCCTCGGCGCGGAGTTCGGCGGCGGATTTCGAGGCTTCGGCTCCTTTGGTGACATTGTAGGCCTCTTCGTCCGCTTTGAGGCGGGCGGATTCCTTGTGGGCTTCGGCGATTTTGGTGGCGCGGATGAGTTGGTCCTGGGAGTCGGCCTCGGCGAGGGTGACTTTGACCTGTTTCTCGCGGTCGGCACCGGCGAAGGCTTCGGTATCCTTGATGCGCTCCTGCTCGATGACGACGGTTTTTTCGAGCGGCGACGCGGTCCTTGATGACTTCCTGGATGTTCTTTTTCTCGACCTCGATGGCCTTCTCTTTCTCGATGCGCTTGAGCTCGGTCATGCGCTCGCGCTCGATTTCCTCGAGCATGCGCTCGCGCTCGACGCGGACGACCTCGACACCGTCGGTGCGTTCCTTGTTGCGCTGGGCGACGAGGACCTGGCGTTGTTTGTTCTCCTCGGCGATCTGGAGTTCCTCGTCGGCGGAGATGCGGGCCTGTTCGGATTTCTGGCGCTCTTCCTCGCGGACTTTCGCGGTTTCCGCTTCCTCGCGGGCTTGGACGATGAATACTTCGCGCTGCTGGCGGGCTTCGGTTTCGGCGAGCTGGCGCTCGAGCTCGAGGATGGCCTCGCGGGCTTCGACGTCCTGTTGCTTGATGACCTTCTCCTTGTCGCGCTGGATGTGGTTGGAAAGCTTCGCCTGGCCGGCGGTGAGTTCGGTGGATTTTCTTGATACCCTCGGCATCGAGAATGTTGTCGGGATCGAGCATTTCGATCGGTGTCTGCTCGAGGTAGTCGATGGCGGCATCGTCGAGGACGAAGCCGTTGAGGTCGGTGCCGATGACTTTGATGATGTCATCGCGGAAGGTGTCGCGTTCCTCGTAGAGTTCGGAAAAGTCGAAGCGCTTGCCGACGGTTTTCAGGGCTTCGGAGAATTTCGCATCGAAAAGGGCGCGGATCTCGTTCTCGGAAGAGGCGCGGGCGCAGCCGATGGATTCGGCGACGCGGAGCACGTCGGTGGTGACGTTGTTGACTCGGACGAAGAAGGCGACCTTGATATCGGCGCGGAGGTTGTCCTTGCAGATGAGGCCGTTCTTGCCGGTGCGATCGATTTCGAGGCGTTTCACGGAGATATCCATGAGTTCGGCGCGGTGGATGACCGGGTAGACGGGCATTCCGGTGAAGGTGACCTTGGTTTCGCCCATGCCGGTGCGGATGAGGGTGGTGCCCTTTTCGACTTTCTTGAAGACACTGGCGTAAAAGGCGAAAATACCGACGATGACAACGACGATGACTGCGACGGCGATGCCGATGACTTCGGGGACGACGGCCAGGGTCTGGCTGTATTGGATGATGGGATTCATGCTGTTTTTCTAGGGGTGAGAGAGGTTTGGGAAAGTTGCTTAGGCGATCTCGGTGCGGCTTTTCAGCTGATGTTCGGCTCGATCGGGCGGGCGAGGTAGGTGCCGGTATCGGGATCGCGGTCGAAGATGACGGCGTGCTGTCCGCGGAGCAGGACCTCGCCCGCGGTAAGTCTTGCGGAAAGAAGGGCGGGGGCGCCATTGGAGCGGGCGACTTCCACCTGGCCGCCCTTCTCATCGAGATTGAGGGAAACGACTACGGCTTCTTTTCCGAAAATCGGTTCGTCATCGTTGCCGCCCGACTGCATGGCCCGGAAGACGGGGCGGAGCGGCATGGTGATGAATTTCACGAGGATGACGCTGGCGATGAAAGCGGCGAAAAAGACCACCCCCGCGAGGAATCCGTCACCGCCCGTGCCGAGCAAGGCGTTTCCTATGACATTGATCATCCACAGCAGCAGGAAAAGGATGGTGAGGATGATCATCAGAGGAACGTCCGAGGCGTTCATGAAACGCAGGATGGAGCCGAGTATCCCGTGGGCGAGTCCTCCCTCCGCAGCCTCCGTGTCAATATCGGTGTCCAAATCGAGATCCAGGACATCCAGATCGATGAGGCCGATCACATTAAGCATCCAGTATAGGATGCAGAATCCCAGTATCACTGTGATGGCAACGGTCCACGGAGTGAACGACAATGCGATAATTTCTTTCACGACCGGAGTATAAGACTCCCTCCGGCTCACATGCATATGAAAATCGAATGGTAGGACAAAGTTTCCGAGGGTTTTCACCGATCATCTCATCTCGTTGATACAAAAAACGCCCGGGTCACGCGAGTGACACGGGCGAAATTCGTAAAGAGTTGTCGTAAGTATCTAGCGTTTCCGACGTGAGAGAATACCGAGACCGAGGAGCGCGAGGATGGCCGCCGAAGGCTCAGGAACGCTGGTAACTTGGGCGAAGCCGTCCGCGTCGTTGCTGAACCGGATCGCGTCCAGATTCGTCTGATCGCGGCGGAAGCCCACACCGATAGCACCGAGGCCGGTGCCTACCGAGTCGACGCCGCTGGAGGCCACATTCGCCGCGCCGAGTCCCGCAACGCCAGATGCCAGGTTCGGGTTGACCCAGAGGTCGATGGAATCGTTGGCATCAACGGAATCGATAACGATCCTGGCGAGGAGCAGGTGCACCTGGTCGACCGCGAGCGTGGAGGATCCGGTGAGGATGTCGCCGGCGCCACTACCGAAGCGGATGGTCGGATTCTGGGCTACGGCTCCGAAATAGATACTATCGTTCTGACCCCGATCAAGATACAGAAATGATTCGCCAGTAGTGTTTGCAAACCGTGTGAGGAAACTTACCCAGACGGTTCCGGTCAGAGCGGTGGAAAAGCTTCTTTCGGCAACCGAACCGGACCCCCCGTTTCCGCCCCATCCCGCGATCCCGACTCCTCCGTTACCCGCGTTGGAATAATTCGGGTCGGAATACGAGAAGGATGTGTTGCTTATGTAGTTCGGTCCTTGGTTGCCACTCCATCCACCGGCCCAACCGTTGCCGGCTGCGCCGAATCCAGGGGAATTGACCGTGTCGGTGCCACCGGGATCGGTTCCAGGGGCCAGACCGGCGCTCGTGGAGCCGTATCCGGCAAAAAACTCGGTGACGGTTGCGGCATGGGCTGAAAGAGGCAGCGAAAGGACCATTCCGAAAACAAGAGAGGGGGAGATACGGGGTTTGTTCATAACCGAGGGAGATTGGGCGGAGATTTCGAGATATCAAGTGGCAAATTGTCTTCTTTTCCGGATCATACGAGCCGGAACGGGAGGCTCAGACGGAACCAGGGGGTCGGCGAGGCCTGGGTTGCGCAGTGGAGGGCGGTATGAGGATGGCCCATCTCCCGGAACAGATTTGTGAAGAGAGAGGTGACTTTTTTCGGGCAATTACAATCAGAGCTGAGATGGCCGAAGACGATCTGGGTGAGATCAGGGTGCGCGATTTCCCGGAGCAGTTCCCCGACCTGGACGTTGGAGAGGTGGCCGTGACGGGAGGCGATGCGTTGTTTGATGGCCCAGGGGCGCTTGGTATCGGCCTCCAGGAGTTCGTCGTCGTAGTTCGCCTCTACGAAAAGGGCGGAGAGGTTTTTGAGGCGCAGTTTCACCCCGGATGTGACGAAGCCCGCGTCTGAGAGCAGGCCGAGGCGAAAATCCTGGTTGGCGACAACGTAACCTACCGGATCGACCGCATCGTGCTGGATGGGGAAGGACTCGACGGAGAGGTGATTGATCGTGAATCCCTGTCCGGCTTCGAAGGTTCTCCAGATGGCTCCGGGAATTTCCTGATCGCGGACGACGTGTGCGGTTTCTCCGGTGGCGTAGACGGGGACCGGGTGTTTTTTGAGGAAATTCCTCAGCCCGCGGGTGTGATCGCCGTGCTCGTGGGTGAGTAGGATGGCGGAGAGGGTGGCGGGATCGATGCCGATGGAAGCGAGGCGCAGGCAGAGCTGCTTCGCGGAGAGACCCGCATCGATGAGGATACGGGTGGAGCCACACTCTATGATGGTGGAATTTCCGGCGGAACCGGAGCCTAGGACGGAAAACTTCATAATTTCTCACGGCACACCTGCGTACGGTGGTTACCGGGAGAAAATCTAAACCGACTCCCGCCGGATCGCCAAGGCTTGCGGAAAGATTTTCGCGGGCTTCCGGTTCAGCGGCGGTTTCTCCTGAGTGCGAGAAGGGCGAAGGAGAGCAAACTCAGGATTGAAACACCGGGTTCCGGGACGGTGGTGAAGCCGAGTTGGAGCGCCGAGAGCCGGTTTGAATTTCCGCCGTCCGGCGCGAGGTCGGTCACGATATGCTGGGCTGTCCAGGTGAACGACGAGGTGTTCGCGTAGAGGGCGTTGATCCGATAATCGGCTCCCGTCCCGATCCCGGGCTGATTCGTTGTCGTCGCCGCTGTGAACTGGTTCCCATCCCGTGTTTCCTGGGCGCCGACGAAGAGGTAGGTGGGCGTGCCACCGTAGATCACCCGCTCGCGGACCGTGGAGGAGGTTCCGTTGACACCGCCGTCGTTGTCGAGGGTGTTGGCATACAGATCGACGGAGGCCGCGTTGTTGGTCCTCGTGTCGAAGACTGAGAAAAGGAAGGTCAGGGATGCTGTGAACGTCCCAGCTACAGCGCCGTCGTTGAGGTTCCACGAAGGGGTGAAGTAGGGGGCGGCCTCAGGAAACCCGTTGCCACCAGCCGTGAAGTTCGTGACGGAGTCCGCCCTTGGGTTGGAAAAGATCGGTGGAGCCGGAGCAGCGGGCGCCTGCGCGAACCCGGTGACGAACGTGACGACCACATCGTAGAGACCGCCCGGATCCGCTCCGACATAGGTGAACGTGTTGTCCGGAGCTTCCGGAAGCGATCGCGTTGTCCAGATTGAAAAACGCGGATTGTGCGGAAACGAGGCTGGTCGTAGCCAGGATAATGGCGGCAGCCGACAAAGCTGAATTCATATCGATGGGTGGTTGGTTTGGGTGACCGGCGGAGGGGATCGAAAGGAGGGGTTCTCCGTCCGTGGGTGGGGACTTGCCGGCACCCGAATACTAGGGAAGGATTCCCTGAAGATCAATAATAATTTACAATAAATCCCGAAGGTTTTTAAAAAAACCAGAACTATCATGAAATTGCTCACATGTTTCCCGTGGGGAACATTTCCCCTATCAGTCGCTTGATTCTGACAAGGTGTAGCCTTCTTTCCCGTCTTTCACCGACCAGCCTTTTTCCTGAAGCGCGTCGCGCAATGTGTCGGAGGTGGCCCAATCTCTGTTTGCGCGGGCGGTCCAGCGAGTCTCGGCGATTTCCTGAATTTCAGGGGGGATGTCGGTGGTCTCCTTGGAAATTTCAGGAAGAATGATTCCGAGGGCTTTGAGGATGCGGTTGAGTCCGGCGAGGGCGGCTGCCGCTTCTTTTCCGGTGAGTTTGGAGGCCTCGCGGAGACCGGTGAAGATGCCGCCGAGTGCTCCGGGGGTGTTGAGGTCGTCGTTGAGCGATTCCCAGGCCGGCTGGAAAGGGCCGAAGCCAGCGGAGTCCAAGGAGGTTGCCGAACCCATGTTTTCAGCGAGTTTCGCGGCGGATTTCGCGAGTTTCGAGAGGGCTTCTTTTGCGCCTGAAAGGGAGTCGAGGGTGAAATTCAGCTGCTTGCGGTAATGCGCTCCGATGAGGACGTAGCGGACTTCCATGGCGGTGAAGCCTTTTTCCTCAAGATCGGCGATGGTGTACATATTGCCGAGCGACTTCGACATTTTCCCGCCGTCCACTAGCAGGTGGGTGACGTGGAACCAATGGGCGGCGAAGGAACCTCCGCAAGCGCACCGGCTCTGGGCGATTTCATTTTCGTGGTGGGGGAACACGAGATCGACCCCTCCGGAATGCATATCGAAGGAGTCGCCAAGATATTCCGCGATCATGGCGGAGCATTCGAGGTGCCAGCCGGGCCTACCCTGGCCCCATGGAGATTCCCAGAAATTTTCCCCGTCCTCCTCGCGACGGGATTTCCAGAGCACGAAGTCGGAGATATTGTCCTTCTCGTATTCGTCCGCGTTGGCGCGGGCGTTCTGGGTTTTTCCGAGATCCAGCTCGCGGTCCTCGAGGTGGGAGAGTTTCCCGTAGGCGGGGAAGGAGGAAATTTTAAAATACACGGAGCCGTCGTCCGAGGCGTAGGCATGGCCCTTTTGGACGAGCGTTGCGATCATCGCGATCTGTTGCGGGATGTGCTCGATGGCGGATGGCTCGATATGCGGAGGGAGGCAGGCGAGGGCTTCGCAATCGGCGTGGAATTTCTCAGTCCAGCCTTTGGTGAAATCTCGGAGAGTTTTTCCGGCGGCCTGGGAGTCTCGGATGGTTTTGTCATCCACGTCGGTGAGATTGCGGACGTGGAGGGTGCGGGTGCCGCCTGTTTCGAGGGTGCGGCGGAAAACATCCTGAAGCACGAAGGTGCGGAAATTGCCGATGTGCGCGGGTCCATAGACGGTGGGACCGCAGCAGTAGAAGCGGTAGGTCCTGCCGTCGAGCGGCGTGATTTCCTTCTGGGAGCGGGTGAGTGTGTCTTGGAGGAGCATTACGGGGAAAATTTCTCGGTAACGGGTTACGCGTGCCGGATGCCGTCCACTAGGCACGGAAATCAGGGCGGATGGCAAGTGTGGAACGACTGTCGCGATGTCCGGTCTAGTGATGTCCGGGTCTCCGGCGCTGGATTTCCCATACAACGGTCGTGCCTGTGGACTAGTGCCGGACGCGCCGGGAAGGCGGGGCTTCCGCCATGAACCCGGCGGGAACGACATGGGAGAAAATCTGAGCATCTGCCGGTGGCGGCACCCTACCTTCTCCTGCGGAGCAGGGCCAGGGAACCCAGCGCGGAGAGCATCAGCGCGGAGGGTTCCGGGACCACATTGGTCAGCGTCACGTTGTCCGTGACGATCCAGCCCCAGGTACCGCTTTTGGAATCGATGAGATCCAGCGAATAGAGGGATCCGGACGCGTCCCCCGCCGTGGCCCCGTTAATCGCCGCGGCGGAAAAAGACAGCGATTCCGCCCCGTCCCCGCTAGTGGCTTTGGAAGCGTTGAGGATGAAAGCACCGTCGCTCACGCGGCGGAGGACCATGCCCCGCCAGCCGCTGGTAGTGGCGGTTGAAAAGAGGGTGGTGTCCGCTGAAGAGGCCGGTGCGCCGCCCGTCGTGGTATCCGCGCCGCCGCCCCGCAGATCGAAGGTGATGGCGGAGTTGCCGCTGCCGTCGAAGGAGAAGAGCGGCGAACGCGCCCAGAGGGCCACACTGGTCGCCGCATCCCGGCTCACATGGAGGGTCGGCCCCAGCGCACCGGTGTCGTAGAGTGCGGCGGTAGACGTGTCCTGCGCGGCGAAAGCCGTCGGCCCTGTCGTGGAGGTCTGGACATTCGTCCACCCTTGGGCACTCGGCCCGGTGAAGTCATAGGAGATCGTCGCGGCGGAGGCGAGGGGGGCGGCTGCGGCCAGGACGGGAATTGCGATAAGTTTGAAGGGTGGTTTCATTGGGAAACTGGTTGGTTTACGGGTTTGGGATGCGAGGGAAGCGGGTGATTTGAAATTGGGAGAGATCTGGCGATGCCAACCGCGCCGCCAGCTTCCGGGGAACGGGGGCGGGACGCGGCTTCCCGACCGCTAACGCTTGCGGCGGAGCAGGACGAGGGCACCCAGTGCGCCTAGCAGCGCGGCGGAGGGTTCCGGGATCGCGACGCCCTGGACGAAGAAGACCGTGTCCTGGCTGGCTTCGACCGAAAGTCCTGCCGTGCTCGCAACACCGGGGCGGGTCGAGCCGAACTCAGCGGTGCGGCGCACTTGGATGACGCTACTATCAAGGTCAGTGGCAAGATTTGTGGCAACAAGCCGGAACCGGTTGGTTGAACTCGCTGCCGTATCCTCCACATTTGACCCCACGAGGAACGCGTATTGGGCGTTGCCCGCGAGAGTCCGCTGCAGGGCGGTCAACGAGGCGTCCCCGGCGAGATCGAGGGTCAGGTAGGAGCCTTGGACGAGCGGGTTCGGCAGTGTGGCGGTCGTTTCGAAAAGGGAGGTGAACGCAGGTGCGAGGGCGTTTCCATTGTAGCCGAACATCTGGAAGACGATGGGCAGTCCGTTGGCACCGGATTCGATCCCGTTGCCGATCTTGAACGTGACGGCGTCGATCCGGAAACTCGGAGAGGTGTTCGGCAGCACGAAGCTGGAGCCGTTGTCATCATCCTCTCCGGAACTCCGCCAGCGGGTGGAAGTCCCGCCGACACCGGCGTTGTCGTAGGAATCCAGGAGATTTGTGGTCGGTCCCGAGGTGCTTGCGGATATGGTGGATGCGGCGTGTGTGGCCGGAACGAAAAGAACCGGGAAGAAAGCTGCGATGGATGCGGATTTTGTTTTCATAACGCCCCATGAAAAAGCGGAAATGCGCCCGGATGTCAAGCGGGGGGCCAGGGATTCCAATAGATGTATAGGCGACCACGATCTGGATTAGGGCGAGATCATGACTCCGCTTGCCAATCGCCCTGTGAAACTCCGCGGTCGGGAGATTTTTGTCTGTGCGTTACCGGCGGCAAACCGATACGGTGTCCGGAACACTGTTTGCCACGTGGTTGGCACAATGACGGGGAATCCCTTCCTTGTATCGATGTTTTTCAACTGCATATTTCCGGAAGCGGAGAAAGACCGGCCTTTGCTTTATTTCGAAAGTAAGGAGGAGGCGGCGATTCATCCGGGCGGGCTGTTCAATTCGCTTTATCCTTATGATATGGAGGTGATCACCGGTGCGGACCGGTTCGCATTCTCACTGGTCCATCGGGGCGGGATTTCGGTGGAAATCCTTCTTCACGTTCCGGGGAAACCGGCGGTTTCATTGTGTGCGGATTCGTTTCCCGGAAATGACGGGATCGGGACGGGAAACCGACTGGAGATCCCGGGATTCAAGATTGTCGCGGGGTGCAGGTTGACGGCGAAGCTGAAAGGGGATGTCTCGCAAGCGGGGTGGGAGGTGATCGGACAGGGCTCGCCCAATACCCGGCGCCCAGGTTTGTGATCGTGATCTGCACGTACCGCAACGAGGATCTGGTGTCGGCGAACGTGCGGAAACTGCTTGCGAGCGAGGTATGGGGCGAGCTCGATATGGAGTTGATCGTGGTGGACAACGGATCCGGGGACAGCGGACTAGGGTGGGATGACCCGAGGGTCCACCACATCGTTCAGGAAAATCTCGGAGGCAGCGGCGGATTCCGGCGGGGGATTCGGGAGGCGTTTTTCGGCGAGTTCGCGAACAGAGGTTTCACGCATGTGCTGCTGATGGACGATGATGTCGAGTTCGAGCCGGAGGTGATCGGAAGGGCTTACCTGTTTCAGCGGTATGCGAAGGACGATCTGGCGATCGGTGCCAGCATGCTTAGCTTGGAGGAGCCTGATTTTCTCCACGAGGCGGGAGGCCGTTTCAAATCCGCCAGATCCCTCGGCTCTCATTCGGATGTGGAGAAAGGTCCGGTCAGCCCGGAGACACTTCGCGAGCTGGGACGGGGGCGACCGCATGATTACAACGCTTGGTGGTTCTGTTCTTTTTCGAAGGAAGCGGTCCTGAAAGCGGGCCTGCCCTTGCCGATCTTCATCCACGGGGATGATCTGGAATACGGATTGCGCCTTGGTTATCACGGGGTGCGGACGTATTGCCCCGGAGGACTTTCCATCTGGCATTCCGCTTTCGAAGGCAAAGCGCGAACCTGGATCCGTTATTTCGATTTCCGCAACGCCCTGATCCGGCTGGTGTCCCAGAAAGGGAGGATGGAGAACGATGTGGGAATCGCGGCCGTGCAGTTGCGCAGGGTGATGAGGAAACACATCATCCGAAACGACTATGGTGCTGCGGCGCTCGCGATCCTGGCATACGGGGATTTTCTCAAAGGACCGTCGATACTCGACGAGCCGGATCCAGCAAGATCGGTCGGCACGATGACGGAAGTTTACAACAAGCATACCTGCGGAGGAGAGCGGAAAGGTATGCGGAGGATTTCGTGGTCGGTTCGTTCTGGATGGATCGCGAAGACGCTGGAGGGCGCGCGCTATCTGACCTCGAATCTCCACCGACTGCCGATCCCCACGCTACGCGAGGTCCGGACGAAGGACATCAGGTATGCCTGGGGAGGAGTTCCGATGTTTTCAGATGTGGTGGTGGAGCTTCCGGATGGAGAATTGCTGAGTTTCCGCCGGGATCGAGAGGAAGCGTCACGGTTGCTCGATGAAATGGAAGAACTGATCCGGGGGACCGATCCGCAGGCGATAGGAGCTTGGAGGGATTTATCGAAATATACGGAAATATGAGCGCGCGGGTATGCATCGTGGGGGCGGGATTCAGCGGGGCGGTGATCGCGCGTGAACTGGCGCAGAGCGGGATCCCGTGCGTGGTGATGGATGAACGGGGGCACATCGCGGGAAACTGCCATACGGAGCGAGATGCGGAGACGGGGGTGAATGTGCATCGCTACGGTCCGCATATCTTCCATACGGATAGCGAGCGGGTGTGGAAGTATGTGAGTCGTTTCGGCGAAATGGTGCCGTATGTGAACCGGGTGAAAACGAATCACCGGGGAAAGGTTTATTCGCTACCGGTCAATCTTCATACGTTGAATCAGTTTTTCGGGAAGAACATGCGTCCGGACGAGGCGAAGTTGTTTCTTGAGTCCAGGGTGGAGAGATCTGTTGCCGCACCTGTGAGTTTCGAGGGGCAGGCACTTTCCATGATGGGCAGGGAGCTATATGAGGCGTTTTTCGAAGGATACACCCGCAAGCAGTGGGGAGCCGATCCCGCGGATCTGCCGGCGAGCATTCTCAAGCGGCTTCCGGTGCGTTTCAACTATGATGACAACTACTTTTTCCACCAATACCAGGGTATGCCGAGAAACGGATATACGGAGATCGTGGAACGGGTGCTGGATCATCCGCTGATCGAGGTGCGGTTGGGAACCAGCTTTGAAAAGAGGACTGGAAATTTCGCGCACGTGTTCTACTCGGGGGCTATCGACCGGTATTTCGATCACAGGCTGGGAAGGCTCGGCTACAGGTCGCTGCGATTCGAGCGGGAGGTCGCGGAGGGGGACTATCTGGGGACGGCGGTGATGAACTACGCGGATTTCGACGTTCCGTTTACCCGAATCACGGAACACAAGCATTTCGCTCCGTGGGAGGTTCACCGGAAGACCGTGGTGTTCCGCGAATATTCATTTCAATGCGGGGAAGGGGATACCCCGTATTATCCGATCGGTCAGCTGGAGGAGAAACGTTTGTTTAACGCCTACAAAGAGCTGGCGGACGCGGAGGCGGGAGTGACTTTTGTCGGCAGGCTCGGGACGTATCGGTACCTGGATATGGATGTCACGATCCTCGAAGCGCTGGAGACAGCGGATCGGTATCTGAACAACCGGAAAAAAAACTGAAACCGGATCAATCCACCTGCGCGACGGCCATGGCGGCGATGCCTTCTTTCCTTCCGACAAAGCCCATGGTCTCGTTGGTGGTGGCTTTGATGCCAACGCGTTCCGGCGGGATGCCTAGCGCCTTGCCGATGTTCTGGCGCATCGCGTCGCGGTGGGGCAGGACTTTCGGAGCCTCGGCGATAAGGGTGGAGTCGACATTGACGAGTTTCAGGTTCTCCTCCTCCAACAGTTCACGGCATTTTTCGAGAATTTTCAGTGAGGAGATGTCTTTGCAGAAATCTTCGCCCGGTGGAAAATAGTGACCGATGTCGGGTTTCCCCATCGCTCCGAGCACCGCGTCCGCGATGGCGTGGCAGAGCACATCCGCATCCGAATGGCCGGCCAAGCCGTGGGTGTGCGGGATCTCCACGCCGCCCAGGATGAGGGGGCGGTTTTCCGCGAACTGGTGGACGTCGTAGCCGATGCCGGTCATCTTCTAAATCAGAAATTTGAATTTCGAATTCTGAATTCTGAATCGCTTCAGAGTATCTCTTCGATGGGGATTTTGCCGTTGGTGGCTACGATGGACCATGAGTCGGCTTTGCCTTCCTTTTTCGTGAGAGTGACTTTTCCTCCAGCGGCCTCGACGAGGAGTTTTCCGGCGGCGATGTCCCAGAGGGAGATGGTGGACTCGACGTAGGCATCGAGGCGGCCGCAGCAGATGTAAGCCATGCCGAGGGCTGCGGACCCCATCATGCGCATTTTCCGGGCGCGAAGGGAGGCTTTGTGAAACCGTTCGATGCCGGTGGTGAGGGCTTCCGTGTCTTTCCCGCAGCCTACGAAAAGGATGGACTCTTCCAGTTTTTCCCGAGGGGAGACCTTGACCGGCTCACCGTTCAGCTCGGGGACCCCGCCTTTTTCGATGGTCCAGGTTTCGCCGACCATGGGATCGTGGATGACTCCGAGGATGATCTCGTCATCCACGCGCAGGGCGATGGAGACGCAGAAGTGGGGAATGCCGTAGAAAAAATTCACCGTGCCGTCGATAGGATCCACGATCCATTGGCGACCGGAACCCTGGTTGCCTGCGATTCCTTCTTCACCGTAGAGGGCATCGGTAGGGCGGGCTGAGAGCAGGATGTTGGTGATCAGATCCTGCGACTCCTTGTCGAGCGCTAGCTTGATGTCGTGGTGCAACGCTTCGTCGACCTTGAGGGGCTTCCCGAAATGCTTGCGGAGGAGCTTTCCGGCGGCCTCGGCGGCTTCGATGGCGAGTGGGAGATCGTTTTCCATACCCGCTGGTTAGTCGCGCCTGCGGGGTAGGTCAAGTGCTACGGACGGCGACCGGAGATCGCCGCCCCGCTCAATCGAACCACTCGTCCTCGGGATCGAAAGCGGGAATGGGCACGTTGACGATCTTCATTTTCCCCACCGCGCGGTGGCGGACAAGGGGTGGGATGAAGATGGTGGTCATCGGACGCACGGGAACTTTCTCACCATCAAGCTCCATGTAGGCTTCCCCGTCGGTTTCCAGGATCAGGTAGATCTCGGTGAGCTTCTTGTGATAGTGGGTTTTCGCATCCACCGAGATATCGACGTAGTGGATGGTGGCTGTCTTGTTTTCAGGGATTGCGAAGGCGCGGCGGCTCATTCCGCAAGGGCACGGGACTGCTTCGATCTCGTCGAAATGGGTGACAATAGCTTTTTGCATGTCGTGAGACTAACGTCCCACAAGACGAGTTCCACCCGATAATTTTCGAATTCGGAGGTTCTGGTTCATCTGTTCAGAAACTCCAGGAGTCCGATGGCGAACTTTTCGGAGATTCCCGGAATGGTGGCGATGTCTGCGGGGGCTGCCTGGCGGAGGCGGGCTGGGGAGCCGAACTTTTTCAGAAGCAGATCCTTCCGACGCGGTGACATGCCCGGGCACTCATCGAGCGCACTTTCCTTCATGCGCTTGCGGTAGAGCAGTTCGTTGTAGCCGTTTGCGAAGCGGTGGGCCTCGTCGCGGATGCGTTGCAGAAGCTTGAGAGCGCCGCGGTCGTGGGAGATGAGAAGGGGATCGGATTTTCCCGGAAAAAACACTTCTTCATGCTGTTTCGCGAGGCCGATGAGCGGAAGCTCCTGAAGGCCCAAGGTCCGCAACTGTTTGAACGCGCTGGAAAGCTGCCCTTTTCCCCCGTCGACGATGACAAGATCCGGGAGGATGATTTTCGCCTTTCCCTCCTTCGCGAGACGCCGCTGGGCTTCGATGAGGGGAAGCTGGGAATACTCCGACTCATCGTTCAGGTTCTCACGGAGAATGCGGGAATATCTGCGGAACACCACCTCTGCCATCGACGCGAAATCGTCCTGGCCGGCTACCGTGCGGATGCGGTAGCGGCGGTAGTTCTGATTGTCCGGTTGGCCGTTGGTGAACCGCACCATGGAGGCGACGATGTGGTTCGAGGAGACGTTGGAGATATCGAAGCATTCCATCACGCGTGGCGGGCCGTCGAGGCCGAGCGCCTCGCCGAGATCCGCCAAGTCCTCGGTCGGTTTTACCGTGGTGGGCACTCCCCGACCTCTCGAAAACTGCCTGGTGGGAGAGAGAGTTTTTTTCAAATTGTCCAGCACATCGCGCAGGGTGGCCGCTTTTTCGAAATCCAAGGATTCCGCCGCAGCCTGCATTTCCGTCATTAGTTCATCGAAAATCGCCTTCTTCCCTTTGCCCTCGAGGATCACGCAGGCCTCTTCCACTTTCTCCAGATACTCCTCGCCGGAAACCCTGCCGATGCAAGGTGCGGAACAATTTCGGATGATGTCCGCGTTGCAGTGCCGGTAATCGGTCTCGCCCGGGTTCACCGGACGGCAGACCCGCAGTCCGAGCCGACGATTCAACCAATTCAACGTGTCGTGGAGGGCGCTGGAGTGGGGAAACGGCCCGAAATACCTGGCTCCGTCCTCCTTTTTCGTCCGGACACAGGAAAATCGGGGAAACGGATCGCTCATGCGGATGCGGACGTGGAGGAAACGTTTGTCGTCGCGGAAAGCGACATTGTAGCGGGGCCGGTAGTCTTTGATCAGCTTCCCTTCGAGCAACAGGGATTCCTGCTCGTTCCGCACGATATGAATCTCGAAATCGTGGATCGAGTCCATCAGGGCCCGAGTCTTCAGATTCGCGCGGTTCTTGCGGGACGGAGTGAAATACGAGGACAGGCGTCGCTTCAGATCCAACGCCTTCCCCACATAGATGATCGAGCCCAGCCTGTCCTTCATGAGATAGACACCGGGCTGGTGGGGCACGTCGCGTAATTTCGTTTTCAGCTCTTGGGAGACCATTTTCTCGGAAATCGGATGGAATAACCTGCCCGACTGTGCCTCGGATTAGAAAGGTTGCAATCGCGGTGTAAGTCCTATATTCCCTCGCGGCCAACCACGTCCGACTTCCTATGATTCTGAAAAAATTCATCCTGCCCGCGTTGGGCGGAGCCATCGTTGTGCTCGCAAGTTGCGCTACACAGACCCCGATCGACCCGAATCTCAGCAAAACGGATCCGGAATACGTGAATCCTTATCCCGTCGGGACGTATGAGCATTTCACAGCGGAAAAGGACTACCCGAAAACCTACGATGTCTGGAGGAACGTCCAGCTTCTCCCGACGACCGATGCCACGAATTCCTGGATCAACATCGATCTGAAGAAGCAGCGTGGCAAGCTGATGAGCGGTGATGTCGTGGTCATGGATTACCCGATTTCTTCCGGGACCCGGAGCCGCCCGACACCTCCCGGCGACTACAAGATTCTCGAAAAAATCGTGGATAAGCGCTCGAACCTTTACGGCAAAATCCTCGACGCCGAAGGCAATGTGGTGAATTCCGACGCCGATTCGAAAACGGACGAAGTGCCGGAGGGTGGTAGGTTCCTCGGCGCTCCGATGAAATACTGGATGCGCCTGACGAACGACGGTGTCGGCCATCACATAGGCAACGTTACCTCGCTATCCCGCCTCCCATGCCTGCATCCGCGGGCCTAGCAAAGTGATGCCGGTCGTCTACTCGAAGGTAGCTGTCGGCTCACGGGTCCTCGTCGAGTAGGGAATTTTCCCGAAACGGTTCTCAAAAACGAAAAAGCCCGTCGGATTTTTCCGGCGGGCTTTTCTTATAAACGGTGGAAGGGTGGGCTTACTCGTCCTCCATGAACTGGTCGTGGCCTTCCTTCTTGCTGGCGCGCATCGCGTCGACCACTTCCTTGACCTTGTCCATGTCGTTATCGAGGAACGCCAGTTCCATATCGGCGAGCGTGGAGATGAGCTGGCCCATCATCTTGCGGTAGCCTGCGGCAGCTTTCGCCTTATCGTCGCCTTCCGGCATTTCTATGACCATTTCAGGAAGCTCCTTGATGGCGATCACCATCGCGTCCTGCGCCTCGCGGGCGAGAGCGGCGCCTTTGGCTGGATCGGTCTCACGGCGCATCGCTTTGTATGCGTCGTTCATGGCGTCCATTTGTTTGGCGAGAGGGGTGTCGTTCATCCGCTGTGACAGGCAGGGCGAACATCAGTGAGGCGGCGAATGCGGGTAGGAGTAATTTCATTTTCATGCGGGGGTTATTACGAAGGGAAACCCGCCCGTCTTCCAAGGCAAAAGATTTCCGAAAAAGATTGAGGAAACGGGATGCCGGATGCGAATTTCGTCGCTGCCTATAACTGACGCTATGGACCTAGCGCCCTGCGAAACGAAGCGTGGAAACATCGTCACGAGAAAGCGCCGGTTGAGGCGTCTGACGCATATCGGTCCTGCTTGTCTGCGGCGGTTTGGTTCGCTCTGCCTTGGTGCCTTTCCGCTTCCTCCGGGTCTGTGGGAATTCCTCCGAGGGATCTCCGCTACTTCGGACAGAGACGGAACACCGATCCGGCACCTTGTTTCCGATGATTTCACCCGATCCGCTCCGGTGGCTCGCAGTGAAATCCCGCAGCCGCTCATCGATGTACCCTTGGCGGCGGAGGACAAACGTTTCCGGAGATCATCATGGCATCGACTTTCTTGCTACTTGCCAGATCCGCCCTCGATTTCCTGCGAAACAGGAAGATCGTGTCCGGTGCCTCGACGGTGACCCAGCAACTCGCGAAGCTGTCGTTTCCTCAGGGACCACGGACATCTGCGGGCGAAGATCCGTGAGGCGTCTGCTCGCCCGACGGCTTGGAAATGTCCTGGAGCAAGGATCGCATTCTCAACGACGTATTTTTCAAAACTCGACTACGGAAATCTTCGGATCGGACCGAAGGAAGCGACGCGGTTCTATTTCCAGAAACCAATGAGAGATCTCTCTCTTGCGGAATGCGCGTTGCTGGCGGGTCTTCCACAGGCACCGTCCCGTTTGAATCCGGTCCGGAATCCGAACAATGCGCTCGCGAGGCGGGGGATGGTTCTCGATCGATTGGAAGCCGGTGGGAAATACGGAAAATCCGAAATCTCCGTCGCCCGCCGTGAACCCATGGTTCTTCGGCCGCTACGGGAAAAACTGGCAGCCCCTGGCTGGGACGGGTTCCGGATAAGAAGGAAATCGATCCGGAGCGACTCTCGATCTGGATCTTCAGCAGGACATCGAGCGCTATGTCTCGGAAGAAACCGCCCGCCTGAGATCCTCGAATTTACGGCACGCGGCCGTGGTTGTGATCGACAACCCCACCGGGGACATCCTGGCCATGGTTTCCTCGGCGGATTGGCGCGACGCACGTGGCGGACAAGTCCACGGAGCACTCTCGCCCCGCTCGCCCGGGTCCACGCTCAAGCCGTTTACCTACATCCTCGGCTTCCGCGATCTCGGGCAATTTCCCGGAACCGTCGTCGCGGATATCCCTACGCGGCTGCGCACCGAGCAAGGCCTCCAGCTCCCGGAAAACTACGACCGCCACTTCCGAGGTCCGGTCACAATCCGCCAGTCCCTGGCGTGCTCGCTCAATGTTCCGGCCCTGCGCGAGCTGGAGGCTCTCGGTGGTCCTTCGATTCTTTACGGTCTACTGGAAAGGTTCGGGATCTCCACCTTGGACGAACCCGCCACGCACTACGGACTAGGTCTGACTCTGGGAAACGCCCCGGTGAAGACTTCTCGAACTGACAAACGCCTACGCTTGTCTGGCACGATCCGGCACTGTTTCTCCCAACCCGCCTTTTCATGAACGAGAAAGTGGCGAAACCCGTAGGTTGATCGAGCGAAATTCAGCCTGGCTGATTTCGGACATTCTCTCCGGATCCGCAGGCTCGCGCCCCTTCGTTTTCCAGCGGAGGTCCGCTCGACTTGCCGTTTCGTTGCGCCGTGAAAACCGGTACCTCCTCGGATTTCCGGGACAACTGGTGTGTTGGCTACACTCCGCGAATCACCGTCGGAGTGTGGGCCGGAAATTTCGAGAACCAGCCGATGAAAGGTCTTTCGGGAGTTTCCGGAGCAGCACCGATCTTTCATCGTGCGATGGTCCGCGCTCACAGGATACTCGACCGACGTGGCCTTCCGCCCCGGACGGAATTCGAAAGGTCACGATTGACGTCCGCACCGGGAGATACGGTTTCGCGATCCGCTCTGGACATTCCGAAAAAATTCGCCGTCTCCGAGTGGAGTACGACGGCAATCCCGATACCGATCGCGAGGGCGGGGGACTACGATGCCGATGGAAGACGCGAAGCTGCCTTCGGCAGAATACCGGGAGTGGTTCGAAAGCCCGGAGAATTTCCGGCGTAGCGAACTGGTGTTGTCGGATCCCCACGAATCCCATATCCCCTTGGCGATCGAACGTCCACGAGACGGCTCGATCCTCCTGCTCGATCCCGAACTGCCAGGGGGTGGTCGCGAGCTGAAATTTCTCTCCAATTTGCCGGAATTCGCAAGCTGGCGCTGCGATACCCTGGAGATCCGCGGTGACTCCGCGTTTCTTGAACCCGGAAGCCATGTTCTGATCGTGACCGACACTCGCGACGGTTCCGAAAAGCAAATCACGATCGACGTCCGGCAGCTCTGAGATTTCCCGGAAGATCCGCGGGACGGCAAGGAGCGGCGTGCCTATGGCCGCCGGATCAGCACCGGGGATCGCTTGCGGTTGAGTGCCGTGGTAGCCGGGCGGCCATAGGGCGCGCCCCTCCTTGGAAATGGCAAGGAGCGGCGTGCCTATGGCCGCCGGATCAGCACCGGGGAGATCGCTTGCGGTTGAGTGCCGTGGTAGCCGGGCGGCCATAGGGCGCGCCCCTCCTTGCGGTCGCCGGCCGATCACACGAAGCCTGATTTCAGCCGGGTTTTCAGAAAATCTGCGGGATGATGATGTCTTCCGGCACCGGCTCGCGCCGGTAGTCATCGTGGTGGACGCGGTCCGGAAGCTCCACGATCTCCCTTTCGATGAGACGGTAGGGCACTTGGTCGAGCAGGTGGGAAATACAGTTGAGCCGCGCCTTCTTCTTGTCGTTGGCCGGCACCACCCGCCACGGAGCTTCCGCGATGTGCGTGTGTTTCAGCATCACTTCCTTCGCCTTCGTGTAGTCCTCCCAGCGCTTCCGGGATTCCAGGTCCATGGGGCTGAGCTTCCATTGTTTGAGCGGATCGTGGTTCCGGCACTCGAAACGGAATTCCTGCTCTTCGTCGCTGATCGAGAACCAGTATTTCAAGATCTGGATGCCAGAACGAATCAGCATTTTCTCGAACTCGGGGACCGACCGGAAAAACTCCTGATACTCCTCCTCCGTGCAGAAATCCATCACACGCTCGACCCCCGCACGGTTGTACCAGCTGCGATCGAAAAGCACGATCTCGCCCGCGGCCGGAAGGTGCTCCACGTAGCGCTGGAAATACCATTGTGTGCGCTCACGGCTGTTCGGCGCGGGGAGCGCGGCCACCCGGCAGATCCGCGGATTGAGCCGCTGGGTCATGCGCTTGATGACCCCGCCTTTTCCTGCCGAATCCCGACCTTCGAAAAGCACGACCAGTTTGTGCCCGGAGCTGACCACCCAGTCCTGGAGTTTCACCAGCTCCACTTGCAGCCGGTAGAGCTCGCGGAAATACGTCTTCCGGAATTCCGGAGACTGATCCTGGCCCTGTCCGTGCTCCATGTTCTCCTCGGCGAACTCCCCGAACTCCATCTCGAGCTCCTCATCGAACTGATCAATATAGTCCTCGCGTATCCTGTCGAAATTTTTGGTAAACCGTTCTGAATCCATACGCGCGAGACGCTAGCAGAAAGCGGTCGACTCGCGTGTGACACTTCCGTAACAAGCGGAGCGCTGGCTTCAGCCGGCGTGTGGGGACGTTTTCCCGCGCGAGATCTTCACCGCCACGAAATCCGCATCCGGGAGAATCCGTTTTTCCACCTTCACCGTCACCGACCGCAGCGGAAACCTCGCCAGCAGCTCTGCCGCCGTTTCCTCGGCAAGAGTCTCGATCAGGTGTCTGGGATTTCGCACCGGCGAGCTTGGTGATCCGCCCCGCCGCTTCCGCGTAGTCCACGGTGTTCGCCACCCTGTCACCGAGATTCGTGAAATCCTGTTCCGGCACCATCCATACGCTGATCCAGAGCTTCTGAGGCGTCGCGCGCTCCTCGTCCGGCACGCCTATCTTCGTCTCGACTTCCAGCCGCCGGATCTCGATCTCATCTTGTTTCATGCCAGCAGCTTGTCATCGATCACTCGCTGCAAAAGAATTTTTGTCGCCGTATTCAGGTCGAGCGCCAGCGCCTCCTCCATCGTGCACCAGTTGAACTCCTCCGCCTCGTCGTTGAGCGTTACCTGGTGCGAATCCGCCTTCGCCAGATAGTTCAGCAGCAGGAAATGCTCGTTGCGAAAAAACTCCGGGGAGTCGATGCAGTCCTGGACCATCACGAAGCGGATTTCGGAAATATCCAACCCCGTCTCCTCGGAAATTTCCCGACGGAGCGCATCCTCACTCGCCTCGCCACGCTCGATCTTGCCACCGGGAATGCCCCATTTGTCGCTCCATTTGTGGGTGCGTATCATCAGCAGGTTTCCCGCGCCGTCGTGGATCAGCGCGCCGACCGTCGCCACCGGTCGCTCCGCCCTGCGCTTTTCCAGCATTTTCACCAACACTCCCAGATCCGGCACCGTGATATCAGGTCGGCACGCCCGCGAGCACCTCCGCATGGTGATACCCGGTCAGCACCGCGATCGACGAGATCCCCCCGTGCCGCGCCGTCTCGATATCATGCGTCATATCGCCCACGAACGCCGTCTCGTCCTTCTTCAGATCATGGTTTTCCAGGATGTGGGCGATGAGTTCCCGCTTGTCCAGAATCCCGGCGTAGGTGGCCTCGAAAAATCCCTTCATGCCGAATTCCTCCAGCTGTTTTCCGAACGCATCCGCATCCATCGAGGTTAGCACGAACATCCGCAGCCCCCGTGCCCGCGCCCACTCGAGCTTCTCACGCGCATGCGGAAGCACCGTCACCAGACTCGTCGCCCCATCGAAGGCGGGACGGAAATGCGATTCCAGTTCCTCCAGGGCCACCCCCGGCAGGATCTCCTCGTAAAACTCCCGGTAAGGCAGCCGGAAACTCCGTCGGAAGCCCTCCCTGTCATACGGCGCGATCCCGTATTTCCCCAGCACCGCATTGGTCGCCTCGATGACCGGCCCCATGTCGTCCACCAAGGTCCCGGACCAATCGAAAATGAGATTTTTGAACATCTGATGAAACTATAGATTCTGAACCTTGAAACTCGATGGAAAGGGAGCAAGCCGGACATCGGGGTAGAAGTTCCCCTTATCCCAGATTGAATTTGATCGACTTGATTTTCCCGATACCGAAGCGCGCTTTCACCTTTCTCAAGAGCTCCGGTTTCATCTGCTCCAGGTGGAAACGCATCGCCGGTTGCGTCACCCGCAGGATAAGATTTCCTTCCTTCACGGAAACCGGTTCCGTATGCATCCCGATGAAATCCCCGGCGATTTCCTTCCAAGCGGACTTCACCTCCTCCTCGTTCAGGCTCTCCGAGAAAAACTGTGCCTTCAGGATGGAATCGATCCAATCGCCGGCTGCGGAAATGTTTTTCCCTGTATTCAGAGGTTTCTCACAGCCCAGCCATTCCTGCATGAGATCCTCATGGATGCCTTCCCGCCGCGTCGGTTTCCGTTTCCTGCGCGCGGCCATGGCGGTTATTCGTCTCCGTCTTCGCCGATAGCTTCCACCGGGCAGCCTTCCATCGCCTCGACGCATTGCTCGCGCTCCTCGTCGTTCTCCGGTTGTTTGAAAACAAAGGAATATCCTTCGTCATCCGCACGGGTGAAATTGCTCGGGGCGGTCTCACGGCAGAGATCGCAATCAATGCACTGGCTATCGACGTAAAATTTTCCGCCGACGTTCTCTTCGTTCCTATCTTCCTTGTCTGCCATGATACTCAGGTGTTTCCGGCCCTTGGATGCATGCGGATGGGCCGGGTTGCAACTTCAAACTAACGCACCCGGGCCAAAAGCCACGGAAGCAGCTCGTCGATGGCCAGCCGCTCCTGCTCCATGGAATCCCGGTGGCGGAGGGTGACGGTATCTTTCAGATCCAGGTCTTCCTCGCCGAGGGTTTCGAAGTCGATGGTGACGCAGAACGGTGTGCCGACTTCGTCCTGGCGACGGTAGCGACGGCCCACGGCTCCGGTCTCGTCGTAGAAAACGTTCATCCACGGCTGCAGGCCTTTCTGGATTTCTCTGGCGATCCGGACCTGGTCCTCGTTTTTCTTCAGCAGTGGGAAAATGGCGACTTTGATCGGCGCCATGGATGGCATGAGGCGCATGACCGTGCGGATATCGCTCTTGCCGTCCTTTCCAAGCTCCTCTTCGTCGAAAGCCTCGCAGATCAGGGCGAGCACCGTGCGGTCGCAACCGGCGGACGGCTCGACGACGTGCGGAAGGAATCGCTCTTTGGTTTCCTCATCGAAGTATTCCAGCGGACGACCGGAGCCTTTCGCATGCACCCCGAGATCGTAATCCGTGCGGTAGGCGACGCCTTCCAGCTCCTGGATACCGAACGGGAACTCGTATTCGATGTCGTAAGTCTTCTCCGAATAAAACGCGCGCTCGCCATCGGGGATGTCGAGAATGTGCAGTTTTTCCCTAGGAATGCCGATTTCCGCGTAAAATTCCAGACGAGTCTCCAGCCACTCGTCGGTCAGGCGCAAGCCGTCGTCCGGATGACAGAAATACTCGATCTCCATCTGCTCGAATTCACGGGAGCGGAAGGTGAAATTCCTCGGATTGATCTCGTTGCGGAATGATTTTCCGACCTGGGCGATGCCGAAGGGGAGTTTCACGCGGTTGGAATCCAGGATGTTTTTGTATTGGCAGAAAATGGATTGCGCGGTTTCCGGGCGGAGATAGGCGGTTTGTTCGCCGGTAGCTCCGAAATTCGTCTGGAGCATCAGGTTGAACTCACGTGGCTCGGTGAGAAGTGAACCGTTGGCCGGGTTGTAGTCTGTCGAGGCAGTCACCTGTTCCGTGGTCTCGCCTTCGAGCTGAATGGCCTTGATCGCTTCCTTTTTGCTCATCACGGATTCGTTGATGAACTTGGAATAGAACTCGCGGGCGGTCTTGCGGGTTTTGGCCTCATCCTGACCCGGGAGCTGGAGCACGGAGTAGGCTTTGTCCGTTTTCCATGCCGGATCCTCGATGGAGGCTCCGGTGAAATGATACACCGTGCCGTCCTGTGGCTCGATCTGGTCGGCGCGTAGGCGGGCGTTGGAGAGCAGGCAGTCGCACATCGGATCGCTGAAGCCGCCGATGTGGCCGGAGGATTGCAGGACTTCCTCCATGGTCAGAATCGAGCCGTCCATGCCCAGTACGTCGTCGCGCTCCTGGACGGTTTTCCGCCACCAGAAGTCTTTGAGGTTGCGCTTCAGTTCGGCGCCCAGCGGGCCGTAATCCCAGCAACCGTTGAGTCCGCCATAGAGTTCGCCTGCTTGGAAAATAAAGCCTCTGCGCTTGCAGAGGGAGACGATCTTCTCCATCCGCACCGGGTCCGTAACATCCTTGTTTGCCATAAAATCAGCCCCGCTTTCCGGGGGCGCGGATGAGAGCACAACCGTAAGCCTGCGGCAACATCAATTCGGCGGGGTCCCACCCGGATCGCTGCGGCGAATCCAGCGCCCCCAAGGGAGAGCATGAATCCGCCGCAGACCATCCGCTAACCACGGGAATACCGGGATACGAAGCGGTTTCCGTGCCACGAACCTCTCAATTTCAAGACAACACTTCCGTGCGTGATATACCAGGCCGCATCATAAATTGTGAGTTCACGAACCTCCGAAATCCCGGAAGGATGCCCCGAACGTAGCCGGGCGGTGAAGTGAAACGGAACCCCCGTATCAACGACAGATCGAGTTCGCGGCGTCCCGCAGGAAAGACGGTCACAACGGGGCGGGCTGAAGACCCGCGCTCCGCTCCGTATCTTCCGCCGCGCGGAAGGTCTTGCGATTTTGTGAGGAAATCCCGGAGGGATGAGGAGAGCGATTTTTCACAAATCCTGACGCGCGGCAGAATATCCTCCCCTACCGGTCGTTCAGGTGGGTGCGGAGTATCCTGTCGACTTCCGCGATCCCCTGCGGGTGATGGTTCGACCAATGGTCGCTGGGGACGATCAGCTCGCTCTCCGAGCCGTCCATATGGCTGCTCCAGTAAGGCACGATTCCATCCGAACTGACCCGTGGCTCACGGCTTTTGTTTCCGCCCTTGCCCCTGTCCCCGATGATGGTGTGGAAAGGAATGCCTGGTGTGAGCGGAAGCGTGGCCATGGTGGTGACGATGGTCCCTTCGGGATTGAGCATGTCGATGCTGTTGGGCAGCGCTTTGGCCGGTTCTCCGGCTTTGTTCGGCTTGGTGAAGGCAAGCAGATCGGAATCGTCGTCCACGATATCGTCAGGGCTGCCGATGACGATAGACCCCAGTCGACCGAGGAAACTGGTTGCCAGCTCCGCCCCACGGTGGGAAGGGGACATGAAGATCACCCGTGAGATATCCCGGCGGGGTTTGAAAATCAGGGTGTCGGTCATCAGTTTCCGGGTTTTCTTGGTAAACGGCATTTCCGAAGGCGGTTTCTCATAGATGGCGTTCCACAAGCTCATCCGGCTATCTGTCATCAGTGTCCGGGCGATCATGCCGCCCATGCTATGGCCGATGACGACCATCTTCTTATGACCCGGAAATCTCCGGTTGATATCGTCCATCCTGTCGCGCAGGGCCGCAGCCGAGAAGAGATAGGGATAGCCCGTCGGGTAACTGAAGAACCAGATCTGGTAGTTTTTCCGTATCGTGGCATCACCGCGCAAGGCCTGGATCAGGGGAAGCCAGGTCGCCTGCGAGTCCCCGAGCCCGTGGATGCAAAGGATAGGAATCTTGTCCGGATCATAGGGTTGCAGGCGGGCCAAGCGGACGTTCTTTTCGAATTCCTTGGGATTGAAAAGATCTGTAATCTCCTTCTGCCGGGGGTTCGAGCTGGCGATAGCGAGGGCGAGAGGTGCCGTGAAATCCGCGGCAAGGGGAAAATAATTTCCTCCGAAGCTTACCGATTCGGCGGAGAGTGGATCGATGAACCGCCCGACGCATTTGGTCCCGTTGAAATCGATCACGCCGGTCATGCCATAGGAAACACGGTCCACTTCTCCCAATGCCTGACTCTGTTTGGGGTCGATCTTCCCGCTCGTCACGACCAGAGGCGCGCCCAGGCCTTCTTTCACGATGCGCTGCTCCACCAGATCTCCCTGGAATTCGTAGATGTCTGTCGGTTCGATCTTGAAATTCGAGGGGTCCCGCTCGGGGCGGCGGTCACGTTCGAAAGAAAATTTCCAGGTAACCGTCGCACCCGGGCATTCGAGCGGAGCCTTCCATGGCTCCAGGTTCGAGTTGTGAAGGATTTCGAAAACGCGGGAAACGGCGAAGTCATAATCACGGAGTGCCTGCGTGTCGCCCGGCTGACTCTTGAGAGAGTTTCCCGCCGCGTTCGCCGCATCAAGGTAACTCCCCAGCCGGACCAGCGGTGAGATTGCGATCTTGCCGCTCGCTTCAGCGATCAACTCACCGGCACGGGTCGGCGACTCGTGAGTGGGCTGGATCTCGGTGACGGTGGAGTAATTCCTGCATCCCGCCGCGGCCAGCGCGATTCCGAGGAGAATGATGATCGTTGATTTCATGGAGAATTCTTTTGAATTGAGACGGTTTTTGCAAAGACTTCGACATCGTAGATATGCCCGGATCCGGCAAGGTGGAGGGAGCGGAAATCATGTGGCTCGAGCAGATCCCGGAGATGCTCGCGGTCGCGAAAATCAAAGCGCTTCCCGAAAAGCTCAAGGATACGGATCGAGGAATGGTCGCGATACGTGTTGATGATAAGACTGCCGCTCCGGCTTGTCATTTCTCCGAGCCGGGCGGTCAGATCCCTGGCGGAGACGGTTTCGACGGGTTCTTGCAGCATCAGCCTTTTCTCCGTCGTGCCGTGGGAAACACCTTGGAAGTACTCGAGAATCCCGATCGCGGTGACGATGTCATACGGGGCGTGGAGTCCGGTGGCCAGCGGGTCCGGTCCTTCAAAGATATCTTCGGTCACTGCGAAGATCCCGTAAGAGTGGCCGGGGATGTCATGGCTGTTGCGCGTGCTGGGAAGTTTCGCGAGTAGGCGGTTGGTCTTTTCCGTGTTGGCGTGGTCGCGGTCCGTGATCACCGCAGTGATCGATTTCGGGTCGTAACCGTCGAGGATGAGCTTGTCATAGGCAAGGATCAGACTGAGTCCGGTGCCTGCGGCGACGGCCTTGATGCGCACGGTTTCACCCCGGTCCAGCGCCTGCTTCGCCGCCTGATACGTGGCTTGGGTTTCATGGATAAACCGGAGTTGAACGTCCTTTCCCTGAACGGAGTCGAGGAAGATCCGGTCCCACGTATTGCCGTTTTTCCGAAGCACCGGAGACAGCATCATGTAGGGGCCGTTCATCGGATCCCCACCTTCGACAAGGGTGGCGTAATCGCTGCGGGAGGAGGTCAGCAGTGACTGCGCGTAGGGGTGCTTGGATCGCTCGAACAGCCGGTTCCTGAGTTGCGTGACCTCGTCACCGGACTCGTTTTTCGATGCGGCCGCGCGTGTGGTCCAGCCCACGACCCTGTGAGAGACACGCCCTAGGAACAGCTTCCGCCTGCCAGCCGGCTTCGATTTGTTCTCGTGGAAAACCGCTTGGCTGAGGCTGCGCACGATGGCCTCCGCCAACTCATGCTGGTCCGCCGCGTAGAGCGCGGCGACCGCTCCCATCGGCTTGAGGTTTTGCATGGTCGGGAGGTGGTGGAATCACTTCAGTTGGCCGATCGCCTGCGGGGTGAACTCGGCATCGGAAAATTTCACATCGTGCTTGCTGCTGGAGCCTTCGATGATCGTCTTGGAACCGGCTCCACCGCTTTGCACGGTGAAACTTGCCGGAACCTGGCGACCACTGTCATCCTTGGCCACGCGCGTGGTCATGATTCGGCGGGCCAGGCTGCCATCGCTGAAATACTTGTCCACCCGCAGCGGGACCATCCGATTCAGGTCGATCCAGCTCTGGATTTTGGCATAGGGGCTGGAGCTCCCACCGGGCTTTGACTCCAGCACCACGCAGGAAACCCTGTCCACGACTTCGGTTTTCAGAACGGTCTGATCATTCCATTCGTAGAAATTCTCCACCACATCGACATAGGCCAGGTCGCTACCGAAAATCCCGTCCTTCATCGCGGATCCCGAAAGCCGTTTCAGGGTATTTCCGGAAACCAGCGCGGTCCCGGAAGCGGCCCCGTTTCCGGATTTCTTCAGAAGGACTCCCTGGCCTGCTAGATCTTTCGGCCAAAGGACTTGGTAGAGTACCTCGGAGCTTCCCCCGCTGCGACGGGATTTCACCCGCACCTGGAGCGTCGTCTCCGACCTTCCATCGGCTGGTGGGATCTCCATTTTCAAGCGCACCTCGGTGTTGCCGTCCTGGATGCCAGCGCTCAGTTTCGCCGCGAGTTCTTTGGCAGAGGGAGCGTCCTGTGCGATGACGGAGGACGTGAGAACGGTGGCCGCGGCCACCAGGCCGGCGAGTGATCGGGAAATGGTTTTCATGGATAAGTGAATGGAAGTTTAGCTTTGAAGTGCCACGCTAGGCGAAAGACGTGAGCTGCGCCACGCGGGATACAGGCCGCTGATAATTCCAACGACGACAGCGATGCTGATCGAGATGAGGAGAAGCTTCGGGCTGAGATCGGGTTCGAGAAATCCGCTGACACCGGGAGACGCCCCCAGGATCAGCAAACCCAAGGCTCCCAAGGATACCCCGACAAGGCCCCCAAGCAACCCCAACAACGCGGACTCGCAGAGGACCATGTAAACGATGCGGCGTTTCCTCCAGCCGACCGCCAGCAGGATGCCGATCTCGTGGGTCCTTTCGAAAACCGTCATCAGCATGGTGTTCATCACGCCGAGCACTCCCACGATGATCGCCAGCAGGGCGGTGCTCCAGCTCATCGCGCGCGCCACGCGGAATCCCTGGCTGGTGCCGACCACCTCGCTCGCCACCATCGCCCGGCCTTGCGGGAAGATCACCCCGATGTCCTTGCTGAGAAGATCGAGTTCCGCTTTCGGCAGATCCGGTGTCACCCGGATATCAAGGAAATTGACTTTGCCCTCGTTCCCCGTGGCCTCCTGCATCACGCGCAGCGGCAGGAAAATCGTGCCGTTCTCCACCATCGCACCGCCATCGACGATGCCAACCACCTTCATTTCCTCGATCTCGATCTGCACCGTGTCGCCGACTTTTTTCTTCAGGACCTCCGCCGCGATGGTTCCCAGCACGACCGCTTTCTCATCGCCGTCCTTCGGCAGGCGACCGTCGATCACCTCGAGCTTGTCCCACGTGAATCCACCCCACTCGCGGCCGGAAATCATCATGATCGGCGCGTCCTCCACGCTCAGCATCTGCATCAGGACGGTAGTCGTATCCGCGACCTTCGGCAGCTTGGCCACCTCCTCCTGCAGTCCCTCGTCGAACACCTTCGGCATCAGCCCGCCGCTCATGTTGCTGACGACCATGTCCACGCCTACCACATCGAGTTGCTTGGTGATGCCCTTCTCGTAGCCCCACGCGATCCCCACCAAGGCCACGACAGCGGCGATGCCGATGGAAATGCCGACCAAGGTAAGACACGTGCGCACGGGGCGCCGGGTCAGGCTGCGGAGAACGATAGTGAAAAATGTCATTTCAGGAAGTCGGAGTCAGTTGGCGCGCGCTGGCGAGTTCGTCGGAAATCACCACCCCGTCTTTCATACGTATGGTCCGCAAGGCGCGGTCCGCGACGGAGGGATCGTGGGTTACCAGCACCAGCGTCACGCCCAGTTTTTCGTGGAGATCCAGCAACAGGTCGATGATCTGCACAGCGCTGACGCTGTCGAGGTTGCCGGTCGGCTCGTCCGCCAGCAGCACCGAAGGCTTGTTCACCAGGCTGCGTGCGATGGCAACCCGCTGCCGCTCCCCTCCTGAAAGCTCGGAAGGATAATGGCCGAGCCGGTGCCCGAGGCCCACGGACTCCAGCAGTTCGGTCGCCCGAGAAATGCGCTCGGACCGGGACGCTTTCCCTTCGAACATCGGAATCTGGACATTTTCCAGTACGGTGAAAGTCGGAAGCAGGTGGAAGGACTGGAAAATGATGCCGATCTCATGCGAACGGTAAGCAGCCGGATCCTCCAGGCCGGGAATTGAACGGCCACGATATTTCAGAGTTCCTGCGGTGGGCTTGTCGAGCGAGCCGAGCATCTGCAGCAAGGTGCTTTTCCCGCAACCGCTCTGCCCGACGATGGCGACGAACTCGCCCTTCCTGATCTCCAGGTCCAAACCCCGCAAAGCGACCACTTTGCCGTTGTCGTATTCCTTTTTGAGGCCGATGGCCTCGTAGATGGGTTCCGTATCGTCTGTCAAATCGGCTGCGGCCATTGCCAGCGAAGCTACACCTTGAGGCCGACCCGTCTAGTTGTTTAATTCCGCCCTGAAATTCCTTCGGGAACGTTGGCACTGAGAAGATTTCGAACAGGAGGAATCGGACAGCGCGGAGGAAAGAGTTCTGATATCCCAAAGATGATCCGTGCCGACGACCATTGGACCGCCGCTTCGGCACTCGCCCATGCCATGCCTCTGGTGAGATGGTGCGGAGATCCACTTGAGGAAAGCCATACACATTCATTCCACCCGAGTTTCCCGCGAGGGCGCGTGAAACGACACCCGGCGGCGGGTGTGGTCCCCTCACATCCTAGCTTCATCGCCCTGCCTTTTCATCGGGCCAGTGGCTGCCGGATTTCGGGTCGGAGAGGTTTCGCAGGAGGTGGACTACGGCGGAGCGGTAGTTGGGAAAAGGCGGGATATCGCCCTCGTCGGCGGGGTCCAGGAAGGGGGTGTGGCGGGGGAGTTTATCGTGGCGCAGGGTCATTTTCACGTGATGGATGCCGTGCAGCGGCTCGTGCAGCAGGGTGAGCGAGAGCAGCCGACCGGACCATGAGTCGGCGACGATGCTGCGGGTAGCGCTGCGGGCGGTGTCGCCGGTCAGGCCGACGTGCTCGATGTATTTCCGCCAGCTCTGGAGATTTCCCGCGATGACGGCCGGTGCGAGGAAAATCCACAGATAGTAGTCCCAGACGTGGAACCAAGTGACGGTCGCAAAAATCAGCGGCCAAACCACGGCCATCAGCGCGAACTCCTGCCAGATCCGTTTGCGGACGCGCTTGTTTCTGATGAACGAATCCTTTTTCAGAAAGACCCGAAGGAAAAGAAACGGGGTGAAGAGGATGCCGCAGTTCAGCTCGATGAACGCGGCCAGGCGGCGTGCCCAGCGTGGGGTGCCGACGGTGACGAAGGGCCACAGCTCGACATCGCGCTCGGTGGCGAGGTGGGAGTGGTGCTTCTGGTGGGCGGCGCGGTAGAGCGTGAAGCTCATGAAACTGAAGGTGCCGATGAGCAGGCCGTCCACCTCGTTGAGGAAACGGCTTTTGCGGAGGTGGCCGTGGGATGCCTCGTGGAATCCCACTAGCATTCCGTGCATGAAATGACTGACGAGTAGGACCAGAGGCACACAGAGCGAGATGAGGCCGTAGTGGTAGGCGAATCCGAGCGCGATCTGGGAAATCGTCAAAGCCGCGCTGACCAGGGGAAACGCCGCCTGGGTGACCCAATGGGTGTTGCCATGATCACCCTCCGCCGGAGCCACGACGGGTGGCACCAGGTCGGTTTCGAAAGTCGATGGAGAATTCATGTCGTGAGATCGTGGGAGCGGGCGGCCGGATTTTCGCAAGCGCTCTTCAAAACAGCCCGGAAGAGATCGTGTAATCCGGCAAGTTCCGACGCGGAAAATCTATAGGGCTTGAACAGCCACACAACTTCCAATTCGTCGCCGATCTCGGTGAGTTCGCAAGCCAGCTCGAAGCGGGCGGTGCCGGTGGAGCGCATGCGGACTTTGGTGGAAATGCGCGGCAGGGAGATGTCCGGCACCGGGTGGTTCTGGAGGGCGAAACGCACGTCGAAAAGCGAATGCTCGCCCTGCTTGCGGACCTCGCCCATGGCGGCGGCCAGCTCGGCGTAGGGCACCGCGTTGGCGAAGCAATCGAGCGTGGTTTCGGCCACCTTTCTCAGATGTTCGGAGAAATTTTGATCGGGATCGACGTTTCCTCGCAGCGGGACGACGCCGGCGTAGTAGCCCATCGTTTCGCGGGCAGCTTCCTTGTTGCGGTTGGCGACGGGTGTGCCGACGAGGATGTCGTTCTTGCCGGTCCATTTCGAAAGGGTGATCTGAAATGCGGCCAAGAGCGTGCTGAACATCGTGGTGCCGTGATCCTTCGCCAGCGCCTTGATGTCGCGCACGAGATCGGCGGGGATTTCCGTGGCCCATCGCTCCAGAGGCGCGGGATCGGGAATTTCTCCCCAGATGCGGCTGGATCCGGCGAGCTGGGATTTCCAGAAAGCAGCTCGTTTTTCCAAGATCGCCGGCTGCCAGATCGCGCGCTCGGCGGCGGCCCACTCCGTGTAGGTCTGCGCGACGGGTGGCAGCGAGTTTTTCATTTTCATCGCACCGACGGCGACGATTTTCTTCAAACCTGTCAGCCCCATGATGTAGGCGGTGCAGAGATCCTGCGTGAAAACACCCAGGGACCAACCGTCGGCGATGGCGTGGTGGAAACAGAAGGCCAGCACGTGGTCGTCCGGCCCCCGACGAATCATGCGGACGCGGTAAAGCGGCCCCTGCAAGATGTCGAAGGGCTGGCGGTAGGTTTCCCGCATCACTTCCTCCAGATCTTCTCCCTCGGCCAGCTCGTGGGTGCCGAGCAACGCGATTCCGGTCGCCCGGATCATCTGGAGGGGACGTTCTTTTCCGGGGAGGAACGTAATCCGCAGTGCCTCGTGCCTGTCCACCACCTTTTGGAGGGCGGCTTCGCATTGTTCATTGGTAATGGGGCCTCTGATCTCGAGGATTCCGCAAATGTGGTTCGCGGGATCTCCCACCGGCACCGGTGAGTTTTCCCACAACTCACGCTGTGGAAGCGTGAGCGGCTGGAGACGGGCTTCCCCGCTTTCCAGCCATGACTTGAAGAGTGCTCGCGTGTCCTGGGCCATCAGTTTTTACCGGCCGGAACCGCGCCCAGCAGTTGGTCAAGGTCATCGTCGGAAATCGAATCGAGGTCCAGCTCGGAGGCATCGACGGCGGCTTCGGCGGCAACGGCAGCTTTCGGCGCGGCATCCGCATCGCCGCCCATTTGCTCGGCGATCAGGGTGGCGATCTGGCCTATCGTCCTTGCCCGCATCAGGCTGGTGGGCGGTAGGGCGACGCCGATGGAGCTTTCCAGCATGGTCTCGATTTCCACGCCCATCAGCGAGTCAAGTCCGAGATCGGTGAGCGGTTGGTCCTCGCGCAGGCTGTCCGGCTTGACGCGGAGGACGGAGCCTACGACATCGCGTACGGCTTCTCCGATGACGGAGTTCCGGTCCTCGGCGGAGGCTGCGGCGATTTTTCCACGCCAGTCCTGGCCACCGCTGCCGGATTCCTGGGTCTCCATCCCGGCAGCGAAAATGCGTTCCACCAGCGGGTTGTCCTGCATGCCGCGGAAGGATTGCCGCCATTTCGCCCAATCGACGCGGATCGCGGCGACTTGCGGGGCGTGTGCGACGAGAAAGGATTCCATGAGCGAAGTGACCTCTGCCGGTGCCAGCGCGCCGGTGCCTTGGCGGGCGAGGAATTCCGCGACCCGTTCGTTGCGGGCGACGTAACCTTCGCCGCCGAGCACGCCCCAGTTGATCGCGAGGGCGGGTTTGCCGAGTGCCTGGCGATGGTGGGCGAGCGAATCGAGGAAGGCGTTGGCGGCGGAGTAGTTGCCCTGCGCCGGATTTCCGAAAATGCTGGAAACCGAGGAGAACATCACGAAGCAGTCGAGGTCCATGTCCAACGTGTTTTCGTGGAGCAGCCAGGCACCGTGGGCTTTCGGAGCCATGACGGTGCACAGTCGCTCGGGGGTCAGGGCGGCGAGCGGGGCGTCGTCGATGACCATCGCGAGGTGGAAAATTCCTTTCAACGGCGTTTTCGCGGCGCGGAGATCGGAAATGAGTTTTTCCACATCCGCCGGTGAGCCGATGTCGGCTTTCACGACATTCGTTTCGATGCCACGGGCTACGAGGCTTTCGACAAATTCCACGGCTTCCGGGGTGGAGGCGCCGCTGCGGCTGCTCAGCACGAGGTGACGCGCACCGGCTTCGACCAACCACTCCGCCAGCACGCGGCCGAATCCGCCGAGTCCGCCGGTGATCAGATATGCTCCGTCCGCCGTGATTTCGAAATCCGGCAACGGCGGTTCGCCCTTGCGGACGACGAAGGAATCGGCGAATCCGACGACCACTTTCCCGGTGTGCTTGCCACCCGCCATGAGGCGGAAGGCGGCGTCGATGCGGCTTGCCGGGAAGGAACGGAAGGGCAGGGGAGTGAGCGCGCCTTGATCGACGAGATCGGAAACCTCGGCGAGCAGGTCGCGGGTTTTCGCTTCGTCTCCGGCGAAAATCGCGTCCATGGCGATGACGTGGAAGGAGGAATTCCGGCGCAGGCCCCACAGCGGGATGCGGGAGTTCATGTAGATATCTCGTTTGCCGATTTCGAGGAAACGTCCGGATTCCGCGAGGCAGGAAAGCCCCATCGGGATGGCCTCGGAGGCGAGCGCGTTGAGCACGACATCCACGCCACGGCCGTCGGTGAGTTCCATGACGGACTCGGCGAAATCTCCCCGGCGGGAGTCGATCACGTGTTTGACCCCGAGCGTTTTCAGGAGCGCGCGCTTGGTCGGGCTTCCGGCGGAGGCGATGACATCGGCTCCCAGGTGATGGGCGATCTGGATGGCGGCCATGCCGACTCCACCGGCACCGGCGTGGACGAGGATGCTCTCACCGGCACGCATCCGGGCGACATCGTTCAACGCATACCACGCGGTCATGAAGACGACCGGCAAGGTGGCGGCTTCCTCGAAGGAAAGATTTTCCGGCATTTTCCGCATGTCGGCGGCGCGGGCCAGGGTGTGGGTCGCGAGTCCGAAGACGGCGAGACCGAAGGCTTTGTCGCCGACCGCGAGGTGGCTGACACCTTCACCGATGGCGATGACTTCGCCCGCCACCTCGTCGCCGAAGATGCGCGCGTCTTCGGTCTCCGCCGGGTAGAGGGCAAGCGCTTTGAGCACGTCGCGGAAATTCATCCCGGCGGCTTTCACCTGGATGAGAATTTCTCCAGGGGCGCAGACGGTCAGCGTGAAAGGGGTGAAACGCAGGCTGCCGAGCTGGCCGCGCTCGCGCGATTCGAGCCGGAGCGGGACGGATGGATCGAGGTTTTTCTCGCGATGCGGCAGGCCACGGCTGATGCGCTGCACGTAGCGGGCCTCGCCGCGCAGGGCGACTTCGCGTTCGGTATCGGCGTGGACCAGTTCGCTCCAGAGCAGGTCGCGATCAGTGGCGGAGGTTTCGGGCGGCAGGTCGATAGCACGGCAGGAGAGATTCGTATGCTCGCCGAGGATGACCCGGAAAATGCCGATGGATGGTGCCTGGGCGACGTTGGTGGCACCCATGTTTTCGCCGACCGGTTGGGCACCGCGTGAGACGAGATCGAAGCGGATTTTCGCTCCCGCCATGGTTTGCTCCAGGGCGTGGGTGAGGTGCAGCAGCGAGTCGATGCCCATCAGAGCGTCGTTTTCGGTGGTGCCGGTTTTCTCATCGAGCGACCAAAGGTAAACGATGCGTTCCGGTTTCGTCTCCTTGAGCAAGGCGGCGAAATCGTCCTCGTCGCTGCGGCGGACAACGCGGCAGCGGGAACCGGCGGTGGTGACCTGTTCGGCGATTTCATTTCCGAGTTCGGATTCGTCCGCGAAGATGAGCCAAGAGCCTTCGAGCGGCGCATCTTCTGTGGCTGCTTCGATGATTGCTTGACCGGCTTTCCGACCGAGGATGCCGACCTGGCCTTCGCCTTCGGGTCCGTGGAAACCGGGCATGGAGGCGGTTTCCGCGAAACCGACTTCCCTGAGCGCGGCTTCCCACTGGTCGCGTTGCATGAGCGGTTGGTCGGGGCGTAAGTCGCGGTCGGTGAGATGCCACCAACCTTCCGTGAGACCGAAAACGGATTCCGTCCAAAGCTGCGGTGAGGCGACATCCATGAACATCAGGGTGCCGCCGGGAGCCAGCAGGTCGTGAAGCATTTTCAATGTCACACGGACATCCGCCACGGCGTGCAGGACGTTGGTGCCGACGATGAAATCATATGATGCGGCGTCGAAATCCTGCTCGGCGAAAGGCATTTCGAGATTGAGAACTTTGTATTCCACTTCCGGGAAGGCGGCGAGTTTCTGGTTCGCGGCGGAGAAGAATCCGGCGGAAACGTCGGTGAAAGTGTAGCTGTGGAGATCGCGATCCAGAAGCGGGAGAAGCTGTGCGGCGAGTCCCGCGGTGCCGGCACCGACCTCGAGAATCCGCAAACCGCGGCCTTCCGGCAGGTGGCGTGCGGCCTCCTGCACGCCTTTCGCGATGCTGACCATCCAGTGGCTGGAGAGCAGGCCGTCGCCGTAGAAATGGTCGAGCAATTCGGCGTTCGTTCCGCCGAAAAGGACTTGCACCGCATCTTTTTCACCACGGAGGATGGGGCCTAGTTCGCCACAGGATGAGGCGCAGAGCAGGCCTTCCGGGAGATGACCGGGATGGGCGATGACGAATTTGCGGAGCAATTCTCCCGCGGAGTCCGCAGATGACGAGAATTTCTCGGTCGGGGTGTATTTTCCACCCTCGGAGCTGAGAATTCCGCGCTTGGCGAGCTTGTCCATCAGGCGACCGAATACCGTGAGCATCATCGGAGCGATGTTCAGGGATTCGGCGGAAAACTCACCGCTGACACCCATTTCCCGCAATCCGTTAGCGATTTGGGTGGCGGCGAGATCGTCCTCGGCAGCCATCACGCCTTCGAGTTCGTCACGACCGCGCAGGCCGATCACTTCGTCCAGGGCGACCGTCGCGACCTCGCGGATCTGACCGAGCGGGACGGGAGTTTGCGTGGAAGGAGAGACGGTAGGTTGCGTGCGTTCCCAATCGATATTGTACACCAGATCGCGACCGCCACCTGAGGCGCCGGGGCGACGGGCGGCAGTCATGCTGATGGCCCGGAAGCCGTCGATGAGGACGCATGGCTGGCCGGCGTCATCATAGATACCGACGCGGCCTTCGATGAGTTCCTCGTTGAAATGCAGGACCTTCGCGCGGACTTGGGCGGAGGCACCCGGTGAGCGTAGATACAAAATCCGGGCGAAGCGCACCGGCAGTTTCATCTTCGCTTTGCGATCCTCGACGGTTTTCGAACCGGCGGAAAACACGTGGAGCGCGCCATCCATGAGGACGGGGTGCAGGGCGTATTCGGACGCGCGACCTGCGATGTTTTCGGAAAGCGAGACCCGGCCGGCGGACTTGCCTTTCCCTGCGGCGAGTTCGCGCACCGGCTTGAACTCATCGCCGTAGCGCAGGCCGAGATCGCTCATGTGGCCGTAGAAGGCGCCGACACCTTCCGTTTCCAGATCGGCATCCGGAGCTTCGAGCGCGGAATTCCCGAACGAGGATTCGGTGCGTTCGCTGCGCAACGAACCCACGACATGCACCGACCAGGTGTTGGTCTGGTCGAACCGGCTCTGGATATTAAACGTGCGTTCCGCAGGCTCGTAGGTGAACTCGATGACCACGGCGGACGCGGGATCGGGAAGGATCAGCGGACGCCGGATTTCGAAATCCTCGATCGCGAACGGACGGCCCTCGAACAGCTCGACACCGGCCTCAAGCGCCATTTCCACGAAGCCTGCCGCCGGAAAAATGACGTGCGAATCGACCTTGTGATCCTTGAGAAACGCCATGTGGCGGTTGTCGAGACGGGTCGTCCACGCCGGGGTGGCGCGGGGTTGGCGGGCATCGAGCAGGCCTTTTCCACCGGGGGAAAGGCGGGCATCGCGCAGCTCGCCGCATTCGTGCCACCAGCGGGCGCGGTCCCACGCATAGGCGGGCAGTGAAAGCAGTTCGCGGGAGGGAGTGAGGCCTTTGAAATCGATCACCACGCCGCCGCGATGGAGTTCGAGAGCGGCTTCCAGAAAGGACTCGTGCTCGCGGTCGCGGCGGGTCGAGGCGGTCACCTGGCCCTTGAGGTCGGAGGTGGAGAGGCATTCCTTGATCGACATGGAAAGCGCCGGATGGGAGCTGATTTCCAGCCAGACATCGACACCGAAATCGGCCACGGCGGCAACCGCCTTGACGAATTGCACGGGCTGGCGGATGCCCCGGCCCCAGTGGGCGGCGACGCAATCCTTGCCCGCGCAGCGCGCTCCGGTGACCGTGCTGAAAAACGGAAGCGTCTCTTCTTGCGGGGAAATATCCGGCAGGTTTTTGACAAGGTTGTCCGCCGCAGGCTGCATCATCGCGTGGTGATACGGATGGTCCACGCGGACGAAACGGGCGAAGACGTTTTTCGGCTCCAGCTCGGCCCGGATCGCTTCGAGAGACTCTTTGATGCCGGCGAGCGTGAGCGATTTCGGACCGTTGAAGGCCGCGATGCTCACGGATTGATCGTGTCGGGAAATGATTTCCAGTGCCTCTTCCTCCGACAGGCTGACGGCGAGCATGGTGCCCTCGCCACGGGCGCATTCGTGCATCATCCGGGCGCGCAGGACGATGATTCGAGCGCCTTCCTCCAGGCTTAGAATGCCGGCGATGTGCGCGGCGGCGACTTCGCCGACGCTGTGGCCGACGACCGCGCTCGGCTCGACTCCGAGCGATTTCCAAAGAGCCACCAGTGCGACCTGCATCGCGAAGATCGCGGGTTGGGCGATCTCGGTTTGCTGGATTTTCGAGTCCGCCTCATCGCGGGCGAGTTCTTCGAGGAGCGAGAAACGGGCGTGCGGACGCATGGCCGCTTCGCAGGCTTCCATGACTTCGCGGAAAACAGGTTCCTTACGCATCAGCTCGCGTCCCATGGCCCACCACTGCGGTCCCTGGCCGCTCATGACAAAGCCGATGCGCGGCGCGAATTCCGGGCGCGGAGTGAACGAGGTCCGGGCGGCTGTCGGGGGATTTCCCTCGGAAAATTCGCGGAGTTCCTCAGTGATTTCCGCCGATGAACTGCCGACGAGCGTCAGGCGGTGGCCGTGGTGGTTGCGGCGCGCCCCGAGCGTGTAGGTGAGCTTCGGCAGGATGGGGGAGACTCCGTTGCCAAGCTCGTGAGATTCGATCCAGTCCGCCAGGCGTCCGGCGGTCGCTTTGAGCGCGTCCTCGGAACGGGCGGAAATGACGATGGGCCACGAGCGGTCGGACGCGATTTTTTCCTGTTCCGGGACTTCAATGGCCGGAGGTTCGCCAAGGATGACGTGGGCGTTGGCTCCCCCGAAGCCGAAGGAGTTCACCCCGGCGATGAGGCGTTTGCCGTTGTCGGGGAAAGTTTCCAAAGCGGTCGGCACGCGCAGTTTCAGCCCCTTCATATCGATGTGGGGGCTTGGATTTTCGAAATGAAGACTGGCCGGGATCTGGCGGCGTTTCAGGACGAGCATGCCCTTGATCAGTCCGACAACTCCGGCGGCGGTTTCCAAGTGGCCGAGATTCGTTTTTACCGAGCCGATTGGCAGCGGTTCGTCCTCCGGGCGGTCGGTGCAGAGGGCTTCCGCCAGCGCGGTGGCCTCGATGGGATCGCCGACAGCGGTGCCGGTGCCGTGGGCCTCGACGAAGCTGACATCTTTCGGGGCAATTCCGGCGTCCTTGCACGCATCGCGCACCAAGCGGGCCTGGGCCTCGGTGCTTGGCAGGGAAATCCCGTTGGTGTTGCCGTCCTGGTTCAAGGAGGAACCTAGGATCACACCCTGGATCGGATCGCCATCCGCGATGGCTTGGGAAAGCGGTTTCAGGAGGACCACACCCGCGCCTTCGCCACGCACGAAGCCGTTTGCCTCGGCGGCGAAGGCCTTGCATTTCCCGTCAGTCGAGAGCATGCCCGCCTGGGAAAAGCCGATAAAGCCGTCCGGGGTGATGATGACGGTCACTCCCCCCGCCAGAGCCATTTTGCAACTCCCGGAGCGCAGCGACTCGCAGGCGAGGTGGACGGCGGTGAGGGCGGACGAGCAGGCGGTGTCCATCGAAAGGCTCGGGCCGCTGAGATTGAAGCAGTAGGAAATCCGGTTGGCGCCGATGCTGTGGGCGTTGCCGGTGGAGGAGTGGGCGCTGATGCCCTTGCGGTCGGTGCTGCCGCCCTGGATGTTCTGATAATCCGTGTGGGAAACTCCCATGAAAACGCCGATGTCGGTGCCGTTTTCGAGATCGAGGACCTGGCCTGCGTCCTCGATGGCTTCCCAGGCGGTTTCAAGCAACAGGCGCTGCTGGGGGTCGATATAAGGAGCCTCGCGCGGGGAAATTCCAAAAAACTGAGGGTCGAACTGGTCGATCTGGTCCAGGAAGCCACCACGTTTCGCGATGGATTTTCCGGTCAGTCCCAGCTCCGGATCGTAGAAGCGCTCGATGTTCCAACGGTCGCCGGGGATTTCGGTTACAGCATCCCGGCCTTCTTCCAGGAGTTTCCAAAATGACTCCGCGTCATTGACTCCGCCGGGGAACCGGCAGCCGATTCCGATGATTGCAATCCCTTCTTTTGACATCTTGAATACGATTTTTTCCTACGAGGTTGGGCAAGCTGCCGGAAGAGAATGGCGCATGGCAAGCGCAAGTTCCACATTTCGAACGGTTCCCGCACGATTCACGAGGAATTGCGGATGGGGACAGGTTCGATCAGAGACAGGGTGATTCACAGGGCCTTCAGTGTCTCTTTTCCACGCCATTTGGTGGAGCCGTCGTCTTTGCCGATGCTTGGCAACGACAGCCCTTTCTCGATGAACTTCCTGGCATCTTTTTGATTGTTCATCGCGGCGAGGGTGATGCCCATGTCCACGTGGTAAACGGAACGCCCGGGACTCAGATCGATCGCTTTGCGGAAACATTCGATCGACTCCTCGTTCGAGGCATCTGGCAGTTTGCCGTATGCGATGGAGGAGACCCTCCGCTTGAAGCCGCTGATTTCCGCCACCTTCTGGTGCCATCTGCCGAGGGTGTACCAGGCGAGGTCATTGCGGGGGTCCAGTGCGACCGCCCTTTCCGCGAATGCCTTGATTTGCCGCGATGCGGCTATTTTCTCCTTGTTGCCGTAGAGTTCGGCGGACTTCGCGTAGGAGATCGCGACGGAAAGGTTTGCCTCGGAACTCTGGGGTGAGACCGTCACCGCACGTTTCGCGTAATCGAGTCCCAACTGCGCGTATCTGAGTTTTTCCTTGGATGAGTCCGTATCGGCGGAGAGGTGGCGGAACTGGCGAGCGATACGTAAAAGGAGTTCCGTGTTGTTCTGATCGAGTTGCTCCGCAGGTAGGTAATACTCCAGCGCCTTGGTCGGGTTGAATTTCTGATCGTAGGTGTCGCCCTCCTTGATCAGCTCTCTGGCGGTCGCCCCGAACCCCGTGGACCAAGGCAGAAGTATTGCGAGCGCCAGGGCGAGGCTTTTCGAGAACAGGAGAGGTTTCATGATCATCCGCGATACTAAGCGCATGTTCTTGAGAGTCAAACGGAAGCCCGCTCCCGATCCTCCCAAGTCCGCCTCCGCGGATTGAAGTTTAGAGTTTGAAATTTCCCCGCAGGCGTTCAGTTTCCCGCCCCGCACCATGACCGCCTCCGAGATCCGCACTTCCTTTTTCGAGTTCTTCCAAAAGAAACAGCACACCCTCGTGCCCTCCGCTTCGCTCCTGCCGCAGTCGCCGGGCCTGCTATTCACCAACGCGGGGATGAACCAGTTCGTGCCATATTTCCTCGGGACCGAGAAAGCGCCCTACAGTCCGGCACGAGCAACCGATACGCAGAAATGCATCCGCGCCGGCGGCAAGCACAACGATCTGGATGACGTCGGCTACGATACCTACCACCATACGTTTTTCGAAATGCTGGGAAACTGGTCGTTCGGCGATTATTTCAAAAAGGAAGCCATCGAATGGGGCTGGGAGCTGATCGTGGAGCAATGGGGCGTGCCTGCGGAAAGGCTCTACGCAACGGTTTACAATCCGGGTGAGGGGGATCCGTCCACTTTCGACCAGGAAGCCTACGATCTCTGGGCGGAGCTTTTCAAGAGCAAAGGCCTCGACCCCGCGAAGCACATCGTCAACGGCAATGTGAAAGACAACTTCTGGATGATGGGCGAGACCGGCCCGTGCGGCCCCTGCTCCGAGGCCTCCATGTGGATCTCACGCCAGCCGGAGACTCCGGTGGAAAGCTCGTGAACATGGACTCGGATCTCTGCATCGAGATCTGGAACCTCGTTTTCATCCAATACAACGCGGAGGCCGACGGCACCTTCCGCGATCTGCCCTCCCAGCACGTCGATACCGGCATGGGGTTCGAGCGCGCCTGCTCGCTCATCCAGAACACGAAAGGTTTCACCGATTTTTCCCAGAAGCCGACCAACTACGCCACCGATGTCTTCCAGCCCCTTTTCCGGAAAATCGAAGAGTTGAGCGGAAAGACCTACACCGATATCTACCCGGAACCGGGAGCGGATCGCGCGGCCTTCTCCGAGGAGATGAAAACCGCGGTGGCCTTCCGGGTTATCGCCGACCACCTCCGCACCCTGAGTTTCTCCATCGCGGATGGCATCATGCCGGGGAACAACGGGCGTAATTACGTGCTCCGCCGCATCCTCCGCCGGGCGGTCCGCTACGGACGTCAGCTCGGATTCTCCGGTGAAAAACCGTTCTTCGGAAATCTCGTGGAAGCACTTGTCGAGCAGATGGGAGATGTTTTCCCGGAGCTGAAGAATCGCCAAGAATCTGTCCGGGCTACTCTGGAAAACGAGGAATCCAGCTTCAACCAGACCCTCGACCGAGGACTCAAGCGCTTCGAAGAAGCAATGGAAGAAGGGGACCACACGCGCCGCCGCGTGTCGGTTGAGGCGCCCACGCCTCAACCTAAGCCCGCCTCACCAAAACCCTCCCAACCCACCTACACCCGCCGCAACCTCCCCCACTTCGAGCGCCCATGGGGGAAATACATGGTCACCTTCTCCACCCGCGACCGCGACATCCTTTCCGACGAGGAGCGCACAATCGTCCTCGACTCCATTCTCTACTCGAAAAAACTCGGTCAGATCCACCTCTACGCGGCCTGCGTCATGCCGGATCACGCCCACATCCTCATCGAGCCACAGGTGAAATCCTGGGATGCCGATTCCAAACCCACCTTTTTCACCCTCACGGAAATTCTCCAACCGATCAAATCCGTTACCTCTCACAAGATCCTGAAACAACGGCGCGCGGAACTTCAGAACGAGAACATCAAGAATCTTTGGGACAAGGAATTCTTCGACCGCTTGATCCGCAGCGAGTCGGACCTTGTGGAAAAATACGACTACGTGTTGAGCAACCCGGTGGATGAGAAGCTCGTCGCGAGGAAAGACGAATATCGCTGGACGTGGTGCCGGGAATTTTTGAGGGAGACGGAAGCGGAAGATAGTGCGGACCCGGCTGAAGGCGGGGGCGCCTCCAGCGACACGCGGCGGCGCGTGTGCTCCCCTGCCGGGGTGGCCCCGATCTCTGGCGAGATCGCTTTCGAACTCTACGATACCTTCGGCTTTCCCATCGACCTCACCCAGCTCCTCGCCGCCGAGCGAGGGCTGTCCGTGGACATGGATCGCTTCGAGAAACTCATGGACGAACAGCGCGAGCGCGCCCGCGCCGCCCAAAAATCCACCATCGTCCGCGCTCTTGATATTTCCTCCGAAGCCATCACCGAATTCATCGGCTTCGAATCCGACGAGACCGAAGCCACCATCCTAGAAATTCACCCCCAGGAGGACACCCTCTTCGTCATCACCGACAAAACCGTCTTCTACGCAGGAAATGGGCGGCCAGAGCGGAGATACTGGATTCCTAGTAATTGACGGAAACGAGATCCCCATCTCAGGCACCCAACAGATCGCCCAAGCCCGCGCCCACATCATCTGCAAATCAACAATCGACAATCTTCAATCACCAATCAAGCAGGGCGACAAAGTCGCCTTGCGCATCGACACCACCCGCCGCCGCCCCATCGAGGCCCACCACACCGCCACCCACCTTCTTCACTGGGCGCTGCACGAAGCGGTTTCGAAGGACGCCTCCCAGCAAGGCTCCTCCGTGGACGAGCACCGTCTGCGTTTCGACTTCAACAACGCGGCCCTCACCTCCGACCAAATCACCGCCATGGAAGAAATGGTCAACGGCGCGATCAAGCAGAACATGGCCGTTTCCTGGACGGAAGTTCCCCATGCCTCGATCAAGGACCGCACCGATATCATGCAGTTCTTCGGTGACAAATACGGAGACATCGTCCGCGTCGTGGAAATCGGTCGCGGGCGCAACATGCTTGATGGATACTCCATGGAACTCTGCGGCGGCACACATGTCCGTGACACCTCGGAGATCGGTCTTTTCAAAATCAAGTCCGAGGGAGCCATCGCCTCCGGCGTGCGTCGAATCGAAGCCGTCTGCGGGGAAGCCGCCTGGGCTTACCTGAATGAATCGGTGGAAAAATGGACCACCGAGATCAAGATCGCCCGCGAGAAGCTCAAGACGGCCAATGCAAAGCTATCGGAACTCGGAGAAGCACCGGAAAAAGTAAACGATTTCCCGCACATCATGTCCGCCATGCTGGCCGAACGCGCGGATATTTCTGAAATAAACGCCACCTTCGCAAACGCACAGCGCGTCCTGGATGAAACGCAGGCAGCAGCCATCGAGGCGGAAAAGCGCATCAAGAAAATCCAGTCCGCCCAGGCCGCGAAACTCGCCGACGAGGCGCTCTCCGATCTCATCGCGAAGGGCGATCCCATCATCGTCAGCTTCGAGTCCGATGCCTCGCTGCTTCAGGAACTCCAGAACGGCCTGAAGAAAAAGAATTTTGCCGGTCCCGCCCTTCTCATCGTTGACGACGGCGAAAAACTCCACCTGGCGGTTCATTGCGGACCGGACGCCCTCGCAAAGGGCATGAAGGCCGGAGACATCCTCCGGGAACTCGCAGCAATAGGAGGAGGAAAAGGCGGCGGCAAACCCGACCAGGCCCGCGGAGCCGCCCCCGACCGCAGCAAGCTCGCAGAAATCAAGTCCGCCATGGAACGCGGACTTTAGTCCAATGCCGTTTAGGATTGGCGGTCTTGTAGCAGAATCCTTTGGAGTGAGGAAGTTTGTAGCGCGAAGCGCAATATGGAGAAGGGCTTTTCTTCCAAGCCCTTTGCAGAGGACACGGAAATGGCTGGGGTTGTGGAAGGGGTTGGAAGAAAACCCCTTCTCCATGTCACCGGTCAATCCTTAACGGCATTGGACTAAAGTCCGCGTTCCTCCCGGGAGCCACCGAACTCCGCGCAGATCTCTCTCGCCCGATCCCGCGCTGCCGCGTCGTCGGCGAGGATGGTGGCGAGATCGGGCGACGTCCTGTCCGCCGCTCCGTCCATCGTTCTGCCGACACATTCCCAGATATGCGGGAAACGGATTTCCCCGGCACGAAGGCCTCCACGGCGATCTCGTTCGCGGCATTGAACACCGCTGGCAGGGTTCCGCCCGCGAGTCCGGCTCTGCGCGCGAGTCCCAGCGAAGGGAAATCCTCCGAACGTGGTGCGGAAAATTCCAGCTTGGAAATTTCCGTGAAATCGAGCGGCTTCAGGGTCCCTTTTTTCCGGGCCGGGTAGGTGAGCGCGTATTGGATGGGAAATCCCATATCGGTGCGGGAAAGCTGGGCGAGCACCGATCCGTCGGTGAACTCGACCATGGAGTGCACGATGGATTGCGGATGGATGACGGCTTCGATGCGGTCCATGGTGATCCCGAAAAGCCAGCGGGCCTCGATCATTTCCAACCCCTTGTTGAAAAGGGTGGCGGAGTCGATCGTGATTTTCGGCCCCATTTCCCAGGTCGGGTGTTTGAGGGCCATTTCCGGGGTCACGTTCCAGAGATCGGCGGCAGGAGTTTCGCGGAAAGGACCGCCGGAGGCAGTGAGGATGAGTCGGGAGATTTCCGAATCCGGCCCACGGTGCCCTTCGAGACATTGGAAAATGGCATTGTGCTCGGAGTCTACGGGGAGGATTCGGACACCTTTATCCGGGCGAGGCTGGTGATGATTTCCCCGGCCATGACCAGGATTTCCTTGGAGGCGACCGCCAGATCCTTGCCTGCCTCGATCGCGGCAAGAGCCGGATGAAGGCCGGCGGTGCCGACGATGGAAACCAGCACGATATCCGCTTCCTCCAGCTGCGAGATCTCGTCCAGTCCCGCGGGTCCGCTGTGGATGATGACTCCCGAGGGCAAAAGGGAACGCAGTTCGGGAACCTTCGATTCATCGTAGATCGCCACGTGTTCGACTCCGGTGGCGAGTGCCTGCTCAGCCAGTTTCTCCACGCTGGAACACGCCGCGAGCGCGATGATTTCAATCTCCTCCGGCAGCGATTCCGCGACTTTCAAAGTAGAGACCCCGATCGATCCGGTGGAACCGAGCAAGACGACGCGGCGCTTTTTTCCAGAGATCATGCCAGGGCGGGGAGTAGCCAGACGATGTAGAAATACAAGGCCGGGGCGGTGAAGCAGATGCTGTCGATCAGATCGAGCCGCCACCGATGCCGGGCAACATGTTTCCGGAATCCTTCGCATGCAGCGAGCGTTTCACGACGCTCTCCGCGAGGTCGCCGATGACAGCGAGAACAGCGAGGATAAACCCGATGATGATGACGTGCGGCCAGGAATGCAGGGCTGCGAGTTTTTCGGGGAGCAGTGCGTAGAGGCCGCATGCGGCCAGCTCTGCGAAAAGCACGCCACCGGCGATGCCCTCCCAGGTTTTCCCTGGTGAGATATGCGGGATCATCTTGTGTTTCCCGATCAGGGAGCCGGTGATGTAGGCTCCCATATCGGTGAATTTCGTCACCGCGAGCAGCCAGAGGAGCACGAAAGCGCCAGGGACAGCGTCGCTGCCGGGTATCACGAAACAGAGCCTGGCGGCGAAATTGAAGAGGAAGGCGATGTAAAGAAAGCCGAGAGCGTTCACGGCGACGGCAAGCAAAGCCTCAATGCCCTTGATCGAGTAACGGAGCTGGAGGGTGAACGCTCCGGTGACAGCGATGCAGATCGCGGCGGCATCGAGAACGGGCGGGATGTCTTTGCCACCCTGGATAAAATTCCAGTAGGCCAGCCCGCAATAGGCGAGGGCCAGGATGAGTCCGAACCGTGGGAAGCACGCAACCCCCGCACCTTTGAGCATTTTGAAATACTCCAGCGTGGAAATGATCGCGAGCACGCCGATCAGCCCCAGATAGGCGGCGGGGACCATGCTCCAGAAAATGGCGGTCACCACTCCCCAGAGAAGGAGCGTGCTGAAGCCCCGTCTCAGGAAAACGGTCGATTTGCTGGCGGGGAGGTTTGGTTTTTCGGAAGCCACGGTGTGCCGAGATGCAAGACACAGGACCACGCGATGGCAATCCTTTCCCGGAAAAATCGACCTGGAGAGGGCAGCGGAAAGTTTTTTCAAGCTCCCGCAACTTACCCCCGGAGTGAGTGTTGAATATGGCATGAGAGCGATCGCTCCTCATTCATTCGAAAAAGTAACCAACCATATGAAAACCAAATCACTGATCATCGCAGCAGCCGGCTTCGGCCTCATCGGAGCACTTCACGCGGAGGACGCGAAACCGGAGAAAGGCCATCGCAAGATGCCGCCGGAAGTCATCGCCAAATTCGACAAGGACGGCGACGGGAAACTGGACAAGGACGAGCGCGAGGCTGCGAAGGCCGGACGCAAGGAAATGATGGAAGCCCGCAAGAAGGAAATGATGGAAAAGTTCGACACCAACAAGGACGGCACCCTCGACGACGCGGAAAAGGAAGCCATGAAAGAGGCCCGGAAAAAGATGATGCTCGAAAAATTCGACAAAGACGGAGACGGGGAACTCAATGAAGAAGAGAAGGCCGCCATGCAGGAAGAGATGAAGAACCGTCCCGGCGGCCCGCACGGTCCCCGTGGTGAAGGCAAAGGCGGAAAAGGGAAGAAGGGCAAAAACGACGAATAAGGTCCGTCCGTATGATTGATTCCAGGGCCACCCGGTAGCGGGTGGCCCTTTTCTTCCCAAGCTCAGCCCTCCGCGTTTTTCCTCTTTTTCGCCGGAGAAATGTCATTGATGGCCGCCATGACTGGCTCGGAGATTTCCGGTGCGTCCAGAGCCGCGAGCGAGTCATCGAGCTGTTCTACGGTCCGGGCACCGATGATCGCGGAGGTGACCGCTTTGTGTTTCAGCACCCAGTTGATCGCCAAGTGGTTGATCGAGGTTCCCTGCGAGGCGGCAAGGTCTCCGAGGGCACGGATTTTCTTCTGCTGGGCGATGACCTGGTCTTCCTGGAGGAATCCATCTTCACGGGCTGCGCGAGGGCCTCCGGAATGCCATCGATGTATTTCGGAGTCAGCATTCCTTGGGCGAGCGGGGAGAATGCGACGCAGCCGATCTTTTCCTCATACAGGTAATCGAGGATACCCATGGCCTCGGGCCAGCGATTCAGGATGGAGTAGGGCGGCTGGTAGATGATGCAGCGCACCCCCATGTCTTGGAGGATTTTCACAGCTTTTTTCAGTTTTTTGAGAGGATATTTCGAAATGCCGGCGTAGAGCGCGCGTCCGGAGTTCACCGCGGTGGCGAGGGCGGACATGGTTTCCTCAAGCCGCGTTTCCGGATCAGGACGGTGGCTGTAGAAGATGTCCACGTAGTCCAGCCGCAGCCGTTTCAGCGACTGGTCGAGCGAGGCGAGCATGTGCTTGCGCGATCCCCATTCGCCATACGGGCCGCTCCACATGTCGTGCCCGGCCTTCGTCGTGATGAGCAGCTCGTCCCGGTGGCAGGCGAAATCCTCCGCCAGAATACGACCCACGTTTTCCTCCGCCGAGCCGGCGGGAGGCCCGTAATTGTTCGCGAGATCGAAGTGGGTGATCCCGCGATCAAAGGCGCGACGCATGATTTTCCGGGATTCCTCGAAGTCATCGACGTGACCGAAGTTGTGCCAGAAGCCGAGGGAAATTTCAGGAAGGAGCAGGCCGGAGTCGCCACAGCGTCGGTAGTTCATGAGTGGAGTCTCGATTTTCAGAACCCGGAACTCAAGGACGAAGGAGAGGTGCTTCCGCATCCTGGTTCCCGGCATCGGAGAAACAGTTGAATCCACCGGGAAACTGGAAGTAGGCTTTTTTTCATCAGTGGGAAAAGTAGGTTTTCCCGATGTTTTCCGTTTTCACTACCAATTTCGAATGTGTGACATCATAGAGTCCCGGGCGGGGAATACCATAGGGGACACACCGGAGATGGCGGTGATCATCATCTCGGTTGGCGCACCGCCGGAATTGGCGGATGCGATCGGGTCTGTCTTGCGGCAGGATCTACCGGTCGAACTGATACTGGTGAATTCCGGGGGAGGAGATGTCCGCCGATGGCTCCCGGCGAATCGAAAGGATATTCGCATCGTGGAAACGGACGATCTGTGGGGGCCGGGAAAAGCGCGGAACGAGGGGGTGGAGGCGAGCCGGGCAGCATATGTCTCGTTTCTCGCCGCGGACTGCCAGGCAATGGATGGCTGGGTAAGGCGCCGGCTCGCGCATCATCGCGAGGGCGCGATGGCAGTCGCAAGCGCCGTGGTGAACAGTCATCCGCTAAACATCGTTGCATGGGCGTCCCATCTGGCACTTTTTTCAGACCGATTTCCCGGCATGCCTGCCGAGGAAGCTGCGCGTTACGGTGGCAGCTACGACAGGCGGCTTTTTGTGCGTCACGGACCTTTTGAAGACATCCGGGTGGGGGAGGACACGGAGTTTCACCAACGGATCGGCAAGCGGAACGCGCCGAAGTGGGTGCCGGAAGTGAGGACGGTGCATCGCAATGTGACATCGATCCCACAAGGTTGGAGGGACCAGCATCGGCGTGGTCTGCGCAGCGGGAAATACTGGCCCGGGCTTCACGGCGGGACGCTCATTTCGCGTGTCCGGAGCAACCTTTTCAAATACATCGCGAATGCGAACCGATCGCTGACGGGGCGCGATCGGTTTCTCGCCATGACCAGTGTTCCGCTGCTAGCGATTAATCTGTGGATCCTCGAAAAGGCGGCGAACCGGAGTAAGCTCAGACCTGACCGAATCGCATCTCTGGATGCGAAGGCTAGGAGAGCGGCGAACTCCGGTGACTGGGAAGACGCGCTCCGCCATTGGAAAAAATCCGATTCCCTGAAGCCTGGCCGATTCAGCGCGATGGCTGGCAGGGCGAAGTGCCTGATGCGGATGGAACGCTATAGAACGGCCGAAATCGTTTACACAAGACTCCGGGATGCGTGGCCGGAGCATGTGGTGGGTCATGCTGGCGTGGGGGAGGCTGCGAAAAAAAACGGCGCTCCGGAACGTGCGCTGGAAGCCTGGCGGGCGGTGGCAAGCATTTCTCCGGATGAAGAAATGCCGAAACGCCGGATAGCTTCCACTCTGCTGGAGTTGGGTCGCATGGAGGAAGCGGCGGAGGTCGCTCTCCGTATGCGCGAGCAATTCCCTGCGGGGCGTGCGGGTTTTGCTCTGGGTGCGGAAGCTGCCCTTCGTCAGGGCAATTGGGAAGCCGCCGACTCGTATTTCAGTCATCTCGTATTCGGGTTGTACGATTGGAAGCGGGCGCTCAAGTGGGCGAATCTACTCGTCAGCATGGACGAGGTGGGTGATGCCTTCGCACTATGGGACCGTCTGCGTGCCGCCGGAGCCCAACGAGAACCATTCTGCAGGTGGGCCGCTCGTGCCTCACCGCCTCCCAGGGTTGGGATGAAATGATCGAGCTTTTCGAAAAATTCCCGAAGATCGTCCGCTCGGATCCTTCGCTATTCTACGGGTATATTCCGTTGCTGGCGGAATTCGGACGGCTTCCGGAAGCGTTGTCCCATCTTCGCCAGTGCAAGATCAAGCCGGACAGGATGCCGAGAACCTATCTGAAGGCCATCGTTCTGCTGCGTGGCAACGCGACCGAAAGCGCTCTCGAACTGTTCGGGGAAATCTGGAATCGCCGTAGGATTGGCCGACTGCCTCTAAGCCTCAACACAGCCATCCTGGCTGCGGCAGTGAGGGAGAAAGGTCCCTGGTTTGCGAAAGACTTGCTGGGTAAGCTGGAGGTGGGAGCGGACAGTTCGGACGGTCCGGTCATATGGGTGCTGCAAGGGATCTTCCACCGTGAACGATTGCGCTGGCTGGCTGCGATGTCCCGGTCGGAGTTTGCAAAACCCTCGGAGAAATCCTTGGAAACCATGGCGTGTGAAGCTCTCGTCGGTGTTCCTCAAAAGGAAAACCACCCAGTCCTGATCGATTTTTGCAGCCGATGGCAGAACTTCCGCCAGCGGCATCCTGCCTTTTTTCCCGATCCGAATTTCGTGTTTGACGATGCTCTGGAGATAGCCGACCGCATCGCCACCGCCATCGACTCGAAACAGCCGCTCTCACTCGTAAGGCTGGGCGATGGGGAAGGTAACCTGCTTCCGTACCGTGAGGATTTCCGGTACTTCGAATCATTTGACCGGCGGAAGACGCAGCGGGTCTGGTGGGCGGGCGATAGACCGGATGGTGGTCGTAGCGAAGAAATTCCGGAGCTTCTACAGGAAGCGATCACGGACGCGGACATCGTGGGAGTGCCGGATCTTCAGCGGGTTTGCCGCGTCCTTGCTGTCGAAAGATCCGGCGGGCCGCTGACCCACGGCATTGGTTTCAACTCCAAGAATGCGCGCGGTCTGATCGCTGCACTGGATTTCAGTCTGAATCTACCCGCGGACAGGGTGATCACCTCGTGCCACATCCACGAGTCACTCGCCTACTGGGGATTGTGGGATCTGCTCATCCCACGGGCGCGGCGCGTATCATTGATTACCTGCCATTCCCAGCTTGCAGGGAAACTGGGCGAGCGCTTCGGGGTCGGCATCGGAGAAGTGCATGTGATTCCGCCCGAAAAACGATATTCGCGGATGTTTGAGAATGAGGCGGTCGAACGCCATTTCCCGGATACCTTCTTGGAGCTACGGGAAAAACTTGCCGGCGCCCGACCTGGGGAAGTTTTCCTGGTCGCGGCGGGTATGCTAGGGAAAACCTATTGCCAATGGATAAAACAGGCGGGAGGGATCGGCTTGGATATCGGCAGCGCTGCGGATCACTGGTGCGGCTTCGTCACCCGCGGTCTGGATGAGCAAGCCGCCTACATGAGGCCTTACGATATGGTCGAACAAATTCGCAGGCTTGCGGGGGAGGATGCGAGAGTCGCCCGTCTGACGGAAGGACGCTGAAATGCGACGTCGGCTGGAGGAAGTCGATTCCCGGCACCGTCTTTGAGTGGAAACGGCGCATGACTTACATTCTGCTTGGAATGCTGGTAGGGCTTTCCCTTCATCCGAAATGGTATCTCCCGCGTTCCTCGGAGTGACGGGGGCGGGTATCGCGCGGGAGTCCGCACAGAAATTCGTGGTCACAGGGCGCTCGTTCTCTCGGCCCGACGTGGCAGTATTCCCCCGTCGGGTAAGACCGGAGCTGCCTGAAAGGTAACAATCTTTGCCCGGCCGCTAGGAATTCAAAGCTTTCAGCCGCTGGAGAAGGGGTGGGTGTGAGTAGTCCAGGACGATGCGGAGCTGGTGGGGCGCGGGGTGGGAGAGGTGGTCGCTGCTGAGCTTTTTGAGGGCGGTGGCAAGCGCCTCGGGCGTGCCGGTGTTTTCGGAGGCGTAGGCATCTGCCTCGAACTCGTGTTTGCGCGACCAGGCGTTCGCCAGGACGGAAAGGAATTTCGAAGCCGGCTCCAGCAGGATGGTGAAAAATACCAGGCCTGTGTGCGGGGAAATTCTGCTGACGAAAAACGCGTCGTGAAGGGCGCGGGCGAATGCTCCCCGGGGTTGGTTGCAAGGCCGATGAGGAAGAAGATCAGGGCCATCTGGAGGATGCCTACGAACAGGCGTTGTTTGATGTGGCCGAGTCGGAAATGGCCGATTTCATGGGCGAGGATGGCGAGCAGCTCGGGGGTGGTGGATTTCTCCGTGAGAGTATCGAAGAGGGCGATTTTCTTGTGTTTTCCGAAGCCTGTGAAGAAGGCGTTGGCTTTGGTGGACCGCTTGGACCCATCGATGACGAATACCCCGTTCAGCGGAAATCCGCATTTCACACCGAGCGCTTCGATTTCGGATTTCAACTCACCCTCGGGCATGGGCGTGAACTTGTTGAAGAGCGGCAGAATGACGGAGGGAGCAAGGTAGGTGAGAATGAGCTGGAAAGCGGTGACGAAGGCCCAGGCCCAGAGCCAGGCGTTCGGGACTTCGTTGAAGATCCACAAGATACCGGCGACGAGCGGGGCCCGAGGATGGCGGCGAGGGCTAGGCCCTTGAAGCGGTCCACGATAAAAGTGGATACGCTGGATTTGTTGAATCCGAATCTTTGCTCGATCACGAAGGTCTCGTAGTAGTCGAAGGGCAGGGAAACGAGGTTCTGCGCGACGAATAGGATGGAAAGGAAAACCATCCCGGCGACGATCTCGTTCCCGACAAGGGAGCGGGCGAGATCGTCTACGAGGGGGAAACCGTGCAGGAACCAGAAGGCGAGCAGGATGGCCAATGAGGTGGTGGAGCGGATGAGATCAAACCGGGAATTGGTTTTCAAATAGGAGTGGGCTCGGTCGAGCTTTTCCTGATCCATGAGTCCGTCGAGCTCTGCCGGCGGGTTGGAGGGGAAGGTTTTCAGGTTCAATAGAGTGGCGATGAACTCCAGATTCCAGAGCAGGAAAAGGGAGATGACGATGATGAGGGCGAGTGGGGTCATAAACTTTGGTCTCAGCGCTGGATCAGGTTGAAAACAGGCGGTGCGGCTTCTTTCCAGACGAGTGCGTTGGCTGCTTCGATGACGGCGTCTTCGTCGTCGCGGCGGTAGAAGACACCGGTGTCTCGGAGTCGGCGGGAGGTGGTGAGAATGGCTTTGAGCTCCGGGGCGATGCTGAGGTAGGAAATGATCACGGAGAAGGCGATGGCTAGGAGAAAGATGGCGATGGCTCCGGTGAAAGGAATTTTCCCGACGATGATGGCAAGAATGGCGATCATCAGGGAGAGCGGTGGAACGGCCATGCCGAAGCGGCGCGCGCCTTCGCGGGAGGCGGCGGCTTTGGGATCGCGGGTGCGCCACTCGGTCAGGGATGTCTGGCGTAGCAGGTCCGCGTAGATTCTGGCATCGGCTTCTTTGGCTACGGGCATGTGCTCCGGACCGAAGGATTTCTCCCAGCGTGCGAGATCGCAGCGGCACTGGCGGTTGCCTTTTGATTTCAGCACACGCATTCCGAACCACCAGCGCGCGACGAAGGCGACGATGATGGGGAGGGCGGCTAGGAGGGTGAGGAGGCGGAACACGCGGGAAAGCTTCGGGGTTGGACGAGGGATTTGCGAGTGGATTCCGTTTTCCTGGAAGATGTCGCTTCGCGAAAAACTTCTGTTGCCTTTGAAGGCGGTTGCGATTTGACTTTGCGCCCATTCATTTTCCCGCACTGTGAAATCCCACGAACTATTTACCGCTGTCGATCCCGCCGTTGTCACCGAAATCCTTGACTGGTTCAGGGAGAACGACAGGAACGTTTACAAATCCGCTGTCTCGACCCTTGCGGGCAACCGCAAGCTCCGCCCGGTTTTCGTCCAGAAGAAATCGCTCCCGGAGCAATACGCCTGGATACACAAGACTCTGCAGATCAAAAGCTGCGATCCGATCGGGGAGCAAATCCTACAGGCGTACCTGATGGCCGGCCAGCAATCGATGCTCGGGATGTTCTGCGATGGCATGGGCATTCCCCATGATGGCAAGGGTTCCGTGGTGGGAGACCTGCCGAAGGGGCTCGACAAAGAAAGGCTCGACCAGACGGTGGACAAGCTCGTCGATGTGTTCGATCCGAAGATTTTCACCGTGTATCTCCATTGTTTCAACATGCAGGTGCCGGGCGGATATCCGACACTTGCCGAGAAAATCGAGTCGGACGACCGCCTGACACTGGCGTAAAATTTTTCCGGGAAGATGCCCAGGGTTTACCTCAAGACGTATGGCTGCCAGATGAACGAGCGCGACACCGAGCAGGTGGCGCGGATGTTCACGGAAGGCGGCTACACGCTCACGCCGAGCGAGTACGATGCGGACGCGATCCTGATCAACACCTGCTCGGTGCGTGATCAGGCGGAGCAGAAGGCGCTTGGGAAGATGGGAATACTCGGCAAGCAACGCAGGAAGCGCGCGCACGTGGTCTATGGATTCATGGGCTGCATGGCGCAATCGCGCGGGCAGGAGCTTTTCGACCGTATCCCGCATCTTGACGTGGTGGTAGGGACGCAGAAATACCACAAGGTGTTCGAGTATGTGGACGACATTCTGAAAAGCCGGATGCAAGCACGGATGGATGATCCGGCGCTTTCCCTGAGCGGGAGCACGGTATGCGATACCGCGGAGGAAACGGACTCACAGAATACGATCCGCGACCACATGCCCAAGGTGCGGAACGCCTCGGCCTTCGTTTCGATCATGCAGGGCTGCAACATGCGCTGCTCCTTCTGCATCGTGCCGGATACCCGTGGCGCGGAGCGCGGGCGGCCGATCAAGGAGATCGTGAAAGAGATCGAATTCCTAGCAGGGGAGGGAGTAAAGGAAATCACACTGCTCGGCCAGATCGTGAATCTTTACGGGCGCACGGAGTTCCCGAAGGTGGGCGGGAAATCTCCGTTCGTTCAGCTTCTGGAGGCGGTGCACGAGGTGGAGGGGATCGAGCGCATCCGATTCACCTCCCCGCATCCGATCGGTTACCGGGATGATCTGGTGGCTGCGTTCACCTATCTGCCGAAACTGATGTCCCACATCCATTTCCCGATGCAGAGCGGGTCGGATCGGATTTTGAAGTTGATGCGGCGTCCCTACAAGAACGCGAAATTCGTGGAGATCTGCGAGAAGATGAAAGCGGCGCGGCCGGACATCGCGATCACAACGGATATCATCGTCGGCTTCCCCGGGGAGACGGAAGAGGACTTTCAGGCTACGATAGACATCGTGGAACGGCTTCAGTTCGACAACGCCTTCGTCTTCCGGTACTCGAAGCGCAAGGACACGCCCGCGGCGGAAATGGAGGACCAGCTTCCGGAGACGGTGAAGGAAGAGCGCAACCAGCGGCTTCTGGACACGGTGGACAGGATCGCGATGGAAAAAAACGCGGCAATTGTCGGCACCAGACAGACGGTTCTCTGCGAGGGACCGTCCAAGCATAATTCGAGCACGCTCTCCGGCAGGACTCCCCAGAACAAGATCGTCATCTTCGAGGGCGATGCGGACAAGCTCACAGGGCGGATTCTCGAAGTGGACGTGAAAGATTCCACCGGATTCACCGCCTATGGTGAGGTGGTTTGAACCGGGCGGAGCATTTCATCCAAAAGTCCGGAAGCTTTCGGGATGCTTTCGGGATGCTTCCGTGGAAATGAGGATGGACGCCGTAATTTCGCTTGCTGCGAAGGCTGCCGTCCCGGTCGGATCCCCGGTGAAGGCGAAGAGAAACGGACTTCCGCTGTTGTAAGGCCCTGAGAGGGTATCGGCGGCGCTGTTATTTCCCGAGGAAGCGTCGAAGCTGATACCGGATTCGTTCGGGATTTCGATCCTTCGGCAATGTTTTCTCCGCGCTTGCGCCGGACCTCAGGGTCTTTTAGAACCACCTTGCAATGGCAGCGGGATACACGGAAGACGACATTCGGAGCTTGGACTGGCGGGAACACATCCGGTTGCGGCCGGGTATGTATATCGGGAAGCTGGGTGACGGATCGTCCGGGGAGGACGGAATCTACATCCTGCTCAAGGAGGCGGTGGACAACTCCATCGACGAGCACATCATGGGCCACGGCAAGGAGGTGCGGATCGGCATCGACGACGAGGGGCGGGTGGAGGTGCGTGACTTCGGGCGGGGGATTCCGCTGGGGAAACTTTTCGATTGCGCGGCGCAGATCAACACCGGCGCGAAGTATGACAGCGAGGCTTTCAAGAAATCCGTTGGCCTGAACGGGGTCGGGATCAAGGCGGTGAACGCGCTTTCCGGTTTTTTCGAGATCCAGGCATGGCGGGACGGCCAGACCAAGGCGCTGGAGTTTTCGAAGGGTGAGCTGACCGTGGATATGAAAAAGCCGCGCAAGGACGACGGACTGAACGGGACGCGTCTGGCCTTCGATATCGACCGAACCATTTTCCCTTCGAAAACGAAATTTCGCGACCAGTTCGTGGAAAAGATGTGCCGCTACTACTCCTATCTGAACCCGGCGCTGACCGTGGTATTCAACGGCAAGAAATTTCGCTCGAAAGACGGATTGCTGGATCTGCTGCGGGAGGAAATGGAAAGCGCGGCGCTCTATCCGCCCATCCATCTGATCGGGAACGATATCGAGATTGCATTCACGCACTGCGAGGAGAGCAGCGAGGATTATTACACATTCGTCAACGGTCAGAATACCTCGCAGGGCGGCACGCACCTCGCCGCATTCCGTGAAGCGCTCGTGCAGGTGATCCGCGGTTTCTACAAAAAGCAATACGATCCCTCAGACATTCGGGCGGGCATCGAGGCGGCGATCTGCGTGCGCATCATCGAACCGGTTTTCGAGTCGCAGACGAAGACGAAGCTCGGCTCCTCGGCGATCGCGCCGGAGGGTGAGTCGCTGCGGGCATTCATCGGGAATTTTCTGAAATCCTCGCTGGACAACTATCTGCACAAGCACCCGCAGGTGGCTGAGGCCATCCAGAAGCGCATCATGGCCGCCGAGCGCGAGCGGAAAGACATGAAGGGCATCCAGAAAATGGCCCGGGAGCGTGCGCGTCAGGCGAAAGTCCACAACAAGAAGCTGCGCGATTGCCGGGTGAGGTTCGATTCGAAGCACAAGCGGCGCGAGGAAAGCACTCTCTTCATCACCGAGGGTGACTCCGCTTCCGGATCGATTACCAAGAGCCGCGACGTGGAGACGCAGGCAGTGTTCTCCCTGCGTGGAAAGCCACTGAATACCTACTCGCTACCTCGGAAAATCGTATACGAAAACGAGGAGTTCGCGTTGCTGCAAGCGGCATTGAACATTGAGGACGGCATCGAGTACCTCCGCTACAACAAAGTCGTGATCGCGACGGATGCGGATGTGGACGGCATGCACATCCGCCTGCTGTTGCTGACGTTCTTCCTCCAGTTTTTCCCTGAAATGATCCGGGACGGTCATTTGTATATTCTCCAGACCCCGCTTTTCCGGGTGAGGAACAAGAAGGAGACTTTCTATTGCTACACCGAGGAAGAGCGCACGAAAGCGATCAAGAAACTCGGGAAGAACGCGGAGATCACGCGATTCAAAGGACTCGGAGAAATTTCTCCCGACGAGTTCAAGTTCATGATCGGAGACGACATGCGTCTTGACCCTGTGGAATATGAGGAAGGGAAAGGCGTGAAGGAACTTCTGGCATTCTACATGGGGAAAAACACGCCGAGTCGGCAGGAGTATATCATCGAGAATCTCCGGGAGGACGTCGATAGGCAGGTGGCTTGATACGCCGGTCGTTCCCGGTCAATACATCGGGGGATGGGTGTTGTGGTCGCTTCCGCGGCTTCGGTTGCGGCCGTGAATGGGGCGATTACTTGCTGGGATTTTGAGCTACGGGAACCAGGTCTTTGGTGATCCGCTGGTTTTTGCGGAGGATTTCCAAAGATGTTTTTTCGCCGGGGACGGTGTAAAACAGAGCGTTCACCGCATCGGGATAGCGGTCTGTCGGATAGGTTCCGGCCCTGAGCAGGATATCATTCTCTTCCAAACCGGCCAGTGAAGCGGGGGAATCCGGCCAGACGCGGGTGATCCGGGGGACGCTCGAGCTGGTGCTGAGTGAAATTCCCAACCAACCGCGGACCAGGCGTTGGTGTTCTGCGATGTCATGTTGCACGCGTCTCACCGCTTGGGCGGGAATCGCATAGGCAGAGTTGGGAATGGCGGGTTGGAGGATCAGCCCGACGATGGTTCCATCCGCATCGAGCAAGGGAGTTCCCGCCAGTGGGATGTCCTTCGGGAAGGAAACTACGAGCAAACCGAGAGGGAGAACTTTTTCTCCAACCTGCGTGACCCATTTTTCATAGCGGCAGGCGATCACTCCGTCCTCCGTGACTGCCTTCAGTGCTTGTGGATCTTCGGTGCCGAATTGCTTCGCCCAGATACTCCCGGTGACCGGTTTCCCGGTCGTGGGATTCTGGAAAAAACATAGGCGGGTGACTTTGTCCCGGCCGCTGAAGACCAGGGGTGACTTTGCTGTCTTACCGAGAACAATATTCGCTTTGGAGAGCGGGGAGGACTCCACATAGACGGAGACCAGCATTTTCGCATCTGGCGAAACAGTGGCGTAGGCACGGGTCGCGGGAGGCAGGAATTCGACCGGGATCGGCTCTGTATTCGCGCCCGCCGATAGGCCGAGTGATTGAATGAGAATCAGGGCGAAAAACCAACGAAGCCTGACCGGCCGTTGAAGGCGGTGGGATGATAGCATCACGTAGTCCGGGAATGAATTAGAACACTTGCTCGCCTGCGGTTCCTTCCGTGGAAGGATCGAGGTCCAACTGTTCCAATTGCTCCAAGGTGGGAGCGGGTGCCACTTGATAATTCACTCTCGCAGGTGCCATCCGTTCGACATCCGCGCCGCGCGGGATGAGAATGAATGCCATCGTCGCGGTGGCGTATGCGAGACCCGCGCCATAAGCCCATCTCGAAGGGCTGACCTCCGAGAACCATGACCGCGTGCTTTCGAGAAACGCGGCGAACGCGGACTTCGAAAGCGCTTGCTCACGCTGCTTCTGATGAAACTCACCGAGAAAATCCTGCCAGTAGCCTTCTTCCGGGCGCAAGTTCCCGCGCTGGGAGAGGAGGTTGCTGATTTGTTCGACCGAAGGTTTCATAGCGGATGATGTTTAAGATTTACGAAATATCAGCGCGCATGACAAGAACTTTTTAAAATCTTTCTTCCCAAGTTTCCTGGAGTGCGGATTGGAGCTGCAAGTGCGCGTAGTGGAGTCTGGAACGAATGGTCCCGACGGACGTTTTCATGATACCTGCGATCTCTCCGTGGGAGAGTCCTTGGACATCGAACAGCGTCACGACCATTCTGTGGGGATCAGACAGCTTCAGCATGGCTTCGTTCAATTTTACCTGAAGCTCATTGATGCTGGACTGGCGCTCGGGATTGGAATTGCTGGTGGTATCAATCAACGCGGGATCCTGATAGACCATCGATTCCAGCTCGTTGAGGCTGCTGGCGGCGCGGTTCTTGCGCTTTTTCAGAAAATTCAGGGTCCGGTTCGTGGCGATCTGGTAGATCCAGGTATAGAAGGTGGATTTTCCCTGAAACTTCGGAAGGGATTGGTAAGCTTTGGCGAAGATTTCCTGGAGCAGGTCGTGGGTATCCTCCTTGTGGGAAGTCATCGAGTAAACCAGCCCGAAAAGCTTGTCGCCATACTTCAGGATCAAGGCATCGAACGCCCGCGTGTCGCCGTCTTTGGCGCGGGAAACGAGGTCTTGGTCAGGGTCAGGGGGACGTGACTGACGGAACATGTAGGGGGAGATGCGGGTGGCAGCTCACGCATGCTACACAGAAAGCCTGCTTTTCAAACACTAATCTTGAGAGTTGGGGTTCAGGGCGATCAAGCGGAAGAGAGAAGTCGTTCGCCGTAGGTTCTGCTTGCAAATGCTCCCCGGCGTTCCTTCGGAACGGTTTTCATGTTACCCGGATCGTCGTGCAGAGTATTGAGAACTGCAAATCCATCCGGAACCCAGGTTTCCGCTGTTCGGGGAGTGATGGGATCGCTCGAAAAGCCGCTTGTCCGAACCTCCCTTCGGACGGCATTTCACCCTAGCTCCTCCTACGGAAGAACATGGTGGAAAGCGCGGTGCTGAAAAACGCTATCAGCAGGCTGGAAGGCTCTGGCACGGCAGCAGCGCTGACCTCTGTAAAACTGTTCCGGCTGATCAGATAGATGTCGTAGACACCATCCGTGAAAGTCTCCGCCACGTTTCCGCTGGTTCCGAGAGTGCCACCAGCGTAGCTGATCGTCACACCGTTGGTGGCGGACTGGTTGCTCTCCATGCCGAACCACGTGATTCCGCCGGAGTTCGCGCCACCGAAATTGCCGTTGGAGAGGAAAATGTCATTCGTGGCCGCAGGAATCGTCAGCGCGGGATCGTCCGTCGACCAGTCCGCAGGATCTCCAGCTATGGACTGGCCCTCGACCATGTCCGCAGGAGTTTGCCCGACGGCGATCCCGATCCCGAAAACGGCGCTGGTGTTCATCAGGGTCCCGTTCGTCACCAGCCAGCTGATGGGAGGAAGCGTAAAAGAAAGGGGTGCTCCGGCACCCCCTGAAAAATCCACGAAGACGGCACCCTTCGCCGTTGCCGCGGATAGGACACAAAAGGCGCACGTGGAAGCAGCAGTAGCTTTGGGTTTCATATGGTTCGCTTCGGTAAAAGGTCCGGATGGAGAATAGCAATCGTTATGCCACGATCCGCCCGGCGACAAGTGCCTTCTTCGCGATCCGGACGGGAACGGACGGGGGCTACGGCACATCGACAGGAATCGGGTTCGCCGCGAGTTTCTTCAATCTCCATGGATATCGTGCAGCCCAAGATCACAAATAGGCCGGGCAAGACCGGCGGTGCGGCAGGGGCCGGACGAGCGAAAAGGTTTTCGAGCCGGGAGCAGGGTTGCACTTTGGCTTGATCATGGGAGCGGACTGTGCATTGTCGCGCCCCGCGCTATGGCTGGATCGACTTTTCAAGCACTCCCTGGTTTCCGTGATTTTACTCCGCGTGAGTGCGCGGTGAGGAATTATCTCTTCGAGACATGGAGACGCGTGGCCCGCCGCTGTGGATATGTGGAGTATGAAACGCCGATCCTGGAGGACACCGGGCTGTATCTGAAAAAGTCCGGTGGCGAGCTTTCCTCGCAGCTATTCCGTTTCGAGGATCAGGGCGGGCGTGATGTGACACTGCGCCCCGAGGTAACGGCATCGCTCGCGCGCATCGCCGCCGCGGAGCAGCGCCAGTATCCGAAGCCGCTCAAATGGTTCGAGATCGGCCAGTGTTTCCGTTACGAAAAACCGCAGAAGGGCAGGGGGCGTGAGTTTCATCAGTTCAATGTGGATATTCTCGGCGAGGCCGGGCCGGGTGCGGATGCGGAGCTGATCGCGCTGGCGATCGAGACGATGCTCTCGTTCGGATTTGTCGCTGGCGATTTCGTGGTGCGGGTTTCGGATCGGAACGCGTGGTTGAAATTCGCGGAAAGCAAAAATGTCGCGGATGGGAAAATTTCGGAATTCCTCGGACTGGTGGACAAGCTGGACCGGGAGAAGCCTGAAGCGATGTCGGAGAAGCTCGCGTCATTCGGGATGACGCTGGAGGAGGTGAAAGCGTTTGTCGCGAATCCGGAGAACGCTTCCGAAGCCTACGATGAGATCAGGACGGACCTGATGGCGCGTGGTTTCGGGGAGTTCGTGGAGCTGGATCTCTCCATCGTCCGAGGGCTTGCTTATTACACAGGCGTCGTTTTCGAGGTCTTCGATTCCAGGAAATCCATGCGCGCTGTGGCCGGTGGAGGTCGCTACGATACGCTCGTGAAAACGATGTCCGACGGAGCCGTCGATATGCCGGCGACGGGATTCGCGATGGGAGATTATGTGATCCGTAACCTCATCGAGGAAACGACCCACGCCGCGATGCAGATGGAGGTTTGGCTTCAGCGCAACGCGGCCGGGTGCGAGGCGTATATGATCGTGCCGAACGAGGACCGCAGAGGATATGCGCTCAAGCTGGTTACGGAACTCCGCCGCGCCGGGATCGCCGTGGACCTCCCGCTTTCCAACGCGAAGGTCGCGAAGCAATTTCAGGCGGCCGAGAAGTGCGGGGCGCGTTTCGCGATCATTATCGGTGAGGAATTTCCCGTAGTGAAAATCAAGATCCTCGCCAGTCGGACCGAGGAGGAATGCGACGAGAGCGAACTGGTCGGATGGATGATGCAGAAGCTCACGGAAAACGACGGGCCGCTGCTTGCCTGAATCAAGATGAACCGCGATCAACGGGGATCAGACGAAAGACAGATTGAAATTTAGGATTTAAGAACATGAGAAGCCACCATTGCAACGAACTCCAGGAAAGCCAGATCGGCGAAACAGTCACGCTCATCGGTTGGGTGAATTCCGCCCGCGACCACGGTGGTGTCATCTTCATCGACCTGCGCGACCGCGAGGGGCTGACCCAGTGTGTTTTCCGTCCGGAAGAAGGAGCGGAAGTCGCGAAGCTCTCCCACACCCTGCGTGACGAAGATGTTGTGCAAGTGACCGGGAAAGTCGCCAAACGCCTTGAGGGTGCGGAGAACGAAAAGATGGCTACCGGTTCGATCGAGATCGTTGCGAGCGGTCTGAAAATCGTCAACAAGGCCGATGTGCTTCCGTTCCAGATCGACAAGGAGATTTCAAACGAGGACATCCGGATGAAGTACCGGTATCTCGATCTACGCCGTCCGCGCATGAGCAAGAACATCCGCCAGCGCAGCAAGATTACTTCCGCCGCCCGCCGCTTTCTGGATGACTCCGGTTTCTATGAAATCGAGACTCCTATCCTTTCCAACCCGACTCCCGAAGGCGCGCGCGACTTCCTGGTTCCTTCCCGTCTGAACCCTGGTAAATTCTACGCGCTTCCGCAGGCACCGCAGCAATACAAGCAACTGCTGATGGTTGCCGGGGTGGAAAAGTATTTCCAGATCGCACGCTGTTTCCGCGACGAGGATCTCCGCGCCGACCGCCAGCCGGAGTTCACCCAGATCGACCTTGAGGCGAGCTTCGTCGGACAGGAAGATATCATCAGACTCGTGCAGGGCCTGCTCGGGGCGATGTTCAAGGCGGGCCTCGATATCAGTCTTCCGGAAGAATTCCCGCGCATGACCTATCGCGAAGCGATGGATGTCTATGGCTCCGACAAGCCGGACACGCGGTTCGAAATCAGAATCACCGATCTGGCGGATGTCTTCGCCGGGACCGACTTCAAGATCTTCCGCAGTATCCTCGATGGCGGCGGCGTGGTCCGCGCGATCAACGCGAAAGGCTTCGCGACGATCACCACCGGCCAGATGAACCGGCTCAACGAGATCGCCGTGCAAGCTGGCCTTCCCGTGAAAAACCTGGCGTTCATCAAACTGGAGAACGGTGAATACAAGAGTCCACTGTGGAAAATTTTCTCCGAGAGCGAGAAGGAAGCGGTCACGAAAACGATGGATCTTGAGGAAGGTGACATCGTCTTCTTCGCCGCCGGTTCACGCGAAAGCGTTTCCACGATCCTTGGCCGCGTGCGCTCGGAATGCGCGGTGATGCAGGAGCTGAACAAGGATTCGGGCAAATTCAACTTCCTCTGGGTCGTCGATTTCCCGTTACTCGCGCAGGATGAGGAAAGCGGTGATTGGGTCGCCGTCCACCATCCGTTCACCCGCCCGCATCCGGACGACATGGAGCTGCTGGAAAAGGGCGACTACGCCGATGTCCGCGCCGTTGCCTACGATGTCGTTCTGAACGGTTACGAACTCGGTGGCGGTTCCATCCGGATTCACGAGAAGGATCTTCAGGCCAAAATGTTCGAGGTGCTCGGAGTCACTCCCGAGGAGCAGCAGATCAAGTTCGCCCATATCCTCGACGCGTTCCGTTTCGGCGCACCGCCCCACGGTGGACTCGCTCTCGGACTCGACCGTATCGCGATGCTCGTTTCCGGTGAGGACAGCATCCGTGAAGTCATCGCCTTCCCGAAAAACAACAAGGGAGCAGACCTCATGGCGCAGAGTCCATGCGAGATCGGAATGAAGGAGCTGCGAGAAGCCTACGTGCAAAGCACCTATAAGAAGAAGGCGGACGAGCCTGCGAAATAGGGAGTAGGCGCTTCGCCGAACTCGGCAAAGTCCTTTCGGGTGCTCATCGCCACCGGACGGAACCTTGCCGGGCCTCCAGATCCACGCGGACATGGGCTTTTTCGAAATCGCGTTCGAACACCCAGCCGGCGGGATCGAGCCGTCTCATCTCTCCGAGTGGCGCACCCAGGGGCTTTTGGAAATCGGGATAATCGACCAGCGAGCCATCCTGGAGTTTCCAGCCCCAGCCGTATTGGAAATAGGAATACGGCTGCGCGCCCATCAGGAAAACCGCGAGGTGGTAGGGCAGCTTTTCCTTTGAGAGTTGCTCGGATCCGGCATCTGACAAGCGGGCGGATTCCTCCGTGTCCACCTCGACCCCGATGCGCCAGACCGCGATTTTCCCCGCATTCGAGATCTTCTTCATGAGCGCCCAGTCCGCGACGATGGCTTCCTTGGTCAGTTGCTTCGCGGCATAATGCTCGAACATGAAAGCATCCCCGATTTCGAAGAGTTCCGGAATGTGGGCGCCGTTGTTCAGCAGTAGGATCTTGTCCCTGCCGAGCTTCGCCTTCGCCATCCGCATCATCTCCGCCTGCGCGGCGTTTACTTCCGTCCTGCTCTTGGGTCTGAGAAACGAAAAGCCGTGCATCTGATCGACGAAAAGGCCGTCGGCTCCGGTTTCGGTGACGAGATCGCCAACCGTTTCCACCCACCATTTGCGGAAAGCCGGATTGAGCACATCGAAAAAATGCACCCGTCCCCTTGCTTCGAGTTTTCCGGTTTCGGAATCCTTCAGCAGGAAGGAGCGGTGGGGTTCTGTCACGTTGTTGAAATGGAAGATCTTCGAGCGCGAGGTGAACGGGTAGGCGTATGCCGCGTTGAAATAGAACAGGCACGTCGGAGCGGGATCCATCGATTTGAACCGGGCGATCTCCTGTTTGGTGCCGGGATCAGTGCTCCCGAGCTTCCTGGCTCCGTGGTTTTTTTCGATGCAGAGGAAGCTGGTGGTCGCCGCGATATCACGGGCTTCGACATCCGTGAGCAGCCGCGAGGCTTCACCGAACATTTTGTAAACAGGCACCGTGTCCCATGAGAATTCCGGAAAACGCGCGGGAGCCTGGGCGAGGCCCACCGTTTGAAAAAGAGCGGCGAGCGGCAGGATGAGTGCAAGGAAACGAATCATTTCTCTGAAATTGTCTGATAATCCGAGCTGGTGACAAGCCCGCCGCTGCGGACGTTGATGAACCATGTCGTGATATCTTCAGGAAGGGGTGCGGTCGCGATGCTGATTCCTTTTTCGCCGGACGAAACGCTTGCGGGAGACTCCATCCATTTCCGTGATCCGGTGATTCCCTTGTCAGTGGCGGATACGAGCGTCGCGCCCTCCGGGGATTTCTCCGAGAGGAAAGTCGCTTGGGCTTTCCCGTCCCGGGCGGACCCACCAAGGGCCGTGGCCGTGGTTCATGCCCGGGACGAGGGAAACGGTCCACTCCCCGGGCGAGGTGTGGTAGCTGGCTGCCTGGCAATCGAGGGAAAATGCTGAGCGCCGGGCCATGAGAACCAAAGGGTCGGGAGCATTGCATTGCCCAAGCGGAGAGGGGGTCCCAGACCTTGCGGTAGGTTGTGCTGTTCCCCGGCGTGCGGCCCTACCGGTTCTCCGCATCGGCGAGGCCGCCGCACCCGTAAACCGGGACGGCGAAGACGAGGCGGTCGTCGATGCCGATGATGGTGCTGATGATGACCCCACCCCAGGAGATTCCCATGACACCGATCTTTTCCGATCTTTTCCGCATAGCCTCCCGGCTGGGCGTCGAGCAGGGGGTTGGCGAGAACCGTATCGGCGACGGCGTGATACGTCCTTTGCTCCTCAATCGGCGCATCCGAATCCCCGTAGAACCACCAATGTGAATCCCTCCGCCCGATCCGGTGACCGGCGCGCGAAACGTGTGGATACCTTCATAGCGTATCAACCGCAGGATGGATGACGAAAATAACGGGAACGGGAGTCTCCGGTTGAACGCCATACGGATCGCGTTCCAAATCGAGGCGCCGAGCCTCCTACCGAACTCCGGTTACCTTGTAAACCTCCACCGGATCGGTGACTCCCTTGAGGCTCAGGTCCGGCAGTTTCTCACACTCCACCGAGTCTCCGGCCAAGGCTTTGGTTTTCCGGGAGATCAAAATCTGGCCAGCCTCCGATTGCCCTTCCATCCGGGCGGCGATATTGACGTGTTTGCCGATGACGGTGTAGTCCGAAAAACCCTCGCTCCCGAAGTTTCCGACGGTGACGTGACCGGTGTGCACCGCCATTCCGACCCCCAGGGGTTCGCGGGCCTCTTCGATCCACTTCTCCTGCAGTTCGGTGATCGCGGCCTGCATTTCCCAAGCCATCGCCACGGCGGCGGCCGCATGTTTCTCAAGGGGTTCCGGTGCTCCGAAAAATACCATCAGGCCGTCTCCCATTATTTTATCGAGGGTGCCGCCGTGCTTTTCGACAATGGGGATCACGCGTGAGAAATACTGGTTCAAAACCTCGTCGATTTCCTCGGCTTCGACCCCTTCGGCCCATTTGGTGAATCCACGGATATCCGAGAAAAAGATCGAGAGTTCCTTCCGCCGGCTGGTGATGTGCGCCTCGGTCGGAATGCTGAGTATCCTTTTGTGAAGCGGGGCCGCGATGTAGGGCTTGAAGCTATTCGAGATCCTGTACCGGGCTTTCCGTTCGATCCAGATGGAACCGCAAAGAATCCAGAAAGTGCTGAAAAAAATCGTCGAGAGAGGAGCGGTGAGCGGGATAAGCACATCCCGCTCCGCCTGCCGGAAAGCCCAGTAAACCAGACCGATGGCGAGCGCGACCGGTATGAGAGGCAGGAGGATCCGGTGCCTGATCCAGCCCAGGATCCCGTAGCAGACGAAAGCCAGGCCGGCGCAAAGCAGAGCGGTTTTCCATCCTGGCCAGACGGTGAGATGGGAGCCGTCCAGGATATGGCCGAGGGCGAGAGCATGCACGACCATCCCCGGCATCCGCCCCAAGGGGGTGGCGACCATATCGGTGCTGCCCGTCGCGACGGTGCCTACGACGACAAATTTACCCTCGATATCCGCCTTGAGGAGATCCTCGTCCCCGCTGGCATCGATAAGATCCTGATATGAGTAGGCCGGAACAAAGTCCCCCAGGGTGCCGGTGAAATTCACTCTCATGCGGGCTTTCCCATCAATGGGGATCCTGAGCGTGCCGCGCGGCGTATCGAAGATCGTCACTTCTTTCCCGAGTTCGATCCTGATTTGATCCTCCCCGATATCGAGACCGTTGATCAGGCTTTGCATCGCCAGTCCCGGGTAAAGGTTGCCCTCGAAATTCAGGAAAAGAGGAACCTTGCGCGTGACACCGTCGCCAAGTTCGCCCGGAGAATTGACGGCTCCGTAGGAAAGGTCCATCGGGACGAACGGCGGGCTGGGAACCCCCTCGGCAGGAAGCTCCGACCTCCGGATATCGACCCCGTAGCGCGATCCTTTGGCGAAATGCGGGACCGCCTGAGAGGAATTTTCCGCGGGGCGTTCGAAATGATAGGCCAGCGTGAGCGCGGGAAGTTCTTCGAAGGTTTCGCGAAGATATTCGTCCGCCGCGGGCTCGTCCGAGGGATTGGTGAACAGGATGTCGAAGGTCGTTTGCTTCGCCTTCGAGCCATCGAGAACGGTCGCGACCAGGCCGTGGAGACCTCGGGAAATCGGCCATCCACCCCGGATTTCGATATCCCTGTCGGTAATTCCGACGAGCCTGACAGATGGCTATGGCGCCCGGACTTCGCGGTGCCGCAGCCTTCCGTCCCGGCTCCACTCCTCCAGTTGCCGACCGGTGTCCGTTGCTGTGCTGAAAAAGCTGATCAACCCGCCTGTCAGGATTGAAAACCCGCATACCGCGGCGAACAGGATCAGTGGCGAGAGTTTTTTATTCGTCTTCTCCATGTGAGACCGCTTGGATTTCCGAAACCTGGAGGACGAAGGGCACCGATTTCTCCGCAGGCCTTTGTCCGTGATGGCCAGGTATGATTCTGAGCAGCGGTGAATCCCTGGCGTCCGCGTCCGGGACACGGCCTTCGAAGAACCGGGCGGGGATGAACAGATCCCGCCATTCGGAGGGGGGATCGCTCTTGGGGAGGCGGACGCTGTCTTCGATCCTGATCACGCCCCCTTTCACCTCGAGCAGATCACCTTCGAAAAGCACTTCGAGATCTGTTGAAGCGCGGTAGGCGAGCAGAAGACCGACCGGAGATCTCCGGACGGGAGCCGGATAGGGAACGACGCAAGACAACTGGATCTGCTCAGCCCGAAATTCGTCCTTCTTCCGTCCCCGTTTCCGGCCTCCGTGCTTCATCTGCAGGATCTTCCCCTCGCGACCGGCTACCTCGGTCGGTTTCACCTCCAGCAGATCCGGACGCAGAATCCAAGTGCCCAGATTGGGAAAGAACTGCGAGTCGCTTTCGCTCTTGCGAAAGTCGGCATCCACCGGAGCGAAATTCATTCCGTAGCGCTCGAACACCTCGCCGTATTTCTTTTCCTCCGCGTTCAGGCCGCGTGACGAAACGTCACCACCGGGCCGGATGACAAGCGCCCGACCGACGGCGACTTCCCCCGTTTTCCCCGAGTGGTCGTCCACGGCCTCCACGTCTCCACGCAGCAGCACCGTGGTATCGGATCCGGAATCGGAAGAACTCACGAATCGTGTTCCGGTAACGGCGAGAACGCTGAGGGGAGTTTTCAGACGGAATTCCTTTTTTCCATTCGTCCTGAGTTTCTCCGCATCAACCGAGATGAACATCCGGCCTTTGCGTAACCTGATGCTGTGGGCCGATTCCGTCTCTTTATCGCCGCCCTTGTCCCCGCGCACCGGGATCTCGATTACGGTCCCGGGTTCAAGCCTTGCGGTGACATCTCCCGAGACCAGGAGATCCGCTCCGCCTTCGTCGCCGAGCCGCACGGTATCCCCCGGGCCTACACTGGCGACCGCCTGTTCCTTTCCATAAACTCCCTCCCTTGGCTTGGTTTCAACCTCCTTTCCGGCGGAATCCACCACCGTCACCGTTGCGCCAGTGCTGACGACTGTCGCCTGCTTGACCGTCAGCACGGAGTCTTCGGCAAGCGACGGCAGAACCGTGACGAGAAGGAGAGTGGGGATGAGAAGAGCTTTCATAACGGAAAATGGCCGGGAATCATTCTTCCGATGAGAGGACGGTATAGAATTTCCCCGGTGGCGAGGACATCCTGACCACACCGCATGCTCTCACCTCGCCTTCCGGGACGATTCCGGTGGCCTGCCATCCTCCTCTGACGCGTTGCATCTCGGAGTGGAATTGCCATTTTCCGTTCCGCTTGATCCGCAGATAGGCTTTGATGATCGCGGGGCCGGAACCGGCTCTTTTCCATGTCACCGAGCCGTTGCGTGCCCGGCTGATATCATCGACAACCGCATCGTTCCGAAGCCGCGATGTGGAACTGCCGTGACGGATGAGGATTCCGCCGTTTTCGAGAATGGCCACCGAGTCGGGCTGCTCGCGGGAGGACGGGGGGCTGAACGAGCGATCCAGGGAACCGTCAGGCATGATTCTCGCCAGACAGGACGTGGGTGCCTTCCCAATGTCCCGGAACTCGCCGGTGACGATGATTTTTCCGTCCGTCTGCAGGGCGAAGAGCCGGATCGGGGAATTCACCTGGCCTTTCCACCGGGCGAGATTCGCGTGGAAAACGTCGTCCAACGCACCGTTTTCGAAAAGTCTGGCGAAGAAGAAGGGAGCGGCGTTCCCCTGGGCCGCCTGAGCGGGAAAAGAAAACTCGCCGCCAACAAGAATTTTCAAATCGGGTTGCAGGGCCATGGTTCTCACCTCGCCGGATGACTGGTATGTTTTCGCTTTCTCACTCCCACCCCCGATCACGGCGGAAGAGCCTCCTGGGAAAAATCCGGGATCGGAGTCGTCCTCGTCGTAGCGGAGAAGCGCGAACTCCTTGCCTCCGAAATCGGTCACCCTCCGCCCCCCGTAGGATGAGCCAGCGGCAAGTCGAATCTTTTTATCAGACTTTCCACCCATCAGGAATTTGCCGTCGGGCTGGATCAGCCAGTCTCGGAGATCCATCACCCCGCCGGAGACTTTCTCGAGACGATCAAAGTCGGCTTCGGGATCGAACAGGTCTCTCGCCTTCAGATCCTCGAGCAGTTCGTCATCCGCTCGGAAAGAGAATCCGTTGCCGGGTTCGGGTGCGTCGCTTTCACTGAAAGCCGGATCCGGTGTCCCTGCAGGACTCGCGGACGAAAGCTGCGATAGCAACAGGGAAACAATCACGACTCCGGTCTTCATTTTCAATCTGTTTCTTATTTTCGGGCGACCGCACGGACATAATTTTTCAATAGACCCGCGCAAACCTAATACTAATGATTTCACCGGTAAGGTGATCATCGACCTGACAACATCTTCATGTTTGGCAAGCTTCCGTAATATGTCGATGCGTAATCCCGGAATTTTCTGTAAATAAGGAAGATAGGTGGAGATTGTGGCCCTTCGTCCGCACGCTCCCACCGTCGGCCATCGCCCGCCGCGTAGCGACAAGATCCTCTCACCGCGCACGGATGTCGCAGCCCCGTCGCCTGACGTGGGAAGGCGTCCCCGACCGGTCATCCGCCCGCCATCGTCCTACTTCACGATATTCTCTGGAATCTCACGGTCGATGACCTGAAACTTCGTCTTTCACTGACCGGATCAAACGCGAAAAGTCAGAGAAAGGCAGATCTGATCGACGCATTCAAAGCAGCTCTCACAGGTGATTCCGTGAGGCGACAATGGGACCGGCTGACCAGCTTGGAACAAGCTGCCGTGGCGGAAGCCTGCCATGTCCCCGGGAGGCTGCATGAGGCGCGTGTCGAAGCGAAATACGGAGAGCTTCCGCCGTTTTTCAAGGCAATCGGCAAGAGCACGGCCAAGACCGGCATGCCCACGCCGTCGGCCAGAAAAACGATTCTCGAATGCCTGAGCGGCGGGGAAATGGCACCCGGGATACCAAGCCCAGGCAAGCGGAAATCCAAGAATCGATTCCGCTCCCCCACCCCTACCGATCTTTCAGGAACATTGTCTCTGAAAAGAATTTGAACAGGAGAAAGCCAGCATTTCGGAGAGGCCGGGACACTCGGGCGAATCCGACCTACCGCAAGAACCCGGCTTTCCGCCCGGTAGAATCAGGATGCGATTTTCATTCCTTTTCATTCTACTGCTCCTCCGGGAACACGTTCGGGAAAGAGATCGAGGTGAGGAACGGGAAAGAGCTGCGGAACGCGGTTGCGGACATCACGGACGGCGACGTGCTCACCATTTTCCCAGGGAAATATCCGGCGGGCAACGCGGTGGCCGGGGTTTCCGATCTCACGATCACCGGCAGCGATCCGGAAAACCGCCCGGTATTCGAGAGCGGGAACGAGGCTTGGCATTTCACCCGGACTCCCGGTCTCACGTTGAAAAACATCGTGGTGCGCGGGCAGAAGGGGAACGGGATCAATCTGGACGACGGCGGCAAGTTGGATGATCCCGTTGCTGGAGTGACCATCGAGAACATTCTTGTCGAAGACATCGGTCCGAAGGGGAATTTCGATGGGATCAAGTGTTCGGGGCTTTCCGCTCTAACGATCAGAAACTGTGAGGTGGCGGGTTGGGGGGGGCAGGCGATCGATTTCGTCGGTTGTAAGAATTCGCTGATCACGGGATGCGTGTTCATCGGAAAGCATGGATTTTCCCAGAATACCGGACCGCAGTTCAAGGGCGGTTCCGAGGGGATCGTGATCGAGAAATGCGAGTTCGTGAACGCCGGCGAGCGCCCGATCCAAGTTGGTGGCTCCACGGGAAAAGCATTTTTCCGACCGCTCGGTGCGAAGTATGAGGCGCGTGATATCACGATCAGGGACAACGTGATCAAAGGCGGGGTATGCGCGACCGCATTCACCGGAGCGACGGATGTGGATTTCGTCCGGAACGAAATCGTTTTCCCGAGCAGTGGATTTTTCGTGTCCTACAGGAAACGAGAGGGGAGGGGTTCCTACCTTGCGGAGACGTAAGGATTCTGAAAACGAGTTCGTTTTCGTAGGAAGGATGTCATTCATGAGATGAATATCGGCCAAGGCACCGCTCCGGAGACTTTCGTTTTCACGAACAATGTCTCGGCACGCGGAGGACGCGCGGGAAAATCGAAACCGAAGCTGCCGGTTGTAAGAGACAGGTGGAGAAGTCTACAAATAGCCTTCCACTTCATTTCTCCAGCGGCGGCGGAGTCGCTGCCGGTGGGACAGTTTGAGTCGCCTGGGTTTTCTGGCCTTTCGCGTTGTAGTGACGTTGCCGGGCTTGTTCCACCATTCGGGTTGATTGGGATTTTCGGTTAGGCGGGTAGACTCGTTGATCGCGATCTTCGGATGATCTTCGGTACTGCAGCGTGAAGATCCCGTTGACTTCTCCGCATCGCCCGCGACTCTCCCGGATTCTCCCTCAGGAACCGGCGTGGTGGTAGCGAAAATCAGGCGGGATTCGGGATATGCGCTCATCGAGAGAATGTGGAGCATGGCTTCCAGGTTTTTCGTATTGCTCGGGGGAAGTGACTTTGCTTCCCGTTGCGCTTGTCCATTTTCCGACTCCTTGTTCGAGATACTTGAGATCGTGAAGGCCGACGTTGATCTGAATGACGTCCCATTTAAAACTCCCAAGGCTTGTCCAGCTGGAATCCGCGAGGGTTCGCGCATGCGGTCCTCTTCGGATGAAGGTCGAGGAGTCGCCACCGTTCTCATTGATCCGGTAGAGGTTTCGCCTCTCCCGCGAGTTCTCGCGTTGCTCAACTGGTAATGAATTGAGATGGAGTCCCCGTAGATCAGGACGTTCGGGAGAGCCGGATCGTTCACCGGATAGGAGAACGCGGTGTTGTTGAAACGCTTTCCGACTGTATTTTCCCAAGCGGATTCGGAGGTTTCGCCAAGAAGCGGAATGATCAGCAGGAGGAGAGTGACGAGGGTTTTTATTGCGGGAGACTCGTAGTTGAACCGCGATACGCGGCAAGACCCGGTGTATGGGATTTCCGGACACGAAAAGGCCGCCGCCTTACGGACGACGGCTCTTACCGAAACACAACAGAAACAACAGAAAATCAATATTTCACGCCGCAGCCGTAAGGCGGTGCTTTTGGCGTTCATAACCTCTTTGCCAGAAATCACGGCATCAAGGGCGTTTGCGAAAAGTTTTGTCGGCGAGTCGATATCGGCGGCATCGGTAAACATGCCTTCGAGTCGATGGCTCCGGTATAAGCTACCATACCGTCTTTGGCGATGATCATCATGTGGGGCGTGACTTTTGGCATCATATGCCTTGCCAATCGTGCCGTCGGAAGATCGACGAGGACCTCGGTCGCTTTGCTACCTTCCGCCATGGTCTTCTCACCGAGTTTGGAGCCTTCGAGATAGCCCTGTTTGCCTTCGGCGGGGATGAGTTCGACGGTAAGCCATACGACATCCTTTCCCGTGTAGTCGGCCTGTAGCTTCTGCATGTTCTTACTGGAATAATGCCTTTTCACGAACGGCAGATCGAAGTTGCGTTTGTCCGAGGACGACGATCTTGTCCGTGATCGGCGAGGCTTCGGTTTCTCGCCCTTGACGTTCATCGCAGTGAACGCCGGAGCTTTGTCTCGGGCTCGGCCTGCGAACGAAGTGGCGATGGCGAATGCTCCTGCCAGTGTTGCTGTGATCAGTGATTTCATAATTTGATGGTAGTTTGATTTCAGGACACAAATTGAGCGTCCCGATCTCGGCAACTTGTCTGTGAAATCTGAAATTTCCTCCTTTTTTTCAGACAAAAGTCCGGGAGTAAGGGCGTTTGCTGCCTACCGAATGAAGGTCAAAAGCAGGCCGATGGCGGCTTTGATCGAGTTCAGCGAGGCGGTTTCCTCTGCGGTAGGGTATTCGGTTGTCGGGATCTGGAGGGTGGTTCCGTTGATTTTGCCTTCACTTGCGGCGGCGAGACGACCTAGCTCGGTGCGTCCCATCGAAGCGGGTTTCTCGCGGATCAGGTTCAGCTGCTCGATCCACTCGTCCTTGTAGGAATGGGAAATGCCGAGCACGTCGCAACGCGCCTCGATCTCACGGGTG
>CAVSNV010000002.1:0-283128 GCA_963729485.1 uncultured Verrucomicrobiae bacterium
TTATGCCCAATTGACCTATTGCGGGTAATTAGACCGTGAAGCCTAAGCGGCAGCTGATCGGACGCCACGCATCTGGTTCTTTCAACTTTGATTGTGTAGATAAAGCCGCTCTTCAACAAATTGGGCTACGTCCTGTGGGGAAAACTTACGGGCATCTATGTATCCATCTATTGAAAAGACCCCATCGACCTCACCGTCATCCAAGCGAACGAACATGACTCTATCGGCCTCCTACTTTTTTATTATCTCTCGAATTGCTCGAAACTCTATGCTCCACCACTGCTTCTTGATTTCGCAAGGATATTGCGTCGTTTTTCCACGCGGAACATCATTCCGGCGGCGTCAGTTTCTACCATGACATCCACCCAAAACGCTTCTCCTCTTGGATTCACTAAACGACATTTTCCGAATGTTTCCATCTGATAGCTTTTTTCAAACCTGCCGCATCATTCAAATCCCTGGCTCCAAAACAAACGTTATGAAAATGGGGAAGCCAACTGATTCCATCTCAACGCCAAAGCACCCGAGTCAAACGTAGCTTGCTTTCTCCTTGTTAGTCCAGTCGCCCGTCAATCGATCAAACGGGTCTATTGGAATCGGAGGAGACCATTGCGGCGGCCAGATGGCGTAGAAAATCAAAGACCCAATCAATTGGTTCGTCTTCCAGATCATAGATGTTTGAAAGTGGTATTTCTGCCAGCCAAAGACCATCCCGTGGATTCGCTTCAAGCGTCCAGCCCAAGTTTTCGATTATTCCATGCAGTTCGATCCACGTCGAATCACATCCTATCCCAATACCGCCCTCATGAATTTTCGTAGTGTAGTGGAACAAAGTGAAACGGGGTCCCCTGATGCTCACATTAAATTGACCGTTGTAGATTGGCAGCAAACCTCCATGGGGCAGCAGCCCACGGCAGGTGTCCACCAGTGGAGGAGAAAAAGCATCTATACGGTGTATCGTATGGTATCCCGTCGTGAGGTCGAGTTGGTGCAATAATTGCGGATTTTCGCTTCTACCTGATCTGATTTTTTTTGGTTTCATTTGTAGTCTCGTCTTTTGTTTGTTATTTTTGGTAATTCTACTGATAGATCCGGATTTCGTCGTAAAATCTTACTCTCAGTAAGAACATCAGGGTTCTTGTCGCGGTCAGTGGCGCCCGAAAGGGTGCTGCTTTAACCGTCTGCATGGGGCCGCAGCCCAGGGAGCGCGCTAGGAAAAGCAAAGGTCAGCGATTGGTTCGCCATGCGGCCTAGAACTCCTCTCCAGTATTTGCGGCGCATGGCTTTGACGGATCAACTTTTTCCCGCGTTGGAGCACCGCTTAGAGGGCTTTATGAAGCTGAACGTTCAACTCCGCATCGTGATCTCACAACGGTTCATTGAACCGGTAGCAACTACCCCAAGAGCGATCTCAGACTTTTTTTACCGAGGCGGGGTTCGAGCAACAGCTTGCGGAAGCTCGGTATCGTGCCGCGGACAACGTAGCCGTCTTCGATGCAAGTTCGACGAACCTGTTGGAATTCACCGGACATTAGTTCCCGATCGACATTCTGCCGGTGCGTCCCCACGAAAACATGCAGGAACGAATTCAAGAGGCTCTTCGGATTACATTCCGGTCTCGATAGTTTCACAGTTTCTCTATCGAACTCTCTTTCGACCGAGGGAAAAGAGAGTCAATTCACTTCAATCGGAGAACTTCAGCCTATTGGCAATCTATTGGTAAAGGTGGCAAAAGGTGGCAATATCTGGCCAAATTTGACAGCAGCTTCAATGCTGAGTGAACGGGGACTTTCGCACTGTAATCTCTTTATTTATAAGAGATTAAGGATGGAGGCGGAGGTGGGAATCGAACCCACGAATGACGGTTTTGCAAACCATTGCCTTACCACTTGGCGACTCCGCCGTTTTTCCGTAACGGGAGGCGAGTGAGTATCCGGATTCCGCACCCGTGTCAATGCCCGGATTGATGGAAAATTTCCTCCGACTCATTCTTCCGCTAGCGGACCCTCGTTTCCCGGATATTCTCCCGCGTGTCGAAAAAGTCTGAAAAGCCGAGTAAATCTCCCGTTATCGCCCTCCGTGGCTGCCGCCAACACAATCTACAAGGTATCGACCTCGACATTCCGCTCGGGAAACTGACGGTCGTCACCGGCCCTTCCGGCTCCGGGAAATCCTCACTCGCCTTCCACACGCTCTACGCCGAGGGCCAGCGCCGCTATGTCGAAACATTCTCTCCGTACGTCCGCCAGTTTTTCGACCGAATGGACAAGCCTCTGGTGGATTCCATCGAGGGCATTCCCCCGGCCATCGCCATCGAGCAGAAAAACCACGTCCGCACGACCCGTTCCACGGTCGGCACGCTCACGGAAATCAACGATTACCTCAAAATCCTCTTTCCCCGCCTCGCCAGAGGCTACGACCCGAATACCGGAGAGACCATCCAACCGGACTCCCCCGAATCCGCTTCTGTATGGGCCGATGAAAACCTCTCAGGAGAAAACGTCCTCGTCACCTTCCCCATTCCCGTCCCCGCCGATGCCGATCCTGCCGAACTCTTCCCCTTTCTCAACTCGCAAGGCTACCTCCGGGTGCTCATCAAAGGAGAAACGCTCCGCACCGATGAAACGGCTCCCCAAAAACTTCCTCGTACCGTCCAAGTCATCCAGGATCGGCTGAAAGTTTCCAAAAAAAACAAATCCCGTCTGCTCGAGGCCCTGGAAGCCGCATTCCTCCTGGGAAAAGGCCACGCCTCGCTCCAAAACCTGGAATCCACTACTGCGCAGTCGTTTACGACGAGCTGGACCAATCCGAAAACCGGCTTCACCCTCCGCGCCCCGACCCCCGCCCTATTCTCCTTCAACTCCCCCCTCGGAGCCTGTCCGAGATGCCGTGGTTTCGGTCGGGTCATCGGGATCGATCTCGGAAAAGCGGTGCCAGACGAAACCCTCACCCTCCGCGAGGGCGCCATCAAGCCCTTCCAAGGCGAGCGCGGAGAGGAATGCCAGCGAGACCTCGTCCGCAACTGCGAAGAACGCGATATCGACCTGGACACCCCCTGGGAGGAACTGGACGAGGACACCCGCGAGTGGATCTACTACGGAGACCGTAGAACAGACTCTCCCGAGGCACTGGAGGAACTCTGGCAATCGGGCGGATGGTACGGAGTGAAAGGCTTTTTCGACTGGCTCGAAACCAAAGCCTACAAGATGCACGTCCGTGTTTTCCTCTCCCGCTACCGCTCGTACACCACCTGCGATTCCTGCCGGGGAAAACGCCTCCAGCCCGAGTCCCTCTGCTTCAAAATCGACGGTAAATCCCTCCCGGAACTCTGGCAACTCCCCATCGCCGATCTCCTCCCCTGGACATCTGCACTTCTCACTTCTCACTCGGCACTCGTCACTTCCGATCCCACCCTTGGGCTTGTCCTCACGGAAATAAACTCCCGCCTCCACTACCTCGACCAAGTCGGCCTCAGCTACCTCACCCTGGACCGACCCACCCGCACCCTTTCCGGCGGCGAAGTCGAGCGCGTCAATCTAACCACCTGCCTCGGAGCCTCCCTCACCGGCACCCTCTTCGTCCTGGACGAACCCACCGTCGGCCTCCACCCCCGCGACATCGACCGCCTCGTCGGAGTCATGCACGGCCTCCGCGACAAAGGAAATACCCTGGTCGTAGTAGAACATGAGCAAACCGTCATGCAAGCCGCCGACAACCTCGTCGATATAGGCCCCGGAGCCGGCCAACACGGCGGCACCGTCATCTTCCACGGCAACGCCCAAGACCCTTCGCTGATCGCTGATCACTCGGCACTCGGCACCATCCCCTGGCTCACCGGACAAAAATCCATCTCCGTCCCGAAAACCCGCCGCAAACCCGGAAAACGAAAACTCATCGTAAAGGGAGCCACCCGCCACAACATCCGCAAACTCGACGCCGAAATTCCGCTGGGACTGTTCGTCTGCCTCACCGGGGTATCCGGATCAGGAAAGTCCACCTTCGCCCACGAAATCCTCTACCTGAACGCCGCCCGCAAGCTCGGCATAGAAACGAACGAGGATCCGGCTCCAATCAGGGAAATACTAGGAATCCAGTATATCGACGGCGTCGAACTCATCGACCAGACTGCCGTCGCCCGCACCCCGCGCTCCACCCCCGCCGTCTACCTCGGTGCCTTCGATCCCATCCGCCAGCTCTTCGCCAACACCCCGGATGCGAAAGCCCGCGATCTCAAGACCGGCTTCTTCTCCTTCAACTCCGGCGAAGGGCGCTGCGACCGCTGCGCCGGCAACGGCTTCGAGAAAGTGGAGATGCAGTTCCTCTCCGACATTTACGTCACCTGCCCCGACTGCGAAGGAAAACGCTACAAACCCTCCACCCTCGAATTCCTCTACCGTGGAAAATCCATCCACGGGATACTCGATTCCACCGTCACCGAAGCCATCACCTTCTACGAAGATACCAAAGGCATCCCTCCCTCCCACGCAAAGCGCCACCAGCAGATTATCCGTATCCTCACCCCCTTGGTCCAAGTCGGCCTAGGCTACCTCAAGCTCGGCCAGCCCCTCAATACTCTCTCCGGCGGCGAATCCCAACGGCTAAAGCTCTGCCAACTCCTCTCCAACGCTCTTCCTGAAAACTCAAAACTGAAAACCGGCAAACTGCTCATCCTTGATGAGCCGACCACCGGCCTGCATTTCTCCGACATCGAGAACCTTTTGGCGGTCTTCCAGCAACTCGTCGATTCCGGCCACTCTCTCCTCGTCATCGAGCACAACCTCGATGTCATAAAATCCGCCGACTGGATCCTCGACCTAGGTCCCGAAGCCGGAAAACACGGAGGCCAGCTCGTCGCCCAGGGCACCCCCGAACAAATCGCCAAAGCCAAAACCCCCACCGCCAAATACATCGCCGAAGCCCTAGGACACGGACCGCGGGCTTCAGCCCACCCCGAAGCACCCAGTCTTCCACTTCTCACTTCCCACCCGGCACTCGACACTTCTTCCATCTCTCTGAAAGGCGCCCGCCACCACAATCTCAAAAATATTTCCGTAGACATCCCCCGGGACCAACTCGTGGTCATCTCCGGCCTCTCGGGTCGGGAAAATCCACCCTCGCTTTCGACATCCTTTTCGCTGAAGGCCAGCGCCGATTTCTCGACTCCATGTCCGCCTATGCCCGCCAGTTCGCCGAGCAGTTGGAGAAACCCGAAATCGACCAACTCCAGGGCCTCCCCCCCACCGTCGCCATCGAGCAACGGGTCTCCCAAGGTGGCGGAAAATCCACCGTCGCCACCGTTACCGAGCTCTGGAACTTCATCCGCCTGCTCTATTCGAAACTCGGCACCATCTACTGCCCGGACTGCCAAGTCCCCGTAGAAAAACAATCCATCGCCGCCATCGAGAAAACCATCCAAGCCGAGCTGAAAAAGGGCTCCGTCAAAATCCTCGCCCCCCTCATTCGCGGGAAAAAAGGCTACCACACGGAAATCGCCGCGTGGGCCGTCAAGCAAGGATTTACCACGCTCCTGGTGGACAAACAGTTCAAGGAAGCCGAGACCTTCACCCGCCTGGAACGTTTCGTAGAACATGACATCGATGTGGAGGTTGCTAGTTTTCAGGGTTCAGTTGGCAGGAAAGATACGACTCAGCCTAAAGAATCTTCCCTGAAAGCTGAACACTTCGACCTGACAACCTCCCTCTCCCGCGCGCTCGAAATCGGCAAAGGCTTAATCAAAATCTTCACCTCCGACAAACGCTTCATCCTATTGTCCACCGACAGCAGTTGCCCGTCCTGCAACCGCTCCTTCGAAGAACTCGACCCTCGCCTCTTTTCCTTCAACTCCCCCCACGGCTGGTGCAAAGACTGCCGCGGCCACGGAAAAGTCCCGAAACGCCGCCGCCACCTCGACACCTCGCGCTTCGATTCCGTCCTCGAGGCTGAGATGGACGCCGATCGCTCCATCGACCGCATGGACTCGACCGAACTCATCGAGTGCCCCGCCTGCCAAGGCTCCCGCATCAACCCGGTCGGCTCCGCCGTCCGCCTTCACGCAAATGGCTGGGGCATCCTGCCCCGGGCCGTTCAGGGGGACGGTGTGCCCCTCGGGTATTCCAGCCCCCCGTCTTCCATAGCCGCCCTCTCCTTCCTTTCAATCAACGAGGCCTCAGACCGTTTCCATAAACTCAAATTCAAGACCCAGCGCGAAAAACTCATCTCCCGCGATATCATCCCCGAAATCACCCAACGCCTGAATTTTCTCCAGGAAGTAGGCCTAGGCTACCTCCACCTCAACCGCTCCGGCAACACCCTCTCCGGCGGAGAATCCCAGCGAATCCGCCTCGCCGCCCAACTCGGCTCCAACCTCCGCGGAGTGCTCTACGTCCTGGACGAACCCACCATCGGCCTCCATCCCCGCGACAACGCAGCTCTCCTGAAAACCCTCACCGCCCTCCGAGACCAAGGCAACTCCCTCATCATCGTCGAGCACGACGAAGACACGATCGCGGCTGCCGATCACCTTATCGACCTAGGGCCAGGTGCGGGACGTCTGGGTGGCGAGATCGTCTACCAGGGACTACCACCGCAAGTGCTCTCGCACCGAGTGCCAAGTGAGAAGTGCCAAGTGAAAAGTGGAAGAAAGCAGAGTAGGGAGTCTTCACTTCTCACTTCTCACTCGGCACTAGCCACTTCTCCCACCTACCGCGCCCTCGCCAACCCGATTCACCACCCGATGCGCGGAGAGCGCCGCAAGATCGGCAAAGCCCACCCGCATCTGAAAGTTAACGGCTGCCACGCCAACAACCTCAAGGACATCGACGTCTCCATCCCCCTCGCCCGCCTCACCGTCCTCACAGGCATTTCCGGCTCAGGGAAATCCACCATCTTGCATCAGGCTATCGCACCTGCGGCGATGGTCGGAGGCAAACAGAAAGTCACCGGAGTCAAACGCTACAAATCCACCAGCGGAGGCAAGAACATCAAATCCGTTTACGAGGTCGATCAGTCGCCCATCGGGAAAACCTCCCGCTCTTGCCCCGCGACCTATGTGAAAGTCTTCGACCACATCCGCGCCCTCTTCGCCCAGCTTCCCGAAGCACGCATGCGCGGCTTCGACGCCTCACGTTTCTCCTTCAATACCGAGGGAGGCCGCTGCCCCGAATGCAAAGGCAACGGACGGGTGAAGCTGGAAATGGATTTCCTGCCCTCCACTTGGATCCACTGCGAGGAGTGCAACGGCATGCGCTACAATCCGGCCACTCTGGAAGTGAATTTCCGGGAGAAAAACATCGGCCAGGTCCTGGCGATGACGATCGACGAAGCCTCCGCCTTCTTCGAGTCGCAGCCAAGAATCTCCCACCCGCTGAAGCTCATGGCGGATACCGGCCTCGGCTACCTCCAGCTCGGCCAGGCCTCCCCCACCCTCTCCGGCGGCGAGGCGCAACGCATCAAACTCGTCTCCGAACTCATCAAAGGCCGCGGCATGAAAGCCACCCTCAACAACGCCCAGCTCAAAGCCAGGAACCTCTACCTCATCGAGGAACCCACCGTCGGCCTTCATCTGGAAGACGTGAAACGCCTCATCGACATCCTCCACCGCCTAGCCGACGAAGGCCACACCGTCGTCGTCATCGAGCACCACATGGCCGTAGCCGCCGAGGCCGACTGGATCCTCGACATCGGCCCCGAAGCCGGGGAAAACGGCGGCAAAATCGTCGCCCAAGGCACCCCGGAAAAGGTAGCGAAATCCAAGACCTCCCGGACCGCACCGTTCCTCCAAATCGCCCTGAATCAGGCGTAGCCCCAGGAGGGGCGTGCCCTATGGCCGCCCGACAACCCAAGCAACCATCCCCAGACATTTTCCCAATTCTTATCCGGCGGCCATAGGGCACGCCGCTCCTTGCGACTATGGTCACACAAGTCCAGCCAACTACTTCCCAAGCCTCAGACCTGAGCTAACGATATCTTGCAGTGCAGCGATCCCATCATCCGCCCGATGACAGGAGGGGCGAAAACAATTCGCCCCTCCGGCGGCATCTCAATCTTCGAAATTCCACACCCGATTCGTCCCTCCCTGGCGGCTCTCCCTGTCTTCGGTCATGCCTTCGTAGCTGACGAGATCCACGACCTTCGCCTCGCACTGCCGGGAAATGGCTTCGACGAGGGATTTCGAATGGGAGACGATGATGATCTGGCTGTCCCGGGAGGCTTTGGCGATCAGCTCCGCCAATGGGTCGATGAGATCCGAGTGGAGGCTGGCTTCGGGTTCGTTGAGGATGAGGAGCGGCGGGGGCTTGGTGGTCATCAGCGCGGCGCAGAGGCAGAAGAAACGCAGAGTGCCATCGGAAAGTTCCGAGGCGGCGAGCCAGCGTGTCAGGCCGGGGCGGAGCAGGCGGAGCTGGAATTTCCCCATCTCATCCACGGCGGACCACTGGCAGTCCGGGAAAGCGCTTTCAAAAAGTTCATCCAGTTCGCCCGCCCTCTCACACTCACGCAGGGTCTGAAGATTCGCAGCAAGATTTCCTCCATCGCCATCGAGGACGGGGGACCAGAAACCTACCGAGGTCTGGCGTAGGGGCGAGCGGGCATCGGTGGCGAAGTGGTGGTAGAAGCGCCATGAGAGCAGGGTCTCGCGGGCTGCCATGACGGCAGGGAAATGGGTGCCGTCCCGCACCTCGCTGAGCATGGATTCCGTGGCGTGGACGGGGAGCGGGAGGGCGGACATTCTACCATCGGCTCCGCGTAGCTCGATGGCCGGGCCTTTGCGTTTCGCCATGACCCGACCGCCATGTTTCAGCACCTCCAGTTTGATATCGGGATCTGTTTTGAAAAGGGAGGGATCACCGGGAGTCGCCGGGATCATGCCGCACTCCATCTCCATGTGAAAATCGTCGTGCGCGATCTCCCAGCGCATGCGGCGCTTCTCGTTTTTCTTGAGTTCGCCGGCCCAGAGAAGGCTCGGAAGTCCACCTTCGTCCGCGACGGCAGCCGCGAAACGACCTTCCGCCATTTTCCGCATCAGTCCGAGGGCGCGATAAACATTCGATTTTCCCACCCCGTTTTCCCCTGTGACCAAGGTGATCCTACCGAGCTTCAGGCGAAAATCCCGTAGCGAGCGATAGCCTTGGAAATGGATGGTTCGCAGCATCGGCCACATCACATCCCCTGGCTTCGAGCCTGCCAAGCCTGATCAGTGCAATTCGTACGTAGCCTGCCAATCCCTCGCGAACCCCCTGACATCCGGGAAAAATTCCTCGAAGCACTCCTCGAACTCCGGGAAATTTCCCAACAGATCCTCCATGGAATCGATCATGACGGCCAGCCTCGGGGATCTTGCGGCAACCCGGCGCAGGGTGAGATCCATGCCATCCAGAGTCGCATAGGTTCCCAGCCAATCCTGCTCGATCATGCGGGCGGTGACTTGTGGGAATTCCGTTGTGATTTCCGGCAACCGGAAGGCCAGCAGTTCGGTATAGAATCGGTCTATGAATTCCCTTTTGCTGCCCACCATCCATCTCTCCCACCGCAGGCTGAGGAAATGGTCGAAAAAGATGTCCACCACGATCCCCGCGAAACGCCTCCGCTCCGGCGCGAGCAAAGCCCTCGCCTTCAGAAAGGCCGGATGCCTGTCTGTGAAAACATCGACCGCCCGGTGCATCAGGATTCCGTCCAAGAGCTCGGGCCCGTATACCGCAGGGAACGCCGATGGCAGGCCTTTCACGAAATCTCCCAGGAAATTCCCGATTCGTGACTCCGCGGAATCTCGGGCGAGGACGATATGACCTAGAAAATTCAATTTCCGGATGCTACACCCCGGAATTCCATCCGTCCAACCTCAGGACGACCGAGACTCCGCCACCCTGAGGTCGCCGGGCTGTGGAATGCGGCCTCTCCTTGCTGCGAAGATTGGACAGTCCTGCATATCCACGCTAAGAAGTCCGCCCGCTGAATTCCGTTCCGGATTTCACGCCCGGAATTCAGAATTTCAAAAAGTGGACTACACGCAACTCATCTCCAAACGCCAGGAACGCTTCCGTGAACTCGAAGAGGCGGTAGCGAACCCGAACCTTTTCGACGACCCGAAGCGGGCGACGGATATCCTGCGCGAGCATCGCAAGCTCCAGCAGACCCTGGAACTCTGGGACAACCTTCAATCGACCGAAACGCAGCTCACCGAGAATCAGGAGCTTTCCAGATCCGAGGACAAGGACATGGCCGAGATGGCGGCGGAGGAAATCCCTGAACTGGAGAAGTCTCTGGTGAAACTTCGCGAGGACATGCAGTACGCCCTGCTCCCGGCCGATCCGAACGAGGACCGGGACGCGCTTGTCGAGATCCGCGCGGGTGCCGGCGGGGACGAGGCCTCGCTCTTCGCCGGGGAAATTCTGCGGGTTTTCCAGCGCTATGCGGATACGAAGGGTTGGAAGACGGAGCACTTGGAAAGCTCGCCCTCGGAGGTCGGCGGTTTCAAGGAAGTGATTCTGAAAGTGACCGGTGACGAGGTTTTCCGCCATCTGAAATACGAATCCGGTGTGCACCGGGTGCAGCGGGTCCCGGCCACTGAAACGCAAGGTCGCATCCATACGTCCACGATCACCGTCGCAGTGCTGCCGGAGGCGGAAGACATCGATGTGGATATGAATCCGAACGATCTCCGGATCGAGGTCTGCCGCTCGGGCGGTGCGGGTGGTCAGCACGTCAATACGACGGATTCCGCGGTGCAGATCTTCCACCTTCCCACCGGCCTCTACGTGCGCTGCGAGCACGGTCGCTCCCAGACGAAAAACAAGGAGATGGCCCTTCAGATCATGCGTTCACGCCTCTACGAGAAAAAGCTTCAGGAGCAGCAATCCGCTTATTCTGAGAACCGCCGCGCCCTCATCGGCTCGGGTGACAGATCCGAGAAGATCCGCACCTACAATTTCCCGCAGAGCCGCTGCACCGACCACCGTATCGGATTCACCTCGCACAATCTGGATGCGATCATGGGCGGCGATCTCGGCGAGCTGACTGATCAGCTAATGAAACACGAAATGGCCGAGCGGCTCGCGGAAGCAGGAATGTGATCGTTTTTCCCAACAACCCATGATGACCGCCACCGAACAGGACGTGATGAAAGCCTGCGGCGAATCCGGCATACGTGCCATGGTCGCCGCCTTCTACCGGCGCGTTGCCATAGATGATCTCATCGGCCCCATGTATCCCGGTGACGATTTGGAAGGCTCGGAAGAGCGGCTCGCCGAATTCTTGCTCTTCCGGTTCGGGGCTGAAACGCTTACATTGAACAGCGGGGGCATCCCCGCCTGCGCATGCGCCACGCACCGTTCCGAATCGGTATCGCCGAGCGCGACCGCTGGCTGAAACTCATGGGGGAAGCCATGGACGAAACCCATGTCCAAGCCTTCGCCCGGACCTTCCTCGATCCGTTCTTCTCACAAGTCGCGGATTTCATGCGCAACCACCCGGAATCATGATCCGCCGCCTGATCACGATCCTGACCATCGCCTCCGTCGTCGCACTGATCGTGCTGAATCTCGATCCTGTGACGACCAGGCTCCACCGCCTGGTCATCCTCGGTGCCATCGCAGGAATCTGGCTGGGGCCATTGCTGCTTTTCTGGAAACACAGAGCGATCCGTTTCTGCCTGCTTCCCCTCCCCCTCCTCGCAGCCATCCCGTTTTTCCTACCCGGAAAAGCCATCGCCCGGCAGGAAGTTCGCACCGACTATGTGAAACGCATGGTTTCCTACGAAAACACCCCCTACCACTGGGGTGGGGAAAACGGGCGCGGGATCGACTGCTCCGGCCTGCCGCGCAAGGCGATGCGCGATTCACTTTTCGTCTACGGCATCCGCAAGATGGACGGCGGGGCGATGCGGGCATCTCTCGATCACTGGTGGAACGATGCGAGTGCGAAGGCGCTGGCGGAAGGCTACCGGGACTTCACCGTCCCCACGGGGATGAGCGGCACCATCGCTAGAATGAATTACGGAAAACTCCTCCCCGGCGACCTGGTCGTCACGGAAGACAGGCGGCATATTCTCGCGTATCTGGGGAACGACGATTGGATTCAAGCGGATCCCGGAGCAGGGAAAGTCATCATCGAAAACGGACGGACCAGCGGCAACGGATGGTTCGCGGTGCCGGTGACAAGCTATCGCTGGACGGTACTGCACCACTAGCGAACACAAGGAGGGGCGTGCCCTATGGCCGCCCGATAACCCGAGCACCCATCCCCAGCCATTTCGCTCCATTCTTACCCGGCGGCCATAGGGCGCGCCGCTCCTTGCCCACGGCATGTCTCTCTTCTGCTATTCTTGGAAACGCATACACACCCTCGTCCCGTTTCCCGAAACCCCGAAACGATTCGAGGTGCTCTCCGGGTTACGGACCGCGAACAAATCTTCTTTCGGCCAAGGTTTCGTGACCATGCATGATCGCTACCTCTTCGTCCCTTTCTCCCGCGACGGTGGCGGAGGTGAGAGGGGGAGCAGCGGCTTCACTTCCTACGAAATATCCAATCCACGCGCCCCGGTGGTGGCGTTCAGTAGCCTGGACAGCACGGGTCATTCCACCGAAGCCGCCGGAAATTTCGCGGGCGATCTGCGCGAGCCGCGCGGATGCCATCCGCAGCCCCTTGTATGGCATCCGGGCGGAGGGTTCGCGGTGCCAGTGACAGCATACCGGCGAGAGGTATCGGAACGCGGGCTTTCGTCCGTCCGCCGCATTCCCCCGGCTCAACGGCGGCGGCGGAGGAGCAGCAATGCCCCGGCGATGCCAAGCAAACCGGAGGTCGGCTCGGGGATTGCCGCGAGAGCGGCGATCTGGCTGGCGCTCTGAGCGTCGTCGAAGATGTTGATTTCATCGATCAGGCCGTTGAAGCCGCGGTTGGGCGACCAGAAGCTGTTGCCGATGGTAAGGCCGGTGAAGTCGTTCGCGTTGCTGTTCTCGATCGTGTTGATAGCCCGTGTGTTCGCCGAATTGGTAACGATGCTACCATCCACGTAGAGCTGAACGTCCCCGATCGTGGTGCCGATGGTGTTGTCGAAAACGACCGCGACGTGGTGCCAGTTCCCGTCACGCAGATCGGTGGCCATGGCTCTGTTGTCCACAGTCGCCCCTCCGGCGACCTCGATGCGGAATACACCGGATGCCGCATCCAGCCGGAGCGTGAAGCGCTCTCCGTTCGCATCGTTTCCATATTCCGCGATGACATACTGGTTGAAGGAACCGGTCTCGGCGTTGGCGTTGATCCAGGCTGCGATGGTCCGGCTGCTTCCGCCGTAAAGCGTGGATGCGGTGGAGGCGTTGATCCCGGTGGTGACGATTCCATCGAGACTGGTGATCTGCAGTCCCGATCCTGCGCGACCGGTCGCGTTGAGCGTGGCGGAAGCAGTGGTCGGGGCGGCCGGGTATTCGTTGGGAAGTCCGGCAGCCGTTTGCCTGAGCGTCCCGGCGAATCCGTTTCCGGATGAGTCGGCGGTGCTGGTGCCGGAAGTCTCGCTGAACGTGTATTGGGCGATGAGTGCCGCGGAAGCGGGACCGGCGAGGGAAATCCCGGCGGCGAGGGCCACAGCGGGATGGAGGATTCTTGCAGTGCGTAAATTCATTTTTTTGGGGGTCGGGATTTGATATAGCAGAGGCACAAGGCCGATTTGCCACACGCAGCCTGTCCGCAACACCCGGATTCTGTCCACCGGCTTCTTCTACTCCTTTAGAGGTAGGCTTTTTTGCCGTACCCTTTCGTTTGATGGAATGAGTCCAGAGTTCGGCCCCGGCGTGGTGCCAAGGTGAGAATTGCAGGTTCGGAAAAGCTCACATTCGTCCGGAGCGTAGAGAGGGCCGCGGACAAAAGTCCCCGTCCCATGTTCACGCTAGAAATCCTCATCCACCGTCTCATCCCGCTGGTAGATGGGGAGCTGGCGGTAGGGAACGGTGAAGGCGAGAGTCATGATGGCGGTGCCGTAGACGCTGCCGGCATCGCGTGAGTTCCAGGATCCGTCCGAGGATTGTTTCGCGAGGTAGGTCTCATACATCCAGTTCGCATACTCCGACCAATATCTGCCACCGAGCTGGAACATGCCCTGGGCGTTGTAGTAGTTCCCGTAATACTCGTGCTGACGGCCCGGCAGGGTGCGGAAGGTGTTCATCACGAAGTCCGCGGCTTTCGTGGATTCCGGCGAGTTGTGGAGCCCGGAAAGCTCCAGGCAGAGCAGACCCATTCCGGTGAGGGTCTCGGCGTTGCGGGTGGTATCGGTATACCCGAAGCTGCCCTTTTCCTTGTTCTGGTGGCGTTTGAGATAGTCTACGGCGGCTTGGATCGACTCGTCAGGCACGGCTGCTCCATTCAATTTCGCGGAGCGCAGGGCCATCAGCGCCCAGCCGGAGCATGAGGTATCGCTGTCCTTGGAGCCGGGATGGTAACGCCAACCACCGGTATTCCGGTCGTCTTTTTTCACCGCCTGGGCTTCTAGAATGAGCTTGAGTGCCTTGGGCAGGACTCTGTCGATTTTTTCCTGCCGGGAGGGATCCACCTGGCCGCTGACCTCGGAAAGGAACAACACGGAAATATTGTGGGCATACATGGGACCGCTGCCGGCATGGCCTTTCTCCAGCACTCCGGAGTCCTTCTGGTTGTCCACCACGAAGTCGATGCAGCGGTTGATCGTGGCTCCGTAGCGCTCGCCCGTGGGTAGGTGACCTTTCGAAAGAAACGCCATACCGACCAGCGCCGGGATCCCGGTGGAGTCACCGAAATTCGCGGGGAACCAGCCGTCCTGGTTCTGCGTGCGCTCAAGGTAATCGAGCGCGGACTCGATGGCGGGGTCGACCCGTGATTTCCACTCGGCGAAAATGGGATCGAGTTCCTCAACCGCACCGAGCGGCGCGACGAGAAGGAGACTGAGGGAAAGGTGGCGGAGTATTGGAAATCTCATTTCGTGGACATGGATTGGAAGTAACCTTTCACCAGACCGCGATACTCGGAAGGCACGCCTTCGATTCCCGCGCCACCGACATCGGAGCCGAGGGTGGCCTGGATTTTCTCCCAATCACTCGCAGAGATACCGAGTTTGGCAAGCTCCGGTGGAACTCCGGGATCTGGCTGCGCGGGGCGGTTCGGGTCTTCGGAAGGTTGATCGCCCGGCATGGGCATGCCCGGCATACCCGGAGGTCCGGGAGGCGCAGGTTTTCCGCTCATCTGAGAACGCGCGGCTTGGGCGGCCTGGGCCATGCTTCGCGCCGCCTGCTGGGCTGCTTGGGCAGCCTGCGCGGATTGCTGGGCGGCGGCTGCTTCCGCCGCAGCTTGAGCGGCTGCAGCGAGATCGCTTGGTGAAACGGGAGCCTGTTGGGCGTTGGCTGCCTGAGCGGCGGCGGCTTCGGCGGCCTGCGCCAGACTCTGCGCCGCCTGCGCGAGTTTCTCGGAAGTCTGTCCGAGTTGCTGGCTGGCCTGCGCGTGCTGGGGAGCGGCGGCGGCTTGCTGGCCTTGCGCCGCCTGTTGGGCGGCGGATTCCGCGGATTGCGCTCCTTGCTCGGCGGACTGGGCGGCCTGCTGCATCGCTCCCGAAGGGTCGATCTGAGGCATGCCGTCGAGGCTTTCGGCTAGTTCTCCCACGGCCTCCGCTTGCATTGCTTGAACGGCTTCGAGCGCTGCCTGCATGTCGCCCTCCGCAAGTGCACCGAGGGCTTCGGCTACTTGTTCCTGTCGATCGGAAAGCTCCGAGAGTGCTTCGGATTGCGCTGCCTCGGCGGGGGTGGGTGCGGGTGCTTGGTTGGCGGGAGTTTCTCCGCTGGCTGCCATTTCCGCTGCCTGGGCGGCAGTGGCTTCCGCGCTCGCGGTGGCTGCCTCGGCGGCGGCTTTCGCGGCTTGGGCGGCGGCGGTTTCCTTCGCGGCCGCATTTTCGGAGGCGGCCTTTGCAGCCGCAGGTTCCCCGTTGGCGGCTTGCTCGGCGGCTTCCGCTGCCTGTGCAGCTTCGGCGGCGGCGGTTTCCGCGGAATCGGCTGCTTCTGCGGCTGCTTGCGCGGCGGTAGGTTCACCCGCCTGCGCGGCGGCGGCTTCCGCTTTCTCGGAGGCGGCGGCGGCATCAGTGGCTGCTTGTTCGGCGTTCTCCGCCGCTTCCGCCGCAGCTTGGGCTGCTTCCGGCTGGCCGCTTTCGGCAGCCGCTTGTTCCGCTTTCGCGGCAGCTTCGGCAGCAGCGGCTGCTTCGTTCTGTGCGGCGGCAGCTTCCTTGGCAGCTTGCACTGCGGCAGCAGGCGTGTTCGGCATCACGGCGGCTTCCTCCATGGCATCCGCGGCATTTTGCGCGGATTCCGCCGCAGCCGCCGGTTCGTTCTGCTCAAGCTGGGCCAGTGCGTCATTGGCGGCAGAGGTGGCTTCCGGAAGAGTATCGGCGAGTCTCGGACTGATCCTGCAATGCTTGATCAAGCTGTGCCTGAGCATCGTTGGCGATGGACTTCTGCTCCTCGGTGAGAGCTTGTTTCAACGCCTCCGCCAGCGCGTCCTGCGCGGCCTGGTCCATTTCCGGTTGGGCTTGCTGGGCGGCCTGCTGCTCGAGCTCCGCCTGATTTTCCGCAAGCTGCTGCGCATCCTGAGACATCGCCTCGGCGACTTTCGCCTGTTCAGCGAGTGCCTCGGCGAGCGCTTCGGGACGGTTTTTCAACTGCTCGGCAAGCTGTCGTTCCATTTCCTCCTGCTGCTTCTGCCACTCCGCGAGCTGCTCTTCAGTCATCGGGATATTCAGGTTTTCCTCCGCCTGGCGGGCGAGTTCCTCCTGCTTCTGGGCGAGCTCCTGAAAGCGGGCAAGATCCTCGACCCGCTGCTGGTCCTTGTTGATCTCGTCGCGGACGGCTTCGAGATTTTTCAATGCTTCCTCACTGGCAGCTTTCGATTCCTGAAGAGCTTTCTGACGAGTATCCGCATCATCCTGTAAGGGAGCCGCCTCGGATTTCGCTAGCGCCTCCTCAAGTTTTTCGGACGCCTTTTCGATCTTCTCCGCCTTGGCCGCGTGGATGGACTCATCCATCTGGCGGGCCAGTTCCTCGGTTTTTTCCTTCGCGGCAGCAAGCTTCTCGTTGGCTTTTTCAAATTTCTCCGCAGCCCATTTCTCCATCGGGGTGTCCTTGCGAATCTCACCTTCGAGGGACGCGAGCTGATCCTTCGCCTCGCGCACCTCGCGGATGGCTTCCTTGATTTTCTCACGCGCACCCTCGTGCTCTTCACGGAGTTCCTGGCGGGCGAGCGACTCGGCACCTTGGTCGAGCTTCAGTATCAACCAGCGGGAACTGCCTTTGCCGGGACCATCGGAAAGATCGGACGGGCGGTTGTCGGTGGCGGTGACCCTCACGCGGACCTCGTTCACACCGGGGAAAAGCTCGCGTACTTTCCCGATGGCGAGAGCGGCCGTGCCATCGAATATCGGAGGTTTCGCACTGCCTCCGCGCCGGAGTGGGAGATCCTGTGAAAGAGTGGTTTTCCTGTCGCCACCGGCATCGATCTCCACACCGATTTCCGAGAGAGAGAAATCCTCGGCCACTTGGTAACGCAGTGGAACACGCTCATCGTAGCGGACTTTGATTTCCTCGGGACTCGGGCTGGTGAGGAGAACCTGGGGATCGATATCCGGCAGCACTTCGACGGGGAACCGGGCAAGCTCGGCTCACGGCCCAGCGGATGTTTCGCGGTAATGACCGCGAGACCCGCGTTTTCCCTCGCAAGGCGCCAGGAGAATGCGATGCGACCACCGGTGGCGGAAGTTTCCAGTTTCGCATCGGAAAGGCGTTTCCCATCGACTTCGAGCCATGCGGATTTGAGGGCGCTGTTGGTGGGACTCAGGAGGGTGACCATGGTTCCCTCCACGGCCTCAATGCCATTTCCGAGAGCAACCGTACGCTGGGACAGGCCGGTGTATTCACGGTATTCGAGAGTGAGCCTCGGATCGAGCATTTCAGGCATGGGCCAGACTTTCACATCGAAGGCATCGCTTTGCGCGCGCCCGGACTGGGCGTAGTAGCGGAAGGAGCGGACGGCTGGATCAAGATTGTAGCGGAAACCTTTGCCTGCCCGCGTGAGGGATTGGGAAAACGGGTCTTTGCCTTCGTGCTCGATCCAGAGATCGATCTCCTTCGCCCCACCTTCATAACTGATATCGATTTTTACGGGATCACCTTCGAGGACTTCCAGATTGCCCGGTTTTATCTCGAAAGCGGCGGCCCCGGCATTTCCAAGATCGGAAAACGGGGCGAGAGCACGGACGAACAGGCGGCCCGACTGGCTAGGCCACACGATAAGGACAATCGCCAGCACGGCGGCCATCGCCATCGCGGGGCGCGCCCACTTTTTCTTGGTCTGGGCGGATTTGATCTCCACATCCGGATTCACTGTCTCGATATCCTTGTGCGCCGCGAGGCCGAGGGCGGCGATCAGATCGCTGGAATCGTTCGTAGTGGTTCCCTCCAACTCCAGCACGGTGCTCATCCGCTCCTGGATTTCCGGATGCCTGACCTCGATCCAGCGCGCGATCTGCACCGTGGTGATTTTCTTGAAATACGGGGCGAATCCCGCCTTCGCAGCATAGATCGTGACGGCGATCCATAGGAAAAACATGGCCCAGCGGGCAATCCCCGGCAACGGAGCGAAAAAGTAATCCGCCGCCATGATGAGCAGCAGACCGGCGAGGAAAATCGTCGCCGTGACGAGTACGCCCCGGACGATCTGCACCTTACGGATACGTTTCAGGACGTCTTCGAGTTTCTTTTGGATTTCCAGGTTGGCGCTCATGAGGTTGTAGTGAAACGGGGGGATCGGGTGCGACTTATCATTTTCATGAAGGTAAATTCCAGGCTTTTCCTCGGCGGCGCCTTGGGATGAAGTCGTCCGCACGCGGAAAATGTCCGAAAATTTCTACCAACAGACCACGGAAGCCCCGGCGACACCCTTCGATGTCTCGCTGCGACCACCCGCTTTTTCCGAGTTCATCGGACAGGAAAAGGTCAAGGAGCGCGTCCTGCTCATGCTGGAGGCGGCGAAGCAACGTGGCGACGTGCTCGACCATGTCCTGCTCTCCGGGCCTCCCGGTCTGGGAAAAACGACTTTGGCGAACCTCATCGCCAGCGCCGCCGGGACCCAGATGCACACGACATCCGGGCCGCAGATCGAGAAAGCGGGCGATCTCGCCGGCATCCTCACGAACATCCAGAAAGGCGACATCCTTTTCATCGACGAGATCCACCGCCTCCACCCCGCCATCGAGGAGTATCTTTACCCGGCCATGGAGGACTACCGCCTGGATATCATCATCGATTCCGGTCCTTCGGCACGATCCATCCAGATCAATCTGCCGCGCTTCACCCTCGTCGGCGCGACGACCCGCTCCGGGATGCTCACGGCTCCGCTGCGCTCGCGTTTCGGCCTCATCAACCGGCTCGACTATTATACTAGGGAGCAACTCGCCGATATCATCGAGCGTTCCGCCGGCCTGCTGGAAGTGGAAATCCACCGGGACGGCGCCCTCGAAATCGCCGCCCGCTCCCGTGGCACCCCGCGGGTGGCGAACGCCTTGCTGCGATGGGTCCGGGATTTCGCCCAGGTCCGGGGGAAGGGAATCATCGACCAGGAAAACGCCGCCGCCGCGCTCGCCATGATCGAGATCGATTCCGACGGACTCGATGAAATGGACAAGCGCCTGCTCGAGGCGATGATCTATAAATTCGGCGGCGGCCCCGTCGGGCTGAACTCGCTCGCCGTCGCCTGCGGGGAGGACGCCGCCACGCTGGAGGAAGTGCACGAGCCGTTTCTCATCATGCAGGGCTTCGTGCAGCGGACTCCGCGCGGACGTGTCGCCATGCCGGCGGCTTACGTGAAAATAGGTGCGCCACCCCCGCCCTTGAAACCTGAGGATCCCCAGGCGAAGCTTTTCTAAGAAAATGTCATCCGATCTCCTCAAACAAACCGTCGCACGATGCCGCGAACTCGGTCTCCGCCGCACCAAAGCGCTGGAGGAACTGCTCGCCACGCTCATCGAAAAGGACGGCCCCATGACACTCGCGGAGCTGGCCACTTCCGAGCGACTCGCCGATCAATGTGACAAGGCCACGGTCTACCGCCTGCTCCAGCGCCTCACCGAGCACGGCATCCTCCGCCGCCTCGGCCTGCACGAACGCGCCGCCTATTTCACCCTGCTCCAGCCTGGAAAACACAGCGACTACCTGATCTGCACCGGCTGCGGGAAAATCGAATCCGTCAAAGCCCCTTGCCCCGTTCACGAACTTGAGGACGAGATCCGCGAAAAAACCGGTTATCAGGGACTCTACCACGAGCTGGAATTTTTCGGGACTTGTCCGAGGTGCGCTTGAGCCGCGGGGACCACACGCGCCTCGCGTGTAGGGCCGGGCGCCACACCGGGTCCTATGCCGGAACAACCTGTGGTGCTGAAATCATCTGAAGTCCGCACACTACGCGAAAGTGAGATCAGGTCGGAGAAATCGTTTGTTGGAATCGTGAGCGGTTGGAAATTCCACCCCACCGGAGCGCGAGGCGCACTCCGGGACACGCGAGGCGCGTGTGGTCCCCTTTTCCTTTCCTCAGTGGAAATCATGCGATTCCGCAGCGTGCTCTTTTCCCGCGCCCGATAACGGCCCGATATGGGTCACGTAAACCGTCGGCTGGTCGCCCTCCGTGCGTTGCAAACGACCTTCCGCACGTAAGAACGGCTCGCAGGTGATCACCTGCTTGAAGACCTTGTAGGTTTTCACCGGCACGAAAAGATTCGCGATCCCCGTCTCGTCCTCCAGCGAGATGAAGCAATGTCCCTTCGCCGTCCCCGGGCGCTGGCGGCAGATCACCATGCCCGCCACATTGATCGCCACCCCGTGCGGGAGCTTGTGGAGATCCGCGGCGCGCAGGATGCGTTTCGTGCCGTGTTTCTCGCGCCAGAGCTTCATCGGATGCGGCCCGACACTGGCCCCTTGGGTGGCGAAATCCGCCGCCAGCCGCTCCCCGGGGTTCATCATCGGCAGGAAACCACCCGTCCTTTCCACGTTGAGCAGATCATCGAAAAGCGGTAGCTCCACCTGCCACATCGCCTCCCGCCGGTGGCCCGCGTCCTCCAACCCGTTCAACGCCCCCGCCTGCGCCAGCACCCGCCGCTCCTTCGCGCTAGCACCGATTTCCGAAAGGAAATCCGATAGCGAAAGTGGCTGTGGCATCTTGCCACAGGCCGTTCGGGAGGAATCCTGCCTCCCGACTATTTTCTCCAAAATCTCCCGGGAAACACCCTTCAACCGGTTCAGCCCCATCCGCAACGTATGGTCATCCACCACCACCGTCTCCACCACGCTTTCCAGAACATCCACCGGCAGCACCCGGATCCCGTGCCGCCGCGCGTCCTGGATCAGCGTGTTCACCGAGTAGAAGCCCATCGGCTGGTGGTTCAACAGCCCCGTGTAAAATTCCGCCGGAAAATGCGTCTTCAACCAGCAACTCGCATACGCGATCAGCCCGAAGGAAATCGCATGGCTTTCCGGAAACCCGTATTGGGCGAATGACCCGATCGAGCCCACCACCTTGTCCTGGATTTCCCGGGAAATCCCTTTGACCGTCATCCGCTCGTGAAGCTTCCGCACCGTGTTCTCCATGCGCTCGTCGCTACGTTTGAAAGCCATCGCGCGGCGCAGTTCATCCGCCTCCGCCCCGGTGAAATCCGCGATCGCCATCGCCATCCGCAGGACCTGCTCCTGAAACAGCGGCACCCCCAGAGTCCTTTTCAAAATTTCCTCGAAACACGGATGGATGTAATCGATCTTCTCCCGCCCGTTCCTCCGATTCAGATACGGATGCACCAGGTCCCCGACGATGGGACCCGGCCGGATGATCGCCACCTGCACCGCGACATCGTAGAAAATTTTCGGCTTCATGATGGGCAGGGTCGCCATCTGGGCGCGGCTCTCCACCTGGAAAGTCCCTATCGTATCCGCCCGCCCCATCATCTCGAACACCGCGGGATCATCCATGGGGATTTTCGCCAGATCCACCGGTTCGCCGCGTCGCGAGCGGATCTCCAGCGCGTGCTCCATGGCCGCCAGCATACCCAGCCCCAGCAGGTCGATTTTCACGATCCCCATGTCCTCGCAGTCGTCCTTGTCCCACTGCACCACGGTGCGACCCGGCATCGTCGCCCGCTCCAGCGGCACCACCGCATCCAGCCCGTGATCGCAGACGATCATCCCGCCCGAGTGCTGCCCCAGATGCCGCGGCATGCCTTTGACCGCATGATAGAGATGTGACAGAGCCGCGAACCGCGGATGCCCCACAGGCACGATGCCCTCCATCATCCTCACGAAAAGCTCCTCCTGCGTCTCGCCATCCCCCTGCTCCCCGCGCCAGCCGCGAATCCTTTCCGAGAAGCGGTCCGCCACACTCACCGGGAAACCCAGCACCTTGCTCATTTCCCGGAACGCGGATTTCCCCCGGTAGGTGATCACGTTCGCCGTCATCGCCGCGCCGCGCTCCCCGTATTTGCGGAAGACGTGCTGGATCACTTCCTCCCGCCTATCGCCCGAGGGGAAATCGATATCGATATCCGGCCAGCTCTTGCGGTTTTCCGAGAGAAAGCGCTCGAACAGCAGCCCGCCGCCGACCGGATCCACCGCAGTGATCCCCAGCGCGTAGCAGACCACGGAGTTCGCCCCGCTGCCCCGGCCCTGGCAGAGAATCCCCCGCCCCCGCGCGAACTCCACCAGATCGTTCACGATCAGGAAATACCCCTGGAAGCCCAGCCGCCGGATCATCGCCAGCTCGTGCTCGAGCTGATCCTTCACTTTCCTACTAGGGATCCCGTATCTCCGCGCCGCGCCCGCGTACGAGAAACGCCGTAGCAAGGTCGCCTGCTCCGCCAGTGAGAGCGGATTTCCCCGCCCGTCCGGAAAATCCGGAAAACGGTAGCCCAGATTCTCCAGCGTGAACTCCACCCGCCCCTCCAGCCGCAGCGTGTTCGTCACCGCCTCCGGCAGATCCTTGAAAAGCACGGCCATTTCCCGAGGGGATTTCAGATACCGTTCCCCGTTGGCCGCCAGCAAGCGCCCCGCACCATCCAGCGGCACATGGTTTCTCAAACACGCGAACGCATCCGCCAAGCGCCGCCCGCCGCGCTCCGCGTAGAGTGGCGCGTTCGCAGCTAACAGTGGCAGCCCCAGGTGCCCGGCCAGATCCCGCAGCTGCCGCCCCACCTTCCCGTCGTCCCGCAGCCCGTGCCGGGAGATTTCCACATACACGTTCCGCTTCCCGAAACACCGCACCAAGCCTTCCGCCGCCTGCAAAGCCGCTTGTTTGTCACCGCGCAGGATCGCCGAAACCACCGGCCCGTCCCGCCCCCCGGTCAGCACTGCCAGACCCCCGTCATCCAGTGAAAAATCCTCCCCCGCCACCCCGTGCAGATGCCCGTCGGTCAGGTGACGGGAAAGCGCGCGGTAACCCTCCCGCCGCAAGCAAACCACCGGCACCGCCGGAGCGAGAACAGGAGCGGTGGGGGCAATCTCCGGTCGCCCCCCCCAGTCCAGCAAAGCCCCGACAATGACCCGCAGCCCGCACTCCAAGCCGGCATGATGCGCCCGCGCCGACCCGTAGAATCCCCCCCGGTCCAAAACCCCCATCGCCCCGTAACCCAGTTCCGCCGCTTTCCGCACAAGCGCCTCCGGCTCACAAGCCCCCTCCAAAAAGGAAAACCCGCTCACCCCCCGGAACTCCACATGCCCGTTCACGCAAAACTCCTTTCCAAAGCCCCGGTCTCCCGCTTCTCACTTCTCACCCGGCACTCCTCACTCATACCACCCCCCCACTTCCCACTTCCGCGGTTTTAGAAAAGCCAGTCTCACCACCCCGTCCCGCACTTCCACATCCCACTCCAGCCGCTGCCAGGCGAGAACGGGGTCCCACCATGCGCCGGAGGAAAGGAACGGTCCGCGCCGGTTCAGTATCTCTCCTTTGTGCGTGCCGGTCAGAATCGCCAGCGGCACCGGGAACAGGCCGCCCGCCTCGCTCGCCACCGCCACCTCGCGGGCGGGGCGGAACCTTCGCAGCGGCACCGCGCAATCCGCGCGTATCTCCGTTGCCAGTCCGCTTTTCTCCCCGATCGCCCTTACCGAAAACGTATCCGCGCGGAAGGTATCCTCCCGCACCGGCACGCCCACCCGGTCCGGCCCCAGCATCGCCTCCAGCTTCGCCACCGTCTCCGCCCAGCGCTCCGGCTGCGGCAGATTTTTGCCGAACCATTCCCGCTGCCCCGCCATCGCGAAAGTCGCCTCCGCGTCCAGGCCCATCCGGATCACGGCGGACTCCAGTTTCACGGAATCCATCATCGTCTGCAGTGGAGCCAGCATCCCCTCCACCCCCGTCTGAGGCTCCGGGAAACGCAGCCGACGCACCACCTCCCCACCGCGCTCCATTATCATCCGCAGCTCCAGCGCTCCCGCCGCCAGATGCCGCGCCGCAAGCCGCCCGGCCAGCACGTGGAGCATGCGTTTCAGGGCGAAAACCACTTGATCCAAGACTCCCACGCCTTCCTCGAAATCCATTTCCTGCGCGAAGGATTCCGGCACCCGGTGGAGCTTCAGAAGTCGACAATCCTTCCCGTGCAGCACGTCGTGCCAGCGCCCGGCCTCCGGCCCCAGGCGCTCGGCGATCCCCTGGCGAGGCAGCTTCATGAAATCCCCCAGGCAGCCCAGTCCCCACATTTCCAGCAGTTCCAAAGTCCTGCCTTTTCCGCCCAGCGCGCCGAGCACGGAAACCGGAAGCCCCCGTAGATCCTCCGCCGTCACCACCCGCTCCTGGGTCTCCGGGAAACGCACCGCCAGATGCGCCAGATCCGGAGTCTCCGCCATCGCCCAACAGACCTCCACCCCCTCCAGATGCAGAGATCGGAACGCGGACTTCAGGCCACCACGCACCATCGCCAGATCCATCACCACCGCATCCTCCGCCGTCATCTCCACATCCGCGGAAATGCCTTCCGCCAGGAAAAACAGCTCCTCCCGCAGCTTCCCTTCCGCCTCGAAATCCCGCTCTATGATTTTCAGATCCGGGCATCTCACCAGCGCCCGCCCCAACGGCCATCCCGGCGCGATCCCCGCCAACCAGCCCTCGCGGTTCAGCGCCAGGATAGGCAGCTTGTCCCGCATTTTCCCGACCATGCCCTCGCCCCCGCCCGCGAGAATCGCGCAAGCGCCAGTGTGGGGGCGATCTCCGGTCGCCCCTCGTAAGACCGCCATTACGGGGAAGTCGGGGATGTGGAATGAGCAGAACATGGATTCAGTGAGAAGTGCCGAGTGAGAAGTAGAAGACCGAGGTTGAGATTGAAGAAAGAGGTTCATTGCAGAGCACTTCTCACTTCTTACTTCTCACTCGGCACTTCTTCCCTCTAACCGCTCCTCCTTTCTTTCGAACGTTCTCGCCTCATCTCGAATCTCCCCAGCAACTCCCCCCGCTCCGCGTCGAAATCTTCCAGCCGCAGCCCCGCGCCGACGGCCAGGCGCAGGCTTGCGCAGGGAACTACGGGTTTTTCCGCCATCACCACCAGCTTGCAGCCGGTGCGCTCCGCGACCTGTTTCAGTCGCCACCATGCGGAGGAGGGCACCTTTCCGAGATCGCGCCGGTCCAGGCCCATGGCATCGAGCAGGACGAAGGGCATGTTCCCGTCGTGCACCAGCAGATCCGCGGCCTTGATCATCTCCATCGCGCAGGTGCAGCGCACCCACAGCAGTTTCTCGCAGGCCTCGCTGGAGAACGAACCGGGATCGAACCCGTCCGATCCGTCCACCAGCACCATGCGGAAACCGCCCGCCTCCGGCACTCCCTCGTTCTCCAGCAGACCGGCCACCATCAGGGCGATCCCGGAAAACCTGCCCGCAGGCACCACCTCGGAGATCGCCCCCTCCGGGAACATCCCGGCATCGAACAAGGTCCCTCCTTCCACCGCTGCGGACTCCAATCCGCGCTCCAATCCGCGCTCCAAAGAATGCGCCTGCGGAAATTTCTCCCGCATCTGTTTTCTCAATTCTTCCATCGCCAGCGGAGCCATGGGGTGAGAATACCCGCTCCGTCATTTTGTTCAAGCGAACAGTTGCCTATGAGGGAAATTTAAAGTTCCCACGCTCTGCGATCCCTGCCTGAATCGGTCCGATGACAAAGAAAACCTCCATCCTCGCCCTCGCGGCTCTAACGACTTTCGCTTCCGCCCACGAATACGATTTCCAGAAAGGCTGGCCCACCCTTCCCGAGGGTCTTGAGACGCTTGGCGACTCCCACGGCGAGATCGATGTCGATTCGGACGGCCTTTTCTACGTTTCCGTCATGGGTGGGAAAAAGCACGGCATGCAGATCTACACGGCGGAGGGAAAATACATCCGCAACCTGCCCAACGCCCGCAGCAACCACCACGGATTCACCATCGTGCAGGAGGATGGGAAAGACGTCATCTACGCCGCCTGCCTCGGCGATCCTGAAACCGCTTTCCTGAAACTCTCCACCACCGGCGAGATCCTTCTGGAAATCCCGCTCTCCGCCATCCCGGAATCCGAGGGAAAAAAATTCGCCCTGACCCATGCGGACAAAGCACCCGACGGAGACATCTACCTGATCGACGGCTACGGCTCCGACAAGATCCTGATCTTCGGAGCTGACGGGAAATTCAAGAAATCCACCGCCGGGAAAGGCGAGCCGTGGAAATTCAAGACCGCCCATAAATTCGCCTTCGACTACCGCTTCGATCCCGTCCGCATCCTCGTCTGCGACCGCAGCAACGACCGCCTCGTCCATCTCACCCTCGAGGGCGAACTCATCGGCGACCACGTCACCGGCGTCGCCCGCCCCTGCACCGTGGATTTCCACGGGGACAACATCGCCGTCGCCCAACTCGCCAGCGGAGTCAGCGTTTTCGACAAGGAAGGCAAGCTCCTGAAACGACTCGGCGAAAACGACAACCCGGCCCAGTTCAACACCAACAAAGTCGAGCCGAAGGATTGGAAAACAGGAATCACCACCTCCCCCCACGGAGCCACCTTCGACAAAGACGGAAACGTGGTCACGACAGAATGGAACCAGTGGGGAAGACTGCTGCGCTGGGATGTGAAACTTTAGAAAAGCAATTTTCCGAAAAGAGGGGGATCTGACGGCATGATCAAAAGTCGATTTTCCGATATCTCGATTCTTCTGATCATGCTTGCGGCGATCGCCGTGATGTTCAGTCCCAAGATTTCCCTTTTTCTGATCGGCGGCGTTTTGGTTTTCTCCCTGGCTGTTCTCATCTACCGCTTGTGGTGCTAGATTGGGGAGTATTTATCCGAACAGCAGGGTACATTCCCCGGGAAGTTGTTTACCCCGATGCGCCGGGCCATGCAATCTCCAGCCTGTGGAAACGCCAGGAGAAGACATCGCGCCCGCCGCTCACACCAACGACGGCTTTTTCAAAGCGGTGTTTTCCCAGCCGGAGCACGCCACCGCATTTTTCAAAAGCCACCTGCCACCCGAAATTTCGGCACAAGTGGATTGGCCGTCACTGGCAGTCCTCCCCGGTTCGTTCGTAAAAACAAGCCTCCAGCAGGTGAATTCGGACTTGTTGTTTTCCGTCGGCATCGGGGAGCACGAGACACTGCTCTATCTGCTTTTCGAGCACCAGAGCAAACCGGATCCGGCCATGCCGCTGCGCTTGCTCGGATACGTCATCGAAATTTTTCTCCAGCATCAGAAATCCCACGGTCTTCCACTCCCTCCCGTGCTGCCCTTCGTCTTCCATCAGGGTCCGGAAAGCTGGAGTGTCACCACCAACTTCGAGGATCTTTTCGCACTTCCCGAGGGCCTTTCCGCGGAGCTGCTTCCGTTCCTCCCGAAGTTCCGGCACGCCTTGCTCGATCTCACCCGCTTCGATCCGGACACCGGCGAGAGCGACACCCGTCTGCGCGCCGTGCTGCAACTGATGAAGCTCGCGCGGGAGAAGGAATTGCTGCGCTTTTTCCAGTGGCTGGCAGGGTATTCCGTTCACGATCTCCCCGACAACCTGCTCGGTCTGATGATCCTCTATGCGCTTCATTCCGATAGCGATCTTGACGCGAGGAAGATCTATCATAAGCTCTCTACGAATCCTGAACTGGAGAAAGCCGCAATGTCCGTAGCAGAAAAACTGAAAGCCGAAGGTCGTGTCGAAGGTCGCGTGGCGGGTCGGACAGAAGGACTTTGGATTGGCAAAATCCAAGCGTTTGAAGAATTTCTTAATAAAACACGGACTACCAACGCAAAACTGGAAGCCATGCCCGTAGCAGAACCAGAGGCGCTGCATCTTGCCCTACGCAACGAATACGATGCCCGTTTCAAGAGCCTGTGAACGCGTAGCCCGATACTTTTTGCGTCCAGTCGTCCCAGCGTTCCGAACTCTTCATTCCCCAGGGAAAAACCGCACTTCGCACTTTTCGTCGCCGGGCGCGGGGATGTTGTAGGTGCGAGTCCAGAGTCCAGTGGCTTCATCGAAACCGGTTTGCCAGAAATCGTTTCCGTGGACGGATTGATCAAGCCGTTTGCCATCGATTTCCAAGACGTAGCCACGGTGGGATTCCAGCCCGGAAAATGTCACGGGGAGGTAGGCAAGTCCCTTTGAGAGAGTGAATTCCGCGATACCGCCGGTTAACTGGATCGCTATGCCGGGGCTGGTGCGGAGCAGCGCGCCGGTTCGTATCTCCACATCGAGATCGTTGCCTGTCGCCTCGCGATGAATCATCCCCCAGGTATTCCCGTGTTTTCCCAAGGCGGTCCGCAATTCCACATTTGCTCCGTAATACTGGGCGGCGAATTGCGGGACGATGACATGCTCTATGGTGGCCTCGATGAAATCCCCCGCTTCGAGTCGCGTGAGTCCCGGAGGAGTTACTATATCAATGGTAGATGACTCGCTATTCCTGCCAGACACCCCGTGCTCGGCGATCCACGGCACGCATTCCTTCCCGCCCAGTCTCGCATTCCACGAGCGGATCACGATCCCCCGGTTGGCGGTGGCCCCGAAACGATCACCTTCCTTGAGCACGCTTTCGTGCAGCGAAACCCAAGGCACCTTGCCCGTACACGCAACAGGTTCGGTCCGATACGTATCGCCGCCCCACCGGGTCGCCCATTCCCTGATGAGAACCGTTTTCATTCCCATACGCCATTTTCCGTTCCCGTGAGAAGGCATAGGTGTCCGCTCCGATCTGGAAGATGACGAAGCGGGAGAAATCCACCGCTTTCTCCACTTGCATGCGTATCCGGTAGATACCCCGGACGATGTCATCGGTGCGGGGGAGGCTTACGGTTTCCGAGTGGGTGATCGCGTCTCCCAATTTTCCGGCGAAAACCGTTTCCGTGAGACAAGGACCATGGCCGGGATAACCCGTTCTCATCGCGGAATGGAAAATCCTTTTCCCCGAGGGATCGGAAAGCCGGAAGAAATCCCCTCCGCCGACGTTGATGGTCCATCCCCATTTTCCCGCATCCGGCCCCGCGTGGACCATCACCGGACGGACATCGGTGATGCTGCATTTCCCCTGCGCCTGGGATGGCTCGTAGCAGATGCTTTCGCCCCAGGAGCCGAGAGCGCTCTGGCTCCAATGCTGATTGCCGCCCCAACCAATGAGACTGAGCTGAGCCTGGGATGCCGCAGCCACTCCACCCCACCGGCCGTAAGCGAGGGTGAGCTCCAGCTCATACTCCGAGACAGGCGGCAGGTTCAGCATCGTGATCAGATGGAGCCACGTGCCGGAATACTCTCCGGCCTGAGGGCGGGTGTGCCAGTTCTTGCTCACCTGCACGGGGATCCCGGTCGGATTTCCGTCCGCGTCCCGGATCATCGCGGTAACACCTGTCACAGCACTACCGATTTTCGGGCCGAAACCTCCTTTTGATTTCTCGAAAAACAACCGGGCGACACGTTGTTTGTCCGACGGATTGGAAATCAGAATCTTCACCCGCTCGATGTCGTCGTTTCCGGATTCAGCCACGCCGGGAGCGGGATCAGTCCTGATCCCGTCGATATCGATACGATGGCATCCCAGAGTGGGGTCGAATACGACAAGGCAAGGTTCACCACGGGTTTTTCCGGATACTTCCAAGTGGAGATCCGGTTCGGAAGGGACGGCGGTGAGAGTTCCGGGCGCGAAGGTGAGCGAGGCTTGGTTCCAGTCTTCCGCTTGCCATGGCGTCTCCGCCGTGGGGCGATAGCCCGATTTCAGATTCAGCGTTCCTCCCGCATCAGTCAGCCCGATGCGGATCGACGGCTCCATCCACTTTTCACGCGTGAGTGTCTCGGAGGCGATCCCGTCTTCCTTGAAACCCATTTCCAAGACCGGAGAAGGCATGGTGGAGTTCAGGCCGGGTGTGCGAAAATCCTTCGCGACCTGTTCCGGCTTCAGGGCGCGGTCGTAGATACGGATGTCATCAAGCACGCCCCGGAACCGGTAACGCCCGTTATCGGTATCGCCGCGTCTTCCGAAGAAAAGCGCCTTGTTTCCCGGGACTCTGGGCAACCCGACTTTCAGCTCGCCATCCGCTTTCCCGTTCACATAGAGCCGTAGTCTTTCGCCATCGTAGCTCATCGCGAGGTGGTTCCACGCGTTGGTTTCGAGGCTTTCTCCTGACGCCGCGCTCAGCTCGAATTTGGAATCCTTTCCAGCGATATTGAGTCGCGCGGAGGGTATGCCCCGCCGCAGCGTGATTCCATAATTGCCAGGGTGCTCTTCGTGAAAATTTTTGCAAACCAACCACGGGATTCCTCGCTCGGAGACCTGGTAGTCGGCCGGGAGAAAGACACGAAATCCCAGGGTGAATTCCGGTGAGTCGATCTGCGGACTATGCGGAATCTCAAGTGCGTTTCCGCCATCCAGCCCATAACCTCCACCTGATTTCCCGAACGATTTATCGCCGGCCCGGATCGGCGTGATTCCCGGTCGCGCGTGGAGGACCATACCCAGCCGATCGGGCCACGCGACCGTCTCGAAGCGCGCGTCCACGTTGAGTTCCTCACCCTCATCCGTTGCGAAAAGCAGGCCGCTGATATCCGCCCTCTGGAGAAAGCGCCCGGAATCGATCACCCGGGGACCGGTGTGTTTGGTTGGCCCCAGGCTCTTGCGACAGCGGTAGGTCTTCCCGTTCGCGGAAATTTCGAGTGAGAGTTCCGCAGGAGGTGCGGAAGCTTCCGAAACGCTTTTCACGAGCGAGGTGTAGCTTCCTCCGCCTTCCACGGGGCCGAGCTGACTGACCCGCAAGGTATCGGTTTCCAGGCCGAACACATAGCTCCCGGTCCGGACCGTTCTCAGCCAGGGAGCTTCCGGAACGACCCCGGGAAAACCCTCCGCCCACCACATCGCCGTATGCGCCCCGGCATCCGGCATCAGATCCGCGATGCGGGTGGATGCGGGTGTGGCCCAGCCCGGCTTCACCATGGAGAGAAGAACGAGGATCACATTGAAACGCATTCCCATTGATAAAAAATCCGGGGGTGGATGTCACTCCCTCACTCTGGACATCCGTGGGATTTACGGAATAATGGCGGCAGTCAATTGCCATACCCCATGAAACCCATCATCTTGCCCCTGCTCGCTGCGGCTACTACAGCCGCCGTAGTTTCCACGAAACCTCCCGCTCTCACCGAAAATTGGGAGAAACATCAGCTTTCCCGGTATTTCTGGGCGGAAGGAGCTTGCGCCGCGGATGTGGACGGGGACGGGAATATGGACTTATATCCGGTCCCTACTGCTTCAAAGGTCCGGACTTCAAGGAGACTCTCACGATTTATGCGGACGGTCAGAAGTTCCAGACAGATGGCGACGAGATCCCCGGCTTCGAGGGCGGTCTGGGCACGAAGAACACCTATTCGGACAATTTCCTCTCATACGCTCACGATATCAACCACGACGGGCGTCCGGACTATCTGGTCTGCGGCTTTCCCGGCAAAGAGACATTCTGGTATCTCAATCCCGGTGATACGGATGGCCCGTGGCCCCGCCGCACCGCGCTGGCCGTCACCGACAACGAGTCCCCGATGTTCGCGGATATCAACGGAGACGGGCAGCCGGATCTGCTCTGCATGTCCAACGGCACGCTAGGCTACGCCACCTACGACCATGTGAATTCAACCGCTCCGTGGGCCTGGCACGCCGTTTCACCTGTGGACAAGGAAGCCCGCCAGCGTTTCACCCACGGCATCGGCCACGGGGATATCAATGGCGACGGTCTTACCGACATTCTCGTAGCGAACGGCTGGTGGGAGCAGCCCGCCGATTGGGACGGAGCGAGTCACTGGACCTATCACGAGCAGGATTTCGGAAAAGAAAAGGGCGGTGCGCAGATGTACGGCTATGACGTGAACGCCGACGGGCGCACCGATGTCATCACCGCCATCGCCGCCCACGGTTTCGGCCTCGCATGGTTCGAGCAGAACGCAGACGGGAGTTTCACGAAGCATCTTCTCACCGGCACTCCGGAGGAAAAAGGCTCCACCGGAGTCGCCTTCTCCCAGCCGCACGCCATCGAACTGGCGGATCTCAACGGAGATGGCACGTTGGATATCGTGACTGGAAAACGATTCTGGGCGCACGGTTCCGATGGCGATGTCGAGCCGAACCAGCCCCCCGTCCTCTACGCCTTCTACCTCGAGCGGAAGGACGGGAAAGCCAGCTACCGCCCGGAGATCATTGATGATGACAGCGGCATCGGCTGCCAGGTCATGGCCACCGATCTGAACAACGACGGCAAGCCGGACATTCTCGTCGGAAACAAGAAGGGCTGTTTCATAAACCTACAGAAGTAGATCTGATTCATGATTGCGAAACCTCCACTTTGAAATATCCCAATAGGAGTCTGAAAATGCGGGGCGATGAGAAGGGAAATGATCAAGATCTTCTCATGGAGGATCTGATTTCCGCCCATCAGCAAGCGATCCGCTCGTTTCTCCATGCGATTCTGCCGGGTGTGGGGGATGTCTCGGACATCTCGCAGGAAGTGAACCTGGTGCTGTGGAAGAAGCGGCGGGATTTCAGAGCAGGAACGAACTTCAAGGCATGGGCGTTCGCTACCGCGAGATTTGTGGCGATGGAGGCGCAGCGGAAATACAAACGCTCGTCATGGCTCGTCTTCACAGAGGAAACCCTGGATTCGATCGAGGAGGATTACTCGGAGGCGGAGGATCACTCCGGAGCCGAGCTCGCCGCATTGGCTCTCTGTGTGAAGACTTTACGGAAAGAAGACCTTAACCTTTTGCGCCACCGATACATATCCGATCAGAAACTCGGAAGTCATTCCGCTTCCACCGGTCGATCCGTTTCCGCACTCAAAGTCCGCCTTCACAAGATCCGGGCAATCCTACGCCGCTGCATCGAGCAACGGATCAACTCAAAAGACACTTGATGAAGCCTGACGAGAACGACACGGAACTCCTGACCCGACTGATCGAGGGTGAGTGCTCCGCCGGAGAAATAGCGGTAATCGGGCGACGTTTGCAGAGCGAACCAGGACTCCGCGCCCTCTACCGCCGCACTTGTGATTTCGAGGCATCTGCCGCCATCGTGATGAGAGAAAGGGAGGACATCGTGGATTTCCCGGTCAGTCCGGCGAAAGAATCGAAATTGCGCCGCATACTCGTCGTATCCGCATCCGCCGCCATCCTGCTTGTGGGCCTGATCCTCTTCCTAGGGAAAAGCGGGTCGAAGCCCGAACATATCAAGCTGACGTTCGGAGACTCCGCCCGGTTGGAGGAAGGTGAGAAATTCCCTGTTTCACTCTCCCCGGGAAAACTTCTGTCTCTTGAAAAGGGAAATGTGCACCTGGCGTTCCAAGAGGGCAAAGCCAACGCCACCGTGCGGGCACCCGCTCGATTTTCATTCGGAAAGGACGGATCTCTCCATGTGGAAGAGGGGTGGTACGCTCTGGAATTGGGGCCTGGGTCAGAACCTCTGCGCTGCACGGTCGGCGAGTATCTGATCGAAGATATCGGCACTAGCTATTCGTTCGTAGCTTCGAAAGGCACGCTTCAGGAAATCTCCGTGACTGAAGGTAGTGTCCGGCTCACATCCGGGCCTGGCTCCGAGCCACAAATTGTCAAATCCGGATCCGGCCTTCGGATCTCACAGAGGGGATTCGTCCCTTTCCAAATCGCAAACGGACCACCTTCCTCGGAAATCTTGTTCGAATGGAGGCCCCTGCCACTCATCAGCGGAGCCCCTCGTTCGTGGCAGAGCCGGGAGGATCGATTGCCAAAGCCGAAGGTGATATTGTTTTCGCTACAAAAACAGAAGCGTCCGCATGGCTCGAACTTCCATCTGATCTCCTATCGGCTGCGAACGACGGGTATATCTTCGAGTTCTCCGCCACATTACCTACGGACTCAGGTGGATTGGCGCAACGGCACAGCGGAATCAGCCTTTTCGAAGGAGACCGGGAAATAATCTACATCGGGAAGCAGCTCCACAATAGCAACGGCTGGGTCGCTGCGATCTATCCGGAAAACGGGAGAAGCGAAAAACGTCGTATCGTGGAACTGGGGGTATCCAACGCCAGGATGACATTCCGAATACTCTACGATGCCGCGGATTCCCAGCTATCCATCGTCGCGCGGGAGGGAGAGAACTGGAGGATCGTGCATTCCGAAAAAACCGGCTTCGTCCCAGGCTTTGACAGAATCCGACTCACCGCGATCGATTCTTCCTTTTCCATACACGGCCTGAAGATCAGCCGAAGATAGCCTGCTGGAAACATTTTCGAGAAAACGGGTTAACTTCTGCGGATGGATGGTCATTCCCCAGTGAATGCCCGTGTCGTCACAAAGCTCCCCGCCCACCGGTGGGGACGACTTCTCATCCAGCGGGATTCAGACAACTCGACAACCTCATCATGAAACCAATCAGAATGATCTCAAAACTCGTCGCCATCTCGGCGGTTCTCACTTCCGGCGCAAGTGCCGCCTTGGTGGCCTCCTACAACTTCACCACCAACTTCTCATCCTCCGATAGCGATCTGCTTTCGACAGCTTCCGCCATCGGTAGCGGAGCCGGAGCCGTCCGCGCTCTGAGCACGACCAACGCGACCAACGGGCAATTCATGACGATCTCCTCCAACGTCTCGACGACAGGTCTGGCCGCTGCCGTCACCAACAACGTGTTTTTCAACTTCACCGTGACACCCGTGTCCGGTGCGTCCATCAGCTTCGACAACATCTCAGGACTTGTCCGTAGATCGGCGACCAGCTCTGTCCGGGGCTTCAGGATCATTTCGGACAAGACCGGTTCCACGGTCCTTGCTGAAGATTCCGCCGTCGCCGCTTCGCGCGGAGGTCCTTTCGAAAATTTCACCCCCGATTCAGGAACATTGACTTTGAGCGGAGTAAGCGCGCTCCAGAATGTGACGACAGCCACGACATTCACAGTCTTCGTGAATCCAGGCAGCAGCGGAACCGACGGCAGGACTCTCGACTTCGACAGTATCGCAGTCAACGCGACCGTTGTCCCGGAGCCTTCCACAGCTCTGCTCTCCTGCGTCGGCGCTCTCGCCCTGCTTCGTAGGAAACGTTAGATAATCTCTTCCCAATCAAAGGCACGGTCCCTCGGGGCCGTGCCTTTTTCCGTTGATATCAGCTCAAACTTCGGTTTCAGCGGATGCAAAAAGAGCTGCTTTGCCCGTAGGCGAAAGTAGGGTCGAATTCACCGAACAACGCCCAAAGCCCGTTCAATCATGATCTTATCCAAATTTTTCGCCCTTCCCACCTGCCTCCTTTTTATCCAGGCGGCTATGGGTGCGACCCCGATGAATCTGGAGCGCTCCGGTGAGAGCGCTTCCACTTTTACCGAAACACCCGATGGCGTGGAGATAACCGGACCGCTCGGGTTGCTCGCCACTCCGGCGAAACCGCCCGGACCGGACGACAAGGTCATCGAGCTGGAGTATTTCTGTCTCGGCGGGGTCAAAGAGATCGCGGTCTCTCCCGGTCCGCCCTTTGAGGAAACCACCTCCCGCCCGCTAACGCCCATCGGTCACAGCGAGGGTTGGACCAGTTACACGGCGCGAATCACGCCAGAGGGTGAGCCGTTGCCCGAGGGCTGGAAGCAACTCCGTTTCGAACTCCCGCTCAAGCCCGATCAATCCATCCGGATCCGCAACCCGGTCCTTCGTCCGGAGAATCCCGGGGAGTTCGATCCCCCTGTCGCGAATCCGACCGCCTCCGCCCCCGAAAAAGCTCTCGAACAGTATCTTGACGGAAAATTTCCAGGAAATGTCCGTGAGGTATCCGTGGGCAAGGATTTCATCCATATCGCTGGAACAGTAGGAGCGCGGAGCGATTCCTACGCGCTGGCGGATATTCCCATGGACATCGTTCTGGACGATCCCAGGAGCTGGCAGTCCATCATCGAGCTCGCCCCGGCTCCCGACGGCTCCTTCAAGCTCGATGTGCCTCGTTACCGCAAGCGGGGCGGCCTGGATTACGATCGTCTCACATCCCGCTGGCAGATCGTCACGAAAGCGGAAAACGGTTATGTGAAAAAATCCCACGCACGCTACGGCGGAAAGGTGGCAACCCGTAGCACGGGCCTGATGCCTGCGAAGCCGAAGAACAAGAAAGGCCTCGGTGGCTGGAATACCGGGCAACTGCCCGGCGAGTTGCAGGATCTCGGCATTTCAGCCGTCACCGTGAACGTGGTCATGACCAACTTCGTTTCGCTCAAACCGCGCCCGGGCACCGTTCCCACCGTCTGGCAGGGCCGCACCTACCACATTCGCGAGGACAGGCTGGCGGGGCTCGACGAAAGGTTCCGCAAAGCGGCCGAACACGACATCATGGTCTCCGCCATCCTGCTTGTCACCAATCCGGCGAAGAGCGCGGATCCTGTCGTGAAAATGATGGGACATCCCGACGCGGTGAAGGCGGGCATCTACGCGATGCCGAACGTAACCTCACCCCGGGGCGTCGGCATCTACGGAGCGGTGCTGAATTTCATGGCGGAACGCTACAGTCGTCCCGACGGAAAATACGGGCGGGTCCATTACTGGATCATGCAGAACGAGGTGGATGCCGGCTGGGTCTGGACCAACGCCGGAGAAAAGCCAGCCCTCGTGTTCATGGACCTCTACCAGCGCTCCATGCGTCTCATGGACCTCATCGCCCGCCAGTATGATCCGCACAGCCGCCCTTTCATTTCCCTCACCCACCACTGGGCCCATCACGGCGCGGAACGCTGGTACGGATCGAAACTCATGATCGATCTTCTCGTGAAATTCTGCGATGCGGAAGGTGACTACCCGTGGGCCCTGGCCTACCACCCGTATCCGGAAAACCTTCGGAATCCCCGCACCTGGGAGGACACGCAGGCGACCTTCGCATTCGATAGCAAAAAGATCACTCCCAACAACCTCGAGGTGCTCGATGCCTACGTGAAAACCCCGGAGCTGCTCTTCCGCGGCAAGGTCCGCCCCGTCCATCTCTCGGAAAACGGATTCAACTCACCGGATTATTCGAAAAAGTCCCTCGAAGACCAGGCCGCCGGAATGGCCCTTGCTTGGAAAAAAATGCAGCGACTTTCCTCCATCCGATCCTGGCAATACCACAACTGGGTCGACAACCGCAACGAAGGCGGCTTGCGCATCGGCCTGCGGAAATTTCCCGACGCGGAAGGCGATCCCTTCGGCAAAAAGCCGATCTGGTTTCTCTATCAGGCGCTAGGAACTCCGAAAGAAGACGAGGTTGCCAAGCCCTACCTCAAGACCATCGGCATCCCATCGTGGGACAAGATCATCCACAAGGGACGGATCAAGTGAGCCGGACCGGATCCGTGTATTCTGTGAAATCTGTGGTCAAACTTCTTAGCCGTGGATGAGATCGTTATTCGCATGATGCTTTTTCACGTGGATCGGTCGATGTTGTCCCAAGCTTGAACACCTTGCCATCCCTTCCCAAGATTCAAATCTTGCCGATCATTCTTCTTCGAATAGTGTGCCCGAATACCCCCTGCCGACGAAAAAAAACTCGAAGCCGTTGAGAAAAAAGTCAACCGGTTGGAGAAGGAAGTGGCGGGCCTGAGCAAGAAGATCGAAGAACCGCAGGACTGGAGAGTCGAAGCCGGCAGCCAGCCTGAAACCAAGCTCGCCTGCGAGGCTGTGGAAGCAGGGCGCGAGATCCGGAGAAACAAAACCGATCCCCGCTAATCAGGGTCACTTCGCCTCCGTCCGGAAATCTCCTCCAAGTGCGAGATGCAAGTCGTAGCGATTCTGGAGGCGCTGGTTTTTCAGGCGGATGAGGGCGGCCCGGGCATTGCTCGCACGACGCTGTGCTTCGAGCACATTGAGGATATTCGCGTTGATACCCTCCGCATAATCGCGTTCCGCCTGCTTTTCCGCAAGCGTGGCCTGCCCGACCTCGCTCCGGAGGAATTTTTCCTGAATGGCTAAGGAGCGGTCGGCTGCGAGCGTGGCCTCCACCTCACGGAACGCCTGCAGCGCGAGTTGGGCGTATTCGTTGACGAGACGCTCGTTGCGGGCCAGAGCACCCCGCGCCCGAGCTTCCGTGGCACCGCCATCGAAGACGATCTGGTCGAGGTTCGCGGTGATGCGGTTCACCAGGAAATCCACACTCAGAAGATCGCCGAAGCGTGCTCCGTCGTTGCCACTGGATGCGGTGAGCGAAAGATCGGGAAGCAGGTTTTTGCGGGCGGCATCCGCCCGTCTCGCGGAAGCGAAAATCTGCGCTCGCGCCGCCGAAAGGTCCGGCCTGCGCTCGATGAGATCCGCCGGGATGCCGGATGGCACGGAACCAGACAGATCCGGTAGATCGTTTCCGCCGCGGGTGAGACCTTCGGGATAGCGGCCCTGCAAAACCTCCAGTGTGCGGGCGGCGTTGTCGCGGTCGAGCGTGCGGGCCTCAACCGCGCGCTGGGCGGAGGAAACATTGGTCCGGGCGAACTGGATATCCAGCGCACCCTCGCCCGTCGCTTTGTAGTTCCGCTCGATGATCCGCAGATTTTTTTGAAAAGACTCCAAGGTGAATTTCGCCAGCTCCACCTCCTGCTGGGAGGAAACCAGATCGGTATAGGCTTTCGCCGCGTTTGCCGCCAACGAGAGCCTGGCACCACGGAAATCCTCGATCGCCACCCGCTCGTCCGCCTCCGCCGCACGGGTCAGATCCCGCAAGCGACCCCACAGATCCGGCTCCCAGGATGCGGCGAGATTCAGGCCGTAGCTCTGGCTGCGCCGGAAGCTGGAGCCATCGATCACCCCGCCGCGCCCGCTGATATCCACCTGCGGTTTGCGCCCCGCTCGCGCAACGATGGTCTCCTCCTTCGCCTCCTTCAGGCGCGCTGCCGCCGCCCTCAGGGAGCGGTTGTATTCGATCGCCTCGTTGACATTTCGCTTCAGCGCGGGATCGGAAAATTCATCCAACCAGCCGGAGGAAATCTGTCGCTCGGTTCCTGCGGAAACGGCCGCCCATGTTCCCGGAGTGCGGATGGACAGATCGTCCACCGGAGCTTGAAAGGTGCAGGCGCAAAGAGCCAGACCGACGGCGATCAACGGCAACGTGGGGGCGATCTCCGGTCGCCGCCCGCCCACGCTGACATTTCGTGATTTCACAGTCTTTCCAGAATCGCGTCCCCCATCTCGGAAGTGCCGACCTTCTTCTCACCGGCTTTTCCGGTGGAGATGTCGCCGGTGCGGAATCCGTCGGCGATGGATCTCGAGACAGCCGCCTCGATCGCATCCGCCGCATCCGTTTTCCCGAGGGAAAAGCGTAGCAGCATGGCGAGTGAAAGGATCTGTGCGATCGGATTCGCGATTCCCTGCCCCGCGATATCCGGTGCGGAGCCGCCGGACGGCTCGTAGAGACCGAAGTAGAGCCCGTCGTCCTTCTGCTGGCCGAGCGAGGCGGATGGCAGCATGCCGAGCGAGCCGGAGATCATCGCCATTTCATCGGAGAGAATGTCCCCGAAAAGGTTTTCCGTGACCAGCACATCGAAGGAACCGGGACGGCGGATGAGCTGCATCGCGGCATTGTCCACATACATGTGCTCCAGTTTCACCTCGGGGAATTCCTTGGAAATCTCGATCACCGTCTCGCGCCACAGCACGGAGGAGGCGAGCACGTTCGCCTTGTCCACGGAGAGCAGCTGCTTTTTCCGGCCCATGGCGGCAGTGAAGGCGATCCGGGCGATGCGCACGATCTCGCTTTTCTTGTAGATCATCGTATCGAGCGCGACGGGTTCGCCGTCCTGCTCGTGGCGGCCTTTCGGGCTACCGAAATAAACACCACCGGTCAGTTCGCGGACGCAAAGCACATCGAAACCGTCCTTGATCAGTTCCTGCTTCACCGGAGACGCGTCCGTGAGTGCGGGAAGACAGACACCGGGCCGGAGGTTGGCGAAAAGACCGAAGTGCTTCCGAAGGGGAAGCAAGGCACCGCGCTCCGGTTGGATTTCCGGGGGCAGGCTCTCCCATTTCGGACCGCCGACGGAACCGAATAGGATCGCGTCCGCCGCCTCGCTGGCAGCGACCGTCCCCTCGGGAAGCGGATGGCCGCCATCGTCGATGGCAGCGCCTCCGACCAGATGCTCGGAGCGCTCCACCTTGAAAGCGAATTTTTCTTCAACCGCATCAAGCACGCGCAGCGCCTGGACCATCACCTCGGGGCCGATACCGTCCCCTGACAAAATCGTAATCTTCGACATAAAATTTTTCAGAAAGAATCAATCCTCCTCGAACTTGCGCCCGATCAGGTCGCCGATGGCTTCCAGGGCCGCGTCCTCGTCCTCGCCTTCCGCGCTGACCTCGATCACGGAGCCGTGACCGGCCGCCAGCATCATCAGGCCCATGATGCTCTTCCCATCCACCTCCTCACCGTCTTTCTCGACCATGATGTCGGATTTGTAGCGGTTCGCCATCTTGACGAACTGGGCGGCCGGACGGGCGTGGATGCCCAGTTTATTCAGGATCGTAAATTGTTTGATTGGCATGATGATGAGTCTCGGTGCGCGGAGCGTAGAAAACCAAGCCCGGAACCTCCAAGGTAATTCTCGCCAATCTTTTCGCTATCCCCGTTTTTTCTTGGCACCTTCCGGTACCGATTCGGTTGGATGCATACAGCTGCCAAAAGAAGTCGAGATTGTAAGAAGCCTGCCACAAAGCGGTCGGCAATGACCGTGACATTGCCGCCAAACCGACCGAAAGGCAGGGAAGGCGGTGGCGCCATGTCCAGGGAGCCTCCTCCGGGTGGTTGCTAAAGACCATCGCGGTCGTCTTTGTGCGACTTTCTTACCTCCCCGTCCACTTGAGGAAACCAAGACTCTGAAACCAAACCCATGAGAAATTTTTCCCTAGTTCTTGTACTTCTCCATTCCGCGACGGCGGAAACGGAATCCCCGACGGCCAGGAGCTGGACTCCGACGACGACGGCATATTCGATTGGGAAGATCTGGACCCGGACGATACCTCGATCGCCTACCACCGTCTCCCCACCCCGCGCTACGCCGTTTTCCCGCTTTCGGGAAACGGAACACGGATCAATAACCGCGGAACCGTACTTCTGAATGACTCCATCTGGAAAAACGGGGGAGAGGTGGTTCCGAAAATGCATCCGCTTCACAGCGGAAATACAACTTCACTTAGTCTTGACGATGAGGACGGCCTTTTCGGTTGGGTCGGCTTCCTACCCCACGGCGTTGATCCCGAATATGAAACGGACTACGATGGCTGGGAAACGGCGCTGGTCTGGCCGGACCCGACTGCCGACCCCATCCTGCCAACGATCACTGCCGGAGGCCACGATTTGGTCCCTGCCGGTTACTCAGGACCGTTTTCCGGCGGTTACCCGCTTTTTTCCGAGGGTTCTTTTCTCGCTCCGACATTTTATGTGGATGGCCAGGAAATGGATGACGGAGTCCCAAGACCCGCCCATCCGGAAAACTTGCTCTGGAGTCCTGCCGCAGGAGGAGGATTCACGACATCCGTTGCACAGGATGGTGCCGAATATTTCGGCGGTTCCGGTATCCTGTGGGGACCGACGGATGGACCCGGTGCGAACCGATACCTGATCCTGGCACCTTTTCAGGAACCCATACCCTTGCCAAATCCCTACAATCTCATCGGGAAAAGGCTTCCGGACAACACCCTGACCGCTTTGGCCACCTCGCTGGCCTGGGATTCCACCCTCTGGGACGGAAACAAGTGGAAATCCAACGCGACCCTCGCCCACGCCCTGGATATCTCGGCGGACGGAGTCGCGATCGGAAAGACCCATGACAAGGAAATTCACTTGAATCCCGATACAGTCATCAGATGGGAACGGACAAACCCTGTCCTGATCAACTGGAAATGGACTTCGTTTTCCAGCGTCGCCCCCGGCCTACCGGAACCGTGGCGCGAAAATACCGAATTGATCGATACCAGCCCGAACGGCTGGATCCTAGCGGGTGGACCGTCTTCCGCCGCAATGCTGCCCATCCGCTTGGAAGGACTGCCCGGGATCGATCTTCCCGGTGAGCTTTCCACCAAAGAGGCTACGGGGGTGGATGCCTTCTCGGTCGGCGCCCTCGTAACGGATCCATCGGCCGCCGACAGGCTCTGGATCATGGCTCCGTCCATCGCAGGAGACACCGCGGTCACCATCCACGTGCCGGTCCATTCCAGTGCACCCGTGAAAATCTCCGCGCCCGGCATCACGTTCAACGGCGATCCCGAGCTGACGCTGGACGGCCCCCCGACCCCCGTCAGCATCCGTGCCACCGGGACGGATAGCGGGCAGGAAATCCTCGCCGATATCTCAATCGGCGACACGGACTCCATTTCCCGGCCCATTGGCTTCAAGGTCATGAAGGCCCGCACAGTCCGTGTTGCTATGTATCGAGTCCATCTCTCGCAGAACGGCCTGAATGACGGTCCGGAGATTTTCCCCGAGAAAGAATATCTGGAGGCCTACCTGCGGAGAGTCTATCTACGCCAGATCAATCTGGATGTCGTCGTAAGCCGCGAGGACACACCCATCGTGCTGGATTGGGATAAGAATCAGAACGGATACCTCGACGTCGCGTTCGGGGGCAGGCACCTGAAACCCGACCAGCAGCTTGTCAACGACAAGCGTATCGCAATGCAACAGGCTGCCAAAGCAAGCAGGGAGAACCAGGATCCCAACGATGATTATTTCTTCGGCCCTGGCATTGAGGCGGATATTCAAATCTATTTCATGGGTGGCCCGAAAAAGATTGGCGACGAGTTCCTAGGCGACACCAATCGCCCCACCTCCACCATCTGGATCTCTGCTGATCAGGCATACCATGTCCCGCTGGACCGGGTGCCTTTGAACAATGCCCACGAAATGGGCCATGTTCTCTTCGGCGGGGGTCATCCGGACTTGGGAACCGGCCGCGCTCCCTTGTTCGGGACCGAGCACCACCGCAGGCTCATGTCTTCCGCGAAAACCAGCGGATTCAAATCCGGCGTACTCACCGTCAAAGGAGAGTGGGATAGGGCGGACTTGAACATTCAAGAGCTTATAAACAAAAGAATCGCACCATGAAGACACTCTATTTGCTATTGCTTTTGATCCAACCAAATCGGAGTGACACTTATTCAGCGCGTGAGCTTGAAGAGATCAGAGAAACGAAAGAACGCTGGCACTCTCTGGCCACCCAGCCACTTCCCAAAGGGGAATTGGACGATTACCTTAACAAACTGGGGCAGGGACTTCGTGGGAGTTCAACTTCCAAGGATGATCCCACTTCAGACCGCGGCCAGATTCATTTTCTTCTCAAGGCTAAATTCCTCTCGATCACCGGCCACGCGGAATATTACCGGGACAGGATCAACTCGAGCCGGTTGATCATGGAGGAAGCCAGGGCGACAGGTTCGCCCCATTACGGTATCGCGATGGGCGATATGAACAAGGAACGGGAGTGGGGGTTCCAGACCCTGCGTGAACTTCCCAGCGTGGAAACGGTCCGCGTTCTCGGGGAATTCCTATCCGACGACAGGGGCGCCGGGCTTACGTGGGAAGAATCAAGAGAAACAGGCGAGGCACCGAACCAACGGGACGCAGTGGTCGCTCTATCGAGGCTTGGAATCGAAAACGGCGCGACCACACCGATAGGAAACAGCGACGAAATAGATCCCGGACTGGTGCGATGGCAGCAATGGTATGCGGAGGTGAAATCAGGTCGGCGCACCTTCCGTTTCATCGGCGACACGACGGAATACGATCTGCGCGGTCCCTCGTTGCGGGGTGCGAGGGAGCCGGAAACGCGAAGCGGAAAAAGGACCGACAATAAGTCAGATGGCGAACTCAGATCAAAAGCGACGGAGGAAAAAACCAAACCCTTGTTGCCCTACCTCCTGGGTTTCTTTTTCTTGGCGGCAGGAGCTGCTTTTTACTTCCTTAAAAGGGTGTCACCAAGCATCCGGAACGAGAGAGGAACCCCGGATGGACGCGGATGAGCGCGGATCGGATTCTCGTGACAGTCGAATCCGGTCGGGAGGAGCCATAGGAACGGTCGTTGCCTTAGCAATTTGGGTTGGCTATGCCCTTCGGGTGCATCTGACGGAGAGATTTAGACCCTTTGCCAAAAGTCCGTGCGTTTTCTTGGTAGGGTATCGTATTCCATGGAACGCGAGTCTTCAGCCCGCCCCGGAGCACTGAGCCATTGCACTGTGGCGGGCTGAAGACCCGCGTTCCAGTCGCCCCTCCGTATAGGAGGAATCGATGCAAGAACTTTTGGCAAGCGGTCTGATTTTCCTGTCCGCCCGTCGCCGCCCCACTCCTTTTGCGGTTCCTCGTCATGGCAGGATCAAGGCTTCCCGAGCATCCTCCGGAAGCCCCCAGTCTGCGCCGGATCGGGCAGCACCTCAACCAGCAGTGGTTTTTCTCCGGAATCCGGGATATCGAACTCATCCACCCGCTTCATCCTCAGGAAATCCATGCCCCAGAGGGTGGCGATCGCTTCGAAATTCGCCGGGGTTTCCGCTTTCATCCATCCGGCGGCTTGCGGACGCATGGCGGAAAGCCTCGGGACTTCTCCGAAAATTCCTCCGCCGCCGTTGTTGACGACTACCATGACCCGGCCCCGCGTCTCCACTTGGGAAAGCATCTTTAGGCCCGCCAGATCGTAGAGCGCGGTCAGATCTCCGAAGATTCCCCACGCGTTTTCCTCCCCCGCGCTCGCTCCGAGCCATGCGCTGATCTGGCCGTCGATCCCGTTTGCTCCACGGTTCGCGCGGACCACTGGCACGGGTCGCTCCCATTGGGCGAAATCGTTCCATTCCCGGATCGGCAGACTGTTTCCCAGATAAACCCCGGAGCCGACGGAGGCGAAGATGGAGAGAGTCCTCATCCAGCCGGGCTCGCTATCGGGGAAAGCTTCGAGCGCCTCCTCGATCCGCATCGCGTGCCCTTGCACATCCTCCAGAAGCTCCGAAACATCGCCGATTTCCTCCATGTCACCAAGAGCGGGAAGGATGCGTCCCAGATCTCCTCGTGAGACACCCGCCTCCCGGGCGAGACCTTTCAGCCCGTTCCGGGAAACCGACCAGACGCCGACCCGGGGCATTTCCTCCAGATCTCTCCAGAACCTACCCGAGGGGACGCCACCGAGGCGCAGGATTTTCGAAGGCGGATTCGAGCGCAGCACACCATCGGGCCCGACCAGAGCGAGATGCTGGAGCGCCTCGCGCAAACCGCTTGTCCCCTCCGCCACGACCGGTGCGTCCAGTGCTTCGCAGAAATGGAAGACTTCCTCTTTTTCATCCGGTTCCAAGCAACCGACCATCACCACCATCCCCTTCATCGTCGGCTCCCGCAACCACCTGGAAAGGCTCCCCACGTTCGGCCTGCCGAAATCCAGCTGGAAATCCCCGATGGCGAGTTCGCCGAAACCGTCAGCACCGGGATCGAACTCCTCACCCAACTCCACGTTCACATGCAACGGACCTTTTCCCTCCCATTTCGCGACATCCTGCTCCGCGTAGGATTGGAACATTCCCGCCTGCTCGACCGCCTGCGGAGCGCCACTACCCCGGAATTCCTCCGGCCTGTCCGCCGTCACCAGCACCAGCGGTCTGGCTTGATAGAAAGCCTCCATCACGGCCGGGAAAAGCTCCGCCACCGCGGTCCCGCTCGTAACGACCACGCCGCAAGGTCGTCCCGTTTCCATCGTCCGCCCCATTGCGAAAAACCCCGCCGAGCGCTCCTCGAAATGGCTCCAGACCCTCACCTTCCCATCCATCCGCGCCAGAACTTCGAGCAGGACGGCATTTCGCGCTCCTCCGCAAACCACGAACTCCCCCACCCCGGCTTTCACCAGGCGTTCCATCACCTCCACCGCTGTCTGCCAACTGTTCACGCACCATGCCTAGCCGTTTCCCACGGCGTCTCAATGACTTTCTGGAGGACTTTTGAACTCGAACCTCCGGGTAGGAGGGCCAGACTCACCGTGAAAAACGATGACCGGAAAACCTCCAAGCCATGCCCGCCGAAGACGGATATTCGCGGCGATCTCGGTGCTGATCGGTATCGGCCTCACCGGGACGTTGGTCTTCCCTCCCCTTTGGAAATTTTTCACCGAAAACTCCGATGGGATCGATCTCCTGTTCTTGCTTATCATGGTCCCGCTGCTATCGGTGCCCGGTCTGATCCTCGTCCGGTATGGCTCGCGGCTTTTCAAAGATGATTCGGAACCCGGTCTGCGCCATGTGGTCGGGACTCTGGTCTTCCTGATCAGTGTGGTCCTGATCGTGCGCCTGTGTACCGTGCTGGAGACCTTTTTCCCGCAACGTCTTTCAAATGGTATGGGGATGATCGGACTCGCTTTGCTGATCGCCTTCGCCTATCCGCTCGCCATTTCAAAACTGCTTCCTCTGGTTGCCATGGAGAAACGGAAGGCTCGGACCTTCGTCACAAGAGGATTTCTGATCGCCCTGGCATGGCTCCTGTGGCTGGGATTGACGGAAGTTTTCAAGGAAACCGGTCTGCGCGGACGCTTGATGGACTCCATCGACACACCGTTCGTGAGCCAGGCGGCGTTTTTCCTCCCTGCGGTCGCAGCCTACAGTTGTTACGCCATCGCGCATGCCATTTTCGTGAAAGCTTCGAGTCGCTGACAAAGAGTCGGCAACGGTTCGGCCATCCCCTGCCGGCGGCAGGATGCGCGTCTCCCATTTCCCGATGTCCGTAATGGTTCCCGCGTCGCAGGCGATGCTCAATCCCTATTCTCTTTCCGTCCCGCCTGAATGATATTCAGCATGTGGTTGGCGACGGCCTCGAGGTGGTTGTTCAGGTCGATGAAAATCATCTCCGTCTGAACCGTCGCACCGCTTTGCATGCGTTTGGCCGCGTCCTTGTTATGGCGTTTTCTCAGCTTGTCGACCCGCTCCTCGATCTCGTGAGCCTGCGCGTAGGTCGTGCCGTCCAGCCCGGCCAACGAGTTCTTCGCCACTCCAAGCAACAGCCGCACCTGAGTCCCGGTCGTGGAGAAGCTCCTTGTGCTGCACCTCCGTAAAATTCCGGCCTTTCCGGTATTTCCTCTCCACGATTTTCACCATCCGGTAGATCCGGTCGGTCGCTTCTTCGAACTCGGCCACCACCCGCAGCAGGCCGGTGATATGCGCCGCGTTGTTCTGGCCGACCTCATGGGTGGAGCACTGGATCAGATACGAGGTGATATCCTCCATCATCCGGTCGCAGGTGTCCTCCATCCCTTTCAGATCGGAAACCCGCTTGGAAAGGTCGTCCTGCGGGCGGTTCAGCACATCCACCATACCGTCATACATATCCGCAGTCAGGGTCGCCATGTTGCGGATGGCCCCGTCCGCCTCGGCGAGGCTGAGTTCCCCGATATCGACAAGGTTGCTGCCGATGTAACGGAGCTGGGTCGCCTCGCCGTTTTCCCTGTCCTTGACCCACCATGTGACCAATCGCGCGATCTGCGGAACGAACCACACCAGCGCCACGATATTGAGCAGATTGAAGGCACTGTGGAAAATGGCGGTGGAAAACGCGATCTCGGACTGCGACATGGTCGCCGTAGCGCTACGCAGACCGGAAGGAAGGTGATGCGCGATTTCCCAAACAACCGCTGTGAAAGGATAAAACAACGCGAGGCACCATAAAACGCCTATGATATTGAAGGTGAAGTGCGCTCTCGCGGCTCGTTTCGCGGCGGTATTCGCACCGGTCGCGGCCAGCCATGCGGTCACCGTCGTCCCGATGTTTTCCCCGAGCACGATGGCGGCGGAGCATTGGAAAACCCCCATCGGATCCACCGTGATATCGCCGAACCAGCCGTTGAGCGCGCAGGTGATCGTAATCGCCATCGCAGCGGAAGACGACTGCACCATCAGGGTCAGCAGGATGCCACCGATCAGGAAAAGCACCACCGATCCGAAGCCATGGCCGTTGATCATGGTGATGATGTTCTCGATCATCCGTGCGGTCCCCGGGTCGGTTTCCAGCATCATCCTGAGATCCGGCACGGAGTCTTTCAGAAGCCCGAGGCCTAGGAAAACAAGGCCGAATCCGATGCTGGCCTCACCCCAGTTCCGACCCTTGCCCTTGCTGGCGAAGAAAAACGGCAAGCCGATTCCGATCATCGGCAGCGCGATCTTGGAAACCGAGAATTTCCCGATCAACGCAACGATCCAAGCGGTTGTGGTGGTCCCGAGGTTGGCTCCCATGATCACGCCGATCGCCTGAATCAGGGTGAGTAGTCCGGCGTTTACGAAGGAAACCACCAGGACCGTGGAGGCGGAGGAGGATTGCACCACGGTGGTGGTGAAAAAGCCCGTCACGATGCCGCGAAAACGCGTGCTCGTCATCCCGGCGAGGGCGGATCGCATCTTGTCCCCGGCCACCTTCTGCACACCCTCGGACATGACCTTCATCCCGTAGAGGAAGATCCCCAGGGAACCGAGAACCTGGAGAATTGAAAGCGCGGTGGACCAAATCGAAAAAGAAGCGAGAAGCATTGCTGGCGAAATCGTCACAGAGATCGCTGTCCCGACCAGAATAAAATTCACCTTCCCTGAGGATGCGGGCGCTATCCGCGGTTCAGGTTTGCTTTGCCGCTTCCTGTTCCTCCTTCAGTCGCCTCTCCAAATAAAAGGGAGCGAAGGGAACCAGTGAGCAGACGAACGCGAAAAGCACCTTCCCGAATTTCCATTTCTTCTCGATCCAGACATATCCGAGAGCGAGGCAGAATAGGAGGAACAGGACACCGTGCGCCATTCCCGGCACCGCGATGGCATCCTCCTGCCCGAGGACGCGCTTGTGATAGATCGCGAAATAAAGAAGAACGAGGAAAGACACCCCCTCGGCAAGACTGATGAAACGCAGGATAGTGATGGGAGAAAAAGACATCCCGCGTATGGTCTGGCAACCGCTGCTCCAGGACAAGCCAAGTCACAGGATTTCTCCTCCCCGCCTCGGGAAAATACGGTTTCAGCGGGCCAATTCCCCGTTCCGATGACAACTCTACGTGTCCCTATCCGTTTCCCGTTTCCTCCAGAACCACTTCCTTCACCCGTTCTCCGCACATGAAAGCCCTTTTTATATTGTCCGCCCACATCTCGCTTCTCACAGCCCTCCCGGCCGCGCCCGAGACCATCGATCTGCCGAAATATGCCAGCGAAGCTTTCGGCTCACCCGTCGAACACTCGAATATCGATGTGGACGCTTACGCCGAGTGGGTCGGCGGCAAGGAAAAGCGAATCATCAGCGACGGTGAGAGAAGCCAGCTCCCGGACTGGATACTCTGGACAGAGAAATCCAACCCCGACTACCGGGCCTTTTCCTACGGCGACACCAATGAGCCCGGTGCCCGGCATCTCAGGATCGGATTTCAGAAAGCCATCCCCGCAGGCAGCGTGCTGGCGATGGATGGAGGCTCCCTCAGCGTCCTGAAAAGCGATGCTCCCTATCCCGGCGACATGGGCAACGAGGCGCACTGGCTGCCTGCCACGAGGATGGTCGACGGCCAGCCGGGAACCCTCGAAACCGGCGAAAAGGATTTCGCACTCTGGGTTCTGCCCCCCGGCACCAGGACCCGCGCGTTGCGCTTCACCCATATCGCGAAGGTCACTGACGAGAAATACGCCGGACTGCTCTCCGGAGCGATGGTGATCCCCGAGCGTTTCACCAATGAAGCATGGAACGCCACTGCCGCCGCCAGCACGCACAGCCAGGATGCTCACAAAATCATCAACGGGAACCACGATGACTGGGGCTCATGGCAAAATCAGGACAAGGGAAAGGCTCCCGCTGGCGCAAAAGCCATTTCCGAGGAGAACTCCGAATGGCTCACTCTCGCGTGGAGAAAACCGGTCGAAATCGACAGCCTCGTCGCACTTTGGGCCGGGATCGCTTCTGCGGAAATCCAGACCTACACCGGTCCATCCGACCGCAATCCGAAGGATGCCACCGGATCTGACTGGGAGTCCATCGCCAGCTTCACGAATATCCAGCACAACTACGCCACGCGCTTCTGGCCCAACAAACTGGCGTTCGGGAAAACGATCAAAACACGCGCCCTCCGCATGCGCGTCACCAAGGCCGGAGACAGCAGATCCCACGCGAACAACAACAACGGCACCCGCGCCTGGTTGGGCGAACTGATGGCGATCCGTGATATCGGCAGCGAAGAACTCAGACCCGCCCCGAAGACAGCGAAAGCCGAACTCCCCCACCCGCCCATCCCCATCCGCTTCAACCTCAGGGAAGCTGGCTACGTCACTCTCGTGATCGAGCGACCGGACGGCTTCCGCGTGCGCAATCTCGTCTCCGAAACCTGGTTTCCCGCCGGCCCCAACACCGCCTGGTGGGATGCGAGCGACGATCTCACACGCGATGTCGATGCCGCGGAGCACGGCGTCTACCACATTCCCACCCGCTTCGTGGACCCGGGACAATACCGTGTCCGGGGTCTCGTCCGCGGCAAGATCGATCCTCACTACGAGTTCTCCGTCTATGCCACCGGAAACCCTCCGTGGACCACCGAAGACAGCACCGGAGCATGGCTCGCGAACCACTCGCCGCCACAGGCCGCTGCCTTCATTCCCGCCCCGCAATCACCTACGGGAGAGCCCGTCGTCTATCTCGGTTGCTTCGTCACCGAGGGCCCTTCCGGTCTAGCATGGGTGGATCTGGACGGGAAAAAACTCGGTGGGAAGAAGTGGATAGGAGGCCACTGGACCGCCGCCCCTTTCCTCGCCCGAGATGCCGGTTCCTCCCCCGATCCCGATGTCCACGTCTATGTCGGCTCCGTCTGGGAAACCCAGAAAGGCAGCGGCAGCGGAGAGCTCCGCATCACCTCACTCACCAAAAGCGGCGACAAAGAAATCCTCAAGCACGTCATCGGCCCGATCAAAAGGGACGGCGTGGAAAACGATTCCGCTGGCGACCAACTCGGCGGCATAGCCGTCCAGAACAGCATCGCCATCGCCGCACTCACCCGGAAGAACCTCCTGCTTTTCATCGATACGATTGCCGGGAAAATCATCGGGGAAACCCCCATCGAATCTCCCCGGGGAATCGCCATCGAGCCATCCGACGGAAGCATCCTCGTCCTCAGCGGCAAACAACTCCTCCGCATCCCCGCACCGGAGGATTTCTCAACGCCGCTTGTCCCGGAGCCGCTCATCAGCACCGGACTCGAGGCCCCCGCCGGCATCACCCTCGATGAGAAAAGCAACATCTACATCAGCGATTGGGGCGAAAGCCATCAGGTGAAAATCTTCACCCCCGCGGGCAAACCCATTCGCACCATCGGCCACCCCGGAAGCTCCGAAAGCGGGGAAATACGACCCGCTTCACATGAATCATCCTCAGGGCCTGGCCGTCGACTCAAAAGGCCATATCTGGGTCGCCGAGCATGACTATATCCCGAAACGCGTCAGCGTCTGGTCCGCAGGGGGCGAACTCGTCAACGCCTTCTACGGCCCTGGAAAATACGGCGGCGGCGGGGCGCTCGATCCCATGGACAAAACCAAATTCTACTACGCGGACGACGGGAAAGGCTCCATGGAATTCAAGCTCGATTGGGAAAAGGGAACCTGGGAACTCGAGAACGTCCTCACCCGGGACACACCGGGCGACATGCCTCTCGCTTTCCGCAGCGGCGCACCCGAGCAAGCGCTCTACTACGAAGGCCGTAGATACTTCACCAACACCTACAACTCCAGCCCCACCGGAGGCCACCGCACCGCCTACCTGTTTTCCGAAAAGGACGGCATCACCCATCCCTGCGCCGCAATGGGTGGCGCGCACAATTGGGACATTCTCAAAACCGACGCCTTCCGCCCCGGATGGCCGGAGGGGATCGATCTCACCGCGGATCGGGACAACCGCGCGTTCTTCATCTGGAGCGATCTGAACGATGACGCACTCGCCCAACCGAACGAGGTCGCCTTCCACAAAGCGGATTCCGGCGGCATCACGGTCATGCCGGACCTCGCTTTCTGCGTCTCCCGCCTGGACGGAAAGGCGATGCGATTCCCACCCACCGGCTTCACGAGCGCAGGCGTTCCCACCTACGAATTTTCCAAAGGAGAAATCCTCGCGTCGGATGTCCAGAATCCGAAATCTTCCGGCGGTGACCAGGTGCTTGCCGGCAAGGATGGTTGGAGCGCCATCACCCTCGGGATCGGCGCTTTCGACGGTCGCTCGATCACCGGAGCGAAGGATGGAGTGGCGAAATGGAGCTACCCCAGCCCATGGCCCGGCCTTCACGCATCCCACCTCGCCCCGCGTCCGGACAGACCCGGCCAACTTATCGGCACCACCCGTCTGCCTGGCGGATTTTTCGAGGTGGAAGGCACGGATGTCGGTCCGCTCTGGGCCATCCACAGCAATCACGGAATGATGTATGTCTTCACCCGGGACGGACTCTTCGTCGCCACCCTCTTCACGGACATACGAAGCGGTTTCAAATGGCGCATGCCGAACTCCGCGCGCGACATGGCACTCGACGGGCTTTCTCTCGGAGAGGAAAACTTCTGGCCTACCCTCACCCATTCCTCGGATGGAAACGTATATCTCGTCGATGGTGCCCGCAGCGCGATCATCAGGCTCGATGGTCTCGATACGATACGCCGTCTCCCGGATTCCCGGATAACCCTGACCGAGGCGGATTTGGAAAAAAGCCAGAAGTGGCAGATCGAAGCGGAAGCCGCCCGTCAGCGCACACTCGGCAGCGGTACCATGACCGTATCCACGGAAACAAAACACACCGTCGACGGCGATTTTTCCGACTGGGCGAAAGCGGACTGGGTGGACATCGACAAGAGCGGCGTGAAAGCCTACTTCAACGCGAACACGAAACCCTACGACATCACCGGCAGCATGGCCGCCTCCGGCGATAAACTTTACGTCGCATGGAAAACCGAGGATTCCGAACTCCTGAAAAACAGCGGTGAAATGCCTGTTGCTCCATTCAAAACCGGTGGCGCTCTCGATCTCATGCTCGGCCCCGATGGCGATCGCGACCAGCCGGCGGCGGGCGATCTGCGCCTGGTCGTGACCTTGGTTGATACAAAACCATGGGCACTGCTCTACCGCCCCGTCGTCTCCGGCACGAAGGGAGCGGACAAAATCCCTTTCTCATCCCCGTGGAGAACCATCACCTTCGACCAAGTCGAAGACGTCACCGACAAGCTGGAGTTCGCCCGAAAAGATGGGAATTACGAAATCTCCATCCCTTTCGAAACACTCGGATTCTCCCCACGCAAAGGTGCGAAAATCCGCGGCGACATCGGCATCCTCCGTGGCAATGGCAATGAAACCACCGCACGGGTTTACTGGAGCAACAAAGCCACCGGCATCACCGCCGACGTCCCGTCGGAAGCGATGCTGACCCCGAAACTCTGGGGCCGTATCGAATTCAATTGAACCGGAGTGGGTCCGGTCTTCGGTCGCCCCTTCTCCCGCTCCAGGAAGTTACTGACTGTGGAAAACATTCCCGCAGACTCAACCCGACGAATGAAACCTACCATCCACTCCCTGCCTCGGAATCAAGATCCATCAAGGCAAATTACTCTTTCCGTTCTGTTTCCGGATCAGTAGGAAAGACCCTATGGAATTTTGTAGAATCCTCCTCGTTTCGCTCACTCTCGCCATCCCTGCCGTCGCAGGTCCCCAGCGCATCGCCATCGTCAAAACGGACGACGTCAGAGGCCCTCATGAGAAATGGGACCGCTGTTTCAAGCTGGCCCACGATCGGGGGATCAGGGTCTCCGCCGGCGTTATCGCGGATTCCATCGGGAAACAGGGAGCCGAATACGCCGACTGGATCAGGAACTGGGAAGCCACTGGAAAAGTCGAGTTCTGGAACCATGGCTGGGATCACAAGAGATGGGAGGACAACGGACAGAGCAAGTCGGAATTCGGCGGCTCCGGCTACGATCATCAGATCGACCACCTGACCAGAGCGCAGCAGGCATTCAAGAAAGCGACCGGCAAGGATTTCATCGCATTCGGCAGCCCTTTCAACGCGATGGACGGAGACGCTGCGGAAGCTCTCAACGAAATTCCCGGACTCAAGCTTGTCTTCTGTTACCCGGGCGCGCCCGCCACCAGGGAGATGAAAGACAAGACTTTCCTCCCCATGACTCTGCGCGGCGAACACGACGGAACCGGCAAACCTAATTTCGAGAAATTCAAAGAAGACTACGCGAAGAAGGACAACCCGAAGCTCACTCTCGCCGCCATCCAGTTCCATCCCATGGGATTCAGCGGGAAAGGGTTCGAAGACTTTGCCGCCATTCTCGATTTCCTGAAATCCGAGGGGTGGACCTTCATGCATCCGGGTGAGTATGCGAGGCTCGGCAGATAAATTCCTGCCCGGGCCGATATTTTCCGGCCAATTTTCCCGGTTCGAGACAAATCATCGTTAGATTCATGGCAAATTCAACCGACGATCAGTTCGTATCGCTGCTAATCACGAGCCAGAACCGCGTGTTCCGGTTCCTGATGACCCTCGTCCCCCGTCGCGAGGACGCGGAGGATCTGCTCCAGCAAACCAGTGTGACTCTTTGGAAAAACCGGGAGAAATACGATCCGGAAGCAGGGGATTTCACAAGTTGGGCATGCGCTATCGCCCACAATCACGTCCGGAACTTCCGGCGCAAGGAAACCACCCGGCGCAACCTCCTCAATCTGGAAATCGAGCGGGCGCTGATCGAAACCCGGGCGAACAACACTTCGCTCATGGACGAATGGCACCACGCACTGACAATCTGTATCGATAAGCTGACTCCACGCCAGCAGAGTATCGTTCGTGAGTGTTATGGAGGCGAAAATTCAATCAAGGACTCCGCCTCCTCCCGGAATCTCACGCCGAACGCCCTCTACAAAACCGTGCGCAAGATACGGCTTCTTCTCCACGACTGTATCCGTAGAACCGCAACCGTAGGAGACCTTTCATGAACGACAATCTGTGCGAACTCGCCGACCTCTATATCTCGGACGATCTGTCTGAAATCCAGTTGACCGAACTTGAAAACATTCTCCGGGATGATGAGCAGTCGCGTCTGGATTTCCTGGCTCATCTGGAAGTCCACGCCGGGCTGGCATGGGAGCACCGGGGAGATATCCCGTGGGGAGGCCGCTCCAGCACCCCCCTCCCGGCAATCGCCGTCTTCCGCCGCCTCGCATTCCCCATCGCAGCGCTCATCGCTCTGATGACAGTTGTGACAACCCTCATTTTCCGCACTTCCGCGCCATCATCTGACGCGCTCGCCACCATCAGTGCGAGCCTTCACGGCCAATGGTCCGATGGAGTGGAAGTCACCGTCGGCACCGATCTGGAGTCCGGTATTTACGAACTCCAGACCGGTCTCATCGAACTCGAAACTTCCACCGGAACCACACTCCTGCTCGAAGGCCCGGGTAGCCTCCAACTCAAAGACAAACTCCACGCCCGTCTGATTTCCGGAAACCTGGTCGTCCGCATGCCAAAAGGAAAATCCGGTTTCGTCGTCGATATGCCCACCATGAAAGTAACGGATCTGGGCACGGAATTCGGAGTCAGCGTCTCCGCGGACGGAGAATCCCGCGTCCAGGTTTATGATGGCAAGGTTCTGGCCGAGTCCGGCGATTTGAACCAAGAGGAACTTGGCGCGGGTCAAACGCTACTGAGCTCCGCGGACGGTTCCATGATGCCTGCGAAGTTCATCGAAGAGCGCTTCATCCGCACCTTCCCCCCCGTGATTCCCGGCTACCGACCCGGAGGGTTGCTCTATAGCGAAAGTAAGATCTCTTCGATCGACGCCGCCCCGGCGACGATTCCTGTCGTCGCCGATGGCAACCTCGACGAATGGGGTTACTCCGTGAAATTCGAGGCCGCGTGCGAGCCACCCTACGACAGTACCTATTTCATCGAGGGTATGATGGCGTATGACGCGGAAAATCTCTATCTCGCCGCCCGCGTCGGCGATCCGGCTCCCATGAAAAACGCCGCCCGTCCCGGTTTCGAATTCGCGGGTGGCAGCGTTATCGTCCGGCTCGCCGCGGATCGCGCTCTCGGATGGCCATTGAAAGGAAGCACCGAGAATGCGCGCTCTCCACGTCCTCTGCCGGATTCGGTCAATGAGAAGATCGCAAGCATCGTGATGTGGTATGATGCGAAAACGTCCCAGCCCCAGATACAGTTCCACTATGGATTCGGCTCGCAAGGTATCGAGACCAACCCATCCGGCTGGAACGGAGCGTTTCGCAAAGACGCGGATGGAAACGGTTACACCCTTGAATACATTATCCCGTGGAGACTGCTCAATTGCGCCGAGGATCCGCCGCGGGCCGGCGACAGCCTTGCCGGGCTCTGGATGGCACACTGGAGCGACAAACAGGGTCGGGTGTGCCGCGGGCAACTCGTCGACCTCACGAATCCCGATACCGATACGACCTCCGGGACCCCGCCCTACATGTATTTCCAGAAAGGCTCCACCTGGGGGCGGATCAACTACAAATAAGCGCCCTTCCAGCGCGCTTTCCGCTGTGATAGCCTCCGCAATCCTATGATCAGACCCATCCTACTCGCACTCCTCATCCTCGCTCCGGTTGTCTCGGAAGGTGCCGAACCCGAACTCCCCTCCGGAGAAAATTTCCATCTATTTCTTCTCGCCGGCCAATCGAACATGGCCGGCCGGGGTAAGGCGGACGAGATGTCCGGGCAGACAGATCCCCGGATACTAGCGCTCAACAAAAAGCAGGAATGGCAAGTCGCCACCTCTCCCCTGCATTGGGACAAGAGTTCCGCCGGCACAGGCATAGGCAGACCCTTCGCGGCCATCGTCGCGGAAACCGACCCGGATATCAGCGTGGGTCTTATCCCCACGGCTTGCGGGGGTTCGCCCGTTTCCGTATGGCAGCCGGGCAAATATTTCGATCAGACCAAAAGCCACCCGTGGGACGATTCCATCGCGTCCGCAAAGCTCGCAATGAAGGACGGCACACTGAAAGCCATCCTCTGGCATCAGGGTGAAAGCGACTCGAACCCCCAAGACTCGGCCCTCTACGAGAAACGGCTCACCGACCTAATCACCCGTTTCCGCGAAGAACTCGACGCTCCCGACCTTCCCTTCATCATCGGCCAGCTCGGCAATTTCCCGAAACGACCTTGGAACGAACACCGCAAGACGGTTGACGCGGCTCACAAAGCCGTCGCAGCGAAAATGAAAAACGTCTCCTTCGTCACGATCGAGGATCCGGAATCCGTAGGTGACGACCTTCACTTCAACACCCCCACCCTCCGCCGCTTCGCGAAGGGCTACGCGGATGCCTATCTGGAAATCTCCGGATCGCAGAAACGATGAGTCCCCGACAATCATGACCAGCCTCGCACGCGCGCTCTGCGCTCTTCTTCTCTGCCCCGTCCTCACCGCCGCGCCCTCCATCCGGGACTTCGCCCGGAAGGCGGAGAAACGTGAACCCCTCTCCGTCGTTTTTTTCGGTGGTTCCCTCACGTTCGGAGCCAATTCCAGCGATCCGAATACCACCAGCTACCGCGGTCTGATGATGCGGTGGCTGCGTGAAAAATATCCGGACACTCCCCTCACCTTCCACGACGCGGCGATAGGCGGATCCGGGTCGCAGCTGGGAATGTTCCGCCTGGAGCGCGATGTCCTGAAGCACGAACCCGACCTGGTTTTTCTCGATTTCACCGTCAACGACAATCCCGCGGGAACGGATGTCCAGACACTCGCCTCCTACGAACGCATCGTTCGGACCCTGCTGGAAAAGGACAGCGCGGTCATGCCCGTGATCATGCTCTTCAAGTGGGATGCGGAGAAAAAACCCGAAGCGCCGATGTCACCACGGCACCAGGCGCACCTGGAGCTGGCCGAAGCCTACGGCCTCCCCACCGCAAACGTCCTCGGATTCATCCGTGAGAAGGTGCGCGCGGGCACCGGTGTCGCCGAAATCTGGAACTTGGGAGACGGCGCCCATCCCGGCGACGCCGGCTACGAACTCTTTTTCGAAGCCGTCCGGACCGACTTCGAAGAGGCCGTCACGCAAAGCACCAGCCCGACGATCCCACAGCAAACCTTTTTCGAAAACCTCTACCCGAAACTTACCCGCCACCTCCTGGATTCCAAACTTCCGGACGGCTGGCACCGGAGCAAAACATGGCGCACCGCTCTCTGGTTCGACGGCATGGCCAGCCGCTGGATGGGCGATGTCGCCTGCGCTACGAAAAATTCCGGTCCGCTGGAAATTGAATTCGAAGGCTCCATGGTCGGGATTTTCGGTGAGCGGAACGGCTCACCCCTCCCGTCAAGGTATGGATCGATAACAAGCCGGTTCGACCTCCGAATTCCGAAGACGGAGACTTCCTCTGGAAGCTGGACACCTCGCACTTCGCTCCCCCGAAGAACGGCACCGGCAATCTTTTCATCTGGCAACCGTTCGCAAGGAATCTCGCTGACGGCAGACATACCCTCCTCATCCAACCGGTGTGGGACGGCGCGGACGAGGATGCGGAGCTACGTATCGAGAGCATCTGTTCGGCCGGACGCTGAACCCCGGCGCGGCGGCACCAGGCTGCTCTCCGTCCGGCGGGCGAATTTCTTCCGGGAAAATTGAGTTCGCAATGGAAACCGGACGGAACCAGAGTCCCCACCGTTGAAGTTCATACACAGATTCCGCGGTGAAAGGCTCCCCGGAGCCAGCACGGTGCTCGTGCGTTCGTGCGCGGTCCTCTCGGGGGTCTTCGGATTGCTCGTGATCGTAGGTTGGCATGCGCGGCTGACGGGCCTGGTCCAGATCCACCCGACGTTCGCCCCCATGCAGTACAACGCGGCCTTGTGTTTCCTTTTCTCCGGCATCGGTCTTCTGCTGGCTGGCCTCGGCAGGAAAACTCTTTCGCGGAGTTTCGCAGGCATCGTCCTGATCACCGGCCTGCTGACGATTTTCCAATACGCCACCTCTGTGGACCTGGGTATCGACGAGCTGCTTTTCAATCACTATGTTTTTACGGAAACCTCGCACCCCGGCCGGATGTCCCCGCTGACCGCCGCCATGTTCTCATTGTCCGGCCTCGCGCTGATGCTCGCGAACGTGACATCGAAGAAGACCGGCTTCTCCATCGCCGCCGGACTGGCCTCCTCCCTGATCGTCTCGATGGGCACTGTCGCCGTTTTCGGATACATCACCGGCCTGAGTGGTGCCTACGGCTGGGGTCACTTCACGCAGATGGCGATGCACACCGCGGCGGGCGCCATCGTTGTCGGCACCGGCCTGATCGCCCTGGTATGGCGGCGCGAATTCTCCATCACGAACCGCGCCCCCGCGTGGCTGCCTCACGCGGCGGGTATCGCCGCTCTCTCCGCCAGCCTCGTTTTCTGGAACGCTCTCAAGGCGCGCGAAGAACTCGAGATCGAACGCACCGTGACCGCCCACGCGGAGACGGTGAAAAACGAGATCGTCGCGAGGCTCGATTCCCGGATCAAAGCGCTCGATCGCCTCGCGCGACGCTGGGAATTTTCCGGCAGACCTCTGCGGGACGCCTGGGAGGACGACGCCCTGAAATACATCGAAGATTTCCCCGGCTATCAGGGCATCGGCTGGGTGGACGAGGAAACGCGGATGCAATGGATCGTGCCGCTTCCGGAAAACGAGGCGGTGTTGGGAAAAATCCTGTCATCCGTGGACAAGCGGCGGCTGGCATTCGAGGCCGCGCTGAAAAGCGGAGAAGCCAGGTTCAGCCGTCCTCTGGAGCTTACCGAGGGGGGCACCGGCGTGATCCTTCCCATCCCGCTCTACCCGGGTGGAGAACTCGGCGGTTACATCGTCGCCGCCATCTCTCTCGCTCCGTTCCTGGATTTCACCCTGCCTCCTGAAATCGCCAGAGGCTACGCGGTCTCAGTCTCGGAGGAGGGTTCCACTTTCTACCGGCGGCGACCGATCACCGGCAACTTGGAAGACGCGTTCTCGGTGAATGTCCCCGTCTCCCTCAGCGGTGCGAACTGGTCGGTGAGAGTCGCACCCGATCCATCCACCCTGGCCACCCTGCGCTCGCCCTACCCGCTCGCGCTCCTGGTTCTCGGCACGCTTTTCTCCATCCTGCTCGGCCTCTCCATCCATTTCTCCCGGAAGGCGGTGGCAAGATCCCTCGAGGTCGATCAATCGAACCTGGAGCTGAAAAGCACCCTCGTGGAACTGGAGGACACGCACGAGGAACTCGCCGCCGCGCGCGATGCCGCACTCGAATCCGCCCGCCTCAAGAGCCAGTTCCTGGCGAACATGAGCCACGAGATCCGCACCCCCATGAACGGTGTCATCGGCATGGCGGAACTGCTTTCCCACACGGATCTCAATCGCGAGCAAACCGACCACGTCCACACCATACGCGAAAGCGCGGACCTGCTGCTCGCTATCATCAACGACATCCTCGACTCCTCGAAAATCGAATCCGGAAAACTCGTTTTCGAAAACCGCGGCTTCCACATCCACAGCCTCGTCGAGGGCAGTCTGGATGTCGTCGCCGTGTCCGCTCGGACAAAAGGACTGGAGCTAGCGGGCATCGTCCGCTCTGAGGTTTTCCCCTACCTGAAGGGAGATCCGGGACGGGTGCGCCAAGTGCTCACGAACATACTCGGGAATGCCGTGAAATTTACCGAGATCGGCGAAGTGACGCTCGCCGTATCCTTGCTTTCCGAAACCCGGGACAAGATTTCCCTGGATTTCGAAATCCGCGATACCGGCATAGGTATCAGCCGCGAGAACCAGCTCTGCATTTTCGATCCCTTCAATCAGGCGGACAGCTCGAACACCCGCAAATACGGAGGCACCGGACTCGGCCTCACCATCTGCCGCCAGATCGTCGAGGCCCTGGGCGGCACCATTCGCGTCACAAGCGAGCCGGGCGTGGGCTCCACCTTCGGATTCGTCCTGGATTTCGAAAAACAGTCGGAGCCATCGACCCCTCCGGTGCCCGGAACCCGCCTGCCGCAGGATCTGCGTTTCCTGGTCATCGATGACAACGCGACCAACCGGGACATCCTCCAACTCCAGCTCGCGAATCTCGGGATCGGTTCTGAAAACGCCTCCGGCGGCGAGCAAGCGTTGCGGATCATGCGTCGTGAAAACGCTGGCAGCGAGCCCTTCCACTTCGCCATCCTCGACAGGCGGATGCCGGAGATGGACGGCCTCACGCTCGCCTCGAGAATCACGGACGAGCCTCTCCTCTCCTCCACACGGTTGATCCTCCTCAGCTCCCTGGGCGACCACATCGATGAAGCCTCCCTTCACGATCTGGGAATCGACTCCCACCTCGTGAAACCCCTCAAGCAGACGCAATTGGAAACGGTCCTGCTTTCCCTCGTCACAGGGAGTGATCCGCAATCCGAGATCCATGAGGAAACGGAAAGCCATCGCCCCGGAGATGGGTTGAATCCGTCCATACTTGTCGTCGAGGACAACCTGGTGAACCAGAAGGTCACCCTCTTGCAGTTGAGAAAACTAGGGTATTCCGCGGACGTGGCGAACAACGGGGCGGAGGCACTCGAAGCTCTCGACGCCCGCCTTTACGACATCATTCTCATGGACTGCCAGATGCCCGTGATGGACGGCTACGATGCCACCCGCGAAATCCGCGTCCGCCATCCGCTGGAAATCCGGATCATCGCCATGACGGCCAACGCGATGCCCGGAGACAGGGAAAAGTGCATCGCGGTCGGAATGGATGACTACGTCAGCAAACCCATCCAGGCGACCGAACTCGCCCGCGTGGTTTCCGCCGGAAAAGTAGCGATGGAAAGTCCCGTTTCCCGGCCGGAGACGAGTCCGGTGGATCTTGTCCGCTACGTGGGGCTCACCGATGGGGATGAGGGGATGTTCCGCCATCTCGCCGCCGATTACCTGGCCCAGGCGGAGGAAATTCTCGGGGAAACGGGAGACGCGGTCGCGAACGGAGACATCGGCTCCACCCGCCGCCTCGCGCACAAGCTCGCCGGCTCCAGCGCGACATGCGGGATGGATCCCCTCACCGCCACCCTCAGGCTCCTCGAAACTGTTCCCGGAAACGATTCCTTCCGATCCGCCGCCGAAGCACTGCACCTGAAAGCCTGCGACCAACTCCGTGAGATCCGGAAATATTTGGCGGACAATGCTCCCTGAACCTTCTAATTCCTTGAGTTTGCAGCGAGTCGCCCATTACCCTCCCGGATGTCGCGTATCCTAGTAGCTGAAGATGACCGTTTTATGGCGAACCTTTGCCGCCGCAAGCTGGAGCAAGCCGGCCACGAGGTGATTCTTGCCGACGACGGGGCGACCGCCATCCGCAAAGCGCTGGAAAGCGCACCGGATCTTCTCATGCTGGATCTGATGATGCCCGGCGTGGACGGATTCGGAGTCTTGCAGTTCCTGAGATCCAACGATGCGCTCAGCGAAACTCCGGTCATCGTCGTCTCGAATTCCGGATCGCTCACGGATACCCTGACAGACGTGGACTATCCGGGGAGACTCGCGTATTTCGAAAAAGGCAAAGCGGATTTCCCCACTCTGCTCAAGAAAATCGAAACCCTCGTCCACGCGCCGACCGGTGGAGACAACACGCTCCCTCCGGCGAAGAAATCGCCGGACTCCATCACTCCGGGACCGGTGTCCGCAAACCTCCCGCAGGAGGCGCAAACCGAAGCCAAACCGGCCATCCTCATCGCGGATGACGACTCGGTGATGCAACAGTTGATATCATACATCCTCTCCGGCAAAGGCTACACGGTGTCCTCCGCCTACGACGGACAGCAGGCACTCGACAAAGCCCGCGACCATCCTCCGAAGCTTCTCATACTCGATTGCGCGATGCCTGGTCTGGACGGATTCGGAGTGATGCAAATCTGGAACAAGGATCCGGAGCTCTCCCTCATCCCCGTGATCATGCTCACCGCGGATGTCGACTCCTCCACCCGTGCCGAGGCCATCGGAAAAGGTGTGGTCGCGTTTCTGAACAAACCGTTTTCTCCAACCGATCTCCTGGCGCATGTCAAACGCTTCGCAGGACATCCGGAAAATCCATGACCTGCCGTTTCGTCACAGGATCGCGGTTGACCGCTACCAGCCATCCGCCCCACGCTCCGCCCCGTGCCGGACAACGACGAGCCTACCCCGATTTCCGAAGTCACCCGTGCGATCGACGCACAAGATGGCTCCGCGCTACTTGCCGCTGCGGAAGACGTGCACTACGCCGATCTCGCCGAACTGTACGAACACCTCAATGACGGGGACCGCGATTTCCTGCTGAAGACCATCGGCCCCGAGCTCGCCACCGACGTGGTCGCGGAGCTTCCCGAATCACTGATCGAGGAAGCCCTCAACCATTTCAAGCCGGCCCAGCTCCGGGTTCTTCTAGGAAATCTCTCGGACGATGACCGGGTGGACATCTTCCAGGTCGTCTCGGACGAAGCGCAGGTCCGCTTCTTTTCCCTGCTAGGCCCTCGCGACAGGGATCTCACGAAAAGCCTCCTGAAATACGACGAGGATACGGCGGGTGGACGCATGACCACCCACGTCGGGCGCATCACCGGAGACATGACCGTCAAACAGGCGCTCACCGTCCTGCGCCGCGACCGCGAGGACGCGGAGACCCTCTCCCGGATTTTCGTGGTCGATGTCGAAGGCCGCCTTGTCGGAAAAGTCCGTCTCCGGGACCTCGCCTTCAATACCTGGGACACCCCGATCCGCGACATCATGGAAGATGCGGACGAATACGCGCTCGCCACCGAGGACCAGGAGGATGCCGCACGCACACTTTCGAAATACGACCTCATCGTTCTCCCTGTGGTCGATGAATTCCACCATTTCCTCGGAGTCATCACCTACGATGACGCCCTCGAGATCATGCGCGAGGAGTCCACCGAGGACATCGAGAAACTCGCCGGTATCGGTGGCGAAAACGACGAACTCACCTACCTGAACACCACCGTCGCAACCCATTACCGCCGCCGCGCGATCTGGCTCGTCGGCCTCGCCTTCGTCTCCATCGTTTCAGGTTACGTGATGTTCCGATTCAGCGGCGTGCTCCAGCAGGCCTACGTGCTTTCCCTGTTCCTGCCCATGGTCGTCGCCTCCGGAGGAAACGCCGGCGGCCAGGCCGCCACCATGGTCATCCGCGCCCTCGCTCTCGGAGAAATCGCCCCGGGCACCGCCGTCCGCATCGCTTGGAAAGAAGCCCGGGTCGGCATCTTCCTAGGCCTCACTCTCGGAGTCGCCATCGCCGCGTTCATCTCCTTCGTCCTTCCGAATTTCCATCCGGCCACACCCGACGCCTTCTCCTTCGCCCGGCTTTCGCTCGCCGTCGCCGCCGCCATCACCCTCCAGGTCCTCTCCGCCACCACCCTCGGCGCCCTCCTTCCCATCACCGCGCGCGCCATCAAGCTCGACCCCGCCGTCGTCTCCGCCCCCTCCCTAGCCTCCATCGTAGACGTCTCCGGCATGCTCATCTACTTCGGCACCGCCGCCGCCATCCTGGGATTGTGACCTAGGTATCCGAAGCCGGGCTTATTACCCCGGATCTCTACCCATCAGCTGTCTCACTTTCTTTTTCACCTCCCCCAGTTTCCCTGTGTTTTGAAAAACCACCTTGCCGTTTTTGTCGACTACCACGAACAACCAGTACTCGATTCCAAACTTCTCGCTCATCGAGCCAACCTCGGGTTCGATGACCAGGGGGAGCTTCAGATCCGGATATTCATTCTTGAGGATTTCATCGACTTCCGCCTTAGGCCAGTTCCCATGAACCAGGATAATTTCAAGATCCTCGTCCGGAATCTCTTCCCTGAACTTCTCAAGCGCCCGGATCGGGTTGCGCTGGAAGCTCAGTGACCTGTCGATTCCTGAAAAGAAAACAAGCCTGACTTTGCCCTCAGACCGCGCTGCAAGCGGATCGGTATGAAACCAGAACTCGCCGACGAGATCAGGCGCAAGCTTGCCTACGAAATTTATCGGCTGATCCAGCAACAACCTCTGGTGCCTGAGTTCGAAAATGATCTTCTTTTCGTCATTTCCTGTTCTTAACCGCAGAGGCAGGAGCTTCCGTGAACGCCGTATCTCCACATCCAGCCAGCCATCCACAAGGCCGTTGATAACAAACTTTCCGGATTCATCCGTGGCGACGTTCGGGACTTCGGGCTGATGGTTTGCCGACACCGAAACCTCAGCTTCCGCGACCGGATTGCCATCCACGTCCACCAGACGTCCACGCAGCGACTCACTGGCACGCTTGAGTCTGATCGGCTCCAATTCCACCGTTTCACCCTCCTTGAATTCCGCCTGCGACCCATCCGTCCCATAACCTTCCTTGGAACCCCAAAATGTAACGAGGCCCTCCCCGGGTAGAATCTTCGCTTCAAAGCGCCCTGATTTGTCGGTCGTCGCGCTGTAGGAAAGGCGCTCAAGTCGGTCAAGCCCGCCCCAGTCCACCTTTGCACCGGCGATAGGCTTGTTCTCATGATCCACCACCGAGCCTCGCAGTCTCGCCCACCCCGTCTCGCCTATCACCACCTTCGCCTCGTCAGCCACCGGAAACCTCGCGCCGAGCTTGGAAACTTCCCCTTCGAACTCCGCGACAATCTGCGCGTTTTCCGTTCCCGCAGGAAGCGTGAATGAAAACCGCCCCTCATCATCGCTCTCTGTCTTCATCGGATGGCTCATGCGATCCGGTGGATCAAAGCACGTCACATGTGCTCCCGTCACGGGATCACCGGATGCTCCGACCACGATTCCCCGAATACCGGCTTCCCTCAAAAGGGCAAAGTCGTTTACGTATGTTCCGCCTTCTGCGGCGTCAAGATCGACAGCTATTTCAGATCTGTCGATTTTCCTCGTCGTGTAGCCTTCCGGGTTGGCCCCACCCGGATATACGCTCCGTTCTCCCGCTGGAATCCGGTGACGATAATTTCCATCCTCATCGGTTACAGCCCACCAGAGGTGCAGTGGTGAAGCACCTTTTCGGGTGGTCACGCCCACCAGATAACCCGGAACAGGAGCATCGGTATCTCCAAGCGTGACCCTTCCCAAGGCAACGGCACCCTTTTCCAATTCAAAGTCGAAATCCATCTTCCCCTCCGCTTTGACGAGGCCGACCGACCTGATGTCCACGGTCCACAAACCACGGAGATCTTCCGCAACTCCGACCCTGACGTCATAGTCACTTGGCAGAAGGCGCTCCAAGGTATAACGCCCCTTTGCATCCGTGATCGTCTCCGCCGCACACCCGCCTTGCGTGTAACGGTAATGTTCCAGAATTTTTACCCGGGCACCGGGAACCGGATTCCCGTCCGGATAGCGAACAGTTCCCGAAACCGTCGCGGCAGGCACGGCCTTCAGCTCGATCTCATCAAGATCCGTGCCGGCGACATGCTGGAAGCCACCATGGTGCTGGCCGGGAAACTGGGCATATTCCGCGTCATTGTGATCCACGTAATAACTCCCTGCTGGCAGGCCTTCGATAGTGCATCGTCCTTCGGCATCAGTCGTCGTATTCCAAAACCCCTCCGGTAGCTTCGGCACATCCCCCCAGAACTCCCTCGAACCGAGAATCCCCATCAGGAAAAGACGCCTTGGCAATCCGCATATCGAGAAACGGCAACGCCTTACCTTCTTCGTCCAGAACTCGGAATTTCAGAGAAAACCCTTTGGAAATGATCAGGGTCTTCGGATCTTTCCAACCTAGGCTTATTCCACCCTTGGCTCCTGTTCCATGAACCGGGTGACGCACGAAGATGCTGTATCTCAGTTTCTCAGGGTTGCCATATTCGAGAGGGATAGAGAGCTTGAACTGACCGGATGAATTGGTCTTTCCATCGAATTCCAACGGAATGGCTATTTCACCGCCAGGCATCGTCATCAGTTCGAAATAAACTTCCGCTCCTTCCACCGGGTTTCCTTCCCCGGTCGTGACACGGAACGCAAAAGTAGTGGATTCTTCCCCGGAAACCTCCTCTTCCGCGACCACCTCACTGCTCTCCCGAGCGGGTGCCTGCGTGAGTCCCACCGTCGCAAGCGATAGCAAAAGCGCGATCGATCCGAAAACCGCCGGGCGATTCCTTTTCCCGGTGTATTTCACGATCCCCATCATTCTTCGTTTCAGATCCTTCGGACTTTCCACCACACCCACGATTCCCGTGGAAACTGTCCGCGGCTTCGCACTCCGATCCAAAAGCCGTAGCAGCATGGCACCGTAGTTCCTGCTTTCTCCGCTCCCGCCCGCCGCAACACCCACGCATCGGTCGCCCGCTCGCTCTCGATTCTCGCACGGTGAAAGGCCCACCAGACCAGCGGGTTGAACCAATGCACCGCCTGCAAGAGCACCATCAGGAAATTCACCCTGAGATCGCGCCTCCGCCAATGCCCCAGCTCATGCATCAGCACCAGCCGCAACTCCGTTTCCGAAAGTTTCTCCAGCGCGGAAGGCGGCATCAGGATTACCGGACGGAACAATCCGTAGAGAGCCGGCACATCCACCGCCTCCGTGATCCTCATGGCGGGCAATTTCCCGAATCCCAGTTCCGTCCCCAGTTTTCCCAGAAAATCCTCCAACTCGGCCTGGCGTTGATCCGTCGGAGAAAACATCGCCAGCCTCTTGGAAAACCTCCATGTGAAAAATCCTGCCAGGGCAAGCACTCCAACGACACCGGAAACCCAAATCCCGAAAAGCATTTCCCGGATATCCCGGCTTCTGGCATCCGACCGTTCCACGGCTTTCCCAAGCTCACCCGGTTCCGGCCCTACCGCGCCGGAATACGGTGCGGTTGCGAACTCCGATGACTCCGGAATCGTCGGACCTTCCACCAAAGCAACATCCATCCGTGGAAACTCATGATCGTCCGCCCTTACCTGTTTCTCGACCGTGAGAACCCGCTGCACGGAGACCGGACTCTCCGGTAGAACCGGCATCAGAAGTCGCGCCGCCACCAGCAACCACAGTCCGTGCCGCCATCCTGCCGGAACATACCGCCCGCAAATCGCCAGCAGCAACCCGACCATCATCGCTAGCACCGCCGCATCCCGGGATGCCGCCAGAAGATTTTCCATCCAGACGTTCATTCGTTTTTCCCCTTCCCGTGGTTTTTTCCGTTCAGAAGCTCTCGCAAAGCCCGCATCTCATCTTCATCCAGCGCTCTCCGGCTGTTGACCATTTGCGCCAACATCGGAGCCAGCGAACCCCGGCTGATCCGGTCCAGAAACGAATCCGTCTCCGCCATGACCGCGATTTCCCGTTCGACGGCAGGAAAATAGAGAAAACGGTTTCCTTCCGCTTCCGATCGCAGAGCCTCCTTTTTTCACCAAACGTGCCAACAGAGTTTTCACTGTCTGAGACTTCCATTTCTCCACCTCGCCCAGCGCCGCTGTCACTTGCTGGGCAGTTACCGGAGGCTCGTTCCAAACCACTTCCATCACTTTCCATTCCGACTCGGATATTTTCGGCAACGCGCTCATGACTACGTATGTAGACATTAAAACTACAGATGTAAACAATTTACCGAACTGAATTTCCGAAGCTGAAAAGTCCCGGGAATCAAACCTGCCGGTCAGGATTTGAAAGGGAAACGCCATTTCTTCGTTTCGGATCTCATGCTTCGTGCTTAGGATTTCGGACATGGACGCCCTGATCACACACCTCGAGAACAGAGAGGAACTCGCACCCCGGGAAATCGAAGTCGCAGCCAATCTGTTGCTCGATCCCGCCATTGAGGACAATAAGAAGGAGCGGATGCTTCTCGCGCTTTCGAAAAAAGGCGAGACCCCCGCGGAGATCGCCGGATTCGTCGAGGCGTTCCTGGAGCACGCGGTCGATCCGATGATCGGCGCTTTGGAACTCGATGGCCCGACTCTGGATGTCTGTGGAACCGGCGGCGACAAGCTGGAGCTTTTCAATATCTCCACCACCGCCATGTTCATCGCGGCGGCAGCCGGTGCTGTCGTCGTGAAGCATGGCAACCGCGGAATCACCTCGAAGAGTGGCGGGGCGGATGTGCTGGAAGCGCTCGGAATCCGTATCGATCTGCCACCGGAAGGTTTCCGGAAATGTATACAGGAAGCGGGTATCGGCTTTCTCTTCGCGCCGAACTACCATCCTGCTTTCAAAGCGGTCGCCGGAGTCAGGAAAAACCTCGCAGCCAAGGGCCATCGCAGTATCTTCAACCTCATCGGCCCCTTGCTGAATCCGGCCCGGCCCGAGTGCCAGCTGGTCGGAGTTTCCGATCGCTCGCTATGCCCGGCGTTCGCGGAAATCCTTCAACGGCTGGGCCGTGAAAGCGCTTGGGTCGTCAGCGGGACCGCATCCGGCCATCGTGCGGTCGACGAGGTTTCCCTCATGGGCTCCACGCTCATCTGCAAATCCGGCGCCTATCAGGACCTCGAAGACGAGGAAATCAATCCGGAGGATTTCGGGATGAGAAAATGCACCGTGGAAGATCTTCATGGGGGCGATGCGGAGACGAATGCCGCCACACTCCAGGACATCCTTTCCGGAAAGGAATCCGGCCCGAAAGCGGATATCACCTTGCTGAACGCCGCCGCAGCACTCTCCTGCGCCGGGGCTTCTCCGATCACATCGGCGACGGCATCGAGATCGCCCGCGAAACAATCACCTCCGGGGCCGCGATGGAGAAGCTGCGGCTTCTCCAAAAGGCCGCCGGGCAATCATAAGAACTCGCGTCAGGATTCGCCCACCGACGCGGCAATTGCGGCCAAGCGATGGAGCCTGAAGAAATCGGGAAGCGGGGTGACTTCTCACTTCAGCGCCCCCGCGATATCCACAGCGAGCTGATCTACCAAGCGACTTTGCGCTTCGGCCAATTTTTCGAAACCATCCTCGGTGAGAGGTTCTTGGAGGGTGGAGGTCTTGCTGGTGATCAAGCGGCCATCGGGTAGGGAATAGGCGCGCCAGGATGCTTCGAGGATAGCTTCTCCATCGGCCGTTCCGTGAAACTGGTTCACATCCACTGTGATCTGGTAGCGGAGCTCGCTTTCTTTCGTCCACGGGTATTGCTGGATGTTTCCCGTGCCCAACCGATAGCCGAGATCCGTTCCCAGCGTGCGGCTGAAGTTGCTGGCCAGATCGCCCGCCCACTGGTGCTCGTCGGAGACTTCCATCTTCGTGGGAGTGCTCTGGAAAACAAGATAGGGTCGCTCGGATAGATAGTCCGCCACGGTGACGGGACCGATCCCGATTCCGGGACCACCACGTGCGGGGGCTTTGCCGGAGGGAGCGAGCACGTAGTGATTGGTTCCGCCGCCGCAGCCAGCGAGTGAGAGACAGAGGACGAGGGAGCTGAGGAGATTTTTCATAGTCGTAGGAGGAATGTTTCTATCGGCGGGCACGGGGAATCTTGTTCGTATTTTCATCTTTTCCGAACAACAGGGAGTTCGGTTTGTCGGCCAGCTCGCTGGTGAGGCGGTCGATGGAGCGTACGGTCCCTCGCAGTTCGTCGAGAGTCCTGCGGAGATCACCGTAGATCGCGCCTTCGGCGGAGAGAGGTTGCAGGGTCGCGTTGAGGCTGGCGAGCGTAGCGCGCAGATCGGCAGGGAGCGCCTTGGTGCCCTCGTCTTCCAGAAGCGAGTTCAAGGATGCCAGGGTGTTCTTCGCCTCCATGACCACTCCGCTGTCATCCGCCACCGCGTCTTCGATCCCGGCAAGCGCGGCGGTCGCGGTCTCGGATGTCTCGCTGAGATTCGCGACGAGTTGCTCCAGACCGAGGTTGTTGATCTTATCCAGCAAGGTCGCGAGTTTGTCCTCCAGCCGACCGAACCCGGATTCGATGACAGGCAGCACGATGTAGTCTCCGCGTTTCTCCGGATCGGTCGCCGGCAGATCGGGGAAGTAATCGAGATCCACGAACATCTTGCCGGTGATCAGGCTGCTGGAGCGTATCGATGCCCGCAGCTTGCGCGATACCGCTTTGCTGAATCCTTCGGCGCCTTTGTCGATGAGATTGGTAGGGAAATGTTTTTCAAGCAGACGCGCGTCAAGCTGGATCAGGACAGGCATCTCGTTGATTTTCGGCTTCTCCACGAGCCCGTAGGAGATTTCCGCCACGCGGCCGATTTTCAGCCCGCGGAACTCGATCGGGGCTCCTTCCTGCAGCCCTCGCAGGGACTGGTCCACCAGAAGAAGAAACTCCGTCCCGCCCTTGAACCGACTGACTTCCGCCTGCTCCTGGGAGCTGTAGAGCGTGACGTTCGCTCCATCTTCCAACGGGATTCCTTCGAGTCCTTCCTCAGGTTCATCCACGGAAACCCGCCCGGAAACAAGAGAGTCGAGAGAGGGCAGCTCAAGATTGAATCCCTCCGATCCCACATCCAGTTTCACACCACTGGTTTTCCAGAAAAGCGTTTCGCTTGACACAAGTTCCCGGTATTTCTCCTCGATGAAGGCACCGAATTTGACGACCTTTTCCGAGGGCAGGAATTCGCGGCTCTCGATTTTCCCGATGACCGTATCGTGATAATAGACACCGCTGCCCACATCAACCGATCCGGGCTTTGAAGACTCCAGGACAAGGCGCAGACCGGGCACGCTGGACGGGGTGAGAGGTGGGGTTTCCAATCCGTTGAACGAACGCTTCGCCTTCACCTTGCCAGGATTCGGGCCGGGATCCAGCTCGATGTACGCCCCGCTTATGAGGGTGCCGAGACCGGAAATCGAACTGCCCTGGACCCGAGCGCGCACCACCCAGAACTGCGAACCCGCACCGACGAGGTGGAGATGATCCGGCTTGATCCGCAGGCTCACGTCCACATCCAGATCATCGTTCAGCACGATATCCTCGACCTTTCCGATGGAGACGTTCTGGCATTTCACCTCGGTCTTCCCGATCGCCAGATCCGCTGCGTTCTCGAAGCGAACCATGACCAGCTCGCCTTTTTCATCGTAGCTACGTTTCACCAGCCAGAGGCCGAGCAGCAGCGCCACGACCGGGATGATCCATACAGGATTGAAGCCCTTTCCGGATTTCACCTCCGGATGGATGTCTTCTGAAGTCTTTTCGTTTTTCATAAATTCTGTTCGGCTCGGATTCGGTCCCAGATCAGGCGGGGATCAAAGGAATGCGCGGAAAGCATCGTGAGAATCACCATCAGGCCGAAGGCCAGCGCGGCTCCTCCGGGATTGATCGTCATCAGGTTGCCCATCTGGATCAGGCCGACGAGGATCGCGACCACGAACACGTCCACCATGGACCAGCGTCCGACCAGCTCGGTCAGCCAGTAGATGAGGTTGGCGCGCTTCGGATCGATTTTCAACTTCCCTTTGGCGGCGGCCACCAGGATGCCGATCGCCACGAATTTCAGGCCGGGGATCATGACGCTGGCGATGAAGATGATGATAGCCACCGGGTAGGCGTGCATGTGCCAGAAGGTCGCGACCCCCCCGAGTATCGTCGAGTTTTCCTCCACGCCCAGCTGGGTGACGACCATGATCGGCAATAGGTTCGCCGGGATAAAAGCAAGGATACCGGCGATGCCGAAAGCGATGGTTGTCTCGATGCTGCGCTCCTTCCGGACATGCAGCGCGGCGCCACAACGAGCGCATTCGTGCTCTCCGGCATCGCCGAGTTTCAAGCAGGTATGGCAGCTCGCCATTCCGGACTCGAGGGCGCTTTTGAAACACCCGCTCATGCTTTCCTCCTTTTTTCCAATGCCAGCTCGATCCTGTCCCACAGCTCCACCCGATCGATGCCCCCGACCGCGCCGGCCATGCACAGCATCAGGGCCATCACCGCCCAGAACCCGATCCCGAGATCCACATCCGCGAGTTTCACCAGTTTTAGCAAACTGATGATCGCGCCGAGAAAAAACACCTCCACCATCACCCACGGCTGGAAGGTGAGGAACATCCGCATCACCCGTATCGAGAACGGTGGGGCTTTTCCCAAGAGCAGAGGCACGCTGAGATAGAGCAGACTCACGATCAGCGAAAAAGGTAGGACAAGGACGAATACCGCCATCGCCACGGCGATCGGCTGACCACCCGTTTCCCAGAGACTGGCGATGGCTCCGGGCACGGATACGGAGCTTTTGTTTCCCACCGCATTCATGGAGATGAATGGAAAAAGAAGAGACATCACCAGCAGACACAGCGCGGTGAACCCGAAGGCTACCGCCTTCGCGAGGCTCGAGGGACGGTTCCTGTAAAGCACCTGCCCGCAGAGACGGCAATGCGCCGCCCGCCCCTCCTCGATCAAATCGACCAGATGGGTCGTATCGCAGAAATGGCAGGCGATACGGTGCGTGCGCATGGCGGTCCGCGGCCAGGTATGGGAATGATGGGAATCACTCCCGTCTCCTCCATTGTAATCTCTCTCGCTCAAGTATGCTTCCGATAATTCCGGGCCGCGCGGAGTCAAGAAATGATTCATAATCCGGCCCTAACCGATCCCTCCTGACCGGCGGACACAGGGGGGAAGCGAACCCGGTTTCCCTACCCGTGCCCGTCCATCCCGGTGAATCTCTGAAACAATACACTTGACGGCTCCCGCACAGGACTCTTCATTCCGCCCGCCCGCAATTTTTTGTGTGTGCCCATCTAATGGGTGAATTGTCTCCAGTCATCCCATTCCACAGCCGCCAAGCTCCCCATGCCATCGAATCCTTCCGCTAAAAAGTCCGCCGCCAAGAAGACGACCAAAACCGCCTCCAAAGCCGCACCTGCCAAAAAGGCCGTCGCAAAGGCTTCCAACGTAGCAAAAGCTTCCAACGTAGCAAAAGCTTCCAAGCCAGCAGCTAAGACCGCTACCAAAGCACCGGCAAAAAAAGCAGCTCCGGCCAAGCCCGCCGCCGCCAGGAAAGTCGCTACCAAGACTCCCGAGCCAGCCGCTACCGCCACCAAAGGCAAGGCGAAGAAAGATCCGAAGCGCCGCATCGACACCCCCGAGATCCAGGAAAAGATCCGCGAGCTCATCAAGCTGGCCAAGGAACAGGAGTATCTCACCTACGACGATATCAACGAGATCCTGCCGAACGACCTCGTCGATCCCGATGACGTCGAGGCCATCATGGAGCGCCTGCGCAACATGGAGTTCGATATCATCGACGCCTCCGAGGTCGACCGCTTCAAGGACAAGAAGCGCGATGAGGACGGCAACGACGAAGAAGAGGTCAAGGCCGACCAGAAGCTCGATATCCTGGACGACCCGGTCCGCATGTATCTCAAGCAGATGGGTCAAGTCCCCCTGCTTACCCGGGAGCAGGAAGTGGAAATTTCCAAACGTATCGAGGATGCCGAGATCGAGGTTTCGAAAAATCTCCACAAGTTCGGCTTCATCACCGAGCACTACCTCGAACTCGCCGAAAAACTCAACAAAGGCAAGGAGCGCTTCGACCGCGTGATCCTCGACAAAAAGATCGAGTCCCGCGAGCGCTACATGAAGGGCCTGCCGAAGCTTTGCGATCAGCTGAAGCAACTTCACGAGGAGAACGACAACATCTTCCGCCAACTCTCCGTCAAGAATCCCCGCGGCAAGAAGAAGCTGGAGGAGACGTTCGAGAAAAACCTCGGAACGATGCACCGCATCTACGTCCGCTTCTACTACAAGCAGAAAGTCATCGAGGACTTCTGCGAGCAGGTGGAAGACTACATCGAGAAATACTGGAAATATTCCCGCCGCCTCGCCACCCATCCTGACGACAGCGAATTCGTGAGCAAGATGCGCGAGGTCCAGCAACGCGCCTGGCTCAGCGATGCGACTTTCGAACCTACTTACAAGGATCTGCGTCACTGGATGAAAGAGGCTCTCAAGGCGAAAACCGAAATGGTCGAGGCCAACCTCCGCCTGGTCATTTCCATCGCCAAGAAATATACCAACCGCGGCCTCTCCTTCCTAGACCTCATCCAGGAAGGAAACATGGGTCTCATGAAAGCGGTTGAGAAATTCGAATACCGCCGCGGTTACAAATTCTCCACCTACGCCACATGGTGGATCCGCCAGGCGATCACCCGCTCCATCGCCGACCAGGCACGGACCATCCGTATCCCGGTCCACATGATCGAGACGATCAACAAGCTGATGCGCGTGCAGAAGCAGCTCGTCCAGGAATACGGCCGCGAACCTTCCCCGGAAGAAATCGCCGAGGAAATCCACCTTCCCGTCGAACGTGTCCGCGCCGTCCTCAAGATGGCGCAGCAACCGATCTCCCTGCAGGCACCCGTCGGTGACTCGGACGATACCTCCTTCGGTGACTTCATCGAAGACAAGGCCGCCGACAACCCGATGGAAGAAGCCGGTTTCTCCATGCTCAAGGACAAGATCAAGGACGTGCTCGACACCCTCACCGAGCGTGAGCGCGAGGTGCTGGAGCAACGCTTCGGCCTCAAGGACGGCTACAGCCGGACACTTGAAGAAGTCGGCCGTCAGTTCCAAGTGACTCGCGAGCGAATCCGCCAGATCGAGGCGAAAGCCCTCCGGAAGATGCGTCACCCGACGCGCATCCGTAAGCTCGAAGGCTTCATCGAGCTACCGGGGGCGTGACCCGCAGGGGCAATCTTCGGTCGCCCCTACGTGTCATGGCAACGATCCTGAACTTTACGACCCGATGGCGGCATGAGGCGAGCCTCTCCTTGGTCGCGCGTCAGATCAAAAACTCGGGGAATGCCTCTCAAGTAGTTGTTGAGCCATTCATAAAGGGAAAACGCTCAAGCCAGGCGCTTTTAGCGGACCGCAATCGCTATCCGATTTGGAGTGCGGACGGCTCGCCTCCGCTTTGGGGCTGGAGGGCTTGCCCTCTGCGGTGCGGAGCGACTGGCCGGGGAATCAACGCCGCACGTAGGAGACCGCGAGGCAAGCCTCACTCGCGAAAGCGGAGGCGAGCCGTCCGCACTCCAAATTTTTCACGATCCCACGGCTCGGGGATGTTTTTCAATGTGATGGATGCCATGAGCGGAATAAAGGCAACCGGAACGGTTGCGCGAAGATCCATGTTCCGCCGTGATCGCGCCGCCCGCGACCTCCGCAGGAAAACGACTTTTCAAAGTAGCGCGGGAGCGGGCCGTGTGATTACCTCGCGGCACGACCGCCGGACACGCGAGCGGCGCAAAAATTTCCCGCGAAAACATGCAACCAGAAGACTTCACGAAAATCGAATCCATCTTCGTCCGTCACCGCAACTGCCTGATGGTGAAAGGGCGGTTCACGGATATCTACCTGGACTATTATCTCCACCTTTCGGACAACGCGATCCGCTATCCGGGGGACTTGGACCAGATGCTCAAGGACGCGCTCGCCGTCCTTACCCTGCACCTCACCGCGCGCCCCTGGGACGAGACCATCGCCTGGACGGCGAATCTGCGGGCACCTCGCATCAACCTCTTCGTCACCGGATCCTCCAACGAGGCGATGGTCACCGGACGGGTTTTCACCGAGGACATCCGCGAGCCGGACCGGAACTTTTTCTACTCCCAGACCACGGTGCCGAGCGCCCCGGAACCCCGCACCTCCACGATGGAAGTCGAGGGTCGCGATCCCGTCGCCTGGATCTCCCAGTTCTACACCCAGTCGGAGCAGCGCCCGGCCCGCGCGTTCCGGTTGGACGATGAGAATTTCGTGTTGATCGCCGCCCAGCCGGATGCGGATCTCGAATGGCTTGAGGCACTGACTGAGGAAGATGTCGCCAAAATCGGAGATACGGAGGAAACCAACATTCTGGAAACCCGCCCGTTCCGCTTCCACTGCGGCTGCACCATCGAGCGTATCCTCCCCATCCTCGGCGGCTGGCGCGAGCGCCCGGACGATCTTTTCCAAGGAGAGGACGCCATCAAGGTCCAGTGTCCCCGCTGTGCCGCGAGTTATACTGTCACACGGGACATGCTGTGAGCACGGTCGGGAAGCGTGCCGCTGCCTACGCGAGGATCTTTTTCACAACGTGTCCGTGTACGTCGGTGAGGCGGAAATCCCGGCCCTGGGCGCGGTGGGTTAGCTTGGTGTGATCGAAGCCTAACAGATGGAGTATGGTGGCGTGCAGATCGTGGACGTGGACTTTGTCCTCGATGGCGTTGAAGCCCAGCTCGTCGGTCTTCCCTAGCTCGACTCCGCCTTTCACACCACCGCCCGCCATCCACATGGTGAAAGCGTTGGGGTGGTGGTCGCGACCGTCGTTGCCGCCCTGGACCATCGGGGTGCGACCGAACTCCCCGCCCCAGACGATGAGTGTTTCATCGAGAAGACCGCGTTGTTTCAAGTCCTCGATGAGGGCGGCGCAGGCCTGGTCGACATCCTTGCAGTTTTTCTCCAAGTCCTTGGTGAGGTTCCCGTGCTGGTCCCAGGATTCATGGAAAAGCTCCACGAAGCGCACTCCCCGTTCCACCAGACGGCGGGCGAGCAGACAGTTGTTGGCGAAGGATGCTTTCCCTGGCTCCGCTCCGTACATGGTGCGTACATGCTCCGGCTCCAGAGAGATATCCGTGACCTCGGGTGCGACGTCCTGCATGCGGAAAGCCATTTCGAACGCGCTCACCCGCGACTGGATTTCAGGATCGCCGATGGATTCGAAACGCTTGTTGTTGAGGAAGTTCACCGCGTCGATGGTGTGTCGCTGCTGCTGACGGGTGATGCCTTTCGGATTGGAAAGATATAACACGGGATCTCCGACGGAGTTGAACGATACCCCGTCGTGAACGGATGGCAGGAAGCCGGAGGACCAGTTGTTGTTGCCGCCGGAGGGACCCTTCTTGCCGGACGACATGACCACGAAGGAGGGCAGGTTGTTGTTCTCCGAGCCGAGCCCGTAGGAGACCCAGGAGCCGAGCGAGGGTCGGCCGAACTGCTGGGAACCGGTGGACATGAGGATCTGCGCGGGAGCGTGGTTGAAAGCATCCGTATGCATGGAGCGGATCAGCGAGATATCGTCGGCACGGGAGCCGATGTGCGGCAGGATCTCCGCCATCTCCATACCGCATTTCCCGTAATTCCTGAAGCCGAACTTGGAGCCGAGCAATTTGTTTTCCGGACGGATGAAAGCGGACTGGTAGCCCTCGAGCAGCTCGGCCGGCGGGGCGCTCCCATCCATTTCACGGAGCTTGGGCTTATTGTCGAAAAGATCGAGGTGGCTGGGTGCGCCGCCCATGAAAAGGAAGATCACGTTCTTCGCCTTGGCCGGGAAATGCGGGGATTTCGGAGCGTAGGGATCGGTGAGGACGGACGCGTTGCTCTTCCCCATCAGCGAGGCGAGGGCGACTGAGCCTAGGCTGAGCCCGCAGTCCTTGAGGAACCATCGGCGGGAGAAGGAGCGCTGGGTTTCTGTGAGGGTGGTGGATGGGAAGTTCATGGAGTGCCGGGTGAGAAGTGAGGAGGCTCGGGTTGTGGGTCTTTCTCTTCTTTGGGGTTCAGAGTTTAAAATTTATGGATTAATTCTTCGTGATCGTTTCGTCGAGGTTGAGCAGGACGCGGGAGACGGCGATGGCAGCGGAAAGCTCTGACAAGGGGTGGGCTGTGAGATCAAGCGTGACCGGTTGGTAGTGCTTGAGCATTTCCCTGGCGACTTCGGGACCTTCCGCGAGAGCCGTTTCATACAGGGAGACAAGGGCGGCGGTTTCATCCGGTTCCGAATTTCGCGAGGTGCAGCGGGTGAAGGCGTCCGAAAGCCTTTCCTCCAAGCTTCCGGGACCGGTGAGGATGATATGAGCGAGGCCGAGCGCGGCCTCGACGGAAACCTGTTCGTTAAGAGTGACCAGTGCTTGCAGCGGGGTGGTGGAAGTGGTCCGGCGGATGCAGGCGGCGGAGCCGGCGGGTGCGTCGAAAGCGACGAGCATCGGGTAAGGTACGGAGCGGAACCGGAAGGTATAAAGGGCCCGGCGGTAGCGCTGGGAATCCTGTTCCACCTTCCAGGTCTTCGGACCGTAGGAAACGGGTTGTTTGAAAAGGTATTCCGGGGCGGGAGGGAAAACACTTCTCCCGCCGATCGAGTCGTCCAATAGCCCGGAGGTGGCGAGCTGGATGTCGCGCACGGTTTCCGCCGGGACGCGGAGGCGTGCGCCGCGAGCGAGAATCTGGTTCTTCGGATCGCGCTCACGCAGGGAATCGCTGGCAGAGGATGCCTGGGCGTAGGTAGCGCTACTGACGATGAGCCGGTGCATGTGCTTCATGTCCCAACCGCTTTCCATGAACTCTGCGGCGAGCCAATCGAGCAGCTCCGGATGCGACGGGCGGGCTGCCTGATGGCCCAGATCGTCACTCGTCTCCACCAGCCCGATCCCGAAATACGCCTGCCACATCCGGTTGACGAAATGGCGGGCGGTGGTGGGCGAATCCGGATCCACCAGCCATTTCGCGAAGGTCAGGCGGGACTCGGGATCCCCTTCCGGGAGAGGATGGAGGAAGGCTGGGACGTGCGGCTTGACGACCTGCTTCGGCTGGGTCTGTTCGCCCCTCTCGAAGAGATGTGTCTCGCGTTTTTCCGAAGATGCTCCGGCGACGAGCGCCCATGCCGGAACCGGTAAGGCGGCTCTCATTTCCCCGATGCGCGCGGACTGCTCCGCGAAGGCCGGATTGTTTTCCCGCCAGTGACCGAAAAGGATCCCAGCTTGCTCGGCGGTCCGTTTCCCGGCAGGTGTTTCGAGAGCTTCGAGGACGAGAGGCGGGAGGGAGTCCAGGACGTTCGACTCCATGCCGGAAACGGAAATCCGGATTCGCCCGAAGTTGTAGGTCTGATTCTCGTCCGAGTTGTAGCCGCCGTGCTTCTGGTGGAGCTGGATGTTGAAATAGGCGGTTTCGCCCTCGTTTTGCCACGGTTTCTCCAGTGCGAAAGTGATTGCCTGAGGGTCGTTGTCATGTGAGGGATCGGTTTCATTTGTCCACGCGGTCTTCTCATCGCCATCGATGGCATACCCGGCAGGACCGGTGAAACGATCGTCCCCGGAGCGCTTGCCGTCCTTGGGGAAACGTGACGGATCAATCTTTCTCCGTGGTGGATTCACACTGGCCGCAGCGGAGATCAGGTTCTGCTTGGCGAGCTTGTCCGCGGCAGTGCCCAGACTGATATCGAACTCCGAGAGCGCACCTGTGCCACGGGTGGAACGACCGGGGCCGCCGAAGGGAAGATAGGTGTCGTTCAGCATTTCAAGACGCACCGAACGGATCTCAGGAACGACTGCCGAGGAGGTGAAGGACTCACCGCTCTGGGTGGCGGCGTACCCCATGTTGATTACCGACTTGTCAGGCCGGGGAAGAAATTTCTGCCCGGAATCCCCTAGCTGGTAGAGTTCGAGAGGAGTCCAGACCGTACGCGGAAGCGAGAGAAGTTCCTGCTGCCATTTTTCGAAATCCCGCTGCCAATCCGGGGTCGTCGTGCGGATCTCTTCTTCCACCCGCCGGATCCCCGCATCGATCTCCCCTACCCTCTCTTGTTCCTCAGCGGTGTAGGCCGGGAAGGATGTCTCACTGACCATGTTCAGATACGCGAACATGCCGAAATACTCCTCGTGCATGATTGGATCGTATTTGTGCGTGTGGCACTGGGCGCAACCGGTGGTGAGGCCCAGCACGGATTTCCCGACCGCATCCACCCGGTCGAATATCCCCTCGATGCGAAATTGTTCCGGCTTCGCTCCGCCTTCCTCGTTCGTCATCGAGTTCCGCAGGTATCCGGTGGCGATCCGGTCGTCCTGGGTGGCACCCGGAAGCAGATCTCCGGCTATCTGCCTGATGATGAAATCATCATACGGCATGTTCTCGTTCATCGCGGAGACAACCCAGTCCCGGTAGAAATGGTGGGTGCGGGCGAGATCTTTCTCATAACCGGCGGAGTCCGCGTAGCGCGCGGCATCCAGCCAGTCCCGGGCCCACCGCTCACCGAAATGCGGGCTGGAGAGGAGTCGTTCGATCTCCTTTGCCGGAGGACCGACTTTGGCAAGCTCCTCGATAGTCGGCGGCAGTCCGGTCAGATCAAGGGAAATACGGCGGAGAAACGTGGCGGGATCGGCGGGCGGAGAAGGCGGGATCCCCTCGGCTTCCAGCCGGGCCAGAACGAATTGATCTATAGCATTTTCCGGCCAAGTCTTGTCCTTCACTTCAGGTAATTCCGGGCGCACCGGTTTTTCAAAAGCCCAGTGCACTCCCCATTCCGCACCTTCCGCGATCCACTGGCGGAGAAGTGCGATCTGCGCGGCTTCGAGCGGCTTTTTCTTGTCCGGCGGCGGCATCACCTCGTCCGGATCCGTATGCGTGATACGTTCGAGAATAGGCGAACTTCCCGGATTCCCCGGTAGGATGGCTTTCCCGGAATCACCACCTTTGAGTGCGGATTCCCGCTGGTCCAAACGCAGTCCACCCTCGACGGCGGCTTCGTCCGGGCCGTGGCAGGCGTAGCAGTTTTCCGAAAGGATAGGCTGGATCTGCGTATTGAAATCGATCTTCTCCGCCATCGTAGTCGCGGGGAAAAGGATGAGGATTGAAAACTGGATACCACGCATGATCCTGAAACATACGCAGAAACGGGCGGATTTTTCCATGTGTTTCCTCGCAAATTCCGGTAATATCCGCGCATGAAACATTCCCTGCCGCCTGGAGACGGCGCAGAGCTCTTCGGTTACCTGCCCATGGTCGTCTTCTGCACCAAGGACCGACGGGGAATTTTCGTCCGGTGCAATCGTAGGTTTGAGGAGTTCCACAGGCTGGAAGCGGGAGGCGGTATCGGACTCACTGACTACGATCTGCACCCTGCGGAAATCGCCGGCCGCTACCGGGCGGAGGACAAGCGGGTCACGGCCTGCGGGAAAGCCGTGCCGAACCAGGCGTGGATGGTGCCGGATGCGAAGGGAGTGCTTCACTGGTGGATCTCAAGCGATATCTGATCCGCCACCGTCTTGAAATCGCGAAAAGACTGCTCGGGGAAACAGAATCTTCACTCACCGAGGTGGCGATAAAGGTCGGCTTTTATGATGGTAGCGTGTTGGGAAAAGTGTTTCGCGAGCATGAGGGAGTCACACCGGGACGGTCCCGGGTGAGACTGCGCAAGATGGTTCAGGCGGTCGGATAACCGAGATCTCCGAGTTCCACGGTTTTTCCCGTTTCCGCGGATTTCATGATCGCGACCAGAAGCGCGATGTCACGGCGGCCCATCTCACCCGGAACCAGGCCTTTCTCGCCTTTCGAAACGGCTGAACAAATACCGTCCATCTGGAGCGCCTGCTGGTTCACTGTGGGAAAATCCATTTTCCTGTCACCGACAAATCCTTGCAGTCCGTTATAAGCGTAGCACTGTTTGTCGATCCCGAAATCGCCTTTCTCCGCATGGCCTATGGCCAGGTTCCCCGGTTTTGCCGCACTGGCGAAACCGGTAGCCTTCAGTCCGCCAGGGAACTCGAACTCCCACTCGTACCCCTCCTCGATCTCGGTGAAAATCTTCGGGCGGGCGTTGTGCGAAGTAGCCGTCACTTTAATCGGATTCTCCCCGGCCGTGTAGAGCGCCGCCTGCACCGGATAGGTTCCGAGATTGTAAAGCTGCCCCGCGATTCCGAGCTTCTTGGTCATCGTCCAGTTGGTCGGATCCGGATTGGTCTGCTTGAAGCCGAAGCCGGTTTCCACGGACTCCAGTTTTCCCAGTTCCTCGGTCGCCGCCACCTGCATGAGACGCAGGTGGTAGGGATCCCAATGCAGGCGGTACCCCATGTGCAGGCCCACGCCCGCCTCTTTCGCGGCGGCGATCATGGCATCGCACTCCTCCACTGTGCCGGCCATCGGCTTTTCACAGATCACATGCTTTCCTGCCTTTGCCGCACGGATGCAATACTCCGCGTGCATCCCCGTCGGCAGCACCACGTAGATGATATCGATGTCCTTGTTGCCGGCGATTTCATCGAAGTTCTCGTAGTTGTAGACATTTTTTTCAGCAATCCCGTATTTCTTTCTCCACTCGGGGATTTTTTCCGGAGATCCGGTCACGAGCCGGTGAGCTTGCAGTGCTTCGTCTCAAGAAGTGCCGGTCCGAGCTGTCCTTTCGAGTAACTCCCAAGCCCGACAAGGGCGATTCCATACGGCTTGGTGATCGCTTCCGCGCCAAAGGATCTCCCACTTGCCAACGCACCCGCTCCGAGCAGCGCCATCATTTCACGACGGTTGTATTTCATTCCTCCACTCTCTCAGAAATCCCATCCCCCTCAACCCATTTCGCATCCACCGATTTTTCTTTGAAAATCCTCCATCCTACGATAACGTCCCAACCGCTTGGCGAATGGGGGCGTTCTGGTTTCGACGGAATGTCTGAAGCGCTGGCTGCACGTAGAGGTTGGCCGGTTGGCCTCTTTAAAAAGCCGTCCAAAAAACATAAATGCAGACTCTAACGAGCTCGCACTTGCTGCTTAATTGACAGCATCGTCGAATCCCTGATGCCTGCGGGGGGAGGAGGCGCAACTTAGCAGGCTGGATTGGGAATCGGGAGACCGGGTTCCCTTTCGAGATCAAACAGGTCCCTAGGAAGCGCAACGCGGCGGGTCGGCCCAGCGTTTCCGAAACTCCAGATGATCCGCTAAACGTGTAGATGCCTTCGCAGATGGCGTTCCGGACAGGGGTTCGACTCCCCTCGCCTCCACCATTCGCCAAGACTACGTCCGCCAAGCTGATGGCTTGACGGACGTAGTCTTGGCGGATCTGCCAGTCTCCATGTCCGAACCCGTTGGCATCGTCCGCATCCCGCTGAACGCGCTCGCGTGCCCTCCAGCGTGGGAACCCTCCGAAAAATCAGCATGCCCGTGACCGCACGGCGGCTGGCGGAGCTGCGTGCGGTGCGACTCCCGGTTTTCGCCTTGTTCCCTTGGTCGATCCCCCTAAATTCCCGACAATATGTATCGCAAATTCGCCCTTTCTCTCCCATTGTCGATACCTGCGGCGAAATGCCTTCTGTTATTCCTCGTCCTTCTGATTTCTCCCAGAATTTCGGCCCAGCACGGGGATCTCGATCCCACTTTCCAGACCGGCACCGGGGTCGACGGCACGGTGCGCTCGCTGCTGGCTCTCGCCGGCGGGAAAACCTTGGTTGCGGGTGATTTCTCCAGCTACAACGGAACGGTGTGCAACGGGCTGATCGTGCTGAACCCGGACGGCACCCTGGACAGCACCTTCAATCCGGGGACCGGAACGAACGGCACGATCCACCAGGCGGTCCCGGCGGGTTCCGGGCGGATCCTGATCGTGGGCTCATTCACAAGCTACGCGGGAACGGCCAGGAACAATCTGGTGATGATCAATTCGAACGGCTCGATTTCCAGCGGATTCCGCAGCGGGGCCGGCACCGACGGGCCGATTCTCGCCATCGCCAGGACCGATTACGACGAATGGGCGATCGGGGGTGATTTCTCGTCCTTCGACGGCCAGCCTCGTGAAAATTTCGCGAAATTCGATTCCTCCGGTTACCTTGATTCTTTTGTCAGACCGTCTTTCAACGGGACGATCCGGCACATCGGAAACCAGAACGACGGCTATTCGCCGAATCTGGTCCTGAGTGGCGATTTCACGGAAATCGACTCCCGCCCCTTCCCCGGTGGCGTGGCCGTTCTGGACCGCTACGGATACACCAACTACTACGACCTACCCCCGGTCACAAGTGGCTCGGTCCGGGCCTCGGCCTATGTCCGGAGCGACTTCGGCTTCCAATCCGCCTCGCTCCTCCTCGGCGGCGACTTCAGGACACAGCCGGGAAACACGCGTCATTATCTGCGGGCGTTCGACGACCGCGGCTCTCCCGACCCGACATTCAACATTTTCCCGAACGGTGCCGTCGATCACATTCTGCCAGGCGGGTCGGGCGATCAGATGATCATTGCCGGGGCGTTCACGGAAGTGAACGGGATCCCGATGAAGGGGATCGCGAGGATCTACTATGAGACTGATTATTCCTCACCTCTCGGCTATCGGGAGCAGTGGGTCCTGGACCAGAGCTTCGGAGGCCCTTCGGGGCCGGACGAATCCGTTTTCGCCGTGCTCGAAGATTCCCAGGGGAGGTATGTGATCGGAGGAAATTTCGAAAATGCCGGGGGTGTCCCGCAAGGCGGGATCGCGAGATTGCTTTCCCGGTTCGGGCTGGAGCTACCGGCGATCCCTTCCGGACTGGCGGCGGAAGCCGTTTCCGCGAAGGCCATCCGCCTGACCTGGGCCAACGCGTCGAACACCGCCAACTACCGACTGGAACGTAGCCCGGACGGCATCGGCGACTGGACCGAAATCCGCACCACATCCTCCACCAGCTATATATCCACAGACCTGGAAACGGAGACTGAATACCATTTCAGAGTGAAATCGGAGAATGGCAACGGGAGCAGCGGATACTCCGTGGTCACTGCCGCCTCCACCCCCGGAATCTGGACCGGACCCGGCAGCCTTGTCCCTGGGACAGCGGGTATCGCCTTCGCCAGCAGCACGATCAATGACACAGCCGTCCAGCCGGATGGGAAAATCCTTTTCGCCGGTTTCTTCACCCAAGCGCTCGGATTCGAGCGAAAATACGTGGCCCGCCTCAACCCGGACAGGACCCTGGACATGGGGTTCGACACGGGAAACCTGCTCACATCCTCGGCGAAACTGACCGCGGTCGCACCGGACGGGAAGATCTACGTCGTCAGCGACAATTTCAGCTCCGCGCTCGGCTTCGGCGATATGGAGATCCTGCGGTTGAATCAGGACGGCACCCACGATCCCACATTCACTCCCCCGGATTCGTCCTTTGATATCCAATGCATCGATATCGATCCGCTCGGAAACGTGCTTCTCGGCCTCAACACCACGACCTTCGGAGGGCAGAGCACGGGGACGCTCGTGAGATTGAAAACGGACGGAACCATCGACCCCGCGTTTTCCATCAACGCGAACTCCACCGTCCGGGCCATCGACTTCCATCCGGACCGCAGGATCGTCGCGGCAGGATCTTTCTCCATCGTCAACGGGACCACCACACGAAGCATCCTCCGCGCGGATTCGGCGGGAAATATCGATCCTACCATCGGGAACGGCTCTTCAATCTTTTCGATCAACGCGGTGGATGCGCGGCCCGACGGGAGCATCCTGATCGCCGGATCGTTCACCTCCTTCCTGGGGGAAACCAGATCACGGATCGCCCGCCTGAATCCGGACGGCACTCTGGATTCCACCTTCGTTCCACCGGAAATCGACTCGACCGTTTCCGAAATCGAGTGCCTGCCGGGCGGGAAAATCCTGGTTGCCGGAAGTTTCACGAAAATCGACGGAAACTACATCCCGAGGATCGCCCGACTGCTTTCCACCGGGGAAACCGACGACGGATTCAGGACCGGGCTTGGGGCGAGTTCCACCATCAACAGCATCTCGATGGCTATGGACGGCTCGCTGATCGTAGCGGGCGGCTTTTCGACTTTCGATGGAGAGGAAACCCGGAACATCGCGTTTCTGAAAGGCGATGAGATCGGATCGCTCCCGCTTGCGCCCGGCCTGTCTCCGGGCGAGGTGGGTACCGGGCATCTGGACCTCTCATGGGCCGGGCAGGATTCCGCCTTCGGCTACTTCTTGGAAACCAGCGGGAACGGCACGGACGGCTGGACCCGGGTGGCATGGTTCTCCCGTGATTCCGCCTCTTTCCGCATCGCGGAACTTCCCCCCGGAGTCACCCGGTTCTTCCGCCTGATCGCGATGAACGGCCTTGGCGTTTCCGCCTACTCGGACACCGTTTCCGCGAGAACCTGGACGCGCTTCCAAGGCTGGAACGTGGACCACGGATTCCCCTTCGATACTCCGGCCGCATCGGATTCCGACAACGACGGCATGGGCCAACTGATGGAATACGGTCTCGGGCTCGATCCGGATGAAAACGATTCCGAAGGCGCAATCAGCATGCAGCTGATCGGTGGGAATCTGGTCCTGACTTACTACAGGACCAAGGCGGAGCTCACCTACAAGGTTCAGGTGTCGGACAACCTCACGGATTGGACGACGGAGGGCGTTTCCGAATACCACGGGAAATTCAGCATGGGATGGGCACCCGTGGTGGAGCCGACCCGGTTCCTCCGTCTGAGCATTTCGGAATAGATAGTGGATAAGGACAACTCCTTGACAGAGTCCATTCTTGATGGGAAGGCTACACCGTGCCTTCTCCCGTAGAACTTCTCCGAGAAAATCGCCTTCCAGTGACCGCCCAGCGGCTCGCGGTGCTGCGTGCCGTTTCTGGCAATCCTCATTGCACAGCGGATGCGATCGCGGAGGCTGTCCGGGCGGAAATCGGGACGATCTCACGCCAAGCGGTATATAATACGGTCGGACTCCTTGCGGAAAAGGGCCTGATCCGCCGCATCCAACCCGCCGGCTCCCCCGCCCGTTACGAGGACCGCACCGGGGACAACCACCACCATCTCGTCTGCCGCGTGTGCGGGAAAACGGTCGATGTGGATTGCGCCGTCGGTCACACCCCGTGCCTCACGGCCAGCGCGGATTCCGGTTTCACCATTGATGAAGCGGAGGTCGTTTACTGGGGTAGATGTCCCGATTGCAAAGCGGCACCCACCACCTGAATTTCAAAATCAAACAAACAAACACCAAACCACCATGTCCAACGAATCCAAATGCCCTTTCGGCCACACCGCTGCCATCTCCGACGGAGGAACCAAAAACGAAGACTGGTGGCCGAACCGCCTCAAGGTCGAGCTTCTCACCCAGCACACCGCCAAGTCCGATCCCATGGGCGAAAACTTCGACTACGCGGAGGAATTCAAGTCGCTCGATCTCGCCGCCGTGAAATCCGATCTCACCGCCCTGATGACCGATTCGCAGGACTGGTGGCCCGCTGACTTCGGCCACTACGGCCCGCTTTTCATCCGCATGGCATGGCACAGCGCAGGCACCTACCGCATCCAGGACGGACGCGGTGGCGGCGGTCGCGGCCAGCAGCGTTTCGCCCCGCTCAACTCCTGGCCAGACAACGTCTCGCTCGACAAAGCCCGCCGCCTGCTCTGGCCGATCAAACAGAAATACGGCCGGAAAATTTCCTGGGCGGATCTCATGATCCTCGCCGGCAACGTCGCGCTCGAGTCCATGGGCTTCAAGACCTTCGGATTCGCCGGTGGCCGGGCCGATACCTGGGAACCCGATCAGGATGTCTACTGGGGCCGTGAGACCACCTGGCTGGGCGGTGACGAACGCTACGCCCATGGCTCCGAAGGCGCACCCGGCCCCGATGGCGAACGCGGGGTCCTCGTTTCCGACGACGATACTGATGGCGATACCCACAGCCGCGATCTCGAAAATCCCCTTGCCGCCGTGCAGATGGGCCTCATCTACGTCAATCCGGAAGGCCCCGACGGCAATCCCGACCCTCTGAAATCCGCCTACGACATCCGCGATACCTTCGGGCGCATGGCCATGAACGACGAGGAAACCGTCGCCCTCATCGCCGGTGGCCACACCTTCGGGAAAACCCACGGAGCCGGCCCCGCGGACAATGTCGGCGACGACTCCGAGGCCGCCTCCATCGAGGAACAGGGCTTCGGCTGGAAAAACAGCTACGGCACCGGCAAAGGTGGCGATACCATCACCAGCGGCCTGGAAGTCACCTGGACCCAGAAGCCCACCGAGTGGAGCAACCTCTACTTCGAGAACCTTTTCAAATACGAATGGGAACTCACCGAAAGCCCCGCCGGAGCGAAACAGTGGATCGCCAAAGACGCGGAGGAAACCGTGCCCGACGCGCACGATCCCTCGAAGAGCCACCGCCCCACCATGCTCACCAGCGACATCGCCCTGCGTGCCGATCCCGAGTATGAGAAAATCTCCCGCCGTTTCCACGAGAACCCGGACCAGTTCGCGGATGCCTTCGCCCGCGCCTGGTTCAAGCTCACCCACCGCGATATGGGGCCTCGCGCCCGCTACCTCGGTGCGGAAGTCCCGGAGGAAATCCTCATCTGGCAGGATCCCATCCCGTCCGTGGATCATCCGCTCATCGGAGAGCCGGAAATCGCCGCCCTGAAGGAGAAAGTCCTCTCCAGCGGCCTCAGCGTTTCCCAGCTCGTCTCCACCGCGTGGGCCTCCGCCTCCACCTTCCGTGGCTCGGACAAACGCGGCGGTGCCAACGGCGCCCGCCTCCGTCTCGCTCCGCAAAAAGACTGGGACGTCAACCAGCCCGGCCAGCTTTCCCATGTCCTCGAAACCCTTGAAGCCATCCAGAGCGATTTCAATTCCTCGCCCACGCTTGGCAAAAAAGTCTCGCTCGCGGATCTCATCGTCCTCGCAGGCTGCGCTGCCGTTGAAAAAGCGGCCAAGGACGCCGGCCACGAGGTCACCGTTCCCTTCAGCCCGGGCCGCACCGATGCCTCGCAGGAGCAGACCGATGTCGAATCCTTCGCTCCGCTCGAACCGCTCGCCGACGGTTTCCGCAACTACCTGAAAAAATCCTTCAACGTCCCGGCCGAAGCGATGCTCATCGACCGCGCCCAGCTCCTCACGCTCACCCCGCCCGAACTGACGGTCCTTATCGGCGGCCTGCGCGTGCTCGGCACCAACGCGGACGGCTCCGACCACGGCGTTTTCACCGAAAACAAAGGCACCCTGAGCAACGACTTCTTCGTCAACCTGCTCGACATGTCCACCGAATGGAACTCCGTTTCCCCCTGCGGAAACGCCTTCGCCGGCCTCGACCGGAAGTCCGGAGGGAAAAAATGGACCGCCACCCGCGCCGACCTCGTCTTCGGGTCGAACTCCATCCTCCGCGCCCTCGCCGAAGTGTATGCCAGTGCGGATGCCGGGGAGAAATTCGTCAAGGATTTCGTCGCCGCCTGGGACAAGGTCATGAATCTGGACCGTTTCGAACTCGAGGTCTGAACGCGAAAGCGAATTCGTCGGGGTTTGTGAAAAATATGGAGTGCGGACGGCTTGCCTCCGCTTTCGCGAGTGAGGCTTGCCTCACGGGGTCGAACCGTGCGCTCCGTTCCCCCCTTCTCGCTCCGCCCCGCAGAGGGCAAGCCCTCCAGCCCCAAAGCGGAGGCAAGCCGTCCGCACTCCAAAACCCTCGGATCGGCTTTCGCCAGCAGGCGTGCGGATTCACAGGACGTGACGCGCGGCAGCAACAAACCCCAAGCCACATTTGACATCGCCACAGTGCGGGGGAGTGTTCGCCTATGAACCGCAGACACTTCATTTCCGCCACCGCTGTGTTGGCCGCTTCCCGGATCGGGAACGCTGCCGAAACCAAAATGTTCGAGTCCAAAACCGCGTCCGGCCTCGGCGGCGTAGCCATCGGAAACGGTTTCAAGCCGACCAGCGAGGAAGACGCCCAAGCCGCTCTCCAAGCTTCCTGGGACGGCGGGGTGCGCATGTTCGATACCGCCCCGTTCTACGGCTTCGGCCTCAGCGAGCAGCGCTTCGGGCGGTTTCTTTCGGGAAAACCGAAGGAGGAATACATGATTTCCACCAAGGTCGGCCGACTCCTGGAACCCGACCCGAACCCGCAGGGAGGTCTCTGGAAAGACGTGCCGAATTTCAGCCCGAAGGTGGACTACACCGCCTCCGGAGCGAGGCGTTCCGTGGAGGACAGCCTCCAGCGGCTCGGCATCGAAAGCATCGACATCGCCTACATCCACGATCTTTCCCCGGATTTTCTCGGAAAGGAATGGGAGGAGAAATTCGAGATCGCGCGGAAGGGCGCGATGAAGGAACTCGCGAAAATGAAGGATGAGGGCCTCATCAAGGGCTGGGGCCTCGGGGTCAATACCCTGCCCCCGCTACTCCGGACTCTCGAGGTGGCGGAGCCGACGGTTTTCCTCACCGCCTGCCAGTATTCCCTCGTCTATCACGAGGAAGCGTTGGAAAAACTCCTCCCGAAAGCGGCGGAAAAGGGAGTGTCGCTGGTGGTCGGCGCACCTCTGAATTTCGGCTTCCTGGCCGGACGGAACCGCTACAACTACGGCGACAAGATCCCCAATGGTTTGCTCGAAAAGCGCAATGCCATGAAAGCCATCGCCGATCACCACCATATCGATCTCCGGACCGCCGCCCTCCAGTTCTCGCTCGCGCCGAAGGTGGTGACCTCGGTCATCCCCGGAGCGAGAAACAAGACCCAGGCGGAGGAAAACGCGAAATCCTTCGAGACAGCGATTCCGGCGGATTTCTGGAAGGAACTGAAAAGCAAAGGACTCATCGCGGAGGCGGCGGAAACCCCGGCCTGACCGCAACAAGGAGTCGCGGACGGTGTGCCCCACGGGGTATCGTATCCGCGAGTGACAAACGGAAGAGAGGCGGATGCCATCCGCCTCTCCTTGTCGATGAAACTCCTTTTTCCAAAAACCGCGTCTTGCCACTCCCGCCCCTCCGGCCAAGGATCGCAGCGGGCGGGCTTTTCCGCTGAAAACCTCAACAACCAACCCCCATTTTCCTACCATGAAATTCGGAATCATCGGCGCCGGCATGATCGGCCACTTCCACGCCAAAGCCATCACCGCCATGACAGGTGGTGAACTCCAATCCGTCTTCGACCTCCGTATGGAGGCGGCCGAAAAACTCGCCGCGGAATACGGTGGCAAAGCCTATTCGAACATCGACGAATTCCTGGCCGATCCCGAGCTCGAAATCGTGACCATCGGCACCCCTTCGGGCGCGCACCTCGATCCCGCGCTAGCCTCCCTCAACGCCGGCAAACACGTCATTTGCGAAAAGCCTTTGGAGGTAACCCTGGAGCGCATCGACCAGCTGATGGAGGCAGCCGAGAAAAACGGCAAGACACTCTCCGCCGTGCTCAACCGTCGTTTCCACCCGGGAATGGATGCCTTCAAGAAAGCCTCGGATGAAGGCCGTTTCGGGAAACTCACTTCCGCCTCCGCCTACGTGAAATGGTTCCGCGACCAAGCATACTACGATTCCGCGGGATGGCGCGGCACCTGGGCGCTCGATGGCGGTGGCGCGCTGATGAACCAGTCCATCCACACGGTCGACGCGCTCATCTACCTCGCCGGTCCCATCAAATCCGTCCAGGCGAATGCCGCCTGCCTCGCTCACGAGCGCATCGAGGTGGAGGACATCGTCGTCGCCACCGTGGAATTCGAAAGCGGTGCGCGCGGCGTGATCGAGTGCTCCACCTGCACATGGTCGAAGGACGGCCACCCCGCCCGGGTCCAGCTCTCCGGCACCGACGGCTCGGTGTTTCTCGCCGACGAGGCTTTCGAAATGTGGGATTTCCGCGAGGAGAAACCGGAGGATGCCGAGATCAAGGCGACCCTCATGCGCGGTCAGGAAGCCGGCCTCGGTGCCAACGATCCCTCCGCCATCAATTTCTACCAGCACCAGCGAAACTTCGAGGAAGTCGTGCAATCGATTCAGGAAGGCCGTGAATGCAAGACCAACGCCGCCGAGGCCCGTAAGCCCGTGGCGGTCATCCGGGCGATCTACGAGTCCGCGCAAAACGACGGGAAAAAAGTCTTCCTGTAAATCGAGAGAGAATTCGTAATTTTCCCGTTTCCCCACCCGGACAGGTCAGCCTGTCCGGGTTTTTCACGTCCGCAATGCAGATTAATTAGGATTTACTTATCGAATTCGGATAAGCAAATCGAATTTTTCGATTTGCCTTAGCAACTCATTCTAGGCGACTTGCAGACATCGTAACAATCTCCTTATATTCACATCTACCCGGGAGACCTATCCGCATGTAGGATACCCCCGCCTTCGGAGCTGTCACAGCCAACCGTAAGCATCCCCCCCACAAAAGTTCCTTGCCGAAACATAACGGCAGCGTTCTTCACCCCCCTCACCCCCCCCAAATTATGTACAGCACCCAAACCGTGCGAGGAAACTCGCGCACCAAGACAGTCCGTGGCCTTGCCACTTCCACCCTTACTCTTGCCGCTGCGTGCCTCTCAGCGCATGGCCAGATCTCGTTCTCGGAAACCATCGATTTCGCAGGCTACCAGCATGGCAGCATCGTCGAACCCGGTGATTATTCCGGATTTCAGTACGTGAGTCCGCAGATCAACGTGACCCCTCCTCCCGGCGGTTTCGACAAGGTCGTCACCTTCGACACACAGGATCCGAACGTGCCCGGCAACCCGGTTGTCGAGGACCAGGATCTCATTCCGAACGGCACCGGCAACCGCGGCAACGCGAATTACGGAAATATCGCTATCATCCAGGAGAATACGAACTTCACCGTCACCAACGGGCGGATCGATAATCCCTACGCTACGGTCGACGATCACGCGAACGGAGGAACGTTCACATTCGATCTGAATCCGGCAGCAGGTGTCACTGTGGACTCCTTCCGAATCGATCTGATCGATGTCGAAACTCCCGGTCAGCTCATGGTCGTGGCATACGATGCCAACGGTTCCTTCACATGGACCGGATCGGACCTGCAGGCACTGGATCCGAGCATCATGTACGGAAACGCTTCCGCCAACCGCAGTCCCCTGCTCACGGCAAGCGCTGCCGGTCTCGCCGGAATCACGAGGGTGGACTTCATTTCTAATACATCGTTCGCCATCGACAACTTCCAGATCAATGGAACCGTGGTCCCCGAGCCGACTTCCGGTCTGCTCGCGATACTATCCACCGCACTGCTTTGCTGCCGCAGACAGCGGAGGAAATAGGCAGGACCGATTCGTAAAACTTCCTGAAAAGGACTCCGGCTTCCGGGGTCCTTTTTTTATCTCCAGAGCGGGAGCTTCGCGCCGGGGTTGAGCTCGGCGGGAGGCTCGATGGAGAACGACCTCTCCTTTCCGATCCGGTAGGGGCCGTAGGCGATAGGGATAACTGTCAGTTGTAGAGCCGGTTCCTCGTCAACCACCACCCGGGACACATTGATCACCGCCGCGCAGTTCGGGTTCTTGCTGACCTCGAGGACATCTCCGACTTCGAAATCGTTCACGGCTGTCTCATTGTCTGTCGGGAACACGTATTCGATCACTACCGGGAAACCCACGGCTTGCGTGAAATCATCCGGTTTGACCCTCGCCTGGGCGCGAAGGGCGAAACCCGGATAAAAGAAATCGTCGGCTCCGAGCTTTTTCACATCCGTCACCTGATACTCGCCTTCGACATAGATGAGCAGCAGGGTCTTCTCAAAGTTCCGCATGTAGTTACGTAGCAGCAGGGAATTAGAGCTCCGTACGCTTGTCCTCATTCAGACCGAAATATTTTCCGTAAAGCTCGCTGGGGGACAGCGCGTTTCCGTTCGGCACGTCCAGCACGGTGTAGCGTTTCAGCTCGGGCAGGCGGCCCAGTTTCTTTAGAAATTCATAATTGCGCGGCATCTCCGGATTCCCGAACACCTGAAGGCAGATGAACCATGAGACGATGGCGAAACAGAGGGCCAGGGTGTTCGCTAGAAACCACCAGAAATAGGCGGGCTTGCGCGGTGCGACCTCCTCGGTTTTCTTCTTTTTCCGGTTTGTCGCCACGGCCTACCGGCCCCCCTCTCCACCACAGACCTCGCCATCTTCCGCACCGCTTCCCTCGGGTTCGTCATCCGGCTCGAAGGAAGTGCCGCAACCGCACGCACGCCGTGCTTTCGGGTTGTTGATCTTGAATCCGGCATCGGTCAGATCATCGGAAAAGTCGATTTCACAGCCACGCAGTTTCTCAAGGCTATCGGCTGCGACGATCACCCGGGCATCCCCGGATAGGACGGTTTCATCACCTTCCTCCGCCTCCGCCACTTTCATCTCATACTGCCAGCCGGCGCAGCCTCCCTTGCGGACGGCAAGACGCAGACTCGCGCCCGTAGACGCGGATTTGCTTTTCAGAAGTGCCGCGAGTTCCGTGCCCGCCTTTTCCGTAATATCGATGATCGCCACGCCGGGAAATTAACCCGGCGTGGCGCGATGTGAAGCACGGATGTTCCGCATACGCGGCTTTCCGTGATCTAGAGCTGGAAATAGTCCTCGGAAGGAGTCTTCCCGACGGACATCTGGGCCTCGCCGTTGTTGGCGAGATGCACGAGGCAGTGGTAGACGGCCTCCGGGTCGCCATCGACCTCGAAGGCGACTTCATCCGCGTTTTTCGATTCCGAGACGAGGCGGCCGCGAACGCGCCCGAGAAGGTCGAGGAAGGTGACCGCGGCGGCTTTCCCGGCCTCCACTCCCGGCTGGTGGTAGGCGTTGATGTTCACCAGCGAGGCGTAGAAGGACACGGTGCGCTCGAAGAGGGCGATGAGCATGCCGAGCGTGAACGGAGTCACCTCGAAGATGGAGAGCGTCACCGACTTGCGACCGGAATCGTAGAGCGCGTTGCGCGTACCGCGCAAGAAGCCCTGGAGGTAATCCTGACTGGTGTTTCCGGGATCGACCTCGATGGATTTCCCTTTCCGGCCATGACGCACCTCGATGAAGGTCGCGAAAAAGTTGTTCACCCCGTCGCGGAGCTGCTGCACGTAGGCGTGCTGGTCGGTGGAGCCTTTGTTTCCGTAGACGGCGATGCCCTGGTTGACGATGTTGCCATCGAGATCCTTTTCCTTGCCGAGGGATTCCATCACGAGCTGCTGGAGATATTTGGAAAACAGGACCAGCGAATCTTTGTAGGGAAGCACGACCATGTCTTTCTCGCCCTTGCCGTTGGTCGCCTTGTGCCAGGCGATGGCGAGTTGCATCGCGGCGTTTTTCCCGGCATCCCGGACCCGTGTCTTCTCATCCATCGCGGCGGCACCGGCCAGCATCGCGTCGATATCGAGGCCCTGGAGCGCGGCAGGAACGAGGCCGACGGTGGATAGCACGGAGGTGCGTCCGCCGACCCAGTCCTCCATCGGGAAACGGGCCACGAAACCATGCTCCACTGCGAACCTGTCGAGCTTCGAGCCGTCTCCGGTGACCGCGACCGCGTGTTTTCCGAAATCAATGCCGGCTTTGTCGAAGGCGGCCTTCGCCTCCAGCATGCCGTTGCGGGTTTCAGGGGTGCCCCCCGATTTGGAAATGATCAGCACGAGGGTGCGGGCCAGATCAAGATTGGCCAACGTGTCGTCGATTCCCTGCGGGTCGGTATTGTCGAAAAACGCGATGGGCATGTGGACATCCTGTCCGATCGCCTGATTGACGAGCTGTGGTCCGAGGGCGGAGCCACCGATGCCGATGAGGAGGATCTGCTTGAAGACGTCTCCGTCCGCGGCACGGAGCTGGCCGGTGTGCACCTGCTCGGCAAAACGTTTCAGATCCTTGATCGGCTCTGTGATCTGCGCTACGGATTTCATCGGAAGGGGCAAGACCGGCGTTTCGCAACCAATAGTGACCGACCATGCGGTTTTCATCGGGGTTGGAGATGGCACCGGCCTCGAGCGCGACCATGTCGTCGAACGCCTTGTCCACTCTCCCGGCGAGCGCGGATTTCGTTTCCTCGCCCACATCCATCAGCGAGAGGTCCAGGGTGAATCCCAGATCATCATATCGCACCAAATCTTCGTTATATTGTTTCCAGCTCATATGTTTTTGTTTTGAAATTTCTTAATATCCAAGAATTGCCTCCACCCTGTGTGTGCCCAGCTTTTTACGTCCTTTCAAAAAGGAAAGCTCGATCAGAAACGAGACCGCGACGATATCGGCACCGAGCGCATCCAGAAGCTTCAGCGCAGCCGCAGCCGTGCCCCCAGTCGCCAGCAGATCGTCCACTAGCAGGATCTTTTCCCCGGCTTTACCGCATCTTCGTGGATCTCCACCACTGCTTCGCCATACTCCAGCGCGTAGGATTCCTCACGGCAATTCCATGGCAGCTTACCCTTCTTCCGCACTGGCACAAAACCGGCCCCAAGCCGATCCGCCACCGCTGCGGCAAAGATGAAGCCGCGCGCGTCGATCCCCACCACTTTGTCGATTTTTTCCCCACCCGCCGTCTCACACAACAAATCGATGCATCCTCGAAACAACTCCCCGTCGCCAAGAATCGGCGTGATGTCTTTAAATACGATCCCCGCCTTCGGGAATCCGTGCACATCACGGATCGCTGCTCTCAATCGCTCGACCATGCGGGAGCTTTACCCCCAATCTCCGGCAGGGCAAGACCCGAGGCAAAGAGCTTGATGAAAACGAATCAGACCGGGGATGAAACGGCCAATTTTACCCCTCAGCTCTGCATGACCACCGCCACGATGTTCGCGACAACCACCAGCCCGATCAGACCAATCATGATCCCCGTGATCACCTTCCCCGGAGTATCCAGAGTCCGGTGATTTTCATACCCCGCAGGGCAAGCGATCATGCGCCAGCCAATCCAGATATTCATGAACGGGACCAGGCTCCAGAGCAGCGCCCAGCCAGACATCCCCAGGTTCTTCACCCGCCTGTAGGCGATGATCAAACTCGCGATCACCATCACCAACCCCGTCACGAAAAAACCGATTCCTATCACCGCTCCCGTTGCATCACTACCGCTCGTCCCCCAAGCCGCGAACATCACGACAAACAGGATCGCGTAAAAAACGACCGTGATCACCAGATTCATCAGGAAATACATCAAGCGCCCGAAGCCCGGATAGATCATCGGGTGCCCCGTCGCCTGAGCGATTTGCTCCGAGGCCAGATAAGGGTTCCTCGCCATCGGCGGCGGCCCCTGCGGCACAGGCAGAGCGGAGGCGGAGAGCAACCCGGCATCCGCCAGCGGCTTCCAATCCGTCATCCCCTCCCGCCAGACATGAGTCTCCGCCGGATCGATCTGCCCCGCCCGCACCAAGCCCTGAATCTGCGCCGCCGAGACAGGCCCCTCCTGCGCACCGTCCTTACTGAAAAACCATTCTTCCATGCCATTCCCTAGTTTGCAGACGTCAGCCCGGTCAAGCAAAAGCCCCCAGCCACCCTACGGCCTCGTAACCGGAACCGCATTGCTCCCGCGCTCATTGTCCGTATCCAGGATGACATATATTTTGAAACTCGCCACCGCCCCCGGAGTTAACAGACCCTCCGTCGTGAGATATTCCAACGCACCACCACCGGGAATGTCATCCACAACACTCTCCGCATCCGCGTTATATAACGCAGCAGGGCTCATCCTGATCTGGTAACGGTCGAGATCCGTCTCCGCCGAGGCACTCCAGGAAAGGCGCGCCATCCCCTCCGTTTCATCCCACACCGCCGTCAGCCCCACCGCATCCGGCGTATGGCCCGGCAGCGGACTCAGGCGCGGGATGCTCAGCACCAGCGGGTTCTCCGGGGCGAAAAGGGAGACCACCGTCGGGCGGTAGCGGCCGAGGATATCGTCCGTGCGGACCTGCAGCACGTTACGCTTGTCCAGCTCGTAGCCGTAGTTCACCTCCGCCGTGTTCAGCGCCTTCCATTTCCCCGAGAGATCCTGCACCTTCCCGGCAAAGGAAGCCCGCGCCGTCCCCGCAGGCGGCAGGGTGAAAACAGAGCCGCTGTTCTCGATCTTCAGCCACGCATCGTTGATATCACGCATAGGACGGAGGAAAGTCTCCTGTGCCGAGGAGTCCTCCGGCGTCTCCGGGGTCATCCCGATGAAAGGCGAGCGCCGGTGTGAAAAGCCCGCGCGCCTTGCTCCCTTAGGCCTGCGCCAAAGGAAGGAGCGTCGCCTTGCCGAGAGCCACCGTCCCGCGCGCCAGCTCCACCGTGTTCAGCGCGGATTGCACCGTTCCCTGGGCCTCCTCCAGCGCGTCCCGCAGCGCCTCCAGATCGGACCTGTCCACCGTCTCCGGAGCATCCGCCGGGGCCCACCGTGAGGGTCATTTCATTCCCCGCCCCCAGCTCGTCATCCACCAGAAGCCAGTGGGCGATGAATTCCTCGGTGGTTTCAATATAACTGCTCGGTCCGGATAGTGGCATATGTTTTGATCAGGTTGCCATTCGCGTCAACTTAGCTGCAACTCACTGTGAATCAGCGAATTATGAGAAAATAATTCGATTTCTTTCTTGACTAGGTGAGCTAGGCGGCAAGCTCGGTGTGCTAAATACTTCACTCACCGCCCGCTCGCTTTTCAGTATCTCCCGCCTAAACGAAATTGCAAGAAAGACCAAATTCGTGATCCGAAATTCCCAGAAATTCAGACCGGAAAACTTCCTTCTCAGCCTCCTGAAATCGGTGTGCTCGGGTAAGGCTTCTTTCAATCAACTGGCCATGGCTCTCAACGGCTCCGCCCCTGCCATATCCAGGCAGGGGGTCTACCAACGAATCAACAAATCCGCTGTAGCATTTCTCATTCAAATCATCAGTGATCTACTCACAAACCACTCCGCCGGTGTTCTCGACGAGTTTTCCCGCTCCGGTTTCAAGCGTATATTGGTAGAGGATTCCTCCACTCTGCGCCTCCCGAAAGCCAACGCCGAACTCTTCCCCGCGCACGGAAATGCTTCCGGTCCCACTGCCGGGGTGAAATGCGATCTGTGCTACGACCTACTCAGCCAGCAGCCTGTGAAATTCGACCTCCACGGCGCCACCGAACAAGACAGGACGATAGGAAAGGATACCCTCACGCTCGTTCGGAAAGGCGACCTGTCACTGAGGGACATGGGCTACTTCGATTTGTCCGAATTCGCTTATTTGGAAAGCATCGAGGCGTTTTGGTTCACCCGGGTTCCACTTACGGTAAACCTAGTATCAATGGGTGAAATTCCATTGGAAGAGATCCTCGGAAACGCACGGGGAAACAAGATCGATAAGGAGGTGTTTGCCGGAGAAGTTCGACACAAATGCCGACTCGTAGCCGTCCGTGCCGACAAGCAAACCGCTGAAAGACGTCGCCGGGAGCGGCACGAAAAAGCACGCCAACTCGGCAAGACAGCAAGTAGCGCAGCCCTCGTTCGTGACGGTTGGCACCTGATGCTGAGCAACATTCCCGCAGAGCGTATCTGTGTCGTCACCCTGGCCGAGCTATACCGCTCTCGCTGGGCGGTGGAAATCCAGTTCCGGGCGTGGAAGCAAAGCCTGCATATCGGCACGGCACTGAACCGAAAGAGTAACAAATGGCACATCGAAGCCCTCGTCTGCGCATCCTTGGTTGTCGCGCTGATGGGACTGAAGCACATGGCCATCTTTGCCCGGCGAGTCGGCCTGGCGATCCTTTCGCCGGAGAAGATCATGGACTGGATCACCAATGAAATATCGACCCACGAAAGCCTTGAAAAACTCGCAGCAGTCCCACCCGATTTGAGGCATGTCCGGAGAGATACCCGCCACCGAAAATCCACCGTAATTCAAGGGCTGACGGCACTAAGTTGACGCGAATGATCAGGTTGCATTTGAGGAAATGAGGCCCCGCATCCCCGCTGCCAAGACGAATCTTCACTTCCCGGAATAATAAGTCCGGGAGCCGCCCCCCCTCCCTGCTGATACCTTTTATCAAATTGCGGAAAGCATTTATCACCTTGCGGATGGAAGTTATCATCTTGCGATCAAGAGGAACCGCCCTGCGACCCCCGGTTACCCATTCGCGTCAGGTTAAGGCGATGATGCCTGATTCTATTGGGGATTTCCGCGTTCGTTTATCCCGTTTGATGTGGCGGTCGTCGGGATCGAATAGCGCCAGTTGGGAAAATTCCCGGACTTTCACCAACTGGTTGCCGAGTATGTCGTAGAGTTTTTCATAACTCAGCTCCGCCCGCCCGATTCGCTCCGTCATGGCCGTGGCCATCTTCATCCCGAGCTGGTGCGCGATCATTGCCGCCAGGACGATGGCATGGATGTGGTGGGTGCCGCTCTTGCGCTTGAGTGCCTCGCCCAGGTTGAGGGATTGCTTCCAGGCGCGGAACTGGATTTCCACCGCCCACCGTGCACGGTAGATCGTTGCAAGCTTCCTTGCATCGGCTAGTTCCACGGGAAGATTGGTCAGCATGAGGTGCCAGCCGTCGCGCACCAATCCTTTGGCGCAGGGCACCCGGCCGCTTTGCTTTGCTTTCTTCCTCCGTTCCCTGAGTCGGGCTGCGGCCACTTCACGGGTGGCGCGCAGGGCTACGAAACGGCAGGCTTTTTTCTCCTCCCCGACCTTGCACGGCAGGTCTATGATGTCCTGTTTGCTCCTTTTCAGGGTTGATTCGATGGGGGTGTCGTCCTCCAGGACAACCCCGACATTGAGGGGCAGGCGGGTGAGCCACCAGGCTCCTGCGACCTCGATGATTTTGAATTCCCCTATGCTGAAATATCCCATGTCGCGGAGTACCAGATCGCCGGGAAGAAGCAGATCCACGAGGTCTCTGCCGATGGTTTTGTCCTGCTCGGTGGCGAGGTGCAGGCTGTGGGAAACCACTTGGCCGGAGAGCAGGTCGTAGGCGAGATCGATCTTCACTCCGGCGGTCGGGCCGTGATGGTTGCCGTGGGCGGGGAACTTCTCCGCGTTGGATTTCGGCATGACCTGGCCGGATGCGTCCTCGATGAGCATGCGCCGGATCGCGCCGCCCTCCAGGGCTTTTGCGGCAGGGGCGAAGCGTTGTTTTGTCAGGTCGGAAAGGACGGCCATGAGAAATGCGGTGGAGGCAGCGCCGATGCGTTCGTGCATGGACTGGCGGGACATGGCGAGTGGAACCCTGTCCTTGAGATCACCCACGAGCTGGTTGAAGGATGCCTTGCCGGTAACCACTGCGGAGAGAAGAGATTGCATGAAGCCTCCGGGGGTGAAGCGGGGCGATTCCCTGACAACAAGGGAAGTTTTGGTTGCGATCGGGTCGAGATCCGGCAGGATGATTTTTGAGCGGCCGGCAGGTGGAGTTGTAAGCATTCCGAGCTTGCCGGCTTGCTCACCTTGTCAATGTTTTTCTCGATTTATTTTGACGTATCTAACTTATCATCAGTGCGTTACGGCTTAACCTGACGCGAATGCCCGGTTACCCACCTGCGAAGCAAAAGAACCCCCCTGCGATCCACAGGAACCCGCCTGCGAACAACTTCGCAACACGATTCCCGTGCTTCGCAAACCGATCCCCACCCTTCGCAACACGATTCCTGCTGATCGCAAACCAATTCCCACGCTTCGCAAACCGAATCCCGTGCTTCGCAACACGGTTCCTACCGTTCGCAAACCAATACCCACCGCCCGCACCCCACAAGCCACCCCCGGCGGAAGGCTTCCACCGCCCCATGGGGGAAAATCACTCCAGCCCGGCGTCTTCCTTGAGGAACTCGAGGGCTTTCATGTCCTGCGGGGAGACGTGTTTCCCGTCGGCGGCGAGGGCGGCGAGGACATCGTGGCTCTGCTTGTAGAGTTCGCGGGCTTCTACGGCGTTGCCCTCCCTTTTCGCCACGGTCGCGAGCTTGTAATGGCTGACGGAAAGATCGCGCTGCCACTGCGTGTTTTCCGGATCGCGGGCGGCGAGGGTTTTGATGATTTCGTGACGAGCAGTGTAGGCGGCCTTCGCAGCGGGGAGATCGCCCTGCGCTTTCGCGATGTTACCGAGCCTTTCGTAGCTGATGCCTAAATCAAATTGCCACTCCGTGTTCTCCGGATCGCGGGCGGTGAGGGTTTTGCTGATTTCCAGACTGGCGGTGTAGGCGGCCTTCGCGGCGGGGAGATCACCCTGGGCTTTTGCGATGTCGCCAAACTTCTCGTGGCAGACCGAGAGATCGCGCTGCCACTCCGTGTTCTCCGGACCGCGGGCGGCGAGGGTTTTGCGGATTTCCATGGAGGCGGTGTAGGCGGCCTTCGCGGCGGGGAGATCGCCCTGCGCCACGGCGATGTCGCCGAGCTTGTTGTGGCTAACGGCGAGATCGCGCTGCCACTGCGTGTTCTCCGGATCGCGGGCGGTGAGGGTTTTGCGGATTTCCAGACTGGCGGTGTAGGCTGCCTTCGCGGCGGGGAGATCACCCTGGGCTTTCGCGATGTCGCCAAGCCTCTCGTGGCTGGCGGAGAGATCGCGCTGCCACTCCTTGTTCTCCGGATCCTGAAGGGTGAGGAGGCGGGACTGGCGCTCGGCTTCGCGGTAGGTGGCGAGGACACCGGCGAGGGTGCCGTAAGTTTGCTGGCGGGTGCCTTTTGTCCAGATGAGATAGACGATGTATTCATGCCTCGCCTGCGGCCAATCGGGGAGGCCGGGGGCGAGGAGCTGGAGGAAGAGGGCTTCGGCCTTTTCCGGCTGGCCGTTGGCGAGGGCGAGCTGGGCGCCGGTGAGGAGGGGCTGGAGATCTTTATTGGTTTTAGCTTGATCTATCAGACGCCCGGTCTGGGATGAAAGGTAGGCGAGAGCAGAATCGATACCTTCGTCGTCGAAAATACGCAGCATTTCGCTGAGAGTAGTGGAACGGTTTTTTCCGGTTTCAATGGAGACAAAGTCCTCGGCCAACTGGCTGACGCGAGAGATGCGCTCTTTGTGTGCTTCGTTAGCGGCATCGGTGAGCTTCTGGCGTTTCTCCCAATCGCCCTGGATGGCATCGGCCTCGGCGAGGTCTGCGGCGAGGGCTTTCTCGGAGGCGGCGGTGAGGTGCTCGCGGAGCCGGGACTTGTCGAGGGGCCTGGGTTTCACCTGCTCCGGGATGGCATCGAAGCGCTTCTGGGTGGACTGCCAGGCGAGGTAGCCGCCGATGCCGAGGAGGAGGATGAGGGCGGCGAGGAGGAGGAGGTTCCGCGAGGTGCGGGACTGGCTCCGGGTGAGGCTTTTCTGCCAATCTTTGAATTCCCTGCGGAGCTGCTCGGAATCGTCGCGGAGCTTGAGGACGGAGTTCTCGAGAGCGGTGTCATCGGCGGGGTGGTGCCAGAGGTGGCCGCCGGAGCGGAGGGAGGCGCGGTAGGCGGACTGGAGGTCGCGGAGCTCGTCGTGGTTGCCGGGATCGAGCTCTTCGGCAGGTGTGTCCTTCCTGCAGCCGGGGCCGGCGAAGAGGACGTAGGTTTTCTTCCCCCGGGCCTGGGCGTAAAGGAACTCGAACTGGGTGTAGGAGACGCGGCCGAACTCCTCGTCCGGCACGGGCGGCTCGGCTCCGTAGGCATCCCCGGCGAGCTGAAGGAGGGCATCGCGGGAATCGATCTTATCCCGCAGGACTTGCCGGAGATCCCCGGGGGCTCGACGCCGAAGATGTCCTGCTGGACGACCTCGTAGCCGAGGAACTCGAGGACGTGCTCGATCTTGGTGCGGGCTGTCCCGAACTCACTGGTGACGGTGGAGACGAAGATGCGCGGTTTCATGCTGTTCCGGAGGCTGGGGGGTTCCTAGCAGGATTAACGCGCGGGGGGAAGGGATTACTGTAAAGGGGGGGTAAAATGCGGAGGCGGGTTATTGGATTGCGGAGACGGTGGTGCCGCTGGTAAATTGTGGAAGTGACGATCAACGAAACATTCAGGGGTGATGCGAAGACGCTCTGCGAACGCTTCGGGATCCGCCGTCTCTCGGTGTTTGGCTCGGTCGCGCGTGGTGAGGAGCATGAGGGTAGCGATATCGATTTCCTCGCGGAATTCGATTCACCCAACCCGGCGACCATGCCGGAGAGGTATTTCGGTTTCATCGAGGAGGCGGGCAGGCGCTTCAATCGCAAAATCCAGCTCCTGACCCCCGGCATGATACGGAACCCGCATCTGGAACGGGCGATCTCCCGCGATCTCACGGTGATCCATGAATGAGTTTTCCCTGACCTGCTTCTACGATGCGCTTGCTGCGGCAAGAGCGATCACCTCCTTCTGCGAGGGTAAGGATTTCGGGGATTACCAGAGGGACGATATGTTGGCCTCGGCAGTGGAGCGGAAATTCGAGATCATCGGAGAAGCGCTGGCAAGGGTGCGGAGGAAGTACCCGGATGATCTGGGGGTGCTTTCGGATCATGCGGCGATCATCGGCTTCAGGAACATCCTGGCGCACACCTATGACCACGTCGAGGAGACCGTGGTCTGGGGAACCGTCACGGAAAAGCTGCCGGGATTCATCAGGGAGCTTGAGGGGATTGATGGAATCGAGGTTTAGCGCCCGACCCCCACCGCTCAATCCTCGTCGCTGCCACCTTTCACCCGGACTTTCCCCCGGAGCTTCGCTTCGATGAAGGCATCGATATCGCCGTCCATGATGTCCTGGATGCTACCGGATTCCTCGCCGGTACGGAGGTCGAGAACCTTCTGATAGGGCTGGAAGACATAGGAGCGGATCTGGCTGCCCCAGGAGACATCGCTTTTTTCCCCGTAGACGGCCTCGGCTTCGGCGGCTCGTTTGTCCTCCTCGATCTGGAAAAGTTTCGCTTTCAGGATCTGGTAGGCGAGCTCCTTGTTCGCGCCTTGGGTGCGGGAGGCGGTGGATTTGATCAGGATTCCGGACGGAAGGTGGCGGAGCAGGACTCCGGTCTCCACCTTGTTGACGTTCTGCCCGCCCTTGCCGCCGGAGCGCATGGTGCTGATCTCCACATCCTTGTCGGCGATCTCGATCTTGATCTTGTCATCGATTTCCGGGGTGGCATCGATCGAGGCGAAGGAAGTATGCCGTTTCCCAGCGGAGTCGAAGGGCGAAATACGCACGAGGCGGTGGACGCCGCGTTCGTTTTTCAGGAAACCGAAGGCGTTCTCGCCGCTGATCTTGACGGTCGCGGACCGCAGGCCTGCGCCATCACCGTCTTCCCAGTCGAGGGTTTCGACGCGGTATCCTTTGCTCTCCGCCCAACGGGTGTACATACGGTGGAGCATCTGTGCCCAGTCGCAGGCCTCGGTGCCGCCGGCTCCCGCCTGGATCGCGAGATAGCAGCTGGCTTCGTCATTCGGGCGGTTCAACAGCGTGAGAAGCTCGTAGGAGCGGATGTCCTTTTCGAGCTTCGCCGCGCCGCTGATCGCTTCCTTGGCGAGTTCCTCGTCATCGAATTCCTTCGCAAGCGCGATACCCTCGATCACGTCTTTGCTACGTGTTTCCAGATCAAGAAACGTCTCCAGTTTCTTTTTCAATCCGGCAGCTTCCTCGGAGATGGAGCGGGCTTTGTCGGTATCGTCCCAGAAGCCGGGAGCACCCATCGCTTCCTCGAGGGTCTGGATTTTGTTTTCTAGGGCAGGGACGTCAAAGATACCTCCTGAGTTTTGACAGGCGGCTCTGGATGCCGTCCGTGTCAAGCGCCAGGAGGTCAGCGGTTGGGAGTGTGGACATGTGTGGCGGGGAGCAAAGCGGGGAAACTTTAAATTTCAAACTCTAAACTTCAAATTCGAGCGCTTTCGCCCGGGTTGAAAGTCGGGGGTTGAAAGTCGGAGGCTGAGAGCTAGCTTGGCCGCCTATGAGCAACCAAATCGTTCCTACCATTTCCTCCGGTACTCCCGGTCCTCTCGGCGTTCTCCACATGCCCCGCCTCTGGCAGAAGCTTTCGCTCGGCGCTGCCGGGAAACTTCATGACGACTATCCCGCCTGCGGCCAGGGCTACGACCAGATGGTGCTGGATGGCATCGGTCTCGACAAGCAGGCGACCCTGGATTTCGTTTCTTCGAAAAAGCCAACCTATGTGGAATTCGAGAAATTCGCCGCGGAAAACGCGACCAAACTGAACCAGACCGCCGTCTCCCAGCTGAACGCGGCCATTGTCGGCTATCAGCATACGGATGAGACGAGGCAGGAAATTCTTTCCACCGCCGGCCTTCCGGATGGCAAGCCGACCGATGCGATCAACCTGAACAATCTCGACGACTGGCAGCTCTTCCACGCCAGTGAACTCGCCTGAGCGAGCGGCTCACATTTCAACCAGATCGGTGAACGTCACCGAAGTGATCTTGCTACCGGCGAGAGCATTTAAAACATCTACGACCCGCTGCTGGTTCGTTCCGTTATCCACCAGGATCTGGACCAGCGGCCTGTCGCCCGCACTCATCGCGGCAGCCGAGTAGAGCTGGAGCTGGCTGGAAAGCAGAGGAAGATTCCGACTGGTGGGATCCGTATCAAGCGGTGTTTCGGAATCGTTCGTCCCGGAAAACACCGCACCCATCGCGTCCACGCGGATGAACAGTGGAGCGAGCCGCGCGACATCCGGATTCACCGAACCAATGACAGGCAGGCCCACGACGAGTTGCTTTTCCTCCGGAATGATGGTCGAGGTGACCAGGAAATAGATCAGGAGAAGGAAACAAACATCGATCAGCGAAGAGATGTCGAGATCCGGCTCGGCGTCGGGTTGGTAGGTGGAGAATTTGTGTCTGGCCATTCTTTGGGAACGGCTACTCGCGAGGGATTCTTAGAGGAGATAGTTCGTGCGGATCCTATGGGATCTGTTTTCTGAATCTCTCGACCGCCAGCCGAATCCCCGCCGCCTTGTGCAGCGTTTCCCCATATTCCGCCTCCGGAGAGGAATCGGCGACGATCCCGGCTCCCACCTGATACCTGAGTCTTCCATGTTCCCGAACCAGCGTTCTGATCGCGATATTGAACTGGCTTTCGCCATTGAAACCGAACCAACCCAGCGCACCGCAATACACTCCCCGAGGGCGGGATTCGATTTCCGAAATAACTTCCATCGCCCGCTTTTTCGGTGCGCCGGTGATACTTCCGCCGGGAAAACAGGCGGCAAGCGTGCTGACCGCATCATGTTCGGCCCGGAGGTTTCCACGCACCGTTGAGACGAGGTGATGCACTTGCGCGAGGCTTTCCAGCTTCAACATCTCACTGACCTCCACGCTGCCGAACTCGCATACCATCCCCAGATCATTCCTCAGCAAATCCGTGATCATGACCAGCTCCGCAACCTCCTTCGGCGATGTCTGAAGCTCCACCGCGCTGCGTCTGTCCTCATCCGGATCCGCGAAGCGTGGCCGGGTGCCTTTGATCGGCCTGGTCTCGACGCCGCTTCCCGAGATTTTCAAAAACGATTCCGGAGAGGTGCTGAGAATTTCCCTGCCGCCCAGTGACATCCATGCCGCCATCGGGGCCGGGCTGGCTTCCCTGAGAATTTCGTAAAGGGGAAAAAGGGAGCCTCCGCCTGTCGTTTTTGCGGAAAATTTCTGCGAGAGATTCACCTGATAGATGTCCCCTGCCGCGATGAGGTTCTTCGCCGAGTCCACGCCGTCGAGGAAGCGCTCGCGACCCGTTTCCTCCTGAAATTTCGCTATATCCACGCTGCCTTGGCATGGGCTACCTAACTGCGAGGAGAGATTTCCTTTTTCCCACCACTCCCCGGTTTCCTCATCCCGGACAAGCATTTCCAGGTATTCACCGAAAACAAAATCCCCTTCGTATTCCACCCAACCGCAGAGTCCTCCTTCAGGAAAACCGTGGTCGCCACCTTCGGCTTTGCCTGCCGCGATCACCTCGCGCAGACCGCTTAGATCCTCTTCCGAGAAAATCGAGCCGCGATGCACCGTCACGGGTGCCGCCGCGACTACGGAAATCGCGCGGCCCGCTCCCCGGGGAACATTTCCCGCCGTATCGAAAAATACCAGTCCGCCCAGATATTCCAGCCGCCGGGCGACTTCCACCGCCTCGGTCCCGTCGAGCGCACGCGCCCTCGTCAGCTTTCCTTCGATCACGCTCACACGGGCAGGCTAGGCTAGGAAAAAGGGGTTTGAAACCCATTTCATTTCCAGACCGAGCACCTCCCGGTCCTCCGCAAAGGATTTTCAAAATCCTTCTCCATATTTTCTATGGCAGGCGGCGGACTTCGATCTTCTCGAAGCGAGTCAGGTTCCTGGCGCACCAGCGCGGGTGGGCGAAGCCGACGAAGCCCTCCCGGGCGATGGACATGGGATGATGCATGTGCTTTTCCTGCGGTTTCGGCACGTAGTCCTTACAAATCTCAATTCCGTTCACGGAAAAGGTAAGCTTCCCGTCTTTCGCGTGGATCTCGAAATCGTATTCGTCGTGAATGCCAACTTTTTTCTTCGGCAAGGCGGAGTTCCAGACTCCGTTCAGCACCCGTCCGGTCAGCGGTGAAATTCCTTCCTGGGCGGCGGCGCAAGTGATGAATCCGGCCTCATCGCCGATCCCTCCGTTATGACCGATCACCACTCCTGCCCCACGGCAGCAGGTGCCTTCCGTCTCAACCCGGAAGCGCCCGCGGGCCTCGAAATCCGCGCCGACGCGGGCGCGGTGAAGGATCACACCGGTCGCATCGTGCCCCTTGTTGACGAGGGTCGCCTTCTCACCCGCGCTCCAGTCTCCACTAACGATCTTCCAGCCCGCAAGATCCGGGGTGAACGCCAAATCCGCCCATTCGCCGGCATCCAACTTTCTCTCCACATCAAGCGCGGATCGCATGCCTTTGATGACATCCGGTGCCTGGTTTCCGGAAAATTCCTTCTCAATGGCGTCCAACTTTTTCCCTGCCGCCGCCAGATCTCCCGTTTCGTAGTCCTTCATGAACCCAGCCCATTCTTCGTCCAAGCCCTGCGCGTGGATCTCGATCCAGCCCCGCAGGTCCGTAGCATCGATCCCATGGAAACTCGCCGTCTCCACCATCGCGGGATGGAACGGGCCCGGCACTGCTTTCAATGCCTCCACCGCCTCGTCGCGGTAACCGGCGAGCCAGGCATTGAGGACCAGATAGGACTTCCGCGATTCCCGCTGGCTCGCGAACTCGGGCGCGGCCACGTAGCCCTTGCTTACCTCCAGCAACACGGGGCCAACGAGCGGATTCACATAGAGTTTTTCCCAGTCGCCCGTGTCATCGAGGATTCCGTTCATCGCCAGGAAAAACTCGTTCGGGACGAGGGTGTCGTAGCGTTGCGAGCGGGCGCAGCTCAGGCCGTAGGCGAGCATTTTCGCGTGGCTCCCACCCCAGCGTGGACGCAGCGCGGAAATGAATGTCCCGTAGGCCGGCATGTAGTCGAACTGCGCCTTCACCGACCGCTCGAACCAATCTTTTAGGGTCCCCTCGGTATTGCAGTCACTCATGGTCACATCCATCATACCCCAGGCCGCGATAGGGCTGGCCGGGTGCAGAGCGTGGGATTTCATCAGGTGCTTGTCCGCTTTAGTCATATGCTCGCGGTAGCCTTTCGCTCCTTCCCGGGTGACTTGATAGCCACCCTTCCGGTGATACCAGGCGATCTCCGTTTCCATCACGCCCAGCAGAGTTTCCGAGGCCCACTCCGGTATGGCTTTTCCTTTCGCGATCTTTTCGGAAAGCTCCGGAAAATGCCTGCCTGCCCGATCCGTCAGGGCGCGTGAGAGGATGCGTGCCGAAAGCTCTCCCTCCTCCGGGGTGAAAATCGTAGGATCCTCCGCGCATTCCAGCGCAATCTTGAGGATGTCCCCCAGCTCTTTCTTCGGCCAGTGGTTCCCCTGCGCCTGCGCGTCCAGCCAAGTAGTCCCGATGAGCAGACGCAGCGCCGCAGGTGCCTCCTTATATAAAGCGGATTGTTTGGCATATACCATGAGGTTGCCCGCGTAGCGCCAGTTCCGCTCGCCCCCACGATCCATACGCGCGGCGACCCATCCCAGGAAAGGATCGGTCGAAAGATCCTTGTTCCGTTTGAAAACCCCCAGGATCATCGGCTTGAGTTTCTCCGAAGCGTTGCGGCGCTCCACGTCATCGAAGGAAAAACTCGGGAACTCGAATGCCACGGGGATGACCGCCTCACCGATCGCTTTCAGCTCCGCATCGAGCCCGGGATTGGATTTCGACAGTCTTATTAATGAGGGAGAGATGATATTCCGCCGCAGCCAAGCCGCATGTTCCTCCCTCACATCCGCCTCGAAACGCGTGCCCTCCGCCGGCACGAGCAAGGGAATACCCTGCTCCTTGATGAAATCCTCGACCTCCGGTGAGGCAGAGGGAGCCGCGTCTTGCGCGGAACTCAAAGGGGCGAACAGAGCGAGTGCGGCGAAAGCGACTGCGATTTTCATAAATCAAAAACTAGACCCCACCCGGATACCTCTGAAAGCACGAAAAACAATTCCGAATCCTCCAAATTTCCTCTTCTTCGACCCGCTGCAACCGATTCGCCCACATTGGCGTATGTTCGCGGTTAGGTTCTTAAAAAATCAACGGGAATCCCGCCTAGCTCGCCTCTGACTTCAGATCGAGAAATCCGTCACGCCCGGAGCGGTGACAAAGGAGGAAAGCGCCACCTGATCGAGATCTCTCGAAAGTTTTCCGGAGACATCCGCCCAGATCCGCTGCACCTCTTGACCGGACTCTCCCTGGGAAACAGCGGTGTTCTGGAGCTGGGACGGCTCCACCGCATCGACGATTTCCCGCAGGCTGATACGCTCGGGAGCACGTGAAAGCATGTATCCTCCGGAAGCACCACGCCGGGACTCCACCAAGCCGCCACGCCGGAGATCATTGAGGATCTGGACCAAAAAGTTCGCCGAGACAGCTTCCCGTTGCGCTAGCTGGTCGAGACGGGTAAGAGTCTTGCCGTCATAGGCCTTGGCGAGCTGCGAGAGCGCCCGGCAGGCATATTCTAATTTTTGGGAAATTTTCATGAGCGAGATAGAACGAACAGCGGTGGCGCAGGGTGGCTTGAAATTGTGCGGGGGGGAAGCGGCGAATCTCGACAACCTCTGGGCGAAACTGCGCTCCGAAGGTCAGCTCCTCTGGGAAGCGGAGCCTGGCTTGCGCGCTTTGGTCGAGGACGTGGTGCTTTCACGGGATAGTTTCGCCGCCTCCCTTGCGGCCCGGCTCGGCAGAAGGCTTGCCCGGGAGGACATGCCGCGCGAAGCCATCGAGCCGCTTTTCGAGGAGATCATTTCTGGAAACGAACCCATCGCGCGTGCCTGCGGACGCGACCTGCTGGCGATGTTCGAGCGGGATCCCGCCTGCTTCTCACCGCTGGAGCCGCTGCTGTTTTTCAAAGGCTTCATGGCCCTCTCCACCTACCGGGTGAGCCATCAGCTCTGGCAGGACGGGCGGCGCTGGCTCGCTCTCTACCTCCAGAGCGTTTCCTCCGAGGCCTTTGCCACGGACATCCACCCGGCGGCGCGGATCGGCTGCGGAATCCTGCTGGATCACGCGACTTCCTTCGTGGTCGGGGAAACGGCGATCATCGAGGACGATGTTTCCATCCTACATGAGGTCACGCTCGGCGGCACGGGCAAGGAAAGCGGTTGCCGCCACCCGGTCATCCGGTCGGGTGTGTTGATCGGGGCCGGGGCGAAAATTCTCGGACGTGTGGAGATCGGCACCCATGCGAAGGTCGGTGCGGGCAGCGTCGTGCTGAGCGACGTGCCGCCACACACCACGGTCGCGGGAGTTCCCGCGGTGATCGTCGGCGAGGCCAGCGAGTCGAATCCGGCGATGGAAATGGACCAGAGCCTCACGTGCAGGGGGGCGCACATCTGAACGGATGAGCGAGCACCAGGAGCCGGATGGCGAGCCGACCAGACGCCAGTGGGCGGGCTACTGGAGCATGATCGTCCAGCAGACGCAGAACGCGTTCAACGACAAGGCGGCGCAATTCATCCTCATCCCCCTGGGTGGCGCGGTCGCCTTCGAGTTTTATCTCGGGACGATTTTTGGAAAAGAGATCCGCCTTTCCGTGGAGTCCGCCGCCGGGCTGATGATCGCCATTCCCTTCGTCCTTTTCGCCCCGCTCGCCGGATGGATGAGCGACCGCTTTTCCAAGCGCAACGTCATCATCGGAGCCGCCATCGCGCAGGTGGCGATCCTTTCCCTCATCTGCCTGGCAGTGGTGCTGAAACAAATGCCGCTCGCCCTCGTCGGCTTCTTCCTACTCGCCGTGCAATCGGCGTTTTTCAGCCCCGCGAAAATCGGGATCAACAAGGAACTCGTCGGCTCGAAACGACTTGGTTTCGCCGCCGGAGTCCAGCAGATGACGGCCATGCTGGCGATTCTCGCCGGGCAGATCGTGGCGGGCTGGTGGTATGACAAGCGGTATGTCGCGCTCGGATCCGCCAGTGAGAACGCCTGGGCCGCCGCGCTGTTCCCGCTCATCCTGCTCGCATGCTGCTCCGTCCCCGCCGTGGCCATGGCGATCTCCATCCCCAAGGTTCCCGCCCAGGGAAAAGCGCCTCTCACAGGGAAACTCCTGTTCAGTCATTTCCGTGACCTGCGCGAGCTGTGGCACGATCTCGGGCTGCGCCGCGCCTCTTTCGGAGTCGCCTATTTCTGGGGCTTCGCGGCGTTCATCAATCTGTGGTCGGTGAAGGTCGCGAAATCGCTCACCGATGGCGGCGAGGGCTTCGGCACCCTTTCTTCCATCTTCATGGCCGCCGCCTCGCTCGGTATGGCGCTCGGTTTCGGGTTCGCCTCGTGGCTTTTGAGAAAACGTATCGAGCTCGGATGGGTGCCGCTCGCCGGGCTGATGATGACGATAAGCGCGCTGGTGCTAGCCACTCTCGATCCCGGTGGGACGGCGTTCCTGATCTGCCTCGGGTTGGTCGCTTTTTCCTCCGCGCTTTTCCTCTCACCACTGAACGCGTGGATGCAGGACCGTTACCCGGCGGAAAAGCGCGGCGAACTGCAATCCGCCGTGAATCTCCAGGATTGCTTCGCCGGCATCATCGCGGTGCTCGCCATCGAGGTGATGATCCTCCTGGCGAAACTACTAGGGATCTCGGAGATGGCCGGATTCCGCATCCAGGTCCTCGTAGTCGGTGCCACCTGCGCGCTGATGACATGGTTCGTGCTGCGGTTGCTGCCCTCCGATTTCGTCCGGTTGATCGGTCTCGCCTTGGTGAAAACGCTCTACCGAATCCGCGTCGACGGGCAGGAGAGGATTCCGGAAAAAGGCGGGGTGCTGCTGCTGCCGAACCACGTGACCTTCGCCGACGCGTTTTTCATCTCCGCCGCCAGCCCCCGCACGGTGCGTTTCGTCATGGATGAGACCTTCATGGCCAGCAGGATCGTCCGTTTCGGAGCGAACCTGTTCGGGGCCGTCCCGATCCGCCGTGACCAACCGCTCGAAGCGATCCGCAAGACCATCGAGGCGCTGGACGATGGCCACGTCGTCGCGCTTTTCCCCGAAGGCCAGCTCACCCGCACCGGTGCCCTTTGCGAGCTGGAACGCGGCTTCGAACTGATCGCCAGGAAAGCGAAATGTCCCATTCTCCCGGTGTGGGTGGATGGCACCTGGGGATCGATCTTCTCCTTCGAGCGGTGGAGGTTTTTCAAGAAAGTCCCCTACCGTGTGCCTTACGGACTCTCCATCGCCATCGGCGGGGAAATTACGGAGGAGAAGCCCGACCGGGCACTGGTCCGCGCGGCGATGATGAAAACATCCGCCGCCGCGGTGGAGCTACGTTTCCGCCCGGCGCAAGACCCGGTGGCCGTCAACGCCCACCAGCTCACCCAGCTCGCCGCCCTGCCGCGAGGCGCGTCGATCTTCGTGCTGGAAGGAGACCCCGCCGCCGTTCCGTTGCTTCCGGTTCTCAGAGCTTTCGCGAAACTGACAAAAGGTAGTTTGGAAATCCCGGGGACTTTCGATCCGGCGATCGGCGGATATTGGGTCGGAGGGGAAATGCTCCGGGAGGCGGCTTCCAGCTCTCCGGAAAAATCCGGTGGGGCCGTGCTTTTCGATTTTTCGGGAACTCCCGATTCCGATGACACCCGGCTGCTTCCCTGTTTCCAGATCAGTGGCCTGGTGGTCGCGATGTCCATGCCGCACCCTCCGCGACCTGCCCCGAGGAGCGAGTTCCAGGCAGGCCGGAAAATCGGTTCCGTCGGGAAAATGCTCCCCGGCTGGTATGTGGAAAACGGATTTCTCCAGCCCGGAAATCTCCCATGGCCGGAGACAGCAAAACTGGACGAAGAAGGCTTCGTCCTATTGGAACGCGGACTTTAGTCCGCCGCAAGATCCAATTAGCCCAAGGAGAGGTGGATGGCATCCGCCTTTCTTCCCTCTTCCACTCGCGGATACCATCCGCGACTCCTTGTCCGCTAGCCGACGGCCCCCACACCCCTCACTCGCTCACCTCACGGGCGACGCGGAAGCCCAGATCCGGGCGGCGGAGGTCGCGGGCGGGGACGAATTGCCGGGTAGTCGCTCCTTTTCCGGGCATCAGATAGGAGCCGCCGGCGATCACCCACAGCTCGTTCCCGATCGGGTTGGCTGGATTCGCACGGGCCTCGGAAGTCCACTCGGAAACGGAACCCGCCATCCCAAACAACCCGTTGGTGGTGCGATCCTCGGAATTCTCAGTCACGGGAATCCATTCGCTGACGGGAATTTTCGAAGGAACTTTCGCGCCGGACATGAGGGCGCCAAGCCACTGCTCCTGGGTCGGTAGAAATCCGCGTTTCCACTTCGCATACGCATAGGCGTCCCACCAGTCGACACCCACGACAGGATGATGGATGTCCACCTCCTCGTCTTCCCATGTGCCGGAGATTTTCGCAGCGTCATAGAGTTCCTTCCAGTCATTCGGCGCATGGCCGATCTTGGATTCCGGCTGGTCTCCGTGATCGTAGATTTTTTCTCCGCCGTCCTTTGCCAGGATCTCCAGACTTTCCAGAAATTCCGCGTATTCCCCGATGGTCGTTTCCGTAGCGGCGATTTCGAAATCCGCCGTCTGGAAGCGGAACCCGTCGGGAGTCTGGTGCTTGCCGGCCGCGATCCGGATCCAAGTGGTCTCCTCCACCTTTTTCTTAGGAACTTTCTTCGATTTCGGCATCAGGAAAATCCCGGCGACCGCTGCGAGCACCAATAGACCGACCACCCATACAAGGCCGTGCTTTTTCTGCGGACGGATGGCCGAGGTCGGCGGGGCGACGACTTCCGAAGGCTCTGTGAGCTGCTGCTCGATCTGCTCGCAATAGTCCCGGACCTGCGCCCAGCCGAGCGACTTGGAAACTCCTTGCCCACGCATCCAGGCTAGCAGGGTGAGGCAGCGGGTGGCTCCCGGCTGGTTCTTGTCGAGCAAGTCTTCCAGGTCAGTCCCGAGTTTGAGGACATCGCGAAGCGAATGATCCGGAATACGTCCGCCGGCAATGGCGAGATTCTGGATCCGGATGACGCCGTGCTCATCCACATGCACCGCGCCAAGCCCCATCGGAGAAGTCGCGTTGTCGTGGCTCTCATGGTAGATGTTCGCTTCGGAAATCCTGCGCAGAATATGGACGAATCGCTGAGCTTTGAAGGTCTGCCCCTCCGCTCCACGCTCCGCCAGCGTCTTTCCCGGAAGAAGCTCCTCCGCGAAAAAACAACGTCCGTTCTCCGTGGAAGCCTCATAGATCGATCTTACCAAGGGATGCTCGACCGCGGCTTTCGCCCTCACATCAGCGAGAAAGGAATCCCGCTCGCCCGCCGCTTCCGGCTTGAGTTCCTGGATCAGCACCATGCGCCCGACGGAGACCTGCTCCGCCAACCATGTTCTGGTCGTCTGGCTTTCCGCCAGAAGTTCTTTTGCCGAATAATCCCCGAATTCACTCTCTTTGCTCACGTCATCCATACAGTTCTCACCCGGCGCGTATTTCACTCGGGTAAGAGCGGATTGAGAAGCGGAATATCGGGGTCGAAATTCGGTGGTAGGATGTCCTGCTCGAGAAATTCCGGAAAGTCACTGCCCATGTTCCCGGCGGGAGCTGCCTGGCCGATGCGGGCCGCAAGATCCCGGGGCCATGCCTGGACATCGAGAACCTCTCCTTTGTAAGTGAGTGTCACGACCTGGCCGTAATAGGCGAGTTCACCGAAGAGGTGCGCCGTCTGCGTATCGCGGCGGGGGATCGCGTAGTTCATCCGCAGGGTTTCCTCACCTCCCTGCCAGTCGAAGGGCAGCGAGACCCATTGGGGAACGGCCCAGGACTCATTCTCAAGCTGAACGATCTGGCCCTTCGAGGTTTTATTGAAAAACGTTACAGCCACCTCGATTTCCTGGGAGTCGATTTCCTCGTCCGGTGCTTTCTGAACGGGAACGGTGAGGACCACGCGCTGGCCGCCCGGCGCGGCTGGGTCGTTGAAAATACGCACCCGTCCGAGCGCGATCTTGCCGAGCATGTCGGTGGGTTGCTCAAAGCCATCACGAAGTTTTTCCGCAGCGGATTCATAGAGCCCGCCCGCACCGGAAATCCCCATCTGGAAAACCATTTCGTAATAGCCGGATGCCTTGTCGTACACACCCATTGCCTCGTGGACCATACCTAGCTCGTAGAGGACCGTAGGGTCATCGGGCGACTCACCGAGCGCTTCCTCAAGCTTCACGATGGCCATTCCCATATCTCCTGCCACCCGCGCGCTGCGTCCTTCCTTGACCAGCATCTCCGAGCGCGGATCCGCGATTTTCGGAATCTCCACCACCTGCGCCTCAGGCACGGGGGGCAGCTTTGGTGCGGGGCGCTGGACGGGTGCCGGAGCAACCGGCACATTCACCCGGATGGGAACGAGTTTCTCGACTTCTCTCTCCACGATGCGGACCTGCTTCCCTTCCTCCAGCCGCACCGCGAGCGCCATACCTGCGACAAGCAATTGCGAGAGACCCATCAACCCCAGCCCGCTACAGGCGATCGCGAACAACCGGTTTCCTTTCATCATTCCGCGAGCGTGATGAAAATCCGCGCCCGCGTCAAATTTCATGTTCGGGAAGGAAAATTCCGTTCTGAATCCCTCCCACATGAAAATCCTACTCAGCATAGGCCTGCTTCTGGCCGTGCTTTTTCTACTCCCCCTGCCTGCGGACCAGGCCGCGCTCCAAGATCTCGATGCCACCTCCGTCCGGCTCGGCCTGGCGTTCTTCGCCTGCATCGCCTGCCTTTGGATGACCGAGGCGCTGCCCATCCCGATCACCGCGCTGCTCGTCCCGGTTCTCGGCGCGGCGATGGGTCTCGCCCCGATCAAGGATTCTCTGGCCTCGTTCGCGGCTCCCCTCATCTACTTGCTTTTCGGAGGATTCGCCCTGGCCGCCGCACTTTCCGCCCAAGGACTCGACCAGTGGCTCGCGGAAAAACTGGTCCGCCTAGGAAAAGGAAGGTTCATAGCGGTCTCCATCTATCTGTTTCTCGGCACCGCGTTTCTCTCCATGTGGATGAGCAACACCTCCACCACCGCGATGATGATCCCGCTCGCACTAGGGATCCTGGCCCGTTTCAAAAGTTCCGGTTCCAGCGAGAGAAACGCGTATTTCCTACTCCTGGGCCTGGCCTTTTCGGCGAGCATCGGAGGCCTCGGCACACTGGTCGGCAGCCCGACGAACGGGATCGCCGCGAAACAGCTGGGCATGGATTTCGCCGGTTGGATGAAAGTCGGAATACCTGCGGTCGCCATCCTGCTGCCCGCGATGTTCGGCTTGCTCTGGCTTTTGCTCAGGCCTTGCCATGAAACGAACACCAAAGTGTCCACAGATGATGGCGGAAAAAAGCGATTCACCCGCGCCCAGTGGACCACTCTCGGCATTTTCGCCCTTACCGCACTCTGCTGGATCAACAGTGCCCGGATCGGCCCGGCGCTCGGCCTCGCGGATACTGATGCGTGGATCGCGGTCGCTGCCGTGATCGCACTGGCCGGCACGCGCGTGGTAAGTTGGAAGGAAATCGAAGAAGGCACCGACTGGGGTGTGATGCTGCTGTTCGGCGGCGGACTCGCGCTCAGCGCGATCCTCGGCTCCTCCGGTGCCAGCATGTTCATGGCTCGCTTGCTCGGAGACGCGCTGGAAGCCTGGCCGCTTTGGGCGATCCTCGCCGCAGTCATCGGGTTCGTCATTTTCATGACCGAGCTTTCCAGCAATACCGCTACCGCCGCGTTGGTCGTCCCCATTTTCTACGCGATGGCGATCGAGTTCGATCTCGCACCAGCGAAGCTGATCGTACCGCTCGGGATCGCGGCGTCCTGCGCTTTCATGCTACCCGTCGCCACCCCGCCGAACGCGATCGTCTTCGGCACCGGCCTCGTGCCGCAACGTGTGATGATTCGAATCGGCATCGTGCTGAACCTTACCTTCATCGCTCTGATCACCGCGCTTTCGCTGCTGATATTCTGAGACGAAAAAGGCCCGTGCGGACTCTCCGCACGGGCCGCCGGAAAGGAATCCGATCAGTCGTTGATCGCTTTCTCGATCGCCTCTTTGCTTTCGCCGGTCTTCTTCTGTATGCGGCCGACAAGCTCGTCCTCCTGCCCTTCCACATAGTCGAGATCATCGTCGGTGAGATCGCCCCATTTCTGTTTCAGCTTGCCTTTCGCTATGTTCCAGTCGCCTTTGATCGTGAGTTTGTTCATTGTTTCGAATGGTTGTTGGTTTTCGGAAAATCCTCGCGGTGTGCGGGACGTCTTCCATGCGCTCCAACATAACAGGTATCGTGCCAGCGCCGGAAATCCAGGAACTACGGGAAAAACCGGTGCGAATCCGCCTGGTGCCTCGCCGACAACTGCAAGGTCCGCGACGGAACCAATGCAAAACGAGAGGAAAACTTTCTCACCATCTCGGAACGGTTCTGAAACTCCAGATAAATCTTGTCTATCCAAAGCGTTCAGGTAGGGTCCGGAGTAATCAGATACAAAATCCATGACATCTAAAAACCCGTTCCTTTACAGCCTGGCGATCATCGCTTGCTGCGCGTCCGCGTCCCCGGCCGCGACGCTTTCCATCTCTTCCGGTTCCAGCGCCACTTTCGGACGCACCGACGGAGTCTTCGTCCCCTTCGCAGCGCCCGCCGCTTCCAACTGGTCACCCACGCTTGTCAATGGCCAAGTGTATGCGATCAACTCCGTTTCTTACATCAAGAACAACACCGACGCCACTTTCGCGAACCTCTGGATCGGCATCTACACGTCATATACGCCGACGAGTGGTGCTCTTTCCGGCTTTCTGGGTTCCTCCAGCAACTCCGTCGCTTGGGGAACGGCGGCCAACGGCTCCACCCAGAACTGGAATTTCAGCGGGGTCAGTGCCACGGCAGATACCAGTAGCACACTCTACCTGATGTTCCAGACCAGTGCGACGGCGATCGGGGCGCAACTCGATGTCGCGGAAGGCGCCATCGCTCTAAGGCGGCTCCCGGATGCCGACGGCGGTCTCGCGGCCGGCGCGGGGATCATCCAGGGCGAAGCAACTACCCGCAATGACCGGACTCCCTTCATGACCCTCGCCACGACGGCAGTTCCGGAGCCGTCAACCCTTCTCCTCTCCACTCTCGGTGGATTGGTTCTGCTCAGGAGAAAACGCTGAGAGGCACAGTGTTCCGATCAAGCCCCCAGGCGAAGGGTGGCCTTGTGAGATCTCTGTCTGCTTTCGTAGGCTTCAAATGAAAACGGGAATCCCGGAACAACGGAAATTTCGGCACTTGCAGAGGGATTGGCGGGCACCACCGAGATGATCACTTGGCAATTCATGACCTCCTCAATTTCCACATGTCCGGAACACCGTGCTTTTCGATAGATGCCGGGGTTCAGACCGCCCCTTTGTCCTGCTCGTCCGTTTCCGGATCCTCTACCAGCGCTTCCGACACCTCGGCCGCTGCCTCGAACTCTTTCAGCGGCCTCACCAGATTCGCCGGTAGCGGAAACACTCGCTCGTAGATTCCGGGCACCACCTCCGCCGCCTGCGCGTACGCATCACGCAGCATCTCCATTTTCGCATCGAGATTGTCAATGTAATGCAGCGCGTGTGCTTCGGGAGTTTTCGGGAGAACCGGGGAGCCGAATTCCATCTGCCCGTGGTGGCTGCCGATGAGGTGAAGCAGATGCAAGCGGACGTCGTCATTGGAGGGTGTGCATTCCGGAAAACTCCTCGAACTCCGATGCTCCTAGCAGATCTTGCCAGAGCTTGTTCGCCAGCTCGATCCCCAGCGGGATGTGGCCGAGCATTTCACCGTATTTCGAGTGGATCTGCCCGAACCCGTCCTCCGGATAACTGTTCTCCCAAAGCTTGCCGCAATCGTGGAAGAGGACACCGGCCACGATCAGATCCCGATTCAGCTCGGGATACACGCCGCAGATCGCCTCTGCGGAGCGCATCATCTGGGCGACGTGTTCCACCAATCCACCCCGTCTCGCGTGATGGTTCTTACGGGCGGCTGCCGTGCGGCGGAACCGATCTCCCATGGTTTCGAAAAATTTGGCGCACAGCTTGTTCAGACGGGGATCGGACAGTTTTCCGCATGCCGCGGTAATGTAGGCGAAATCCTGCTCCTGCTTCTGCCGAGTCACCGGATCTCCCGCGAGAAAATCAGCGATCGCTCCTTCGTCGAGCGAAGCCCAGCTCACGCCGTTCCCGTTCACGCCATACTGGTTCTGCGTCCACTCGCCCTCCAACCGCACGATGGCATTGAGCGCCAGGCTTTCCGCCTGCGAGTGCAGCGGTGTGTCCGACCAGACTTTCAGGTTGAGCGATCCGCTCGAGTCCGCGAACACGAGATCGAAGTACGGCTTGCCGCCCTTGGTCGTTTTCACGGCGCGAGCCTGAAGCTGCGCGTTCACCGAAGCGATCAGCGGCACCTCCCCCGACTGTTCCTTGAGACTCGAAATCGAAATCACACTCATTCCGCGAACCTGCGCAACCCGCCCCGCGATGTCACGTACGGATTGGCTGCCAGCTTTTCGCGAGCAATGATTTCAACCGCTCGGCTTCCGTCGCGGAAGTCTTGGCAACGAAGCCCCGCGCATGCGCGAAATGCACGTCCGGCTCCTCGTTCACCCGGGTGAAATCAAAGCCCGGATGATCGTTGAAACGCGAGAGAGCGAAGCCCTGTCCACGGCGATCCGGATACACCAGACCGACCACGCTCTTGTCCTCCGGCAGGCCTGCCGCATATCTCGCAAGCCCGGCCGACGCGTCATCCGCAAGCGACTCCGCGCGCGGCAGGAACAGTATGCGGAAATTTTCCTCCGGGTGATCAATCTCCCAGATCTCACAGGTGCGGGCGATTTCGTTGAGCTTTTCCCGGAGAGATTTCAAGTAACCGATCAGATCACCACCGACCCATTTCATCACTTCCCACATCGGTTCACCGGGCCGGATTTCGGACATCCCTGCGAAACGTCTCAACAATGTGAGGTCCACGGTTGAGTTCAGTTTCGAAAGCAGCTCCCGCTCGACTCCGAGCCACGCCGCGGTTTCCTGAGGACCACGGGTATCGAACCACTCCGCCACCTCCAGCCAGTCGCAATATTTGCGAGCGTCATCGTAGAGCCCCATATCCATGAGCACGAGGCTCAGCGAACAGGTCGGCGGATGGTCTTTGGGAAACTGGTGATGATCGAAGTTTCCGCGATCCGGCGCGTGCTCCCCGCCAACATCCACAACGGCGATCGTGGTGTCGTCCAGATCATCCTGAACCGGCTCCCGTCTCACGATCGGCGCCTCATGCGTGGCTACCAACAGGCAACAGGCGAGGAATTCGTCTTTGTGGGAACTGCCCGGATGTGTCAGAATTGTGGAATAACGTCTCATCCGGAGACAAGGCACCCTTCGAACGCTCCTTGCAAGGGGATTCCTGAGGAAAGCTTGAAAGGGGACGGAATCGTCTGGAAAATGGGTTTTTCCAGCGTCTCACGTATATTCGGGATGGACAGCACCGCCGATATGCGTGAAGTTACATTATAAATACGAACGAAGGAGTGAACCCTCCCGGGCACTTCCTACAAAAACCTGAAAACCCGATGAAAAAATCCAACGTTTCCGCTCAGACCGGCCCCGTCAGCGCAGGCTTCGCATTGGTCGTGACGCTGACCCTCATGGTCCTGCTCTCGATCCTCGCCCTAGGCATGCTGTCACTGTCCGCCGTCTCCCTCCGTTCACAGGGCGGGGATACCGCGGACCAGACCGCCCGCGCGAATGCGCGACTCGGGCTGATGGCCGCGCTGAACCAGCTCCAGACCCAACTGGGACCGGACCAGCGCATCAGCGCGCGTGCGGAATCCTTCGCGGCTGATCCCCTGTACGGAGTTACGGTTTCGCCGAACACTCCCGGAGCGCTATGGGTCGGCACCGCTGTTGTCGAAGAGGGAATACGCACGCCGAGCGCTCCGGTCCCCACCTTCCCGGATGGTAAAAAGGTCGACTGGCTGATCTCCGGGGTCACCGGGACCACTCTCGGAGATTCCGCCCTCACGAACCCCGTGAACATGTTCACCGCCAAAAGCATTGACCTGGCGAAATACACAGGAGGCAGCGAAATCCGTGCGGGGCGAGTTCCGATCAAAGACAAAGACAACAAGGTCGTTGGCAACTACGCCTATTTTACCGACGACGAGGGGATGAAAGCCCAGCTCGCACCAGCCAACCCCAAAGCTCAGAACTCCACCAACGCGGGTCTCGGACTGCTCGCAGCAGGCTTTGATATCACAGAGCTGCCCGGTTTGACCGGTGCCGATCCGGCACTCATGGAAAAGGTCGGCTCGCTCGGGGATCTGGAACTTGTCGGCGTCGCTCCTGAAATCGCTTCCCAGAAACATTTTGATTTCACCACCCTAAGCCGCGGGGTTCTTTCCGACACACGCAACGGAGGTCTGCGCAAAGACCTGACCATCGCTTTCGAGAGAGACGCTGTTTTCAACCAGGTATTCCCACGGTCAGACCCCGAGAAGTTTTTACTCGTTCACCCGGATCGATTGGCATCCGCATCCGATCTTTCCAGCAACGGCTACATCAACTGGGAGATTTTCAAGGACCACTACAACATGAAGAAAAACATCCTCGGAGGCTCGGCGGCCCCCTTCTTGGACCAAATCTCGTTCAATAAAGAGGGATTCTACAGCGACAACCAAAATGGCGACTATTACAGGGGCCAGCAGGGGCCTCACGAGATGAACCCCAGCGGAAACCAGTCCGGCCATCCCTACGGAAATTTCACCGTGATGCAGACATCCGGAGGAAAAACCACCAACTACAAGCATTCTCCGATCACTCCGATTCTCGGGCAACTTCAGATGAACGCTTGGGTCGAGCCAAAGGAGAGGACAAACTCAGACGGCAACAAGGAATACTATTATCGGGCTCGGACGCAACTTTGGACATCTCACTACAATCCCTACAACATCCCTATTCGCATCCGGTCGCAACAAGGGGTGGGGCCTCGTATCATGAACTTTCCGCAAGCCGTTTTCCGGATACCCCAATACACCAGCTCACCTGTCAACGGGTTCCACGTCAAACGGCAGACGAGTGTCTCCACGGGTGTGACCCTCGATCCTGGTCGCAGCCATGTCATGGGACTTTCCACCGATGCTACGAACGGTGCCGAGAACGATTCCGGTCCCTACTCCGACAATGTGCAATCGATCGTCGGACAAAGCGTGTTCTACGATAGCGAAAAGCGATCGACCAAACCGACCGGCGACGTCGATGTCCGAATCGATTTCGTGATGAACCGCTCGGCCCTGTTGCAAGGCTGCAACGAGGAGCCAGGGAGTGACGAGGTCTCGCAAATCTTCTTCACCCCCCTTGCCGAAGACGAAGCGGAATTCGTGGGAGGTCAGAAATATCCCGGTAAAGTTTTCCGCTACTCCTCGCCGTTGGGTGACCTTAACAAGAACCAGAGAGTTTCGGTCATGATGGCCCTCCGGTCTACGAAACAGGGACTGAGTTCGATCCGACCTCTCGTTGATTCCAATATCCGTTGTTTATACGGCAGCGCGAAGTGGGACAAGGGCCTGAACCTGCCTACGATTGCCTCATATGAAATTGTCAGCAGGGATCCTATCAACGATAACGGGATGGCCATGAACTTCCCGGGCGGCGGCAAAGGTTATTCCTATTGGGGACCGAACCGGTTGGGTGGCTTTGATCAGGTGATCCTCTTCGACGTCCCGCGCGAAGATCTCGTTTCGCTCGGCCAGCTGCAACATGCGGGTGCCGGGCGCTTCAGCTACGAGCCAACTTACATTGCGGGAAATTCCTACGCGAACCCGCGCATCGGCCAGGCAGATTGGAAAACGTCCGCCACGGATACGTTCAGCACGTCCGCACCCGGCGCTTCGCGGTGGGCTATCGGAGGCTCCTTCAATCTCTACGACGCGTCATTTCTCGTGAACGAAGCGATGTGGGACTCTTATGTCTTCACGACCATTCCCCAGATCGAGGACAATTCCACCGGAGACGACGTGCCTTCTGATTTCGACGGACTCCTCGCCGGAGATATCCTCCTGCCGAACCCGCGCTTCATGCCATACGAGCCCGAAGGCATGAAATTTGATGCGGCAGCACTGCAGGAAACAGGCAGCGCGACTACCGGATCGTTCTTCCACAACAGCGGGCGCCTGCTTGTGGACGGTTCGTTCAACATCCATTCCACTTCCGTGGATGCCTGGGAGGCGTTTCTAAGCGGCACGAAAGGCCTGCCTATCCAGAAAATGAGTGAGAGCGGTAGCGTCTCCGGATTCAACAACGCGATCAACAAAGTCAGATTCCCTCGGGTGAAGACCAACCTGGGGGCCGGTTACGAGTCAGGTTCCGGTGACGCAAGCTTCTGGACCGGATTCCGGGAGCTGGAAACGACTGAGGTCCGAGAGCTGGCAGAGGCCATCGTAGCGGAAAACAAACGCCGTGGACCCTATCTCGGACTTGCTGATTTCGTGAACCGGAAACTCAAGTCCGGTCTGGATGGGGTCTCGGGTCCGCTCCAGTCCGCCTTGGATAACACAGTCAACAAATCGCTCGATGGAACCCTTTCCAACGTCACCGACCATCCGGAGGTGCCAGCCGACCAACAACAGGCGGCAGCATTTCCCGGGCAGCTTGTTCAAGGCGACATCCTCCAGGCTCTCGGCCCCTATATGTCCGCCCGTTCCGACTCGTTCACGATCCGCGCTTATGGCGAGGCGGTAGAGAACACGTCCGGAAAAGTCCTGGCCACAGCATGGTGCGAGGCCACTGTCCAACGCCTTCCCGACCCCATGGCATCCGCCACCGCGACCGCCGGTCCAGAGGCCGAGCTCGTGAAACCTACTAGCCCGTTCGGAAGAAAGTTCGTAATCACGAGTTTCCGCTGGCTGAGCCGTGAAGAAGTATGAAACTCGGAAAACATTTCAAACCCATATCATGCGCGCATTTCTATCAGCTGTTTTCTTAACTTTGGGCCTGGCCTCCGCTCAGGAGCCGTCCGTGAACATACGGGCCATGTCACTTAGCGGCAGAGGCTTTCCGGAAACCTTTCTTCCCGTTGCAGGCGGGTTCGAGGCGGTTCGGTTTTCCGCCATTCAACCCTCCGCAAGGCTCGCGGTCCTTGCCAAAAACCCGCTACCCCTGTTTTTCTCCATCCCGGAAAAAAAGGAAGGCGAGGCGATCAAACCGGATGCCCTCGTCAAGCTACCTTCGGGCAGAGGCGGAATATTGCTTTTCGGTTGGGAAGCGGAAGGGACTCGGAAATTCGTCGCCCTCCCGGACAATCTCGGTGCCGGCAGCGGTCCCGAACAGTGGCTGCTGGTCAACGCAACCGCGGAAACGATCGCCTTCCAACTGGGTGAGAAGACCAAGCCCAAGATCGTGAAGCCCGGCACCTCTACGCCATATCGTATCTCGGTAAAACTTGGCGAGGGTGCGCCAGCCAAGATCGCCCGCGTCCGAGACAATCAAGCGAAGGTAGTGTTTTCCACCTACTGGGATGTCGACGAGGAGCAGCGATGCCTTGTCATCTTTGCCCCGGACGGAGATCAGATCAATGTGAGCAAGGTTGCGGATTTCACCTCGATCCCTGAAAAGACCGGGGAATAGATAGGAAGATCACGACTCTTCCGAATCGCGTGATCGTTCTGGCAAATGGTTTTCCGGGAGAAAATCCTCACTCATATTCCGGCACCTTATGGTGGCTGAAATAGCCGTCGCCGAGGTACATTTCAGAATCGTAATCCGCGAGCGGGCCCGCATCCGGAGGGAGGACCATATCAGCCCATTTCGCATCCTCCGGCTGGTGGTAGGAGATCGTCACCGGCGTGCCTACGGAGACCATGCGATAAAATTTCGGTGCGAGGTTTTCGTGCATCCGAATGCAGCCATCGTGGGTGGAGGGAGTATGCCTCACCCAGCCGGTATGGAAGCCGCGGCCGGGCATGAATTCGCACCAGTATGGCAAGGGAGTTCCGTTGAACCTCCAGCCGGCAGGCTTGTTGCCGGGGCTGGTTTGCTTGACGCTTTCACCGTCCGTAGCGTAGCCGTGGGTTTTCGCACGATGCTTTCGCTCTTTGTTGAAAATGCGGAAAGGTCCGATCGGAGTCGGGCTACCCGGAGCACCTATGGAAACAGGCATCGCCATCAGCATCTCCTCTCCCTCCATCACGTAGACACGCTGCTTGCTAAGGGAAACTTTGACCATCACCGCACCGGGATTCTCTGGCAGCTTCGCAGGGCGGTCGTAGGCCTGGTACGAGAGAATACCGCCTCCGGATGAATTCATCGAGCACGCGGAGAAGCTGAAAGCGGCCACCACTCCCATCGCTGCGATCAGGATCGTTCGTTTCTTCATGTTGCTTAAAAATATCGCGGAGTGAATGCTGTCAGACCACGGGAAAGCGAGGTCTCGCGCGGAGTTCCCTCCTACCTCGTCCGCTCCCAGGCATCCACGCGGTCATTCCGGAACCAGACGGAACTTCTCCGGTATGGCACATAAGCGACCTGGGGGCCGAGCGCCACACCCGCCCCACGGTAACTGTATCCACCGTAGGTTCCCGTCCCGTAGCCTCCCGAAAAGCCGCTGAGGAAGACCGGCTTGGATCCCTCGTAGTCCCAGCGCTCCATGGTTTTGCCATCCCGGAGACTGTCCACCACATCCGAGGGGCGCCCCCATGCGATCGCTACCGCATCCTTGGACATCCCCTCGGCGACTTCTCCCCGGCTGACCAGTTCCCGGTCCTTCCCATCCAATCGGTTGAACACATCGGGCCTCTGCCGAATGCGGGCTTCCGGGGTGGATGGCGCGCAGGATGTCATCCACATCGCGCCGCAAGTCATCATGGCCATGAGCAACTTCGTTTTCATGCTCCATCCTCCCACCGGAACCGCGGATTTGCAAGATTTCGAAACTTCGCTTCGCTTCATCCGTAAGCGTCTTTCATTTTTTCTGAGAAATTTTCAAGGACGTGCTTGCCAACCCGGAACCCCTCGCCGCAACCTTTGCGCGAACCTTTCCAACGAACCAAGCAATCCCATGTCCGACCTGCTCGAAGAAGACGAACTCACTTCCGCCCTGAAAAAATGCCCTGAATGGGATGTTCTTAAAAAATACATCGTCCGCGACTTCGAGTTCGAAGAATTCATGGACGGCATCGACTTCGTGAACAACGTCGGTGAAATCGCCGAGGAAGCCCAACACCACCCGGACATCACCATCAAGCACACCAAGGTGACGTTGAAACTCACCACCCACGATGTCGGCGGGGTCACCGATCTGGACATCCAGCTCGCCCAACGCATCGATAACCTGGTCGATTGATGTTCATCGTGGCTGGAGCATCTTGCTCCAGGCCGTTTGCCGGGATTCCAGCCCGGGCTACTACAGAGCCGGTCCCACCCGACCGGCTTTTTCACGCCGTCCTTGTCGATCCGCCGCAGCGGATTGAAATCCAGAGCTTGTCTCAGCGCGGCATCATCAGCTCCTCGTCATCCATCCCGGTCAACCCCCGCAGGCCGGTGAGCAGTTTCCTCAGGGTGAAGAACAGGAATGCCATGATCGGCACGCCGATAACCAGAAAACCCCAACCGGTCACCTTCGCGACTTGGGCGTTGTAGATCTCCCGGGCATCCGGAGCCGCATGGTTGAGATCGCCGAGGAAATACATGGCCAGACCGAAGTTCATCAGCGTGCTCACGAAGAACGACAGGGAGAACAACAGAGTCGCGGACAGAAGCACCTTCTGATACTCCGTTTCCTTCCCCAGCTCCCCGACCTTGCGTTCGATCTTGTTCACATCGAACAGAGAATCACTGTAGAGAAAAGTCCGTAGCAGCGGAGTCTTCGACCAATGCGAAGCAATGATCGCAACACCCAGCACGAACGGAATCGACGCCTCCTTCAGCCCGAAAAGCACGGCCGCGTGTTCCTTTACCGTCCCGTCCTCGTTCCAAAGGAAAAGCGTCAGACCACCGGTGAGTAGGACGGAGAAAAGCCCGAGGCCCGAGAAGAAATTCATCTTCTTCGTCTTGGCGAAAAACCAGATCCCGTAACCGATGGGAAACGCCAGTGCCACGACCAGCGCTTTGAGCGGCCCGATGTGCCAGGGACGGACTTCTTTTCCGAGCATTTCCTGGATCGCCGGATCCTTGCTCAGGTAGCTGAGCGCCAGCACCGGTATCAGCACGTTGATGAGAATATTCGCCAGAGGATGCTCTTGCGCCGGTTTGGGCACTTCTTTTTCAGTCGTCATAAGGATTTTCCGGGCGGATGAAACACCCCGGACTCCCGATTTGAAAGCCCAAACGACTTCCTCCCGTCTACCAGTAAACCACCGATGCAAAGCCTCCGGCACCGCCCCGGATGGGACCAGGCGATGCGAAGTGGAATGCCACTTTCAAGGATTTCGCCCCTTCACCCCGGAGTCCCGCCAATTTTCGGGTGCCGCAGGCGTTCCCCATCATCCGGCAGTGCGCGCCTGCGTATCATGCTGAATCCGAGCAGGGCGACCATGACGTCATCCACCACTCCGATGATCGGGGTCGCATCCGGGATCAGGTCCACCGGTGAGAGCACCCACAAGGTGGCGATCAGTATCACCACGATCACCTTCGGCCACCGGGCGATGGCCGACCACGCATCGTCTCCTTCCTGTGCAAGAAACAGACTCCGGCTGAGTGTCAGCCCCTTCACCCCTCCGTGGTCGGAAAGCTCCGCAAGTCCGTCCTGATAGACCATTTGGCGGGAAACGCGGGCGGTCGCATCGCGCACCAGAAGTTCGTTTCATCCATGGCCATCGCGCGCGCCACGCAACCGATACAGTCCTGTGGCCCGAGTGGCCGACGGTCTTTCTCCAACTTCCTGAGCAGACGTACTTTCAGCTCCAGATCACCGCGCACCGCCTCGTCTCCCGCAAGCCGTTTCCGCACCTCCTCCCAGAACGTCTCCAAGCGAAAATTTCGTGTCAGGACGGCAACGCCGGTCCCGAGCAGCGCCAGCCCGACGTAGAACCAACCAGGATAGGCGATGGTCCCCTTCGAAAGCCCCCAGACGACGGCCAAGTCCGCTGACCCCGATCAGCAGGCCGATCGCCCAAGTCCTCCGCGGCACCGCCAGCGCCAGGCAAGCGCCCAGAAACAGAAGGGCGATGCTGGGGGAGCGAATGATATCGAACACCGCATCCGGGATGCCGGTCAGGAGTTTGGAAGTCCACGCGAAGGCTTCCACCACGCCCCCGACCAGGCTACGCGTTTCCTCCGCCCGAACGTAGAGTGCGTTGATCATGAGAAATACCGCGGCGAACAAGGTGATGTGCGCGACCAGCGGACCGACTTTCTTCGGATTTCCCAAGAGCTTCCACTCCCAGCAAACCGTCGATACGATCACGAAGGAAATCAGCGCGCCTGCCAGCGGTTGCGCGAGGTTCACCAGCTCGCCACCGGATTGGATGAAAGCGATTCCCGCCCCGGCGAAAAGACACGGTCGCCATGATCGAGGGCAGCACATCGGCGAGCCAGCGCAGCGATTTCGGCAAATACATTCGGGACCGGTTCATCGCAGCGCCTCCCGTATCACCTTCGCGTTGAATGCCGCGTCGTTTCCATTGAACTGCATGTCTCCGATCCTGAAAGTCGATCCCCTGAACGGCTCCAAGTCCGCCAGAGCGCTCCCAATACCAGCGGTCGCATTTCAGGAAATCCCGCGGCTTTCACTTCCCACGCCTCGACCCATGCGGAGCGGTTCCAGGGTTTCTGCGATGTGCTTCTCCGCGGTGGGGAAAGCACCCCGCCAGACCGTTAGATCGGTTCTCAGCCGCCGCCACCAATCCACGATCTGCGCGCTGTTGTTGATCGCTTTCAGATCGGTTTCCGGCTCAAGCAGACGGATCAGCGAATACACCCGCATCTGCCGGAGCTGCTTTCCCTGATCCTCTGAAAGACCGGTGCCGTATTTGTCCGCAAGTCTGTCGGAGCCCTCGATGACCGCGTTGGTTCTCCGCGTAGTTTCCCCTGCCCGCTCGCTACCCTCTCGCCTCCCGCCAGCTCGAATCGCGCGAGCAGTGCCTGATACTCCAGGCCCAGTGTCAGCTCCCCACCGCCACTTCACGGTATTCCGCAGCCAGGGCGAGCACCTCACTCGGCGTTTTTCAGATCCTCGGACCGCAGCGCCATCTTCGCGGCGACCAACGCCCCGTAGAGCTGCGCGTAGGCCTCCCGTCGGTCCGAATCGCTGCGATCGCGACCTATCGTTTTTCAGGGCCACCGCTTTGTCCGACCGCCGCCTTCCACTGCTCCGCGGAGATGTGCTCGTTGATCCGGCGGATACGGTTCCGGTATTGCCGGGGAAATCCCGAGACGGAAATCTCCTTCGGCCGGTCCGCGAGCGAAACGGATGCCACCTTGCCTTGCTCTGTGAAAAGCCGGGCGAAGTAACCGGAAAATTTCAGATCGAAGGCGAACAGCGAGTATCCGAAGCCTCCGAGCAAGACCAGCACAAGCCCCAGCCCCACCCAGGTCTGCAGAAAATTCGGACCCGGCGTCCCGTCATCGTCCACCAACGGATGATGGCGCAGGAACCGCACCGGCTCGACAAGCTCGTCCCAGCCGGCGATCCCGCTGGCGGTATGCCCCGAGCGCGGCCTCCCGGTCCGGGTTCGCCCGTCCCAGCTCATGGAAAAGCGGGATCCGACAGAGCGCGTCCGTCTATTATTCCCCTCATCATCATAAATTCTCGCGCCAGTCAGGAAACACTTCAACCCACATCGTGAAAGCGCAAACCAAAGCTCTTCCTTGAAATCCGGTGTTTAAAATTTAGGGTTCCCGCACATGTCCGATCTCTCTTCCAAGCTTTTCACCGTCGCCAAGCAATACATACCCGGAGGCGTGAATTCGCCGGTCCGCGCGTTCAAGAACGTCGATGGCGATCCGTTTTTCGTACGCCGCGCCAAGGGCTGCCGGATCACCGATATCGATGGGAAAACCTACATCGACTACATCGGCTCCTGGGGGCCGAACATTCTCGGGCCACGCCCCAGTCGCCATCACCAACAGGATCCATGAGGTCGCCAAGGACGGCATCTCCTTCGGCATCCCGAACCCTTACGAGGTCGATATGGCGAAAACAATCTGCGAGTGGGTTCCCTCCGTGGAAAAGGTCCGCATGACCTCCTCCGGCACCGAGGCCACCATGTCCGCGATCCGTCTCGCACGGGGTTTCACGAAGCGCGACTTCATCGTCAAGTTCGACGGCTGCTACCATGGCCATAGTGATTCTCTACTGGTCGCGGCAGGCTCGGGCGCACTCACCCACGGCGAGCCGGATTCGGCCGGCGTGCCGAAATCCTTCGCGGAGAAAACCATCGTCCTTCCTTACAACGATCCGGAAGCGCTCGGAGAAACTTTTCGAAGAAAAAGGAGAGCAAATCGCGGCGATCATCGTGGAGTCCTATCCGGCCAACGCCGGACTCGTCTTTCCCCAGGCCCGGGTATCTCGAACTGCTTTCCTCGATCAGCGAAAGAATACGGAGCCCTCCTGATTTTCGACGAAGTGATGACCGGCTTCCGCCTCGGTAAGGCGGGTGTGCAGGGTATTGAAAATCTCACCCCGGACATCTCCTGTTTCGGGAAAGTCATCGGCGGCGGCCTGCCGGTCGGCGCCTTTGGAGGACGCGCGGAGGTGATGGACATGATCGCACCGGTCGGCCCGGTGTATCAGGCTGGCACCTTTCGGGCAATCCGCTGGCGATGGCCGCCGGCCTCGCCCAGCTCAAGGAACTCTCCACCGGCACGCCCGACGGCTTCGCGCGACTCGACCAGCTCGGAGCTCATTTTGAGAAAGGCATCCGCGAAGTCTTCACCGCGAAAGGCATCCCTTCTCCGTCAACCGCGTGGGCTCCATGTTCTGCATCTACTTCACGGACCGCGAGATCCGCAACGTCGACGACGTCATGAAACAGGACATGGGACTCTTCAAAAAGTTCTTCTGGGCCTGCCTGGAAAAAGGCGTCTACATCGCCCCCTCCCCCTACGAGACCGGCTTCCTCTCCCTCGCCCACACCGAGGACGACCTCGACGAAACCCTCACCGTGTTCCAGGAAGCCCTCGCGGGGATTTGATCCCTTTCTGCTTCTTCACAAGCCGGACAGGTGTTCCTCAATCCAATTCGGTTCCTTCCGACAATCGACCACGGCCAGAACCAACGCCTCATCGGAATTGAAGCGGTAGAAAATGGCGTAGGGGAACTTGCTGCTGAGCAGACGGTGTGAATCACGGTGTGTCCGGGTGGATTCCAGCGGTGATCTTAAGCCCGTCAATATCCGCACGAAGCTGGGATGCGAAATAGTCGCCCAATCCCGCCTCCTGCCCCTCGTAAAAATCAAATCCCTCGTGAAGATCGATGAGAGCGTCTTCCGAGATCGCAATCGTGATCATCTCTTGCCGATCAAGTGCTTGACCTCGTCCCAGTCAAGTATGGCCGCAGCTCCGGAATCCACCCTCCCGATGCGGGAATCAAGCAGGTCACCCACCGATTCCGAGACCAGAGCCGCCTCCACCCGGGAACTCAAGTCAGCCCAGAGAACTTCAAGAATCTGGAACTTCTCGCGGAGCGGTAAAGCTTGGACATCGGCCACATTCATACCCGGAGCCTACCGAACAAGGTCGGAAACCCTAGCGTCTTTTTCTTCTCAGAGGCGGCACCCCCTACCCTTACGAAATCGGCTTCGTCGGCGTCGCCATCTCCGCCTTGTTCTCCATCTTCGTATTTTCTTAGTTGGAAAAGTCTTCTACGCTTAGGCCGCTCTGTCTGATAATTGAGCGCAGGGTTCCAGTTCGTAGCGCCTTGTGATTCGGAACTGGAACGGTGATTGTCGTGCCGGGCAACTTGCGCTGCATGATGATGTGACTTCCACGCTGCCGGACATTCTCGAAGCCATGTGAAATCAATATGCTGCAGACCGACTTGCCGAACATTACAGGGAGCTAGGCAACCTGAACCTCCAAGGATGAAATAAAGGATTCGCTCGATAGCCGCTGTGTGACTTCGGCTTCGGAAGCGCATTCAAAGAAGAGTTGAACGGCTTCCGTGAGGTTCTTCTTGGCATCTTCGACCGAATCGCCTTGAGAGGCCACATCGATCTCTGGGCAAAGGGCGACGAATCCATCGTCTTCGCGCGTGAATAATGCTGTGAACGATTTTGTCATGCCGTAAATCTGCACGATTCGGTTGGTCAGCGCAAGTCTGGGGTTTCCTTGGAGAACGTAATAGGAATGGCGCGCCGGGGTCAAGATCCGAATTTAATCAGACGGCTTCCTCGGCGTCGCCATCTCCGCCTTGTTCGCCTTTTTGCAATCGACTCATTGACCAAGTTATAGCTCTATTCCGATCAAGGTCATACGCAAAAGAGTGGCTTTGGTCTAGATGTCGCCAATCTGAAATGAGAACTTCTCTTGCAGTTATCGATGTCATGGTGCCGTCACTCAAAACGACCGGTAAAACATACGGTGATTCCGTCCTGATACCGGTCAACTTGGGATTATTGACTCGCGCCTTGCTTGCCCACTGCCTGAAGTCCTTCTTGTGCATTGAAACTCATAGGCAGTCCCCCAAGGCTCTCCTCCTCCTGAATATCTAAAATGGACGTCGCTGGCAGATGGGGGCAGATCGTCCAGAGGAAAATCGATACCATTCTTGAAATATGTGGGAAGCTTGCTCAATCGGGCAGCGACAATAAAGCCCTTACCTATGAATATGGCGAATGCTAGCCCGACGATAAGGGGAATCACGCAACCAAGCTTTTTGAACCATGGTTTGACTGGATGATCATTTGCTTGTGCTGGCATCGGTTCTTTGGCGAACGTTATAGGAATGGCGCACCTAGGTCAACTCCCAATTTAATCAGACGGCTTCCTCGGCGTCGCCATCTCCGCCTTGTTCTATTTCTTCATTCTTCTTCGGCGTTGTCTTGCCTTGGAACCTTCTGATCAAAATCGACTTTTGTGACCTTGCTCTTCACGAACACGATAGTTGTGACCTCGTCATATCGCTCGCTCTTGCCTGTATTGGGATCATAGCTTGAAACTGGTGACGATTGCGTAACTGCTCCACTCCAATTTTCTACCTTAAGGGGGAATTTCTGCCCCTTCAGCACGTGTTCATCCCAAAGCATCTTCCCACCAACCAAAGCCTCCAGTCCAATCAAGTAGAGTTGCCCCTCGATAACCGCCCAAGTCGGACTGTATCCCTTGTAATTCGCTGTCGAAATCATCTCGAATTTCGGTATATCTAACTTTGGAAATGCCTTATTCAGTATGGGCGTGTCGTGAGTGTAAATTCTCTTGCCACGAATCACCAAGACGTCGCTCTCCTGTTGCGTAGCTCTGGAAATAGGTGTGAAAACCAGAAGGAGGGCAATGGCAGAGAATATGGTCTTCATTTCTTTATCGAACGTCATAGGAATGGCGCGCCGGTGTCAACTCCCGATATAATCAGACGGCTTCCTCGGCGTCGCCATCTCCGCCTTGTTCGCCTTCTTGTTTCATTATTCTGTCAGAGGGATCGGGATCGACGTTTGGAGCCTTGTCCAAAAGCTCGGTTAACTTGCTTGCGCTGCCTCTCTTCGCACGGCTTCGAACATAGGAGTCAGCGTTCGCTACCGCTACGCGCTGCAGAAGCACCGTGGCCACGAAGTCATCCACTGTCACTCCGTCCTCACGGGCTATGTCCTCCACACGGCTCCGAACCGAATCGGGGATGCTGATACTCATCGTGCTCATGTCTGTAACATACGGAGAAATTCGCCGGGTGTCACCACGGAAACGCCGAAAGGATCGAGGTTGGGGAAATCTCGGGTATTGTGCGTTACAATGTGGGTTGCACCACCAGCCAAAGCGCACTCAAAAACGAGATCGTCCTTGGGATCGGGAAGAAAGGGTCGCCACCGAAAGTAGATCAACGCCTCGGAAGAAACTGCACAGATCGAGTCGATAAACGAGTCGATCTCGCCGTGCGTGTAAGCTGGAACCCATTCGCGTCAGGTTAAGCCGTAACGCACTGATGATAAGTTAGATACGTCAAAATAAATCGAGAAAAACATTGACAAGGTGAGCAAGCCGGCAAGCTCGGAATGCTTACAACTCCACCTGCCGGCCGCTCAAAAATCATCCTGCCGGATCTCGACCCGATCGCAACCAAAACTTCCCTTGTTGTCAGGGAATCGCCCCGCTTCACCCCCGGAGGCTTCATGCAATCTCTTCTCTCCGCAGTGGTTACCGGCAAGGCATCCTTCAACCAGCTCGTGGGTGATCTCAAGGACAGGGTTCCACTCGCCATGTCCCGCCAGTCCATGCACGAACGCATCGGCGCTGCCTCCACCGCATTTCTCATGGCCGTCCTTTCCGACCTGACAAAACAACGCTTCGCCCCTGCCGCAAAAGCCCTGGAGGGCGGCGCGATCCGGCGCATGCTCATCGAGGACGCATCCGGCCAGGTCATGCCGAAATCCAACGCGGAGAAGTTCCCCGCCCACGGCAACCATCACGGCCCGACCGCCGGAGTGAAGATCGATCTCGCCTACGACCTGCTCTCCGGCCAAGTGGTTTCCCACAGCCTGCACCTCGCCACCGAGCAGGACAAAACCATCGGCAGAGACCTCGTGGATCTGCTTCTTCCCGGCGATCTGGTACTCCGCGACATGGGATATTTCAGCATAGGGGAATTCAAAATCATCGAGGTCGCAGGAGCCTGGTGGCTCACCCGCCTGCCCCTCAATGTCGGGGTTGTCCTGGAGGACGACACCCCCATCGAATCAACCCTGAAAAGGAGCAAACAGGACATCATAGACCTGCCGTGCAAGGTCGGGGAGGAGAAAAAAGCCTGCCGTTTCGTAGCCCTGCGCGCCACCCGTGAAGTGGCCGCCAGCCCGACTCAGGGAACGGAGGAAGAAAGCAAAGCAAAGCGGCCGGGTGCCCTGCGCCAAAGGATTGGTGCGCGACGGCTGGCACCTCATGCTGACCAATCTTCCCGTGGAACTAGCCGATGCAAGGAAGCTTGCAACGATCTACCGTGCACGGTGGGCGGTGGAAATCCAGTTCCGCGCCTGGAAGCAATCCCTCAACCTGGGCGAGGCACTCAAGCGCAAGAGCGGCACCCACCACATCCATGCCATCGTCCTGGCGGCAATGATCGCGCACCAGCTCGGGATGAAGATGGCCACGGCCATGACGGAGCGAATCGGGCGGGCGGAGCTGAGTTATGAAAAACTCTACGACATACTCGGCAACCAGTTGGTGAAAGTCCGGGAATTTTCCCAACTGGCGCTATTCGATCCCGACGACCGCCACATCAAACGGGATAAACGAACGCGGAAATCCCCAATAGAATCAGGCATCATCGCCTTAACCTGACGCGAATGAGCTGGAACCATCCCAGGCCGATGTAGGACGTCATCGTATTCAAGGGTTAGTGCGGTCGATACCACAGACTTGAACTCACGCAAAGCCAGACGTCGGATCACATCGTTCGACGCACCAATCTTGGAGCGCATCGCTGAAACGAGAACGTTAGTGTCGAGGACGCAGGTCACGCTCGGATTGTATTCAATCGCTGGGCGCGATCAACTCTTCAATTTCTTCGGCGAACGTTATAGGAATGGCGCGCCGGTGTGAAGCCCGAATTTAATCAGACGGCTTCCTCGGCGTCGCCATCTCCGCCTTGTTCGGCCTATTTGTGCTATTGTTAGATTCAGCGTTGGAGGTCTTCTCCATCCTACGAACGGGGGGCAAACCAAACCTCTTCCTAGCGTGATCAAATGATCCAGAGTCAATCTGGGTTCGGAGCGAATCCAAAGTGCTCTGAACATGATCGAGCATCTTGAACGATCTGATCTTCATTATTCTGATAATACCTGTCCAAGTCGTGAACTCGATCGTCAGCTCTAAACCTATGATCTTCGTGTCTATTGCCGTGACAAGGTTAGCTGGAAGAAGAAATTGCTGGTTGGTGAACGGGATGATAGCCACAAATCCTTCTTGGGTAGGGGGCGTCTGCCAGCTTCTGTGGGCGATCTCCGAATTGATCTGGATCTTGTCGATCTTCCCTTGCTTAAGGAGCCGCTTTTGCTTCCTGGTTATTTTGGGATATTGCCCATCAAATGTGGTGGTCACTTCACCCGTGGGATTAAAGCGATAATTCAATCCTTCGGTGACCAGATAGGCACTTCGCACCGTAAATTCCCTTCCCGCCTGATTGGTGATGCCCACCGTAAGACCATTGATCCCCGAGCCACATGATAGGCGCCTAAAGCCTCGCCATATCCGATATCGGAGTAATCCCTCACGCGTGTAGTTGCGAACCACGACTAGGAGCCCCCAAAATTAGTGAGCCTGCTACACCAATCGATGTTCCTTCCAAAACCGCGTCCCAATTCATGTTCTTTTATGTTTGATCGAAAGTTCAACCGCGTCCACTTGATAAGACTTCGTGCTATGGAGTTTCTTGCCGAACGTTATAGGAATGGCGCGCCGGTGTAAAGCTCGAATTTAATCAGACGGCTTCCTCGGCGTCGCCATCTCCGCCTTGTTCTGCTTCTTCCATTCCTCCGACTGGATCTGTGCCATTTGAGTGCTTATCCAATCTTGGATCCTCTCTTTGTTCGATCCATCCCAGACGCTCGAATTGCCATCTGCCACGATCCTAACTCGATATCCGGAAGTCATCGGAAGAACCGCAGCGTAAACTTCATGGCTGGTATATGACCCGCAAATCTCGTCAATCTTAGAGTCCAGACCTTCGTTGACATCGATATACGCTTCTACAGGAAACTCCCCGTATCCATGGTTTATGATGGTCGGGGAATCAAGAGTGATCACCGAAGTCAGAATCATACTGCGTAACCAGAATCCACAAACTCCGCCGAGTATTGCGATCAGTCCTGCGAAGGCGCAAATCTTGAGCTTCGAAAAGGTCTTCATTTCTTAGAAGAACGTCATAGGAATGGCGCGCCGGTGTCAACTCCCGATTTAATCAGACGGCTTCTTCGGCGTCGCCATCTCCGCCTTGTTCGCCTTCTTTATTGGTTCTTACGAGATAATTATGATGCCTACTATAGCTGTCGTCACACTAGCGAAGAAAACAATAGTCAGCACGAAGCTAGAAGATTTGCGATTTGTTAAACCATCTGAAATGCCGCGTATCAAACCACGAACGAGGGATATGGCTCCTCCGAGTAAGAATACGTCTCCCCACTGCCAGGCCGAAACATCCGAGGATTCTTCCCGTGCAAATGCAAGAGCCAGCGCCGAAGCAATCCCAAAAACGCCTCCAAATAGTGCAATTATGATTCCGATGGTCTCCATTTCTTTGGCGAACGTCATAGGAATGGCGCGCCGGGGTCAAGCTCGAATTTCATCAGGAGGCGCTCTCGGCGTCGCCATCTCCGACTTGTTCGCCCGGTTTTGGTTCTGGCGGATTGCCTCCACCGAAAACGTCTCCCTGGAATCTGTCACGCAACCCGAGCCAATGCCCCGGAACGGAAAGGCGCAAATTCATCTGACTGACCGCTGTGAATGCAGTTGGTTGAGCCATTGGTTGCGAACGCTTCAGCGCGAATCAATCTGACTGACATAGGAATCCGCCCCCAACCCGAGCCGACTCGGAATACATCTCAATTTTGTGGCGAACGTCATAGGAATGGCGCGCCGGGGTCAAGCTCGAATTTAATCAGACGGCTTCCTCGGCGTCGCCATCTCCGCCTTGTTCTGCTTGTTGTTTTGGATCCAGTCGCCGCGTCGCCACTCACCAGTCTCATGCTCTACGCGAACTGTAGTCATCTTCCCGTCTTTAATCTTGAGGACTATTCGATGAACCAATGGATCGTTGCTGACGAATGTAGGAAGTGGGCTGGCAAAGAGATCGTAGATCAGGTGGTCATCCTCATCCCATCCTGTAACTGTTCCTCTCCCGCGCGGACGTAGATGTTCGTTGTTCGGTTGCGGGAAGCCTGTCATCTCCTTGTAACTAGGAAAATCGACACTTTTGTAGGTTCCATCCTTCGTCTGGCCGTAAATCTGGGTCACCGAGTAAAACCTATCCTCGACGGTGACAGAAAATGCCTTGGAGTCGGAACGCCACTTCACTGACACGTGCTCTCTTAGGGGGCGTTGATCATCGCCTGGAGACCCGAAATAATCGATCGACGTGACAACCTTGCCAGTCGCCTTGTCCGTTATCTCGATTCTCGGATAACTGCCTTCCTTCCACTCGGGATCAATCTTCGAGTCTCGATCTACATCCATGACGGCGTAAAGCTTACCGTCCGGCGAATCTGATTTAGGCACGCTTTGGGTCGCACCAAATGCAAAGCCTGCTGCGAGGCTAAGTGATAGTATCAGGATCTTCATTTCTTTGCAGAACGTCATAGGAATGGCGCGCCGGGGTCAATCTCCAATTTAATCAGACGGCTTCCTCGGCGTCGCCATCTCCGCCTTGTTCTGCCTCTTCATTTGAGACGCTCGACGCCGATTGAGCGCTCAACTCCATCGACCTTCATCTTCCACCCGCCAAACTTAGAAGGATAAATCAGAACATCTGGTCTGTATGCATAATGATACGTGTAGGCATATTCACTCTGTTGCCAAATCTGTCCGTTCGCCAACTTGAAGACAGTCTCCCCGTCCCATCCTTCAAATTCTCCGTCCATCTTTGTCTCGATGATTGCCTGAGCTCCCGCAGGAACTGGCGCGGCACCGACCGCAACTCTGCCTGGATTCTGCTGCGCAATAATTTTGGCTTCGACCTCGATAAGTTGGGTTAGCGAAAACTTACTCCAATCGACTTCTCTACCTGTAGCCTTCGAGAGTCGCGCGGCAGCTCCCATACGCGCTTCGGCGTCGATCAAGCTGCTCAATGAATTCTTCTGCCAGTCGTACATCAATCCATACGTCCGCTTAATTCTAGACACGGCTCCCAATCTTCCTTCTTTGTCGATAAGGGAGGACAAAGATTCTGTCCTCCAATCAAGCGAAACCCCATAACTTCTCTTGATCCGACTGACGGAACCAAGTCGCCCCTCCATATCAATAAGGTTAGTCAGACTCGTCTTAGACCAGTCAAAGCGTAGGCCGTAAGTCCGCTCGATCCGCTCCGCTGATGACTTGCGGGCGGCTGAGTCATCGTAGGCCTGTTGAGCAAGGCTGGAGTCGGTCGAAAAAGCCGTTAGCGTGGCTGCTAGGAGTAACGATTTCATATTTCTTGCAGAACGTCATAGGAATGGCGCGCCGGGGTAAAGCTCAAATTTAATCAGAAGGCTTCCTCGGCGTCGCCATCTCCGCCTTGTTCGCTTTCTTTATTGATTGGATGGATGGTCTTCGCATGGAGTCACCGGAACTAGACGGTGGTATATCCTTCCGGCCAATGATCCTTGCCGATCTCATATTCTTCAACGTGAAAACCCTGCATATCAGTGTCCGCGTCGAAATCGACGACACTTGGGTGGTCACAAAATCCAGGCTGCAATGCTAATCTTGCGACTGCTTCAATAGCGTCTTCACGAGTCGCATAAACGCCGATCATCTTTACGTCTTCCTCGCCTTGAGGAAGAATGTGCAGATGCTGCACTAGATAGATGCTCTTCATTTCTTTAGCGAACGTCATAGGAGAGCCGCGCCGCGGTCAACTCCCGAATTTAATCAGACGGCGGGTTCGGCGTCGGCTCCTCCGCCTTGTTAGCCTTCTTTCATCATTTGGCTGGCTCTCGATCTCGGGGATGATACGCGAAAATACGGACGACATCACCCATGATCTCATAATCAAATCTGACTTCATCCAGTAAATCGATCACCCAAGGACAGTCTTCCTTCGGCCGGAGCATACCTTTCGTGCTCGAGTCTTGAGTCAGTCGGATCTCAAACCATCGGACCATCATCATCGGTAATGGGACATGATACCACCATTCCCCGTCCCATCGTGATACGTGACCATCGATTGTCTTATAGCGAAACTTCGGAACAGACCCTTCTCGCGTCCTCATCAAATCAAGTAGTCGCGTCCATTTTGTGTCGTTAGCAGCGCCCGTGAGGCCTTGGTTCGCGATCTTACGACGAAGATTCGAAAGTTCCTCCTGGCTACCGCAGTTCGACTTTGGATGAGTCTCCATTTCTTTGGCTAACGTTAGAGTAATCGCGACCAGAGGCCCAGAGCCAGCCCGATTTTCGGAAAAGCTACGAACCTTTCCCAAACGCAGTGGCAAACGGCTTCCTCGGGGTCGTGATCTACGCCTTGTTCATCATCTTCCCATTTCGACCTACCCTGACTGCCCGATTCAAGGATCTTAGCGGAGAATCCAGCCATCGACCGCGCACGAACCCGAGCCAGAAGCTGCGAAGTGAGATCCTCACCTAAACCTACGATGGTAACATACGCCGAATCCATCAAACGGTGCGTCTCAATATCAAACGCCGCTGGCCGAGCCGGAAGCCTGGCACAATGCCAATTCAGCGACTCGAACATATCTAATCCAGCCCGTAAGTCTATAAATTCTCTTTGATGAACGTCATAGGAATGGCGCGCCGGTGTCAACTCCCAATTTGATCAGACGGCTTCCTCGGCGTCGCCATCTCCGACTTGTTCTGCTTCTTCTGTTCGAAGCCAGTGCGAACCCAGGATAGCCCGGCCACAACGAACAAAGCGCCGATAGCTCCCCGGCCTGATGTCCAAATCGGCAAGTAAGGTGTCTTAGAAACCTCCTCGTAGGAAAGGCTAACGACTCGCCACCATTCTGTTAGGCCTTCTCTAAATGTCCACATCTGGAAGAGACCCAGCAAAACGAATCCAATGCCTAGGAAAAAGGCTGACTTCCATTTGGTCGTCTTCGCGCGTGCCTCGTATGCATGCTTCGCGAGGCCGTTCTGACGTAAATCGAGTAACCAACTCCGTATGGAATATTCTGGCTCGTTGGATCTCTTCATTTCTTGCAGAACGTCCTAGGAATGGCGCGCCGGTGTAAACTTCCAATTTAATCAGACGGCTTCCTCGGCGTCACCATCTCCGACTTGTTAGCGAAGCGATCCTCCCAGCGCTCCGCATGACGGCAACGCCTCCACGCAACCCTAGCCAGTGCCGATGCCGGAACCCGAGCACCCAACCTGAGCCAATAGCCGAGAACAATCCGGTGCGAATCCATCTGACTGACCACCTGCCGAGCCAATGGCACCGCAAGCCGACAGATCCACGCGTTTGACTCGGATCTTAACGAACCGCCAACCAGCGATGCCGAACCCGAGAACGAGAAGGCTGAAATCGATCTCATGGACATAAGAATCATGACTCAAGCAAGCTCTGTGTTTTACTCGCTAACAGTTCTTATTCGTAGCCACTTCCCGGGTGATATCCGGGAAGTCACTCTTCCGAAGAGGAGCGGATTTTCCTTGGGAAGGCAAGGGTTTTCGTGGGGATGGGTGTGTATATCAGGTGGGTTCCACCGGTCCGGTTCCGGGGTGGGTCCCATTCCTGATATACGCACGCTTTGTCCGCTTTTTTTGTTTCCGGCTTGGCGGTGGGCGGGGTGCGGGAGCTAGAATCCACTGGATTCTCCTTTCCAACACTTCGCGAGAGGCCAAACCCACTGGATTTCCCGTCCCAACACTCTGCGAGAGCCAAAATCCACTGGGTTTTGGCTCCCGCACTTTGCGCTGGCCCGGAGACCGGGCGTTTTGCACCAAATCGGAGGGGTCAGGGTGCCGGAGGGGGTGTTTCCTGCTGGGCGGCGGTGCGGCGGGCGAGGGCGAGGGCGGCGATCCGGACGATGATTTCATCCCTCTCGTCGATGGCTGCCTCCAGCTCTGGGGTGGGTGCGACGATCTGCCATTCCCCGATGGTATCGAGCAGGAGGTTGATGCGGCGCACGAGTTCCGGGCGGTTTTCGGAGACGGTGGGCAGGTCGATGCCGCCTTCGACGGCGGCTTTGTCCGCGACGAGCGTTTCGAAGGCGTTCTGTGCCTCGGCCATCTGATCGAAGGGGGGAAGCAGCCCGAGAAGGGTGAGGTCCGCGGTGGAGGTATCGAGCCTGCCATGAGGCCGGCCGATTCCGTGGTCTGGACGGTGTAGCCGCTGCGGTGGAGGCTGTTCCCGTGGCGGTCGAAGTCGTCCTCCAGGCGGGTGCCGGCGGCGCGTTGCTCCGGGGTGGCGACGGGGTTTTTCCCCCATGAGGCGGAGAAATCCCGCAGGGTGGTGAAGGCGGCGCGGTTCTCCTCCGCAGCTCCGGAGATGGAGAGCAGGACTGGCTGGGCCACGAATAGCGGCCCAGCCGTATCCGCAAGCCCGTCGGGCGCCAGTCGAAGGCGGGGTTCAGGCGGATTTCCGTGTTTCCTTGCCGTTGGCGTGGAGGAAATGCTCCCAGCTCTCGTCGCCCATGCCGTTTTCCCGGAGTCCGTAAAGCGGGCGCCAGCGGGGGGCGAAGGGTTTGGAGGCGGGAAACATATTGGCCTCCTTGGGAAGTTTGTTGGATTTGCGGGAGTTGCACTTCACACAGGAGGTCACGATGTTCTCCCAGGTGGTCTTGCCACCTTTGTCCCGGGGGATCACGTGATCCAGATTCAACTTCGTTTCCGGCAGGACCTTGATGCAATACTGACAGGTGAACTGGTCCCGCATGAACACGTTGCGCCGGGTGAACTTGACTTCCAGTCGGGGCAATCTGTCGTAGATCCCCAGCACGATGATCTTCGGAACGCGCAGCGCCAGCTTCACGCTGTGGATCATCTCCTCTCCGAGAATTTCATTTGAGTAGACGATCCAGGAGGTGAGATCGTGAGTATTGAATTTCTCCTCACCCTCCACTTGCACCACGTGGGCATGTCCGAGACAGAGGAGATGCACCGCCCTTCGAGCGGAGCAGGTGTGGACCGGTTGCCAGAAACGGTTCAGCACAAGCACAGGCGATTCCAGAGGGGCACTCATATCATTTCCCAGCAAAACGATGGGAAAACTACCAAACCTCCGGCGCGGAGCAATGTAAAACGTCTGTCGGTTTTGTCAGGAAGATCCGGCCGATCACGGATTGACGCTGACCATCTTCCCGTTCTTATCGGTGACGATGAGTTTCAGCCCGAGCCGCCTGTAGTCTTCCACCACTTTTTTCGACGCGCGTTTCATGGCGCGGAGGGCGAGCTTGGATTCCTCGTCAAGTTCGCTGGTCTTGAGACCCGTGGGATCGATTTTACGGTAGTTGATCATTTTCGTAGACGTCACCGAAAAAGCCGGGCGCAGAAGAAGTAGCGTGGCTCGTGTGATTTGCCAACTGCTCCGGCAGCGGCGACGAGCTGTCCCAGATTTTCCATTGGTCCGCGAGCGGAAGGTAGAGATTCGCCAGATTTTGGAAAATCCTCGGAAAACTCCGCTTGATCGCATTGCTCGGCACGTGTTGCCCGCCTTGATTCGTGCGCTGGTCACGCGTTTCCGGGAAAACTCCGCGGAGGGAATCCAGAGAAAATGGATGCGGATGAGATACCCGGCGGCCTTCGCGTCTCGGATGATCTTCCGCGTGAGATACTCGCGCGCGAAGGTGGTTTTTCCCGCACCATTGGGACCACCGATGATGAGAAGGAGCGGTCGTTCTGTTTCCTGGTGAATGGATAAAAAAAGGGGCTGTGGATATACGTCCGCAGCCCCTTGGATTTGTTTGGAGAATGAGGCGGACTAAAAGTCCACACTCCTCAGATAAACTCGTTCACCAGGTTCTCCAACATTTCCTGGCGACCGGAATCGAGAGTCGGCTCACCGTTGGAGAGCGCGTATTGGCTGACTTCTTCGAGCGAGACCTGCTTGTCCGAAATTTTCGAACCGATGCCGCTGGTCCAGCTGCTGTAGCGGTTGTCGACGAATTCCTGCAAACGCCCGTCCTCGCGGATCGCGGCAGCGATCTTGAGGCCGCGAGCAAAGGCGTCCATGCCGCCGATGTGGGCGTGGAAGAGATCGGACGGATCGTGTGACTCGCGACGGCGTTTCGCATCGAAGTTCAGGCCACCGGTGGTCAGCCCGCCCATTTCCAGGATCTTGAGCATGATCTCGGTGCACAGGTAGATGTCGGTCGGGAACTGGTCGGTATCCCAGCCGATGAGTTCGTCACCCTGGTTCGCATCCACGGAGCCGAGCGCGTTCGCATCGATCGCCACGGTCATTTCGTGAAGCATGGTATGCCCGGCCAAAGTCGCGTGGTTGGTTTCCAGATTCAGTTTGAAATGATCCATGAGATCATACTGACGGAGGAAATTCAGGCAAGCGGCGGAGTCCGAATCGTATTGGTGGGTAGTGGGTTCGCGTGGCTTCGGCTCGATGTAGAACTGACCTGTGAAACCGATTTTTTTCGCGTAGTCCACGGAGAGGTGAAGCAGGTTCGCGAGGTTATCGAGTTCGCGTTTCATATCGGTGTTGAGCAGCGTGGAGTAGCCCTCCCGGCCACCCCAGAAGGTGTAGCCCTCACCGCCGAGTTTCAGCGTGCCGTCCATCGCGGCTTTCACTTGGGCGGCTCCGTAGGCGAACACATCCGCGTTCGGCGAGGTGCCGGCACCCTGCGAGTAACGCGGGTGGGCGAAGAGACACGCCGTGCCCCAGAGAAGTTTCTTGCCGTGCTCCTTCTGTAGATCGAGAAGGTGGTCGGTGACCTTGTCGAGCGCGGCGTTGGATTTCGCGAGATCGCCCAGTTCCGGTGCGATATCGCGGTCGTGCCAGCAGTAGTAATCGATTCCCATTTTGTTGAGAAATTCGAAGAAGACGTCGGCGCGCTTGAGCGCGTTGTCGACAGAGTCCGACTGATCGTCCCATGGCATCAGGGCGGTCGGGCCACCGAAGGGATCGGACAGGCCGTTGCGCATCACATGCCAGTAGGCAGCGGCGAAGCGAGTGTGCTCCTTCATGGATTTCCCGGCGACGATTTCGTCCGGGTTATATTGCTTGAAGGCATACGGATTCTTGGACTTTGGGCCTTCGAACTGGATTTTCGGGATATCGGGAAAAAACGACATACACGGGGTCTAGAATGTCCCGGAAGTCCCCGCAAGTCAGAAAATATCGCATGTTTCGGGGACAGGTGTTGATTCCCCCCGCCACGGTCCTTACAACGAAGCGTGTCCCGTCCTGTCGATACCGTTGTCGATTTCCTGAAATCCGAGCAAGCGCGCGGCCATACCCACGTTTTTCTGGATGAAGACGCGCGGGCGGCCCTGCGCGGAGCTCTATCTGAGAGCCAGAAATCCCGCGCCAACGGCAGAACCGAGCGGCCCCGCCACTCCGGAACCACCTCACGCCGAGGCCAAGGCAGAACTGGCCGTGACCGGGGAAACGAAGCAGGAACGACTCGCCAGTATCCGTAGGCAGGCGGCGGAGTGGCCGCCGGCACGCTCTTCCGGTACCTTGCGGGAAACGATGGTGTTCGCCACGGGGAATCCCGATGCGGAAATCATGCTCGTCGGGGAAGCTCCAGGCTACAACGAGGAGAAACAGCAGGAGCCGTTCGTCGGCCCGGCCGGGCAGAAGCTCAACGATATCCTCAAGGCGATGGGCATCCTGCGGAGGGATGTCTACATTTCCAACCTGGTGAAATTCCGCCCGGCTCTCGCCAGACAGACCACCAACAATCGTAAGCCCACTCCGGAAGAAATGGCTGCCTGCCTGCCTCTTGTTCTCGCGGAAATTGACGTGGTGAAACCAAAGCTCATCCTCGCGCTTGGTGGTACCGCGGCCGAGGGACTTGTGGGACTCGAAGGCACCGTCGGCTCCATGCGGGGGAAATGGCACGAAGTCTCCGGCATACCCACCCGGGTCACCTACCACCCGAGCTATCTGCTGCAAAGCGGTGCCTCGAACGAGATCAAGCGCGCACTTTGGGAGGACATGCTCGCCGCCATGGAAAAACTCGGCATGCCCGTTTCCGAAAAGCAGAAGAGCTTTTTCCTGCCGAAGCCCTGACTGTGGTTTACTGGCCCGGGTAAATATGATTTTTTGGCAGCGAAATGAAATCCACCGCCCTATTTCTCGCACTTTTCCTCACCGCCGGACATGCCGAAGACGCTTGGCAGCGCTTTCAGATTTACGACGACACGCGTCTTTGCAACGGACTTGATGCCGCTGACGTGAACAAAGACGGACTGACTGATTACGTCACGAATTTCGAGGATACCGGAAAAGTCGTCGTCATGCTCCATCCGGGCCATGAGGACTCCACGAAACCTTGGCCCGTCGTCCCGATCGGCAGGTTCGACCGTGTCGAAAGCTCTTGTTTCGGCGATTTCGATGGAGACGGCTTCCCTGATGTCGCCGTCGCCCACGGGCGTGAGGATCCGGAGGAGATCGCCGGCACCAGCATCGTCTGGCACCCGGGGAAGGACGCGGTATCCGACATCGGGAAATGGAAGAACAGCGAGCTCGTTCCCTCGTCACGGGAGCTGGGAAACTACCTCTTCGTCCGCGCCCATGACATGGATGGCGACGGCGCTCCGGATCTCGTCGCAGGTGGTCGCACCGAGGGTCATGCCGGCGATCAGGTCAAAACCGAAGGTCATTCCAGTGTCGGCATCCGCTGGTTCCAGGCACCTCTCAAGCAAGAGGACCGTCGCGATATGTCCCGCTGGTCGCGTCACGACATCGATACGGAAATCATCAGCGGCCACGGCTTTGAAATCGCGGATTTCAACGGCGACTCGCTCCCTGACATCGCCTTGGCCAACGCCGACTGGGGCACTCCGGAGGACTCGAAGCAAGTGATCTGGTACGAGCATCCCTCCGAAGGAACAACTTGGAAAAAACATGTGATCTATACGAACAAGGAATTTTACACGAAACCCGGAATCATTGCCGAAGATTTCGACGGAGACGGACGCCCCGATCTGCTCACCCAACTCGATGACCGCATCCTGTTTTTCAAAAACAGCGACGAGAACGGCAAGGTGTCCTTCGGAGACGATCGAGATTCCCAAAACACCGGAAACCACCTGGCGCAGCCGCCCGCTCGCGATCGCGGACCTCAACGCGGACGGGAAGAAGGAAATCGTGATCGGCGTGATCCACCGCGATGGCGATCTGCCGAAAACTACCGCTTCCATGGCCGTCATGTCCTATTCGGGCGAAAAACCGGAAGCCGGGAATTTCTCCACGAAGGTCATCAAATGGGGCGACGGCTTTGAAGGCGGCGGCATCTGGGAGGGTGAGAAATGGGACGACATCCGCTTCGAAGATGTGGATGGAGACGGCCACCTCGACATCGTGGCAAACTGCGAGGAGTACAGGACCGCTCGGTGTCGAATGGTTCAGGAACCCCGGGAAGTGATCTGAACTGATAATTTCGATCCACCCGCGGAGTTGGCTTTCGACCGGTGTTATTTCTTCTTTACCCGCCGCGACCGAATCCTTAGTTTCCTTCGTATTCCCCGATTAACATTTCCCGAGTCAATATGAATCTCAAGCTATCCAGATCTAGAATCGCCGCCTCCGTGGCGACATCCGTCATTGTTCTGACTTCACCCGCCTATTCGGCTTCCATCGGAGTTAATTTCGTTGGTGGAGCCGCGACCAGCCCTGGAGATCCGGGTCCCAAAATTCTTGCCAGCACTGACCTGGCGGGTGTGGTTTCATCCTCAAACTGGAACAACGCTTCAGGCGCGGGGGACACATTGTCGAATCTCGACAGCGACGTTGGAGCCACCGCCACATCGGTCACATTCACATCGGATGCCACCTGGACGGCTCACGCCACCCCTTCCGGCGCCACACCGGACGAGATCCTCACCAACGGATACATCGATAACACCAGTAACGCGGCACCTATCACGATCAGCTTCGCCAATCTCCCTTTCATCGGAAATTATGATGTCTACCTGTATTATGGTTCGGACGGAAACAACAGGACCGGAACGGTCACCCTAGCCTCTACGGTGTTCAATATCCGCACGAACACCAACCCGTTCGGCGGATTCGTTGAAGGAACCTTGGCCGACGACGACCCCGATTCCGGAAACTACGTGATGTTCTCCGGAGTGACCGGAAACACTTTTTCCGTAGACGTGGCCCGCGGTAGCAACAACGTCGGAGTCCATGGCATCCAAGTGATTGGAACGGTTCCCGAACCTGCTACCTATTCCCTGCTCGCGCTCGGCGTGCTCACCGCTTTCCTCAGGCGCAGGCGCGGGTGATCGAAATTCCGCATTGTTTCCAAACCGCCCGGAGTCCGCTCCCGGCGGTTTTCTATTTCGCTGGTTCCACCCCTTCCTCGCCCAACATCGGCATAGGCCGTGGGATCTGTTTTTTACGCAGGCCGAACTGACGCACCGCGTGCCGTTGGAGATGGGCCTTCGCTTCCGCCACGCTGTCGGTGAAGAAAATCAGTTCCGGGTCCCTGGGACTGATCGTGCCCTCCTCCGCCATTTTATAGACGAAGTCCATGAGTGGCTGCCAGAAATCCTTGCCCATGAGAATAATGGGGAAATTCCGCAGCTTCCCGGTCTGGATCAGAGTCATGGTCTCGAACATCTCGTCGAGCGTCCCTGCCCCGCCCGGCATTACCACGAAAGCGTATGAGTATTTCACCAGCATCGTTTTCCTGGTGAAAAAGTAGCGCATATCCACGGATTTATGAACGTACGGATTCACGTTCTGCTCGAATGGCAGGATGATATTCACCCCGATCGAGCGACCGCCGGCTTCGAACGCGCCCTGATTCCCAGCCTGCATGATTCCCGGACCACCCCCGGTCAACACGGTGAAGCCCAGTTCCGCGCAAGCTTCCCCCATTTCCCGGGCCAGCTCATACCAGCGCGTGCCCGGTTTGGTCCGCGCGGAGCCGAAAATCGTCACACACGGCCCGACGAAATGTAAAATCCGGTAGGCACGAATTAGGTCCAACCCCACACGTAGAAGGGATCCCATATCGTGAAGCCGTGACCTCGGACCCGAAAGCCAAGATCCTTCCTCCGTCTCCAACTCAAAAATTTCCTGCTGACGGATCTCCTCTTCGGTCACGTCATGCTCGTCGGTGATTTCGGGGCGCTCCGGGCAGGTTTTTTTGGGTTCCATGGCTTCGATTCAACACCGGGCAGCATATGCTGGAAAAGGAAATCCCAACGGAAATGGGCATAAAGAAGGCCGGAATCCCTTAAACGGGTCCGGCCTCGACTGATATCCGGCGACGAATTGTGCCCGGAGGGAAATGCTCGGCGTTCACCAGAACTCTTCCGACCGGGCGCAATGCATCCGCAGATCGTGCCAGTGGCACATTCGGGAAAGTAGGAGCGCCTGGCCTCAGTGTTTCACACGGGCGAGAGCGGTAGCGCGGACGCGACCTGGTGCGGCCTTGGCTGCCTCCTCACCCACCCGCTTGAGAAGCGCGATGAGGGATGCGTTGATAAAATATTCTTTAAGAAGAGCTTCACGGCTTTCGCCGTTTTTGGTTTTGCGGACGATTTTCATAGGATGTTTTTTAAGTTTGGTTCGGAAGAGCTGTTGCAGGTTTCCTGCCAACTTTTCCTCCCGCTTGGTCTGACGGACCGATTTCCCGGCTCGTCAATGGTTAGAGCGGAGCCAAACCCGGACTTGTTCTAATTTTCCTACCCGATTGAAAATACTTCCGTGCGAATTTCCCGACCGGGGCCTTTCAAAGCGCACGATCCATCCGCAGGGATCATTCCCCGGGTTCGGGGGACATTTCCTCGGACGTGGTCGGAGCGACCGCCGGCTCCTCGGTAAACTTGCCTTCCGCGATATCGGTGTAAGGCAGGGTCAGCAGGGTTCCGTCCTTCGCACGGATCGTCATCGTGGCAGCCTCGTCATCGTTGGAGACCTTCTCATACTCGGGATTGAAATTGATCACCAGCTCCGCCGCCGCGCGCTCGGGGTTTTTACTGAAATCCGCACCGAGTTCCTTAGCTTTTTTCGAAAACCACACGCCGCTTATGATCATGATGATGATCGCCACGACAATCAGTCCTCCGCACCCGATTCCCACCCACGCGATGGGCGGCATTCCTTTTTTAGGGGGGGCGCCTGCTGGTGCTGGAGCTACTGGCGGGGTGGAGGGAGGTGTGATCGGTGCTTGTTCCATATGAATATACAACCGGAAAACGTTCCGGGAGCCAAGCGTAAAACGGGGTTACCCGCCGCCCGTGTTTTCTTTCACGGCGGCCCGGACGAACTGCGGATTCCACCTGTCCGGCAATGGGATCAACGCCTGCGGCGTGCGAGTCCGATTCCGGCAGCAACCAGGCAAAGCAAGCCGGTCGATGGCTCGGGGACCAAGTCCCAGCCGATCACATCGAACGCAAGTTTGTCTGTCTCTGAAATGCTCAGCAACTCTCCAGTTCCGGCGGTCGGATCCAGGATTCCGATGCCGAGATTATCCTTCCAGTGACTGGCCTGCTGCCCGTCTCCGAAGTTCCTTCCGGTGGAAAAACCCGCGGTGGAAGTCGTCCCTCCATCCAGAGAAAAATACTTCGTCCGCGTGTCGGCAGTCCAATCGATCACTCCCATGGCAGTGCTCTCCGCCGAATACCGGAAAAGATCCAACGAGTTCACGGATGCGAACTGGTTGTCGTTGAAGAAGTTGGGGGACATGGCGTTCCCATCGAGAATGTCCACCCCACTCGTAAATCCCAGCGCGTGCCCGATCTCATGCGTGGCGATTCCAACGAAATCGAACGCCCCTGCAGAGATGCCATCGCTCCCGTCGTAATCGTATGTGAACGAGTTTCCAAAAGTGATCGTTGCGTCGCTCCCGACGGTAGGAGTCAGCCCGAGCGCTTTCGCGTTCGCATTTGTAAGACGAATCGTCATGTTGTTCGCATCGCCGTCATCGTCCACGTAGGTCGCTGCCGATCCGGCACCGTTCGGGTTGTTCGCGGTTCTGTTCAGCAGCATGTTGAAACTGGTCCCTCCCCCGAGACTCGCGACCGCCGTCGCATCGGAAGCGGTGCGGATGTCCAGAGCAAGGTTCGTCCTGAATTCCGTATAGGAGTAACTGGCCCGTGTGGAACCCGCCTGAGCAAGGATGCCTGAACCGAGCGCGGCCGTTCCCACGTCCATGTTGATTGTCACATTGTCCGAAAACAGCGAGGACCAACGGGCTCCGGCTGCGTTGAAACCAGCGATGTCCTGTGCCGTACTTTCCGGAGTGAAGGTAAAATTGAAAGTGAGCGCATGAGAGATCGAACTCAGCCCGACGAGCATGATCGCCGCGCGTTTGACGGAAATTCGGGACACCAAAGAAAAAGCATGCGACCGACGTTCAGTTTTTTTCTTTGTCATAATTGGATTCAATTGGCGAGACTGCCCACTCCCCTCACCACGTGTCAAACTTCATTTTCCAACCATCGAACCTCACTTCCTTGAATTTTGAATTTTGAATTTTGAATTTCAGATTTTCAAGCCAGCCTCCCCGCCATGTCGCAACGGACGGGAATCTTGCTAGTCGTCTCCGGACCTTCCGGATCAGGGAAAACCACGCTTTGCCGCCGCTTGGCGGAGGAGGGCGAGGCTCTTTATTCCATTTCCTGCACCACCCGCCAGCCCCGCCCCGGTGAAACGGATGGCAAGGACTACCATTTCCTTTCCCGGAAACGATTTTTGGAAAGACGCGAGGCCGGAGAATTTCTGGAAAGCGCCGAGGTTCACGGGAATCTTTACGGAACCCTCAAATCCGAAGTCACTTCCTATCTGATGGAAGGTCGTGACGTGGTCATGGATCTCGATGTCCAGGGAGCGGCCCAGGTCCGCTCGTGCGATGATGAATCAATCCGCACCGCTTCTGTGGATCTCTTCGTCATGCCGGAGGGGAACGACGAACTTCTCACCCGCCTCTCGGGACGCGGCACGGATGCGGCGGATGTCATCGCTTTGCGGATGAAAAACGCACTCGATGAAATCAGCCAATGGCCGCTCTACACCTACCGCCTGCTATCCGGGTCCCAGGAGGAGGATTACACCCGGTTCAAATCGCTCGTCGTCGCGGAAAGAATGCGGATCAGCAGATTTGTTCAGGATTGAGAAATTTCTATCAACGGCGGCGTCTCACCGCCATCGCAGCTCCTCCGAGGAGGCAGAGAAAAGCGGAAGAAGGCTCCGGGACATAAGTGATTCTCAGACTGGCAGCGACCGCATCGGTCGCGGTGCTCTCGAGACTATCGACTTGGAATGTCACGAAATTAACAGTCTCGGACCGGATTGTCAGGAAATCGGTCGAATCGGCATCGTCGAGAAGATCTTGCACCGGGGTCACCGTGGTGAAGGACAAATCGAGATCCGTATTGTTGACCGTGCCTTGGAAATTCTGGTTCACGACCTCGGTGGCCGGCGCGGAGTTGTCGAGTAGCTCCAGCATGCCGTTCCCCCTGAAAGCGGAAAAGATCACAGGAGCGGGATTGGATCCGACCTGACTGACTGTTCCGCTCGTCCTGATCAGAAGGTCCACGCCTGTGATCGTCACTCCGGCAGGCACCAGGGCGAGATCGAACTCGAACAGCCCGTTCGATATGTTGCTTCCTCCGGAGCGAGAAGTGATGATGCGTTCCTCATCGGTGAAAAGGGTTTCTCCGAGAACGCCGGATGACTGGACCCGCCCGTCCGCCAGAACATCGATAAGTAATGTCTGCGCTCCGCTGGGAGCTGAAGTCGCGAACAGTGTTAGCAGAAGAGATACGGAACGATGCCGCGGAGAAAGTGCTACGGCTGACTTGATACTGTTCGGGATGGACTTCATACGAGGGGGGATAAGGGATTCGGGGATGCGGAACGGAACCGCAATCGGATGAAAACCATCCTGTCCCAACTCGCGCTATTACAATTCCACTCCAGCAGACAAACATCGGAAACGTCAAGAATTCATTTAAAAAATGCAAGCTTCCCAACTATGCTACAAGTGATTTAGAAACCACTCCGCCGCCGTCGCGTAGAGAGGGAAATCAGTGATCAGCACGTTGTTGTGATCCGCTCCCGGCACCTCCACCCAGCGTTTCTCCGTAGACTCCGGAAGTGCGTCGTAGAGCGCTTTCCCTCCGGAAGTGGGCACATACCGGTCGGAATCCCCGTGGATGACCATGGTGGGGACGCGCAGACGGGCGGCCTTTTCCATGGGGCGGATCTCGGAAATACCTATTCCGGTTTTCCACCCGAACACCCGATCCGCCGGCCCTCTCACCGCCGCGCCGAGGACAGGCCCCAGTAGTCCGTCCGCCTGTCCGCGTATCACCGTTTCCAGCTTGTCGAAAGTGGATACGACCACAACCGCTCGGAAGGGAGAATCTTCCAAAGCCGCCGTATGGATCGCTTCCGAGCCGCCCATCGATTGCCCGAAGATCCCGCACGGAGTTTCCTGAAATCCGAACTCCGCCGCGGCTTCCCGGTAACATTTCAGGATTCCCGGAGCTTCGCGCACCCCGTAGGTCGTGAATCTTTCCGGATTTTCCCCGTGACCGGGAAGATCCGGGATCACGCAGCGAAAGCCCACCGAGCAAAACCGCTCCGCGACCGGAAGGTAATCTTCCTTGATCCCGTGCCTGCCGTGCAATATCAGAATCGTACCCGAGATTTCTCCCGCTGGTTTCAGAGCGCTCCCCGTTTCACCCAATTGGGAACGGATGACGCCGGCCCGTTTCGAAAGATTTTCCTGTGGCTCCGGAACGCAGACCAGACACGGCATGCCATCGGCGGAGACAAACTTCTCCACTGAAAAACCAGCCTCCGCCGTCCCGTCGAAATACGCTGCGGAACTAGGATGTGGCGTTCTCCTCCCAGGCTCCGCGATCTCACTCGCGCACCACCAGACCAGCACACAGAACAGGACCGCCACCGACAGCACGAGCCATACGGCCAGCCTCACCAGCATCCGTTTCAGGGAAAATTCCCGCTTCCGCGCTTCATTCATCGATGCCGACTCCAGCAGCCGGCGGCGGAAACTCCAAGTCAAACGATTTTCCCGGAGTTTGAATTATGAATTCCGGAGTTTTTCGGCTCTACTCTTCCAGTGACCAAAGCCAGATACCTCCTAAGCGAACTACGCACCCGACTTTGGGTGAAGCCCTCGATCATGGGCCTCGCCGCAGTCGTCTGGGTCAGCATCGCGTATTTCGGCGATCATTTCCTACCGGACAAAATGAAGATCGGTATCGAGCGGGATATCCTGATCAACCTGCTCGGCATCATGGCATCCACTATGCTCACCGTAGCCACGTTCTCCGTTGCGGCGATGGTCAGCGCGTTCTCCGCGGTATCCACCACCGCCACCCCGCGCGCTACGCGGATCGTGATGCAGGACAAGTCCACACAGAACTCTCTCACGGCTTTCCTCGCCGCCTTCATCTACGCGATCGTCGCGCTGGTTGCCATCAGCCTCGGGAACTATTATGGCGCGGGCGGCAGGCTACTACTCTTCGCCGGCTACGTGATCATGGTCGCCTGGGTGCTAGTTTCCTTTGTTCGCTGGGTCGACCGGGTCTCGAAACTCGGGCGCATGGGAGATACCCTGGAGCGTGTCGAGGAGGCCTGCCGCGAAGCGTTTTCCTCCCCCGAGGCCATGGGCACGCTGGGCGCGAAAAAAGCCGACGACAACTCTTTCTCCGGCGCCCGGGTGAAGTCGGACGTCATCGGCTACGTGCAGAACATCGACATGGAAGCGCTCGATGAGATCGCGAAGAAACTGGAAACGACCATCCGTGTCCTGGAGCGACCGGGCGCGTTCGTGGATCCGCACGATTCGCTCGTCATCGTCGGGGATAAAAACGATCTCGATGATGAGACCGTGGACCGGATCAGGAAATCTTTCCACCTGGGGGATGCCCGCCGGGTCGGGAGCGATCCGCGCTTCGGCATGATCCTGCTCTCGGAAATCGCCGACCGCGCACTCTCCCCGGCCGTCAACGATCCCGGCACCGCTATCGCCGTGCTGGGCATCCAGGTCCGCCTTCTGGAGACGTGGAGCGGGCACCGTCGCACCACGTCCGAAGTGAAATTTCCCAACATCCAGGTCCATCCGCTCGATCCGGCGGATCTTATGGACGACGCCTTCACCGCGATCAGCCGGGATGGAGCGGCGATGTTCGAGGTCGGCTCACGCGTTCAGAAAAGCCTCGCGGTGCTGACCCGGCTCGGCAACGAAGGCCTGACCGCCGCTGCCCGCAATCACTCCGCGCTAGCCCTCGAGCAATCGAATCTCGCTCTGGTTACTTCCACACACAAAGACCTGCTGGCCAAACTCGCGGAAAAGGTCGCCGGAAAGGGATCATGATTCGTTTTCATCGAGATCCTTCCACCAAGGCATTCCCAGCCGGATACTGCGCTGGAGTTCCGCGATCACCTGCGCGCCCAGCAGCACGATGAATGCCGCCGCCTCCATCGAAAGCAGCAGGATGATCGTCGTCGCCATCGATCCATAGAGTGCGTTCACCATGGAGAGATGGGTGAAATAACTCACCAGCCCCGTCCGCAACAGCTCCCACAGCACGGCGGCGGTCACCCCGCCAGCCAGCGCCAGGCGGAAAGAGATCCGGGTAATGGGCATCACCTTGTAGAGAGTGGTGAAAAGCAGGACCAGCCCGAGAAACCCGGCCCCGTGCAGCGCGACAGTGGCAAGCCATTGCACCCCGAAGCTGACACCGCCGAAGGCGAACCGACGCCCCGCCGAGAATTCCACCATCGCGGTCAGCGCCGTCAGGACTACCAGACCCACCCCGATCAGAGCGATGAAAAGATACGGCAACAGCGCGGAAACCCAGAAGCTACGTTTCACTGGAAGCGCCTTCCGGTGGAAAATGATCGCGAACGCGTTTTCCAGGATGCGGAAAGCCATCGAGCTGAAAAACAGCAATACGCCCAGACCCACCCACCCGACGATTTCCCGGGCATCGATGAACGTCACCAGCACGTCCGTCACCATCGGCGCGGCCTTCGGAGAGATCAACCCGACCTCCGTGTTCACCGCATGCATCAGCAGATCCTCATCGACGAAATGGGAGAACCCGACGACCAAAATCGCCGCCAACGGCACCAGCGAGAGCATCGCGTTGTAAGCCACAGATCCGGCGAGAAGCATGCCGTTGTTTCTAAGGAAAAAATCCCGGAGCACCCTGCGAGCGAAATGGAATGTGCGGATCAGAGGCAGGTTCACTGGCGGGAAAGTATGTCCACCCACCCCGCGAGTCCACACGGGATTTGCTTTCACCCGCTCCGGGACCATGGTCCCGCATGTTTCGTATGATCCCCCTGCTCGTGGCCGCCACCGCTTTTATCAACGGATGCACCTCCTCCCCCTCGAACGACCCATCGCAACGGCGATTTCAAGATCACCAAAGACGTTGTTTTCACACCCGCCGACTGGCCGGCTCCACTCGTCGCCGACCTCTACCGCCCGGACTCCGCCACACCCACCCCTGCGATCCTGCTCATCCACGGAGGTGGCTGGAACAAGGAAGAACGCCGCGGTGATATGGTAGCCATCGCCGGAGATCTCGCGAAACGCGGCTATTTCGTGATGAACACTACTTACCGGCTCACACCCGATTGGAAATTTCCCGCTCAAAAGGAAGATCTCGACGAAGCCCTGGGCTACATCCGCCGCCATGCTGCGGAAATCAATGTGGACCCGGACCGCATCGGCACCTTCGGATACTCCGCCGGCGGCCATCTCTCCGCGCTCGCCGGGCTGGATCCGAAAAACAAGGTGAAAGCCATCGTCGCCGGTGGCGCACCGGCGGATCTCCGTTTCTGGCCGGATGGGAAACTCACCGGCCTGCTGATGGGCGGCCCGCTCGAAGGTAACGAACCCGCTTACCGCGAGGCGTCGCCAGTCACCCACGTTACCCCCGAAAGTCCTCCGGTCTTCATCTACCATGGCCGCAAGGATACGCTCGTCCCCACCGAGCATCCGGAAGCCTTCATCGAGGTTCTTGAAAACAACAACGTGGAACACGAGGTGTATTGGATCAACGGACGCTCGCACATCATGACCCATCTCTTCTCCGCCCAGGCAGTGCCGAAAGCCATCGACTTCCTAGACAAACACCTGAAATGAAACCCTCCACCCTCGGAAAGACCCGCACCATCTCCCTCTGGCTGATCGGGATCCTGTTCGTCATCGCCGGCGCCAATCATTTCATCACCCCGCAGCCATACCTCGCCATGATGCCGCCTTGGCTCCCCGCTCACACGGCCCTCATCCGGATCAGCGGAATTGCGGAAATCGCAGGCGGAATCGGCATCCTCATACCCGCCACCCGCCACGCCGCAGCCATCGGTCTGCTCGCCCTGCTCATCGCTATTTTCCCCGCCAATCTCCACGTGGCCCTCCACGGCTGGCCCGGTAACGAGTTCCCCCCCTGGATCCTCTGGCTCCGCCTCCCGTTCCAGCCACTCTTCATGCTTTGGGTCGCCTTCGCCGCAGGCCTTTTCCCGGAAGGAAACGGGAACAATTCTCTCTCGTGAATCCGCCTTCATCTACGGATCCTCCCCATACAAGCCACAGGAAATCCCACGGAATTCCGAAACCCACACGTGTCCCCTGTTCCTCCTTCACTTGGAAGTTGAAATTTGAGCTCTGAATTTTTAACCTCTCACCCACATGGACAGCGGGATCAAAAAACGCCTCGACGATTTCATTCAGAAAAAGGGCCTGCGCCGCACCGTCCAGCGTGAACTGATCGCGAGACTCGTGTTCGAGCGTGACGAGCATTTCACCGCCGAGGAACTCTTCGATCGCGTCCGCCGCGTCGATACCGAGACATCGCGCGCCACCGTCTACCGCACCCTCGGCCTGCTTGTGGAGGCAGACCTGCTCCGCCCCATCGATCTCGGTGACAGCCAGGTCACCTACGATCCGAATTTCCACGAGAAACCCTCTCACAACCACATCGTGTGCATCGATTGCCGCCGTGTCATCGAATTCGAGGACAGCAACGTCGATATCCAGACCGCCTGCGTGACCCACCGGCTCGGCTTCACCACCGTGCGCCAGTCCATCAAGATCGAGGCCAGTTGCGAGGAACTCCGCCACAAAGGCCGATGCCCCAGCCTGATCGCCACCCGCCTCTCCGGCAAACGCCTCCGTCGCAAGCGGTGACGCGTAAAAGAGGACCACACCCACCGCCGCGTGTTCTGGAATACAGCCCGGAACCCCGGCCCTCACGCGGCTTTACCAAGCAACAACTCCCAACCTCTGAAATGAAGATGAGTGACCACGGAAAAGACTGAAAAGACGGAAGGAAGATAAATGAGGAAAAGCCTCATGTTGCTTGCAGATGATTTTCTCAATCCCTCAATCTCTTCATTTTCCGTGTATTCCGTGTTTTCCGTGGTTCGCCTTTCTTGTTCCACAGGACCCGCCATTCATAATCACCGATGCCAAGCCTCCTGAAACCCCGCTGCGAAACACCCGCCACCGAGCACCCGACCGCCTTCCGCAACGCCCTCGGCAGCTGGTTTTCCTCCGAGGGGAAAGACTATCCCTGGCGCCGCACCAAGGACCCGTATCAGATCCTCGTCTCCGAAATGATGCTCCAGCAGACACGCGTCGCCACCGTGCTTGGAAAAGGTTACTACACCCGCTTCATCGAGAAATTTCCAGATGTCCACAGCCTCGCCGCCGCCCCGGACGATTCCCTGTTGAAAGCTTGGGAAGGTCTCGGCTACTACCGCCGCGCCCGCATGCTCCGCGCCGCCGCCATCCACCTGGTCGAGAATTCGGACGGAAAGTTCCCCGAGGATGAAGCCGGTCTGCTCACCCTCCCCGGCATCGGCCCCTACACCTCCTCCGCCCTCGCCGCATTCGCCTTCGGAAAATCCTCGGGCCTCGTCGATGGCAACGTCTCCCGCGTTCTTTCCCGTCTCACCGACGATCCCTCACCCATCGACTCCTCCGCCACGGTCACCCGCCATCGGAAAATCTCACTCGCTCTCTGCGACCCCGCGCACCCCGCCCGCCATCACCACGCCATGATGGAGCTGGGCCAGACCTACTGCCGCCCCGGCAGGCCCGATTGCCTCACCTGCCCGGTCGGGAAATTCTGCATCACCCGCCACCCCGGGAAACTTCCCGTGAAAAAGCCCCGGCCCACCACCACCCGCATCACGGAGCACGCCATCTGGTCGCGCGATCCCGCAGGCCGCCTGCTGCTCCACCGGGAATCCGGCAGCCGCCGCCAAGGCCTCTGGAAACTCCCCGTCCGCTCGAAGGAAGAGTGCGAGAACCTCGAACTCGTCGCCACCGAACCCTACACCATCACCCGTTACCTGGTCACCCTCCTCATCCATGTTTGTCCACTTCCCGAGCTGCGTGAAGGCGACTCCTGGACTCCCCCGGAGGACCTTCCGGAGATAGCCATGGCCGCCCCCTTCCGCCGCGCCGTCATCCGCCTCGGGATCGATTTCTGAAATCGGATGTGACGGAACGGCCCCGCTGTGATTTCATCCTGTCGAATGCATCGATTTTTTCTGAAAACTTGGGCACTGTTTCTCCCCCTTCTCGTCATCTCCTGCTCGCAGGGAATCGCACCCCCACCCAGACCGGAAGTGCCCGGAGACATGGCACGGCAGATCGTCCGGGAGAGGCTTTCCGCCGTCGTCGTCACCCAGCGTGACGAACTCGGGAGCTGGGTCCGCGGACGTTTCTCCATGGAAAAGGCCCCCAGGGATGCCGATGGCGGATCCGCCGCACCCATCACCGGGGACGGATACTTCCTCACCGCGGACCATGTGCTGGCACGCTCCAGCGGGAAAAACGTCTTCGTCATCTACGGACACGGCGGCCGCATCACCTCCGCCAAGGCCCGCATCGTTTGGCGATCCTACGGCGATGACATCGCCATTCTCCACATTCCCGGGAATACGCCTTACTACTACGAGTGGACACCACCGGCCACCTGGCTCTCCACCGGCCGCTCCGTCATCCACGGCGGCATGGCCACGGGATTCCGCTCCCCTCCCGGGAAACTGCGCACCTCCCTCGCCCCGGAAGGTTCGTTCACCTCCAACCGCCGTTTCAAAATCGATATCCCCCTCCAACCCGGCGATAGCGGAGGCCCCGTTGTCGATGCCTTCGGAAATCTCGTCGGCATCAATTCCGCCGTGGAATTCCTTATCCCTTTGGAAACCGCCATCTTCATCGACTCCGAAGGAAACCGCCCGAGCACACGGCAAATCACGAAAATCATCCAACAGGATAGAAAACGCCGTGGCCTGTGATAGGCTCCGCCATTCTTCCCATGCTTTCCCTCCGTCCCATCTTTTCCTTCGGCCCATCGCTTGCCGCCGCATTCCTCGCCGCCGCATTTCTCGTCGGCTGCGTCTCCTCCGGTGAAGACGCCTCACTGAGGCGCACCTCCGCCAAAGCCCATGATCACATCATGCTCGTCCGCGAGCAGCCCGTCACATTCGGCTTCACTCGCCTCACCGCCCTCGCAGCTTACTATCCCGATCTCACTGAATTTCTCAGTCAGGAAGGCATCCCCGATTTTCTTGCCGAAACAAACAAAGGCGAGAACCGTTACCTCGTTCTCTACTATCTGCCCTCCCGCCGCGCCTTCGCCTGCCGCAGCGGTTCAGGATCCTCGCGCGCCGTGGAGTTCTCCGGTCCATATCCTGTCACCGAGAGCGAGTTCAACACTCTGGACAAACTCCGCGAAAAAGCCGCCCCGCACCCCTTTCCGGATAGCTGAAATTCCGGAAAACCAAAGTGAAAATTCTCAATTTCCCGCTTGCATCCGGCACTTCCTGTTCTACTTTTCCAGAACCTCGGGCGACTAAAAGCTCGTGGCATTAAATCGGGCGATTGCCCACCATAAACCGGGCGATTGCCCTTACAAACCCAAACCATAAATAATACAAAGAAATGAAAACCAACCAAACAAACAGACGCGGTTTCACTCTCGTGGAGCTGCTCGTCGTCATCGTGATCATCGCATCACTCGCCGGACTGACCGCTCCCATGGTCATCCGCCAACGGAAAAAAGCGGACCAAACCGAAGCAGTGTCCAACGCCCGCCAGATCGGGCTCGCCATGCTTGAGTTTGAGACGGAATACGGAACATATCCTGACGCCGCCACCCAGACAGACCTCAATACGACGTTTACAACCGCTGCGATTACTGGTGATGCCACCGGATCGAACGGATACTTCCGCCAACTGTTCCAAGCTGGTCTTACCCAGTCGGAACAGATGTTCTACGCGAAGATCAAAGGTGCGAAAAAGCCTGACGGAGATATCTCGAGCAACTCCGAGGCACTCGCTGCCGGTGAAGTCGGCTTCGGCTACATCTTGGACGGCACCGATGGAATGAGCTCCGCAGGTAACCCTGCTCGTGCTCTCATCGCGACTCCGTTCACCACCACAACTGAATTCGACGGTGATCCGTTCGACAAAAAGGCGGTGATCCTCCGTATCGATAACAGCGTGAGTTCCGCGAACATTGCCGTACCTGCCGATGCGGACGACAATTCCGGTCCTGCGGTGGTCGGCGGGTCCAGCCTGATGGCAGCCGAGAACAAAGTCTGGGGCAGCACGACACCAACCGCAGTCCTGCCGACTGAAAGAGGAGCGAACTAGTTCGCCACTCTCCTGACTCCCGAAACCGGGCGATCCTTGTGATCGTCCGGTTTTTTCGTTTGCACCACCGCCGATCCGCGCCGAACAAACGCCAGCCATGATGTCAGAAGGAAAAATCTCCCAGGCATTTATGCCGTATCCAGTCTCCACCCTGAGTCCTAAAATCGTTCCTACGGATCTAAGTTCCTTCAAATCCCGGGGGATCTCGGAGGTCGAGCGAGAGCTTCAACAGAAACTGACCGAAATCCGGGAGGAATATCTTGCCGCCATCGACCATTTCAACTGGAACAAACTCATCTATGAGGCGGATATCAATTTCGAGCCCATCATAGGCCAGACCTACCACCTCTACGAAGTCCGCGGACGCAAACTGCTCTCCATGATCGCCCCGGATCAATGGCACCATAAACACCTCGCCACCGTCCGGCTCAACATTGATAGACAGTGGAAGCTGGAAGAAATCTCGTCCGGGATCGACCGGCGGGATCTGTTCAAAGAGGTGTAGGATTTCCCGGGTGGGCAGTCTCCAACGGGCATTCGCGGATCGCATCCGCGACTCCTTGGCCCCCTCACCTGCACCGGCGCAACAAACTCTCCAGAAACCGTGTAATCTGAAGTAACGCCGCTTTGTATTCCGAGTCCCCGAGCACCTCCAGATCCTCCCGGCAACCGTCTAGCAACTCCAGAGCGGTTGCCACCGCGCTCTCAAACGCCGCCTCATATTCGGCTACGCCAACTACCGCCGGCAGATCGAGTTGCTGCTGATCGAGAATTCGCTGGTTGATCGTCATTCGCTCGGACTCGCTCGCAGCTTCCAGCAGGTTGAGAATCGGCAGAGTCAACTTACCCTTCTCCAGATCCGTCCCCAAGGTCTTCCCCACCACTTCCTCGGCCCCCACCAGATCCAGGCAGTCGTCGTAAATCTGGTATGCCGTCCCGAGTTTCATCCCGTAGTCCGAAAGAGCCTTCTCGGCCTCTGCCGGAAGCCCGGAAACGGCAGCCGAAAGCCCCGTCGCAGCAGCGAACAGAGCCCCCGTCTTCATTTCGATCACCTTGAAATAATCCTCCTTGGAAAGCGTCAGGTCGAACCTCCTTTGCGTTTGTAAAATTTCGCCCTGACAAACCTCTCGCGCGGCCTGCCCCACCTTCCGGCAGATGTCGATCGAGTTGAAATCCGTCGCCAACGTGAGCGCATGGGAGAAAAGCGCGTCACCCAGCAGCACCGCCAGCGCGTTGCCCCATTTCGCGTTCGCCGTTGGCATGGAGCGACGCGCGCTCGCACCGTCGATGATATCGTCATGCACCAGCGTGGCCATGTGGATCAGCTCCAGGATGACGCCGATCTTTCGATGATCCTCCCCCACCCCACCCGCCGCACCACCGACGAGGATGGCCAGCGCAGGACGAATGCGTTTCCCGGAAGTATTGCAGATATACGCGATGTAAGGCTCCACGGCGGCATCGAAATCCCGCACCTGGGCGCGGATCGATACCTCCACTTTCTCCAGCTCCGGGCGCACGAGCTCGAAAGGAAATTGGTCGTTGTTGGGCGAGGTGGCGGTAAATGCGGCCATAACTGCCGGAATCTACCCATGCTTCCGCCCCACCCGCAACCAGCAACCAAATCAAATTCAAGGAAAAATCCGGAAGCTCGGAACATACGAGAATTCCCTTGAAAGTTCCCCCCTCGGATGGCGGTTTAATCCACACATGAAAAACCAAACATGGATCATATTGGGCGGGGCAGTGCTTGCCTCGGCAGGAGCAGTCAGCGCGGAACAGGGCCTCGGCTATCAGGACACACCGGTCATTCCGGGCACCCCCTACCACGTGCACGACGGAGAACGTCCGCAACCCCGAATCATCGAGACGGCCGGAGCCGCCGTCGTCAAACCGCCGTCCGATGCGGTAGTGCTTTTCGATGGCAGCAACCTCGATGCCTGGACCACCGGCGGCGGTCCCGCAGCTTGGGAAATCAAAGACGGCGCGATGATCGCGAAGGACAAGGCCATCGAAACCAAGGAAAAGTTCGGTGCCGTCCAGCTTCACTTCGAATGGCGCCTTCCCGCCGGACGCAAAGTGAACGGCCAGCAAGGCGGGAACAGCGGCTGCTTCCTCATGGGCATGTACGAGATCCAGGTTCTTCAGAGCAACAACAACAAAACCTATCCTGACGGTCAGGCTGGCGCACTTTACGGCCAGCTCCCTCCGCTTGTGAACGCCACCTCCCCCCAAGGCGAGTGGAACAGTTATGACGTAGCCTTCGAGCCGCCCGTTTACAAAGACGGGAAAATCGAAACCCCGGCCAAGGTCACGATCATCCACAACGGTGTGGTCGTTCAACATGGTGAGTCCTACATCGGCCCCACAGGTCACAAGAATCTGGCGAAATATCCTGCCAAACATCCTGAAACAGGGCCACTCAGCCTCCAGTTCCACGGTGACCCCGTGGAATACCGGAATTTCTGGGTGCGCCCGCTCGGTGAACGCGATCAAGCGCAATAATTGCACGGTACTTTCCGTCCCGTTGCATTGACTGCTTCGCCACACCGGGTAGGATGCCCCGTCCGATGTCCCGATTTTTCCTCCTAATAACCATCCTTCTGCTGCCCGTGGCATCCGTCTACGGGCAGCTCGCCACCTCGCTAAGTCTCAACAAGAAGACATACGTCGCAGGCGAGACGGTCATCGCCGAGGTGATTATCACCAACCATTCCGGGCGCGATCTCACGCTGGCATCCACCCGCGCGCTCCCCTGGCTTGCCGTGGTGGTGACCAACAACCGGGGTAATCCGGTCCCCACCCGCCGTCTCAATTCCTTCGGCGCGATCAAGATCAAGGCCGGTGAGTCACTCGCCAAACAGATCGATCTCACCCAGTATTTCCTGCTGGATACCCAGGGAAACTACGCGGTTTCCGCCGTGGTCAGGGATCCACGCGAAGTGATTCAAGGCTCAACCACCAACCGGGTCCTTTTCAACCTCAACCCCGGAAGGACTTACTGGAGCCAGAAAATCGGTGTCAAGAGCGATGCCGGTTCGGGTGCCCGTGTTTTCAAGCTCATCACGTTCTCCGACAGCCAGCGGACCCAGCTCTACGCACAAGTGGTCGATGCGGAAACAGGCGTCCAGATGCGGACCTTCCCTCTGGGCGACGCGCTCATGCTGCGCCGTCCCATGGTCACTCTCGACCGCGCCCAGCGGATGCACGTCATGTTTCTCGCCACACCGTCCATGTGGGTCCACTGCCAGGTCAGCGCGGATGCGAAACTCGTCGCCCGTGACATCCACCAGCGTGCCGCTCAAGGCGACCCGGTGCTGATGGCTTATGGCGATGGCTCGGTCCGGGTGGTCAACAGCATTCCCTTTGATCCGAAGGCGGTTGCCAAGGAGCGGGAAAACATCCGCAAAGCATCCGACAGACCTCAGATCGGGGGGCAATGAGAAATTTTCCACCACTCGTGGAATTTCTACTTTACAAAATTTTAAAAATACTCAATAGATCTTAATAATCTTTCTAACCAAAGCATTTATGAAAACGATTTTCGCCTCCATCCTCGCCTGCCTCGTGCTGTCCGCAGTAGCCGGAGCCTACAATTTCCGCACCGTGATCATCGATCCCGGTCACGGCGGTCACGACAAAGGTGGCCAGTGGGGTCGGGTCTACGAGAAGCACCTCGCACTGGATACCTCGGTCCGGCTCGAATCCCACTTGAAAAAAATGGGATACAACACGGTCCTCACCCGCCGCAGCGATTACTTCGTATCCCTCCCCGGCCGGATGACCGTAGCCAACAAATACAAGAACGCGATCTACATCAGCATCCACTACAACTATACGTGGAAACAACAGGTCAGCGGGATCGAAACTTTCTACCACAGCCAGCAGAGTCACAAGCTCGCCCAGGATGTGCACCGTGGCGTGATGGGACGCGTGAAAGTCGTGGACCGCGGTGTGAAATACGCCCGCTACTATGTCATCCGTAACTGCAACCTGCCGTCCGTGCTCGTGGAAGGTGGCTTCGTCAGCAACTCGAACGAGCGCAGCCGCATGAAAACCGCTTGGTTCCGCGACGCCATCGCCCGAGGTATTGCGGACGGCGTGCAGCGCTTCCGCAAGGGGAGCTGATGATCAGAAAATCACCCGGTAGAACTCCCTCGCGGTGATTTCGTTCCCGAACGCGCTCGGGTGGCTGCCGTCTTCCACGAAAAGCTCCGGTCCCCGACCCGCTCTGTATTCCGTCTCCCATGCGTCACCGGCCGGCACAACGGTGACACCACCCGCTGAATACGCGGCGGACTGGTAACCATGCCGCACACGGTCGTTCATTTTGTAAAAATCATCGCCTGCGACCTCCGGGTCGCCATCGCGCCGCCCCCAAGTCTGGTAGAGAATCGGTACCGCCCCTAGGGATCTAGCTTCATTCGCGAAAAACCGGATGGCCGGATTCATGGTCCGCGCTCTCTCCCGCTTCCCGTACGAAGGATTCAAGCTGTAGTCCTGAAGCACGACGACATCCCACTTCCTGCCGCGCAACTTCCGCAAAGTAGGTTCGTTCTTCGAATGCCGCTCGAGACTCCAGCCACCATAGGTCGCGTGACCTGTTTCGACTTTTTTCCCATGTGCCTCAGCTTCTTTTTCAAACGCCGCCGGAACGCCGAAACTGTAGCTGTTGCCGATGAACAGCACCGAAACAACCTCCCTTTCGGAAATTTCCTCCAGCTTCCCGCGCTCACCCGTCACCGGTGGCACCGCGCAGCTTGGCAGACCGAGAAAAGCAAGGATTCGGGAAAGCATCATCAGTTTTCGGAGCAAGGATTCAGGCGCGCGGATGGGCATCGTCATAGACCTTTTTCAAACGTTCCTTGGTGACATGGGTGTAGATCTGGGTCGTGGAAAGCGAGGCGTGCCCCAGCAACTCCTGCACGCTACGCAGATCCGCTCCCGCGTCCAGCATGTGTGTCGCGAAGCTATGCCGGAGTTTGTGGGGACTCGCGGAAAACGGAATCCCGCTCTCCTTCAGATACTTTTTCAGCATCGCGTCCACCGCCTGCTGGGTGATCCTCGTGCCTCGAACGCTGCGGAAAAGCGGGCCGTTCGTGATCACCGCCTGCTCGCGGTACTTCTGTATAGCCCGGATCGCTGCTCCCCCGACGGGAACGCGCCTTTCCTTCCTCCCCTTCCCCCGCACTCGGACAACTTCTTCGACGAAATCAATATCCACGACATCCAGTCCGAGAAGCTCTGAAATCCGTAGGCCGGAGGAATAGAACAACTCCAGGATCGCGGCATCCCGGTAACGCAACCAGCCCGGTCCCCGGCGCGGACTCTCGGAGCGCAAAGGCATTTCCAGCAAGTCGTCCATCTGCTTGAGAGTGAGCACTACGGGCAGACCTCGCTCCAGCTTCGGCATACGGATGGCAGCCACCGGACTGGATACCAGCCCGCGGCGCAGAACCATGTATTTGTAAAACGATCGGATCGCCGCGAACTTCAGGCGGATGGTCGTGCGCTTCATCTCCCGCCTCATCAACTCGTAAAGCCAGTCCCGGAAATTGTCCGTCGTCTCTTCCCGCCATCCGTCGAATTCCGACCCGCGCCAGGTCCGGTACTCCGCGAGAGCCGCCGAGTAATTTCTCACCGTCAGCGGCGATGCGTTTTTTTCCGTCTCCTGGAAATTGAGAAAATATCCTTCGTCCTCGTTCATCACGGCGTGGAGGGACCGTAGGAGATCTCCGCGTGCATTGCCAGCGTGGAACCTATCGCTTGCGTCTCAGTCGAGCCCGCCTAGCAATCCGACCAGTGCCACGGAAGGTTCAGGAACGGCGGTGCCGTTGAAAACGTTGTTGTGAAATTCCACACTGTTGCCGTCGTTCGGTGCGAGAACGTAGAATTGGAATGTCGCGTCACCGGTGATTCCCGTGAAAGCGGCGTTCCCGGTCAGCTTGCCATCGCAGGTGACTGGGGGCGCCGCGCGGGATGTCCCGGGAAGTAGAAGCCGGGTCAAGAGATTTCCTATCATTTCACGCCCACCCCGGCCGGTGTGGTCGGAACATCAACGGAAATCCGGTTCCGACACCGAGGTATCCACGTTTTTCAGGACCGGATTCACCGCGTCGAACGCCGGGGGATGCACGATGATTCGGGCTTCCGGATTATTGACGATGTAGGAATACGCCCAGCCTAGCAGGACGGACAGTTTGTTGCGGAAGCCGATGAGGAAAAGGATGTGGATAAGCAGCCAGGCGATCCACGCGATGAAACCGTGAAGCTTCATTCGTCCCGCCTTCACGATTGCATGATTCTTGCCAATGATGGCCATCATACCTTTGTCCGTATATTTGAACAGCGGACGGAGCTCATGCTTTCGATTCGCGAAACGGGTCTTCTCCAGACGCAGCTCCTCCTTCAGAAGCGAGGCGATGTGCGCGCCCATCTGGGTCGCCGCGGGGGCGACTCCCGGCACGAACTTCCCTTCCCTATCGCGCATGTTGGTGAGGTCTCCGGCTACGAATATATCCCTGTGTCCGGGAATGGAGAGATCCAGATTCGGCGTTACCCGGCCGGATCGGTCGGTCTCGATCCCGAGATCCTTCGTGAGCGGGCTGGCAGCGATGCCCGCGGCCCAGACGATGGCTTCCGCCTCGAGCGTGGTCCCGTCGTTGAGCACCAGTTTGCCTGGCTGCACATCGGTGACGCGAGTCTCGTTCCAGACTTCCACTCCGAGATTCTGCAGGCGCTTTTTCGCGTAATCCGATTGGTCGGGATCGTAGTGCTCGAGGATTTTCGGTGAGTTCTCGATAAGGATCACACGCAACTTTCCGGTATCGATGCGCCGGTAATTCGTTTTGAGCGAGCGCAGGATAAGATCCGCGCATGCCCCTGAAAGTTCGACCCCTGTCGGACCTCCGCCAACGATTGCGATGGTCATCAGACGCTCGCGTTCGGCGTAATCCGTGGTGAGCTCGGCACGCTCCAGATTGGAAAGGATTTTCCGCCGGATATCCTGGGCATCGGCGAGGGACTTGAGTCCCAGCGAGTTCGCCTCCCAGTGATCGTTTCCGAAAAAGCCCGTCTTCGCACCCGCTGCAAGGATCAGGGAATCGAAATGGTAGCTCGTTCCGGATGTGCCTTCGACTGTCTTGTCGTCCGGAGAAATGGATTTCACTTCATCCATCAGCACGGTGACATTCTTCGCCCCGGCGAGGATCTGGCGGATGGAGCGGGCGATGTCCGGCGCGGCAAGCGAGGCGGTGGCCACCTGATAGAGCAAGGGCTGGAAGAGGTGGTGGTTCGTCCGGTCCACGAGAGTAACTTCGAAACGCTCGTTGTTCGCGAGCTTCCGCGCGCATTCAAGACCGGCGAAACCGCCGCCGATGATCAGAACTTTTCGAGGAGAGGTAGGGTGGCTGGCCATGCGCAGAGCCTGCCACGCTTTCACGACGGGAGCAATCGGGAGCTTGTGAAAGTTTTCACAATGTCCGTCCCGACCTGATTCATGATTTCAGACCGGGAGAAGCAGAGGTGGGCAAACACCCTTTTCCCCATGAAAGCCGGACTCGCATCGAAATTCCTGATTCTCGCAACCCTCCCGGTGGGCTCCACCCGCGCCGGTGTTTTGGCCGGTCCTTCGGGATCTCCACCACAACCTCCGGACAACCAGCCGATGCAGTTCTTGCCGGTCCTTCGTGGATCTGCTTTCCTGCGCCACCCCATGCACATACGATTCACGGAACAGGAACTCGCCACGCTAGTGGAGATGCTTAGCCTGGCGGCGAACGTCGCCTCGTGGAACCAGAAGGAAACCGCTGACAGGAATCTGAGCGAATACGAGGCGTTCGAGAGCAAGATGCTTGAGAAGGCTGCCCATAGCGGACTCGGAAACATGATCGAGTTCGACGAGGAAACGAAGCGTTTCCGAGTTAAAAAAGATGTTGAGGAAACGCTTTTCTACCACGAGTGCTACGAGGAATTCCGTAATGAGAGCTTCTGGGACGAACTGACGGTGCGCCTCGCGGACCGGGATCTCATGAAATCCATCGGTATCAAGGCGTGGGAGGCGATGAGCGAAGAACAGCGCCGGGCGAAGACCGTGACTTGGGAAAAACGCTATTGGCAGGAGTTTTCCAAGAACGGAATCGACCGTGTGATCGTGATGACTCCGCCAGGCGAGGGTTAGCAATTTCCTTGCAGCATCCGGACGATCCCCCAGCATGCTTGGAATGAAAACCCCCTTCATTTTCAGGCGATTTGTTCCGGTCCTCCTCTCATCACTCACCATATCTTCCGCCGGTGCCGCCGTGGTTCTGGCGGATTTCAACGACAATACGGGCGGGACTCCGCTTTCCGATGTGAACGGAGGCCAGGGTGGCGGCAGCGGATGGAATGCCGCAGACAATTGGGGAAACACCGGAACGATCAACGTCGTCAGCGGCGATCTCTCCGCACCTGTTTCCACAAACTACTCGATCGTTCAAAGCGGAACAGCCAACAGGATTCAAGGGGATTTCAATGGAAACAGGCAGACTACCCGGCTCACGGCAACCACGCTCGGTAACGCGGGCAGCGATGTCTGGTTCTCCTTTTTAGTCAACCAGAACAGCTTGAACTCGCGTTCCGGGATCTCCGCGAATATGGACCAAGCTCAGGGAGCAGCCGGAAGACTCGTCGTCCTAGTAGGCACGGAGGTCCGGATCGGCCTTGAGAATTTGCAGGACTCCGATGCGGCGAATCATCCCTCCGTAACCATTGGCACGACTGCCCTGATTCTCGGGCGCCTGAGCCTGAACACCGGGGGTGACGAGAATCTGGATGTCTGGGTGAATCCGGATGTCTCCGGCGGAATCGCCGGCTTGGGAACCGCAGGCTCAACTCGCTCGGAGGAATCCGCTACCCTTGGTGGAGGCCTTGATCGTCTTGGCCTGGTATCCTACTCCACCGCCAGCAATGACGGCGGTTTTCTGGATTCCATCCGCTTCAGCGATGACTCCAACGCGGACCAGGCCTTCGCCGATGTCACCGGAGTCCTGGTTCCGGAGCCTTCCGCGCTGATGCTTGGAGCACTCGGGTCTCTGCTGCTGCTCCGCCGCAATCGAAACTGATTTTTCGCGACCGCAACCTCCCGCCCGGACGGTGGAAAACTGCCGGCAACCAATTTTTTCAGTTTCAAACCGATCTTCCGTTTGACAAGACGGGCGGGATGGGACTATCCATCGCCCCCGCCATTTCCCGGCGGTCCGGAAACGGCAGTGTAGCTCAGTGGTAGAGCAGAGGACTCATAAGCCTTTGGTCGGCGGTTCAAATCCGCCCACTGCCACCACCTCCGGCACTACAATCCGATGAATACCAGCTTCCCGGCCTTGGTGTCCGGAACGATGAGTTGCCTGGATTTCTCATCCACGATCATATCCGCGGCAGATTGCAGGTCTTCTCCGAGCTCCGTCTGCCCGCTACCGTCCGCTTCGTAGCGTGTCACCCGTCCGGTCTTCACTTCGGATACGTAGAATCTCCCTTTGCTATCGTGAACGATGGCGTCCGCGCTTCGATGCCCGTCCGCGATGATCTTCCATTTCTCTCCATCACGCTCCAGGATATTTCCGGTGAAAAACTCGGCGACGCGGATCGTTCCGTCCGCGAGCACATCGACTCCGTTCGGGCAAGGCATCTCCGCATTCGGCGGGATCACCTCTGTGACATCCCCGTCCAGTGTGACCCGGTAGACCCGCCCCAGAGCTGGCAACGCCTTCGCCCCCTCGCTATCGAGCGGCCAGAATTTGCCGGAGGCGTCCGCCATTTTGTCCTTATCTCCCATATCCGTCACGAGCACGCTCTTCCCGTTCGGCGAGAGTGCCACATCGTTGAGGTACAGCGGTGGATTGGGAAAATCCTCCGGACCAACGAGTAGTTCCTTTTTCCCCTGCTTATCGATTTTCCAAATTTTCCTATAGTCGGTGGTCACCAGGAAATCACCGATCATGACGATGCCTTTCGGATCGTCCAGGCCATCGCAGAACGTGGATATCTCTTTCCCATCCAGTTTGAAAATCCCACCGTCGGCATCGCCTTCCTTACGGCTCTCACCCATGATGGAAACAAAAATTTCCCCATCGAATCCACGGGTGAGACTTTCGGGATTCGGCCCGACAACGAGAGTGTCCTGTCCGGCTGTCACCGGGTTTGCCATCATCCAGAAGCCAACTGCGTATCCGATATTTTTCATGATCATGCATACCGTCTAACGTCCCTGCCTGATCTTGCCAAGCGTTTGTCCGGGAGTATCCGGACTCCATGCCTCGCTTCTTCTTACGTCATCTTATTCCTTGAAAGTTGAAATTTGAAAAATGAGAATTCCGCATGCTTTCTGAAATCAAAATCGCCGTTCTGATGGGTGGCCCGGGTTCCGAGCGTGAGGTATCCCTCGCATCGGGAAATGCCGTTCTCCGTGCCTTGCAATCCCTTGGTCTGGATGCGGTTGCGGTGGACGTCACTTCCACCGGGGTCGATTTGCCGGAGGGCGCCGGTCTTTGCTTCAATGTCATTCACGGGACGTTCGGCGAGGACGGGCAGCTTCAGAAGATCCTCGATGAGATCGGCATCCCATACACCGGAGCACGGGCGGAATCCTCGCGGGTGGCGTTCGACAAGGGGCTCGCCAAACAGGCTTTTCTAAAAGCGGAAGTTCCAACCCCTCGTTCGGAAATCATCGACTGCACGAACGGTCCAGCCATGCCTTCCTTCCCACCGCCGTTCGTAGTGAAGCCGCCGCGTGAAGGATCATCAGTCGGGATTGAAATCGTAAAAACTCCGGAAGAAGCGGAAACCGCGATAGCCAGGGCGTCGAAACTCTCCGACGACCTTCTCATCGAAGAATTCATTTCCGGCGCGGAACTGACGGTCCCGGTGATCAACGGCGAAGCCTTCCCCATCGTCCATATCATCCCCCCCGAGGGAGTTTACGACATGGCGACGAAGTACCCATGGCTTTCAGGAAAAGCCACCGGCTCCCAATACATCTGCCCCGCCGATCTCGATCTGGAAACGACAATGGCGGTGCAAGCGGCTGCGGTCGCCGCCCACGAGGCGCTCGGCCTGGAAGTGTATTCTCGCGTGGACATCATGCTGGATTCGGAAAACCGCCCGTACGTCCTCGAGGCCAACACGATCCCCGGAATGACCGAAACTTCCCTGCTGCCCAAATCCGCCGCCGCAGGAGGACTCCCTTTTCCCGAACTGTGCCGGAAAATCGCGGAGCTTTCTCTCAACGTTTGAACTTTCTGGCGGCCGTCTCCCCGAAGCTCACCTCTCCGCAGTTTTCTCCAAAATAAGCCACCACACGGAACAGTCCGCCACCGAGGGTCTGGTCGATCAGATCTTCCGCCGGCAGACAGAAACGCCCCGCCTGCTCTCCGAGCGAGAACTCCATTCCGCCCAGCCCGTGCCAGCTCCGGTAAACCAGAGCGGTGCAAGCCAGCCGGTCAGCTTGCCGGAAGTTGAACGCGAAATCAAAGAGCTTCCCCACATGGCTCATCGCTCTCAAAACCACCTCGCCCAGCACGTCTTCACCCACGCCGCCCGCAGCACCACGAACGAATCGACTTTCAGCGTCTCGTCCAGCTCCCGGAGAAGCACACCGTCTTTTTTTGCCTCCACCACATTCCCGCCAGCCGCCTGTTCACCTACGAACAGCGCGGCGTGCGGCCAGAAACCGGGTAGGAAAACGTTCGTCAGGGCATCCCGATGACGTGTCACGATGATATCCCCGGGTTTCAGAAACGGGCGAACAGCCTCCAGCGGCACTCCGGGAACCCGTTTCGGCAGCGCGATGAGTCCCGTCATCGGATCCCGCATTTCGGAAACCGTTCTCCCGCCGATCTCGAGGATCTGGAACATGGTGTTTTCAAAGCCCGAGCGATTCCTCCGAAAAAACGAATGCAGCTGATATCGGAAGCGCTTTGCCACATACTCCCTCCGACGCTTTTCCATGAACGGCTCCTCCGCGGTAAGCAGCGGAATGACGGGGCCGACCATCTCGTCATCCACCATCGCGATCAGGCGGCTCCGGTATTCATCGTAAAACCGGCATGCCATGGAAAACTTCCACAACCGCGGCACGGAGCTCTGCGCACGATAGATATCCGTGAACGTCTTGCGCACGATCCCGAACCTTGGCTCGGCCTCGTCCAGTTTCTCCGCGATCACAGGCCGTCCCTCCGCCATCCGGATCACATATGACCCGCTGCGCAGTAGAAAGCAGGCCGCCGTGAATCCGATGGCAAACGCACGCAACCGATCCTCCGCGCTCAGCCCTTCCTTTTTGTCGATCCATGGCTCTACCCGCGCCAATGCCGTTTTCAGGGCCTCCCGGATTTCCAAATACCCGGCGAAAACATTCCGCAGCCTGTCATCTTCATCCGGCAGGTAATAGCCGCGCTTCTGCGCCGCGTCCGCGTCACACAACTCTTGCCCGAGATCTTCCGGTCGTGGCATTCCTTCATCCACCGCCTGCAGAATCCGCACGCAGCGCTCGATCCCCGTTCGTGATAGCCGCCCCATCGTTACGACGAGTATCCACCGTGCGCCCGTCAGTTCCAGAACGATTGTCACCCCGATTTCCCGGAAACCTTGCGCGAGAGAAAATCGGTTCTAGCTTCCGCCATCATGGAAAACGACACCACCCCGCAGACATGGCCCGATCTTGCGATCGGACTTTACGACCGCCTCACGGAACGCAACGCCGAGATCACCTACGAACTGGACAACCTCCAGATCACCGTTCCTGGCAAAACCGGCGACGAGGCTTCCAGCGCGAAATGGACCATCAACGGCGCGATGAAAATCAGGACCCGCAACAATGCCAGTTGATTCCGGTCGGCCCTCCTTATCGATCATTGGCTCCCTCCGCGTATCCTGCGGCGGTTTCCACTTCAGAGTCAGCCTCGGTGACGAGCGCTGGATCGCCGAGTTTCCCTCCTTCGCCGCATTGCTTCTTGCGCGGACAGAGGCGGAATCGCTGCGGAAGGCCATCTCCTCCCTTCCTTCCCTGCCTCCCCGTCCCGGCAAAAAGGTGCGAGAACCCGTATCTTCGAATCCGAATTTACGGAAAAAGCTACTCATCTGGGTGCAAGTGGGCGACCGTCCGGTCGGAAAGTTGAGCGAAGAGTCCGGCTCCCTCAAATTTCATCCCACTCCCCTCCGATTCTTTACGAAACACAAATGAACCTGAGGCAACGACATCTCCGCGTTGCCCCTTCCACCTTTCACTCCCGTCATGCCGCTACCTGATTGACATTCAGGCCATCTTTAATAATCTCACCCAATCGCTGTTCGATCCCTCCCCCTCCGCTTCCCGACAGTGCGGAAATAACGGACCTACCGCGAATTTCCCACGTAATCATGCGACGCAGCACCACAAGAACCACTCGCCGGCGGCACCAGGTCAAGGTGCTCCGGGCAGAGGTCATGTCTCCGCTCATTGCCTGGTTCACCTTTCTGAGCTACCTGCGTCTGATCGCGAAAGTATCCTTTGTCATCGGCCTTCTGCTCGCCGCGGCCTATGGCATCCGCCAAGCCATCGAACACACCTTTCACAAGAACCCTGACTTCCGGCTGCAAGCCATCGACCTGAATGAAAACGATGTGCTCGATGAGGAGGCTCTCGTCAACCGTCTCGGTATCGACCTTTCGGGCAACATCTTCGATTTCGATGTGGACTACCTTGAGCATGAATTGCTCGGCATCCCCGGTATCAGCAGCGCCGAAGTGAAACGCAATCTCCCGGGGACTCTCGAATTCCGTATCGGGACGAGGAAGCCGGCCGCGTGGATTTCCTGTCCCGAGGAAAATTTCTCCACCAGTCGCTCGCCGAACGATCTTCTCGTGGATCATCTCGGATACGTTTACCGTTGCCCACCCCTCCAGGCGGAGGTGGCGCACGATCTGCCTGTGATCGCCCTGCTCCCCGATCCGGATTTCCCCATCCGTCCGGACAATACCCTCAATCACCCCCAGTACAAGCACTGCCTGCATCTCCTGATGTCGGTGAGAAGCTCGATATCCCTCGGACATCGCCGCCATCGATTCCATCGCACAGGAAAACGAATGGTCGCTGCAACTCAGGACACGCTCGGGAACCGTCGCCACATTCGGACTTGGCGATCACAAGCGTCAGCTTGATTATCTGCGGCAAGCCCTGCACCACGCGCACGAAAAAGGTTATCGAATTGAAACGATCAACTTGATTCCCAAGCAAAACGTCCCCATCACAGTTCGCGGAGAAGGCGCCCCACCCCGGGCGATTCCCGTCGCCGAGAAAACGCCTGCCCAGGCACGGACAGACAGCCGCACGGAAGACGTCCGCTCCCTTTTGAACCGCAATTAAAACATGGCCCGCCGCACCAAAATTCATGTCGGATTGGAAATCGGCACCAGCAAGACCTGCATCGTAGTCGGTGAGGTCAAGCCGGACAGCGCCGTGAAAATCCTCGGCATCGGCGTCACCAAATCCGCCGGAGTCCGCCGGGGTGAGCTTTCCGATTTTCCCCAAGCGCGTGCCTGCCTCAAGGATGCTTTGGCAAAGGCAGAGGATGCCAGCGATGTGGAGATCGGCTCGGTATTTCTCGCTGTCACCGGCTCACATCTCCAGGGCGTGAACAATCGCGGTACTTTCCGGCTTCCCGAAAGCCAGCAGAACATTCTTCCGGAGCATCTGGAAGAAGCGTGCAACATCGCCCGGGATGTCCCCTACCCGCAGGACCACGTCTGCCTGCACACCATCATACGGAAATACCTCGTCGACGGACTCGAGCAGACCGCATCCCCGCTAGGCCTCTATGCGAAAACCGTCGAGGCGGATTTCCATATCGTCCACGGCATCGGCAACCGCATCCAGAACTCCATAAAACTCGTCCGGGAATGTCCTCTCGAAGTGGATGATATCGTCTTCGCCCCCATCGCCACCGCCCAGATGGCGCTCGACCGCGAGCAACGCCTGCGCGGAGCCCTGCTCATTGATATCGGTGGCGGCACCACGGATTACGCGCTTTACATCGATGGCGCCATCGCCGCATCCGGCTGCATCCCGGTCGGCGGTGATCACGTCACCAACGATATCCACCTCGTTACCGGTCTGCCCTTTTCCAAAGCGGAACGGCTGAAAATCCTCGAGGGCAACGCCTCATCCGATCCCAGCCTTGGAGTCGGCACCGCGAAGTTGACGGATGAAAACGGTTTCGCCGATGTGGAAGTGAAACGTGCGATCCTCAACGAAGTAATCCGCCAGCGCCTTGAGGAAACTCTCAAACTCGTGCGCGCCCGTCTACCGCAAGGCTCCGTGGAAGCGATCGGGTCCGGCGTCTTCCTCACTGGCGGCACCAGCCTCATGAGCGGGTTTTCCGAACTCGCGTTCGATGTTTTCGGACGTGATATCTACCGCCCGGAATCAAACGAAACGACCGATTCCGCCCACCCGTCCTTCAAAGACCCGCAATTCGCCACCGCCATCGGTTTGATCCGTTATGCCCAGATCCTTGAAACCGAAAACACCAAATCGCCCGGCTGCTTCGGGAAAATCCTGAGACTTTTCTGGCCGTTCGGAAACTGAATCCCGTTCCGTCACACGTTCATAGTTATTTGTGGTGCGTGTCGAAGGAATCCAAACAACTCTTAACAAGAACCTTCCAAATCCATTTCCAGCAAAATGATCAACTACTCACGCGACCCCCAACAGGAAATCCCATCATCCGCAGTAAAAATCGTCGGCCTCGGAGGCGCCGGAGCGAACATGCTGGAGCGAATCGCACTCGATAGCATTGAGGGAGCCGAGCTATTGGCACTGAATACGGACATCCGCACGTTGGGTGCTTCCCTGGCAAAAGAGAAACTCCAGCTCGGGGTAAACCTGACGAAGGGTCTCGGCACCGGCGGTGATCCGGAGCTCGGCCAGCAGGCGATGCTCGAAGCGGAGGAAAAAGTCCGGGAAGCCCTGAAAAGGTCAGCAGATCGTTTTTCTCTGCACAGGTCTCGGAGGCGGCACCGGCTCGGGCGCAGCACCCATCGTCGCTCGTATCGCCCGTGAAGAGGGTGCGTTCGTCGTCGTTTTCGCCACCATGCCCTTCTTTTTCGAAGGCCGCCGCCGCCGCGATCAGGCGGAGACGGCACTCAACCAACTCGCCGTCCTCTCCAACGCCCTCGTCACATTTGACGACAACCGCATGGGCGAACTCGTTCTCGCGAAACAGGGCATCCACGAGGCCTTTTCCGCTGCGGACAAAATGATCTCCGAATCCATCAAGGCAGTCATCCGCCTTGTCGTCCGCCCAGGCCTTATCAACGTCGGCCTTGACGATCTCATGTCCGCCCTTCGCACCACCCGCTCGCGTTGCCTCTTCGGTTCGGGCATAGCGGATGGAAAAGACAGGGCGGCGAAAGCCCTGCGCAACGCGCTGGCAAGTCCGCTTCTCGACCAAGGCTCACTCCTGAAAGACGCGCAGACCGTACTCGTCCACCTGTCCGGAGGCGAATCCCTCACTCTGTTCGAAATCGAACTACTGATGCAAAACCTTCAGAAATACGTCCCGGAGAAAGCGCATGTTCTTTTCGGTGCGGCGATCGATCCGACCATGGGAGACAACCTTTCCATCACACTCATCAGCGCACTGCCCGAGGATGCCCTCACCAGCGGTGGCCGCGAAATGATCTCGAAACCGATGGAGTCACCCATCGATTTTTCCAAGCCAGCTGAAGAACCGGTCATCGAAAACCCCTTCAGCAAAATCGACAGACCCGAGCAAAAAACCGCACCGGAAAATCCAGCTGAAAGCGAATCCGAGAATACCGGAGAGACCACGGAGCCCGAATCGGAAAAGTCGGATCCGGAACCTCAGGCTGTGAAGGAATCGCCCGCTGACGATGAACCGGAAACGCAGACCCCACCTGAAAAGGAAGAGCGGCCTTTCGCGGAGCCGGAACTGATCCGTCAGGAGGAGCAATCCTCCGCGCCTGAAAAAGAGAAAGCCGAACTCAAAGCCGACATCGAAACGGAAGAGAGACACGTCTCCGCCGTCCCGGAGCCGAAACGTCGTCCTGCCGGCAAACCTCTCTGGGGGAAAAAAGGAAAGACCGGGGAGGATGATTCAGAAGATCCTTTCGAGGACGACCTTTCCGAGGAGAAAGAATCAAATTCGCCCAGCTCCCTTCAATTGAAACTGGATCCGAAACAACCCAGCCCCCAGAGCGAACTCGCTTTCGACAACACACCGAAGGGTCGCTTCGAAGGCGAAAATCCAAATGTATTCGAAGGCGAAGATCTCGATCTCCCGCCCTTTCTTCGCAAAAAACGTTCCTAACCCGCCGGTTCATCGCAGCCGGGCATGAAAAAACTCCCGTCGCGATTTTCGCAACGGGAGCTTTTTCTGAAATGATGTCCGAACGCTTCTATCGCTTCCTGCGGAAGACGAGTCCTGTGGAGAGCGCGAGAAGCGCGAGTGCGGACGGTTCGGGGACCGCCGTGCCTGGCCCCCAGGTCACCATATCCTGTTTCCCATCGTTCTTCAGATAGAAGATCTCACCAGCATCGAACGTCGATAGATTGGCAAGATATTGGTTTCCAAGAGTGGCCGTCGCCTGGTTCGATGAGGAGATATTCACCTGCCCGTCGTTCAGATTCTGACTACCGCTCGGAGATTCCTGGACAAGCTCCCAGATCGCCCACTGGGCGGCCGCCGCCTGCGAAGCATCTTGGGCGGAATTCAGGAAACCACCGATCACTCTCGCAATCGCATCCGAGTTCCTCAGTGTCGAGGTATCCGAGACTTCGTAGTTGAGCGTGTCGCCCACGGTGATGAACGATGTCGGCTGGACACAGAATGCCTCGAAATCAAAACCTCCGAATGAGGAACTGGAGAACTGAAAGACTCCTGAGCGATAGGTCTGGGTCGTGGTGCCTCCGTCGAACGTGCCTTTCACGTTGATGGCCGGGCTGATCTCGTTCAGCGTCGCCTCGATGGTTTGACCTCTAGCGGTGATTGTTGCCAGCGCGAACGCGACAACTCCGACACTTGATAGTGCAGTTGTTTTCATGGGGGGTGGGGGGGAGTAGCGAAAAGAAAACTTCGCTACCCGGCTCATAGAACACCCGACCTCCCAGGAAAATCCAAAACACAAAAATTACATCAGCGAGAACCCAGGGCCTCCCAACCCACTGTTTTTCAGCGCCTTACAAACTTACGGAAATAAAGATAATCATATATCTCACCTTGATAGAAATCACAGAACCCCTAAAGAACTTGCGATTCCTCCGGCTACTTTCGTTCCCAAACGGTTAGCAAAGACCGCGTCCACTGGAACTTTCTAGCTGTTTCACGGATCAGAAACGGCTCATCGGTCGATTCCACCAATTCGAAAGAACCGCCGAGATGCTGTGCGAGCCAGTCGGCCGTATCTGCTTCCGGCCAATTCGTGGGTGGCGTAAAAGCCTCCAACCAGGTGCAAGGAGTGGCAAGCACGAGCGTCCCGCCCGGATTGACAAGCTCTGGCAACCGTCTCAAGAGCAATAGAGGATCGCGGAGACGACAAAGAAGGTTCGCGGCGTGAACACGGTCGAAAGTTCCCAGATCCGGAGGGAGATTCATCGCGTCCCCTTGCGAAAAACTGACCCGTGCCGGATCCGACTCTCCCGGCCTGCGAGCGACAAGCGATGTCCGGACATGCCCTTCATCTCTGCGCTCATACGGAACAGAACTTCCATCGCGTATAGCTTCGGCGGCGTTCACGAAAGAATTTGAAAAATCGATGCCGATGACTTCATCACAGTTTTTCGCCATCTCGAAGGTGGATCTTCCGACGGCACATCCGAGATCCAGACCCCGACCTGCAGAATTCGTCGGGAAATGTGAAGATGTGCGGACGGCGAAATCAAGTGCGGAGCGCATGCCATCCGGCCAAACGACCGTTTTCGGCAGGATTTCATCCGCGCTTCCATAGTGGAATAAAAGATACTCCGCCAGGATGGACGGTTCCTCGTAAATCTCACTCATGACCATCTTGGTTTTCACTCACAATCTCACGGGCCTCGCCGACACGGGACATCCCCGCTGTCGCCTCCGCCATGGAGATACGGGAGTCTCCGCTAGTATCGTAAAACCCGAGGATCTCGGTCTTGCCGATCCCACCGATAAGCTCCGCGTCATCAAGCTCGGACGCGACGAGGTATCCGTCCCCGTTGTAGTCCCATCGGTCGAACTTCTCCAACAGCCCCACCATCTTGCGTTTGGTGGGTCCGGCCTGCGGGGCACATGCCACCAAGCTGGCGGCGAGGGCGATCAATGCGGTGAGTTTCATACTTGGAAAGAGACTGGATCCCGCAAGCGAGATCGGCAAGGCTGTAGCCAATGAGATTTCTCGTCATCCATGCTGGCAAACCTGCTCTTTCGTTCGCAAAAACCGCGACGGAAGACTATTTGAAACGGTTGTCGCGCCACGGAAGCTACCAGCTTCGCTGCGTCAAGGATGGCGATCGAGTGGCGGTTTCCGACCGATTGCTCGTGGCATCCGAAAATTGCTTCAGAATCGCTCTGGATGAGCGTGGTGAAACCCCGGTGACAAGAGAGCTGGCGAACAAACTCGGTGCCCTCGAAATGGATGGCAATGTGAAAGCAGTCGCGTTCCTTATCGGTGCCTCGGACGGACATTCCGCCGACTTGAGAAAAAAATGCGATATGGTCCTATCGCTATCGAGCCTGACCATGCAGCACGAGCTGGCGCTGGTCGTGTTGCTAGAGCAGCTCTACCGCCTCGCGACGATCAAAGCGGGTAGTCCCTATCATCGCGACTAACGAGCTAGCGACGGTATTGATTCTGAGGGAGCAATCCGAACTGACCTCCGCCCTGACCGGGCTGTGGTGAGTTCCAAGGGATCTTGCTAGTATCCGAAACAGGTCCGGTAGGCTTCTGGTCCTCCTTCGCACACGATGAGAAGCCGAAGGCGAGAAGACTGACTACGAAGAGAGATTTCATGAGCGAAGGATCATCGTGAACCCGGAGATTGCAACTCCGGGTTCGGGGAAAGATCAGTTGGCCGCTGGCTTGGCGAGGATCACGCGGTCGCCAGGCTGGATGCGCACACCAGGAGAAAGAGTGTCCATATCGATCTCAGCAATGGTCTGGGTCGGCTCGATCGCCGATGGCGTGACCTTGCCGATCAGGCGTCCGTCACGCTGCACCAGAAGCGATGTCTGCGGGGTGAAGCCGGAATTCGAACCCGCTCCGATAACGAGGAATCCCCAGTCCTGATCGACCGCGGTCACGCGGGCCTCCATGGAGTTCCGTCTGATGCGATTGTTGCGAGCTGTCTTCCGCTCCACCAGACGCTCAACATCTTCTTGCTTGGAGGCAAGGCTTGTGCTCGCCTTTTCGATCTGTGAATCGAGCTTGGCGTCCGCTTCTTTCTTAGCTGTTACGTCTGCTTCGATTTCGGCAATCTTGTCCCCGAGGTTATCGATATCGACATCTTCTCCGAGGTCGGAGAACTCCGCTTGAACTTCCTCAAGAACCTTTTCAAGTTGGAGAAACTCCGCGTCTTGTTCCTCTAGTTGCGTGTCGAGTTTGGTGGCTTCGCTTTTGAGAGCACCTTGAGTGGACTGGAGGGAGAGAACGCTTTGAGTCACAACCTCGAGGTTGTTCTTCGCCGTTTCAAGGATCGCGGTCTCTTCCTTGATCTTCACATCTGCGGCATCCGCATTGGTGGTGACCTGCTTGTTGGTGTCGATCGCGGTCAGGCGCTGGTTCTGGACCTTCTCAAATTTGGCGGATTCCGTAAGGCTGAAGTATGCTGCGCCGAGACAAACGAGAATGGCGAGGATTGGGAAAATGAATTTCATGGATTTTGGAAAAGGGTTTTAAAAAGTTGGAGTGAGCGGATCAGTTGCTGGCAGATGTGTTTTCTTTCTCCCCGGTAGCCTTCGCGCCAGGCACGACGCGGTCGCCGACGGACAGAACGACTCCTTCTTCCAAGCTATCAGGTATGATGCTGGCGGAGGCACTTCTGGTTTCCACTGCTGTGACAAGTAGCTTGGCCACCGTCTGACCATCCCGGACCACATCGAGAGTCGAGTTTGCGATCACTCCGGCGTTGTTCCCATCGGCAAGAGTCACGAAGCCCCATGTCGGGTAAATGTTGCGGATACGCGTTTTGAGTGCTGCGAGCGAATTGCCTTTTGAATATTCATCGAGCTCTTTCTTCCGGCTATCAGCCTCTTTTTTCGTAGAGGTATTGCGTGAGGTAAGGTTCGCAAGGGATGCTTCCTTCTGGCTGATCACCAGATCGAGTTCTTCCAGTTCGATACGCATCGCCTTCATCTTCTCGGAAAGATCCTTGAGGTCACCAATTTTGGCGGTCTTGTCACGAATGCTATCAAGCTTCGCCTTATTGGAGGAAATCTTGGAAGTCTTCGACTCGATGTCGGATCTGAACGTTTCGTTCTCTTCCTTCAGTGTCGTTTCCTCTTCCGTTTTCGCGGTGGCGAGCGTATTGACCTCTTCGGTGTCGAGCGGAAGCCGGCGGAGTTCCTCCTGAGCCGCTTTAAGGCGCGCCTGGCTTGTTACGAGGCTCGATTCCTCGGTATCTCGGTTACTGATCTCTGTCTCGAGACGGGCGTTGTTTTTCACTGCTACGAAAGCTGCGACTGCGAGGATGATTGCGGTAAAAATACCTAAAATATTAGCCATGGGGTTTTGTTGGAGCGTTGGATTCCGGGTGTGGGTGGGAGCGTAGGAGGTTCTGCCCGGACCCGGCAATCCCAAAGTGCCCGAAATTTCAAAATGATTTCAAAAATCGTTTCTACCTCCGAAGCTTGACTTTACAAGCGCCAGTCCCGGCCCAAGCGTCCAGCCCCGACGCATGAAATCAATTCTCAGAGTATTTTCCTACCTAAAGCGTTACCCGAAACTCGCCTCGCTTCAGCTTTTTTGCGCGATCGGCATGACCGCCGCGCTATTTGTCTTCCCTACGATCACGGGCTACTCCGTGGACGAAATCCTGCCGGATCCCGAGCGACATGATGAATTCCCATTCTGGGTGATGATGGCCCTTCTGGCGTTCTTCGCACGTGACGGCCTGAACAGCGCGAGGATTTTCATCAACAACCATTTCGAGCAGATGGTGATCTATGATATCCGGTCGGATCTCTACGGAAAAATCCAGACCCTGCCCCTGAACTGGTTCGATACGCGGCGCACCGGCGACGTGATGACCCGGGTAGTCGAAGACGTCACGAATATGGAACGCGTGTTGATCGACGGCATCGAGCAGGGTGTGATCGCCGTCCTCCAAGTGCTTGGTATCGGCATCTATCTCTTTGTCCTCAATCCGTTTGTCGCCGCCTGGGCAGCGGTCCCCATACCTTTTCTCGCATTTGGAGCGTGGTTCTATGCGACCCACGGACGCGACCGTTACCGAAACCAGCGCGAAGCGACCTCCGACCTGAACTCACTGCTCCATGATAATATCGCCGGTATCCGGCAGATCAAAAGTTATGCGGCGGAAAGCGTGGAGCATTCGCGCTTCAACCGAGCTTCGGAGATGCTGCGCCAGGCGTCTCTGAGGATGATGCGCTGGTGGGCCATCTACTCCCCCGGGATGTCGTTCATAAGAATGCTCGGCTACGTCCTTGTGCTCGGCGTGGGCGGCATGCAGGTGATGAACGGCTCCCTGACCGAGGGCGAGTTCATAACGTTTCTGCTGTTCCTTTCCCTTTTCTATGAACCCATCGACCGCCTGAACTCCCTCAATCAGATGCTTCTTTCCGGACGCGCGGCGGCGGATCGGGTATTTGAAATCCTCGACGCCGACGAGGAAACGAATGCTACCGGAGGGGAAAAAATCTCCGGACCGGTAAACGGCCATGTCGAGTTCAAAGACGTTTCGTTCGGATATCAGGATCAGCCGACCTTGCACGGTGTTTCGATCGAGGCGAAACCTGGTAGAACCATCGCCCTCGTCGGCACGACGGGTGCGGGCAAAACGACCGTTCTTTCACTCCTCGCCCGCTTCTACGAAAAGGATTCCGGGAGTATCCTACTGGACGGCCAAGAGATCGGAAACCTCGACAAAACATCGTTGCGAAGCCAACTCGCCTATGTCACCCAGGAGCCTTTCCTCTTCAACGGAAGCGTCAGGGAAAATCTGGAACTCGCGAAACGGGGTGCGAGCGATGAAGAAATATGGGCCGCGCTTGAGGCGGCGAACGGCGACAAATTCGTTCGCAAGCTCGATGATGGCCTCGAAACAAACGTCGGCGAGCGGGGAGTGAAACTTTCCGGAGGTGAAAAACAGCGGCTCTCAATCGCCCGCGCCTTGCTCAAGGACGCACCCATTCTGCTCCTGGACGAGGCGACCGCATCGGTCGACTCCGAAACCGAACACCAGATCCAGGCAGCCCTCGACCACCTTATGGAAAACCGGACCGCCTTCGTCATCGCCCACCGGCTCTCTACCATCCGCAATGCCGACCGGATCTACGTTCTCGAGAAAGGAAGGGTGATCGAACAAGGCACACACACCGAACTACTTGCGGAAAACGGTAAATATTCGGACCTCAGCAAGCGCTCTTTCCTTTCGGAGGAGGCGTGAGAAACGTGGAACTTCGTCCGCGGTCGGGGGCGGAGGCGATCGCACCGGACGAACGGCCCGAAATCCGAATCGAATTTGAAGAGGAAATCGCGGGGTCTAGGAGTCGAGGATCTGGCTTGATACTGACGCGCGGCATCTTTTGTGAAAGCACCAGCCCCTCGGGCTTGCGAATCCAGGTGGCGGAATATCCGTCAATGATTTCACAACTCCGGAGATGTCTCGGCCATGCGCCAAGGAGATTCGCGGTCCGCACCCGAACCTCCGGGGCTGGCCAGAAACGTTCCGGGTGATCATCCGTGACAGCCTGCGCATCCCACCGCCATCCCCGGGTCCAGTTTCGCAACTCCGCCGGAGATACATGGGCGCCGGAAGGTCACCCCCACTATCGACGAAAAAACGCCCGGAGTTTCCTCCGGACGTTTTTTTGAAAACCCTCTATCGAGAATATTAGCGGGAGTAGAGTTCGACGATGAGCTGCTCGTTGACCTGCGGATCGATCTCGGAACGCTCCGGGATGCGGGACATCGTGCATTCCATCTTTTCACGATCCACTTCAAGCCAATCCGAATTCGGAACCGCTTGGGTAAGATCAAGCATGCGAAGAGCAAGCTGCTGGGAGGATGGCTTCGCGCCTACCTTGATCTTGTCACCAGGCTTCACCTGATAGCTTGCGATATCAACACAGGTGCCGTTCACGAGAACGTGACCGTGGTTGACCATCTGACGGGCCGCTTGGCGGGAATTGCCGAAGCCCGCGCGATAGCAAACGTTATCGAGACGACATTCCAGGAGCTGGAGCATGATCACACCCGTGATACCACGGCGGCGAGCTGCTTCCTGGTAGTATCCGCGGAATTGTTTTTCGAGCACACCGTATTGGAAACGGAGCTTTTGCTTCTCGCCGAGAGCGACGGAATATTCGGACTTCTTCTTACGACCGGCGCGCACACCGTGCTGGCCTGGCGGGAAGTTGCGGCGCTCCAGAGATTTGGAAGGACCGAAGAGAGAGACGCCGAAGCGACGGGAGATCTTGGTGGTTGGACCAGTGTAACGTGCCATATGATTGGGAAAGTTAGGTGTTTAAAGTTTGGGATTAAACGCGGCGGGCTTTCTTAGGACGGCAACCGTTGTGCGGGATCGGAGTGACATCGCGGATCGAAAGGATATCGACACCGAGACCTTGGACGGCACGGACTGCGGCCTCACGACCGGAGCCAGGACCCTTCACGCGGACATCCGCCTCTTTCAGTCCGTGACCCATCGCCTGGCGGCAAGCGTCTTGGGAAACAACCTGAGCGGCGTAGGCCGTGCTCTTCCGGGAACCTTTGAAGCCCATCTTGCCGGCGCTCGACCATCCGATGGAATTTCCGTTCGGATCGGTGACACTCACAAGCGTGTTGTTGAATGTCGCTGTGACGTGGACGATGCCACGGGCGATGTTCTTCGAACCCTTGGCCTTGTGGATCTTGATTTCTTCTTCACCACCACCGATTTCAGCGAAGATATCCTTCTTCTGATCTTTCTTCGGTGCGTCGGGATTGAGAAGCGGAGCTTCTGCTTCCTTTTTGGACTCCTCTGCCTTCGCGGCAGGAGCGCCCTCCGTTTTTGCGGATTCCTTATCCGACTTCGCTTCAGAAGCGGCAGCCGGGGTTTCTGGTTTGGCCTCGGCAGCGGGAACCGCCACTTCTTCAGCTTCTGTTTTGTTTGTTTCTTCGGACATATGTCGGGAACGGTTCGAGGATCAATTGATCCCCGGAAATCGATCTGGCGATCAGAAGGTCCCTATTTCAAACCCAGCTGACTACCATTTCGAAAAAGTGTTACTTCTTGACGCCAACGGTCTTCTTCTTGCCCTTGCGGGTGCGGGCGTTGGTGCGGGTGCGCTGGCCACGGACGGGAAGCCCGCGCTTGTGACGGATACCACGGTAGCAGTTGATCGAGGTAAGACGCTTAAGCTGGGATTGGCGCTCGCGACGGAGATCGCCTTCAACCATGATCTGCTCCGCTTGGATCACCTGGGCGATCTTGACGAGCTGGTCTTCGCTGAGCTGACCGGTGCGGATATCCGGATCAATGCCGGCGTGTTCGAGGATGCGGCTCGCCGAGGGGCGGCCCACTCCGAACATGTAAGTGAGGGAAGCTTCGATGCGCTTCTCGTTGGGGATTTCGATGCCTAGAATGCGTGCCATTGGTTGCGGAAGTTCACGTGAAGCGGGGTAATCCGATATTGACCGGAACCCCCGCGGGGCGGGTGATTTAGCAGAAGCCCAAGGACTGGCAAGCCGGAAATGGAAAAAATCCCCGTTAATGCTCCAAAATTTCAAAAATCTGTTCCTTTTCCACAGATATGCTCTCTCGCCCGCATCACGCCTCGACAAAGGACCGCCGCACCGTAGCTTCGCAAGAACACATAAGATCCATGGACACCCACGCCACTTCACCCGAAGAAATTCCCGCCGAAACTGCTGTCGAAGACATTGAGGAAACCATTGAGGAGAACTCGGAATTTCAGCTCCCGCCCGACGATGTCGCCGCCATTGATGAGCTTGGAAAAACTTTCGCCGCATTCAAAGCCGAACTCGCCAAAACCATCGTTGGTCAGGACGAGGTCATTGAAAAACTCGCCATCTGCCTCTTCGCACGCGGCCACGCCTTGCTGATGGGTGTGCCCGGCCTCGCGAAAACGCTCCTGGTTTCGTCCGTGGCCCAGACCTTCGATCTGTCATTCAACCGTATCCAGTTCACCCCGGATCTGATGCCCGCCGACATCACCGGCACGGACATCATCCAGGAGTCCGGAGTCGGCGGGAAACGCGAGTTCGAGTTCGTGAAAGGCCCGGTCTTCGCCAACCTCGTGCTCGCCGACGAGATCAACCGCGCCCCCGCCAAGACCCAGTCCGCCATGCTTGAGGCGATGGGCGAGCACAAGGTCACCGTGCTCGGCCGGACCTATGCGCTCGAGCCGCCATTCTTCGTCCTGGCCACCCAGAACCCCATCGAACAGGAAGGCACCTATCCCCTGCCCGAGGCCCAGCTCGACCGCTTCATGTTCCTCATCGAGGTGGAATATCCCTCCGCCGAGGAGGAGAAACGCATCGCCCGCGAGACCACCGGGGCCGCCAAGCACGCCCTTTCCAAGCTCATCGACGGAGAGCGGATCATCGCCTTCCAGCATCTGGTCCGCCGCGTCCCCGTCCCCGACCATCTCTACGATTACGCGGTGGAAATCGTCCGCAAGACCCGCCCCGCCCAACCCGAGTCCCCGCAGTGGATCAAGGACACAGTCGGCTGGGGAGCCGGCCCGCGCGCCGTGCAATACCTCATCCTCGGAGCCAAAGCCCGCGCCGCCCTGCGCGGCAACTACATGGCCTCTCTCGAAGACCTCGAAGCCGTCGCCCCCGCCGTCCTCAACCACCGCGTCATCACCAACTTCGCCGCCGAGTCCCAGGGCATGACCTCCAAGAAGATCATTCAAAAGCTGATTTCGGAAATGCAGGAAGATTAAGATATCCAGTCTCACCAAAATGTCCGACCACGGAAACCACCACGAAGTACTCGGAACTCCCGAGGAATCTGGAAAAGGTAGTTATTCTGCCTGGAAACGATTGAAACCGAAAGCGTCTACTTTTGTCGGTGTCTGCTACGGAGTCATCGCGTTCAGCTATGGCTCGAATGAGTTTATCCTCTACTGCGGAATACTGGTTGTGGTGTTTTTGGCTATTTCAGAATCTGAACAAAGGTTAAAGGAAAGGTTTGAGCGCCATGAAGAGATCCCGCCTCCTAATCAGAATTCTCTCTAACCGAAAACAGCAACTTCACCCCATGAAAACACTTATCATCCTGAGTATCGCCGCGTTCTGTGGCTGTTCTGTGGCGTCAGCTGCAGAACCACCGCCGAAAGACCTGGTCGCTGCCGACCGGATCATCGATGCGATCAAAACAAACGATCTCGAGAAATTCACGACCGATGGCGAACCGGCCTTCGTGGCACTGACCAAAGAACAACTCGCCGCCGTTTCGGCCCAGCTCAGTCCCCGTCTCGAAAAAGGTTTTGAAACCACCTATCTGGGCCGACTGAAACAGGCGGGCTACACCGTCACGCTGTGGCGTCTACGTTTCAACGACGGAGGCGACGACGCTCTGGCCACCCTCAGTACCGAAGGAAGGCAAAGTCGGAGGGTTTCACATCCGCTGAGCAAAGAATCAAATCCTTGAGATTCATCGCGTAGAATCCAGAGTTTCACCCTATGAGCGCCCACACCTTCATCGACAGCGAGCTACTTTCCCGTCTCGGTTCCCTGCCCATCGAATCGCGCGTTCCCATGATGGGAAACGTGGCGGGCAAACATCGCTCCCCCCACCGCGGCTCGTCCGTGGAGTTCGCCGAGTATAGGAAATACGTCCCCGGAGACGATACCCGCCGCCTTGATTGGAAAGCCTTCGCCCGCTCCGATCGTTTCTATATCAAGGAATTCGAGGCGGACACGAACCTGCGCGCCTACTTCGTCATCGATGCCTCCGGCTCGATGAATTTCCACAGCCCCGGCCAGGAACCGAAAATCGAATATGCCCGGAAAATCGCCGCGTCGCTCGCCTATCTCCTCGTCAACCAGGGCGATTCCGCCGGCCTCTCCATCTGCACCGACAAACTCCACCTCGAAGTCCCGCCCTCCCGCCGCGCCGCGCATCTCGAACGTTTTTTCACCACCATCGAGAACGTCGAACCATCCGGTGAAACCGGCCTCATCCCCGCCCTCCACACCATCGCGGAAAAAATCGGCCAGCGCGCCTTTGTCGTCATCCTCTCCGATTTTTTCACCGAAACAGAGGAACTCTCCGAAGCTCTCCAGCACCTCCGCTACCGCAAGCACGACATTTCCCTCTTCCATCTCATGGATCCCCAGGAAATCGGTTTCGAGTTCGACCGGCCGCACCGCTTCGTCGATCTCGAGGACGGCACCGCCATCGTCGCCGAGCCAAACCTCATCGCCGACGAATACCAGACCGCTCTAAAGGATTTCCTGAAAAACGTACGCGAAAAAGCCCACGACGCCGCCGCCGACTACCAACTCGTCACCACCGACACTCCGCTCGAGCCCCTGCTCCGCGAGTTCCTCACTTCCCGCATCCCGAAAGCGAAGCACTAATGACCTTCCTATCGCCCCTCCTCCTCTGGTTCCTCGCCGCCGCGAGCGTGCCGGTCATCATCCATCTGCTCAACAAGCGCCGGCACAAGACGGTGCAGTGGGCGGCGATGCAGTTCCTTCTCAAAGCCACGCGGGAGTCCCGGGGGAAGAAAAAACTCCGGCACATCCTCATCCTCACCTGCCGCGCGCTGGGCATCGCGGCTCTCGCGTTTGCCGCCGCCCGGCCGGTCGTCTCCGGCCTGCTCGGCTGGGGTGCGGGAACGATTGATACCGTGGTTCTTGTGCTCGACCGCAGCGCCTCGATGGAACTCCGTTCCGGCGACGGCCAGGCGGCGAAACGCGAGCTGGTCCTCCAGAAAGTCCGCGACGCGATGGCGGATCTGGGGAATCCCCGACTCGTCCTGATCGACAGCGCCTCCGGGAAACCCCAGGAAATCCCTTCGCCGGATGTGCTTGCGGACATTTCCTCCACCGCCGCCACCGATTCCGCCGCCGACCTTCCGGCCCTGATGACCACCGCCGCCGAGGTGCTCGCCGGCTCCACTGGTCGCTCCGAGGTCTGGCTGGCCTCCGATCTCCAGGCATCCAACTGGAGACCCGATGACGAGCGCTGGTCCGCCGTCCGCGCCAGCCTCGCCGCACTTTCACAAAAACCCTCCGTCCGGGTGCTTTCCCTCACCGGGGAGTCCGCGCCGAACGTCGCCTTCCGCCTTCTCGGCACCCGCCGCATGGCGGATGGGCTGATCCTCGATCTGGAGCTCGCCCGCTCGGAAAACAGCCGCGGCACTCTTTCCCTGCCCATCACCACAAGCGTCATTGGAGCCACCGCGACCGAATCCGTCAGCCTCCCCGCCCAGTCCCTGCGTTTTCAGAAGCGCATCCCTCTCCCGGAAGCGGAGGAAACCGGCCATGGCTGGATGTCGATTCCCGCCGATGGCAACCCTCGCGACAATGCTGTTTTCTTCGCGTATGGCCCCGCCCGTCCCGTGAAAACACTGGTAGTCGCTCCGCTCGGCGAGGCTGCCGAATATCTCGCCCTCGCCGCCGCCCCTCCGGGTTTTGAAAAGCAAACCGCGGAACGCATCGATCCCACCCAGTTCTCCACCGCCCGACTGTCGGATTTCTCCATGATTCTATGGGCAGCTCCCCTGCCTTCGGGCGAAAACGCGGATTCATTGGAAAATTTTCTCTCCCAAGGAGGCCAGGTCGTCGCGTTTCCGTCCGCCGGAGAATCGACCGGTGATTTCCTGGGCATGAAATGGGAACCCGTCAGTCTCGCCGAAACCGGAAAATTTTTCATCCTCCAGGACTGGAACAAATCCGACGGGCCTCTACGCGACGGCATCGATGGCAGCCCTATCCCTGCCGAACGGCTGCGCGCCATCAAACGCGCCATCCCCGAGGGAGATGCCGCTGTCCTGGCCCGTTGGGAAGACAGCGAGGCTTTTATTACTAGGAAAATCGTAGATCGAGGCACCCTTTGGTTCATGGGCAGCACGCCGGACTACACCTGGTCCAATCTGGGTGATGCCGATGTCCTGCTTCCCGCCACCCAGCGCATTCTGGCGATTGGCTCGGGCCGTTTCGATTCCTCCTACCTCACCGAGATCGGATCGGAAGAAGCGACCCTCACGGCCGGAGAATCCCGTGTCCGCGTCGACAGCCACCCGGGTGGCGATTCCCCGTACGAGGCCGGCGTCTTCCGCCTCGGCAACCGCCTCACCGCCGTCAACCGCCCGCTCATCGAAGACGATCCGGAAATCGCCTCGACTGAAAACCTCGACGCCATGCTCGAAGGCACCGGCTACCGCCTTCTGGACCAGACCGGACAAGCCTCCGACCCCTCCCTCTCCACCGACATGTGGCGGACTTTCCTGATCGCCGTCCTGTTTTTCCTCATCAGCGAAGCCCTGCTCTGCCTTCCGAAAAAATCCAAGGAGGAACCTGCGGTCCCCACCCGGAAATTCGGCACCGCGAACTGAAGAAGGAACCGCGAATGAACGCCAATGAGGAAAGCAGGACCCACACGCTGAAATACGCGTGGCCGTTGCCGTTGTTCTTGGTTTCTTCAGCGTTCCTGGGAATCACCGCAGTAACGATTCCTCGCCCAGAGGTTTTTCAATACTGGTTCCCCGTCACCTATCTTATCTACTTCAGCGTTATGGCGGCCCTCGCACTTTCCTTCAAGTTCATGGGAAAGCAGCGGAATGACATCCCTCGTTGGATCTTCGTTTCAAACTGCCTTCTCGGATTCGGAGGCCCAGTCCTCGCCTTCATCGGAGGAATTGTATCTCTTTCAGAAGTTCTCTGACAGGTCAGCGGAAGCAAGTGGCCCTCCGCAATCTCCTGTTGCTCCCTCGCTGCGGGACCCGCGCTTCAACCTATTGTTCAACTTCCCAAGATTTCTGATACGTGGTGCGGAAAGTCTCGCGGTCGGCGATGTCCGCAGCGGTTGCCTTCGGCCAGTTTTTGTAAATCCCTTTCATCGTCGCCGTGCGCCTGTCGCCCTCGGGCAGGGTCAGCGCCCACCGGGTGGCTGTGGCGGGATCGCTTCTGGCTACGGTCGTGGCGTAGGCGGAAACGGAAGACTCCTTGGCCGGGCCGTCCGGCGATTCCGCCAACCATTCCCCCGCGGCCCGGTAGTCGTTCTGCGTCCACTGGCTCATGGCCGCCACAATCTCCCGGCTCCGATCCTTGACTGTTAGATTTTCTCCCATCCACTGGATCCAATCCCCTTTCTCCGAAGTCCTCGCCTTGAAGACCATGAACGGCATCAGGGGGCCTATCTCCCCGGCGGTGACACTGTTTTCCCTCAACCATCGGGAGGCATCGGTGAATCCTTCCCGTGACAAGCCGTTGACCAGGCCAAACCAGGCCGAGCGCACCGACTCCTCCCTCACATCCCCCTCCGGCATGGTCTCCGTCCTTTCCCGGAGAAGAGCGACGAACTCGGAGCGCTTCTCCGGAGTTGTGGCTCCCTGCGCGAGATGATTCAGGGTCGTGGCCGGATCCTCGGGTCGGAACTCATCGAAATACTTGAACGCCGTCCGCAGATCCTTTGCAGCAACGACACACACGAAACTACCTTTCACCCCTCTGGCGATCAAACCAGGATGTTCGCGCGCGCTTACACGCATCCAGTCCAGCGCCGCTGCCGGATCTCTCTCCGCGATCTTGCAGACTGCGGTGGAAACCGCCCAGCCCCCCATTTCCGATTCACCGTACCGCGGGTGCCGCGTCAAAATCGTAAGGGTCGCCTCCGGTTCGTTTTGGGCTAGATCGGAAAGCGCGAGAGATACCTGCACGGTGAAAAACGACTCCTTACTCTCCTCGCAGGCATCGGTCTCGACGATGAACGTTTCAAGCTGCTTGGCATTGAGGCTCAATATCCGGGCCGTCAACCGACCCAACCTGTCCTGCATTTCATGATCGGTATCGCCGCCGTCGTATTCGGTGAGCTTCATCTCCTTGATAAACGCGATGAAATCCGCGGCGAGCGCTTTCGCTTCCGCGTCTTTATCCACGCGGGGCGGTCTCGTGGAACGAGCACTGTCGTTTTTCCCAAGCGGGATGCCTGCCGCGAGCGCTTTGGAAACGAGAGCTGCCTTGCTTGCCCTCACCGTGGAAATTTTTTCCTGAAGCCTCCACGTGAAAAGCCCGGCCACGGCGAGAATGAGCAGGGAGATCAGGATAGAGTTTCTCATGGGGATTTCATCTACGGTTTTTCCGGGCCTCCTTTTCCGCCGCTTCGTCGGCCACGCTTTTCCTCTCTTCCGGAGTGGCGGAGATCGCGTCCAGGTATGCCTCCGTGCTGGAGAAATCACCGCTCGTGACGGCTGAGTCCGCACGGATCCCCAGAACTTTCCTACCCATCTCCCCTTCACTCTGGCTCCGCACCAGACTTGCGAAGGCGGCTTCTTTGGCAGCATCGGGGTGTTGGAACTGGCATCTGAGGAAGATCTGCCACTTCTGATTCTGAGAAAGCCCGTCGAGACGCTTTTCCGCTGCCGCGAAGTTCTCGGAAACCAGGGACGGAATCACCAGTGCCTCGAACTCGGCGCGGGTGCGGCTGGTCCCCACCAGCAATTTGCTGTCGAAATTTCCTTCAGAAATTTTGCGATCGAACCATGCGACCGCTGCCTCCGGATCCTTCGAGATCCAGTTCTCGAAGGCCAAGGAGAAATGAGTGTCCAGGCTGTCCTTCTCGTCGCCCACCCGCTCCGCGAAGCGCTCCATGACCCGGTCCGGAGAACGGATTATGAGCTTTTCGACAAGCATGAACTCAAGCGCCTGCCGCTCGCTCTCCGCCGGGGCAAGGGTGTCGATCAGATCCAAAGCAGCAAGAATCCCGTCCGTGTCGAAGTTGTTAGTGCGCTGCCGGAGCATGCTCATTTTCTCGGAATCCCATGACTCGCCACGCTCGCGCCTTGCCGTCAGATCCGCGACGACCTCCTTCCAGTCGATGGCTTCGGTGTCCGGGGGCACCGGTTTGGCGCTTGGCATCGGCTCCCAAACCTCCGATTGCCTCGCTTCCGCAAGCCGCTTGCTGAGATCCGCCATTTCCTCATCCAACGCGGTGAGGGCGCTCATCCGGCTTGCGATCATCCAGGAGCCGATGACGACAGCGAGACACGGAGCGATGAAAAAGACCTTTCGCACGAATCCAGAATGCAGCCGAACCAAGGCCGTCAGTCAAGGCATCAGGACAGTGAACCAGAAGAAGCGCGCGTCCCTCCTCTGAGCGCTGAGCGAATAATCCCTAATGGTTCGCCCAGTCCTCTGCCAGCGGCTGGAAGCACGCTTCTCCTTATTGGCCTCCCCCGCGGACGGCGGCGGCTCCGGAGGCATCGGGATTTTCCGCGAGCCATTTTTCCAACTCCGCCTGGTGACCGGCGCGGTTGAGCTCGGCCGCGACGAGTCCGAGGGCGGAGGCGGAGGCACCGGATTTCGCGTTCTCGTCCAACCAAAGGAGCACCTCCACCGGCTCCACAGAGATCCATTTCCGCGCCCGTTCAGAGAAATTTCCTGTCACCTGCGGATAAGTTTCGAGAAAGGGAGCCATGTCCTTCACGAAGGTGCGGGAGGGTTTGTAGTTCGCGTATTCCATCCCGTGCATGAAGATCCTGTCCTGCTCCGCTTTATCCGGTGCTAGTGCGGCAAGATTTCCAAGGGCGGCGATTCCCTGATTTTGCACGACCGAGCTGCTGAGGGACCGGTAGGTCTTGGCGTCCCGTTCCTCCGGCGCGAGATTGCTGAAAACAGACATGGCCGCCTCAGGAGAAACCTCGCCCAGGCTCCACACCAGACCCTTGACTACCTTGCTGAATACCGGCGAGTCCTCCGGCAGCGAGTTCATCCACTCCACCGCTTCGTCCAGATTCGTCGCCGCCCAACCGTGCATCAGGGAGTCCATATCCCATGTGCCTTCGGGGCTTTCCGCCAGGAGTTTCTCCATGAATCCTTTGCCATCGGTTCTCCCGAGTTGTGTCATCACCGCGCGCAGCTCCTGGCCACCCTCGTTGGTCAGGGACATTCCCTTCCGGTCCTTGTAAGCCGCGTAGAATTCGATCGCCCTGTCGCCATCGCAGGCAGCGAGAAAAAGCGCTTTCCGCATGAGACCCTCGGGGGTAGCGCCCAGTTTCGTACTCCACGCGGAGGACATCTGTTTCCCGAACTCCTCATCGGAAAGCGCGGCGATCTCCGCCCTCATGCCGTCAATCCTGGAGGGAGCCAATGGTTCCGTGGACTCCGGAACCGGCTTTACCGCGCTCCGGTCGCCGTTCCGAAACGGGATGGAACGGTCCATCTTCAGGTCCCGCTCTTTCACGATTGCTTCCTTCCCCTTCGCAGGTTCCCCTTCGCCAAGAAAGCTCCATGCGACCGCCAGTCCACCCGCCATTCCCATCAGGAAAACAGCAACAAGCCGGATTTTGGGTTTCATTGCTCATCTGTTATCCGCTTGGATATCCGTTGGCGAGTGTTTTTCCCCGGTGCTGTCGACAGCGAGATGCCGGCCTCAAGCACGTGCTCCTTCCTATGAAAGTCTTTCTCCTACTCCTCCTCGCCCCCCTCCTCCGCGCCGCCCCCATCCAGGATCTCGGCGAAGCCGTCGTTTTCAAGAATACCGGGAAAACTGATCTGGAACTCTACCTGGTGAAACCAACCGACTGGAAAGCCAGCGATTCCCGCCCGGCCATCGTCTGGTTTCACGGAGGCGGGTGGACAGGTGGAAACCCCGGCCAGTTCAGGGACCAGGCCAAGCATTTCGCGAAACTCGGCTTCGTCTGCGTGCTCCCGGAATACCGCCTCATCAAGGGCGTCCCCGGACCTCCCGTTTTCCCCTGCCGCGATGCGAAATCCGCCATGCGCTACGTCCGCTCCCACGCCGCGGAACTGGGAATCGATCCCAAAAAAATCGCCGCCGCAGGTGGCTCCGCCGGCGGCCACCTCGCCGCCTTCACCGCGCTGGTCGAGGGAACGGACGATCCTGCGGATGATCTGGAAATCTCGTCAAAGCCCGCCGCCCTTCTGCTTTTCAACCCTGTGCTGGACAACGGCGAGGGCGAGTGGGGCAGCGACCGGGTCGGCGGAAAAACCAAGGAATTCTCCCCCGCCCACAATGTCACCAGAGACGCGCCACCCGCCATTGTCTTTCTCGGAACCGCCGACAAGCTCATCCCGGTGGCCACCATGAAGAGTTTTCAAAAAAACATGGAAGCCGCCGGAGTCCGCTGCGATCTTTATCTCTACGAAGGTTCCGCCCACGGCTTCTTCAACAGCGGCCCGGAAAAAGCCGACACCCTTCGGAAATCCGAAGCCTTCCTCCGGGACCTCGGTTGGCTGGAAGACGAGGATTTATACCGGTCGGGACCGCATGCTTGAAGCGGGCTTTTCATGCCCTGGACTGATGCCGCCGCGCTACGAAATATATGGAACGCGTGTCGCACGGGAGGCAGGAGCAATTGCCTTAGGCCCTAGAGGAAGTCGCTTCCCTCACAAAAATCGAGGATCATCCGGATATTCGTAAGATGAAAGGGGATCGCAAGAACTGGCACCGGCTCCGCGTAAGGTATTTCCGCTCCGTTATGAAAGTCACGCTCATCGAAATAGACGAAGTGACCTTTGTGGACTACATCGGCCCGCGCCGAAACGCATACTAGAGATTCGCCCCAAAGTCCCAACCCATGATCCGCTGGTTCGCCAAAAACGATATCGCCGCCAATTTCCTGCTTTTCGGTATTCTCGCATGGGGCATCTGGTCGGCTGTTGAAAAAGTCGCGCTCGAGGTGCAGCCAGCCTATCAGCCGGAGCAGATCTTTATCTCCGTGAACTACCGGGGAGCGAGTCCGGCAGACGTGGAAAAGGCAGTTGTCCTTCCGATCGAGGCAGCGTTGGAAGGGCTTTCCGGGGTAAAAACAGTCGAATCGAGAGCCGATGACGGAAACGCGCGGGTGGTGGTTTACTCCGAATCGAAGCGAAATCTCAGATCACTGCTGGAGGAGGTGAAAACGCGGGTGGACCGCATCAACAGCTTTCCCGATGAAGTCGATCCTCCGAGGGTATCGATCCCGGACAGCAGCCAGTGGTTCGATGTGATCAAGATCGCCATCCAGGGTGATATGGACGAGGCGGATTTGCTGCACGCCGCGCGCACCGTCCGCGATGATCTGATAGCGATGAACGGCATTTCCCAGGCAACCGTGCTAGGTGCCTCGCCCCTGGAAATCTCAGTGGAAGCGGATCCCCTGCAACTGCGGGCCTACGGTCTTACCTTCGCCGACCTGGGTGATGCCATCCGGAAATCCTCCATCGACCTGCCAGCAGGGCGCATCCAGACGGACGAGGGCAGGCTCACCATCCGCTCGAAAGGACAGGCATACACCCAGGCGGATTTCGAAAAAATCGTCATCAGCAACAGCAAGGGTTCCGAGGTAACACTCTCCACTGTCGCGAAAGTCAGCGATGGCTCCGAGGAGAACAAAAAGATCATGCGTTTCAACGGCGAACCTTGCCTGCTGGTGGAGGTGCTGCGGCTGGGAAATGAGAACGCCTTGGAAATCGCCTCGAAGGTGAAAAAATATGTCGCTGCCTCGGAACAGCAGTTCCCGGAGGGTATTTCCCTGTCGGTCTGGGACGATTCGTCGGAAGAGCTTGAGGGCAGGCTCGGCACCTTGATGACATCCATGTTGCAAGGCGGCGTGCTCGTGCTCGTAGTGCTCGGACTATTCCTCCGCCCCATGCTTGCCTTCTGGGTCACACTCGGGATTCCGGTCGCGTTCGCCGGCGGATTCATCGTCATGCCCTACGTCGGCCTCACAGCGAACGTGATGTCCATTTTCGGGTTCATCATCGTCATCGGCCTGGTGGTGGACGATGCAATTGTCACCGCTGAGAACGTTTATATCAAACTCAAGGAGGGCATGGATCCGCTGGAAGCGGCCACGGAGGGCACCGTCGAAGTGGCCACTCCCGTCACATTCGGGGTCATCACCACCATCGTCGCTTTCGTGCCGCTGATGTTTTTCGAGGGGTTCTACGGGGCCTTCGCGAAACAGATTCCGCCCATCGTCGCAGCCGTGCTCGTATTTTCCCTGATCGAGTCGAAATTCGCGCTGCCCTGCCACCTGAAACACGTCAAGGTCCACCGCAAGAAACTCAATGGCGCCGAGCGCTTTCAAAAACGTATCGCTGACAGCCTGGAAACTTTCGTGGATAAGGTCTATTGCCCGGCTCTGCGCATCGCCACCACCCACCGTTATATTACCCTCTCGCTCTTTCTCGCCGCCGGAATGGCTTCCGTCGGGTATTTTTCTTCCGGGAAAATGGGCTTCGTGAACATGCCGTCCATCGATAGGAATCGCATCGTAGCCATGGTCCGCATGCCTACCGATACGAGACTGGAGCAGACCGAGATCCGGACGAGGCAGGTCGCCGCCGCCTTGGATCAGATCAAACAAGAATTCACGGATCCCGCTACCGGTGAATCCCTGATCACAGATACCCTCACGTCCTCCGGCGGGTGGTCCGGGAGCGACGGGGTCGATCCTCGCCAGGGTTTCGTAGTCATCGGTGTGACCGATCCGGGAAAACGGTCCGTGCCCGGACCGAAAAATTCCGAGATCGCCGCCCGCTGGACCGAGCTGATCGGAGAGATGCCCGACGTGCAGAGCTTCTGGATCTCGGGCGACCGGGGCCGGGGCATGAGTGGCAATGACAACCTCGAATCCCTCTCGTTGGAAATTCGTGGGCGTGATTCCGAGGACAAGGATCTCGTCGTCCGCGAGATCGAGGACATGCTGGAATCCTACGAAGGAATCGAGAGCGCGTGGAGCAACTCCGGCGGTACGGCCGATGAGCTTCTCATCACGATCCGCCCGGAAGGCGAAGCGCTCGGGCTCACTCAGGCGGCGCTCTCCCGTCAGGTGCGGGCGGCGTTTTTCGGAGAGCAGGCGCAGCGGGTGCAGCGGGAGCGCGATGATATCCGAGTCATGATCCGCCTGCCACTGGCTCAACGGCAGTCCCTCGCCACTCTCGATCAGATGCGAATCCGCACGCCCTCCGGCGGCCAGGCACCGTTCCACACCGTCGCAACCGCCACCTATGTGAAAGCACGTTCGCGGATCGAACGGATCGACGGCTCCCAGGTTGTGGAAATCTCGGCGAAACCGGTGGACGAAACCATCGATGTCGTCGCGATTTCGAAAAATCTCGCCGGTGAGATCGATCGGATCCTCAACACCCACCGTGACCTCTCCTGGCGTTACACCGGCTACGTCGCCGACCACGAGGACACGAAAAAGCGCTCGATCTACGGCGGCTTGGCTTTGTTTTTCACGCTCTACGCACTGCTCGCCATTCCCTTCCGCTCGCTCTATCAGCCGGTTTTCGTGATGCTGGCCGTGCCGTTCGGAGCGATCGGCGCGTTGTTCGGCCACGTGATCATGGACATCACTCCCTCGTATCTATCGATCTTCGGCATCCTCGCCCTGGCCGGTGTGGTGGTGAACGATTCTCTTGTGATGGTGGATTTCATCAATCAGAAGAAACGCGCCGGGGATGATCTGTTCGAATCCGTCATCCAGTCGGGAACCCGTCGCTTCCGCCCCATCTTCCTGACATCCGCCACTACCTTCGCGGGACTGATGCCACTGATTTTCGACCGTTCGCTCCAAGCGCAATTTCTCATTCCGATGGCGGTATCGCTCGCCTTCGGCATTCTTTTCGCAACCGCCATCACACTGTTTCTCATCCCCTGCGCTTACATCGCAGCGGAGGAAATCAGGACTCTGTTGGGAAAAGGCTGGGTCTGGTGGAGGTATCCCAGCGGGAAACCGCTTCCCGAGAAGGAAACCGCGCATTCCTGAACGGTTCGGCTCGAGTGGAGTCCTACTCCGCCGGAGTGGCCAACTCTTTGATGCGGATGTTCCGATACATCATTTCGGCAAATTCCGCCTGGAGTCCGATACGCCCTTTCTCAAGCGGCACCCTGCTCCCATCAACCTCGCGAGTCATATCGGTGACGCGATTCACTATCTTGCCATTGATCTCGAAAATCGCTTCAGCCGAGCCGCGGACTGTTAGCGTGACTTGGTTCCACTCACCGTGCGGCTTCTCGTTGCCGACAGGAATGAATGACTTGTCGTAAGGTTTGTCCTTTCCGACGGCCACCGGATCAGCACCCGGCTCGTAAAATTCGTTTTCGTTCCGCTCGTTCATCACCTCGACATCTTCTCCGATAACCCACAGGTCGCCGGTAACGTAGCGGTCCTTGACCTTCGTCACCTCGGATTCGCCAAACTGCATCTCCACGCTTTTCGGCCAGATGGTTTCGAGATCTCCGTGCAGATGGAAAAGCAGCCCTCCATCCCGATCATGTTCGATTCGTGGCGCGAATCGTTTTTCCAGCCACTTGTATTCGAGCTTCAGAACATAACTGCTATATTCGTTCTCGGAATACAGACAGTCGATATCCTGTTTGCTCCCTGCCGCTGGGGCAATGTAGGTGTGGATCGCCTTCTCGTCCTTATCCACACCGAATCCACCGGACGCCTCACCATTCTGTTTCTGAATGGACTTCCAACCGCTCAGGTCTTCACCGTTGAAAATCGGTTTGAACCCTTCTTCCGCCGGCAATCCGCCGTGCAGCGCGAAAATCGCGGCGATACTCAATGTGATTTGTTTAGTCATTTCCGTAGTTCTGTTGGATACCTGTCAATCCTGAGGTTGATATGGCTGATGCACAGCAAACGGCAATCGGGTGTTCGCATCAACCAAGAATGCCGCCTCCGCTTCCGATGGAAAGGCGGTGCATAAGAGTTCGAAAACCTCGATTTATTTTTGAGAAACTCTTACCCGGTAAAAACGTTTGTCCACGACCGGACCGGAATCGAGGATGGTGATACGTCCGTCGGCTGCGGGTGGCGGGAAGTCGATCGCGGAATCGAACAGCGCGTCGGCTCCACTCCAATCAAGCAGATTATCCGTCACCTCGACGACGACGTTGATGTCGTCCCTGCCGCTTTCGAACGGAAAGCTAAGTCCGTGGTTTTCTCCTGAGGAAGCATGCACGGGCAGGTAGGACGAAGCATCCGCTCCGGGCGGCACACTCATGGCGTAGCGCATCAGATTCGTAACGCCATCGCCGAAGGGTTTCGCGAATGGCCCGGAAACAAGAGGGTTCCCGAGATCTCCGGGATCGGTGAACTGTGCGTCACGCCACTGGTTGAAATCGACCGGCGGCCCGTTTCCGATGCGCAACTCCAGCACGCGACCCATCGACCACGGCGAGCCGGGCGGCAGGGTGGTTGCGGAGCTGGTGAGAGTCCAGGAGGCGAGTGGCGACCACTTGCTTCCCTCGAAATCGATGCTTCCGCCCGCGTCAGGGACGAAGACAGAGATGTTCGCATCGCGGATCGCGCTGCCGAGGTCGGCGGATACGGGAGTAATGATACCGCCCTGGTAGATGGCTCCGTTCGCCGGGGAAACATCGGTGAGGTAGAGATCGATCGAAAGAATACCGGTGGGCGCGGAATCTACGAAAAACGCGGAATTACCGCTGGCATCGGGAATCGATGGAAGTGGCAATCCTGTTTTCCCGAAGATCAGGGAATAGGAGGATGCGGTGGACGACGGGGCGTCGAGCCGGGTTGACGGGATGAGAATCCGACCTTCTCCGCTGACGGGTCCCACCACGCCATGTCCCCGGAGGATTCCGGTCGGCGAGAGGAAAACCGGGTATCCGTTGACACCGCTGATCTCGAGGGATCCGTTTTCCACGAGCGTCGGGAAGGTCCTCGCGCTGTTGTCACCGCTGAGCTTCATCGTGCCGCCTCCGGTTTTCGAGAGGGCGAAATTTCCAGTGACCGGGCCGGAAAATTCAAGCACGTTCCCGGCGTTCGCGACGTGGATATCTGCCGGACCGCTGAGAACAACCGGTGCGGAAACGGAGGCCCGATTCGTTGTCCCGGGAACTTCGTAACGGATAGCTCCCGCCTTTCCCTGGTTCTGACCATCCGCGATTTCCGGCCCCCTTCCGTTGCCCCGGATGGTAATCGGTCCTCCGAAAGAATAGGCACGGGCTGCTTCGCCAGGATCGGTCCCCGAGCTCAGGCGGAGCTGCCCGCCGGGCATCACGGAAATCGAGGGCGAGTTGACCGGAGAAGCGGGTTCGGAAACATTCAAGACCCCTTGGGTGATGGTCGTAGGGCCGGAATAAATCTTCCCCTCCCCTGTCATGCTGGCAATACCGGGCCCTGTTTTCACAAGACCGCCAGCGCCGCTCCATTGCTCCCGGAGCCGGAGCGCGCCGTGTTCCGGATCACCGAGAATGTTGCGAACATCGAGAGTGAGATCGCTTGCCAGGACCACCCCTGCTTCCACTTCGAATTCAGCGAAGCCCTCACCGTTTCCTTCCACAACGACAGATGCGTTTCCGGAGGAATCGGAAAAACTCAGACTGTTACCGGAACTCCTGTCTCTCACCCGGGTGCGATTCTCGGAGTCACCCTGTTGGAAAACGAGACTACCGATGGTGACGGGTGCGCGCAGGTCCACCTTGCGTTCATCGGAGAACGCGCCGGGAATTGCCGCAGCGAGCGCATCGCCATTCGGGTAAGGTGCGGGTGAAGATGACCAGTTCGCATCACTCGTCCAGTCACCGTCCCCGGTAGGTAGGAATGTCGGTTGCGCGAACGGGACAGCGAAAGAGAGATCGATTTCCGGGCTCCAGTTGCCCGAAGTGGGACGCACGCGGGCGCGGACTCGGGTGCTGGCATTGATCGCTACAGGCGTGGTGTATTCCACGCCTACGACCGCCCCGCCCGGAGCACGTGGATCGCTGCCATCCGTGGTAAAGTAGATTTCCGCACCCGATTCGGAAGTGCTCAGAACCATCTGGAATCCTGCTGAAATTCCCCCTCCATGCTGGTTGGCAGTCGGGGCCGGGGTCGATGGCCAGGTGCCTTGCGAGGTCATCTGCGAGAAAAGATTGTTGCGACGCGAGTCGCTCACGACCCAGCTATTATGAAATCCTTCGCTCACCGTCTGCCCGATGGTGTCCTGCATGATCGGGTTGATCTCGTTTTTCAGCTCGTTGAAAATCGAGGTCATGTTGGATTTCACCAACGCCCCGTCGTTGAAGAGTTGTTTCTGCGCTCGGTCCGCGAATCGCAGCCGGAATTCGGGGGAATTTTTCAACAGCGTGTAGAGCGCCGGGATATACTTGTTGGACGTGGTATTCGCCTCGCTCGTGGAGAGCGTCAGATCCGAAGTGAAGGTATTGTAAGTGGTATTGCGTCCACTCTGGCCGAAGGCACCCTCCGCATCCCACATGTAGAATCTCCACCGCCCCAACGAAGATCGCTCCCGGCCCGCGACCCAGTTGTTATTCGGCCAATCCCACATGGCCGCGTAGGCATTCACCAGGATGTAGTCGATATAGTTGTCCACATCCAGATACTCTTTCACTCCCTCGTAACCAGCTACGGAAGAGAGATCGGCGGATCTCAGATAGGCCCACATCGCATTCCAATGAACGGGATCACCATCCGAGAATTCATTTACCTGCTGCACGTCCCAGAGTTCCTCTCCGCCATGATGTTCCTGCATGAAGCCCTCACGCAGGCGCTCGGTCATGTTGTAGAATCCTTTGTAAACTCCATTGATCCACAGCGTGTTGAATGAGCCGAAACTGCCCTCCTGTCCGGTATTGATGAAGATCCGGCGAAGCATCTCGTCTTTGATAAACGGGTTGCTGATATCATTTTTCCCGGCGCGGATGCGGATGTCTTGAAATTTCTGCACGCCATGCCCGGGGAAAAACGGATATTCGATGGGCCGATCCCCGAATTCCGAGCGGAAATACATATTGAACGACGGCTTCTGAGTGGACGCGGTCGCAGGAAAAATTTCGTCCGGTGAGCTGTTCAGTCTGTATCGGGGGCGCGAGAATCCGCTACCGGAAATCCTAAGGCCGATCCCGTTCCGAAGGGGCGCGCCCGCCACGGGCAGGAATTCAAGCGTCGCGGGTTTTTCTCCCGCACGACCACGCAGCGAGGGATAGTGGAAGGCGGAGGAATCGCCGTCGGCTTCCCATATGTTACCACTGTAGCGGCCTCCGTTTATGGAGAAAATCCCCTCTCCGTCGGAGGGACCGCCGCTTGCGTTGGGTCCGTAGAATGTCAGTCTCTCGTCTCCGCCGAGACAGATTGCCGCGAGTCCCTGCCGGGAAGCGTTTTCCCCGATCAAATAGGTATGGGTCACGATCTCAGATGGGATGGAATCTGCTGCGAACGAGCGCGCGCGAAGAATTCCGTTCGAGCTGATGGAAACGGGAGACGTGTAGACCACTCCGTCAGTCGGATCGCTACCGTCTGTCGTATATCGGATTTCCGCGCCTGATGTCGTGGATGAAAGCGCTACGCTCACCGCCGCCGGATGAAATCCTCCCTGGATGCTGAAAGCAGGTGCCGCTGGTGAGACATCCAGCGCCGGACCTGCGTTCGGTCCGCCGGGTGTTGCCAGCCCCAAGTAGCCGAAACCTCCATCCGTCTGCCTCCCGTAGGAGAAACGCCAGCTCTGGGCCGGATAATCGTTGGCGATCGCATCGGCCGGATTGCCGCCCGCGTCAGTGAGAAACAAACGGTCCCCTCCAGAGGAGAGCTTGAAATTCGTATGCGGATAAGTCGTGCCGTCTTCCGCTGGTGTCAGATTCAGGTCGGTCGCGAGCACGATATAGTATCCGTTCGCCGGAATGGACGCACCCGCAGGGAAACTCCACATGCCAAGTTCGTCCGGATCATCGCTCAAAGTCCAGCCATCCAGTGAAACGGCGACGGTTCCGTTGTTGTGCAACTCGATCCAATCGTTCTCCGAGTCGGAAGGTTCCTCACCGGGGCTGGTATCCTCCTCCTCGGCAGGCGTGGCCGGTTCATCGGTCCCTACGAAATACCGCACCGCATCGTTCGGGGAGACGAGCGCCCGGGGCGATGATCCGGTGGAGGAAAGTGTCACCATTGCGATCACGTCCGAGCTGTTCACAGCCGAGTTGTGGACCTGGATGGCGAGAACGTTTTCGCCGGGCTTGAGGAAGGTTTTCGCAGCCCCCAGGGAGACGGTTTCATCGACAGCGGTCGCAACCCCGTTGTCTCCCGTCGCGTTGTGGAAACCGGTGGCTGTCGCATCATGGGGAACCACGGTATCAGAAGTCCCCATGTTCCTCCGCAAGACCTCCTTGCCGTTGACGAAGACGATCAACCCGTCGTCGTAATCAGCGTTCAGACTCAATGGAAAAGACGAATCCGCCTCCGCTTGGGAAACGGTGAACGCGCTCCTGATATAAACCGAAGGGGTGATATTGAACATTTCCGCCTGCAGATTCACCCCAAGGGTGTAGTCCGGCGGATCCGACCTCTCAAACCCCACGGGACCGATCCCCGTCTGCCACGCGCTATCGTTGAAAGCTCGCGTCGTCCACGGGATCAGGACCGAGGAGCCGAGATCCTGGGCGAGCAGGCCATGATCGATCAATCCTCCCGAAGGCTCCGCATTGCCACCGAAATAACGCCAGTTGGTCGCGCCGTCGGAAAGCACCGCACCACTCTGGAGTTTCAGATCTGCCGCGAGAAGAAGCGAGTCGGAGCCGCCCCCCGTGACCGCATTGTTATGGACCTGGATCGCGAGGGTATTTTCCCCGGAAACCAGATTCTGGTTCGCCGCCCCGATGTTGATGGTGGTGAGTCCGTTCCCGGATGTGCTGAACGAAGTCTGATCCCGATAGGCGAACATTCCCGGGAACCCCATGTTGCGCCGGGCGATTTCCTTTCCATTCAAATACGCGATGAATCCGTCGTTGTAACGGATCGCGAGTTGCAAGGTCGTGCCGCTCCCCGCATTCCCGGATGACACTGAAAACTTTTTCCGAAGGTAGAGGCTCGGTGTGCGCGAGAACACGGACGAAGCGACGTTGGTCCCGAGCACCACCCCGACATTCCCGAATCCGAACGGCCCGGGCCCGGTCTTCCACAGCGCATCATCGAAGGCAGACTTGTGCCAGGAAATCGAGTTCCCGACCCTTGGCGGTTCTCCGCTTTCACGAACCAAAAGACGGTCCGAATTCGTGGCTACGATTTCGTTGATGATGACATCAGCAGACACGGCTTGCGCCATGGCCGCCGCGAGGAAAGCGCTGCGGAAAAGGTTCATAAGGGTTTTCTGAATGCACAATGTAACCGCGAAACAGCGATCTCCAACAACATTTTCAGCTGGCCGGACCAACCGTGGAGAGATTGATCTCGATCTCCACCGACTTGCTGGTCGGCGTTCCTGAGTCATCCGCCTGGCTCGTAGCCGGGACCAATACGTTCGCTTCGGGATAATATGCGGCCGCACAACCGGCGGGCATCTCGTAGGGGATGGCGGTGAAAGCCTCGGCGATTCTCGTTTTCCCTTCGAAAAAACTGGTGATATCCACCTTGGCACCTGGTGGGATTCCCCGTTTCTCCAAATCTCCCGGGCTGACCATTACGACGCGCCGCCCGTTTGCGATACCCCGGTAGCGGTCGTTGTTTCCGTAGATCGTCGTGTTGAACTGGTCGTGGCTGCGGAGTGTCTGGAGGATAAGCCGACCTTCTCGGGGCTGGAAGACAGTGATCGCATCGATTCCGAAAACCGCGCGGGATTCCGGAGTTTCCCAAATGCGCTCTTTCGCGGCGTTCGGCAGGTAGAAGCCGCCCGGTTCCTGGGCTCGCGCTTCGTAGTTTTCGAAACCCGGTACCACTTTTTCGATCCGCGAACGGAGCAAGGAGTAGTCTTCGGAAAATTTCTTCCAAGGGACGCAATGCGCCAGACCCAGGACTGCCTCCGAGATCCCCGCGATGATCTCCACCTCGCTTTTCAGATGATCCGAGGCGGGGGCCAGTCTCCCCCGCGACATCTGGACGATCCCCATCGAGTTCTCACAGGTTACGAAACGCCCCTTGTCATCTTCACTCCGGCCGAGGCAGGGGAGGATCAACGCGGTTTCACCTGTCACAAGGTGGCTACGGTTCAGCTTTGTGGAAATGTGGCAGGTGAGGTCACACTTCGTCAAAGCCTCCGCCGTGTAGGCCGTGTCCGGACAGGCCTGGAGGAAATTCCCTCCCAGGCCCACGAATACTTTCGCCCGCCCCTGGTGCATCGCATGGATCGCGGCGACCGTATCCATACCGTGCTCGCGCGGACAGGTGATGCCGAACTCACCGTCCACCGCCGCTAGGAAATCCTCCGGCATCTGCTCGAAAATCCCCATCGTCCGGTCCCCCTGCACATTGCTGTGGCCCCGCACCGGGCAGAGCCCCGCGCCGGGCCGGCCGATCGCACCGAGCAAGAGGTGGACGTTGACGACCTCGCGGATCGTGGCAACCGAGTTCCGGTGCTGGGTCAGACCCATGGCCCAGCAGGTGATGACCCTCCGCTCACCGCGGACCACGGTTTCCGCCAACCCCGCGATCTCTCGCCGTGGAACTCCGCTCATGCTCGTGATACTCTCCCACGAAGTGCCGAGAACCGCACTACGATATTCCCCGTAGTTCGAGGTATGCCTGGCGACGAAATCCTCATCCGCGAAATCGTTTTCAATGATGATCTTCGCAAGTCCGCGGAAAAGCGCCATGTCTCCGTTCACCCGTACGCGCACGAAACGCGATGCCAGCGGAGAACTCAACCCGAGCATACCCGTGACGGTCTGTGGGTGGGCGAAGCCCACCAGACCCGCCTCCTTGAGAGGATTCACCGAAACAATTTCCGCACCCCGATCAACCGCCTCAGCGAGAGTCGTGAGCATACGCGGATGATTGGTGCCGGGATTCTGGCCGACACAAAGGATCGTCTCCGACTCCAGGAAATCATCCATCGTGACCGTACCTTTCCCCACACCGACAGAGCGTTTCATGCCCAGCCCCGAAGACTCGTGGCACATGTTCGAGCAGTCCGGCAGATTGTTCGTGCCGAAACTGCGCGCGAAAAGCTGGTAGAGAAACGCCGCTTCGTTACTAGCCCTACCAGAAGTATAGAAGACGGCCTCGTCCGGCTCCTCCAACGCACCAAGCCGTTCCGCGATCAGCTCGAAGGCCTCGCTCCATGGGATCGCCTCATAGTGTGTGCCGCCCTTCCTCAGCAGCATCGGATGGGTGACCCGGCCCTGTCGGTCGTGCCAGAGATCGTCCTGCGCGGCGAGTTCCGACAGCGAGTGTTTTGCGAAAAAGTCCGGATCCGCCCGTTTCCGTGTCGACTCGGAAGCCAAGGCTTTCGCTCCGTTTTCACAGAACTCCGCAACCGAGCGCCTGTCATCCGGATCAGGCCATGCGCAACTCGGGCAATCGAACCCGCCGTGCTGATTCATCTTCAGCAAAGCCTTCCCACCACGTAGCGGTCCCGCCTCGCGCAACACATGTTTCAGAGATGCCGCCACCCCCGGCGCACCGGCCGCCCACTCCTTGGGTTTTCCAAAGTCGGGGTCCTCATCCTTCTGCTTCTCGGGCATGCCGAAATCTAAGCAGTATTCCTATCGCTGTCACATCATTCGGTGAATTCATGAAAACGTGGCATTCAGTTCCTCAAGTTCGTTCTAAGCCGGTTCCGTCTCGAAAATCGTCCGTCCCATCTCTGCCTTGAGAAGAGACCGATAGCGTTTCCTCAACCGATGTCCCGTGACACGCAATGCGGTGGCCTTCACACTGAACTCCGTGGCAGCCTCTTCGTAGTGAGTTTCACCCCGGGCGTTGGTAATGAATTCTTCCAGGCCCGCGAGCACCTCAGCCTTCCCGTTCGATCAAAACTCTTCCCCAAGCTGATGAAGCGCCCGCTCGGAGAATACCCTCGACTACTCACGGTTGAAGCCGGTTTCCCGAGAGGAGCCCGAGTCGTCGCTGAGAAAACACCTCACACCTGCGCCATCCCGATCGAATGGAAGCCAGGTGACCTGCCCACCATGCTTTTCCGTGTGCTTCCGATCTCGATCGTTTGAGAGGTAAAGAGGCAATACTCCAGATCACTGTCTTACCCCTTCATGACCACTTCACTGTTTGTGAAAAACTTAGGAATACGGCTTGCCGATTCCAGGAGTCGCCGCAGCCGCCTCCGAAGGAACTAGCTGCGAAAGGAGACCACTCGTGCTAAACCTCACCGTCAGCTCCCTCAAAATCTTCCTCGCCCCCGACTCCTGCGACCGGCAGACGGCGTAGATGCGGAAGTCCTTCAACAGCCGTCAGCAGATCGCAGTCTCTCGCGACGGGCTTTCCGTGTTCACCAATGTCCCTCCTGGCCACAGTTTCACCCTCGAAGGCAGTCCCTGGGCCAGCCGCGACATCGCCAAAGGCACCTGCTATTTCGACTGGAACGGCGGACGCGGCACGAGGACTGCCTGCTAGACTCCCTCGGCTGCGACGAGGAACCCTAAGACCACGGCTTACCGGAGGCACCATCCGCAGCGATCGATACGGGGTCCAGGACAGTGTTGGAAAAAACACCGCCTGCACCACGTTGGCCGCTTCGCCCACATACCTGGGAAATTCACCAACCTCGGTAAAGCCGCGCCAGGAGTCACCATCTCCATACTTCTACTGATCCAGACAATTTTTTCATCGGGCAGTAAAAAACGCCAGAGCGTGGTCCCGCCCGTCTGTCGCGAACTCCGTCTGATGCTCCCCACCGGCCTCATTCCGTCGGGGCTCTTTGTGTTCAATATTGTCCATGTCACTCCGCTCCATTGACCCATCCACAGCCGCCAGCTCGCCGACAAACTCCACACTTTCATCGTCACGCATCGGAAAACCCTCCTTCCGACAGGCAATGTCGACCAGGTCGTAACCCGTATCCTCAATCCGTGGCCCAAGTTCTTCGTGTTTCTCGGACGCGGAGCGCAGCTCTTCAACAATCTGTCTTGGTGTGTGTCCTTTTCCTTTCATGGGAGAGGGTTGCCGACTGTCGCCGGAGTCTCTTATAGTGGATGGAGCAAACTGTGGAAAACCACGCCAGATAGCGTTTTCTTTGCTTACCGCCCCGACGCAAAGCATACTCATCGATAGTCGCCTATCAAAAGATCCGCATCGCGGGCAAAAAGAGCCTGCTCCAGTGTTAACTGGAACAGGGCATATACCTGGCGACGACCTACTCTCACAGGACCTATCGTCCCACTACCATCGGCGCTGCGGCGTTTCACTTCCGGGTTCGGAATGGGACCGGGTGGTTCCACCGCGCTCTGGTCACCAGAGGGCGGCCCCGCATTTTTCGGGGCCGGACTCTGACGAACTGAGCTGTTTGTTTTTCGTAAAAGATGAAAATCTGAAATCTGAAACGCTGAAACAAGAACTCTTCCATTTCAGCTTTTCAGCTTTTTAGCCTTTCAGCTTTTACCTTCTTGCCCGCTCTCTGACATCCATATGGAGATATTCGCTTTTCTGTTACCGTGATGTCCGTAAGCCCTCATCGGGCCACACCGTCCTTCGACAGCGATACTTTCAGACATCCGAATCCGAAATAGGATTCAAGCCTGTCGGATGATTAGTACTGGTAAGCTGAATATATTACTACACTTACACTTCCAGCCTATCGACGTCGTAGTCTTCGACGATCCTTAAGGGAAAATTCATCTTGGGAACTGCTTGGCGCTTAGATGCTTTCAGCGCTTATCAGGTCCGCACGTAGCTACCCAGCCATGCTCCTGACGGAACAACTGGTACACCAGAGGTGCGTCGATTCCGGTCCTCTCGTACTAGGAACCGAACCCCTCAATTTTCCTACGCCCACAGAGGATAGAGGACCGAACTGTCTCGCGACGTTCTGAACCCAGCTCGCGTGCCGCTTTAACCGGCGAACAGCCGGACCCTTGGGACCTTCTCCAGCCCCAGGATGCGACGAGCCGACATCGAGGTGCCAAACTTCATCGTCGATATGAACTCTTGGATGAAATCAGCCTGTTATCCCTAAGGTACCTTTTATCCGTTGAGCGACGGCAATTCCACATTCAACCGCCGGATCACTTAGGCCTACTTTCGTATCTGCTCGACTTGTAGGTCTCACAGTTAGGCGGGTTTATGCCTATGCACTCGACACACGGTTACCGACCGTGCTGAACCCACCTTCGCGCTCCTCCGTTACTCTTTAGGAGGATACCGCCCCAGTAAAACTGACCGGCTGACACTGTTCCCCGGCCCGATTCAGGGCACGAGGTTAGATCTTCCAACACCCAAGGGTGGTATCTCACTGGCGACTCCACCGTTCCCTAAAGAACGGCTTCGAAGTCTCCCACTTATGCTGAGCATGAAAATCGAAAAACCAATGACAGCTTACAGTTAAGGTCTATAGGGTCTTTCCGTCCTTCTGCGGGTAGGCGGCATCTTCACCGCCATTACAATTTCACTGAGCACCTGGTTGAGACAGCGCCCAACTCGTTTCACGATTCGTGCAGGTCGGAACTTACCCGACAAGGAATTTCGCTACCTTAGGACCGTTATAGTTACGGCCGACATTCACGGGGACTTGGGTTCAAAGCTTCGCCAGTATAAATACGGCTAACATCTTGCCTTAATCTTTCCGCATTGGTCACGTGTCACATCCTATACTTGGACTTGCGTCTTGGCAGAATGCTGTGTTTTTGCTAAACAGTCGGTTGGGCCATTTCACTGCGACCCAGATAAATCTGGGTACCTCTTCTCCCGAAGTTACGAGGCCAATTTGCCGAGTTCCTTAACCAGGGTTCACTCTTACGCCTTGGTATATTCTACCCACCCACCTGTGTCGGTTTACGGTACGGGTTCCTTAGCATACACAGGGGCTTTTCTCGGCACATGTTTTGACAATGCGGTTCAGCCGTAGCATCCCCTGGGAATTCAATCACTTGTTTGTCTCCACACATGCGTCCCCCCTGCTAAAGGTTCGGAAGTGCTGGAATATTAACCAGCTGTCCATCGGCTACGCCTATCGGCCTTGCCTTAGGTCCCGACTAACCCCGGGACGAAAATCGTAGCCCGGGAAACCTTGGGTTTACGGCGGCCGGGGATTTCACCCGGCTTATCGTTACTCATGTCTGCATCCTCTCTTCCCAACTCTCCACGGTCAGTCGCCATCGCGCTTCAACGTGTTGGGAATGCTCCTCTACCGCGCCACGTCCCAGGACGTGACACCCAGAGCTTCGGTACCATGCTTATCGCCAATCATTTTCGGCGCAGAATCTCTCGATGAGTAAGCTATTACGCACTTTTTAAATGGTGGCTGCTTCTAAGCCAACATCCTCACTGTCTGTGAAATTCCACCTCCTTTCCACTTAGCATGGTTTAGGCACCTTAGCTGCTGATCAGGGTTGTTTCCCTTTTGACGATGAAGCTTATCCCCCACCGTCTCACTGCTGCGCTCTACCCCGTGGTATTCGGAGTTTGATAGGGGTTGGTAGGCGGGTATGCCCCCTAGCCCTTTCAGTGCTCTACCCCCACGGGTCAACACGCAACGCTGCACCTCAATGCATTTCGAGGAGAACCAGCTATCACGGGGTTTGATTAGCCTTTCACTCCTACCCTCAGCTCATCAGAGAATTTTTCAACATTCACCTGTTCGGTCCTCCACATGGTATCACCCATGCTTCAACCTGGCCAAGGGTAGATCACCTCCGCTTCGGGTCTAGCACGTGCAGCTATGGTCGCCCTGTTCGGACTCGCTTTCGCTTCGCCTACGCTCCATAAGAGCTTAAACTTGCCACACATACTAACTCGCAGACTCATTAAGCAAAAGGCACGCCATCACCCCGAAGGGCTCTGACACCTTGTAGGCACACGGTTTCAGGTTCTATTTCACTCCGCTCACAGCGGTTCTTTTCACCTTTCCCTCACGGTACTGGTTCACTATCGGTCGCTAACTAGTATTTAGCCTTACGCGGTGGTCCGCGCAGATTCATACGGCGTTTCACGTGTGCCGTATTACTCAGGAACTCCCTAGGGCCTCTCTGGATTTCGGTTACGGGGATTTCACCCTCTGTGTCGGAACTTTCCAGGTCCTTCACCTATCCATCGAGGTCCCACGTCGGGGTCCTACAACCCCGGAGACAAGTCTCCGGTTTGGGCTCTTCCGCTTTCGCTCGCCACTACTTACGGAATCGATTCTCTTTCTTTTCCTCCGGTTACTGAGATGTTTCACTTCACCGGGTATCGCGTGCCGTTTCCTAACTTCCTCTCTCATCTCGCGATGGATCGGCTTCAGAAACGGACGATGGCGTATTACCGCCATCAGGTTACCCCATTCGGGAATCTCCGGATCATAGCGTATTAACCGCTCCCCGAAGCTTATCGCAGCTGATCGCGCCCTTCATCGCCTGTTAGCACCAAGGCATTCACTGTGTGCCCTTCATAGCTTGATTCCTAAAATCGAAATCAGCTGTTAATGAAGTCATATTACTGCCGGAACCGAAGTCCCGGCGATCTGTTCTTTCTTTTAACGGTCACCCGACTCACCCCATCGCGCCGTTTCCGGTGCGAGGCGGTTCGTCAAAATGACTTTGCCGTAAAAATTTGTGTATTTGGTATTCGAATATACTTTCAAGTATCGCGTAAGAATGGCTCGTATGAGCTTACTTCTTATACATTACAGAAAATTGTTTCTCTCCATATGGATGTCAAAGAGCGGACTCTCGTTTGTGACGTGTGACGTTTCTGTTCCTGCCTCCTCTCCGGAGGCGGATGGTGGGCCTGGCTGGACTCGAACCAGCGACCCCACGCTTATCAAGCGTGTGCTCTAACCAACTGAGCTACAGGCCCAGAGGTTCCTTCGGACCGACAACATCCCGTTGCGGGGATGTTGACGAGTGGTCCACTGGTGGAGGCATGCGGATTCGAACCGCAGACATTCTGCTTGCAAAGCAGACGCTCTACCAACTGAGCTATACCCCCTTTTCCAAGGGAGAGGGGATGGACGGAAATGACGGAAAAAAGATCGGATTGCGCGCTGCGTGCTTCCACGCGCGGGTCTGTTTTTAGTTGTTCATAGGTGCGGTCCTCGCGGATTCCGCAACCCTCTTCATTTCAGCCTTTCCGCTTTTCAGCGTTCCAGCTTTTATTCATAGGGCTCGACCTGTGGCAGTGACGGTAGCGATGTGAGTCGCCATTGCCTTCCGGCTTCCGTTTGCCAGTTACTCCTTAGAAAGGAGGTGATCCAGCCGCAGGTTCCCCTACGGCTACCTTGTTACGACTTCATCCCAGTTACCAGCTTCACCTTAGGACCGATCGAACGATACTTCGGGTGCTACCGGCTTCCATGATGTGACGGGCGGTGTGTACAAGACCCGGGAACGTATTCACGGCGTCGTAGATGATACGCCATTACTAGCGATTCCAACTTCATGGAGGCGAGTTGCAGCCTCCAATCCGAACTGGGCCCAGTTTTTCAGATTTCCTCCACCTCGCGGTATCGGTTCTAATTGTGCTGGGCATTGTAGTACGTGTGCAGCCCTAGGCGTAAGGGCCATACTGACCTGACGTCGTCCCCACCTTCCTCCCAGTTGATCTGGGCAGTCTGAACAGAGTTCCCACCATGACGTGCTGGCAACTGTTCACAAGGGTTGCGCTCGTTGCGGGACTTAACCCAACATCTCACGACACGAGCTGACGACGGCCATGCAGCACCTGTGCAAATTCCATAAATGGTCACACGCTTTCACGTGCTTAGAGATGCATGTCAAGCCTAGGTAAGGTTCTTCGCGTTGCATCGAATTAAGCCACATACTCCACCGCTTGTGCGGGTCCCCGTCAATTTCTTTGAGTTTTAGTCTTGCGACCGTACTTCCCAGGCGGCACGCTTAACGCGTTAGCTCCGGCACGAGGGGGGTCGATTCCCCTCACACCAAGCGTGCACCGTTTACTGCTAGGACTACAGGGGTATCTAATCCCTTTCGCTCCCCTAGCCTTCGAGCCTCAGCGTCAGTAAATGTCCAGTAGCTCGCTTTCGCCACGAGTGTTCCTCTCGATATCTACGCATTTCACTGCTACACCGAGAATTCCAGCTACCCCTCCATTACTCTAGCACGGCAGTATCAGATGCAGTTCCGGGGTTGAGCCCCGGGATTTCACATCCGACTTACCGCGCCGCCTACGCTCCCTTTACGCCCAGTGATTCCGAATAACGCTCGGGACCTTCGTATTACCGCGGCTGCTGGCACGAAGTTAGCCGTCCCTTCCTCTTCCGGTACTATCAACCCTGCCGACTATTAATCGTCAGGTCTTTCTCCCGGATGACAGGAGTTTACAATCCTAAGACCGTCATCCTCCACGCGGCGTTGCACCATCAGGGTTGCCCCCATTGTGAATTATTCTCGACTGCTGCCACCCGTAGGTGTCTGGACCGTGTCTCAGTTCCAGTGTGCCTGATCGTCCTCTCAGACCAGGTACCCGTCATTGCCTTGGTGAGCCGTTACCTCGCCAACAAGCTGATAGGGCGCGAACCAATCCTTGAGCGACAGCCATTGCTGGCCACCTTTAATCTTGCGATACCATGGGGTATTAATCCGGGTTTCCCCGGGCTATCCCCCTCTCAAGGGCATGTAATTCACGTGTTACTCACCCGTGCGCCACTAAAATCGAACAATATAAATACCGTTCTCATTCCGTGCGACTTGCATGTCTTAAACACGCCGCCAGCGTTCATTCTGAGCCAGAATCAAACTCTCCGTATAAAATTCGGTTTGGCGTTCTTACTTAAAAGAATCGTATTCCAAATTGACCTTTGTGAGGCCTCCCACCCGAAGGCGGTCATCCCCACTCACCGCGCGTTTCCACGCGCAGCGCACAATTCAATCTTTTTTCCATCCCAACGCGATTCTCGCCTGCTTACGGCTGCCCGACTCGGAATAGCGTCCTAGCGGACTTTCTTCCTTACCTGGCACGTTTCGCGCTGGGTCACACTATCAAAGAACTTGTATCGAGGGGACTAAAAAGCCGATCGGGTAAAACTCGGTGGGATTCAAAATCCGCACCCGGCTGTTACCGCGACCGACTGGCAGTCTCTCGTGTCAGCGCTTGTCGCGTCGACGGGCGGAACCTAGTCCAACCACCCCCCTCAGGTCAATGAGTTTCTGGTGAAAATTTCGATTTTTTTTCGCGTCACTCGCAACCCCTTGATTTTATTGGGAAACCGACTGCCGAAAATTCGGAATTAGCCGCTGTTTCTGTTAGGATTTCCGAAACAACTCCCGTCCGGATACAATTCCGGGGCAATTCCGGGGCCGTATCCTGAATTCCGCGAGTTCCCCGGATCAAATACTAGAGGTTCAGTAGAGAACTTCGATTCTGTCCACCATTCCTTAACAAGCTCTGAACCCGGATGGGGCCGGACGCGCAGCCGTCGATACCGGACGGGAAGTCTCAGCCGCACACACCCTTTCCAATTGCCGAACGTTTCCAAACGGCACAAGGTCACCTCCCCGATATGGCAGCACGCACGAAGACTCCCGACCTGACGAATCTATCCAACCCTATTCACATTCACCTCATCGGGGTCGCCGGATCCGGAATGAGTGGCCTCGCACTCCTGCTTCTAGGGATGGGTCACCAGGTATCCGGGTGCGACCGGGTGACGACGAGTGAAACGGATCGCATGCAGGGTCTGGGACTCACGTTCTCATCTCCACAAACGGCGGGATCGGTCGGGGGAGCCGATCTCGTGGTATATTCATCTGCGATCCGGCCGGATAATCCGGCTTTCGCCGCTGCGAAGAAGGCCGGTATCCCGTTGATCAGACGCGCGGAGTGCCTCGCTGCGATTCTCCATACGAAGGCGGGTATCGTGATTTCCGGGACTCATGGAAAGACCACCACATCCTCGATGACGGCACATCTGCTGCGCGAGTGCGGTCAGAAACCCTCCTATTATGTAGGTGCGGAAATTCCAATCCTAGGTGCGAACGCGAAATGGGAGAGTGAAGGCACTCATATGGTGGCGGAAGGTGACGAGTCCGATGGCACTCTCGCGCTCTACAAGCCCACCCATTCGGTGATTCTCAACATCGAAGCCGAGCACCTGGATTTCTATCGCGATCTCGATCACATCAAGCAAGTTTTCACCGCTCTGGCCGATCAGACGACCGGCAGCATCGTGTATTGTGCGGAAAACCCCGTCGCCCACGAAATCTGCTCCGGACGCACGAACGCGGTATCTTATGGCTGGGAAACCACCGACGACCAGACGAACTATACAGCATCCGATATCCGTGACTTGAAAGGTTCCTCGGCGTTCACGGTAAAGAAGGACGGAAAAGCGCTGGGCGATGTGGAGCTCGCGATCCCCGGTGAGCACAACATCCTCAACGCACTCGCCGCCATCGCCATCGCCGACACGTGCGGTGCGGAGTTCTCACTCATCGCCCGCGCTCTCTCCTCCTTCGCCGGTGCGAAACGTCGGTTCGAAACCAAGTATCTCTCGAAGGATTTTCGGGTGATCGACGATTACGGTCACCATCCTACCGAGCTCGCCGCAACGCTCCAGACGGCTCGCTCACTCAAGCCCGCCCGCCTCATCGTGCTTTTCCAGCCCCATCGATTCACACGCACCCAGGCTCTCGCCGATGATTTCGGAAAAGTGCTGCAAGCGGCAGACCGGGTTTTCCTGACCGACGTCTATCCCGCGTCCGAACAGCCCATCCCCGGAGTTACGGGACAAACCATCGTGGACGCGATGAAAACGCACGGCGATGTCCCCGGGAAATTCCTCCCCGATATGGCGACCGCCCATCACCAAGTGGGAAACGCTCTCGAAGCCGGCGATCTCCTGATCACTCTGGGCGCAGGCAACGTGCATGAGATCGGCACTCGGATCTCCGCCGATCTCAAGATTCTCGAAGCACTGCAATCGGTCGCGCCACCGGGTGAAATCGGGGGAAACTCTACGAGCCGATGCGAAAACATACCACCATCCTCGTAGGCGGCCCCGCCCAATACTGGTTCGAGCCCCATTCCTTCTACGCGTTCGCGTTTCTCGTGGACTCCTGCCGGGAGCGCGGCATCTCCATCCGTGTGGTAGGAAGGGGATCGAATCTGCTGGTCCGCGACGGCGGTATACGCGGCGCGGTCATCCATCCGACCGGAGGAGCGTTTTCCGAACTCTCCATCGATCCGAAAGGCCACGTTGTCGCAGGCGTGGGTGTCCGGCTGAAAAAGCTGGCGTCCTTCGCGGGGGCGCACGGGATCGGCGGCTTCGAGTGGATGGAGGGAATTCCCGGCAACGTCGGCGGATCGCTACGGATGAATGCTGGCGCGATGGGTATCGAAACCTTCGATCAAGTCGTCCGCGTGACCTTCTTGCGACGAGGACGGAGTGATCCGCACGCGGGAAAGGGACGAGATCACTTCCTCATACAGGAACGTGCAGGAACTCCGCCGGAATTTCGCGCTACAAGCCGTCTTCAAGGGGAAAAACGACAGCCACGAGAACATCAAGCAGCGCTGGCACGAATCCCGGGACAAACGAAAGGATTCCCAACCCATCGCCGCCTCCGCCGGATGTACGTTCAAGAATCCGGAATTCATTCCAGCGGGACGCCTCATCGATTCCATGGGCTTGAAAGGCAGCTCGGTCGGCAACGCCTCCGTGTCCGAGGTTCACGGGAACTTCATCACAAACAACGGCAAGGCGACAGCGAAGGATATCCTGAAACTCATCGAATCCATCCAGAAAAAGGCGAAAGACGAGCGCCATGTGGATCTGGAAACGGAGGTGAAGATCATTGGCGAAGAGGATCCCTGCTTTTAAGGTTTCTTGCCAGCCTGTCCTTTTTCCCTCCGGCGCGAACGCTGAAATCAACGATTTACGAGAAAACCGCGACGGATTCCGTCGCGGTTTTTCGGTGTCTCATACCTTCTCCACAGAGATCGGCTCCCCTTCGGCGATGGATTTGTAGATCGCTTCCACGGCGAGAATATCACGCAGGCCCTCGGTGCCGTCGACCGCCCACTCTTCGCCGCCGAGAACGGCTTTGGAGAACAGCTCCATCTGTCTCTGGAAATGGTCGGTGGCGGGGAAGTCCAGTTTCACCTCGTCGCGGGAGGTCCAGCCGTGCTGGCCCGCGTAACCGAAAGCGCTTTTCAGTCCGAACTGTCCCTTCTCCGCGAAAACGGAGAACTGGTTGTATCCGTTCAGATTGTACGTGGTATACAGATTCGCGGTTTTACCGGAGGGAAATTTCATCTGCCACTGAATCGTCTCATCGACCTCCGCGAATTTCTCTTCGTCCGTTTTCGTCTCGATAGCGGAAATGACCGCCGGCTCTTCCCCGGAAAGATAGCGGGCCGCCTGAAGCGCGTAGACACCCACGTCCATGAGCGCGCCACCTCCCGCGAGAGCCCTTTTCAAACGCCACTGAGTCGGATCACCGATCTTGAAACCGAAGCCCGCATCGATGTGGCCGACTTCCCCGAAAACCTTCTCACGCGCGAAGCGCATCGCTTCCATGTGATGAGGCTCGAACTGGCAGCGGTAAGCGATTCCGAGTTTCACCTTCGCCCCATCGCACGCAGCGATCATCTCCCGGCATTCCTTCGAGGAAACCGCCATCGGCTTCTCACAGTAAACATGCTTCCCGATTTTCGCGGCGCGCAAGGTGAACTCATGATGCATCGAATTCGGCAGCACGATGCAAATCACATCGACATCCGGACGATCGGCGATTTTTTCGAAATTCTCATAGTTGAAAACATCGCTTTCCTTCAGCCCGTATTTCTCGCGCCACTTCACTCCCTTCTCGGGAGTTCCGGTGACAACCGCGGCGAGACGGGCGTTCTTCGTTTTCATGAGGGCCGGGGCGATCTGGTTGGTGCTCAGGGAGCCGAGGCCGACGAGCGCCCATCCGATTTTCTTCCCTGCGGGCTTTTCCTCCTGCACACGGGCGAAGGTGGCGGCGAGTCCCGCTCCAAGCGCGGTTTTGAGAAACGGTCTGCGTGAAATGAGGTTTTGCATGGTTGGAAAATCCAAGCATCCGCCCGCCCGGTCCGCACGGAAAATCTCCCGCCAATACTCGGAAAGAGGAAACACCCGTCCTGTTTCAAGTTGGCATCGACCCGTATCGGGCCTATCTAAACCCCGTCCCGACTCGAAACCCCACCTGATTTCCCCGAAAACCATGAATCACACGCGACTTCTACCCACCGCAACCCTCGGCCTATTTTTCTCCACGCTTTCCTCACAGGCGGCATTCCAATCCTTCGAGGGCGACGGCTTCGGCGACTGGCAGACCACTGGCGATGCCTTTGGACTGTCCCCCGTCCACGGAAAACTCGATGGCATGGACAAGCCTTTCACCGCTTTTTCCTACAATTCCTTCGCTGCATCCGCGCACGGTGGGGACGAAGCAACCGGCACCCTGGAGTCTCCGGAATTCACCATCAAAAACACCTACATCGCGTTCCTCATCGCTGGCGGCAACTATCCTGGAAAAACCGCCGCCCAGCTCGTCATCGATGGCAAGATCGAGTTCGAATCCACTGGCAAAAACAGCCTGCGTTTCGCGAAAGAGCAGTGGGATGTGACTAAATTCAAAGGCAGGAAGGGGAAGATCCGCATCGTCGATCAGGAAAAGGGCCGTTGGGGTATCATCGCCGTGGATGAATTCACTTTCAACGACTACGCGAACACCAAATTTCCCGCTTCCACCAAAAACGGAAAACCTTTCATGGAAGGCCTGGTCTCCACCGACGCTCTGCCTGGCGCGACCATCCCCGCTGGCTCGACACTGAATATCGAAGCCTCGTTTGAGGACCTGAAAGTCAAATCCCCCACCGCCCTCACCTTCGACGAACAGGGCAACGTTTACATTTCCGAAACCCATCGCTTCCGCTACGGGGTCGAGGACGACCGGAACCACCTCTACTGGTACCTCGACGATCTCCAGGCGATGACAACGGACGATCGCCGCGCCCTTCATGAAAAATGGAAAGGCAAGCGCTCCATCGAGACGCTGACCGAAAAATCCGAAGTGATCCGCCGCCTCGCAGATACGGATGGCGACGGGAAACTCGACGAACAAAAAGTCTTCGCTGATGGCTTCAACGACGTGCTGGACGGCACTGCGGCAGGCGTCTTCTACTACGATGGGGCTCTGTATTTCGCCTGTATCCCGAAAATCTACAAACTCACGGACAAAGACGGGGACGGCGTTTCCGACGAACGCACCGTTGTCGAAGAAGGCTTCGGCGTCCGGATCTCCCTTTCCGGCCATGATCTGAATGGGTTCACGCTCGGACCGGACGGGAGGATCTACGGCACCGTCGGCGACCGCGGCCTCTCCACCGTCACCAGGGAAGGCAAGGAATACAAATATCCCGATGAGGGATCCTTCTTCCGTTTCGAGCCGGACGGAACCGATTTCGAACTGGTCCACACCGGCCTGCGCAACCCGAAGGAAATCGCCTTCGATGAGTTTGGGAACGCCATCACGGTTGATAACAATTCCGACCAGGGCGACGGCTCGCGCATCGTTTACCTTGTCGAAGGCGGAGACTCGGGGTGGCAGATGGAGCACCAGACCATGCATACTTTCCACCGTCAGATCGGCTTGGAAAATCGCCCGACAAGCCGTTGGATGAACGAGAAAATGTGGGAGCCGCGGAACGATGTCCAGCCCGCCTACATCCTGCCGGCCACGGAGAACCTCACCGCCGGCCCCTCCGGCCTTACCTACCACCCCGGCACCGGTTTCCTGGAAAACGAAAGAGGCCGTTTCCTGATCTGCGATTACAAAGGCGGCGCGTCGAGCTCCGGCATCTGGTCGTTTGCCATGGAGCCGGATGGAGCGACCATGAAAATGACCGACGCCCGCCAGTTCAACTGGGGGATAGCCGCCACCGATGTGGAGTATTCCTTCGATGGACGCGTCTTCGTAACCGATTTCGTGACCGGTTGGGAGTCTCACGACGCCGGCCGACTCGTATCCCTGGATGCTGGCGAGAACATGTATCTTCCGGATGCCGCCGCCGAGGCAGCGAAGCTGATTTCCGAAGGCTTTGACCAGCGTGCTTCCACAGAGCTTGGGAAACTGCTCGCCCACCCGGACTTCCGAGTCCGCCTCCGCGCGCAGATCGCACTCACCCGCAAGCCGGACGCGATCTCCGTTTTCACGAAAGCGCTCGCATCGAATGACCGGCTCGAGCGCATCCACGGCACCTGGGGGCGCAGCATCCTCGCCCGGCGTGGAGCGGCACTTTCACCTTCTGGAAATTTCGCGGAAACCAATCAGGATCTTCGCGGGAAAGCTTCCTCCGAACTCGTGAAACTCCTCTCCGACAAGGATCCGGAAATCCGCACCCAGGCGATCAACGGCCTCGGCGAAGCATCCGTTTCCGGAAACGACCTTCCGCTCGACAAAGCCCTGACCGATGAGTCCGCCCGCGTCCGATTCGCGGCAGGCATCGCCATCGGCAAACTCAACGCCACCGCCCACCTGCCAGCCATTCTCACGCTCATCCGTGAGAATGACAACGCGGACCGTTACCTGCGCCACGCCGGCATCTATGCGATGGAACACGCCTCGCCGGATGCGAAGCAGATCGCCGCGCTTTCCACCGATCCCTCCGCAGCCGTCCGCCTCGCTGCCGTCGTCGCCCTCCGCCGCCTCGACAGCCCGGAAGTCGCGCGTTTCATCAACGATTCCGACCCTGCCGTCCAGGACGAGACGGTCCGCGCCATCTACGACAAGGACATGAACGATGTCCGGCCTGCCGCCGCCGCGCTGCTAGACGATCTCGGCTCCAGGAAATGGACCGATTTCATGCTCCGCCGCCTCATCCACAATGCCTACCGTGTCGGTGGCACGGAGAACGCCAAGCGCCTTCTCAATGTTGTCGGTGATTCCGGTATGCCCGCAGAGACACGCAAAGAAGCGCTCCGCCTGCTCGAAAACTGGGAGAAACCCTTTCCTGCCGATCAACTCACCGGCCACTGGCGTCCGCTCGCCGACCGTGCGCTCGATACGATCAAGCCCGCCCTCGCCGACGCGCTTCCCATCCTTTTGAAAAGCGAAGGCTTCGTCCTTACCGGCGCGCTCGACCTCGTCGAGCAATACAAGATCGATATCGCAGGCCTGGATGACAAGACTCTCAAAGCATTGATCGCCAACGGGAAACTTCCCGCGGAGGCCCGCTCTCTCGCGCTCACACTCTATATAGAGCGGGACGGGGACGATCTCGATGGTTTCCTGTCCTCGATCGCCTCCGACAAAACCGATGAGATCGCTATCACCGCGCTCGAAGGATTGGCCGCGCGGGATCCGCAAGCCGCTCTCGCTCCGCTGGAGAAAGCCATCGACGCGGGAAGCGACGCCCGTGCCCAGAAAGCATGGCCGGTTCTCGCGAAAGTCCCAGGAAAAGAGTCCGCCGAATTCATCGCGAGACACGTCGGAGAACTCGCCACCGCAAAAGGTATTTCCGCCTCCGGAATCGAACTCCTGGCCGCAGCGGAAACCCGGAAGGAAGCCGACGTGGCAGCCGCCCTCGACAGCTACCGGAAAGCGATGGCGGCGAGCGAAGATCCGCTCGCCCCCTTCAACATCGCCCTCAAGGGAGGAAACGCGGAGAACGGCGCCTCGCTCTTCGCCTCCCATCCCGGCGGCCAGTGCATGCGCTGCCACAAGGCAGACAACGACGCCCACTCCGCGGGTGGCGATGCTGGCCCGAACCTCGCGGGCATTTCCAAACGCCATGACGCGCATTACTTCCTGGAGTCCATGATCAACCCCGCCGCCGTCGTCGCTCCCGGCTTCGGCATCACCGCCGTCACCTTCAAGAACGGCGGCACCCTCGCCGGGAATCTCGCCGAGGAAACGGATGACCACCTGGACATCGCCACTCCCGAGAAACTGCTCCGCGCGAAACGCTCCGACATCGCCTCCTTCACCCCGCCCGTATCCGCCATGCCACCCATGGGCGCGATGCTTCAGCCAAGCGAACTGCGCGATCTCGTCGCATGGCTTGGAAGTCTGGACAAGGAGGGGAAAAAGACCAAATCTCCCGCACCGGAGCCAGTCGATCCATCGTCGCTGCCCGGAGCCAAATAAATTTCACCAACATTCAAGATATGAGCATCCTACTCGCCCAAGCGGAAGCACCTGCCGCCGCCCCAGAAGCCGCTGCGAACGAAGCACCGAAAGACGGATCTGAAGAAGCTACCGACGCCGCCCCGAAAGAGGCGCCTGCCGCCGCGGCTTCCGAACCGGCTGCCGCGGATCTTGTCAAAGCCGGCCAGCAGCAATTCATGCTCTGCGGTGCTTGCCACGGCCAGCAAGGTGAAGGCACCGCCGCCGGTCCGCCGCTCGCAGGTTCCGAGTGGGTGAACGGCCCTGCCGAAAATCTGATCAAGATTCAGTTCCGCGGACTCACCGGGCCGATCAAGGTGAAAGGCCAGGAATACGACATCGTGCCCGGCATGATGCCGATGGCCTATCAGACCGACGAGCAGATCGCCGGTGTCCTGAGCTATGTGCGCAGCAATTTCGGAAATGACGCACCGCCCGTCACGGTCGCGGAAGTCGCCGCTCTGCGCGACGAGGTGGGAAAACCACAGATCACCGCCTCGGAACTCACGCAACCCGAGTCTACCACCGGCCCGGCCACCACGGAATCCGGAGAGCCCGCACCTGTCCCCGAGAAATACAAAGACCTCGACTCACCCGTCGGAGCACCCGGCGTCCTCGTAGCCTTCGTCCTACTCTTCATCGTATTCTGCTTCGTGGCAGTGTTCAGGAAATAAGACACGGGTCGAACAATACGTGCGCCGACTGTTCCCCGCGCAGTCTTCTCCACCCTGTCCCGAGCTTCGTCCTGACCGTGCGGCCGCTGTTCTATCGATGCCCGCCGTGTCACCGCCCTGGTACGAAAAATCGCCGCCGGAGGTAATGACCTCCGGCGGCTCTTTCTCTATCTTGTCAGTCAACGACGAGGCAATGAGTATCAGTCAACCGTCAAGATAAGGGGGATCTGTTTCAGGATTGTTGCTTCCGCAGCACTGTTGGCATATCAGACGCGGCGGCGGACCAGTGCGCACACGCCTATCGCTCCGAGCAGCCCGCTCGAAGGCTCCGGTACGCTAGAGAGGTAGGAGGCCCGGGCGGAGGATGGGTCCACTCCGAATGCGAGGTAGGTCGTGTATGAGGCGCTCTCACCGGACGCCAGTTCCCGCTCGAACCCTATGTGCATGCCCGAATCGGCCAACGCATCGTCTCCATCGAACGGACTTGTGAAAAAATCGTTCAGTGCGGTTCCACCGTCGATCTCGAAAGGAAAACCCGAGGCGACGGTGTAAGACGCGGAGGATGAACCCAGAACAACCGTATGCGAGGACGCGCCCTCGATCCTGGCTTGGGCGACCTGGTTACCTGCCAGGCTGAAAACATCATTCCTGGTTGGAGATCCCAGGCCGAGCGGGGTCCCTTGATCCGGGTCGAAAGTCTCGAACTGGCGTAGTGTGATCGTGGGGCCCAGATTCAGATAACTCATGTCGATCTGCAAGGTGTTGGTCCCCGCGATGATCGAATAGGCACGCGCGAAGGCGACCGTGGCTCCTCCCTCTGTATAAAGTCCGGAAACAACGCTGGAGGGAGTGACCGTCACCGTTTGTCCGACCGCGCCGCTCGTATCGTTGACTACGAACGTGGCGGTGTCGTTTCCGGTTTGAAAACCCCAATCGGAAACCGCGGTCCCCGGGTTGAAATAATCGGTTCCTCCGAAGCTGACGCCATCGATCGCGCCATTGTCATCGCGGATGTCAACCGTGAGCGTTCCGTTTGTCAATGTCGCTGAGTGGGCAGCGGTGAACGTAGCTGGAATGATGAGTGTTTTGAGAATCCTTTTCATATGCCCGGTTGTTCTGATTTTTCGGGAGAGAGGACCGAGCAGCCGTCGTGGCCCGGCCGATTTCGCCATAAGGATGACGGGGACGCGAAATAGCCGCCATGGGTGGCTTCCCTAAAATCGGGGGAAATTTCCTCCGGGCGGACATACTGTTTGGACAAGCGGTGCCCGGAGTATCGCGGCCCCGGTCGCGTTCGAGGAAAATCCCCGCCAGCATTGGATCCCCGGAGAATTCCCCATATCGTCAATCGCATCCATTTGGACTCGATCAATCCCCCGAAAGCGGATGATTCCGGCAGTTCGTCCGAGATACGCTGCATGTCGGGCTACGTGAAAACCCTCAGAACCCCCGAAACGGGTTATCTGACTTTCATTTCTCCGGACTGGTGATTGAATGGCAGGGCACATGAGAACAAGAGGTCGAAATTATCATTCATTCACCAACCTGCTAAGCGCCGCCGGAGCGTTGCTCCATGTCGTCCTGCTTTCACAGGCTTCGGGCCAGCGTTTCGAGAACCTGGATACCGGACTTGTGAAAGTGCCTACGGATGCTGCTGCGGAGGGTGACAGACTGCAAGGCACCGTCGATTTGACCCAAACTTTCCGCGAACTCAATCAAGGCAATGCGGTTGCACCGCTGTTCTTGTTGCACTCGCTGGAGAATGAGAGGGGGCGCTCGGCGCTCGATCTTTTGGGGCGCTACGGGTTCATGGCGGACGGGGGGCCGAGGCCCGGTGTGGCGAGTGGATTCACCTTGGCGAAAAAGAGCCTGCCTCTGATCAAATGGGATGTTTCCACCAGTGGCTTTTCCTGCACCGCCTGCCATAGCGGAGAGCTCCAATACGGTGGCAAGCGTTACCGTGTCGACGGGATGCCGGGACTCGTGGATATCGAAGGGTGGACGCTGGAGCTGGCGCGGATCGTGGATCAAAACAAACCGACGACGGTCAAAGGCGGTCGGCGGTTCATGGGGACGATAAAGCGGGCCGTTCGTTATTCCTTCGAATGGCGGGTGAAGGATGATCAGAAAACGGACGCTCTGATTCCCAGTTTCGAAATGGCGGATCTGGAAAATTTTGAGAAAAGCATGGACGATCTGATGGCCAGATCATCGGGTCCCGTTTTAGCCGAGGGCGACGGGGGGGAGAAAGCGGAGGTGCCTTATTCGCGGCAGGTCCTCTCCGCAAACCAGGTGATGCGGGGTTATCAGCTGTCCGTTCTCACCGGAATTTATGGTGAGGAAACTGAGGCCACGTCGGGCCTGGATTTTCTTGAGGAGGAGACGAAGGACTTCATGCGAAAACGAAGTAATGTTCCCCGGTCGGAAAAACTCTTCCAGCGGGAAAAAGCCATGTATGGCTACATCCGCAAGATGTCCCGCAAGATCCGCAGGGAATACGACGTGCTTTCTTCCAGATACTCGAACGGAAGGAGTCTTATAACGGCCTTGCAGACGCATCCCTCACCAGGATACGGGCGGGACGATGCCTGGGGTCTGATCGACCGTTTTGTAGGGGGAGGCGAGCAAACCGTCCTGAGCCGTCCGATCTCCATCCCCCCGCTTTTCGGATGCGGCGACTACCTGGTGTTCCATTGCGATGGCAATACGAACTCGATGATGGACCGCAACATCGCCCAAGCGGTGGCACTGGGAGCCGGAGTGGATAAAAAGGGTTCTGCGGACCTCAGTCTTCGAAAGGTGAATCATGCCAACCAACTGGCGGCGAAACTTGTTGGCCCGGTGTGGCCGGCGTTTTTCCCGGCACTTGAGCCTGGAACGGTGGCGGCGGGCAAGAAGCTGTTCGAGGAGAAAAAATATGAGAAATACCAGGTTTGGGATTATCTGGGCAGATCTCTTCCTGCGGAGAGGGTCAGTTGCGCGGACTGTCACTCCACACCCGGGAAAATCTCAGACCAACGCTACTACAATGTCGGGACGAGCCAGATTCGGCTGAACCACTATCCGGAGCAGCCGGGGATGCTAAAGAAAGTCTCGAAGGAATTGGAGCGTATTCGGGCAGCGACGAGGAAACATCCGCTGAATACGGACATCAGCGATTTGGAAGCCCGCACCTGGGAGAGAGATGATGTGGTCTGGTGGCGGGAGCAAAAAGGATACGTGGCCCGCGCGCTCGAGGGCATCTGGGCTTCATCCCCTTATCTCCACAACGGCTCTGTGCCTACCCTGCGGGATCTGTTTCTACCGGTATCCGAGCGCCCGGTCGAATTTCACGTGGGAAGCAACGAGTTCGACCCCGCGAAGGTAGGTTTCGTTTCGAAAAAGACGGCAGTCTCATACCGGTTTGATGCGAGCACCAGCAATAAGGGCCATGAATTCGGGACGGAACTCTGCCCGGCGGAAAAGGATGTTTTGCTGGAGTATCTCAAAACCTTCAGCGGCGGCTCGCGTGGGGGGACTCCGGAGGGCCAGTGAACTGCTCCCGATGTTTCTCGAACTTTTCGAGAAGCTGCCGCCGGGAGCGGGTTCCGGTCCGCTCGAACACGTCCTGAAGATCCTTTTCCACCGTTTTTGCCGACACTTTCAGTTCATCGGCGATTTCCTGGTTGCTGAATCCGCGGAAAAGGAAGCTGGCGGCTTCGAGTCCCCGCTCGGGCAACCCTTCCAGACTGAGAAGTTCGTAAGCTTCATAGTACCGGATATCGATGACGGGCGCACCGACCACCACCGCGTAGGCCGCCTTGCCGTTCCTATCCCAAGCCACCGTGCGGAAAATGGCCAGCATCGGCTGATATACCCCGCTGTGATCCTTGAGATCGACCTTGCAGCGGAATTCCCCCGACTGGTTGCGGACGAAAAACTGATGCCCCTGCAGCATGATGATATACTGACGGACTTTCATCCGCTGGTAATACAGGCTGATGTTCATCGGGGAGACATCGGGATCCGGGATCCCGTAGAACGCGGCGGCGGCATCGTTATGAAAACGACAATAGGGCATCCGGTCCACCGAGATCATCGCGGCATGCACCAGATGGTGGTTCAGTAGCGGTTGATACCGCATGAATTCGCGGACAGGAATCTCGCCGAACGCCGCGCTGGCTTGCAACCGGCTGATGATGGAGCTCAGGGAGCGGGAAAGGTATTCCATGGTTTTCGGAGGAGGGGTGATTACTCGGATCGGCTGCACATCTCCAGCAGAGCGGTGGCATGAGGCTGTCCCGTCAGCGCGAGTATTGCCGCGATGTGCTTTTCCAGGGTTCTCGGAGAAATGTTCAGATGGCCGGCCATCTGATGCGGTTTCCACCCGATCAACAACAGCTTGAACACTTCCATCTGTCTGGGTGTCAGCAAAGCAGGATCGCAGAAGGCATACGCGTTCACAAGCGAGGGAATCCCTCTTTCCGCAAAGAAATGGCCGTAGCATGTGACACGTCCGCATTCATCGAAAATGAGTGGAAAGGCGAGATCATCCACGAAAACGGGAGAATCGTCGGGTAGCGTGATGGTAGCTACGTGCGCCTTCGTTCCGGTACCTCCGCCTTGGAAATAATCGTAGGTTTGAAACCGGTTGTAGGCGGTGGTCATATCACAGTGATGGACCGTTTGATATTCATCCTCCGTCCTGATGAATCCCGGAGACACTTCCAGCAAGCGCGCCATCGCATCACTGATGAAAACAGCCCGCAGCGGCACCACCTCGTAGGCGAGTATCCATGCGGGGTATTGATCCAGGAGGTCTCGGGTCGCGTCATCCTGTTTGAGGCGGTGATCCCCGGTGATCCGGTCCTCGCTCCGGAGCCGGCTGACGATCTGCCGCGCGATGTTCTCCAGGCCGGTCATTCCGAGGGATAAGAAAAGAAAGATGGAATCAAGGTTCGCGAACAAAAAGGTTCACGCTTTCAAAAACTCTTTCGCAGTCCCGCGTTGACGAACCAGCCGCTACTTTCATGTTCCCCGGCGAATCCGTAGGCCGAGTTGGTGATCGTGCGGTCTTCGGAAAGCAGGCGGATGATGGCGAGATCGACCTGCCAGGTTTCCACTTTCCAGGAAACGCCCGCCGAGAGGAAATGCTGATCGAAATCACCGTTGAGCGGGGTATTGAAAGGTTCCTCGATGATCGATTCCGTGAACATGTATCCGGCATGCAGATCGACGCTCGGGTGAATCGACCAAGTGGAGCCGATGCTGTGGATCCAGCCGTTCTGCCAATTCACAGGCTGAGTATTGTTCCCTGCGGGCGTGGAGAGGGAGAAACTACCGACCTCGGACCAGCGGGTCCATTGCGATTGCAGGGCGAGAACCCAGAAATCATTGATCTGATATGCGGCACCGATGGTGAGATGATCGGGAAAATCGAGATCGAATTTGGCGGGCAGTCTGGCATCGCCGATTCCGAAGCCACTCTTGTAGTCGAGATTCCCCTTGTAGCCGAGGCTATAGCCCGACCGATAGTTCACGCCCCATGAGAATCGTGAGGTCCACTGATGGTGGAACGCCAGCTGAAAGGCTAGCGACGTGTCGTCACCGTCGAAGGTCTGCGTATCGGTAGGCAGGAAGACACCGTCCGAAACGATTTCGAGTTCACTGTCGGCGAACACGATGTTTCCTCCGAGTGAGAATCCGTTGCCAAGATCGAACGCCCCGCCGAAAAGCGCCTCAAGGTGCTCCATCTCCGCCTCTCGCCCGAAGGGGGCGAACGGAACGCCCTGTTGCCAGGACGCGCTTTGGCCGTATGGGGCGCGCAGACCGAAGCCAAGCGCATGGGTTTTGTCCGCGATCTCGAACGGATGGGTGTAAAAGAAAGATCCGGCGAGCAGCCAGTCGTCGTCCGTTTCATATCTGGTGCCGCCCTGTCGCACGGAGATTTCACCTTTCGGAAAGATAAGATTCAAGGAAGTCTCAGGATGTTCCGCGAGAACGAGGGCCGCAGGATTGTAGTGCAGCATTTCGGAACCTCCGTAACCGGCCGTCAGCGCGTTGCCCCGTGCGGAAGCCATGGCGGACTGATATTCGAAACCGAAACCGACCGCATCCGCGGACGAGCCGCCTACCAGCGCGAGAAGACTGACGGAAAGGAACGTTGCTGCGTGCGTGATTCGGCGGAAACCTGATTGTTCGTTGGACATGTGGGGGGACTGGATCGGAGAGAAAGAATGCTTACCGGAGGATCAGCATCAAGATGTGCGGGATGTTTGACTTTGGTTGTTAGCGGTGGAAGCTTTTTCGATATCTACTATTTTAGATATTTGCAAGTCCCGGCTAGATCGCGGAGCGCGGCCCCCGGGCGGCGCGTCCTCCCGGGTTGAAAGATGCCCGGCTTCCGCGTCTGTATTCCATCCCACCGTGCCCTTCCGTTTTCTTCCCGTCACCGTCCTCCTGCTCGTCCAGCTTTCCCACGCCCGGCCCGCCGGACTGCCTCCGGCCATGGACGAGCTGCTGGACATGCATTGCTACGACTGCCACGACGATGCCACGACCAAGGGCGATCTCGATCTCATGGCGCTAGATCCCGCCGCGGACGATGCCGCTTCACTCGCTCTCTGGACCCGGGTTCTCGATCGCGTGGAATCCGGTGAGATGCCGCCCGCGAAAAAGAAACGTCCCCCAGGTGACCTTGTCGGCACGGCGATGAAAGAACTTTCCGCCTCAATCCTCACCCGGGAAGCGGAGCGGGTCTCGCGGGAAGGCCGGGTCGTCGCCCGCCGCCTCAACCGCGTGGAATACGAGCACACTCTCCGGGATCTGCTGCACCTCCCGGGTCTCGAAGTCGCCGAGATGTTGCCGGCCGATCCCGAGGCATCAGGATTCGATAACGTATCCGCCGCCCAGCGCCTCTCCTACGTCCAGCTCGGTCGTTTTCTGGACGCAGCCCGCAAAGCCTTGGCGGAAGCCGCCTGGGTAGCCCCGGAGATCGAGCGATTTTCCTTCCGTATCCCGTTTGTGGAAATGCAGCGGTTCCGCACCACCAACGACCGTGTGACGATAGGGAAAGAAGCCGTCCTCTTGCGCCAGCCGAACACCGCCCAGACTCCGTTTCGCCTGAACGCGGTGGATCCTCCTTTCCCCGGAACCCACACCCTGCGCTTCCGCGGTCGCGCCGCCACCTATGGGAAAGATGCCGGACAAAAGAACACGGAGGCCCGGCTCACCGCGCCCGAAGCACCCCAGACGCTCACGATCTATCAAGGCACCCGCGTGCTCGGCTCCTTCGAATTCGGCGGAGAAACGGAAACGAAGCAAATCACCGCGCGCCTCGTGCCCGGAGAGGAGCTGATCCTCTACGTATCCTCTCTGCGCGATTGGAATCCGAAGTGGAACAAAGACGATCAGCCGTACCGGGGCCCGGCGGTCGTGCTCGATTGGTTCGAGCTGGAAGGACCGGAGGAAACCGGCGGGAACCCGGAATCCTACCACGTCCTGTTCGGCGATCTTCCCGTCGCCGAATGGAAGCCCGGCATGGGCGGCACCGCTCCCCCGGAACTCGGTGTCCCCAAACAACCGAAAAAACATCCACACATCAGTTTTCCCGACAAGCGGCTCCGCTACTTCGTCCGCAGCGAGGCTCCCGAGGCGGATGCGGAACGGCTGCTGCAGAAATTCATGACCCGCGCCTTCAGGCGCCCCGTGCCCGATGGCGAAATCGCGCGATACCTGGCACTCGTCAAAGCGGATCTGCGAAGAGGAAAACTTTTCCAAGACGCCCTGCTCACCGGCTACAGCGGTGTCCTATGCAGTCCGGATTTCCTTTTCCTCAGCGAAAACACCGGCACCCTCGATGATCACGCCCTCGCCAGCCGTCTCTCGTATTTCCTCTGGCGATCCTTGCCGGACGCTACGCTCAGAGACCTGGCGGACAAGGGCCGGCTACTCGGTGATCCCGCCGAGCTACGTCGTCAGACCGAGCGGCTCCTCGCAGACCCCAAGGCGGAGCGCTTTATCAAGGACTTCACCGACCAATGGCTCTCCCTGCGTGAGATCAACGCGACCCAGCCGGACGGCCAGCTCTACCCCGAGTCCGATGATTTCCTGATCGAGTCCATGCTCGCCGAACCGCGCCTCTTTTTCAGGAAAATGCTCGAAGACAACCTGCCTGCGGAAACCATCGTGGACAGCGATTTCATGTTCGCCAACTCCGCTCTCGCCGCACTCTACGGCATCCCCGGTGTCGATGGCCCCGAGCTACGCGAAATTCCTGTCCCCACCGGCAGTCCGCGGGGCGGATTTCTCACCCAGGGAGCCATCCTGAAAGTTACCGCGAACGGCACCAACACCTCGCCCGTCGTCCGTGGCACGTGGGTTCTCGAGCACATCCTCGGCCAACCTTCCCCTCCCCCTCCGCCCGATGTACCCGCCATCGAACCGGACACCCGCGGTGCCACCACCGTCCGCCAGCTGCTTGAAAAACATCGGGAAGATCCCGCCTGCGCCGGTTGTCACGCGGTCATCGACCCTCCCGGTTTCGCGCTGGAAAACTTCGATGTCCTCGGCGGCTGGCGGGACAAATACCGCCGCCTGGGTTTCGGAAAACCGGTCGAGCGCACCGTCGCCTACCAGCCGGTCCGTTACAAGGACGGCCTACCGGTGGACTCCACCGGCCGAATGAAGGACGGTCGCGCGTTCCAGGAAATCAACGGCTTCAAAAAGATCCTTCTGGAAGACAGAACCCAGATCGCGCGTAATCTTGCCTCAAGACTCGCCGTATTCGCCACCGGTGCCGGGATCTCGTTCTCGGATCGCGCCACGATCGAAAACATCCTCAGAAAAACCGAACCATCCGGCCACGGCCTGCGCGATCTCATCCATGGGATCGTCGGATCCGAACTCTTCCAGAACAAATGAACCGTCGCCATTTCCTCCGCTCTTCCGGGATCACCGTCGCCCTGCCGCTTCTTGAGTCCCTCATGCCGCGCGCCCTCGCCGCCACCACAGCCACCAGCGCCGCCGGCAGTCCCAAACGCATGGTCCTGATCAATGCCAGCATGGGCCTGCTTCCGAAGGACTTTTTCCCGAAAGGAGCCGGCCGCGACTACGAGATGTCCAGCTACCTCTCGGAATTCTCACCTCTTAGGGATAAATTCAGCGTGTTTTCAGGACTCTCCCACCCCGAGGTGGATGGCGGCCACCACGCGGACTTCTGCTATCTGACCGGAGCCGGCCATCCCGGCGGCAGCGGATTCAAGAACACGATCTCAGTGGACCAGTTCGCGGCCGAGCGCGTGGGAATCAGGACGCGGGTGCCTTCCCTCGTGCTTCACGCCGGCGCGGAAGCACACAAATCCGGGCTTTCGTGGACCGCCTCCGGCGTGCCCCTCCCCGCTGAGGACAGCCCCTCCCGTGTCTATCGCCGCCTCTTTCTCAAAGGCACCCGCCAGGAAACGCAAGCCCGCCTCGAAGACTTGCGCAGCGGCCGCAGTGTCCTTGATGCCGTTTCCGACCGCGCGAAATCCATGGCCCGCGATGCCACCGCCGCCGACCGCGACAAGCTCGACGAATATTTCACCAGCGTCCGCGAGCTCGAAGGCCGGCTCGTCACCGTCGGCGAGTGGGAGAAAAAAGATCGCCCGGAAGTGGATCGCCCCATCCCCGTGGACATCGCGGACAGTGCCGATGTCGTCGGGCGCACACGTCTGATGTACGATATGATCAAGCTCGCTCTGCAGACGGACAGCACCCGCATCGTCTCCCTGAAAGTGCATTCCTACAACCGCGTCCTCATCCCGGGAGTCAACGATTCCCATCACGCCCTCACCCATCACGGCGGCCGGGAAGACGCCATCCGGCAGCTCCGGCTCATCGAACTCGCCCGCCTCCGCGAACTCCGTGATTTCCTCACACATCTCCATGCCACCCCGGAAACCGACGGCTCCCTGCTCGACAACACCATGGTCATGTACGGCTCCCACATGGGCGATGCCAACCGCCATACCAACATCAACCTTCCCGTCATGCTCGCCGGAGGCGGCTTCCGGCACGGCGCCCACCACGTCTTCGATCAGGACGGCAACGCTCCCCTCGCCAATCTTTTCGTCTCCATGCTCCAGCGCATGGGCCTGGAAACAGATACCTTCGCCTCCGCCACCGGTACACTCGGCGGATTGGAAATCTGAACCCGAATCACCTTACCAGATCCTCCTCATACATCAGCTTGAAGCCGCTGCGGTTCAGAACCGTGGTGGCGAACTCATAGTCCTCCACGTGCATCGCCAGCAGAGCCTGACCGTCCGGCCCCGGCAGCATGGCATATGCGAAATCGATGTTGGTTTCCGCTGTCATGAGGATGTCCAGACATTGCAGCAGGCCCGGCCCGGCTTCTTTCAGCGCGATCACGACCAGCTCGGAAATCGTATGCGGAATGCCCTTTTCACAGAAAATCGACTCCGCCATATCCGTATCGGAAAGGATCAGCCGGGCCATCGTCGCATCCCGCGCGTCCTGCACGCTCAGCCCGATCACCTCGATATGTGACGAGCGCAGCAGCTTCACCAGGGAAGCCAGAGCCCCGACCCGGTTGGGCAGCATCACGGCGAACTGCCGCACCGGGGAGCGGTCTTTCGTCACCACGTCGTCTTCGCGTTCCATTTCACTATCCATGATCGAAATCCTTGATTTTCAGATAAGGAACTCAGCCCTTCGGTCCGCGTAGCCTGAGCGTGCTGACCTGCCCGGTCGCGACTTCCTCAATCACCAGCTGGGTGGGGCGCACATCGGAAACCACGAATTCGCGTCCGTCCTCCGCCGTGAACTTCTGCCCGGGCTTGGCCACGTATCGCTTTCCGCTGACCGAGTCCTCCACCAGCGCGACGGGCTCATGCCCTGTCGCCGGCCTCCCCGCGATCCACTCCGCCCGCTGCCCGCTGCGGCTGTCCTCCACCTCGATCACTCCCACCTCGACAGGAGCTCCGTTGTTGAGCTTTCCCTGTTCCATCCGGCTGAAAACCTTCACCACCGTCAGGGTCGAGCCGGGGATGATTTCTCCGGCAGCCACCTGAACGTCCTTTGGCTCGGAGCCGGGGAAATATAGTGAAGCGACGTCTCCGGACACTTGCTTCACCTCTACCGGGAGTTCGCGCTGGCGGTAATGGCGCATCACCAGAGGCGGCTCACCCGCCATCGCGGCTGTCGCCGGTTTTGGTGCAGGTTCGCCAGGGTTTCCCTGGCCCGGCTCTGCGACGGCGACCTCGCCGGCTGAACCTCTTATACTGACCGTAGCTCCTGCGAGCGGAGTGGGAACGGCCGCGGATCTCGCAGGGGAGGCAGGGTCCACGCGGTTACTCCGCACCGCAGGGTCCGCTCCTCCGACATCTGCCGTGGCTCTTTCCTCATCCGGGAAAAGGCTCGCCAGTCCGTCGCCGCTGGGGTCTGCGCCCGAAGGGACGGAAGGGACAGCCGCCTCTTCACCAGCGGCCGGATCTTCTACCGCAGCTACCTCCCCGGGATCAGCTTCCGCCTCATCCATGAAGCCCCCCATCGCGACCGCGATCTCCTCATCCGTCTCAAGCGCCAGACTGCCTCCGGAAAAACCGGTTTCGATCATTTTCGCGATCTCGTCGTTACCTGCCGCGACTGCGAGGCTCTGAGCTGTATCACCGGATTCCGTGGTCGCGAAACGGCTTGCTCCGATATCAATCAGAAGCGCGACGGCTTCCCTATGACCGTTTTGCGCAGCCAGCATCAGTGCGGTCCGCCCGTCCTCCATCTGCGCGTAGACCGAGGCCCCGTAATTTGTAAGCGAATCGATCACCTCGGCCTTCCCGGAGATAGCGGCGAGCAGAAGCGCGGAATCCAGTTCCTCGCGGTGGTATTGAGCCAACTCCCCGACCGCGCTCGCATTCCCTTCTGATACGGCAAGCATCAGCGCCATGAAACCATTGCCGTCCTTCAACATCGGATCAGCCCCTTGCCGCAGCAGCCACTTCACCATTTCAGGCTGGCCGGCAACCACCGCAGCCATGAGAGGAGTCCTACCGCCCGCGCCCTCTTCGTCGACCGAGAAACCTTGATTGAGCAGATACTCCCCCGCGTCCTTGCCGCCGGTCACGGCCGCGATGTGGAGCGCTGAATTCCCCTCCCCGTCTTTCGTTTTCACATCGAAACCGCTCTTCACCATTTTTCTCATCACTGCCACATCATTGGCGCTCACCGCCTCGAACCATCCCTCAGTCGTCACCTCGTACCCAGCTTCCCGAATCTCCAACTCCGCCGTTTCAGATTTTTTCCTGCACCCGCCGCTAAACAGCAGGATCATCGCCAGCCCGAGGAACGTGAAACTTTTCATACCCGCTGAATACTTCAGCTACCTTAAACATTCAATCCCCAAAATCGTCAATCCGGACGGAGCTGGCTAGTGACGCCGAACACGCTTTTTCCCCTAGACATCCGGGGTGAGCGTTCCCAGCATGCGCCCACTTTTAGGCGGCCCCAAAGCATGAAAATCGAACACCTAGACTTTCCCGAAGTGACTTTCTCATCGAACCCAGGAAGTTCGGGGATCACCGTGGATTTTTCATGGAGACGTTCCGTGAGGACACTTTGAAGGAGCATGGGTTCAAAGGCCGCTTCATCCAGGACAACCATTCGCTTTCCGCACAGAAAGGAACTCTCCGCGGGTTGCATTTCCAGCGCCCCCCTCACGCCCAGGACAAGCTGGTGCGCGTGGTAAGAGGCAGCATACTCGATGTGGCGGTGGATATCCGAGAAGGTTCCCCCACCTTCGGGCGATACGTCTCAGCCATGCTTTCCGCTGAAAACTGCCGCCAGTTGCTGGTCCCCAAGGGATTCGCCCACGCTTTCATCACTCTCGAGCCGGACACCGAGGTAATCTACAAGGTTTCCGATTACTACGCACCGGATTGCGATGCGGGAATCATTTGGAGCGATCCGGAAATCGGGATCGACTGGGGAGTGGATGGTGACCCCGTTCTATCCGGGAAGGACGCCGTGCTTCCGCTACTTTCCGCACTCCCGCCCGGCATTTTCCCTTACGGGGAGTTCTGAAACCGTCTCTTCATTCATGAGCAACAACAAGCCAACTGTCATCGTCACCGGCGGATCCGGGTTCATCGGGTCCGCGCTTTGCCGCCACCTCGTCCGCGACGGACTCGCCACGGTGGTCAACGTGGACAAACTCACCTACGCGGCCAACCAGGCCTCTCTCGCGGAGATCGAGGACTCGCCCGACTACCATTTCCGCCGGGTCGACATCTGCGATGGCCCCGCTCTTGCCGATGTATTCGAGGAATTCTCACCGGACGGCGTCCTCCACCTCGCTGCCGAATCTCACGTGGACCGCTCCATCGACGGAGCCGCCGAGTTTATCGAGACCAACCTGCTCGGCACCTTCCGCCTGCTGGAAGCCGCCCGCGCACATTGGTCTGCCCTGCCGGAAGAGCGGAAATCCGGCTTCCGTTTCCTCCATGTCTCCACCGACGAGGTCTACGGCTCTCTCGGTGACGAAGGCCTGTTCGAGGAAACGACCGCCTACGATCCGTCTTCACCCTACTCCGCGTCGAAGGCGGGTTCCGACCACCTCGTGACCGCCTGGCACCGCACCTACGGATTCCCCGCGGTGATTTCGAACTGCTCGAACAACTACGGCCCCTTCCACTTCCCGGAAAAACTTATCCCGCTCATCATCCTCAACTGTTTCCGCCACCGTCCGCTTCCCGTCTACGGCAGCGGAGAAAACGTGCGCGACTGGCTATATGTCGACGATCATGCCAAGGCGCTCTGGACCATTTGGAAATCCGGCCGCGTGGGTGAGAAATACAACGTCGGCGGGCGCAACGAGCGCCGCAATATCGACGTGGTCCGCCGCATCTGCCAGATGATGGACGAGTATTCTCCGAATCCCTACGAAGGCGGGCATGAGAAACTGATCACCTACGTGACGGACCGTCCCGGCCATGACGCGCGCTACGCGATCGACGCGGACAAACTGGAATCGGAACTCGGCTGGAAAGCGGAGGAAAACTTCGATACCGGCATTGAGAAAACCGTGCGCTGGTACCTCGACAACAAAGCCTGGTGGCAGCCCATCCTCGATGGAACCTACTCGGGAGAACGTCTCGGCCTTGAGAAATGAGCGGATCCGGAACCAATAGCGGAGGCCGTCCTGTGGTCCTCGTTTTCGGAGCGAACGGACAACTGGGAACCTCCATAAGCTGGAGCGCCCCATCGTTTTCTGACCTGGAAATACGGACCATTTCACGCACTGAAGCGGAGATCAGCGACGCAGCTGCAGTCAGAAAGGCGATATCCACCCACCAGCCCGCCATTGTGATCAACGCGGCCGCCTACACCGCGGTGGACAAGGCGGAGTCCGATGAAGCCGCCGCTTTCGCAGGAAACGCGCTCGGTCCACTGGTTCTAGCGAACGCATGTGCGGAAGCCGGAAGCCCCCTGATACATATCTCCACCGATTACGTGTTCTCCGGAGAAAACGACCGCCCATGGCTCCCCGCCGATCCGGTCTCACCCCTCGGAGCCTACGGACGCACCAAGCTCGCTGGCGAGTGGGCCGTCGTGGCTCAACAACCGGATTCCTACATCTTCCGGACCAGTTGGGTCTTCAGTCCATGGGGAAACAATTTCGTAAAAACCATGCTGCGTCTGGGAGCGGAGAGAGACGAGCTTTCCATCATCGAAGATCAGCACGGCTGCCCGACATACGCTCCGGATCTGGCGATAGCGCTTCTCGAGGTAGCCCGTCTCCGCGTTTTCGAAAACCGCGGCAAACCGGGCATCTATCACTACTCGAACAGCCAGCAAACCACGTGGTTCGGCTTCGCTTCCGCGATCTTTGAAATGGCTGCCGCTGCCGGCGGCAAGACACCTTCAGTCTTGAAGCCCATCCCCACCTCCGCCTACCCCACTCCCGCGCGGCGCCCGGCATGGAGTGTGATGGATACATCCTCGACGGAAGCGGAATGGGAACTGAAGATCCCCACTTGGAAAGACGCTCTCGAACGTTGCATGCTCGCCCTCAGGCCTGCGCCGTAGTCCGCCGTCCATACCCCAGAACATCATGAAAGAAAGAAAAGGAATCATCTTAGCCGGAGGCAGCGGAACCCGCCTCTACCCCGTCACCAAGGCAGTCAGCAAGCAGTTGCTCCCTATCTATGACAAACCGATGGTCTACTATCCCCTTTCCGTCCTACTTCTCGCCGGTATTCGCGAAATCCTTATCATCACCACTCCGCATGATCAACCGATGTTCCGATCCCTGCTCGGCGATGGCAGCGACTGGGGCGTGAAAATCGAATACGCGGTCCAACCCCATCCCGGCGGCCTCGCCCAAGCATTCCACATCGGTGAGGATTTTCTGGACGGCCATCCTTCCTGCCTCATCCTCGGCGATAACCTTTTTTACGGCCACGGCCTCACCGACATGCTTCTCGCCGCGAGCGCACGCGAGCAAGGTTCCACCGTTTTCGGCTACCACGTGCCCGATCCGGAGCGCTACGGTGTCGTCGAATTCGACGAGAACAGGCGCGCGGTCAGTATCGAAGAAAAGCCCGCAAAAGCGAAATCGAACTGGGCGGTCACCGGCCTGTATTTCTACGACGAGGACGTCGTCCGCATCTCCAAGGAAATCAAACCCTCCTCCCGCGGCGAATTGGAGATCACCGCCGTGAACGATACTTATCTCAAAGCCGGTAATCTCAATGTCCAGACCCTCGGTCGCGGCTTCGCGTGGTTCGATACCGGTACCCACGACTCCATGGTGGAAGCCATCGAATTCGTCCGCGCCGTCGAGAAGCGCCAGGGCCTCAAAATCGGTTGCCCGGAGGAAATCTGCCATGAAAACGGATGGATCAGCGATGAGCACCTCCTCGCTCTTGCCGAACCGTTGGGCAAATCCGGCTACGGGAAATATCTCAGGAGCCTGGTGTAAACCGGGCGCGCGCGAATGACCGGGGACTCCCAGTGGAAAAATGAAGGCGGGACCACGGTCGGTATCGTGCTGGCCTTACATCGCCCTGATCCTGACTTTCTGAAAATACAGATCGACAGCATATTCGCCCAGACGTTTGAAAATTGGAAACTGTGGATCGTTCCAGATGGATCGGAACACGGGATCCATCTGGCACTTTTAGAAAATCTCGCCAAAGACCCTCGGGTCGAAATTCTTGACGGAGGCGAGCACACGGGCAGCTGCAGGACTTTCGAACGCGGTCTCGCCGCACTTCCCGAGTGCTTGGATTTTATCGCGCTCTCGGATCAGGACGACGAGTGGCATCCTTCCAAGTTGGAAAAACTATCATCGTTTCTTACTGCCGCCCCCGGTATCGCGATGGCGTTCTGTGACTCCTCCGTGATCGATCGCTCGGGACGTGAAATCGCGAAATCCGTGAGGGAATACGAAGAACGGCCTTCCCGCCTGACCACCGTCCCGCTTCTCGCCCGCAACACCGTCAGCGGTCACGCCATGTTGTTCCGGAGAAGCCTGCTTGCCCGCGCCCTCCCCTTCCCCCGCCCCGTTTTCGAATCGGGAATGAATCATGATTACTGGCTCGCTCTGGCAGCCTCCGTTTCCGGAGGCATCCGTTTCCTGGACGAGACGCTGGTCTCCTACCGTCTTCACGAAGGAAACGAGGTAGGTCCCCGCGCCCGGGGAACTTCCGTTCCGGAACGCCGCTCCTGGTGGGAACAGAACCAAAGGCTGCTTCACGCCATAACCATCCGGATGGCGGCGATCTCCGGAGATCAGATCACTTGGTCACGGAAACATCCCCGAATCGCGATGTGCGGTTTCGCCGCCAGATCACTTGGAACCGGGAACCTCAGGGCCGCGGGAATTTTCCTACGCGCCGCCATCGCCTGATAACTCCGGCAGCGTATTTCCTTTTGCCCGCCATATTTCCCCTGCTATCACCCTTCCTATGTATGAGAATCCACTGATCACCCTCGTCATACCTGTCCGTCTGTCGAAGGACAACCTGTATGACGAAGTTGAAAGGATCGACAGAATCCTGGAAACCATGCCCGCTGAGGGTTTCGAGGCTTTGATCGTGGACTACGGAAGCTGCGAGGAGCGCCGACGGGAACTGACCGATGCCGGATCCAGACATTCCGTGCGAGTGATCCGTGTGGATTCGGAGGATCAGGTATTCAGCGTCGGCAAGGCGAGAGACATAGGCACGCAACATGCCAGGACGCCACTCGTCTTCTACCATGACATCGATTTCCTGATGTCCCGGGAAAACTACAAACGGATCCTTCTCGAAGCCCGGGTGCGGAACATGCCGGAAAACATCCACACGTTCTTCATCCTTCCGGGTGCCTATCTGACAGAGGAATTTTCCCGAAAGTATGTAGCGATCTCCGGGAAGGGAGACGGAGAGCTGGCCGATCACATTCTTCACGATGCGATCATGCGACTGGACCATTCCGTATATAGCGGCATGACTTACGCGATCTCCGCCCTGGTGGCCAACCGGCTTCATCTGCTTGCGATCGGAGGTCACGACCCGCAGTTCGTCGGCCACGGAGCGGAGGATTTCGAACTCTTTCACCGCCTGGCATCCTATTACCAGAAGGGCCCCAGGACGAGAGACTACTACGCGAACACCGTCGGATCCAATAGCATCCAGAGCTACACCGGCTTCCGTGCATACTTCGCGCTCTATGGAATCGATGTCTTCCAACGTGGACTGATCCTTGCCCACCTATACCACCCCAGAAGACCGGATCCGGCCTACGCCGTGACCACGAACAACTCCCGCGTTGGCGAAGTCATGCGAGCGTACGATACCGGGGCGACTTCCCTCCCCCCGCTCCCCGATCTGACCGTCACCGAGAGCACCCTGTTTCTTGCGGAAGAGTTCTCCGCCCAGTGGCAAGCCCTTCGCCAGGTCATTCCTCTACTGGGAAAATGTTCGTTCCACAGTGCGGACGAATTCAGTTCTCCCGGTGATTTCGGTAACTTCATCATCGCAGGTAATTTCACCCGTGTCTTTTTCCCTCTCGAAAACTCGGCAAATGCCCATTCCACTTTTCATGAGGCAGCCCGTGGGTGCGGGTGCGGGATTATCACCTTCAGGAAGGGCACGTCCGCGAACTCATGGCTCTTCGATCATGGAGATCCTTCCTCGGTCAGGGACCATAGCCACGGTGAACTCAAAAGCCATCCACCGACGGAAACATTGGTGAAAGGCCCTGCGGGCAGGATCGATTTCACCGAAATCAGGGGAATTCTCCCGGACCCGGTCATCTCTAGATACGATCCCACGTCCGTCTCAACGCACGCCCCCCTCTTCTACTCGTTCGGTGGAGTCCAGGCGGTGACCGCGATTCCTGTAAGCGAAGACCCGGATCCCGCAAAACTTATCCATGACGGCTACCAAGCCTACCACGCCGGAAGGTTCCAGGAATGTGTGGACCTACTCGGGAAAACCCTTACGTCCACCCCACCCGATGCCTCCCTGCTGCGGGCCGTCGCGGAAGCCTACCTTTCCCTCGGAGATGAGGGGGCCGCTCTCGCCGCTCTCGAAAGCGCACGCAAGCTCGCCCCCGGGAACAAAAACTTGAAACGCCGCATCATCGCCATAAGGGTTCCCAAATGGTGCCGGCGCGTGATGAGATCGAAACCCTTTCCCATCCCGCCCGTTGAATAAAACCTTGCCTCCCGCTCTCGTCATTTTATTGCTAGGTCTTCAATGTTCGCTGGCATTTCGCGTTCGAATTGAAATCAATGCTTCGCAGGCCGCCACATGAACGAAAAACGAATCATTCTTATCGCCGGAGTTCCACGATCGGGAAGCTCATGGCTGTTCAATGCTGCCCGTAAACTATTCGAAGCATCGGATACACCGGCACATGCCGCTTGGATCTCGGATTGGGATCGCACCGATCCTTCTCCCACCCATCTGATCAAGGTCCACAGGCCCGAGCATGTGGATTTCCAACCTGACCTAGTGCTCACCACCCTCAGACCCCCGGAAGAGTGCCTCGCCTCATTGGTTCGCATGGGTTGGGTGAAACCCGATGCCGATTCGATTGGAATCAGGTGGAAAAATCACAACGACCTTTATGCTCACTGGAATCGGCTTAGCTCGCTCGAGATCGGATATGACGAGATCACCGGAGCACCTGAAACAGCAGTTGTACGAATCGGTGTTTTGCTCGGTATTGCCCTTCAAAGTTCGGAATCCGCCAGAATCGCGAAAGAGCTTCAAGAGCTCAAACCTCCGGAGGAAGGGGTAAGGTATGATTCGACCACTCTACTTCATCCCGGCCATCGCAAGATACGTCATGAAGAGGGCCTTACACCCGAGGATATCCTTCGCATCGTAAATACCTGAAGACTCAGACCAGACCCGCAGTTACGGAACATTACTCGAACACCCGCCCGGAGAGACTGGAGAGAAAGGACCATCCGGACGAATCGATTTCACATTGATCCGCAGGCTCGCTCCCGACCCAGTCGTATCGGACTTCACCAAAGTATTTCCCTCCCTGCACGCCCCCTTGTTCTACTCATACGGAGGCGTTGAAGTTCTCGCAAATCGCCAGTCTTCCGGACCGATTGAATCACCGGCATCCGAAAACTCTACCCCGAGCCTCGTCCACCAGGGATTCCGTGCCTATCACTCCGGGAACTTTCAGCATTGTGTGGAACTACTCACAAAAGCGTTCAAGCACTCCCCCAACGATCCATCTCTCCTGCGCGCCATCGCCGAAGCCCATATCTCCCTCGGAGACAAGCAAGCAGCTCTCGAGGCACTACGAAAAGCACAAGTCCTGATTCCCGGAAACAGGAATCTCAAAAAACGAATACGTGAGCTGGAAGGCAACTTTTGGGTCAACTTCTTCACAAAGCCGAAAACCTTTCATGTTCCAAGTGATTGAAGATCCCTGATAAAATTTACTACAAGCTAATGAAACGCTATTTCCATTAATTTAATATGTAGAGTAACCAGATAGTCGTTTGCTATCAGGATCTACCCTCGCTCGGATCGATTGCTAATATTTCCTCGGCACAAAAAGTCTCGTTCTCAGCGGCCAAAATTCGTAACACCTCCTCATCAGCCGCAACGGTGGTTGCATGCTTCATAAAAAGACTCATAACATGGGAGACCCCACTCGGTTTAACCGATCTGAAGTCATCTTCGAAATAACCTCCCCTGATAAAATTTCCGGTAATAATTTCATAACTCGGAAAATAGTGTACATCCGACAGCTCATTAACGGCCTTATCAGCCGCGACTCGTAATATCGACTTGCTGAGTGTTGTGGAAACCATGACGTGACGGTCCTCAAACGTAGCGGCCAGGGGCACGGGGGAAACGGTCAGGATAATTCTCACCCTCGGGTTCAGCAAACGTATTTTACGGATTGCGGCAATAAGGTGGGAGGTAGTTTCCGGTTCGCTTAGATTCAAAAATTCATATCGGTCCCAATCCATCTCCCCGCCATACACACCCGGAGCAATGGGAAAGACCGCACCGTCCGATTTGGATCGCCAGCATTCCGTGAGACCAAGAGTGAACACAAAATAGTCCATCTCTTCGAACATCCTCCGCACGGCTGACAAATGGCTGATTCGATCCTCCAACAGATGTTCGGCTTTGGCTCCGACCCCAAAATCTATTTCGGGTCTGAAAGGATCAATCAGCTTGCCATCGCGGGTCATCCAAAAAGACTCTTCCGGCTCAAAGCGACCTAAGGCCCGGTCGATCAATTGATCTAATTGCAACGTTGTGTATACATTCCCGTACCTTGCAGAGAATGTTCCGTATCCCTTGTCAGTAGGACCCTTCTCCGCAACAAGGTAGTTCAAGCCTGTACTTTCAAGTGATCTCGCAATGTGCTGCGCAAAACAGGATCCGGCTGTCGCCACTTTATCCTTTTGACCAATCTTGAACCCACAGCTCACCACGGGGTCCACGTCAAGGATATCCGGTCGCTCCACTGCCTTCTTCCAATTCTGGTAGGGCTGAATACCAATGTAGGGGTTTCTCCTTCCTGACGTTGAATATCTGTTCTTCTTCGCGAGCTCAGAAAAAAATGTCACATACTGAAGGTCGTCAATCTTGCTCTTTCCTATCAGAGTCCGGTCACAGCGATCATAGATTTTATAGCAGCGCTCAACAAACTCATCAAGTTCCATCACCGAACGTTTCCCGTCCACGATATTTCCGTGAAACGTAGTACTTCCAATGATTCCAAACATTTCTCCTAGCGCGGGATAAACCGGCATCTTGGCAAATTTCTCAAGATGATGGGGCGGTAAAACTGCTGGGGAGGTTGTGCTTATCCCCGCCAAATTCAAGACCTCGCGGACCATGGCCAGCATGGGCTTCTGGCCGGGATGATTATTCGTCAGCATAAACGGTTCCCCGAGGCGGAGCCAATTCTCAAAATGCGGCTCAAGATCCAAACCACAGGCCGCCCACTCTTCCGTGAGACCTCTCTTAGCGCCCTCGAACATCCTTCTTATCAGAAGTTTTTCGAAAGTTTCCTGAACATACAAAGATTTCGCATGCTCCAACGGAAGGCCGTGCCACCAGGATGCAAATGCGATCGCACTATGGTGGCTCACCGGAGATATGATACGAAGATCCTTGTAAGGCACGGCTGTGATATCGAAATGAAGTCCCGCAAATGTAAGCCTTGGCACTTTAATCAACTGATTACTGATTCCTTGTTCGACGAGCCTTTCATGAACATGTGGTTGAGCAAAAACGAGATCTGACTCGTCGATCAAGGTTTTAAAATTTCCATCCAACGAGTGAAGTTCTGCATGTCTAAACGATATGCCGGGAACCAGCGAATTTGCAAGATCACTGAACACCACACATTGGCAATTCCCAATAACAATAGCACTATTCATAAATAAAATTGATTAGTATATCAGAATAAGTTCCTCACAAAGCGTTAAATTTCTGAAGAGAGATCCCGGGACACTCTTTCACGCTGGACCGAAAGTTTCGTATTCAAATAAATTCCTTGGTTCGTCGACAAGAATCTGACTGGCGTGCTCCAACAGATCAAGAACATTTTTGACTGGTAAGGTATTAACAAGTTCTATCGGAAATTCCCACCACTCTGTAGCTAGGATTCGCGAAATAATCTCGTCAGGAAATCTGAATCGAATCAAGCGTGCGGGGACGCCACCTACAATCGCATAGGGTGGCACATCCTTGGTAACTACCGCGTTTGCAGCAATTACGGCGCCAGTCCCCACCGAAACCCCTTCAATCACAATCGCACCATCTCCAATCCAGACATCATTGCCGATAATCGTAATCCCGGCTTTTTTCTTGGGAATTTGCAGTACGTCCATCTCAACTTCCGTGTATGGCCTTCCGAATCCTCGCACGATTTCATGATGGGTACTTAGATCTGAAACTATATGGTTAGTAGCTCCGATGGAAACACGTCGACCAATAGAGCAATATCTTCCGATAAATACATTAGCACGAACAATACCACCATCATTAATGTAGCTATATGCACCGAAAAAGGTCGTTACCTTCGTGGACATTATAGGAGATCCAATATTAACGCACTTCTCAAAAAGAACATTGTTCATAAATGCTCTTGTTGTGATCCCAACTGAACTATATTCCTCAACCGGGATAGGAGAGAACTCCAATTTTTCAGCTGAACGAAACACGTCTAATTTTTCATGAATTCTCATATATATGGAAATTATCGAATCAAATTTGCGACTACATAAATGTAACTAGAGGGAGCAATAATAAAAATTAATTTTTAGCTGTCTGTCGACAACTTGAACGTTGTTGTAGATAATTTTGGAAACGAATACCATTTTCGGTTCACGGCAGCCGGGTGAGTCAGATCTCGATTTCCTAATAGCTCCAGAAATAGTTCCTCATATGCTCTGGCCTGGAGTTCAAATTTTAAATTCTCTTGTGCATAGTCCCTACATTTAGCGGACATGCTGGGATCCGAAAGACTAGCAAGAATACCCTCTGCAAATCCTAAAACATCGCCGACCTCAAGGCAAAAGCCAGTCTGACCGTCGGTGACCATCTCAGGAATTGCGCCGGTCCTGAAACCTACGACAGGAGTTCCACAGGAGATCGCCTCCGCAGTGGTGTTTGAAAAAGTTTCTTCTAGGGAAGGAACGATCACGACATCCGCCGCAGAGTAGGCCTTTGCCAGCATCTCGTTGTCATGGACATAACCAAGAACATGTTTTTCGAAATGAATATCGTCCGTCGCCGGCGTTTTGTTTCCGATCAATAATACCAGGGGATCCAGACCAGGTTCCAAAGCTTCTAAGAGAGCGAGTGATTCGACCGCCTCCCGATAACCTTTTATTTCGCTGGAATAGGATGGAACGTATGCTACAATTTTCCGATCAATGGGGAGGCCCAATGCCTCGCGAGACTCGCGCTGATCGTACGGTCGGAAAATATCGGTTTCTATTGAATTAGGAATCACCTCTATACGACAGTCCTTGAAATAGGGAGCACGCCGGAGAATCGCTGCTGTATGTTCGCTGAGAGCTACGAGCGTAAGGTTCTTGAAGTTGTAGTTGTCGCGTTTTGCCTGCAGAGCTTTCGCAGGATAGTTGTCCCAATGATCTACAAGCTGTGGGCAGTCTTCGCAGTTAGTGAGCCAATTCTCGCAACCGTGAAAAAAGTGACACCCCCCTGTGATCGGAAACATATCGCGAATTGTCATAACAACGGGTTTGTCGAGTGAAGTCAGATACGCGATATTTTCAATCGAAAGGAACCGTGCGGTCCAATGGATACTGATAACATCGAAATCCGCCACCATTTCCGCAAGCCTGCTGTTCAATATCGTAGGGTGATTGATTGTAAATATTGTTAGATTAGGTTTGCTTATCGACGAATTCTGCAGAGCGCCCCAACATTCTGGTTTCATGGTCGGGTGGGGAACGAACCTGACCCCAGGTTCGCTTTCAACTTCCCGGTTGGTCGTATGAAACTTCGAGGTGACAAGCTCGCTGGTCATCAGTCCGCGGTGAATACGGTAGGCAGCATATCCCGCACCCTGACGGTTGCTCGTAGAGAACATCGCGGCCCTGATTCGCACACCTCGTGTTTTATAAATGGAACGAGTAAGACCGACAATCTGCCTCCTCTCACTGAACGTCTCAAGGCGTTGTTCGGCGTATCCTAGATTATCAGCGAAACTGAGTGGATCATTAATTGTCTCCAATATGCCGATAGCAAGCGCGTTGAAGTCGCCATTACGCACAACCCGGGCGAAACGATTTTCGAGTCCCACAACTTCGGGAACTCCACCGGCATCGGTTACGACGACAGGTAGCCCTGCAGCAATTGCCTCCAAAACCGCCATTCCAAATGTTTCGGTTCGCTCTAAATCATCCTTACTGTAGGTTGAAGGGTGAACGAACAAATCAAAGCTGGACAGAAAATCCGGAGTTTCTGAAAAATCCACGAACGGGATGAGCTGCACGCTATCGGAGAGCTGCAGGTCACTGACTTGATCTTCAATATCGGCAAGAAGCTGATCACCGTTAGCATATACCAGCGTCAAAGAAACGTCGACCGGTGAGCGTGATTTCACTATGGAAATTGCCTGTATGAGATCGCTGTGTCCTTTCCAATCTATCATCCGTCCGATTGCAACGATCTTGACTGGATCTCCGTCAGAACGAAAACCCACAGTCTTTCGGTTTTTGAAGAATCTCGAGTTGATCGTGTTACTGACAAGATCCACTTTCTCAGCTGGAACACCGAATCCTATCAGTTTGTCTTTCAGAAATTCCGAAACCGAGGTAAACCGGGTGTCCTCACGCCTTGCAAGATCGTTGAGAACAAAGTTTCTGTAGGCTCCTTCCGCCGCGAGAGAAAATACGTCGATACCGTGTGTCATTGACAGGATTGGAACCGAAAGGCCCAGAGGTCGAATACGCTCGGCTATTTTCCAAGAGTTCAAGGCAAAGTGCCCGATAATAAGATCCGGTGAAAGCCCTTCAATTAGGTACCGATAGAGTGTGTCTCGAATCTCCGGCTCCATTCCTTCCCACGGGACCCTATACTTTTTGGCAAACGGTCTGCTCTCAGGCAACAATTCATGCTCATAAAGCACGAAGTTGTCGAATTCGGTTTTTTCCTCCAACCGCAAGAGCAAGTCGTACACAAAGGTTTCCGAAGGTGCGGAGAACACCGTAATAAAATGAAGAATTGTCCGTCTGGCCTTCTTTTTGCGGAGCAAAATTCTTTCATCGATAGTACGGATGAAATCGGAGAAACAACCGTGCCTTGTTTCCATCCGAACCGAGGATTTTGCGATCATCAGTGTCTCACAAGCTTCGAGAAATAAGGGGAAAAGATCTTTGGAGTGTCCGATTGACAGTCGGAAGTTGGGCCGATCACGGAAACAATGCTCCACGTAATTTGCAAGTGCATCTTTAAATCCAGTATTCTCAGGGTAACCATTGACGATTTCAAGGACACGACGCAGCCTCGTCGCATTGAATCGAAACAAGTAGATTTCTTCAGCGTCCTTCGAGCTTAGGTGTCCGAACTGCATCCGATAGCTGTTCGCCACTTCCGAGATGAATAGCTCCCTCCGTTGTGCTGTTCCTCCTGATGACAAACCGTCGGCACTGAAAAACAGCAGCGGCTCGTGAACCTGATCAAAGCGCACATTTTTTTTAAGCGCAGAGCGCATCCACACCGCATCGCTGATGATTTTGTAATCCTCCGAATAGGGCCCTATAAGATCGTAACAGCTACGTTTGACCAAGAACGTCCCGTGGTTTATGTTCAAATGCCCGAAGAACAACCCTGAGTTGACTTCTCGACAGACAACCGGTTCTGTTCCGTGAACGTAGTCGGTAAAGACCAACATACTGCTCTTTTCAAGTGCTAGTGCTACCGATTTGCTCACAAACGTAGGATCATAGGAATCATCGGAATTAAGTAGGCATATATATTCTCCAGATGATAACTTGATACCTTTATTCATCGCGCTGTAAATTCCAACATCAGGCTCCGATAAAAAATAATCAATCTGGTCTTCGTATTTCCGGAGCACATTAAGAGTCGGATCGTCGCTTCCTCCGTCAATGATAATATATTCAATATTGGGATAGTCCTGTATGAGCACAGATTCGATGCAAGCACTGAGAGATTGCGGGTTGTTAAATACTACCGTTACGATGGTTACCAGCGGGTATCCCACTGTGCTCGCGCATCTTCGGGTTGTGAGTCGCGTCCCTCCTTCCAGTTTGCGACCTCCCGTCTTATCCGGATAGCGCTCGTAGATTCCGCAGAAGCGCCGAGGAGCCTCCTGTCCCATCATAACCGGAGGCGGCCCGATTTCAGTCCTAAAGTTTTTAGGTTTGAGAACCTCCAGCCGAGCCTTCAGGTATTCCAGATCGGGGCGGAGCTCAATAGCTTTTCGCAGTGAGCGGACTGCGCCTTCACAGTCCTCGAGTCCTATGAGTATCTCTGCCTTTTTATCGTGGAAAAGGTAGAAGCTACCATTTTCTTTGATTGCCTGGTCAGTGGCTCTCAATGCCTCTCTTAATTTACCCTTAACTATAAGATTGTTTATTTTTCCTATCATTTCTTGGAATCTAAGTTAAATAAGTAATTTTATATTCTATTCGATTTTGTAATACCAGTCATCCCATTCTGCCTCAACACACGCATAGCCCTTATCCTCAAGTAAATCTCGAATCCATTTTCTTTGTTCTGTAAAATTATGCTCGATGGTGAAGAGTTTCACATCCCATTCGGCGAACGGAAAATTCTCAAGAATTGAGAATTCGCTGCCTTCCGTATCGATGCTTATGTAATCGATTGTCTGCGGGGCTTCATTTTTCGTCAAGAAGTCGTGAAGCGATATCGTCTGGAGAATAGCAGTCTCCCCGGCATCCTTGTAAGCTTGGCGCTTTGCCGTATGGTTGTCAGAATCCGCGTCCTGAACCATTCCACCATATTCTTCTGCGAAAACAAACTCGACACTTTCCCCGCTGACAGCCGCTATGCATGCTCGCGACAACGTGCATAGGCGATTTTCCGCCAACTGTTTGTAGAATCTCGGATTGGGTTCGGCGCAGAGGCCCCGCCAGCCGAATTCCTTCTCAAGAAGAAACGTGTTGCTGAGCAATATTCCGTTTGTCGCCCCGAATTCCACAAAGTAGCCTCCACGCTTGTAGGACATACGCTGCAGCACCCAGAGATCTTGCCCCAGTTGAGAAGTAGCACCCCTTTCCAATCTTTGAAGCCATCTAGCCTCCGCCTCTTCCAGGCTATTCGGTTTTACCTCGATATTTTCTCTGTTGTCTCCGACCAGCTGTCCGCGCTGATGGGCGAGAGACAGTCCATATTGCAAGATGCCAAGTTCCGAATTGAGGATCGTAGCTTGGTTCTGCAACCAGTCATTTGGCGGTGTCTTCACCAGTAAATCGCGTATTCCAGCAGCAACTATATCTGCGGCAACCTTCAACTGGCTCATCTGGGCCAGCTGATGAACCGATCTGGACCGGCCAGCTTCGGCGATACCGGAAAGGTCTGGTTTCGCAAACGAGACAGATTTTTCAAAATGTCCTCTCATACGGACTTCGTCGCCGATCAACGCAGCACATATTCCAATCGAGTTATGGACCCCCCCGATCAACATGCGTCCTAGCTCGTCTTTGTCGCAACCCCACAACATGGCCTTCTTCCCCCAGTCCAGGGCTTTGGTCGCTGCACCTTTCTGATTGTGGGCGACCGCTATTAAAATAGCTATTTTCCCTTGTTCGGGATGACCCTCGATATCTATAAAATCAGTCTGAGATAAACCGTTCCAGTCGGCATTCAGCCACATATCCTGCATGCGGGTCAACAGGTACTCCTGCTCTGTGCTTTTTTCACCGATTGTTTGAGACATTGACTTATCGACTTGAATTATCAATATTTTGGCCAAATAGCAGATCCTTGATCAGCTCGATCTGACCCTCGACCTGGACGAGAACTTCGTTGGCATCCCTCATTTGCGTGAGCTTGTGAGCCAATTCTTCGAGTTCAAACTTCCTTTTTTCGCTGAGAGCTTCTAGATCTACTTTCTGTTTTTCCAATTCGGTCTTTTTTAAGTCGATTTCGGCGGCTTGCTTTTCGAAATCTATTTTGTTTACCGCGCTGGCGAGTTCGGCATTCTTCAACCGTTCCTTCAGGTCTTTTATGGTTTGATTATCCAATTCCCTCCTACCGGCTTCAACATTCATCATTCTCTGGATCTCCGACCGAGTGGCCATCGAGTTTGAGTGGACGAAAAGCGCGTGACCCAGATGCGGATGCCTTGACTGTTCTATGGAAAGAAGCCGAAAACCTTGGCCATCCATATAGGTCTGAAGGCGTTGAAGGCCAGCATCTCCCAATTTTTTCTCCTCTCCGTCCAAGATCACTCTTGCAACGACGACATCAAGCTTTTCAAGCAAAGGAGCAGATCCTTCGATGATAGGATAAGTCGGCAGACAATCAATAATCCACCAATTGGCAGCAATCTGCGTGTCCTTAACTATCCGATTCAGAGACACGGCACGAATCGTTTGGGTTTTCTCTGTCCGAATATTAGGCCAGAAATCCCTGAGTTCTTCTGGATTGATGATCGAACTCTCACTCTTCGGGGTGGTCAAATAATATTTAAGAAAACCGGACTCCTTAGCGGCAACTTCGTTGCAAATAGTCCAATTCCGCCCTCCGGGAATGGACCTACGCAGATGTTCAATGTTTTTATTATCCGCCTCGATTAAGACAACATCATCGACCCCTTGGTCGCGTAAAGACCGAAGCCATCTACTAGTCCCGGATCCCGCGCCGACTACCACCACGCCAGTTGGCGGGATTAGCTGCGACAAATGTTCAAGCCAGAAACCTACAGGATGCGTTGTTTCTTTCATGGTGTGTTCGGCCCTGAGAAAATAGAGTTCGGATGAGCGGAGTGAATACTTTCGGATTGTTCACGGCGAATTTCATTAAATACCAAGACTTGGTGCCTCAGAGCAAACGGTAAACGAAGCCATCCTAGAGGTGAGCGCATGTTTTTCACAAAGACCTTGCCGACTCGATAGGATAGCTGATTCATAACTCTCTCCGCATCCTGGTAATCCGAATACGTGCTCAATGGAGGTAGATCATACTTCGGCCTTACGGATTTTCCACGGTTGAAATCGTTGGTTTCCGAGATTAGAGCAAATGGCATACGTAAGCAGCCCCCGAATGTTTTCGAGCAGGTGACGATTGTGGAACCCAAGCGATACGATAGTTGTTGTTTGACTCGCTCTGCCGCTCCATAATGCCGATTTGCAGCAATTTCTGTTTCCGGGCGAGCAACCTTTGATCGGAGATTTTCGATCTCATTCTTATACCACGTATTGTCTGCGGTTAGTTTTCTGTTTTGGTTGAAAGTGGCTTCCAGTTCGTCCTGAACTTGATGTAACTGGGCGAGAAGAAGTTTGTTCTCACATGAAGTCCCCGTATGAATATCTCTCAAAGATTCATACTGACTCAGCATTTTCTCAAGAATGTCTTCGGTGAAGCGCCGTTGGCGCAAAAATGATTTCCACGCATTGCGACTCTTTCCAGTTGGAGTTTTTGAATCGTCAAAAGGCAAGTCGGCGGCTGCTTGTAATTCCTCATAGAGGCAGGTGATTGCGGGGTGCTCAGCAAGATGACATTCCGCGAGAAACCGATCTGTATGGGCGGCATCGAATACTTGGGAGGCATCCGGCGATTCTCTTCCCACAATATCGAAGATGCTGTCGATTACTCCGGGCAGCGGGGAGTATGCCGATCTTATGTTCGGAACTCCGCGTTCAGGTGCTGTTATGGAGGAGTCGCCATGCGTCGGCTTGAATGTTCGGTCGCGTAATTTAGCAAGAAAAGAAACCTCATTCTCACGAACTTGTTGCGATTGGACCAATAGGCATCGATCAGGATTTCGAAGGAAAAATCTCAGTATCGCCCCGTTGTAAGCAGACCAATTTTCGAGGTACTGTCTGATATTGTGTTTATCCGATTGGTCCGTTGGATTGAACATGGCGTTACGCACCGCGCTACCGGGTTCATCATAAACAAGTATAAATGTTGCTCTTGGAGCCTGGGTCAGCCAATGATCGAGAAGAAAAATCGAATGGGGGTCAGCCCATCCCCAGAAACTCTGCTCCGCGTTTCCCAAGAGAAGATCAAGGGTGAGAGTCTGCCAGACCGAACCAACTTCCAATTGTTGGAAGTTTACCTCGGATGTCGCTGTTTCAAGAGGCGGAGCATTGTGCTCTTTGCACAGGATTTCAGCGACCTGTGGTGCAGAAAGACCCTCACGACGTGACAATCGAGCGGGCTTCATGCCGTTTTTATGAAGCAATCCTTCCACCTCTCCTAGCCCAGAGGAGGGATGTCCGACGACGATAATCTTATCCATTTTTCAGATGCTGCGTTTACGCGATTCGGAGAGAGAATTGATCCTAGCCGACCTGTCTGCGATTTAATTCTATGAACTCGGGGGGGATAGCCTGTGAGAGATGGGATAGCAAGTATGAATTGGGTTCAGGACTCCCTGCGAACGAGCATAAATCGAGAATTTGCCGTTGCCGTATTCCTGCCGGAAGCTAGGGTCAAATCGCACCGTGAGCATCTTCCGCACGGTGCGAAACCGTCTATTCTCACGGCATACTCGAATCACGTATTGAGCAAACTACAGAAACAGAGATTCGCTGGAGTCTATGATCGGATACCCGATAGCGGTGACCGGTTTTACGAGGGAGGGATCCGCACGAAGGCTGTTCGTATGGTGGATGCGCTCTCTTCCGCCCTGCCCCTTGTCACGGTGGTCACCGTGGTGCTCAACAACGAGAAAACGATACGCCGATGCTTGGAATCCGTGTTCGCCCAGTCATACCCGAACATCGAATACGTGGTGATCGACGGCGGATCGACGGATGGCACGCTGGACATCATCAGGGAGAACATCGGCCGAATCGACTACGCGATATCCGAGAAAGACGGCGGAATCTATGCGGCGATGAACAAGGGGATCCGACTCGCCCGTGGGGAATACGTCGCGCTGATCAACTCGGATGACTGGCTGGAACCTGACGGCATCCGGCTGTCGATCGACAATCTTCTTGCCAACGATGCCGAGGTTTCGATCGGGCACGCGAAGGTCTGGCTGCCTGACGGGACGTTGAGTCATATCTGGAACGTGGGAAATTTTGACGTGAGGACTCTGGTTTCGGGCATCAGTTTCTGTCACCAGGCGGTTATCGTCTCCGCCCACGCCTACGACGTGGTGGGTCCCTATGACGAAGTCATGCGGATTTCCTCGGACTACAAATGGGCGAAAGCGGTATTTTGTAGCGGGCTCAAAGTCGTTTTCACCCGGGAGGATATCGTGAATTTTTCGTTCGACGGGGTTTCGGTCAACAACCGACCCATATGGAAGGAAGAATGCAAACGGATGTTGTGTGCCCAGTTTCCGACTCTGGACTATGCCGATGTCTCGGCGTTTCTCGAGTATGTCTACCGGGATGCCGCGTTCGATCCGCATGCCTATGAGAATCTGATAGGCTCCGCTGTCTCAGATCCAGCCCTCCTCCAGGCGCTTGCGCTTACTCTCAAAGACAAGTTCGCCCAGACCCATCAGGAATCCGCTGTGCCTCCAGCGGAGAGAGTGCGGCTGAAACCGATGGTTTCCGCTCGCCCTGTCTCAAAGCCGCCCGCCAGGCCCACTTTCCCCAGGGTTGTCAAATATTTAAAGAAGCGGCTCAAGCGTATCATTCCGCGATAGACTCCCAGTGTTCGCGTTGGTCGCGGTCCGCCTGGACACTCAGGCGCAAGGCATGGGCATGGGATTTCGCGGCAAGCTCCTCCAGACGAGCGGCATCGTTCAGGTGGGATGAGATGGCTTCTTGCCATGCTCCTTCCCGGACCAGCATATCGGAGGAAATTTCAGAAACTTTCTGCGAGAAAGGAACCGTGTCACTGTAAAGAGAGACGGCACCTGTCATCGCGTGCTCCATGATCTTGTTGCAGGAGCGGGCGGCATTCACTTCCGTATCGAACGCGGGGTAGACGCAGAGGTCGAAGCGGTGATTTCCAATCAAGTTCCGATATTGATGCCAGTTCGATGTGGAGTGTGCCCGGATTCGTGGGAGTCCGCGCATCCAGACCGGTGCGTTCTTGCCTAGGAAATGATGAAACGTCCAAGCGCGCATGGAATCCACCAGCGCATCACGCAGTAGTTCGAGATCTTGCAGATGGCTTCCGGTTCCCAGAAAAGCGACATCGTGAAAACCGGAACGGGCACGAGGAATGCGGACCAAGGGAACCGGCCATGAGGGATCAAGCCGAACGATTTTTTTTCCCAGACCCTTGTAGATACTCTCCAAACGGGCCGAAGGTACGGCGATGGATTCCATTCTATCGAGATTCGCCAGAATTTCAGATGAACGCCATGCTCGTTCGAGACGCCCCCGATACTCCGAAGGGATGAATTCATCGCGAATGATCGCATCGATATCGTCATCGATCAGGGCGTGGACGGGACCGTCCCATCCTGAGGGCGCGGAGCAACGCACGGCGACCAACGCGTCTCCCACCCGAAAGGCATCTCCCATACGGATACTGCAGGAGGTCTGGCGTTCGTATTTCGGAAACAGACCGTAAAGTTCCGAGGTCGGCAAAACGGGCTCCGGAACCGGGAAGATAGCCAGGAAGAGAGGTTCATTGTCCGTGTTCGTAAAGAGATTCCACCAGCTTCTTATCCCAAACGAGCTTTTCGAAGCCTGCGACACCGTGCTGGAATCGAATCCGCTTTTCGTACACCTTGAACGATTGCATTGCCACGAGCAGGCCGGCGTATTTTTCAGGATCATGCCCGGCCGCTTCCCAGCACCCGATCACGCCGGTGATTTGTGAGAGAAAATATTCAAGGCGGAAGGCGCGCTGTTTTTCGTGAAGGGTGCAGTCGATAAGAAACGGGCGAAGGCTGGCAAGTTGCTCGAGATACCGGGTAGCATCGAATTCGCCTTCCAGAAAGCTGCGGACGGTGGGGAACACATCATTCGGTGCGAAAGCGGCGGCTCCTTCCACGCATACCACTTTGTCGTAGAGCGTGGCCTCGAAACCGAGAGAGCTGTTCGTCGTGACCACGAGATCCGCAGTGGCCAGTAGTGCGGCCTGCTGTGCCGAATCCGCCGCCTCAGCAAACCAGATCGCATTTTCGAAAGTTCGCGTGTATTCCTCCGCAAGAGCGTGATCCTTCAGGTTGATCGAGCGGAGGCCGGCCGCCGGGTGGGGCTTGATGACACAAGTGTAACCGGCGCCGACCAGTCCGGGTAAAACAGACTCGAGAAACGCACGACTGGACTGGAAATCCGAGTATAGGATCATGTTCGAATCGTCACGCAACTGAAGGGCGACGAGCGCGATTTTCTCAGCGGCATGAATCCGTGCGGCGTGGGGAGTGGAAAGCGGTGTGTGTCGCGCGCTGAACGGTCCCGGAGATGGGTAACCGGAGAGCAGGGCAAGCTCCGCGTCAGCACTCCGTGACTCCACAAGCGCGGCGATGATCTCGATAGGGATGGAGCGCAAAACCGATCTGCCGTTCACGCCTCGCGGGTCGAAAACAACGGAGTTGAGAAAGGGAGGCCGCATGAATCCCAGCTCCATGCTCACGCTGTGAATCTGCTCTTCCTCACAATAGGACCGCACTGCTCCGTTGGTCCCCCAGAAGACTATGGCATCAAATGCGAAACGCTCGCGGACACGGCGTAGATTCTCCGAGTAATACTCACTCACCTCTCCGCAGCCTTCCATGAGCTGCTTCCAAATCAGGATGGAATCATCATCCCACGGAGTCAGCCAGTCCTCGATCGGGCGGAGTGAATCCGGCTCCTGCCAATCCAGGAACAGCGAACTCATCCACGGCCGGTCGATCAAAAGCGACTGGATGACCCTTGGGTTTCCATGGAGCTTGATCTGGTGCCCCTCAAATCCATTGCCCCGCCACGGCGCGGCATGATTGATCATCGTGGCGATTTCATCCGCGACCCACTGGAACTCCTGATAGTCTTCCCGGATCGGGTGCGGCTCGATGTAAAAGAGAATTTTCATTTCATGAGAAGATCGACAGATAGAGAGGAGCCATCCCTTCGTTTGTTCCCTGAGACTCCGCATATGCTGCCAGCTCACCCTCCGTCGGTGGATTCTTTGCCATAGCCCGTAGCGCGTCGATCCAAGCATCCTGGTTTTCGGCACCAAGATACCTTCCGGCATGGGCATCGAGTCCCGACTCGGGCGTAGCGAGCACGGGAAGATCCAGGCAGGCAGCCTCTAGAAATCTGGAGCTTCTGGCAGGAGCGCCTGCCAGGAACTACCGCTTGCGGGAGAAGCAGCACATCCGATCGGGACAATGTCAGCGACAACCTGCGGGGGTCAAATTCCGGCTCGGCGCGCGTCCGCGGATGATCCGAGAGAGGTCCCGGAGGAATATCAGCTCCGATATGGAGATAGCGGGCTTGCGGAAACTCTTCCAGAAATACCAACAGAGCTTGATCCATGAGATTGAAATCCTCACGCCAACCATCCCCTTCAGCGAAATAGGTCGCTAGCAATCTCCTCCCACTCCTCTTCCTGCGAGGGAACATCCGGGCAAGTTCCATTTCCACGGGTGAGAGAAGGTCCGGCACCACGGTCACTCCGGCATCCGGGTTGACTGCCAGGACTTCATCCCTGAGGGAAATAGTCGCGACAGAAAACCGGTCAAACAGACGGATCGCAGAAAAAAATCCCTTCGGGCGTGCCCCATAGTCCGCTACGACCGGTTTTCCTTCTTTCCTCGCCTGCTCGACAAATGCGGCAAGCTGTTCGGAATAGACGGGATGATGGAACACATACGCATCGCACCATCCGACCGGATAGCGGAGAAACAAATCCGCGGACATCACCCGGGATTTCACACCAATACCTGCGAGAGCAGCTGCGGGATGATAGCACCGGTATCGACTGGAAGGATCCATGAAGGGGTTATCAATCCTCGCCGTGGTGGTGACGTAACAAATATTCCTTATGCGGTTCATTTTTGCGGGTTGTGAATCCTTTCCTTCTCTGAAAGTGAATAGGAGGAACCATCCCGGAGCACGAAACAAAGTGAAACCACCCTGTCCTCCTCCAGTGGAAAATTCCCCGTGCGCATGGAAAACGAAAATCCAGCTGTCCTTTTTGCCGGGTCTCCAGCCACCACGTCCCGCGACTCTTGTTCAACTCCTATTTCCGCTAAACCCACACTCGATCCGTTGTCGTAGACCCTGATCTGGGTTACTTCCGCTCCATTGGCGCAATGCACCGATCCGGATAGCGACAGATGCCCGGGTTCGATCTTGCTTCGGTCCAGGACCTGCCACTCAACGACCAGCCAAGGGGGAAGATTCTCCGATGCCTCTCGAAGTCGGGTGGAAAACGGGACCGGAGCAAAATCGCAACGGTGGTTTAGGAAAACAGAATTCAATCGACCGCTTTCGCAAGCGCGCAGCAAACGCGGCTCCGGAACATCGGGGCTGGTCGTCGCCCAATGGAGCAGTGGGGGGATACCGACAGAGTGTACTTCTGGATTCGCTCTCGAATAGGATTTTCCGTCAAACAAGGGGTGAGGTTCCAGACCCGTTTTCCAACCGGAAAGGAGGTAGTGAGTGAGAGGCTCGGTGGGGACTTCAGTAACTTCCTCAAGCTGGCTGGCATACCACAGTCCATCGAACAAAGGGTGGGGTCGGTGCCGTAGTTTCCATCCTGTTTTCAGATAGAACCCGAGCGGCTCAACACCCATGTCGGCCACTTCGGAATGCTTTTTCAGATACCATGCGCTGTCGAACAACGGGTGCGGTGAACATCCTTGCTTCCATCCTGTTTCGAGATAATGAAGCAACGGATCACTTTCCTTGCGGTTCAGGCCATGCACTTGCGAGCAATACCACTCCACATCGAACAAAGGATGTGGGCTACGCCCCTCCTTCCTTCCCTGATGGAGATAGAATCCGAGCGGCTCCCAGCCCAGTTCTCTGAGACCGGGATCGTTATCGAGAAACCAATCGATCTTGAAAAGCGGGTGAGGGTCACGCCCCTCCTTCCATCCCGTTTCCAAATAATGCCCGAACGGCTCGATCCCTTCCGAGAAAACATCCTGGTACCGGTCCAGATACCACTCGGGATCGAATAGCACGTTCGGCTTTTTTCCTTCCTTCCAACCACGCTCCAAGTAGTGCCGTAACGGCTCCATACCGGAGGCTGCCACCTCAGGATTCCTCTCCAGATACGCGCTGATATCGAAGCGCCGGTGAGGATTCCGTCCCTCTTTCCATCCACGCTCGAGATAATGCCGCAACGGCTCCGATCCGGAAGTCCCCACATCAGGATTGTCTTCGAGGTACGCGCCGATGTCGAAGAGCGCGTGGGGAGCGAATCCCGACTTCCAGCCATGTTCCGAATAATGGAGAAGTGGATTGGTATCTGGTGGAACCGGATATCTCGAAAGATATCTTTCCATATCAAAGACGGGGTGTGGATTTCTTTTTTCATTCCATCCCTCCCGAAGGAAGTGTGAGAAAGGTTCAATTCCGGATTTCGCGATATCCGGATTCTTTTCCAGATACCACCGGACATCGAACAACGGGTGCGGATTGAGTCCTTCTTTCCAACCGCGTAAATGATAATGCTTCAGGGCATCGCCACGCACTCCGGAGTTCTTGGAGAGATACCATGTTTCGTCGAAGATTCCCGCATACTCTGGCGGAAGGGAATGGCGGAAACGAAATTTCATGAAGTCCTAAGGTATTCGGCATCTTCACCTGCCGATGGGTTGCGCTGCACGCCCTTTCCCTGTTTCCAATTGATTCGATCAGAGACAAGCAGCATTCGCCAACCCACGGGCACACTAGGCGGCTTGGTCATTTTTCCTGTATAAAGCCCGCGCGAGCCGCACCCAGATCGGGTCTTTGATCATGTCCCTGGTAATCACTTCCCCGGGAGGGGGAAGTGACGGGAAGCTGAATTCCGGCTGAGTTTTCCGCACCCGGTTTTCCAGAGTCTCGTTCAATGGCGGGAAATGGACCATGAGCCTTTTGATTTCATCTTTCGTGTAGATCGTCGTGCGACAGCCCTGCCCGAATTCCTCCTCCAACACGCCTCTCGCCATTTGCATCAACTCCGGAGAATTGGTTCCGGGAGTTGAGATTCTGGAAGCGATCCAACATGCCAACGGATCGGGCGACACATTTGATTTGCCTCCGTTGACGGGAAGAAGCTCCGCCGATCCGGGAGCATCGGGAATGAGGTCGAGCATCGCACCGACCACGCCTTCAGGATGCTTTTTCAAATCATCGAACAGCAGGAAACGGATCTCGTCCGCCGGAAATCCGGTCAGCAAGTGATCATATAGTCCGTTGAAATCAATCCATACACCTTGCGCCATACCGGTTTCCAACGACTCCTGGAAATATTTATGGAAAGGAATCGGCATCCGGGTCTTGGCAAGCTGCATGTAGATCGATTGCAGATACGACAGTTGATCCCGAAGCACACAGACAACTTCTATTTCATCAAAAGGTTCCACCAGCGAACGGATCGCTTCCATGTCCGCACGTTTAGGCGCTCCGCGGGAAAACGCCTCAGCGCTGATGAAAACCGTGCGATCCGAACCGGCATGCCCCTTCACTATGTCCTGCCACATTTTGGTCGGGCCTCCCTTCGGCATCCTGAAGGGGTGTCCTTTGGGTAGAATCGGATCGATCCAATCCGCTGCCATGATGTGATGCCCGGTGGATGGTGGCGTGTGCGGGTAGATGATCCCGTGACGTTCCAAGTGGGCGCGGTTCGTGTGGAAAGTGTTCTGGAGCGTAGTCGTTGCCGTCTTGTGCGTGCCAAAATGAAGGATGATGCGGGACATGGGAAATGGCGGTAAGTTCCCCAGAATCAGACAAGCAAACAAGTAAAAAGAATTTTGTGAAACGCAGCCAAAGTCTCGTCGTCAAAATCGTTTTCAGAAAAAACAGCAGGCTGTATTCCGGAAGCGGCGGGGAAAAAACCGTCGTATCCGGAGGTGATTCCCGCGCGATCCAGGAGAGCCTGATACGACGGTCGGGTTTCATCCCGGAGCGCGAGCGATTGTTCCGTGGTAAGGCTCCGGAACGGCGGAGCCGGGGGCAACTTCCCCGCCAACTGATTGGCTCTCCCCATCAGACGGTTTCTACCTGCTTCAGCGAGATGCATGTCGGAAAACTCAGAAACACGGCGGAACAGTTCCATTTCCAGAACCGACACTCCATTCGTTTCGGCTAGATCCACCTTCCAGTCCCTAGCTCCGACGAGTTTGAAAAAATCATCGGCGGCACTGCCCTCAATACATTGGATGGAACGCAGATGCACTGAGTCGCTCCCGTCGAACAGGTGACCCAACGATTCGTCGATTCTCTCCATCGCGGAACTACGGTTATCCGGAAGCCACTCGTCGAACGGAACAGTCTCCGCGCGATCACGCAGATACTCGGTGTAATTGTCTCCCAACCATTCATCGTAGGATTTCAGATAAACAACCCAGTTCACATGAAACCCTCTGGAAACGAGCTCCGAGCGCAATTTCTCCTTCAAGGCAGGACGACGTGCGGCCGAGAACAGATAAGAGGAGGAGAGAACTATTTTCCCGGTTGAATCCGAGTCGATTTCATCGAGGACCTCGGACAATCCTCCCAGTTCCGGATCAAACCGCGGATGGCCGAGGAGATCGAAAACTAGATTATGATGGACCACGGTCTTCCACTTCGTCCTTCCTGCGGCTGGACAGAGCCACTCCCGGTCCCTCCCCTTGAGTTCCGCAGCCGTGAGCGCAGCTTGGATCGACTTGGATCCCGCACCAGGCAGTTCAATATGAATAAACGCGTGTTTGGTCATGTCTCCGGGAGGTCGGTGAATTCCCGGCTGTAGACCATGTCCGATATCGCCTGATATAATCTCAGCCTGGATTGCACGTCCGTCTGGGCAGTATCGATTGTCGCCGGATCGTATGATTTCATCCTGGGAAAAAATTCATCCATAAGGCAATCCGGCCGAAACTCCGAAAGCATTTCCTCGCACGGTTTGCGAGCCTTCTCGTAAAGTTGCTCAGCGAATTGTTCGGTAAGTCCACGATAGGCGGGACCGTCCGGAAGACTTTTTTGAATCTCCCTGACAGCCTTCGCGAAGATTCCCCGGTTTCCCATGGGGACATGCCTGACACTGAAAACAGTCATGTTCCGGAGGAATTCCACCTCAAAAAGCGTGATCCGGCTATTGACGGGATCTTTCACAACGGCCTCGCCTGTCAGAATCCCGTGGGCACCGATGTGTGAGAAAAAATGTCCGGTCACGTCGGGACATGCCATGGCATATGAGTGAACAGTGATCGTATCACCTGTCGCTTTGATCGGATCGATGAGACACAAGGGATTGAAACCAGTCTGAAGGATGTGGTCCGACTTTCTAGCCCAACCTTCGAATCGGTCGGTGACTGCCATTGCCTTCGCCATCTCGATGTAGGCGCTCTCCGCCCAATCGGGGAAAGTGCGAAAATAGACGATCCATTCGATCTCGTATCCGAGATCTTTCAAAGGCTCTCGCAACCTGGAAACTTTCTCCGGATCTTTCGTCGCTACACAGAGATCTTCACTGGAAATCACAACCGTCGAGGGCGACTCCGCCGAAAGCTCCTGGACCAGCCTTTCGATACCGCCGTATTTCGGAACGAATCGTGGATCCCCATTCACCTCGAACGCGAGATTGTGGTGATATCCCACCTTCTGATCCCATGGATTGGCCGCGTGCGGGACGTAGATTCCCTTCGCGAGAAGAGCTTCCCGATGCTTTCCGAGAAGAATCTGTATAGCAGTCGTTCCTGTCTTATGAACACCGATGTGAATAAAGCATTTTTTCATTCACAGTCCCCTTTCGTCCCTGATCCGCCCGTCGGGACCCGCCGGCTCCTGGCGCCGCTATCAAAAAGACCGAATCGCGGGGATGTGCTTGTGAGAACTATCTCTCGCATGAGGGATCTTGGTTGCAAAAATTTATTTCGGAACATTTTCAGAGCACGTTACCGGATAGCCGTTCCAGAACCAGGATTCGCCTCGCAAAAGCGCCGCCCGTCCATGCCTCGGGCGGGTTCATACGTCAACCGGAAACCCGAGGCTTACCTGTCAAAAAGGCTTACCGGCCTGGACTGCTTCCACCGGATTTCCGAATCTCGTCCTCGAGTTCGGGGAGAAGCCTGTGGCGCGCCAGAACCTTCATGCTGTGCTGGTAGCTGCGGAAAAGATCCGCCCCCAGATGGGCAAGGGACTCATCCGTGACGGGCAACGGACCAAAGGGATCGACGCAAGACATCCCGGCATATGCTTCCGCCGACCACCACGAAGCATCGTTTTCGACCTGGGCTCTGTCAGAATCTTCCATCAGCGCCACTAGCTCGCGGTTGCATTCACGGGTCCTTTCGAGAATCGAGCTCAATGTGTCTCGGACTCAGAACCCAAGGCGTTCCACGATAGGAAAATTGGCTTTGTGCGACCGCCCTTGTCGCGAGAAAGTCGGAATCCGCGGCATGTGGAGTGGGCCGCAGATCGCGGAATTGCAGGAAAAGGGAGAGGAACTCCGCGGACAGCGACTTATTCGAGCTGAGGGCGTCAGTTGAAGGCATTCCGCAGCCAGCGATGTCACAAAGCTGTTTGACCACGTCTCCCAGCACGGGTCGAACCACCAGCTCGGTTTCCTCCGGAACGTTGCGCAACGGGGTCGACCAGTCACACGCTCCGATCGCGCCATCCAGCCACTTTTCAAATTTCACGTTCTTCTCCCAGGCGCCCCATTGCCACCAGGCGGAATTGATTCTCTTCACGGGAGGACGAACGAAAGCGACAAGCCGGACCTCCCGGCGCCCCCCGCCGGATAGAAGGAGCATGAGACGATCGGCGCCACGTTGCGTCCGGAAAAAAGACAGCCATCCCTCGCAGGAGAGAAGCAGGTCATTCGGAAACCGAGCCATCTGCCTGATGCTTTTCTCACAAGTCTTCTGATCCCATTTCGTGATCTGGGCCGTGGTGGCGCTGGAAACGTAACTGGAGATCGAACGTTCGAGTTGCTTGCGGACTGCTGGCCCATGTATCAGGCCCCGGGGGGTGAGGGATCCGTAAGTGATGCCACCACCACCGGGGTAACCCGACTTTGGAAAATTCGAAAACATCGTCTGGATGGCACTGCTTCCACATTTTCCCGCCCCGATATGCGCGACAGTTATCGGCCGCTCCCCTTTTTTCCGAGTGGGAGTGTTTGGATCAGTGGAAATATCCGAACAAGCGCCGGATGTCTCGCTGGTGGTAGCAAAGCGTCCCCGCAATTTCTTACGCAAAGAAAAAGTCAGACGCGCGATTTCTCGTTTTCCGGGCATGATGTCTGGTATTTCAAGTCTCCGACAGTGCGGAGATAGGAATCGTGGAACTGATCGTCAGGCTCAAGCATGGTCCCTTCAGCCCACTCGTTCCAGGCGTTGATATAGAGTTCCGGTTCACCGTTCTCATCCGCCACACGCAGACGCTCGCGCAGCCAGAGATGGAAACTCGACGGATTGCATCCCCAGGCGATATGAGCCTCCCGCCCGCGACGTGCGGTATTGTCCCATCCCAGCATCAGACCGCGGCGAAGTTTGCTCCGGATCACCTCAGGATACAGGTCCTTCCGCAGACTGTTCCGGATCACTGCCTGATAATCATAAACCAGTCCGCGGAAGCCGGGAACCGGACGGATCGGCGAAGGATCGTCTCCTATTGGTTCCAACGGATCTCCTCCGAACAGGAAATCGGGCTGCTTCACGAGACCATGGGGAGGAATCTCCACGAAGAAGTCGAAATCATCGGCGAAATCTTCCACCGAGTTTTCCGCAGCGTGGAATAGAGCCGCCCCGAGATGGATCTCCGGAAAGCCTCGGAAAGCGAGAGCCTTCCTCAGGTTTGCGACACGTGCCGGCAAGTCGGGGATCGAATTCGGCCGGTAGATGATGAATTTCGGCTTCCCTTCGTGACGTTCGTAGCGCTCGTCCGCGAAATACCGCGCCAGATCATCGGCCAAGGTTTCTTCGAACCCTTCCGCATAGTTCTGATCCATCAGGACATCCGAAGTCATGCCATCCCACGAGCGGGTCCACTTCTCGTTCGCCCAGCAGAAGAAAAACGGAAACCGGTTGCCCGGATCGGAGAGCACGCTATCCACGGGCTTTTCAAGCAAACGCTTGCCGTCGAACCAGTAGTAGTAGACGCAGAACGCATCGACACCACGGCTGGCAGCCAGACGGGCCTGTTTATCGAGGGTTTCCGCTACACGCAGGTCGTAGAACCCGAGGTCGGTCGGGAGTTTCGGCTGCTTGTGCTCCTGGAAATTCGGAGCGGCACGGGTGACACCGTGCCATTCCGTGAATCCCTCGCCCCACCAGCGGTCGTTTTCCGGAAACGGATAGAACTGGGGTAGATAGAACGCGTTGATTTTCGTAGTCGATCGACGCGCCAACGGCTGCTCCCAATCCGGTCCGAGAACTTGCGAAACCTGGTCGACCCTGAGCTGACCCGCTGCGGCAAGGTATCCCATGGCTCGCTCCAGGACGTGAGCCATCGTGGCATCCAGCTGGCCGCCCTCCTTCTCGAAATTACCGGCTGTAAGACCGAGACCGCGCAGCGTACGTAGAACCGGTGCGGTGATCCAGTAGATCGAGCCGGCGGGAAAACGAAGAGGCAACGTGCGGATATCGATGCCGCAGCGCAGCAATAGCTCGCGCGTGCGGTTCCGGTTGCTACCCCACCATTTTTCTTCCGTAAAAACCTGGCCGTCCGCTACCACGAAGCCGATCTCCGGATCGGAAAGAACTCGTTCCGCAAGCCGGTCCGCTTCCCCGTTCGCCGGGAGCAAGGAGCCGATCAGGTGGTCGCGCCACTTGTCACCGTCCACGCGGTGGGGACTCTTCTTGCTGTGTAGCTTGAGGACGGCCGCATGGTTTTCAAACAGACCCGCGTTGAGCAAGTGCAGGAAAGGGAAAATATCCCGCCCGTGATTGGGCATCGGCACTGCCGTCGCGTCGGGAAAATCCCGTTTCACCACTTCCAGCGTTTCCTCGTAGCCATCCTTCATGGCTACTGTGACGAAGAGGTCGTAGGGCAAGGTCAGGTTGGCAAGTTGCCCGGAAATTTCTTCCCATAGCTCATGGTAGAACAGATGGATCACCACGGCGATTCGATGCCGTGTTGCTATCTCGGATTTGCGCAGCGTCGGGATCTTTGACAGGGAGACGTCGCCCGGATCGATCCACGGCATGGACAGCGGTCGGTTCTCGTTCTTCCCGAAAGTCAGATAGTGCCGGAGGGAAGCTATGTCAGATCCCGCACATCCGGATTGGCGGTGAGATACAGATCCGGATTGAAAACTTCGCTGGGTTGCATCCCCAGCCTCTCCCCACGCAGGATGTAGTGGCGGAGGGGCATGATGCCTGCCACGATGTTTCTCGGAAACTGAGTGCGGTAGTGATGCGGATCGAAAAGACCGGATTCGAGAATCAGGGCCCGGTAGCTTCGATTCCGTTTGCCTAAAAAGCCGAACTTCAATTTTACGAGGTCCACACACCCTCTCCGCAACGGATAGGTGGAGGTTGCGATATTGCGTTTGAAACTCATTTCAGGATCGGTGGATATCGGGGAAAGCAGATCCGGGAGCGACCAGGACGCCATGATCTGCTATATCTCAGAATTGAAAGAAGGCTGATGTCACGGACGAGCGGTAGGTGTCAAGGCCGGGTGTTCATGAGGCTTCCAGCCGGCCTTGACACCTACACCTCGTCCGTGACATCAGCTTTCTTCAATTCTAAGAGATATAGCAGATCATGGCGTCCTGGTCGCTCCCGGATCTGCTTTCCCCGATATCCACCGATCCTGAAATGAGTTTCAAACGCAATATCGCAACCTCCACCTATCCGTTGCGGAGAGGGTGTGTGGACCTCGTAAAATTGAAGTTCGGCTTTTTAGGCAAACGGAATCGAAGCTACCGGGGCCTGATTCTCGAATCCGGTCTTTTCGATCCGCATCACTACCGCACTCAGTTTCCGAGAAACATCGTGGCAGGCGTGGTGCCCCCTCCGCCACTACATCCTGCGTGGGGAGAGGCTGGGGATGCAACCCAGCGAAGTTTTCCGAATCCGGATCTATCTCACCGCCAATCCGGATGTGCGGGATCTAAGCATAGCTTCCCTCCGGCACTATCTGACTTTCGGGAAGAACGAGAACCGACCTGTGTCGTGCCGTGGACCGATCCGGGCGACGTCTCCCTGTCAAAGATCCCGACGCTGCGCAAATCCGAGATAGCGACACGGCATCGAATCGCCGTGGTGATCCATCTGTTCTACCATGAGCTATGGGAAGAAATTTCCGGGCAACCTCCAGACCTTGCCCTACGACCTCTTCGTCACAGTAGCCATGAAGGATGGCTACGAGGAAACACTGGAAGTGGTGAAACGGGATTTTCCGACGCGACGGCAGTGCCGATGCCCAATCACGGGCGGGATATTTTGCCTGCACTGCTCAACGCGGGTCTTGTTTGAAAACCATGCGGCCGTCCTCAAGCTACACAGCAAGAAGAGTCCCCACCGCGTGGACAGTGACAAGTGGCGCGACCACCTGATCGGCTTCTTGCTCCCGGCGAACGGGGAAGCGGACCGGCTTGCGGAACGAGTTCTTTCCGATCCGGAAGTCGGCTTCGTGGTAGCGGACGGCCAGGTTTTTACGGAAGAAAAATGGTGGGGTAGCAACCGGAACCGCACGCGCGAGCTATTGCTGCGCTGCGGCATCGAATTCCGCACGTTGCCTCTTCGTTTTCCCGCCGGCTCGATCTACTGGATCACCGCACCGGTTCTACGTACGCTGCGCGGTCTGCGTCTTACAGCCGGTAATTTCGAGAAGGAGGGCGGCCAGCTGGATGCCACGATGGCTCAATATGGACGAGCCATGGAATCTCTTCCGCCTCGGTCACTCAGGGTTCCGCAAGTTCTCGGACCGGATTGGGAGCAGCCGTTGGCGCGTCAATGACTGCGAAAATCAACGCGTTCTATCTACCCCAGTTCTATCCGTTTCCGGAAAACAACCGCTGTTGTGGGCGAGGGATTCACGGAATGGCACGGTGTGGCCCATTGCCGCTCCGAAATTTCCAGCCGCACGAGCAAGCCGAACGACCGACCTCGGGTTCTACGACCTGCGTGTAGCGGAAACCCTCGATAAACAGGCCCCGCTGTTGGCTGCCAGCCGTGGTGTCAAAATGCGTTCTGCGTCTACTCTACTGGTTCGAACAGCAAGCGTTTGCTTGAAAAGCCCGTGGATAGCGTGCTCTCCGATCCGGGCAACCGTTTTCCGTTTTCTTCTGCTGGGCAACGAGAAGTGGACCCGCTCGTGGGATGGCATGACTTCGGATGTCCTGATCGATCAGAACTATGCGGAAGGGTTCGAAGAAACCTTGGCCGATGATCTGGCGCCGGTATTTCGCGGACGAGAGCGTCGAACGTCACGAAGGGAAGCCGAAATTCATCATCTACCAGGACGAATTCAATCCCCGACTTGCCGGCACGTGTCGCAAACCTGAGGAAGGCTCTCGCTTTTCGAGCTCCGAGGAGATCCATCTCGGGGCGGGTTGTTGTTCCACGCTGCGGAGAACTTCGGTGGAAGATTTCGCCGATGATTTCGACTTCTTCGTGGAGGAATTCCTCCATCGTCTCGTGAAGCAGCCCCCTTCCTGTTCGGAGGAGATCCGTTGGAACCAATAGGAGACGATCCTTCGCCGATCCGTCCGGTTCCGCTTCCGCGGACTGGTTTATGATTATCAGGCAGTGATATGGAACAGTGTCGGAAGGACCTGTATCCTGAGGTGATCCGGAGCAAACTTCGCCGCGGTCTGATGCTGGGATGGGACAATACCCGCACGTCAGCGGCGGGAGGCTCATATCGCCTGGGGATGCAATCCGTCGAGTTCGTCTCTGGCTGCGCGAGCGTCTGCGTGTGGCGGATGAGAACGGTGAACCGGAAACTTGCTGTCCAACGCCTGGAACGAGTAGAAGGGACCATGCTTGAGCCTGACGATCAGTTCCACGATTCCTATCTCCGCACTGTCGGAGACTTGAAATACCAGACGTCATGCCGGAAAACGAGAAATCGCGCGTCTGACTTTTCTTTTGCGTACCCAGGAGACGCCTTTTGCTACCACCACAGACATCCGGCGCTTGTTCGGATATTTCCACTGATCCAAACACTCCCACTCGGAAAAAAGGGGAGCGGCCGATAACTGTCGCCGCATATCGGGGCGGGAAAATGAGAAGCGTGCCATCCAGACGATGTTTTCGAATTTTCCAAAGTCGGGTACCCCGGAGGTGGTGGCATCACTTACGGATCCCTCACCCCCGGCCCTGATACATCGGCCAGCCATCCGCAAGATGCAACTGGGAGCAACAACACCAGTTCTTTTTCAGCGCCACGGCCCAGAAATGAGATAGGAAGGACTTTTTGTAGAAAAGCATCAGGCACAGATGTCACTAGGTTTCCGAATGACCTGTTACCTACTGGGATGGCTGTCTTTTTTCCGGACGCAACGTGGCGCCGATCGTCTCATGCTCCTATCCGGCGGGGGGCGCCGGGAGGTCCGGCTTGTCGCTTTCGTCGTCCTCCCGTGAAGAGAATCGATTCCGCCTGGTGGCGATGGGGCGCCTGGGAGAAGGAGACGTGAAATTTGAAAAGTGGCTGGATGGCGCGATCGGAGCGTGTGACTGGTCGACCCCGTTGCGCTGGTTCCGGAGGAAACCGAGCTGGTGGTTCGATTGTGCTGGGAGACGTGGTCAAACAGCTTTGTGACATCGCTGGCTGCGGAATGCCTTCAACTGACGCCCTCAGCTCGAATAAGTCGCTGTCCGCGGAGTTCCTCTCCCTTTTCCTGCAATTCCGCTGGCCGCTGTCACAGATCCCAAGCTTCTGCGACAAGGCAGTGGCGCGAAGCCAATTTTGTATCGTGAACGCCTTGGGTTCTGAGTCCGACGCATTAATTCATACGAAAGGACCCGTGAATCGTTCGCGAGCTAGTGGCGCTGATGGAAGATTCTGACAGAAGCCCAGGTCGAAAACGATGCTTCGTGGTGGTGCCAGCGGAGGCGTATGCCGGATGCTGCGTCGATCCCTTTGGTCCGTTGCCCGTCACGGATGAGTCCCTTGCGTGAGTTTTCCGCAGCTACCGGCGCGGCGTGAAGGTTCTGGCGCGCCACAGGCTTCTCCCCGAACTCGAGGACGAAGATCGGAAATCCGGTGGAAGCAGTCCAGGCCGGTAAGCCTTTTTGACAGGTAAGCCTCGGGTTTCCGGTTGACGTATGAACCCGCCCGAGGCATGGACGGGCGGCGCTTTTTGCGAGGCGAATCCTGGTTCTGGAACAGCTATCCGGTAACGTGCTCTGAAAATGTTCCGAAATAAATTTTTGCAACCAAGTTTTTCATGCGAGAGATAGTTCTCACAAGCACATCCCCGCGATTCGTTCTTTTTGATAGCGGCGCCAGGAGCCGGCGGGTCTCGACGGGCGGATCAGGGACGAAAGGGGACTGTGAATGAAAAAATGTTTTATTCACATCGGTGTTCCATAAGACAGGAACAACTGCTATACATCTTCTGTTTTCTCGCCGAAGGGAATCTGCGTCCCCGCACGCGGCCAATCCATGGGATCAGAAGGTAGATCACCACAATCTCGCGTTCGAGGTGAAGTGGGATCCACGATTCGTTCCGAAATAGGGCGTATCGAAAGGCTGGTCCAGGAGCTTTCGGCGGAGTCACCTCGACGGTTGTGATTTCCAGTGAAGATCTCTGTGTAGCAACAAAAGATCCGGAGAAAGTTTCCAGGTTGCGAGAGCCCTTGAAAGATCTCGGATACGAGATCGAATGGATCGTCTATTTTCGCACTTTCATTGGGCGGAGAGCGCCTACATGCGATGGCGAAGGCAATGGCAGTCACCGACCGATTCGAAGGTTGGGCTGAAAGTCGGACCACATCCTTCAGACTGGTTCTCCCTTGTGTCTCATCGATCCGATCAAAGCGACAGGTGATACGATCACTGTTCACTCATATGGGGTCCGACGTGACCGGACATTTTTTCTCACACATCGGTCCACGGATCTGACGGCGAGGCCGTTGTGAAAGATCCGTCGATAGCCAGATACGCTTTTTGAGGTGGAATTCCTCCGGAACATGACTGTTTTCAGTGTCAGGCATGTCCCCATGGGAAACCGGGGAATCTTCGCGAAGGCTGTCAGGGAGATTCAAAAAAGTCTTCCGGACGGTCCCGCCATCGTGGACTTACCGAACAATTCGCAGCAACTTTACGAGAAGGCTCGCAAACCAGTACAAGGAGATGCTTTCGGAGTTTCGCCGGATTGCCTTATGGACATGAATTTTTTCCAGGGAAATAGGATCCGGCGACAATCGATACTGCCCAGACGGACGTGCAATCCAGGCTGAGATTATATGAGCGCGATATCGGACATGGTCTACAGCCGGGAATTCACCGACCTGCGAGACATGACCAACGCGCGTTTATTCATATTGAACTGCCTGGTGCGGGATCCAAGTCAATCCAAGCTGCGCTCACGGCTGCGAGGCCCAAGGGGAGGGACCGGGAGTGGCTCTGTCCAGCCGCAGGAAGGACGAAGTGGAAGACCGTGGTCCATCATAATCTAGTTTTCGATCTCCTCGGCCATCCGCGGTTTGATCCGGAACTGGGAGGATTGTCCGAGGTCCTCGATGAAATCGACTCGGATTCAACCGGGAAATAGTTCTCTCCTCCTCTTATCTGTTCTCGGCCGCACGTCATCCTGCCTTGAAGGAGAAATTGCGCTCGGAGGGTCCCGTTTCCAGAGGGTTTCATGTGAACTGGGTTTTATCTGAAATCCTACGATGAATGGTTGGAGACAATTACACCGAGTATCTGCGTGATCGCGCGGAGACTGTTCCCGTTCGACGAGTGGCTTCCGGATAACCGTAGTTCCGCAATCGAGGATCGACATCGTTGGGGTCACCTGTTCGACGGAGACGACTCAGTGCATCTGCGTTCCATCCAATGTATTGAGGGCAGTGCCGCCGATCATTTTTTCAAACTCGTCGGATATGGAAGGTGGATCTAGCCGAAACGAATGGAGTGTCGGTTCTGGAAATGGAACTGTTCGCCGTGTTTCTGAGTTTTCCGACATGCATCTCGCTGAAGCAGGTAGAAACCGTCTGATGGGGAGAGCCATCAGTTGGCGGGGAAGTTGCCGCTGCACCATTCCGGAGCCCTCCACGGAACAATCGCTCAGCGGAGACCCGGGATGAAACCCGACCGTCGTATCAGGCTCTCCTCAAATCTCGCGGAACCTCCGGATACGACGGTTTTTTCCCGCGCTTCCGGAATACAGCCTGCTGCTTTTTCTGAAAACGATGACGACGAGACTGGGCTGCGTTTCACAAAATTGTTGCTTGCTTGTCTAATTATGGGGAACCCGCCATTTTTCATGTCCCGCATCATCCTTCATTTTGCGCACGCGCAAGACGGCAACGACTACGCTCCAGAACACTTTCCACACGAACCGCGCCCACTTGGAACGTCACGGGGTGTATCTACCCGCACACGCCACATCCACCAGGACATCACATCATGGCAGCGGATTGGATCGATCCGATTCTACCCCAAAGGACACCCCTTCAGGATGCAAAGGGAGGCCCGACCAAAATGTGGCCGTGAAGGGGCATGCCGGTTCGGATCGCACCACTTTGGTCGGCGCTGAGCTGAACGTCCGGACGTGGAAGCGAATGTGGAACCTTTTGATGAAATAGAAGTTGTCTGTGTGCTTCGGGAAGTAATTGTCGTATCTGCAATCGATCTACATGCAGCTTGCCAAGACCCGATGCCGATTCCTTTCCATAAATATTTCCAGGAGTCGTTGGAAACCGGTATGGCGCAAGGTGTATGGATTGATTTCAACGGACTATATGATCACTTGCTGACCGGATTTCCGGCGGACGAGATCCGTTTCCTGCTGTTCGATGATTTGAAAAAGCATCCTGAAGGCGTGGTCGGTGCGATGCTCGACCTCATTCCCGATGCTCCCGGATCGGCGGAGCTTCTTCCCGTCAACGGAGGCAAATCAAATGTGTCGCCCATTTGCGGCATGTTGGATCGCTTCAGGAACCAATTCTCGGAGTTGATGCAAATGGCGAGAGGCGTGTTGGAGGAGGAATTCGGGCAGGGCTGTCGCACGACGATCTACACGAAAGATGAAATCAAAAGGCTCATGGTCCATTTCCCGCCATTGAACGAGACTCTGGAAAACCGGGTGCGGAAAACTCAGCCGGAATTCAGCTTCCCGTCACTTCCCCCTCCCGGGGAAGTGATTACCAGGGACATGATCGAAGCCGATCTGGGTGCGGCTCGCGCGGGCTTTATACAGGAAAAATGACCAAGCCGCCTCGTGTGCCCCGTGGGTTGGCGAATGCTGCTTGTCTCTGATCGAATCGGAAACAGGGAAAGGGCGTGCAGCACAATTCCATCGGCAGGTGAAGATGCCGAATACCTTAGGACTTCATGAAATTTCGTTTCCGCCATTCCCGCCGCTTCCGCCAGAGCGGGAATCTTCGACGAAACATGGTATTTCTCCAAGAACTCCGGAGTGCGTGGCGATGCCCTGAAGCATTATCATTTACGCGGTTGAAAAGAAGATTCGATCATGTCGATGTCCGGTGGTATCTGGAAAGAATCCGGATATCGCGAAATCCAGAATTGAACCTTTCTCACACTTCCTTGGGAGGGATGGAATGAAAAAAGAAATCCACACCCCGTCTTTGATATGGAAAGATATCTTCGAGATATCCGGTTCCACCAGATACCAATCCACTTCTCCATTATTCGGAACATGGCTGGAAGTCGGGATTCGCTCCCGCAGCTGCTCTCGCAGGTATTGGTGTGAAATCCCGGGTGATGTCCGCGGATTTGTTTCTCCGCTATCCGGTCGGATGGTGCGATGCGTATGTGTTCCATCATCCCGTCTATTCCGAACAGCTTGCCGCATTTGTCGAGCAGGCGAGGAAAGAAGGAAAACCGGTCGTAGCGGACTATGGGGCACGCCCGAAGGGATTTTTTTCTGCGATCCGTCTGTTTGACCGGTTTTCTGTCGCGACTATTTCCCTCAGGGATGAAGTCCTGGCAGTCAACCCGGATGCCGGAGTGACCGTGGTGCCGGACCTTCTCTCACCCGTGGAAATGGAACTTGCCGGATGTTCCCTCGCAGGAAGAGGAGTGGGAGGAGATTGCTAGCGACCTATTTCGCTGAAGGGGATGGTTGGCGTGAGGATTTCAATCTCATGGATCAAGCTCTGTTGGTATTTCTGGAAGAGTTTCCGCAAGCCCGCTATCTCCATATCGGAGCTGATATTCCTCCGGGACCTCTCTCGGATCATCCGCGGACGCGCGCCGAGCCGGAATTTGACCCCCGCAGGTTGTCGCTGACATTGTCCCGATCGGATGTGCTGCTTCTCCCGCAAGCGGTAGTTCCTGGCAGGCGCTCCTGCCAGAACTGCAGTTTCTAGAGGCTGCCTGCCTGGATCTTCCCGTGCTCGCTACGCCCGAGTCGGGACTCGATGCCCATGCCGGAAGGTATCTTGGTGCCGAAAACCAGGATGCTTGGATCGACGCGCTACGGGCTATGGCAAAGAATCCACCGACGGAGGGTGAGCTGGCAGCATATGCGGAGTCTCAGGGAACAAACGAAGGGATGGCTCCTCTCTATCTGTCGATCTTCTCATGAAATGAAAATTCTCTTTTACATCGAGCCGCACCCGATCCGGGAAGACTATCAGGAGTTCCAGTGGGTCGCGGATGAAATCGCCACGATGATCAATCATGCCGCGCCGTGGCGGGGCAATGGATTTGAGGGGCACCAGATCAAGCTCCATGGAAACCCAAGGGTCATCCAGTCGCTTTTGATCGACCGGCCGTGGATGAGTTCGCTGTTCCTGGATTGGCAGGAGCCGGATTCACTCCGCCCGATCGAGGACTGGCTGACTCCGTGGGATGATGATTCCATCCTGATTTGGAAGCAGCTCATGGAAGGCTGCGGAGAGGTGAGTGAGTATTCTTCGGAGAATCTACGCCGTGTCCGCGAGCGTTTCGCATTTGATGCCATAGTCTTCTGGGGGACCAACGGAGCAGTGCGGTCCTATTGTGAGGAAGAGCAGATTCACAGCGTGAGCATGGAGCTGGGATTCATGCGGCCTCCCTTTTCTCAACTCCGTTGTTTTCGACCCGCGAGGCGTGAACGGCAGATCGGTTTTGCGCTCCATCCCTATCGAGATCATCGCCGCGCTTGTGGAGTCACGGAGTGCTGACGCGGAGCTTGCCCTGCTCTCCGGTTACCCATCTCCGGGACCGTTCAGCGCGCGACACACACCGCTTTCCACTCCCCACGCACAATGACGCTGAGAAAATCGCGCTCGTCGCCCTTCAGTTGCGTGACGATTCGAACATGATCCTATACTCGGATTTCCAGTCCAGTCGTGCGTTTCTCGAGTCTGTTTTACCCGGACTGGTCGGCGCCGGTTACACTTGTGTCATCAAGCCCCACCCGGCGGCCGGCCTCCGCTCGATCAACCTGAAGGATCACGCTCTTGCGGAGGAATACACGCGAACTTTCGAAAATGCGATCTGGTTTGCTGAGGCGGCGGATTCGGCACAGCAGGCCGCACTACTGGCCACTGCGGATCTCGTGGTCACGACGAACAGCTCTCTCGGTTTCGAGGCCACGCTCTACGACAAAGTGGTATGCGTGGAAGGAGCCGCCGCTTTCGCACCGAATGATGTGTTCCCCACCGTCCGCAGCTTTCTGGAAGGCGAATTCGATGCTACCCGGTATCTCGAGCAACTTGCCAGCCTTCGCCCGTTTCTTATCGACTGCACCCTTCACGAAAAACAGCGCGCCTTCCGCCTTGAATATTTTCTCTCACAAATCACCGGCGTGATCGGGTGCTGGGAAGCGGCCGGGCATGATCCTGAAAAATACGCCGGCCTGCTCGTGGCAATGCAATCGTTCAAGGTGTACAAAAGCGGATTCGATTCCAGCACGGTGTCGCAGGCTTCGAAAAGCTCGTTTGGGATAAGAAGCTGGTGGAATCTCTTTACGAACACGGACAATGAACCTCTCTTCCTGGCTATCTTCCCGGTTCCGGAAGCCGTTTTGCCGACCTCGGAACTTTACGGTCTGTTTCCGAAATACGAACGCCAGACCTCCTGCAGTATCCGTATGGGAGATGCCTTTCGGGTGGGAGACGCGTTGGTCGCCGTGCGTTGCTCCGCGCCCTCAGGATGGGACGGTCCCGTCCACGCCCTGATCGATGACGATATCGATGCGATCATTCGCGATGAATTCATCCCTTCGGAGTATCGGGGGCGTCTCGAACGAGCATGGCGTTCATCTGAAATTCTGGCGAATCTCGATAGAATGGAATCCATCGCCGTACCTTCGGCCCGTTTGGAGAGTATCTACAAGGGTCTGGGAAAAAAAATCGTTCGGCTTGATCCCTCATGGCCGGTTCCCTTGGTCCGCATTCCTCGTGCCCGTTCCGGTTTTCACGATGTCGCTTTTCTGGGAACCGGAAGCCATCTGCAAGATCTCGAACTACTGCGTGATGCGCTGGTGGATTCCATGCGCGCTTGGACGTTTCATCATTTCCTAGGCAAGAACGCACCGGTCTGGATGCGCGGACTCCCACGAATCCGGGCACACTCCACATCGAACTGGCATCAATATCGGAACTTGATTGGAAATCACCGCTTCGACCTCTGATCGCCGCATAGATTCCGCCGTCTTTCTCGGATATCGCGTAGTCGATTCGGCCGATGTTCTCCCTGATGATGTCCAGCGTGCCATCCGTCGATCCGCCGTTGATCACCACGTATTCGATGTTCGGGTATGACTGGGCGAACACGGATTCCAAGCATCGGCGTATCGTTTTCTCGTTGTTGAGCACCACGGTGACCACCGTGACAAGGGGCAGGGCGGAAGAGAGCGCATCCACCATACGAACAGCCTTCGTGCGGATCCCTCCCTCGTAAAACCGGTCACCGCTATCGGGTATCCGATCATAGACTCCAGCGAATCTCTGTTTCTGTAGTTTGCTCAATACGTGATTCGGTACCGAGTATGCCGTGAGAATAGACGGTTTCGCACCGTGCGGAAGATGTCGACGGTGCGATTTGACCCTAGCTTCCGGCAGGAATACGGCAACGGCAAATTCTCGATTTATGCTCGTTCGCAGGGAGCTGAGTCCGAATCAATACTCGTCATCCCATCTCTCACAGGCTATCCCCCCCGAGTTCATAGAATTAAATCGCAGACAGGTCGGCTAGGATCAATTCTCTCTCCGAATTGTGTAACTCAGCATCCTGAACGGATAAGATTATCGTCGTCGGAATATCTCCCTCCTCTGGGCTAGGAGAGGTGGAAGGATTGCTTCATAAAAACGGCATGAAGCCCGCTCGATTGTCACGTCGTGAGGGTCTTTCTGACCACAGGTCGCTGAAAATCCTGTGCAAAGAGCACAATGCTCCGCCTCTTGAAACAGCGACATCCGAAGGGCAACTTCCAACAATTGGAAGTTGGTTCGGTCTGGCAGACTCTCACCCTTGATCTTCTCTTGGGAAACGCGGAGCAGAGTTTCTGGGAATGGGCTGACCCCCATTCGATTTTTCTTCTCATCATTGGCTGACCCAGGCTCCAAGAGCAACATTTATACTTGTTTATGATGAACCCGGTAGCGCGGTGCGTAACGCCATGTTTAATCCAACGGACCAATCGGATAAACACAATATCAGACAGTACCTCGAAAATTGGTCTGCTTACAACGGGGCGATACTGAGATTTTTCCTTCGAAATCCTGATCGATGCCTATTGGTCCAATCGCAACAAGTTCGTGAGAATGAGGTTTCTTTTCTTGCTAAATTACGCGACCGAACATTCAAGCCGACGCATGGCGACTCCTCCATAACAGCACCTGAACGCGGAGTTCCGAACATAAGATCGGCATACTCCCCGCTGCCCGGAGTAATCGACAGCATCTTCGATATTGTGGGAAGAGAATCGCCGGATGCCTCCCAAGTATTCGATGCCGCCCATACAGATCGGTTTCTCGCGGAATGTCATCTTGCTGAGCACCCCGCAATCACCTGCCTCTATGAGGAATTACAAGCAGCCGCCGACTTGCCTTTTGACGATTCAAAAACTCCAACTGGAAAGAGTCGC
>CAVSNV010000003.1:0-484483 GCA_963729485.1 uncultured Verrucomicrobiae bacterium
ATCCTCCACTGGTGTAGGACGGACAAGGAGTCGCGGACGGCGCGCCCCCTCGGTATGTATTCGCGAGTGGAAGAGGAAGAAAGGCGGATACCATCCGCCTCTCCTTGCTCCATAGCTCCCGGCTCCGGCCTAGTGCTTCGCGCCCTCCTTGAGAAGCTCCGGAAATTTCTCCTGGAACCTGTGGAGGCGCGGGATGGAGACATTCTGCACATAGGGATTGTCCGGGTGGTTGCGCTCGTAATCCTGGTGGTAATCCTCCGCCATCCAGAATTTCTCGAAGGGATACACCTCGGCGGCGACCTCCTTGGGAGCGAGTTCCTTGTTCAGTTCAGCGACCTTGTCATCGATGATCTTCTTCTGCTCCGCATTCTGATAGAAAATGATGGAGCGGTATTGCGACCCGCGATCCGGCTCCTGGCCGTTTGCCTGGGTGACATCCTGCGATCCGAAATAGACATCCACGAGGGTGGCGAAGACTCACGATCTCCGGATCGTAGATGATTTCCACCGCTTCCGCGTGGCCGGTTTTGCCGGTGTTGCTGTGCCTCATAGGTCGGATTCTTGGTGTGACCACCGGCATAGCCGGAGATGGCTTCCTTGACGCCTTTCACGCTCTCATACACCGCCTCGACGCACCAGAAGCAGCCGCTCGCGAAATAGGCGCGGGCGAGGCCGTTTTTCATCGGCACTTCGACCGGTTCGTTCTTCTGGGCTTCGTCTTGCGCGTTCGGTCGGTTTTCTGCGCAGTGCAGGAAACGGTAGGGCGGAAATCCGGCGGCAACGCTTTTTCAGGCACAAGAGTCGCCATGTGGACGTTTCAAGGAATCTTGCTACAGAGACACCCTGCAAGATACCTCGATAACTATTTCAGAGGATTGCCACGCAGAAATCTTGCTCGCCTGCTCCACGTCCTTGTCACCGCGGCCGGAGAGGTTGACGACGATGATGTCGGATTTCGGCAGGGAGGCCGCGACTTTCGAGACATAGGCCATGGCGTGGGCGCTTTCCAATGCAGGGATGATCCCCTCGCAGTGGCGAGTTCCTTGAATGCGGCGAGCGCCTCGTCATCGGTGGCGTAGGTGTATTCGACCCGTCCGGCCTCCTGGAGAAACGCGTGCTCGGGGCCGATGGCCGCGTAGTCGAGTCCTGCGGAAACGGAATGGGTCAGCTCGATCTGGCCGTCGTCGTTGGCGAGGAGCCAGGTTTTCGTGCCCTGGAGGACGCCGAGTTTCCCGCCTTGGAAACGGGCGGCATGACGCTCCGGCATGATTCCGTCGCCTCCGGCCTCGACGCCGACCATGCGGACGTTTTCGTCTCCGAGAAACGGATGGAAAAGTCCGATGGCGTTCGAGCCGCCACCGACGCAGGCGACAAGCAGATCGGGAAGGCGGCCTTCGCTTTCGAGGATCTGTTCGCGCGCTTCGACGCCGATGACGCGGTGGAAATCGCGGACGATCATCGGGAAAGGATGCGAGCCGAGGGCGGAGCCGATGATGTAATGGGTGTTTTCCACGGAGGCGACCCAGTCGCGCATCGCTTCGTTGACGGCTTCTTTGAGGGTCGCCTGCCCGGCGGTGACGGCGCGGACTTCGGCACCCATCAGGCGCATCCGGGCGACGTTGAGCGCCTGCCGCTCCATATCGACCTTGCCCATGTAGACGACGCACTCCATGCCGAAGCGCGCGCACACGGTGGCGGTCGCGACCCCGTGCTGGCCGGCTCCGGTTTCCGCGATGATGCGGGTTTTGCCGAGACGTTTCGCCAGCAGGATCTGGCCGAGGGCGTTGTTGATCTTGTGCGCGCCGGTGTGGAGCAGGTCCTCGCGCTTGAGGTAGATTTTCGCGCCGCCGAGCTTCTCGGTCCAGCGCTCGGCGAAATAGAGCGGGGTCGGGCGGCCGACGTAGTTTTTCAGCAGGTCATCGAGCTCCGCCTGGAACGCGGGATCGGCCTTGGCGTCCTCGTAGGCTTTCGCGAGATCCTGCAAGCGGCGTCATCAGGGTCTCGGGGACGAACATGCCGCCGAATTGTCCGAAGTGGCCTTTGGCGTCGGGAGATGTTGTGACTGTCATGGGAGTTTCCAGACGGGTTTGAGTTTCTGGTATTCCGCGCGTGGCAAGAGGACGTAAAGCGGGCGGCGGCCCGGGTCAACTGTTGCGATGAGCCATCGCAGCCTCTCCTCCGAGCATGGTGGTGCATCCGGCGGTGGCCGCCGCGCCTCCCCGCCGCCAGATATGGAAGAAAATCGAGGAGCCGCCGTTCGCCACCACGTTCGGCGGCGCGTTGTGGGCGATGAACATTTTCAGCGAGTGCGGGTAGTCGTCCTGCTTCATCTGCGCTTTCTTTTCCCACGCGGTCGCGGGTTCGTGATCGAGGGTGAGGAACTGGTTGTAGAACTTCGAGACTCCGTCCTCCACCCAGAGATCGCGGATGGTGACCTGATGGTAAAATGTTTTCGGATGCTTTTTCACACCGGCTCGTGCACGCCCCACACGCCGCCGAGATCGAAGACTCCGGCCGGTGAACGGCCGTCGCCCTCCTTTTTCAAAACGCGCACCGGACGGATTCGGATGAAGTCCCCTGCCCCAGACCAGCCCCTTGCTGCCGAGCCGTCCTTTCCACTCGCCGCCGACCCGCTGCCAGCTTCCCGCCCTTTTTCTCGAAATAGGACAGCGTGACATGACTGGAATTCCAGCCGTCCGCGACTCCCACCACGCACTGGCTCGAGCCGGCGGGAAGCTCGAAAGCGGAGGCGGAAACGGATTGTCAGGATGAAATCAGAAGCAGGCGCGCGCTCATGCCGGAACAGTGGAAAGGAAATGCACCCGCGGGCAACATGGGACTTGGCGGAGCGCCGCCCGATTACACAGAGTCCTCCGCCATGCGCGCCAAAGCACTCTCCCTTCTGCAGGAACTCACCGAAGCCCATTCCGTATCCGGCCACGAGGACGAGGTGCGGGCGATTTTCGTCGACGAGCTTTCCGACATCGGGCCTCTGGCGACCGACAAGAACGGCTCGGTGATCTGCGCACACCGCAACGAGGGGCCGCGCGTCATGATCGCCGGGCACATGGACGAGGTCGGCTTCATGGTGCAGAACATCACCCTGGACGGCTTCATCCAGTTCGTGACCATCGGCGGCTGGTGGACGCAGGTGATGCTCGGCCAGCGGGTCGAGATCCTCACCCGCAGCGGAGAAAAAATCATCGGCGTGATCGGCAGCAAACCCGTGCATTTCCTGCCGCCCTCCCAGCGGGACAACCCGGTGCCGGTCGAGGCGATGTTCATCGATGTCGGCGCTCCTCACGCCGCGAGATCACCGACGATTTCGGCATTTCGCTCGGCGATCCGATCGCTCCGCTTCTCCCCCTTCACCCCGCTCGGCGAAGGCGAACCACTACATGGCCAAGGCTTTCGACAACCGCGTCGGCATGGCCGGCGCGATCCAGGCCGCGCTCGAGCTTGCCGAAACGGATCACCCGAACGAGCTGGTTTTCGCCGGCAGCGTGCAGGAGGAGGTCGGCCTTCGCGGCGCGAGGACGCTCGCGTCTTTCGTGAAACCGGATGTCGCCATCGTCCTGGAGGGGCCACCCGCCGACGACACGCCCGGTTTCAGCATCCTCGACAGTCAGGGAAAACTCGGCGGCGGAGTGCAGATCCGGCTGTACGATCCGAGCGCGATCATGCAACCCGCGCCTCGCCGAACTCGCCATCCACACGGCGGAACGGGCGAACATCCCCCACCAGATCACCGTGCGGCGCAGCGGCGGCACCGATGCGGGATCGCTCCTCACCAGGCGAACCAGGGCATCCCCTGCGTCGTGCTCGGCAGTGCCGGCCCGCTACATCCACTCGCACAACGCGATCATCGATATCGAGGATTACCTCGCCATGCTGAAGCTCACAATCGCACTTGCCGAGGCACTCGATCAGGACACGGTCGACTCGCTGACAAGATTCATCTGAAAGCGGTCACTTCAGCATACTTGACATTCCACCCTCACTTGCGTTTCAATCGGCGCAGAAGATGGCTAGGAAAAAACTCACTCCCCGGAAGCTGGCGCGGATCGAGACGACCACGCGGGTTTTCCAAGGCACCACACGCATGCTGTGGATCGCTTCCGCGGTCGCCTTCGGCCTCCTGATCACGGCCACGGCGGTGCCCCAGAAGCGTGAATATAAAAAGCTCCAGGCAAAGCTCCGAGAGACACAGGAGCGTGAGGCGGCGACCATCGCTCGCAAGGAACACAAGCAGATCGAGCTGCACGCCCTGCGTGAGGACACCGCCTTTCTCGAGGTCCACGCCCGGGACCGCCTGAACTATTACCGTCCCGGTGAACGCGTGCTCCGCTTCGATCGCGATTGACCCGCTCCGCACCTTCGCCCAAGACTCCCTCATGCAACTCGCGTTACGATTCCTGCTGCTGTTTTCCCTGCTTTCGCTTCAAGCCGCCACAGCGGACCATCTCATCGTGTCGGGCGGTCCCGCCCTGAGAAAATGGGAGAATTACCGTGTGCCGGATGATCAGCACGACCGCTGGTGGGCGAATTTCATCCGTGCCGCCACTCTCCGTATGGCCGAAGTCCGACTTGCCTACGGAAAAGAAGCGCCCCTCGTCTGGATGGTCTACCGTCCCAGCTACGAGGCTCGCGGTCGAGAGGACGGCAAACCATACACATCGTGGATCGCGGAGCAGGCTACCAAACGCAACTGCACCCTCATCTGGTTCGACTCCACCGGGGATTTCATCAAAAAGATCAACTCGCGCCCGCGCGGTTCCGTGGAGACGTTCGACTACTTCGGGCACTCGAACAAATACGCGTTCCTCTTCGACTACAGCGCCGATATCATGGCCGCCTCGACCGCCACACTCCACGAGCGTGACATTCCCCGCCTGAAATCCTCCATCTACGCCCGCAGCGCCTATTGCAAATCCTGGGGCTGCCATACCGGCTCCTCCATGTCCGCCGTTTGGCGCAAACACATGGGCCTCCCCCTCGAAGGCGCGAAAGGCAAGACCGTCTACACCATGGTCGGCCGCGGCGAGATGCCCACCGGCTTCGGAGGCTGGACGAGGTAAGGAGGTAAATGCTGAAATTCTGAAACGCTGAAAGGCTGAAATCAGAGTCCGGCACCTCTCCCGCAATATTCAGCATTTCAGTTTCCAGCATTTCAGTTTTACCTCACTCCATGACCCTTTCAGAACTCCAGGAGCTACACGCCCTCCCCTTTTTCGAACTCATCCAGAAATCCCGCCGGGTGCATGAGGAAAACTGGGACCAACCCGAGGTGCAGCTCTGCACCCTGCTTTCCATCAAGACCGGCGGATGCTCGGAAGACTGTTCCTACTGCGCACAATCCGCCCGCTACAAATCCGGGGTCGAGTCCGAGCGCCTGATGGCGAAATGCGACATCATGGAGCGGGCGAAAGTCGCCGCGGAAACCGGCTCCACCCGTTTCTGCATGGGCGCGGCATGGCGCGGCGTGCGGGGTGGCACCCAGCGATTCGAACAGGTCCTGGATATCATTCAAGACGTCTCGAAACTCGGTATGGAGGTCTGCGTGACACTCGGCGAGCTCGGTCCCGATGAGGCGAAACAGCTCAAGGAAGCCGGCGTGACCGCTTACAACCACAACCTCGACACCTCTCCCGAACACTATCCGAATATCGTTACCTCCCACACCTACGAGGACCGTTTGCGCACGATTCAGAACGTGCAGGACGCCGGCATGTCCGTCTGCTGCGGCGGCATCCTAGGTCTCGGTGAAACCATCACCGACCGGCTCCGCATGCTGGAGATCATCTCGAATTTCGACCCACAACCCGAGTCGGTTCCGATCAACTCGCTCATGCCCATGCCAGGCACTCCGCTCGCGGAAAATCCGCAGGTCGATACTTTCGATATCGTCCGTATGATCGCTCTCGCCCGCATCTCCATCCCCAAGGCGAAAGTCCGTCTCTCCGCCGGTCGCACCCGCCTCTCCGATGAAGCCCAGGCGCTTTGCTTCTTTGCCGGCGCGAACTCAATTTTCTACGGAGACAAACTTCTCACCGCAAAAAATCCTTCAGTGGAAAAAGACCGGGCGCTTCTTGGGAAACTCGGACTTTCCCCGCTCGCACCCGTCGTCCCGGCAGCGGCGGAGACCGAGTGCGTCCCTGCGTGAAATCCTGCAAGGTCCCTGTTGCAGATTGCAACAGGCCTAGACCCGAAAAAGCCCGCAGCGCCCGAAAATACGTCCGGCACGGATCCAGCGATGGTGTCCGGCATGAAAAAACACGATCTGACCGATAAAATTATCGCCATCCTGGTCACGGATGGTTTCGAACAAGTGGAGTTCACCAAGCCGAAAGAGGCAGTCGAAAACGCAGGAGCGAAGGTCCATGTGATTTCTCTCGAGGGCGGCAAGATCCAAGGATTCAACCATGCTGAGAAAGCGGATCAGTTCGACGTCGACAAGACGGTCGATTCCGTGAATGCCGCCGATTACGACGGCCTGATCCTCCCTGGTGGCGTTCACAATCCGGATACCCTCCGGACCAATGAAAAAGCGGTAAGCTTCGTACGGGACTTTTTCACCCAACACAAACCTGTCGCAGCGATCTGCCATGGTCCTTGGACGCTGATTGAGGCGGGTGTGGTCAAAGGTCGCACCGTCACCTCCTGGCCTAGCTTGAAAACCGACCTCGAAAACGCGGGTGCCACATGGGTCGACGAAGAAGTCCACGTCGACCAAGGTCTAGTGACAAGCCGCAATCCCGACGACATCCCGGCTTTCTGCGCGAAAGCGGTCGAAGAGTTCGCTGAGGGCAAGCACAAATTGCAGACCGCCTGAATCTGAAACCCCGCGAATCCAGTCATGTCCATCCGATCCGTCAACCCGGCTACCAACAGGGAGCTTAAATCTTACGAACCCCTCTCCCTCGAACAGACCCTGGAAGCCGTCGAGCAGGCACACGAATCGTTCGAAAAATGGCGGGGTTCTTCTTTCGAGACACGAAAAACCGCGATCCTTGAGTTCGCGGAGCTTCTGCGAGGCCGGACCGATGAATTCGCCGAACTCATCACTTTGGAAATGGGAAAACGCATCGAGGAAAGCCGAGCCGAAATCGAATTCTGCGCCCGGATCGCCGAGTTCTACGCAAACGGCGCGGAAGAGTTCCTCGCAGACCAACCGGTCGAAGCCCGCGATGCGGATGCCTTCGTCCAGCACACTCCGATCGGTGCGCTGTTCGGAGTGATGCCATGGAATTTCCCCTTTTACCAAGTCACCCGATTCGCGGTCCCGAACATTATGGCGGGCAATACCATCCTGGTAAAACACGCCGGATGCGTCCCGCAATGCGCTGAGGCGATTGAAAAACTCTTCGATGAGTGCGGTCTGCCGGAAGGTGTCTACACGAACCTCTTCATTCCGTCCGAATTCGCCGCTACGATCATCGGAGACAAACACGTCGCGGGAGTATCCCTGACCGGAAGCGAAGGCGCGGGAGCAGCCGTCGCCTCCTCCGCCGGCAAAAATCTGAAACGGTCCGTTCTGGAACTCGGTGGAAACGATGCGTTTATCGTGCTTGAAGACGCCGATCTCGAATCCACCGTCAAGATGGCGATCAAAGGACGGATGGTGAACACCGGTCAGTCGTGCGTGGCCGCGAAGCGTTTCATCGTCGTCGAGCCCCTCTTCGAGAAATTTCTCACCGGAATGAAGAAGGGTATGGCGGCGATGACCATGGGCGACCCCATGGACGAATCCGTCGATGTCGGTCCGCTATCGACGGAACAGGCCGCGGTCCGCCTTGAGGAGCAGGTCCGTGACACCGTCCGAGCCGGGGCGAAAGTCGAACTCGGAGGAAAACGTCCTGAGAGGGAAGGAGCCTACTATGAACCTACGATACTTACTGGGGTGACTCCGGAAATGCCGAGCTTCGATCAGGAGCTGTTCGGCCCGGTCGCCACCGTTTACAGGGTGGCCGATGAGGAGGAAGCTATCGAGCTGGCCAATCATTCTTCCTATGGGCTCGGCGGCTCCGTTTACAGCAGGGATGAAAACAGAGCGAGGAAAGTTGCGGAACGCATCGACACGGGTATGGTATTCATCAACCAACCAACGAACTCGCAGGAGGACCTGCCATTCGGCGGAACGAAAAACTCCGGATACGGACGTGAACTTTCCGAATACGGGATCAAAGAGTTCGTGAACAAAAAACTCATCCATCGCAAATCCTCTGAATAAATCGTCCCACCCTCTCGTCGGAGCCGACACGACAAAATTACTCGCTGGAAATCCCACCACAAAACTACTTGATATTTCACAAATCCAAACCAATCATCGAACCAACACCAATTAGAACCATGAAAAAAGCAATATCGATCATCGCATCCGTCATCACTGCGGTCGCACTCACGAACTGTGCCGCGCCAACAGGTCCTCAAACGCAGAAAGGAGCCGTCACCGGCGGTCTTCTCGGTGCGGCGGCGGGCGGAATCATCGGTCACCAGTCCGGACGTGGTCTCGAAGGAGCCGCCGTGGGTGGTGCCGCAGGTGCGGGTGCCGGAGCACTCTACGGAAACGCCCAGGACCAGGAGCGCCGCGGATACTACTAAGTCCACGGAGAGATTTTTCACGAAGCCGCAGGAACACACGTTCCTGCGGCTTTTTTTATTTGGATGAAATGGCTTCCGAACGACGCTCACCTCAGCCAACAATAGTCACCCTGACATGCGATCTATCTTTCTCTTCCTTTTCCTGATACTCCCCGTTCTGCTCAAGGCGGAACCTGTGGCTTCCACCGCGAATCTGCTTTCAGAAGTCAGCTCCGTGGAGCCGGGCGAGCCGTTCACCGTCGCCCTGAAACTTGACCACCCCGAAGGCTGGCACAGCTATTACAGGAACTCGGGCGGAGTCGAACTTCCGCCAACCATCGGATGGAAACTTCCCGAAGGCGCGAAGGCCGGGGCGATCCAATGGCCGGTGCCGGACGTGAAAGAAGGATTCGGAGGGAAAAGTTTCATCTATGCGGGATCGCCTGTCTTCCTGTTGGAAATCACCCCTCCGATGTCCCTCTCCCCGGGCGATCATTTTTCCATCACAGCCACCGCCAACTGGCAAATCTGCGAACGTTCCTGCATCGACGAATCGGCAGATTTCGCGCTGAATCTCCCGGTCTCGTCAGCAGCGGAACTGGATCCGGAGCAAGCGGAGCTTTTCAGGAACGCCCGCGCGGCACTGCCCTCCGGCAAAGCGGAAACCTCCGCACAAACACCGGATTCCGGTCCCGATGCGATCAAACTCACGATCAAAGGACTCTCCACCGTCCCCACGGAATTCATCCCCGATCAGCCGTATATCAAATCTCTTTCCGAAGGAGGAAAAGCCAGCTTGATCGATGGCGATTCCGTCCTCCTCCTCCAGCGGAAAAAAACCGATTTCCTGGACGAGCCCATCCCGCAGGGGAACTCCATATCGGGCATTCTGATCGCGGGAAAACCAATCGTGGTTGCTGAGACGATGATTGCCGCCAAGCCCCCGGAACCAGTTGCCTTCGCGGCGCTGCTTCCCATCCTCGGAGGCATGCTCTTCGGCGGGCTGATTCTCAACCTCATGCCCTGCGTTTTCCCCGTCATCGGTCTGAAAATCATGGGATTCGTGCAACAGTCAGGCGAAAACCGGCGCTCCATCGCCCTTCACGGCATCACCTTCACGCTCGGAGTTCTCGCTTCGTTCGCCGTCCTCAGCGGCATCTTGTTCGCGGTCCGTGCCGCGGCGCTCAGAACAGGTGGGGAACTCAAGGGGTGGGGCTACCAACTCCAGGATCCTTGGGTCGTCGTTTCCCTACTGCTCCTCATGTTCATCCTCGGTCTGAACATGTTCGGAATTTTCGAACTGGGTACCTCCGCCACCTCGGTCGGCGGGAAGTTGCAGAACAAGAGCGGTCACGCGGGTTCCTTTTTCTCGGGAGTGCTCGCAACCGTGGTGGCGACCCCCTGCTCCGCCCCCTTCCTTGGCGCAGCCATCGGAGCAGCCATGTCCCTTCCTCCCCTCCAGTTTTTCTCCGCCTTCGCCGCGATGGCCATCGGCCTCGCGTTGCCATATCTGGTTCTCTCCCTTTTCCCCTCACTGGTCGAGTTTCTCCCCCGCCCCGGTGCGTGGATGGAAAGCTTCAAGCAAGCGATGTCGTTCCTTCTCTTCGCTACCACCGGCTATCTGCTCTGGGTCTATTCCGGTTTGATCGGACAGGAAAAGCTCCTCTCTCCGCTCCTGGGCCTAAGCATCATAGCCGCAGGTGCGTGGATCTACGGCAGATGGTTCCTTCCTCACAAGCCGACGCGCACACGATACGTAGCGGTCGCGTTGACAGCCCTCTTCGTCGTTCCCGGCATCTTGCTCGCCCTGCCACCCAAGCCGGACAAACTCTGGCAGCCGTGGTCGCAGGAAACCGCTGAACTGCTGGTCGCCGAGGGCACTCCTGTATTCATCGATTTCACCGCCCAGTGGTGCGTCACCTGCCAAGTGAACAAAAAAGTCGCCTACACCGATGAGGTTCGCGCGCTCGCTAAAGAAAAAGGAATCGTTTTCCTAAAAGGTGACAAAACCCGTCCGAACCCGGCCATCGAGGCGAAACTCCAGGAACTGGGCGCACTGCCATCCCGGTCAACGTGCTGCTCGTCCCGGGCGAGGAGCCACTTGTCACTCCGGAGATCCTCACCCCCGGCTATCTGAAGGAAATTTTCAGCAACATCCCGTAGCTGCCGCCGTCTCTGCGCAGGAGTCGAAACCCCGTCTCGGGGCGCGCGCTACCTCGGGCCACAGGCCGAGGCTCCATCCTACCGCCGCCCCTCATCCAGATCGATGAACTCAAACATCGTGTCCACCGCATCCGGTTCCAACCCGATCTCTTCCAACCGCTGTTTTACCCGCGGAGAGGCGGAGTCTCTCCAGCCACGTTTGGTCATGAAGCCGTTCCAGATCTCGATCTCTTCATCTGTAGGTGCCCGTCCCGTTTCGAATGCCCAAGCAAGAACCTCCTCGTCGCTGCCACCCTTCCGGGTGCGGGCGACAATCTCGTCGTAACCGATCCTCAGAAACGAGCAGCAGCGGGAATCGAAACTCCCCGCATGCCCGGGACCAACCATGGATGCCCACTCCTCGGGGAGATCTCCCTCGGCGTTGAGCCGGATCTTGTCGAGCATTCTGCCAAAGTAAACAATGCCCCCCGTTTGCTCGGAAGGGCTGCGGAGGCCGGGGATGATCGTGGGGTATGGCTTACTCATATAAAAACAAGATGCGTTTTCACGCAAACAACGCAAGCCGACTTTCGCGACGCTTCGCCAAGCTGCGATTCATCGGTCCTTCCCCTGATCCGCGTTCGCCAGCCTCCGCGCCATCTGCGGAAAAAGAATGAAGTGGAAAGGCAGCACGGCATACCAGTAGAGCCGGCCGAAAAGTCCTCGCGGCCGGAAGGTGGCGGTCTGGACAAGCTGGTTCCCGGTGATTTCAAAATCGAGCCATGCCTCCCCCGGCAGTCTCATTTCGGCGGAAAGGATCAGCCTCGCAGAAGAATCGTCGCTTTCCCGGTCCGCCAGGATCACCCGCCAGAAATCCAAGGCGTCGCCAGGATACAATCGCTCGGGATCCCGCCGCCCGCGCCTCACTCCGGCCCCACCTACCGCCCGATCCATGATACCGCGCACCTTCCATGCCCAGTCCATCGAAGGCCAGCCGTTGCGTCCACCGATTCGCCACACGGCATCGACCACTTCGCTCCTTTCCGTCGTGAGTGGAACCGTGCGCCGGTCTCGCAGAACCCCGTGCTCCGGCACCCGGATCGATTTGAAAAATTCCGGGCTCAGCCGTCCGGAAGAAAGCGAATCGATCCACGAGGAAGGCACCTTGTTCTGCGCGATGCGGGCGAAGGCCATCTCGATCGCCTGCCGGTAGGTCAGTAGATCCTGCGGGATGATTTCCTGGATGCGATCGTCGCCACAGACGGTCTCGTTGCTCAACGAATCGATCAGGGTTTTCGCAAGCGTCATCGTCGTGGAAGTCACGAGATGCAGCCAGTGGGCGGACAGCCCGGGAGTCAGCACCGGCACGGAAATGATCCAGCGCCGGAGGTCACGGGCCTCGGCGTATTGCTCCAGCAGAGTCCGGTATGTGAGGACTTCCGGCCCTCCGATGTCCAGCTCCTGCCCGATGCATTCCCGCTTTCCCAGACAACCGATCAGGTAGCCGATCACATTGCGTATCGCGATGGGTTGGCACTCGGTCATCGCCCAGCGCGGAGTGAGCATCACCGGCAGTTTCTCCACCAGGTCACGGATGATTTCGAAGGAAGCGGAACCCGATCCCACGATGATCGATGCCCGCAACGTAGTGACCGGAACGCTTCCGCTGCGCAGCACGCGGTCCACGTTCTCGCGGGAGCGGAGGTGCTTGGAAAGCTCACCATCTGGAACAAGTCCCCCGAGAAACACCGCCTGCCCACAATCGGATTTCGCGATCCACTCCGCGAAATTCCGGGCGCATCCTTCTTCCTTTTTCTCGAAATCCTTCCCCGCACCCATCGAATGCAACAGATAGAACGCCGCCCCGATCCCTTCGCCCGCATCCGGCAGACTCTCCGCCTCGAGCATATCGCCCTCGATCAACTCCAGCCGCCCATCCCCGATGAACGCCTCGAACTGGGAAGTAGGGAAACGTCCCTTGTCCCGCACCAGCGCGCGCACCGAGTGTCCGCCATCCAGCAACGCGGGAAGCAACCGCAAGCCGATATATCCGTTCGCTCCTGTGAGTAGAATCTTCAAGTCGCCATCCTACGGCGGTTCCGCCCGGACGCAAGAAGGGGCGGCCGTCACGACCGCCCCTTCAGGACAACAACTACGCGGAACGTAGTATCACGAATTCACATCGAGAGCGGCATACTCGCCGTCCTTCCTCCGGTAGATGATCGTCAGGCAGTCCCGGCGGGCGCTCTTGTAGAGGACGAAAGGCCGGTCGCTGAGTTCCAGCTCCATGATCGCATCCTCTTTGTACATCGTCTTGATGCCGTATCTCTCGGGATAGACGATGAACGGGATTGGATCCACCTCGGACTCCTCGGGGTGGTCCAGAGCTTCCTCGTTGAAATGTCTTTCCTCCAGATATCGGATCGACTCGTTGCGATGCGGGCGGTTCTTCTTCAACAGCCGGGTCTTGTGCTTCCGCATACGGCGCGAAATCTTGTCAATCGTCTGATCCAGAGCGACATACATGTCGCGCTCCTCGGAGTGGGCTTCGATCGTGATGTGATTCGTACAAAAAAGGATGATTTCCGCAATATGCCTGTTTTTCTGCACGTCTAGGATCGCTTTCGCCTCGATGATCTTCGGGTAATCGAGATGCAGCCCTTCGATTTTCTTTCGGGCGTATTCGCGGAGAGAGTCGGTCACTTGTTCGTGCCTCACCGTCACGGTGATAGGCAGATTGACGTTTGCGGTTTGCATAATTCTATAGTGGTTATGGTTCAAATGCGAACTGAGACAACTACTGCCTCGTCCATCTGCTACACTGCGCCAGCAGCCACTCGAGCGCCATGCATAAGTCACGAAATCGTGAACTTTTTTCCTAACTTTTTTACACAATTTCCCGAGCCGGTGGCAATCCCGCTCCGGGCATGGGATCGGCCCGTAGTCCCGACTTCACCTCGTCCGGGAAAACCGGATTCGATTCCAACGGATCGGCCGTCGCGCGGATCGCTTCCAGAGTCGCGGGGAGACACGGTCCTCCGTTGCTTCGATATCGCGGCAGATCGTTTCCTCATCCAGCCTGAAGTGCTTCTGCTCCCGACAATCGCCCGTCACCGGCGAGCAGCTGATTCGTCTGGAAAAAAATTTGTCATCTCGCGCCATCCTTCCGCCCGGCATCTTCCGTTTCAAGCACCGATCCATCCCCGTACAGATCCCGGTTCGAAGCTTGGAACTCCGCCTTCAGTCTCACTTTCAACTCCGCCAGATCCACAAGACGGTATCCTAGGAATTTCCAGTTCCCATCGTTCCCATCGTGCTCGATGCCCACCAACAGATGCGTGGCATCTTCCGTGATTTTCAGGGTCGGACCCTTCGGTTCAAAATAAAACGTGCGCAAGGTCCGGTCCTCGCTCCCCGCTTCCATCAACTTCGGATCCAAATAGTAGATCTCCCCGGTTTTTTCATCCGTGATCTTCAGATCCGGATACCCCGAACGCTGCGCCTTGCCCTCCCGTGTCTGGGGAATCTCGCATTTCAACCCGCCCGACGCATTCAACCCATCAAGCAATCCGTCTTCGAAAAACCGGGAACCCTCGTTGATCCTCCGCAACTCGTTTACCGGAGAGTTCGAACGGCTGAACCTATCGATCAGATCCGCCAACACCCTATCCACCGCCGCCTTCACCCGCAGCCCGGATTTCCGCTGCTTCAACGGAATCACCTTCTTCCCCGAAGCCCCCTCCGCCACCACCGCGAAATCGAACTCCCGGTCCGACAGCCCCTCTGCCAGCAACCCTCTCACCAGCGCCAGATCCGCCTGCCGGGCATAGTCCTTCCGTTTCCACTCCACCGACTTCTCCGCCAGCTCCGCCTGTCGCTTCCAACGGGGCAAAGCGGGAGTAGCCGGCTTCCGGGTGAGCACGAAAACAATCAACGCCACCCCCAGAGTCCCGAATAGAATCTGCAAAACCCGCCTCATCGTCTACCTCGAATTTCAGTTTTCAAAAGTTCAGTTCATCGCCTTCCGCAACCGCGCCCAGGCAGTCGTGTTCGGCACCACCAGCGCGGTCAAAGGCAGATCCTCCAGCGCATACCGCGTTACCGCCCACTCCAGCAAAACCAGACTCGCTACCGCATCGAACAGCGCATCGTGCCAACTCCGCCCGGGCACGAGATCGCGCACCTTCTCCGCCACACCCACATCTTCGCAGAAAAATCCCAGAGAGTGCTTCCGCGCGTTGGGCACGGATGCCCGGGCGAGCGAAAGCGTGTCCACCCAGGGATCAAAAGGATTCCCGGGGAATTTCCTCAGGAATTTCTTCTCGGTCCCCTTCGCGTGCGCCACCGGCACCGCACCGTTCCCAAGTCGACCGTTCACCTCCGGCCACAGCGAGAGCAAGCTGGGAGCACCCTCCAGCTTTGACTCATCGATCCCATGGATTTTCTTCGCATACCAGTCCACCTGCCCCTGTTTTTCCAGATTCGATACGAAAAAATCACCGAAACCATCTTTTACCGACCAAGTCCCCATCCCGATCTGCACCGGCCAATCTTCCTTCCCTCTCTGCGCACCAGCCCCCTCGAAATCGATCCCAGCAAACACAACCTCACTCACCTTCCGTTGATCCATCACCCCCCCATCATCTCTCCGGGGAAAATTTCCACAACCCCGAATCTTGCGCCGAATCCTCCTCTCGGTCGCAATCATCCTCGCGATACTGATCTTCCTTGAAATTTGAATTTTGAATTTTGAGGTTTAGATGCGCAGCATCGCCCGCATGTCCGCTCCCACCCCGATGATGGCCCAGTACATGGGTATGAGGAAAAGTCTGCCCGCCGACATCATTCTCTTCTACCGCCTCGGAGACTTCTACGAAATGTTCTTCGAGGACGCGAAAACCGCCGCCCCCCTCATGAACGTCGCCCTCACCAAACGTGGCGGCACCCCCATGTGCGGCGTCCCCTACCACGCCGCGCAAAACTATATCGCCCGCCTCCTGAAAGCCGGCAAACGAGTCGCCATCGCCGAGCAAACCTCCGAAGCCATCCCCGGGAAACTGGTCGATAGGGAAATCGCCCGCATCCTCACCGCCGGCTCCATCGACGACCTCACCCTCCTCGCCGACGACAAACCCAACTACCTCGCCGCCCTCTCCAAAATCAAAAACTGCTACGGCCTCGCCGCCATCGACCACACCACCGGCGAGTTCATCATCGCAGAATTCTCAGATCCCGCCCAACTCCTCGACGAACTCGCCCGCATCTCCCCGTCCGAAATCATCATCCCCGACCACCAGATCGCGGATTTCTCGGAAAACCACCCCCACGCCCTCCCCTACGATGGCTACACCTTCCTCCCCGAGCACGCCGTCGATCTGGTGAAATCCCATTTCAACGTCCACTCCCTCGACGGCTTCGGCTGCGCCAACCTCCACGCCGCATCCGCCGCCGCCGGAGCCGCCCTTCACTATTTAGTCACCCAGCTCCGCCGCCCCTGCGAGCACCTCAATCCACCAAGGCTGCTGGAGAACGAAAAACACGTCCTCATCGACGCCGCCTCCCAGCGCAACCTCGACCTCATCGAATCCCGCTCCGGCCCGAAACATACCCTGCTAGCCGTCCTCGACCGCACCCAGACCCCCATGGGCGCCCGCCTCCTGCGCACCTGGCTTCTCCACCCCCTCCGCGATCTGGAAACCCTCACCTCCCGTCAGAACACCATCGCCGCCCTCCTCGCCGAGCCATTTTTATTATCCAAAGCCCGCGAATCCCTGAAAAACATCCGCGACATCGAGCGCACCACCTCCCGCCTCTCTCAGAACTCCGGCAACCCCCGCGACCTCCAATCCCTCTCCCTAAGCCTCCAACAAATCCCAGCGCTCAAACAAGACCTCTCTTCCCTGAACACTGAAAACTTCCAACTGACAAACTTAGAAAACCTCCACCCGCTCCCCAACCTCACCCAAACCCTGGAAGCCGCTCTCTCCGAAGAACCCCCGACCAACCTAAAGGACGGCAACATCATCGCCGATGGCCACTCCGCCGCATTGGACGAACTCCGCGCCGCCGCGCGTGGCGGAAAAGACTGGATCGCCCGCCTTCAGGAAGATGAAAGGAAACGCACCGGCATCGACTCCCTGAAAATCAAATTCAACAACGTCTTCGGTTACTTCATCGAAATCACCACCCGCCAACTCGACAAAGTTCCCGACGACTACACGAGAAAACAGACCATGGCCAACGCCGAGCGCTACATCACCCCCGCGCTCAAGGAAATGGAAAACAAAGTCCTAGGGGCCGAGGAACGCTCCAAACAACTCGAATACGAACTCTTCCTGGAGCTCCGCCAACACGTCGTCACCCATTTAAAAGCGCTCAAAGAAACCGCCTCCGCCATCGCCGAAATCGATACCCTCTGCGCCCTCGCCGAAACCGCCCAGCTCCACCGCCACAACCGACCCACCCTCACCCAAGGCACCGAACTCATCATCGAAAACGGCCGCCACCCCGTCCTCGAGCAAACCCTCACAGATACCAAATTCGTCCCCAACGACACCGAACTCCTCCCGGAATCCTCCCGCCTCCAGATCCTCACCGGCCCCAACATGGCCGGCAAATCCACCTACATCCGCCAGCTCGCCCTCATCACCCTCATGGCCCAGATCGGCGCCTACGTCCCTGCGGATTCCGCCACCATCGGCCTCACAGACCGCATCTTCTGCCGCGTCGGCGCCAGCGACGATCTCTCACGCGGCCAATCCACCTTCATGGTCGAGATGTCCGAAACCGCTCTCATCCTCAACCACGCCACCGAGAAATCCCTCGTCATCCTGGACGAAATCGGTCGCGGCACCGCCACCTTCGACGGCCTCTCCATCGCCTGGGCAGTAGCCGAGCACCTCCACGATCAGACCAAATGCCGCACCCTCTTCGCCACCCACTACCACGAGCTAACCGACCTAGCAAATACTAGGGACGCAGTAGTCAACTGCAACGTAGCCGTCCGCGAGTGGAACGAGGAAATCATCTTCCTCCACAAAATCCTCCCCGGCTCCGCCGACAAATCCTACGGCATCCAGGTCGCCCGCCTAGCCGGCCTCCCCAAGCCCGTCCTAGCCCGCGCCAAAGCCATCCTCAGCCACCTCGAAATGAATTCCACCAAACCTGAGTCCAAAGCCAAACACCCAAAACCCAAAACCACGAAACTAGAAGACTCCCTTCCCACCCCGAACTCCCCCCAGATGAACCTCTTCGATTTCTGAAAACGGAACGCGGACTTTAGTCCGCCACCACGAAGCCCTTTTTCTTCACGGACATTTCCATGCCCAGCCGAATAACAAAATTGAGAGTCCAGTTCCGAAGATCGTCCTTCGCATCCATCTCCCTTATTGTCACGCTCTTCCAGTTCGCTTTGGCCATCGTCCTGTTGCTTCTGGGAATTTTCTTAAACACTTATCTGGGAGACTTAGCAACCTTTGCAATCTGCATAAGCCTTTGGTTACTATTCTTGGGAACTGCCATCTACATGACCGGCCCAAGGAAAAGGGATCATGCGGACACGGATCTAAAACTCTTCCATATTCTGCCCCTTGCCATGCTCCTCGCCGCGCTTCCTTCAATGGCTGGAAATTCGGAAAATCTCAGCTACATGATGGGCTTCGTGGATTTCATCGTTCTAATGGCAATGCTAGCCTACGGCCTAATCTGCCTCAGAAACCTCCGTATGCCCTCACCTTATTACTGGCTGTATTTGCCCGCGGGCATTCTCCTTTTCAACAGCCGACTTTAAGACTCATCTAAATCCGAGCCATTGGACGCTATCATGAAATCTCTCACCATCCACCTCCTCACCGCCAACTCCCCCCAGATGAACCTCTTCGATTTTCAGGCTGGTTGACATTGGGAGATGGTCGGGCAGAACAAACCCATGATCCGCACCTTCACAGACCGCGATACAGAACAGCTTTTCCACACGGAACGGAACAGGCGGTTCAACTCCATCGCACGGGTTGCCCTCAGAAAACTGATCCAAATGAACCAAGCCTGGCAGCTTTCCGATCTCGCCGTCCCTCCGGGCAACCGACTCGAACCACTCAAAGGCAACCTTTCCGGCATGCATTCCATCCGGATCAACTCCCAGTTTCGAATCGTTTTCCGTTGGACGGAAACCGGCCCGGAAGATGTTGCCATCCGCGACTACCATTGACAGCACGTCTATAACGCCATACGTTATAGTCATGAACCAACCGATCACTCCCGGCGAAATCCTCCTCGAAGAATACCTCACCCCCATGGGCATTTCCCAGAACGCGATGGGTCGCGCCATCGGAGTCGCGCCACGGGCCATCAACGAAATCGTCCACGGCAAACGCTCCATCACCCCAACCATGTCCATCCGTTTCGGAGCTTTCTTCGGCCAGTCCGACACCTTCTGGCACGGCATCCAGGTCGAGTGCGATTTCCGGGCGCTGGCGAAGGAGAGGGAAAAGCTCACAGCCGGGATCAGGGCAGCCACGGATTTGGTCAGCGCAGTATGAGTTTTTGTCGGTTTAGTTACGTTTTTTGGGTGTTCAGGTATCCCGACTTTCGGGATGATCTCGCCAGTCGGGCCGGGTGATCCCGGGGATGTATCAATAAACAAACAGACTACCGATACCATGATCGCGTATCGCGTCGAACAATGGCGGTGGGAAATTCGACTGGTTGCGGACCATCCTCAATGCGGCCGTCGTTTCCGCTGGTGGGACGAGACGGGTAGTGAGAACCTGGCCAAGGCGACAAGCAGGGCGGCGATGATCGCTAGGAGAAGCCTGCCGGAGGGCGTATAACTGAAAGTAGTTGTCACGGCAGCAGACGGGGAGCATACGCGCCCTCGCGTGTTCCGGGCTGCGCCCTCGCTGCCCGGCGGCTGTACGAAAGATCGGTATCGCGTGGGGATCGGGGTTCTTGCCATCCCGCGGTTACCGGCCCGGTTTCCGGCGTGGGCGCCGGAAACAGCACGCGATGGCGCGTGCGGTCCCCGCGAATGCGGATCACGCGGTTGTGACCACCACTTTCAGTTGCCCCCCCTGCCGGAGCTGCCTGCTGACTTCATCCGCAGCCTTGCATCCAGATCGAAAGGTTCTATTCTTCCGGACGTAGCGAATGCCAACCTGGCCTTACAACGATGAGCACACCTCAGACAGAACAGCAATCGAGCAGTGCCGGAACCGCCGGAACAACGGCTTCCAAGCCTGTATCGATGCCATCCCCGAAATGGGAGCAATTCTATCAGAATGCCCAGAAGTCGGTTGGAAGGCCTTTGCGGAGAGGTGTGGCACATGCCTCTTGGACGGATTGGGAAAGACACCGGAAGACCTTGAGCGAAACCTCGCGCTAGCAGGCAAAGTTGACGATATCCCGTTTTTTGAAGGAGGCGATGAACATTATCTCCTCTTGCCAGGCTCTCGGTCCTCAGACCGTGTTCTGAAATGGACTTACGGCGATAATTTCGGACTTTATCTCAAAGTCTTCGAGCACGATCCGGAACTGATGAACCACCACGTCATCTCTTCCGGAAATCCGGATCCGGTCAAATATTTTAGACGCTGGATCATCCTCAATGACATCGGCCCACCGGTCACACGCTTTGAAGGCATACTCCCACCCGACTTTCTCAGAAAAGAACGTCTCCCCCGCCTTGCCATCAGCCAGAGGGAATTGCCTCACGAAAATCCGACCCATCGGGAAATCGTGAAAGGATTCCGAAAAATCGGTTTCATCGAGGTTTCGGAAAACTCCTATTATCGCGCCGAAGACAACATCCTCCTTGGAGACGCCGCGCCCAGAAACATCCGCTTCGAAGACGGGGTCCTCATCCCCTTTGATGCCGTCGCGGAGCATCCGCAGGGATTGGGGAGGGAATGGTGTGAGGGCAGAATCGCACGGATCGGGTGACCGCACCACCATACCATGGTGTGACCATGCGCCTGGCCATCGATCTCGGTGACGATTTCGTCCGCCCACTCGAAATCGCCGGATTTCACGTTGGAAAGCCGTCCTTCCAGGCGGCAGCGAGGCACCAAGCCAACATGGTTCCGGCACGACGCTGCCGCCTGGAAGGACGGCTTTCCCTCGATTCCAGCCCAACGGGCTTGCGGATACGGATGAACCGGTATCGGAACCTGCCCAGCTTCCGTTCAGTCAGTGTCTTCTCTGCAAAAACAGGTCGATGCCGTCCACAAGCGCGATCCAGCTCGCTTCGATGATGTTTCCCGAAACGCCGACGGTACTCCATGTTTTCCCGCCGTGGGCGGAGACGATCAGGACCCGGGTTTTCGCGGCGGTGGCATCGTGGCCATCCAGGATGCGGACTTTGTAATCGACCAGGGATACCTCGGCGATTTCAGGATAAAAAGGCAGCAGGGCTTTGCGGAGGGCCAGATCGAGCGCGTTCACGACCCCGTTGCCTTCGGCGACGGTCAATTCCGTTTCCTCGTTCACAGTGACTTTCACCGTGGCTTCGCAAACCGGCCTGTGTCCGTCGCGATACTGGCGGAAGCTCGTATGATATTCGTTGGCTTCGAAGGGCTTGGTATAGTTTCCAAGCTCCCTGCGGATCAGGAGTTCCAGTGATCCACCGGCGGCTTCGAACGAACATCCTTCGTTTTCCAAGGCCTTGATTTTTCCGAGAATCGCCGCCGCCTCGGGCGCGCCTTTCTCGATGGGCATGCCCATCTGCTCCGCTTTCAGCAAAATGTTCGACTGGCCGCTGAGCTCGGAAACCAGGATCGTCTGCTGGTTGCCGACGCTGGCCGGGACGATGTGCTCGTAGCTTCTCGCGAGCTTCTGGACGGCGTTCACGTGCATCCCGCCCTTGTGCGCGAAAGCGGTGCGGCCGATGAAGGCGGCCCGGGCGAACTGAGGGTTATTGGAAATATCATCCACAAAGTACGAGAGATCCCGTAGACCTTCCATTTTCGGAACGACCTCGATCCCCATCTTCAGCTGGAGGATGGGCATCACGGAGGTGAGGTTGCAATTCCCGGTGCGTTCCCCGTAGCCATTGATCGTGCCCTGCACCTGGCTGGCGCCCGCGCGGACTGCGGCGACGGCGTTGGCAACCGCGAGTTCGCAATCGTTGTGGGTGTGGATTCCCATCGGGGTCTCGGGCAAACGCACCCGGACGGCAGTGCAGATCTCCTCGACTTCGGCCGGAAGGGTACCGCCGTTCGTATCGCAGAGAACCAGGCAGGATGCACCGCCATCGGCCGCGGCCCGGAGGGTCGCGAGAGCGTGTTCCGCGTCGTCCTTATAGCCATCGAAAAAGTGCTCGGCATCATAGACTACCTCACGCCCGTTTTTCACCAGGTGCGCCACGGTGTCCCGGATCATCGCCTGGTTCTCCTCCACGGTGGTGCGAAGGATCTCCGTTACCTGGAGCTCCCAGCTTTTCCCGAAAATCGTCACGACCGGCGTTTCCGCCTCCAACAGCAGCCGCACCTGCGGATCCTCGTCCACCTTCACTCCCGCGCGCCGGGTCGATCCGAATGCGGCCAGCTTCGCGTGCTTGAGATCCAGGCTTCTGGCTTCCCTGAAAAACTCGACATCCTTCGGGTTGGAACCGGGCCACCCGCCCTCGATATAGTCCACGCCGAATTCGTCCAGACGCTGTGCGATCCTGAGCTTATCCAGTCCGGAAAGCTGGAAGCCTTCGCCCTGCGTTCCGTCGCGCAAAGTCGTATCGTAGATGGTAACCGATTTCATAATTTCAAAGCACCCGGATGGCGGAGCCTGCAGGGGCGCGCAGGCTAGGCAGAGCCTCCCGGAGGCGCAAGGCGGAAGAATGCGGCGACTAGCCCTAGGTGAATTCCCGGAATTCGAAATCCTGATTTGAGGTTTTGCCAGATGGGGATTAGAAACATCCATGCGCCTAATCCTTCTGCTCGGCTTTCTCGCCGCTCTGCCCTCTTGTTCTTCCGTTTCCGGTCCATCCGGCTCCAGTTCCTCGTCAGGTGGTCTGGATTATTGGGGAAACCGACCGGGCCCCAAGGGATTCCGCACGGTGATCATTGATGCGGGGCACGGGGGCAAGGATTCCGGGGCGGTTTCCCGTTTCACCGGACAGCGGGAAAAGGACGCGAATCTGGACCTGGCGAAGCGCCTGCGCTCCGAACTTTCCGGTTCGTTCCGCACCGTGATGATGCGTTCGGACGATCGGTTCATCGATCTGGACGACCGCGTCGCCTTCGCGAACCGCTACCCCGGCGCGATCATGGTGAGCCTGCATTTCAACTCCGGCTCATCCTCACGCCGCGGACCGGAAACCTACTGGTGGCGGGTGGACTCCCATGGCTTGGCTGTGCGTTGCCAGCGGGCGATGAAATCCGTCGCCCCGGCATCGAGCAATGCGGGCAATGTCCGGCGCCGTCTCCGTCTGACAAGGAACCCTTCGATTCCGTGTGTGCTGCTGGAAGGCGGATACATGAGCAATTCCTCCGAGGCGGGGCAGATCAATTCCTCCGCGCACCGGGAGCGACTGGCGAAAGCGATTGCCGGAGCCATCCGGGCACAAGCGGAGAATGGCGACACCGGCACCGGGCCCAGACCGGCGTTTATCAAGGCACCTCCGAGCAGACCATCGGATCCTGCCGGATCCTGATCGGCGGGAGCAAGGGGGTTGAAGCCGCCGTCCCTTTGAAGCCCCTGAAAAGGGCTTTCAAAACCCTTCTGCATGTCGCTCAGGTTGCCGCGGCTCTTAGGTTCACTTCAATCCGCGCACGCTTTTTTCATCGTTTCCACGGTCACGGCTTCGTGAAAATCATCGTTCACAAGGCACACGGGGGCCGTGCCGCAGGAGGCCAGACACTCGGCGAACTCGACGGAGTATTTCCCGCAGGGAGAAACACTGATCGGGTGGTGATGCGGATCGGCAGAGGTGCGGTCGATGCCGAATTCCTTGCACAGATCGTCCATCAGTTCGCCACTGCCACCCATCGCACAAGACAAGGTGCGGCAAACGCGGATGTGATATTTGCCCGGCGCATACTGGCGGAAACCGGGGTAGAACGTCACCACCTCGAGCACTTTGATCGGCTCCAGGGACAGTTTGGTCGCTACCCATTCGACCGCTTCGTCGGAGATGAATCCGAATTTATGCTGCACGATATGGAGCAACGGAAGAACGGCGGAACGCTTGCTTTCCGGGTAGTGGGAAATGCGATCATCCGCCTCGGAATCCAGCTCCGGGCTGGTGGAAAACGGTGGAAAATTCGCGCTACCGAGTTTCCCGGCGGAAGCGCTCGGTGCTGCTATCGTGGAGTCTGACATGGGTGAAAATAAATGTGCGCTGACGGGTCGGCTAAAATTATTTAAGAAGGCTCGCGAGGTGGTTCATCACCACGGTAGGACCCAAATAGCTTTTGCCTTCGTAGCTGGTCTTGATGAGGTTTCCTTCGAGATCGGTAAGGACGAGGTTGGGGATGCCTCCACCGGGATGCTTGAATGCTTTTTCGAACTTGCCCACCTTCGAGAGCTTGAGATGCGGCCAGTTCATGCTCTTGGATTTCGCGTAGTCCTCCATGGCATCCTCGTCGCTGTCCGCAGTGATGAGGACGATCTCGAACTCGTCGCTGGCGGGCTTGTGCTCGTCGTAAAATTTCACAAGCGACGGAGTGAACTTCTGACAGGGGCCACACCATGAGGCGGTGTAGTAGAAGAGGTAATATTTCGTGGGCTTCTGCTCGAGCGAATAGCGTCTGAGCCGTTTCCCATCGAGCTTCTCAAGGTTTCCTTCGAGAATCTCATCGAACACGCTTACCACGGGCGCAGCCTCCGATGCGATCTCTTCAGGCTTCCAGGTTTTGACGAGTTCGGCATCGGCATCCACGAAATCCGAGGCGGCAAGATCGACGGATTTCCCGTTCCGCATTTTGAATACACCCTCAAGGGCCGCGCCCTCGCCTTTTTTGCCGGTGAGTTCGAGTTCAGCGGTCTTGCCGTCGTTGCGAGTCCATGTGCGGAACTCCGCATGAAGCGATCCGGTGAGGAATGCCGTGGCGAGAAATAGCGGGATGGTTTTCATGATGGCTCAGTCTGCACCTATCGGTCGCACTCGCCCATCACGAAATCAAGGGAGCCGAGAATCGCGGGGATGTCGGAAACCATGTGACCGGGGAGAAGTTTCGAAGTGATGGAGAGATTGCAGAAGGACGGGCTGCGGATTTTGAGGCGATTCGGGACGCCTCCGCCTTTGGAATGGATGTAGAATCCGAGTTCACCTTTGGGATTTTCCGCAGCGAAGTAGACTTCTCCCTCGGGAGCGTCGATGCCCTGGGTGGCGACGATGAAATGGTGGATCAGCTCCTCCATGGACATCAGCACGCGCTCCTTGGCGGGAAGCATGCTTTTGGAATCCGCGAGGTTCACGGGACCTTCCGGCATGGTATCCAGCACCTGTCTACAGATGCTGAGGGACTGCCTCATCTCCTCCATACGAATCTGGTAGCGGGCGTAGCAGTCACCTTCCTCGGCGATCGGCACATCGAAGTCATATTTCTCGTAGCCGAGATACGGGCTGTCTTTGCGCAGATCGCGGTCGACCCCGGAAGCGCGCAGATTCGGCCCGGTGATACCAAAGGATATGGCGGACTCACGGCTGATGATCCCGACGTCCATCATCCGGTCGCGGAAGATCTTGTTGTTATCGAGCAGTTTGGCGATTTCTCCGATGGCGACCTCGCACTCATCAAGGAATGTGCGGACGGCCTCTTCGAAGCCCGGTGGCATATCGCGGAGCTGCCCGCCGACGCGGGTGTAAGAGGTGGTGAAACGCGCTCCGGTGAGTTGCTCGCAGAGATTGTAGATTTTCTCCCGCTCGGTGAAAGTGTAGAGGAATACGGTCATGGCGCCGACATCCATCGCGCAGACTCCGACGCCCAGCATGTGTGAGGAAATGCGGGCCAGTTCGCAGCAGAGCACCCGCAGGGCCTGGCCGCGCGGAGGCAGCTCCCAACCCATCAGTTTCTCAACAGCGCAAACGTAAGCGACGTTGTTCGCGAGGGGCGCGAGATAATCGAGCCGGTCCGTGTAGGGCACGAACTGGTTGTAGTGCATGTTCTCCGCGATCTTCTCATCACCGCGGTGAAGGAATCCGATATCCGGCTCGGCGGAATGAATCACCTCGCCATCCAGCTCGAGGATCAGGCGCAGCACGCCGTGGGTCGCGGGATGGGACGGCCCCATGTTCAGGACCATGCGCTCGCCTACGAGATCATCTGTCTCTTCCTGGTAGGACTCCACCGCTTTCGCGGCCTTCCCGAGGGTGTCCGGGGACTCATATTCTGTGGAAATGCTCATACGTTCGCTCGCGACGAATAAGCACCCGATTACCCCTGCATCGCAAGGGCTTTGTCAGTTTTTTCGCGCTCAACCTTTGCCGTAGCGTTCGCGGAATTGTTTCAGAAGGTCGTCCACGCGGTCGGTTTTCGGGGTTTTGAAATCCGGGGGGTCGGGAGCGGGTTCCGCGAATGCCGGGGCGGACGGAGGCTCGGGAGCGGCTTGAAAAGCCTGCATAGGCACCTCCGGGGCGGGTTCCGGCGTTGGCGCGGCTTGGAAAGGGGGAGGCTCTTCGTAGGTGGGAGCGGCCTGGAAAGGTGCGGCCGCCGTTGCCGGTTCATCGCTCGAGGGTGATGGCGGTGGAAACACAGGTGCAAGTGCCGGAGCAGCTTGGAACGGAGGTGGAGTCGGTTCGCCCGCCGGATCTGGTTTTGCCTCTTCGGGAGATGACGGAGGAAACGTACCAGAAAGAGTGGGTGCGGCCTGGAAAGGCGACGGAGTCGGCTCCGGCGCAGGGTGAAATGGCGGAGGGGTCGGCTCGCGAACTGGCTCCGGGACGGGTTCCGAAGCTACCGGCTCCGGGAGTGGAGCTGGCTCGGTAGCTGTCGGTTCAAAAGTGGGTTCCTCCTCGATCTTTCGCTCCTGATTCGGCTCCGGGGCGGTTTGAAAAGGCGTTTCCGCAATGATCGGGGACGGCCAGGAGGACGGCTGGTAAACCGGATCCGGAACTTCCGGCTCCTGCGATAAGGATTCCTGGGCGGAATCTTTATCGGAAAATCCCTTGAACGCCGCAATCGCTGCCTCTGCCGAGAATCTCGGCTCCTTCGGCAATTCCGCAGGCTCGGGCTCGGCTGTTCTCGGCTCGGAAATTTCCGCAAGTGGTATTTCGGATTCAGCGACAGGCAGCGGGTCGGAAATTTCCTCATGGAGTGGGACTCCTTCCGGGTCTGGTTCCTGTTCCGGCTCTGGTTCAGTTGACTTTTCCGGTTCAAATCCCGGCGCGAGGCCGCCTTCGAAGATTGCTTTCTCCACGAATGCCTCGGGAAGCGGACCGTTGGATTTTTCCAATTTCTCCCAAGCGACGCCCGCGCGCTTGATCAGTTCGCGCGCACGATCCGGGAGCTCGTCCTTTTCCATTTCTCCGAGCAGGCGTTCACCATCTCCAGGGGACCGGGAATCCAGGATGGCACTCATGCCAGCGTGATCCAGTGGCTCCAGCTCCACGACGACTTCCGAAAGCCGGTCCGCGAGTCCTCCGCTGAGGCGCGGCAGAAAGGCGCTCTGCCAGATATCCTGGTTCACGGAAATAACCACATCGATTCGCTCCACCGACTGACGGAGCGCCCCAAGGAACGATGCGAACTTGAGGGCTGCGGATTCGTCTGAGGAAAAGCCTTCCAACTCGTCTGCGACAAGGACGACACGCATCATCGAAGTCATCAGGCCGAGTAGCGCCACGAGACGCTCATGGGCGACAGTTTCCGAGGAAGGATCTTCGAACACAGTGGCCGCGAGCGCACGGGACCGCCCCGGATTATCGATCGGGGTGGCCGAAAAACGGAACATGGAATCGACCCAGAAGGAAACTTCCCGCAGTGACAGGCCGTTGCGCTGGGACAGTTCGAGAGCCAGGCGCGGGCCGAGCAGCTCGAAGTTTTCTCTGGCCCAGTGAGCGGTGACCGCGCCTGGATGATGGAAATCAAAGGTTTCGATAGGGCGGGTCTTGAGAGCGTTGAGCGCACCTTCGCGATCCTGGCAGGGCACTTCGCCGGAGTTCACAAGCGGCTGGAGAGAGGTGGAGAAAAGGCGACGCGCCACAAGGTCGAGCACGGTGAGTCCACCGGCAGCGGGCAGGCCACGGACGAGACGACGGAGAGTATCATTGAGGACCGTGGAGGCATCGATGCGGCTGCCACCGACCGCGTTCAGTGGAATGAATTCATGAGTGCCGCCCAGGTCGTATTGTACCCGGGTGAGCAGATGGGTTTTCCCGTGACCGGCGGCAGGAGCTTTCAGAAGGATGCAGTGGCCGGCTTTTCCGAGCGGCACCGAGAGCCAGTCCCTGACGGACTCACGAGCGGCCGCATTCACCTGCTCGGCATGTGCCCCGGGCAATTTCCCGAAGGTTTCGAATAGCTGCTGGAATGGATGGTCGCTGGGCATGAATCTGGGGTTGGAAGCTGGTATCAGGATGGGAAGGAATCGCCGTCACCACAAGAGGGTTTTCGGAAAAAGGGTTTTCAGAAAAAGACCCCTACTTCAGTGAAGGAGACCATTGAACCTTTGATACTTGCGGCGCTCTTCCGGAAGAGGAAAAAGACTCCCGTATCGCCTTTGCAATGGCAGAGGAGAGTTGGTTTCCCTCACCGGAAAACCCGAATTTCCCGGCGAGGCCGTCATTCTCATCCGGATCTGTCCGGTGATCGTGAAGTTCATTCCCACCGGCACCGTCTTCCCACCCGGCGTAGCGGAAACACTCGGTGCGGAGGGGCTTCATTTGAACGCATCGTCCGGGTTCATCGGAGACTGGAGCTCGACTTTGAGGACGCTTTTATCTTCCGGAATCTCGAGTTCTTTCTCTAGCAGCAAGAGCGCGTTGGCGACTCCGTAGGTAGGGAAGTGATCGCGGGTTCTCAGCCATTGGTTTCCAAGCACGTCGTAGGCCTTCTCGTGCGTCTTGAAAATGGAATCGACGAGTTCCATGGGATCGGAACCGGGATTTTCACGGAAACGCAGCGAATAGAGCAGCCCTTGGAGCGTGGGCAGCGGCCGCGGATCGTCTTTCGTCAGCTTGCTGGCGAGTGCCAGTGCTTCCTCTTCCCTGCCCGGCACCCGGGCCAGTGAATAGAGAGCGGCGCGCTGCGTGTAATCCCGCGCCATCCCGGTATCGACCGACGCCTGATACGCCTCGTATGATTTTTCATACGCTCTGGCCGTATCCCCGAAGGCAGCGATCTTGTTGGGATCCGCATACAGGCGACCTATACTTTCGTATAACATAGGGTCGTCCGGATTGTTGCGCAGGGCGCGGAGCAAGAAATCCCTGCCCTTCAAAATGGATTCACGCCAGGCGAGCTTGCGCCGCAGCGGTGGCAGATCGGTTTCCCCGTAAAGATAGTATGAGGCGGCGTTGTAGGCCTGGTGCCAGGCTCCCGTATCCCAGTAGTAGCGGGTCCGGGGGGCGAGATCGACGATCGTGCCATAGGTTTCCTCGACATCCGACCAGCGCTGGTCACTGAAAAAAGCGAAAGCGCGGAGGTTGAGAAAGGTCGCCACAAGGGTCCTCAGGCCGCCGAGAGAAACAGCGGAAAAGGTCTGCCCGATGCGCTCGCCGGTTTTCACGTCCAGCTTCGGAGGCATCAGCCAGGCATCATCCATCTCCTTTCTAAGCTCGCTCTCGAAGGGCATGCGTGCGGCTCCGAAGGCGAGGATCGCAAGGCTTAGGACGGCGTATCTTTTTCCTTGGGTCATCGGTTTCCTAAAATTCCTTTTTCGCGAACACGAACCATGAGCCGATGATGTAGAACACCGCATAGAAAAGCCCGATGAGCGTCAGTTTTCCGAGGATCACCAGAGGCATCACCTGCCCCTCGATCACCGCGTCGATCACATTGAACATCTGGAAATCCGGTAGAACCAGCGCGACAAGGAAAGTGATCGCCTTGGCGAAAAATCCGTCGCTGCTACCCGCGTCCTGGCTCAGGTACGCGGCCCGCGCATCCGCCTGGAAATGGCCGATGAAGTATATCAGGAAGCTGATGATGGTGGTGAAAAGCGTGCTGCTGGAGAAAGTCGAGATCAGCAAAGCCATGGAGGCGATTATGGAGGAACGTAGGAAAATCGCGAATACCGCGCCTTGCAGCGATGCGGTCGGTCCCTGTGCGAGAATGTCGGTTTTCAGTCTCGCCATGTCGGCGGCGGGCCAGCCACGCGCTTCGGCGACTGCCATCTGATCGGAGACGATCATGTTCGTCCGAAGCTCGAGAATGCCGACCATAAGGAGGTCCATCATCGCGAGGGAAACGAAGACCAGCAGCATCACTCCAAGCAGTTTTCCCGCAAGATAATCGAGGCGAGGCACCGGCTTCGCGAGGATGGTGTACAACGTGCGGTCCTCCACGTCTTTCGGGAGAAGAAGTGCGGTCGCCACGATGGAAAGCACCACTGAAAACAGAGTCATCGCGCCGAGCGACCAGCTTTTGATCGAACGCAGGACATTGATCCCGGCGGATTCCGGTCCTTCGTGCTGCGGCAGGTTGAAGAAGTTGCTGGCGATCAGGATCACCGCGAAAAAGGCCAGGAAGTAAAAGACCTTCATCCGCACGAGCTGGGTGAACGCGTGACGAGCGATCACCAGGATGCGGGAGACGCTGGCGGGGACGGATTTGATGGAGGAGATCGGGTTCATCTTCGGCAGAAATTAGTTGGTGGAGTCGTGTTTTCCGGTCTCGCGGAGGAAAAGCCGCTCCAAGGTAGTCCGCGGTTTGCCGGTGCGGACGTGTTGCGCGGTGCCGTCACGGGCGATCAGCGCCTCGATTTCGGCGACCAGTCCCGGACTGGCGTCTTTCATCACCAGCTCCGTCTGGTCTTCGATCGCGATGAGGTCTTCCAAGCGACCTTCCTTGATCATTCTTCCTTTGAAAATGATGCCGACGTGGTCGCAAACCTCCTGCACCTGTTCGAGAAGATGGGAGCAGAGAAACACGGTGATCCCCCGCTCGCGGAGCTTGAAAATCAGATCGCGGATCTCGCGGGAGCCGACCGGATCGACCCCTGCCGTAGGCTCGTCCAGGATGACCAGGCGCGGTTCCTGGATCAGCGCCTGGGCGAGGCCGATGCGCTGCAACATGCCTTTGGAATAACCACCGATGCGGCGGTGGGCGGCCCCGGTCAGATCGACGAGATCCAGCAGTTCCTTCACCCTGTCCTTCAGCTTCGCTCCTTTGATTCCGCAAAGCTTCCCGTAAAAACGGAGAGTTTCCTCACCACTGAGGTGCTTGTAGAAATACGGATTCTCCGGAAGGAATCCGACCTCGTTGCGCGAGTCGGTTTTCAACGAGTCTTTCCCGAAAATGGCGCACTGCCCGGAAGTCGGTGCGACGAGACCCAGAAGGGCTTTCATGGTGGTGGATTTCCCGGAACCGTTCGGCCCGATGAGGCCATAGACTTCGCCCGGCATGATGCGGATGGAAACATCATCGACGGCGCGCAGCGGCTTGCGCTTGAACGAGGTTTTGAAATCCTTCACCAGATGGCGAATTTCTACAGCGGGAGAGGTTTCAGTCATGCTTGGCGGTCAAGATGGACTCCATTCCGGGAGCTTGCAATTCCTTTCGGCCCCAAGGCTTTTGTGGCGGCAGCTACGATGCGTTGCGCCTCTTCCTCCGGGAGTTTCACTTTTTCCCCGTGCGCCCAGACGGTGCCGGGCCAGGCAGGGTCGCCTTCGGACCGGCCCACGACATGGATGTGGAGCTGCCGGATGGAGTTTCCTATGCAGCCGGTGTTGAGTTTCTCCGGCTGGAAATGATCGGCTATGAAAATCGAGACCTCGCGGACGACGGTCATCACTTCCGTATAGCGTTTTTCATCCAACTGATGCAGATCCTCGAAAGCGGCATCCACTTCGGGGACGATGATGAACCACGGAAACTGGCTCTCGTTGTTCAGGAGGATATGGCAGCCGTGCCTGACGGAGACCGGGAAGGTTTCTGCGGCGAAGTGTGGATGAAGTCCGAATTCCATGGCTAGTTTTTCCTGATCTTCCCGGCGATTTCCGCAGAAAGCTGCCCGAGTAATTTCGATTGGGCGGCGACGACCGCGGGGTAGTCCTCGGTGGCGATGGGTTCGCGCCCGATGAAGGTTTCAGTGGCGATCAGGCGGGAACCGGGGAGCTTGTAGACGCGCCATGCGGCCTCGATATTGGCGTAGCCATCGGCTCCGGCGAGGAACTGGCGGATATCGATGATGACCTGGTAGTCGATCTCGCTTTCCTTCCGCCAAGGGTAGGTGCGGACGTTTCCGGTTTTCAGCATGTGGCCGAGATTCGAGGCGAGCACGCGCTCGACGGAGGCATCGAGATCACCCGCCCAGAGGTGGCTTTCCGCCAGCTTGATTTCGTTCGGGCCGGTCTGGATCACCAGGTTTTCCCGGTCCACGTATTCCGCGAGGCTCACCGGACCCACACCGATGCCGGTGCCTCCGCCCTTCGGAGGGGTGCCTTCGGAGCTGAGAAGGTAAAAGGTTGGAGTCGGGTTGCCGCAGGAAGCGAGCGCGAGGATAAGTGGAATGGCGAGTAGCAGATGTTTCATCGGAAATATTTTCGGTTCAGCGTCGTCCGGCAGCTCTGGGTTTCGGATTTCCCGAGGTATCTTTGCCAAAGAAGAGCGAATTGGGTTTTTCCTGGATGGTATTGGTCAGGGTCTCCATGGAACGGATGGCGGCGCGCAATTCGTCGAGTGTGCGTAGGAGGTCTCCTTGCATGGCCCCGTCCGGCCCCATGCTGCCCACGGATTTGTCGAGCTCCGCCAGGGAGTTCCGGACATTCGCGGGGAGATCACGGAAGCTCGGGTCTTCCATCATGCCCTTGGCGGCGGCCGCCGCTTTTTCGATCTCTTTGAGCGCGAGCTTGGCTTCGGAGACGGTCACGGCGGTTTCCTCGGCGGCGGAGGTGATCTGTTTCACCGTCTCATCGATAGGCAGCGAGTCGATCTTGTCGAGGATGGAGGCCAGCTTCACCTCGAGCTGCGCGAAACCGGACGGGATGGTCGGCACGACGGGGTAGTCCGCCTTGTAGGTCATTTCCGCCGGATCCGCGTCCCGATAGTAATCGAAGTCCACATACATCGCGCCGGTCAACAGGCTGCCTGTCTTGAGAGTGGCGCGCAGGCCTTTCGAGATAGCATCGCCGAGCCGCGGGATTTCGTCCTCCGCCGAGAGTTTCCCGATGTCAGCGCGCAGCAATCCGGGATCGATCTCAACGAGGACAGGCACCTTCTGGTTTTCCGATTCAGGGGCGTAGTCGAAGGAGATGTTCCTCACCCGCCCGATGACGATGCCCCGGTATTCCACCGGAGCGGAAGTGCTGAGCCCACGCACGCTCTGGTCGAAAAGAAGCAGCACGCGAAGGGTTGGCTCGAAGGTGGAGGATGCGGCGGATTCCGCATCTTCGAAGAGTTCGAAAATCGCTCCGTCCTCGGTCATCTCGCCGGGCTTCGCACCCTCCGCAACGGCGAATGACACCCCACCGGAGACCAGTGCCTGGAAGGAGGGTGTTCGCAGCTTGAAGCCATCCACGCCTGCGGACACATCCACGCCGCTGGTGTTCCAGAACCGGGTGTTCTTGCGGACGAGTTCCTGGTATTTCTCGCGGATGAACGCCTCGTAAATGATGCGGCGCCCGTCGGAATCGAGCTTGCGGCTCTCGATCCTGCCGACTTCAAACCCCCGGTAATAAATCGGCGAGCCCACGGTCAGGGACCCGGCCTCCTCGGTGACCAGCGTGAGCCTGCGGCCGGGCACGCTGCGGCTCGTGGCCGGTGGTGTCTCACGACCTCTCCATTTCCTCGGACCCATCTTGCCCGAGCCAGGCTCCAGCTCTATGTAAACGCCGGTGAGCAGCGTGCCGAGGCCGGATACGTCCGCTGCGGACACGCGCGGACGAACTACCCAGAACCGCGTGCCTTTCCGAAGCAGAATTTCATTTCCGCTATCGAGCCGACAATACACCAGGACGGATTTCAGATCTTCCGCCAGCTCGACGCGCTCGACTTTCCCCACGCTGACCGAACGGCATCGGATCTCGGTTTTCCCGGCCACGATCCCGTCCGCTGTATCGAAACGGATCCGGACTTCCGGGCCTTTCGAGCTGATGTTGCGGTAGAGCATCCAGCCTCCGATGAGAATCGCGAGGATAGGCACGACCCAGACCATGTTCCAGCGTTGGGCGGAGCGCAGCTCGGGGGCGGCAGCGGCAGATGTTTCGTTTTCGCTCACTTCGTCGTTAAGGATTTGGCGGCGGTCTCATCCGCCTCGCGCTCAAGCTGATCCCAAAGCAGGCGGGGGTCAAAGCTCATCGCGGCGAACATGGTCAGGATCACCACACCCGCGAAGGCCAAAGCGCCGGGGCCGGGAGTCACCCGCATATAGTTTCCGAGCTGCACCATGGTGACGAGAATCGCCACGACGAAAATATCGACCATCGACCACCGGCCCAACAACTCGGTCATCCAATAGACCTTCCCCAGAATTCGCGCGGAATGCGGAACGTAGCCCTTCGCGGCCGCGCACAACCATAGGAGGGATCCGATTTTCAGAATAGGGATCATGATCGACGCGCTGAAGATCACGATGGCGATAGGATAGGAACCCGCGTCCCAAAATTGGACGAGGCCTTGGGTGATCGTGCTTTCGGTAAGAACACCCAGCTCGCGGATGCTCATGATAGGCAGCATGTTGGCAGGGATATACATCACTGTCGCGGCGATCACGAGCGCCATGGTCCGGTTGATGCTGTCCGGTTTGCGCAGATGCAGGTGCGAGCCGCAGCGAGGGCATTTCCCCAGGGAAACGGGAGCCACTTTCCCACAGACGTGGCAGCCCGCCAGTCCGTTACCGGCACCCCGTGTCACGGATTTCCCGTCCACGGTCATTTTTCCGACGCCACCTCCAGGCGATCCCATAGTTCCCGCCTGTCGATGGCCGCGACCGCCGCCGCCATGCACACCATCAGGATGGCGAAGGCCCAGAAGCCCACACCGAAATGCAGGGTAGCCACATGGCCGAGCTTCAGCAGGCTGACCAACACTCCCAGCAGAAACACTTCGATCATGTTCCACGGTTCCGTGCGGTGCATCCAGGTAGCGACGAATTTCGCTCCCGGGGCGCACTGGCCGAACATCAGCGGCCCGCAGATGTATACCAGCCCGCCGGCCAGAACGAGCGGTGTGACGATTGTAAACAGTGCGACCCCCCACCCCACGATGGGAGTACCCTCGTCGATCAGCGACCTGGCAGCTCCCGGCAGCGTGAGCGTCGTCCGCAAATCCGCCGCATCCATGGAAATGAACGGCGCGACGTGGACCACGATCATCAACAAAAGCGCCGTGATCGAGAAAGAGGTGACCCGCACCAGCGAGGCCGGGCGGTTCTGATAGAGGGTGGCCCCGCAGCACGTGCAGTTCGCCCGCGTGCCCTCGGGGATGGGGTTCGCCTCGTGCACCGCATCGCAGAAATGACAGATCGCGCGATGCGGACCACCTCTCGGGCTGGGCCAGGTAAGAATGGAAATCCTGCGTCTCAAAACTCTCTGAAATGGAAAGTGCTATCTGGACACGATCACCCGTTGAGTCAACTGTCCCAGTTGCTCGATTCCACATTCCACCAGATCGCCCGGCTGCAGATAGCGCGGTGGATTCATTCCGCCAGCCACTCCGCTGGGGGTGCCGGTGGCGATCACATCCCCAGGTAGCAATGTCATGAAACGGCTGATATACGTGACGATTTCACGCACTCCGAAAAGCATGTCTCTGGTCCAGCTGTTCTGGCGGATCTCGCCGTTGACCTTGGTCCACAGCCGCAGCCCCTGCGGGTCGGAGATCTCGTCCGCCGTCACCAGGCACGGACCCATCGGCGCGAAGGTGTCAGCGCTTTTCCCCTTCGTCCACTGCCCTCCGTGATCCTTTTGAAACGCCCGTTCGGAAAAATCGCAGAACACGGAATATCCCGCCACATGTGACATCGCGTCCTTTTCCGAGACATCCGTCGCGGTCTTCCCGATGATCACCGCCAGCTCCACCTCGTAGTCGAGCTTCTTCGCTCCGCGCGGTGTCAGGACATCGTCCTGAGGACCGCTCCAAGCCGAGCTCGCTTTCATGAAAAGCACCGGCTCCGTCGGGATGTCACCGCCCATTTCCAGCGCATGCTCCCGGTAGTTCTGGCCGACGCACACGATTTTCGATGGTCGCGCGACCGGGGGGCCCGTCCTCGTGCCTGCCGGGATCTCCATCCCTCCCTCGCAGCCCCCGGCCACCCACTCCGCGATACTTTCGAGGCCTCCCATCGCGAAAAACGCCTCGTCATAATCGAGAAATTCCCCGCTCGCATCGATCCTGCGCCCGTCCTCCAGCAAAACCCCCGGCTCCTCGTATCCTACTTCTCCGAATCTTATCAGTCTCATGGCAGCTCCTTTGTGGAGGCATTCTACACGAACGCCGGTAAAAACCATAAAAATGTCGATTCCGAAATATTCCCCGACCCATCGTTTCCACGATACCGCACGACATCAGTTGCGCACCGCACCATGGTGTGGAAGTTACTACTCTCACGGATTTTCCCTCCCCCACCGGTGGACCAGCATGATGAAACCTATTTCCAAACGTCTCCTCGCCCGCCCGTGGATCTTTGTCACAGGCATTTTTCTGCTTGTGGCGATCGGCGCGCTTTTCGCAGTCAGGCCCATTGTTTCGGCGAAAATGGAGCAGACGTTCGTAGAACAGGCCGAACGGCGCGGAATCGAACTCACTTGGGAAAACGCTTCGTGGGATCCGTGGCGCGGGCAGCATTTCACCGGCATGAAGGCCAGCGGAACGGATCAGGAGGACGCCTTCATCGCCGAGGTAGGTAGCATCAGCTTCCGGCCTTCGCTCGGGATGTATTTCGGAATCAAAGGCGGGAGCCTCACCTGCAACGCAGATAGCTCGCCCCTGAAGCTGCGCGACGAAGCCGGAAGTCTCCGCATGGATGACGTTTCCCTCAGCATGACGATTCTGGAAGGGAAAGTCGAAATCGACAACCTGACCATCGAACGCGATGGACTCACCTTGGATCTCAACGGGAGGATACTCTTGCGCGCACCTTCGGAAAAACAGGAGAAATTCCGCCCCGATCTCAAGATTTTCCGAGCGATTTTCGCCACCCTTGATGTCGAGGCCGGGACCGGACCGTTTCAGGTCGAGGGGTCGTTCCGCGTCGACCACCGGAAATCTCCCATCGCATGGACCGCGGAACTCAAAGGCGAGGGCGACAATTTCGAATGGAAAGGCGTGCGATGGACCGACGCGAAGGCGCAAGGGAAGATCTCCTCCGAAGGAGCGCGGATCACCTATGATCTGACCACCGCGCATGGCGCTACGAGCGGCAATGTCAAACACTCCGGAAACAAGGACGATCCATTCGTTTTCGACGGCGAACTCAGTGATAGCTCCGGGGAAAGCGACACCTACCGTGCTGGGTTTCTGGACGGCACCATCAGGTTGGAATCGCTCGAAGGTACGGCCGATCTATGGGAAATTTCAAACGACATCCCCGCGTTCAGGGCCGAACGCCCGGAGAGTATACGCTTTGAGAAATTCCCTGGAATCGAACTGAAGAATCTGGTGAGTCGCATGAAGGAAGGAAACAGGGAAACGACCGTGGAATCCATTCGCCTGAGCAGTCCTCATCCGGTTGAGTTCACCGTCAGGAAGCAAACCGTCAAGGCCGCGGACTTTTCCGCTCAGGGAAGCTTCGATGGAAAGAGCTGGATTCTGGAAAAATCGCATGCGGATCTGCTTGGCGGACACGCTACTCTCTCCGGAAGTTATCGCGGAGGAGTCCTTCGCAACGCGAACGCCGACATCAAGCGAGTCAACGTGTCCGAAGTCCGCGGTCTTTTCGGAAAAAAACCGGGGAGTTCTTCCGGTCTGCTCACCGCCGATTTCAAAGGGACGATCCATTTCCGCGATACGGATTGGGAAGGGACTGGCTCCATGCGCATGACCGATACGCCTGTGGTCGAAGTCCCGCTACTCGACCAGGCTTACGAGCTTTTCAATACGGTGATCCCCGGACTGGAGCGGGAGAAGCAGGGACAGTTCGAAGCCGATTTCAATATCTCATCGCAGACCGCGGAAGTCACCCGCTTCGAGGCAAGCGGAGGAAAATCCCTCACCGTAAGCGCCGTCGGCGAGGTGGATCTCCGGAAGAAACGAGTGCAAGGAAGAGCGCGCGGAAAACTGGTCGGTCTGCCCGGAGTGGTGACCTCCCCACTCAGTCATCTGCTGGAAATGGAAGTTTCCGGACCCTACGATGACATCCGCGTGAAACCTCTCGGCCCGGCGAAACTCGCCTCCGCCACCGTCGATGGAACCGTCGGCGTTGCGATCGAAACTATCGAGGAGGCAGGAAAAATCACAGGGACGGTGATCAAGGAAGGTCTCAAACTGCCGTTCAAACTGATCAATCCGAAAGACGACGATTCGGGTGAGTAGGGTCACTCGACCACATCCCCGATGATCAGGAGGGAACCGGCATACCAGGTGTTCTCCGCGTATTTTCCCGGATTCTTGTCAAAATCCTCCCGGTTTTTCTCGAACAGGATCTCGCGCTTGTCCGGTCGGGTGTCCGTCAGAGTGATACGGACTCTGTGAATCGCGGGTTCGACACCAGTCAGGACGGGGGTCTTCGCCATCCGGTGGTAGGTGCAATAACCGTCGATGCGTGCCGTGGTTTTCGGTTCGCCATCGTCGACCTGCACCGAGAGCTCGCCACCGTCAGGACCGAGCAGATCGAATACGCCAGCCGTCGTCCCCTGGAACTTGAACTCCAAAGCGCTCCCCGCCTTCGTCGCTCGGTAGAGGTCAGGCATGTTCTTGGAAAATCGCTTCGCCAGCCCGTTGTCAGAAGGAAGTTTCTCCCAGTCACCTTTCAGCATAGCGGGGGTAATGGCCACTTGCTTCGCGGCCTCCCAGTTGTCCGCGCGGAGCGGTGCGACCAACGGATGCACTTCCGGTTTGCCGCTTGCTCCAGTGATTGCAGGCCATGACCGGATGATGGTTTCCGTATAGATCCGGTGACCCGTTTCCGCGAGTGGATGCACGCCGTCGGTTGAAAAAACCATCGGTTTCGCGGTGGCGATGTCCTTTGGTTCTGGAGCGTTCATCACAAGCTCTCCGCTGGCGACAAGTGCGGCGACTTTCACTCCGAATTGGATCGAGGGAATTCCGTAGTGATCGGCAACGTCCTCCATCGCGCTGGCGGAACCCTGCATTTTCCCCTCCAGCAAAGCAGGCATCATCGGTTCGCTGACCGTATAGACGAAGCAGATATCCGTGCTGGGATCCGCCCGCCATGTTTGCCTGACGATGCCTTCCATCGCTTTGTGAATTCGTTCCGCCGACGTACCTCCGTCGTTCACCGCGAATTCGACGAACAGAAGATCGGGATCGTGCCGCAACACGTCGTTCCCCACACGGAAAACTCCGAGATCGGACCCCGTGCCACCGATCGTCGCATCGATTTCCTCGAACTTCGCGTCCGGATATCGGGTCTGGAACCATTCGCGCGACTGCACCCTCCAGCCGGGAGCTGCGGTGATGCTGCCTCCGAGGTAGGCGATTCTGACCGTTTCCCCCGCATCGATCTTGCTACGAAAATTCGGCAACCCGCCGCGGGGGTGACATTCCACGGCTTCGCGGACCGGCTTGGCTTTTGCGTCCGCAGCTCGGATTGGCTGAAAGGCGAGCCCGGTCGCGAACAACGCTGTGAGGAGGACTCGGATCGGTCGGAACTTCATACGGAAAACTTTTCACGCAATGACGCATGGAAAGCAAGGGTGATGCCATCTGGTTTCCTCAATACCTTGTCACCGCGCTTCGCTCGTCCACCTGCCCCGTTTCCGGCACCTCGGCGGCGATCGCTCCGATTTTCGCCCGCAGTTTCTCCCAGCGGGCTTCCGACCACGCGGGGGGGGGCGACATTTTTTTCCTGAACCTCGCAAGCCGCGCCTTCGCATCGTCCCGCAGGCCGATGGGCAGCTCGCCGATCGCCTTCGCCGCATCCTCCGCCGTCTCCGTCTGATGGCAGATCATGGCCAGATCGTTGCCCGCTCGGATCGCCATTTTCACATCCTCCCCGCGTCCGTAGCGGTTGCGGATCGCGCCCATATCGAGGTCGTCGGTGAGGACCAGATGCTTGTCGAAGCCGAGCTGGTCCCGCAGCCAGCCGGTGACGATGGTTCTTGAAAGGGAGGCGGGAAATTCCGCATCGATGTTCGGGAAACGCACATGGGCGAGCATCACGGCATCCAGCTCCGGCATCAGTGCGGTGTAGGGAATCACGTCCTCCGCCATCAGTTCGTCCCTGGTGGCGGAGGACGTCGGCAGGTCCTCGTGGGGATCTGATTTCGCCCGACCGCACGCCGGGAAATGCTTCCCGCAGCCGAGCATGCCGCGCTTCCGGGTCCAGCGGTTCCACATCCCGGCGCGATTGATCACGTCCTGCGGATCCCGACCCCAGCACCGCTGGTTCAGGCCGTTCTGAAGCTCGGGATGGTGGTCCAGATCCAGCACGGGCGCGTAGTTCAGGTTGAATCCAAGCATGCCCAGCAACTCCGCCGTCGCCTCCCCTGCCCGCGCGATCTGCTCCATGTCACCTTTCGCCGCAAAGGCATCGGCCGATGGCAGGGTCGGGGCGAAATCCCGGGTCCGCTCGACCCGGCCGCCTTCCTGATCGATGGATAGGATGGGTTCGTCGACACAAAGATCCCGCAGATCGTCCGTCAGCTTCCGGGTCTGCCCTGAGGATCCTATGTTCCGGGAAAAAAGGATGAATCCGGCCGGCTGCAGTTTCCGGAAAAGTTGCGCCTCCCGCACCGAGAGTTCCATTCCCTCCACACCCAGCAGCAGCAGCGATCCGTCCATCGCCGGATGGAAACACTTTCGCCAGCGAACCATCAAGCAATATGGGTGGCGAGATGATGAGGCGCGCTCTCTTCAGGAAATTTCCCGCCAAACTTTCCATCCCCTGAACAGGGTAGGTGGCGGGAACCGCCGTGACACGGATCGTGCGGCTTAGGTAAAGGTAGCTGCCGCCTGTGTTACGACCGCGGCCGCACCTCTCCGAATCCATCCCCCAGATGAAGTCATTTCCCCTGCTCCGGTCCCTGCTCGCCCTCGTTCTCCTTCCATTCGCCACACATGCCGTCGCCGCACCGGACGATGTCGATACGGCATTCATGACTACTGTCGGAAACGGTTTCAAAGAACCAACCCAGGCGGTCGCCATCCGTCCGGACGGAAAAATCCTGGTCGGAGGAGTCGAAGGGACGTTCCAAGGCTCCACGGTCAGCACCTGCCTCTGGCTGCTCAACGAGGACGGCACACTGAACACCGCGGTGACGGACTTCGGAACCTCGACCGGAAGGACGGAAATCAACGATATCGTCATCCAGCCGGATGGGAAAATCCTCATGGGCGGCACCTTCGATACCTTCGACGGCCAGCCCCGCGCGAACCTCGTCCGTTTAAACTCCGATCTCACCCTGGACACCACCTGGACCGCGACCGGGCTCTCCGGGAGCTTCCGCACCATCCTCGACATCGAGCTTCAGGCGGATGGGAAAGTGCTCGTCGGCGGTGGCTTCAGCACCATCAACGGGACCGCGCGGAACGCCATTGCGAGGCTCGGCCCGACCGGAGATGTCGACCCCACATTTGTTCCTGACAGCGTCATCGTCACCTTTGAAAACGGCTTCACCACGAATGGAAACGTCAGCTCCGTGAAGGTGCAGCCGGACGGAAAAATCGTCATTTCCGGCAGTTTCTCCACCATCGGAGGAAACGTTTCGGGAAACATCGCGCGGCTCACCTCCACGGGAGCCTACGACCCCACTTTCGCGGTCGGCACCGGGATCGAGTTCCTGACGAACAAGGCCCTGATCCTGCCCGACGGGCGCATCCTGTTCGGAGGGAACGGCGGGACATATCAAGGCGCGCCTATCCCCTCGCTTGCCTGCTTTTTCCCGGACGGACGTCTCGATCAGAGCTTTCAGGCGAACCTCGGTGCCGGCCCGAACGGCTGGACCGGCGGCGTGCTCAAACTCACCCCCGAAGGCCGTATCCTCGTCGGCGGAATTTTCACGGAATGGAACGGCACGACGACCGCCTCCATGGTCCGACTCGACCTCCAGGGAAATCTGGATCCGACTTTCACTCCGGTCCCGAACGTCGGTCGCGGAGCTTGGGGCGGCCACTTCTATGACGCGGAATTCGAGGACAACGGGAACATCATGGCCGTCGGTTGGCTGAGCAATACGGACTTTTCCCAGAACGGAGGGCCGGGTCTGAAATTCAACGGGACCATCGCGGAGAACATCGTGCGCTTCGAGGGAGACCTGCTCTCCGGACCCGGCAGCATCGCGTTTTCAGCTCTCTCCTCCGCTGGTGCTGAGGGTAGTTCGATTTTGGTTCCCGTGGCTCGCACGGGTGGGAAAACCGGAGCGGTTTCGGTCCAACTTACCGCCACGGCAGGCACCGCCACCCCTGGGGATGATTTTACCGCGCCCGCCGCCACCCTCGCATGGGCGGATGGAGAGATCGGCCCGAAAATCATTTCCATCCCGCTGCTCGCGGACGCACTGACCGAGGGTGCCGAAACCTTTTCCCTCTCGATCTCCTCCCCCACTGGCGGAGCCGTCATCACCGCGCCAGCCTCGCACACGGTCACCATTGCCGACGCGCAATCGCCACCTCTGATCGTCGCCTCGCCTACCTCGCGCGCGGCCCTCGCCACCGATACCACCGTATTTTCCGTCCAGGCCCTGAGCGCCACCGCCGCGACCTACCAGTGGCAGAAAGGCGGCTCCGATATTTCAGGAGCTACTCTTCCCACGCTTTTCCTGGAAGACCTCACTCCCTCCTCCGCCGGAGACTATCGGGTGCTCGTTACCAACTCGGTAGGCACCACCACCAGCGCGGCCGCCACCCTGACGATAACGCTGCCTCCCGGATTTCCTGATCCGGACGCGAATTTCGGTCCCATTGCCGGCGGTTTCGGCCTCACCGCGATCCGCTCCCTCGCCCAGCTTCCTGACGGGAAATTCCTTATCGGCGGCAACTTCAGCACCTACGATGGCACCACCTCCCAGGGCCTGGTGAAACTGAACGCGGACTACACCGTCGACACCTCATTCACCGCCCCCTCCCTCCCGTCGAACAACCTCGTGGCGATGATCACACCGCTGCCAGACGGGCGCATTCTCCTAGGCGGATCCTTCTCTTCCGTCGGCGGCCACGTCACCCGGAACCTGGCCATCAGCAACGCGAACGGAAGCGTCGACACCTCGTTCTCTTCCACCGATTTCCTCTACGACAACGTCACCACCCGCACCGGAGTACTACCCGACGGGACCATCTATACCCTGCCGTTCAACAGCCTCGCGAGACTGCTCCCGAACGGATCCAAGGATCCGGCGTTTTCCACCACCGTCACCGGCAACCTGACCCAGATCCTCGGTCTCTCCTCAGGAAAACTGCTCGTCCTCCAATCACCCCCCGACAACAATTTCCCGCTCACAACCACTCTGGCAATGGCGAACCCGGACGGCTTGCTGGCATCCGGCTTCACCAGTCCTGTCTTCGAGAAAAACTTCGGTGGGACCAGCGTGAAATCAGTCACACACATCAGGGAAATGCCGGACGGTCGCATTCTCGTGGCGGGTGCTTTCACCAACGTCGGCACGTTCAGCGCCAGCGGCACCTCCAACAAATACCGTATCGCCATGCTGCTGCCGGACGGCACTCCCGATCCCTCCTGGACCATCGCGGACGGAGGTTTCGACAGCCTGGACGACCTCATCGGCCTGCCGGACGGATCAGTGGTCGTGTCCGCCCTGGCAGGCCAGTCCAGCCAGTTCGGTGACGACTTCCGTCGCCAGCTCTTCCGCATTTCTCCGGACGGGAGCTTCGATCCCTCCTTCAAATTCCCCAACACGGACAACATAGCATCCAACTCCCTCAGAACCCTCCTGCTCCAGCGGGACGGTCGCATTCTCACCGCCCTCGGTCCCGTGCTGAACGATTCCCCCAGCCTCATTGCACTGGCAGGGACATCGGCATCGGTCGTCGAGATCGAGGGCGGGGTCACTCTCACCGTGGAGCGGCTTTTCGGGTCGGTCGGCCCCGCTAGCGTGGATTTCCAGACCACCGACGGCACCGCGCTAGCCGGCACCGATTACACCGCCACCTCAGGGACCCTCACCTGGGCGGATGGCGATGCTTCAGACAGAACCATCACCATCCCGATCACCGACAATTCGACCATCCAAGGCAGTCGCGACTTCTCGGTTTCCCTGAGCAATCCTGCCGGCGCCGCTCTCGGGAGAGCACTTACCAACGTCCGGATTTTTGATGACGAGCAGCCGCCCGTCATCACCTCCCAGCCGGTATCTGCCATCGGCTATGTGGGTGGCATCACGCGGCTTTCCGTCGCCGCCACCAGCGAGACGCCACTTTCCTTCGAGTGGAGGAAAAACGGCTCACCTATCCCCGGGGAAACGTCCGCCACCCTCTCGTTCGACCCGGTCGCGCTCTCGGATGCGGCCACTTATACCGTGGTCGTCTCGAACGCGGGGCCAGGCATCACTTCGTCTCCCGCCAAGCTCACCGTCCGTCCGGATCCGGGAACCGTTCCGGTTGCCTGGGTACCGGCGGCTCTCCCGAACCAATCGATCCGCGACATCCTCGCGCTTCCCGATGGGAACGCCCTGATCGGGGGAGACTTTTTCAATCTCGGCTCCAGCGCCGGCGACCGTCTCGCACTGATGACTCCGACCGGCGCGGTCGATCCGGCTTTCAGCCTGAACTTCAATGGCAGCGTTTTCGCCATCGACCGCCAACCTGATGGGAAAATCCTTCTCAGCGGACAGATGGGTTCGTTCAACTCAACCACAATCCGCAAGATCGCCCGGTTCAATGGCGACGGCACTCCGGACACCGCGTTCAACTCCAATATACCTAATCCGGCGCCATCTTCCGCGGTCGATCTCATTACCTATGCCCCCGGAGGGAAAATATATATCGGCACACCTTTCCAGACATATACCGGAGCCAGCGGGCCGAATCTCGCCCGCCTCAACCCGGACGGCACCCTCGACACGTCCTTCACTTTCTACGGAAACGGCAGCGCCAGCACCGTCGTCCCGCTACCGGACGGGAAATTCTACGTGCTCGGAGGATTCAGCAACTACCAGGGGGTCAACGGGGCGACCACCCTCGTGCGCCTGAATCCTGACGGCACGCTCGATACCACCTTCAGTCACGGAGCCACCAATTTGAGCGCGACCACCCACATCTTCCCGGATGGCGCGGACGGTCTCTTCGCCACCGCGACTTCCGCCATATTTTCAGGTAGCACCGTCGCGCGTTTCCTGCCGGACGGCTCGCTCGATTCCGAATTCGGCGCCAGCACCATTCCGATCCAGCGCGCTACGGTTGCGCCGGATGGCACCATCATCGCGGCCAGCTCAGGGAAGCTGTTTCGCTTTTCCACGGACGGCATGCTCCTGAGCCGGGAAACCGGCTTCGCCACCTATTCAGGAACCCCGGTCAAACTGGATACCTCTCCGGACGGATCGATCTGGCTGGCGACGAGTTCCTCCCCTTACCTGTTCCGTTTCACAGGCCACCTCAGCGAGATCGTCGTCTCCGCCGGCCCTCAGGATCTGGTCCTCGAACCCGGCACCAACGCCACCTTCAACGTCACCGCCACAACCGCTGGCTCCACCACCGCCTACCAATGGATGAAAAACGGAGTCCCCCTCGCCGATGGCGGAAATATCTCCGGGGCGACTTCCGGCTCCCTCACCGTATCTTCCGTGACGGAATCGGACGAGGCAGGTTACAGTGTCCTCATCACCAATACCGCTTCCGGAGCGACGACGACCGCCGGGCCCGCGAACCTCACCGTGCTCGGCGCACCCGAAATCCTCGGCTTGACGCCCTCCTTCTCTCCGGAAACTTCCGAGCCGTTCACCATCTCCGTGGATGCGCGGGGTGCTGGCACTCTCAGCTATGTATGGGAAAAGAACGGAACCGTCCTTCCTTCGCAGACAGGCCCATCGATCACCATCGCCGATCCCACGACTGCGGATTCCGGGACCTACCGCGTCACCGTCACGAATGCCGACGGCTCCCTGCTTTCCGGGGAAACCGTGATCACCGTCTTCACCCCGGCGGCTGGCAACGATCCCGCGTTTCCCGTCACCACGTTCAACTCCGATGTGAACGCGGTGCTTGATCTGCCGGACGGACGGACTCTGGTTGGCGGCAATTTCACCAGCATCACCCAAGGGACAACGTTCAGCCGCCAACGTCTCGCCGTGCTTACGCGGAGCGGTAACGTGGATCCGTCATTCACGCTTTCCGCTAGCTCCACGGTCTTCGCCTTCGCCCTGGATCCGCTCGGTGGAGTGATCATGGTCGGAAGTTTCTCCTCGATCAACGGAGTAGCCAAAGCCCGCGTGGCCCGCCTCAATCCGGATCTGACCCTGGATACCGCCTTCGGAGGAAGTTTCTCCACGACGAATCTGGTCACCTGCGTTTCCGTTTCCCCTCAGGGCACGGTCTACATCGGCGGTTCCTTCGGACAAGTGGGCACGGACAGCAGCCTCCACCACGTGGTCCGGCTTCTGCCGAACGGCAGCGTCGATCCTTCTTTCAAAGCCCCGCTCTCATTTTCCAGCACGGTCAACGCCCTAGAGGCCCTCCCCGACGGGAAAGTCATGATAGGCGGCAACTTTTTCCTCTCCACCTTTGGTTTCCAGAACAATTACTTCGCCCGCCTGAACGCGGACGGCAGCCACGATATCACATTCACCGGCAGTGCACAGAATGTCGTCAATGACATCCTTCCGCGTCCCGGCGGGAAATGGCTGGTTGCGGGGACCGGCGGCACCGTGCGTTTGCTCGAGGCGGATGGCAGCATCGATGCCTCGTGGACCACCTCCGCCAACTCCACAAGCACGATCCGCACCCTCGGTGAGGATGCGGCAGGGAAAATCTATCTCGGCGGAAATTTCACCTCCGTGAACGGCAGCAACTCCCCCACCTTCGCCGCGCTGGATGCGAGCGGTGTCTTCGATCCGACCTTCGATGTGCGCAATGGCACGAATGGAAGCGTCAACACCCAGGAAGCCCGCGCCCTCGGCGGACGCTGGATCGCCGGACCGTTCTCCACCTACCGTGGGAAAACCGCTAGCAGGCTCGCCCTTCTCAATGGGGATCCCATCGATCTAGCCATCACCTTGCAGCCGCGCGCCGCCAGTCGCGAAGCCGGGCAGGACATCACTTTCCGGGTTTCCGCGCTCGGGACTTCACCCCTGACCTACCTTTGGAAAAAAGACGGCTCGCCCCTTCCCGCGGATGCCCGCATTTCAGGAAGAGACACGTCCGCACTCACCCTTTCCGGCGCGACCCTGGCTGACGAGGGCCTCTACACTGTCACCGTTACAAACCCTACCTCCGGTGACTCGCTGGAATCCGTCCCTGCGGAAATGATTTTTCTCGCCGCGCCCGAGATCGTGACCGCCCCGTCATCCGTAACGACCGAAGTAGGCCTGGCTACCGAGGTGAAAGTCACTGCCCGGGGTGCGGCGAACCTCAGCTATTCCTGGACACTGGGAGGAAATCCGCTGTTGGACGGCCCGGAGATCTCCGGTGCCACGACCCCGTTCCTTACCCTGCTCCGTCCGCTTGCCGCGGATAGCGGAACGCTCGTCCTCACCGTATCGAACGCGCTAGGCTCCACTACCGCCAGCATCCCGCTGGCCGTCACCCGTCCGCCCGGCTCCCGGGACAGGCTTCTGAAATATCCCTTTTTCAACAACATCATCTTCTCGATTTCCCCTGGTCCCGGCGATACGGTCGCGGTCGGAGGTCAGTTCAACAACCTCACCCTCCCAACCGGATCCAGCCAGAGCCTCCGGGGTCTCGCTGTCATCGACCTCGCCACCGGCCTGCCGGATCTGGCCTATCCCGCCCTGCCGACCAACGGCCAGAAAGTGAACGTGGTCGCACGCGGCGGCTCCGGGGAAATCTACATCGGCGGAAATTTCACCTCGCTCAGAAGCGGGAACGTGACGACCTCCACCCCGGGTAAACTAGCGAGAATCATGCCCGACAAATCCCTGGATACCGTGTTCAACACGAACATCGGCAATGGCGCGTCCCTGGAGGTCACATCCATCCTGCCATTGCCGTCCGGCAAGATCCTCGTTGGAGGGTACTTCCTTTCTTTCAACGGGCAGTCCGGCACAAACCATCTCGTCTTGCTGAACTCGGATGGCACCGTGGACACGGGCTTCACCTCCCTTGCCACCGGCACCGTGAACAGGATCTATCCCGGTCCCGGCGGAACATTCTATCTGGCGTTCGAAGGCACCTACGGCGGCGAGAGCCGGGTGGCACGCATCAATGCGGACGGCACCGTGGATTCCGGCTTCGACTACACCGGCACCATGCCCGCGACCGATCTGGTTCCGCTCTCAGACGGATCGCTGCTCTCCACTTCGAGCAATTTCCCCTACCTCCAGAAGATCAGCTCTACCGGAGCGGTGATCCCCGGCTTCCCCACGCCGAACTCCAGAGTCAATACTTCTGCGCCGGATCAGGGAGGGGCCGTTTTCGCAGGGGGGTTCTCCGCTTTCGGCAGCGATCCCCTTTCCGCGCTCGTCCGTATCGCTGCCGACGGTTCGGCCGACTCCTCTGTAAGCCCTTCCCTCGGTTTCGGCAGCGGCGGGACCCCCTACGCCATGGCGACCGATGCCAGCAACCGAATCTATATCGGAGGATTCTTCAGCTCCTACAACGGAGAGCAAACGGGCGGATTCATCGTCCTAAACGGGCGCGACCAGTCCGCCATCGACCCCTTCGAAATCTTCACCGCCGGACTTCCACTCGGCCAGCGCGGCATCACGGACGACCCTGACAACGACGGCCTCCCGAACCTCATGGAGTTCGCATACGGACTCACGCCGGACCAACCCGACCAAGGCTTCACCACCGAGCGCCCCGCACCCGCCGCCATGACCGGAGCGGACCTGAACACCGCCTACCCCGCTTCCGGCTTCCTGCCCGGGGAAACCTACCGCCTCTTCCGCCTCCTCATCCCGAAAGACCCGCGCGGCACCACCCTCACCGTCCAAACCACCACCGACCTCGTCAGTTTCAATACGGATGTCACCCCCATCCTCCTGGAAACCGCTTCCTTCAGCGCGGACTACGACGTGGTCACCTACGCCTACTCCCTGTCTCAATCCGCCGCCCCCACGGCGATGCATCGAATCAGTATCACCCGGTGACGTCCTGGCTCCCGGAGGGACTCCCACAGGGAAATACCCCATACCGGATGGCGAAGCGCAAGCTGATCGCTGCGGCTCAATCGTGGTCGCCCGGAAACCGTGTCGAACCACGCTATATTGATGGAAATAGCTAATTTCCCGTTCCACCCTTCCCCCGCACATCTCCATCCGGATTTCAGTCGCACCAGTCACACCCTCGATTCACCGGCACGAATCAAAGGTCAGGATCGGAAATTTCCCGTAAAAAACAATCCCCAGTCCTGGCTTCGCTTCCACCGACATGTCTCCGTCACGTTTCCCCGCTTGCAATCTGCACCCGTCCGCTGAAAACTCATCCCCGACGCCCGGCATACGACGCCCCTCCCTTTTTCTTTCCTCAAAAGCCATGCTCCGCACCTTATCAATCCTCCTCACGGCCGTGCTCGCCGCCGGCCCCGCATTCTCTCAAGCCGTCGAGGTCAACGGGATCGCAGCAAAGGTCAACGGCCGCGTCGTCACCAAAAACGAAGTATCCTTCATGCTGGCCCCCGTCTACGCCCAGCTCGCCACGCAGTTTCCGCGCCGTGGTCCGGAGTTCGAGCGTCAGTTCAAGGACGCCCAGCAGAAAGTCCTCCAGGAACTCGTCGACCGCCAGATCATCCTCGATGAATTCAAAAAACTCGGTGCCTCCATCCGACCGAATCTCATCGACGAGGAAATCGACCGTCAGGTCAGGGAACTTTACAACGGCAACGAAGCCCGTTTCCGCGAGGAACTCAAAAAGTCCCGTCTCACCATGGATGGCTATCGCGATCTCACCCGCGAGAAAATGGTCGTCCAGGCCATGCGCGCCCAACAGTTCGCTGATGCCCCGCCGCCCCTCCCGAACGAAGTCCAGAACGAATACAACGCGATCCGCACCGAGATCCGCGACATCTCCAAAGACAAGATCACCTTCCGGAAAATTTTCATCCCCGCCGCCGATCCCGAGTCCCCGATCGCCACTCCGGAGATGCAGCTCGCGCTCGCCGAGGAAATCGCCAGGAAAATCAACGATGGAGGAAGTTTCGAGGAACTCGCCATCGAAAACTCCCGCGATGCCTTCGCCGCCGAGGGTGGCCTGCAGGAAGATCTGCCGCGCGTGGACCTCTCCGCCGAATTCGCTGCCATCATTTTCGAGGCCCCCGAGGGAAAAGTCATCGGCCCGCTGCTTGATCCGCGCGGCTTCACCATCGTGAAAGTCATCAGCAAGAACCTCGGCCCCGCACCTCCACTCGGAGAAGTCCGCCCCATGGTCGAGGATCGTGTCCGCCGTAAGAAAACCTCCGCCCAATACGAGCGCTGGATCGAGTCCCGCCGGAAACGCGCGATGGTCGATGTGAAAATCTAACTTCCCCCCGAAGCACTAGGAAAACATTAAGAGCAAACCCATGGAAGATCGCTACGAAATCAAAGGGAAAATCGGGCAAGGCGGACTAGGTGCCGTCTACAAGGCACATGATGTCAGGATGAACCGCGAGGTCGCGATCAAGCGCATCATCGCCAACAACGAAGACGCCAGTCTGCCTGAGGAAGCCACCCGCCAGCTCATGAAGGAAGCCGGCTCCCTTGCCTCCCTCCAGCACCCGAACATCGTCACCATCTATGACGTGGGCGAGGACGAGGACGGCCCCTTCGTAGTCATGGAACTGCTCACGGGAGACACCCTCGAGGAGATCATCGGGCAAGGCTCATCCACCTGGCAGGACTTCCGCCAACTCGCGAATCAGACGCTCGAAGCCCTCATCGCCGCCCAGGAGCTCCACCTTGTCCACCGGGACTTGAAGCCCAGCAACATCATGCTCACCTGGCTCCCTTCCGGGAAATTCCAGGTCAAGATCGTCGATTTCGGCCTCGCCAAGCTTTCCGCGAAGCCTTCCCTCCAGACCATCGACCAATCGGATGGAGTTTTCGGCTCCATCTATTTCATGGCACCCGAGCAGTTCGAGCGCGTCCCCATCGATCTGAAGGCGGATCTCTACGCCATCGGTTGCGTCTTTTACTACGCCCTGACCGGCACCTACCCGTTCGATGGAGAAACTGCGGCCGAGGTCATGGCATCCCATCTTCAGCATCACGTCACCCCCATCCGGGAAATCCGCGAGGGCATCCCCGTCTGGGCCTGCGAGTGGATCATGTGGCTGCTCAATCGGCAGCCGGCGGATCGCCCCGAGTCCGCTCGCCAGGCACTCCAGGTCTTCTTGGAAAACGAATCCGTGCAGGATCCGCCGATGAGCGAAGGCGCGCCCGCTCCCGCCCAACCGGAAGTGAAACGCCCCCGACTCCTTATCCCCGGCTCCGCACCGGTGCCGGAAGTAGTGAAGGAGGCGGCGCCCACCCAACCAAAGAAAACCGCTTCCGCACCGAAACCACTTCTGCCTCCCCAAGGCTCGAAACCCAGCGTCCACACCACCGCCCAGGTCGTCCACGCATCGAAATCCACCCCCGCTCCTGAAACCGGGTTGGTCGAAGAATCTGCCGCGGCCGAAACAGTTCCTTCGATGCCCCCCGAGGAAATTTCTCCGGAACTCGCCAGCGCGGAAACCGTCCCCGTGCAACCACCGGCCGAGGAACCCGCTACCGAATCCGGTAAAAATGGCGCCCCCGCTCTCACTCGGGCGAAACCATCCGGCAATTCCGCACCTCCGCTCCTGAAAAAAGCCGGCGCCACCGGCCCGGCCAAACCAGCATTGGTAACCCCCGCATCGGGAGTCAAGCCCGCCCTCGCCTCAGGAAAACCCACCGCTCCTGTCAAGCCGGCTCTCAGTCCGACTGGCCCCTTGAAGCCCTCTCTGGCGGTTGGCGCACCCACCGCTTCCGCACTTACTCCCACCCGGCAAGCGCCCGAACCCGGAGCGACCGCCCCGGTGGTCCGGAAAAAGAAGAAGGGCCTTTCCCCCACGGCAATGACCATGATCGCCATCGTGCTCGGCGTGCTGGCTGTGCTGTTAGGCTTCATCATGCTCAAGAAGAGCGGCGACAACGCCGAGGCCAAGCTCTACAACGAAATGATCGACTACGCCAAGAAAGGCGACGCCACCGAGTTGCCGGTGGATGAAAGGAAGCTCGATATCCTTCTCAGAAACGCCGTCTCCGTCGCCTCGAACGAGAACCGCTACATCATTTACAAAGCCCTCTACCTGGCCAAAGCCACCGACGGCACGGATATAGACAAACGCATCGCTGAGTTCGCCACCACGCGGGAAATGATTCCGGATGTGCGTGTCGTCCTCATCCGCGATGTCCTCAGAAAACGCAACAACCCCGAGATCATCGGAACCTTGCTCGATTTCGCCCGCTCTACGGATGAGCCGGAAGCCGCTGTCGCAGCCATCGAAGCCACCCGCTTCATGTCCACGGAAGACAACCTCCCGGAGTTCCTCGAAATCATCCAGACCACGCAGAACGACCGGATCCGCAAGGCGGCCGAGGAAAACGCCGCGAAAATCATCGAGAAATCCACCGCCAAGACCCGTCTCGGCGAAACCCTCGCCACCGCCTACGGCACCGCCTTCGACGATGTCATCCGCCACTCCATGCTCCGCCTCCTCGGCCGCACCGGCGGCGACAAAGCGATCGAACTTGTGAAAGAGAATCTCGAGAGTTCCGACGACAAGAACAAGATCGCCGCCATCGTCGCCCTTGCGACTTGGCAGGATGAAGACGGTTACGAAGTGCTGATCGAATACCTAGCCTCGTCCCCGGAAATCAACCTCCGCAGCCGCGCCTACGAGTCCGCCTTCCAGCACGTTTCCGACTCCTCGGAGAATACCGAAGATAACTGGACCCTGCTTGCCGAACAAACCAAGACCCAGGAAGAGCAGATGAAACTTGTCCGTGGCCTCGCCACCGTCGATCCCCAGCCATGGGCCATCGCCCTGCTCGATGACATCATCGGGAACTCGGATTACGACAAAGTGATCGATCTCGCCGAGCGTGCCAAAATCCGACTCAAAGACATCCAGAAAACCAAAGGCGACGAGCCGGATGACGAGGAATAGTGAGGAGCGCGGAACTTAGTCCGCCGCCCGCCCCTTCCGACTCTCGGCATTTCAGTATTTCAGCTTCTTCCACCCCGTGACACCCGAACAGCAGCTCACCCAACTCACCACCGGCGCAGCCAAAGTTCTTTCTGAAAAAGAACTTCTTGAGAAACTGAACCTGGGACGACCGCTCAGGGTTAAACTCGGGGTGGATCCCACCGCACCGGACATCCATTTCGGCCACACCGTCGTCATCGAGAAACTCCGCCAGTTCCAGGAACTCGGCCATCAGGCAGTCCTCCTCATCGGAGACTTCACCGCCACCATCGGAGACCCCTCCGGCCGCTCCGTCACCCGGCCACCCCTCACTCGCGAGGAAGTCCTCGCGAATGCCGCGACCTATACCGAGCAGGCGTTCAAAATCCTCGACCGGGAAAAAACCGAAGTCGTCTACAATGGCGATTGGTTCCGGAAGATGACCTATGAGGAAATTCTCCGCCTCAACGCCCGCGTCACTCTCCAACAGATGCTCCAGCGCGAGGACTTCCGCAACCGCCTCGATTCCGGCCAGGAAGTCCGCCTTCACGAACTCCAATACCCCGTCATGCAGGGCTGGGATTCCGTGGAAATCCGTGCCGATGTCGAACTCGGTGGCACCGACCAGCTCTTCAACAACCTGGTGGGCCGCGACATGCAGAAGGCCGAGGGACAGCCCCAGCAGGTGGTCATGGTCATGCCACTTCTGGAAGGTCTCGACGGAGTCAAAAAAATGTCGAAATCCTACGGCAATTATATCGGAGTCAGCGATCCGCCACAAGAGATGTTCGGGAAAGTCATGTCCGCCTCGGACGAACTGATGGCCCGTTACTACACCCTGCTTCTGGGCGAAACGCTCGACCCCGCCGCACATCCAATGGATGCGAAAAAGTCCCTCGCCGAGAAACTCACCGCCCGCTACCACGGCGGAACCGAAGGCCGGGCCGCCCGCGCCGATTGGGAAACCCGCTTCTCGAAAAAAGACCTTACCGCCGCCGACCTTCCCGAAATTTTCGTCAACGACCTCTCTGCGGATCTCACCGTCCTCACACTCACCGCCCACGCTTTCAAATCCGCCTTCGGCCTCGAAAAATCCAACGGCGAACTCCGCAAGCAGTTCATCACCTCCGGCTCAGTCCAGCTCAACGGCGAAAAACTGACCGACCCCGCCGCCGCGATATCACCCGCCCCCGGCGACACCCTGAAACTTTCCAAAAAACACGCCGTAAGATTCTCCTAATGGAGCGCCGTTTTCAGTCGGCGTGTCATAGGAACGCGGATCTTTCGTCCGCATCTTCTCCCAATACCAAAAACCAATGAAACCGATCATCATCCTGACCACCCTCGCCCTGGCAATAATCGCCCAAGCCGAGGAAAAAAGCCTCTTCAACGGCAAAGATCTCACCGGCTGGAAAGGCCTCGAAGGTTTCTGGTCCGTCCGGGACGGAGCCATCACCGGCACCGGCACCGCCGAAAACCCCGTCCCCCAGAACACCTTCCTCATCTGGCAGGACGGCCAACCCTCGGATTTCACCCTGACTCTCAAATTCAAGATGACCCCGGGTGACGACAAGGAATACACCAACAGCGGAATCCAATATCGCTCCGAAGTCCTCGACCCCGAAAATTTCGTTGTCGGTGGCTACCAGGCGGATTTCGAATACGGAGACACCTATTCCGGTATCCTATATGAGGAGAAAGGCCGCGGCATCCTCGCCAAACGCGGTGAAAAAGTCACCATCACACAGAGCGACGACGCAAAGAAACCCAAGATCGAAGTCACCGGTGAGACCGGAATGTCGGAAGAAATTCAGGCAGCCATCGAGAAGGATGACTGGAACGAATACAAAATCGTAGCAGAAGGAAACCACGTCCGGCACTTCATCAACGGCAAGCTCACCGTCGATGTCACCGACGAAACCGCCGAGGCCCCGGAGAAAGGCGTCCTCGCCCTCCAGCTACACAAAGGCCCCCCGATGCAAGTCCAGTTCAAGGACATCCTCCTCACTACCAAGTGACAACATGGGCGAGATCTTCAGTTGCCCCTTTTCAAGCGAATGCCATTGCATTCCTCAGCTATCGCTGATACCCACTCGCCCCCGCACCGCAACGCGCCCGTAGCTCAGCTGGATAGAGCATCCGCCTTCTAAGCGGACGGTCACTGGTTCGAATCCAGTCGGGCGCACCAGGCGCCAACAAAAATCGGTCCGGAGGACGCATACCGGATGGTGGCATGGGCCACAATCCAGTCGGGCGCACCAGGCGCCAACACAAAACGGTCCGGAGGACGCTCTTCCTTTCGGACGTAGCTGCCGCGTCTCGCGGCAGGCCGTGATCGCCCCGTCCCGGGGCGAGCCGGAGTGCCTTCACCCGCTCAGGGAAACCTCTTTCTCCAGCTCCTGCCTCCGGAACTCGCTGGGCGAATTCCCGGTGAATCTCACGAAACTCCGGTTGAATTGGGAAAGCGACTGATACCCGATGCGGAACGCGATTTCAGATACTCTTGTCCTGGGCTTGAGAAGCTCGTTTTTCGCCCACTCGATCCGCCTGCGATTGATATAGTCAGTCAGCGTGAGACCGGTGGACTCCTTGAAAACCCGACAGAAATGAGACTCACTCAGGCCCGCTTTGGTCGCCACCAGTGAGAGCGGAAGCGGTTCCGCGAGTGATTCGTCGATGAACCGTTTCGCCCGCTTCACGGTGAGCGGTTCCCCCTCCCTCTCAGCGACCGCGAGCTTTTCCGCATATTTCCCGAGCTGGAGGCCGAAAGTCGCCAGCAAGGTCACCATGCTCTGGTATCGCTCCGGCTCGACGACACGCGTCTGGAAATAGGCCTGACGCAATGATTCGATATCGGAGTCACTCAGCCCCTGCCGGCCGAGGGTTTTGGCAACCGCTTCGAAAATTTCCGGGGTCGGCACCTTATGAAACACGTGCCCGGTCCGCAAGGTCGCGATCGTCTGCCCGCAGGCTCGCACCGGTATCGCCGTCGCCGACATTCCGGAAAAGCAATGACAGGTCGTGGGTCCCTGCACCTTGGCTGCTTCGTTGAGCCTGGTATTCACTTCCACACAGGCCTTGCACGCGACCGCGCAGAGATTGAGTTTCTCACAGAAGCGGCTGCCGTTCTCCGACTGACTGCACAAAAACGAGATATCAGAATCGATGGGCACTAACCGCAACGGAAGACCGGTCGCGCACCGAAAGGCGTTCTGATAGGTGACGAAGAGTTCGGACTCGAGCAGCCGCTCGATCAACGGGGTTTGTGAAATTTCCTGATCTTTGGTCATGGTTCCGATAAGGGGGGAAGCTACGCATCCCTAACTGATTTGGCAACCCCTCCCCGATTTCGTCAGCTGGACGGCACTTTCCGGCTCCCCTTCAGCCCGAGCGCGACGATCCCGAGTGTGATCGCGGAGCTCGCGGGCATGATGATCGCGGCCACGAGCGGATTCATCAGGCCCGCCACGGCGGCGGAAATCGCGATCAGATTGTAAACCAGCGCGAAGCCGAACGCCACCCTCACCGTGAGCCATCGCCGGTGGGACAGCGACATCATCCGCGGCAGGAATCTCAGGCTCTGGCCGAGGAAGTAAAAATCGGATTTCACTTCAAGCAGACTGCGATCCACAACCGGAGTTCCTGTGGTCCAAGCCGCGTTGAAAGCCAGTGAATCGTTGGCTCCGTCACCCAGATAGAGACTGTCGCTACGGTCGGTTTCGCGCACGATTTTCTCCTTCTCCTCAGGCATCCGGCCATAGTGTGCGTCGCCGCCCCGGATTCCCAGCAGTTCCGCCGCCGCCGCCACCTTCTCCCGCCGGTCTCCGGAAACGATCACCAGCCGGAAGCCGTCCCTCCGGAGATATTCCAGAGCGGATACCGCATCCGGACGTAGGCTTTCCTGAAAACGGAAGTGCGCGATGATCTCGTTTCCACAGCACAACTCCGCGTCATGGACAGACTTCGGTTTCCCGGCACCCGTCATCCAACCGGGCCTGCCGAGTGACCATCTTCCTTCTTCCGCCTCGAAAAAACGACCCATACCGGGCACATCGGTGATGTCAGGCAACCCGGCCCCCCTCAACAGTCGCTGGCCTTCCCCGCCTATCGCTTCCAGCAAGCTTCGGGAAACCGGATGCAGCGAGCCGGAGGTCAGCTGCGCCAACGCCAGCCGCCCCGCGTGGTCCAACTCCGCGACAGCTTCCGGATTGATGAGTAGCGGACGTTCGAGTGTCAGAGTCCCGGTTTTATCGAAAAACACGGTTCGCACCCTTCGCAATCTCGCCCAGAGCAACGGGTCCCGTATGAAAACTCCGACACGCTCCATCGCCGCGCCGGCCATTTCATCCGCCAGCGGCAACGCGATTCCCAGTGCGCACGGGCAAGATACCACGAACACGGAAATCATGACCTGAAGGGCCGCCGCCGGACCCGCTCGCGGCAACCACATCAGGAACGCGACCAAGCCGATCAAAATGATGGCCACCAGGTAGATGGCTAGCAATTTCTCCAGTGCAGGCACCCTCGCGACCGGGCGCTCGGACGAGGTCAGGCCCGCAAGCAAGGAATCCTCCCATGTTTCCGAAGCCGTGAAAATCACGGCCCGGCCACCCAGATGAATTGCCCCGGCAGGAAGGTTTCTACCCGCGCGGAATGCGACCGGATCAGCCTCGCCATTGATCCACTCCAAGGAAAAATCCGCAGCATCCGATTCCAACACACCCGATACCGGAACCGTCTGGCCCGGATCCACCTCAAGCCGCATGCCCGGACGGATTTCGCCGAGCGGAACGGCTTCCTTCCTGTCCGGCGATTTCATGAAATCAGGCAGGGGCCGGCGACGCTGTAGACGGTTGCGGTTCTTCTCCACCGCGGCGAGCTGCAGGTAGCGGCCACCGAGCATGAGAAAGATGAAAGTGGCGACAAAATCGAAGTAGATCAGCCCCTCGACTCCGAGAGCCCATCCGACCACTGATCCGGCGAAAGCGGACACGATGCCAAGAGCGATCGGCAGATCGATATGCGGCGTCCCGGCACGGGCAGCCATCCAGGCCCGACTGATGAAATAGGTGCCGCCAGTAAGCATGGCCAGAGCGGCGGAGAGGAAGGAGACGAGCTGGAACACACCTCCGAAAACGAAATCCTCCGGCATACCCACGTAGCGAGGCAACGTGAAAATCATCGCGTTCAGCGCGAAGGCCCCGCACAATCCCAGCTTGGCGGCGAGCTGGGCGGCCTCCCCGTTTCCGGCTCCCGCCTCGCGCGGTGAAAGCCTGTATCCGAACGAAGCGGCATCTTGCGCGAAGGCTGTGAGATCGCATTTCCCAGCCTCCCAGCTCAAGCGTAGCAACCCGGTCGCCGGATGCGCCGAGGCATCCAACGCTCCCGCATGCCGATGAAACAACTTTTCCACAAGCCACACGCACCCCATGCAGGACAGCCCCTCCAAGGAAAAATCAGCCTCGACCGCCCTGCCCTCTTCCACGGTCGATTCTTTCGTTTCCATCAGTTCACCCACCCACGCGAAGTCGTGTGATTCGAAGGGAACGCTGCGCACCGGGCTGCCGTTTTCTTTTTCCCGCAGATCGTAGAATCGCTCGAATCCCTCATCGTGAATCAGATCGTAAACATACTCGCAGCCGCGACAGCAGAATTTCTCCAACCCGTTGGAGACGGAGAACGGAGTCGCGCAGTGGATGCAGATGGACAAAATGCTAGGTTTTGAAATCCAAACTTCGAAGCGGGTGGACTAGTGGCAGCAGGAGGGTAGCGCGTTTGATTCATCCCCCGAGGTCGCCTTCGCGGTCGGGACGGTGCCCCAGAGGCGGAAGGCCATGATGCAGGCGGCGGCGATGGCCAGAGAGCGCTGGATGCGGATCAACGTGGTGGGATTCACACGTTTCCGGAGAAGCTTCAGCTGGTGTTGGGCGAGCCAGAGGAGTGGCACTGTGCCGAGACCGAAAGCCAGCGCGAACTCCGCTCCACGAATAGCCGAACCACTGAGCAGCGATGCTCCGAAAAGCAGGTAGAGTGGTCCGCAGGGAAGCAACGGTGTCAGTGCACCGAGGGCGAATCCGCCGCGAACGGGTGAAAGCCTGCCGAGCCGGAACCGCATTTTCGCCGTCCATTTCAACAAAGCGGGTGGCCGGGGCAATTTCTTCTCAAGGCCGAGTCCGAATATCAGGAAAACCCCGACCAGGACCCAAGGCAACAACACCGCAGGAGAGCTGAAAAAACCTTCCAGAGGCTGCCTGCCGACCGCACCACAGATCGCCCCGATCGTCGCATAGGCGGTGAGACGAGTGCCGTGGTAGGCGGTCATCGCCAAGAGTCGCTCTGTTTCCGAGGACGGCATCGCGGCCAGTCCGCAGGCGATGGGTCCGCACATGCCCACGCAGTGCACGCTGGTCACGAGGCCGGCGACGAGTGCTCCAAGAGTGGTGTGGACGGGATCCAAAATCGTAAGCTTAAAACCTCTGGCAAGAGGCCGTTTTGCGGAAGGACTGAACTACAGCCGTAATCTAAAGTTCGGATTCCGAAGTTTCCAACGGAACGCTCTGTGGAGCGTGTTTTGTGGCGATGAAAATCAGGCTGCTCCATGCGGCGATCAGCAGGAGGAAGGCTCCGGTTACGTAGAGCCATGGGCGGATTGTCTTTGCGTTCATTGCTTTTTCAATTGATTCGGGTTGGGGCCTAGGAATTTGAGTTTCTGGCGGATGATGGCATTGCCCGGTTGGGCCTCGATTTTCAAAGTGAGTCCGGCCGGACCCACGTAATTGTCGCGATCATTGATGATCACCATCGGACGGCTGGCTTCGTCGAGTGCGGATAGGGTGATCGATTCACCCAGGCCGCTGATGGTGAATCCTACCGGCGGATTCTCGAGGGAGACCTTGAAGGTGACCGGTTGGTTCCGTTTGTTCTGGAGACGGAGTTGATAATGGTTCCGTACGACTGTCGGGTCCACGAAAAACGGCGCTCCACGCATCCGCGAAACTTCGCCGAGGATTGGCTTGGCTCTGTAAAAAGCGGTAAAACCAAGCGCGATCACCCCGAGCAATCCCATCCCGGCATACAGCCAGATCCGTGGACGAAGGATGTGGCGTTTTTTCCCTTCCAAACCTTTTGTGGAATCGTAGCGAATCAGACCCTCGGGGCGTTTGAGTTTCCGCATGATGTCATCGCAGGCATCGATGCAGGCCGCGCAACCGATACATTCCATCTGCAGCCCGTTGCGGATATCGATGCCGGTCGGGCACACCTGTATGCAGCGGGTGCAATCGACGCAATCGCCGGCATCCGGATTGGTGGCTTTCCCTCTCGGCTCGCCACGCACCGGATCGTAGCCGATCACGACGGTCTCGTCGTCCGTCAGCGCGGACTGGATGCGGCCATAAGGACAGAGGATGATGCAGAACTGCTCCCGGAACCATGCGAAACAGAAGTAGAGCGTGCCGGTGAGGGCGGCGATGATCGTGAAGGTCGCACCATGCTCCAGCGGCCCTTCCTGCATGAACCGATACAATCGGGGCAGTGAAACGAAATAGCTGATGAAAACGTGGGCGATGGCAGCCGAGGCGATCAGGTAGAGTCCGTATTTCACCACCCGCCGAATCGTTTTCCGGACGCTCGAGGGAGCGCGGTCGAGATTGCGGCGCGCGGTGGCATCCCCGTCGACCCAGCGTTCGATCCGGCGGAACACATGCTCCAGGAAAACGGTGTAGGGACAGGCCCAACCGCACCACAGCCGACCGAGCAGGGCGGTGATGAAAAACAGAACGAAGCCCAGTCCGCTGATCACAAAGAAGAAAACCCACAGATCCTGCGTGAGCAAAGTCAGCCCGAACATGTGGAAGCGCCGGTTTTCCACATCGAAAAACAAGGCGGGGGCCCCGTTGATCGGGATCCAGGGCATCAGCACATACACGGCGATCAGCAGAATCCCGAAAATCCTGCGGAAGAACGTGAACTTCCCTTTCACATCCGCCGGATGAAGCACGAAGTGCGAACCATCGGGATTGATCGTCGAGACCGAAGTCAGATTCGGTCGCTTGTTTCTCTGCATGGGTGCGGACACGCGGCAAATATCGCATTCGCAACCGTAAACCGCTCCGCATGGGGTCTTGGATAATGCGCGGAATTTGCGGGAGGAGCGGGTGGTCCGTTGCGGACATCCTCCGAACCCCTGCCCTCTATTTCGCGAACTCGTCTTTGTTCTCGCTGATGAGGAAGGCAGTGAGCTCGGCTACCTGGACGGGAGGGAGCTTCAGACCCCATGCTTCCATCTTGGCACCGTTGTGACCGGTGGAATCAGGTGGAGTACCTTCGTTGATCAGCTTGAAAATATCCATCGGCCTACCGCCGTATTTCCACTCGCCATCGGTGAGCGGGAGTCCTGGCAGACTTACGAACTGGCCACCGCCTATGTCGATTTTCGCAGCGAGATCCTGACCGTGACAGGCGATGCAGTTGGTGGCATAGATGGCGCTACCGGCGGTGACCCGGGTGGGATCCGTGGCCCAGTCGTTGACGAGTGCTTCGTCTGTCAGCTTGGCTAGCATTTCATCGAGGGCTTTTGCTTGGGCTGCTTCGATTTTCGCCATGGCGGCGTCGATCTTCTGCTCGTCGGTTTTGAACCAACCTAACTGGTAGTAGGCGAACCAGTAGCCGAGGAAAAAGACGTGTGCGGCGATGAATATCGCCAGCCACCAGTTGGGCAGCTTCTGGTCGTATTCCTGGATGCCGTCGTATTCGTGTTCGCGGAGGACGATCTCACCCTCTTTTTCGGCATATTGGGCGCGGCGGATTTCTGGTTCGTCTGGCATTGGGAAATGTTTGCTAGGTTTCAGTATTCAGTGTTCAGGGCAGGCCGATTCATCGTCTGGAATCCCGTGCTGAGGACTTCGGATTCCGATCCAGCGGTAGTTCGGCGAGTTCTTCGCGGCGTTCTTTCGGGAGCTGGAGGGCCCGGATGGTGACGAACGTGAAAACGCTGACAGTGACTACGAATGAGATGATCGGGACGATCGTCGTCCATTGCTCGTGGATGATTCGGTGAAACATGGTGGGTAAATGCTGAAAGAGTGAGGAACCGGGATACTTGAATTGCTCGGGAAGCGGAGTGGAGGAACCACAAGGGGAGCGCAGCGGACATAGACGGACTTGAAAATTAAATCTCTCTGTCAAATGAACGCGGATTCGCGCGGATATGTCTTTGCTTCCGGAGTCTTAGTTGGAGTTTGAATTTTGAGCTTTGAAATTTAGCGGGCGGCACCTATCGGAAGCTTGTCTTCCTTTTTTGCCTTGCGAAGGTGGTTGTCAGGAGTCGCGGGAAGTTCTGCCGGACGCTCTTTCAGCTCGTAGGCCCCTACTTTCTGCATGAAGGAGATCAACGCGACAACCTGGGTTTCGGAGAGTTTCCGTCGAAGGTCTTCCGGAGTGAGATCTGATTCTGAGGGAATGAATGCTCCTGCGGTAACCAGTGCCTGGGAGATTTCAAGCGCTTGGTCGCGAGCGTTTTGCTCGATCTCGTCCTTGCCCATCGCTGGCCAGGGAACTCCGAGCCGGCTCTGCACGGCGATCCGCTTCGGAAGAGATTTGAAATCCGTTTTTTTCTCAAACAGGAAGGGATAGGGTGGCATGTTGGAGCCGGGTGAAGTCTGCCGGGGATCCCAGAAATGATTGAAATGCCAGAGGTTGTCGCGGCGTCCGGAGCGCATGACTTCGGAGCCGGTGACAAGTGCCCCCCCTTCGCGGGCGAGATCAGGGCCGGTGCGTTTGGAACCCCATTGGTGGGGGAAATCGAAAAGAGATTCGCCGATGCGCGAGTAGCCCTGCTCTTTGAGCGGTCCGTAGCGCATGACATCGGGCACGAGGGTGCGGATCATCTGCGAGTGGCAGTTGTAGCACCCCTCGGCGACGTAGATATCACGGCCCGCGAGTTCCAGCGGAGTGTAGGGAACCTGCAGGCGCTCCTCCATGTTCGCCGCGCGGTCGACGAGCATCGAAGGGATGATCTGGACGACGCCTCCGATCGCCACGGCGACGAAAATCAACACGGTGAAGGGCAGGTAGTTCTCCAAGAGTGTGTCAAAGTAATGCGACCAGCTTTTCGATTCCTTTCTGAATACCCTCCATCCCTTCAAACCGAGGAGCAAAGTGATGGCGAGAGCGGCTTTGTCCGCATGAGGAGGGAGGAAGAACCAGAGGATCATGAAAAACAGCCCTGCGAACGCGTAGATCACGGGATCACCCTTGAACGCCTCGCCCACGGTCATCCTGTCCTTCTGGTTACGCTCCAGAACTTTCACTTCCACCGTATCGTCCACGGCTTTTCCGGAACGGGCGGTCATGAAGATGTTGACCGCGCAGAGAATGAATCCGACCAGATAGAAGAAGCCTCCCGCCGAGCGCATGATATAGTAGATATTGATCTGGCGGAGGGTCTCTACGAACTCGTATTTGAGAGTGGCACCACCGGGGTTCGTTTCATTGAGCATGAGGGACTGGGAGATACCTGCGACCCACATGGACGCGACGTAGAGAAGGATTCCGACAAGCCCGAGCCAGAAGTGCATACTGGCCATCGAGGTGGACCAGAGCTTGGTTTTCCAGAGACGCGGGGCGAGCCAATAGAACATGCCGGCTGCCATGAAGCCGTTCCAGCCCAAGGCACCCGAATGGACGTGGCCGATCGTCCAGTCCGTGTAATGGGAAAGCGAATTGACGGAACGGAACGAGAGCAACGGCCCTTCGAAGGTGGCCATCCCGTAGAAAGTGACGGCGACGGCGAAAAACTTGATCACAGGATCTGTCTTGAGCTTGTCCCACGCGCCCCGGAGCGTGAGCAAACCGTTGAGCATTCCGGCCCAAGAGGGAGCCCAGAGCATGACAGAGAAGAGCACTCCGAGAAGTTGCAGCCAATGCGGGAGGGCGGTGTTCAGCAAGTGATGGGGACCCGCCCAGATGTAGATGAAGACCAATGCCCAGAAGTGGATGATGGAAAGACGGTAGGAATACACCGGGCGATCCGCCGCTTTCGGGATGAAATAATACATGATCCCGAGAATCGGAGTCGTCAGGAAGAATGCGACGGCATTGTGCCCGTACCACCACTGGACGAGGGCGTCCTGCACTCCGCCGAACACTGGATAGGAGTGGGTGAACGAAGTCGGAATCGAGAGGTGGTTGACGACGTAGAGCAACGCGATGGTAATGATCGTCGCGATGTAGAACCAGAGGGAGACGTAGAGGGACTTTTCGTTCCGTTTCGCCAGGGTCCAGAAAAAGTTCACTCCGAAGACGATCCAGATGACGACGACGCCGATGTTGAGCGGCCAGATGAGTTCGGCATACTCCTTACCGCGCGTATAGCCTGCGGGGAGAGTGATGGCTGCGCCGAGAATGATGAGCTGCCATCCCCAGAAATGAATATTCGAAAGTAGATCCGAGGCGGTGCGGACTTTGCAAAGACGCTGGGTAGAGTAATAGACCCCGGCGAAAACCATGTTTCCGACAAATGCGAAAATAACCGCGTTCGTGTGCAACGGACGTATACGGCCGAAGGTGATATACGAAAGCCCCTCACCGTTGAAGAGACCGAACGTGATCCCCTCAAGGAATTTCCCGTTCATCTGCCACCAGGACAGCTGGGTAGCGGCGAGCACGCCGACGAGCATGCCAACGATCCCCCAGAAAATGGAGGCGGTCATGAAACGGCGGACGGTCTTGTCGTCGTAAGTGATTTGCGTGGTCATTTTGTGTTCTTATCGGAAGTTTCGCTCCGCACTCCGTCCTCAAGCGGCAGCAGCGAATCGTGTTCGAGACTGCCGCGATTCTTCCGCTTCGACTCCATGGCGAAGCAGATCACGAACACCGCCGCGAGGCAGGAGCTGATGAAAATCGTTACGGCTAGCACGTCCACGCCAGGGACTACATCATACCCTCGCCCCACCCGCCTCGCGTCCCCTCTCATACACTCCGCATTTCTTACGAGCGCAGCTGGGGATTCAAGCCCCATGCCGTAACGAGGGATTTACGCCCACTTTTTCCCAACTACACATCATTGTCACACCGCGCCAAAACGTCCCACCCAACCGCGCCACCCCGTCTCACTTCCCCCACCTGCCGCACCCCCCGATTCCCGTGAAATCAGCGATCCGCCTATCCGGCACACTCCTTGCGACAGGACTCTCCAACAACAACCTCAACCACTACACCAAATGTCCAAAATTCTAGGAATCGATCTCGGCACCACAAACTCCTGCATGTCCATCATGGAAGGAGGCGAACCAACCGTTCTTGAAAACTCCGAAGGTGCCCGCACCACTCCATCCGTCGTCGCCTTCGCGAAAAACGGAGAGCGCCTCGTCGGTCAGGCCGCGAAACGCCAGGCCGTAACCAACCCGAAAAACACCATCTTCTCCGCCAAGCGCCTCATCGGCCGCAAGTTCTCCGAACTCACCGACGCCGACAAGCGCATGCCGTACAAAATCGTCGCCGCTTCCAATGGCGACGCCCACATCGAAGTGGAAGTAGCAGGCGAAACCAAAACCTACAGCCCGCAGGAAATCGCGGCCATGGTTCTCGGCAAGCTCAAGGCCGATGCCGAAGCAAAAATCGGCGAGAAAATCGCCCAGGCGGTCATCACCGTCCCAGCCTATTTCAACGACTCCCAGCGCAACGCCACCAAGGCAGCAGGTGAGATCGCCGGACTCGAAGTCCTCCGCATTATCAACGAGCCGACCGCAGCGGCACTCGCTTACGGGCTCGAACAAAAAATCCGATGAGAAGATCGCCGTTTACGACCTCGGCGGCGGCACCTTCGACATCTCCGTCCTCGATATCGGCGACGGAGTCTTCGAAGTCCTCGCAACCGACGGCGACACCCAGCTCGGTGGTGACGATTGGGACAACGCCCTCATCGAATACATCGTCGCGGAATTCAAAAAGGATCAGGGAGTCGACCTCTCCAACCAGGCCGATGCCCTCCAGCGCATCAAAGAGGAAGCGGAGAAAGCAAAGATCGCCCTTTCCTCCAGCCAGTCCTACGACATCAACCTCCCCTTCATCACGGCGGATCAGAACGGGCCGAAGCACATTCAGCTCACCCTTTCCCGCTCGAAACTCGAGCAACTCACCGACAAACTCTTCGAGCGCACTAAAAAGCCGGTCATCGACTGCCTCAAGGAAGCCGGAGTTTCCGCATCGGAAATCAACGAGCTCGTCCTCGTCGGCGGCATGACCCGTATGCCCAAAGTCGTCTCCATTGCCAAGGAACTCGCCGGACAGACACCTCACCAAGGCGTCAACCCCGACGAAGTCGTCGCTATCGGCGCGGCCATCCAGGGTGGTGTCCTTCGCGGTGACGTGAAAGACGTCCTCCTCCTCGATGTCACCCCGCTCACCCTCTCCATCGAAACGGAAGGCTCCCGCGCCACCCCGATGATCGAGCGCAACACCGCGATCCCGACCAAAAAGTCCCAGACTTTCTCCACCGCGTCCGACAACCAGCCTGCCGTTGACATCCGCATCTCCCAGGGAGAGCGCCCGATGTTCGCCGACAACAAACTGCTCGGAAACTTCAAGCTCGATGGCATCGGCGCAGCACGCCGCGGCGAGCCGCAGATCGAAGTCACCTTCGACATCGACGCGAACGGCATCCTCCACGTCTCCGCCAAGGACAAGCAATCCGGCAAGGAACAGAAAATCTCCATCCAAGGCTCATCCGGCCTCTCGGACGAAGAGATCGCCAAAGCGAAATCCGACGCCGAGGCCCACGCAGACGAAGACAAAAAACGCGTCGAGAAAGTCGATGCCGTCAACAAAGCCGAAAACCTCGCCTTCTCCGTCGAAAAACAAATCGAGGAACTCGGTGACAACGCCCCGGCCGAACTCAAATCCTCCCTCGAGGAAAAGGTCAAAGCCGTCCGCGACGCCATCACCAGCGACGATCTCGAAAAAATCAACTCAGCTTCCACCGACCTCGAAAACTCCCTCCAACAACTCGCCGAAGCCGCCCAAGCAGCCGGAGCAGCCATGGGCGGAGACCCAGAAGTCGAGCCAGCCGAGTCCTCCGGAGAATCCTCCGAACCGAAGAAAGCGAAGGGCAAAGTAGTCGATGCAGAGGTCGTCGATTGATCAACGTGGGGGCGATCTTCGGTCGCCCCTACCTATGAAGACGCAGTATACCCATCCAGCTTGAATAGCCAATAAATATGGAACGAAACCAAATTACTTCGACAGACGACGCCCTGCTGTATTTCCATCAACAGTATCCAGAACGTTTTTCTGAAATATATGAAATCGTTGGCACCTACAAGATTGCGACTGATCTAGGTATTTTGCGTATAGAGACCGTTCGTGACATCAAAACGGGACGATTCGACGCATTTGTTTACAAGAAGGATTTCAAGACAGGAATCTGGGTGGACTGGCACAACAGAGCCTGGTGTGACCGTGATTCCGAACCTGAGGTTCTAATGCAGGCGCTAAGCTTCCTCGGCCCAGGGCACATTCCAATTAAGGAAGAATAAGTAAAGTGCTGCTTGCCACTCAATTTACGCCGCCGAAAACCAACGTAGCGAACCTCCACCGCCGAACTCCGATCATTTTACTGACCCCAGTAATATGATCCCAATCCCCCGCCCATGAAGAAATCCGTCATCTCCAAGCCCCTCACGGAACTCGAAAAACTCGTCCAGACCGAGTTCGAAACCGGCATGGAATTTTGGCTGGCGCGTGACCTCCAGAAGGCTCTCGGATACGCGAATTGGCAGAACTTCCACAAGGTGGCTCTCGATGCGATGACAGCCTCCGAAACCTCTGCGAATAACGCTTCCGATCAATTTCCTGAGGTCAGGAAATTGATCGTCCACGGGAAGGGTGGCGAGCGAAGCTCCATGGACTGCGGCAGCCTGCTGCCGCTTTCGGCAAGGCAGCCTGCTGCGAGCCGGTCGGCATTGGCACGGAAGAAGCCCGCTGAAACCCTGGCTTGCCCCCCTCGCAGCAGGCTGCATTGGGGAAAGCTACAGCAGGCTGTAGCAGTCCATGGCCTTCGGCAGAATACTCGAGCACGATCATTTTCCCGACCTCAGAAAAATGATCGCACCACCCACCTCTTCAACTGATCACTTCTCACTCGGCACTAGCCACTTTTCATGAACCTCCATTCCAAACACCAACGCCTAACCGCGCTGCGCCCGCTCTCCCCGGAGTCGGTCGCCAGCCTTGCGGCGGCGTGGGATGTGCGGATGGTTTATGAATCCAACTCCATCGAGGGCAACTCCCTCACGCTCCGCGAAACCGAACTCGTGCTTTCCAAAGGCGTCACCGTTTCCGGAAAACCTCTCAAGGATCACATCGAGGCGATCAACCTCGCCAAAGCCTGGGAGCAGGTCAAAGCCCTCGCCCAACCCGGAGCCGAAATCACCGAGCGCGATCTTCTCAATCTCCACCAAATCATCCTCACCCGGGTCGAAGACAATTTCGCCGGCACCTATCGCTCTTCCTCCGTCCGCATCTCCGGCTCCAACCACATTCCGCCCAACCCCATCAAAGTCCCCGACCTGATGGAGTCCCTTTTCACCAAAATCAAATCCATCAGCGATCCCGTAGAGAAATCCTCAAAACTCCACCACGGCATCGCCTCCATCCACCCTTTCGCCGATGGCAACGGCCGCACGGCCCGCCTCGCGATGAATTTCATCCTCCTCGCCGCCGGTTACCCGCCCATCTCCATCCCCACCACCCCCCGCGAATCCTACTACAACGCCCTCGAATCCGCCGACTCCGGGGATTTCGCCACCTTCCAATCTTTCCTAGAAACCGAACTCCACAAAGAACTAGACAATTACCTAGAAGCTCTCGAGCAATCCCAGTTTTCCTAAAAACTGAACACTGAAACCTAGCAAACTTTACACAATTTCCACTCCGCAAAAAACGGCAGTGGCCTCTAAACAACAATAGCAACCAACAAACCAGAAAACACATATGGCATCCATCAAACCAATCGGACAACGCGTCCTCGTAAAACGTCTCGAAGCGGACGCAATCAGCGCAGGCGGAATCGTTCTTCCTGACACCGCGAAAGAAAAACCACAAGAGGCTGAAGTCCTCGCACTCGGAACCGGCGGCAAAGACGAAAACGGCAAGGACATCGAGTTCTCCGTAGCAGTCGGCGACAAGGTTCTCATCTCCAAATACGGCGGCACCGAAGTCAAACTCGACGGTGAGGAAGTCCTCATCCTGTCCGAGTCCGACATCCTCGGAATCGTCAGCTAATTGACTCCTTCTGAAAACCGACCACTGAAAACTAACAAACTTATATAGAAATTATGGCTAAACAACTACTATTCGACGAAGCAGCACGCCAGGCACTCCTGCGCGGTGTTGAAAAACTCGCACGCGCCGTCAAGGCAACCCTCGGACCAGCCGGACGCAACGTCATCCTCGACAAGAAATTCGGTTCCCCGACGATCACCAAGGACGGTGTCTCCGTCGCCAAGGAAATCGAACTCGAGTGCCCTTACGAAAACATGGGCGCACAGCTCATCCGTGAGGTTTCCTCCAAGACATCCGACATCGCAGGTGACGGAACCACTACGGCTACCGTCCTTGCCGAAGCCATCTACAAGGAAGGCCTTCGCAACGTCACCGCCGGTGCAAACCCGATCTCGCTCCAGCGCGGCATCATGAAAGCCACCGAGGCTCTCGTCGCCGAACTGAAGAACATTTCCAAGGCCGTCTCCGACACCAAGGAAATCGCGCAGGTCGCAACCGTTTCCGCCAACTGGGATCAGGAAATCGGCGGCATCATCGCCGAGGCAATGGACAAGGTCGGCAAGGACGGCACCATCACCGTTGAGGAAGCAAAAGGAATCGAAACCACCCTCGACGTTGTCGAAGGCATGCAGTTCGACAAAGGCTACCTCAGCCCGTATTTCGTCACCGATCCGGAGTCCATGGAGGCTTCCTTCGAAGACGCCCTCATCCTCATCCACGAGAAGAAGATCAGCTCGCTCAAAGACATGCTTCCTCTCCTTGAGAAGGTCGCCAAGTCCGGCAAGCCGCTCATCATCATCGCGGAAGACGTCGATGGCGAAGCACTTGCGACCCTCGTGGTCAACAAGCTCCGCGGCATCCTCAACATCGCTGCTGTCAAGGCACCTGGTTTCGGCGACCGCCGCAAGGCCATGCTCGAAGACATCGCCATCCTCACCGGTGGCCGCGTCATCACGGAAGACCTCGGCATCAAGCTGGAGTCCGTTGAACTCAGCGATCTAGGCGAAGCCAAGCGCCTCACCATCAGCAAAGAGTCCACCGTCATCGTCGAAGGCGGCGGCACTTCCGAAGCCATCACCGGCCGCGTGAACCAAATCCGTCGTCAGATCGAGGAAACCACCTCCGACTACGATCAGGAGAAACTCCAGGAGCGTCTTGCGAAACTCGCAGGTGGCGTAGCCGTCATCAACGTCGGTGCTGCTACCGAAACCGAGATGAAAGAGAAGAAAGCCCGCGTCGAAGACGCCCTCCACGCAACCCGCGCGGCTGTCGAGGAAGGCATCGTTCCCGGAGGTGGCACCGCCCTTCTCCGTGCTCTCGCAGCGTGTGAGAAAGGCGATTACCTCTCCGTGGCATCCAGCCTCGACGAGAAAACCGGCATGGGCATCGTCGCGAAAGCGGTCGAAGCTCCTCTCCGTCAGCTTGCCGCGAACGCAGGCCGCGAAGGCGCCCTCATCGTCGAGAACGTCAAGACCAACAAGGAAGGCCACGGCTACAACGTCGCGACCGACACTTACGAAGATCTCATCGCCTCCGGCGTGGTGGATCCGACCAAGGTCACCCGTTCCGCCCTGCAGAACGCGGCGTCCATTTCCGGACTCCTCCTCACCACCGAAGCGGTCATCACCGATCTTCCCGAGAAGGAAGAAGCCGGCGGCGGCGGCCATGGCCACGACCACGGCGGCATGGGCGGCATGATGTAATTCAAGTGGGGGCGATCTTCGGTCGTCCCCCGCTCTCCCAAAGCCGGGCAGGTCCATCCTGCCCGGCTTTTTTGCGTCTTGATTGATCGAAGTTTCCCCACTACCATCCCCCAATGCTAGCCATCGATTTGAAACCCGAACTCGAAGAGCTCCTCGTCAAACTCGCCGAGAAATCCGGCAGCACGGCCAGCGAAGAAGCTCGCCTAGCCATCATCGAACGCATCGAGGATCTTGAGGATTACTACGATGGCATGGAGGCATTGGAGGAATACCGGAAAACGGGAATCGCATACACGCCAGCGGAGGCAAAGCGTGAGTTGGGACTATAAAGTCGATCCCAAAGCTCTCAAGCAGCTAGGAAAGCTGGGCAAAGAGCCAGCCAAACGGATTTTCAAATTCCTCGATTCTCGCATCACCGGCTGCGACGGTCCCACGAAATTCGGAAAACCACTCAAAGCCGATTTATCCGGCCTCTGGCGTTACCGCGTCGATGGCTACGGCGTGATCTGCAAACTCGAAGACTCTGAACTGATCGTCCTCGTTGTAAAAATCGGCCACCGCCGTGACATTTACGATTAAGCAAATTTTCCACCTTCAAGATTGGCCAGCCGCCATCGCGCGTCCATCCTCCCTCTATGGAAATTTTCGACCGCGTCCGCCAGATCGCACTTATCAATTCAACGGGAGCCATCCTCTCGTGGGATCAGGAAACCTACCTGCCCTCCGGCTCCGCGGATCACCGCGCCGAGCAGCTTTCTTATCTCGCCGCCCACGCCCACGAGCTTTCCACTACCCAGGCCTACCTTGATGCCCTCGCGAAGGCGGAATCGGAGGACGATGGCGAAGACATCACACTTTCCGCCAATCTGCGCGAAGCTCCGACGTGAGTCGGACCGTTCGGTGAAAATCCCGACCGACCTCGTCGCTCGAGAGTCCTCCGCCCAATCAGCCGCTCACCATGCCTGGATCGCGGCGCGGAAAGCGTCCGACTACTCCATCTTCGCTCCACACCTTCAGAACCTGCTGGATTTCGCCCTCGAGAGAGCCGAGCTCTGGGGATTCAAGAACGAACCTTACGATGCTTTGCTCGAAGGATATGAACGGGGCACTTCCACAGCAGCCATCGCGTCTCTCTTCGATACCCTCCGGGAAAATCTCGCTCCCCTTTCGGCTCAAGCGGTCGCCAAAACAAAGGAGCTGGCACCCGAGCTACCGCCCGGTCCTTACCCGGTCGCAGCTCAGGAGACTTTCAACGCCATCGTCGCTGCTGAGATCGGATTCGATTTCCATCATGGGCGGATCGACACCACCACCCACCCGTTCTGCACTACCCTGGGTCCCAAGGACATCCGGCTCACGACTCGCTACGAAACGAGTGATTTCACATCATCCCTTTTCGGAGTTATGCACGAGGCGGGCCACGGAATGTATGAGCAAGGCCTCCCACCGGAAGACTTCGGCCTCCCGTCCGGCTCCGCCGTTTCTCTCGGTATCCACGAATCTCAATCCCGACTCTGGGAGAACCAGGTGGGTCGCTCTCCGGAGTTCTGGGAAAAATTCTACCCGATCGCCCGACAGCATTTCTCCCAACTCAAAGACTTCCCCGTCGAGAAGTTTCTACAATACATCCACCGGGCCGAGTTTTCTCCCATCCGGGTGGAGGCGGACGAAGCCACCTACGACCTTCACATCATCTTGCGCTTCCAGATCGAGCGCATGCTCCTGAACAGGGAAATCACTGTCGCCCAAGTCCCCGCAACGTGGGCGGACCTCTTCCAAAAATCCTTCGGTTTCACACCGGAGGACGATGCCCACGGTTGCCTTCAGGACATCCACTGGTCGATGGGCGGCATCGGATACTTTCCTACCTACACGCTCGGCAATATCAACGCCGCCCAGCTTTTTCGAGCCGCCACCTCCGAGCCGGAGGTAAAGAAAGCGACCGCCGCCGCCGACTACACGCCCCTCCTGAAATGGCTCAGGGAAAACGTGCATTCCCACGGAGCGGTCCACAACCCCTCCCACCTCATCGAACACGCCACAGGCAAATTACCCACCACCGAACATTACCTGGAACACCTCGGAAACCGTTATCTATAGAATCTTCCACTTCTCACTTCTCACTTCTCACTCGGCACCACATCTACCATGCTCATAGTAATCGAAGGCATCGACGGCACCGGAAAATCCACCCAGGCCCGCCGTCTCGCCGACCATTTCATATCAGAGGGGCGAGCCGTCGTCCTTTCCCGCGAACCCACCGACGGCCCGTGGGGCACCCTGCTCCGCAATTCCGCCGAGACCGGACGCCTCTCTCCCGAGGAGGAACTCGAAACGTTTCTCAAAGACCGAAGGCAGCACGTGGAGGAGAAAATCGCTCCCGCACTGGCCGCTGGCGAAATCGTGATCCTCGACAGATACTATTTCTCAACCATGGCCTATCAGGGCGCCCGCGGATTCGATCCTACGGAAATCAGAAAACGCAACGAAGGTTTCGCTCCCGTCCCTGACCTGCTCCTGATCCTGGACCTGGACGTGGATTCCGCCATATCCCGCATCGGCTCACGAGGGGATACCGCCAATGAGTTCGAGCAGCGCTCCAATCTCGCCCGCTGCCGTGAAATTTTTCTCTCTCTCGCTGCTGAACCATTCGCGAAAGTGATCCCCACCGATGGAACTCCTGATGAAGTGACCAAAAAAATCCTGAAAGCGATCGGATGACCTGCCAAGCCCGAGCAAGGTGGCACCGTCTCTGAATTGGAAGCGGATATCGGTCCATCTCTCAAATTGCATCCTCCCCGCCAATCGATACACTCGCGTTCCCGATGACCCGCCGCTACCTCACTGTTTTCCTCTGCATGGCAGCGGGCCTACTAACCTGGTTTTTTCTCCCGGATCAGCTGTCTGACCGGGCATTCTTCACCCTCACCGCTCGCACATTCGCCAATCCTCCGTTTTTCGTGACTGGCGGGGGTGGACCGGAAACTCCCTACGTCCTCCGCACACTTTCCGTGACTCCCGAGCAACCCTCGGAATTCCCTCCAGATGTCACGATTACGGATGATCCCGAAAACGTCTTCCAGGCCAGCCCCCCCTCGCCCATCGATTTCGCCATCATCCTGAAAAACATCCGGCGGCTCGGTCGTGACTCCGTGGCGATCTCCGTGCCGCTCGCTTGGACCGATCCCGACACCATCGCCCTCATGGCGCTTGACTTGCAGCTGGACTCGTTCCCCCACATGATCACCGCCGCCCCGCTTTCGCGAAATCCCGTCCCCTCACCGGCTCCTCCCGCCTTCCGGAGAAGCGCGATTCCACTCGTTGAAATCCACGGTGACACCTCGGCGCTCCCCATCGTGAATCACGTCCCGATTCCCGATGTGGTTCTGGGCAACAGGACATCGCTCGCGGCATTCACCCGATTGGAGTCCGAACCCGAATCGCCGCATCCGCATCTCCTGGCCCGCTGGGAAGGCGAGGATTTCGCAGTGCCCTCTTTCTATCTCCTGGCCGCATTGAATCATTTCCAAGTCCCGCCGGGCGAGATCACCGTTCGCCTGGGCGAATACATATCGATGGGGAAAAACGGCCCGTACATTCCCGTCGACGGCTTCGGAAGACTCACGTTCGATCCTGTCGGTTCCGACAGCGCCGATCCGATTCCCGCTCAGGTTCTCATCGACGCACCTGACGAATTTCTGGGAAACAAACGCTCCTCACCCGTCATTATCCGGAACGCACTCTCCGCCGTGGATCCTGCGACCGCGCAGTTTTCCGAAAGCCTCGTCCAGACCGTCGCCACACTATCAGATCCAGGTTCAAGCTCGCGCGCGTCAACTTTCGAGCGTGTTGGAAAAATCCCGGAGCTTCTGTACATCGCATCTCTCATCAGCCTGATCTTCGGATTCGGCAACTATCCGAGGCTAGGTGGGAGACTTCCTCTTCTCGCGGTAGCCGTTCTCTTGTTGGTCTCGCACTTCATCCTGGCATCGTTTGCCGGCGTCTGGCCACCTACCGGAGCCTTGCTGGTCGGCATTCTTCCCGGCCTCTTACTCGCCGGAGGAAATACCGGCTCGAAAACCTCCCAGCAGAATGTGATCGAAGAAGCGGAGCCGCTTGTCGAAGCAACCAAGACACTGGAGCCACTTGCGAAAGACCCTGCGGAGTTCCCCGTTTCCGAATCCCCCCCCGCACCGGAACCACCTCCGGAACCTGGGAGTCCATCGAGAAAAGCAGCTCCTGAAACGGCCCGACACACATTACCCGACAAGCCGGTGGAACCGGCTGCTGCGACCGAACCGATCAAACCAGCGGTTCAGAAAACGGAAGAACCTTCACGGCCAACGAACAAAACCGCGGCCAAAAAAGCTACGGCCAAGAAAACAACGACCGGAAAGAAGCCCGCTCGGAAAAGGTCCGCGGAAAAAGTCCCGTAGAAAATAGGCGGTGAACAACCCGACAAAACAACCTTTCCCGAAATTTCCTGGAAATCGGTCATTGCCAACCGGAGGTCATTCCGAACAGTGGAACCTAACTGACTTCAGACCTATGAATCCTGCAGAAAAAGCAAACGCCCTCATCGAAGCCCTGCCCTATCTCCAAGCCTTCCGATCAAAAACGATACTCATCAAGATGGGAGGCTCTGCCATGGAAGACCCCGGCCTTGTCGCAAACGTAATGCGGGATATCACCTTCCTGGAAGTGGCCGGCATCAACCCGGTCGTCGTCCACGGCGGCGGAAAGGCCATCTCCGCCGCCATGGAGAAATCAGGACTCGAGGCGAACTTCGTCAACGGCTTCCGCGTCACTACTGACGAAGCGATCGATATCGTTTCCCGGGTGCTTTCCTCCGAGATCAATCCCGGCCTCGTCCGTATGATCCGGGACTTCGGCGGGAAAGCCATCGGCATCCCCGGCACGGATATTTTCCTGGGAGAAAAGATCAAGAATTTCGACAAAGACGGGAACCCCGTGGATCTGGGCAGAGTCGGCGAAGTCGTCGGCTGCCAACTCACCAACATGGACACCGCCCACAAAGCCGGGATCGTGCCGGTCATTTCGCCGCTCGCCTCAGAGCTGGCCACCGGCAGACCGCTCAATATCAACGCGGATCTCGCCGCCGCCGCCCTCGCGAAGGAACTGCGCGTCTCGAAGCTGGTCTATTTATCCGATGTCCCGGGCCTGCTTGCCGATCCGAAAGATCCCTCCACACTCATCAAATCCATCGACACGGCGAAAGCCAACGCGCTCATCGCAGACGGCACGATCTCCGGAGGAATGATCCCGAAAATCCGCTCCGCCATCGACGCGCTGCACGCCGGAGTAAGGAAGGTCCACTTCGTCGATGGTCGTCTCCCCCATGCTCTACTGCTCGAAATTTTCACCGACGGTGGAATCGGCACCGAGGTGACGCTATGAGGTTTATTTTCCTTCAAGCTCCGCTACGCCAAGCTCGCGTGCCAGTTCGTTGAACTCCGCGATCTCCGCCGGGGTGAAGTGCAATCCGCCAGCCTCGTCGGATGCCTTGCGGGCCTTCGCCTCGATTTCTCCCGGAAGCATCGCACTGTCGTTTCCGTGGCCGAGTATGTCGTCGAGCACCGCTTTGAGATTCTCGATCTGGGTGCGGCCCTTCGCGAAATTTCTTCCGGAAAGCGCTTCGGGATGGATCACATGGAAATAGAAAGCGGTCGTGGTTTTCTCCTCCTTGTCCGCAATTTCTCGTCCCCGGATGGTCGGGATGGATCCACCGATCAGACCCCCGAAAATTTCATTCAGAAGAGACATCCCGTAGCCTTTGTGGCCGCCGAAGGGCAGGAGCGCGGAAACTTCGTTCGGGTCAGTGGTCGGCTGACCGTTCTTGTCCACGGCCGCGCCCGGAGGAAGTTGTTTGCCCTCGCGTTTCAGCGCCTGCACGCGGCCCATCGCCACGGTCGAGGTCGCCCAGTCCATCACGATGGGGAAGCCGTTCGCTTCCTGCGAAGGGATGCCCCAGGAATGGGGATTGGTGCCGAGGGTAGGAAATTTCCCGCCGAATGGAACCACCTCGGCAAGCGTGGAAGTGCAGTTCGTATATGCGAAATAGCCCCTCTCCGCCGCCTCCATCACGTAGCCGCCGCCCCAGAGATAATGGAAGGTGTTGTCCACCGCGATCTGGGCGATGCCATACTGATCCGCGAGTTCGATCGCCCGGTCGATGGCTTGGTAAGCCACAGCCTGACCTAGTTTTTTGTTCGCGTTCCAGATTTCCGACGCAGGGAACCGGGAGTCCAGAACCTCGATTTCCGCGCCGGGCACGCAACCGCCGATGGCCGATCCGAACAAATGATCGAGGTGGAGGGCCTTGAGCGCATGGTGGGTGCGGATCCCGTGCCGGGCAGCCTCACCCGCCAGTTTCGTCCCGAGCACGGCTTCCTCTTCCGAGAATCCGCGGGACTTGTAGGCTGCGATCACTAGGTTGTCGTGGGCTTCGCGGGAGACGGTCTGAAAGTCGGACATTACTGGGGTTTTCTTGATTGGTTTGATTGTTCCGGAGTTTCCGGGGGAAAGTCCGTTCTATCCCTTCCCTCTGGAACCCGCAAGAGTCTGATGGGAAAAAATCCGCAATCTGTGTCGGGCAAGTAACGTCCCTCATTCAGCAAGTGAAAGCCCGTCCATTACGATGGCCTCAAACTTGTCCGAGAGCGCTTCGTCGCCGTATGTGTGGATGCAAGCGACTGAAATTCTCCCCTCTGAATCCTTGAAATAAAATTTGTTGATCCAAAAGTGGAGCCCGTCGGCATTTTCCGTGGAAAAGCGAGCCATCAGCCCGTCGATCCCAGAGCGCGTCTTCAGCTTGCGGACATCATGCAAAAACTCCCTGGTCGCGAGCGAACCGGGACTCCTCTCTCCGATCCTATCCAGCTCTCCGTTCATCGCGATTTCGAGAGATCCCGCCTGGATTTTCGGAACGTGGAAGTGAATCCTTCGCGGAGAACCACCTGCCCGCTGATCGAGAAAAGGCACGGTCGAAGCACCTGGCCCCAGATTGTCCGACTTCCAGTCATCCGGGACTTCCAGAATCGCCGCACACGCTTCGGTTCTGTATGCATTTTCCGCAGTCGCGAAGCCGGTAAGGATGAATGAGAGGAGGACAGCTTGTTTCATACTGCTTGCAGAAAGCCGTTTTACAGATGCCCCGTCAAATCTCGAGTTTTCTCCCGTGTCCCGCTGCTTGACCTCCGCCCGAGCCTGTGCAACCTCCCGGCGTCCATGATTTCCGTTCAATCACTCCGCGTCGAATTCGGCCCACGCGTCCTCTTCAGCAACCTCTCCTTCTCCGTCCAGCCCCGCGAGCGCATCGCCTTCGCGGGCCACAACGGGGCGGGAAAGTCCACGCTCATGAAATGCGTCGCCGGGATCATCCCTCCCTCCGGTGGTCTGATCAGCGCTCCGAAAGGGACGAAAATCGGCTACCTCCCGCAGGAAGGAATCCACGTGAAAGGCCGCACTCTCTGGCAGGAAACACAATCGGCATTCGGCGAAATCATGAGGATCAAGGAAAAGGTGGACCGCCTTTCCGATGAACTGGTGAAAATGGATCCGCGCTCCTCCCCCTACGGCGACCTTCTGGAAGAAATCGGCGAACTGGAGCTGAAGCTCTACGCGAACGATCCCGAACTCATGAAGCCGAAGATCGAATCCGTCCTCAAGGGCCTCGGTTTCAGCGAAAAGGATTTCAAGCGCGATTGCTCCGAGTTCTCTGGGGGGTGGCAGATGCGCATCGCGATGGCCAAGCTGTTTCTGCAGCAACCCGAAGTCCTCCTGCTCGACGAGCCGACCAACCACCTCGATATCGAAACGCAGATCTGGGTCGAGCAATATCTGGTCAACTACCCCGGGGCCATCCTCCTCATTTCCCACGACCGCGCCCTGCTCGACACCCTTTGCACACGCACCATCGCCTTCGCCCACGGACGGGCGGAAGAATACGCCGGAAACTTCTCCTACTTCGAACGCGAGTCCGTCCTGCGGAAGGAAATCCAGCTCAAGCAATACACCGCCCAAGCACGCGAGATCGCCGAGAGCCAGCGCTTCATCGACCGCTTCCGTGCCTCAGCGAACAAGGCGACCCTCGTCCAATCGCGTATCAAACTTCTCGCGAAAGTCGTCCGCATCCCGAAGCCGGAACAGGACGACGCGGTGATGAATTTCAAATTCCCACCTCCTCCGAACTCCGGCCATACGGTCGCGAAAATCGAAAACGTATCGAAAGCCTACGGACCGCTCCAGATTTTCAACGGCTTCGATTTCGAGATCAACAAGGGCGAGAAATTCGCCATCGTCGGCCCCAACGGAGCTGGCAAATCCACCTTCTGCCGCCTCGTCACGAAACAGGAAGAAGCGGATTCCGGCGAGGTCGAGCTCGGCCACAAGGTCGCCCCTTCCTTTTTCTCCCAGAACCACGCGGACGAACTCGACCCGGATCTCACCATCCTGGAAACCGTGCAGGCCGTGGCTTCACGTGATGCCATGCCGCAGGTGCGGAACATACTCGGCTGCTTCCTTTTCACGGGTGACGATGTCTTCAAAAAGATCGGAGTCCTTTCCGGCGGCGAGCGATCCCGTGTCGCACTTACCTGCATGTTGCTGAAACCGGCGAATTTCCTCATCCTCGACGAGCCGACGAACCACCTCGACATGCAGTCCCAAGGCGTGCTCCAGCGCGCCCTGCTCGACTACCCGGGCAGCGTCATGATCGTCTCCCACAACCGCGATTTCCTCGACGAACTCGTCACGAAAACCCTCGAATTCCGCCCCGGTGAAGAGCCGCGTCTTTTCCACGGGAACATCGCCTACTATCTCGATAAAAAAGCCGAGGAAAAATCCTCCGGCACCACCCCGACCCGCAAGCCCCCCGCCACCACCGCGGATGCCGAGGTAAAGAAGGAAGCCCCGAAACAAGAGTCCTCTCCCGGGGTGAACAAGAAGGAACAACGCCGCCTCGCAGCACAGGCACGCGAAGCGAAAACGAAAATCCTTACCCCCCTCGAACAGGAACTCGCAACCCTCGAAGCGAAGATCGCCGAGCAGGAAGCAGCCCAGGCCACCCTCACCACCGCTCTCTCCAGCGAGGAAGTTTCCGGAGACTCCGGCAAGCTCCGCCAGACCACCAACGCCGTCGAGAAAATCACCACCGCCCTGGATCTCGCCTACACCCGCTGGTCTTCCCTCACCGAGGAAATCGAGAAGGTAAAAGCCGAGCACGGGCTGTGAAATGGAACGCTGGCTTCAGCCGGCGTGTGGGCGTGAGGGCGTGTGGATTTCTCCCTAGCCTACCTCCAGATCCAGGAAGTGGCGTTTCGAGGAAACAAGATGCCGCCGCATCGCCTCCGCCGCCTTGTCGGGCTGCCCTCGCGCGATCGCATCCACAATCTCCCGATGCGCTTCAATCACCCCGGAATACCAGTCGCTATCCCCGCGGTTCGTCTGCGCGTAATCGATAATCCGCCGTTCCATCGCGCCTAACACACCCGCATAAATCCGGTTCCCCGATCCCTTCGCGATCACCAGATGGAAAGCGATATCCGCCTTGCTGAACTTCGCCCGCACACCTTTCACCTTTTCCATCCTGTCTAGAACCGCCCGAAGTTCTCTGAGCACACCCTCCCCGGCATTCGTCGCCGCCATCCGCGCGCATTCCGTCTCAATCAGGATCCGGAAATCGATCAACTCGTCGAAACCCGCCTCCACCACCAGCGATGCATATGCCTCCATCGCAGTCGAAAGAAAATCCAAACTGGGATCCGCGATGTATGTCCCACTCCCCTTCGTAGTCCGCAACAGACCCTTTCCACGCATCTGCTGAAGCGCCTCACGGATCACCGTCCTGCTCGCCCCGAACCTCTCGCATAGCTTTTCCTCGGACGGCAGACGCACTCCCGGAGAAATTTTCCCGGTGAGAATCTCCCCTTCGATTTCGTCGATAATTTCCCGGCTCCTCTGCGACACAGCCTGAAATTTGCCCTGCCGCCGACAAGTTCTCCAGAAGATTTATAAAAAATCTGTATGACAACCTCCCAAAAAGCTGTATGACAACTTTCGACAACAAACCAAGCCATGCTCCAGACCGGAATCCTCAATCCAGACATCCTCAACCTACTCGCCCGAGTGCGTCACACCAACACCCTCGTCATCGCCGATTGGGCTTTTCCCTACTGGCCGGAAATCGAAACCGTGGATATCTCCCTCACCCGCGGTGTCCCCACCATCCTCCAGGTTCTCGAACTCCTGAAACCCAATTTCAAAATCGGACGCATCATCCAGGCGGAGGAATTCCTATCCACCAACCCCGAGGAAACCGTCAAAGCCTACAACACCTCCTTCCAGGAAATCCCCGACGTCGTCATCGAACGCCCCGCCCACAACGACCTCAAAAAACAAGTCCCAAACGCCATCGGCCTCATCCGCACCGGAGACACCACCGCCTACGGCAACATCATCCTCGAATCCGTCTGAAACCTCAAACCTCAAACCTCAAACCTCAAACCTCAAACCTCAAACCTCAAACCTCAAACCTCCGCGTTCCCTCCGCGTTCCCTCCGTTCCCTCCGTTCCCTCCGTTCCCTCCGTTTCCTCCGCGACCTCCGCGACCTCCGCGTCCCTGCAGTGAAAAAACCACAACCACAGCCAAAGGAATGCTATCCGCGTCCATCCGTGGTTCTCTTCCTCCAGCCCCAAGTCTTCATTGAGATTTAAAGTTTAAAATTTAAAGTTTATGCGCACCGCCATCACCATCTCCCAAGTCCCCGAAGCCGCCGCAGGTCCCTTCGTATTCCACGCCCCACTCGCCGAATCCTTCGCCCTCGCCAAGGAAACCGGTTACGACGATGTCGAACTCTTCTTCCCCGGCCCCGACCACGTTTCCATACAGGAAGTGAAAGCACTTTCCGAAAGAAACGGACTCGGCATCGCCGCAGTCGGCACCGGTGCGGGCATGGTGAAATACGGTCTCTCGCTCACCGATCCCTCCCTCGACAAACGCGTCGAAGCGATCGACTTCATCGAACGGATGATCGTCTTCGGCGGACAGCTTGGCGCACCCGCCATCCTCGGCTCCATGCAGGGAAAACACGGCGGAGAAGTCAGCAAAGAACAAGCCCTGGAATGGCTTTCCGAAGCCCTCATCATCGCCGGTAGAACCGCCGCGAAATTCAACGTCCCTTTCATCTACGAGCCTCTCAACCGCTACGAGACCAACCTCATCAACCGCATCGAAGATGGCGCGAAATTCATCGAGGCACACGAAATCGAAAACGTTGTCCTCCTCGCCGATCTCTTCCACATGAACATCGAGGAAAGCAACCTCGCCAAAGCCATCCACGCAGAAGGAAAGCACATCGGCCACATCCACTACGCGGATTCCAACCGCCAGGCCATGGGCCACGCCCACACCGATCCCGCCCCCATCATCCAGGCACTCCGCGATATCAACTACACCGGCCACCTCTCCGCCGAAATCTTCCCCCTCCCCGACGCCAAAACAGCCGCCGAACAAACAATCAAATCCATCCGCAGCTTCATCTAATTTCAGCTTCTCAGCATTTACCATGAAAACCCGACCCCTAGGCAAAACCGGCATCGACCTCCCCGTCCTCTCTTTCGGAGCCTCCTCGCTCGGCGCGGAATTCCGCTCCATTACCATGGAGGAGGCCATGCTCTCCACCAAAACCGCCCTCGATCTGGGCATGAACTTCATCGACACCTCCCCCTTCTACGGGCGCGGAATGTCGGAAATCATGCTCGGGCTCGGACTCAAAGGAATTCCCCGCGATTCCTATATCCTCGGCTCCAAACTCGGACGCTACTCCGACGTGCATTTCGATTTTTCCGCGAAACGTGTTGAGGAATCCGCCCACATCTCCCTCCAGCGTCTCAAAACCGACCACCTCGACATCCTCCTCCTCCACGATGTCGAATTCGTCCCGCTCGAGCAGATCTGGAACGAGACCATCCCAGCCCTCATCAAACTCAAGGAGCAGGGAAAAGTCCGTGCCATCGGCTTCTCCTGCTACCCCATCAAAACCTTCAACGACGTCCTCGACCACGTCGAGGACCAGATCGACTGCGTCCTCAGCTACAACCGCTATACCCTCCAGAACACCTCCTTCGCCACCGAAATCCTGCCACGCCTCCAGGCGAAAAACATCGGTGCTATGAACGCCGGCCCCTTCTCCGCCCGCCTCCTCACCAACGCCGAACTCCCCGAGTGGCTCAAGGAACCCGAAGAAGTCAAACAAGCCGCCCGCGACGCCGCGAAACTCTGCGCGGACAACGGAGTCGATATCGCCCAACTCGCCGTCCAGTTCTCCTGCGAACACCCCGGCATCGCCACCACCGTAGCCGGCTCCGCGAACCCGAAGAACATCGCCAAGTGGGCAGAGTGGCTCGCCGCCCCCATCGACCGCGAACTCATGGAAAGAGTCCTCGCCATCTTCGCCCCTGTAAAGGACCTAGGCCACAACGAGGGACTCCCGGAAAACAACTAAGGAAAGCCGTGCTTCCAGCCGGCAACCACAACCCAAGTCTTCCACTTCTCACTGATCACTCGTCACTTTTCACTTCACCATGCAAGCAATCGAATTCACCTCCCCAAAGGAAATCAACCTCATCGACCGTCCCGATGAATCCAACCCAGCCCCCGGCCAAGCCGTCGTCCGCACCCATCGCATGGGCATCTGCGGAACCGATCTCGCCTGCTACCTCGGGAAATTCCCCTTCTTCGCCTACCCCCGCACCCCCGGCCACGAACTCGGCCTGGAAGTCGTAGCCGTCGGCGCGGGCGTCACCAACGTAAAACCCGGCGACAAATGCTCGTTGGAGCCATACGTAAACGATCCCGAATCCCCCACCTCCAAAAAAGGCGCGCTCAACTGCTGCCCCGGAGTCCAGGTCATCGGCGTCCACAACAACGGCGGCCTCCGCCAAGGCACGTTCACCGTCCCCGCCCGAAAACTCCACCCGGGAAACGACCTCACCTACGACCAGCTCGCCCTCGTCGAGACCCTCGCCATCGGCTACCACGCAGTCCAACGCGGCAACCCGAAACCCGGAGAAACCGTGCTCGTCATCGGCGCCGGCCCCATCGGCCTCGCTTGTCTTGAGTTCCTGAAACTCATGGACGGAGTGAAAGTGATCGTCATGGACATGGTCCAAGGACGTCTCGATTTCTGCGCGGAAAATCTCGGAATCAAAAACGGAATCCAGGCAAAAGCCGACGGCTCCCACCTCGCCGATCTCGAAAAAATGACAGACGGAAACCTCGCCGACGTCATCATCGACGCCACCGGCTCCCCCCGCTCCATGTCCACCTGTTTCGATTACGCCGCCTTCACCGGCCGCGTCGTCTATGTCGGCATCACCACCTCGGACCTCACCTTCCCGCACGCCCCGGTTTTCCACCGCCGCGAACTCACCCTCCTGGCATCTCGAAACGCCCTGCCCACGGATTTCCCGGAAATCATCAACCTCATCCGCCAAGGCAAAATCAACACCGACATCTGGATCACCCACCGCATCGGCTTCGAGGAAGTCCCGACCAAATTCGACCAATTCACCGATCCCAACCTAGGGGCGATCAAAGCAATCATCGAAGTCCGCTAAGTTTCAAAAATTCAAATCTCAAAATTCAACTTTCAATTAAAACTGGAGAACCCAAGCCAGAGAATCCGACCCGCGTCCATCCGCTCCCATTGTGGTTCTCTTCCCCGCAACCCGAATCTATCCACAATCCACAATCCACAATCCACAATCCCCAATCCCCAATCTCTTCCCATGAAAACCTGTCCTAAATTCACCTTCGGCGTCGGCGATCGTTTCGCACATGGCGCACATGCCCAGCTCCAAGCCTTCATCGCAGCCAAAGAACTCGGCATCGATATCTGCCCTGTCTGGAACAAATCCAACCGCGAGCACGACATCATCGGCTCCCAGCCCCAGTCCACCCGCGACGCAGCGGATGCCGCGGTCAAAGACCTGGCCTGGACCGGCCCCTACCTCCTGGATGCCGACCACATCAACCTCTCCACAGTGGATCGCTTCATCGCTCCCTGCGACTTCTTCACCCTCGACGTAGCCGACGATATCGGCACCCCCGCAGACCCGGAAGAAGTCACCGCCTTCATCGAACGCCACCCGGAACTCATCGGGAAAATCCAGATCGAAGGCATCGAAGCACCCTTGGAAATTACCAGGAGCCTGGTAGGGAAAACCGCCAACCAGTTCCTCAAAGCCACCGTCAAAGCAAAGGCCATCTACGATCACATCGTCTCAGTAAAAGGAGAAAACTTCGTTACGGAAGTATCCATGGATGAAACCGACAGCCCCCAGACCCCACCCGAGCTCCTCATCATCCTGGCCGCCCTGGCCGATCAGGGAATTCCCATCCAGACCATCGCTCCGAAATTCACCGGACGCTTCAACAAAGGAGTCGATTACGTAGGCGACGTCACCCGGTTCGAAAAGGAATTCAACGACGACCTCGCCGTCATCGCCCACGCCGTCAAAAACTACGGCCTCCCCGCCAGCCTCAAACTCTCCGTCCACTCGGGCTCCGACAAATTCTCCATCTACCCTGCCATCAAGCGCGCCATCGCCCGCACCGGAGCCGGCCTCCACATCAAGACCGCCGGCACCAACTGGCTGGAGGAAGTCATCGGCCTCGCGGAATCCGGCGGCACCGGACTCGCCCTCGCCAAGGAAATCTACTCCCGCGCCCTGGAGAAAAAGGAAGCTCTTTGCGAACCCTACGCCACCGTCATTGATATCGACTTCTCAAAACTCCCTACCGGAGAACAGGTCAACGCCTGGACAAGCGAGCAGTTCACCGGTGCGCTCCGCCACGATCAGAGCAACCCCGCCTACGATCCTAACGTCCGCCAGCTCCTCCACGTAGGCTTCAAAATCGCCGCCCAACTCGGCGAAACCTATCTGAAAGCTCTCGAAGACAACCGCGAAACCGTCTCCCGCTGCGTAACCGAGAACCTCCTCGACCGCCACATGAAACCGCTCTTCCAATAAGGAGAAGGGGTTTTCAACCCCTTTGCACAACCCCAGCCCACAACCCAAGTCTTTCACTGATCACTCGGCACTCGATACTCGGCACTTCTTCCCATGCTCGACTCCCACCACCACCTCTGGCAATATTCCGCGACCGACTACCCTTGGATCCCAAAGCCCTCCCCCCTCGCCCAAGACCAGCTCCTCCCCGAGCTGGAAGCCGCCACCACCGAATCCGGAGTCACCGGAACCATCGTAGTCCAAGCCCGCCAAACCCTCGAAGAATCCGACTTCCTCCTCTCCCTCGCGGATCAATCCGATCTCATCAAAGCCGTCGTAGGCTGGATTCCGCTCGTGGATGAAAACGTCTCGGAGCATCTGGAAAGGCTTTCTCACCATCCCAAATTCAAAGCCGTCCGCCACGTCCTCCAGGACGAACCCGACGACTACTTCACCCGCGACGACTTCCACCGCGGCCTCTCCCTCCTCCCCTCCCACGGTCTCGCTTACGACCTCCTCGTCTACCAGCGCCAGCTCCCCGCCGCGCTCCGCCTCATTGATCGCCAACCCGGCCTCCCCATCGTCCTCAACCACATCGCCAAACCCGAAGCCTGCAACGGCCGCGTCGAGCCAGGATGGAAAAAGGGCATGAAGGAACTCGCCAAACGCGACAACCTCACCGGCGTGAAATTCTCCGGTCTCCTCACGGAATTTCCCGATGGCCAAGGCGACCCGGCAACCATCGCCGCCTACTTCCAGGAAACCCTCGAAATCTTCGGCCCGGGAAAAGTCATGTTCGGCACCGACTGGCCCGTCTGCCTCCTGAAAACCTCCTACAAGGACTGGGCGGATACCGTCCGAACGCTAGGCGATAACCTTTCGGAAGAAGACCGGACGCGTATCTATTCCGAAAACGCGTTCCGCTGTTACGGGATTTGATACGCGGCTCTGATGTTTCTCGGACTCACAAGTAGCACGGATCTCGGCAATGCCGGTGTTCAGGCTGGAGGTTTGCTACGTGGTTCAGGTGATGGCGGAGGACCAAATGTGGGCAGGTTCGCCATTACCGGCGCGGGTGGCCAGAACGTGACCGATGCCATAGATATCGACGCCGCATTTCACACGATGACAACCAGTGTCACAAAAACCGCGACAATGAATGAATTCAGTGTCATCTCGAGTTTTGCGGGCGTTTCAACAGGAACATATACAGTCACCAACGCAGCGCTCTACTCAGCACCGACAGTATATACCCTCATTTTCTCGCAAGGGCAAACCAACGTAGGCGGAGTCGCAATCGATTCCCTCAGCGTGGATATCATTCCAGAGCCTTCAACAGCTCTCCTCGGCTGCATCGGTACGATGGCACTCCTTCGCCGCCGTCGCGCGTAATCAGCGACGGCTTGAAAAGTTCAGCTCACAGCTCCTGTCAATCCGATTGGCAGGGGCTTTTTTACTGCCAACTTCGCTTACTATGTAGGAACGAGAATTCCCCCTACTTCATTCATAGCCTCAATCCGGAGGCGCGAATAAGGAGAAGTGCGCGTCTCGCCGCTAGCGAAGAATCGAGAACGAAGGGCCAGTCCTCCGCCAGCGGCTGGAAGCACGCTTCTCCTTAGTTTTCATCCCACTGTTTCTATTCAGACAGTGTCTCGTGTACCTCCACATGCGCCGAGGAAACCGTCAATCCTCCCGCACCCGTCCGAACCTCCACGGTATTTTCCCTGGAAAGAATCCCCACAGGAACAGGCAATGTGATGTCCGAGAAAAACTCCGCATGCCCTCCTCCCCAATGGGTATCGAAGGGAATTTTACTCCCATTCACCAGAATTTCCAGATCCCCGGGAAGCCCGCCGCTACGTTGCAGGCCGATGTGAAGGGACGCCGACCGTATGTTCTTCCTATCCTCCGGGAGCACTACGGGAAAGGTAGTGTTACCCTCCACCTTCAAAGCAATAACCGGCGAAAAGTAATCCCTGGTTTCCACAACCATGCTGGCAGCAACCTCTCCTGAAACCGTAAGCGTGACAATGGTCGTCTCCTCCGCATCCACCGTAATGTGACGGGTATCCACTGCGGCACCCTCCTCGTATCGCACCTTCCCATCCCGCCAGTAGAGCCTGCGTTGGCTGCTTTCCGTTACCTTTCCCTCTCCGAAAGCTTCCCCGAGATCCACATCCAGCCGCGTGGAAGACATGTTCGAGAGCGCCACCCGGATGACGTTCCCGTCTCTTACCGCAACCGCTTCCAAATTCCGATGGCCATTCGCGACAGGCACATACACGCCCTGGAAATCCCTCCAGAGATCGAAAAAATACGCGCACGGGGTCACATCATAGGAATTGAGATCATGGTATTTCCCTTTCCCGTTCGGAACGAAAACCGCATGGCCGTTGGTGGGATCCCATGGGCTGGCGATGAAAACGAACGGCACCGCCAGATCAACCTGATCCGGGCGTTTCATCAGTCTCGTCAGATACGCGGAGTAGCTCCGCAGCCGCAGCCAGTAATCCGCTTCCGTTTTGCCAATGTTCAGCGCCCCGTATTCCGTGATCAGGATCGGTTTCACGTTCCAAGTGGCGATCCCATGCGCACGTATCATATCGAGCAAGGCTTCCAGACGGCCGAGAAGGTAGTTTTCATACCCGTCCCCCAATCTCCTCTCCGCCCCGACGGTCTGGGAACCCTCGTAAAAATGATGGGAGTAAAAGTCGAGAGCATCCTTCGTAAGATCCATGAACCGCGCCTGATCCCGCCAAAGCCCGAAATCGTTCACCTGTAGCTGCATCCACGCGGAGGCCGGCCCACCTACTTTCGTCTCCGGGGAAACCCCATGCACCGCATCCGCCACCCGGTTGTGGAAATCCGCGAGCAATCCCCACGAGTCGAACGGCTTCCCATTCCTGTCGTTTTTAAAATGGTAATCCCACTCCGCGACGATGGTGGACTCGTTCTTCACCTCCCACCACTTCGCCGTGCGCCCGGAGTATTCCTTTTCCTTGTCGATGTAATCCGCCACCAGCCCGGCCGCGTCATCGAAGCTTTCCACCAGCGGCGTACCGCGTCCGTTGGGCTGGCGCGACATGAAGGTGGGCCATTCGTTCAGGCACATGGCGAATTCGAAGTCATCCGGGTAAACCTTTCCAAGATTCTTGTATTGGTCCGGTTTGAGTTCTCCGAGAAACCCAGGGGCGATCTTCCCGGGGTTTTCAGGATCTTCCGTGAGGATGATGTTCTTCGGATTTCCATGCCCCTCCTCCAACGCGGGCGAGAGTTTCAGCATCTGCCTTCCCGGCGTGAAATTTCGTTCCAGCGCCCAGCGCTCCAACGCATCCGGCAGCGATCCTGGCCGCCCGTAGTAGCGAAAGAATTTTTTTCTATCCAGTGTGCGGTGTCCGGAGATCGAAAGCGTCTCGTCCGGACGCACGTCCAGCTCCACGCGGACGGACGGTTGTTCGTCGCCAAGGTTCCGGAACGGGAGGGTATCGAACTTTTCGGAAATCCCCCCTCCATACGGAACCAGATCGATCGCTTCGATCCGCGCCTTTCCGCTTCCTTTCAGAACCAGTCCCCCGCCTTCGTCGCCGACCGCACCGAGGGCGGGAACTTTCACACGATACGTCGAACCGTTCTGCGTGCTGACATTCAGCCCGCTACCGGGAGCAACCGGCAGGAGCTGCAGCTCACCCAACCCGTCAAGACCGCTCCCCCTCAATTCGACGTAGCGGAAAAATCCGAGGATCCGCCCCGTCCCCGCCGGAAGTGCGATCTCAAAATCCCCTTCCGTATCGACGGGAGCAAGTTTCAGAGTGATTCCGGAAATCGACCTGCTCCCCTCTCTCCCGGAAAATGACGGCGAGTGCGATTCCCCGTATTCACCGAAAAGATACGCGTGCGCCTCCGCCAGCTTTTTTCCCTCCCCGGTGAGCGCCACTTCCCCGGCTCTCAGTGGACATAGGATAACGGGCAGGAGGAGTAAAAATCGGAACTTCACCCAAAGGACATGTCCTGCTAGAACTGATTTTGTAGAAAAAGAAGTCTCCAACCACGTTTTCCTCTGCACGAAAGGCGGCGTTCGGCACATATCCCTCATGACGACAAGCAACTGAGACAGTATGAGTGAAACCGAACGTGGAGAGCTGTATTCGACCCTTCTGATGGCGAACCGCCACCGGATTTACGGCTTTCTATACTCGCTCGTTCACAATCACCAGGGAGCGGAAGACCTCCTTCAGGAAGTTTCCGTGATCCTCTGGCGCAAATTCGACCAGTTTGAGGAAGGCACCGACTTCGCCGTATGGGCCATGGCCGTCGGCCGTTACTGCGTGCTCAACTGGCGCAGGAAGCAGGCGCGACTTCCGCTCCCCCTCGACGATGCCGACCTCATCCGTCTTGCCGACGAAGCTGTCTCCGTGGCCTGCGAGGACGACATGCGCGGCAACCTCAAGGAGTGTATGATCGATCTTCCGGAAAAACTCCGAAAAGTCCTCCGCTCCCGCTACCACCGCGATCTCGATGTGGCCCAGATCGCCAAACGCAACAAGCAAAGCGTCCGGGCCGTCTATCTTCTTTTGGAGAAAGCCCACGGCCTCCTCCTCGACTGCATCTCCCGCAAGCTCGGCAAAGCCACCAGCGATTTCCTATGAGAGAAAACTATCAGGACAACGAGATCGACCGCTTGGCCCAGCGCCTGAGGGATGATTCGCTCACCCCGGAGGAAGCGGAATCCCTGCGCGACGTCATCCGTAACCATCCGCGCGCCCGCAAGCGCCTTGTCCGCCATCTTCATTTGGATGCAGAGCTGCGCGCCGATGCGCAGACACGCGAACTGCTCCCGGAAGCCGCCCAGCGGAATAACATCATCGCCTTCGGACCGTGGCAGGCTGCCGCTGCTGCCGTGGCAGTCCTCGCGGTTTCCGCCACATTTTTCCTCAAAAAAGAAGAGCCGGTTCGAACCGCCCACCTCGCAACACCCGAGGAAACCGGCGTCGCGGTCATCGGACGCCAGATCGGTGTCGTCTGGTCGGATGAAACACAACCCAACCTTTCCCGAATCGGTGACCGCGTCCTGATCGAACCGGGCTATCTGGAAATTTCCGAGGGAATGCTGCAGGTGGATTTCTACGCGGGAGCCAGCGTCCTGATCGAAGGTCCCGCCGGATTCGAGGTGATCGGTGCCAAGCTTGGACGACTTCATCACGGAAAAATCAGCGTCCACGTCCCTCCCCCCGCGAGGGGGTTCAAAGTCGTTGGCCCCGATTTCCAGGTTGTCGATCTCGGCACGGAATTCGGAATGGAAATCCTCCCGAATGGAAAAAGCGAAGTCCACGTCTTCGATGGGGAAGTGGAAATGCATAGGGATACGGAACCCACCACCCTACTGAAAACCGGCGAAGGCTGGGCACTGGCTGAAGGGGAAAGTTCGGAAATCTCCGCACAACCGGGCGAGTTCCGGCGTTCCGAGTCAATGGATGAGGAAATCATGTCCCAGATGCGCAGGTGGGAGGACTGGACGCAAAAAACGAAGCTGGATCCCGATGTGGTTCTTTTCTTCCCGTTTTCAGACACCCGCCAGTGGAACCGGACCATCGTCAACGAGGCCGTCTCGGCTCCGGCCGACAGCGACGGAGCCATCGTCGGTTGCCAGCCGGTTCCCGGAAGATGGCCCGGCATCCCGGCCATGGGATTCAGCTCCTCCTCGGACAGGATCAGGCTGAACCTTACGGGCGAATACGATTCCCTCACCCTCTCCGCATGGGTCAGGATCGACCGGTTCTCCCCCCATCACGTCTCCTTGCTCAGCCCCGACACCCAAGCAAACCGGGAAAGCTTTTTCGACTGGAGCATCATCATTCCGGCCGGCGGACTGGCAGTCCATACACACGCCTCCGATACGGACGCCACTCTTGGCGATCTCGCCGGCAGAACGCACTACCACTCCCCCGAAAACCTCCGGAACCACTTCGCTGCTGGAAGCTGGGTGCACCTCGCCTTGGTTTTCGATAGCGAAACAGGCGAAGTAAGGCACTACGCCAATGGCACCATTACCGCCGCTCTCCCTTGGGAAGACGGGCGCAAACTCCGTATCGGCACCATGGATATCGGGAACTGGCCGTACATGGAATGGGCGCAAGGCACCGAATTCGAAGTTCGCAACCTCAACGGAGCTTTGTCCGATCTACTCATCGCCAAGCGCCCGTTCACCGACGCGGAAATTCAGGAGATCCACTCATCCGGACGGCCATAGTTCGAACTGGCTTTCCGCATGCAGACCGCAGTGCCGGGAGTGATGGATATTTCCAAGGAACCCGCGAACGTGCTGGAAGAGTATGGAGCAAAACCCGGTGAAGCATCCTTCGCGAACAACTGTCTGCTGGCCCGCCGTCTGGTCGAAAAAGGCGTGCGTTTCGTGCAGCTTTTCGACTGGGGCTGGGACATCCACGGCACGATCCCGGAGGACGATCTCGGCACGCAGTTTCCTAAAATATGCAAGCTGATGGACAAGCCGGTCGCAACCTTGCTCGCCGATCTGAAACGGCGGGGGATGCTGGAGGATACGCTTGTTGTCTGGGGTGGGGAATTCGGCCGCACGCCAAAGGTGAAGCACGATTTGTTTGCTTAGGGCCTAGACCGTTTGCCAAATGTGCGTGTGCATCTCATCGTGGCTGGAGCATCTTGCTCCAGGCCGTTCTGGGGGAATCCTGCCCCCGGAATTCAAATTGACGGGCGGACTTTTGGCAAAAGGTCCACACCCTCCAGGATCTAAATCGCACTTATAGAAAAACGCTGAACAAGGGTGCAAGTTGAGACAATTACCCGGTTTACGCTCCATTACCGAGAGTATCGAATTTTCGCGTGGAGGCGAGTCGGGTGAAATCAGCGTTTCCATAGGCTGTCATTTTCTTTGCAATTTTCGCCGGAAAGTGACCTCCCGGAGCGATCTTGACACCCTTTTCTCCAAGGATAGCAATGAAGCATGAATCGTTATCAATACGGATTGTTGGTGGGAATGACGGGCGCGCTGGCACTGGCCGCTGAAGAAAAACCCAACATCGTTTTCATCATGGTCGATGACATGGGCTGGGCTCAGCCCGGCTTCCATGGCGGAACCAAGGAACTCACTCCAAATATCGACAAACTGGCCGGGGAGAGCCTGGAACTCTCCCATTACTACGCCCATTCCGTCTGCGCGCCGACCCGCGCCGCCTTCCTCACCGGGCGCTACGCCTTCCGCACCTGGTCGGACTGGCGTTCCGAGGATTTCGGAAAACCGAGCTACCTCAAAGCCCTCGGTCTCACGCTCCCGAGAAACGAAAAAGGCGAACCCACCCGTCTCATCCACGGACTCGATACCGAAGAGCGCACCGTCGCCGAAGCGTTGCGCGATGCCGGCTATTTCACCTCCATCGTCGGAAAATGGCACGCCGGCGAATGGCTGCCCGAGCACCTTCCCATGGCCCAGGGATTCATGCACCAGTACGGCCACTATGCGTGGGGGATCGACTATTTCACGAAGACCATCGAGCACAACGCGCCCGCCACCTTCGCGGTGTACGACTGGCACCGGAACCAGAAACCGGTGCAGGAAGAAGGCTACAGCACCGACCTTTTCGCAGCGGAGGCGGAGCGGGTCATTTCCGAACAAACCAAGGACAAACCCTTCTTCATGTATCTCGCATTCAACGCCGTCCACGGTCCTCTGAATGTCCCGAAACGTTACGAAGAAAAATACGAGCCGCGCGATGCCATGCTGAAAGCCGTCGATGATGCGGTCGGGAAAGTCCTGGAAGCCGTGGATAAAAGCGGACTCAAGGAAAACACCCTCATCGTTTTCACCAACGACAACGGCCCGGTCTTGGAGGAAATGAGCAAGCCTTTCAGCGGCACGAAAAACACCACCTTCGAGGGCGGCGTCCGCATGCTTTGCCTCGTCCGCTGGCCCGGACACACTCGCCCGGAAGCAAAAATGACGGCATGATGTTCGTCACCGATTGGTTCCGCACCTTCATCGCACTGGCTGGCGGGGAAACGGACCAGGAGCGCCCGGTGGACAGCTTCGACATGTCACCCGTGCTCTTCGGGGACGAGGCCAGCCCGCGTGAGGAAATCATTTTCGAAGTCACCGGTAGCGTGCGCCTTCCAACGATACGCCGAGGCGATTTCAAGCTCATGGGAGACGATATGCTATTCAATATCGCGGAAGATCCCGCTGAGCAAAACAACATCGCCGCCGAGCATCCGGAGCTGTTGAAGGAACTCGCCGCCCGCTTGGTGGAGGTAGGAAAAGAACGACCGAAACTGGATCTCAAAGGAACTCTGATGGATCCCCCGCTTCCCTACGTGTATGGAATGCAGGAGAACACGGAGGCACCGGAGTGGCTCAAAGAAGCCGTTGATAAAGTCCGTGCCACCCAGCCACAGAAATGGGAAAACGGGGAAACCTCTTGGCCCAAAGCCCCTGAAGGTGCGGTCGCAGCAAAAGAAGACACCGTAAAATAACCCCCCGACATGAACCGCAGAAAGCTGATCAAACTCACTGCCGCTTCCCTCGCTGCCGGTGCCACAACCGGAACCGCCCCTGCTGAGGAAGCGCCTTTTAAAATTTCCAAAAAGCGCATCCGCCAATCGGTCATGGGCTGGTGCTTCAAGCCGATGCCGGTTCCCGAACTCATCGACCATTGTGTCGCGATCGGTATCGGAGGCATCGAGGGAATCCCGCCCGAGCACTACCCGCTCGCGATCGCGAAGGGTTTGGAAATCTCACTCGTAGGCTCCCACCCTTTCAGCAAGGGACCGACTGATCCCGCCTACCATGAGGAAATGGTCGCGGAACTTACCACGGCCATCGACATCGCGAAGAAATTCGGTGCGGAACGGGTGATCACTTTTTCCGGCTTCAAGGTCGATGGACTCAGCCACGAGGAGATGACGAAAAACTGCGTGGAGGGTTGGAAGAAGATCACTGGCTACGCGGAGGAACAAGGCATCACCATCTGCTTCGAGCACCTCAACACCCGCGACAACACCCATCCGATGAAGGGTCATCCCGGCTACTTCGGCGACGACGTAGACCACTGCGTGAAAATGGTGCGTGCGGTCGGCTCTCCGAATTTCAAACTCCTTTTCGACATCTACCACGTCTCCGTGATGAACGGCGATATCATCCGTCGGCTGCGCGAATACAAGGACGACATCTCTCACGTCCACACCGCCGGAAATCCAGGACGCTGTGAAATCGACGAGCATCAGGAAATCAACTTCCCCGCCATCATGCGCGCCCTGATCGACCTAGGCTACGATGGCTGGGTTGCCCAGGAATTCATCCCCACATGGGACGATCCCGTGAAAGCGCTCCGCCACGCGGCCGAGGTCTGCGACGTGTGAAATGACAGAGGTGGCACAGCGCAGTGATTTCCGCCTCCCCTCCCTCCGAACCGTGCGTGCGGATCTCCGTTCATCACCTAGGCGAGTTGGATTGCCTCATCGTATTCCTAGCGTTTCCCATCCACCCACATGTGCTTCTGCACCCCTTTTTGACTGGCCAGAAAGCTGTTGGCGATCCTCTCGACATGCCCGTCAACAAACACGCAATGCGCCCCGTCCTTGTAGTTCCCGTTAGGCGCGGCCACACCGGACCAACCGGTATACAAAGGATCCCTACCTGCCTTCTCGTCTCCGGCCTCCGCCATCATGATCGTCAGTTCGGGATTCTCCAAAGCCTTGTCCTGGTTGTTGCGCCCAACCATCCTGGTTGCCCTGATTTTTGATTCGGGAGTATGTGGTGCCGTCCAGCCCTCAAGCTGCGCGTTGTAGCAAAAGCTCCCCCACGGCTTTGCCAGCATCGCATGGGTCACCTTGTCGGGACTCTTCGCATCGCCCGCCAGCTTGTGCTTGGAGAGAGGGTTTTGAAGAATCGTTTCCGAAGGCAGCGTCCTCCAGACATACTTGCCACCCTTCGCCTCGCACGCCCCCTGCACCTCCGCGATCAGTTCGTGGATGGTGAACTCACGCCAGTTCCCCGGCTCGTTGATCTGTCCCGCATAGCCGGGGAAATTTCCAGGCCTGCTCCAACCGTTCTCCATCCCGTCCTCGCGGATGATGTGGATGCACGTCCCGATCTGTCTCAGATTGCTCACGGTCGTCGATGCCTGGGAGGCCTGAAGTCCCCTTCTCGCCACCATGAATCCAAGCGATGCCAGCACCGCCACAATCACAATCACCACCAACAGTTCCACAAGTGTGAAGCCCGATTCGTATCTAGGTTTTTTCATCGATAAGGATATGTCCCTTCATCCAAGGGTAGTGAAAAAAATTTGCAAAAACCTCCCCCTGACATGCATTTACTTTTTACCGAAAGGATGCCTGGCAGACAGGTTTCGCCTTTCGGAAAACCTCAATTTCCCAAATGCCCCACCCCTTTCTCGCCATCACCCTGCTTTCAGCCGTTTCCCTGAACGCGAAAACCACCCCTGAAGAAGCTGCTCGCCACTTCACTCTCAAAGCCCTTCCCATTCTTTCGGAAAAATGCTTTTCCTGCCACGGCGAAAAGAAAACCAAAGGCGAGCTCGACATGCTCACCCGCGAGTCCCTGCTCAAGGGCGGTGAGTATAATTCGGACGTCCTCGTTCCCGGAAATGCAGCCGCAAGCAAGATGATCCTCGCAGCCACCTGGGAGGATCCGGACATGGAAATGCCTCCCAAGGAAAACGACAGGCTCACCCCCGAGCAGATCGAAGACCTCCGCACCTGGATCAACAACGGCGCACCCTGGCCCACCGAAGCGGAACAGGAAAAATTTCGCGAAGCCGACAAACACGCCACCGTTACCGACGACGGGATCATCGTAAAAACCTCAGGCGGACTAGCCGATTCATGGACCTACCGCCGCTACCAGCCCGAGGACATCTGGGCATTCCAGCCTCTGAAAAAAGACATCTCCCCACCATCGGAAACCGCCAACCCCATCGACGCCTTCATCCTCGAAAAACTCGCCGCCGAAAAACTTCCCGCCGGCCCACCCGCGGATCCCGCCACCTTCATCCGCCGCATCACTTTCGATCTCACCGGCCTCCCCCCCACCCCTGAGGAAAACGAAAAATGGCTGGCCCGCTACACCTCGGAAAACGACCTCCGCGCCACCACCACCGCACTCGTAGATGAACTCCTCGCCTCCCCCGCATACGGAGAACGCTACGCCCAGCACTGGCTCGACACCGTCCGCTACGCGGATTCCGCAGGCTTCTCCAACGACTACGAACGCTCCAACGCATGGCGCTACCGCGACTACGTCGTCCGATCCCTCAACGCCGACAAACCCTACAACCAGTTCGCCCGCGAACAACTCGCCGGTGACGAAATCGACCCGGAGAATCCCGAAAACATCATCGCCACCGGCTTCCTCCGCATGGGACCGTGGGAGCACACCGCCATGTCTCCCGCCGATGAAACGCGCCAGGGCTACATCGATGATACCATAAACATAGTAGGTCAGACATTCCTCTCCACCACCATGCGCTGCTTCAAGTGCCACGACCACAAGTTCGATCCGCTTTCCGCAAAGGATTACTACCGCTTCTACTCCGCTTTCGCCACCACCCAACCCGTCGAACGCCCCGCCGCATTCCTCCCCTCCGAGGACAAATCCAATTTCAAACACGACCGCAAGGAAATCGAAAAACGCCTCACCTTTTCCCAGTCCTCCCTCGATTCCCTCTACTCCCGCCGCGAGGAAATGGCGCGGAAATGGTATCAGGAAAACGGCAAGGACTACGTCGGCTACGAAGACCGCGCCAACCTCCCGGACGGCACCAAACCACCCCGCCACTACGGCCTCACCACCGCCGAAGAAGGCGAAATCAAAGTCCGCGAGCAGGACGTGAAAATCTGGACCCGCGCCCGCGAACGCTTCGAGCCACTCGCCCAGTCCGTTTACTCCGCCGGCTACATCACCCAGCCGTCCGACCACCTCCGCATGGCCAACCCGGACGACAAAGGCCAGATGAACAAATCCTGGACTCTCCCGGAAAACTTCATCCTCTCCGGCGGCGCAGTCACCTCCCCCACGGATCCCGTCACCCCCGGAGTCATCTCATCCATTGGCCTCGTCTCCCCCACCGCCACCCGCGATGATCCATGGGCACTCCCTACCGGCATGACAGGCCGCCGCTCCGCCCTCGCCGAGTGGATCACCAACCCCGACAACCAGCTCACCACCCGATCCATCGTCAACCGCATCTGGGGCTGGCACTTCGGACAAGCCATCGCCGGGAACCCCAACAACTTCGGAAAAACCGGCAAAAAACCCACCCACCCCGAGCTCCTCGACTGGCTCACCCAAAACTTCGTCGAAAACGGCTGGTCGCTCAAACACCTCCACCGCCTCATCCTCACCAGCGATGCCTACATGCGCTCCCCGCATCATCCCGAGACAAAACTCATCTCCGAAAAAGATCCCGACAACCTCCTCCTCGCCACCTTCAAGCCCCGCCGCCTCACCGCAGAAGAACTCCGCGACACCCTCCTCGCCACCACCGGCGAACTTGCACCATCCAAAGGCGGCCTCCCCATCCGCCCGGAAATGAACTTCGAGGTAGCCATGTCCGCGCGCATGATCCAGTTCAGCATCGCCCCCGCCTACCAGCCATCCCCCCTCCCGGAGCTACGCAACCGCCGCTCCCTCTACGCCCTCCAGCTACGCGGCCTGACAGATCCTTTCCTCGACGTTTTCAACAAACCGGTCTCCGCGGATTCCTGCGAACGCCGGGACTCCTCCAGCGTCACCCCCCAGGTCTTCACCATGCTCAACAGCGACGTCATCACCAACCGCTCCCTCGCATTCGCCCTCCTCCTCGAAAAGGAAAACACCGACCCCGCCGCCCAAATCAAAGCTGCCTTCAACACCGCCCTCCTCCGCGACCCAAAACCCGAAGAGCAAGCCTCCCTCACCCAGCATTACCAAAAAATGCTAGCCTACCACAAAACGGCAACCCCGGAGCCCTCACCCCCCCAACCCACATCCGCCGCTCCCTCGTCGAAGAGTTCTCCGGCGACCCCTTCGAATACGACGAAATTCTCGACGTGTATGAAAACTACACCCCCGACCCGCAACCGGACAAAGCAGCCCCCCACACCCGCGCCCTCGCCGATATCTGCCTCATCCTCTTCAACACCAACGAATTCGCCTACGTCTATTAATATGGAGAAGGGGTTTGAATCCCCTTTCCGAAGAATCCAGCCACAACCCAAGTCTTCCTTGGTAGTTGAATTTTGAACTTTGAATTTTAAATCCCATGATCTGCTCCCGCCCCACCTCCACCTACTCCTCCCGCCGCCAGTTCCTCTACGGCCTCGGTGCCTCCCTAGGCTCCCTCGCCTTCGCCGACCTGAACGCGCAGGATAAAAAACCAGAAAACCCACTCGCCCCGAAAAAGCCCCACCACGAGCCTAAAGCGAAAGCGGTCATCATGCTCTTCATGGAAGGTGGACCCTCCCACATCGACACCTTCGATCCCAAGCCAAAACTCGACGACCTCCACCTCAAAAAATTCCTCAACCGGAGCGACAAACTCTCCGGCATGACCAACGGCGAGCGCTTCTACGTCCGCTCCCCCTACAAATTTCGTAAAACCGGCCAGTCCGGCATCGAGATGTGCGAGCACTTCGAGCACCTTGCCGATGTCGCCGATGAAATGTGCGTCTATCGCGGCCTCCAGGCGGAATCCGTCGACCACCCCACCGCCCTCTTCCACATGAACACCGGCAGCCGCTTCGGCGGGGATCCGGCACTGGGAGCATGGACCAACTACGGCCTCGGCCTCGCCAACCAGAACCTCCCAGGCTACGTCGTCATGACCGAAATGGCAGCCCCCCAGGGCGGCTCGGGAAACTGGTCCAACGGTTTCCTCCCCGCCTATTTCCAAGGCACCCAGCTCCGCTCCGAAGGCTCCCCCATTCTCGATCTCGCCCCGCCGAAATGGAAAACCCGCGAGCACCAGCGCGAAAACCTCGACGTCCTCGCACAGCTCAACAAATCCCATCTAGCCGAGCACCCGCACCACGCGGATCTCTCCGCCCGCATGGAAAATTACGAACTCGCATACCGCATGCAGATGGAAGTCCCCGAAGTCATCGACATCGATTCCGAACCCGAGCACATCAAGGAAGCCTACGGCCTCAACCAAAAGGAAACCGCCGCCTTCGGACGCCGCTGCCTCCTCGCCCGCCGCCTCATCGAGCAGGGCGTCCGCTTCGTCCAGCTTTTCTCCGGCGGCTGGGACTCCCACGATTTCATCGAGCGCGCCCACAAAAACCGCATCCAATCCATAGACAAACCCATCGCCGCCCTCATCAAGGATCTCAAGGACAGAGGCATGCTCGACGACACCCTCGTCCTCTGGACAGGCGAGTTCGGCCGCACCCCTGACAACACCCGCCGTGGTGGCGAAAACGCCCTCGGCCGCGACCACAACGCAGACGCCATGACCATGTTCATGGCCGGCGGCGGAGTCAAAAAAGGCGCCGTAGTAGGAGCCACAGACGAGATAGGCGCAAAAGCCGTGGACGTAGTCCACCCCATCCGCGACCTCCACGTAACCCTCTTAAGCCTGTTAGGCCTGGACGACAACAAACTCACCTACTTCCACGGAGGCCGCTTCAAACAGCTCTCCCAATTCGGAGGCCAAGTCATCCCCGAACTAATCGGATAACGGAAAGCCGTCCTTCCAGGCGGCAGCAAAGCCCAAGTCTTCCCACTCCTCACTCGCCACCTCTTCCAACCCCCATGAAAATCCTCCTCACCGTCCTCATCACCACAACCCTCCTCTCTGCGGAGCAAAAGCCGAACATCCTCTACATCATGTCCGACGACCACGCCGCCCAGGCAGTCGGCGCATACGGAGGACGTCTCGCAAACCTCAACCCCACCCCATCCATCGACCGCCTCGCCAAAGAGGGCGCGATGATGAAAAACACCTTCTGCACCAACTCCATCTGCTCCCCCTCCAGGGCCACCATCATCACCGGCCAATACTCCCACACAAACGGAGTCCGCATCCTCAGCCAGCCCGTCCTCCCGGAAAACCAGACCCTCCCCCTCATCTTGCGGGAGAACGGTTACAAAACCGCCATGATAGGAAAATGGCATCTCGAAGTAGAGCCAGCCTCCTTCGATTACTACTCCGTCCTCAGCGGCCAGGGCAATTATTTCAACCCCGTCATGAACGACATCAAAGCGGGAAAATGGCCGGAAAACATCGTCCACTACCCCGGCCCACGCGGTGCCTACGATTCCCTCCACACCGACGACATCATCACGGATCTGTCCATCAAATGGATGAAGGAAAACCAAAAATCCGGCAAACCCTTCTTCCTCATGCACCACTTCAAAGGGCCGCATGACAACTTCGAAAACGCCGAACGCTACGACTTCCTCTACGACGACGTCGAAATCCCCGAACCAACCGATCTCTACGAACGCGCCAAAAACGGCCCGCTTGACCGCGAGCCATACGGCACCTCCGTCTCCGGCAGAAACGAGCGCCGCAACATGGGCCACCACATGTTCGTCGATCCCGACCTCTCCCCCCGCGAATACACCCGCGTCTCCTACCAGCGCTATCTGAAAAAATACCTCCGCACCATCCGTGGCGTGGATGACAACGTAGGCCGCCTCCTCGATTACCTCAAAGAATCCGGCCAACTCGAAAACACCCTCGTCATCTACACCTCCGACCAGGGCTTCATGACCGGAGAGCACGACATGATCGACAAGCGCTGGATGTATGAAGAGTCCCTCCGCATGCCCTTCCTAGCCCGTTTCCCGAAACTCATCCCCGCCGGCACCACCCCGGAAGCCATCACCAACAACGTCGATTTCGCACCCACCCTCCTCGATTTCGCCGGAGTAAAGGAAATGCCAGAAACCTTCGGGGGCCGCAGCTTCTTCCCATCCTGGAAGGCAAGCCCGCGCCCTCCGATTGGCCGCAAGCCACCTACTACCGCTACTGGATGCACATGGCCCACCACGACAATCCCGCCCACTACGGGATCCGTACCAAGGACTACAAACTCATCTTCTTCTACGGCCTCCAGCTCGATACCGGCGGCAGGGAATATCCACCCACTCCAGCCTATTGGGAGTTTTACGATCTGAAAAACGATCCGCAGGAACTCACCAACGCCTACGCCGATCCCGCCTACACGGACATCATCAAAAAGCTGAAAACCGACCTCCTGGCCCTCAAGGAAAAGATAGGAGACACCGACGAAAAATTCCCGGAACTCATGAAAGTCCGCGATGAAAGCTGGGACAAGTAAGCCCGGCGGACTGCATCCGACATGCCAGGCAATATGGAGAAGGGGTTTGGAACCCCTTCGCGGTGCAGGGACATCGCCGGGGTCATGCAAAGGGGATGCAATCCCCTTCTCCATATTCCCGACTAGCCGTCCTCAGTCCCGGATACCCTGATAGCGCCTCGGCACATAGCCTTCCCTCTCCAGTTTCTTCACCGGGATCTCTGCAGCATTTACCCGCCAGACCGGAAAGGGACCAGCTTCATAGACAAGCATGGATTCGCCCGATCGGCTCCACTCCTTGAAAAGGAGGACATGCTGATCGTTCAGAAGAATATCTCCCGGACTCAGTTCCCGCCAGGTTTCGAGCTGCGTGGAAATCGAGGGCAGTTGCTTCGTGGAATAAGGACGATCCAGCCTCCAGCAGCGGGAAACGAAGCCGGAGCAGTCGATCCCGCACGCTTCGTTACTCGTTCCGTCATCACCGAGCGAACGCTTGCTCCTCGTGGAGATGTCCCCCGCGAATTCTCCACGCTCCAACGAACTGAGAAATTCCTTGGGAGTATCGAAACCACCCCACTGATAGGGCATTCCCTTCATCTCCTTTCCAGCCACCCACCATCCGTTCGCGAACCCGCGTCGGTTCAGGGAAACGTCCGGAGTGTGGACCGCTATCCCCGCCCCATCATCCCCATGGCGCACATGCCTCGCCTCCGGCACCCATGCCACCTGCGTGTAGGCATATGCAGTGGCAATCACCTGCTCACGGGTCACCGTGGAACCAGGCTTAGGAATCTCCAGCGGATCGCGGGACGAACAGGAAACCACGCCCGCGAAGGCCGCGATGAAGAAGAGTTTTTTGAGAAAGGCGGTCATAGCTCAGGCTTCCAGAAGTGCATGCGCCACCGTAACCATATCCTCCCGCAGCCGCAGACCGGATTCTTTGGTCGATCTCGCCCCGAGATAGAACGATTCGGCTAGCATCGGCCCGAGCTGGTCCGCATCGGAGAAATGTTCCTCCAAAGTAGCGAGCGCGACAGCCAGCCCCGGATTTTCGATCTTCTTCTCAACTCCGAAGGAAGCGACCACCGCTTCCGGCCCATCCACGCTCGAACGCACCAGCGAGAGAATATCATAGGCATCCTTGGCACGTTTTCCCGTAGTGCGCTGTGCGAAGGCATTGAGCTTCAGGACGATCAGAGGGCCGTAGTCACTGAAAGGGATCGCAAACTCCCGCAAATTCCCATGTTGATCCAGTCCACTGATCTTCCGCTTGATCGGAGTCACCAGCGCCCGGTTGATTCCTGGACAGATCGAAGCTTTCAGGTCACTCACATTGCGGGTTCCCGACTTCGCCGGAGGATGCTCGGTCAGAAAATCGACAAACAGCTTCCCGTGCCTGCTGTCACTATACACCCGCCCGTTTTCGTCTTCGGAAAACCCGGCCATCGAGAGTGCGAAGGCGGCTGGAGCGGCAAGTCCGGCATCGGCCCCCAGTGTAATGCCGAAGTCCACATCGAGGGTAGGGGTCGGACGGTATTGGGGATGCGCCTTGCCACGGGTATGGAAATGGATCGCCAGCCCGCCTATCACCACCAGATCGGAATGGAAATTTTCCAGAGACGACCACGCAGCCACAAGCGCCGCCTCCGCCGAAAGCACACCTTCCGGCGGATAGTCATCGAGATGTGCTGGCTGGTCACTCATAGCCAACCTCCCCCAAAGCTTTCCAGATCACGCAGCACCCTGGCTTGCTCCGCTCCATTCGGCTCCCCGTCGTGGAGATCCAGAAAAATCTGCACGTCGGAGACGAGGGAGATTCCGGGAAACTCCCTGGTTGACTGTTTGCCTATCGTCAGAGCCTGGTAGTCGGTCGGCACGATGATACGCAGGTTTCCCGCACCACGCGAAACAGGCCGTGCCTTGAGTAAAGGTAAGAACTCGGATTCATCCGGAAACCTTTCCAGATACGCGGAAACGGTCGTCGGAACATTGTGGGGCGCACGGAGCCATGCGGCGAAGTTCAATGTGAACGAGCCCCCCCCCCGTGAAATGAATCCGCAGAAGCGCAGAACGCTATCAGTTTCCGCGCCAGCGGGAGTTCTGAGGAAAGCGTCGAGTATTCCCGTATCTCCGTTCGCTTCCTCCAGTCATCATCTGCCAACCAGGCATCCAGCAGCGCGTCCGGCTTGCTGATTCTCAGCCCATCCTCTTCATCCACCGCCCATTCCCTGGCCAGAAGTTGCTGACGCACCGCGCTCACATGGCCGATGCTTACCGCCGCCTCCGCCGCCAGATCTTTCACCTTCCACGCCCGCAGCGGCCCTTGCAGCAACACCCGCAGCACCCTGGCGGCTTTGGGTGAAAAAACCGACCTCGCCTCCCGCTTTACCACCGCAGGATTTCCCGCCGCTCGTGTCTCGATGAAAATCCGGTCGAATGATAGCCGGGCGTTCCCGGCCAAGTCCGCATAGCCAATGCCTGCCTCCGCGCAAATCCGCGCCGATTCCTCCGAAATGAAGGGAGCAAGAAGGAGCCGAAACTGGCTTTCTTCGGCGGCAACAGGGACAGGTAATGCTTCAGTTGCAAAATCGCTGCCCGCACCTCACGAGGTTGTCCGCTTTTTTTGCCTTCCGCCACCAGCGTCCATGATTCATTCCCCGATTGCACCTCCGCCAACCAGTCCGGGCGACCTATCCTATCCTTGCCGAGTTTCACATCATGCTTCAGCGACTTCAGCTTGAGAAACGGCACCCGCTCCACCAGTCCCCGCAACACCTCCCGGAACTGCGACTCCGGATCACGCTTTTTCAGTATTTCGGCAGGTTTCAGCACTCGGTGAAATTAGCGGATTCAGTGAAATCATGCAAGCCCTTAGTTTCAGTGAAACCATCTTTTTCAGCAATTGCTGAAACAGATCTTTTACTGAAACAAAGAAGCACCTATCCTTGGATATCGGCTTGGATAGATCCTCCACCGCCCCATCAATCGCCTCACGATCCCGCCAAAGGAGCGCTGCTTTCAGGTGGCGAGTGAAAAAGTTTCACGAAAACACCCGTTTTCACGAAACCGTGAAACGCCCTGCTTTCGTGAAACCAAGCCTGGACCACTTTGTATGCATCATGGGATTCTCTTTCAGATTTCAGTTTTCAGCCTTTCAGTTTTACCCCGCCGCCTCCCCAAACACACTCGCCCCCCTGAACCGGATACTTCTCCTTATCCCAGTTCGGAAAAGATTCTTTCAGCTTCTCCACGGTGTATCGCCAGGCCTCGGCGCGGGGGCGGCTGGCGGAGTTTTGCTGGGCGAAGAAACCCACCTCCCATACCGCTTGATCCGCAGGAACGGTGTCCAGCCAATCCACTGCTACGAAATACTCGGCCAGCTCCTCGTCGTCTTTGGCCAGTTCGTGCTTTTCGCGATGTTGGAGGACTTCCAGCGCAGGCGTCTCCACGCCACCCACCATCACAGTGAATTCTTTCACGCTCTTCACCTCTTCCGTCACGATCCCCACTCCCACATAACCTTTCTTCGGAATCATCACCCACACCCTGTCTCCGGGCGAAAGCATATTGAGCGTCCTGCTATACCACACGCCCCCACCGGCGCTGATGTATCCGTATCTTCGCGCATCTTCCCAGGATCTCGATTCCGCATCGCCGAAGGCCACGTAGTATTCCCCGTTCCAATCCAGCTTCTTGCCCTTCTCCACCGTGATCGTGGCGTTCATCTGGGTCTCGCTTGGATCGATCAACCAGGCACGGCTTAGGAACTTGTCTTCCCCGTGGCCGAAGACCTGGAAAAACATCGCATTGATGGCGATCCCGCGCGCGTTCAGGTAGCCGAGGATCCGTTCCGTCGCATCGTCCAGCTCCGCCGCTACGATGATGATCTGGTGGGTCTCATTCATCGTCTCCTGATCCAGCTTCGCCCCGAACCGGTTCTCGAAATCCGTCGAAAGACTGCACCCTTTCCTAAAGCCTTCATAAATCTGCCCGATCTTATCCGGCTCGAGATTTTCCATCCACGAAGCGTAGTCCAAGGCTTGCGCCACAATTTCACGCGGCGTCTTGTCCCGCTTCAGCTCGATCAGGACCAGCGACCCGTCCGGCGCGATTGCCAACAGATCGATGAATCCACCGTAGCTCGTCCTCACCTGCCGGCCGATCAGCATCCAACCTGAGGAAATCATCTCCGGCCGCGCCGTGATCATGTCCTCAAGGTCTTTCTCGGTTGCGAGTTTTGATACGGTCAGCGGTACGGGCGTCGCTCCGACTTTCCAGATGGCGTGTTGGATGGGCATGATTAATAGATTAATTAAATTTCGTCAGTCTCCCTAGGTTGAGAGGATTCATACTTTCGCCGTTCCTTTTCGACTTGCTCCATAAATATTTGATGCCCTTCGAGGAGCGCCGGATTTCTCGCAATAAACACAGGACGAGATTCCTGTGCTGTGTAGTCTTTAAGAAAATCCTTTGCGCTCTTCTTTAGCCGGACAAAAAAAAGCGATAATCCAATTCGAATATCCTGGTGCGATGTTGCGATTAGCTCGCTTGTCGATGTGCCGTCAGACTCTTGCCCAAAAACATCCATCCGGGTTCTTTCTAAGCGTCTAAATTTACCCATTTTATCGGGAATATATTTAGGGAAATCTCCCAAAAAATAGATGTTCTCACTCGCAGAAACGTATTGAAGTCCGTTAAGTTGGTCGACGTCTTCGGACTTCATCACAAGCAATCGATGTTGACCAGACGATCCCACGTTATAGACATCTTTGTCATACAGGCAGAGACTGACTTTTGGAGTAATCGGCAAGAATATCATCAGACCCTTGGAAGCAATGCCACAATGGGAGTGGGGACTATCATCTTCTAAGAGTCGATTGTAATAAACGATGGGGTTATCGCTGATAAAGAATGCATTCATCACTGGCGAAACAAGAATTTTCAGTGAGAGATCCGTCGCCAGAGGCATTACCATAGCCCCGAAAGAAACGGACATTTGCGAACTGTTTTTCATTCGAATCTTAAACTTATCCGGGTTGTATTGTGAAAACTTCGGTTCATTAGACATTACACGTTTCAGGAACTTATCCATCATCTCATCCTTATCATCTATGGAAGCGACAGTCCTTGAATTCTGGACAACGATGAATAGCAAAAGATTAAACCATTCCTGGGAGTCCTTCTTCGGGAAGAATGCTGTGTCAGAAATCTTTCGAAAAATTTTCGCCGCGATGCCCTCCAAGCTTCCTAATATGTTTTCAAATTCAGGCTCTTTGCCATATAAATAATCCCGAAAAAATTGAGCCTTCAAACTCCCATTTAAAATTATTCTTTTATGTTTAATATTAAAAATATTAATGCTCTTTTCATCTTTCGAGAAACGCTTGAGGTAGAACTTTGGAACGAAGTGATGACGTTTCTTTTCTGGCATTGTACTGGTATGTTGATTTCACAGCTAACCTGAGAACGGCAATCGCAGATTAAACTTTTTCATAGCGTCAATTCAGCAACTAAGGCCTCAAGGAGATTTTTCGCGGTGGCGCGGGAGGCGGCGAGTTGCGTTTCCAACTCGTCCACCAAGGCCATCAGTTGATCCACTTTCGCCACGATGCGGCGTTGTTCGGCTAGGGGTGGGACGGGAACGCAAATCTGATTGAGTTCAGACTGATTGATCTTCGGCATCGCAACGCGCGTATCAGTTTTAACCGCCTGGATCAGGAACGGTTCCGAAAGCATGAAGCGCTGAAGGTAATACGAATCAATTAGTGCGTTTATCGGATACATGTCAGCACTGCATAAGCCTTCAAAATCAACGACAACGACCTTCGCTAAGTTTGGACGAATTTTCGAGTAAACGATCTGTCCGGGGTAAAAACGATGTTTTGCACTGGTCACCTTATCCTCCCTGATCGTTGAACATGTAAGGAGCACCCCATTGCCCTTCTCTATGTTGTCGGGTGCAAGGTGGAGGCTATCCAAAAACCCTTTCACCGGAACGAGATTTGAGGCGATGTTTGCTATCTCATGAAAGCGTGACCACACCCATGTTCTAGGCAATTCATACTGAATCAAATTTTTCGGAATAGGCGCGGAAGCAACGTGGCGCTTTCTACTGTTCTTACTTATGCCTACTGCTATTCGGGAGATCAATTTATCCGCCGGTTCATCCGTTGGATCTTGAGAAACAATTTTACCTCTGACAGCCATCGCAAGAATAGCCTTCCGCAGATCCGCAGGCGAGATGCTGTAGGATTTGTGGAAGAGGAGATTGAGGTTGGCCGGGGTGGGAGCTTGGCCAAAGCGGGCGAGCGAGGCGCGGGCGAGCGCGCCGGCCTGCTCCTCCCGTTCCTGCTGCTGCGCCTCCAGCCTATCACACAAGGCCATCAACTCATCCACCTTCGCCACGATCCGCTTCTGCTCGGCGAGGGGTGGGATTGGTAACTCAAGACATCCGAGGGCTTGTCCATTCACATTTGGCTGGCCTGTTCCGGCAGACTTTTCCAGCAGCTGTTTCCAGTAGAGTGGAGTTTCCAGAAATATCTTTAAAAATCGAGCTTCCATCGCGCTAGGCGGCGTCACCCGGATCAAATACGAAGCGAATACCGACTTAACTGGAGCATCTGGAATAAGAAACGACTTACCAATCGTGCCACCGGTTCGAGCAATGAGAATGTCGTCTGGAATCAGCAGATATTTCTCCGCTTCTTCTCTTTTAATCTGGCATCCCGGAACCGTCTGCCAGTTAACGCGATTATTCTGAATGTCCGTGATTCGGAGCATTCGGACTTCCTTCGAACTGTGGTCAGCCGATGCGGTGTAACCGTATTGAATCTGGAGTGCTATTTTTCCAAGTTGAGTCCATGCCCATGTAGAAGGAATCTGAAAAGCGTGTGCAGTTTTAGCTTTCGAGGTTGGCCGCTTCGGAATTCGCAGTAGTGAAGTTCGCGCATCGCGCTCATCCGAAATTTTGGCGAGTAATTCAACAGCGCTACCGTCACCCTTTTGACGATTAACAAGCTTCCCCTGCACCGCCAGTTCCAGCACCAACTCCCGCATCTTCGCCACCGCACCGGGCGCGTCGGCGAATAGCTCGAACTTTTCAAAAAAGGTTTCAAGAGTCATGGCATTAGTAAACGACGCCGAGGTGGCGTTCGGCGCAGGATTGACAGGTTTGATCGTCGTGCATGTGTCCGGTGTTGTTCCGCTTGTGGCAACGGGTGCAGGTGCGGAAGTAGCGGGGATCGCCCAAAGCTGCGTCGCGGGCTTCCACGAGTTCGCGTTTGGACGGGCGTGTGTTCCATTGGCGGAAGGTGCTCCACTCAAGATCCGGGGTGTGGCCTTCCCACACGACCTTGGCGACTTCCAAGCGCCAGCCATCCCCCGTTGCCTCGCAGCGAAAAAATTGATCGGAGGTCATTGGATCGAGCGCCCCTTCAGGGCTTGGGTAAATTGGGGGCGGTGTGTCCTAGGGCGTTGCCCTAGGCTGGGATGGATCCAGCCTTGTTCGAGTGCTCTTACCGCATACCGGATGCGGGTGGGAAGGTGCTCGATTTTCTCAAACAAGACGATATTCTGCCCCCAAAGTAATTTTGCAATGGAGCGTTGCAAAATTGGGAGCATGAAGAGGTTTTTCAATTGTGCCACAGGCTGTGGCACAATTGCCACTGATTCGAGATCGATGAGAGGAGCCAATAAACATGCCTCGTCGTGGCGAGGCGACTCTTGCGCCCCAAAGGGGCAATCCACGACAGCCCGGGGCAGCGCCCCGGGTCCCGTTTGCAAAAAGAATCCAAAGCCCTGAAGGGGCGATCCAAATCTCCGATCAATCACAGACATATTTCTCATCGAACGGGATGCGATGGCGCACGAGAAACTGCCGGTATTCCTCTTTGAATGTCTTCTTGCGATGGTGCTCTTGTTGGTTGGTGATGTATTCCCGCACCTCCCCAACGTTGGACTCGGAAACGGCGAAGGCACCGTAACCGGATTGCCATGCGAATTTTCCAGACCCGCTTTCTTGTTCCTTAATCCATTTGGAAGACGATTTTTTAACATCTTCCACGGCCTGACTGATCGCAACGGTTCGGGCGAGATCGAAGAGAAGATGTATGTGGTCATCGACAGAGTTGATGACGACCGGATGGCAGCCGAGATTCCCGAGGACGGTCGCCATGTAGGCATGCAAGGGGTTGCGGACAGAGTCGGTGATAAGGGGTTCGCGGTTCTTTGTGCTGAAAACCAAATGAACATGGAGACGAGCGAGTGATTGCGGCATGGTTTTGAACGCCCCTTCAGGGCTTGGATATGTTTGTGGTGGATTTTCCCAGGGCGTTGCCCCGGGCTGTCATAGTGTGCCCCGTTGGGGCGGAAGATATGAGCGCCAACGGCGCGACCCATGGCAGCCCAGGGCAACGCCCTGGGTATCGCATTGAAAAAGATTCCAAGCCCTGAAGGGGCGGCATAATTTCCCGTTCTCATTTCGACAAAGCGGCTTCGAGTTCTTTTTTCAACTGCGCCCGCGTGTCTTCAATCTTGCCGAGGAGCTTTTCGTATTCCGGCAGGAGCTTGTCCACATCACCGGGGCCGGTATCGGCGTTGTGCGGGTTCTTGAGGTCGAGGTTGTAGTTCCCCGCCTTGATATCCTCGATGGGGACGCGCCATGCCTGCTCGTTTTCCACTCGGTTGTCCCACCACGCTTGCTCGGGGGCGAACTCCGCGAAGCTCATGGGCTTGGTCTTGTTGTAGTTTTTCACCCCCAGCGGATAGGGATGCTCGTAATACCAGATTTCCTTGGTCGGCTCGCCCTTGGTGAAGAAGAGCAGGTTGGTCTTGATGCCGGTGTAGGGAGCGAAGACGCCGTTGGGCAGGCGGACGATGGTGTGGAGGTTGCACTCGGTGAGCAGGGCTTCTTTCAGCCGCGTTTTCACACCCTCCCCGAAGAGCGTGCCATCCGGGAGGACGATGCCGCAGCGTCCGCCGGGCTTGAGCAGGCGGAGGATGAGGGCGAGGAAGAGATCCGCCGTCTCGCGGGTCTGGTAGGCTTTCGGGAAGTTGCTCTCGATGCCATCGGTCTCCTTGCCGCCGAAGGGAGGGTTGGTGATGACAATATCGACCCGCTCGTCCTTCGTCCAACTGGTGTAGGGACGGGCGAGCGTGTTGTCGTGACGCACGAAGCCGGGATCCTCGATATCGTGGAGCAGGAGATTGGTCATGCACAGGAGGTGGGGCATGTGCTTTTTCTCCACGCCGCGCAGTCTGGACTGGAGTTTTCTCTCCTCTTTCACGCCTTTCACATGCTTCGCGCGCATGTGGTTGATGGAGCAGGTGAGGAAGCCGCCGGTGCCGCAGGCGGGATCGATGAGGATCTCCCCCGGCATGGGATCGACCCTATCCACCATGAACTGCGTGACGGCGCGGGGCGTGTAGAATTCCCCGGAGTTCCCGGCGGATTGGAGGTCGCTGAGGATCTTTTCGTAGATATCGCCGAAGTGCTGGCGCTCCTTGAGGCTATTGAAGTCGATCTCTTCGAGCTTGTTGATGATCTTGCGGAGCTGCTGGCCGCTGCGCATGTAGTTGAATCCCCCGTCGAACACTTCGCGGACGATTCGCGCGCGGCTATCCTCCGTTTTCAGCTCCAGATTCTGGAGGCCGGGAAAGAGTTCGTTGTTTACGAAATTCAGCAGAGCCTCGCCGGTGATGCCCTCGGGATCGGATGCCCAGTTCCGCCACTTGAGTCCTTTGGGGATGGGTGAATGGTAGCTGGTATCGGTGAATTCCCATTCCTCTTCCTTGGCATCGTAGATTTTCAGGAAAAGCATCCACGCAAGCTGCTCGATGCGCTGGTCGTCGCCTCCGACGCCCTCGTCCTTGCGCATTTCATTCTGGATGGACTTGATGGTGGCGGTGAGTGACATGGGGTGCGGGATAGGGAAATTCGGTTGACGGGAGGGTGGATCGGGTGGAACTTATGAGCAAGTTGGACTGGAAATTTCCGGTCGGCGCTAGGCTTCTGGGATTTCCCGGAGGCCTTTCGCATTTCTAGGGGAGTCGTTTGATACCCCAGCCCTCGGTTTCCCCAGATGGACTGCGGCGGAGCTTGGCATGGATGATTTCAAAAGCCCGGTTTGGCTGTGTGGGACGCAGGTGATGGAGCGCAACCGGCCGAGCCATGAGATCTGTGAGTTGGAGACCGGCGGAATTGGAAGATTTCGGGATCATGACCAAGCGGAAAGGAAATGGTTTGTGGAGCGCATTGGAGCCATCGCATACGCGCCGGAATGCCAGTTCAAGCTCGGCATCCTCCCGCTTACCCCGTTTCTCTACGATGATGGAAGTTTCAGGCGCAGCTTGCCCCTTCCCTTCGAAAAAGCGGAACACACGCTCAAGTCCCGTTTCGAGGGCGTAGTCGTATGGGTTGACTGGTTCATGATAGCGCGCGGCATAGCGGGGCTTGTCGATCACCACTGCTACTACTGTGGCGGGCAACGCCTCCATTTGTGCCGTCATCCCTGCAAGAAACCGCTCGCGAACCTGCTGCTTGATCAAAAACAGGAAATCGCCGAAAGGTTTCCGGATTTCATGTTCATGAAGAACCACTTCGTCATGCCCCCAGAACTCGAATTTGAACTGCTGGAGTCCAGGGCAGACCTGATTCACATACAGGTCCTTGCGAATGATTGCGAAGAGGAGAACGAAAACAGGGAACTGGGGATCGATTTTGGTGAGATTGTGATCGCCGCTTTCGTCAACGAATACGAGATAATCACCGAATGTGCGTGCATCAGGCATGGGTCAGGCGGCGGAGTAGAGGGATTTTTCGAGTTCGCGAATGGCTTCGTTGTAATTTGCCTTCCCGCCGAACATTCGGGCAATTTCGAGTGGCCTGCCGATCTCGCTGAAAGGCTTTTGTTTCAGGACATCAGTGTCTTCGAGATCGAACTGGATGGTATCCGCATATTGATCGAGCAATGCCTGTAGGATGGCCCGTGCCTCCTCGCTGTATTTGGAGAAGACGTCCTCTTTCTTCATCTTCGCTACGCGTTCCTTGCGTGTAAGAGGTGGCTGGCCGTAGGCGACATGGCAGATGAGATCGAAGGCATCGAGATCGGGGTTCACATCCTGACGAAGGACATCGAGGACAAGTCCGCGGGATTCCATTTGCTCGATGATGGCCTTCTTACGCTCGGCGGTATTCCAAGAGAGCAGAAAATCATCCAGCGAGGCGTATTCCTTGAGGATGGTCTTGCGGGAATAGTCGCGCAGGGATTCGGTGACGAGCTTCCCGTTTTCATCCATGTATTCCACCCGCTCGGCGAGGATTTTTACGGCCACCCTGTCGATGCGGATTTTGACTTTTGGTTCTGTTGGTGGATGATCGGTTCCCGGTGGGCCGGGCGGCTGGACGAGGATTTCCCCTGCCCCTTCGTCAGGATCGAGAGGGTCTTCCTTTAGCTTTCCATCATCAGGCTCGGGTGGATCGACAGGATCGCCGTCCTCCGGCTCGTAGATCTGGACGGGATCGCCATCGAAATCATTGTCGGCGAAGTGATTGGTAGCTTGGCGGAAGTCGATGAGGGTGAAGTAGAACTTCGCGGTATCCTTGTGGATGCGGGTGCCTCTGCCGATGATCTGCTTGAACTCCGTCATGGAGCCGATCTCGCGGTCGATGACGATGAGGCGGCAGGTCTGCGCATCAACCCCGGTGGAGAGCAACCGCGAGGTGGTAACGATCACGGGGTAAGGGCTCTCGGGATCGATGAAGTTATCAAGCTGGTCCACACCACCCTTGTCATTCCCGGTGATGCGCATGATGTAGCGGGAATCTTTCTGAACCTGTGTCTGGTTCTCATTGATCAGAGCCGCTCGCATGCGCAGCGCGTGCTCGGTATCTACGCAGAAGACGATGGTCTTTTGGAAGGGATCGCCGCTTTCATTCAGGTAACGGGTGATCGTCTTAGCCACCACTGCGGTGCGCTCGTCGATAATGATGTTCCTATCGAAATCCTTCTGGTTGTAGATGCGGTCTTCGACTTCCTCGCCGTCCACATCGGTCTTCCCCGCCTCCGGGCGGTAGCCTTCGACGTCCTTGTCGAGGTGGACTTTCACGACTTTATACGGAGCAAGGAATCCATCGGAGATTCCCTGTTTCAGCGAATAGGTATAGAGAGGCTTGCCGAAGTATTCGATGTTCGAGACGTATTCCGTCTCCTTCGGAGTGGCTGTGAGGCCGATCTGTGTGGCGGAAGAGAAATGCTCCAGAATCTCGCGCCATGCGGAGTCCTCCGCCGCGCTGCCACGGTGGCACTCGTCGATGATGATGAGATCGAAGAAGTCTGCGGAGAGTTCTTTGTAGATCTTCTGCTTTTCCTCGGGGCCGGTAATGGCCTGATAGAGGCCGAGGTAGATCTCGTAAGCGGTCTCAATGCGGCGGGACTTCCCTTTGATGGCGGTGGTGATTTTCTCTTCCGTGCCATCGGCTCGCTGAATGGTCTTCGCCTTGGCACTGAGCTTCGCCATGGCGGTGCCAAAGGGGCGGAAGTCGTTCACCATGGTCTGGTCGATCAGGACATTGCGGTCAGCAAGGAACAGAATCCGCTTCTTCGCACCGGATTTCCACAATCGCCAGATGGTCTGGAAGGCAGTGTAGGTCTTTCCCGTCCCTGTGGCCATGACGAGAAGGATACGATCTTGTCCGCGGGCAATCGCTTCGATGGTGCGGTCGATTGCGATCCGCTGATAGTAGCGCGGCTCCTTGTCCGTGCCGTCCGAGTAATACGGGGTATCGACAATGGCCACCTGCGCGGGGCTAAGGCCTTTCCACTCATCGTATTTCGCCTGGAGCAGTTCGGGCGAGGGGAACTTGTCCAAGGGCAATTCGGAGGCCGTCTCGGGAAAAATCCCGGTGCGGTCGTGAAAAGCGAAGGCATCACCATTGGAAGAGAAAACGAATGGGATGTCCAAAGCCTCTGCATAACCGAGCGCCTGTTGAATGCCACCTGCTACGTCGTGCTTGTTATCCTTGGCTTCGATGACCGCTATCGGTGATTTGCCGTTGGCGTAGAGCAGGTAGTCGGCTTTCTTCCCCTTCCCACGCGCGACCAGTTTCCCTCTCACGATGATGCGTCCTGCGGTGAAAAAATGCTCCTCCCGCATTTGCGTGACCTTGTCCCATCCCGCAGCCTCAATGGCTGGGGTGATAAACTTGGTGCGGATGTCCGCCTCGGTGAGAGATTTCTTGTTCACTTGGGGGTAAATCTAGCTCATCAAGATTCTTACTTGGGCGGACGAGCACGCCTCGAAATAGGTCAGCCAGAGCTTCTTCTCAAGGGCGGCGTGGGAGTCGTCGGCGGTGGCGGGTTCTGTCCAATGCATGTGTTGATTTGGTTCTAACCGTTCCGCTGGTTACTGGAAGGGGAAAGTTGCGGAGCCGTGGGAAACGGGACGCGGCGGGACGCCACTTGCACGGCCTGCGCCGGGACGGGCGCAGCTACGGTGGAGGCATTGCGCGTGGATGGGGAGAGGAACCGCGATTTCGAAATCGCGATTGGCATGGATGTTGGACTGCGGGTGGGACACCCGCTTGAACTCAAGGCGCGGGCACGCGCCTGCTCCTTACTACAATCCCACGAAGAGCATATAAGCCTGCCAGAGTTTCCATCCGCCGAACATCCAGGCGAGGCAGCCCATGGCGAGGAAGGGGCCGAAGGGGAGTTGCTTGCCGAAGCCGATGCGGCCGATGAGGGCGGCGACGATGGCGAAGAGGGAGGCGGAGAAGAGGGAGAAGAAGACGCCGCTCCAACCAAAGAAGGCTCCTATCATGCCGAGGAGGTGGACGTCGCCCATACCCATGGCCTCGCGGGGGATGACGGCGGAGGTGGCTTTTCCGCTGAGAGAGACCATGTTCTCCAGCTCGAAGGTGCGGCCGTCGGAGAGTTCGATTCTGGTTTCGAGGATGATGAGTTTCCCTGAGCCGGTTTTTTCGCCATCTACTATGGTTTCCGTAGCATCCACGACGAGCTTGTCGGTCTTGCGGGAGAAGATGTCCCACCAGGGGATTTCATTTCCGTCGATGACGAAGCACATGGGGTCCTCATCTCCCTCCGGCTCGCGCAGGTGCCATTCGACTTCCATGTCGAATTTCATCTCTTTGCGGCCGAATGCTTTTTTCCCCAACTCCACGACCGCCCAGAGTCCGAAATATCCGGCGACCCAGCCGATTCCTCCGCCGACCAGACCATCGAGCCAGGTGAGATTGTAGCCGGCCATGGCGGAAAGCGTGGGCCAGATCGCGCAGCCAATCAGCCCGATCGCGGAACCCGCCCAAGTCAGGTTGGTGGGGATGATGCAGGTGCTCGGCATCGATCCAGGTGATCGCGACGAGCAATGCCATCAGGATCCAGAGCGGGATGACAACCTGCGCCGGAAACATCCACCAGACCAGCCCGAAAAGCACCGCCGTGACGATCTCCACCGCGATGTAGCGGAAAGGGATGGGGGCGGAGCAATGGCCGCATTTCCCCCGCAGGAAGAGCCAGCTCACAACGGGCATGTTCTCCCACAGGGAGAGCTGGTTTTTGCAAAGTGGACAGAAGGAGCGGTTCGGCTTGTTCACCGACATGCCGAGCGGCACCCGGTAGATCACCACGTTGAGAAACGAGCCGATGCAGGAGCCGATCACTACCGCCGGGATGAACCAGATCCAGTGGTCGAGCGGCGGATAGATCACAGGCATGAGCGCCACCTTTCGACTTCCCGCTTCACGTTTTCAACCGATGGCGCGCCGACATTGGTTCTGGCGGCGAGGGCTTTTTCCAAGGAGAAAACCTTCTTCATCTCATCCGTGTAGACGGGGTCGATCTGCTTGAGATCGAGTTCATCGAGCGGCACACCGCTGTTCACGGACTCCGCCACCGCTTTCCCGACCAACTCGTGGGCGGAACGGAACGGAACTCCGCTTTTCACCAGCGCATCCGCCAGATCGGTGGCAAGAAGCATGGGATCGCTGGCGGCGGCTAGGCACTTCTCCTCACGCATTTCCATGGCGGCGATCATTTCCGTATTCACGGCAAGCACCAGAAGGATGGTATCCACGGAATCGAACAGCGGGGGCTTGTCCTCCTGGAGATCGCGGTTGTAGGTGATGGGCAGACCTTTCATCGCAACGAGAAGGTTCATGAGATTTCCCACGAGACGACCCGTCTTGCCCCGGGTTATTTCGCATACATCGGGATTCTTCTTCTGGGGCATCAGCGAGGAGCCGGTGGTGTGCGCGTCGGACAAGGAAACGAACCCGAACTCGCTGCTGCACCAGAGGATGAGGTCTTCGCTGAGGCGGGAGAGGTGGACGCCGCACATGGAAATCGTGAAAAGCAGCTCTGCGATGTAGTCGCGGTCGGCGATGGCATCCATGGAGTTGCGAGTGATACCATCGAAACCGAGTTCTTCGGCGATGCCTTCGCGGTCGAGGTTGATGGTCGATCCTGCGAGCGCCCCGGAGCCTAGCGGAGAAACATTCAGACGCCTCCTGCAATCGTTGAGGCGCCCCCTGTCGCGCTGAAGCATCTCCACATACGCGAGTAGGTGGTGACCGACCGTGACCGGTTGGCCACGCTGGAGGTGGGTGTAACCGGGCATGACGGACGCCGCGTATCTCCCGGACTGATCCACCAGAGTTTTCTGAAGTGTGGAAATCGCCGCGTTGATCTCATCGATCTGGGTGCGGCAATAGAGGCGCGTATCTGTCGCGACCTGATCGTTGCGGGAGCGGGCGGTATGGAGTTTCCCTCCGGTGGCTCCGATGCGTTTTGTCAACTCCGCCTCGATATTCATGTGGATGTCTTCCAGGGAAGTGCGGAACTCGAATTTCCCTTCCTTGATATCCTTCTCGATCTCGCGCAGTCCGTTTTCGATCCGGGAAAATTCCTCCTGGGTCAGCAGGCCCGCTTTCGTCTGGGCACGCGCATGGGCGATGGATCCCGCCACGTCGTGGGGAAAGAGTCTCCAGTCATAGGAAATCGACTCGCCGAACTGTTCCACCAGCGACGAGGTATCTTTAGCAAATCTTCCTTTCCACATATCTCAGTAGCTTCCGTTTTTATAGGTTCCTGCGGATACGACCTTCCGCTCCGCGTTCGAATTTTCAAAAGCGACATCGCCCTCGATGATCACGCCTTCCTCGAAGGCGATCAGGCCGCAGACTTTCAACGAATCACACTTGATCAGGCTGGGCACACCGAGCGGGTCGAGCGCGTCGACAAGCTTGTATTCTCCAGAGAGGGATATATCGGGAGGCACGCCGTTTCGTTCGTCCCGGAGTTTCACGCTGCCATCTTCCAGCACCTCGTAGGCATCGGAACGCAGCGCGAGCAGATCGGCGGTTGTTTTCACCGGGGCGAACCTGCTGCGCGGCACCTCGATCGCCAATGCGCCCTCAAAGCACTCGATGGCCGATCCCATGGCGATCTCCAGTTGGAAAACCGGGGTCGAGCGCCGCGTCGCGCGGATCGACGGTCTTCTTGTTTTTGATCATCGGCAGCGGCAGCACGCCGGAATCCGCGGAGAGCTGCGCTTTCAGTTTTTCCAGATTCAGCCATAGGCTGTTGGTATTGAAATAGAGGTGCTTGTCGATGTTCTGGAATTCATCGAGATCGCCGTCCGGACATTGCGCGACCTCGCGGAGAAGGAGACGGCCATCGGAATTTCGTTTCGCCAGATGCCCGCCCTTCTTGTCGGCGGCAGTGCGGCGGGTGACTTCCATCATGAACGGGGCACCGGATTTCGCGAAATATGCCAGGAGCGCCGGATCGAGGATGGCTCCGAGGTTATCGGAATTCGAGACGAACGCGTATTTCACTCCGTCGTTCAGCAACCGGTCGAGCCATCCGCTCCCAACCATCGCCGGATAGAGATCGCCGTGTCCGGGAGGGCACCATTCCTGATCCGGATCCAGCGGCCACTCGACGGGCTTGAGAGTCGAGGCATCGATCTTGGGGATCATGTTCTGCATCATTTCCACCTCGTCGGCGGCAGCGAGGCCATGGGAATCGTATCGTGCCAGGTGGGCGAGAGTGTCCTCGCTGGTGCTGAAGCTGTTCATCAGCAACAACCGCACATTTTTCCCGCTTTTCTCACGCAGGGAAAGCGTCTGGCGCACCATCAAATCGAGAAAATTCGTTCCTTCCCGCACGGAAAGAAGGCTTTTCGGTCCCTGCAGCCCCATACCGGTGCCGAGACCCCCGTTCAGTTTCACGACGGCGACCTGCCCGAGCAGATCTTCGTTTCCGGAGGATTCCAGAGAATCGGCGCCCGGCAATTCACCCGCAGGTGAAATGCTTTCTTCCGGAATCAGCCCGGTTTCGTCGCGAAGCAGCGCCTCGTAGTTTCTCTGGAAAACCGCTACGGGCGCATCACCCATGCCGGCAGCCCTCATCTTGATCTCAAACGCATCGAAGTTGCTCATGGGGAAATTCTCCACAAGCCGCTCCGCAAGGTAAAGCCAAGACTCGGATTGCGGACTTTAACTCGGCTGGGGAAGTGCGACCGGACGGCCTGCGGCCACCGCGATCCCGAGCTTTCGTTTCCGCACGAGATGCTCGGACACGGTCGGGTGGATCTGACCATGCCCCTGGAGCTGCGCTCTGCTGACACCGACCTGACGGATCACGTCGAGATTCGCCTCGAAAAAGCCTTTCCAGTCCACCATCTCACCGACAACTCCCTTCGCGATCCGGATGCGTCCGTTCTCCGGGAGATGCAGAAGCGACCCGGCAGGAATCTCCACCGTCCGCATTCCGTCGGTGAGAAATCTGACTTTGTTCATCTCCATTCCGTGAGGCAGCCGGAAGTCGCTGTTCTCCACGGTGCTAGCCCGGGTGGAAAGGCTGATCGGGCGCTCGGTCGATGCCGCATGACCAACGGTAACGGACCATAGCAAAAACGCGATGATTCTCAGACGGGACACGACGACACCAGGGTCGCCGGCAGGCAATGGTTTCATTTTCAGGGGGGATGTGGGGGGGGGAGCGGATCCGGAGATCCGGTGTCCTCTTGCGAGGAGCTACGTGGGACACAATAATCAGTTCCCCCTGATGTTCCAGTACGTAATCACGTAGGACATCGTCGCCCGCCACATCTCATTTCCCCAACCAACCGGCACAGTATTGACTCCAGGTTTCCAGCCTGTCGAAAAGCCCGCTATTGAGTTCTTCTACCGTGGCCCAGGAAACATCGGTCAACGCGTCCTCCTTCGAGAAAACCTCTTCGCTCTCGAGTTCAACCAAATGCACCACACCCAGATGCACCTGCCCCACGGCGTTCGATTCATCGTTGAGCAGCCCGACAATACTCATCTCGTAATCGCAATTGATCTCAAGCTCCTCGTCGAGTTCACGCTGAACGGCTGAATAGTACGCGGCGGCACCCTGCCTCCCCTCCCCCATGTCCACGGGATTGATATGTCCGCCCACGCCGATGGAAAGCTTCGCGTGCAGCCGATTTTCGGCGCCCGCTTTTCCACGGGTGTAGCGAAGCACCCTGTCTCCACATTTGAAAACACAGTAAGGGATCAGCTGTTTGTGACTCGGGTCCTCCTCCGCCGCCGCCCGATCCATGAAAAAGTGGCTTTCCTCCCTGAGAAGCATCTCCACCGCATCGTCCACTCCGTCTGTTTTGAAACCCTCGAACTCGCCCACCGTTTCCAGCAATCCCCGTTCCACCACCAGCACTTCCTCACCTGCGTATTTCGACATGCCCGGGATGTTGGAAAGTTCCTCAGCGGCGGGCAACCAGAAAGGCATCACGAAGCCGTATCTGTTCCGGTTTTCTCACTTGAAAGATTGAAAGAATCATCCGCGTGGAGCGTAATCGCATCCGCATGCCAACCCTACATCTCCGGCTTTTTTCTCTCTTTTTCACCGGACTCGCGCCGTCCGCCGTATGGTCCCAGTCGATGATCCCCATCGAGCTGAATTTGGATCAACCTGGCGAAGTCACCCTGGTCATCGAAGATGCCGATGGCAAACGTGTCCGCAACCTGATTTCACAGGAGCCGATGGCGGCCGGGAAACACAGTGTCATGTGGGACGGCTTGGACGACCTACAGCGTGATCCCGAGGCGGCGAACCACTCTACCTTCCACATCCCTGGAAAACTCGTCGACCCGGGAAAATACACGGTGCGCGGTCTCGTGCATCCGCCCATCGACGTGGTTTACAGGATGACCCGGTACTCCAACGGCAACCCACCCTGGCGTACTACTGACCACGCCAGCGAGTGGCTGACCAACCACTCCGCACCCAGCGATGTGATCTTCCTTCCCGCCGGTATCGCTCCGGAGCGCGAAGGGAAACCGAACTCAAAAGAAGGCCAGGTCCTCATCTGCTCGCGTGTGGCGGAGGGCGGTAGTGGCCTCGCATGGGTGGACCTGACCGGACAGAAACTCTGGGGCCAGCACTGGCTCGGAGGTGTCTGGACCGCCGCCTCCCACATGGCGGTGGACAAGGGCGGGCATCCGGTCCCCGGCGTATATGCCTACGCCTCCGCATCCTGGCAGGGTGACAAATACAACGACTACAAAACCGAACTCCGCCTGCACCAGCTCGTGGACCCCGAACATCGTGGCAAAGCCCCGAAAGACCAGCGATTCGGCACCGGCGAGGACCGCCCTGTTCTGGGTTCCTACTACAAGCTTCCACTCATCCCCACCGCGCCGACCGCACCCGAAATCAAGAACACCCCGGAGAGGGAACTCAAAGAATACTACGGGAAATACTCCCCCGAACTCAGCGGCATGGCCGTCCACAACGGGCTGGTGGTCTCCTCGTTCGAGAAAATCGATCAACTCATTTTCATATCCGCGCACGAGAAAGAAGTCGTCGGAAAAGCAGAGATCGCCGCCCCGCGCGGACTTGCTTTCGATCCGCAGGGCCGTCTCTACGTCATCTCCGGCAGGCTACTGCTGCGCTACTCCATCGATCCGGAAAAACCTTCCCTTCTCGAAAACCCTGAAACGCTCGTCAGAGATCTACTGGATCCCCAGTATGTCATGATCGCTCCAGACGGCGATTTCTACATCAGCGACTGGGGTGACAGCCATCAGGTGAAACACTTCGCCGCCGACGGCACCGCTCTGAAACCCATCGGCGATGCTGGCGCACCGAAGATAGGAAAATACAATCCCAACCACATGAACCACCCCGCGGGGATGGCCATCGACGACCGCGGACGAATCTGGGTCGCGGAAAACTCCCACATTCCGAAGCGCGTCAGCGTCTGGAACCTGGAGGACGGCACCCTCGCCGACGCCTTTTACGGCCCCATGCGTTACGGTGGTTCCGGCGCGGTTGATCCGAAGAACTCAGAACGATTTTTCTACGATGACGACCACGGCGGCACCATCACCTTCGAGCTGGATTACAAAACCGGAAAGTCCGCGCCAACTGCCATCCCGTATCTCGCCCGCTACGATAAAACCGGACTCATCGGTCGCTATACCGGTGCCCCTCCGAGCTATCCGCTCTACCACGGCGAGCAACTCTACCTCACCGATGCCTACAGCCTCCACACCACCGGCCGCCGCATGGCCACCCTCCACCGCTATGATAACGACGGCATCTGCCGCATCGTCGCGGCAGCCGGGGATATCAACGATTCCTCACGCGAAATCCTACCCGCCTTCCAACGGCCGGAAATTCAGGCACGCATGCCGGAAGGATTCAAAGTCCAGAACGGACAGCCTCTCATCTACCTCTGGTCGGATGGCAACGGAAACCAGATGATCGAAGCTGAAGAAGTCGAATTCCTCGATCCCGCTTCCCTGACCAAGGATGCGAAAGGTTCCGCCAACCTCGGCACCGTCAGCGTAACGGATGATCTCGCCTTCACCTTCTCCCGCGTCGGAGATTCCATCATCCGTTTCTCCCCGGTCTCCATCGGGGAAAATGGCGTCCCGGCCTACAGCATTGCCAAGCGCGAGATCCTCGCCACCGGTGCGCAATCACCTGTCAGCTCCGGCGGCGACCAGGTGCTCCCGGCCAAGGACGGCTGGCTCATCACCACCACCCCTCTCGAACCCTTCGCCCAGGAAGGTCTCGGAGGTGCGCTCAATGGCGAACCCACCTGGTCTTACCCCAGCCTCTGGCCCGGCCTCCACGCCTCCCACATCGCGCCCCTGCTTGAAAAACCCGGCCAGATCATCGGCACCACCCGTGTGATCGGGACCGCCATCGACGCACCAGCCCCATCCGATGCCGGCCAGCTCTGGGCCATCAACTCGAACAAAGGCGTCATCTATGTCTTCACCACAGACGGACTCTTCGTCGCCCGCCTCTTCGCGGATTGCCGCGTCGCCTCATGGAACGTCACAGAAGCCAAGCTCGGCATGATCGTCAACGACATGAGCCTGCAGGAAGAATGCTTCGGCCCCACATGGACAGCCACCGAGGATGGCAAGGTCTGGCTCCAGGCATATTTCACCGGAAACATCATTGAGATCGACCACTTGGAAAAAATCCGCCGCCTCCCCGACCAATCCATCGAGATCACCGGAGATCAGCTTCTCTCCGCCAGACAGGCATACGTCGAAGCCGAGGCGAAACGCCAGCAGGAGGAAAACAAAGGCGACAAAGGACTCACCATTTCCCCTCGCACCGGGCCGGTGGAACTCGACGGCAAAGCGGACGAATGGCCGGAAGAATCCTTCGTGGAAATCGACAAACGCCGGGTGAAAGTCGGCAACTGGGGCAAGCGCGAAGTGGACACACGCGCCAGCGTCGCCCTCCACGGAGACACTCTCTACGCCGTTTGGCAGGGCTATGACAAGGATCTGCTCGACAACCGCGGCGACTCCCTGAACAACCTCTTCAAAACCGGCGGATGCCTCGATCTCATGATCTCCACCGATCCCGACGCAGATCCCGCCCGCCGCCAGCCGGTCGAGGGCGACCAGCGCCTCCTCATCACCAAGGTAGGAGACAAAACCACCGCCGTCCGCTACGAGCCGGTCAGCCCCGATGCCACCGAAGCCGAAGGCGGCGGCGCCGTGGAGTTCGGCTCGCCCTTGCGCACCATCTCCTTTGATCGGGTGCAGGTCGTCAGCGACAGAGTCAAACTCGTGGAGAAAAGCGTGACGGATCTGGAGGCGGATAAAAACGGCTCCATCGTCCGCACCACCTACGAGATCGCCATCCCGCTCGATCTGCTCGATTTCAAACCCGAGATCGGAAAATCCTACAAATTCGACATCGGCGTACTGCGCGGTGACGGCGTCCAGACTCTCCAGCGTGTCTATTGGAAAAACCGAGCCGCAGGCATCGTCAGTGACATCCCCAGCGAAGCGGAACTCATTCCCGCCCTATGGGGAAATCTCAATATCGGAGACTAAACCGTAAGATGATTTCTTCCGTAAAAAGAACATGACTTTGATTTTTCCTCTGCTGCGTATGGTTTCGAACTAGACGGCAGCTTGGGAATGTTCCTCCACAGCGGCAGAAATCCGTCGCTTGGATTCTGCTTCCAATGTGGTGAAAGCTCGCACAGCTCCCCACGACCACGTGGGTTTTTGCCGGCGGGACTCGCTCGATACCCTATTCCATAAGTGGGCTTCCGGACGCTCCTACTTTCGTCTACGCAGGACAATGCAAATTCCCAGACATCCAGAAAGCATTACCGAGGGTTCAGGAACCGAAGCCACTACCACGTTTCCGAATGGACCGACATCTGTGGCCCAGACATTCACTCCGACAGTGCGGAAACCGAACTGCACATTCCGGCTGGTATCCTGGATGAGCGCCTGTTGCACACTGAAATTACCTGTCGAGGTGATCGGGATCGCCGTTTCCACGACTGTTGAGAAGTCTGACGAGAAATCCTTGATAAATGCCTCGAAGGTGTGAGCCATCGTGTAGCTGTATGAGATCACCGTACCGGTGAAGACCAGGGTTTCACCAGTCGCGCTGCCGGGAAGGTTTTGCAAGAGATTCGCTTCCCATCCTCTTGTTGCCAGGTGCACCGGGACCGCCAGGATTCGTCCCTGCGCCCTGATACCAGTATTCATTCGGATCCCCGATCACATTCGGTCCGAACGTAATTTGCGAGTTGGCATCGTCGAACGCGACAGTCAGGTCCGGAATCCCCCATCCGCTTCCGAATTGGAAACCACCGCCATCTGCCGGGAGATCTGAAACGTTCATAAAGCCATCCCATGGAGCGGATGAACCCGACACGGAAACTGTTGCGGAAAGGGCAGGACCCGCAGCGAAAAGAGCAGCGGACAACACGGCAAGACGGGTTTTTTGTTTCATAGAATTGCAACATTTATTTCAGAAAATATCCCATTGGCAAGTGAAGATTTTACACACCGTAGGAAAAGCCGAAATTCCGGCCGTCTCTCTACCGCCGTGATTTCATGAAAGGATTCCATCGCCCGGCGAGGTATCCGACAGATGGACTATCCAGTTTCCTCCCTCCGAATCGGAGTTATTTTTTCCATGATCCTCGGCATCAGTCCCACGGTGGCTGAAAATAACCATCCCCAGATCCGCATCGCCGAAAAACTCGACCGCGGCCTCGTGGCAATGAAACGAGCGGACGGTTCGGTCTATCTGGGATGGAGGTTTTTCTCCGATGATCTGCCGGAAACAAGCTTCGCGGTCTATCGCAAATCAGGTGAAAGCGAATCGACCAAACTCGCGGATGTTGCCGAATCCACCAACTTCGTGGACGCCACTCCCTCGCGGTCCGGAAATGTCGCCTACCATATCGTCACGAATACACCCGGGAAAGAACCCGTGGTTTCAAAGACTTTCACCATCGATTCCAGCGCGGATACGAAAGAGTATCTCTCCATCGGACTCGCGGAGGAGGTGAAAGGCTTCATGAAACCCGCCGTGGGCGATCTCGATGGCGACGGCAGTCTCGACTACCTGATCAAGACGCCGGATTCCTACATCGATCCCGAGGACGGTGCCTGGCATAAAAGCGACCGGACCTTCAAAATCCACGCCCAGCCTCGGACGGTCGCCACCTCTGGATGAACGATCTCGGCCCCGCCATCGAGATGGGCACCTGGTATTCGCCCCACATCGTCTTCGATTTGGATGGCGACGGAAAGGCGGAGGTCGCCTTGAAAACCGGTGAGACGATCAACGATCCGGCCGCGAAACCGGAGCGCGACGAAAAAGGCCGCGTGATCGATAAGCACGAATACCTCTCCGTCTGGAACGGCGCGGACGGCAAGGAACTGGCCCGCATCCCGTGGCCGGATCGCGAAGGAATTTCAGCGAATACAATACAGCCTCCCGCAACCTGATCGGCGTGGCGTATCTTGATGGGGAGAACCCCTCGATCATCGCCGTGCGCGGTACCTACGGGCTCATCAACGTCGAAGCCTACCGTTTCTCCGAGCGAAAAACTCACCAGGCCCTGGCAGTGGGAAAGCACGGATGAAAAAGAACCCGGCTATCACGCCGCGGTTCTCGCGACGGGGCTGGCTCCCACTTTTTCCACTGCGCCGACGTCGATGGGGACGGCAAGGACGAGATCATCCACGGCTCCTTCGTTCTCGACGACGACGGCACCGGCCTCTGGGTCCTCAAACGCAACGACTCCGGGAAAATCCAGCCCCGGCGGCCACCCGGATGGCATCTGGGTCAGCGATATCCTCCCGAATCGTCCCGGACTCGAAATTTTCCACACCTATGAAAAATGGCAGAAGGAAAACGGCGCATGCCTCGTCGATGCGAAGTCACGGGAAGATCATTTGGGGTATCGACAGAAATCGGGCCATTTTCATAAAGCCGGGATGTGCGCGGACATCGACGCGCGGCACCCGGGCATGGAATGCTACGGAAAGGATTTCGAGCTGAGCACCCGGGATTTCAACCACGCCTGGCTGTGGGCCGCCGACGGCACCATCCTCGCGAAAGGAGACGAAACCGACTGGGGCCTCCAGCCCTGGACCGCTTACTGGGATGAAGACCCGCAGCGCGAAATCATCCTGGACGAAACCGTCACCAGTTATCCGGAGGGAGAAAAAACTCTCAGGATGGAAGATTGCGACCGCACCATCCTCGTCGCCGATATCATGGGCGACTGGCGCGAGGAAATCATCCGCAGCACGAAGGGCAAGGAACTCCGCTCTACACCAGCACCATCCCCGCCGCCACACGCCACCCGACCCTTCTCGAAGATCCCATCTACCGCGCGGACCTTGCCCACACATCCATGGGCTACGCTCAGACACCGATGCCGTCGAAATCCTTGGAAAATGAATGAAGAACCGTAGCTGCCCCGGCTCGGGATCTGACAATGCGCTGCCCGGAATCAATCCGCTTCACAAACACGGCTGCCTTCCTTACCCGTTTTTCTTGTATTACCCGCCAAGAGCTTCCGCGAAAGCCTTCCCGATCCCTCCAAGCGTCTTCGCGGATCCGTAATAGTGGTATCCCTGATTGGAGCGATTCTTCTCCAGGTATTCCATTTCCCCCGGTTTGAGCGCCACAAGGACCGCTTCTTTCATAAGAGCCGAAGCGACTTTACCGGTCAGGTTCCTCTCCCTGATCTCCCCCTTCGCCTTAGCGACCGCCGCCATGCGGATGAAATGCACGAATGTATCTGGATAGGCCGCGTGTCCATCAGGCTGGTTGCGGTTCGGGTAAGCCTCACCGTTCACGAAATCGTTGAAACCAGACGAATCCAGCCAGTTCGTATCCCGCGGATTGATCGTAAGCTGGATGAGAACTACCCGGATCCGCGAGGATCATCTCACACCTCGGCCTTGTCTCCGGGCCCGCCGCCACCCCTTGCAGGGTATGGATCGCCGCATGACCCTGCACGTTCGATTGACCGGCGAGAATGAAAACCTTCAGAGGTTTGGCGGACTCCGCCATACCCGGTAGCCCGGAAAAAAGCAGCGCACCGGATTTTGCGAACACTCGGTTCGACATCTTCATACCTACCCGCATAGCCGCCAGCGGGCCAAAGGTCAATTCAGTAACAGGCAGGGTCAGTATCCGCCCTGTTCCATCCGTCACGCGAAACCGCATGTGCCTCCCTGAAAATGGTGCTCGCGACAGGACTCGAACCTGAACGGGGTTGCCCCCACTAGAACCTGAATCTAGCGCGTTTACCAATTCCGCCACGCGAGCATTTTAGGGCCGATCTTACGACCGGGCGGAGAAAGAATCACGCAAGGGGGTTCTTGGCAATCACATTTTGTATCCGATCCGCGGCAAATGTCCCGGAATTACTCCGGCATCTCCACTTTCTCACCCAGGTGCTTCGGCTTCGTATCCAGGAAATTCACATCCAGCCACATTTTCACGCGGGCGCCCACCTCCCGAATACGCGTCTTGAGGCCCGCGCGGATCTCCACATCCTCCGCGTTGAAGCCATACGCCTCCATACCGTGGGCCTGCGCCAGGTAGATGGCCCGCTCGTTCTGGAATCGCTGGCTGATGACCAGCACCGTGTCAGCACCGAATATCTCCTTCGCCCGCACCACGGAATCGAAGGTCCTGAGACCGGCATAATCGCAGACGATCCTGTCCTTCGGCACCCCTTCTTCGACCAAGGCGGCTTTCATTTTTTCGGGCTCGTTGTAGTATTTTCCCGGTTGTCCCCGGAGACAATCAACGTCTCGACTTTTCCCGCGTTCCACACTTCCACGGCGGCATCGATCCGATACCGGAAATATCTGTTTTCCCGCCCTTTGTAGGTATCCGATGTTCCGAATACCAGGCCCACCTTGGCCGGGGGAAGCGCATCGGTATCGTTGAACAACCGTCCGCGCGAAGCCCACACGGCGGTCACGTTCGCGTATGCAACCAGCCCGACCACCAGCAATAAGACCAGCAGGCCGAGATAGATCAGCCGCTTGATCCATATCATGATTCTCGTCTTCTTCCCTTCGTTCAAGGCGTCTTGGTGGCTAGCGATTCGTATGGCTTCGGCGGCCATTGGAGCAACGTTTTCACAGCATCCGTGAAGGGTGTCCCGCACGGCTCCTCGGGCGCGAGAACCCTGAGCCGGGATGCCGTTTCGCAAAAGGAAATTTCCTCGAAACGTCCCAGCAACTCGCCGTCGATTTCCACCGGAACCGGCCTGTCCGAGCGCACCTCGATGCACTCGGATTGAAAATAGCTCGTGGAAGCCGAGAGGTCGATCCCACCCAGCGCGATCCCGTGCAGCGAGTCCAGCACCAATCTGTAGCCTGCCTCCTTGAAAACGATTACGTCGAGCTTGGAGTCGAGATTGTTCGCCTTGTGGAAAAGCTTGAATTGACCACCGTAGAGCGAACCGTTCCCGCACAGCACCGCCACTCCGGTTTCCTTCCTGCCCTCCACCGTGGTCACCTCGATACGCGGTGGCTTTTCACCAAGCACTTTCACGGCGGCAAGCAAGTATGCCAGCGGGCCGAGCATCTTCTTCGTCTCCCATTTCGTCTCCTCGATCACCATGGCATCGAAGCCCACGCCTGCCATCTGGACGAAGGGAGCACCATTCGCGGAGAACAGGTCGACTTCCCGGATCAGGCCCTTTTCAATGACTTCGAGTGCCTTGGGAAGGCTGTTGGCCGGGATACCCATCTCGCGGGCGAAAACGTTCATCGTGCCCGCCGGCATCACGCCAAGTGCCGTGCGACTGCCCGCGAGCCCGAGACAACCGCATTCAGAGTGCCGTCTCCACCGGCCGCGATCACCACCGGTTCCCCCTCCGCAGCGAATCTTTTCGCCAACTCGACGGCCTCTTCTCCGGTGTTCGTCGCATAGAGCGCGAAACGGTTCGCGTGCTCCATCAGGAACTGCCGTGTCCGCGAGCCTTTCTGACTGCGGGCCCGGGGATTGAAGATCAAAGGATATCGACGGGGAAGCGCCATGCCTGATTGTTCGTCCATACTAGCGAAATGGGCAACTCGATTCGATCACATGAAACACCGGCCATCAGCGCAAGGCATCCAGAACAAGGGCCACCGGCAGTCCCATCACGTTGTCGAAATCCCCTTCGATGCGGTCGACGATCATCTCCCCGTGGTCTTGAATTCCATATGCCCCGGCCTTGTCCAACGGGTTGGTTTTTGCAAGATACCCCTCGATATCGGCTTCCGTCAGCTTCCTGAAAAACACGTCGGTGACTCCGTGAAAGCATCTTGAACGACTTCGCGGCCCCGCAACGCAAACGCCGGTGCAAACCTGGTTCTTCCGCCCGGAAAGCATGCCCAGCATCACCCTTGCATCCTCCAGATCCCTCGGTTTCCCCAAAGGTTCGCCATCCAGAAACACCAGAGTATCCGCTCCGATCACGATTGCATCGGGATGCTCCGCCGCCACCGCCACAGCTTTGAGACGCGCGTTTTCCTCGCATAACCCGGTCATGCCCAGGGATATGTCATAGATCTCCTCAGCAGGTGAAGGAATCACATCGAACTCCAGCCCCGCCGCCTCCAGCAGGTCCCGCCGGCGCGGTGACCCGGATGCGAGTATCAGTTCCCGTTTCACCCTGCGAAAGCATTCGCTGCCAGCCCTTTGACCCCCAGCCCGCTGATGCGGAAAAGCCTGCCGGCATGCTCTTCCACTTTCGATTTGTGGACACCGGTGGTGACGTATAGATCCGAGAGCGTGGGGCCACCGAAGGCGCAGGCGGTTGTTTCCAAACAGGGCAAATCGATTTTCCGGAGTCTCCTCGCCCGATCGCGGATCGAAACACGCGACACACGCGCCATGACAGAAAGCGATCCAGAGGTTGCCGTCCGCATCGATGGTCATTCCGTCCGGGGACGCCTCGTGATGTTTCGTGGAAACGACCACACGCATATTGGAAAGCTCACCTTCCGAGTAATCGAAGGCCTTCACCTCCTTGCTGGGCGTATCGATGTAGAAGCAGGTGCCGCCATCCGCCGACCAGACGATGCCGTTGGAATTCGTCACCGGGCCGTAAGCTTCGTGCAGGGTCAGATCGGGATCGAGCCGGTAGAGCTTCGCGTCTCCCTCCTTTTTCACCAGACTGATCGTACCTGCGAACAAGCGACCATCCGGGGAGCATTTCCCGTCGTTGAATCGATTGTCAGGCTTTTCCGGCTCCGGATCAGCGATCGGAGCGAGATCGCCGCTCGCAGGATCCAGGAAAAGCATCCCGTTGTCTCCCGCGATGATCAGACCACCGTTCTCACGCGGGACCACCGTCCCGACACGCTGGCCGACTTTCCAACTACTTTCCTCCCCCGTTTCCGGAGAGTAGCGGTGGACCAGATGGCCCTCGATATCCACGTAATAAAGCGCCCCCTTCCACCAGACAGGCCCCTCCCCCCACGTTGATTCCACTTTCCCGACAACTTCGATGCTGATCATGCGGGAAAACTCCCCTTTCAGATGTTTTCTGACAATCGAAAAAAGGAAGCGATGCGGATCTCACGCGTACATCGTCCCATAGTATTCCCTCGCCATGCGGTCGGAATCAAACTCCGGGGCCACATCGTTCATGGATCGCATCACCAGCTTGTTCCATGTTTCCGGCTTGTTATAATACATGGGCAGGATCACTTCCTTGAGCTGGGTGTAGAAGCCGAGCATGTCGTGATTGTCCCGCTCTTCCGGGGAAAGATGCGGATCGGGTGTCGGTATTATGAAACTGTTCTCACCATCCTCTGCGAACTCGCAGATCCAGCCATCGTAAGTGGAGAGGTTGACCGAGCCGTTCATCGCGGCGGTCATGCCCGAGGTGCCGGAGGCCTCACGCGTCACCACCGGATTGTTCAGCCAGACATCGGAGCCGTATTTCATGTTCCGGGAAAGCTCCAACTCATAGCCGACAAGCACCGTTGCGTTCGGATAACCCTTGGTCAGCCGAATCAGTTTGTCGAAAATCTCGATCGCCCCGTAATCGAAAGGATACGGCTTGCCTGCCCAGATGATCTGCACCGGGTAGTCGTTGTTATTGAGCATTTCACGGAACATGCGGATCTCCCGGGCGATGAGATCCGGGCGCTTGTATCCGGCGAACCGCCGCGCCCAGACGATGGTCAGCACCCGTGGATCGAACAGCTTCCCGGTCTGATCGGCGACTTCACGGAAGAGCCGCTCCTTCAGCTCCCTTTTGCGGCAAGCGAGTGCATTCAAATCCTTTTCCCGTCGTGCGGATTCCAGACCGTGATCGCACCAGTATTTCTTGTTCTGCGCGTTCGTTATGTGGGTGATCTCACAGATATCCGGCTCGTTTTTCCACATCTGCCGGGAAACCTCTCCGTGAAGCTTTGAGACCCCGTTCGCCTTCCGGGCCATCCGCAGAGCGGCCAGCGAGTGGTTGAACACCTCGCCTTCGATCCCGGTCACATCCCGCACGAGATCCTCGTCCAACCCGCTGAAAAAGGTGAAATTCCGCAGCAGATCGAAATCGTGTTTCTCGTTCCCCGCTTCCTCCGGGGTATGTGTCGTGAACACCAGACGTTTCCTCACCTCCTCCTCGCTTCCGTATTTTTTCAACAAATGAAAAGCTGCGGATAGTCCGTGCGCCTCATTGAGATGCCATACCTCGGGATCGACTCCAAGCTCGTCGAGCAACTTCGCTCCACCCGCGCCGAGAATGATGTATTGCGCGATCCGGCGCAGCGGATCGTTGTCGTAGAGCCGGTGCGTGATGGCGCGTGAGAGATCGTCGTTCTCATCGATATCCGTGGTCAGGAAAAACATCGGGGCGGTGCCGAAAATATCGCCGGGCAGGTAGAGCGCCTTCACCCAAACCGGGTGACCGTGCACGTCCACCGTGTACCGGATGCCCGTGTCCTGGAGAAACGAGTAGCTCTTGCGGCGGAACTGCACCGCCATCTCCCCGTCCTCTCCCCGCACCTGGTTATAGTAACCGTAGCTCCAGAGAATACCGATCCCGGTCAGGTTCTGCTTCAGATCCGCCGCCGAACGCATGTGGGATCCGGCCAGGAAGCCCAGCCCGCCGGAGTAAATCTTGAAGCTCTGGTCGATAGCGAACTCACATGAAAAATATACCGCACTCTTCGAAAATTCGGGAGCGATCTCATACTGGTGGGCGAACGGGGCGGGAAGGAACGATTTCTCGGACATGGATTCGGGAGGTGGATTGGGTAAGTTGAAAAAAACGAGCGCCACCCGGCGGACCGCAGCAGCGCGAATTTTTTCGTATGCGGATTCCGTACCAGGATTTCAGGAAAGGGAAGGAACGCCCACCGATGTGTCGGTTTCCACATCATATTCCACACCTTCGAGACCGAATCCGAACAACCTCAGGAAAGCAGCCTGGTAGCCCTCGAAATCCGCGAGATCCGTCAGATTCCCGGAATTCACTTCGTCCCAGCGTTTGCCCACGACCTTCTGGATCTCCTCAGACATTTCCCAATCGTCGATCCTGATCCGCCCTGCTTCGTCCGGCTGAGGATCGTTGTTGTAAATGCGCTCCCGCAGCAGGCGATCCATCTGCTCGATGGTGTCCTCGTGGTTGCCCGCCTCTTTCATCGCTTTATACAGGAGAGAAATGTAGAGAGGCACGACCGGGATCGCCGAGCTCGCTTGGGTCACGAGAGCTTTGTTGACCGAGACCCACGCCTTTCCGGAAACAGCGGCGAGCTTGCCGTCCAGCGAGCGCTGGGTTTTCTCCAGATCTTCCTTCGCTTTCCCGATGGTGCCGTTCTTATAGATCGGCCAGGTCATCTCAGGCCCGATGTAGGAATAGGCGACGGTCTGCACACCTTCGGCGAGCACGCCCGCCTTCTGCATCGCATCGATCCACAGCTCCCAGTCCTCACCACCCATCACCGCGGTGGTCTGGTCCACGTCGTCCCCCTCGGCGGGCTGGATCGTTACTTCCTCTACGGTCCCTTTCATCGTATCGAGGGTCTTGTTCGTATACACTTCCCCGATTGGTTTCAGGACGGATTTGTATACTTCACCGGTTTTCGGATCCGTGCGCCGGGGCGAGGCAAGGCTGTAGACCACCAGATCCACCTGGCCGAGATCTTCGTGGATCGCCTGAATCACCTCGTGCTTCACTTCATCGGAAAACGCATCCCCGTTGAAGGACCGCGCGTAAAGTCCGGCCTCCTTCGCTTCTTTCTCGAAAGCCACCGTGTTATACCACCCGGCGGTCGCCGATTTCTCCTCAGCCCCGGGCCTTTCGAAAAACACCCCGACTGTCGCCGCATCCGATCCGAACGCAGCCGCGATCCTGGAGGAAAGCCCGTATCCGGTGGAAGAACCGATCACCAGCACCTTCTTCGGTCCGCCTTCGATCGGCCCCCTCTCTTTCACGACCGCGATCTGCTCCTCAACATGCTTCGCGCATCCGTCGGGATGGGCCGTCGTACAAATGAATCCGCGAATTTTCGGTGAAACGATCATAGGCCCGGAAACTATCCACCGCCCACGCCCGCGCAACCCCAAAAAAGCCCTCGCGCGGACGACCGACTGTGCCACTATCGCCGGGCGGGGCAAGAGCTCCAGGCATCCCCGACCGATCCCGATGTTCCAGGAACTTCTCAGCAGCCCTTTCTATCAGCGCACGCTCGCGGCAGCGGCTTTCATCGGCTTCACCAACGGATTCTTCAGCGGATTCGTGGTGCTGCGCCGCAACGCGCTCTCCGTCTCAGCCCTTTCCCACACGATGCTGCCCGGGATCGCGCTGGGCATACTGATCACCGGGTTCCTGTCCCAATGGAACGCGTTTCTCGGGGCCATGTTCGCGGCGCTGCTCGTGGGTCTCGGCTCGGTGGCCGTGTCTAGGGGAAAACGGGTGGCGGAGGGCACTTCCCTGGCTGTTCTATATACCGCGGCCTTCGCGGCGGGAGTCGCGATCCTTCCGAAACTGGAAACCCGTACCGAACTGGAGCACTGGCTTTTCGGCGACATCATGGCCGTCGGCAACGCGGATCTATGGATCGCTTTCACCATCGGCTCGGTGATCCTGTTGGTAACGAACCTGCTGATGCGTCCGCTGCTTCTCACGCTGTTCGAGCCAAACGTGGCCGCAGCCCAGGGGGTGCCGGTGCGGACGATGCAGTATCTGGTATTCGGAATGATCGTTCTGGCTCTGGTTTCATCTCTTCAAGCGGTCGGCTGCGTGCTTTCCGTCGGCCTGCTGGTGACTCCGGCGGCCACTGTTTCCCTCCTCACGGACAAAACCTCGGCGCTCTTCTGGGGCGGTGGGCCGATCGGCGGCCTGGGCTCCGTACTCGCGGTGATACTCTCCGGGCCGTTGGGCATCCAACCTGGTCCGGCGATCGTGATACTTTTGGGCCTGCTCTTCATTTTGGCCTACCTTCTCAGCCCGAAGTACAGTTCTGCTTTCCCCGAAAACAATTTCGAAAAACCATCTATGAACGATCTCCCCGTGAAACTCGCAGCCGCCGTCACCGCAGGAAAGCTCCTCCCCTCCGCGAAACACAACATCGACAACCTGCTCGCCGGAGCCGCCAGCGATCTGCCGATGAAATCCATTTCGGAGCTTGCCGCCGCAGACCGCTTCGACGAGCTCAACGACCGCTTTTTCAAAACCCTCGCCTTCGGCACCGGAGGCCTGCGCGGCCGGACCATCGGACGCACCGTCACCATCGCGGAACAGGGTGAAGGCGGACCGAACGACCGCCCGGAGTTCCCGTGCGTGGGCACGGCCACGATGAACTACTACAACCTTTCCCGCGCCGTCCGCGGCCTCATCGCCTACGTGAAAACGGTTGTGGAAAATGGCAGGAAACCGACCTTCGTTTTCGCGCACGACACTCGTCACTTCTCGAAAAACTTCGCGGACTTCTGCGCCAGCGTTTGCGCGGATCTCGGTTGCGACGCCTACGTCTTCGACGGCCCGCGTTCGACCCCGCAGCTTTCCTTCGCCGTGCGCCAGCTTCGCGCCGACTCCGGGGTGGTCATCACCGCCAGCCACAATCCCGCCCATGACTGTGGATTCAAAGCATACTTCAATGACGGCGCACAAATCGTGGAACCGCACGCCACCGCCATCATCAAGGAAGTGAATGCGATCGAGAGCGAGCGTTTCGATTCCGTGGCGGATGCGGAGCGAGGAACCGTGAAAACTCTCGGTGAGGATTTCGACAGAGAATATGTGGAACTTCTGAAAACCCTGCTGCTCCAGCCGGAACTTCTTGAAAAAGCTCCGGTCAAAGTCGTTTTCACCAACCTGCACGGAACCGGCGGACACATCAACGTGCCGATGCTGCGCGGTCTCGGCTTCGAGGTCCTGACCGTCCCGGAGCAGGACATCCAGGACGGGCGCTTCCCCACGGTTGATTCCCCGAATCCCGAGAACGGCCCAGCCCTTTCCATGGCGATCAAGCTGGCCGAAAATTCCGGGGCCGAGGTGGTGATCGGCACCGACCCGGATGCCGATCGCATGGGTGTGGCGGTCCGCGACGCGGAAGGCAAGATGGTCCTGCTGACCGGCAACCAGATCGGCTCGCTGATGGCATGGTATCGTCTTAAAACGATGTTCGAACTCGGCTGGCTTACAAATTCCAACCGCAGCCGCGCAGTTCTGGTCAAGACTTTCGTGACCACCGAGCTCCAGAGCGCGATCTCGAATTCCTTCGGCGTCTCCGTGGTGGATACACTCACCGGTTTCAAATACATCGCCGCGAAACTCCGCAAATACGAGGATGCGATCCCCGCCGACAAGCGCGGGGACTACCGTTCGCTCACACAGGAGGAAACCCGGAGACTGCGGCTCGAATACTCGCGCTTTTTCGTCTTCGGCGGAGAGGAAAGCTACGGCTACCTCGGCTCGGACGCGGTCCGCGACAAGGACGCCAACGGCGCGGCCCTGATGTTCGCGGAAGTGGCGGCCTACGCGAAATCCGTTGGAAAAACCCTCCCGGGGCTGCTTGATGAGCTTTACGCGGAGTTCGGGTACTATCTCGAAGTCGGGAAATCCCTGACCATGGAAGGCGCGGATGGAGCGGCGAAAATCCAGACGCTCGCCAACTCCTACGCGAAGAACCCGCCGACCGAGATCGATGGATCGGAAGTCACCCGCTTCCGCGACTTCTCCGCCCAGGACATCTACGATCAGGAAGGCGATCTGCTACCCAGGGAGAAGATGCTGTTCTTCGATCTCGCGGACGGCCGGTCCTTCGCGGTCCGCCCTTCGGGAACCGAACCGAAGATCAAATACTATCTCTATGGCAATTCGGAAGCCGGAGAGGATCTCGCGCAGACGAAGATCGATGTCGCGAAAAACCTCACCGGCCTATGGCAGTGGATCGAGGAGGACGCGAAAAACCGGGGGTGAGAAGACCATGACACCCCGGCTCAGGGTCTGAGAATTTTCAGAGAGAGGCCGGGGATTTGCCGATAGTGTTTCGCATTTCCGGTTACCAAAGTAAGGCCGTGTTCCGCAGCAGTAGCGGCGATGATGGCATCACCTGCCCGCATCGCGTGGGACAGCGAAAACTGCTCAACATAGATTGAGGCCCTGTGCCCGATGTTCTCGGTCAACGCCAAGGTCTCGAAGTCAAGATCCCGGAGAAACTCTTGACTCAGTCTAAGTTGGGCTTCGTTGAGGGAGCCTTGGAGAAAACTCCATGTAACACACACCGGCGGTATGCTTCGCCGCAGCCGGTACGATGGTCCCTCTCACTTTTCCACGATGAAGAGCCACTACCTCCTCTCTCCGGTCGAGAGCCTGAAGGACATCTTTCATCCGGTATCTGAGATCGACTACTGAAGCTTCCATGTCTAGATCAAGTAGTCAATTCACATTCCCATCAAGTCGAAAGGATATCGCCGTACGAGTGATGGAATCAATCACCCCACCGGATGCCACGTTGTTTTCAGCTCCACGAAATCACGGATGTGGTAGAGTCCCTGCGCTGAGTCGGCGAACCAATCGTAAGGTTTTTCCGAGGAGATCAGCTTGGTCCTTTTCAACGAATCGGCAGCGCCGGTTTGCAGGGTTTTCCTTTCCTCCAAGTCCGCTGTCGCGGAGACCGCCCGGATATGGGCGTGGGTGGCGAAGGTCGGGATGATATCGGATCGCTTTCCGGTAAGCAGATTGATCACCCCACCGGGAAGATCGCTGGTCGCGAGCATTTCCCCGAGTAGAATCGAAGGATACGGCGCAGCGTAGGAAGCCAGTGCCACGACCGCGTTCCCACTCGTGATGGCAGGCAGTATCAGGGAAAGCAGGGCGAGCAACGGTGCATCTTCCGGAGCGGCGATGGCGATGACCCCAATCGGCTCGGTCACTGAAAAGTTGAAATGCGGGGTCGCCACCGGATTCACACTCCCGAGCAGGGATTCGTATTTGTCCGTCCACCCGGCGTAGTGGACGATGCGGTCGATGGCGGCGGTGATCTCGGCCGCCGCCCGCTTTTTCTCCGCAGCGTCTTCCGGGAAAAAGGCCTCCAAGAGTTCCCCGGAGCGAGCCTCCACCATTTCCGCCATGCGATAAAGAATCTGCCCGCGATTGTAGGCGGAGCGAGCCGCCCATCCTCCGGCGGCTTTCGCGGCGGCTTCCACGGCATTCCGGACATCCTTCCGGGTGCAGGATGGGATGTTCGCGAAAAACGCTCCCGAGGCATCGTTGACCGGGTAGGTCAGATTGCTCTCGGAACGGATAAAACCGCCACCTACGTAGCACTTGGGGGTTTTCGTGACTGAAACGCGGGCCATGTGGCCAAGAATAGGTTTCCCGGCGCAAAACGCAAGAACGGGAGAACAAACGGAAAAACGACAAATCCTTCGAAACCACGATACCTCGGCGCGTAACCCACCTTTTCTTCCTTGAAGGTTGAATTCTGAGATTTGAAATTTATGGTCACCCGCATGTCAGCCTGCGGACCGAAAATGAAGATGGACCCCACCCTCCACCGGGATAAGAAACCGGATTGGATCAAAGTGCGTCTACCGAACAATCCTGCCTTCTGGTCCACGAAATCCCTGATCACGGATCTCAAGCTGGTCACCGTCTGCGAGGAGGCCCAGTGCCCGAACCGTTGGGAATGCTGGGGCCAAGGAACGGCCACTTTCATGATCGCCGGCGACAAGTGCACACGCGCCTGCGGTTTCTGCGCCGTGAAAACCGCCAAACCGGATGCGCTGGAGTCCGACGAACCGGCCCGTATCGCCGAGGCCACCCGCCGGATGAACCTGAAACACATCGTCATCACCGCTGTCGCACGGGACGATCTGAAAGACGGAGGGGCCGAACACTTTCGCGAGACCATCCGTGCCGTACGGGATGCGAACCCGGAAATCATCATCGAAGTCCTCGTCCCGGATTTCAACGACCGTGACTGGGCGTTACAACTCGTGATGGATGCCCGTCCGCACATTTTCAACCACAACTTGGAGACCGTCGAGCGACTCACCCCGCTGGTCCGCTCCCGTGCGAAATACCAGCGCTCGCTCACCGTTCTGAAAAAAGCGAAACAGATGGTCAATGGCAACGTCGCCACCAAATCCGGAATGATGCTCGGCCTCGGCGAGCGCCGTGAGGAGATCCTCCGTGCCATGGACGACATGCTGGAACACGATGTCACCGTGCTCACCCTCGGGCAGTACCTGCGCCCCACCCCGAAGCATCTTCCCGTTGTCGAATACATCCATCCGGACCAGTTCGCGGAGTACAAGCAAATCGCTCTCGCAAAAGGGTTCCGCCACTGCGCCTCCGGTCCCCTCGTCCGCTCGTCCTATCACGCCGCGGATTTCCGCCCGGAGGCTCGATGTCCTCGAAGCCATCGAGACCGACCTCCGCTCCCTCACCGGCATCGAGCTCGGCCCGGAACACCTCTCTGTCCTACGGACGGTAAAACCTGAAACGCTGAAAATCTGAAACACTGAAATCTGACAGCATTTCAGCATTTAGTTATCAGTTTTTCAGTTTTTACCCCATGCCATGGCTCATCAAATCGGAACCGGACGCCTTCTCCATCCTCGACCTTGAAAAAGTCGAGCAGGAACCATGGTCCGGGGTCCGCAACTATCAGGCGCGGAACTTCATGTGGAAGGACATGAAAGTCGGCGATCTCGCTCTTTTCTACCACTCGAATGCCAAGCCGCCGGGTATCACCGGCATCGCGAAAGTCGCCTCCGCCTCATATCCCGATCCGACGCAGTTCGAGGAAAAGAGCGACTATTTCGACCCGAAGGCCAGCGAGGAAAAACCCCGCTGGTATCTCGTCGATTTCGAACACGTGGCCACCTTCGACGAGATGATCCCGCTCGAGGAGCTGAAAAACGACAAAATACTCTCGGAGATGCTCGTCTGCCAGAAAGGCACACGTCTCTCGATCACACCCGTCGAGAAAAAGCACTTCACCCGCGTGCTGAAACTCGCGGGGGTAAGACTATGAAGCCGTGAAGTTGAGAAAATCAGCGCTGGTCAACGATCATTGATCTGGAAAGCACGGATCGCCAGTTTCCCGCTGCCTTGCTTTGGATAAGAAACGAAGAATTGTTGTACCCCAGGTGGGAATCGCACCAAGGTCTCGACCACGGTCTTCCAATCCTCGTTTTTCTGCTGGAGGAATACGACTGGGGTCATATTGTAATCGTTCCGTTTTTGCGGTCTTTTCAGACCAGCTTTCTTTCCCGGCTTGAGAATGATGCGATGCTCTCCCACGACGGCACGAACGTCTTTTGTATCAAGGTTCAGCAACAGCGCCCCATCCTCCGGAATCCCCGAAGTCGACGCATCGATCGCCACCGTCTTGTAAGATGTCGCATCCTCGTTTTGGTCAGGATTCGGGAAAAACATGATCAACACGTCTTTCAGCCCCGAAGGAATCGAGGTTCTTGCCAATGGTTTCCCACCTGGATCGGCCGGATCGAGGAAAGTAACCTTCCCACCGAATACCGGTACCTTTACCCTCGACGACGGAAATGTTGCCGAAAAGATGATTTCCTCCAAGGACTTGTCCTCTTTCAGGACCACGATCCGATCCAGAGTGTTTCCGATCCGCTCGAAACAGAGAACACGGACATTGATCAGTGGTGCGTCCTGCGCGTTCACCGGGATCACGAAAAGAAGTAAAAATAAAAGGAGCGAATTGTATTTCATGGATCGTTGCAAGTGGTGGTTCACATACTTCAGATTTCTTCCGCTGACAACCAGCGCATCGAAATCTGCCTGAACCGCCTACCGAATTTCTGATTCGTTGGGTTCAGTCCGGCCTGAGGCGTGCTCGCCTTATTGACGGGGTCGACGAAATCCGGAACACGTTGGACGACTGCTTCGCACCAGGCCCGGGCCAGGACGTTGCCGTCCTTGTCCTGCGCCTCGCCATAAGCACGGATACGGAATGTATCCGAACGCACGGTAGCGGTATTGCCGAGGACCGCGAGCACGTCCGACTGCATCAGATATCCCGGAGCACCTTGAGCGCTATCGCCTAGAAGAGCATCGGGGGTAGCAAGATTGAGACCCGCCGTGTCACTCGCAGCGATCTCGGTGCCGGAATCGGAGGCAGCGGAGACACCCGCGTTTATGCCGGACTTGTCGATCGCGGTTTGCAGAGCACCGGCCAAGGACTTTTCACCGGTGGACCCAAGCTGGCGGTTTACAAACTCCGACATCGACAAGAACGGTCCGCGAGCCCGCACCTGACGAACGATTTCTTCCGCCAGAGCGGTGAGTTGCGCCTCATCGAGATCAATGGAACCACCCCAGAAGCCGTCCTGATCTTCACGATCAGGTTGTCTGTTCGGCAGACGAAAGCGCGAAAATCTCGCACCTTTCGGGTCAGGTTTCGCCTCAAGAGGTTCTTCAGAGAGGGTTGTTCCTCCCGATGCACTGGTCGGATTCGCCAATGCTGTCGCTTGCGCACCGGACATTGACGAGAGCACCGCTTTCCACGCATCCACCGAAATTGAATTCACATTGAACGCGCCGTTTACGAGCTGATGAGCGGCGGCTTCGAGGTAGCCGTCATCCGATTTCAGCGTTGTTTTCGCCTCATCTCCGGTTGTCCCGTCCGGCAGAAACATACCCAGATGCTGATCCGGCAGAGGACTTGCCAGCGTCCCCGCGGACGTACCGCTGGAAACAAACTCATCGATCAGATCCGCTTTCGCCTTTCCGTCACCTCCGGCGCTCCCGGCACCGTGCTTCTGGAAGCCGGAGGTGTAGTAGCTGTCGTAGAGAGCCGCGTTGAGTAGGAATGAATGATCGAGATACTGATCTCCCGACGCTCCGGTCTGTGAGACGTTGGACGTGCTCAGCAAAGGGTGCGCGTATGAATTTCCTACGGGTGCGGAGAAGTGGGGGAGTGAGGTCCCTGCCGCGAGCTGAGCGCTGTTCAGAGCGGAGAGACTCTGGAAGGGAGCGAGAGGTATTTCGTAAATGGTCCCGAAAGAACGCCCGGTAGATGCCAATTGACCGGTGATAAACCGACCCCGATGAGATGTGCCTTGAATACCGATCGCATCCAGACCGTTCGGATAGCGCCGTAGCGAAAGCTCATGGGAATGATGCGACGGATGTCCTGAACTGACGTTCTGCAGTGTCGCCGTAGCTGTGTGATTTTGGAATGAGTAAGGCTTTCCCGCCCATAGGCCCTCGCCTCCATCCGCCTCGGTCCCTCCCGAAGTGCTCTTCGCGTAAGCGCTGACAATCGCGAAGGCTTTCGTATTGGCGATCCCTCCCAACGAAACCGTCTGCCTGTCGAAGAGATCCATCGTCCCGACGGTATCCGGAGCCGCCGGCCAACGGATCACATCGCCGTCAACCTGTTCATTGTCTCCGAAAAATGAATTCTTGAGATCGCTATCATTGTCGAATGTGAAGAGCAAGGTAGAGCTTCGCTTCAGCTTGCTACCATCGTAGTCCAACGTCATTTCCACGGAGAACTCTTTCTTCAGTTTGTTGTCCGGAATCGGGGCGAATTTGACAAACAGTCGATCGTCTTTGGTCAGAGGAATTCCATCCCAGCGATAGACCTTCTTGCCACTCATCCCCGTGCCTTCCGTTTCAAATTCGTAAGCCTGGGTGTCTCCGGGAGCTAGGAAGTCGAGATCATAGCCCACGGGCGGGCCGTTCCAACCCGGGACACCCTTGGCAAGCGAGGTGTCGAGTTCCGTCCCGCCGCCGCTTCTGCCGTCCGCTAGATTTCGGTTGCCCCAATCCCAGAATTTTTTATCGCTGTTGCCCGCTCCAACTTCAGTTCTCCATGTCCTGCCAGATGGAATGTTCGGGCTGTAGACTTTCACTTCACCCGGCAACAGTTGGTCGGTGAGTGTGAGCCCGAAGCGTTTGTTTCCTCCGCCGTTTTTCGTAGCCGCATACATCCGCGAGAAAGGGACGAGTTTGTTGGTCTGATCCACTCCGTTCTTCACTACCTGAAACGCGAACGGGATGTTGACGAACTCGACCCGAAGGTTTTCAAATGTGAGGGGGACATTGTAAGGATTGTGCAAGGTTATCACCGGTGAGTAAACCATGTGGAGCAAGTAATCGAACGGGCTATCGAACCTTGGATAAGGTTCGGCCGTCGAGCGATCTTCCTGCAGATAGTTCCCCCACGGTCCGTGCATCTGGGTGTTCGTTCCGTTCGCTTGACGTCTCGGAAAATCGCCGTCGGACTGATAGACATCCCTGGCTGCCAATGCGAAAGTCATCTGGATTTTCGCTACTGAGGGCAGAAGGACCGGGCCCGGGGGTTGCACGCTCGAAAGCTCGGCGCTAGCAGCGTTTCCGCCCCCCGCGTTCTTCCCCAGCGCAGCATCCCATCCACTGGGCGCCGCCGCAGTGATCGACGGAACGTTTTCGCCCCCGACATTCTTTTTCACCACGCTAGTGGTATTGAATACGTTCGCCCAGCTGAGCGCCCGCCTCCATGAGGGATCCGACGGAAGATTCGCACCGAACGCCACGCTGTAAATCTTACCATCAGCATAAGGCGCGGGCAGATTCCCGGTGTTCAGTCTGTCCGCCAACAGGTTCAGGTCTTTTTTGAGACCACCGTTCGCGACATCGGCCAACACTCCCGTTGACGTGGTTGTGAGATCGTGCAGCCTCCGCTGCATCGCGCCTTTCGTGGCGGTATACGCAAACTCTGCGGAACCCAACGAAGCCATCTTCGCAGTGGCAGCCCGGCCATCCGGAGTGCTCACATCGACATCCGAGTCCGCGAGACTTTCGATCCCTGCGATCGTCTCAAAAGAAGGACGCCCTCCGCTCCCGAGCGCGGTCGTTCTCGTCGCGAGGCTGTCTGTTGATTCCGGTTCGGATGATCCTATGTTGACCCGCGCTTTCGTGCCTTCGTCCAGCACCGCGTAGGCGTAGGCACCTTTCATGGCACCGGCCACATTGGATGGCTTCACGGCTACTTTCGCCGCTTTGACGACCAGATTCGGATCCTCGATATTCGCAGCGGATACAAGATCTATGCTACTGCTTGGATTATTGAGTCCGTAAGCCTGCGCTTTCAGTGCGGTTTCATTCGGACCGGAGACCATCCATTTCACAAATTTCCCGTTCTTCTCGGAAGCGAGATAGTTCGCAGGTGTCGAGGTGCTGTCGAGTTTCCGGGATTCCCATACTCCGGTGATCATCTGCTGTTTCGCACTGTCCCCGAGAACCCCGCCGTTTGCGGTGATGCGCTGATCCGGCCCTGCCGAAGCTTGAAGATCGGCGATCGCGAGTTTCAATGCGAGCAAGGCATTCGCACGTGCGATACTCCGGGTATCCGAGCGCGAGGAGGTTCGGAAGCTCGATACTGGCAAGCGAGAGCATCCCGAGCGCGAGAATGGATAGCAGGACCATCAGGGTCAGGGTCACGACAAGTGCGAATCCCGGCTTGGCATCACGCGATCCGGACGCAGCACGATGTTGTAGTGAAAGGTTTTCAGGTTTCATAATGTTGCAGAGGTTTTATGGTCGCATCGGAGGTTCCCAACCCAACTGGAAGATATTTACAATGTGCTTACGTTGATGTCTACCCAAAATTTCGAGAACAAATTAGATTATCTCGAGCTAATCTCCTGCGAACCGAAGATTTTCCAAGGGATTCAAAGACACAAGATGAGCGCTATCGGGCAGGTCTACTCCTCCGTAAAATCGAGTCCAGTCACGAGTTCTTTCCCTTCGTTGCGGGTGATCCGGTTGCCCAGGTAGGCTTCATTGATCACACCGGCTTCCAGCACCAGACCGGGACCCAAGTTGCCTCGGATGTCATTGTCCGTCACCTTCGTGCCAACGGCTTCCGCCTTTCCGACCATGCCTCCGAGAAGGTTCTTCTCCACGGTGTTCCCCGTGATCTGACCGGAGCCGGAACTGCTCAAGACAAGACCGTATTCCCGGTTCCCTGAAAGAGTGTTGTCCAGAAGAGTCACAGACGCAGCGCCGTTGTCCACATGGATGCCGTTGCGGCTGTTTCCCGTGCAGGTGTTCTTGCTCAGGATCACCGCCGCTCCGTCCCAGCTCTCTACCCCGTTCTGGAAATTCTCTTTCATCAGATTTCCTTCCGCTTCCAGCAGACTACCCGATCCCATCACAGCGATTCCGTTCCATCCGCTTTCTGAAAATCTGCATCGGATCACCTTCGCGTGTCCGCCCTCGGTGACCGCCAGCCCGTGTCCGCTCGCGGCCTCGAACCGACAGTCGGAAAACTCCACCGCGCCACCTCTGACGAGAGCCAGGGAGAAGCGTTCTTTCTCCGGATCGAAGGAAGTGTGACGCAGCACCAGACCGCTGACCCGCCCGCCGCGCACATCCGGCAGGGTGGTCAGCACGCTTCCCGCCTCCGCCCCGCAGCTTACGATCGTTTTCCCGGGCACGCCTTCCAGTTCCACCGTGACTGACATCACCAGCGGTCCTTCCCATGTGCCTTCGGAAAGCAAGATCCTGTCCTCATCACGCGCCGTCGCCAAAGCCTCTGCGATGGTCTCCACATCTTGCGGCACCCGGATCGTCCGTGTGTAGGAAGCAAGTTTCTCATATTCCGCCAGGATCTCGGGATGCTCCGGAGCCAGGACCACCGCTTCCCGCATCCAGTTGATCGCTTCCTCGTTGTAGACGCCCTTGTCCGCCTCCTCAGCCATCGCCAGCAACTCCAGCGCACGCACCAGATCCCGCTCCGCTTTCTCCTTCGCGGATCTCGCTTCGGAAAGCAGAAGCAACGCCTCGGAATCATCCCTGTCTTTCGAGAGAAGCGCCTCCACACCGGCCAGCGCTTCGTCGAATTTCCGCAGTTCGATCTGCTCCCTCGCCTTCGCGAACGCCGCTTGCCGCTCCTCCTCCTGCCTGGCCACATCTATCCTATCGATCAGGGCCACCAGTTCCTCCTCATCCGGATACTTTTCCAACACCTTCCGCGCCGCGACCTCCGAGTCCGACCACCTGCTGGCCTCGAAGGCCGAAATCGCCTCGCCTTTCCAGTAGCCGATGAACTGGTTCTGCTCCTCCGCCATCCCGGCCTCGATGCTGCGCCGTCCTTGGGTCACCAGATCGGAGTCGGGGAAAATCGCTTTGATTTCGTCGAAAGCTTCCGCCGCTTCCGGCCACCTCCGGCCCTCGATAAACATCGCACCCTGCCGCTCCAGGAAAGCCACCCGCTGCTGATTCGCCATATTCCGCTCGTCCTCGATCCGCAAATAGGTCCAACCCCCGAAGCCGATGATCGCGAGTAACAGCAAGACCCAGCATACCGCCGCGAAGCTCCTGCTCGCCCCGCTTTCCTCTTCTTCTTCCCGCACCGCGAGATCCGGAACAGGTTCTGCGATCGCCGGGAGTCCCATGTTCCCCGTAACGCGGTTCTCCGGCACGAAAACGGCATGCCCTCTCTTCTCCGCATCGGCCTCCTTCGGGACCAGGCCCAGCGCCTCCAGATACTCACGCACCGCCGCCAACGCCCGGTCGAACTCCACCAGACCTTCCTGATAGCGCTCGGCCAGCATCTCGTTCGGAGCCGACCGGACCATCTCCGCGATCCTTTCTCGCGCCACATTGAATTGGGCAAGCTGTGGCCTCGGATCCTCGTCCGGTCCCAAACCTAAAATTTTCCTGGCCTCCGTCAGAGTCATCTCGCCGCCGCTTATCCCCCGCCGTGCCTGAAAAGAAAAGCCAGAACTCATGCCCCTTTACCACGTTTACTTGGAATTTCCATAAACCCGAAACATCGCGATCCCGCCTTCTGAAAATTCCCGAACAAATATATTGCCACGCTATTTTTTCAGAATAGATATCCGATCGTGAACCTGAAAATCGCTTCCGCAGTATCGCTTGCCCTTGCCCTGACCGTGGGCAAGTCCTTCGCCCTCAAACCTGTAAGGGACGATTTCAACAAACCAGCAGTCGATCAGAAGCTCTGGATATCGAAGAATTTCGGAAGCGCCCGGTTCAGGCCGGCCAAGGGCAGGATGGAGTTCGGCCTGGTGGGCAAGCCTACGGGGAACGACTATTCGAGCATGATCCTGAGATACAACCAACCCGGCTACAACGAGAACTGGGAAGTGATTCTCGATGTCAGGAATTTCACGGGACGGGGCGAAAACGTCGGTATGGGAATCGCTGTTTTCAATGCGGTCGACCTATCCGATGGCGCGACTCTCATGTTCCACGGAACCGGTGCGAAGGGCGGAGTCGTGGCGACCGGCTTCACGAACGATCGGGAAGGCGTGGCCGGTCGTCTGCAACCGAACCCGGGGGGCGCTTCCGGCAGCCTTCGGCTCTCGTTCAACAAGTCGAACAAACTTCTGACATTCTGGTTCGACTCGGACGGACCTGCTAGAGGTTATTCTTGGAAGAAAATCAGCACTTTTTCCACAAACGGCACGGGAGGTGACCAACGTGGGAACTGGAGCATGAATCCCGGGAGCGGAAGTTTCATCATCTGGTTGCTCGGATATTCCGGCAACCAGCCGGTCCCGTTCGGAAAAGTCGGTTTCGACAATTTCCAACTCAACGGCCTGCGTTAGTTCGAAACATTTTCAGAATTTCCGCAAAGCAGAGGCATCGCCGATCCATACGCCGAAGTAGGGCCACTCCGCGTCCTTCCGCCACAGAAACACGAAGAACGGGCGGTCGTAGTGAAACATTCTCGGGACGCTGTCCTCGCTCATGCTTCCAAAGGGTTCCAGATCCGCCGATGTCTCCACTCGTAGCTTGGCACTCTTTTCGTGAAGTCCGAAGATCGTTACCTGCTCCGCCCGGGTGACGCGCCATGGGGCAACGGAGGCTGTGTAAAACCTCCCGCCGCCCAGCCTATCCGAGAAATCCTCAGTCAGATCCAGTGACACATAAGGCACCCGCACCTCGTCATTCCTGTGCAGCAGCCTGTCGTTCCAGGTACCGGGAAGCTCCTCGTTCCACTTGAACGTTTTTCGCCACTCCCGCAGCCACTTGCAGGCGGTCGCGAAATCCTGTGCGGCCGGAGGGCGGTAAAAAATCACTTTTTCGTCCACCCCCTTGCAGGAAACTTCCAGCGCATGGGAACCGTCCACCGGTCGGTATGCCAGCACCTGCACGGATCGCCCGTAGTCGTTGCTCAATTTGCCAGTGGATCCGAAAAATTTCACTTCCGCCTTCTCTTTCCCGAATTCCATCGGGGTTTTCACACTCTTGAAAAACGGATGAACGAACTCCACCTCCTGATCCAGCAACCCGAAGATGGCCAGCCCGTCACCGTTCTCATCACCCAGTTTGAAAGGCCCCGCCGTCCCACCGGTCATCCCCGCTGCTTCCCGGTTCACCGTCTTGAGGAATTCTTCCGTTGCCGCGCCACTCCATACCTTCCATTTCCCCTCCGGCATAACGCTTTCCGCATCCCACTCGAAGGCATCCAGACGTGCCATCAGCTTGTTCGGCGGGACAACCTTCACCAGCTTCCCCTCCAGCTCCGAGTTCATGGAATCCCAGGCAGCTTGGAAAAGCGGAGACCAGACCACGGTCTTCCCCGGAGGCACGGCATCAAACGGATCGACCGCCGTGATCACCTCGGCGCGGGCCCCAGAGATGAAAAGCAGGAGCGGGAAAAGAGCTTTCATCACGGAAGGACTGATAGAGCGTTACATTTCACGAAAACCATCACTTTACGTTGCGTATCCACTACCCCTTCAACGGTTTTGGGAGAGAGGCATGCCAACAGAGTGTATTGGCCGCTGATGCATGCCAGACTGGTATTGATTTCCATCTGATAGAACCCGGGCATCCCGAGTTTGAATTTGTTCCCCGCCTCGTCCTTTCCCTCGTGAAACACGCTGTTGCCCGTGTGCCAGGACAGACTGGTGACGATTCTAAGATCAATCTCATTCCTTTCCCCAAACGTGGGTTCGCATTCCAGATTGCTGCCGAGATCGCGGGTTTCGAAGGCGGTTGGAATCGCAGGATTGACGGGAAACGGCGAGGCCACAGCTCTTTCCATAGTTTCCCCGACCTTCCCTTCCGTCGCCGTAGGCGTGAATTCGGTGGGATAGATGCGTTCTGCACCTGATTCGGATGTGAATTTACGGCCAGCACGACCTCCAGCGATCTGCGTATCGAAAAGCTTCGCCTTCTTCTCATCCACCATCGCTTGCACTTTCATGCGGAGCGGAGTCGAGTCCGCCGTCTCCGATTTATCATCCATCATCAGTCGGGTGAGATCCGTGCTCGCCATTTCGATATATTCCACCTGCACCCGGACAAGCTTCGGCGCATTGATCGCGGGGTCGAAGGGATCATGCTCCTCCGGCACGACCTCATCTCCCACCGACCCGCCCCCACCGACTTTTTGTTCAAACGCAGGCGGCACATCCTGCCCGAAGGCGGAAACCCCTGCCACGGACAGCGAGAAACAAACCAAGGACACCATTTTCATTACCCACTTAACTAACATCCCCCACCACCCCGCCAAGGATTTACTTGGGGGTTTGCCTGAAAGTGATGGACAGATCGTCGGATCGAATATGGAGAAGGGTGTTTTCAACCCCTTCACGGAGGACAGGGAAACGGATTCGCGCGGGTTCTGCAAAGGGTTTCCAAAACCCGTCTCCATATGTCCCGTTGCCCCGGCAACCCCATTACCCTCATCCAGCCATCTCGCTCCATTCTTATCCGGCGGCGGAACGACCGCCGCTCCTTGTTTCAGACAAACCTCTGCACGATGGGCATCCGCCGTCCCATCCCGAACGCCTTGCTCGTCACCCGCAGCCCAGGAGCCGCTTGCTGGCGTTTCCACTCGTTCAGGTCCACCCGCCGCTGGATCCAGCGCACCATCGTCTCATCATATCCACGATCCACGATCTCTTCCGCGCCGAGCTGTTGCTCCACGTAGAGTTCCAGAATCGCATCGAGAACATCATACTCCGGCAAGGTATCCTGATCCTTCTGATCCGGCCGAAGCTCCGCGCTAGGCGGCTTCTCGATCGTGCTCCACGGGATCCTTTCACCATCCCGGTTCACCCAGCGGGAAACCTCGAACACCAGAGTTTTAGGGAGATCCGAGATCGCCGCCAACCCGCCGCACATATCGCCGTAAATCGTAGAATAGCCCACCGCCAGCTCGCTCTTGTTACCCGTCGTCAGCAGCAGATGGTTGTCTTTATTGGAAAGCGACATCAGGAAAAGCCCCCGCAAGCGTGCCTGCATGTTTTCCTCCGTGACATCCTCTTCCTTCCTCTCGAATACCGGAGTCATCGTCGACTTCACTGCCTCGAACGCCGCGGAAATCGAAACCTCCTGACAGGAAATCCCCAGCTTCCGCGCCAGATCGAACGAATCATCCACACTCCCCCGAGAGGAGTAGGGGCTGGGCATCGTCAGCCCGAAAACATTTTCCGGTCCCAGCGCGTCCGCTGCGATCACCGCCGTGAGCGCCGAATCGATCCCACCGCTCAGTCCCAGACAAACGCTGGAGAACCCGCATTTCCGCACATAATCCCGCAGCCCCAGCACCAGCGCCGAGTAGAGCTGTTCCGTGGCTGGCGCATCTTGCGCCAGGCCGTTCTCCGGGATTCCAGCCCGGAGTCGATCCAGATCCACCACCGCACACTCCTCCACAAAACCACCCATCCCCAGTACCACGCCTCCATCCGCACCCAGCACCATCGAGTTCCCATCGAACACCAACTGATCGTTCCCTCCCACCGAGTTGCAATACACCACCGGCGCCCCCGCCTCCCGCGCCACCTCGGCCAACATCTTCGTCCGTCCCTCCGGTTTCCCCAGATGAAACGGAGATGCGCTCAGATTGATCACCACGTCCACCCGCTTCGCCACCAGTTCCTCCACCGGATCCCTATCATAAAACGGGCGCTGAAGGTAATTCTCCGTCCATATGTCCTCGCAGATCGTCACGCCGAAACGTTTCCCCTGCCACTCGAACGGCTCGCACACCTCCCCTGGCTCGAAGTAGCGTCTTTCATCGAAGACGTCGTAGGTCGGCAAAAGGGTTTTGAAAAATTTCCTCCGGATCTCTCCCTTCTCCAGCCACGCAGCCGCATTTCGGAAAGGCTTGCCCACCGGCCCCTCGCAGAGATCCACATACCCCACCAGCAGCGGCACGTCCTTTGCCTCGTCCGCCAGATAATCCAGCGCTTGCAGGCATTTCGGAACGAATTGGCTTTTGAAAACCAGATCCCGCGGCGGGTAACCCACCAGACTCATCTCCGGTGTCACCACCAGATCCGCACCCATCTCCAGGCACTCCCGGTAAGCCGCCAGGATCCGCTTCGCATTTCCCGGGAAATCCCCCACCACCGCATTGATCTGTGCCACTCCTACCTTCATCATCCGATCTTCGTAATTCTCCTACCCAGCCAATCACCCCCCCGCCCCACGCGCCACCCCGTTTTCAGAAAATCTGTGAAACCCCTCCGCTACCCACACCACATCGTCCTTGAGATCTGGAGTTTAAAATTTAGAGTTTCCGCCAGATGCTCCTCATCCTCGATAACTACGATTCCTTCACCTACAACCTCGTCCAGTACTTCGGCGAACTGGGCGTGGAGATGAAAATTTTCCGCAACGACGCTCTTACCGTCGATGAAGTGAAAGCCCTCGCTCCGGAGAAAATCTGTATCTCCCCGGGTCCCTGCACACCGAACGAGGCGGGTATTTCCATTGATCTCATCCGCGAACTCGGCGCCACCACTCCTATCCTCGGTGTCTGCCTCGGCCACCAATCCATCGGCCAGGTCTACGGCGGTGATGTCGTCCGCGCCGACCGCCTCATGCATGGCAAGACCTCCCCTATCCACCACAACGGCACCAGCGTTTTCGCCGATCTGCCCAACCCCTTCGAGGCCACCCGCTACCACTCGCTCATCGTGAAACGCGAGACCCTGCCCGACTGCCTGGAAATCACGGCATGGACAGAGGAACAGGAAATCATGGGACTCCGCCACAAGGAACACCCCGTCCACGGAGTCCAGTTCCACCCCGAATCCATCCTCACCGAGCACGGAAAACAGATGCTTGAAACGTTCCTGAAGCTCTGAAGTGCGAAGGTAGCGACGAGCTTCGGTCATCACTCTTCTTTGTCCTCATCGTTTGCGGCCGAATGGCTTGGCAAACATATTTCGACCCTGACAGAAAAAAGACCGGAAACGCGATCGCGGATTTACCCGGATGATTGCCTTTACGGCCTTCCCTGGAAGTTGAATTTTGAGTTTTGTATCTTATGCCACGTTCCTACTTACCTCCCTCCGCCTGGACCGAAACCCCGTTCCTCGAGGGTGACGAAGCCAAGCACCTCGCCCAGGTCCTCCGCATCCAGCCCGACCAATGGATCACCGTCTTCGACGGAATCGGAAGCCGCGCCGAGGCGAAAGTGCTCTCCGTTTCCAAGCAACGGATCGACCTCATGCTCGATCTCGCCGAATCGAGAGAAACGCCGCTCCCCGAGATCACTCTCGCCCAAGCCATCCCGAAGGGGAAAAACATGGATTGGATCGTCCAGAAGTCCGTCGAGCTGGGTGTTTCGAAAATCCAGCCTCTCGTCACCCGCCACACCATCGCAAGACCCGGCGACAGCAAGGCTGACAAGTGGCGCCGCACCGCCCTCGAAGCCTGCAAGCAATGCGGCCAAGACACGATCCCCGTGATCGAGGACCCGCTGTCCTTCGCCGAATGGATCGCCAGACCACAGGAAACAGAACTCCGGCTCATCGCCTCCCTCGCCGAGGATCCGAAAAATTTCCGCGACACTCTCGTTCGACATCCCGACCTGGAATCAGTCACCATCGCCATCGGCCCCGAAGGCGATTTCTCCCCGGAAGAAACCGCTTCCGCTCTCGCCGCGAATTTCATCCCGGTAACTCTAGGCAGTCTGGTCCTCCGCGTGGAAACCGCCACCCTTCTCTGCCTTTCCGCCATCCGCTACCAGTACATGTGACCTTCGACGGGAAACCCTGCCCCGGGCCGCGCGGGGAGGTTCCCGTCTCCCGATTTCGCCTTGACTCGCACCCTTGCCTAGGTGTCCGTTCCCCTCCAGCAGCCATGTTTAAAAAAATCGCTAGCCCCAGCACCTGGACCCGCGAAGTCCTGAAATCCAAACTCCATCGCGCCGTCATCACTGAGGCCGATGTGGAATACGAAGGCAGCATCGAGATCCCGCGGGATCTTATGGATGCAGCCGATCTCTGGCCCGGTGAAAAAGTCCTGGTTGCCTCCATCACCTCTGGCGCGCGCCTTGAAACATACGTGCTCGAGGGACCGCCGAACACTGGCAAGATTCTCATCAATGGTGGAGCCGCCCACCTCATCAAAAAAGGCGAGCGGGTCGCGATCATGGCCTTCGGCTACTCCGAATCCCCGATCCGTCCCCGGAATCTCCTGCTCGGCGATTCCAACGAGATCCTCCGCGACCGTTAGACCCGGGACTTAGAGCGTCACCGCCCAATCCCGCGCGATCTCAGCCAACCTCTCTTTCTCCGTTTCGGAAAATTCATAGGGCTGGTATTTCCCTATCCCCAGAGTCCCGACGACTTTCTCACCGTCTTGGGAAAACACCGGCACCGCCAGCGATCCGGATACTCCCGTCTTGCGCGCATCCTCCTTCGCCACGCCGCCCAGGTCCTGCTGCAGATTGCACAACTCCACCGGCCCCCGCTTTTCCGCAGCCGCCCCCGCGATGCCTTTTCCAAACGGAATCCGCGAAATCTTGTCCGTCAACTCCTCCGGCACCCCGATCGCACAGACCAGATCCAGCCATTCACCCTCCGCGCGGTGCAAAGTTCCTGTCTGGCAACCGAACTCAGCCAACACCTCGCCCAACTTTTCTTTATCTGCTTTCATGGGAAAAAGAGAACCCCGCACCGCCCCCGTGTCCAACCGAAACCCCGATATCAACGATCGATCCCGAATCTTCCCCCGCGCCTCTCCGTCGGATGAGCCCGAGCACGAACCATATTCTCAACGCAAGAAACCGTTCCCCACCAGCTCACGTCCTACCGTCGTTTCCGGCCCATGCCCCGAAAGCACCCGGGTCTCATCCGGCAAGGTCAACAATTTCGCGCGGATTCCCGATATCAGCAGATCGAAATCGCCCCCCGGCAGATCGCACCGACCTACCGAACCCGCGAAAAGCGCGTCTCCGGCGAACACCGTTCCCTCCCCCGGAAAATACAGCGAAATGCTGTCCTGCGAGTGCCCGGGCACGTGAGAAACGACAACTTTCGCCCCCAGTATCTCCGTTTCCCCTGCCTCCAGCCTTCCATCCACTTCGAACGGCACGACCTCAGGCAACCCCCAGCTCGAACCAAAGGATTCCAGGGTCAGCTCCTTCGAATAATCCGCCCAACCGAGCACCTTCACCCCGCTCGCCCGAATTGCGGCCGCATCTTCCACATGATCGTAATGCTGGTGGGTAAGGATCAATGAATCGATCCGCACCCCTTTCTCCGCCACCCAGTTCGCAATCCCCAGCGGTGCATCCACCAGCAGATTCCCGTCCGCCGTCTCCACCAGATATCCATTCGTCTGCACCATGCCGCCTGTGTATGAGGAAATTTTCATGCCCCCCTTCTCGATCATCCCGGTCACCATTGCAAACACCTCTTCACCCGCTAGCGTCAACTCATGCGAAAACTCACCCCTGAACTTCTCGACTACCTCCCCCACGACGATCCCGGCGCCATCCTCTCCCGCCGCGACCTCCGCCGCATCAACCGGTTTCTCGGAAATGACGCCTGGATCCTCCGGAATCTCCCTGAAAATCCAACTCACATCACCGAGATCGGCGCGGGAGACGGCCACCTGCTTCCTCTGATTTCGACAAAGCATCCTTCCGCGAATCTCACCGCTTACGATCTCGCCCCCCGTCCTCCACATCTCCCGGAAAACATCGCTTGGCACCAGGGAGATGCATTCGCGCAATCCCCCTCCATTCCCGGTGGCGCGCTCATCGCAAACCTTTTCCTCCACCATTTCACCGACGATCGGTTGCGTGAACTCGCTCCATGGTTCGCCTCATTCGATGTGCTGCTTTTCAACGAACCACTCCGTTCCCGCGTGCCCCTGTTCATGAGCAGACTCGCCTACCCTTTCATCCATCCGATCACCCGCCACGACATGCGCGTCAGCATCGAGGCAGGCTTCATTCCGGAGGAAATCCCCAAGCTACTCGCACTCGATCATCTCGGATTTTCCTACACGGAAACAGCCAGCAAACGCGGTTCCATCCGCACGATCGCGTGGAGAAACGGAGCATGAACCCAACTCCGGGTCTGCTCGCTCGCGAAATGCCGCACTTCGCCGCCGAAAACACCATAGAAGCCCCGGCGCAGCGTGGACACGTTCCCTCCACACTCCCGGCTACGGCGGAAATCACGTCAAACCAAAGGCAATCCGCTCTCATTCCCGTTTGAACTTTCCCGAATCGTGTTAGGGTGCGGGGCTTGCCAGAAACCATAACAATCATCGGAGGCGGCCTGACCGGTCTGTCGCTCGCCATCGCTCTCCGGAAAACGGGAGTTCCTGTCATTCTTCACGAAGCAGGCACCTACCCCCGCCACCGGGTCTGCGGGGAATTCATCTCCGGCGTTTTCCCCACCACACTCGATACCCTCGGCATCACACCCGCCTTCACCGACGCCCTCCACCATCGCAGTATCACTTGGTTTTCAGGAAATAAGATCCTACGGAAAACTTCCCTTCCCGAGCCAGCCCTGGGAATCTCCCGTCATCTGCTCGACGACCGCTTGCAGCAACTCGCCACGAAATCAGGTGCGGAAATCCACACCTCCTCCCGCCTCCGCCCGGATAGAGACGAACCCGGAACCATCTGGACCGCCGGGCGCAAACCGGCGAAGGGGAAATGGATCGGTCTGAAAGCCCACGTCCGCGGTATCGGCATCACCTCGCATCTTGAAATGCACAGCGGACCGCACGGATACCTCGGCATCACCCCCGTGGAAGACGGATGGCACAACGTCTGCGGACTCTTCCGGACCGACCGCATGATCGCCGCCACCCACCACGATCTCCTTCCCGCCTATCTGAGAAAAAACGGCAACACCCGACTCGCTGACAAAATCGCCACCGCCAGATGGAGAGAGAAATCCTTCTCCGCCATCGCCGGCTTTCACCTCGGCCTGCAGAAACCCACCCCCGGTCGGTTGTGCCTGGGAGACTCACACGCCATCATCCCCCCGTTTACCGGAAACGGCATGACGATGGCATTCCAATCCGCCGAATCCGCCCTCCCCCATATCATCGATTTCTCCAACGGAAAAATCACTTGGTCCGAAGCCCTGGACCGGACCGGATCCGCCCTCCGCAGCCGATTCAAAAAACGCCTGACCGCCGCAAATTTCATCCACCCCCTCCTCTTCCACCCCATCGCCCTCCCCCTCCTCAAAATCGCCCCCCTCACACCCATCCTCCAGCTAGTCCGCTAGATCTTCTCACTTCTCACTCGGCACTTCCCACCCATGTATCTCCAATCGCTCGCCACCCATAACCCGCCCCACTCCTTCACCCAGGCGGAAACATGGCAGTCCCTCCAGTCCCATCCGCAGTTCGGCTCGCTGAAAAGCCGTTCCGCCTCCCTGCTCGAAAAAATCCTTACCGGTGCCAGCTCGGGCATCGAGACCCGCCAGTTCACACGCCCCGACCTTCAACCGGTTTTCCAGCAGAACGCCGAAGAACTCAACCGTTCCTTCGAAGCCGAAAACCCCGCCCTAGCCGCCGCCGCTCTGGAGAAAGCCATCACCCGGGCAGGCATTTCACCGGAGAAAATCGATGCCCTCTTCCTCTGCACCTGCACCGGATACCTCTGCCCCGGCCCCTCCAGCCACATCGCGGAAAAAGCGGGCCTCCGCCCCGATACCTATCTCTGCGATCTCGTAGGTCTCGGTTGCGGCGCCGCCATCCCCACTCTCCGCGCCGCCCACGGATACCTCGCCGCAAACCCCACCCACACCGTCGCCATGATCGCCGTGGAAACCTCTTCCACCGCCTTCTACATGGACGACGATCCGGGCGTTCTCATTTCCCTCTGTCTCTTCGGCGACGGAGCCGCCGCCGCCATTCTCACCGGAGAGAATCCTTCCGGAAACGCCTGGCGCTTTCATGACTTCGACACCCATCACGCCCCCGGGGAACGCGAGAAGATCCGCTTCATAAACGCCGGAGGAAAACTCAAGAACCAACTCCACCGCTCCGTCCCCACCTTGGCCGGAGCCGCCGTCGCAAAGCTCTACGCGCGCAGAGAACGCGATCCCCAACAGATCCTGGCCCACTCCGGAGGACGTGATGTCATCGATTCCCTTGAGTCCGCCATTCCCGGATTCCACCTGACCGAAACCCGCGAAATTCTCCGACGCCACGGCAACATGTCCAGCCCGTCCGTCCTCTTCGCCCTTGAGGAAAGACTCGAAACCAAGCCGGACGACACAGCCCTCTGGCTCACCGCCTTCGGAGCCGGCTTCGCCGCCCACTCATGCCACCTGTCAAAGACTTGAAAATCCAATCTCAAAATTTAACCTGAACCCGGGCTTCCGCGCTTTCCGTGGTTCGGAAATCTTCCCCGAAACCCCGGCCAGCAGAATCCGATCCGCATAAATCAGAGTCAGTCCGCAGTTCGACACGGCAACCCCGGTCTCGGCACCTCTCACTCGGCACTTTTCACTCGGCACTTCTCACTCGGCACTTCTCAAACCGCGTCCATGCCCCCGACCCCTTCACAACGCCTCTCCCAACGCGACCGTCCGCACGGCTTTCCCGTCATGAAGCAGCACTGGACCGGCCTCGGCTTCTTCCATTGGGCGATCGACCCGGAAGCAATCGCCGCCCGCCTCCCCCCGGGACTCCACGTCGATACATTCGAAGGAAAAGCTTGGTTAGGCATCGTTCCGTTTTTCATGCATCGCGTCCGCCCGGTATGTCTCCCCCCGGTCCCTTGGCTCTCATGGTTTCACGAACTGAACCTACGCACCTACGTCTTCGATGATCAGGGAAACCCCGGTGTCTGGTTCTTTTCCCTCGATTGCGACCAACCCCTCGCCGTGGAGGTCGCTCGGAAATTCTTCCACCTCCCCTATCGGCACGCGAAAATGTCCTCCTCCGTGGACACCCGGGAAATCCGCTACCGCAGCCACCTGAAAAACAATCCCGCCCCGCAAGCCGAATTCACTTATCCAAAACCCGTTTCCCCTTCCCCGTCGGAACCAGGCTCTCTCGAGTGGTTCCTCGTCGAGCGCTACCGCCTTTTCTCGGCAGACAGAAATGGCAACATCTTCAGCGGAATGGTTCACCACACTCCCTACGAGATAGAACCTATGAAGTCCGCCACCTGCTCCACCATCCCTTTTTCTCTGAACGGCTTTGTGGAACCCACCGTTCCACCCGATTCCATGCTCACCGCCGCTCCCGTGGACGTCACCGTCTTCCCGCTGCGAAAAGCATAAGCAAGGGAGCAGGAATAACCGCGGGCATCACGGAAGATCGAGAAGCGTGAACCTTGCCGCTGGCGGGGGACTGGTGAAGCGTGCTAGTTTCTCCGCCCGCCGCCGAGAGCACGCTTCTCCACATCCTGGCCGCGGCCCTTTCGCTCAAGCTTTCACATAGACTTCCGATCCAGCTTCGGAGAATTCCTTGGATTTCTCCTCCATCCCTTTTTCCAAAGCCTCCTCATCGGAAATTCCTTGGGCAGCCGCGTATTGACGCACGTCCTCGGAAATTTTCATGGAGCAGAAATGCGGTCCGCACATCGAGCAGAAATGCGCTGTTTTCGCACCCTCCTGCGGCAATGTCTCATCGTGGAATTCACGGGCCGTGATCGGATCGAGGCCGAGATTGAACTGGTCCTCCCAACGGAACTCGAAACGGGATTTGGAAAGCGCGTTGTCCCGGTACTGGGCACCGGGATGGCCTTTCGCAAGATCGGCGGCATGGGCGGCGAGCTTGTAAGTGATCACCCCGTCTTTCACATCCTTCTTGTTCGGCAGCCCGAGGTGCTCCTTCGGAGTCACGTAGCAGAGCATCGCACAGCCATACCAGCCGATCATCGCCGCCCCGATCCCCGAAGTAATGTGGTCGTAGCCCGGAGCGATATCCGTGGTCAACGGCCCGAGCGTGTAGAAAGGAGCCTCATGGCACCACTCGAGCTGCTTCGCCATGTTTTCCTCGATCATGTGCATCGGCACGTGGCCGGGACCTTCGTTCATGACCTGGCAGCCCTTCGCCCAGGCGCGCCTGGTCAGCTCGCCCTGCACCTGAAGTTCGCCGAACTGAGCCTGATCGTTCGCGTCCGCGACGGAACCGGGGCGAAGCCCGTCGCCGATGGAGAAGCTCACATCGTAGGCCGCGCAGATATCGCAGATCTCATCCCAGTGGGTGTAGAGAAAGCTTTCCTTGTGATGCGACAGGCACCACTTCGCCATGATGGATCCGCCGCGTGAGACGATGCCCGTCATACGGCTGGCGGTCATCGGTACGAAACGCAGCAGCACCCCCGCATGGATCGTGAAATAATCGACTCCTTGCTCCGCCTGCTCGATGAGCGTGTCACGGTAAAGCTCCCAGGTAAGGTCCTCCGCCTTGCCGTTCACCTTTTCCAAAGCCTGGTAGATCGGCACCGTCCCGATCGGCACCGGGCTGTTCCTCAGAATCCACTCGCGGGTGGCATGGATGTTCTTGCCGGTGGAAAGATCCATCACATTGTCCGCGCCCCATTTCGTTGCCCAACGCATTTTCTCAACCTCTTCCTCGATGGATGAGGCCACTGCGGAGTTGCCGATGTTCGCATTGATCTTCACCAGGAAATTCCGCCCGATGATCATCGGCTCGCACTCCGGGTGATTGATATTCAAAGGGATGATCGCACGGCCTGCGGCCACTTCACTCCGTACGAATTCCGGAGTGATTTCCGCCGGGATACGCTGCGGGAAACGCTTGAAAATTCCCGGCGTATACGGGCTGTCCGGCGATTGCGAGGATCCCGCGTGCTGCTTGTTGAGATCGTTGCGGACTATGTCGTCCTTCAGATCCGAAATCTTCGCCCGATGCATGTTCTCACGGATCGCGATAAATTCCATTTCCGGCGTAATGATCCCACGGTCGGCGTAAGCCTTCTGCGTGACGGGCTTGCCCTTCCCACGCAGAGGCTGGCGGCGCTCGGCGGTCAAGCCCGGAAATTCGACGAACTTGTTGGCACGCTCCGACTTCGAGGCAAACTCCGCGTGTTTTTCAGTTAGGTAACCGTTATCCTGCGGTTGGACCTCGCGGCCATCGTAAGCCTCCACATCTCCCCTTTTCAGAATCCATTCACGGCGCAGCGCCGGCAGACCTTCCTCAGACGTGCCTTTGAATTCCGGATCGCCCCACGGACCCGAGCAGTCATACACGCGCACCGGTTCGTTCTTCTCAAGTCGTCCGTTGAAGCTTTTGGTATCGCTCAGAGCGATCTCACGCATCGGCACTCTCACCTCCGGGTGGATTTCGCCTTGCACGTATACGCGGGTCGAGGCCGGCAATGGCACGCGGGACTCATCGTGGTTCGTCTCTGTGCCGGTGGATTCTTCGGGGCTGATCATAATGGTTCTGAGTTCGTTGTTTGGAAATGCTCCGCGAAATCAGAAACCAGCTGGAATTTGGAAAAACAAAACCGCTTTCCCGACTCCCTCCGGCGGCATGATCCGCTTCAGGTTCGAAGGGTTTCTTCCGCGCGCCGGAAAATCTCAGCCTCCCGTTCGGAAAGCCCCCCTGTCGTGCCGTGACCCTCCCTCACATGGAAAAGCCTGTCAAGAACCCATGGTGGCTCAGTATTTCTCTTTGAGCCATTTCTCATGTCCCCACAGTCCCCAGACGACACCGGCGAGACCGAAGGTGAGCAGCATGGGCGGCAACGCTATGGTAAGGGAAATACCTACGGGTCCGATGGCGGCGAGGAAATCGTTGTTCACGAAATGGGGAGCGAGCAGGATATAGATACGGGCCACCAGCAACGCGATCGCTCCGTATCCCATCATTGATCCGCCCCAGGATTTGTCATTCCGCACGAGCCGAAGCGCGGCCAGCGCGAGCACTCCGAGTCCGATGACACCCATCGCGTCGAACACGAGACCATTCGCAACGATTGATTCAAGCAATAGATCCATGATTGGAAGCAGGTTGGGGTTTTGAAACTTTTACCATCGAAGGCATACGGATAAGCCCGGAGTGAAGACCGAGACCGAGGCCGAACACCAACCATCCGCCATTCATAACCACCAGCTTCACCGCATGCCATCCCAGCGCGGTCTGACCGTCGTGAAGCTGAACGCCGGGGAAATAACGTTCGATCTTCCCCGCCTCATACATCGGCATGATTACGGCGTAGCCAATACAGAGCAGAAATGCTCCGCCGACGAGCAACCTACCGGTCCAACCCTCCGCCTCACGGGCCATCCTCCATGCTACGACCATCAGGAACACGCCCATGACGATCATGAAGACCGGTCTCGCAGCATCGGTGGACGCAAGGTGGTTATGCAGCGTGAAGTTCATGAATACACCATATACGTCATCGCATTGGGCATCGCGCAAGAACTCTTAGTAACGTATGTTCGGAATATACATATAATAAGAAATCACTGAGTATCTGACATAGGTCCATCTCCTGATACTCAGCAAAATCTGACTTTCAGCGGAACACTCCCATTACGAAACGATGTGCTTGCCCGTTCCCCTCCACTCGCCTACAGCCTTTCCCCATGAGCGACGCCGCCTCCCAACCCCAGTCCACAGAAGCCGAACTGATCGCCGTGCGCCGCGAGAAACTCGCCCGCCTCCGCGATCTCGGGGTCGATCCCTTCGGCGCCCGTTTCGAAACCACCACCTCCCCTGCCGAACTCAAGGCCGACTTCTCTGAGGAAAAACAAGTCACCACCGCCGGCCGCATCATCGCACTGCGCGATATGGGAAAATCCTGCTTCTTTAGCATCGGCGATGCGAACGGCTCCATCCAAGGCTACATCAGCGTCAAGAATCTCGATGAAACCCAGGCCGCCATCTGGAAATGCCTCGATCGCGGTGACTGGATCGGCGTCTCCGGCGAAACTTTCACCACCCGCACCGGCGAGCCGACCATCAAGGTCGATTCCTTCACCGTGCTCTCGAAATCCCTGCGCCCCATGCCGGACAAGTTCCACGGCCTTTCCGACCGGGAAACGAAATACCGCAAGCGCCACCTCGATCTCATCGGGAATCCGGAGAGCGCCACCCTCTTCATCACCCGCTCCAAAATGATCGCGGAGATCCGCAACTTCCTCCACGAGCGTGGTTTCCTCGAAGTGGAAACCCCGATGCTGCAATCCGTTGCCGGGGGTGCCGCCGCCCGCCCCTTCGAGACGCATCACAACGCGCTCGGCATGCCGCTGACCCTGCGCATCGCCCCGGAGCTTTTCCTGAAAAGGCTGTTGGTCGGCGGTTTCACGAAAGTCTTCGAGCTCAACCGGAACTTCCGCAACGAGGGTATCTCCCGCCGCCACAATCCGGAGTTCACCATGCTGGAAGCCTACTGGGCGTTCTCCGACTTCGAGGAAATGGCGAACATGGTCGAGGAAATGACCTGCCAGCTCGCCGAGAAATTCTGCGGCGGCCTCAAAATCGAGCACAAGAACGAGGAGGGCGAAATCATCCGCACCATCGACCTCTCCCGCCCTTGGAAACGTGCGAACTACCACGACCTCATCAAGGAAGCCGCCGGAGACGACTTTTTCGACATCACCGCGGAACAACGCCGCGCCAAGTGCGAGGAGCTCGGCATCCAGCTCTCTGAAAACATGGAGGACTACGAAGTCATCCAGCAGGTCTTCGAGAAAAAAGTCGAGGAACACACCTTCGATCCCTGCTTCGTCACCCGCGTCGCCAGCGAGCTGGTCCCTCTCGCCAAAGTCACTCCCGGCGGCAAGACCGTCGAGGTTTACGAACTCATCATCAACGGCCAGGAAATCTCCCCCGGTTATTCCGAGCTCAACGACCCCGATGTCCAGAAACAACGCCTGGAGCACCAGGCTGGCGGCGAGGAGGAACAGAAGGTGGATTACGATTTCATCGAAACCCTCGAGCACGGCATGCCACCGGCGGGTGGGATAGGGATCGGGATCGACCGGTTGGTGATGATGCTCACCGGCGCCCCCACGATCCGTGACGTGGTGCTTTTCCCTCTGCTGAAGAAGAAAGAGTGATCGGAGCTTGAAGAAATAGGTCGTATAGGACCCATCCGACCTATTCTTTGAGATTCCCTCTATCCGCTGAAAAGCCGCCAAGCTCCCGGCAGTAAGGGTAAGTCATGACCAATTCCCTGAAGCGCGCGTTTTTCTGGCTAGCCGGTGCCGGGACCGAAACCCTCGAGCAGTGCCCGAATTGGGAGCAGCGCAAGTACGTGGCTTTCGGCGCGACGGTTCTCGTACCCTGCGCTTTCGCTTTCATCGCCTGCGCGTACGCCCTCTCCACACTCACCGACAAACCGGGCGTGATCTACCCGGTCGCCGCCGTCTGGTCGTTCATCATTCTCACCATCGACCGCGCACTTCTCGCCGGCTACCGCCCCTACCTTTCGATCTTCCGGAAAGCGGGGCAATTTTCGCTCCGTCTCCTGGTCGCGATCCTGATGGGAATCACCATCGCCCACCCGCTCGTGCTCCTGCTTTTCCGAGATACGGTTTCTTCCGTGGTCGAGAAGGATAGGGCCGCGGAAATCGAAGTCGTCCGAGCGACCTTCGATACGGAAAAAGAAAAGATCCGGGTTGAGATCGATTCTCTGGAGGCTGCCCTCGCCGAGCAACGCCTGCGCTGGAATGAGTCCTTCCAAGCGAAATTCATCATCCAGGAGAACCAGGAAGTTTCCTCGGCGATCCCCGGCCTGTCCGCCGAGCAGCAGATCGAACTCAAAGCGGCGACAGACGAAGCCACCGCCCCATTCACCGCAAGACTCGAAGTCGTGCGTTCCCAAGCCGACGAACTCACCCCGGAGTATGCCAAGCTCCAGACGGAACTTTCCTTCTGGCAATCCGAATTCGAGAAAGAACTCAACGGCCAACGCTCAGGACTTGTGGGAGAAGGTCCGCGCGCTCGATCCATCCGCTCCGACCAACTCGAACCCCGCCGCGAGGAGACCAAACGTCTCGGCGCGCTGCTTGAGCATCTCACGGCGGAGAAAGCCACGCTTCAGACACAGATCCGACAGGCCGAGGCCGGGGCGATCGGTCTGTTTGAAGCGAAGCTCGCAGAAATCGAGCTGGCGAACAAAGCCGAAGCCGACCGTGTTGCCGCACTCAAGCAGAAGGTCGAGAACGACCAGGCCGACGAATTCGTCACCCAGCAGAATTCGCTGAGAGAAACGATCAAACAGCAGATCGATGCCCGTTTGAAAGAGCTGGATCGCACCCAGGACGAACTTGCTTCCGTGGCAAAGGAAGAGCAGACACGCATCTCCTCGATCAACGACGAACCCCGTCGGGATGTCCTTACCCAGACCCTCGCGCTGCATAAACTGTTCGAGGCAGGAAACGAGGGCGGGCAGTTCGCGTTCTACACCTACATCATCCTCACCGCGCTGTTCATGCTTGTGGATACGATTCCTCTGATCGTGAAATTCTTCACCAAACCCGGTCCCTACGATACCCTTGTGGATCGCGACGAAATTACTTTCGATTCCGAGCACCGCGCGTTCCGTGCCACCCGCTCCCGCTACATGGAACAGCTTACCAGCGGAAATCTGATCGCCGTGACGCGGAACCGGAACCTGGAGCACGCTCTCGTAGATGGTGTCGAGCATACCCGCGCCGCCCGTGAATTCCTCGATTCCCTAGTGGAAATGGAGCGATCGTTTTCCGAGAAAATGCGCCTGGAAGAAGAGCACATCCCCCAGCACGACGCCGACAAGCGTGCGGCGATCGATGCGATCAAGAAGCGCTTCTACGACGATCTCCACCACCGCATGGAGCTGTTCTTCACGAAACAGCACCAGGCAACTGTTTGAGATCTTCTCACAATGAAGTGACCGGGTGATTCCCGGTCAGCACCAGTCATTGATCGAAACCGCCACCTCCGGGAGGTGCGGAATCAGGAAAGCCCGGGGTGCCAGGAACACCCGGTATGCCCGGAGTCCCGGGAACTCCCGGTGTTCCGGGGACGCCCGGTTGTCCCATCTGGCCTGGCGTACCCGGTGTTCCCGGCATTCCGACCGGGCCTGGGGTTCCCGGTATGCCCGGAGTCCCGGGGACGCCTGGCGTCCCTGGCACACCTGGAGTTCCAGCCATTCCCGGCATTCCCGGCTGACCAGGAACTCCAGGTGCTCCCGGTTGACCTGGAACCCCGGCTGGTCCGGGCGTGCCCGGTGTTCCAGGGTTTCCCGGTGTGCCCGGAATTCCCGGTCTGAGCTGCCCGAATTGACCGAATTCTCCTGGAATTCCCGGTGTTCCCGGCGTCCCCGGCGTTCCGGGAATGCCCGGTGTGCCGGGAGTTCCGGGTGTGCCAGGAATTCCCGGCATTCCCGGCTGCCCGGGCTCGCCACCGAATCCTGGTTCTCCTGGAGTTCCAGGTGTCCCCGGTGTCCCCGGTGTCCCGGGAGTCCCCGCCATTCCGCCCGTACCTGGTGTTCCTGGATTGCCGGGTATTCCGGGAGTCCCCGGTTCACCCGGAGCGCTGGGGGTGCCAGGCGTTCCCGGAGTGCCCGGTGTCCCCGGTGTTCCCGGCGTGCCGGGAATCCCTGTCATACTCGCCGCAATGCGCCTTGGGAGGATAGTCTGGATCGCTGTTTCAATTCCCGGATTATCCGGACCTGTTCCAGGTCCGTTCATCAGCACTCCGCTCGGCAGCAATACCCCTTTCCGGCGAAGCTCCAGTTGCTGGACCACAGTGTTATCGATGAGAATCTCGGCGTTGCCATCAAGCTCCCCGAAAATATTCTTATCGAGCAACTTCGAAGTTTTCACCAGCTTGTCGATGTTGATCGTGAGGACGGGAGGAAACTGGTTGGCATCAGGGTTCATCACGATCATCTGCCCTGGCTTGACCTCGACGCTATTGCCATTGCCGATACTGAGAGTGGCGACTCCTTCCAGAACAATGAATTTCAGCCACTGTCCCGGACTGTATTCCATCATCACCGTCGTACCGGTGATCGCCGCCGTAACGGTCGCCGTTCGGATTTTCGCGCCGCCGGCGTTTTTCGGCACTTGCAGCAGGAACGAACCTTTGCTGATTTCCATGTCACGGGAACCTGTCCCGAATCGGAAGATCGAGTTCGCTCCGACCCGGGTGATCGTCCGGTCCTGGAACAGCAGTTCCGCACGGGACTCGCGCCCGGTGAGAACCGTGGAAGACTTCGTGAGTTTCTGCCCTCGGCTCGCGCTCCGGGCCGTCGATGATTTCTCGCTAACCTTCACGTCATTGATCACCTTGTTGACGAGAGCGGACTTCAGCGGGGCTGCTTGGGATTGTATCGCGAGCGTGACTGACAGTAGGATGGTGGGGAAAGTTTTCATGGCTGATTTGTGCTTGTTAGGAAATGTTCAGAAAGTCATTTGGAATCCGAGCCCGAGACCGCCCGTCCATGCTTCGTAATCGGCAAAACCGCCGAATGAGTTCGAGTCGTTCTTGTTGTAGTAAACCGAGGCATTCGCTTGGATTCTCCGGCTGATCTGCCAGACGAGTTGCGTGCCGAACTCATAGGCCCAGTCGCTGCGCCCGAGATCGTCGTAGTTGAAATAGGAAGTCCGCGCGCTGGCAAGGGCGTAGATCCTGTCTGTGAACGAATACCGGTAGTAGAGGTCGATCCCGACCTGGTTGCGTTGCAATGTCTCAGGCCTGGCCGTCCATTCATAGGCACCGTAAAGACTGGTGGAAAGCCGTTGTCCCGGGATCGCCCACAGACTTTTCTGAAGACCCGCACGGATCCGCTGCGCGTTGTAATCGCCATCGCTGACAGATCCCGTAGTCAATCGCTGGAACTCATAGGTGGCGAAAAATACAGTGTCGTCAAAGTCCGGGAAATACCGGTAGACACCCAGCCGGGTCGTGAGATTTTCGTAATCCGTAGCGTTCGAGTCATCGAACCTCAGGAAATCCTGATAAACTCCGATGTCAGCGAACCATCCGTTGGAAATGTGCTGCCGCCAGGAGAGCGATGCGCGGGATGACGAATACCAGGATGCCTCATCGGTTGCCCGGTTCGGGCTGGGAGCGTTGTCCGTCCGGAGGATATCCGTCCGGATATCGAACACGACAGGAGAGCGCACCGCCGGCGATACAAGGATTTCCTGGATACCGAGATCCGAGTCAGCAGGTGAGAAGGGTGCTTCCTGCACTCCCGGGATGGAAAAATCCTCTTCCTCGGTATAATTCGGGGTCTGACCACCGAGTCCGAAAAAACTCTGTGTGGATGTCAGGATATCTGCCTGACAAGCGGCTCCGCTTAGCAGTAGGCATGGAATGATTGTGTTTCGCATTAGGTCTGGGGGTGTGTATATAGGGGCTGTCTAAATAAATTTTTCAATAATGACAAGAAGCAAACGATTTCTTTCACGAATCAAACCCGCCTTACTGGCTCTCGCCGGAGGGCTGATCGTAGCGGCCGGCGGATTCGGTGGTACGTTCGCAAACTACCTTCTGTCGGTCGACCGGGGGTTCGGTGACAATTATCTATACAAAGCGGGAGATCCCCCGCCACGGGACGATCTCGTGTTCCTAGGCATCGATGAGGGTGCCCTCACTCTGGAAGGCCTGTCAGCGGAGTTGATCGGCTCCGATGAGAATCTCGCGATGATGGCAAATCGCTTTCCGTGGGACAGGAGAGTATATGCGAATGCGATGCGCAAGCTGATCGAGGCCGGTGCCAAGGTCGTGGTGCTAGATCTGGTGCTCGCGGAGGAATCCGACCCGGATGCGGATGCGGCGTTGGCGGAACTCATCTCCGATTATCCGGAAAAAATCGTGCTCGCCTCCGCGCTCGCGCCCATTTCCTCGGAACTGGACGGCTTCACGCTCATCGAACCGAGTCTGCGGTTTCTCCAATCGGATCCCCCGCCCGCCCATGGATTTGTGAATTTCCGGCCGAATCCCCGTGATGGAATCGTGCGTGGCGCCTGGTATCGAACTACCCTGAGCCAGGAAAACGATCAGCCGGCGATCCCTGGCGAGCCGGTTTACGATTCGCTCGCAGGTGCCGTCATCAAAAGAATGGGGAAAAAAATTCCCTCCGACTACGGCAATATCCGTTTTGCCACTGCCGGGGACAAGGACATGGGCACCAGACTCTATCCTCCGCTATCGATCCGCAGCATATTTATCCGCGATGACTGGGAGCACCGGTACTTCTCAGGAGCTTTTTTCAAAGACAAGATCGTCATGATCGGCCCCGCTGCCGCTCGCTTCCAGGATCACCACCAGACACCCGTTGGCCAACTGATGGGCCCTCAGCTCCACCTTCAGGCCATCGCAGCGGGTCTGAACGGTGATTTCGTCGACCGACCATTCGGAGAATGGCGGGCTGGAGTCGTTTGGTTCGCCCTGTTGGGAGCCATCTGCGCGGCAATCCTGGTTTATCTCGTTCCACGTCCCATCATCGCATTGATGATCGGAATCGGCTTCATCTGCGCCGCTTTCGCCTCCTCCCTGCTACTCGCCCATTACGGGCATACCTGGGTGGGATTGCTACCCTTCGGTTTCGCGTTTTTCCTCGGAGCTGTCTTCGGCCAGACCTACGATCTTCTCCGGGAGCGTTTCGAGCGCTCCCGCCTTCACTCCCAGTTCCGCCGTTTCGTTTCACGGGATGTGGCGGACTCCCTTGTGCTCGATCCCGGTATTTACCAGAAAGCGGCGGCGGGCAGGAAACGTCGTGTGGTGGTGTTGTTTTCCGATATACGCGGCTTCACCTCCCTTTCGGAAAAACTCCAACCGGAGCAGCTCTTCGCCCAGCTCAACGAATACCTCACCGCCATGGTTGCTGTGATTTTCGAGCACAACGGGACTCTCGACAAATTCATCGGCGACGCGATCATGGCCCATTGGGGTGCTCTCGGGGATGGCGATGAATCCGAATTCGCCCGCTCCGCAGTCGCCGCCACAGAAGCGATGACCGTGGCTCTGGAGGAACTCAATGAGATCTGGAAAGAGCGCGGTCTACCGGAACTAGCGATGGGTGTCGGCTTGCATCTCGGCGAGGTGTTGGCCGGAGAAATCGGCTCCGAGCAACGTACCGAGTTCGGAGTCATCGGCGATGCGGTCAACCTTTCGTCCCGCCTCGAAGGACTCACGAAAGGCTTTGGTTGCCCCTGGCTGGCGAGTGGCGCGATCATCGCCGCTACGGGCCCCTTGCCCAGGACGCGGCGCGTTGCCAAAGTGCGTGTGAAAGGGCGCAAGAAACCCGTCGAGCTTCTGGGGAGCCTCCCACTGCGAGCCATCAGCCGCATCCTATGCGGAAGCGTTGGCGAGCTTCGAGGCGGGCGATTTCGAAACGGCCCACTCCCGGCTCCAGAAACATCTGCTTCAATTCACGGACGATCAGATCGCGACCAGCCTGTTCAAACATACCGCCAAACTACGGGCGAATCCCCCGGAAATCTGGGAAGGGATCATAGAATTCACGGAGAAATAACAGAGAATACCGCCGACCGGACTCGAACCGGTACGCCTGTGAGGGCAACGGATTTTAAATCCGCAGTGTCTACCATTCCACCACGGCGGCGATTTTCCAAATGGAGCGGCGCCACTCAATCCGGTTTGGGGGCGTGCGTCCAGAAAAGTCCGTCACACGATGAGGTAAACCAGCAGGAACGCGTAAACAATCTTGCACGCGGCGTGGAGAGCCTGGTCCGCCCCGTAGCTGATCCATTGCTCACAGCGCACGAAATCGATGATCCAGTGCAGGATGAATTCTATGAGGGCAAGGAACGGAGAGCCGGTGATCAACCAGACGATTCCCGACTGGATCAGGGAATGCGCGGTGAGCGCGTGGACCCACAGAAACGGCGGTCCGGGCGTGCCTCCGAAAAGTTTCGCGGAGTCGAAATGCCGGTTCTTTCCATTGGCCAGGAACTCCCCTTGCAAAGGATAGTCTCCGAACATGTGGCCGATGATCATAGCCATCGCCAGAACGACGATGCCTTCGATGCCTCCTTCCGCGACGAGTCGTGTCGTAAATTCCGATCCCATTCCTTCGATCCTTCGGGGGGCTTCGATCAGAATTACCAGAATTTCCCGAGAATCTCCATGCTCTCACTATCGGCCAGCTTTTCATTCATATGTCGGATACGTTTGCACATCACGGTTATGATTCCTGAAAGCAGGCTGCCGCCGGCTTCCGGATATGCCGTCACGAATTCGTCGATATCCGATTTGCTAGCTCTCCAGATCTGAGTGAATTCCTGTGCGGTGACCGTGGCGCTCGCCTTGGCAGGGTCGAAGGCGTTGATCTCGCCGAGTGTTTCGCCAGTTTCGATGCGGGCGACGAGCTTCATCCGCCCTTCCACGAGGATGGTCACATGCAGCAGCCCGGATATCACCAGATAAAGATAAGGTTGATCATCTCCGGAATTGATAAGGATCTGCCCTGGCTGCGCAGGAAGAAACTCGCCGTAATCGCCCAGCAGACGCCGGTCGTCATCTTCCATCTCAGCAACGATGCCGACGATCGGCAGCTCGGGTTTTGTCAGCTTATCGCTCATGTCCGAGAAAGCTGAACGGACTTCCCCCCGAGGAAAAGGCAAAACTTGCGGACCCGCCGCGATTCATTCTTCAACAATCGCTGTGTCATCGACCCGTGGAGATTCCTGAGTCTCCGGAGATATTTCCTTTTTGGTGCGGTGTCCCGGTTTCGCAAGGATCTCGATATATACGGCATCCCATTTTTGTTCCGCCGCCGTATCAATGGGTTTCGTGATCTCTGAAACGTGGATCTCTTCCGCCGTTTCCGGGGTCTTTCCCGCCCGGCAGTCGAAATCCCAGAAATCGACACCTTCCGGTAGCGGCTTGCGACGCTCGCGTTTCAGGTATTTGCGGATCTCCGCTTTGCCCAGTTCCACCACGCGGGCGGGCTGGTGCTTCGGGTGCTCCATGGGAAATGATTTCTTCATAGCCGTGCTTGTCCGGCATACGTCAGCGTTTGTCACGCACCGTTCGCCGGGATCACCTACCCTCCCGTTTGGCGATCTCAGTACGGATGCCCTGGAACCGTTCATACTCAGGCCAGAGATTCATATGCAGATCGACCTCCATCTAAGCCAGACGGTGAATCGCCATTCAAAGAATTACCGAACCCGCCGCCCTCACGATATGGTTCCAGCGCTTCTCGGCGTGGAGCTACCATCAGAGACCGTTCCGCTCAGTCAAAACGAATTGTCGGGACGATAATCACATCAACCACTTCTCTCCGTGGTTCATAGACCCGAACGATCCTGTCACCATACCAGTAGAGGCGTGTATCCGGCTCGCGCTCCAAAAATGGAAACCTATCGTAGGAAACCGGATGAAAATGTCCTCTCCAATCCTCCTCGATCACATATCCGTCGCGAACCTTTTTCTGCCAGCCGGGAGGAAGCGGTTTCCCCGCGCGATACTGCTTCGTAAGTCCCGGTGGCAACCCGTGCTCCTTGTCACGATATCCGTCGAAGTAGCGGATCACCCCTGCCCTATCATCATTCCGGAAGCGCTTCTCACGCCATTTGGCGATTTCCTTGTCCCTCTTCTCGATATCCTTGCGGACTTCCTTCATCTCCTTTTCAACCTCCTTGCGGTCTTTCCCGATGTCTTTTCTCAATTCCTTTTCCGCCTTCCCATGCCCCTTGTCATCGTGCTTGCCCTTGCCTTCTTTCCCCTTCTCGGAGTGCCCGTGCTTGCCTCCCTTGTCTTTGTCTTTGTCCTTGCCCTTATCCGGCTTCGCTTCCGCCGCTCCAGCGATCAGCATCGCGCACGCGGCACCAAGTCCGATCTGTCGAATCAATGAGAATTTCGATATTTTCATAATCCCAGCATCCCGCACATTCTGAAGTCCGCAACCGTCATTTCGCGGGCGGGAGGTTTGTATCCACCCAGCGGTTCGCTGCGCCGGGATCAGCTTTACGCCAAGCTCCGAGGCTGCTGGTGACCATCGTTTCGCGGAGAGCGGGATCTGAAATGGAATTGGCCCACTGTGTCGCAGCTCCGGGATCGATTCCCGTGGCAGCCTTCGACAGACCGGCGATGCCCCCGTCAAGGACAGGATCCGCGGGCTGGTCGGCGAGCCATTGGCTGGCGGCTTCGGGTTCGCGCGTTGTCCAATGCCACAGCGCGGTGCCGAGGGCACGACCTGAGTTATTGTTGGCAGGCTGCTTCAATGTCCACGCGGCGGCGGCGGCCGGATCCTGCTGCGACCATGACTCCACGACCGGCAGGACGTAGGCGCCTCCGCTTTCCCCCATTTCCCCGACGCGGGAGGCGGCTCCGGCGGGATCGGATCGTGCCATGGTTCCGAGAATTTTTCCCATTGTCGCTTCGCGGGCGGAACCTTCCAAGCCCATCGCCCAGGCTGAGGCGGCAGCCGGGTCGCGCGCCGCCCAGACTTCGGCGATCTCTCCGAGGATATGGCTGCGGGCGCCGTTGTCCTGTAGTGCGAGGGCGCGCTCCGCCGCATTGGCGGGATCGGTCATCGCGAGGCTTCCGAGCACGCCGCTATAAGCACCCGCCTGTTGGGAATCGGGAAGCCCGACCGCCCACGCGAGCGCGGCATCCGGATCGGTGCGCACCCATTCCTTGGCCACTGCCCCGGCGAGAAACTGGCCTATCCATGGATACCGCGCCATCGCGTTTTCCGGATCTTCCAGCCAGGCGCGGGCACGCTCCGGGTCATCCGCTACGATGGCGGACAGGACGCTGATCGGCGCGTCGCCCTGCTTTTTCAAATCGACGTTCGCGAGGCTGGCCAAGGCCGCTTCCGGATCGGTTTTCGCCCAACGGGTAAGTAGCAGGTGGGCGAGCATTTTCCCGTCCGGATCCCAGTAAGGGGTTGTGGCGCGGAGGTCCGCCAGGGCGCCCTCGATCTCGTCAGGGGCAAGGCTTTCCACGTAGGCGAGCAACTGCGCGGTTCGCTCCAGCGGATCCTGATTGGAGAGGATTTCGGAAATGGATGGTGGCTTCCGGGTCAAAGATCTTTCACGGGAGTCCCGCTCCGTCCTGTCGGCGGTTTCGTTGGCACGGCGATTGTTTCGGACCTCTGACAAGCCACCCGTTCCGGGGCGAATTTTTTCCCGGAGATGGTCATTCCGGTTCACGGAAACCATTAGGGAAACAGCGAGAACCGCAGAGATCGAATACGGCAGGATCAAGTTCTTTTTCATAGATACGTTATCGTGGGACGGGTGGAATTCGTCGAGCGCGGGGTTCCGTTTCCACAGATGATCAGCGGAAAAAAATGGGAAGGAAACGTTTCATGGTCATCCTGAACGGATGGATCAGGAATCCAACCAAGAGAGCGCTTCTGCCTGACCGTCCGCATCGAAGGTCCCGATTTCCATATCCACGAACGGACCCGCCATTTTAGCAACTTCGTTTATCAGGGGTTTGGCACCGACAATCGCATGACGGCGCACGCGATCCAATGGCTGGCGGGAGGCTCGCTGGACCGTTTCCCGGCGCTGGTTCACGAGCGCTTCGGCGGAAGCGAGGTTGGATTCAGCGAGGTGAGTGTCGGTGGGAGATTCCACACCCAGCTCCCCGCGGTCGGCGGCTTGCTTTGCTGTTTTTCGATAACTGTCGCGGGTCTTGATCGCCAGAGAAAGCTGCTGCCCGCTTCAGTGAGGGCGAACCAGGATTTGGCGGTTTGTCCTGCGAGGGAAAGAGCTTTCGCTGCATATTCCGCTTCCGCCACCTGCAGATCTCCTGTCGATGCGGAAGCGTTTTTGCGGATGCGTCCCCAGAGATCGATTTCCCAGCTTGTGTTCAGAGCGGCTCCGAAAGTGTTGTTTCGGAATGACTGAGGGCCACCGGTCCCATCTCCAAAACCTGGGATGCCAAGGGCACCGGTAACGTTCTGGCGTCGCGACCCGTCCAGTTCCGCACCTAGGGCCGGGAAAAGATCGGAGGAGGAAGTCACGTGTTCGGACACCGCCGTTTGCACTCGTGCGGCGGCCGCCCCGGGATCGCGGTTGTGGCGGAAAGCCTCGGCAACCAGAGCATTCAGTTCGCGGTCATCGAAGGAATTCCACCAGTCGTCGCTTACGCCCCCCCGTTCCCTCCCGCATCCCGGCGGGCGGGAGGCGTCACGCCGAGCTCATCTCCGACGCGTCCGGGTGCGTCAGTGATACACCCGGACACCACGAAAGCAGTAATGCAGTCGCGATGGTTAACACAGTACGTTTAGTATTGCTTGAACGTGTAGTACAAATTTTTTATCGATTCCGATCTGCGGCGTATTCCTTGACGATGGAATCCAGGCCTTCGATGGTGATGTCGTAAAACCCGGCCATTTCTTTCAAGTTGTTGTGCGAACCTTTCGCGGACTTCGGAATTTTTTCCAAAGCCGCTGCGATCGCTTTGCGCGCTTTCAACATTCGCATTTTCGCCCCCGCGAGAACGCTTGGGTAGGCATCCGGGGAGAGCCTATAAAATCCCTGTCTGTCACCGGATTTCGCGACTCGATCCACCATCCCGAACTGCTCGAGCAATCGGGTGTTCGTGCTCACGCTTCCCCGGCTGACCTCCAGCACGTCGGCAAGCTCCTGGAGGCTGTAGGAGGAATCCTTGATGGTGAGAAAACCGAGGATGCGCCCTGCTATTCTTGGCAGTCCGTCGGCTTGATAGACCAGTCCCATGCTTTCGATGAATTCTTGAGTGGGTTTGTCGAGCTTCATGATCAGGAGGTAACACAGGTTGTGCGAGCGCGAGGAATAACACCGCCGTTTCGTTCAGTCAAGATTGAATAAACTGACAAATCGATTCTGGAACGCCTTGATCTCGTTCGACGAAGCCTCTGAGATCGATAGGTCGGCCACTGTGGAAGCCCTGGTATCTTGCACGGAATCGCCTGATTCTCGTCCAATGTCGCAAAGATCCCACGCGATTGTAAAATACCTCCACCGAAGAGATGGCCGCAAGAATCGACTGGAAGCTCTGTCTGATGCACAAGTTCCATCGATTCCAGAGAGGCCTCATCGTTACCCTCAAATAGGCTCCGGTTCGAAGAAGTCGTAGCAAGTGTCCGATCGTACTTGTGATCCCACGGTTGCCACGCACCCCGACAAGGAGCGCATCATATTGCGGGGAACGGCATCCGGACGTTTTCCTTCCACCGTGAAGCATGGAGAAATCACCTCGTCAAGCACCGCTCATCAGGATCACCATCTCGCCCTTGGTGCCGTGGGCCTTGAACCATTCGAGTAATTCCGCGGGAGTGCCACGATGGTAGGTTTCGAATTTTTTTGTCAATTCGCGAGCGACGCAGATCTTCGCTTCCGGAGCGATTTCCTTCAGGATCTCCAAGGTCGAAAGGATGCGGTGCGGACTTTCGAAAAAGATCCCGGTTTCGCCGCTTTCGAGTGCCGCGTTCATGGCGGTGCGGCGTTTCCCGGATTTCACCGAGAGAAAACCTCCGAAACGGAAAGCATGGCAGGGTAGGCCGGAGCCGATGAGCGCTGTGAGCACGGCGGAGGGGCCGGGCAGAACTTCGAACGGAACATCAGCTGCGAGACAGGCTTGAACGAGGCGGTAGCCGGGATCCGAAACCCCGGGCATCCCGGCATCGCTGACGAAGGCGATGCACTCTCCGGACTTAGCGGCGGCAACGAGTTCCGGTGACTTCCGTGTCTCGTTGTGCTCATGAAGGGAGACCAGGGATTTCCCGGTAACACCATGGTGGGCAAGCAGTATCCCGGAACGCCGTGTGTCTTCGCAGGCGATGCGGTCGGCTGTCTTCAGGACCTCAAGCGCCCTCAGTGTGATGTCCCCCAGATTCCCGATCGGGGTCGGGACTAAAATAACCCTACCGGAATCCTCGCTGATCTCACCGCTCATATGGAACTTTCCAGCAGCTTTTTCTCTGTGTCGGTGATACGAGTCACCGCGCCGGACTCGTTGACCTTCACGCTGACCATTTCCCCCGTGGCAGCGAGCTCGCCACCGGACTTCTTGATCTCAAACTGCCAGGTGAGGGAGGTATCGCCCATCGCCTTGATATCGATCTCAACTTCGATCTCGTCTTGGAAACGCAACGGTCTTTTGTAGTCGCAAACGATGCGGACACGTGGCCAGCCCCCCTTTCCGCTTTCGAAAACGCCTATGCCGGCCTGCTTGAGAAATTCGTGCTCTGCCCGTTCCGCGAAGACGAGAATTTTAGAAAAATGCACCCATCCGCTCGCATCGGTATCTGCGAAGGAAATCTCACATTTGAAACGGTGGCATGCTTTTTCCATATGGATTCAGTCTTCGAATTTCTTGACCAGAACGGAGGCATTGTGACCGCCAAAACCGAAGCTGTTACTCAGTGCCACCTTGATCGGGACTTCCCGCGCTACGTTCGGCACGATGTCCAGATCGCATTCAGGATCCTGGTTCTCGACGTTGATCGTCGGTGCGATCACGCCCTCAACAATGCCCATCACGCACGCGATCAGTTCGATCCCGCCGGCCGCACCGAGCATGTGTCCGGTCATGGATTTGGTGGAACTGACCATCAGACCGTTCTTGGCATAGTCGCCGAAAGCCACTTTGATTGCTTTCGTTTCCGCGATATCACCGAGACCGGTGGAGGTCGCGTGGGCGTTGAGATAATCGACTTCCTCCGGGTTCGTTTTCCCGTGCTTCAAAGCCATTTCGATTGCGTAGGCGGGGCCGCTGCCATCCGGAGACGGCGCGCTGAGGTGGTAGGCGTCCGCGCTCACGCCGTAACCGACGAGTTCCGCGTAAATTTTCGCTCCACGTGCTTTGGCGGTTTCAAGCTCTTCGATCATCACCACGCCGGCACCTTCTCCCATGACAAAGCCGTCTCTGTCCTTGTCGAACGGACGCGACGCGCCTTCCGGATCGTCGTTGCGCGTGCTGAGAGCTTTCATGTTGGCGAATCCGCAGAGGCCCATCGGCAGCACCGCAGCCTCGGCCCCCCCGCAGAGGAAGCCGTCCGCATCGCCGAATTTGATCATGCGCCATGCTTCGCCAATGTTGTGATTCGAAGTCGCACAGGCGGTCACTATGACCATGTTCGGCCCGCGCAGGCCGTGTTCCATGGAAATGATCCCCGAGGCGATGTTGGAAATCATCATCGGAATGGTGAACGGAGAAACGCGCCTCGCGCCTTTTGTCATATACACGCTGTGTTCGCGCTCCAGAGTGGAAAGCCCGCCGATGCCGCTGCCAACCATCACGCCGTAGCGGCGCGAGTCGATTTTCTCGGTATCCAGACCGGAATCAGCCATCGCCATCTTGGAGGCAGCAACTGCGAACTGCACATATCGGTCCGAGCGACGCGCGTCCTTCGGTGCCCGGAAATACTCGTCGGCATTGAAGTCACGGACCTCGCCCGCGATCTTGCAATCGAAAGGTGTCGGATCGATTCCCTCGATACGCCGCACACCGCTGCGCCCGTTTTTCAAACCATCCCATGTCGTTTCCAAGTCATTTCCCAAAGGAGAAATGCACCCGATGCCAGTAATCACAACCCGTCTCTCTGTCATATCGTGGGGAGAGCGTAAGCAGCGATCCCGGGCACGCGCAAGCAATAGAAACAACTCTTCAGACCCGGAGTTTCTCAGTCAGGGGGGAAAAAACCGGAGTGAGCAGGAAGAGAGAACCGAGGAGGTCTGCGGATGTGCGCGGCTCAACTTATATTCCAGATTTAGCGCCATCCCCTCTTAACCGCGCATCCGCATGATCGCGTAAACGGCGGACAGTGCGATTGCGGCGAGACTCGCACCGCCGAGGACCAGATCGGGGAGCGTCGCGCGGGGGCGGAGGGGTGACGAGGACTTTGGAAAAACGATGGCCGCATATGCCATCCCGGCGATAAGCCCCCCGAAGTGAGCGGCGTTGTCGATGAACTTGTAGCCGATCAGACCGATCAGGCCGGTCATGATCACACCGCCGATGAGTCGGCGTTTCGCGCTACGCGGGACCAGTTTCGCATGAAGTGTCTCGAAAACGAGGAGGAATCCGAGCCAGCCCATCAATCCCCCGGAGGCACCGACGGAAGTCGCTTGGGTGAATCGCGCGGATGCCTCGCCACCGACCAGAGCGGCAAAAAGGAACACCATCGTCACATGCGGCCAGCGGGCGAAGACCTCCACCCGTTTTCCCAGATACAGCAGTGCCAGCATATTCATCGCGAAATGCACGATGCCTCCGTGAAGCATCGGAGCGGTGAAAAGCCTCCAGTATTCCCCGGCGCGGTAGTCCGCCTTCACCAATCCGGCCCGGGTCACAGACTCATGAAATACCATGATACCGCCCTCGGTGAATACCTGCGCGATGAAGGCAATCGAAATCATCCCGAGCAATACCCAGGCAACCGGTGCCTTCTGGGCCTCCAGCCAGGTTTCGAAACGGATGAGGGGAATCACGGGCTGACTACGCCCTCCCGCCTTTTTCAACTCACGCATGCGTTTCTCCGCCTGATACCAGGGAATGAACGCGAAAATCAGAAATCCGAGCAGGGCGATCCCCACCGTGGTGGAGGCGAGCATCGCTTTCGCGATCCACGCGAACTCGGCTAGCCATCCCAGATCGATCCCGTTCGCCCGCTCGGCATTCGTAAGGGATTTCCAGCCATGGAACGCCATATAGACCATCAGGACGAACACTCCTCCGCCGACCAACTTCATCCGGTGGCGCGCATCCGCTCTATCGTCCACCGCCCAGCGCTTCCGCACCGCAATGATTGGCTCGGCCAAAGCTTCGATTTCCTCAGGGACCCGGCAGTGGGGCAAATCCGGTGTCCATACCAGATTCACCACGCTGTCCTTATCCTCGCGGATAACACGGGAAAGCTCTTCGAAGGAGGCGCTTGAGTGTCGCCTTCCTTTCCGGTCCAGCCATCCGAAACCCTCCCCGGCTATGGGGAAGGCATCCTTCTCGCGCCCACACAGGTAGCGGGGAAACATCCCCTTCTACCGGCTCCTGCGATTCATCATTTACCCCTTGCAAGCGTCAAGCTTACTGGGATTCGTCCACATCGTTTTCTCCGGCGGGAGACTCCTCCGCAGCGGGAGCTTCCGGCGCGTCGACCGCTTCCTCAACCGCGTCGACCGCAGCTTCCGCCGCATCCTTCGCTGGTACGTTGGCCGGAGATTCCGGAACCGCTTCGGTAGGGATGGTATCGGTAGGAAGCTCGTCGGCGATGGATTGCTCCTCGGGCACGACTTCCACAGCGGGCTTCTCTCCCGTTTTCTCGACCGACTCTTCTTTCGCAACCGGCTCGAGCAGACTCTTCTGCTCCGTGCGCTTCCCGATCAAGATCGCGAGAGTGAGGCTGAGGATAAAAAACATGGAACCGAGATACACCGTTCCTTTCTGAAGAACGTTCGTGGTCCGCGCTCCGAAAACCTGGTCGGTGACTCCACCACCGAAGGCAGCCCCGAGTCCCTCCTGTTTCGGACGTTGCATTAGGATCAGCAGCGCCATCAGAAGACAGACGATGACGAAGACGACAAGGAGCAGGTTGATGCTGATGGCGAGCCAGTTAATTGCGGCGAAAATCATGGGCGGCGGAATATGCGTTTCACCCCCCACCTTGTAAAGCAGGGACTTTCCGGTTTTTTCAGGGAGGTCTGACGAATAATAACCGAGGATTTCACAGGTTTTCACGGGTGAAGAACCCTAGAAAGTCTGAATCCTGCAGTGAGAATCCTCCTGAGAAGTGCCTCCGTAAGCGGAAGGAACAGAGTCCCCTCTATTATCGGTGCCTATCTCCGAAATCGGTGGTCAAAAAATATCGGGAACCGACTCGCGTGTATTCGCGGTTGAACCTTAAGTGGTTCTTCACCCATTCGGCCACCTTCGAGTCATCGGTTCCCGCCGCCCATACGTGCCGCAGGAAGTCCGCAGGAGGAATATCTCCGTTTTTCGAGAGGAAATTCCGGTCGCCGCCGCAGCCGAACATGATGTCGGGATCCAGCTCGCCCTTCAGCTTCGCCCGGGCCTTTTTCAAAATCCTCGGCAGGTAAGGTATGCCCTCGAAGTCCTCGCCGAAGGAAGGAAGATCATCCATCACGATGGCTTTCTCCGATGCTTTCCCGCCCTGCTCCACCAGGAAATAATCCCGCCGTACCGCGGCGACCAATAGCGCGGTGGACATCGAAGGCACGCCCTCGTCCACGAAATCCTCGATGAAGTCGAAAAACTCCCGCTTCTTATACCCTATACTCGCGAGAAATTCCAATTCATCCGCCGAATAGCCGGTCTCATAGCTGAAATCACCTTGTTTGTAGGCGAAGACGCAACGCTCGAAGAGCGCGCAAAACGTGTCGTTCCAAGTCATGCGCGGACCATGAAACCCGTCCCCCGTTTCTGCCAACGATTTTTTCAGCTTCTTGCTTTTCAGCTTATCGAAAGCGGCGACCGCCACTAACTTTTCGGTGAAACATGATCTGGAAATTCAAACGCAGCGAGCTTGACCTGTCCGGCCGTGCCCATCTCATGGGCATTCTCAATACTACCCCAGACTCCTTCTCCGACGGAGGGAGGTTCGATCTCCCAGAGGCGGCGCTCCGGCGTGCGATGGAAATGATTTCAGAAGGGGTGACCATCATCGATATAGGCGGCGAATCCACCCGTCCCGGCGCCCCCCCTGTTTCAGAACATGACGAAATTTCCAGGACAGCGCTGTTGATTCGTCAACTCAGGGAGAGGTGGGACGGCCTTATCTCCATCGATACGCAGAAAGCCGCGGTCGCATCCGCCGCGCTTGCCGAAGGCGCGGACATCGTCAACGACGTATCCGGACTCACCGCGGATCGGGCCATGGCCGGAGTTTGCGCGGCTTCCGGTTGCGGGGTCGTCGTCATGCACATGCGCGGCACCCCGGCGGACATGCAGGAAAGCCCGGAGTATGACGATGTCGTCGCGGATATCGCCGGATTCTTCACACACCGCCTCGTCACACTCACCGCCGCCGGGATCGATCCCGCCTCCATCTGTTTTGATCCGGGAATCGGTTTCGGGAAAACACTGGATCACAATCTCGCCCTACTGCAGAGCCTCCCTACCCTCGCCCCTGCGGGCCGACCGCTTTTGCTCGGTGTTTCCCGGAAGTCCGTGATCGGCACCATCACCGGAGCCAGGTCTCCCGCCGACCGCGATGCTGGTACACTGGCCATCACCGCCATCACCCGCCGCCAAGGGATCATGCTGCACCGTGTGCACGATGTCCGGGGAAATCTACAGGCCCTACGAATCGCCGAGGCTTTGCAGTAAGAAGTAAGATCCTTTGACTTTCCGCCGCCGCCACCTACACAAGTCCCACGAAACGATGAATATGACCGAATTGGATCTGGGACCGCAGCCACTGGGCGCATTGATGGAGCGATGGAAGATGACGAACAACGATCTCGTGGAAGCATCTCCCGAGCAACTCACCTTCAAACAGATCCAGCGCGCGAAATCCGGTCGCCGTCTCACACTGAAAATGATGATGAAGGTTGCTCGTTCGTTGAACATCGCCATCTGGAACGGCTTGCCGAAAGCCGAAAAAGAAACTTTCGTAGAATATCTTCACAAAGACATTTTTTCCTACGCAAAGGATTACAATCCGGAAAAGGCCGATCCCAACGAGGAAATGATCCAGGCCCTCCACCCGCCCGAAAAATAGCAGCTAGAGAGCGGTCAACCTGCTGCCAAAGCAATGCGATATGATAAGGTGAAGGGTTTCGAAAACCTTTCACGCTGCCCGAGCGAACCGATGTCCCCGTCCTCCACAACGGATTTTAAAATGCCCCTCCCAAGATAGCCGGCCAGCTGTTTCCGCAGAACAATCAGAGCCCCTCCTTTGTGGCGGATCATTTTTCGCAGATCAGTCCGAACATTGGTAGAACGGAAAGCGGGCCGTTCTATCGAACGACCCGCGAAGCAAGAATCAGGAATTCGGTTCCTCAGCGGTGCTTACGCACGGCGACGGCGAAGCAGACCGAGAAGACCCGCGGAACCCAGCAGAAGAGCGGAGGCCGGCTCGGGAATCATACCAGTCGCGGTATCGATGCGAACGGCGTTGATGTAGCCGAATCGATTTCCCATGGTGTTCTGGCCTTGGAACGTCAGAGTCAGGTTTCCTGACGCAGTTGTGACCGCGTTGAATACCTGGACCTCGGTGTTGTTCACAGGTCCGCTCGGGCTTGCTGTCAATGTCTGGCTGGTTATTCCGTTGGAGAGCACGTAATCGGTTGGCCTTGTGTCTGCCGCGTTGCGACTTCCGAACGCGGTGAATGTGTAGTTGGTCATTCCGGTGGCATCCAGACCGCTGAACGTGTAGCTGCCGATCGAAGATTCGGACGAGAAGTGGTAAGTGCTCGCGGCAGTCTGGGTGATTCCAGCAGCTGCTGCGGCCCCTGCGACCGCAGTCGCACCCGTGCTGTTCCCTCCAGTGATGCCCGTCGCTCCCGAGGTAACGGTGATTCCGCTGCTAGCTCCCGATTGGTCGTTAAGTGCGAGAGACGACGAACCGGCACTCGCCAAGGTATTGAAGGATTCGGTCCCGGATGCAGCCACCGAACTTGCGTTGGTAAAACTCAGGAAAATAACCGCCGCGTCGGCGGAAGATGCGAAAGCGAGCGCGCTGGCGCCGAGGATTGTGCGAGACAGAATTTTTTTCATAGGATCTTGATTTGAATTCATCCGTATCATCATCCGCACGGATTCGATGCGTCAACAGGGCACAAGTTGCAAATAGACCTGACCGGCCGAGTCTCCAAGGTCCGAGCCGCTCTTCAAACGCAGAAAAAAGGGGGTGCCGCCTCCCTGTAAGCCGGATTCTGTCCACTCCGGTTTCACCCGGAGCTGGACGGTCATTTCTCTCATCCCGCTTTCGCGGAATGCCCCGCTCGCGCGAGGTGCGACTAATACCCGGGAATGAACGGGCGGGCCGCCCTTTCCCTGTTATGTCTTGCACCACCCGGGGTTTTCACTGCCGCTCCGGTTGCCCTCGGCGCGGTGGGCTCTTACCCCACCATTTCAACCTTACCTGTGCCTCGCGGGGTTTCCCCTTTCAGGCCATCGGCGGTGTATTTTCTGCTGCACTTTCCATCCGCTCCCCTTCCGGTTCGCGTCCCTTGCTTTCACAAGGCGGATTGCCCTACGGTGTCCGGACTTTCCTCAACAGGTAACTCGCGTCCCTGCTGCGACCGCCCGGGAGACGGCAGGCGGATCAAACCCTTAAAACCAACACCTGCACAGCCGAAAGTGAAACCGCACGGCCGATTTCCGACGTGCGAGTTGCGCACGTCCCCACAGCAAGCCCACCTCGAAGCAACCGCTCAGAAACCACCTCGGAACGCAGAACTAAAATCAAACAACGACTCCTCGCCTCCTGCGACTGGGAAGGAGTGGCCTTACAGACAAGGATTTGCACCAGCCAGCCTGGCTTCGGTTGGAAACTGCGAGCACCAAAAGTTGGCTCCATGGTGATGGTTCCTAAAAACCCGCTGGCGTGTCCGACAGTAGACGCCACCTTCGAATTTCCGCTTATTGACCCAGCAGAATCTCACCACGCTCGACGGCACGGGTTCCGCGCATGTGACACAGACCAGCTTCTTCTTCGGCTTTGTTTCCACTCTCTTGGATGGGTCCGCGTTATCGCGGGGGGTAGTAGAAGTTGCCATGGATGAGGGCAGCGGCGGAAGAGTTTTCGGTGGTGTGAACAGTGCAGCCACCAGCACTTCCGTGGTCTCGATCACCTGGAATCTGCCTTTGGGAATGACACGGATCGCCGGGCTTACATTTTTCTCTCCACTGGCATTTCCGTTCGTATGCCGGGCGAACTTGAACTCATCCATCGGCAACCAAGTCTCTCCCGGAGCACCACCGAAGAACCGATAGCTCAATCGGACACGCGTGAATCCCGGGAACTTGGGGCGGACGACCCAAACCACACATCCGCCGGGCTTTGTAGCAAGAGACGTGTGTATCTTCTGGACAGCGGTTCGTCCTCTCCCCCTCGATTGCTTCAGCTGCACGTGGCGCATGATCCCGTTGCATTTCAGGATCAGATCAAGACCGTAGGCATCCAGTGCAACGATTCGTGATTTTCCCCTCTCAAAACAAAAACTAGGTAAAGACCCGAAACTTTCATCCTATCCCGATCCCTTATGGAATATGGAGCCGGCTGACGGATTCGAACCGTCGACCTACTGATTACAAATCTCGTCCCGACATCATTACTTATCGGTCTTTTGTTATGTTTAAAGGCTCTTAGCGTTTCTTAACGCCGTTCTATAGCCAAGGGCAGTGTCCAAAACGGTGTGCAATTCCGCAAGGCTTCTTTTCCCCGTTTCCGGGAAAAATCCCGCTCTCAAAAAAAGCAGGGGATATGACAGACGAAGAAGACATCCGTAGCAAGGCCATCGCAGACCTCGCCGACACGCTCAAGCGCGCGCAACAAGCATCCATCAAAGCCCGGGCAGACCTCATCGCCGCGACTCCCATCCTAGTGACCGCCATCCGCAACCGCTCCGGCCAGTCATTCAAGGTCGAGGAAATCCTCTGGAGCCTCTGGAACGACGAGAACCCCGTCAACCTGGCCGATGCCCTCTCATCCCTCGACTACGACATCACCGTCGCCGTCCTCACTCTCATCACCGCCAGGGCATACCTGTCAGGCGATGCCGACGACCTCCTTGAGGAGATCATCAAACAGTCCGGCAGCCAGCCGCCCAAAGTGTCATAAAAATGTCACTATAGAGTCATATCAAGCATTGATCTTCCCGACTCCTATTGGTGCTGGTTCTATTTATGTATGTACGTTTCTCAACCCTCACCACTCCTTAAATCGCTTTATTTTCATTTTTCCTAAACTTTTTCTTTCCTTTTATAAAGAGAGTCAAGAAAAGCTCGGAATGTCAGATAAACACAAGAAACCACGACCCAAGCCCCGCACCATTCACACAGTTCCAGATAAGGCCCCCTGGATGCTCATCTCCGAAGCTTCCACCGAGTCCAACCTCACCGATCTGAACATCAGGCGATCCGGTCTCTCCTTCCGAAAATTCGGAACCGCTGAATATGTCCGCCCCTCCGATCTCAACAAGTGGATCGAAGGCAACGGTCAGGAGGTGGTCTCATGAATCCACACCCCCAAGAAACGCCTTCCGATGACACCCCCTCAACAGGGGTTCCATCTTCGGCTGGAGGTCAGCTTCATTCGAAGGCCGACACTCCCCGCGTGAACCAATCTGAAAAACAGACCGTCTCACACGCATTACAAGCAGCACAATTGGAGCACAAATCGACTACGTCTCTTGTTTCCAAATGTGCGCTTGCTGAGGGGGATACCCCCCAGACCCCCCGTGAAATCAAAGATTCCACCCGTTCGGCCAAACCGAAACCGACCAAGAAAAAACGCCCAAAGAAACGTGATAACCACGTTTCTGTCCGTTTTCACGCCGACGAGCTAGACATTGTCACCAGGCGCATGGAACGCACCGGAGAAACCCAGAGCGAAGCCGTCCGAAACATCGTCATCGAATCCGAGGAAAAAACCGGAAACGTGACGCTCACCCCCAAAGCCCCACCCGAGCATCTCGAAGATATGCTCGGACTGCTTGGAGCCTGGAGGCGGGCATTTTCAACGGCGAAGCCCCGGCTCAATATCGCCACTCCCTCAACAGACGACCCTCGATATGCCGAGGTGAAAAAATGGCGAGCCGAGGCCGACCGTCTCCTCGCCGAGATCCCCATCCTGGAGACCGTGGTATCAGCCGCCCTCAAATGCCTAACCAGCCTGACACCAGAACGCATCGTCCGGCTCAGGAAAAGGGTGAGAACCCTTGAAGCTTGGAAACTCAATTATGAGCAAGACGAGAAAACCCAAACAATGGCAAACTTTTGCCAAGACCTCATCGATCTTCTTAAAGACGCAGGCATCGAACAGGAGGAAGGAAAGTAAAATGCCATACTCAAACAGCATCGGGGCAACCCCCAACTCCCTGACCTCCATCGTGATGTATCTCGGCAACGAGAACCACAAGCACCATGAGGATTACGATCTCACCCCCATCCAAGTGCTCGGCGCGAAATCCATTCAAGACTTTATCGCTTACGCCCAGGATGCGTTCCGAAAAAACCGTCGTAAGAAGGCCGGTCCCCCGCCAAAGAACGCAGCGAACTGGATTGTTGTGCGGACTCCCGACGGCTCTCACCTCCAACCCAATGAGATGGCCGCTTATGAAGCTGCCGCCCGCGATGCAGCCGGACTCGGTGGCCCAGTCGTCGGAATCCTCAACTGGCACAAGAACAAATACACCGGAGCCGCCGACATGAACCTGCTCTCCGCTGCATTCACCACCAACGGGCGACTCGTCCGCGACAGGGGAAGCCACAATGTGAAAAACCTCAGACAACGCATGGATCAGGTAACCGACGGCCTCAACGCCATCAGAAAGAGCCGTGGCATCCCTCCCATCGTTACAATGCAGGAAGTGAAGAAAGAGAGGGCGCAGGAACGGGGGGAGGTGGATATTGTGGCACAACTTGCCAGAATACCCGCACCCCCCTCTAAAATCACAGACCTTGAACCAGCATTGCTCTCTCTGGAACATTCGGTGACTCGCTTCAACCCAGACAGAGACACCATCTCAATAGTTCCAAAGGGGAAAAAGAAAGCGAAGCGGTTCCGCGTTTCGAAACTTCTCGAAGACATCGCCGAGATCAGGAAGAAAGAGAGGAAGACACCCGCTATCGAACAAAAGCCCAAGGATTCCGAAATCTCGTAACCCTTCCAGCCCGGCAGAAGTTGCCCACAAGAACCCGCCCCTCCGACGAGTTTCGATTCCCATTCTCGCGGCGGAACCTTGTGGACAACTTCGCCTCATCAAACCGAAAATCTCTTCGAGAACTCGATGAGCGAGTTCTTGAAAGTATCCAAAGGAATTTTCTACTCATCAAGGAAATGATGGCTACCGTTCGGCAACGCCTCCCAACTAAACAGAAACACCTCACGTATGAAAAAGAAACTGTCAGAACATTTGACGATCTGGTACGGCATAACAAAGGAATTTGCGCAAGCTACCCTCAAGAAGCCACTCGGAACCGCGATGTCGGTCGCTACGCTCGCTCTCTCAATAGCCGTCGGTTTAGCCGACCAAACGGTTAACACGGAGGCAAGCAATGTTTACTTCCCGGCGGAACACACCATCACATCTGCTGATGGCCGTTCCCTCGACGTCACGATCGTCGGAAGAACCGAGACGGGCATCAAGGCCATTCGTCAGTCCGATGGTAAAGAGTTTGAAATCGCTTTCGATAAGCTCTCTACCAAAGACCAAGATTTCGTGAACAGCATCACCGTTAAAAAGATAAAGGTGCTGCTTATCGAAAAGCAAAGAAACACGGATCCAGATAACTTGAGGAACAGTGATCTTCACCCATTGAATTATCTTACTAAAGATAAGTTTGAAGTCACACTGGTCACAGACCCAGAAACACAAATGGATCTGTCGAATCCCGAAAAATTCCTAGCGGGATTCGATGCAATTTGGCATCCGCGTCAACTTAACTGAAACTCGCTGTAAATAAGGGTGTTATGATAAAATAGTTCGATTTTTCTCTTGACTAGGTGAGCAAGGCGGCAAGCTCGGTGTGCTAAATACTTCACTCACCGCCCGCTCGTTTTTCAGTATCTCCCGCTTGAACGAAATTGCAAGAAAGACCGAATTCGTAATCCGCGATTCCCGGAAATTCAGACCGGAAAACTTCCTTCTCAGCCTCCTGAAATCGGTGTGCTCGGGCAAGGCGTCTTTCAACCAGTTGGCCATGTCCCTTGGCGGCTCCGCCCCCGCCATATCCAGACAGGGTGTCCACAAACGAATCAACAGATTCGCCGTGGCATTTCTCATCCAGATCATCAGCGACCTGCTCACAAACCACTCCGCCGATGTCCTCGAAGAGTTCTCCCGTTCCGGTTTCAAGCGCATCCTGGTAGAGGATTCCTCCACCCTGCGCCTCCCGAAAGCAAACGCCGAACTCTTCCCCGCGCATGGAAACGCTTCCGGCTCCACTGCCGGGGTGAAATGCGATCTGTGCTACGACCTGCTCAGCCAGCAGCCCGTCGGATTCGACCTCCACCGCGCCACCGAACAGGACCGGACGATAGGCAGGGACACCCTCGCGCTCGCCCGGAGAAACGACCTGCTACTGAGGGATATGGGCTACTTCGATTTGTCAGAATTCGCTTATCTGGAAGGCATCGGAGCGTTTTGGTTCACCCGGCTTCCACTTACGGTGAACCTGGTGTCGACCGATGGAATGCCATTGGAGAAAATCCTCGGAAACGCACGTGGGAACCAGATCGATACGGAGGTATTTGCCGGGGAAGTCCGGCACAAATGCCGACTCGTCGCCGTCCGTGCCGACAAGCGAACCGCTGAAAAACGTCGCCGGGAGCGGCACGAAAAAGCACGCCGACTCGGCAAGACGGCAAGCAGCGCGGCACTCGTCCGTGACGGTTGGCACCTGATGCTGAGCAACATCCCCGCGGAGCGTATCAGTGTCGCCGCCCTGGCCGGACTGTATCGCTCGCGTTGGGCGGTGGAGATCCAGTTCCGGGCGTGGAAGCAAAGCCTGCATATCGGCACGGCACTGAACCGCAAAAGCAACAAATGGCACATCGAAGCCCTCGTCTGCGCCTCCATGATCGTCGCGCTGATGGGGCTGAAGCACATGGCCGCCTTTGCCCGGCAGGTCGGTCTGGCTATCCTTTCGCCGGAGAAGATCATGGACTGGATCGCCAATGATATCTCAAACCATGAAAGCCTTGAAAAACTCGCAGCAGTCCCACCCGATCTGAGGCATGTCCGGCGAGATACCCGCAACCGAAAATCCACCGTAATTCAAGGACTCACAGCACTAAGTTGACGCGAATGTGCAATTTGGGAAACAGAAACGTTTTATCGTGGAATAAAGAGGAATACTTCCCCAAACTATACCCTGCCGCAAGAAATCTAAAAATTCCTGTTGTAGTTTGCAGCCACTTCCCTCAAACAACCTGGGAAACCCTCAGCACGGGGAAAAGGTTAAAAGATAACTTCACAATTGAACCCTTCCTTGAAAAGAAAGAAGGGAATCTGTTCATCTACAGTCCTTTAAAAGAAATCAGGCGGAAAGCCGGTAAGCAGGTCTATATCCAATCCCTCCACGAGGAGCCAATTCTCGAGATCATAAAGGAATTGGAAAAGATCGGCACCGCCAAATAGGCGGACACCGACCAAAGTCCACTCAGGGAGAATCCCAAATCAGGGATTCTCTCTGTTTTTTGATTTCTTCGGACAATTCACGAAGATCCAAATACCGCCAGCAAGGGAACCGCAGGTTCCTGCGCAGCGATAACGGTTCAGGAGGCCAAGCTCAGACGCGAGAGAGCATCTCGCATGTGATCCGGGCAAAGATGGCCATACGTCTTGAGGACGAGCTGCCCCTGGTCGGAATGACCAAGAAGCTTCGCCACCTCCTGCACAGTGAACCCCTCGATCAAGCAACGGCTCGCGAAATAATGGCGGAAGGAGTGAAAATTGGTAAGATCAATTTCATACCCCTTCGCAAATCGCTTGATGCGTTTCCTCAGCCGCTCGATGGCAGCGTCGTCGAAATCCCAGAGGGCTTTCTTCCCTAGGCGGGCATTCACAAGAGCGATGGCCTCACGGGTCATAGGAATGACCTTCCTTGCCCCTCCCTTCTGCAACGGCGACATCGTCCCCCTCTCTAGGTCAAGATCCTGCCAGCGCAAGGATCGCGCCCCTGTGATACGTAGTCCGGTTGTGGCGAGGAACTTGGCAAAGTCGCCCCCATCGGGATCCTCGCTAGCCACCATCGCCAGAAACTCTTGAACGACCGACACCGCAGGGACGCGGATCTGCCTGGAATTCACTTTAATGACGGGGATCTCCTTCAGTTTCTCCCCGGCTTCCGCGTCTAGGTAACCTCTCCGCACCGCCCAGGGGACGAATTTCCGCAGATACCACCTCAGATGGTTTGCCGCCGCAGTGAGTTCTCTTTTGTTTCCTTTACGGTTTTTTCCAGAGGCTCGGTATTTGTTCCAAATCCTCGCCGGATTGAAATCGACCCAGTGCTTGCAGTATCTGGCAATGACGGCCTTCTGGTTGTCGGCCATGACCTTGGTTCCCTCAGCCACCAACACCAGCCCTTCCCTGTGCTCGTCCAATGCCTCACCAACCGACAGCCCACAAGCCGCCGGAGCTGAAACGACAACCGACTCACCTCCAGCCCCCAGCAAGGGAACCGAAGGTTCCCGCGCAGTCTTCGGCTCAAAAAGTGGAGGTTCTGAAGGGGAAGATGAAAAAGAAAGGATCCCCTCATCGGCGATTTTCTTCCTAGCTTCCTTCAAATCTTTTGTTTTCAAGGACTTCTTGAGGATTTTCCCTTCTCGCTTCACTCTCAAATAGAGAGTTCCGTTCTCATGTCTGCTTATGTTGTGTTCTATCGCTTTCACCCTGATCTTATCCGGTTTTTGACCGATAAGTCTGAAAAAAGTGTCCAAAATACTGAAAAATTTCAGGGATTTGGCACACCGGGAGGGGTTTACAACAGAAGGGATGCCCCACAATCCCTTATGGAATATGGAGCCGGCTAACGGATTCGAACCGTTGACCTACTGATTACAAATCAGTTGCTCTACCAACTGAGCTAAGCCGGCCTGCGACTTATGCGCGGACGAGAGGGATGTATCGGCCAATCTGGAAAAAGGCAACGGGAATTTCTGATTAATGAGCTTCTGCGCCGGAAAGTAAGCGGCACTAGCCTTCCAGCATCAGAATATTCTGGCAGTTGCGGTAGTCTTGGTTCGATGAAAACTGGTCACCCACCGCTCGGATCTTGCCTGCACGGCCACCGTTTTTGGAAAGATCCGCTGGAGTTCTGGTTGATCATCAGCTGGTCACGGAACATCGATTTGTATTCTTCTCTTACCCGTCCACCACGGATCGTCATCGTCTGCGGTTCGTGATACTGTGCGAAGTGATCGTGAGGAGGGAAATGACCAGCCCCGGGAAGATCAGTGCGACTTCGGGGGCTGATACGACACCGGATGAGATAGTAGAGTTGAGCTTCCGCGGGCCGAGTCTTCGTTAGGCTTTTCCACTGATATGAGCATAGCCTGCTCATGTGACCTCTTCCGCCGCTAGCCACTCCCTTCGCAGTGACGAGAGGCAACGGTTCGAACTACTTCGCCCCGGTGCCGGGGAGGAAGCGGTAGTACACTTCCAGCATCAGGATATTCAGGCAGTTGCGATAGTGTTCCTCGAACTGTTTACCTCCGTTTTTCTTCCAGCTGCCGTTCGGCTCCTGTTGACCGATCAACTGGTCTTTGAACATCGCGTTGTAGGTTTCCCACTCCTTCCCTCCCCGGATCATCATCGCCTGTGCTTCGTAGTAGTGGGAGTAAAGGTTCGAGTGTTCGCTGTTGTAATCGAACTTCGAATTATCAAGGATGTATTTCGCGCCTTTGCGGACCGCTGACGAGTTTTCTTTCCCCCACATCTGGAGACCCAACACCCCACCGCCAGTCATGGTGAAATAATCGTCCGGAGCCGAAACCCCGCTGTTCGGGCTGGCGTAACCGAAGCCGCCGTGTTTCGGGTTCTGCATGGCTTCCGCGTAATCAATGGCAGAGTTCTTCGCACGATTCATGCCCTTGAATTCAAGCCCCGTGTGGTGTGCCGCTTTGAGTGCCTGAATGTGCCACGCTGCGATGGAGAGATCCCCTCCCCTTTTCCCGGTCGTATCGTAAGCATAATCCCAACCGCCGCTCTTCTTGTGTTGGTTATCGATGATGAACTCAGTGGATTTCTGGGCGACCTCCAACAGGTTCGGGACGTTGATGTTGAGTTGTTTGCAGAAAGTCGCAGCCTCGCAGATCGCATAGGTAGCGATGCCGTGCTCATATGGCCAGTGCTTATCGGCGAGATCGGTAGAGAGCTTGCCACCTGTTTTCATACCGATGTTCACCAGATAGGTAATACCACGAAGGCAGGATTCACCGTATTTCTCTGAAAGTGGCGTTTCGCAGCGCCCGAGATAGGCAAGAACTGCGAAACCGGTCATCGCGGTTTTGTTATTACCGGTCCAGGAACCATCCGCGTTCTGTGTCGCTTTCAGCCATTCGAGACCTTTCTCAACCGCTTCTTCCGCAAGAGGGTTTCCGCCCATTTCCTGAAGACGGAGAATGCGATCCTGCTTCGAGCAACGCTTGCGCATGGTGGCTGGAATGGCTCCGAAGCCGCCGCCCGCGCCAGTGTCTCCGGCCTCACCCCAACCGCCACCGAAGTCTTCTCCGTCTCCGAAATCCGCACTTGGAGTCGCCACATCCACATCCGGGACTGGAATCGCGGTTGGCGAGGACGAGTTCGCCGCGATCACCTTGGTCATCGCATTGGTAGGCGCGGAGGGTTTGCGCTGAATCTGGTTGCTCACCTTGCGCTCCTGGATCTGAGTCTCGTCATTTAGAGACGCGGAGTAGGTGACGATCGTCGGGGTCTCTTTGATGATGTTCGGCAAAAGGAAGATTCCTAGAACCAGGAAGATGAGCACGATGACTAGCACCGAGATCACGACGGAAGAGATCGTGGAGTTGCGTTTCTGGGCGTTCAGGCGGGCCTGCGCTTCTTCGCTGATTTGTGCGTGTATGCTCATAGGGTCTGTGGTTTCTGAAATTCTAGCTGCTACGTGACAGGTGGCCAGCGGAAATCGTGTTACTGGGGAGAAAACGTGACAAACGCACTTTTTCTTAGAAGTTTTTTCCGAACCACGATCAGAAAGCCGTTCCGATGGCGAAATGGAATGTCCCGCTAGGCTCCAGTGCGTCTCTGGTGAGATTGTAACCGTACTCCAAACGCACGGGACCGATGGGAAGCTCCAGCCTCACGCCGAGACCCGCCGCCAACTCCAGTCCGCCCTCTCTCGGCGGAATGTAGTCTCCGGAAGTCGCGCCCGCATCGAGAAAGGCCACCGCCGAGACCGCTCCATTGATTTTTCGAATGACCTCAGTGTTCACCACCCAGGCGAAATTTCCACCATAGGGATCGCCATTGAAGCTAGGCCCCAGTTCACGTTCCGGAAAACTCCGGACGCTGCGGGGGCCTCCGTTGAAGACGCGCAGATCGACGGGCAGATCGGAAAGCTCTCCCGACGGCCTCACGTAGGTCGCGGACCCTCCGATACCGAGCGAATATTGTTTGCCGACAGGAAGGTAGTAACCACCCTCGACCCCGGCTTTCACATAGGTCGATGTGAGTTCGCCGATCGCGGTGCCAAGCTCCACAGGGGTATTCAAGTGCCAGCCGGATTTCGGCAGGATGGGACTGTCCCGGTAGTCGAGAGTCTGATTCCAGCGAATCGTGAGATTACTGTAGTCCGTATCTCCGAGAAGCGAGCTAGGAAGTCCGTCCTCGGTAATGGTGTAGAAGGCGTAGCCGAATCTTAGATCCATCGAGTAATGATCCGATGCTTCCCACAACCAACCGGTTTCGATCCCCGCCGAAAACGAACCGTAACCGTCGTAAGCACGATTGAGTGCGAAAAGGCGTATGTCCCACACCAAATCAGTACCATACCACCAAGGGTCGGTGAGCTTCAGCTCACCCAGCGCTCCAAGGCCACTTAGTTCGATACCCGCTGAAAAACCTTTGAGACTTCCTTGGAAATTTCTATCGATATATTCCGCGCGAATCAGGGGTCCGACAAACGAACCCGCACCAGCGGCAAGTTTCACCTCTTTTGCCTTAGCCTCTGTCATGTGCAGCGTGGCGTCGATACGCTTCGTCGCGACTTCGTAGGTCTCCACGCGCGCCGAGCTGAAAGCCCCGGTTGAAAGCAGGCGTTTGACTTTTTCATTCATCGCGGCCTCGTCGTACCAGTCCCCCTCCAAGGGCTTCACTACCCGTTCCACGGCCGACGGACGAGTCCTTTCCAGTCCTTCGACTCTCACATTGAGCAGTTTAACCCTGACGCCCAGATCGATGAAAAACTCCGGATAGAACGTGCTTCCCGACAAGCGCCGGCCCATGGTGATCTTCGCATCCGGATAACCCCGGCTTGTAAAAGCCTCGACAGCTGCCGCCCTGAGCTTGTTCACATTCTCGGTGGTGGCAACCTCACCGATGAACGGATCAGCGGTAAGCGCGGTTCGCTTCAAACCACGCCAGTCGGCGCTCTCTACCTTCGGTCTCCCGATTTTAAAGAGCGGCCCTTTGTTCACGGAGAGACTGACGTCCACCTTTCCCGTCTCGCGGTCGATGTCCCGTTTGATAAGATCAACCTTGGCCTCCCAATGTCCTTCCGCTTGAAGCTCCTGCCGGACAAACTTGAGGCCCGTATCCGTGTCGTCCTCACGGAATGGAGCGGCGCGGACCCCCAGCGGGGTGTCCTTTTCCGCCGGGAGGGCGAAAAGCTTCTGAAGACGCTCGGGATTCTCCACGCCCTCGATATCAATCTCGCCCAGCGACAGCCGCGGCCCTTCGTCAACATTAAGGACGATACGATCCTTTGAAACGACTTTCGGAATGACTTTCGCATCCAGATGGCCGTCATTTTCCAAAACTTGCTCGACGAGGAAAGCTGCGTCGTTCGCGCGCCACGTGGTGGCCTCTTTTTCCCGGATATAGATGAAACGATCACCGATGAGTTGCATGACCTCGTTCTCCGAGCGGCTACGAAGCCCCTCGATGTCGATGGTGGTCTTTGCGAATGCGATATCCGCGTAGAGAGAAAGGGTCGCGAATCCGAATGCGGTGAGATGTGATATACGTGCCATCATTTGAAACTGAACCTCCAGATTCCGAGCACCCGTTGGTCACCCTGGGAGCCGAGGCCCGCCGAGACATACCATTTGTCACTCAATTTGATCGTTGCGGAAGAATAGGAATCGCTGTCGTAGGGATCGGATTCAGCAAGACTGAAATCCACGTTATCGAGCAGTTTCAGGGCAGGGCGAAGTTGTTTGCCGAACAGGAACCTCCCCCTGCGGAGTTCTTCGATGAGAAGCTGCATCGCACGGTTCGAGGCGGCCTGCGGATCCTCCAGGCCCTCGGTCGTGGTGCCGGTGGCCAGCAAGGTCATGATTTCGTTTTCCGGGAGCGGCGGCTGAGAGGTAAGCACGAGTTGCGGATCCGAAACCCGGCCATAAGCGAAAGCGGAGATACGGTAGGGTCTGGCTCCGCCCGTCCGCGGATTTCCAGGATGGGATCGAAACCAGTGGCCGGGGTGAACGTGAGCGTCCCCGTCCTGACTTCCAGCGTCGTGAACGGAAGCTTTGCGACAAGATCCGAGACGCGGACCTCCCCGTTCGGCTTGGGATCTCCGAGCGTGCCCTCGATCCTCAATGCCGCATCCACTTTTCCAGTCCCGATGTTTCCCCGGATCAGTATGGGATCGATAGTTTTCACTACCACGTTCGCCTTCCATGAGTCGAAGGGTGCCGGTACGGCGGATCCCGGGGAGCTGGGAGTATCGATTTTCGGAAGCGAGGCGGCGGAAGGTTCCAAGAAGGGCGCACCGATCGGAATGAGTTCGATGTCTTTATAGAAAACGCTGTCGATCACGCCGATTTCCCCGGAGAGAGTCGCGGCATCCATCGTGCCCACGAGCTTGAGCGAAGCGTTCGCGCGGAGCAGCAGGAAATCGTTGCGTAGCCCTGGGACGGCCGTCGCATTGATACTGAGATCGAAAGGCCCGAGGCCTTCCCCGTCCGGATTCTTAAGTTTCAGGTTGCCACTGATCTTAGCGTTTCCGCCCTCGATATCGCTCACCGCACCGGTGAGTTTCACGGATTCCAGATCCGCATCGACGTTGAGTGAAATGCCTTCCAACGCCGGCACGGAATCCGAATCCATCCTGAAACGGCCTCCTCCGTAGACAACTTTTCCTTCAATAACCGGTTCGCCGACGGTTCCCCCGACAGTCACAGTGCCATCCACCGTTCCAGCCAGTTCCGTACCCTTCGGAAGCAGGGCGGCGAACCTCGATACGTCGATGCTCGGCAGAGTCAGCTGTCCGCCGATATTCGCTTTCTTGACCAGCTCAGGATCCTCCGCCCATTTTTTGGGGAAGAATCCGGTTTCGGCGGTGAGGACGGCAGGAGCGTAATCCGGAGTGATCGCCTCCGCGTTGATTTTCGCAACGCCGTCTTTGGCAGTCATCTTCAAGGTGAGATCAACAGGTGGAATCTCCGGCTTATCGGCCAAAGCGACGTCTTTGAGATCCACGTTGAGGAGCACCTCGGGAGCGGCGAGGCTTCCGGTCAGGGAAAGGTCGATTTTACCCGTGGCCTTCGGGTCGATCTGCTCGACAGCCGCGACCCACGGGGAGAGTTTCCGAATCGCCAGCTCCCGACTATTGATCGAGAGATTCAACGGACGGGTGTCATTTGCGAGAAATTCTTTCCATTTCGCGAAGTCCTTGGGAACGGGAAGAACGCCCGCCCCTTCCAGTAGTTCGGTCTCGCCCTCGGACCAGACGAGTTTTTCCAGGGTCAACCTGTTGTCGATCAAAGCGGCATCCAACGCGATCCGCTGCCCTTGGGATTCAGCGACCAGCCCTTCGACTTTCACGTTCGCCGGCCATTCGTAGGCGAAATTCCCGCTCGCGGAAATGGGAGCGCGAAGGGGCTCGCCTTCCTTCTCCTTCCATTTCCAATTCCCTGAAAATCCGGTGAGTTCCCCGCGATGGGTTCCTGCCTCAAGATCCCCGCTGCCCTCCCACTCCATCGAAAACACACCCGCACCCGGAGTTTCCAAGCCCAGGCCCGTCATCCATGGTTCGATATCCGCGCTGTCGAATTCGCGCAAAACCTCAGTTCCCTGATAAGTTTTGGCTTTCAGGTCGTATTTCCCGGTAGAGACCATTCCCTTGGTTTCCAGCGAAATGACATTTACGACATCGCCGGAAAAGCCTGCTTTGAGGCGCAAAGGAGCGACCTCCGGATCCTTCGCTTCCAAGGCTATATCCGTCTCTACAGCGGCGAATTTCATTTCCTCCAGGTCCACCCTCCAAGTTCCACCCAGTGAGCTTTCCGGAAATTTCGAGACATCCATTCCGATATCCTGTTTCGCATCGAGTCCTCGCAGCAGCGCATCGACGCTAGCTATGGAGAGTGTTCCTCCGACATCCTCCATTGAAAAAGTTCCGTCAGCCTCCAGTTTCGCTCTTTCGAATTCACCACCACCGATTACTTCCAACTTTGTTCCCAGCGCTTCACCTGTCAGCTTCAAACCGATTTCACCTTCGTCCAAGGTCAGCCCCAGCGCGATTTCCGGTGCTTTCCAGCCATCGAAATCCACGTTTTCGACGAGGATTTCCGCGGAACCGACCGCCGTTTGCCACACCGGGAAGAAATCCGAAACGCCGACGGAAAGTGAGGTCAGGCGACCGGTCACGGGAATTTCCAAACTGGCCTCCTCCGCTACTTTCGCGAAATCCAACTCACCTTCCACCAGGTCCAGTCGCACGTCCTTGATACCTGCGCCCACGTCCAGTTTCAGCAACGCATCCGCCAGCCCGATATCCGCCCGTGCCGCCACTTCGCCACTTGGTGGGAGATCCACCTCTAGATTCGTGATCCGTAGAATAGGTAGAAGTTCGACGCGGTCCAGAGTCAGTCGCTCGTCAGTCCAGAGGATGGACACTTCCTGCGCCGCGAGTTCCATGTCCTGCGCGATTGAGATCTTCCCGAGTGAGAGTCCGATTTTATCCGCTCCCGGTTCATGCGAGAGATCCGTCGGACCAAGAGTCACCACCGGTTCGCCATCTTTTTCCGCCGAGAAACTCACATTGTCGAAATCGATTGCGACCGGAACCACCTGCTCCCGTATATCGCGCAGCATGTTGCCCAAGTTCGCGAAATCGAAGGGCGGCTTCTCTTCCTCCTCTTTCTCGATCAGGCGAATCTCAGCCACGATGTCTTTACCGGAAATGCCCCGGACTTTGCCCTTGATCACTTCCCCGATACGGTAGTCCGTTTGCAAACTCCCGATCTGAATATTTTTGATCACACCGCTTTCGCTAGTGAGACTGAGATCACGAATCCCGATCCCGTTCGCAAGCGTCCCGCCCAACGAGAATCCGCCATCGATGTCCGCCTTTTCCAGAAAATGTTTCCCGATTTTCGGACCCAGCCAACGCACTCCGGGCCCGTTGAACCAAAACACGAAACCGATCAGCATCAGAAGCCCGCCGAGCGAAATTCTCCACATCCAGCCGAGACAGCCTTTGCCCTTTTTCTTGGTCTCGTTAGCTTCTTGCTTCGGTTCTTCGCCTGCCACGCTGGCAGGATAGCGCAACTTTTCAAGAACGCGAAAGGAAGTTGACCTGAAATTATAGGGCCGGATCCGAACCCATTTCGATTTAGTCTGTGCAAACCGCCCGGCCCGCCGTAGATACCCGCATGTTCACATCCAAGCAGCTTTCCGAAGAGCAGATTGAATCCATCCGCTCATGGGCCGCGGAAGGGGCCAATCTCTACGATATCCAACGCCGTGTTAAAGACGATTTCTCCCACTCCATCACATACATGGACACCCGCTTTCTCGTGCTGGATCTGGGAATCGAGCTAATCGAGGAAAAAAAGGAGGAACCCATCGAGGAAATCAAGCCAGCTCCGGTCCCGACCGGTGAAGTAACCATGACGCTTGACGAAATCGCGGTTCCGGGTGCGGCGGTCAGCGGAAAAGTAACCTTCAGCGATGGCGAGAAAGCGATCTGGAGTATCGACCAGAGCGGACGGCCCGCCCTGGATCCGGACACACCCGGCTACCAACCGGGCCAGGAAGATGTGATCGATTTCCAGAAACAGCTCCGCGCTCTTCTGAGCTGATCGGATCAAACGAAAAAAGGCCGTCCCGGAGGACGGCCTTTTGAGATTTTAAGGAAGCAAGCTTACGCCAGCCCTGTGACAGGTTTCGGCATTGGCTTCTCTTTCTTACGCAGCGCCCGACGCATTTTGGTGAGTGCTGAGTTTTGAAGCTGGCGTATCCGCTCACGTGTCACTCCGAACTCGCGACCGACTTCTTCAAGAGTGAGCGGTTTCTTCCCATTGAGTCCGAAACGTTCGTCGATGATGCGACGTTCGCGCTCGTCAAGCACTGCGAGAAGTCCGTCGATCTCACCGTGGAGATTTTTGTCGGCAAGCATATCGAGGGGATTTTCAGCCCGGTCGTCACTGATGATTTCACCGGTACTCGGTAGACTCGCCATCGTTGATCGGTGCGTCGAGTGATGTCGGGCGCTGCGAGGCCTGCTTCAGCATAGCGAGTTTGCGACGTGGGAGACCGACTTCGTCGGCAAGTTCTTCGTCCGTAGGCTCGCGGCCAAGAGCCTCGGCAAGCATGGAGGAAATCCGGCGCATTTTAGCGATCTTATCAACCATGTGGACCGGAAGCCGGATCGTCTTGGATTGATTCGCAAGCGCGCGCTTGATCGATTGCTTGATCCACCATGCGGCATAAGTGGAGAGCTTTCCGCCTTTCTCGGGATCGAAACGCTCCACCGCTTTCATCAATCCGATGTTTCCCTCCGAGATTAGGTCTGTGACAGGAAGACCGTAGTTCGAATAGTCCTGAGCGATCTTGACGACCAATCTCAGGTTCGCACGAATCATGTGAGCGCGGGCTTCGCCGTCACCTTCTTTGATACGTGCGGCAAGCTCGATCTCCTCCTGGATCGTGAGCAAAGGCGTCTTGGAAATTTCGCGGAGGTAAAGTTTGAGGCTGGAGTCGGATTCGTAGGACATGATCGTAGTTCGTGTTGTTTTACCTGTTAAACGTCACCGAGGATTCTTTTATTCCTATTTTTCGCAAACCGGGTTGATTCCCGCATCGGCGAGGCTACGTTCGATAGTTCTGGGGGTTCACAAGCATAGCCCATGCCGCTTACCTGATCCTTTCCAATCCTTGGGAAACCAAAGCTCACAGGAACCTACCGCTGCTTCCTTCCGCCACGCCGGACTGACAGTCCCGTGCAAAAACGGCGCTCCATTGCAAATAGCAGGAGCGACGTGGGGCTATATGACGCCCTGCTCGAGTAGCTCTTGGTCCACCTCGTCGTGAGCAGGAGTTCCGATCCCGATATCACGAATCTTCTGAATCTTGCGGCGCACACCGAATTTGCTGCGCGGACCGGTGATCAATCCGGTGATACCGTCCACCGCAAAAGGAAGAAGCGCGGCAACTCCAAGGATTCCCAAGCTCAGTCCGACTCCGCGACGCGCACCCTTATGCATGAGATCGCCTACCAGCAATCCTGCCGCCGCACCAAGAATGACCGGAGCCGCAAGAGCACTGCCCTCGACCCATACAGGAGTATCACCGTCATGTTCGTTAACCATAAGGCGGCGAGCCTAACCATTCCCTCCCCCGCGGACAACTGCGGAATTCAGATGGAGCGCTAATTTTGCCCACCCCCCGAACCACGAATCAATTTCCGATGAGTTCACAATTCACCTCGTCCGTTTCGAAAATCGACGTTGGTATCCGGAGCATCCTGATTTAAACTGCTATCGCTTTGGACTACATCACTACCGCGAACGTTCTGCTCTGGCTATTTCTGACAATCGCTCTTTACCTCGTTTTTCTCAGTCACTGGCTCGTTTCGATATCACTTTTTCCGAGTTACGTGGCCATCTGTTCGGAAAAATATGCCAAGCCGGTCACAGTTACCCTCATCGGGCTGCTCGCGCTTTTTGTCCCGATCGCCATCGGCAGCGCACTACTGAACGCCCTTCCACCGGCCCTGAAATGGATCGGCATCATCATCATAGGAGTCCCTATCCTCATCGGCCTGTTCGGCACAGCAGGCCTCGCGCTACGCATAGGGAAAGGCATGCCCTCTCCACAGGATGAAAACCAGCCGTGGAAGCGTGTTCTGCGCGGAGGCACCGCACTTGCCTTCACGTTTCTCCTTCCTATTCTAGGACAGCTCGTCGCCATACCGCTCGTCCTCGCCAGCGGCCTCGGTGCCAGCGTGCTCTCATGGATCAGCATGAGGAAAAAGCCCGGATCACCTCCGGCCCTTCCCGGCGAACCCGTGGTGATCCAGTCACCGTCATGAGCACCACCCGTCGCGGCTTCCTCCAGGCAGCCTCCGCAAGCGGTGCAATCGCCGGTGTCGCCGGATTCAGCGCGCTTTCGGAAATTTTCGCCCCCCTGCTCGTAGGACCGGACGACGGACTGTCCCCTTTCCAGCCACCCACCGGAGAAGAAATTTCCGATGAAATCCACATCCTCAACCGTCTTACCTTCGGCCCCCGCCCCGGCGATCTTCGGGAAATCCAATCCATCGGCATCTCCGAGTGGATAGACAGCCAGCTCCACCCCGGGAAAATCGAAGACACCTGGACAACCGCCCGCACCCGCCACTTCGAGGCGCTCCATGCCTGGCCGCTCGGGGAGCTTCTCGAATACAGCCCCAGCGAATTGCTCGATCAGATGACCCGCGACAAGATCCTCCGCGCCACCCACTCGAACCGTCAGCTACAGGAAGTCATGGTCGATTTCTGGACCGACCACTTCAATATCGACCCCTCGAAAGGAGATTCCAAATGGTTCAAGGCCGCCGACGACCGCGAGGTCATCCGCAAACATGCTCTCGGCAATTTCCGCGACCTCACCGCCGCCTCCGCGAAAAGCCCCTCCATGCTCTGGTATCTGGACGGTCGCCTCAACCGCCGCGCCACGGATTCCGAAATGCCCAACGAAAACTACGCCCGGGAACTCCTCGAGCCTCCACACCCTCGGCGTGAATGGCGGCTACACCCAGCGCGATGTGATGGAAGTCGCCCGGTGCCTCACCGGCTGGACCGTCCGTGCCCGCGACAAGTCCCGTTTCGCTGTCGGGAAAGTCGCATTCAACCCCTCCCTTCATGACGATGGTGAAAAGTTCGTGCTAGGAATAGAAATCCCGGCTGGCCTGGGTGCCGGGGATCTCGACCGCGTGCTGGACATCGTCTGCCACCACCGATCCACCGCCCGCTACATCGCGGAAAAACTCTGCCTCCGCTTCATCTCGGACACCCCGCCCCAATCAGCGATTCTCAAAACCGCCGAAGCATTTTCCCAATCCCGCGGGGACATCCCCGAGACCCTGCTCGCACTCTTTTCCTCCCCGGAATTTCTCGCCACCCGAGGCTCCAGGATCAAGCGCCCCTTCCACTTCGTCATCTCCTCACTTCGCGCCACCGCCGCCCGCACCGATGCGGGCCCCGAGCTACAGAGTTTCCTACTTCGAATGGGCCACGCCCCCTTCCAATACCCGACCCCGGACGGCTATCCGCTGGAAGCCAGACCCTGGATGGCCACCCTCCTCTGGCGCTGGAAATTCGCCATGGATTTCGCAAACCATTCCCTCAAAGGCACCTCCTTTGACGAGCACAAACTCATCCGTCACGCCGGAGGAAAATCCGCAACCGCCGCCCATTTCCTGGGCCGGAAACCCTCCCGGCAGGAAGCCTCCGCCCTCGCCGCCTCCGGCAACCCCACCGCCCTCCTCATCGCCTGCCCCGCCTTCCAGATTTTCTGATTGGAAATTGCTCCGCCGCCGCGGATTGAAATTTTACATTCCAAATGCTCACCACCTTCATCGACAATCAACAGGACCCGACCGGCACCCTCGTCGTCGTCTTCCTGCGCGGTGGAGCCGACGGCCTGAACATGGTCGTCCCCCACGGGGATGATGGCTACTACCGCGCCCGTCCCGGGGTCGGGATCAAAAAACACGACCTCACCGATCTCGACGGCTTCTTCGGGCTCAACCCCAACCTCAAATCCCTCGCCCCTTGGTGGAAGGATGGCGAACTCTCCATCGTCCACTGCGCTGGCTCCGATGACGAATCACGCTCCCATTTCAAAGCCCAGGATTTCATGGAACACGGAGGCCTGGCCGCGGGCGGATGGTTGGGTCGCTTCCTCCGATCACGCCCCGATGCCGGCAGCTCCCCTCTCACCGCCGTCGCCATCGGCCCGCAGCTTCCGGAATCCCTTCGCGGCGCGCCATCCTGCGCCGCGATCCAGTCCATCGACGATTTCGGGCTCGGGGAAAACGTCCCCCCCGGCTTCCTTCCCCAGCTCGCCTCCCTATATAAAACAGCTCCCGGACTCCTCGGTCCCGCCGGCATGAGCGCACTCGCAGCCCTCGAACGCATCAACAACATCACTTCGGAAAAATACCTCCCCACCCACGGTGCCTCCTACCAGAACGATGATTTTTCCGCCGGCCTACGCCAGATCGCCCGCCTCATCAAAGCCCGCGTCGGCCTCCAGGCAGCCACGATCGATCTCGGCGGCTGGGACTCACACATCACTCAATCCGTCATCATGGATCCTCCGATGCGGAGACTTTCCATGGGACTTCACGCCCTCGCCACAGATCTCGGGAACAAAGAACTCGCCCGCACCAGCATCATCGTGATGACGGAGTTCGGCCGCCGCGTCGCGGAAAACAGCGCCGTCGGCACCGACCACGGCCGCGGCTCCGTTATGTTCACCCTCGGCACAGGCCCGCCCGCCACCGGAAAAGTCCTCGCCGATTGGCCGGACCTCACCACCAGCCCGCTCGTCGGCCCCGGCGATCTTCCGGTCAACCACGACTACCGCGACATACTAGCCCCCGTTCTTAGAAAGCAGTCGCCCGGAATCGACCTCGCCGAAGTCTTCCCGAGTCATACCATGAAAAACACGGGCTGAAACCTCTCGCATTTTCCCCGCCCCCACCCAGAATTTCCACGATATGAAACTCGATACCATCTGCCTCCACGGCGGTCACAAGCCGGATTCCGATACGAACTCCCGCGCCGTCCCCATCTACCGGACCGCCTCCTTCGTGTTCAACTCCACCGAGCACGCAGCCAATCTTTTCGCACTCAAGGAACTCGGGAACATCTACTCGCGACTGATGAACCCGACCAACGACGTCTTGGAAAAGCGAATTTCTCTTCTCGAAGGCGCTCCTGAAATGGGTGGCCTCGCGCACGCATCAGGCACCGCCGCCATTTTCAACACCATCATAAATCTCGCCCAGGTTGGCGACAACATCGTCTCCGCGCGGAATCTCTACGGCGGTTCCTATACCCAGTTCGCCAACATTCTCCCGCAGCTTGGTATCGAGGTCCGCTTCGTGGATTCCACCGATCCTGAGAATTTCGCGAAAGCCGCCGACGACAGGACCCGGGCTTTTTTCACCGAAACCGTTTCCAATCCAGCCCTCGAAATCGCCGATCTGAAATCCATCGCCGATGCCGCCCACGCCCTCGGCCTGCCGCTCATCGTGGATTCCACCTTCACCACTCCGGCCCTACTCCGCCCCATGGAGCACGGCGCGGACATAGTCATCCATTCCCTCACGAAATGGCTCGGCGGCCACGGCACCTCCATCGGCGGCATCGTCATCGACAGCGGGAAATTCAACTGGGCCGGCGGCAAGCACCCTCTCTACGACGAGCCGGACACTTCCTACCATGGCCTGCGCTGGGGCCACGATCTTCCGCAGCCACTCGCCCCGCTCGCCTTCATCCTCCGCATGCGCACGGGCCCACTCCGCAACCTCGGGGCCTGCCTCGCACCGGACAACGCCTGGGCCATCCTCCAGGGAGTCGAAACCCTCCCCCTCCGTATGGAACGCCATTGCGAGAACAACCTCGCCGTCGCGAAACATCTCTCCGCCCATGAAAAAGTCGACTGGGTGCGCTACCCGGGTCTCGAAACGGATCCTGAGTTCGAGAAAAACAAATCATACCTCGGCGGCATGGGCGGACCCATGGTTGTCTTCGGAATCAAAGGCGGAGCTGACGCAGGGAAGAAATTCATCGAATCACTCGAGCTATTCTCTCACTTAGCCAACGTCGGCGACGCGAAATCCCTCGCCATCCACCCCGCCAGCACCACCCATTCCCAGCTCAGCCCGGAAGCCCAGATCGCCGGCGGCATCCTCCCGGAGATGATCCGCCTCTCCGTCGGCATCGAGCACATCGACGACATTCTCGCCGATATCGATCAAGCGCTTTCATAATCAGGCTTCTTCCAAATCGTATCCGGAAAATCAAGAAGCCCTGCGGGTATGATCCGCAGGGCTTTCTAGACCGTTTGCCAAAAGTCCGTGCGTTTTCTTGGTAGGGTATCGTATTCCATGGAACGCGAGTCTTCAGCTCGCCCCGGAGCACTGAGCTGTTGCACTGGGGCGGGCTGAAGACCCGCGTTCCAGTCGCCCCTCCGAATAGGAGGAATAGATGCAAGAACTTTTGGCAAACGGTCTATACGAAATGTCCCCGAACTCCCAAGAACGCGAGTGGCGCAGAAGCGCGAATCATTCGAACATGGAATGCAGAATCGCCCCGTTAGGCTCCGGGACCGGTTCGTTCTGAAGCTGGGTTCCGGTCTCGCAGTAGACGATCGAGCCCGTCCCTCCACGAGACCTTGCGGCGTGAGATTCCAGACAGCATCTACTGCGTGGCTTCACCCGCACCGTTCACCAGCGGCAGCCCGGCGTTTCTCCATGAGTCGATCCCCATCGTCACGGTCCGCACTTCGTAGTCCCTGCGTGCCAGCTTTTTAGCGACATTGCGCGCCTCCGGACACCCCAGGTTAAAGCAATAGAGCACTACCGGCTTCCCATCGGCGATCGCTTTTTGGATCTCGATATCACGTGCCTGAACCTGCTCGTCATACTTTTTAGACGGCCAGTTGATCGCCCCCTCGAGGTGATCGATATTGTAGAAATAAGGATCGCGCACATCGTAGATAAGCACCTCCCCTGACTGCTGCATCGGGAATAAGTCATCGATCCCGATCCCATCCACCCGGCCTTTCTTCTCGACCGTCGGTGAAATTTTAACCGGCTTACTCTCAGGCACTACGGGAGTCGCGGGTGCCGACTTGTCCGGCATATCGACGGGAGCGACCGAGCACGAAACCGACAGAACTGAGAATCCCGCGATGAAAGCCAAACCATTGTGTTGAAACGCCATCCGCAAGTGTCCGGATGGCGAACGCGTTCGTCAAAGCCGAAACGATTCGAGCCAGATCTATTCCTTTCCTCCGAATTCCTCCTCCAAGGAGTGAAGGAGGTCGTGCAATTTCTCAATGTTCGCTTCGTCGGTCGATTGCTTGCATTTCATGGCGGCGACGATGATTCCGTGACAGAGCGTGAGTTGTTTCACATAGACCTCCTTACCAGCTTCGTCCTCAGGTGCCTTCACCCGCTGGGCGAGGAAATAGTTGAGCATTTTCTCCTGCACATCCTGGCAATGGCTCTCTTTCGTCATCACCCAACGTGTGATCTGATGGATGTTCGCACTGGGATCCTTGGAAAGCTCCGCGATCTGCTTGCTGGCTTTTTCAATGGTCACATAATCCGTATGCAGTGAGGAAATGACGTTGTCGTTATCGAATATCCCGCATGGCACCTGGCAGTGAGCGGAAAGTTGGGTTGGAGCGGAGAGCGCGAACGCGGCGGCTAGGCAGATGATGTTTTTCATGATTTCCGAGCCTACGAATCACACCGCGCCGGGCAAGCGGGAAAGTTACTGCGTCGTTTTCCATCTCTCACCCCGCGATCACCCCGTTCATCCGGATGTCATGCGGTTCCATTTCCACCACGTCAACGAGCTGGAAACCGAAGCAGACGCCCAGCTTCACCGCCCCCGCGCGCGCCTGTGCCAGGACCCGGTCATAGAACCCCCTACCCCGCCCTATCCTCCCGCCACGCAGGTCGAATCCCAGCCCTGGACAGATAAAAAGGTCCACCTGCGGGATCTCGTATCTACGAAGTCCTTCCTTCGGTTCCAGAATCCCGTACGCACCTGTCACGAGATCCTCCTCAGGGTTCTTCACATGATAGAACACGAGATTTTCCCCCTCCACTTTGGGGAAAAGCCAGACCCTGCCGATCTGGTCCAGCAATGTCCGCAAATCCACCTCCCCCCCCAGGGCGGAATAAACCGCAACCACCCGCAAATAAGGACGCTCCGCTAGATACGCCCGGATTTCCGCCACCACCGGAGCGGAATCTCCACGGTTCGTTTCAATGCGTCTGCGGAGATCATGGCGCAGATTCTTCTTCCGGTGCAATCTTGTCAGATGCCCCGCGAGATACTCCGCCAGTTGATCGTCAGGATTTGTCACTTGTCAGAACGCTCCGTATTCCCATCTTATAGTCCGCTCATGAAATCTTGGCAATTCCCGATACTATTCGTCGCAACTCTGGCATTTTCGCCCCTCCAGGCAAAGGAGGAGCCGGGGTTCGCATGGGATCCCCTCGAAATCCGAACCAGCGTCTTTTCCCAGGATCTGGTGATGATGGGTTCCGAGCGGGATGAATACGCGAGCAATCTCGCAGCCTACGCAGCCAACCGCATTTCGGAAAGTGGAGCCTCGCCCGACTCCCTGACCCAGGCGCGTCGGCTTCTTGCATTGGCCATGCAACTGTCGCCTCGCAACAAACAGGCGGTCGTCACCCAGTTCCAGCTCGCGAAAGGCATCGTGCCGGAGAAAACGGTAGCGGACTACAGCCCCAAGGTTCTCGCCCGCCTCCTCCTCACCCGGGGCCAACTGCTTTCCCAGCAGGCGGAAGGTGAAAACACCGCACTCGCCCACTACCTGATCCAGCTCGCCGCCGAGATCGACCCGCGAAACGAGGACGCTGTCTACGCCAGCGAGATCCTACGTATCGACAAAGGCGCTCCCGACTGGAGCAAGCTGACATCTCCGGCAAAGATGGACGAGTCACCATCTCAGTAGGCCCGAAAAGAGATCCCCCTAACGAATGGAGAATCTCAGGTCGCTCTGCCAAGTGTCCTCATTCAGAATTTCCTGAGCGTAGTATCTTTCACAAAACGCTCATCCGTTTCCGGATAATCAAGCGTGTAGTGCAGGCCCCGTGACTCCCTGCGGTGGAGAGCGCACTCCACCACCAGCCCCGCCACTGCAACGAGATTCCGCAGCTCCAGAATATCGGCGTTCACCCTGTGGCCCCAGTAGAACTCACGGACCTCCTTTTTCAAATTCCTCAGCCGGGCAGCCGCCCTGCGCAGCCGGTTGTCAGTCCGCACGATGGACACGTAGTCCCACATCAGGCGCCGGATCTCGTCCCAGTTGTGATAGATCACGACCAGCTCGTCCGGCTCCGCCACGTCCCCGTGATGCCACTCCGGGATTGGCGGTGCTTCAATTGCCGGTTTGTCCGGAGGATACAGCCGCATCATTTCTCCCAATGCCAGGCGACCCACCACATTGCCCTCCAGCAGCGAATTCGAGGCCAGTCGGTTCGCCCCGTGCAGGCCGGTGGAACCCACCTCCCCCACCGCGTAAAGTCCGCGCACCGTCGTCTTCCCCGTGACCTCGGTCTTCAACCCGCCGCACATGTAGTGCGCCGCAGGAACGACCGGAATCGGGGTTTCTTCACAATCCACCCCGAATTTCATCAGTGTTTCGTAGATGTAAGGGAAATGCTCCTTCATGAAACCCTTCGGCTTATGTGTCACATCCAGATACACGCAGGCTGCCCCGGTCTTCTTGATCTCCCTGTCGATCGCCCGCGCCACGATATCACGGGGTGCGAGCGAACCCCTCGGATCGATCTTCCTGGTGAAGTCCTCTCCCTTTGCGTTTCGTAAAATTCCTCCTTCTCCCCGCACCGCCTCACTCACGAGGAACGAGCGCGCCTCGGGTCCGGTCGCCGCCGGATTGTAGAAACATGTCGGATGAAACTGGATGAACTCCATGTTCGCGATCTGCGCTCCCGCCCGCCACCCGAGCGCGACCCCATCGCCGGTAGCGGAGTCCGGATTGGTCGTGTAGAGATATACTTTTCCGCATCCACCTGCCGCCAACACCACGCGATCCGAGCGGAAAATTTCCACCTCACCGGTCTCGCGTTGCAACACATAAGCCCCGAGCACGCGGTCGTCCGAAACGGCGTCGAGCCGGGCGGATGTGATCAGATCGATGACAAAATGGTCTTCGAGAAGCGTTATGTTCGGTTCGTCGCGTGCCGCAGCCAGCATCGCTCTCGCCACCTCACGCCCTGTGGTATCGCGAGCGTGTAAAATACGCCGATGGCTGTGGCCTCCCTCTTTTCCCAGCATGAAACGCCCGTCTTCCCTGTCAAACTCGACCCCATAGGAAAGCAGATCCGCAATCGTATCATCCCCCTCCTCCACAATCCGACGCACCACCTCTTCGTCACACAAACCCGCGCCGGCATCGAGTGTATCGGCGACGTGGCTTTCCACCGAATCTCCCTTTTCCCGCAAATTTTCCGGCAGCACCGAGGCGATCCCGCCCTGTGCCCACGCCGTGTTTGATTCCTCCGCCCGCCCCTTCGTCAGCACAACCACCGTCCCGTGTTGTGCCGCCCGCAGCGCGAACGAAAGCCCGGCGATTCCCGCCCCGATCACCAGAAAGTCAGATGTCATGTGGGGGAAGCATGAAGCCGTTCCCTCATCGGGAAAGCCAAAACAGGGAGCGTGGTCATCTTGACCACGTTCTAACGAATTTTCACAGGGATCCCATCTACGGAAAGTCCCTCTTCCACCGCAACCCGCTTCAGGTACCCCAGCCCGATTTCTCCAGCCACGCTCGTTACCTCTCCGGAAACCTTCCCGGTCGTATCTGAAATTTCTCCGAGCACGCCGGTCCCGTCGAACACCAGTTTTACCAGCCGACGGTTCACTTTCCCCGCACTCTTGATCCGTGAAATAACCTCCTGCCCGATATAGCAACCCTTGTTATAGGAAATGTCCGTGCGATCCAGCCCCGCCTCCGGGGGCAACATGCCCTCCTTCAGTTCCGCCCCCCATTTCGGAATCCCCTGTTCGATCCGCTCCGCCTCGTCGATTTTCCGGAATTCGAAATCGTCGTAGGCAAACCCACCTGTCAGATTCCGCGTTTCCACCTCGTCCGCGATCAGATACCTCGTCAGACGGGCCTCCAGATCCACCGTCATCTCCGCCCGGCAAAACACCAGCACGGCTCCCTCTCTCTCCGCTAACCAGATCCGGAATTGCAGTTTCCCCTTCGCATCCGTCACGCAACTCGGCAGCACCAGGCCGGTCCCCATCACCTTCCGCACATCCTGCGTCACCTGCCCGTTCAGAAACCGCACCGCGTCCGGCCCGGAAAATTCCAGCACCCCGGGAGAATCACAAAAGTCAGCTGTATTTAAGTACTCCATCCGCGTTTATCCGCGGCCGTCCGCGGTTTCTTCCTCATAGGCTTTCGAAAGAGCCGAAAAATCCAGATCCGCCGATCCACCCTCACACATCTCTCCCATGCGCGCGGAAACTGCGGAAATCGCAGGAAGATTCACCCCTGCGGATTCCCCGAGAGCCAACGCGTAGCGGCTGTCCTTCCACATGTTCGCCATTGTGAAATGAGGTTCGAAATCCCCTGCCAGCATCCCGGGATATTTCATCGCCATCAGCGCGGATCCCGAGCCGTTCGCAATCGCGGCCTCCGTGAACACCTCCGGCTTCACTCCGTGTTTCCGAGCGATCACCAGAGCCTCGCTCATCGCCTGCACCGTGCAGGCGGAGATCAGATTCGTCCCCAGCTTCGTCACCGTCGCCGTCCCGATCTCGCCACAGTGGATCCGACCCCTCGAGCTGACCGCCAGAAAATCCGAAACGGATTCCACCAATTCCTCATCCCCGCCGATGTAGTACAGCAACTGACCCGCCGCCGCGGCATCCTTGCTTCCCGTGAACGGGGCATCCAGGAAATCGCAGCCCTTCGCCGCGCATTGCTCCGCCAGCCACAGCGTGGTCGGAAGATCGATGGTCGAGTGATTCATCACCAGCGCACCTGCTTTCAGCCCCGCCTTCGCCTTCGCGAACACCTCGCGCACCATCGCCACGTCTTTCAGATACAGGGAAACCAGATCCGCGTCCCCGACCGCGGTCTCAGGAGAGTCCTTTTCGCCCTCCGATCCGCGCGAGGTCCGGCTCCAACATGAGACCGCATAACCTGCATCCACCAGCAGATCGCGCACCCGCGACCCCACAATGCCCAATCCGAGAACCGCTACCTTTTCCATCAATCTCCTTCTTGTATTTCGAATTTTAAAACATCCCCCTACTCCTGCCTTTGAAGAGCCAGTTCCACCAGCTTTGCCGCCTGGGTGCGGATCTCCTTCACCTTTTCCGGAGTCGGTTCCTCGTCTTTCGGGATCACCATCTCATTGCGCAATCCCGAGAGCACGTCGCGCATCTCCAGATAATTCGGCCTCTCGGAAATTCTCGGCTCCAGCCCCGCGACACTATCGGTATAGTAGTCCGCGATGTCCTCACGCATCACCTTCCGGGCGCGTTCCGGGGAGAACTGTTTGTCCACCGCAACCGTCGCCACCTCCAGGGCGCGAATCCATCCACCAAGGGAAATGAGATGCGCCAGGTCCGCGTCGCGCAGAGTCACCAGCTCGATCTCAACATCCCGCTGGGTCGCCGCCAGCTCCTTTTTCAGCTGCTCGACATCCTGCTTCTTCGCGCTTTCCAAGAGTCCCGCCGCGTGACGGTTGATCCTGTCTCCCGCACCCAACGCCTTGCCGTAACGGGTCATCTCCGTTGCCATCCCCTCCACCTTGTCCATCTGACCCGCTTGCACGATCAGGAAGCCGTCCGCGATCAGGAAGCCCAGCTCGATCGCCAGATCCGCCCGGTCCAGAGGCATGCGCTCGTTCATCGCCCGCTGAGTCTCGATGAGCGGCAGCGGCATCAGGAACTGGAGGGTATCGAAAAGCTTGGAAATCGAGGGGGCCGTGAATTCGTTCACGCCCAGCTCAGCCCGCACATGCTCGTCATCGAGCAAATCCTCCGGCACGTTCCCCCGCACCTCCCCTTCCTGAGCCACTGCCAGCCCGGAAAAAAGCGTGCCGAGCGCGATGCCTGCCAGACCGATCCAAATTTTCATGCCCGGAAAATGACACCAGCTCCCGCACTCCGCAATCGCCAATTCCATCGATACGTCGAACCTCGATGGCTCTCATCGATCTCAACCAACGAGCGGTGTTCCAAGGTCGCCATCCACCCGATTTCCAGAAAACTCTCGCGGGCTTGATCCGAAAATGGCCACCTACCCGCATGTGCACGATGAGTTGGTGGCGAAACGGAGACCGCTATGGTGTCCGGTTCAATCGAGATGAAATGAAAACCCGGCCTAGAGCGGAGCCTCCGGAGCTGCGTGAAAACTCGTTCCTCGCTCCGCGTGATCCCACCGGCGGTGGCACTTGGATTTCGGTAAACCGCCAAGGTCTCATCGTAGCCCTGCTCAACCGTTGGCACGAGAAACAGTCCGGAACCCTCAGCCGCGGTCGCTTGGTCTGGGATCTCGCGAAATCGGAGGATACGAATTGCCTGAAGTCGACTCTGGAAGCCTCGGACCTTTCCCCCTTTCCCGCTTTCACCCTCGTCGCCCTCGATCCATCCGGCGAATCACGCTGGGATTGGAACACTCTCTCCCTCGAACGTTCGAAGGCAACCGCGCCCCTCGTCTCGTCTTCTTTCAAAACAGAAGAAGTCGTCCGGCACAGGATTGATCTATACCAGCGCACCGAAAAGCAGGAGATATTTCACAATACATCCGGGGAAGGCGCTTTTTCCCCCCGCATGCTCAGGACTGACGCGCAAACATGGAGTCGTAGTGATATATCTGTATGTCCCGGAGAAATTCGCTGGAGATACGTGGAGGAATTTCTAGACTTCGCGCGAGCAGCCCGCGAATGGGACGCCAGCCTCGCACGTTCCGGCCCAATTCCATTGGAATAAGTCCGGAACTCCATTCCTCCCAGAAACGATGACATCCGACCTCGCCGCAGCACTCTCATTGCTCGACCAGACAGCCGACCTTTCCCGCAAGGTTGAAAAGACCGAGTGGACCGCTCCTTGCGACCGGTTCCGCGATTCGACGTTGGGTCAGCACGTCCGCCATTGCCTGGAGCACTTCGAGGCGCTGCTCGGCACCACCCCGGAAGGTGATGTCGACTATGACCTCAGGCGCAGGGACCCCTCCATCGAGACCTCTCCGCGCGCGGCTTTCGACCGCTCGGAAGAGCTGGGAAAACGGCTTGCGGAGATGGGGCGGAATTTCGGCCTCTCAAGCCCTGTGAGAGTCCGCACCTCCTGCTCCTGCGACGGAGAGGTGAGCGCGCAGATGTCCAGCTTCGGCCGGGAGCTACAGTTTCTCGTCAGCCACACCGTACACCACTTCGCCATCATCGCCGCCATCTGCCACGGGCATGGAATCGCCCTTCCGGAAAACTTCGGGATCGCCCCCTCCACATTGAAGCATCGCGAGACTCTCGCAAACGCGTGACTCACCCGGATTTGAGCACGACCGGCAAATCCGATGTCACCCCGGCATGGCGCACCTGGCGCCTGCTTGTCGGGCGATTCCGGCGCACCGTCCGCTGGGAATACTGGCCGACTCTCCCCCTCTACCTCCCCATCCTACCCGTCATCATCCGGGAAGCCGTCCGCTATCGCTCCCTCTCCCTCATGACAGCGGTGAATCCGGGAATGCCCTCCGGCGGATTCGTGCTCGACTCGAAGAGCACCATCCTCCGCTCGCTCGAAGGATCGGGCAGGGTGGCGGAGTTCGATCTCATTTCCCGCCAGCTTCCCACCGTCGAGCGGTTGCTCCGTCTGCGCGAAATCATGGCCGAGCGGTCGATGGTATTTCCCGTCGTACTGAAGCCGGATTTCGGCGAGCGCGGAGCCGGAGTGCTCATCGCCCGAGACTCCGTTTCCTGCGCCCGGTATCTGGAAAAAGCGACCGAGGACACGATCTTGCAGACCTACGTTCCCGGAGTGGAATACGGAGTTTTTTACGAACGTTTTCCCGATGAGGATACCGGTCGGATCACCGGCATCACCCACAAGTCCGTCACCAGCGTCACCGGGGACGGATGCCGCTCCCTGGAGCGCCTGATCCTCTCCGATCGCCGGGCCGTCGCCCAAGCACCCGTTTTCCTGAAAATCCATGAGGAAAGGCTCGAGGAAATCATCCCCGAGGGCGAAACCGTCTCTCTCAACCTGATCGGAACTCATTCCCGCGGCTCCCTTTTTCTCGATGCCTGCCATGAGAAAACCGCGGAAATGGAACAGGCGATCGACCTTGCCAGCCGCCATTTCAAGGGCTTTCACTTCGGCCGTTACGACATCCGCTGCCCGTCGCTCGAAGCGCTGCGCAGCGGGGAAACGTTTCATATCGTGGAGCTCAACGGAGTCACCTCCGAGCCGACACATATCTACGATCCCCGCCACGGCGTGTTCCATGCGTGGAAATCTCTCGCCGCCCAATGGAGCCGCGCCTACCGCATCGCCGCGATCAACCGCGCCTCCGGACACCAACCGATGAGCACCGCCGATCTTTTCAAACGCATCCGTATGTCACGGAAATGACATATCCTTGTACTTCAATCTTCCTCCGGAACCTTATGAAGTCCGACTTACCCGCCTGCCGTAGAAATAGCAGAACCCTGCCCCCGTCACCATCCCCGGAACCATGGTTTTCAAAATTTCCAGAGTCCCGAAAGTCCAGTGAGCCAGAAGCACCAGCACATTGATCACCACCCAGCCGATGACCGCCGTGACCACACCCCTAGCCCGGAAGCTCCGCACCAGTGAGGCGATCCAGCGCAGAAGCTCCGCCGTCCCGAGAGTGGCCACAAAACTGATACCCGCCTGGGTCAGAACGACCTGCACCCGGCTGGCCATCCCGTGGTCCCAGTTCACCCACAGGCCCCATGCCATGAAGCTTATCCCCGCAAGCAACGCCACCACCAGCGATTCCACAAATCCTCCTCCGGCCCTGGATTGAAATTTATTCTGCATTTTTCGGATAAAAACCGCTAGCCATGTCTCATACCACAGTGAATGCGAAAACCGACGACACCGCGCTGATCGATCTCTCCCACCTCTTTGCCGAGGGATCGCGTTCGCGTCAACTCTTCCGCCACACGGCGCAATTCCCGGCAGAAGCGTTGCTGGGTGTCAGCGGACTCAATACCGTTTACCAAAATATCCGGATCCGCGCCTCGTTCGCCCCGGAGAGAAATTTCTTCGATCACTCTCTGGACGAGCTGGGCCTGAGATATGGCATCAGTAGCGGGACATTGGAAAACATCCCGGCAACCGGCCCGGTCTTCGTCGTTTCCAATCATCCCTTCGGAGGCATCGACGGACTGGTACTCGGCTCCCTCATCCTTTCCAGGCGCCCGGATTCCAAGATCCTGGCGAACTCCCTGCTCGCCCGCATGCCGGAGATCGTGGACCACATCGTCCCGGTCAATCCCTTCGGAACGCTGAAAGCCACCAGAGACAACCCGACCGGACTGCGTGCCGCCGGAAAATGGCTTTCCGAGGACCATTGCCTCGCGACCTTTCCGGCCGGAAACGTCTCCCACTTCCAGGGACAAGCACGCGAATGCAGAGACAATCCCTGGCATGCGAACGTCGCCCGCCTGGCTCGTGCGCACAGCGCGACCGTGGTCCCAATCTACTTCGAGGGACGCAACAGCGCGTTTTTCCAGATCGCCGGCATGCTGCATCCGAAGGTCCGCACCGCACTCCTCGTCCGCGAGCTCCTGAACAAATCCGGCATGGAGATCCGTGTCAGGATCGGCACTCCCATCCCCGCTTCCCGCTTCGCCGAGTTTCAGGAAAACGCCTCCCTCTCCCGGTTTTTCCAGATGCGCTCGGAAATTCTCGGGCATCAGACAGCCGATCTACCCATCCCGCCCGTCGCCACCGTATCCCCCGTCGCGGAGCGCAAACCCGTTGAGGATCTGATCGCGGATATCGACAGCCTGCGCGACGATTCCCTGCTCTACGAGAAAGGCGCCTACCAGATCTTCAGCGCCACAGCGGACAGGATCCCCCACATCCTGCACGAGATCGGTCGCACCCGTGAACTGACCTTCCGCCCCGTCGGCGAAGGCACCGGGAAACCGCTCGATCTCGACCGCTTCGACAATATCTACCATCATCTGATTCTATGGAATGACGAGACCTGCGAACTCATCGGTGCCTACCGCATCGGCCTCGTGGACCGTATTCTCGCCGCCCACGGATTCGATGGACTCTACTCGAACACCATTTTCAAATACTCCTCCGATGCCTTCGATTCGCTAGGAAAAGGACAGACCCTGGAACTGGGCCGATCCTATATCGTCCCAAGCTACCAGAAACGTGGGACTTCCCTGTTCCTGCTCTGGCGCGGCATCGTGAAATTCATCAGGAAAAATCCCGGCTACACGAAACTTTTCGGAGCCGTCAGCATCAGCGACCAATACCATCCGCTTTCGAAAGCCCTCATCATCCGCTACCTGAAACGTCACAAACTCGAGAGCGGATTCGAACAAAAGATCCGTGCCCGCAAAAACCCGGATTGCGAGAACCTGCGTAGTTTACGGGCCTTCGATTACCCCGGCGCCCTACCCTCGCTGGAAGATGTCAGCTCGCTCGTTTCCGAACTGGAACTGCCACAAAAAAGGAGTCCCCACACTCCTGAAACACTACCTCCAGCTGCGCGGAGTCATCCTCGGCATCGGCGTCGACCAATCCTTCAGCGACGCCCTCGACGGCTTTATCCTCGTGGACATCGAAAAAATCGACCCGGCCGTTCTGAAAAAATACGAGGGCGGGCAATTCGCCGGGGACTCCGGCCCGAACGGTAGATAGGATGCGACGCGCTCGCGCGGGACGGCAAGGAGAGGCGGATGGTATCCGCCGTTCTTCATTATGGAGAAGCGCGCATCTTGCCGCTAGCGAAGGATGAGGAACGGTTCGCCGGGTGCTTCGCTAGCGGCAAGATGCGCGCTTCTCCATATTCCCTGACGCCCCCGGAATTCCACCGATTTCCAATCAATCACCCCCCAGCAGGGTCCGTTTCACCAGCGGAAACTGCCGCCAGGGCAAAAAGTGGCCTTCCTTTTCCAGGAAAATCACTTCCAGCTCGGTCCCGGTCAGCTTTCGCTCCAGATAGTCCGCGTTCGCAAACGGTACCGAGCATGTCCCTCCTGCCCTGGATCACCGTTACCGTTGCCTCTATATCGCCCAGCCTCGGGGCAAGCATCTCAAGCCCTCCTTTCAAAGCATGGACTTCTTCGTTGGAAACACGGAGATCCTGCGGAAGCAGATACTCCAGCCACGAGTATTTCAGAAACGCGTTCAAAGGCCTTGTGGGTCCCAGCTTCGGATCAACGGAACCCGCCAGAACGACAACCCGCGATACCCGTTCCCCGCGCTCCGCGGAAGCACCCAGAATGATAGCTCCGCCCATCGAGTGACCTACGAGAGTCACCGGACCCTTCTGGGAATCGATCACCGCGTCCAAGGCTGAGATCTGATCAGCAAGGTCGCGCCATGGCAGCCCGCTCGCCCCGTACCCGGGCCTGTCATAGGCCACCAGCCGGAACTCCTTTCCTAGTTCACCATCGGCCAGATACTCCTTCCACCCGGCCGCGCTGCCCGGAGAGCCGTGGACGAAGATCACGGTCGGCGCTTCATCTTTCTCCAGACCGCTCCGGTAACTCCGCAGGGATCCGTCTTTCCATTTCACCTCGGAAGTTTTGAAACCCATGGCTTGCTGATCCAGTTCCACCCCGGGCGGCGGGCCGCACGCCGGGAGGACCGCCAGAATGGCTGCGGCTACCCATCTGACGACATTCATCTTACTTGATCTTCTTCCACTCGGTGTCCGCTTTCTCGATGTTCTTCTCGGTATCCTTTTCGAAAATCTTACCCACCTTCTTGTTCTTATTCAGGTAGAGCTTCCCGTCCACCACGGAGAACACCGTGGGATCCACCGGAATTTTCTTTCCGAAAGTAACTCCGTACGCGCACCAGCCGTCGTATTCCGGAACATATTTCGCAGGCGATTTCTTGAACGTGTCCAGCGCGCCCTGGTCCGCGAAGTAATAGGTCTTCCCCTGGTAATCGGTCGAAAATTTCTCCGATCCCTTCACCGCCTTATCCGCGGTTTGGTAGCAGACCACGCAATACCCGCCCACCGCGGGGCTCGGCGGCGATGGCGGATAACGTGGTTGCGAAAACGATGGCGACGGCTGCGACGATTCTTTTGATAGCTCTCATGATCTGGTTCTGTGAGGATTGAGTGAACGCCCGGTTCCGACCGTCCGGAAATGGGATGTCGCCCGGTGGGATTTATTCCCCGCACGTTTGTGAAAATTGAATTTGGCTCCCACCACCGGCCCGCTAACATCCCGCCCATGAGCGACACAGCCACGAGAATTTCCGATGACATCAAAACCGCCATGCGTGCCAAGGACTCGCTGGCGCTCAACGCCCTCCGCGCCCTCAAAAGCGCGCTGACCAACGCCTCCATCGAGAAGGGAGGACTCGGAACACCGTTGGACGAGCCGGAAGCGCTCGCCGTCATCCGCAAGCAGATCAAGCAGCGCCAGGACTCCATCGAGCAATTCGAAAAAGCCGGTCGCCCGGAACTCGCCGAGAACGAGAAGGCGGAGATCGTGATCCTGTCGAAATACATGCCCGCCGCCCTTTCCCGGGAGGAAATCGAAGCCATCGTGAAACAAGCCGTTTCCGAAACCGGCGCGACAGGAAAAGCCGACATGGGCAAAGCCATGAAACGCGCCCAGGAACTCTCCGAAGGCCGCGCGGATGGCAAGCTGCTCTCCGCCACCGTGATGAAGCACCTCTCCTGAGACGCATCGACTCCCTTTCCCGCACGATCATCAAGTTCGTTCGGCATTGCCCATTTCCTAAGCCATGCTAACCATCTCCGGAGATGTTTGAAGTCAGATCGAAACCGGAGATGGTCGAGCGCGCGCTGGTCGTGCGGCTCTACTTTGATAAAAGCGAAGAGGAGGAATCCGCATCCCTGCTTGTCGAATTGGGCGAACTCGTCTCCACCCTCGGCATCGGCATCGCGGATTCCGTGCTCGCGAAATCCCGGGAAATGCACAGGAAGTTTCTCTGTGGCACAGGCAAAGCGGCGGAAATCGTCGAGCTTGCCCGCGCCCACGAATGCGATGTCATCGTGATCGATAACAATCTCGCCCCCTCCCAGCAGCGGGAGTGGGAAAAACTCGCCGACCTCTGTGTGATCGACCGCGAGGAGGTCATTCTGGATATTTTCGCAAAGCGCGCGCAATCGAAGGAAGCCCGCCTCCAGGTGGAGCTCGCCCGCATGCAATACGCCCTTCCCCGGCTCGCCCGGATGTGGGGACACCTCGACCGTGAAGGCGGCGGGGGTGGCGGAGCCGGCGGCGGTGGTGGTGCCGAGCGCGGTATGGGTGAGAAACAGATCGAGGTCGACCGCCGTCTCGCCAACCTCAGCATCGACCGCTGCAAACGCGAGCTCGAGATCGTCAGGAAACAACGCAAAACCCAGCGCAAGGAACGCGAGAAACTCGACACCCCGCACGGCTCGATCGTCGGCTATACCAACGCCGGCAAGTCCACCCTTCTGAACCAACTTTCCGGTGCCGACGTGCTTGCGAAAGACATGCTTTTCGCCACCTTGGACACCACCACGCGCCGCATCGAGCTACCAGACGGCCAACCGCTGCTCATCACCGATACCGTGGGCTTCGTCCGCAATCTGCCCCACCGCCTCGTCGAGGCTTTCAAGGCAACCCTCGAGGAATCCGTGCTCTCGGATTTCCTCATCCACGTGCTTGACGCCACCGCCCCCGAGATCCGGAAATTCCACGATACGACTCTGAAAGTCCTGGACGAACTCGGTGCCCTGGACAAACCCATCGTCACCATCCTCAACAAGATCGATGCCGTCGAGGACCCTGAAACCTTCGCTTATCTGGACCGGACGTTTCCCGATGCCATCCGCGCCTCCTCCCTGACCGGCGAAGGCCTGCCGGAGCTGCTGAAAGCTTGTTCCCACGTCCTCGCGGACCGCGTCTCCCGCAAACATTACCGCATCCCCCAGCGCAGGGGCGATATTCTCAACCTACTGCACAACGACGCGAAAGTCCTCTCCACCGAATACGAGCAGAACGACATCATCATCAGCGCCGTCGTCCCCGCCGATATCGCCGGTCGTCTTGAAGAATTCCTCGTTCCCGCCTGAATCCCGCCCCCGAATCCCACGTCACACTCCCCGCCATGCGTTTTTCCCAGCACTTCCTTCTCGTTCCGTTTCTCGTAACCACCGCGTTTTCCCAGATCGGCCCCGCCGAACGCCCTGTCCTCAAAGCACTGCCGCTTGATTTCGAGGAAACGGAAACTCATGCGCCCTCTACCGGGCCGATGCCCATCCCCACCCCGGCACCTCTCGAAAACACCACGGAAGTCGCGCCCGCGCCGCCTGCCGTGATCTCTCCCATCGATGCGAAACCCACCGGCGATGACGCGGTCCGCCTGCAGATTTTCCTCGATCAGTCGAACTTCGGTCCCGGCGTGATCGATGGCCGGATCGGTCAGTTTTCCGAACTCGCCGTAAAATCCTGGAACGAAGTAAACGGCCATCCGCTCGATAGCTGGACCGCCGTCAATACCGCCGCCCGCAAAGCCGTCCCCGAGCCTTTCGCCGTCGCCATCGTTCCGGAAATCGTGAGCAAATGGGTCAACCCGAACCTCTCCTACAAAAAGGCCCAGCAAGCCAACGCGAAGCAAATGTCCTACCGCTCGAACGCGGAATTCATGTCGGAGCGCTACCACACGGACATGCCCTATCTCGTCGAACTCAACAGCTCCTCGAAGATGAACAACCTCAAACCGCGCGACACCCTAGTCGTCCCGAACGTAGCTTCCTTCGAGATCGAAAAACTCACCGGAGCCGCCTTCAAGGAAGACGAGTCCCTCAGCCAGCGCCACGCCGTCGTCGACACGAAACTCAACCAGGTCCGCATCTATCAAGCGAACCTGCGCGCTCTCGTCGTGGCGGATCCTGAAAACCCGGCCAGCGTCGCCAACCAATCGCTCATCGCCGCCTTCCCCATCACTCCCGGAAAGCCCCAGTTCATCCGCTACGGAAAATGGAAGATGCAGAACGCCGTGGAGCTGCCCGTCTGGCGCTATGACCAGCAACTGCTCGATACCGGCAAACGCTCCAACAATTCCCTCAACATCCCCGGCGGCCCGAACAACCCCGTCGGCGTGCTCTGGTGCGGACTCAGCAAACCCGGAATCGGCCTCCACGGCACCTCCAATCCCGAAACCATCGGCCGCTCCCGATCCTCCGGCTGCATCCGCCTCGCCAACTGGGACATCGTCCGCATCCCCGGCATGCTCCGCCCCGGATGCAGTGTGGAGATCAGGTGAAATTTCAAACTCGAAGCATTAAATTCCAAGGAAGAGCCATTGCTGCCAAAGTGCAGGAGGAACCGAAGCCCCGGAATATGATTGGTAAGCCTGATTTCCTAGCTCGCCAGCAAGCATTGTTCGGGAACCGGGTGCTACCCGACTCGCAGGCAATTCTGGATGAACTCCGTGCCGACCGCTCCTATATACGAACATCGCCATGCCCTCTCTGTGTGAATTTACCTCGATTGCTGTTGCCAAAACCGTCCGTTCGACGATCTCTCCCGGATTCGTGTCCGGCTGTAGGCGGAAGCCATGGAATGGATCTCGGACGAATTACGGTCAGGGCATTTCACCATCGTTACCAGCGATTATCTGAGCCTGGAACTGCTCCGCAATCCGGATCCGGTCAAACGCGCCGATACTCAAGCCATGACTGGCTATGCTGACAACCATGTCATTGCATCGGAACCGGTTAACCGCCGGGCGGAAGATATCGAAACTCTCGCCATCAAAGGTCTCGATGCCCTTCACATCGCTGCGGCAGAAGCCGCTGACTGCGATTACCTCGTGACCACCAGCCGGCAGCATTGCCAGAGGAGAGAAAGCCGGCCAAAGGCACGGTTCTGCAGCATCCCAATCCCAGAACTGGGCGCATGATTGCCCAAGTCCAATCCGACCTCACCGAGGGAGTGATCGAAAGGGTGACTGTTTCCTGGCCCGATGTCTTCGCCACGGCGGAAGCCCTTTCCCCCGCTCAAGGGATCGGAACACTATGCCGCTCGCTGGACACCCTGCATGTCGCTTTGGCGTTGGAACTTGGAACCACGGAGCTTTGCACCTTCGACCTGCGTCAATCACGCATGGCCACCGCAGCAGGCTTGAATGTCATTTCCTGATTTGTCTCCATGAAACCAACCGCCAATGCTTAACAGTCGGGATCTTTCGTCCGAAAATGTTGAAAAGCGAAACCCCAAGGAAAAACCCACCGCGATTTCGCCCCAGCCGGGAATTTGCCATGCTTCACCCGGAATGCTAGCGTCCGCACATGTCCATGACCCTCGAAGTCCCCGATGATATACAGCGCGCGCTGCGTGTTCCCGAGCCGGAGCGTCAGACCCGCCTTTTGGTCGAGCTTGCCTGCGCGCTCTATCACCGGGAGATCCTCAGCTTTGGTAAGGCGGCGGAGCTTTCCCGCCTGAGCCAGTTCCGCTTCGGCCAAGAGCTGGTGGAGCGCGGAATGGCCAGACACTATTCGGAAGAGGATATCGCCGAGGACTTGGCCTATGCAGGTGGTCAGTAACACCTCTCCGCTTTCCGCCCTCTCCATCATCGGTCGGCTCGGGCTGCTGCGCTCGCAATTCGGAACCATCCGGATTCCCACCCCCGGCTTCCAGCCTTTACGTTCTCCCAAACCCCGCTAGCCTAAGGGTATGAATACGTTGGAAACCGACATCGAAATCCGAGCCGATGGCAGCGTGAAGCTGCTCTCACCCCTGCCCGCATGGCTGAAGCCGGGGCGGGCTCATGTTCTGATGACCGTGGAGTCGGTGCAGGAGGAACCGAAGCGCAAAAAATCCAATGATAAACCTGATTTCCTGGCTCGCCAGCAAGCATTGTTCGGGGGCCGGGTGGTACCCGACTCGCAGGCGATTCTGGAAGAACTCCGTGCCGACCGCTTCTGATGCGCTACTTCGACACCGGCGTCCCGCTCAAACTTTATCTTCCGAAACCTCGCGCTGCCGAGGCGGTCGCCTTTGTGAATGCCAGTCCCGGCAAGCCGCCCGTCAGCGAACTGCACGAACTGGAAATGCGCTCCGCCCTGCGGCAAAAAGCGGGCCGTGGGGAATTGACGCAAACCGAGTGCGACGCATTGATCGCCCAAGTTCAAGCCGACATCACCGAGGGAGTACTCGAAAGGGTAACGGTTTCCTGGCCGCATTTCTTCGCCACAGCGGAAGCTCTCTCCGCCGCTCACGGGATAGGAACACTTTGTCGCTCGTTGGATACACTGCATGTCGCTTTGGCGTTGGAACTTGGAGTCGCAGAGTTTTGCACCTTCGACCTGCGCCAATCACGCATGGCCGCCGCCGCAGGCTTGAATGTCATTTCCTAATTTGTCTCGATGAAAACCAACCGCCAGTGCTTGTCAGTCGGGATCTTTCGTCCGAAAATGTTGAAATGCGACTCCTGACCCCACCGAAACTGACCCCACCGAAATGCGACTCCTGACCCCACCGACTGACCCCACCGAAATGTTGTAATGCGACTCCTGACCCCACCGACTGACCCCACCGATATGGAAAGCCGTGCTTCCAGCCGGCAGCATTGCCACAGGAAAAAAGCCAGCGAGACCGCCCTAACCCGCACCCAGATCCGCCAGGCGCGCTACCTCATCACCAATCTCAACTCCTCCGTCCGCAACAAATTCCGCAACGCCCCCTAAGTCCTCGCCGAGTGGTCCACCGCCTCCCGCAGCCACCGCACCGGCCGCCCGCGGTCTGAAACCCTCACGCCACCCGGGGGAGAGCCTGGAAAGCGAGCGATACCCGGACACCACATGGTTCGCCCGCTCCTCCGCGCTCTTCCCTACCTATCGGCCGGTCGGGGCAATGCCGGTATTCGAATTCCACCGAGGAATCATTATCACCGGCTTTCTTAGATTAAAGTATATTCTGTATATTTACTTTGTATTTTCCAATGATGGAATCTCGAATATTTTCCTTATTTCTATGATGCATAGAATGAAACGAATCATTGTAAATTAAACATAAAAGAGTTACCATCCGGCAGGCTACGGACATAAAATCATTTGATGTTTTTGACGCAATTTCTGGATCGAAAGAAGGAAAATAATTTAACGATGATATGTTCGCCATATTTACCGCAGACGCCGTGTGGACGTCCAAACAGAGCGTTGCGTATTTTGAATGTAGCTCGTTGAAGAGTTGCTGATTTGGAATACATCCTAAGGAACTGCTTGATGATGCCGTGCTGAAAACCACATGCATTTTCTTTTCGGTCAAAATTCTTGGAAGCTCTTCGCAACAAATTCCTTTTGTGAAAGTTTCAATGCTGCTTCGGAGCATGACCCGACATGCCTTGTATCCACCATGAGTCCAATTAAAAAAAGCCTGTCCCAAATCACTGGTAGATTCGTTGAGGAATGATAGCTGCTCTTCGGTCGGAAGAGAGCTAGGTTTCTTGGTGCTTGAAATCTGATCCCTGAGTTCAGCTAAGAAGGTAAGCATCGATAGGTAAGCTCCATGACTCGTTCGAAGTTGCGTTTTGAAATCCCCTCCTTTAACGATATCAGAGATCGTATAATTACTTAGATATCGGACCAGAGACTCGAAGTCTAATTTTGCTTCTCTAGTCATCGCGAAGTTGACCAAGTTGGCGTATAGCTTCGTTCCAATTTAGGCCTTTAGTTTTCCTTGCTTTCGCTATTTCTAGAAGCTTGTCGTCGCTTCCTGTAATTTTTTCAAGAGCTTGAACAAGATTTGACAGTTGAAATTCGTCGAGTTCGTTCGTTTGGCAAACAATTAGACCGATTAATTCGTATTTGGATCGTTTCTCGAAACGCGAAATGTTTACTTTCAATACAGAACTAGCAAAATCTGCGATGTCTTCATTGGACGGAAATAATCCTGAATCTTGAAACAGGCGGGGCAAGATTCCGATTAGGAAATGTTTATTTGGATTCGGAGAAATATAACGTCCAGCAGAACTGTTTAATTCTAGCGGTTGATCTGCGTGCTCGCGCAAAAGTTGCGGTAGTTTCTTCAGGGCTGTTGATCGTTTTGAGTCTAGCAACCAGAGTAACTCTTCTAAAGTGTCTGCTGCCTGCCTGATGCTGTTTTCTCTCGAGTTCTGTGACGGCGTTTTCCTTTTCATTAGCAGCCAATCCTTTCTAATAGCTCAGCAGTAACTCCCGCCAAGGCTTGTTTAATTTCTGGGTTGTTGCAGTCTAGGATCATTTTTTGATCACTTTGTATTCGGGCGACATCAACTCTTTTTGGGATATTATGTTTATAAAGAAAATTCTTCCAGGTCCGATGAGACTTTAGCTGTTTTACAGCATTCGCAAAAACGATTGTATTGTCCTCAGTTATCGTTAAGACGACTCCAGCACATTTGATCGTGAGGGAAAAGTTATCCTTTTTGTCCTCAATGACACTTTGTAGAAGATCAATTCCGGTAAGAGAAAGTGGGTCGCCTTTAACGGGGATAAGATAGTAATCTGAAGCTATGAGGGCGCTCGTCATCCAAATTGATGGAGTCGGAGGCGTGTCAATTAGTATGATGTCGTATTTTTTTGTAGTCTGAATGTATTCAAGATATTTTTTTAGTCGATTCTCACGGCCTCCTCCCGGCGCCATTTCGAGACGATATAGTTCAAGATTTCCCGGAAGTAGATCGAAGCCTTCCTTCACAGTTATCGGGGTTATCGATTCCAGGGTTTTCGATTTCAAAACGGAAGATCCTGATACGCTGCTCACAGCTGATCTAGCGGCGCGATCAAAAAGCGTCAACACCGTATCTCCATTTGCCTCAAGGTGCGTGATATAGTTTTCTGGGCTAATCAGGCATTGTGTTGCATTAAATTGAGGATCAACATCTATTAGTAATACACTTTTTCCGCTTCTTCTGACTAGTGAATCGGCCAAATTAATGGCGAGAGTAGTCTTTGCGACGCCTCCCTTCATGTTAATTAAGCTGATTGTTTTCATTATGGATACTGTTTGATTCTTCCTTCGATTGAGCGTTATAAAGTGTAATCTGTCGAATGATTTCTGGATAAAAGTCGCCAGTTTCGATAGGGAGACGAGACAACCGTGCTGCGAGAGACTTTCAGGATTCCGCTGACGATGCAATGGGGAATTGGAAAAGGAGCACGTTCGCTGAGGGAGAGGTGTCTGGGGTCTGTCTGGGGTCTCTGTCTGGGGTCAGGTGCTGCATCGCAACATTTTCACTGCGAAGACCTGCCTGAGGATCGTGCAAAAGAAGCCTGGGGAGCAAATACCGCCCCCGTCACGCCGCCTGAAGGCAGCGCTCCGGTTCTCCGGGGCGGGTTTTCTGTTTCACCACGCTCTCGGAACGAAGCCTTCGCTATTGTCTATGGATACGACTCCTTCGGTACTCCGCAGCACATAAAGTCCTTTCTTTTCGGCGAACAAGTCCGCACCGGAATCGTATTGCAGCGCGGCAACCCCTCCATACAGCTTTTTCCCTTTCGCATAGTCTTTCACAAGCCCCCGTATGAGTTTCAGCCGGGCGATGTGCTCTTTCACGTCGTCCACACGGCAGGTGGTCTTCACTTCCACAGCCACATCCTCCCCGCCGTTCTGGAGGAAGACATCCACCTCGGCCTTCTTGTGACCGGTCTCAGGATCGAACACCTCCAGATTCCTGCTCACCTCCGAAACCGCGATCCCGTGCGCACGGAACAGCTTCTGGAGTCCCGAACGCAACAGGGCTTCCACCAGCTTGCCCCAGTGGTTGGTAAACAAGGTGCTCAACTCCTTGATTTGCTGATCCGTCTCTTTCCTGGATTCTCGTAGCTGACGATCCGTCTCTTCTTGGGATTCTCTCAAAGCACTGATGGAACGGGCATTTTCCTTTACGATTTCCTGTAGTTCCGCTGTGGACATGCAGCATTGTAACCCGTTTCACATCAAAGGCAATCCGCAACAGGAATACTACCAGCAACCCGCTTCGGTTCTCTGGCACGTATTTCGGGTCAGTATTTCGGGTCAGGAGCTTCATTTTAACATTTTCACCGCGAAGACCTGCCGGAGGATCGTGCAAAAAAAGCTTGGGGAGCAAATCCCGCTCCCGTCACGCCGCCTGAAGGCGGCGCTCCTTTCGTTGTGAACGAGGTGCCTGAACCTGCATTGAGCGCCTGCTTTGGCGGAAGGCGAAGAATCCGCCGAAGCGACGGCGGGCGAATATCAGCGGGAGACGGCGGAGAAAGACAGTGAATACGATTCCACCGCATCGGCGCTGGAGGGGAAACGGGAACTCAGCGGGGACGATACGGCGCGGTTGAAACAGCTTTGGAAGAAGCTGGTGCGGATGTTTCACCCGGATCTCCACGAACAAGACCCGGAGAAGCGCAAGACCTACGAACTTCTCACCCAGGCGATCAACGAAGCCCGCGACCGGGGAGACATCGGGTTGCTGGAACTCATCGCCAAGGATACTCAGGCATTCATCCTGAAACAGGGCTGGGCTGGCGTTTCCTTTGACCCTGAGCGCGGGCTGATGGAACTGCGATCACTCTACGAGAACTTCCAGGCGAGGATTCTGCAGATGATAGCGACGCTGGACGATCTGCGGGCGAGCGCGGAGATGGAAGTCTTCCGGGCGGCGGAAGAGGATGAGGGGGTGATTTGCAGGATCGTGGCCGGACAGAGGGATGAACTGAAAAGGAAATCGCCGGATTGAAAGCCGAGGCGGAACGCGTGGCGGAAGAAGCGCGGGAACTGGCGGGTGAGGTGCCATTCTGAAATGCTGAAGTTCTAAGCTAGGCAGCATTCGTTGGGGTCGGCTGCTTGCCGTTGATACCGGTTATGCTGTCTCACATTCTCATGGCTCGGTGGTTGCGACTAGTAAAGCGCCATCGATCCCCGACTTTCAAGAACGCAGGAATTTCCGAGGTTGCAAAGGCAGGGTCCAAATGGCATTTTCCCATCGAGGAAATTAAACTACACCGCGATCACCCGGCATGACGGAAAATGGTGGATTGGCTGGATTGAGGAGATCCCGGGGGTAAATGCACAAGAATCGAGTAGAGAAAAGCTGATGGCATCGCTCAGAGAGATCCTTGTCGAGGCATTGGAATTTGACCGTGAGGAGGCGAGGGCAAGTGCCGGGGCCGATTTTACTGAAGAATTGCTCTCCGTATGAAACGGAGGGCTTTTGTCAGTCATCTTTCCAAAAACGATTGCGAGCTGGTTAGGGAAGGAAGCAACCATTCCTGGTGGCGGAACCGGACAACAAACCGTCGCTCAGCGGTACCAAGACACTCCGAAGCAAATGACCTGCTAGTAAAGAAAATCTGCAAAGATCCGGGGATCGCTGACCCTTGAGCACCCCTCTGTGGGTGAAGGTCTTCCTTGAGATTTAAAGTTTAAAATCTAAAGTCTTCGCACCTTGAGAACGTTCACCAAATTTTCCTTCCGCTTCGCCGCTTACCTGCTCGTGCTCGGTTACCTGATCGCGGATCTGTATATCCTCGACGGCCCCCTCCACCGCCGCATCCAGGCATCGAATCCGAACAGCCCTGAGGCCATCGCCAAAGCGAAAGCAAATGGTGTCGTCGCCCGCGTCTTCTACAATCAGATCACCCGCAAGCAGCTCGACTACGCCATTCACGAACGTCTCTGGCAGGAGGGAAAATCGCTTTCCGGACTCTCTCCGGAAGATACGAAACTCGTCACCTACGCCGCGCTCGGGGATCTCATCGACCACGAGCTGATGCGCGTGAAAGTCGAGCACAACACGGCGGAACTCCCGGTCTCCGATGAGGAAATCAACACCCGGCTGAAACGTTTCGCTTCGAAATTCGAATCGAAGGACGAGCTGGAATCCGCGATGAAAGCTCAGGGGATCCCGGACGAAAAGTCCCTGAAGAACCTTTTCGCCGCCCGTATCCAGCAGGAAAAATATGTCGCTCTCCGCGTCGATCCACTGGTCTCGGTCAGCGACGAGGAAATTCAAGCATACTACGAGGCGAACAGCGAAACTCTCAAGATCCCCGAGCGCATCCACGCCAGACAGATCTTCATCGCCACACTCGAAAAGCCCTCGGAGGAAGCAAGACAGACCCTGGCTCAAGCCCTCGCCGATCTAACGGAGAAGAAAAAGGACTTCCCCGCCTTGGCAAAAGAACTCTCCGACGACCCATCCTCCGGAAACCAGGGTGGAGATCTCGGCTGGATGTCCCGCGCCCGGTTGCCCATCGATTTCGCAGCGCAAATTTTCCCCCTCGATACCGGCAAGCCGACCCTCGTCCGCACCAAGCTAGGCTGGCACCTCGTGGAAATCACCGACCGCAGGCCCGCCGCCCCGCGCCCGCTTGAGGACGCGAAGCCGGACATCATCGCCGCACTCTCCGCCGTCAAACGCCATCAGGCCGTTGCTGATTTCCGCGCCGCCCTCAGGGAATTCGAAGCACACAAGATCGATATATTCCACGATCAGCTCGCACCTTGATCCCGCCTACTCGTAGACCAACTGCGCGGTGGCCACGCACTTTTCGGATGACCGGAAACGGATCCAATAGGCGGAGAATGCGTCCGGGAACACGTGCTTGAGAACCTCCCCGGCCTTCACATCGAAAGTCTCACCCGCCACCCAGTTCCCATCTCCGCTGATGTCGATCTCTGCGGTGATCCGCGTGCCCCTATCCGAGGAGAGTGTCAGGGATTTGCGGTTGTAGCCCGTCATCAAAAAAGGATCGGACACCTTGTCCGCAACGACTTCCGTCTCCTTCCAAGGTCCGCCTTCACCCCGGGGTTTTCCGAATTTCCAAAGATCATCCACCGCTCCCGCCCAGAGCGCGGTCTTGCCATCGTCCGAACGGATGAGATGCTTGCCATGAGCGGACGTGTTGAGGCTGGTTCCGGTCAGAATCAACAGGCCGCGATAGGAGCAGAAATCCTGGATCATGCGGTTGTGTGTCGCGATCGGGCGGACTTTTGAAAAGCCCCCGGCGTTGTTTGCGGGAAGCTCGTAAAAGGTTCCGTAGGCATGGAACATATCCCGCTCCGTCGCCACCTCGCGGGCGACTCGGTAGTTCCCGAACAATCCGCCATCATCGTAGCCGTCCGTGGATTTCGGGAAACGCCAGCGTTTGCCCGCGTCGTCCTTGAAGACGACGGACGCCGCATCATGGGTCAGGTATCTTCCGGTCTCCGGGATAGCCGCGTTCTTCTTCTGATAGGCGTGTGCTTTCGGGTCGTCCGTGAGCTTGAGTTTCAGCTCCGCGTCTAGCTCGTAGTAACCGATATCCTCCCCGTCCGGTGACTGGGCGGCGAAGGCTAGGGTACGCTTGTTTTCCGCACGGGCGCGGACAGTCCCTCCGGTGACGCTGGGGTCCGGTTTTTCAGCGAGGCCCGCGAAGATCCTGTCACCCTCATTACTACGTTTGTCGTAGTCCCGGTATAGGAAGGCGGCATTGACGTTCTCCACATCCTCGGAAAGCTTCACCCGCACCCACTCACCACTCTGTTTTTCCGGAAAATCGTGGAAAACGGATTTTCCGGAGGGAACCACCACATCGCTGAGAGCATTCCAATTCCCATCCCCCTTCCCATCCACTTCGAACGAGAACGTCACCTCCTCCGCCGCACCGTGGGAAAGGTGGCGCTCCGCGCAGTTCATAGCCTGCGAAAAGATAGGGATCGGAGGCCTCGCCCTTCTTCACCGAATCCCGCACCCATACCGCGCCACGCCCGATCAGCGGGCCGATGTCATCCAGTTTCTCCGGAGCGATGAACCACAGGTTCGATTGCGACTGAGGTGCGGCCACTTCCCCCTTGGCCTTCCGTTTGTTGGAAAATTCCGAAGCAGCCGTATCATCACAACCGAGCACGACGCGATCGTTCCAGCGGGCGAAATCGCCGACGACTTTCAGATAATTCGAGCGCGGACGGATCCCGGCCGAGGTATTCGACGTGAAGGTGGATGGAAATTTCCAGAAGGTGCCGTGCATGGTCATGAGGAAGTCGTTGCCCTCGCCGATCTCGCGGATACGTGGCCATTCGGTGTTCCAGCCATGCGCTCCATCGTAGGAATGCGATCCCTTGGGAAGCCGGTAGGTGGTCCACTTCTCCCCTTCCATGACCATCAGCAGCAGTGAGCGGTGATCCCAACCGATGGTCCAGACAGGGTCTGTCTCCGGATGCTTCGAACCATGGATCCCGCCCGGGCCGGTGACATCGGTGAACTGGTTGCGACGGATCAGTTCGAAACGATCTGACTTCCCGTCCCACGTGGCAAGTGCGCCCGAAGGTGCTGCCGGATTACTCATGCGGTCTTTCCCGTAGTCCCCGTTGTTCGCGTAGACGAGAAGTCCCTGGCCGGAATACAGACCTTTTCCATGGTAACCGGGCAAATCGGAATAACGGGGCCGGCCTTTCATCGCCTCGTCGGCGAAGAGTTCGGTCACGGCAAGGCTTTTCACATCCACTTCGTAGATTCCCTCCTCCATCGTGGCGCAATAGATTTTCCCGGCAGGATCGGTCAGATGACGCGCGTTCCCGGTTGGTCGACCGAACATTTCCGTGTAAGGGATCGTCCGGACGTTGCGATCTTTGTCGATGACGTGCGGACCGATGAAAAGCTGGCCGGACTCCTCGTGGATCATCCTGTTGGCAGGAGTTCCGCCTATCGATTCCGGACGAATGATCTGCTCCAGCTTCGGAGTGATCTCGTAGAGTTTGTCAGTAGACCCTCCCGGAGAGTGCGGAGCGTAAGTCACGACCCACAGCCGGTCGGCGAAAGGAACCACGGCACCCGTCCCGCACTCCCGCTCGTCATTGAAAAAAGCGAGATGCGGATAAATCCCGGAGAGCGAAACAGGCTCCGAAAAAGCAGGGATGGCCGTGAAAAGCACGATAAGCGGACTGAGTTTCATACTTTGAAACGTCACGAAATACCCCCGCGGAGTCCAGCCCCTCTTTTACTCCGCTCCCGCACCCGAGCTTCTTCCTTGAAGTTTGAATTCTGAAATTTGAGAGTGAAGGAATGAACATCACGGTCCTAGACGGACACACTCTCAATCCCGGCGACAACCCATGGACAGCCATCGAATCCCTCGGCAACCTCACCGTCCACGAACGCACCCCTGTCGATGAAATCGTTGCCCGTGCCAAGGACGCGGACATCATCCTCACCAACAAATGCCCGCTCTCCGCCGAGACTCTCTCCCAACTTCCGAATCTCAAGTTCATCGCAGTCTTGGCGACCGGCTACAACATCATCGACACCGCATACTGTGAGGAAAAAGGTATCCCGGTTTCCAATGTCCCGATCTATTCCACCGATGCCGTCGCCGAGTTCGTTTTCTCAATGATCCTTGATTTCTTCAAACGCCCGGCCCTTCACAGCACCCTTTCCCACGAGGGTGCCTGGGAGAGTTGCGAGGATTTCTCCTTCTGGGAAAACCCGCATTTCACCGAGCCTCTCCGGCAAGACCCTCGGGATCATAGGCTTCGGACGCATTGGCCAGCGCACCGCCGAACTCGGTTCCGCTTTTAAAATGAAAATCCTCGGACATTCACGCTCCCGCTCCGCGGAAACCTCCTTCCCCTTCGAATGGGCATCCATTGAGGAAATTCTGGAGAAATCGGATGTCATCTCCCTTCACTGCCCGCTCACTCCCGAAACCCACGGCATGATCGACGGGCCAGCTATCGCGAAAATGAAACCCACCGCATTCCTGGTAAACACAGCCCGCGGCCCGCTTATCGACGAACAAGCTCTCGCCGATGCCCTCGACTCCGAACAAATCGCCGGTGCCGCCTGCGATGTCGTTTCCGCCGAACCCATCCTCCCCGGCAACCCCCTGCTCCGCGCGAAGAACCTCATCCTCACCCCCCACATCGCCTGGGCCGCCATCGAAGCCCGCCAACGCCTCATGGCCATCACCGCCGACGACATCCGCGCCTTCCAATCGGGAACACCCATCCACACGGTATGAGAACGGCCATTCTTTTCCTAACCGCCGTCACCGCCGCTCACGGGGAAATTCTCCGCCTGAGCAAAGTCGTCGAATCACCCGCCCCCGGCGTCACCCGCTTCGAATTTGGCGACGAGAAAAAACAGATCGTTTTTGTCGAAGACACCCCCATCGTAACGGAGAAAGATGTCGAAGTCGCACTACCCTCTCCATCACGGACGGACGCCATCGATATCACCCTCACCGAGGCCGGCGGAGAGAAAATGGCAGCGGCGACAGCCGGATTGAGACCGACCGTCGCCCGTATCGCGATTGTTCTGAACGGGGCCGTTGAAAGCGCTCCCGTCCTTCAATCGGTCCCACTTGGAAAAAATTTCGTTATCAACGGATTGGATGCCGAGGACGAACGGGAAACACTCGCCGGACTGATCTCCGGCAAGAGCGCGGAGGAAATCCAGGCAGAATACGAGAAAGCCGGGAGAATCCAAGCCTACTACGAAAACGCTCGGAAAGGACCTTCAAATCTCGTCTTCGCGCATCCGGACCCGAGCCTGATTTCACCCGCCAATCCGATCAAATGGATGGAAGCTACCCGGCTCACCCTGAAAGAAGGTCGAATCGATCTCACCGATCAGGACACCCATCTGCTCATCGCGATGCTGTGGCAGGTTTCCCACATCCATGATGCTGCGAGATTCAGAAAAGATTGCGATCCAATGACCTTCCTTGCCAGGGAGACTCCCGAAGTTTCCAAGCTTGTCAGCGATTCGGAAAACGGATCAGTCGCGGCCACCGATCTCCGTAAGGTTCTGGCTCCCTACGTCATCGATTCGAAAAAACTCCCGTAAGCGGCTTGCGAGGAAAACCCATCCACACGATATGAGAATCCTTCCCCTCCTCATCGCCCTCCACGCCTGCGCCCATGCCGAGATCCTTCGCCTCAGTCTAGTCGCGCCGGAGGCAACCGATGGATACACCCTGCACGAGTTCGAATACGCCGGTCGCACCACCACCGTATTCGTGAAGGACGAGGGATTCCTCAGCGAAGCCAATATCAAGTCCGCCAAACTTTCACCCACACGTCCCGATGGGGTAGATATCACCCTGAAACCCGAAGGCACGAAAAAGATGATCGCGGTCACCGGTGCCATGCGTCCCGGCATCGACCGCATCGCGATCCTCCTGGACGGGAGGGTCTTCAGCGCCCCGGTCGTGCAATCCGTCCCCCTCGGAAAATATTTTGCCATCACCGGCCTCACCGGGGAAGGCGAGTCAACCCGGCTCGCCGCCCGCCTGACGGGAAAAACCGAGGCGGAAATCACCCGCGAATCGGTGGCCGGAAAACCACACGCAGCGAGCCGCGCAACACCTCCACCAACTCCGCGAAGCAATATCATTATCAAAATCCCTTCGGGCGACGTGCCTGCCGAGGATGCGGATCTGATTGCATTTGTCGAAAAATACGAAATATCACTGAAACCGGGTGAACAGGCTCCTTCCGAGGCCGACTACCTTGGCCTTGCCAGTGCGCTCCTCTCCCTTGAAGTGACCACGAAAAAACCTCAAAGCATTGACCCTGAGTGCGATATGATCGAAACCCTCGCACTACGGCTCCCGGAACTCAAAATTCTCTCGAGAAAAGCCCGGGATGCGAAAATCCCTCTCAAATCCCTGAAGCCCGTGCTGAAGCCTTTTGTTTCCGGTGAAAATCTCACAGAATAGTAAATTTTACCTCGGATTTCCCGGACAGATATTATGTGAGATTGTTCTTGCGCCCCACTCAGACCCGACCTAGGAGGTGCGCCCCCCACCGGGATTAAAACGCATGAAGAAACACACACGGAAATTCAAATCCGCGATGCTCGCTCTTGCAGGCCTCGTCCTCATCCCGAGCTGCGCCTCCACCGGCAACGCAAACTCCGCCGCCACCAAGATCGCGAAGCAAGACCCTTACCGCGTCGCTTCCGTCCAGCAGGGCAAAGCCTCCTGGTATTCCATCAAGACCAACTACGGGACCAAAACCGCCAGCGGCGAGCGTCTCTCCAACAACGCCCCCACCGCCGCCCACAAGACCCTCCCGATGGGCACCAAGGTCCGCGTGATCAACATGAACAACAGACAAGTCCGAGGTCGTCACCATCAACGACCGCGGCCCCTACATCAAGGGTCGCATCATCGACGTAACCATCGGCACCGCCGAAAAACTCGGCTTCGTGAAGAACGGCGTTGTCGCAGTGAAGGTGGAAGTCCTCGATCAGCACGAGACGGAAGAATCCACAGCGTCGAACTGACCGATCCGCGACCTCCGGATCCAGTAATTCCTCGGGGATCCGCGATTTCCGGATCGAGCACTACGTCCGCTCCCGCGATATTTCCGCGGCGCGGCACGTTTTGTGATATCGCTCAAGCTGTCTTCAAGGCCAACGGCCTGACCTATCGCAGCCCGGGGCAGAGTGAAACGTCGTCCCGGGTTTCAAGTCGTGGAAGATCGGAGGGCTGAAAGTCCGGCCTAACCGGTGGGACGGTTCGTGCGTGACCGGATTAGGGCGGATTTTCAGCTTGCCACCTTCCGGGCGGAAAAACGCGTTTCCAACGGCCCCTGTTTGGAGTGCGGACGGCTTGCCTCCGCTTTGGGGCTGGAGGGCTTGCCCCCTGCGGTGCTGAGCGATTTCCCGGGAACGGAGCGCACCGGGTTGACCCCGTGAGGCAAGCCTCACTCGCGAAAGCGGAGGCAAGCCGTCCGCACTCCAAACAGTGCTCTTCCTCCGCGCCCTCTGATTCCTCCTGCTGAAATCCCACCGTCGTCCCGGTAGAAATTGAGCGGCACAGCGGGGCAACAGGAGATCATGTTCCCGTGCGAAGATTTGGGATCGACGCAACCACCACGTCCGACGCACCCCCCTTGGCTTCGAGCCGAAGGCTCGTATATGGAGCAAGACTCACGCTTCTCCATATCCCACATTCCTACCTAGACACCGCCAACCAACCCCAGCAGTCTGGACCGGTAAAAACCCCGATCTCCATGAGCCAACCCACCACCCACTCCCGCCGTTCCCTTCTCAAAATCCTCGGCACCACCGCCGTCGGCGCCCCGTTACTCGGCAGCGATCTTTTCGCACGATCACCCGCCAAACCCCTCCGCCATGCCAGCTTCGGAGCCGACGGAATGGCCTGGGCCGACCTCTCGGAAATCGCCAGATGCGAGAACGTCGAAATCGTCGCCATCTGCGATGTGGACCTCAACCGCACCACCGAAGCGCGTGCGAACTTTCCCGCAGCGCGCGTCTACCAAGACTGGCGGGAACTGCTCGACAAGGAAGCCGGAAACATCGATTCCGTGAACGTCTCCACCCCCGATCACATGCACGCGCCCATCGCGCTCGCCTGCATGGAAGCGGGAAAACACGTCTACGGCCAGAAGCCGCTCGCTCACGATCTATACGAAGTCCGCCGCATGACCGAAATGGCCCGCGAGAAAAAAGTCGTCACCCAGATGGGCATCCAGGTCCACTCCGCCTCGGAATACCGCACCGCCGCGAAAGCCATCCAGGACGGCACGATAGGCAAAATCAAAGAAGTCCATTCGTGGTCCTCGAAAAGCTGGGGCGATCCTTCCACGCTGCCCGAAACAGCCGATCCCGTCCCCGAGGGTCTCGACTGGGATCTCTGGCTCGGTGTCTGCGCGGAGAGGCCTTTTATCAAGGGCTACTACCACCCCGGCGAGTGGCGCAAACGTCTCGATTTCGGCACCGGCACCCTCGGCGACATGGGTTGCCACATCCTCGATCCCGTCTTCAAAGGAGTGGGTCTGAAATTCCCACTCTCCGTCCGATCCGAAGGCCCCGCTCCGAACGCCACCAACTGGGCGGTCAACGGAAAAGTCATCTACACCTACGCCGCCACCCCCGCCTGCGCGGACAAGACCATGATGCTCACCTGGTATGACGGAAATAGTTCACTCCCTCCTGAAATCCTAGCCCATCTCGAAGAAACGGAACTCCCGGGCCAGGGCTCCATTTTCATCGGCACGGAAGGAACCTTGCTCCTCCCCCACGTCGCCCAACCCGTCCTCTTTCCGAAAGAAAAATTCAAAGACCATCAAATCGTGAAGTTACCCGGCGAAAGCCATTGGGCGCAATTCACCGCCGCCTGCCAGGGGAAAGGCAAGACCTCCGCGGATTTCGATTACGCCGGCCCGCTCACCGAGTGCATCCTGCTCGGCGGAGTCGCCTCGCGTTTTCCAAAAACGGAACTCGCGTGGAACAGCGCCGACCTCGAATTCGACTCGGAACAGGCCAATACTTTCGTCCGCCGGGAATACCGTGAACCGATCCACCGTTGACAACCCACCCCTGTCTTCCTCCACTTCTCTACCCCAACTATGAATTTCTCCTCTCACGTCGAAAACCCGGATGTCGTGCTCATCGGCAGCGGTGTCATGTCCGCGAACCTCGGAGCGCTCCTCAAGCGACTCGATCCTTCCCTCAAAATCCAGGTCTACGAAGCCACCGCTGATGTCGCGGAGGAAAGCTCCAACGGCTGGAACAACGCCGGAACCGGCCACGCCGGCATCTGCGAACTCAGCTATACCCCGAAGCGCGAAGCCGACGGCTCGGTCGATCCTTCCAACGTGATCAAAATCTTCGAGCAATTCGAATACTCCCGCCAGTTCTGGGGCTACGCCGTCGCAGAGGGCATGGTGGATAAACCGAACGAATTCATCAACCCGGTCGCCCACCTCAGCTTCGTCCACGGAGAGGAACAGGTCGATTTCCTCAAAGAGCGCCACAAGTCCATGTCCGCCCACCATTTCTTCTCGGAAATGGAATACAGCACCGATCCCGCCACCATTTCCGCTTGGGCCCCCCTACTCACCGAAGGCCGTGGCGACGTCCCCATCGCCGCCACAAAAATGGATTCCGGCACCGACGTGAATTTCGGAAACATTTCCCGCAAACTCCTCGCATGGCTGGAAAACCAACCGGACTGCGGCATCGCCACCTCTCACCGTGTCACCGATCTCACGAAAACGGACAAAGGTTGGAGCATCAGAATCAAAGACGCCAAAACCGGAGAGACCCGCACCAATACCGCGAAATTCGTCTTCGTCGGCGCAGGCGGCGGCAGCCTCCCGCTCCTCCAGAAAAGCGGCATCCCGGAAGCGAAAGGCCTAGGCGGATTTCCCATCGGCGGGCAATGGCTCATCTGCGAAAACCCCGAGATCGTCGCCCGCCACGAAGCCAAAGTTTACGGCCAGGCACTCGATGCCGCCCCGACCATGGCCGTCCCCCACCTCGACACCCGCATCCTCGATGGGAAAAAGACCCTCCTCTTCGGCCCCTTCGCCGCCTGGACCACCAAGTTCCTCCACAAGAAAGGCAGCTTCATGGACCTCCCGCTCTCCGTAAAGCCGGACAACCTCGCCACCCTCATCAAGATCGGCATACACAATCTCGACCTCGTAAAATACCTCGTCCAGCAAGGCACCCAGAGCATGGCCGACCGCATGAAAGTCCTCCACGTCTTCTACCCCGCGGCCGAAGCCAAGGACTGGAAACTCATCGATGCCGGCATCCGCGTCCAGGCCATCAAGAAAACCGATGGCGAAGCCGGAATCGTGCACTACGGCACCGAGGTCATCACCAATGCCGACCGCACCATCTCCGCCCTGCTCGGAGCATCCCCCGGCGCCTCCGTTTCCGTCCACATCGTGCTCGAAGTCATCAAAAAATGTTTCCCGGAACTCCTGGCAACCGAAGCCGGAAAAGCCCGTATGAAAGAAATGATCCCCATCCATGACGTGGACATCAAAAAGCAGGAAAACGCCGACTTCCACAAACAGGCAGCTACGAAAGCCACCCGACAACTCGGTCTGTAGCAACGGGGTGGCCAAGGAACATTCCCGGCACACTAAAACCAGCCCTATCTCGGGCCTGGCGATCCTAATTCGAACTGGAAAGAAGTACCCCGGCTTGGGATCGAACCAAGGACAAAAAGATTAAGAGTCTTCTGCTCTACCAACTGAGCTACCGAGGCGTTGGGTGCGGAATGCTAGAACGCTGACATCCGGCTTTGCAAACCAAATCGTCCCGAAAATACCGACGATCCTCATTGCCTTACTTGCTTCCGGAGAATTCGTGCGGGCGGTGGTTTCGGCTTGGCCCCTCGATCGCAATTTTTCACTCCGACACACTAACTCATCTTTACATTTACGATCTCGCATCAGAACCTGTCCCGGATGAAATCCAAGATGTCTTTTTCCAGCATTTTCCGATCCGGACTCCTCACGGTCTCCCTCGCTCCTTTCCTCACGATCACCGGCAACGCGGCAATCATGATCACGACAGCGGATGGTAACGGCGCGGACACTTTCGTCCGCGACGGGAATGCGACGACGAACTTCGGCGCCGACCAGACTTTTGTGGTTAAGAACGCGGGCAGCGCCGGGACAAATCGGGTAGGACTTCTCAAGTTCGATCTCTCCACACTCACTTTCGCCCCCACTTCCACGACCCTTAATCTCTTCCTCACCAACTTTCCTACGAACTCCGGCGATCCGACATCAATCAGCTACTCGGTATTCGGAATCAACGAACCGAATGGCCAGGAAAACTTTATCGAAGGAGACGGCGGCACGAACACCGGCACGACTGGCGAAATCACCTACAACATCTCGACCGCCGCAGGAATAAGCAATACGGGTGACAACACCTTCAACGAGGCCTCCGGGACAAATCTCGGATCTTTCAGTCTCACCAACGCAAACGTGGGCAGTGAACTCACCTTCAGCTCCGCGGCACTCAACACATTCATCACGGATGATACGAACGGCATCGCGACCTTCGCGATCGTAGCAATCAATACCAGCAGCGGGACGACCGCATTCGCATCGAAGGAAACGACCGTTAACGGGCGGACAGCGCCGGCCCTGACCTTCGTGCCCGAGCCAACAAGCATGTCGCTGTTTCTTCTGGGAGCAGGGTTGCTGCTTGTCCGTCGCAGACACTGAAGCGTGAATACCTCCGCGACTACCGATTCAAACCAATCAACCCTCGAACTGCTCCCGGAGTTCGTGGTTCCGGTAAGCCACGATAAGCCTTTCCAAGTGCGCGATGGCATGGACCAGATCGCGCCCTCGCTGACTGTCCGCGACAAGCATGGGCACTTCCCTTTCCCTGAGAACCGTGATACTGGGGATGATATCCGCGCCATCTCGAATCGCGGATTCCACGGATTCGAAATGGTGGTGTCGGGCCAGAAAGGTCCGGTGTGGCTCCAGAACCAACGTATAGCCATGGTCTCCGTACGCTTCGGAAAACGCCCCGTCGATACTGATCGCTTTGCCGCTGCGCTTGATCGGTGATTCCCCTTTTTCCAATTTCACCGGGACATGGCCGTTGACGATGAATCCGCTCTCAGGATCCACACCGAACTCTATCAGTAGTTTCTCACAAAACCAAGCTTCATGCAGTAGATCGAAGTACGGATTCTTGCGTTCGTCGTGCGGTGTCTTGTCTTCGATCAGGCCACGCTCCAGAGTCGCCATCCTGTCTTTTCCGAACAAAGGCGATTGCGGCCCGCTCCAGAGATACCAGAGCAGATCAAGATCCTTGCGACTCGGTGACTCGTCCACCATCCGGTAGATCGCATGGTCGATGGCCTCGAAAAGCGGTTTCCCGCACAGCGCCCTACCACCGATCACCATTGGTATGAGCTCCCCCTCCTTATCCACCGGCACGCAGCCATGGAAGATTAGCTGTTCCTCTCTCGTGATCACCATCGACCCGTTTCCCACCATCCATTTCATCTGCGCCCAAAGCTTCTGGCTTCCCAGAAACGATGCTTTCAGGCGGTTCATGCAAAGCCGCTCGGACTCGTTCAGCTCGTACGGATCCTGCGGATCGATGGTTGGGAAAAACGTGTCTTTCAGTGGATAGGAAACGCCGTCAATCTCGATCGCTCCCACATCGTGATCCATACGGTGCAGCAGCATCCGGTTCTGAATCCCCCACTCGGGATGGCGTGCGATGAGCTGACCCTCGAGTTTCCACTGCATCACCGCCACCGCCTTTTGCATTCTAGCCACGGAAATTTTCTCTCTCAAGCCATCCGCCTTCGGCATGAAACAGCGAGCCGGATCATCTCCGTACACTTCTCGCGCCAAACACTCCAACGGCATCAGCGGGATGCCGTAACCTTCCTCCAGTTGGAAAAGCCTCCGGTAGCGCAGGGAAACACGGACCGCGGTGCAGATCAGCGCCTCGTTCCCGAGACATGCGCCGAGCCACAGCATATCGTGGTTTCCCCAGACGAAAGTCACATTCGGCTGCTGCATCAGATAGTCCACCACCTTGTCACCGCGCGGCCCCCGGTCCCAGCAATCACCGGCGATCACCAGTTCGTCGATCGCAAGGTTCCGGATCACCCGGCAGGTCAGGTGGATGAAATGCAAAACCCGCCCGCGCCGGACCAGCGTATCCACGATCGCCCCGATGTATGCCTGTTCCCTTTCAGTAGAGGGTTCATGCAGAATTTCACTGAAAAGCTCGGCATATTCGGAAGGAAACAGCCGGATCGCATGTTTCAGACTGTGCCGCCCGGCGAGCACGCGGATCACCTCGAACAAACCGTGCAAGGTCCGCATCGCGTAAACTTTCTGATCTTCTGGCTCGCGCAACTTTCTTTCCAACTCCCCCACCACCTCCGCCGGGTAAAAAACAAGTTTCAGAAACTCGTCGAACTCCCCCACCGGCAGCTTGTCTTTCAGCAATTTCTCGACCAGCGGCCTGAGGGTCCCGGACGCATTGTTGATCACATGCCGCAGCTTCTTGTCCTCCCCGTGAATATCGCTGATCACATGCACCGTCCCTTTGGGAAGGGTGAGTTCCGCGGAAAAGCGAGCGATCTCCGCGATCGCGCTGTCTATGTTCGGAACCCGCTTGGAAATGGCACGTAGCGTCTCGATCTCGTATTCCCGTCCGGACGTTTCCTTGGCACGTTGTATCACGAACACTGGCGTAGCGGATCTCATCGTGATACGCGATCCTATTATGGCAAGCGATAGGATCTCGTTTCAGGAAATATGAAAAAGTATCCATGGTGCCGCCGGTATCGGAGGACTGGCGAACCGTTCCCGATTCTTCGCGAGCGGCTGGACGCACGCTTCTCCGTATCCAAGTCATCGGTTCGAGGCCCGATACGTGAGAGATCTCCATCTGGATCACGTAATCTTTTCTAAGGATGCGCCCGATTCTCCAACTTCTACTTCTCAATATGCTCCCACTTCTCGCCGGAGCGGAAGAGCACTGGGCCTATCTGCCCCCTACCAAGCCGGAGATCGTAGAGAAGTCTGATGAAAATCCCATCGACACCCTGCTCGGAAACGCACGGACAAGCTCCTCGCTGAAACCCGCGGAACAAGCCCCGCCCCAACTCTGGATCCAGCGCGCCGCCTACTCCCTCACCGGCCTGCCCGCCACCTCCCACCAGATCCGGCGCATCCGGGCGGACCCTTCGGAGGCTACCTGGAAGACACTGATCGAAGAACTGCTCGCCTCCCCCGCCTATGGCGAACGTTGGGCCCGGCACTGGATGGACGTCGCCCGCTACGCGGATACCCAAGGCTACGTTCTCGCCAACCGAGACAATCGCTATCCTTTCGCCTACACCTACCGGAATTGGTTGATCGATGCCTTCAACAAAGACATGCCCTACCCGGATTTCATCAAACTCCAGCTCGCCGCCGATCTGATCCGCGACAAGCCGGACCACCCGGATCTCGCCGCACTCGGCTTTCTCACCGTCGGTCCGCGTGCCGGAAATCTCGAGATGATCGACGACCGCGTAGACGTAGTTACCCGCGGTTTCCTCGCCTCCACCGTCGCCTGCGCCCGCTGCCACAAGCACAAGTTCGATCCCATCACGATGGATGACTACTACTCCATCTACTCCATTCTTGAGAATACCACGGAGCCGGATGAAAAGCCCGTCATCGGGAAACCCACCGATCAACCCGCCTTCCAAGCATATCGGGAAAAAGCGGCAGAAATCGAAGCGTTGCGCCAGAATATCCGTCGAAAAGTCATATCCCAGCTCCACGATCCGTCGGATCTCGCCACCTACCTCGATCTTGCACACCTCGCCATCTCGGAAAATTGGGATGAGGGGAAGGCAGCGGCAGAAGGGTTCGAACGCGGTCGCTTCCGGGCGAAGGCCGTCATGAAATGGAAGCAATTCTTTATCAAGGAAGCATCCGACCCGCGGCTTGCCGGTTGGAATGAACAGATGAAATCCGCCTCATCCGCCGAACGCCTCACCCTCTGCCGCGCCCTCGCCGATGAATGGCTCTCGGCAGCGGATTCCACTCCTCTCTCGGTTCTAGCGAAAAAACCTGCCTGTCCACTCTCCTACGAGGCACGTCGCATCCCCGATTTGTTCGATACCAAAGACAAGAACGAGGACGCCAAGCAGCGCTCCGCACTCGCCGCACTCCAGATTGATCACCCCGGCTCCCCTCCCCGCGCCATGTCGTTGGCGGACAGGAAAACTGGGCTCCTGCCCAGATCTACAAGCGCGGCGACCCTTCGAACCGCACCGAACCCATCGAACGCCAGTGGCTGTCCTTTCTCGGTGGAGGAGAATTTCCGGAGGGAAAAAGCCCGCGTCTCTCCCTTGCCGAAAAAATCGCCGATCCCTCGAATCCGCTCACCGCCCGAGTGATGGTCAACCGTGTCTGGAACTGGCACTTCGGCGCACCACTCGCCGATCCCGGCGATTTCGGCACCCAGCAAGCACCACCCGCATTGCTCCCGCTACTCGATTTCCTCGCCATCCGTTTCACGGAATCCGGAGGTTCTCTCAAAGACCTCCACCGCCTCATCCTTACCTCGAAAGCCTTCCGCCTCGCCGCCGATGGATCACCGGAAAACGCCCTCATCGATGAATCGAATTCGCTCTTCTGGAAATGGAATCGCCGCCGCGCGGATTTCGAATCCCTCCGCGACAACCTGCTCTCCACCTCCGGTAGCCTGGACACCTCCCGTACCGGATTGCGTTCAGTGAAAATCAACGATGGAAAATCCGATTCCCGGCGCAGCCTTTATTCATTCATCGACCGCTACGCACTCGCCACCACCTTCGTATCCTTCGATCTACCCCACCCCGATCACCATGCGCCGAAAAGGGTCGAAACCACCGTCCCGCAGCAAGCCCTCTATCTCCTCAACAGCCCGCTCATGATCCGTCAGGCGGAAAAACTCGCTGCCTCGGCAGAACTGAACAACCTACCCGACGAACTCTCGAAGGTCCGATTTCTCTACCAACGAATCTACCAAAGACCGCCGTCCGCAGAAGAGCTCGCCGCCATCACGCGATGGCTCGCCAGCTCGGATCCGATCGATTTCGAACCCGCTCTTTCCGGCTACTGGGAAATCCGCTACGCCCGCGACAACGACGGAGTCCTCAGCGAGGAGAGCACCTTCCCGATGTTTCTGGAAAAGTCATGGCGCACCGGTCCGGAACTCGCCACCTCGCCGATCCGTTGGCTGCACGCGGGACCGGACAGCGGTCACACCGCGGACGGCTATTCCCTCATCCTGCGTTGGCGTTCACTGGGATCCGGCCAAGTGAAAATGAGAGGATCGATCAAACGCACTCAGAAAGACGGTAACCCGCTCGAATGGAAAATTTTCCATAACGGAAACGACATCACCACCACCCGCCTCGGCCCGAACCAATCCACGCCGATCTCAAGCGATTGGCTTGAAGTCACGGCAGGCGGCAGCGTCGATTTCGTCCTCCGGGCACCCGAGCCGGTCAATATGGGTAGCACCGCATGGGATCTGAAAATCCTGGGTCGTAACCAATCCGACTCCCGGCCCCGCGAACTCGGCGACCTCAAAACCCAGTTCCCAACCAACAACAATCCCCCGTCCCCTCTCAAACCGTCCACCCCTTGGGCCGATCTCATCCAAATGCTCTGGGCCTCCAACGAGTTCAACTTCATTGAATGAGGAGTTATCATTTATTAGGCACATGAATCCTCCATCTTCCTTCCGTGCCTTCCGTGGTTCAGAATCTTGTTCGGAAGCCCAGCCTCCACCTTGAGATCTGGAATTTCAATTTGAAGTTTCGAAACCAATGCACCACCCCACCGCCACAGATTTCATCCACGACCGCCGCGATTTCCTCCGTCGCTGCGGCATGGGTTTCGGTGGTCTCGCGCTCGGGAAACTACTCACCGGAACAGCCACCTCCTCACCCCTGGAAAATGCCCCGCATTTCGCTCCCAAAGCGAAACGCGTGGTTCACCTCTTCATGAACGGCGGCCCCTCCCAGGTCGATACCTTCGATAGGAAGCCGCTTCTCCAGCATCAGCACGGCAAGCCAATCACTTTGGATGGCATCAAGACCGAGCGCCCGACCGGCAGCGTGCTCCGCACGCCCTTCGAGTTCCAACGTTACGGAAAATCCGGCCTCGAAGTCAGCGAACTTTTCAAACACACCGCCCGGCACGCGGACGACCTCTGCGTCATCCGCTCGATGACCGCGGACGTGCCCAATCACGAGCCGTCCCTTATGCTCATGAACTGCGGTGAAAGCCGCCTCTCACGCCCCTCCATGGGTTCGTGGGTCAGCTACGGGCTAGGCAGTGAAAACGAAAACCTCCCCGCCTACGTCTCCATGTGCCCCGGCGGTATGCCGATCAAACGCGCGGAGAACTGGCGTTCCTCCTTCCTCCCCGGTAGCTTCCAAGGCACCTATCTGGACAGCTCCATCGAACGGCTCGACCGCATGATCGAGAACCTGCAGAACCCTTCGGCTCGCGACGCCCGCCAGGCGAAACAACTTTCCCTCCTGCGCCAGCTCAACGCGAACCATCTTGAATCCCAGCACCACGATCCTGGCCTGGAAGCCCGCATCCGCTCTTTCGAACTTGCCTACCGCATGCAGACGGAAGCCACCGACGCCTTCGATATCTCCAAGGAACCCCTGAAAATCCGCGAGATGTACGGCGAGGGTGGATTCGCCCGCCAATGCCTGATGGCACGCCGGCTACTGGAGCGCGGAGTCCGCTTCGTCCAGCTCTGGCACGGCAACGGCCAGCCCTGGGACTCCCACGACGATATCGAGGACCACCGTCCGCTCGCCCTTCAATGCGACCAGGCCATCGGCGCGTTTCTCACCGACCTCAAGCAACGCGGCCTGCTGGATGAGACCCTCGTCATCTGGGGCGGCGAATTCGGCCGCACCCCGGTTGTCGAACTTCCGAAAGCAGGATCGAACAATGGAAAAATGAAAGGCCGGGATCACAACCATTACGGCTTCACCATGTGGATGGCCGGCGGCGGGGTGAAAGGCGGCCACATCCATGGTGCCACCGATGAATTTGGCTTTAAAGCGGTCGAGAAACCGGTCCACGTCCACGATCTCCACGCTACCATCCTCCATCTGCTCGGACTTGATCACGAGAAGCTCACCTACCGCTATTCCGGTCGGGATTTCCGCCTCACGGATGTCCACGGAAACGTTGTCCACGACATCATCGCGTGAGATTTTGAAAAAAATCGAAATTTCTCCCAGAAAAACCTTGCAACAAATCCGGCCTTCCGCTTTCTTTCCGCCCGCACCGCGACTAACGACCCGTTCGTCTATCGGTTAGGACTCCAGGTTTTCATCCTGGCAAGAAGGGTTCGACTCCCTTACGGGTCGCCATTTTCCACATGGCAAAAACAGCCTCCGTTCAGAGCCAACGCTCCCGGAGGCTTTTCCATTTTCCAGAAACACCTTCCCATCCGTGACTCCCGAGCAAAAAGTCTCCGCCATCGCGGGAAACAAAGGACCCGGCCGCATCGCAGCCCTCACCTGCTACGACTATTCTACAGCCCGCTTGCTTGATGAGGCGGGCATTGATGTGCTTCTCGTTGGCGATTCGTTGGGCATGGTCGTTCTCGGCTACCCGGATACGACTCACGTAACCCTCGCCCACATCCTGCACCATCTCTCCGCCGTCGTCCGGGCGGAACCGGCCGCTCTCGTCATCGCGGATCTACCGATCCACTCCTACGACACCCCGGACCAAGCCCTACGAACCGCCCGCCAGCTCGCCGCCGCCGGTGCCGATGCGGTGAAGCTCGAAGGTGGGATACGGCAAGCGGAGAAAGTCCGCGCCATCACCGCCGCCGGCATCCCCGTCTGTGGCCACCTCGGGATGCTCCCGCAACGTGTGCTCGAAGAGGGCGGCTATCGGAAAAAAGGCAGAACACCCGAGCAGACCCAAGACATCCTGGAGGGAGCCAACGCCCTCATCGATGCCGGTGTGTTCGCGATCGTCTTGGAATCCCTCACCCCGGAATCCGCCTCGGAAATCACCTCAGCGATTCCCGTCCCCACCATCGGCATCGGCTGTGGAGAAACCACCTGCGACGGAGAAATCGCAGTAGTCACCGATCTGCTCGGCTCCTTCCCCTGGTTCGTCCCACCCTTCGCGAAGCCAGAGGCAAACCTTTCCGCCAACACCACCGAAGCAGTCCGGAAATATATCTCCAGAATCCGTTCTCAGGAAATGGAACGCTGATCCCGTCAGCAGTCTACCTTTCGAGGGTTGAAATTTGAAATTCTGAAATTTGCTTCTATACCTCCACATCCCCTTCTGCCACAGGATCTGCCCCTATTGCTCGTTCTACAAGCACACCCCCGGCAATACGCCGATCGGTGAATTCATCCAGGCACTCGGAGCGGAGGCAAGATGGAGAACGGATCGGTACCGCACCTGAGGGGCGGACCGACCCATCCTCCATCTACCTAGGGGGAGGAACGCCCTCCATGCTGTCCTCCAAGCACCTCACCGATCTCTTTACCTCCCTCCGGGAAACCTTCGAACTCTCCAGCACGAGCGAGATCACGCTCGAAGCGAATCCCGCCACCTTCGACTTGAAAAAGGCGCGACTTTTCAAATCCCTCGGGGTCACACGCGTCTCTCTGGGTATCCAGTCGTTCGACCAACCAGTCCTCCAGACCCTAGGCCGGGAACACAGCCCGGAGCAGGCTACCGAAGCGGTAAGCATACTGCGGGAAGCGGAAATCCCCTCCGTGAACATCGACCTGATGTTCTCCATCCCCGGTCAATCGCTCGACGTCTGGCATGACACTTTGCGTCACGCCATTTCCCTAAAGCCCGACCACATTTCCGCCTACAACCTGACCTACGAGGAAGACACCGCGTTTTTCGAATCCCTTTCCAACGGAACATTCCAGGAAAACGAAGACCATGATGCCGACCACTACCACCTCGCCGAGGATTTGCTGACCAACGCCGGATTCGACCACTACGAAACCTCGAACTACGCACGATCCGGCCAGCACTCGAACCACAATCGAGGCTACTGGCAGGGAGCTGATTACCTGGGTCTCGGCCCCTCCGCCGTCTCAACTGTCGACAATGTCCGCACTAGGAACATCCCCGACACCGCCGCCTACATCCGACAAGTGAACTCCATCGGAAACGCCATCCACGAAACCGAGGTTCTCACACCCGCCCAGCGGCGCATCGAACTGATCGCGCTCGGCCTCCGTACCACCGATGGCATCCCCGTGGACCTGTTGGGAAACGACTCGCTTGGAAAAGCCGGGACCCTCGCCTCCGAGAGCCTGCTCCGGATCGAAGGTGGTCGCCTCAGACTCACCGCCCTCGGTCGCCCGCTCGTGGATCCCATCGCCGCGGAGCTGATCTAAAAATGGCTCCCCCTCCGCATTCGATATTTGGGGCGTTGGAGAATATGGAGAAGCGCGCATCTTGCCGCTGGCGGAGGACTGGCGAACCGTTCTCGATTCTTCGCTAGCGGCGGGACGCACGCTTCTCCATATTCAAGCCCCGGGACCTACATCGGACGCGCGCGGCTGAAAGAGATATTGTCCCGGAAATCCCAACCGAAGCGGGTGTATTCCCAGAGATTGAGCTCGGGAAACGCGATCTCATCAAGAGACACCTTGTTGCCCGTGCGGTTCACACCCCATTTGGTGGCCCGCCCGTAGACGGACCCCGCATTGGTGGTCATCAGCACGTTGCCGCTGCTCGCACCGAAATATGGCATGGCCCAGAGTTCGAAACTCAGGGTGCCCGAGCGCCCGAAGGAATAGTTGCTGATACCGTCCACACGGATGGAACTTCTCCGGTAGTAACCTTCACCGAGATTCCGGTAACGTCCGCTCTGCGCGGCACCGTAGTAGGAGTAGCTCTCGTAGCGACTCTCGTTTACCGATCCATAGCCCCGCAGCGTCACATCGGCAGCATCCGCACCCGACAGACCACCGAACATGGAAACCATCGCCACGAAGGCGATCCCGAACCGAACTTTACCTGTTTTCATTTTGTTGATGACCCCTGATTGCGGGGTCACCATTTCGGACGTAAGCGCTCGGAACCCATTCATGGAAAATCCGAAAATTTTTCCGCATATCGGAGTTCACTCCTGCTCCGGCACCTGCCCTGTCAGATCGGCGGCGTTTTTCAGTGTTCCCGCCGCCAAGGAGGCCTTCCACTTTTCATATCCCTGCGGATCCCGGCGGAAATAATTCGCCGCGATCTCATTGGCGCTCTCCTCACTCAGATTGATCACTTTCTGTGCCCCCGCCCACTCGGCAGCCTGCTCCGCGCCAAACGCTGCCCACTCTGCCGCAAAAACATTTCCTGCTGCATCCCGTTCCTCTCCCTCCGTGAGTTTCGAGAGAAATTCAATACCCTCCTCGGGGCTTTGCTGGGCGAAAATCGCTCCCAGTTCAGCCGCCGCTATGGTCCGTCCCCTTCCCCCTTCCACGTTCTCGATCAGCCAGTCGGAAGCTCGATGCCAGATCAACCGTCGCCCAGTTGGCGATCGTGTTGGCGAATTGGTCCGGATCGTTTTCCTTCTTGCTGATTTCAAGACTCGCTTCAACCGCGCCCACCGGATCGCTTTTCGACCAACCGGCCAGCGTCGCACGTCGCAGCACGGTCGCGAAATCTTCAAGATCCCCCCGCTCGCGCACGAATCCGAGTGCTGCCTCGGGTTCGTTCGTCGCCCAGGTGAACATCATGTTTTCCACCGCCGCATCACGCTCACGAGTCCCCGGCAGAGCCAGAAACCAATTCGCCGCCTCCCGCCCGTTCTGAAGCGCCCATTCGTTGGCGATCGCGATGAGGCTGTTGTTCAGCTCCCCTCCTTCCATATTCTCCAGCGCCCACTGCGCCGCCCCCCTCCCGTCCGTTTCGGAAAACTGCTTCAGAGCCAATTGTATCAACTCCGCCTTCCGGTAACTTGGCGGCTGGGACGCGAGCCAGTTCAGAGCTCCCGAAGGATCTTTCGCGACCCATCGCTCGAGATTGTTCTGAGCAATCTTGAACTTGGCGAGCTGGCTGGTCACCCCATCCAGCTCCCGCTTTACTTCCTCAGGCTCGAAACCTTCGAGCCGCAGCTCACGGGACGTTTTCCCAAAAGCATCCGGAACCACCGGGGAAACAACCGGTTGAAGCTTTTCAGCCTGCCTGACGCCCAGCAGATATCCCGTGGCCCCGAAGACGACCGCGACCGCAAAACCCGCGCCACTGAGAATAATTCCGTTTTTCATCCGCTTAGAGAAGGTCCCTGCGGCCGAACGAAACAGCGTCTTTGAATCTCCAGCCACGACGTGTGAATTCCCAGAGATTCAGTTCAGGAAAGGCCCATCTATCCAGAGAAACCGCATTCCCGTAGCGAAATACACGGGTAAGAGATCTCCGGGGATTGAGTCGATTGGCGTTTGAAGTCATCAGGACCGTTCCACTGTTGGCGCCGAAGAAAGGCAATGCCCATAATTCGAAGCTCAGGCTGCCACTTCTGAAGCGGGAGCGGTTGCTGATCGCATCGATTCCTATTCTCGATTTCCGGTAATAGTCCGCTCCCAGATTGCGATAACGCCCTCCCTGATACGCTCCTCGCGGTGAATAACGCTCGAAATTGCTGAGTCTGTAGGTGCCGTAGCCGTCCAACGTCACATAGGCAGCCCTGGCGGTGGGAGTAAGAGAAAAAAGTGAAGCGATCGCGATTGTCGCGATGCCGAGTGAGGTAGTGAATGCTTTCATGAATGATGGATAGTTGGAATCACCTTTTCTGACGTGACGGGATAAATTTCATTCGGAAAAACTTTTCAATGTATCGAATTTATCCGGAAAATCCGAACTATCAGGCGTTTCCGAGGACCTTTCGTAGTAAATCTGCCATCACCGCGCCCGCTTGCAAGCCGGTTTCAAGCACCTCCCCGTGGTCAAGCGCGTCCTGCATTCCGGCGGCCCAGTTCGTGAGGCATGAGAAACCCGCGACGCGGAGTCCCAAAGCTTTCGCCTCGATCGCCTCCAACACGGTACTCATGCCCACCGCATCCGCTCCCGCTGCTCTCAACATTCGGATCTCAGCCGGAGTTTCATATTGCGGACCTCGTAGACCGGCATAAACGCCTTCGTGCAGAGTCATTCCACTGGCACGCGCCGCATCCTGGAATTCCACCCTCCATTTTTTGTCATAGACCTCGCTCATATCCACGAAATTCCCTCCTACCAGCGGAGAAGTCCCGGTGAGATTCAGGTGATCGGAAAGGGCCATCCAACCGCCCGGGGCAAATTCCGGATTCAGGGTGCCGGCGGCATTCGTAAGAATCAGACGGGTAATCCCCTTCTCGGCCATCCACCGCACACCAGCGGTGACCCGCCCTGCCGGATGGCCCTCGTAAAGGTGGACCCGTCCTTTCATCAGCATCACGTCACAACCACCCACATTCCCGATCACGAATTTCCCCTCATGCCCCGGGACGGTCGATCCCTCCAGCCCAGCCTCCCGAAAGCCGACGGTTTCCCGCACTTCCACCTCTTCGGCCAAACTGCCCAGACCCGATCCCAGAACAATACCTGTCATAGCGGAACGCTAGCTCTCCGGTGCCACCTCGCAAGCTTCATCCTTTTTCCGACCCACCGAGCTCCACACAGCCCCGACCGTCCCGAAAGTTTTCCTGATGATCACGAGGGCGATCAGTAGAACCAGAGTGAACACGAAAAACGCAACTACGGGTGCCAGCGCCGTCAGCGCGAGTCCGCCCAAAACCAAGCCGTCTTCGCTCACGCTCGCCACGCTGTTGGAAACCGGCTCGGGCGACATATTCAGCAACAGCCTTGTGCCGGCCTTCGCACCGTGTGTGACAAGTGACGCCCCTCCCGAAAGCAGACCACCTATCGCTAGCAGCGCAGGATCCATCTCACCGAGCGCTGCGATTCCCAATAACAAGCCTCCTACCGGCCTGACAACCGTGTGAACAGCATCCCATCCGCTGTCTACCCACGGGATCTTGTCCGCGAAAAACTCGATCACCATCAATGTGCCGGCAGTCGCCAACACCCAGCCGTTTCCCAAGATCGCCAGATCCCCATGCGCTGCGGCCAGCTCTACCCATCCGAATCGTACCGCGAGGCCGGTCACGAATGCGGTGAGATACAGGTTGATCCCGGCCAACGTGGCCAGTCCCAACGCCGCCCCCAATGTTTGGAATACGTCCATCTCCGTCAGAAAACACCCGGCATCCTCACTTCGCCATGAAAAACATTCGGTACCGACACAAAAAAGCCCGGCATCACCATAGGGGCGACGCCGGACTGTATTTCTACACACACGCGGCACCTTAGTGTCGCGAATCAGAGACCTATTGATCGTTCGTGTCCTCGTCGGCAGGAGTTACCTCGATATCTGGGACCTCGATGACTTTCTTCTTCATTTTGACATCAACGTCGGGCGCATCCACGTCATACTTGGGAAGTTTTGCTTCACCTTCGACTTTTACCTCCGGCATTTCACCATCTTCGGTTTTCTTCACGTCGCAGGAATTGAGTGCTGCGGCAGCACCAAGCGAAGATGCGAACAGAAGTAGCGTTTTATAAGAATTTTTCATAGTGGTCTCCCTGAAAGCAGGCTTTGCACCAGCAAAAGAAAAACACCTAAACAGCTAATTTACAGACACTTACACATTAGCGAGCTGATCCCAAGCTAAACTCGTCCGTGCCTTTTGCAATCCGACGCATCGAAAGTGCATCCATTCCGGAGGTGGACGATCGGATCAGGCCACTTCTACCGCGTCATCTTCGAATTCCTGACCCTCGCCCTCCTCGGGGAGTTTTCTGAAATGGATCTGCCCGACACGGCGTCCGTCGGTGCTCGTGACTTTCGCCTCGTAACCCAGGATATTGAGCGTCTCGCCAACTTCGGGGAAACGCTCCAGCTGCTGGGTAAGTATCCCCCCACGGTTGTGACTTCCCCGCTTTCCAGAGAAAGTTCTTCCACAAAATCCTCCAGATCGTTCAGCGTCATCGATCCCTCCACCACGAATTCTTCCTCGTTCACCCGCATGAAGGCTGAATGCTCGTTGTCGAACTCATCCTGGATGTCTCCGACGAGTTCCTCCATCACGTTATCCAGAAATACGATCCCGACCGGCGTGCCGAACTCGTCAACAGCCATCGCCAGGTGGGCGTGCTCTTTGAGGAAAAACTTCAGGAGGGTATCGAGCGGCATGGTATCCGGGACCATTTTCAGCTCCCGTTTGACGCGCATCAGGTCGGGATCCGAATCCTTCATCAGCTTGAACAGATCCTTGATATGAATCAGCCCGATGGATTGGTCGAGGTGCCCCTTGACGAGTGGAAACCGTGTGTGCTTGCTGCGGATGGCGACATCCATGGCCTTCTCGAAAGGCTCGTCCGCATCCAGCACGACCACCTCGTTGCGCGGAGTCATCACATCCCGCACCCAGAGTTCGTTCAGTTCGAGGGCGTTGATCAGAATCTCGCGCTCGGTATCGGTCACCTCCTTGAACTTCCCGGAATGCGTCACAAGAATCGCCAACTCCTCCGCAGAGTGAACGTGCTCACCTTCGCTGATCGGGTCGATCTTGAAGATGTTCTTGAGCAGCCAGTTTGCCGTCCCTTGGAAAAACCGGATCACCCAGTAGAAGGTTTTGTAGAAGAGATGCAGCGGACCCACGAGCGCCTGGGTGGTCGCCAGCGCCCTGCGGATCGCGATCGATTTCGGCAACAGCTCGCCGATAACCACATGGAGAAAGGTGAACGAGGCGTAGGCGATCACCAGAGAAACCCAATAGATCACGTTTTCCGGCATACCGAGCAGAGCCAGCAACGGTGCGATCAGTGCCGTTACGAACGGCTCACCGAGAAACCCCAGAGCCAGAGAGGAAAAAGTGATCCCCAACTGATTGGCGGAAAGGTAGCCGTCGAGGTTTTTCACCACATGCACCGCACGCTCCGTATCCGCTCCGGTTTCCTTCGCATGCGTCTCGAGCTGGCTCGGACGCACCTTTACGATGGCGAACTCGGACGCCACGAAAAATGCGTTCAGTAACAGGAAAAACGCGATACCGAGCAAATAGAGCACGGATTCGACCGGACTCGGGAATTCGTGAGGAATGCCCGCCGTGTTCCCCAGCAGTGTCATGGCCGTAGCCAGGTCCGGAGCAATGAAATCAAAGTTTCTCATATACCCCTTGGTCTCGTTTTTCCAAAACCGTGAATCCCGCTTTCTTCGCATCGGATACCGAAAGCGGTTTCGTCACGCGGGGCGTGTTCACCTGCGAAATTCGTTTCTTCACAGGATGCTTGCAGATCAGGCACTTGGCCAGCGCCTCACGATCCGCAGGTCTCCGTAACTCAAACCCACGCCGACAGATCCGGCAAGATCGTTCGGGATCCTCGGCTTCTTCGGAAACGTATTCGTAAATCGGCATGTGGGGCACGCGGGCTCGGGTAGTTACCGACCCGTGTTTGTCTCGGAAGTCTGACCAACGGAGACTACGCTCCGTCGGAACCAGCCGTTACCAGCTGGATTTGGTCACTCCCGGAAGCAACCCTGCGGATGCGTATTCGCGGAAAGTGATCCGGGAAAGACGGAATCGACGAATGAAGGCGCGGCGGCGACCTGTGATCTCGCAACGGTTCACCACCCGGGTAGGACTCGCGTCACGGGGAAGCATCGAGAGACCGACATAGTCTTTCTCTGCTTTCAACTTGTGCCGGAGGTCGGCGGTACTTATCAACGGTCTGTGCTTTGCGCTTATTGCGGGCGATCCAACTTTTCTTAGCCATAATTCGGGGCGCGGGTAATAACCCACCCTCCCGCCTTTGCAACACCAAACTTGCATTTTCCTTCATTTCCCGCCAAATCACCCCCATTTCTTTGACTTGAACCCCCCTCCGATCACTCTAAACTCCGCTCATCATGGGAATTCAGAACACACTGCCTCCTGAGAATTCCGATTCCGGCGAAAGCATCATCAGCTTTCACCGCTCCCATGCGGAAATCCTCGAAATGCTTCTGGATTCCAAGCCCCTTGCTGAAATTTTCGACCGTATCGCCCTTCTAATAGAGGATCACGCTCCCGTGAAAGCATGGTGTGTGATCGCTCTCGCAGACGGCCCGGATCTCAACGTCGTGGCCGCCCCGAACATCCCCCCTGAAGTGATCGACGGACTGCGAAATCTCAAGATGCTTTGCTCCACTCAGGGTTCTTGCGGACGGGCGATATCCACCCGGAAAACCGTCGTGATCCAAAATGTCCGGGAGGATCCGAAGCTTGTCGGATTTCACGAACTCTCCCGCGATACCGGCATCCAAGCGACATGGACCGTTCCTGTCTTCGACAAAGACGACAGAATCATCGCAATCATCACCTCGTTTTACCACGAGCCTCATTCCCCACATCCCGCAGAGATCGACCGTGCCGAGGACCTGCGCCATCTCATCGCGCTAGCGATCGAGAAATCCAGCGATGCTTCGAACTCCGGGAAAGCGTCACTCGATTCGAATCCGTCGCAGCCGCCAGCAGTGATGCCATCTGGGATCTCGATGTGGTCAGAGGCGAACATCTGGTGGAACGAGGGCTTCACCAAGCTCTTCGGTTTCTCAGGAGACGAATCCGGTCCTTCTCTCGAGGAATGGGTCACAAGGATCCACCGCTGATGACAGGGAACGGGTCCGGAAAAGTCTGGATGCCGCGGTGAAGAACAAGGAACCTTTCTGGACCGCCGAATACCGACTTTATGAAGTCCGACGGCACTCCCTGCCATCGTCCTCGACCAGGCACAGGCGTCTTCGGACCCGACGGAGACGTCGTCCGCATGATAGGCGGAATGTCGGACATGACTCCTTGCCGCGCTGCCGAGCACGAGCTCACGGCTCTCAACCGGGCCTTTCAAATGCTCAGCTCGTGCAACAAACTCCTCATCCGGGAGGAGGAGGAAAAACAGCTTCTACAAGAGATCTGCCAAGTCACCACACGCATCGGCGGCTACTCGGTGGCCATCGTCAATTACGCGGACGACACCCCAGAGAAGCGCATCGTCCCCATCGCCCAGGTCGGATTGGACGACCATTACTTCTTTTCAGGATCTTACCATTACACGGAGTCCGCCGCCGAACGGTCGCGGCCCCGGTGCCATTGTCCTGAGAACCGGGGAAAACGATGATCTGCGATGACGTCGATACCATTCCGGATGAAATACCTTGGAAAAGCGAAGCGATTCGGAAAAACATCGGAAGCCTTGTCTGCCTCCCCCTGAGAAACGATACCCGAACCTTCGGATACCTCGGCCTGGGGTCCACGCAGCGCAACGCCGTGAGCCGAAACGAGCAAGAACTGCTTGAGGAACTCGCCGACAACCTCGCGTTCGGAATCACCTCGATCCGCGAGCGGAAACAACGGGAACTCACTCAGGAAGTAATCGTAAAAGTAGCCCGGACCGTCTCCGACGGGGTGGGAAGCGAATTCTACAGCCGCCTGACCCTGAACATGGTGGAAGCACTGGGGGCGACCGGTGGCCCTGATCGGAAAAATCGACCGGACGACCGATAGCGTCCACACCGTCGCCCACGTGTTGGATGGCGAAATCGTGGACAACATCAGCTACGGACTCCGGGACACCCCCTGCCAGCAGGTCACCTCGAAAACCGTCTGCGTGTTTGAAAACGATCTTTCAGACCTCTTTCCCGACGATCACATCCTGATCGATCTCGGCATCAATTCCTACGCGGGCATCGCCTTGTTCGGTAGCGGACCGGAACCTGTCGGAATCCTTTCCGTCATCTTCCGGGACCCCATCCGGGATCCCGAACTCACCCGCTCGATCCTCCGCATTTTCGCCGAACGGGCCGCCTCCGAGATGACCCGCGAGGAAGCCAATTCGCGCATTGCCGACCAAGCTTCTCTCCTGGACAAGGCCCGCGACGCCATCTTCACCTGCGACCTCGCCCACCACTTGAATTTCTGGAACAAGAGCGCCGAACGACTCTACGGATACGATGCCGGCGAGGCTGCCGGGAAATCCGCCGCAGCCCTGCCTCCACACGGACCACGATAGCTACGATATCGCTCATTCCCACACCCTGAAATCCGGCGAATGGCTCGGAGAACTCCACCAGACCGGAGGGACGGATCTCCCATCATCGTGGAAAGCCGCTGGAATCTCGTCCGCGACGCGAGCGGACAACCCCAATCCGATTCTCGCCATCAACACAGATATCACCGAGCACAAGAAACTCGAAACACAGTTCCTGCGGGCCCAGCGACTTGAGTCCGTCGGCACTCTCGCCGGGGGCTTGGCCCATGACCTGAACAACGTGCTCACGCCCATCACCATGTCCATCGAGCTCCTGCGCGACAGCGTCTCGGACAGCCGCGGACAAGAGCTGCTCAAAACCATCGCTAGCAGCTCCCGCCGCGGGGCGGAAATGATCTCACAGATTCTCTCCTTCGCGCGCGGCGTCGAAGGACGCCGTGGCCGAGTATCGGGCAATGAAATCATCTCCGAACTGAGCGCAATCATCGGCGGAAACGTTTCCCAAGACCATCACCATCGAAACTCAGCTCCGGAAGAACCTCTGGCCCGTGATCGGAGATTCCACCCAACTCCACCAGATTCTCCTCAATTTCTGCGTGAACGCCCGGGACGCCATGCCGGAAGGAGGACAGCTCTATATTTCCGCCTCGAACTTCGAGATCGACGAAGAGTACGCGACGACTCATCTCGAAGCGCGCCCGGGACCCTACATCTGCATCGAGGTGGAAGACACCGGCGAGGGGATTTCCAAGGAAATCATCGGCAGAATCTACGATCCGTTCTTCACCACAAAGGAAGTGGGAAAAGGAACCGGCCTCGGACTGTCCACCGTCCTAGCCATCACGAAAAGCCACGGAGGCTTCATCCAGTCCTACTCGGAGCCATCGAAGGGCACCGGATTCCGCGTCTATCTTCCCGCCGTCCCGGACGAGGACAATCGTCCCCGACGCGCCCTCCCCCGGTCCCACGATCTGCCGCGGCAGTGGCGAGACCATTCTAGTGATCGACGATGAGGACGACATCTCGAAAAATGACCCGAAACATCCTCGAAAATTTCGGTTACCGGGTCATCACCGCTTCCGACGGCAACGAAGGCATCTCACGGTTCAGAGAACATCACCACGAGATCGCCGCCGTGATCACCGATATGACCATGCCCGGACTGGACGGTCCCGCCACCATCGACGGTATCCGTAAAATCGACCGAAATACCGAAGTCATCGCCGTCAGCGGAATCCGCTCCAATGGTGGGTCGCGCGGGCTGTCGGGACAGGAGTTCGCCATTTCGTCCACAAACCCTAATCGACGGAAACCATCCTGTCCGCGATGAATGAGATCTCTCGCCGATTAGTCCTTCGCCAGCAAAATCGTTCATTCAAACCCCGGAATCGCGAACATCGAGCCTTGAATAAGGACGACTCCGTCAGTTCGTCCCACCATGCCAATCTCCCGTCCTTGAACCCCTCAGTGAATTCTTCTTCCCATAACCTGCTCGTCGTTGACGACGATGAGACGATCCAGCGTCTTCTCACCATGGCCGCCGCGGACCATGGCTGGAAACCGCTTTCCGCAAGCTCCGGGCACGAAGCCGTGGAGCTAATCGATCCATTCATCCAGGCGGTCGTTCTCGATCTTGGTCTTCCTGGCATGAACGGGATCGAAACAATCGGAGAAGCTGCACGAAAACATCCCGGGGTCCCTGTCATCATGCTCACCGGGACAAATGACGCGGAAATCGCGGTCCAAGCACTGAAAGCAGGAGCAACCGACTATCTGACGAAGCCTTTTGAAATCCAGCGCCTCTTCGATCTGTTGCGGTCCGCGGTGCAGTCCGTCCGCAATCGAGGCCACCGCTACCGCCGCGAAAGGCACCGAAAGCATCGCTGGAAACCTCCAGCCCCCATGATGAGGGCACTATACCGCCAGATGGAGAAAGCTGCGAATCTGGACAGCACGATCCTGCTCACAGGCGAGAGCGGCACCGGAAAAACCTATATCGCTCGCCAAATCCATCTTCTGAGTAAGCGGGCGAGAAAAGGACTTCATCACTGTGAGCTGTCCCGCTTTGCCCCGAGAGCTTCTGGAAACTGAACTTTTCGGCCACGAGAAAGGTGCCTTCACCGGAGCCAGTAATGCCCGCGCAGGCCGTTTCGAACAGGCTTCGGACGGCACCATTTTTCTAGACGAGATCGGCGATCTGCCACCGGAGCTGCAGCCGAAACTACTCAATGTCCTCCAGGACAGGGAGTTCTTCCGCGTCGGCGGAAATCGGCTGTTCAAGACAAACGCCCGCGTCATCGCCGCCACCAATGCGGATCTCCAGGCACGCGTCGAAGATGGTTCGTTTCGTCAGGATCTGTATTACCGGCTGAATATCATTGAATTCGCCATCCCTCCGCTGCGGGAAAGGAAAGAAGACATTCCCCGCATCATCGCCCATATCCTCTCCAAAATCGCGCGTAACCGAGGCACCGGCAACGTGGACCCTTTCGGAAGCCGCCGCGACGATTCTACTGAAATCGGATTGGCCCGGAAACGTCCGGCAGCTTGAAAACGTTCTGGAACGCGCGACCGCTTTTTCGGATTCCGCAACAATCGAAGCGGAAGAGATCGTCACCGTCCTGGAATCACCCACCCCTACCTCCCGAAGCCGCCCCATCTTCGCCGAGCCGGGACTGACCCTGCATGAAATCGAACGGGAAGCTTTTATCCAGACCTACATCCGGACCGGTAAAAACAAAGCGAAAACCGCTCGCGAACTCGGTATCTCGGAACGCTCCGTCTACAATCTGATGGGCAGACACGGATTGAAGTGATACCCCTGTAAATCCTGCACGAAATCTCCTGCAAACATTGCATGATGCAGTGGCGGACCTACGGTGGAGCAAGCGACCGTGACGTCCGAATTTTCCTATTATTTTTCAGTCACTTACGGCAGCTACGAACCTGGCATAAGCGTTGCAATGTATGTTATCATTCTCTGGGGGGAGAATAGGGGCTTCGGCCCCGCTATCCAAAAACCACTCGCCGGAAGATGAGATCTCGACCGGATCCTCTGGCGAGTTGGTTTTTTGGATAGTTTCCCTTTTCTGAAAACGAAATCGTCGGGTCACGCGTTTTTCTCTCCACGCCGGCCTTCTCCCTTGCTGGTAGCACTGTCGTTATGAGATACTGTCGCTCCTGATGGCCGCCGCCATATCGCTCCTAACCGCCCAGGCCGATCCCCTGACCGAAGACGATTCCGCCTATCCGGCCTGGAGCGCTTCGTAGAAGTCCTGGAGATCGCCCGTGCCCGCCATCCGGATCTCGACAAACTCAGTTACGACCGTCTCATCAATCAAGCCCTCGACGGTATGCTCTCCAGCCTCGATCCACATTCCTCCTTCATCCATCCGGAGATGCGCCAGCTCGTCTCGGAGGACGGGAGCTCTTGCCAACGAGATCGAGTCTCTCGGCTTGAGCCTGGGCATGGATTCGGACCGCACGTTTGTCTCCAGCGTTGCGAAATCCGGCCCCGCCGATGCCGCGGGCATCGTTCCCGACACCGCCATCCTCTCGATCAACGGTGTATCTGTGAAAGGAAGCTTCCCTGCCCGGATACAATCGGTCTTCTCCAAGGTAAGTCCAGGCGAAACCGTTACCCTGCTGCTACGGAATCCCGAGCGACCCGGCGAGATCACCAGGATCGCTCACCCACCGTTTTGTCGCCGAGCGCTCGCTCATCGAATATCGCCTGCTCCCCGACCATGAAGAAACCGGATACCTCCGTCTCGCACAGTTCGGTCAGCGGTTGCGCGCAGAGAAATCGAGGCAGCCCTCGACGAACTCGAAGACAAGGGAATGAAATCACTCATCATCGACCTTGCGCGGAAATGGCGGCGGAGATCTTCGATGAAACCGTCAAAATCCTCGGCCTCTTCGTTCCACCCGATACCAGGGTCGTGTCCGTCCGCGAGCGCGACAAACCCGAGGAATTTCTCACTACCCCGGACCGTCAGCGCCGCCGCCGCGACTATCCTATCGCCGTTCTCATCGATCGAGATTCAGCCTCCGCCTCCGAGCTGACCGCCGGCGCCCTGCACGATTTGAAGCGTGCCACTATTCTCGGAGAGAAAAGCTACGGCAAAGGCAGCGTCCAGAACATCGTCCCCATGGGAAACGGCACCGCCCTCCGCCTTACCATCGCCACCTATCACACCCCCTCCGGCAATACCCCGCACCTCCAAGGAATTACCCAGGATATCGAGGTCCCCTTCACCGAGGCGGACCGCCAGCAATTCCAGAACGCCGGCCATCCCTCCTCCCTCACCCCGGAACAGACGAAAGCCCTCGGGGAGTGGCGGGATCCCGCCATCGCCGCCGCCATCAAGGTTTTGGAAAAAAAATAACACGGAGTCGCGGATGCTATCCGCGAGTGGAAACGCACACTGAGTCGCGGATAGCATCCGCGACTCCTTGTATTCAAACCAACTCCCCATACTCCAGCAGCCCCTGCCTGCCCCCCTCTCGCCCGAAACCACTCTCCTTGAACCCGCCGAACGGAGAGGTCGGATCGAATTTGTTGAACGAATTCCCCCATACCACTCCGGATTTCAGCTGGGTCGCAACCTGGAGATACTTCGATCCCTTGTCCGTCCACACCCCGGAGCTCAGAGCCGTAGGCCGTGTTGTTCGCTTTCTCCACCGCCTCCTCCGGCGTCCGGAAAGTCAGCACCGAAAGCACCGGCCCGAAGATCTCCTCCTTCACCACCCGGTGGCTCTGCGTCACCCCGCCAAGCAGGGTCGGCGCGTAATAGAATCCCTTTTCCGGTAGCTTGCAGTCCGGTTGGAAAATTTCCGCCCCGTCCGCGACACCGGCGTCCACCAGCTCGGTGATGCGCTCGAGCTGGCGCCTTGGAGTTGATCGCGCCGATGTCCGTGTTCTTGTCGAGCGGATCGCCGACCCGCAGGGATTTCATCCGCAGCTTGAGCTTCCGCATCACCTCGCCCTCGATGCTTTCCTGCACCAGCAGGCGCGAACCAGCGCAGCAGACATGTCCCTGATTGAAAAAGATGCCGTTGACGATTCCCTCCACCGCCTGGTCGATGGCCGCGTCCTCGAAGACGATGTTCGCCCCCTTTCCGCCAAGCTCCAGCGTCAGGCGCTTCCCCGTCCCCGCCAGTTCGCGCTGGATCCATTTCCCCACCCCGGTCGATCCGGTGAAAGCGATCTTCGCCGCCGCCGGATGTTTCACGATCAGCCCGCCGGTCTCCCCCGCGCCCGGTCACGATGTTCACCACGCCCGGCGGCAAGCCCCGCGTCCCGGATCAGCTCCGCGAATTTCAGCGCCGTCACCGAAGTCGTCTCGGCCGGCTTCAGCACCACCGTGTTTCCGAGAGCCAGAGCCGGAGCCAGCTTCCACGCCATCATCAGCAGCGGGAAATTCCACGGGATCACCTGCCCGACCACGCCCAGCGCCTTCAGATTCCGACCAGGCGCCGCATACTCCAGCTTGTCCGCCCAGCCCGCGTGATAGAAGAAGTGCGCCGCCGCCATCGGCACGTCGAAGTCGCGCGCCTCCTTGATCGGCTTCCCACCATCCAGCGTCTCCGCTACCGCGAATTCCCGCGCCCTGTCCTGAAGCAGCCGCGCCAAGCCGGTAGAGATACTTCCCCCGTTCCGCACCCGGCAGCTTCGCCCATGCAGGGAAAGCCTTCGCCGCCGCCTCATACGCCGCATCCACATCCGCCTCACCCGCCTGGGCGATCTCGGAAATCTTCTCCTCATTGCGCGGACTGATCGAATCGAACTACTTCTTCGATTTCGGATCCACGAACTCCCCCGCCGATGAATAGCCCGTAGCGATCGGCAATCCCCGCCGGAGCCGATTCCGGAGCCGGATCGAACTCCCACAGATCCCCGAACAAAAGTTCCCTCGCCACCGGTTTCTTCGTCTTCGCGCTCATAGGAAAAACCTCCCAACTTCCCGCACCCGTGGCGAGAACGAAACACAAGGAGTCGCGGATGCTATCCGCGACTGGAAAACGCCTCCTGACTCGCGGATAGCATCCGCGACTCCTTGTTTCTCAATACCCGCCCGCCGCCTCGCTGAAGGTGTAGGGGGCCTGGTAGCAGCCGGTCTTCTCCTTCACGAGCTGGCGGACGAGGTCGTTGAGCACGGAGGAGGCTCCGAAGCGGTAGCGGGCATTGTTCAGCCAGTTGTCACCGAGCGTTTCTTTCACGGCGATGAGGAAGGTGAGCGCCTGCTTGGAGGTGCGGATGCCGCCGGCGGGCTTCATGGCGATCTCCGTTCCGGTTTCAAAATAGAAATCGCGGATCGCTTCCAGCATGACCTGATTGTTGCCGAGGGTGGCGTTGTCCGAGGTCTTGCCGGTGGAGGTTTTGATGAAATCGCCCGGGCGGAGGACTTCCATGGCCAAGAACGAGGCCGCGCGGATGTTATCGTAGGTCTGCAGCTCGCCGGTTTCCAGAATCACCTTCAGAGTCGCATCCCCGCAAGAGTCGCGGACGGCGGATATCTCATCCTGGACCTGCTGGGTTTCACCTGCGAGAAAAGCACCACGGGTGATGACCATATCGACCTCGTCGGCTCCGTCCCTCACCGCACATCGGACTTCTTCGAGCCGTGTTTTCAAAGGTGCCTGCCCTGATGGGAACGCAGTGGCCACGGAGGCGATGCGGACAGGCGTGCCTTTCACGATCGCGGCAGCATATTTCACCATCGATGGATAGACGCAGACGGCGGCAGTCGGAGGAATTTCGAAGCCATCGTGGGGACGTAGTGCCTTGTGGCATAAGGAACGTACTTTTCCCGGTGTGTCGTTACCCTCCAGTGTCGTCAGATCGACCATGCTCACTGCCAGCTTCAATCCGAAAACTTTCGAGGATTTCTTGATACTACGGGTGCCGTATTTCGCCACCCGCTCCTCAATCCCCACACGATCGACCCGCCCCACCCTCTCGACCAGATCGGACAACGCCCGCGATTTCCTTACACTCATACAATGAGCCTCGCCCCGGATGCCGCCGCTGCCAAGATTCAAGTTCACATCCGGTGATCTCCTGCCAGACTTCGCGGCCTCACCATGTGGCTCGGAAGGATTCTCAAGTGGCTGGCCGTACTGGCGGCGATCGCGGGCGCTGTCGGTTCGACCGCGGCGTTGTTTCTGTGGAGCTTGGACAGGGCGACGCTGCTTCGTTTTGAAAATCCGTGGCTGGTCTACCTGCTCCCTATGGCCGGGTTGGCCATGGGCTTCTATTACAGGAGATTCGGCAAACATGTGAGTTCAGGGAATCACGTGATTCTCGGCCACGTATACAAAGAGCGTGCGCGGATTCCGTGGCTACTGGCTCCCAGTGTCGTCATCGCAACGGTGGCGACACATCTCTTCGGGGCTCGGCCGGGCGCGAGGGCACTGCGGTGCAGATGGGTGCGGCGATAGGGGCGGGCATCGGTAAACACGTGGCGAAGTCGAAGGACTTGTCAAATCTGCTTATTTTTTGCGGAATAGCGGCGGGTTTCGGATCGGTGTTCGGCACCCCCTTCGCCGGAGCGGTGTTCGCGCTGGAATTCACTGGCCACCGGCTGTTCTCCCGGAAAATGTTGCCTTGTCTCGTCACGGCCTTGGCAGCGGATCAAATCTGCCTTGCCTGGGGAATCACCCATACGCCCTATCCGGAGATCGAGTTCGCCCGCTCACTGGCAACGTGGTTTCCCATTCTCGCGAAACTGATTTTGTTCGCGACGGTGCTGGCACTGGCCAGCAGGTTTTTCATCGAGGCATCCCACTTCACCTCAAGAAAACTGCGGGAGTTTTTTCCCAACGAAGCGGTGCGGGCGGGAGTCGGCGGGTGTGTCGTCGTGATTCTCTTCCTGATCGTGGGGACGGGTGACTACCTCGGTCTGGGTGTCCTTGCTGAAAACGAAAGCTCACTGACCCTTCCGCGCTTTTTCTCATCGGATGTCCGTGCGCCGGCCACGGCATGGCTCTGGAAGCTGGTATTTACTGTCGTGACTCTGAGCGCGGGCTTCAAGGGAGGTGAAGTCACACCACTTTTTTTCATCGGTGCCGCGCTGGGAAACTCGCTCGCTTGGCTGGTGGACGCACCCGTGGATCTGTTCGCCGGAGTAGGAATGATCGCGTTTTTCGCATCAGCGACCAAAACCCCTTGGGCCTCACTAATCATGGGGATCGAACTGCTCGGCTGGCATGTCTACGCGCCGCTGGCCGTATGCACCCTGATGGCATACAAGTTCAGCGGCACGAAATCCGTGTATCCCGATGTCAAGGAACTCTAGAATCAGATAACGCCTCCGGAGAAAACCCTATTCGTCAGCGGCATCCTGACTCTTCGTTTTTCGTTCACCTTTCTTTTTCCGAGCGGCTTCGATCGAGTCGATTTTCTCCTGAGCCAGTGGCGCGTCGATAGGATCGAACGCTGGGTTCAGAGCTAATGCGTTTCTCAGATAGGAGACAGCTTTCGCATTATCCTTGAGGGCGGCATATATCATTCCACGATGGAAATATAAGGATGGATCCTGGGTTTTCCAACGCATCGCCCGCTCTATCATCAATCGCGCCTTTCGGTAATCGCCCGATTTGTAATGACACCAGGCGAGGGTGTCTTCCACGCGTATGTTCTTGTAAGTCACATACGCCTTCTCCGCTTCTTTTAGAGCTTCAGCCGGATCGATCCCGTGATTCGCCATAAATAGCGCGAGTTCCGCGCTGGCCTCCCCGGAAGGATGACGATGTCCGTGCAGGGCCAACGCCTTTTTCGCAGCTTCGGGGTCGGGCCGATGGTATGACATCACGTTGCTGATCGCCTCCGCAGCCTCTTCCTTTTCTCCGAGCAAGTTGTGGAGATCCACGATCGCGGCAAGCGCCTGGTGGCTCGGTGTCACGGAGACGGACATTTCATATACTCCAGCGCCTTCCGGAACTCGCCTTTGCTGGCCAAGAGCATTCCCGTCATCGCGAGTGCCCGCGGATTGTCCGGTGATAGCACCAGAGCTTGTTTCGCCTGCATTTCGGCAGACAAAATAGACCCGATCCGAAACTGCATGAGGCCCAACTCTACCCTGCACCAGGCAAGATTCTCAGGAAAAGGCCCGCCGGCGCTGATCGCCTTTTCCATCAGAACCTGGGCAGTCGCACTGTCCCCCGTCTCCCATAAAAGATGCGCAGCACGACTGTAGGTGGAAAGATCCGGCTTCTCATCGATGGCTATCTGGTAGTGATCGAAAGCCTCGTCGTAAGATCCAAGTTCCAACGCGTAGTCGCCTAGCAGACAATGGGCGTCCACGAGTTTCGGGGCGAAAGCGAGTGCTTTTTCCGCCCAACCGCGTCCCTGTTCAAAAAGATGTTGGGAGTTTTTCACCCAAGCCATTCCCAGCATCGCATCGGTTGACTCCGGATTGAGTTTGATCGCCTCGAGATAACAGGATTCCGCTTTCGTAAAATCATGGGATACCTTGTTACGGGCGTCCTGCATAAGGGCATCTCCCTTGGCCACCCATTCGGCAGCTTTCCCATTCGCTGGGAGTTCTGCGGGGGTCGGTTCCGACTGTCCGCCGCGTTCATCGGATTCGGCGTGGGTAGATCCCGTGATCAGTGCGCAAACTGCGAAAGTCTTAATCAGATATGGTGTTTTCATGTTCGGTTCTCGTACAAAAAAACATGCGGCGGCGCTGTGGCCGCCGCATGCGTTGCGAGGGGTTTTGCAGATCTATTTTTCAGATCTACTCAGCAGGCTCTGACTGGCGCTGCCGAACGGTAGTTCCCGCATGCGGGGTTCCGAGGAACGGGAAGACCCTGTTATACAGTTGATCGTTTTCCGCGACGTTATCGCCGAGAACGGTAACCGTGCTGTAGCTCGGTCCGCTTGCGACAGCTGTCAGCGCCACATCGACGACATCATCACCGGGACGGCGTCCGTTGGGCCATCCGCTCGAGATCGTGCGACCGGAGCGATTCATGATGGTATCTCCGCCTGCAAAACCGAGACGGCTGAAGCCGGATTGCCCTGGAAGGGAAACAGGTTGCGTGGTGGTGTCCACACGCAACACATCAGGGATGAACACGAGCGCGAGGTCATCGCGACGTATCCGCTGGAAATTGGTGCTGAACACGGTGTTCAGGAGTCCCGCCAGTTCCGGAGTTCTCGCATATTTCCTGAACGATTCGTCATTGATCGGAAGAGCGCGGTTATAGTTGTCTTTGTCTCTCAGCGGAACAAGCACCTCGTTGAAGAGCGGGTTTCCGAGACGATTGACCTGAATCCACGGACCTGCGGTCTGGTCACGCTCGTCGGCACTGCGGAGAGTCACACGCTTGCGGCTGACCGATGCGTAAACACCTACGCCGATGTTCGTCGCCGCACCGCCGTTGAGAATCGGGTTTGGCGCGGTACTTCCCAGGTTCGCGAAGGGAGCGGTATAACGAGTCGCGTTGAGATCGGAAATCGGGATCTGGATCGCGAAGGTCAGGACGTTGAATCCTTGGAAGCCATCTACACCGCCTCCGGCCTGGCCGAGGCCATCCGCTTGGTCACCACCGATGATGCGTCCGTTGAGCAGGTCGAAGATCGCGGGAGTGTCTGCGAAAAAACCGTCTTCGCGAGGTCCAGCGAAAACGACCTCGCCACTGTCCAGACTGGTCACAGTTTGCTTCGTGTAGCGGTCGAGGTCGTTGAATCCGACAGCGCCGGACACGGCGTTTCCATCCGCGTCGTTGTATGCGGGTGTCGCTCTGTCTCCTGTGTTTGGCGGAGGAGTCGCAACCGAGGTGGCGATATTCACTCCGTTTTTGGAGACCGAATAGACCTGTCTGAAGTTTTGCCTCGCGTCACCCACTCCTTGGATACCTCCGACCTCGGTGCCGAGCCCATAACTGAGGATGGTGTCCGGATTTTTAAGTCTGCGGGTTCCAACGGGATTAACGTCTGAAAATTGGAAGTCGTAGCGGAGTTGCTCACGACCGGAAACAGGATTCGTAATGTGAATACTGTAGAGAGCGTCGTCGGAAAACTTTTCATAGATCACGCCATCACCCGGCTCGGAAAACGGCCGCACGCTGACGAGGACGTTGAGGACTCTCTCCAGGTTCTGTCCGTCGACATTGGACTTCCTGCCGACGAAGGCATAGACATCTGTGAGGTTCGCCTGTGGGTCCAGCTTGATCAGTGGTGCGTCGCTGTGGCTCGACGCCATCATCGGAGCGGTCGAGACCGCCAGCGCGGCGGACGATGTTGCCATGCATCGTAGCATGGCGGCTTTCGGATTTCTGTTTCTGTTCATATTTTCGATGTGTTTCTTATTGGGGGGGGAAAGAATTTTCACACGAATCTCCTATCCCTAGCCGAAAGATCTACGCCCGGTTCGACCCCGCGCAAGTGTTAGATTCGGAATATCCCGAAATAATTCCAGGTAGCGCCTTGAGCCCGAATGAGTCCACTAAATGCACGGCCACATCACATTCTGCACGATAAGGAAATATTCACCGGGAGGTAATCCCTGACTGCCTGAAGATTTAGGAAGGAAAGCAATCATCGGTCGAAACAGTGACGATCCGACACGAAAAAGAACCCCTTGTCCGTATGCCCACTCGTGTTTAATTGAAACCCGCCTATGAAGTTTTCGAAATCGACTCTGCTCGCCGCTCTACCCGTCATTCTCGCGATCATCATCGGCGTGATGATTTCCGCGAATTCAGACCCCGGGAAAGATGATCCGAAAATTGCGCCTACGGAAGCAACAAGGAAATCTCCTCATTCCCGAGTCGATCCCAGCACCTCGAATGGACCGAACGGCGAATCTCTCACAAACGAGCGGATTCGGTCCATGAGTGGCGATGACTGGCGCGAACACTTCCTTACCGAGAGAAAAATCAGAGCGCTCCCGGCTCCTGCGATGCAAGCCAAGATCATCACTCTCGCGGATGACCTGCAGGCTGCGGGAAAGACAGCGGAAGCCTTCACGAATGCTGAGGTGAACACGTATGTCGAAACAATAAAGGTTCTGCTCAGCGAGACGGAAGAACCAACACCCGGCAATCAATGACGAACCCCGCGCCTCAAACTCCGAGACAACTAGTAGCGAAATTCGAGCGAGGAGAGATTGACCGCACGGAATTCCAGTCCCTCATGGCGGTTCATCAGCGGGAGCTGATCGAGGAAATCGAGGAAGATTACCAGAATCCTTTGGCCGCCTGGCTGGAAGGTCGACTTGCGAAAAGTTCGGTCAGGAAGCTGCTGAGAAAGAATACGCCGTTCCGCCTGCGCGAGATTCTTGTCGCCCTCTCGGAGGCTCCGGGTTTCCCCTATGCGAAATACCTGTGGAACGCTGCCCATCCGGATGTTCCGCTGCACTGCTTTTTCCGTATCAGGAAGGAACCAGTGTTTCAGATCCTGTCGATTCTGGAGGAAGGAAACGAGATCGAGATCCAGGTGGAGATCCACAGGGCGCGCAACCGCGAACGCATCACTCTGATGCGGGATAAACTGTGGCGGCTTTCGGCTCCGTCATTTTCCAGAGACGCGGACCAAGCGTAATGCTGGCGACGAACAATCCGGTGGCAAGTCCCCACCAGACTCCGACCGCACCCAGATCGAATTTCATTGAAAACAGCACGGCGACCGGGAGGCCGATGACCCAATAGGCGATAAAGCCGATCAGCGCCGGAATCCGCGCGTCATGCAGGCCGCGCAGCATGGATACCGAGCCGACCTGGAGGCTGTCGAAAAGCTGGAAAACTCCGACTACGATGAGTATCCGGGCGGAAAGGGCGATCACCGGTGCTTCGTCGATGAAAAGCGAGGAAACCCAAGTTCCGCAGAGAAAGAAGAACAATGCGCCGACGATGGCCCAGCCCGCACCGAGCAACCAACCGGAAACGACGATTTTCCGTAGCCTTTCCACCTGCGCCGCCCCGCTGGCGGAGCCGATCCTGACACTGAGCGCCATCGCCAGTCCGAGCGGGATCATGAATGCGGTCGCCGCGCACATCAGCGCGACCTGATGGGCGGCCATCGCCGTCTCACCGAAGCGGCCCATCATCAGCCCGGCAGCGGAAAACGCGGATACTTCACAGATCATCTGGATGCTGGCGGGCAGCCCGATCCCGAGAAATTTCCTGATCTCCGACAGGACGGGAGCACGGAACCAATGGAATGGAATCCAGACGCGCATGCCTTTCCCCCGGTAAAGCCAGACGAGCATGGCCCCGAGAATGGCGAAACGCGAGATCGTGGTGGCCCATGCCGCGCCCTCCAGTCCGAGGGCCGGGCAACCGAGATTTCCATAGATCATCACCCAGTTGAGCAACACGTTCAGCACCACGCCCCAAAGAAAAATCCAGAACGGAGGCCACGGACGATCGAGCGCGTCGGCATGGTTCTTCAAGGCCATGGACATCAGACCGGGGATCATCGAAAACATGATGATCCTGAAATAGGTGCCGGTTTTCGCACTCACTTCGGAAGGCTGGCCGAACATCCCGAGATTCCACGAAAGCACGGTCATCAGAAGGAAAAGTAAAACGCCCAGCACAGTCGCCACATACATCCCGTGGCGGCAACTCGCGCGTGCCGCCGTCTCGTCGCCGGCACCATGCGCGCCAGCGGTGAAAACGGAAACCGCTGTGAGCACACCGATTCCGAAAACAAACGGAACGTAAAAAAGAGAGTTCGCGAAGGTCAGCACCGCCATTTCCGTGACACCGAGACGGCCGATCATCATCGTATCCGCCACCCCGAGCAGCATCTGGCTCACTTGGCCGATGACCAACGGAAATGCCAGTTTCAGGGTAAGACGGGCTTCGTTACGGAGTGACATGGGGCGCGCAATAAGACCGCTCCGGTGCCTTCTGTCAGCTGCGAACCTTCGCTATTTTCCACCCGGTCGGGAAAATCGGATTCCGGGAATTTTCAGAAAAGCGGGAACTATTCTTTGCATATCCGTAGTATTCCGGCATGATCCCGCCGATGCGCTTCGTCGCCCGATCATTGATTGCCACCCTCCTCCTCCCCCTGTTCACTCAGTGTGGATCGAAATCCGCGCCCGATACCAACGCGGTGACGGGCCCCTTTGACAACCGCGGGGACTATATAGAAGACTGGGCCGACAGCCCGGAAAAATGGTATCATCCGAAGGCGGAGAAGAAGAAATCGAAGTCGAGGATCGCAAAAAAGGAAAACACTCCGCCACCTCGGACCGAAGCACCCAGGCCGACTCTGGGGCCGACACCCACAGTGGAGGCTCCGAAGCCAAAGCCGGTGGTCGTGAAACCCAAGCCACAGCCGAAACCAAAACCCAAACCGAAGCCGGTGGTGGTGCGGCACACGGTCAGGAAAGGCGACACTCTTTCCGGCCTCGCGCGGAAATATGGCTCATCGATTTCCAAAATCAAAAGCGCCAACAGGATTTCCGGAACTGTCATCCGACTCGGCCAGACGCTTACCATTCCGAAATAATTCCCGGCTCCCTGAAATTTAAAATTTGAGTTTTGAATTTCAAATTTCCAAAGGACTTCCTGTTCGGCACGGCGAACGCCGACCACCAGGTGGAGGCTCACGATCCCTCACGCGAGGATGTGTGGGATGTCTGGGAAAGATGCCAGGGTCTCACCGGACGGAACCGCGCCACGGATTTCTGGAACAGGTATGAGGAGGACATCGCCTCCGCTGCTTCGCTCGGCTGCAAACTTTTCAGATTTTCCGTCGCCTGGGCCCGGGTGGAGCCGGAATGCGGCCGCTTCGATGAAGAGGCGCTCGCCCACTACCGGGCGGTCGCGGACTGCGTCCGCCGGCAAGGGATGAAAGTTATGGTCACTCTCCATCATTTCGTCTGGCCGGTGTGGCTGGAAAAGGATCACGGAGGCATGATCGGAAAAGATTTCCCCGACCTTTTCGCCCGGTACGCGGAGAAGGTCGCAGAGAATCTCGGAGCAGACATAGACTGGTGGATCACCTTCAACGAGCCATCCCAACTCACCTTCGGATATATCAAACCGTGGTGGCAGAACCGTTACTACATGCCCCCCGGCCTGCCTCGCGGTTCTCTCGTCGATGCCGAAGCGGAGGCCGTCGGGAAACTCGTGCCGAACCTTTTCCTCGCCCACGCGCGAGCTCGTGGGAAAATCCGCGCTCTCCATCCGGCCGCCGGAGTCGGGGTGAACCCGTTGGTCACCGGTTTCCCCACCTGGCTGCAGATGCTGATGGATTGGTGTGCTTGCCACCGGGGCATGGCGGAGGCTCTTTTCAAGTTCACCACCAAGGGCGCACTCGTCAGCGAGCGTGCCGATGTCGATCTCGTCATCGGCGGCATCAGTATGGAGGATCAGACACGCTTCGAGGCCAGCGACCCCTATCTCAGGACGGGGAAAGCGATCCTCGTTTCCACCGCTTACGAAGGAGGTGATCTGGAATCGCTTTCAGGGAAAAAAATCGGAGTCATCGGGATCGGAAACCAACCCCAGGGCTGGAAAAAGGACCTGCCGCAAAACACCCGCAAGCAGGTCTTCCGGAATTACGACGATGCCCGCCGGGCGCTTGACAATGGCCAGATCGAGGCGCTCTACGGCGATGCCTTTTTCCTCCTTCCTCACGAGCTGGAAAACCGCTGCCGCTTCCGTTTTCTCCGCACCGCGCTGAGTGACGAGCACTACGTCGTGCTAGCCCCCCACGGACATACGATGCTGCTGGAACATGTGGATCACGCGATCCGGCTCTTCCGCGAGGATCTGGCTGGCTTCTGCGATGTCTCATGGATCTCCGAGCCACGGGAATTCGTTTCCCAGCCACCCGTTCCCGTCTCTCTTCACGAGGTGTTTTCCGGGGCGGACAGCCTGCCCGAGCGCCTCTCGACCGGGCGCGGACTGAGAAGAGTCCTGAGACGGGGAAACGTCCGCATCGGTATCCGCACGGACGCACCGGGGGTTTCCGAAAACTGCACGGCGGAAGGACTGGAGATCACCCTCGCCCGGCGCATCGCGGAGGAAGTGTTCGGCGATCCCTCCAAGGTGGAGATCATCCCGATGAATCCCGGCGAACGCTTCGAGATCCTTGACTCGAAAACCAGTTGGCTGAACTGGGCATGGCGTTTCTGGGGCACCACCAGCCTCATCGCGAACGCGAACTGGTGGTATCTCGGCATTTCCGGAAAACTCGCTCCGGAGCTTTGCCCCCCCGAAGCTATCGGCGCCCAGGACTTCGTAGGACTCGATTATTACTGGGGTCTCCCCACCCGTCGCCTTCACCGGTTCCGGCTGCTCGAGGATGCCGCCCACGGACGATTTCTCCGCGCCCCCGTCTGGCCACGCGGACTCTACCACGCGCTGCGCCGCTTCAGCCGATGGTTTCCCGGACAGGAGCTTTTCATCGTGGAAAACGGATGCACTCCCTCCGCCGGGAAAACCACCCGCGCGGAATATATGCGCAGCCACCTAAACCAAGTCAAAAAAGCCATCCGGAAAGGCGTCCCGGTCCGCGCCTACAACTGGTGGTCCGTCACCTCCAACCGCGAGTGGGGGCACCCCTTCGATCCCAATACCGACTTCGGACTGAATTTCGTGGACCTCGACAACGATCCCGCCCTTATCCGCCATCCGACACCCGAGGCGGAGCTCTACAAGGAGATCATCAGGCGGGAAACGGGAGACCAACTTTAGCCCGATTGTCCCTTCCTCATGGAACCACCCTCCGCACCCGCTCCTCTGAGCGTTCTTTATCATGACGAATGGATCATCGCGGTCGACAAGCCGGCAGGACAGATGGTCATCCCATCGGAAAAACCCAAGGCGGATGACGAGGTGACCATGAAGATCCTACGGGATCAGATCGGGGTCCGCGTTCACCCGATCCACCGTCTCGATCGTCCGACATCGGGCGTCCTTTTGTTTTCCATCAACCGGGATGCAGCGCGGACTCTTCATGCCGCTTTCGCGAACCACGAGGTGTGTAAGATATACAGGACGGTGGTATCGGGCCGTCCCGCCTGGGAGACATGGACTTGCCGCCAGCCTCTTGCGAACGACGATACGTCCGATGCGAAATCCGCCGAAACAACCTTTCGGGTCATCGAACATCTGACTCACGATCTTTCCCTGCTCGAAGCCCAACCGAAAAGCGGACGCTTCCACCAGATCCGACGCCATCTCGCCCACCTCGGATATCCCATCGTAGGTGATTACCGCTACGCCGGCATCGAAATAAGCGATCAACTCGGGGTCCTCCTGGGCACGGGCACCCGAATGCTTCTACAAGCCGTGTCGCTGCAATTGCGACACCCGGTCACGGGGAAAAACCTGTTCATCGAGGCTCCGATCGATCCCTTGATCCAGGCACTCCGAAAGTGAACCGCCCCACGCAATCCCTTTCCTCTCTCAGTCGGCATCTGGAAAAATGCTCTTCCTTGAGATTTGGAATTTCGGGTTTAGAGGTTCCGCATGACATACTTACTCATAGGCGGAAATTCTGGCATCGGCTACGAAACCGCGAAACTTCTTCAATCCCAGGGCCATACGCTTCTCGCTGCTTCTCGCTCCTCGGACCGGCTCGAAGCCCTGGGCATTCCGGTCCAGCCCTTCGATTCGGAAAATCCCGGCGAGCTCGATCTTCCCGAAACTCTCGACGGCCTCATCTACTTTCCCGGCACGATCAATCTCAAACCCTTCCACCGACTCACCGCCGGAGATTTCCAGACCGATTTCCAGATCAACTGCCTGGGCGCCGTACACGCGATCCAGCAGGCTCTGCCATCTCTGAAGAAAGCACCTACGGCATCCATAGTGATGTTTTCCACTGTCGCAGTGGCACAAGGCATGGCCTTCCACGCATCCATCGCCGCAGCCAAGGCCGCCGTCGAGGGCCTCACGAAATCCCTCGCAGCCGAATTCGCCCCGAATATCCGGGTCAACGCCATCGCCCCCTCCCTGACGGATACCCCGTTGGCCTCGCAGTTGCTCGGCACCGGTGACAAGAAATCCGCCTCCGAAAAACGCCACCCCCTCCAGGCCGTAGGCGATCCCGAAGATGTCGCCCGCCTGGCTGCCTTCCTTCTTTCGGACGCTTCATCATTCATCACCGGCCAGATCCACCGACCCGATGGCGGCCTCTCGTCGGTCAGGACGTTCTAACGTCATCCGCCACGAGTCTTTCCTGATCACTCGGAACCATCATGAAATCAATCACCTCCGCGGACATCGCCGCCATGGACAAGCTCGTCCGCGTCCAGTTCGCCAACTCGCTGCCCGGCCCGAAGCCCGTCTCGCTCGTCGGTAGCATCGACGCGGACGGACGCACCAATCTGGCCCCGTTCTCCACCGTCACCCATCTGGGATCGAACCCGCCCCTGATCGGCTTGGTTTCCCGCCCCGATCTCGTGGACCGCCACACGCTTTCCAACATTCTCGCGACCCGCTCCTACACCATCAACCACGTGAACTCCGACATCCTCGAGCAAGCGCACCAGTGCTCGGCGCGCTATGCGAGAAACCGGTCCGAGTTCACCGCGACAGGCCTTACCACCCATTTCGAAAACGGGGTCGAAGCACCGTTCGTAGCGGAGGCCCGGATACGTTTTGCGCTGGAGCTCGAGGAAACGATCCCGATCAAAACCAACGACACCGTTCTGATCGTCGGAAAAGTCACTCTCGTCCAGCTACCGGAGGAGCACTTGGCGGACGACGGTTCCATTGATCTCCCCGCTCTCGGTTCCCTCGCATCCACCGCGCTGGATACCTATTTCGAGATCAGCCGACTCTCCCGCCTGCCCTACGCGAAGCCGAAACCCACCGATCGCTGATGAAAAGCGCGACCCTCGTCTTCCCCCACCAGCTTTTCGAGAACCACCCGTCCGTTGCGGAAGGCAGATCCGTGTACCTCGCGGAGGACCCTCTGGTTTTCGGAAACGACCCGCATTTCCCGGTGAGTTTCCACAAACAGAAACTCGTGCTCCACCGCGCATCCATGCAGGCGTATACCGACGAACTCCGCGACGCGGGCCACGCGGTGAACGCCATCCCTCACACATCCACCTATCAGGAAAAACTCCCCGAGGACCTCACCGATCTCCACCTCGCCCATCCCCACGATTTCATTCTGGAGAAGCGACTGAAAGCCTTTGCCGAAAAGCGGGGAATCACCCTTCACATCAGCCCCACCCCGGCCTTTCTCTCACCTCCGGAATTTCTCGAAGAGCACATCGCCGGAAAGAAAAAGCCCTTCATGGCCTCCTTTTACCAGGCGCAGCGGAAACGCATGGGAATACTCATCGAAAAGGACGGCAATCCCACCGGTGGCCAGTGGTCCTTCGACGAAGACAACCGCAAGAAGCTCCCCAAAAACCACACCCCGCCCTCACCGCCGTTCAGTCCACGGAACGATCGCGTCAACACCGCTTTCGCCCACATCGAAAGCCATTTCCCCGACAATCCCGGCGCCATGGAAAACTTCCGCTACCCGGTCACCCGCGCGGATGCGAAAGCATGGCTCAAAGACTTTGTCGCCGAGCGCTTCGCGGAGTTCGGCCCCTACGAGGACGCGATCTCCACCAGCCACCCGTTCATCAATCACTCCTTACTCACGCCCATGCTCAACATCGGCTTGCTCACCCCGCGGGAAGTGATCGATGCCGCGCTTTCCACCCGGAAACAAATTCCGCTCAATTCCCTCGAAGGCTTCGTCCGTCAGATCATCGGATGGAGGGAATTCATGCACGGTATCTACAGACACCGCGGCGTGGAGATCCGCACGGAGAATTTTTTCAACCATACCCGCCCCATCCCGAAATCGTTCTATGATGGCACCACCGGTATCCCGCCCGTCGACCGCATCATCCGCCAGCTTCACGACGAGGCTTACTGCCACCACATCGAGCGACTGATGATCCTGGGAAACTTCATGCTGCTATGCCGCTTCGATCCTCAGGCGGTCTACAAGTGGTTCATGGAGCTGTTCATCGATGCCTACGACTGGGTCATGGTTCCCAACGTCTACGGCATGTCCCAGTTCGCCGACGGGGGCACTTTCACCACCAAGCCCTACATCTCCGGCTCCAACTACGTCCTCAAAATGTCCGATGAGAAAAAGGGACCCTGGACGGAAACTTGGGACGCGCTTTTCTGGACCTTCGTTGCCGATCACTCGGACCTTTTCCTAAAAAATCCCCGATCCTCCATGATGGCGAGAAACTGGCAGAAATTCTCCACGGAAAAAAAGGAAACCCACCGCTCGAACGCCGAAGCGTTTTTCGAAAATCTCGATTCATAGAGCGGCGGAGGCTCCCGTATTTCGTTCCGCTCAACCCTCGATCCTGTCGTTGTTCTCCACCCAGGCCATGAACGTGTCCGCAGCTGCCATGGAGTTCATCACCGGGTGACCGCCCGCCCTACGGATCTGCTCCGCATCCTCTTCTTCGAAAACCCTCGCGACCACCGGTATGTCCCGGACGTGACGCAGCACCGTGAGAGAGTCCCCCACCCTGCGCATCGAGGCGATCACGAGCTTCGCGTTTCTCGCTCCGGCTTTTTCCAGAACTTCGACTTCCGCACCGTCCCCGCGGAGGAAAGGCACGCCCTTTTTCGCGAGCGCCGCGCAGACCACGGCATCGTCATCAACCACCAGCACCTTCTCCCCCTGCGCCAGCAATGGCTTGAGGGTCCACATCCCCGCCGAGCCGAAACCGAGGATCAGCACATGGCCCTCCGGCGCATCCTCGATTGGATCTTTTTTCCTCAGCGGATGGAACGGCAGCAGGAAATCCGCGACCGCTTCCCGCCCGAGAATCGGAGTCATCACCATCGTGAGCACGGTGGTGAGCGCGAGGATGGAAAACGTCTCCGGACTCACGTGCCCGAGACCCACACCGCTCAACCCTAGCAGCAGCGAATACTCGCTGGTCTGCGCCAGCAACAACCCGGCTTCGATCCCCGACCGCGCGTTCAGTCCGCGCCACTCCGCGACCAGCGCGACGAGTGGTGGAGTGACCACGATCACCACCACCGAGTAAAGCGCCGCCTGCGCCCACAGACCAGGCTCCGGGATGCCGAGAATGGCACCAAGGGCTACGAAGAACATCGCCTGGAAAAAGTCCACCAGCGAGGAGAGCTGCCCGCGCACCAGTCCGTTGAGCGGAAACGCCGAAAACACGAAGCCTCCCGCGAATGCGCCCGCGATCAAGGGCAGATCCAACCACGAGGCCACCCCGGCGAAGGCAAGCAGCACCGCTACCAGCCACAGCAGGAGATTTTCCTCATCGGGTTTGAACCGGAACACGAGATTCGGGATGACGAAGCGCTGCGCGATCCACGCGATTCCTCCCATCACCAGCACCTCGAAAAGCGCCCTTCCTATGTCCCAGCCGCCACCGCCCACCCGCGAGAGCAGCACGATCAGCAGCACCAGGGCGACATCCTGGATCAGCAGCACACCGGTCACGACCCGCCCGTACGGCTCGAACATCGCCTTGCGCATCTGCAAGTGGCGCAGCACCACCAGAGTGGAACTCGCGGCCAGGCCGCCACCCATATACACAGCCTCCAGCGTTTCGAGACCCATCCATTTCGCGCAGAGGAAACCGACACCCGCCGCCAGCGCGAACTGCACCCCCGCCACCCACAGCACCGCTTTTTCGAAGCGTTTGAACCGGCGCGGATTCAGCTCCACCCCGGAGGCGAAAACGAGAAACACCAGTCCGAGCTCCAGCATGTTCGCCGCGCCCTCGCCACCGAGCTCGATTTCCTTCGGAGAAAGTCCCGCCAGGCTCAGACTCATGCCCGCGCCGATCAATATGGGGATGGAGGGCAGGCGGAAATATTTCGCAAGTCCGTAGGCCACGGCGGCGGTCGCTAGCAGCAAAGCGAAGGCATTCATCTAAGCACCCCCATTTCCTTCAGCATCACCAGCTGCGCCTTCACCCCGTCGACTTTGGAAACCATCAGGTAATCCGTCTCCAGATCCAGCAGGTTCTCCACCACGGAAAGATCGACCACGTGGATCGCGCACGGCACGCCGACACTCTTCGCGCGGTATGCCAGCAGGTCGTTTGTCTCCTCGATCTGGAGCGCGGACACGATCAGCTTCGCGCGGCGGAATCCGGCCTCCTCCAACACGGAAAGATAACCCACGCTTCCGAGTAGAATCTGACTTGGCAGTCCTTCGAGTTTCCCCGGATCCGTATCCACGGCCAGCACATGCTCCCCCTTGTCATGGAGGCGCCTCACAAGCTCCCGCCCCAGCGTATTCATGCCTACCACGATCACATGTCGGTCCAGATGTTCGCCCGCGTGCACGATCCTGTCAGTCACCTCCGGCTTCCCGTCGAGAAATTTCCACCGGAGCAAACCCGTCTTCAGCACACTGGCATAGAAGCTATGACTATACAGAATCATATAGGAGGAAACAGCGATCGTCACCACTCCCACGAGAGCGGAGATCAGCAGGATTTCCCCACCGATCAGCCCCTTGCTCATCGCCAGCCCGGCGAGAATGAACGAAAACTCACTGGTCTGCGCCATCGTGGCACCTGTCAGGAATGCGGTCTTCCGACCGTAGCCGAGCTTTCCGAGAATGAGCAGGAAGATCAGCAATTTCCCGACCAGCACGAAGGTGGAGAGCACCGCCACACTACCGATGTGGTCCAGCGCACCACCCGGATCGATACGTATCCCGAGCGTCACGAAAAACACCGCGACGAAGAAGTTCATCAGCGGATTCACCCGGCGGCGCAGGTCCTCGTTGTAAGGAAGTTGGGCGAGACTCATCCCCGCGAGAAAGGCCCCGACCTCCAGTGACAGGTGAAACGCATGCGCCCCGAAAACCATCAGGAAACACCAGGAAAGCGCCCAGATCAGCAACACCTCGGGCGAGCGCGCCGCCCATTTGAACGGCAGCGGCAAAAGATATTTCGAAGCCACCAACGCCACCACGAGCAGCACAGCCATTCCGCCGAAAGCTTTCAAGAGTCCTATCCCCACCGCCCCCGCGTCCAGCGCCTCTCCTCCCCCGGCCATGCCTGCGAGGAAAGTCAGCACCATGATGACCACCAGATCCTGCACCAGTAGAACACCGATCGCGATTCGCCCGTAAAGGCTTTCCAACTCTCCCTTTTCCTCGAGAAGTTTCACTACCACGACCGTGGAGCTGAAAGTCACCGCTAGCGCGAGAAACACACTCTCCGGCAACCCGAATCCCAATAGTTTGCTGAGTAGAAACCCCAGTCCGGCCGTGATTCCCACTTGGGAAAAACCCGCGATCAGAGCCACCTTCCCGACATCTCGCACCTTGGTCACGCTCAGCTCCAGGCCCACGAGAAAAAGCAGCAGCGCGATCCCCGTTTCCGAAATCAGACCGAGACCCTCCGTCATTTCCACCCATCCGAGCAGCGGACCGATGAGGATTCCGCATAGTAGATACACCACGATGGCCGGCATCCGCACCGCCCGCCCGATGGCGACCATGACAGCCGCGCTTACCGCGATAATCCCCAAACTCTGTAAAAACCCGATGTCCCCCATGCGCTTGCCTGTGACCTAAAGCAATCCGCTGGCCAGCGTCGAGGAAAGACGGTCCATTTCATGAAAGACTCCCGGAAACGGTCTCGTTTCGGAGGAATGCTTACACGTTGCGCCGCGATCACGCTCCTGACACTTACCAGCGCCATCGCGGAGCCGGTGAAAGTCACCACGGAGAAACCCGTGCCCATGCCCCGCCTGATCAATACCGTGAACGTCCTGCTGCTCATGGAGACGGCATTTCAGGGAATCGGTTACAACACCCCTGTCATCGAGCAGGGCATGCGCGATCTCGCGTTCACGGGATTGCGCTTTCCCGGCGGGACCGTCGCCAACAACTATCTCTGGCGGAAAGACGGGTTTTCCGAGCCCGACAACGACCTCACCGAATGGGCTGGAGAACAGATCCGCGTCTTCAACAAACTGGAGAAAAAATACGGACTCGAGGACTACATCCGCCTTTGCAAACGCGTGTCCGCCACGCCGATCTGGGTGCTGAACATCTACGAGGAAACGCCGGAAAGCACGATCGCGCTGATCAAACATCTGAAATCCCGAGGCATCGCTCCGGACATCATCGAGATGGGCAACGAGCCGTATTGGGACGGTCGCAGCCGCGGAAATTTCCATCACTACCTCGAATTCTGTCGTCCGCTCGCCGCCGCGATCAAAAAGGAATTTCCCGAAATCCGCCTCGGGGGCTGCCTCGGCCCCATTCACGACGGTGGTGCCTTCCAGGCGAAATGGAACGAAGCCGTAGCGAAGGAACCATGGTGCGATGCCATCGTCTATCACGAGTATTTCGGCGGACAAGGCTTCGCGATGGAGAAAGGAGCGAAAGTCCCGATGGAAGCCATGCTCAGACCGGAGGCGATGGTCGAGGAACCGGTGGAGGTCATCACCGCGCTCGCTCCGGGGAAACCCATCTGGTTCACCGAGTGGAACATGGGGCAGGAAGCCCTCAAACAGTGGAAGAACACCGGAGCGGAGCTCCACTTCGTCGCCGCCGTTTTCCAATCCCTCCTTGATCACAGCGATATCATTGGGATCGCAACCTTCCACCAGCTCTACGACGGCCTGTTCGGCACCTATTACGTGGATAGGGAAAGCGGGAAAACCGTCCGCAAGTCCACCTACCACCTCTTGAAAATGATTGGTGCGGCCACCTCCGGTGCGCATAGCCTGGTCAGGCTGGATTTCGGGGGCGCAGACGATTCGGTTTACGGATTCCGCACGAAAGGTCCCGAAGGGGATCGGACGTTCCTGGTCAATCGCGGCGACAGTCCGGCCGAGCTGACCTTACCCGGATCCGCCCCCGCGGATAGCGCGCTTTTCCTGATCGAATCCACTCCGGAGCGGAAATTCCCGCTTGACGGGAAAATCATCAGACGCAGCGATTTCAAGGGACGCGAGCTGACTTTGCCTCCCTATTCAATCGCCCTCGTCGCCGCCGCCTCCACCATGGCGGCTCCGGATCCGGAGGTCGCCAACCTCTTCCCCCGCCGTCCGGATCTCCGGCTGTGGTATCCGCCTTACGCCTCCCACCAGCCAACTTTCGATGAAAAGGGCATCTACACGGTCGATACCTCCGCTTTCGATCACAAGGACACCGCCGTCCTCAAAATGAATCTCACCGGCCTCGATCTTGTCGAAGGCGGGGAATACACGGTCGCCATGGACATCACCTCCGTACCGGCGGCGGATATCGTCGTCAGCTATCCGGGCGGGAAAAATTTCCTCCCTACAACGACCGCCTTCCAACGCCAGAATCTCACGTTTAGACACGATCCCGCCTCGACGACTCTCGACATCGTTTTCCTGAAATCCAACATCTCCAAGGGAGTGAAATACTCCTTCAAAGAGTTCACGATCACCGCCGAACCTTAGACAGACTGGATGAGGAAAATGACCAAACACAGGACACACGGAAAACAAAGGGCTCCGGTCGAATAAGGAAAAATCCATCCGACTGGTCAACGAGTCAACGAAACCCATCTTTTTCCGTGTATTCCTCGCCCTCTGTGGTCAAATTCCCCTCTCTCTCCGCCCCATGAAAATCCCCACTCTCCTACTCGCCACCCTCCTCCCTCTCTTCGCAGAGCCCTTCCAGCCCGAACCCATTATCGAGGGAGGCGAAATCATTCCGCTCTATCCGCCAGACTCCCCTTTTCTGAAAAAAGAACGGATCTCTGAGCCGGAGGACTACAACTCCACCTTCGGGAAAAAGCCTGACAAGATCATCAACGTTCTCAACATCCACAACCCCTCCATCGAAATCCATCTCGCGCCGGACAACGAAAAGAACACGGGAGCCTTCGTGATCCTCGCCCCCGGTGGTGGCCACAAGATCCTTTGGGTAAACCCGGAAGGTGGCGCATGGGTCCCTCATTTCGCTGAAATGGGAGTCTCCACCGCCATCTTGCGCAACCGCCTTCGCGTCGATGGTTACGAACCCACCACGGACGCCACCTACGATGCCCAGCAAGCTATCCGCATCATCCGCGCCAACGCGGGAAAGTGGAAGATCGATCCGAAAAAAATCGGCATCGTCGGGTTCTCCGCCGGAGCCGAGCTGGCAGCCCCCGCCGCCCTCTTTTTCGATGAGTTCGAGGAGAAGAACTCCTCCGACTCTCTGGGAAAAGTTTCCGCACGTCCGGACTTCATCGGTCTCATCTATCCCGGCCCCACCCCTTTCAGCCGCGATCCCGAAACCAGGATTCCCCGCAACGTTCCGCCTGCCTTCATCACCTGCTCCGGCTCCACCGACAAAGTCCACGCGGAGTGGGCCGCCGATTATTTCAATCCCATGCTCAAAGCCGGGGTTCCGAACACGGAGTTCCACATCTACGCGCGCGGCGGTCACGGCGGCCAGAAACGCGGCCCGGACGAAATCCCCTACGCCTCCTGGCCCGACCGCCTCGACCAGTGGCTGGCCGACCTCGGTTTTCTCGGAAAACCCGGTGAAGAAACCCGCGCGGCAAAGGATTTGGAGAGCTTCGCCAGGAAAAACTAGAGCAAGCCATCACGAAACACACATCTGGATTTGTGAGTTTGGTACGGGCCGATAGTGAAAAAGGCGGTTTCCCTCTCCGGTGAAAGCGGATACCGGTCCGATGCCCGTGGTCCACTCCGTATCCACAGCCTGCGGTGGTTGGGCGCTTGTTAAACTGTTTGCCAAAAGTCCGTGCGTTTTCTTGGTAGGGTATCGTCTTCCATGGAACGCGAGTCTGTATGGGAAGAATAGATGCAAGAACTATTGGCAAGCGGTCTAACCGGATCCTTTCGGAAAAAAACCGCCATCGCAAGAAGTGATGGCGGCTTTCGAAGCAAAGAGATCCGACCTATCGGCGGCGGCGGATCATGAGCGGGAAAAGCGAGCCGATCAGGAGCAGAGCGCCGCCCGGTTCCGGGACGGTATTGAGAGTCACGTTCCCGATGATCGCATTGTTGGCGATATTGTCGTTCGTTCCTGTTAGGTTTTTCCCGAGAAATCCGCTTGATCCCGGGCCTGAAGAATCCATTCTCCGAGAAAGCCCGATCTATTCATGAAACAAACTCGTCTCTCATGCTCTCTTGCCGCGTTTGCGGTCCTTCCGTTCGCCACAGCAGACGCTGCCGTCACTTATGCGGCATCCGGCTCGAACTATTCCCAGGACTTCAACACCCTCTCCACCGCGACCAACGCCAATAACGAAACCGCGGCTTGGGCGAACGACAGCACGCTTACCGGGTGGTATGCGTCTCTCGGCGGGGGAACCACTCCCACCCAGTTCAGGGCATGGGACGGAAACGCCGCCAAGCAAGGGGAGTTGCTCAGCCTCGGCTCTACCACGGCGATCGATCGCGCGCTCGGTGGCCAGAATCTAACGGCGGTAGAGAACATCCGCTACGGACTTCAGCTTTCCAACTCCACCGGGACCACCCTCAGCAGCTTCACCCTGGGCTACACCGGCGAGCAGTGGCGCAGGATCAATCTTGAAGCACCGGACAGCCTGACTTTCGATTACCAGATCTTCGCAAGCGGAGGAGGAAACCGGTTGGGGACCGCAACCGGCTGGAACAGTGTTTCCGCACTCACGTTCACGGCCCCCGTCACCGGAACCAGTGCGGGAGTCAATGGAAACACCGGTGGCCAGGTCGTCATAGCCCCTGTCACCACCTCCGGAATCAGTTGGGCGGCCGGCCAGGAACTCTGGTTGCGCTGGACCGATAACAATCCCAACGGAGCTTCCGGAAGCGAATCGCGCCGCTTCGCGCTGGGTATCGATGATGTTTCGTTCAGCGCCGTGCCCGAACCGGCGCTCTCAATGCTCGCCGCGCTGGGTGTCTCCCTCGCCGGCCTCCGCCGCCGACGGCCCTGACGCGATTCCGATTTCGGACGTATCTGCAGGCAGTGACCCACTGCAGCCATACCCGCTCGCAGTCTTTCTCCCCGCGCATATCATCGCGGCTGGAGCATTTTGCTCCAGGCTGTCCTGGGGAAATGCTGCACCCGGAATTCAAATTGACGCACGGACTTTTGGCAAATGGACCATGCCCGTACTGGACGGAGGTTTTCGAGAAAGAGGATGCCACAGGCACTTCGGTGAACCGTGACGCTCGAGGGAAGAAACCCGTCACCTCCGTTCACAATGAGGAGCGCGAGAGAGAAAGCTGGGTCCCCGAATCCACTTCCAGGATCCCCCACGCTTTTTTTCACTCGACCCGGGAATCGCGAAGACCTGCCGAAGCGTGATAAAACAACCCGCGCCGCCCTCGAATCGATCCGATCCTTTCCGGAAACTGATAGACGATGGGCACCGCACGCGACCGCCCCACCTCGGGGCAAGCCTCGGTTGACGGGTCTTCGCAGAGAGCCATCTTTCCCCCGTTTGGAGTTTAAAATCTGAAATTAAGAGTCTAGCGTCCGCCCCATGCCCCGTCCCGACGCCCGCGCCAACGATCAACTCCGCCCGATTTCCTTCCATCCGAACGTCGCCCCGAACGCGACCGGCTCCGTCCTCGTCTGCTTCGGCGACACCCGCGTCATCTGCTCCGCAACTCTGGAGGAGGGCGTGCCCGGCTGGATGCGCTACCAGAAAGTTTCCGGAGGGTGGCTGACCGCAGAGTATTCCATGCTGCCCTACTCCACCCACGACCGGAAATCCCGTGATATTTCCCGTGGGAAACTAGATGGGCGATCCTCGGAAATCCAACGTCTCATCGGTCGATCCCTCCGCGCCGTGGTCGATCTCCAGAAAATCGGCCAACGCACTCTCTGGATCGATTGCGACGTGCTGCAGGCGGACGGAGGCACCCGCACAGCCTCGGTCACCGGTGCCTGCGTCGCCACAGCCATCGCCTTCAACCGCATGATGGCCGAAGGGAAATTCAAGACTTTCCCTCTCAAAAAACTCGTCGCCGCGGTGTCAGCCGGTGTCTACGAGGATACCCCCGTGCTGGACCTGAACTATCCGGAAGACAAGGCGGCCACCGTCGATTTCAACATCGTGATGACCGAGACTCTCGAATACGTGGAAGTCCAGGGCTCCGGCGAAGAAGCGGTTTTCTCACGCGCACAGATGAACGACATGCTCGGACTCGCCGAAAAAGGTATTTCGGAAATCTTCTCCCTCCAGAAAATGGCTATCATCAATGCGGACAAGGCCGAACCGGTCGATTTCAGCTCGCTGGTTTCGTCCTTCGGCAGGAAATCGCTTTAAGAGCATCAATCGGTCGCAAAAGATGCGACATGGACCAAGTTGCCACCGTAGAATCATCCGATGAAACACTTCACGTTCTTCCTTTCCACCGTCCTCGCCGCTCATGCGGAGGACCTTCCGAATCCCCGCCTGCTGCCGACCACCGAGGCGATCTATGAAAAGATCTCCGCGAATCCCGATCCGACCGCGGAAGCGATGAAGGCTTATACGGAAAAGTTGCCTCTCGTCGAGGATGCGAAAATAGAACTGCTTCCCATCCCCGCCGGATCGTTCCAAATCGGTTCACCTGACTCGGAGGCAAGCCACAAACCCGACGAATCTCCGCAAAAATCCGTCGCCGTCGAACCGTTCTGGATGGCGAAAATGGAAACCACTTGGGATCTCTACGTGCCTTTCATGGCCAACGGAAAAGCCCGCAACAAGGACGGAACGCTCAACCGCGACTCGAATCTCACGACCTCCGAGGCTCCCGAGGTAAAAGACGGGGAGACACTCATCGATACGGTCACCCAGCCCACCCCGCCATACGTGCCCATGCACTTTTCGATGGGAGACGGTTACTCAGCCGAGTTCCCTGCTGTCGGAGTCACCTACCACTCCGCCAACAAATTCTGCGAATGGCTTTCCGCACAGACCGGGCGTTTCTACCGTCTGCCCACCGAAGCCGAGTGGGAATACGCCTGCCGCGCCGGCACAACCACGGCCTACTCCTTCGGCGATGATCCGGCCCAGCTCCCGGAATACGCGTGGTTCGCGGAGAACTCGGAATTCCAGTATCAGAAAGTCGGCACCAGAAAGCCCAATCCGTGGGGCCTCCATGACATGCACGGAAACGTTGCCGAACTGACCCTCGACCAATATCTCCCTGACGCCTACGCCAAGCTGAAAGACGGCGCGACCAATCCTTGGAACCCGCCCGTCACGCGCTATCCCACGGTCATCCGCGGTGGCCACTGGGATGCCGATGCGGACGCCCTCCGCTCGGGCTCCCGTGCCAAGACCGACCCGACCTTGAAAATCCAGGATCCACAGATCCCTAAATCCATCTGGTACTTCACCGACGCCCCGTGGCTCGGCTTCCGCATCGTCCGGCCCCTGAAAACTCCTTCCGTCGAGGAAATGCACCGCGCCTGGAACCAAGGGCCGGGCGAATCCGAGTGATCGCAAAGCCCTTTGGAGTGCGGACGGCTTGCCTCCGCTTTCGCGAGTGAGGCTCGCCTCACGGGGTCCGATCTCCGGCTCCCTGATACCTCCGAAACGCCGCTCCGCACCACAGAGGGCAAGCCCTCCAGCCCCATAGCGGAGGCAAGCCGTCCGCACTCCAAAGTCACTGAAATCCACCCATGAACCGCCGCCAAACCCTCAAGCTGCTATGCGGCGCAACGATATTGCCAACGGCAACAAGAGCAGAATCCCTTTCAAAAGAACGCCCCCTCATGGGTACGCTGTTCAAAATCACCACCCACACGGCAGACAAGACTCTCGCCGGAAAGGCCACAAACGCGGCTTTCGCCGCCGCGGACGACATCAACTCGGTCGCCTCCGACTACATCGCCGGTTCCGAGCTACTCTCCTTTTCCAAACTCCCCCACGGCAAGCCGCACCCGGTCTCGGGAACGCTCTTCCCCCTCCTACTACAAGCGCAGTATCTCGCCAAAGAAACAGACGGGAACTTCGACTTCACTCTCGGCCCCCTCACGAAACTCTGGCGTGAATCCCGCAGGAGAAAATCTCTTCCGGACAACGCAACGCTTTCGGCCGCCCTCGAATCATCCGGACATCAGAAACTCATCCTCGATGAAAAGAACCGCACCCTCACCTTCACGGTTCCGGGAATGCGCCTCGATCTCGGTGGGATCGCGAAAGGACAGGCCGCCGACGCGATGCTCGCCGTCTTCATGGAACACGGCCTGTCCCGGACCTCCGTCACTTGCGGTGGCGATGTCCGCGTGGGGGATGCTCCGCCTGGAAAAGACCATTGGACCATCGCGGTAAAAACCGCTGGCGACCCGAAACCTCCGCTGGAACTCGTCCATCAGGCCGTCTCCACGTCCGGCGACCTGCACCAGTTCATCGAAATCGATGGTCAGCGCTACTCGCACATCATCGATCCCGTCCTGGGCACGGACTCACCGAGCCACGCACCGCGACCATCATCGCCCCCACCGCCGCGGAGTCCGACGCGCGCGCCACCGCAGCTTGCGTGGATCGTGGTTGAAATCGACCGCTTTTCCGATACACAGACCCCACCAATGAGCGAATCCGACCTCCTCCGTCTGCTTGAACACAAGCGCGTCTCGAACCGTAGGATCAAGGCGGCGAAGTGGGTCGAATCGAAGCCGGTCCAGGCGTTCGTGATCGGCGTCATACTTCTCAACGCGCTCATCCTCGGACTGGAAACAAGCAGAACGGCCATGGCTTCTTTCGGCGGCCTTCTGCTTGTCATCGACAAGATCTGCCTCGCGGTTTTCATCGTGGAGCTTGCCGTAAAAATAGAATCCTACCGATCCCACTTCTGGCGCAACGGTTGGAATCTGTTCGACTTTTTCGTCGTCGCCATCGCGCTGGTTCCGGGGGCCGGCGTCTGGGCGGTGCTGCGTTCCCTGCGCGTCCTGCGCGTCCTGCGGTTGCTCACCGCGATTCCCAGTCTGAAAAAGGTAGTGGCCGCATTCATCCACTCGATTCCGGGCCTCTCCGGAGTCATGGCGGTGATGGCGATCTTCTTCTACACCACCGGAGTCCTCGCCACCCGCCTCTTCGGCGACACACATCCGGAATGGTTCGGGTCCCTGGGCGCAAGTCTCTACACCCTTTTCCAAGTGATGACCTTGGAAAGCTGGTCCATGGGTATCGTTCGCCCGTTGATGGAAACACATCCCTGGGCGTTCGCGTTTTTCGTCCCCTTCATCATTATCGCGACTTTCACGATTCTCAACCTGTTCATCGGCATCATCGTCTCCACGATGCAGGAACTTTCCCTCACCCCGGAGATCACCGCGAACCCGGATCCCGAACTGCTCTCTCTTCTGGAACGCATCGATACCGATCTGAGATCGTTGAGATCCCAGATCGAGAAAAAGCAGAATCCGTAGCAGGATCAGACTACTTTCGTCACTCCGGGGATCGGAGCGGGATAGAGACCGTCGGGACCTGGTTTCGGACCGGGGTCGGCATCCCAGGCCAACGTTTTCGGCATCGTATCAAGATCGGAATTGAGGGCCTGCTCCCAGGTGATTTCCTCCCCTGAATAAGTAGCCATGCGGCCCATGATCGCCGTGAGAGTGGATTCCGCGGTGAAATAGGCATCATTCTTCGGCTTGTCCTCGCGGATATGGCGGACGAGCACGTCATGCTCCGTTTGGTAGGGATTGTTATTTTCCCCACGGAAACGCCAGACAACCTTTCCTGACCGGTCCTTGATCAGACCCGGAGTCGCGGTGCCTTTCGATCCGACGATCGTTTCCGAAACCTTCGACCATGTCCCGTCCCAGTGCTTGCACTGGCTGTTCATGATGGTGCCGTCCGCGTAGGTGTATTCGACGTAGTGGTGGTCGAAGATCTCGCCCCAGTCCTTCCCGATCCGTTTCGTGCGACCGCCCATGCCGACCGCTTTCACCGGATGGGCGCCCATGAACCAATTGCTGACATCGAGGTTATGGATGTGCTGCTCGTTGATGTGGTCTCCGCAGATCCAGTTGAAATAATACCAGTTTCGCATCTGGTACTCCATTTCCGTCATCCCTTCGACGCGGGGTCTGGTCCAGACACCACCGCCCGACCAATAGACCTGGGTATTGACGATATCTCCGATCATACCCTCCTTGATCTTCGCCAGAGTCTCGGTGTAGCTGTTCTGATAGTGGCGTTGGAGCCCGCAGACGACTTTGAGATTTTTCCTATCCGCCGCTTTTGCCGCTTCGATCACTTTTCGGATACCCGGTCCGTCCACCGCGACCGGCTTTTCCATGAACACGTGCTTCCCTTTCTCCACCGCGTATTCGAAATGCGCGGGACGAAATCCCGGAGGGGTGCACAACAGGACGAGATCCGCCTCATCGATCGCTTTCTGATACGCATCGAAACCATGGAAGCGCCTCTCCGCCGGCACATCCAACCTGTCCCCCATCTTCTCCTCAAGCGTTTCATAAGCACCGTTGACATTGTCCTCGAACGCATCCGCCATCGCGACAAGCTTGGTACCGGGAACGCTGAGTGACTGAGCTGCGGCGCCAGTCCCGCGGCCCCCGCATCCGACGAGTGCCACCCTCAGGACTTTTTCTCCTCCATCCTGTGCCCTGGCGGCCACGGGAAAAGCAACGGCGGCGGCGGCGAGGCTACCCGTCCTTAGAAACTGGCGGCGATGGAGGGAGTCGAGAAGTGATTTCTGCATCCGGACGACTACGGGAATCCCCTGCGGCGTCTTTCGGGATTCGGATCAGCGGGAATCAACGAACGGAACGAACCACCCAGGACTCCGCCTCACGCGGAAGGGTGAATCCAGACAGCAGACCACACCGGCAAGCCCGGAACGACCGGACCGGCTACCGGTCGATATCGAACCCGGCGGCATATCATTTCCCATTCGGTTCGCATCCCAGCTCATCTGCTTTTCCCACCATCAGAGTCATCAACTCCGAGACTTTCTCCGGCATTTCCCCGGCCCGGTTGATCCTTTCCGAAACATCGGATGCGAGGTCGAACAGTTCCGTCTCACCACCGACCACTCTCAGTTTCCAGTTTCCCGAACGCACGCCCTCCATTTTATCGCGAAGCACGTAGAAATACTCCTTCCTTGGCGATCGCTCGGTTTCTCCTTTCAGAAACGGGAGGATATCGTAGCCATCCAGCGGGAGATCCGGCACCTGGGCGCCACCCGCCTTGAGCAGACTCAGATAGATATCCGGCATCCCGACCAGCTCGGAACTGACTCGTCCGGATTCCATTTCCCCCGTCCAGCGAACGATCGCCGGAACTCTGGGTCCACCTTCGTAGGTCATGGCTTTCGCACCGCGCAACGGCCCGGCCGAGCCGGAATCCCATTCCTTGATCCCCGCCTGCAACATGCGCGGCGGCTTGTTGGTCCAAGGGCCGTTGTCCGACAGGAAAACGACGATGGTGTTTTCTGAAACGCCCTTCTTTTCCAGCGCCGCCAGCACTTCGCCGACGCTCCAATCCAACTCCTCGATCACATCACCATAGAGTCCTCCCGCCGATTTCCCCCTGCGCTCTTTCGAAACGGCCAGAGGCAGATGCGGCATCGCGTAGGACAGGTAGAGGAAAAACGGTTTATCCGCCTCGCTCTTTCCGATCAAGCCGACGGCTTCCTCCGTATAGCGACTCGTCAACGGGTCCTGATCGAAGGGATGCTCGACCATTTCCTCCCCGCGATACAGGCCGAGAGGCTCGTCCGTCTTCACCCAAGGCTTCATATAGTCGTTCGAGTAGGGCAGGCCGAACCACGTGTCGAAACCTTGGTTCACGGGCAGGAAACGCTTGTTCTTTGTACCCGAGATGCCATTTCCCGACCATGTGCGTGGCGTAGCCGCCGGCCTTGAGGCCCTCCGCCAAAGTTACCTCCGAATCCGGCAGACCGCCGGTTCCATCAGCTCCCGTGCCACCACCGAATTTTACCCGCGGCATGTAGCGCCCCGTCATGAGTTGTGTCCGGGAGGGCACGCACCATGAACCGGTCACGAACGAGGTGAGCCGCAGCCCGTCAGCCGCTAGTCCGTCGATATTCGGTGTCTTGATCAGAGGGCTTCCGTAACAACCCGCATCGCCGTAGCCCATGTCGTCCGCGAGGAAGACGACGATATTTGGCTTCTCGGCAGCAATGGCGGATGCCGCGGACACGAAACAGAATGCAAGGGATTTCAGAAGGCTCATTGCTGGAACCCTACTGCCCATCCTCATCACTGAAAGTGCAAAATCCCGATTGATCCGCACTTCACACGGCTTGGGGAACGACTTCACCGGGACCCTCCAAACGAATTGAGGGAACGCTCCCCTGAATCCGTTTCAGCATGGGGATGAATACGTTCGATCAGCGGAATCTCGCCAGAATTTTTCTGGCATAGCCACTGCATTTGCATGGAGCAGGTTCACCGACTTGGAAATCCCTTCCGGACTTCATGCGGCAGCCATCGAATCAACACACCACCATGTCAAACGAATCGCCCGGCACAGATAACAAACTCCGCATCCTGGATTTCAAATCCCCACCGATCCGGATGCTCCATGTCACTTGGATCGCCTTCTTCATCACCTTCGCACTCTGGTTCAGTCACGCACCGTTCAAAGCAGCGATCACCGAAACATTCGGCATGAGTGACGCGCAGTGGAAAGCCCTGCTCATTCTGAACGTCGCCCTCACCATCCCCTCGCGTATTGCCATCGGTATCCTGGTGGACAAATACGGTCCCCGCGTCACCTACTCGCTCCTGCTCATGAGCGCCGGTGTTCTCTGCACGTTTTTCGCCCTCGCACAAAGTTTTGAAATGCTGGCTCTCGCCCGTTTCCTGATGGGCTTCGTGGGTGCGGGATTCGTCATCGGCATCCGTCTCGTCGGAGAATGGTTTCCGGCGAAACAAGTCGGCCTGGCGGAAGGTATCTACGGCGGCTGGGGGAACTTCGGATCCGCTGCGGCGGCTATCGGCCTCCCCTCGCTCGCACTGCTGTTCGGCGGCGCGGAAGGCTGGAGATACGCACTCGTATCCATCTCCGTGGTAGCCTTTTCCTACGGCATCTTCTTCTACAGATCCGCCCGCAACACGCCGAAGGGTTCCACCTATTTCAAGCCGAAGAAATCCGGCGGACTCGAGGTTTCCACGCCGCGCGATTTCTGGTTCCTCATCCTCATGAACATTCCTATGTTCGCCGCCCTGGCCGTGCTCGCATGGAAACTCTCTCCTACCGGTGTGAACCTGCTTCCGACCACCATGGTCTATGTCATCTACGGCATCCTCACCTTGCTCTTCATCTTCCAAACAAGCCAGATCTGGCGTGTCAACGCGGACATGCTCAAGACGGGCGGTGTTCCCGATCACGAGCGCTACTCCTTCAAGCAGGTCGCCATTCTGGATATCAACTACTTCATCACATTCGGCTCCGAGCTGGCCGTGGTTTCCATGCTTCCCTCGTTTTTCGCGGAAACTTTCTCCCTTAGTCCCGTCACCGCCGGCCTGCTCGCTTCCGGATTCGCCTTCATGAACCTCGCAGCCCGTCCCGGCGGCGGCTATCTCTCGGACAAATTCGGACGTAGGAAAACCATGCTCATTCTCCTCGCCGGCCTCGCCGCCGGATATCTCACGCTCGCTCAGATCGGCTCCACGTGGCCGGTCGCTCTCGCGGTGATCGCCACCATGTGCTGCTCCTTCTTCGTCCAGGCTGGCGAGGGCGCGGTCTTCGCCATGGTCCCCCTGATCAAACGCCGCATGACCGGTCAGATCGCCGGCATGGCCGGAGCCTACGGAAACGTCGGCGGTGTCACCTTCCTCACCGTCTACTCTTTCGTGGATGCCTCCACCTTTTTCACCATCATCGCCGCCTCCTCGACCGTAGGCTTCATCGCGTCTTTCTTCCTGGCCGAGCCCCAGGGCCACATGTCAGAAGTAGCCGAAGACGGGTCAGTACAACTGATTGATGTGACATGATCTGAAAATTCAAAACTCAAACTCTAAACCATATCTTCATTCCGTGTATTCCGTGCTTTCCGTGGTTCAAAATTCTTCCCCACGATCAAGATCTTCCACGGCTCACTTGGCACTTGGCACCCGCCCCCCACCCCCGACCATACCGGAATGCACCTGCGCGGAGACCTGAAAATCAGCAGCGGCCGCTTCACCCATCCCGGGCCGAAGCCGCAGAACGAGGATTTCCTGGGCCTGGAAATTCCCTATGGCCCGCTGCTTGCTACGAAAGGCATAGTAGCCTGCATCGCCGACGGCGTCTCCGCAGCCAGCGCCGCCCGCGAGGCCAGTGAAACCGCCGTCCGTTCATTTCTCACGGACTACTACGAAACACCGGAAGCCTGGCAGGTGAAAACCGCCGCCCAGCGTGTCCTCACCGCCATCAACCGCTGGCTCTTCTCCCAGGGCACCGGCTACGGATCCGCCGAACACGGATGCGCGACCACCTTCATCGCCGTCGTTCTGAAATCCGGCACCGCGCATGTGTTCCATATCGGGGATTCCCGGCTCTACCTCACCCGCAGGGGGAAAACCGAACAGATCACCCGCGACCACTCGACCCAGGTCGGACCGAAAACATCCTACCTCACCCGCGCCCTCGGCATCGAGACGCACGCCCAGATCGACTATCACTCCGTCAATCTCGAAACGGAAGACATCCTCACGCTCACCACGGACGGCATCCACGAGTTCCTCCCGCACGCCGATTTCCACGCCCAGCTTTCTTCGGGGAAAACCATGGAGGAAATCGCCGGAAACCTCGGCGAATCCACCGCTCACAGCGATGACAACCGCTCCGCCCTCATTCTGAAAATCGAATGCCTGCCCCGCGATGACAAGGACGATATCTACCGCCGCCTCACCACCCTCCCCTTCCCGCCAGACCTTTCCCCCGGCCAACTCATCGACGGATTGCAGGTCCGGAACCTCATCACCGCCTCTCCGAATTCCCAGCTCTACCTCGTCCACGATACCCGCGATCACGACCGCCCCTTGGTTCTGAAAACCCCTTCCGTCCTCTATCAGGACGATCCCGCCTATCTCGAAAGGTTCGCCCTCGAGGAATGGATCACCCTGCGCACCGATAACCGAAATCTCGTCAAAGCCGTGCGCCGCCCCGTCGCGCAAACGTTTTCCTACTGCGTCCTCGAATCCGTGGATGGCATCAGCCTTGAACAATGGACGGAGCGCAACCCGAGCCCACCCGTTTCCCAAGTGATCGAGATCACAGCCGGGATCGTTTCCGGTATCCGCGCCCTCCACCGCAAGGATACTTTCCATCAGGATATCAAACCCGGCAACATCCTCATCGACCATGAGGGCACCGTGAAAATCATCGATTTCGGAAGCTGCCACATCGGCGGAATTTCGGAAATCCACAACCCCTTCGAGCAACACGCCGCGCTCGGCACGATCGCTTTTTCCGCCCCGGAGTATCGTCTCGGCACCACCCCCGGCAGACGCGCCGACATGTTCTCCATCGCTCTCGTCACCTACCATCTGCTCACCGGCGGGAAACATCCTTTTTCCAGCGGTTGGGACAGCGCCCGGACGCTCCGGCATTTCGCCAGTCTTTCCTACACCAGCGCCCTGGTCCACAACCCCATGGTCCCGGCCTGGATGGATGCCACACTGAAAAAAGCCCTGTCCATCCTCCCCCAGGCCCGTCACGAAAGCATGTCGGAGTTTCTCACCTACCTGCGCCAGCCGGATCCCTCACTGACCACCACCGGACTTCCTCCGCTGATCGAGCGCAATCCTCTGCTACTCTGGAAAATTCTGTGCCTGATCCTCGCGATCGCTCTTGTTCTATCCCTCACTCTCTGACAAGCGCGCCATGGAAGGCAATATGGAGAAGGGTTTTGAAAACCCTTCACGGAGGACTGGAGCGAAGACCGGGGTGGCGCAAAGGGTTTTCAAAACCCTTCTCCATATTGCTCCGTCCGCCCGATCAGAAAATCCCCAGCGCACGGAGCTGCTTCTCCGCAGCCTCCGCCCAGCCCCGGTTCGCGGCGGGAGAGGCCGGCGACGGATGGAGAATTTTCCCCACCGTTCCCTCCGCTCCCAGCTCCTCCTTCGCCAACGCCATCTTCTTCTCCGCGTACGCCCCCACGCCGATCAGATACCGCGGTTCCAGTATCTCGATCAATCTCCGCAAATGCTTCTGGCAAGCGGCGTCCACGGCCACCATCTCCGCCGCCCTGATCTTGTCCGGAGTCACGTTCGCCCCGGTATGCTTCATCCAGATCAACGGACAGAAATTGATGACCAGGTGATCTCTGAAAAAATCCTCCGCCTTGGGAAATTTCGCCGAAAAATATCCCCAGAGCCGTCGCCCGCTTACCTCGGACTTCGGGCATTCCATGCCTGTGACCGGCCGTTTCGGATGTTCGTTCTCCGGCTTTCCGATCTCCGGGGAAAGCCCCATCCAATCCCGGACCATCACCACTTCCCCGAACGGGACACCCGTCTGCGCCATGCCATAGGGCCCCGGATTCATCCCCAGGAACAGCGTCTTCTTCCGGGAATCTCCGAATTTCCCCAAGTAGCCCTCATAGCCCTCCGCTGCGTAATCCACCGTCAGATACGTATGCGTTACCGGATCGGAAAACTCCAGCGGACGCAGTTCGTCCGCCAGCTCCCGCCCCACTGCGATCAACTTTCCAACTATCGTTTCCATGCGATCAAGAGCACCGTCAAGGCGACGGGAAGGTAAATGAGGGTTGCGAAAAACAATTGGCGGCAAGAGGCACGCTCTCCATCCCGGATGAACCGCAGCGCGAGTGCCGCGATGGCCAGACCGAAAATCGGCCCGCCGATCAACCAGATCACGTTGGCAAATCCCCAGATCGCCGGCAGCAGGGAAAACACCGCGAGCAGCACCGCGAAGAAAGCGCAGAGAACCCCGCTCCGCCGTCCGCTCGCGTCCCCGTTCGACCACATCCTGTAGCCCGCGCTTTCATACTCCTCGCGGCACAGCCAGTTGATCGCCACGAAGTGCGGAAGCTGCCAGAAAAACAATATCCCGAACAGGAACCACGCCTCCGGATCGATGATCCCTCCACCGCCGCCCACCCAGCCGATCACCGGCGGGATCGCTCCGGGAATCGCACCCACCAGAGTATTCATCGAGCTCATCCGCTTCATGGGCGTGTAGATGAAAACATAGATCGCTACGGTCGCTGCGGTCAGGTAGGCCGCCTCCGCGTTGACCATCACCGCCAGGTGGATGATCCCGATCGCGGAAAGTATCCAACCGACCCCGAAGGCGGTCACCGGATTCATCCGCCGCGACGGCAGCGGCCGGTCCGCCGTGCGCTTCATCATCAGATCCAGGTCGATCTCCATGAGCTGGTTGAACGCGGCGGAACCAAACGCCGCCGCGGCCGTGCCGACCAGCGTATGGAAAAGTGTCAACCATTCCATCGAAACACCCTTCCTGGCCAGCAGGTATCCGAAAAACGTCGTGACCAGCACGAAAAAATTGAGCCGCACTTTCATCAGAACCGTAAGATCCTGACGCAAGTTCGGTGGTTTCTGGGTGATCTCCTCTGTGTCCGGCACGGCGGCAGCATGGGGAGACCGGGCATACCTGTCCCGACAAAAAAACGCTCATCGGATGGCTTCCCGACTCGACCCTTGGATTCTGACGAGTGATTGGTCAGTGGCCACAGTCAACCGGATCAGCCCACGGATCATCCATTATCGCGGATCACCCACGGACGGTTTGGAAGCGCACCCGGCGCTTTGGGTCCGGCATCTTCCACCTCTTCCCTGGTTGTCGGAATTTGAGCTTGGAAATTCTTCACCGCACCACCCGCGCACCACCTCCGGAAATCTGCTTCTCGACTTCCTTCCGTGTGGCCATCGATGTATCGCCAGGAGTCGTCGCCGCGATCGCACCGTGAGCCGCTCCGTATTCGATCGCTTTTTTCGCGTCGTTGAACTCCATGAAACCGAACTGAAGCCCCGAGGCGAACGAGTCACCACCGCCCACGCGATCGAGAATTTCCAGGTCGTCATAGTTCCGGCTCGTTTGGAATTCACCGTCGTGCCAGAGGATCGCCGCCCAGTCGTTGATGGTCGCGGTTTTCACAGCGCGCAGGGTTGTGGCCGCGACTTTGAAGTTCGGAAATTCTTTCACCGCCGTCTCGATCATCGCTTTGAAAGCATCCAGCGGGATGGAGGAAATATTGTGATCCACGCCCTCGACCTCGAAGCCTAGCGAAGCGGTGAAGTCTTCTTCGTTACCGATCATGACATCCACGTATTTCGCGATCTCGCGGTTCACTTCACGTGCTTTCTTCTGGCCGCCGATGGTCTTCCATAGGGAAGGCCGGTAGTTCAGATCGTAGGAAACGATGGTCCCGTATTTGTTCGCCGCCTTCACCGCCTCGATCGTCATCTCAGCCGCGCTTTCGGAAAGAGCCGCATAAATGCCGCCCGTGTGGAACCACCGCACACCGAGTCCCCCGAAAATATGATCCCAATCCACATCGCCAGGCTTCAACTGGGAGGCGGCGGTATTGCCACGGTCCGGATTTCCCACAGCGCCCCGGATCCCGAAGCCACGCTCCGTGAAGTTCAGACCGTTCCGGACCGAACGCCCGATGCCATCGTCCTCGCGCCATTGGATGAAATCCGTGGCGACCCCACCCTGCATGATGAAATCCTCGATCAGACGGCCCACTTCATTATCCACGAAAGCCGTCACCACCGCCGTCTTGTAACCGAAACACTTCCTCAGACCGCGCGAGGTATTGTATTCGCCGCCGCCTTCCCATGCTTGGAAATTTCTGGCCGTCCTGATTCGGCCCTCGCCGGGATCAAGCCGGAGCATCACCTCCCCGAGGGAAATCTGGTCAAAAGTGCATTCGGATTTTGGTTTGATGGTCAGTGGCATAACAGGGGAATTTCAGCTTACACTGGGGCGATGTGTAAAGAGCGAACGGGTCTGCATAAAAAGCAGCACACCTCCTTTTGTCACAAAATGAAAAACCTCCCTGTCGCTAGGCAACAGGGAGGTGGAAATGAAACACCCGTGGTTCAAGCCCTGCGGCGACGCACAACCACGGCACCGAAGCCACCCAGCAGAAGCAGAGCGGAAGACGGCTCGGGAACGATCTGAAGTCCGTTGAAGACTCCCTCACCAGCGGTTCCGTTGCGGGTGTAGGTGATGGAGATATCCCCACCGGCAGTCGCGAGAAGTCCGCTGATGACCGTGTAATCCTCTCCATTTACCAGCCCGTTTCCTACCACGGCGCCAGTTGTGGAACCTGTCCCACTGTTGGATCCGGTTGCTACGAAGATGGTGGATCTGTTCCCCGGATCGTCAGAAGCAGCAGACTGGGGGCCGCCCCCATAAAGATAGAGGGTATAAAGAGTCCCGGCAGACAGCCCCCCCAGAGTGATCGTCTGGGTGCTGCCGTTGAACGCGATGAGATAGTCGCGCATCAAGTCATACTGACCAGGTGCGATCGCGGGCACTCCCGTTCCTGAGGCGAATGCGCCGTTGGAGTCCGCAGTGGTCGAATTGCCGTTGGTGACGCTCAGTGTTACCCCGGTCGCGAGACCATCCGAATCCACCAAGGCCATCCCACTGACATCCGCGGTGAGAAAACCTCCGTTACCTCCGAAACTGGCAGCCGAATCCGTGGTAACGGCGACCGTGTTCCAAGTGTTGCCGGCACCTGGAGCAGCCGCCTGGCCCGAGTAAGAAACCGCGTTCGCCCGGCCTGCTGGTTGGAAATCGACATTAATGACTGATGCGGCTGAAACGCCGCCTATGGCCGCAGCAAATGCGGTGATGATTGATAGTTTAGTTTTCATAACGTTAGTTGTATCTTGTTAGCTGAACCCCGGTCTGCCAAAATACCCTTCATCGTTCCGGCCCACCGCAAGAACTACAGAGGTTCTTTACCTAATCCAGCAAAATTTGCGGAGAAATTGATCCTTTCGTATTCCAGAGAAAACTGCGTCTCGTGCTTGGATCGAGATAGGACAATTCCCCTTAATGGTTGCAGACCCCGCTGACATGGGGCATGACAATCACCACTCCCGGGACCTTTCGGTTCACCCCCTTGCCACCTCGATGCGTCCGGGTAACACGTGCATACGCGGAGCCGCAACCGGAAACCGCAGGACACAAAATCACCGGGTAGTTTTCCTCTTCCCTGATGCGACCACCGGCATAGTCTCGATGAAGATGAATCTTGGTCAGAAAAACTCCGTCCTCCTCCGCAGCTCCATCACCGCCGCGCTCGGTGGACTCCTCTTCGGCTTCGATACGGTGGTGATTTCCGGTGCGGAAAAAACCATCCAGTCGCTCTGGGGGCTCAGCGATGGCATCCATGGTCTCGCCATCAGCATGGCGCTCTGGGGCACGGTCCTCGGCTCGATCATCGGGAGCTGGCCCACGGAAAAATTCGGCAGAAAAAACACCCTTGTCGCCATCGGCCTTCTTTATTTCGTCTCCGCCGTCTGGTCGGGATTCGCCACCGGCCCGTGGGATTTCATGGTCGCCCGTTTCATCGGTGGCATGGGCATAGGGATCTCCACCGTGGTCTCTCCACTATACATATCCGAGATCGCACCCGCCGAGCGCCGCGGCCGCCTCACAGGCCTCTACCAGTTCAATATCGTCGCCGGCATCCTCGTCGCGTTTCTCTCGAACTTCCTGATCGGGAAATTCCTCGATACAACCACCGCATGGCGTTGGATGCTCGGCATCGAGGCCATCCCCGCTCTCTTCTATACTCTGGCCTCCCTCACTCTTCCGGAAAGCCCGCGTTGGCTCCTGGCGCGTGGAAAGCGCGCCCGAGCCACTGAAATCCTACGCCGCCTCGATCCCGAAATGACACCCGAGGTCGCCGACCTGCGCGCCACCGAAATCACCCTCACCGCCGAAGCCTCCGATACCGGTCCCGCCCGTTCGTTCTTCAGCCGCACCCTGCTCAAACCCATCTCTCTCGCCTTTTTCATCGCGTTTTTCAACCAGCTCTCCGGCATCAACGCCATCATCTACTTCGCCCCCCGCATCTTCGAGATGACCGGCCTCGGCTCAAAAGCCGCCCTACTGCAATCCATCGGCATCGGTTTCACCAACCTCATCTTCACCTTCGTAGGCCTATGGCTCATCGATCGTATCGGCCGGAGAAAACTGCTCGTCATCGGCTCCCTCGGCTACATCGCTTCACTGGGCCTTTGCGCCTGGTCCTTCCACACGGAAAACTACGCCCTCGTTCCCTTCAGCATCTTCGCATTCATCGCCTCCCACGCCATCGGCCAAGGTGCCGTCATCTGGGTGTTCATTTCAGAGATCTTCCCCGATCGCCACCGCGCCGCCGGCCAATCCCTCGGCACTTCCACCCACTGGATTTTCGCCGCGCTCATCACCCTCGCCTTCCCCATCGCCGCCGGAGCTTTCGCCCCCGCCTACATCTTCACATTCTTCGCGGTCATGATGGTCCTCCAACTCCTCTGGGTCCTCACCCTGGTCCCGGAAACCAAAGGCATCCCGCTCGAAAAAGTCTTCGCCAACCTGAAATAAACCGTCGGAGTCCTTCCCTTCTCACCTCTCACTCGGCACCACCTTCTTCTTCTCCACCGCACTCGGCCACTTGGATCAACGCCCCGCCCTCATCCTATCCGGCTTCCTTTCGGTCACCGACATCCGCCCTTGGCTCCAACGTCGGGGGCCACACTTTCGGCTCACTCGCATCACGGCATCAGGGGAACCTCGGATTCGGACAAATATGCGGGATCTCCGCACCGACCTTCCCCGTTGACACTCCCCTCTTCCCTTTGAACGATCACCATCCTACACTCCTCCTTCCCACCGAACCATCTGCCCCTTCCTATCATGAAAATCCCAGCCAATTTCGCAGTTTCCCTGGCCACCTGTCTCGCCGCCACCCCTGCCATCGGCGGCCTGATCGTCTCCGAAGTCCCCGGCCCTCCCTCCGGCGAATCCGTGAAAATCCAACAACTCCAGCGTGACGAAAGCGGTCCCACCTCTTTCCGTTACTACTCTCCCCGTACAGGCGCCCCTTCCAAAACCGATGACTGGATATACAACAAGGGAGCGGAGAACGGAGGCGTCGATGCGAAGTATTTCTACCGGGACCGAGATCTCGGCCAAGTCTTCAAAACCGGCCCGGAAGGCTTCAAGCTCGGTGCCGTCACCGTCCGCCTCCAGCCCGTGGATGTGAAGGGAGGTGGCGATCCCTCCAATGCCAAGGTCTCCATCCAGATCATGAAAGTCACCGGCACCCCGGCCTTCAACAACAACGGCACGACCCGCTACATCGATGCCGCACAAGTCGCCACCACCTCCCCCAACGGAACCTCGAACTGGAATGGCGGCGGATCCTACCGCGGCCCCTGTACCAACGCGCAATGGTCCACCTACGCGACCGATTACCCGCACGATCCCAATGACATCAACAACCGGTTCCGCTGGCCCTCCATGCACTTCAGCGACGATTTCATCGAAGGGGAAACCTACGAGCACGTCCACCTCGCAAGCGGAGGCATCGTCCCGGATACCTTGGATCTGAACGACTACTTGCGCTGGGAATTCACCGGATCCAGCCAGATCTTCCTGGAGCCGGAAACCAGATACGCGATCCTCTTCATGTTCGACGAACCCGCTCCCGAAGGTGTCAATCGCAACATCCCCCTTTCCAATAAGAACATCGTCCCGGACGGCACACTCCAGGATGTGTATCCCGACGGCCACACCATCCGCCGCTGGCGGCTCGAACCAGGACCGGGAAAACGTCTTCATCCGTGATGTGAACGATCCCGCCGATGTCGAAGCCGGCCGTATTTCCTCCGAGTTCCCGCCTGAAATGGAGGACCGCATCGCCATCCCTCCCTCCACCCTCGGCTACCCGGATGTCGATACCTACCGCGACCTATATTTCATCATCGAGGCCGCGGACACCCCGGGAAACGCCGAACCGATGCTCAACATCTCCCGCTCCGCCAACCCGCCCGCCGGCAACATCATCGCGTCCTACCATCCCACGCCCGCCCCGAATCTCGGCGGCACGTCCATCCGCTGGCGCTCCCCCGGAGACGACGATGACGGCGGCTCCACCTTCCCCGTTCCGGATACCCATCACGACTGGGTCGTCCGCAAAATCACCTTCCGCATCGGCGATGGCATAGAGTCGGGAGCCAACGGCCTGCCTGTCGCGCTCGACCTTTTCAGCTACGATGGTTCCCAGACCACCGGTGGCTTCTCGGGCCTTCTCCACGCCAACGGCACCCTTCCCGGAAACCTCACCGCAGGCGACTACATCACCCTCGACTACGAGAACCTCGACCCCTCCTCGCGCATGCTGAAAGGCGGTTCCGAATACGCCTTCCTCATCGGCTCCGCCCGGCCCGACACCGCCTCCCCCAGTGCCAGCCGCTTCCGCCTCATCTCCTACTCATCGGCAGCCGCCACACCGGATCCCGCCATCGAGCAGATCCGGCGCTCCGGCGAGTTCGATACCCTCTACGGCACCGGACTCCGGCCCACCCAGGCCAACCCGCCCACCTCCGTCCGGCTCGACCAGGACACGGTATTCTTCGTCGACGCCGTGCCCGCTCTCACCATCTCCTCCATCAGCCTGGATCGTAGCGCCAAACAAGCCACCCTGAAATGGGACTCCCCGTTGACCGGCCCTTTCACCATCCTCGCTGGCACCGACCTCAGTGAGAATCCGCTGCCAGTCGTCGCCGCGGAAAACGCCACCTCACCCCATACTTTCAGCCTTCCCGCCCCGATCGAGGATTCCCCGAAAATGTTTTTCCAGATCGTCCACCCCTCGCAGGCGAGTTCGTCCCAGCGCGCCGTCCCGGAATAGGACCCGCGCCCGCCATCAGGGAACGCGGACCTCAATCCGCGGCTTCGCGCCGTTTCCGCACCGGAAGCATCACCAGTATCCAGCAGATCACCGCCCCACCCAGCACGGACCACGGAAACATCCACCCCACCCGGGTATAGGCGGTCAGCCCTTTCTCACGCTTCAGAATCCCGGAGATCCGCCCCTGCCGCATCGCCCCGAGCCGCTCGTGGACATGCCCTGCTGAATCGATCAACTGGGAAACCCCGGAAGTCGCCACAACGAAAACCCAGCGACCGTTCTCCGCCGCCCTCACCCTTGCAAGCTCCGCATGCTGATCGTGCTGGCGCGCGCTCCAGGATTCCGCATCCATCGTCGGCACCACGAAATACTCCGCGCCCGCCGCAGTCATCGCACGCGCCACATCGGCGTAATCCATATCAAAGCAGATCGGCGTGCCGACCTTGCCGTGCGGTGTGTCTACCGGAACGGCGATCTCTCCCGGCGTCCCGTCATCGAAGAAATGCACGGTATGATTCTTCGTATGCTCCCCGAGCGCCCCGGTCCCATCCATCGTCAGCGCGATGTTCCGCCACTCGTCCCCTCCCCCCGGCCGCGCCTGGGTCCCGAAAGTCAGCGTGATCCGCTCCTCCCGGCACAGGTCCAGTAGCAGATTCCAGTCCCTCTCATTCTCCCGCACATCGAAAGGAACGGAGTATTCCGGCCACACCACGTGATCGGGGACGCCCCGCATCCCCTCGGTCCCCCTGAGAAATTCCGTCATCGAAACTCCTTCCAGTTGCAACCCGGCCACCGCCACCGAGCCGTCCTCTCCGGAGACCGCCTCAGGACGCGGCTTCCAGAAAAACGTCCCCACGAAAACCAGGCCCGCAAGCACGGAGGCCACGATCCGTTTGCTTGAAAACGCGCACCCCACCGAAAAAAGGACGACGAAACCCACCCCGTAAACCCCGACCCAAGGAAGCAGAACATTCGGCCCCATGGCGAGTCCCGCCGTCATCCACGGCAGCTTCAGAGGAAAAATCTCCCCGCGGATGAATTCCAGCGCGCACCAGTTCGCCGCGGTGAAAACCGCCAGCCGATAGCCACCAATACCCTTGGCAACCGCCCGGCCCTGCATGTCCGCGAACAGGCCGGTGAACAGAGCCAGCACGCACCAGAGAAAAATCGCCGTCGTTCCGAAAAGATTCCACAGCCACGATAGACTGATCCCGAAAGCCGCGAACCCGTGCACCAATCCTAGCAAACGCGCACGGCTCCCGGACTCACCTCGAATCGCCAACAACAGCCCGGCGACCCCCGGAAACACCATCCAACCTTGGTCGAGCGGCGGAAACGCCCCGGCATACATCATACCCGAGAGAGCGGAAAGACCACAGCGCGCGGGAAGTTTGACCGGATTTTTCATCGCTCACGAATGTGAAGAATCACACGTCCCGCCGCTAGCAAAGAATCGAAAACCCTTCACCCGGTCTTCCCCAACCCCACCGGCCCCGACAACTTTCCGAAAACATCCCATCGCCACCCAAGTATAAAAACCGCAAATTTTCGCCCTCCGACACATTCCCCCACTCATCACTCGTCATCATGAAGCCCCTGATCCTCGCGCTACTCCTCCCCACCCTGGTCCAAGCCAGAGAAGACATAATTCTCGCCGACTTCGAATCACCCTCCTTCGGCGAATGGAAATCCACCGGAAAAGCGTTCGGAGACGGCCCGGCCGCAGGAAAACTCAAGGGTCAGATGGATATCTCCGGCTTCGAGGGGAAAAGCTTCGCCAACAGCTACCACGGCGGCGACGGCACTACGGGCACCCTCACCAGCCCGACCTTCACCATCAACCACAAGCACCTGAACTTCCTCATCGGCGGCGGAAAGGATCTGGAAAAACTCGCGCTCCAACTCCTCATCGACGGCAAGCCCGTCCTCTCCGCCACCGGCACGAACGACAAACCCGGCGGTTCTGAAAACCTGAACTGGGACACGCTCGACCTCTCTCCTTTCCAAGGAAAATCCGCAAGCCTGCGCATCGTCGATCAAGCCACCGGTGGCTGGGGACACATCACCATCGATCAGATCACCTTGGCGGACAAACCGAAGCAATCTGTCGTCGGCATCCGCGGACTCCAGCTAAACCACCGCTACCTCCACGTCCCGATCAAGAACGGCGCGCCGAAAGTCCTTTTCCAGGTTTTTCACGAAAAGGACCTGATCCGGACCTTCACCGCCGAACTCGCCACCGGGGAGGACATCGACTTCACCGCCGTCTGCGATCTTCGCCAATTCATCGGGAAAGAAATCGTCATCAGAACCGGCTCCATGCCCGAAGCCGACGCCGCTCTCCGAAAACTCATCCCCGCCCCCGAACTCCCAGACGCGGACAACGTCTACCTCGAGGCACATCGCCCCGGCTTCCACTTCACCTCGAAAATCGGCTGGCTCAACGACCCCAACGGCCTCGTTTTCCAAAACGGTATCTGGCACCTCTTCTACCAGCACAACCCATTCGGCATCAGATGGGGCAACATGCACTGGGGCCACGCCGTCAGCTCGGATCTTTTCCGTTGGAAAGAACTCGGCGACGTTTTCTTTCCCGGTGCCGACACCCGTGGCATGGCTTTCTCCGGCAGCGCCGTCATCGACTCGCTCAACACCTCCGGCTGGGGAAAGGGCGCGCTCGTCACCCCCTTCACCGATACCGGGCTAGGCGAGGTCATGGCCTACTCTCTCGATCGCGGGCAAACCTTCGCGTTCTACGAAAACAACCCCGTCGTGAAACACAAGGGCCGCGACCCCAAGGTCTTCTGGCACGCCCCCTCGAAGCACTGGGTCATGGCCGTTTACAATGAGGACGACGGGAAAAAATCCATCCGTATCCACCGCTCGCCGGACCTGAAGAACTGGACCTTCGAAAGCGAGAACCCGGATTTCTACGAATGCCCGGAACTTTTCGAAATCCCCATCGACGGCAAACCCGGCGAGACCAAATGGATCATGTACGGGGCCGATACCGAATACCTCGTCGGCACTTTCGATGGAATGACATTCGTCCCCGACAGCACCGGGAAAACCCGCTTCTGGCAGGGTTCCTTCTACGCGTCACAGCTCTACAACAACACCCCGGACGACCGCCTGATCCAGATCGGCTGGGCCAGGGGAACGGAATTCCCCGGCATGCCCTTCAGCCAGCAGATGGCAGTGCCTGTCGAACTTGCCCTGAGAGAAACACCCGACGGCTTCGCCTCCACGCCTCCCCCGCCCGGGAAATCGAAAATCTCCGCAACGAAACCATCGAAAGAACCGATCTCAATCTTCCAGCCGATAGGGAAACAACCCTCGATCTCAAAAGCGAATTCCTGGACCTCGATCTCACCCTCGATCCGAAGGGTTCCAGATCCCTTTCGATCGATATCCGAGGCACGGAAATCATCTACGACCCAGGCAAGAAAACTCTCACCTGCGGAAAAGAAACCATCGCCCTCATCCCTTCGGAAAACGGCAGCTTCCAACTCCGCGTTCTCGCCGACCGGGGTTCCCTCGAAATTTTCGCCAACCAAGGTCGCAATCCCGCCTCCGTCCCCGTCATCCACGATCCGAAAAACCAGTCGGTCACCCTCACCGCCAAGGGAGCAGCCGCGAACATCTCCTCCCTCCGCATTTCCAGTCTGGAATTCACTTGGTGAACCGGGTGGAACGCGAACCGCCCCGCCAATGATTCGATTCCCCGGGGACCGGACCGGGTCGGTATGGAATCGCGGTCTGATTTTACTTGCTATCAGCTATGTAAAACTCAAATTCGCTCTTTGGGACCGAGTGCATTCGCGTCAGGTTAAGGCGATGATGCCTGATTCTATTGGGGATTTCCGCGTTCGTTTATCCCGTTTGATGTGGCGGTCGTCGGGATCGAATAGCGCCAGTTGGGAAAATTCCCGGACTTTCACCAACTGGTTGCCGAGTATGTCGTAGAGTTTTTCATAACTCAGCTCCGCCCGCCCGATTCGCTCCGTCATGGCCGTGGCCATCTTCATCCCGAGCTGGTGCGCGATCATTGCCGCCAGGACGATGGCATGGATGTGGTGGGTGCCGCTCTTGCGCTTGAGTGCCTCGCCCAGGTTGAGGGATTGCTTCCAGGCGCGGAACTGGATTTCCACCGCCCACCGTGCACGGTAGATCGTTGCAAGCTTCCTTGCATCGGCTAGTTCCACGGGAAGATTGGTCAGCATGAGGTGCCAGCCGTCGCGCACCAATCCTTTGGCGCAGGGCACCCGGCCGCTTTGCTTTGCTTTCTTCCTCCGTTCCCTGAGTCGGGCTGCGGCCACTTCACGGGTGGCGCGCAGGGCTACGAAACGGCAGGCTTTTTTCTCCTCCCCGACCTTGCACGGCAGGTCTATGATGTCCTGTTTGCTCCTTTTCAGGGTTGATTCGATGGGGGTGTCGTCCTCCAGGACAACCCCGACATTGAGGGGCAGGCGGGTGAGCCACCAGGCTCCTGCGACCTCGATGATTTTGAATTCCCCTATGCTGAAATATCCCATGTCGCGGAGTACCAGATCGCCGGGAAGAAGCAGATCCACGAGGTCTCTGCCGATGGTTTTGTCCTGCTCGGTGGCGAGGTGCAGGCTGTGGGAAACCACTTGGCCGGAGAGCAGGTCGTAGGCGAGATCGATCTTCACTCCGGCGGTCGGGCCGTGATGGTTGCCGTGGGCGGGGAACTTCTCCGCGTTGGATTTCGGCATGACCTGGCCGGATGCGTCCTCGATGAGCATGCGCCGGATCGCGCCGCCCTCCAGGGCTTTTGCGGCAGGGGCGAAGCGTTGTTTTGTCAGGTCGGAAAGGACGGCCATGAGAAATGCGGTGGAGGCAGCGCCGATGCGTTCGTGCATGGACTGGCGGGACATGGCGAGTGGAACCCTGTCCTTGAGATCACCCACGAGCTGGTTGAAGGATGCCTTGCCGGTAACCACTGCGGAGAGAAGAGATTGCATGAAGCCTCCGGGGGTGAAGCGGGGCGATTCCCTGACAACAAGGGAAGTTTTGGTTGCGATCGGGTCGAGATCCGGCAGGATGATTTTTGAGCGGCCGGCAGGTGGAGTTGTAAGCATTCCGAGCTTGCCGGCTTGCTCACCTTGTCAATGTTTTTCTCGATTTATTTTGACGTATCTAACTTATCATCAGTGCGTTACGGCTTAACCTGACGCGAATGGGACCGAGTGAGGAAAATATTTCTTCCGGGTCCCTGATAGCAACCAAACCACCATCGCATCAGAAGTATGAAAAAAATCATGCAATCGTTCGCACTACTCGGAGCCTCGGCTCTTCTCGGGACCACCGGCCACGCCGCCGTCCTTCTCAGCTATGACTTCGGAACCTTAGCTACCCCCACGCTGGCACCCACAGGAGGTGTCTTGCTATCAGGCAATACTGCCAACTCCTTCACGGGAGGAGGTGGCTCGGAAGGGACCGCCGGCCAGGATCCTTCGACAACGCTTACCACGAACACGAACGCATCGACCGTCTCCACCCCCACTGGTACCGCCCAAGGCTATGATGCCGGCGTAGCTAGCCAGATCGTCGTGGGCGGAGGCACCGACACCGGCTATGTTCAGTTCGTGCTGACCACCCCGATCGGCGGGATCGATCTTCAGAATATCAGCGTGGGCTTCGCCAGCGGTGGCAACCTGACCAGCGCCGCTCTGGTCCGCGGTGCGCAAGTCCGCTACAGCTTCGACGGCTTCGCCACCAACATGCTTGCGGGAACCACCACCCTCGACGACACGAATTCCTCCACATCTGGCGTACTCGTTAACAACGGGCCTTTCACTCTGAACGACCAGGTACCCACCGGCGGTGTCGGCGGGACGGGACTCACCACCTCGAATGTGACGTTCCGGTTCTATGGCTTCGCCACCACAACGGCGGGCACGACGAATGCCGCCAACCAAGGCGGTGCCGTCCGGTTCGACAATGTCATCGTGAACGGAGAGGTAGTCCCCGAGCCGTCCACCGCACTTCTCGGTGCTCTCGGAGTCCTCGCTCTCCTCCGCCGCCGCCGCGCCTGATTTCCTTCATCCGAAATACCGGGAGCCTGCAACTCCCGGTATTTTTTTGCCCCGGCGGCGGCAATCCCAGGTCGCCGCCCCGCCACCACCATCCCTTTCATACTCCGCCTGAAGGCAGCTCTCCGTGGCTGAGGACGCAAGCCCGCGTGCGACCGTTGGGGCGTGGCCTGTTTCGAGAATCCGTGCGACTGTCGGCCTTGCCGCATTGTCTGATCGGACAATGCGAATTCCGAGAAAAAGAGTGTATGTTCGAGTTCAGCTAACCACATTGCACGGGATCCACATGACTACCTGTTTCAGCACCAACCTGACAGCCCTCCAAGTCGTCCACTCACACCAGCCAGCTGAATCGATGTTAGGAAAACTACGCGCCCTGATTTTTCTCGTTGCCATCCTTCTTACGGACTCCTTGTCGGCCGGGTCCGCCCACCACCTCCCGGCTACCTCCGCAACCGCTCCGGAGATCGCCGTTCCGGAAAACCGCCGTGCCCCCTTCGGATGGCAAACCATCGCCATCCCGCCCGCAGGCGGTCCCGGGGAAACCATCCTGAAATGGACCGGCACCCCATCGCCCGACGCCAGTTCCCCAGCCCTACGCCTGACCGTCGGCATGGAATGCAGGGAGAAAACGCGCCTTTCACTTTCCTTGCCCGGCTCCACGAAAACTCTCGGCGAACTCGATGTCTCCTTCGCCTCCGTGCTGCTTGTCGTCGAACTCCCGCTCTCCCGCGGCGATGCCGAGCAGATCCTCGCCAAAGGCCTCCGCATCACCCGCACCGAAGGCACCGCTCCTTTCTTCCTTTTCTCGCCAACTTCTGAAAAGACCCCCGTCATCCTCCGCCCGCACATTCTTGCCGCCAGCGGGACCTCTCCTTGGGAAGAATTCATGAAGCGCATGGCCGGCCTCGAAACCATCCAACCCTTCGGCTGGATGGAAGGTTGCGCTCTCGTTGGCACGCAGGACCTTGCCGGGGCGTTTCCAGAGAAAGGCTACGGTACCGCGCTGGAAAACCGCCTCGACCTTTTCCTCACCGCGAAGCACCTGGACTACGAGGACACCCACTCCCGCCCCATCAGGAACGGCTTCCACACCATCGAGGGCACCCTACCCGTCGCCGCCATCGCACGAACCAGACCCGATCACCCCTCGCTCGAAACCGCGCTCGATTTCTGGAACCGGCACCGCGCCAAAGGACCTTTTGGCAAAGGTGTCATCATGGACGCCACCACTTGCAGCGCGGAAGGCTCCTACACCATCGCCTTCCCGATGATGCGCGTCGCCAACCAGCGCGGCGACAGACAGCTCGCCGACGGCGCACTCGAACAAATCCGCCTCCGCGTGAACCTTCTGAAAGATCCGGAGGGAAACATCTATCTGCGCAATGTGAACGGAAATTGGAAAATGAAGAACTGGGCGCGTGGGATCACTTGGTATTACCTTGGCCTCATCCGCACTGTTGCGGAGGCGCCCGAGGGTCTGGACACCGCCGACCTCCGCGCCGAGGCGGTGACCGTCATGGACTTCGTCATCAGCCACCAGCTCCCGGACGGCCTTTGGAGAAACTTTTTCGACGATCCCGATCAGAAGATCGACACCTCCGGCTCCGCTGGCATCGCCGCCGCCCTCGCCCTCGGAGCGAAGCACGGCATCCTTCCGGAAAAGGCCGAAACCGCCGCCCGCAAAACCCTCGCCGGCCTGAAGCCATACCTCACCCCGGACGGCCTTCTCACCATGGGCACCCCCAGCAACCGTGGCAACGCCGCCATGGGCAACCGCCGCGAGATCTTCCCTGTAGGTATGGGTCTTGCCGCGCAGCTCGTCTCCGCGTTGGAATAAGGAGAAGCGTGCTTCCAGCCGCTAGCGGAGGACTGGCGAACCGTTCTCGATTCTTCGCTAGCGGCTGGAAGCACGCTTCTCCATATTGGCTCCGTCGGATCGCGGAAACAAAAAAGCCCCATTCCGGGGAAACCGAAGCGGGGGAAGAATGTATCTACCTACCGTCTATCTACGGCGGCGGAGTGCGAGTGCGCCGAGGCCTCCAAGAAGCAACAAAGCCGAAGTCGGCTCCGGGATCGCAGCTACGGCGAAAGTATCGTAATTTACTATTAGCCCGGAAGTCGTGCGGGAGCCGAAACCAAAGTTGTCGTTCGTGAAGCTTGCTGCCGCGAATGTGGAAGTGACGTCTTGGGAGACGGTTCCGTCGGAGAGGGTGAAGGTCACATCAAAATTCGCCCCCGAATACACCACATCGGAAGTAAAAGTGTAGCGCGTGCCAGCTGCGACTGATCCAAGCCACTGCTGGGATGCTAGCGATGAGCCATTTACTCCATTGTAGATTCCAATGAGGGGTCCGTCGGTTTGCGGAGTGCCGGTTCTAGGGCGACCGATATTGCGCAGAATCAAGTTGATGCCATCGCCCGAACCCGGTGAAGTCGGGGAGAAAAGCGCAAGTCCGAAACGATCAGCATTTCCTGCTGTCGAGGCTCCTTGGTTTATCAACGTAGCCTCAGAGGTGACAGTAAAATCCTGGCCTCCCAATGATGTAAACTGCCGCAAGGCAAAGGCGTTCTGGTTACCCCCTCCGGTGTCGTTGTTCCTGGTGTATCGAAGGCTGTCCGCCTGAGTGCCCCATGCTGCGCTTGGCGTTGTGGTAAATCCACCAGCTCCGTCTTTGCCAGGATCGCTACCGAAATCAAAGGATTGGGCGACAACTGCAGCCTGAACTGGTAGAGAAAGAGAGAATGTGGCCAACGGGAGAACAAGATGTTTGTTTTTCATCACGCCCGAGTCTCCCCCCCCCCAGAAACCCGTCAATGAAATTTACCGTTTTCCCTATTGTCCGATCGGACAATGCCAAACCGGTCAAAATGGTGTATGTTCCGTGGCCATACCCCGTATCAGATAAGACTCGCATGATTCTCCGTTTCACCACCATTCTCACAGCCCTCGGCATCGCCTGCGCGTCTGCCGCCGTTGATTTCGAAAGACAGATCCTTCCCGTTTTCGAGAAGAATTGCTTTGAGTGCCACAGCGCGGCGATCAAGAAGCCCAAGGGAAAAGTCGCCTTCGATACTGCGGAGGATCTTGCGAAAGTGGCTGAGGATACTGAATGGGACTGGGTGCTGGAGCTGGTGAAAATGCCTCCCGGCGATCCCGATATCATGCCCCCCGAGGACAAGGGGACGCCTCTCGACAAGGAGCAGATCGCCCTGCTGGAAACCTGGATTAAAGAGGGTGCCTCCATCGGAAACTTTAAGAAATACTCCCATCCGGAAAAGAAACTCGTTTCCGGGCTGGGGAAGAAAAAAGTCGCTGCGGAAATCAAAACCGCTGCCGCAGAGCTGGACGCGGTGGTGGGAAAAGCCCTCGAAAAACGCGGCCTCAAGCGCAACACTGAGATCACGGACGCTACTTTCCTCCGCCGCGTTTACTTGGAACTCGCGGGCCGCAACCCCTCGGTTCCCGAAGCCGAGCAGTTTCTCAAATCCAGCAATCCCGACAAGCGCGCCATCCTGATCGAGTATCTCTCCGGTTCCGATGCCTACGTTTCCCGGCAGTTCAACTACTGGGTGAAAGTCTTCCGTGGCAATTCCAAACAAGGCGGCAACGAGCAGGACTCCTGGTTCCACTACCTCAAGAAATCCATACGGGAGAATATCCACTACAACGAGTGGACGCGCCAGATGCTGCAAGCGGAAGGCCGCATGTGGGACGACCCCGCCATCGGCTTCTACCAGCGCGATGCGAAGAACCGCCTCGCCGGCTACGAGGCGATGACCAATGTTTTCCTCGGCACCGACATAGGCTGCGCCCAGTGCCACGACCACCCGACAGAGCCGATGAGCCAGCTCGCCTACTACAAGATGAACGGCTTCTACGAGGCATCCCATCCCTTCGGAGAAGGACGGGGCATGTTCGAGCACATCGGCCTGAGCGACTACAAGAAGTCCCTCAACGAACGGCAGAAATACGTGAAAGAAAATCGCATCGGCCGCCGGGAACGCGTGAACCAGGTTCTCAGCCTCGGCTTCCGCAGCACCTACGAGTTCCGCAAGCAAATCACCGCGGAGGACAGCACAGGACGCTCGAAAGTCCCGGAAGGCTATCGTTACGAAGACGTGAAGCACGGTGCCCATCTGGAGCCGGAGCCGATGTTTGGTCTCGCGCCGGAAATCAAAAAAGGAGACAAGCCCATGTTCGTCTTCGCGGAATGGGCCACCGATCCGCAGAACCTCAAGTTCACCCACACCATCGCCAACCGCATGTGGCTCAAAGTCATGGGAGCACCCGTTCTCGGCAGCCCGACATCCATCGTAGCGCCCGAAGATTCAGACTTCCCCGAGCTAGCCGAACACATCGCTGAGCTGATGCTTGCCTGTGATTACGATCTGAAAAAATTCCAGGCCATCCTTCTGAACACCCGCACTTTCCAATCGGAATCAGTCCCTGCGGAAAACACCTCCAAGGATTTCGCCTTCCAGGGACCAGTCCTCCGCCGCCTTTCCGCAGAGCAGATCTGGGACAGCCTGCTCACCCTGATCGACAAGAACGTGGATCCCGCCCCCGCTCCCGCGCCGAACTTCGATTTCTACCTCGAAGCTCGCAACGCGAAGACCACGGAGGAATACTGGAAGTTGGTGGAGGAGCGGCTGGACTACGAACTCGAGAACAAGATCGGTATCATCGGCGGTTTCGGAGATGAAATCCGCATGGAGGCCAAGACCAGCCGGGGTGGTTTCGATCCCGGTTACCTCGTCCGCGCCTCCGAGCTGCCCTCCCCTGCCCCGGACGGCCATTTCCTTCAGATTTTCGGCCAGGGTCAGCGAGTGCAAGTGGAAGACCAGTGGGATACCGCCACCATCCCCCAGGCACTCATGCTGCTCAACGGGGATCTCCACAGCAAGATCGCCAGTGAGGACTCCGCCGTTTACGCCGCTTTGTCAGAAACCGACGACCATGTGCAAATCATTGGCAAAGTGTATCTCGCCGCCCTCGCCCGCTACCCGGACACGGACGAACTCGCCCTCGCGAAAGAAGTCACCGGCGATGCCACCATGGGCAGCTATTTCCACCTTCTCTGGATCCTCCTCAACACCACCGAGTTCGTCCTGCAATCTTGATAGGGAGAAGGGCGTTTAAAACCCCTTTCTTCGACGCAACCCGAGCCATTTAGCTAACCTCCGCGAACGGGTTGAAAACTCCTTCTCCATACTTTTCCATCATGAACATCCCATCTGACATCTCCCGCCGTATCTTCGTCAACCGCATCGCCAAAGGGCTGCTCGGCTGCACGGTTGGCTCCCGTCTCGCCCGCGCGGCGGAAACCGGTGTGCCCATCGCCGGCAATCCCACTGCGGACAGCGTGATCTACCTTTTCATGGACGGCGGGATGAGCCATCTCGATACCTTCGACCTCCGTCCTGACAATCCGGAAATCCAGGGGCCGCTCGAAAGCATCAGAACAAAAATCCCCGGCACCCATGTGACCAGCAAGCTGCCCGGCCTCGCCGCGCAGATGGACAAGATCGCCCAGATCCGCAGCATGACCCACACCCAGGGCGTCCATGGGCAAGGGAAATACCACGTCCGCACCGGCTACGACATGGGCAGCCGCGCCATCGCCCACCCCGGCATCGGCTCGTGGATCACGAAGCTCGCTCCGCGCATCAACGAGGCCATGCCGCCATACATCCGCGTGGGCGATCTCGGAGGACATCCCGCGAACGGTTTCTTCTCCGCCAGCTACGGCCCTCTTCCGATCTCCAGTGCGGACGCCGGTCTCCAGAACAGCGCCCTCCGCGACGGTATGGATACCGAAAGTTTCAAGGAAAGCCTGGATCTGGTCTCGAAATTCGACTCCAAATTCCGCGCCCGCCACCCCGGAGTCGGTGAGGTCGCCGCATACTCGGATCTCTACACGGAAGCCGTACGCCTCATGGCCAGCAAGGATCTCGAAGGGTTCGACATTTCCAAGGAACCAAAGGAAATGCGCGAGCTCTACGGCAAGAGCGGCTTCGGCCAGGGTTGCCTGCTCGCCCGCCGCCTGGTCGAGCGCGGCGTCCGCTACGTCGAGGTCGATCTCGGTGGATGGGACACCCACACGGACAACCACGTGGGGGTTGCCGGCCTCTGCGGCACCCTCGACGAAGGCCTCTCCGCCCTGCTCACCGATCTTTCCGCGAAAGGGATGCTGGAGCGCACGCTAGTCGTCCTCACCAGCGAGTTCGGCCGCTCTCCGAACATCGATCAATACGGCGGTCGCAACCACAACCCCTTCGGCTTCACGAGCCTGCTCATGGGCGGCGGCGTGAACGGCGGCGCGGTCTATGGAAAAACCGAGATCGACGGACGCGGTGTTTCCGAAAATCCGGTCACCGTCCATGATTTCAATTCCACCATCGCCCACGCCCTCGGTGTGGATTACTCGAAAATGGAGACCGCCCCCGGAGGCCAGCTCTTCAGCATTGGCGGAAAAGACACCGCCCCTGAGCACGGCAAACCGATCAAAGCGCTATTCAGCTAAGGAGGCGGGATCATGCCTGTCCCCCGGGCAACCCAGGCACAACCCCCATGTCTTCCACTGATCACTCGGCACTTCATGAAAATCCTCCTAGCGCTCCTCACCTTCACCGCCAGCTCCTTCGCAGAAACCGATCTCCTCATCTACGGCTCCACCCCGGGCGGAATCGCCGCCGCCGTCTCCGCCGCGAAGCAAGGCCGCGAAGTCACCATCATCGAGCCGACCGAGCGCATCGGCGGCATGCTCACCAACGGTCTTTCCTACTCGGATTTCCGCACCTTCGAATCCATCACCGGCTTCTATCTCGATTTCTCGAACCGTGTTTCCGAGCACTACTATCAGGACCTACGGCGCGGACTCCCCCCAGGCGAAAAGCAACTGGCGCGGAACCATGGGCGAGCCTTCGGTGAACCTGCTCGTGCTCGAAAAAATGATTGCGGAGTATCCGGAAATTTCCGTTAGAAAAGGATACCGGCTCGTCTCCGCGGAGACCTCCCCCTTCACGCTCGGGCGGCGCGAAATCGTCTCCGCCACCTTCACCACGGCGGATGGTACCGGAGGAAACCATCCCCGCGAAAATGTTCATCGACGCCTCCTACGAGGGTGACCTCTTCGCGGCGGCCGGGGAGAATTTCCACGTCGGCCGCGAGTCGCGCAGCCAGTATGGGGAACCACTCGCAGGCGATGAAAACGGCCGGGCGGATGGCCAGGTGCAGGGCTACAATTTCCGGCTGTGCATGACCACCGTGGAGCAAAACAAGCTCTACCCACCCGCCCCGGAAGGCTACGACCGCGAGGACTTCACCCCCATCCTCCCGCTCATCGCAGGGGGAAGATCACGAAAATTTTCGATTCCAAGCACGCCGGCATCTACCGCGCCCACCTGCCCCTGCTGCCCAACGGCAAGACCGATGTCAACGACGCACCCAACGCCCCGGCGCGCATGTCCATGCCGGACATCAACGACGAATGGCCGCTGGGCGACCACGCGACGCGCCAGCGCATCTTCAATCAGCATCTCTACTACAACATCGGCCTGCTCCACTTCCTCCAGAACGATCCGGAAGTCCCGGAAAACATACGCGCGGACGCCCGCACTTGGGCGCTCTGCAAAGACGAGTTCACCGAGACCGGCGGCATCCCGCCCCAGCTTTACGTCCGCGAAGCCCGCCGCCTCGTCGGCCAGCACGTCTTCACCGCCAGCGACACGCGCACTGCGGAAATGGACGCGCGCTCCATCCTCCACCCGGACAGCATCGCGATGGGCGACTACATCCACAACTGCCACGGCACCGGCCGCACCGGCACCCGCTACGACGGCGAGCACACCGGTCAGTTTTTCGAAAAGATCCAGCCGTTTCAGATGCGCTACGGGATCATCGTCCCGCAGAAAACCACCAACCTGCTCGTCCCGGTGGCTTGCTCCGCCAGCCACTTCGGCTTCGGGACGCTGCGCCTGGAGTCACCTTGGACCAGCCTCGGCCAGGCCGCCGGACTCGCCGCCCACCTCGCCTTGGAAACGGATTCGGCAGTCCAGAACATCGATGTCCCGGATCTCCAGAAACTCCTTCTCGCGGACAGGAGCGCCCTCATCTACCTCAGCGATGTCCCTCCATCCTCGCCCGATTTCGCCGCCGCCCAGTGGTGGGGACTTCGTGGCGGATTCCACGGCCTCGTCACCATCGACGAGCCGGTCCAACCTGAATTCATCACCGGCCAATACAGCGAAGCTTTTCCCGACCACTACGCGAAGCTCGACAAAGGGCTCACCAAGGAGCTTCACGAAAAATGGAGCAAGCTCCTGCCCGAAAGGTACGGTTGCTCCCGATCTGCCGTGTACCCGGGCCGAGTTCATCAGAGCGGTCTACGATCCTCTCCGGTGAGTTCAGATCGTCCCGAACATCCGGTCTCCCGCGTCACCGAGACCGGGTAGGATATATCCTTGTCCGTTCAGGCAACGGTCGATCGAAGCGGTGAACACAGGCACGTCCGGATGGGCGGTTTCAAACGTAGCGATGCCCTCCGGAGCAGCTAGAAGACAGGCGAAGCGCACGCGTTTCGCGCCAGCTTCGAGAAGCGTTCTTACCGCGTGAACGGCGGAACCACCGGTAGCGAGCATGGGATCCAGAACGATCAGCTCCGTGTCCTCCAGCAGGGCCGGATGCTTGAGGTAATATGCTTCAGGCTCCAGGGTGGACTCGTTTCTCGCTAGGCCGATGTGCGCCACGGAGGCCTCCGGAATCAGATCCAGAAACCCATCGAGGAACCCGAGCCCCGCCCGCAGGATCGGGACAAGCACGATGGGTCGCGCGATTTTCTGGCCCGATGTGATTTCCAACGGAGTCCGGCATTCCACCGCCTCCCATTCGAGACTCTCCGTCACCGCCGGCACCATCAGCGAAGCGATCCTCCGCATCCTCTGGCGAAATTCGGGTCCGGGAGATTCCGGATCCCTCAGGCGGGTAAGCTCGGAGGCGATCAGCGGATGTGAAATGTGGTGGACCATGGCTATTTCCCGTTTCCGAGAATGGACTTCAGTTCGGAAAGTTCCACTCCCAGGTTGATCGCCGCTTCTTTCAGATCGCCGCTTGATCGGTCTAGCAAACGTCCTGCCACCTGCTTGGCGAGCCAATCGAGAAGCGGCATCTCGGAGGGAGCGGAGTTGATGATCTGGTCCAGCCCGTGGGCAAGCGCCGAAGTCCTGGCCGGTGCGCTGGAAAGCGGAATATCGGCGGGCAGGAGAATCTGCGAGGACGCCAGTGCGCAGGCACGCGCGATGGTATTCTCAAGCTCACGGACGTTGCCGGGCCAATGATGTTCCGAAAGAGCGGCGGTCGCCTCACTGGAGATACGGATGCGCGCCATACCGTTTTTCCGGGTGATCTTCTGAAGGAAATATTCGGCTAGCAGCGGGATGTCCTCCGGCCTTTCGCGCAGCGGCGGAATGCGTAGCTCGACCACGTTGAGACGATAGAAAAGATCTTCCCGGAAACGCCCTGCGGAAACTTCGGCAGCGAGATTCTTGTGCGTGGCCGCCACGATCCGCACATCGGTTTTCAGCATGTCGTTCGAGCCGACACGTGAAAAGCTACCGTCCTGCAGCACCCTGAGCAGTTTCACCTGGATGGAAAGAGGCATGTCTCCGATCTCGTCGAGAAACAAGGTGCCTCCGTCCGCTTGCTCGAAGCGGCCCGCTCGCTTCGCGATCGCACCGGTGAACGAACCCTTCTCGTGACCGAAAAGCTCACTTTCCAAAAGGTTCTCCGGGATCGCGCCGCAGTTGATCGTAATCATCTCCTGCTGCTTCCTGGGGCTGTATTCGTGCACGGCTTTCGCCACGAGTTCCTTACCCGTTCCGCTTTCTCCTGAGATGAGGACCGGCGCGTCCGAGCGTGCGACCCGCCCGACGAGCTTGAAAACATCCTGCAACGCCCGCGAAACTCCGATGATTTTCACGCGTCCGTCCTGGCTCGGCAACTCCGTGACCGGTTGCACCGCGCCACGTCTGTCCTCTACGGTCTGCAAAGCGGACTCCACCACCGGGCGGAAGCTCGAAGGAAAGCGACTCCTTCCGGAGAACATCGTGCGCTCCCTTTTGCGTAGCCTCGATGATCTGACCGGTAGTCGGGAAACCCGCGGTCAGGATTACCAGGGTATCCGGACTGTGCGCGCGGATCCGGCCCAGCAGATCCATCCCGTCAAATGGCTGGATCAGCATCGCGGACACCACCACGTGGACCGGGGTTTTCTCGATCACTTTGATCGCCTTGCCCGCGTCATCGCAGCGCAAGATACGCAGGCCTTTGGCGGCGAGGTGCTTTGTCGCCCAATCCAGGAAATCCAGATCAGGATCGACTAGGAGTAAGGTTTCTTCTGGGACGGAATCAGTCATCGGCTAAGCGGAACGTTCTTGAATGGCTTCCCTTTTGCAAGCGCAAGATGGGGAAAGGGACGGGTTCGCTCGCTTGCGGCCCCCGGCGGCCTGATTCATTTCCGGGCCTGTGCGATCATGCCCGCAGCAATCTCGCGCAGTTTTTCCACCGGGATCGCGAAAGTTTCCGCACGGTTCGCACGTGCGATGTTCATCCCGATCAGCTTCCCGTCGAGATCCAGGACAGGGCCACCCATCGTGCTGCTATTTCCCAGGACGTCGTGCTGGATCACCCTCGGGAAACCGCTGCGCCGTTTGGAGAAGTCGCCACTCATCTGGTCGTTGCGGTTCTGTTCCACGAAAAGTTCTCCCCGCGCGGAAAGCCGGACATCAAGATCGAGTAGCTCCTTGCCACGTCGGATCGTGATCTCCACCCGGCTCCCCGCCTTGCGGTCTTTCAAGACTCCGCGGTCAGCTCCTCGATTCCCGCCACCTCTTCACCCTCGACCTCGAGAATCGCATCGCCTTTGACCATCCCCGCCTCCTCCGCGCCGCTGCCTTTCGAAACTTCATTGACGATCAGCTTCCCATCATCCGTATCGAGCTGCACACCCAGCACGGCGCCACCGTCCGCGGGAATCTCGCGCGGACTCGCGCTGATGATCCCCGCCAGGATCCGGCGCTTGGTCCGGGTCGTCGCCCCGTTGACTACGACGATACTCCCCTGCGGAAGATCGCTGGAAGCAGCGTAATCCGGAAGCTCCAGCCCGTCCGCGTCCACCTTGACAAGAGCAAGATCCCACAGGGCGTTGGTCATCGCTACCTTCACGCTTTTGAAAGACCGCCGGTCGATCCTCACATCCAGATCCCGGATCCCGGAAATCTCGCTGGCCTTCGTGAGAATATAACCGTCGGGACTGACCACCACCCCGTAGATGATCTCGTCCCGACCATCGTAAAACACCGCGCTGCACTTCTGCATCGCTTCACGCTGCGGCTCGAACACGGCAAGCAGCCCCTGCCCCGTCATCCGGAAATTCGATTCCAGGCTCTGCTGGGAAAATGAAATCCCGGAGAATGGAACCGTCAGGGCGAGCACCACGAAAGCGCTACCGCGAGCCGAGACGCATGTCGATCTTCTCATCTTTTCCATCACGTTTGATTTCCAGAGCCAGCTTGTCACCCGCCGCCATTTCCGCAAGCAACGCCTTCATCGCATCTCGCGTCGGCAGCGGCTCGCCGTTCAGGCTCACCAGGATGTCGCCCTCCTTGAGTCCGGCTGTTTCAGCAGGACTTTTTTTCCCCACCTTCGTCACGAGCAGTCCACCATCGGCGTTTTCGTAGCCACTCCGAGGAAACCTCTTCCCTTCACCGGCTTTTGCGCGAACGGCCCCTCGCCCACGAATTCGGACGCTAGCATGCGATCCCATCCGTCGAGAAAAACGCCCACCGGCACATGCATGTTCACCGGAAGCTGAGGACCGACACTCGAGTGGATGCCGATCAGCCGGCCCTCCATGTCGAACAGCGGCCCTCCGGAGTCACCCGCCGATCAGGGTGCCGTCCGTCTGGATCGTCGTGTTCGCCACCCGCACCAGCCGCCCCAGTCTGGCGACGGCACCGCGATCCTTGTTGAAGCCCCCCGAGTGCCCGAGGAGAAAATCCAATCACCCAGCTTCGTATCACCTGTCCGGTTGATCTCCACGGTCGGAAACGGCTCATCGTCGGGCAGCTTCTCCGTGATCCGGACCAGCGCGGCATCTACCTCCGCCATCAGGCCCAGAGTCTCCGCTTTGAGTTCCGTCCCATCCGGCATGATCACGGTCACGTCTTTCCCCACTCCCGTGGCGACGTGCGCCGCCGACATCACCAGCCCATCCGGAGTTACGATCACCCCGCTACCCGTTCCCTCGCCCAGATCGATGCAGACCGTGGCCTTTTTCGCCTTCGGGATCGCCGATCCCAACGCGTCCTGGATCGCGATCAGGTCCGCCTGCGAAGCGGGTGCTTTTTTCGCATTCAGAGGAAATCCCGGACTCGCCGCAGGAACCATCCATGTGGCGAAAACGAGAAAGGTGGCAGCAAGGGTTTTGCGCATCTCCTACCGTTCCAGAATTTCCACCTCGTATCCGTCGGGATCCGTCACGAAAGCCATCTTCATGCCCCCGCCCGTAAATTTCTCCTTCCAGCCGGAAGGCCAGATCTCGATTCCCGCCGCCTCGACTTTCCCGCAGTATTCCACGATATCCTCAACGCCCAGCGCCGTGTGCATCAGATCCTCCGGGCAGGTCTTGTCATAGTCCGCGGACCAGGTCAGCTCCAGGAACACGTCGTTCCCCTCCAACTCCATGAACGCCAGCTGGTTGCCCTCCGGCGAGTCCTTCTTCTTCGCCAGCTTGTAGCCCAGCTTTTCGTAAAACGCGATGGAGTCGTCCAGGCTCTTCACCCGTATCCTAGTGTGCAGAAATTTGATCATGTCCCGCCCAAGCTACCCGCTTCCGCCCTCGCCGCAAGCATCAGTTCGGGGCATGCTCCGCTCGAAAAGTCTCACCGCGAATCGAGAGAAGAAACTCGAACCGCATAGGCGCGAGGTCGCCCTGCCGATCCCGGCGAACCAGTCGGAACCCGGGTTTTCGCGCCGTCGCGCCTTTGAGGTTAAAAATCACATCCGAATCAATGCATCTGAAATTCGCGGTTCGTTCTTCAAATCACGTCCGGTCCCACCCAACCTCCGGCCATGGAGTTCACTGAAATCGATCGCGAAGACTTCCGCAACCTGCTCGCGGAAATTCATGGCACCCGCATGCCCTTCGGAATGTTCGGAAAGGAAAAATACCCGCCCCACGGAGTCCCCGTCTTCGATCTTCCCGAGGAATACCTCATGTGGTTCAAACAACGCTCATTTCCCAAAGGCCGCCTCGGTGAACTCATGGCTCACGTCTGCGAAATCAAGGAATGCGGCATGGACTCCCTCTTCAATCCGATGCGCAAAGCCAACGGAGGCCGCACCAAGTTGAAGTCGCTGACCCTTCCCGGGGCAGGCCGTGTTCGCTGCGTCTCGCGGAGATCCGTCTTTGTTTCAGCGTCAAGGTTTCTAAACCAGCCCGTCTTTCCGCGCCTGCTTCCAATACGCGTATTCCGAGCGGTTGAAATCCACATACTCCGGAGAAAGGTCGCTCGAATACATGGTATAACCCGCCTCCCCTTGGTTCAGATTGATCACGATCTCAAACTCCGGCGCCGCGACAGCATCCCGCAGATCGTCCATCGGCGTCTCCGCCTGAAGCCCCCCGAGACAGGCCTTTTTCCCACCGATGGAAATATCGATCAGTTCCTCGCGGATGCGCGCACGGGAGTATCCGACCGCATGGATGACGCGGCCCCAGTTCGGGTCGCCTCCGTTCCATGAAGCTTTCACCAGCTGCGATTTGCAAACCGCCTCCGCCACTTTTTTCGCATCCAGGTGCGTGCGGGCGCCCTCCACGTTTACCGTCACGAATTTCGTCACCCGTTCCCCGTCCCGCACGATCGCTTTCGCCAGCTCCAGCATCAGCCAGCCGAGTGCCTTGCGGAACTGTTTGCAGGCGGCGCCGTTGCGCCTCGCCGTCGGCATTCCGGAGGCACCGTTCGCCATGACCAGCACCGTATCGTTCGTGCTCATGTCGCCATCGATGGTGATCCTGTTGAAACTTTCCTCCACCGCTTCCTGAGTCGCCCGCCTCAGCAAATCCGAGGAAAGATTCGCATCCGTGGTGATGAAGCAAAGCATGGTAGCCATACTCGGGCAGATCATTCCAGCGCCCTTCACACACCCTCCGAGCCGCACCCGATGACCTCCCATGTCGAAGGAAATCGCGATCTCCTTCTCATGGGTGTCGCTGGTGATGATCGCCTTCGCCACGTTGTTTCCGTTCTTTCTCCCCAACGAGTTCACCAGCGCCTCCATCTTCGGCTCCACCCTCGTCATCGGCATCGGCAGCCCGATCACACCCGTCGAGCAGATCCCGACCTGCGCCCTTTTCAAGCCCAACCCGGAAGCCACTCCATCGCACATCGCGTTCGCATCATGGATGCCCTGCACTCCCGTGCATGCGTTCGCATTTCCCGAGTTCACCACAAACGCCCTCAGCTCACCTTTCCGTAAATGGCTCTGGGAAACTTTTACCGGCGCTGCTTTCACCTTGTTCGTGGTGAACGTTCCGGCGGACGCGCACGGCTTCACCGAATACACCAGGGCAAGATCGAAACGGTCGCTATCCGGGTTCTTGATTCCGCAGCTCACCGCTCCGGTAAGGAAGCCCTTGGGAGCGCCAACTCCGCCTTTGATTCGTGTGATCGGAAAGTCCATTTGAAAAAATTTTCGACCCGCAACCTATCGGACCCAAACGCCACCCGACAAGGAAAACCCAAATTCCGTCTACGGAAAATCTACCCGATGACCCGTCCCCACACCGCTTTCAGATACCGCGACTCCGGATAATTCGACAGAGTAGGGTGATCTCCACCCGCTCCCGTCCGATCAAAAACCTGCAAGCGCTTGTCCTGGCGATGCACCACGTTCGTCACGATGTTTTCAAAAGCCTCCACTCCCAGCTGGCCCGAGCACGAGCAGGTGACCATCACTCCGTCGCTCTCGACAAGTTGCACCGCCAGCTTGTTCAGATCGTGGTATTTCGCGTAGCCGACCTCATCCTCTTTCCCGAACATGAATTTCGGAGGATCCACCATCACCACATCCCACTTCCGCCCGTTCTCGATCATCGTCCGCACCCAGGTGAAGGCGTCCGCGTGAGTCAGTTTCAGCTTCGCGTCGTTCAGGTTCGCATTGCGTTTCGCCATCGCCACCGCCGCCTCGTCAAGATCCACCGCCGTCACATCCGCCGCGCCACCCAGCGCCGCGGAAACCGCGAAGCCGCCAGAGTAGCAACAAAGATCCAGAACCGATTTCCCCTCGACCATCCCCCGGAATTTCTTCCTGTTATCCCGCTGATCGCAGAAAAATCCGGTCTTGTGCCCTTGCGAAAAATCGATCTCATACCGCACCCCGTTCTCCACCACCTTCACCCGCCGCACCTCGTCACTCTCCACTCCCCCCGTCCGCGGGATGCCCTCGATCTTCGCCAGATCCGCATCCACCTGGACCACCACTTTGCTCGTCCCGAACGTCTCGTGCAGCAACGGCAACCAACTCTCCAGACGCATCCAGGCAGCCAGCGCCGTGATCTCCACGGATAGCACGTCTTCGAATTTGTCCGCGACCATTCCTGGGAGAAAATCCGCATCGCCATGGATGCAGCGATAACATTCCGTCTCTCCATCCAGTTTCAGCACACCTCTCCGCAACCCGCCCGCTCTCACGATCGCCCTCTCGAAAAACGACTCATCCACCTCATCCAGCGAATGACTCACCATGCGAAGCGGCATCCGCGCCTTCGGGTTCCATAGACCCCAACCGAATCTCGTCCCCTGCTTCCCGAAAACCTCGACCAGATCTCCGGCCTTTGCATTCCGCGAAACCTCCCCCACCATCTTCGGCCAAATCGAAGGATGAAACGTCTGATACTTCAAATGCACCGTTGCCATTCCCGCATCCTCACCACATCAGCAACAAGTTTGCAACCCACATACACTTTCTTCCTCGGAAGTTGATTTTTGAAATTCGAATTTTATGAAACTGCACCGCCACCTCTGCGCCTCCACTCTGGACATCGCCAAATCCGTCCTCGTCAACCACCGCGTGCTCGACCACGAACTCGCCGCCGCCTTCGAGGCGAACCCGAAATGGGGCAAGCGCGACCGCTCCTTCGTCGCCGAAACCCTTTTTGAAACAACCCGCTGGCGCCGCGTCCTCTCCTTCCTCGTGGATTCCGAGGAAACCAATTCCCTCATCACCGCCCAGTGGCTGCTCATGGGCTACACCCTTCCGGAATGGCATAGCTACAACGGCCTGCCGCCCGAGGAAATCCTCGCCCGCCAGGAACTCGTCGGAGACCAGCCCCGCGCCATCCGCCAGTCCATCCCCGATTGGCTCGACCAGCTCGGCGAATCCGAGCTCGGCGAAAACTGGGAACCGCAGCTCGCCGCCCTCAACGAAAAACCCTCCGTGTTCCTGCGCGTCAACACCCTGCTCGCCACCATCGAGGAAGCACAGGCATGGCTCGCCGAGCACAATGTCGAGACAACCACCCTCCCCGACCACCCCTACGCCCTCGCCCTACCTCCGGGAAAAATCATTCCGAAATCCCTCCGCCTCGACGGTCGCATCGAGATCCAGGATCCCTCCTCCCAGCGCATCGCCCCCATGCTCGATCCTCAGCCCGGCCAACGCATCATCGACGCCTGCTCAGGAGCCGGTGGAAAAGCCCTGCACCTCGCCGCGCTTTCCCAAAACGAAGCCCGCATCTACGCGATGGACACCGACTCGAAAAAACTCGATCAGCTGAAATTCCGCGCCAAACGCGCTCGCGCCACCAATATCTCCCCGAAACCCATCACCGAGACCACCCCCACGGATTTCGAGGGAATCGCCGACTCCCTCATCATCGATTCCCCCTGCTCCGGCCTCGGCACCCTGAAACGCCAGCCCGACCTCAAGTGGCGGCTGAAACCAGCCGCCATCGAACGCGTCCGCTCGATCCAGGCCCAGCTCCTCGTGGAATACCCGCGCATGCTCAAGCCCGGCGGAAAACTGCTCTACGCCACCTGCTCCATCCTCCCTTCGGAAAACCAGAACCAGATCACCCGCATGATGGAAAAACATCCCGGCGAATTCCGCCTCATCTCCCAGGAAAACCTGCTGCCCTCCGAAACCGGCCACGACGGCTTCCACGCCTCACTACTAGAAAAGCAGTAGCTACCGCACCTCCCGGCTGGCCGTGATCGCTACGTCTCGCAACGATCCACCCGAGGAGAAAAAAGTTCGCTCCTTATCACAACTTACTTGCAATACCCACTAATGCAAGTAGGTTGCGCCTGTGCCGCATCCCACACCTGTATCCACCATCCTCCGCGATCTTTCCGCGGCCTTCACCCAACAGATGTTTTTCTGGGGCATGGACGCCGCCGTCGCCTCCGGAAACCTCTTCCAAAAAAGCGGTTTTACCAAAACCCCCTCTCCCGGTCTCAAAGGCACGAGTTGCTACTCCCTACCTTGGCAGGACGGCTCGATTTTTCTTCATGGCGCATGCGTGGGCTGGCTCGCCGAAAACGGTGATCCCGGCTTCATCTACATCCGTCCGTCCGGGAAATGTTTCCTGTGGCTCGATCACGAAGCACCCGTCCCCGGCACTTGGCCCTCGGAAAACTTATCCAGCATCGATCTGGCAGAAGACTTTCACTCCCTCTCCCCATTCATCGAATGGTGGCTCGAGCACGAGACATGGATCTCTGCGGAAATGGGCAGCGCCTACCGTATCAACTGCCACCGCAAATACAAATCCCTCACCAAATCCAAGCCCTGGCTCGCGCCATCCGACGCCACCGCATGGCTTCAACTTTTCCTCGAAAACCCCGCCACCACCCCGCGCGCCAAACACTTCGCCGGGGACCACACGCGCCGCCGCGTGTCCCGGGCTGCGCCCACGCTGCCCGGCGGCCGGAATCACCAGCACGCCTCCGACAAAGCCAACGCGGCATGACCGATTTTCCCCTCCCACCTATGCATACCACCACCTTTCCTGAAACCGCCGGAACAAAACGCCTGGATGCCGACCGTATCGGCGTCGTAGCCTCCGTCCTCTGTGCCATCCACTGCGCCGCCGCTCCCGTCCTACTTCTGGCGTTGCCTACTTTCGGAAAAGTCTGGGCCCATCCCGCTTCCCATTGGGGCATGGCGCTTCTGGTTGTCCCCGTTGCCGCCGCCATGACCATCCGAGGTTTCCGCCAACACCGCCGGAGATGGGTTCTTGGCTTTGCTGCCACCGGCATTCTCTTCGTCATTACGGGAGGATTTCTTCCCTATCTGGAGATGGGGAAAAACGCCGCGAACGGCATCTCCATCACACTCCCCGGAGCCAGCACGGAGGCAGCCGAGACATGCACGGATTCCTGCTGCCCCTCGACAACGGAAATCGCCGGCAAAACCGCCCTCCACATCCCGCCCGCCGCCATCGTAACCACCCTCGGCGGAATCGCACTCATCATCACCCACATCGGCAATCTCTGCGCCTGCCGCGCCTGCCCCATCAAGCGATGAAAACATTCCTAAACTACTACGAGTGGCGTAGCGCCATCACCGGCCCCTGCGGTCTCACCCTCAACGCCGCATACTGCCGCGAGCGCATCTCCGCCCTTGGCGATCCCAAAAGCCCCTCCACGAAATCCTTCGCCGACACCTACGGCACGGACTACCTCACGCTGGTCAGCTCCTGGTTCCAACAAGCCGAAAGCGAGGCCCACAAATGATTCACCTCCCGGAAAACATCCTGCCCCTCCCGCTTACCCGTCCCCTCGTCCTCTTGACCGGCTTCCTAGGCGCTGGAAAAACCACCTTCCTCCGCGCCCTCCTCGCCACCCTCCAGCCATGGCAGCTCCGCGCCGATGTCATCCTCAACGACTATGAAAACGCATACCTAGATGCCGAAACCTTGCGCGGCAGCGCCGCCACCATCGAGGCCATCGCCGCATCCTGCGCCTGCTGCGAAGGACTCGATTTCCTTGTCGATCTCTCCCTCTCTGCCAACTCCTCCCGCAACGATCTCCTACTCGTCGAAGTCAACGGCACCGCCGATCCCCTCCCCTTGTTGGAATCCTTCATCCTCCTGGAAAGCAAACTCCGCCGTCATCCCCGCTGGCAGGTCTGCGTGGTCGATGCCCGCAATTTCAGCAAACGAGGATTCTATAGCTCGCTTGAGGAAATTCAGTTGGAAACCGCCAGCCACTTCCACCTCAGCCACGCGGGAGAAATTTCCATCCTCGAAAGGAACCTTTTATACGAGCGCATCCGCGCCGTCAACCCCACCGCCAGCGAGACCACCCCGCAACTCATGGCCGACGAGCTCGCCAAAGCCGCCAACCGCGACATGCGCCTCCTACTCACCCGCCAGCCTCCCCGGCGGGACAGACTTGTCCCACCGCCCGTCCGTAGCCTGGGTCGTGCCCCCGCCCACCAGTTCACCGGCTGCCAGATCCTCCTCCCGAATCGCCTCAAACGCTCCTCGGTATGGTCCTGGCTCGCCGCCCTCCCACCCAGCGTCATCCGCGCCAAAGCCCTCGTATCAGACCACAACGAGCCGGATATCCGCAGACTCTTCGAACGTGTCGGCCTCGAGATCATGGCCGATCCCCTCGAAGTCCCCATCAGCCCCAGCGTCCCCGCCTCCGCCATCCTCATCGGCCCCTCACTCGATCCCCCCGCCATCCTGAAAACCACCCGCCGCGAGCTCGGTGCGGAATGCCGCATCCCTACCTGACCCATGAAGAACAAACGTCTTCGCAGCGCACTCCAACACAAGAATCACTACCGCAATCATGACCACCGCTAAACTCCCCGTCACCGTCCTCTCCGGCTTTCTCGGAGCAGGAAAAACAACCCTCCTCAACCACATCCTCCGCAACCGCGAGGGCAAGCGCGTCGCCGTCATCGTCAATGACATGTCCGAGGTCAACATCGACGCGAACTTAGTCCGCAACGGCGACGCCTCCCTCTCTCACACTCAAGAAAAGATGGTGGAAATGTCCAACGGCTGCATCTGCTGCACCCTCCGCGAGGATCTGCTGGAGGAAGTCGGGAAACTCGCCCGCGAAGGCCGCTTCGACCACCTGCTGATCGAGTCCACCGGAGTCAGTGAGCCTATGCCCGTGGCAGAGACTTTCACCTTCGAGGATGAAAACGGGAATTCCCTCGGAGACATCGCGGAAATTGATACGATGGTCACCGTAGTTGATGCCTATAACTTTTTCCGCGACTTCACCGCCGTGGAAAAGCTCAGGGACCGCGGGGAATCCATGGGCGAGAAGGACGAACGCACCATCGTAGATCTCCTTAGCGACCAGATCGACTTCGCCAACGTCATCCTCCTGAACAAAACCGATCTTGTCAGCGAGAAACAACGCCACACCATCCACGGCATGATACGCGCGCTCAATCCGCAGGCGAAAATCCACGACACCGTCGATTCACAAGTCCCCCTCGATGCCGTCATGGGCACCGGCCTTTACGACAGGAAACTCGCCGAGCAACACGACGGCTGGCTGGACTCGCTCGTCGAGCACACGCCGGAGACCGAGGAGTATGGCATCTCCAACTTCGTCTATCGCAGCCGCATCCCCTTCCACCCGCAGCGGATCTTCGATGTTTTCCAACTCGAATGGCCGGGCGTGATACGCTCGAAAGGCATTTTCTGGCTCGCCACCCGGCTGAAATACGCCGGCTACTGGTCACAGGCGGGAGCCATCGGGAAACACCAATGCGCCGGCCACTTCTGGACAGCCGTTTCCAAAAAACAATGGCCGGAAGATACCCGCCACATTGATGCCGTCTGGGAAGAGCCAAATGGCGACTGTCGCCAGGAAATCGTTCTAATCGGCACCAACATGGATCGCGAGGCGCTCACAAAAATGCTCGACGACGCACTTCTCACCACCGAGGAATTCAACACCCCCGCCAGGAAGTGGGAGAATGCCTTCAAAGATCCGTTTCCTAAGTGGAATATGGGGCTGATGGGGTAAGAACCTCGCGCGATTTTGAAGGGACCGCCCCCACCGACCTCGAGAAGATCGCCGACTCACTCATCATTTTCGCCGCTGCCGCACCTGACGACCCGTCCTGTGACCCCGCCGTCCCCCGACTTCCGCGAATTTTCGCTTCCTGGGCGTTCGCCATGACCCATTCCTGTCTCACCTGTTGCCCTCGCACGGCCGCCGGCGCTTCAATAGCGTAAGCAGACACGAGCCGAGACAGAGAACCGCCGTGCTTGGTTCGGGTATCGCGCCAATTCCGAAGCGCAGAGTGAAGGGATCGCTCACGCTTTGCTCGTTGCCAGCGAGCGTGGTGATGCCCTGGAAGGTGAGATCGTAGATTCCGAGAGCGTTGAACCCCCAGTTCATATGTGCGTGCCCACCCGGAATCATATAATATCCGTCGTCCGTTCCATCCGTCGCAATTCCGTTGGCGGTGCTCATCCAGACGTTGGGCGTGCTGCCGGACTGGATGGTCCACATGGAGAAATTGGGAGTCACCGATTCCCCGGTATAACGCATGTTCAAGAGACGGACTTCGACCCATTTGCCTGATGCGACAGCCGTATGCGCGGGATCCCAGACGCCTAGACCGCTGGAGGGGGTCGCTTCAGTATTCATGCCGAGGAACGGCACCTGAACGTTTTGAGTCGCGGGAAAGATCCAGACATCCGCTCCGGCGGGTGTCCCGAGAAAGTCCCATTGCAAACCGGGCGGCCTTGTCAGGGACTGCTCCTCGGTAGTGAAGATCACGCTACCGGTGTTCGCCGGCACGGTGATAGAACCGCTCCCGGGCCCCGAATCGATCGTCGAGTCCGTCCCGTCGTGGCGCATCTCCGATGTCCAGACACCGGCGGAATAGTTCAGGCGCAGATCCATGTGACCCGGGCCGAAAACGCTCGCACCGGATGCCGCGCTCTGCGTGATCGCTCCGAGGAAAGTTGCTTTTAATATCGATTTCATGATTTGGTATTTGTTTGGTGATTTACCTGGTTGCCGCAGGATCGGAAAAATTGTAGCCGCCGGTAATCCAGCCATGGACCTTGGCAGCCGCTACGTTTTCGGCGTGTCCGTCGGCATAGAGGTAAGTGGAACTTCCGCCGGTCCTGTTACGGTTAGGGCTTCCCGTAAGAAAGGCATCCACCTGAATGTCCTTGAGAACGGCGTTCCAACCGGTCCAGGCATCGGAGTGGGTGTGGTCGTTGGTCTCACCCGCGCCCGACTCGAAGTTCACGACAAAGGCAAGCGGCGTTCGCTCAGGCCTGGGAACCGTGATCATTTTCGTAAAGCTCCCCGGCAGGGGTTCGCCGAAAGGACCGGTCTTCTCGACCGTTAGAAAACTGTTGAGAATGTAGCTGGTTCCACCCTCCGCGAGCCTCTGTCTGCCCTTGGGATCGACAGGACAGATCCTCACCTCATCAGAACCACTCAGATAAGGATCCAGGGTGTGAATCCAACTTTGACCAATATTGGACGCGTCCAGCATATGGCTGGCCTGAGGGTAGCTGCCGTTGTGATCCTGGGCGAAGGAAACAACCGCGACGCCGATCTGGCGCATGTTACCCAAGCACTCCACCTGCTTCGCTTTGCTCAGTGCGGATCTGTAACCGTAGAACCCGGCACTGGTCAGAACGGAAATGATCGCGATGGCAACCAGCAGTTCCACAAGCGTAAAACCTTTGCCGGGCGGCCTGCCGGTTTTGCGGATCTGGAGGACGGATCGGGTCCCGGAGTTGTCGGTGAATCGATTCACGGCGTGAAGTTGCACTAACGCGGATTTCTTACAATAGCTTTTTGTGCGCATTATCGAGATGGAATTAGTTTGGTAGAACGGAACCGGGCCAACGCGACCAGTCCGCTTCTTTGTCGGAGAGAAGGTTTCCGGGAAGGTTGGCTCGGAGAAAACCGAGGATTTCCCGAGCGGCGGGATGACGGGCCGCGGATGCGGATTCCAGCGTTTGCAGGGAGGTCGCAAGCCGGATCGACCCGCCGTCCACTTGGTTCCGCTCTCGCAATCCGAGGCAGAACTGGAACCACCGGTTCATGTAGAAGTATTTCTTACCGGGATTGCCTGTGAGGCGTTCACGGGCGGCACTGAATTCCAGAGCAGGATCGTCCAAACGTATCACGGGAGAAATTCCGGTTGCAGGGCTTTTCCATGGACCGAGCGAGAGGAGTTCGAAACTTTCGGGGTGGCGCAGAACGGGATCGAGAATTTCACCGGAATCCCGGAGTGATGGGATGCGGCGGGCGACCGTCTCCCGCCATCGGGTCGAATCCGCGGGATTCTTCCACCCGACAAGCCCCAGCACGGGAGTGTCGCCCCGGAAATGGTTGAGGAAAAGCTGGCAGTCCGGGAACACGCTGGCGAATGTGGCGGCAATACCTTGGTATTGCGTTTCCGTCAGTTGATACATCGCAAGCCATTGACAGAAAATACCACCTTCGCGCAGCGAGGCATGGACGGCCGTGAAGTGTTCCCGGCTGTAGAGCCGCGTTTCTCCTGGCGACCAGGGAAGGAATAGATCCCCGCAGACGACATCGAAACGGTCGACCGCCGCAGCGATGTAGGTCCGGCCGTCTTCGATGGCGATGGTACATCCGGGTGTTGCGAACCACCCCGTGGTTGTAGCCGGAAAAATAACGGTCCGCTGCGCGCACGACGAGCGGGGATAATTCGATCGCGGTGAGGTGCTCGACACCGCTCAGGGGAATCACCGCTCCGGGAGTGATGCCGGTGGCGACTCCGATGCATGCAACATCCTTCGGATTCGGGTGCATCAATACCGGCAAGAGGGCCTGACGCTCCTGATCAAAGCGGACCGCGGAGCCGCCGAGCGTGTATTGGTTCGAAACGAGAATGGAGCGGTTTCCACGGGGATCATCCACCACCGCGACACTCCCCTCCGGCCCTGTCTTTTCGTCCACAAGAGTGAACGGGAGATGAGGATTGAGAATCGGTAGCGGCTTCACTGCTAGTGTCCAGCGCGGTAAGTCCGCAAGAATATTCTTTTGCAAAATACTAAACCTATAGTATTCATAAGGATGCCAAGAATCGCCCCTACCATCGAGTTGTCCGAGTCCGAAACCTCGAAGCTGGAACTGATCGCGTCACGACCGAAGTCCCTCCGACGAGATTCCGAGCGTGCACGGATCATCCTGCGCTGCGCCTCGGGCGATTCCAATAAGGAGGTTGCCAGCGCGGTCGGAGTCACGGCTCAAACCGTAGGTAAATGGCGCAACCGTTTCCTGGAAAACCGGATCGAAAGCCTTGTGGACGCTCCGCGCAGCGGTTGTCCCCGGTCCATTTCGGACAAGAAAGTGGAGGAAGTCCTGACCAGAACACTTGAAGCCCCGCCAAAAAACCGGACCCATTGGAGCCGTCGCCGCATGGCCAGGGAGGTTGGAATCGGACAGGACAGCGTCGGGCGCATCTGGCGGACTTTCGGGGTAAAACCCCACTTGGTCAAAGGCTTCAAGCTCTCCAAAGACCCCATGTTCGCGGAGAAGGTTCGTGATGTCGTCGGCCTTTATCTCAATCCGCCGGACAGGGCCATCGTGCTTTCCGTCGATGAGAAGAGCCAGTGCCAGGCTTTGGAACGCGCACAGCCCGTCCTGCCGATGGATCTGGGAAGTCCCGAGCGCCAGACCCATGACTACATCCGCCATGGTACCACTTCGCTTTTCGCCGCGCTTGAAGTGGCGACGGGAAAGGTCATCGGACAGTGCCACGGCAGACACCGGCACCAGGAATTCCTGAAGTTCCTCAAACTCATCGACGCAAGCTACCCGACGCGCGCAGGGGAAACCCTCCACCTCATCGTTGACAACTACGCGACCCACAACACGGCGCAAATCCGCAAGTGGCTGGCCAAACATCCGCGCTTCGAACTTCATTTCACGCCGACCGGGGCGTCCTGGCTCAATCAGATCGAACGGTTTTTCGGTCTCCTGACCGACCAAAGGATACGCCGTGGGAGTTTCGAATCGACCGCGGAGTTGGAGAAGGCGATCATGGACTACATCCAAACTCACAACGAAGAAGCCTCCCCGTTCGTCTGGTCGAAAACCCCGGAAGAGATTTTCGAGAAAATCACCCGAAGTTTTTCTTAAACGGACTTACCGCGCTGGACACTAGGTATGTGATGAGGCCTACTGCGGCGAGACTACCTACGGAAACAGAGAACCCCCGGTGTCCGGAACCGGTGAGAAGAACACTGGAGACGGCGAGAAGTCCGGCTAGGGAGGCGATGCCGCCGTAGATCCCGACCGCGGGTAGCAACAGATGCAGCGCGGCTTCCGCCCCGATGAATCCACCGATACCGTTCACCGCGAGCAGGATTCCCAGGGCGATCGCCGGTGTTCTGGATTTCTCCCCCGGACCATCGGCTCCAATTGCCCAGGCGATGGCGAGCGGAAAAAGCGTTCCCAGCAACAGCCAAGCCGGACCGATCGCAAGCAATGCCAGCGTGATGAGATCGAGGGAAAACCTACCCACGGATTCATGCTGGCCCAGGAAATAGCCGCTACGTGCCAGCGCCATGAAAAAGACAGGTGCCAGAACGATGCAGAGCGCACCTCCGGGAACGAGAAAACGAAGAAGCGTGATCTCGGGTTTCTGATTCTTCATCCTTTTCAATAACCACGGCAAGACCAACGGCGGGATGGACAGAGTGAGGATCACCGCGAAAAGAATGGCCCCGGGCGTGACGATAGTCGCCGGGGAAACCAGCAGCAGCATTTGCAATCCGAGTACTTCCAGAGCCAGTGTGATCGCCCCGGAAAGGAAAGCTAGAAGAAGGACGGCGCGTGGCAGCCCCTTCGCCGATCCGCTTCCCCGGGAATCTCGCGGCACAGCGGGCGCGCCCCGGGCGAGGCCGAGGCAGACCAGCGCGATGATCAGGTTCACCCCTGCCGCAACCATCATGGATGGCATGATCCCGATTTTCTCCAGCATCCAGCCCAAGCTCACGAGCAGGCCGATCGCTCCGCCAAATGTGTTAAGTCCATAAAAAATAAGGCTACCGCTACGTGACGATGCCCTACCCACGAGGGCTGCCCGGATGATGACTGGAAAAGAAAAACCCATGCAGCAGGCGGGCGGAAAAATGGCGGCGAAGGCCAGCAATGTCTTGGCCGAAGTCCCTCCAAATCCCATCAGGCCGGAGGTTCCGAGCGCGGGCCACAGCCAGTCCGTCCACGCCGGAAGAAAGATCACGGGCAAGCTGAACACAGCGACCCCGACTTCCGCAAATGCCGCCGCCCGCCAGGGAGTTGAGATTTTTCCAATACGCAAAGCTGCGGCGGCCGCCCCCACTGCCAGTCCCAGAAAAAAACATGCGAAAACACGTGTGGAGGACTCGTTGCTCGCGCCGAGCAAATCGATCAGCCGCCGGGTCCAGAGAAACTGGTGGGCGAGAGCCGCCATCCCGCCACCGAAAACCAGAAGAGCGGTCAGCACTGGACGGAAAGTTCCGGTCGGCATAATGACAAGAAAACCGGACGGAACCGGTGAAACCGGTCCCGTCCATTGGGATAGGAATTCAGGGCGCGGGTTCAGGCGCGGCGACGGCGCAGAAGAACGAGGCTACCCAAGCTCAAGAGAAGCGCACTGGTCGGCTCAGGGACGACTGCGAAGGTGAAATTCCGCGTGGAAGACAAGAAGCCGTCATCCACATGGGTTCCCGAAACAGTCATTTCCACATTCCAGGTGCCAGCCTCCGAGAAGCCCCAGTTGAAGTGGGCGTGATTTCCCGTCCCCATGATGAGAGTGTTGTCCCCGTTCAAGGTGCCGGACGGATCGTTTGTCGAAAACCGGAAACTCGGGGAACCGAAACTACCTATATCCCAGAGGCTGAAGTTTCCGGTCCCGGACGGGGACGTGACAGCTCCTAATGCGAAAGTAATGTCTCCGAAATCTGAATCGAGTTCTTCGGTAGCAATCCCGAGAAATGGCACCGCAACATTCTGGGATGCCGGCAAAATCCAGAGATCACCACCGGCGGCCACACCTGTGCCAGTATTCAATGCCGTATTGTTCGGCATCGTGACCCTCGTACTCTCCGCTACGTTGACGGTGATTTCCGACGGCTCGTATTCCTGGCCGTCAGGCGGGTTTCCAACCGTCATCCCATCGACTGTCGCGGTGGATGCCAGATGGTAATGGAAGAAGAACTCGGGCCCGGATCCCTCATCCTCATAGGCGATACCGACATCCCCGTGACCGGAGGAATACAGGGCGGAAAATGCGGGACTCGAGAGAGCCAGCAACAACGGTGCGATCTGAAGTAATTTCATGGCCGCGCGAAAATGAACTAACGCAACCTTTTCGCAATAGAAAACTGCGAAAAAATTGCATTAGCATAGTTTTGACTTTTATCCGAAGTTTCGCCACAACCAACCCGATGCCATTCGCCGAATGTGTGAGCCGTAACCTGCGCACCTAATCCTTGACCAAACCTGGCTTTTGATTCTCGATCCCCGAGGGGTTGCCGGGGCTTTTCCCCTCCCTGATCCGACGAACACCGCGATCCACCGCATGCGCATCGATATCCCACAAATGGTGAAATCCGCGCTCGCGGTTCTGATCCTGTGCCAGCTCGCCCTCTCCCAGGTGATGGCGTCGAGTCCGGCTTTGCACGAGGATTGTCATCACCACCATGATGACCAACCGGCTCACTGTGTGGTCGATCTCATGCTCCATGGCGGCTATGCGTTCTTCACTCCTTCCATCGCACCCGTCGATCTCCTCTCCGAGCGGCCTCTCACCGGTTTCCCCGCATCGGTCCCTTCGGAAATCGTTTCCCGCCATCTGCCGGGGGACCTCCTGGCAACCGCCCCGCCGCGCGGCCCTTAGCCGGGAAATGGAGTTCCCCTAAACATCCCGTTCACGAACCTCCGCCTTTCGCGGAGCTCAGATCGTGCGTGATCTCCCGGAGAAAGCCACCGGCACCACCGTGCCCGCCTGGCTTTCCCGCCTGCAACTTTTCCCCGGCACAATCGTGTCTCTTTCCAATTTACAGAATTTTCCATTCAGATGAAACCTTTCAAATACACTCTCCTACTACCCCTCGTCCTTCCCGCCAGTGTCCATGCGCAGGACCAGGAACTGCCTCCCATCTCCACACTCGATACCCTGGTCGTCACCGGCAACCGCTCCGGCCAGACGCTTTTCGAACAGATCCAGCCTGCCAGCGTGCTCGAAGGCAGGGAGCTTCTCCTAAACCTTGAACCCACTCTCGGTGAGACCCTCGCCCGCGAACCCGGCATCAGCTCCACCTACTTCGGCCCCGGCGCCAGCCGTCCCATCATCCGCGGCCTCGGCGACGACCGCGTCCGCATTCTGGAAAACGGGACCTCGCTCATCGATGTCTCCAACGTCAGTCCCGACCACGCGGTCTCTTCCGATCCGTTGGGATACCGCTCGGTCGAAGTCGTCCGCGGTCCCGCCACCCTGCTCTACGGACCGAACACCATTGGCGGCGTCGTCAACGTCATCGACGACCGCATCCCCGAAGAACGTTTCACTGGAGAATATCCGTCCGGAAATTTCGGGATCCGCGCCGGCTCAGCCGACAGCTCGCTTTCGGAAAGCGGCTCCATCGAATGGGGAGCCGGCCCGCTGGTTTTCCATCTCGATGCCTTCCGCCGCGATACCGAAAACATCGATATTCCCGGCTTCGCCACCACCAATCCCGCCCCCGGCGATCCCCGTGGAACCCTGCCGAACAGCTTCACAAACACCAAGGGTGCGGGCATCGGCGCATCTTACATCTTCGACAAAGGATTCGTCGGTTTCTCCTACTCCGGCTTCGATTCGAACTACGGCACCGTCGGCGAACCGGACGTGACCATCGGTCTCGAGCAACGCCGCTGGGATGTCCGCAGTGCCATCTACGAACCCACCGATTGGATCAGGGAAATCAATTTCAAATTCGGCTACTCCGACTACACCCACACGGAGTTCGAAGGGCCGGACGTGGGAACCGTTTTCGAAATCGAGGGCTTCAACGCCCGTGCCGAAGTCCTTCACGAGAAAATCGGAGGTTTCGAAGGAGCGGTCGGCTTCGAATCACAGGCGACGGATTTCTCCGCCCTCGGCGATGAAGCCTTTCTCCCTCCCACGGAATCGGCGGCGAATTCCCTGTTCGTTTTCGAGGAATATGATTTCGGAAAAACCCGGCTCCAGCTCGGCGCACGCTACGACAACCAGAGCCATGAGAGCGAAACGAACGCCTCCTTCGGTCCCGGCCAGGATCTGGATTTCGATGCTTTCAGCACGTCCGCCGGCGTGATCTACACCCCCGTCGAGAATTACGCGGTTTCTCTCTCCGTCGCCTACACACAGCGTCCGCCGACCTACGTCGAGCTGTTCGCCGGCGGCCCCCACGTCGCCACCGGAACATTCGAAATCGGCGATCCCTCGCTCGATACCGAGGACGCCCTCTCGCTCGATCTTTCCGTCCGGAAACAATACGGGCGGGTCACCGGATCGGTCGGCGGGTTCTACTATCGTTTTGACGATTTCATCAGCCTCCAGCCAACCGGCGGGGTCGATCCCGATGAAGGCCTCCCTATCTTCGCCTATGATGCGATCGGCGCGGAATTCTACGGCATGGAGCTGGAGACGACCTTCCACCTGCTCACCCCGCTCGAAGAAAACGGCTCGCTCGATCCGCGGCTCGATCTCATCCTTCGCGCCGACTACGTGCATGCCGAAGACCGCTCCTCCGGAGAGCCGGTCCCCCGCATTCCTCCCTTCCGCATCGGCACCGCCCTGGAATACGGAAACGGCCCATGGCTCGCCCGTGTCGATGGAGACTACTCCGCGAAGCAGGACAGGAACGCCGATTTCGAGACGGAAACCGACTCCTATTTCCTGCTCTCCGCCAGCCTCAGCTACCAGCTTGAGATCGGTCCCGTCAGCTCCACCTTCTACGTGAAAGGCGCGAACCTGACCGACGAAGAAGCCCGCCCGAGCACCTCCTTCCTCAAGGACGTCGCCCCCCTCGCCGGACGCGGAATCATCGTGGGATTGAACGCCGAGTTCTGACCGATCTCCCGTCAGGTCAAGCGACTTGAGTGTGTCTGGGAGTTTCAGCCCCAGGCCGTTCAGCGGGGGCTCCGGCCCCCTGTGAGAGGGTGCGCAATGTGCGTCAAGCCGAGCAAAGCTTGTCGCAGTCGTCCGCCCCGCTGGGGCATTCTATCGAAGTCGCCCGTTCATAGCTGATTCTTCTTTGATCGACGTACAGCTGGAGCGAGGCCCGTGGGCTACGGTAGTTTGTCTTTCCGGGACGTTTTCTGTACCTATATTGGAGCGCTCGCTCGTTGAGATGGATGCCAAGACCCGCCACTAGCCTAGCGAACCGTTCTCGATTCTTCGCTAGCGGCAGGATGCGCGCTTCTCCATATTAGAGCGACGGAGTCAGGACCCCTGCCTTTTTGCCTACGATAGCGAAGTGCTCACCGCCACCACGTTTACTTTTTCCTCGCCCGCTTCTTCCCGTATTTCACTTTCTTCTGCGGGGGCATGACCGGGGTGGCGTTTTTCAGGGTGGCGATCTGGTCGCGGAGGTGGGCGGCGCGTTCGAATTCCAGTTTCGATGACGCCTCCCGCATCTCCTGTTCCAGCTCGGCGATGACACGGAGTTTGTCGTAAGCGGTCTCATCTTCGGCCACGATGGAAGCGTTCAGCTTGTCGGCGTGCTGCCTTCCTTTCTCATGGGTGTGAAGGCTCTGCTGCACGGAGCGGATGACGGATTTCGGGGTGATGCCGTGTTCCTCGTTATGCGCGATCTGCCGCGCCCGGCGGTATTCGGTGACGTTGATGAGAGTCTGGATGGAATCCGTTACCACATCCGCGAAGAGCACGCACTCGCCGTTCACATGGCGGGCGGCGCGGCCCGCGGTCTGGATGAGCGAGGTTTCGTTTCTCAAAAATCCCTCCTTATCCGCATCGAGAATGCAGACGAGGGAGACTTCGGGAAGATCGAGGCCCTCCCTCAGGAGGTTGATACCGATCAGAATATCGAAGGTCGCCGCGCGGAGCTGGCGGAGGATTTCCACCCGTTCGATGGCATCGATGTCGGAGTGGAGATAGCGGCATTTCAGACCGGTGCCGGAGAGATATTCCGAAAGGTCTTCGGCGGTCTTCTTGGTAAGAGTGGTGACGAGGACCCGCTCGCCTTTTTCGACACGCTGGCGGCAGAGTTCGATGGTTTCGTCGATCTGGCTTTTCAAAGGACGCAAGGTCAGGATGGGGTCGAGCAGGCCGGTCGGGCGGATGATCTGCTCTACTACGAGCGGCGTACCTAGCTTTCCCGGATCGAAATCGCCTATGGATTCCGCGTTACCCGAGGGTTTGACTTTGATCTTCTTGAAATCGAACGGCGTGAGTCCTTCCTCGCCCGGTTTGGGTTTCACGGAAATGAACTTCCGGTTCTCCGGACGCGAGTTGACGATATCGAAGGGTCCGGGAGTCGCGGAGACATAGACTCGCTGATTGGTCATATGCATGAATTCGTCGAACCGCAGCGGGCGGTTGTCCATGGCGGAGGGCAAGCGGAAGCCGTGCTCGACGAGTGTGGTCTTGCGCGATTTGTCACCCTCGAACATGCCCCCGATCTGCGGGATGGTGGCGTGGGACTCATCGACAAGCAGGAGAAAGTCTTTTGGAAAGAAATCCAGCAGAGTATGCGGCCGGGAGCCGGGGGCGCGACCCGTCAGGTGGCGGGAGTAGTTCTCGATGCCTTGGCAGAAACCCATTTCCGCCATCATTTCCAAGTCATACTCGGTCCGCATCCGCAGGCGCTGGGCTTCGATAAGCTTGCCTTCCTTTTCCAGCTCCGGGATACGCAGGTCGAGTTCCTCGCGGATTTTCGTCCGGGCGACTTTCATCTTGTCGCCCGCGGTGACGAACTGCTTCGCGGGGTAGAGTGTGTGGTTTTCGATGATTTCGATGACGTTTCCGCTGACCGTATGAATGGAGGAAATCCGCTCCACCTCGTCGCCGAAGAACTCGATTCGTATCGCCGTCTCATCGAGATACGCGGGATGGACCTCGACTACGTCCCCCCGCACCCGGTATTTCCCGCGACCGAACGCGATGTCGTTTCTCTCGAAGAGCAGGCTGACGAGGGCGGTCAGGAGTTCCTCGCGAGTGATGTTCTGGCCCGTCCACACCGGGAACATCATGTCCTTGTAGTCATCGGGAGAACCCAGGCCGTAGATGCAGGACACCGATGCGATGACGATCGTGTCCTCACGAGTGAGCAGCGAGCCCATGGTGGATAGCCGGAGCCGCTCGATCTCTTCGTTCACCGAGGAATCCTTTTCAATGTAGGTATCGGAACGCGGGATGTAGGCCTCAGGCTGGAAATAATCGAAATAGGAAACGAAATACTCGACCGCGTTGTGCGGGAAAAAGTTCTTCACCTCCGAGTAGAGCTGAGCGGCGAGAGTCTTGTTGTGACACATGATCAGCGCCGGCCGGCCGTGGCGCGCGATCAGATTCGCCATGGTGAAAGTTTTCCCCGAACCGGTGACACCGAGCAGGGTCTGGTGCTTGTTCCCGGCGGCCAGAGATTTCACCAGTTTCTCGATGGCCTGATACTGGTCACCCTGGGGGCTGTATTCACTGGAAAGGCGGAATGGCATGTCGCGGGAAGATGAACCCCTATCCGGATTTTTCCAGCCGGGAAATCAGCCCGAGGTTTTCCCCCCGCAGAGGAGCGGAGAAAGAAAAATTTCAAACAGAACCCAGAACCCAAGCTTCCGCGTATTCCGTGGTTCATCCTCTTCCTCCACAACTGAAGAATTTCAACCACGGAAAAGACGGAACACACGAGAAGAAGACTTTCTAAAATTGTGGAAGATTGTGGAAGACGATCAGATCGATTAAGGCCAATACCAAAACCCAAAGTCCCCTCTCCCTTCGTCTTTTCCGACTTTTCCGTGGTCAATCCCTCTTCCACGAATACCCCAGCCCCAAGAATCCGATCCGCGCAAATCCGCGGTTCCTCTCATCCCCAGAAGAAAGCATCGCACGGAGTGAAGAATCGGAGCGCGACAACCGGTGGTTCCCGGTGTTACTTCGGGCATCGTGAGTGAAAAGTCCCTGAAACTGTTCGAAAAAATGAAGTATCTCTACTTGTTCTTCGCCATGATGTTCCTCGGCCTGCTGGGTTATTCGCTCACCCGGCACTCGTTGTCCGAAGAACCTTCGAAGGAATCACCTGCTACGAAAACCGCAACTCTCCCGAAAGCCTACCCGCACGATGACCATGTGACGAAGACGCGATCCAAGGATCGTGGGCCGGAATTCGGAAAGGACGCGGCGGCTCTTGCTGCGAACGCGATCCCGAACCAGCGCACGATCATCTTCACGGACCGCGCGGCCATGTACCGGTTCCTCGCAAGATCGGGCGGCGGAGTCTCGGTGCTCGGAAAGCTGGACGGGCTGAACGCGCTAAGGGTCGGGTTCGGAGACGAGGCGGACCTGCTGGCACTTCTCGACGGAAGCGAAGAAAACTCTCTGATCTATCCGGTGAATATTCCGGATCTCACTCCTGTCGGCTCTGATCGAAACGCGACCTCGGTGGAAAACGGAATGCTCTCCTGGCTTGGAGTCACCGGTGACAATTCCGGTTGGGGTGCCGGGGTGAAAGTCGCGATCCTTGACACGGGTATCGCGGATCATCTCGTTTTCAAAAACCCGATCGAACGCATCAACCTGGTGCCGTTGCCCGAGGACGCGTCTACCCAGAATCCCCACGGGACCGCGGTGGCTTCCGTCATATTCTCAGACAATCCCTTCGCACCGGGAATCGCCCCTTCCGCCACTCCTCTTTCCGTTCGGATCGCGGATGACAGCGGGAGTTCGGACAGTTTCCTCATTGCCCAAGGAATCATCGCGGCGGTCGATGCCGGGGCGGACCTCATCAATATCTCTCTCGGAGGGCACGGAAAAAGCAATCTCGTGACGAGCGCGCTCGAATACGCGGACCAAGCGGGTTCTGTCGTAATCGCATCGTCGGGAAACAGCGGCACCGAGGGCATACTGGAGCCTGCCGCGAGTCCTTCCGTAATCGCGGTCGGTGCGGTGGACGCGCGCAACGGCCACTTGAATTTCTCTACCACCGGCCCGGAGCTTGCGGTTTCCGCAGCGGGATTCGAGGTAAACGTCGCCTATCCCGGCGACCAGGCGGCGAGGGTCAGCGGGACCTCGTTTTCCGCACCAGCCATCACCGGCACCCTCGCCGCGACCATGAGCAATTCGGGGCAGAGAGCGATGAACGGCATCGCCGCCATGGAAACGATGAATCGGAACCTGAATGACATCGGTGACCTAGGCATCGACTCGCTGACCGGAGCGGGTGTCCCCGACATGTGGCGCATCCTGAACAACGGCCAGCGCGGAATCTACGATGCGGCCGTCACCTCCGTCGCAACCGATGGAAACCAGGTGAATGTGCTGGTGCAGAACCTAGGCACTGAAACCATCGTCAACGCGGGCGTCACAGTCGACGTGGGCGGAGTATCAACCGAGGCGAATCTCACCACCCTCGCCCCCGGTGAAAGCCGGAGAGTCACCGTCACGGCAGGCGAGACCGATGGCTTGAACATCCGAAGTAGCGTGCGACTCTCGGGTGGCCAGACAGACCAGCGCCCCTCCAATGACATTTTTTCTCAAGAAACTCCTGCAACCGGTCCTTAGCCTCGCGATCGCATCGTGTGCTCCTGAGTTTCACCCAGCGGAAAATCTCTCCGCGGAACCCTTCAATCAGCTCGATCTAGCGGGCAATGCCTGCGGTCCGGCGGCCTTGCTGAACTCATATCGTTTCGGAAGTCCCGGATGGCGGAAACTTTCTGAGGAACCTCCCGGCCAGTCCGATCGAGAACGCATCCGCGCGATCGCCCGGGGCCCTGCGATGCGAGAATCCTCCTCCCTCCCAGGTCACGCCCGCTGGAGTCGGAACGGGATCAACCTCCCGGATCTCCGTGACGTGGCGAACGAGATCTCCCGACCCCGGATGCTTCCCGCCATCTCCGAGGAAACACTTTTCCTGAAGCCAGGAGAGAGCCAGAGCGCGCTTCTCCTTCGTGTCGGATCGCGACTCGCCCGCTCCTTGGAAGCCGGATTCCCCCCCATCATCAGCATCCGCCGCTTTGTGAAACGAGATGGTCGATGGACCGCCATCCAAGGACATTTCGTTACGATTACCTCGGTCCCCGGAAAAATTCATCCCGGTGAAAGTTCGTTTCCGGTGAAATACATCGATCCATGGGGAGGAAATTTCCGGGAAGGAACCATCGGTGTATACCGGAAGCCGTTCTTGGGAAGCGACCCCTCCAAGAACCCGAATCTTCAGGCAGTTTTTCCGACCGCGATCATAGGGAAACGCCACGTTCGCTCCGGAGAGGAAACGCTGCTCGCGGTATCCGCGATACTCGGTCGATTTTAGAACGCGATCCTTCTCCGTGAACTCGTCCGATGTCAGGTTGTCGATCCTATCGGATCTCATCTGAGGCGGCATCACCGGGTTTCTGCAATCTCGGAGTGGCTCCGATACGGTCGCAAACCGGACGAATTTCTAACGCATTGTTTTTCCTGACTTTTTTTTCGCGATTGGTTTGACGCATCCGAATTCCATGCGAACTTGCCCTACAACTCCGGATCGGGGTTTGAAAAAATCAAAATATGAAAACACTATTACTCGCAGCCGCTGTCCTTCCCTTTTCCAGCATGGCTTTCGCCCAAGAAGCCAAACAAATGCCACTTACCGCTGAAGAGCAGAAAGCGCTCACTCCGGATGCCGTTCTGAAAGACCTGATGGAGGGCAACAAGCGATTTGTCGCCGGCGAAATCACGAATCTCAACATCAGGGAAAGCATCGCTCTCACCTCCAAGGGCCAGTTTCCCAGCGCAGTCATCCTGTCCTGCCTCGATTCACGGGTCCCGGTGGAAAACGTTTTCGATCAAGGGATCGGCGATATCTTCGTAGGCCGTGTCGCGGGAAACGTGGAGAACGTCGATCTGCTCGGGTCATTCGAGTTCGCCACGAAACTGGCCGGTTCGAAGCTCGTCATGGTTCTCGGCCACGAGGCCTGCGGCGCGGTGAAAGGTGCCTGCGATCACGCGGAACTAGGCAATCTCACCGCGTTGCTCGACAAAATCCAGCCTGCCGTCGACGCGGTAAAAGGTGATTTCCCCGAAGAAAAGCGGAACTCGAAGAACCTCGATTTCGTGAACAAGGTGGTCGAAAAGAACGTCCGCATGACCGTGGCAGACATCCGCAAGGACAGCCCGGTGCTCGCCGAGATGGAGAAGGCCGGAGATATTAAGATCGTCGGCGCGATCTACTCGCTGCACGACGGTAGCGTGACCCTGCTCGACTGATCTCACAACAACCAGCAACAACAAACCAGCCTCGGCCGGGAGCCCTGAAATTTCCCGCTTCCGCCCGGGGCTGATTCTTTTTCAGTTCGGTGCTTGGATCACCTGATACCAAACCTTGTCGCCAAGGACTTCTCCGCCGGATTTTGATCGGATGCCGGATATGTCGAGCATGTGCAAATAGCCTTCTTTCAACGCGCCGATGTCGAGTGAGAGAGTCCGGCCATCGGAGGAAAGTTCCGCGGCTTTCACTTTCACATCCTTCTCGTCCTTTTTGTTGGAACCGTAGTCCACATGGTAATCGTAGGTGTGCCTCCTGATCTTGAGTTCGCCGAGTGTCGTATCGTCGAGCGGCTCGCTGAATCGGAGCGCGAAGCCATCCCCCGTCGCCTTCATCGCATCCAGCGCCAGGAAGGGTTCGCCATTCCACTTGATGCGGGCGATCCCGTTGTCACCGGCCCAGGACAGTGCGGTTTTCCCGACGTAGAGCGTTCCGTCCTTCCCGAAGGCCATCCTGTTGTTGCCCTTTCCGAGAGGTGATTGGTCGAACATCGGCACCAGTCCCGTCTGGAACGTGCCGTCCACCTCGTCATCAAGCACACGGACGAGGGTGGGTTGGTTCATTTCTCCGATCAACGTCTGGTTCTCCATCCCTTTCGGCAAAACTCCCTCCGGAATGACAACAGGCCAAGTGGGTGAATTCGCAAGCTCTCCTTGCGGGAAATATCCGGCGGCGGGCTGCTGGAGCGCGTCCAACTCAGTCGCACTTACCTTCAACGGATCGCGTCCGTCCCAGTCCGCCTTCCAAGGAAGTGCGGCCGGATGCCCGTAGAATCCGCCTTTTTTCACATCGTAAAGCGGGCTTGTCGGGCGCCAGTCACCTTGGTTGTCAGTAATCAGCAGACGACCTTTCGCATCGAAACCGATCCCGTTCGGCGACCGGAATCCACTCGCGAACGGCTCTGTCTTCGAGCCATCCGGAGAAATTTTCATGACCCAACCGCGATAGGGCGCACGGGAATACATGCGTCCGGCCTTGTTCTTGTTTTTTCCCCATTTTCCACTGTCGGACATGCCCTCGCGATCCACCTGCCCGATCTCCAGAAACTTCCCGCGGATCTCTTCCCGCATAGGCGCGCCGTTCGAGGCGATACCGAGCACGATGTAGAAATTCCCCTCCTTATCCCTGGCCGGCCCGTAGGCGAACTCATGATAGTTTCCGGTCATCCCGAAATCATCCGTCACGGTCTGATATTCGTCGGCAAGGCCATCGCCATCCGTATCTTTCAGGCGGGTCAGCTCGGGGCGCTGCATCACGAGAATGCTGCCATCGTCTTCGATCAGCATGCCGAGCGGCTCGTGCAAACCCGTTGCGAACATCGACCAGGAACTACTGGAGGGATCGTAGATCATCACTTCTCCGCGGTGGAAGGCCACCGCGATGCGCCCGTCTTTCATCGTCTCCATCGCCCCCACCTGGGGATCGATGCCGGGTGGATTCGGGATCTTGTCGAACGTGAAATAATCAGTCCAGGGAGCTGCGCCAAGACTCAGGCAGGTAGCGGAGAGGAAGAGAAGGGCTTTCATTTCAGGGAAAATTTGATGGTGAATTCGGAGGAGTCGGCGGGTTGCAGCGTGAGTCTGCCGTTGTTCCACTCCCCTTTTTCGCTGCTGTATTCCACTTCCTGGTCAGTGGGAAATTCAAGTGCCAGCGCCTTTGTCGGCGCCGGGTTCATCGTGAACGTTCTGGAAAAACCACCACTTCCCGGGAGCGGAGAGAAGGACTCGGTGACTGTGCCGGAACCCAGGCGGTATTTCAGAACAGGGAGCCCGGCAATCATGCTGTAGCCGAGAAAATCGGGATCTCCGGTCGCGGAAAAGGGACTTTTTTTCTCGGTGTAACGTATCTTCCCGATGACTTTCGCCTGGCTACTGCCGTTTTTGCTCCAGTAAGGGAAACCATCGATGAATCCGCCGGTCCAAGCATACCGAAGTCGGGATTCGCCAGCATCCCAGCAAAGCGAAACTTTCTCATCCAGCGCGATGGCGATCGCGGCAGGCCCGGCATCCGGCATGAAGATTCGCTGAACCTGAGGACGGACGACGTGCGGAGGTGAGCCCGCATACGGATCACCCGACTTCTGCTTCCTAGCAGTCACGCCTTCGGAGACTTTCATCACGTGCGCGTAGATCGCCCGCAGACCTTCGTCGCCGACATGCACCATGGAGGGCATCTCGATAACCCCATCCCGTTTCTGCTCAGGAGCGACCGCCCATTTCACGAACTCATCCGGCTTGCCATCGTAGATCGTGCGTATTTCGGCAAGTGACGGCCCGACGACCATCTGGTCGAGCAGGTGGCAGGCGGAGCAGTTCGTCGTGAAGAGTTGGGCGCCATCGGGCGCGGCGGTGGCGGCGGAAACCATCGCAGCCAGCGGGATCAAAGGGTTTTTCATAGGAAATGTCGCGCTGGTCGTACCGAACCTACGCGCGGATGTAACGTCGCGAGAACCTACCATCTGTCAAATTCCCTTGCGAGGTTTCCCTGAAACGGAGCTTGCCCGATGGCGGAGTATGCCGACGCTCCCTGCGTATCCCGATAATGGCTTCGCTCAGACACAACGCCCCGAACATCGCTCCCGTATGGTTGTGGCCGAACCTGCTGGGACTCGACGCCCCGCTCGTCGCCGTTTGCTGGCAGTGGATGTTTTCCCGCGGGCTCGGCACTCCCCTTCCACCGGTCTATCACTGGATTCTGGGCTTGAGCGTTTGGTGCATCTATCTCGCTGATCGGCTCTACGATGCGTTTCGCTCCGGAAAATTACCGGAAACCGGAACCGACCGCCTACTTTTCACCCGGAGAAACTTCCACCCGCTGATCGGCACCGTTCTGATCGCGGGCGGGGTGAACACGATCCTCATCCTCCGTCATGTCCCGGAACGCCTCGCGATCAACGGATCGATCACGGCAGCCGCAGTCTCCATCTACTACATTCTCCGTATTTCCGGAAAGTCCCGTGTCGCATCCCTCGTCCCCAGGGAAATCCTGTGCGGAACCCTGTTCGCCATCGGCACGGTGATCGCTCCGTTCACCTTTTCCCATTACCACTTTTCGTTTCTGATCCCCGTCTCACTGCTGGGTATGCTCTTCTCCGCCAACTGCGTACTGATCTCCATCTGGGAAAGGGAGGCGGATCTCGCCGCCCGGGACTCATCCATCGCGAGCTCGGGATCAAGAATCGTGCCACGCATCGCGGGCCTGATCACTCTCATCGCTTTCGTGTCCTGCGCCGTCGCCTTCTTCGCGGACTGGCAGCTTCACCTAGCCATCGCTCTCGCCGCCATCAGTCTGCGTCTCATCCTTCTTTTCCAGAAAAACCTGTCGCTTCTGACCTTGCGCGTGCTTGCGGATGCGGTGCTGCTCACGCCGCTGCTACTGATAGGTTTCGTCAGGTAACCGGGCAGGAGTCTAACCCTCGATCATCGCGTAGGCGTTGTGATGATGGATGGATTCGAAATTCTCCGCTTCCACGCGGAACCATCCGATGGCCGGATGCGCTCTCAATCCCGCCGCCACATCGCGGGCGAGATCCTCGACGAAAACCGGCCGGTCGTAGGCCTGCTCGGTCACCGCTTTCTCATCGGACCTTTTCAGACCGGCGTAGAGCTCGCAGCTCGCGGAGCGTTCGGCGATGTCGATGAGCTCCTCGAAAGAAACCGCTTCGGACACCTGCACCGAGATGGTCACGCTACCCCGCTGGTTGTGCGCGCCTCGCTCACTGATCGCTTTCGAGCAGGGACAAAGCGTCGACACCGGAATCTCGGCACTCAGAAAAAGATCGCTATCGCCATCGGCGGAGTGACGACACTCCATCCCCAGCTCGTAATCCATGAGACTTTTCATCCCGGAAACCGGAGCCGTTTTCTCACGGAACACGGTGAACTCACAACTCACATGCGCTCGGGCGGCCTGCAATCTCCCGGCGAGATCCTCCGTCAGATGTCTCAGGGAAGCCCCCGACAATGGCTCGGAAAATCCGTGAAGCGCTTCGACAAAACGGCTCATGTGCGTGCCTTTCAGATGGGCGGGCAGTTCCACGGTCATCTCGAATTTCGCGACAGTGGATTGCTCGGCACCATCGGTCGCCCGGTATTTCGCAGGGTATCGGAGTTCCCGTACGCCCACGCGGTCGATCACGATCTCGCGGTGATCGCTTTCATTCTGCGTATCTGGCAAGCCTTGCATTGTTTTCCTCGGTATCAGTCCAGCGGAGAAAAAAAGCCCGCCCAATAAACAGGGCGGGCTTTGGAAACTATTTTTCCATGCTGTTTCGCGGACTACCTGGCGCCAGTCAGGGCATCAGGTTGATCGCACGTGACTGCTTGATCGCGTTGTTGATACGGCGATGCAGTTTGGCGGAAACTCCGGTCACGCGGCGCGGCAGGATCTTGCCCGTCTCGGAAGTGAATTTACTGAGAACTTCCGTATTGGTAGGGATGATCTGATCCACCGGGATGTCCTGCCTGCGGCGGGTCATCTGGCGGTTCGCCTTGCGGAAATTGATGCGGCGTTGAACGGTCTTTGGCTCGGACATGATGGTTTAGCGGAGTTCGCGGTGAAGGGTTCTGCGCTTGAGGAAGTGGTTGAACTTCACTTTTTCAAGGCGGCCCGGTGTGCGCAGGCTTTTCTTGTTACGTGTGGTGACGTAACGGGACGTAGGTTTGCCCTCGGCTTTCGCTTCGGTGCATTCAAGAATAATGATCTCGCGTGGCATGGTTCGTTTAGTGGGGGGCGGATACTGTCTTATTCGTCGTCGTCGTCAAGAGAAACTGTCACGGAATCTTCATCTTCCTGCGGTTTTCCTCCGCTGAAGCCCACTTCATCGGACGGGCGGAACCGGCGGTTGCCATATTCCTTTTCCCAATCCGCCTGGCATTCCACCGTCAGACGGGCGAAGGGGATCGCCTCCAGACGCGCGGTCGGGATCTTGATTCCGGAAATCTCACAGGTCCCGTAGGAGCCGGCTTTGATCCGCAGAAGCGCCTGCTCGATCTCATACAGGGCATCCTGCTCGTTCGCTAGGACGGAGAGCGCGAAATCACGGTCGTAAGCATCGCTGCCCGCGTCCCCCTGATGCTGCCCGCTGCCGGAAGCATCGCTTCCCTCCGGGGCGTTCCGGATCGTATCGCGCGTCATCCCGTTCATCGCGTCCACCAGGGTGTCGCGCAGTTCCATCAGACGGCAGCGTTGCTTTTCGATAAACGCGGCGCTGTGGGATCCAGTGCCGGACGATGTTTTGGGAACCGAGTCCGCCTTCGGAGGAACGAATTTCGGGCGAATCGGCGCGGATGGCGGAGGAGTCGCGACCAACGAAGAACCTCTCGACTTCTTCGGAGCCGCCTTCTTAGCGGCCGCTTTTTTCTCCGTCACAGGCTTCAGAACTTCTTCAGGCGACTTTTTCGCTACCGTTTTCTTGGCCGGAGCCGGCGCGACCGCCTTGCTTGCAACCTTCTTCGCGGCAGGCTTCTTCGCGCTAGGCTTTTTCGCGGCAGGCTTTTTCGCAGGTTTTGCGGCTGACTTCGGCGCCGCTACTTTCGCGACGGACTTCTTCGTGGTTTTTTTCGCTGCCATGTTCGGATCTTTCGGAAAACTGGGATCTAGAGAGAGGTTGCCTGTCATCGTGAATCTCCACGCCATGACAAGGGCGCGGTGGATTAGCCCCACACCCCGGGCACTTCAAGGGGAAAAAGCAGATTCAGGAAAATATCTTTCCTGCCCTCATCGTGCAGGGAGGCTTGAATTGCCCGCCCCCTCGCCTAACCTGCCGCCCCGCCATGCAACTCAGTGCCATTCTGGAATCCCTTCTCATCGCCTCTCAGGAACCGCTTTCCTCAGAGGAAATGGCACGTCTGGTCCGCGCTCGCTTCGCCGAGGCGGAGGATGTCCTCCAGCGCGAGACGGATGAAGGAGGCTCGCCCGCCCCCCTCCCGGAATGGCTCACCGCACTTTCCAAAACCACCCCGGAACAAGCGGCTGAGACTGTCTCGGAGCTGAACAGCCACTATGCGGAAACTTCCCGTGCTTTCACCATCCTCGAGCGCCCCAAAGGCTGGAAAATATACACACGCACCGATTACGGCGAATTCGTCCGCCATCTGTTTCCCGGTCGCAAACCCGAGCGGCTATCCGGCCCGGCGATGGAGACCCTCGCCATCGTCGCCTACCGCCAGCCCATCACGAAGGCGGCCATCGAAGCAGTGCGGGGCGTCTCTTGCGACGGCATGATCCAGAAACTTCTCGATCGCGATCTCGTCCGCATCGGTGGCCGCGCCGAGCTACCGGGCCGCCCGCTGCTCTATTTCACGACAGAACTTTTCTTCGAGCATTTCGGGATCAACTCCATCGACGATCTTCCGAACGCCTCCGAGCTGCGCCGTGTGAAACTCCCGGAACCCACCGAGGCCCCCCCCCCGGCCCAGCAACAGGAGAAACAGCTCGCCCTCTCCGCCTCCGGCAAAGATTCACCTTCCCCCGGCCAAACCGAAGACACCCCTTCCGAATCCGAATGAACCTCGACGATATCCGCAAACAGATCGATCTGATCGACCGGGAGCTGCTCTCCCTTCTTTCCCAACGTGCCGATCTCGTGCACGAAGTAGGTGTCGTGAAAAAGCGCGACGGCCTCCAGATCTACGCCCCGGAGCGTGAGCAAGCCCTGCTCGACCGTCTCGTTTCAATGAACGAAGGCCGCCTCCCGGAGAAATCCATCAAAGCGATCTACCGGGAAATCATGTCCGCCGCGCTCGCCCTCGAGGACGATCTGAAAATCGCCTACCTCGGCCCCGAAGGCACCTGGACACACCAGGCCGCGATCAAAAAATTCGGCCACTCCGTCTCACACTCCCCCCAACCGAACATCTCCGATGTCTTTGACCAGGTCGCTCGCAGGCGGAGCAGCTACGGCATCGTCCCCATCGAGAACTCCACGGACGGAGCCGTCTTCCACACCCTCGATCTGTTCGTGGATTCCCCCCTCCACATCTGCGCCCAGATCCTCCTGCGCATCGAGCACAGCCTCATGGCAGCCGTCCCCCGCGAGGAAATCAGAACCCTCTACTCCCACCCCCAGGCCCTCGGCCAATGCCGCAACTGGATCGCCAAAAATTTCCCCCAGGCCGAGCTGGTCGAGGTATCCTCCACCACCAAAGCTGCCGAGATCGCCCGCGACAACGCCTCCGCCGGCGCCGCCGCCATCGGCAGCCCGCTCGCCGCAGAGCTCTACGACCTGGAGCTCATCGAGGAATCCATCCAGGACCGCGCCACCAACACCACCCGATTCCTCGTCATCGGGGAAAAAACCTGCCCGCCCACCGGCAACGACCGCACCTCCATACTTTTCGCGATCAACGACCGCCCCGGCTCCCTCGTAAACGCGCTCCAGGCCTTCGAGCACCTCCACATCAACCTTTCGAAAATCGAGTCCCGCCCTTCGAAACGAAAGGACTGGGAATATATCTTCCACGTCGATCTCACAGGCCACGCCGAGGACGAAAACGTCTCCAACGCACTTGCAGAACTCGCCAACCACTGCTCCATGGTGAAAGTCCTGGCGTCCTACCCGGACACGGGCGAGTAAGGCGTTTGCCCGAAGTGTGTGCGCATATCATCGTGGCTGGAGCATCTTGCTCCAGGCCGTTCCGGGGGAATCCTGCCCCCAGAATTCAAATTGACGGACGGACATTTGGCAAAAGGTCTACGCCGTAACTGCCGCGTCTCGCGGCAGGTCTTGAAAGCTGCGTCTCGCAGCGAACCATGACCCAATCCAGTGCCCGGAGACGCGGCACTCAGAAATCTCACCCCTCCAAGAGCTTCAGTATCTCCCGCAGTTTTTTCAACCTGCTCCTCATCCACGGGCACCGCTCCGGACTTCCTGTATTTCTCAACTTCGAATTCGGAACCCACCCCGATGCGGATGTCTCCGAGGTCCATCGAAAAGTAATTGGCGAACCACTTCCCTTCTCTCTGAATCATCTCGAAAAAGATCATTTCCCGATCTCTTACAAAGGCGAACCGCTCGAACAACTCTCCCAGATCAGGCTTCGCTTTTCCGTCGTCACCGCTCACGATCCCGCCTATGATCTCACTCTGGCTTTCTGTCAGAGAAAAGGATTTCCTGACATGCTGCGTCACTTTCCCGAGACCCACGACAGATTCCACCTTCATGATCCTCGAGGGTTCCGCGAGAGCGATCCCGGCCTGGAAAACAAAGAAGCAGTATATAAGATGTTTGATCTCCATTCGTTCAATTCCTGGATGTTCATTCCGATGTCACCCAAGATCCGGGATCCAGTCGCGACAACTGCCTGAACCCTGCGACTTTCTCGGAAACTTGCAACGAGGATCGCGGTTATCCCGGGGCTCCCCGCCGCAAGTCACAGCCCGAGTCTTTCACCAGCCACTTTCTGAAAACTCTCGCGCATCCCCACCGTATCCAGAACCGATGCGGCCCACCCTAACCATCCTTGCACTCACCTCGGTCCTCCAGGCCCAGGAAAAAATTTCCTACGACGACCACGCGTTCCGTATTTTCGAGCAATCCTGCCTGAACTGCCACAACCCGGACAAAACCAAGGGCGGGCTTGATCTCTCGAACTTCGCCGGTGCCATGAAAGGCGGATCCTCCGGGAAAGTCGTCGAACCCGGCGACACCTCATCCACCCTCATCAACGTGGTCAAGCAGACAGCCGAGCCGAAAATGCCTCCCGAGGGGGAAAAGCTCTCCGCCGCCGATATCGAAATCCTCACCAAATGGATCGAAGGCGGCCTCTTGGAAAACAAATCCTCCAAGGCTCGCAAGCCATCCAAGCCGAAGTTCCAGACCGCACTGCGCTCCGATCCCGCAGCAAAACCAGAGGGGCCGCCGCCCATGCCGGAGCACATCCTGCTCGAGCCACCCGTCCTCACAGAACGAGCTCCGCCGTCCACGCCATCGCCACCTCCCCCTGGGCGCCGTTGCTCGCCGTCACCGGGCAGAAGCAGATCCTTCTCCACGATACGGAAACGCTCGAACTCGTAGGCATCCTCCCCTTCCCCGAAGGCGACCCCATCTCCCTCGCCTTCACCCCGGACGCCCGTTACCTCATCGTCGGCGGCGGGATCCCCGGGAAAAACGGCCTCACCGTCACCTTCGATATCACCAACGGCTCCCGGGTTGTTTCCGCCGGCAAGGAGTTCGACTCCATCCTCGCCGCGGACATCCGCCCCTCCTTCGATATCGTCGCCACCGGGGGGCCATCGAAAATGCTCAAACTCTGGAATACCCAGACCGGAGAGATGCTGCAGTCTATCAAAAAGCACACCGACTGGATCACAGCTCTGGACATTTCTCCCGATGGCATCCTCCTCGCCAGCGGTGACCGCAATGGCGGCGTCTGGGTCTGGGAAGCCGAAACCGGAAACGAGTTCCACACCCTGCGCGCCCATCAGGCAGGCATCACCGCCCTCTCCTTCCGCTCGGATTCCAACCTGCTCGCCTCTGCCTCCGAGGACGGCTCCGTCCGTTTCTGGGAAATGAACAACGGCAACGAAGTGAAGAAGATCGACGCTCACCCGGGCGGAGTCACCGCCTTCGCCTTCGCAAAAAACGGCACCTTCGTCACCGCCGGCCGCGACAACAAAGCCAGGCTCTGGAAAACCGATTTCAATGCCCTCCGGGAAATCAAACTCCCGGCCCTGGCCACAGCCGCCGCCATCGATTTCGAAGGAAAACGTGCTTTCATCGCCGATGCCCTAGGCAACATCCACGCCTTTTCAGCCGAAGAGAAAGGAAAACCGGATCTCGCCACAATCCCCTCCAATCCGCCCTCCATCGCCACCCGCCTCGAACAGATCGCCTCTAGAATTTCAGAAATCCAGAAAGTCGCCGACGCTGCCAGCGCCGCCGAAGAGGGACGCAACAAAGCAATCCGGAAAGCCACCGATCATCTCGCCGCCGCCGAGAAGAAACACGAACAGGCGAAGCAGATCCTCCAAGCCTCCGTGAAAGGCCTCGAGGAATCGACCCGCCACCTCGACGAGATCAAAAAGAAGGCCGATTCTCCGCCAGCCGAATTCGAGAAAGCCTCCGTCGCCCGTCTGGCAGCCGACAAAACGCGCGTTGCCGCCCAAGCTCGCATCGAACCGACCCGCCAACAGATCGATGTCGCCCGCAAAGCCCTTGAGGAAGCCCGCAAAGCCTCGGGCAGCGACTCCAGAACACTCGAAAGCGCACAAGCCGAACTGGAACTTCTGCGCACCCGTGAGAAATCCTGGTCTGCCGCCGCGATCAACACCCACGTTCTCAAAGCAACTGCGGAAACAAAGGAACTTTCCCTGAAAACTGAAGAGGGAATCGATAGTTTCAAAGAAACGCTGACCAGTCTTGAAGCCCCCTCCGCCGCCTTGGCGAACAAGCGTAAACAGCTCGCGGACTTCGCCAAGGCACTGAAGGAAACCACCCTCACGGGCGACGATCTGGAGGAAGCCCGGGCCACCCGACTCGCTTTGGAATCCTCCCTTGCCAACCACCGCGACATCCTTCACGAGAAGGAATCCGCGATCATCACCCTGCGCAAAGATCTGGACACAACCGCCCGCTCCCTCGCCGAGGCCCGCACCCAGTCCACCCATCTCCGCAACTCCTACCTACAGGCATTGAAGTAGCGTCACAGGGTTGACCATCTCACCCAACACGACTGGATCGATCACAAGACTTCCTTCGTTCGCATAGAGCCAAGCAACTGCTTTCTCATCAGGAATCGGCTTCATTGCTTCTGAAAGCACGTTCACATCTACCAGAAATTTCATCGGAAATCAGGGCAAATAGAAATCGAAAACTTCAAACCCCCTTCGCCCGCTGACGCGTCCACTCCAGCCCTTCCCTGTATTCCTCACTCTGAGGCCTGGATTTCGAGAGGCTTTCCCAGAGCATCAGCGCCTCGCGATAGATCTCTTTCGCTTTATCTTCCTTGTCATCCACCTCGAGCGCGTGCGCGAGATCACCGAGCAGATAGGCGCTGGAACGTTGCAGTTCCTCGGCGGAGAGTTCACTTTTCTCCGCTTTCGTCTCCAGCTCGCGCAGAGCCTCGCGGGCTTTTCTCAAAAGCGCCAGTTCCTCCTTCCGGTTCCCGTCGTAGCCCATCATCTGCCCCTTCTGCCACCACAGCAGGGCAAGCCGGTAGTCCACCAGATCGTCCCGACCCGTCCCCAGCCTTTCGAGCATACGGATCCCTTCCTCAAAGGCCGCTACCGCTTCATCCGCTTTTCCCTGATCTCGCAGCAACCCTGCCTGCAAACCGAGTTGGGCGGCCTTCCGGGCGGTCGCCAGAGTCGAGTCGGGCCGTTCTTTCAGGATACCGTCCAGAAGTTTCAAAGCCTCCTTGGAAATGTTCGCCCCGGCCTCCACATCTCCCGCCAGCACCGCCGCCTCAGCCATCGCGCCGTAGCAGCCTGCAAGCTCCAGCCGCAGTGTGATATCCCCAGGATTCTCTTTGAGCAATCTCACCATTTCACCAGCCGCAAGCGTTCGCACCTCGCGAGCGTCCCCTAGCTTCCCGATACCTTCGAGCACCGTTGCGGAGGAAAGGTAACACGCAGCCAGCTGCGACCGCAGCACCACGGAGTCCGGTCTCTTGTCGGCAAGTTCGTTGAGAGTCTTGGTTGCCGCCATCAGTTGGCCAAGCGCTTTCCCATCATCTCCGGCACCCGCCAGTAGTTTCGCCTCATGGAAATCCAGAACAGCCAGCAATTGTCGCAACCTATCCGATTCCACCTCGGACTCGGGCACCCCGTTGAGCGCGATCCTCGCCTCGCCGAACGCCCGGCCCGCTTCCGGATCGTCCTTCTCCTGTTTCAAAAGCGCCAGCAACAACGCGTTCCGCCCGAGCCGCAACTTCGTCTCCCCATCCATCACCGTCGAGGTCCAGCCGTCGATCGCTTCCGCCAGCTTTTTCTCCGCCAGATCCGCATCGCCCGAACCCAGGGCAACCTCGGCGAGTTGCAATCTCACCCGTGCCCGCTCCTCGTCGAGACTCTTGATCTCCGCCGTCCGACGCAGAAAATCCTCGAAAAAACGTTCCAGGCGCTTCAGACGGATTTCCCTTCCATCGAGAGGCGGCAGGCTCCTATGGCCTTTTTCCATCGACCACTCGAACAGCCTGTCGCCGATGAGGCGCGAGGATTCGAGGCGGGCCAGACCGAGATCGCGCTCATATTCCATGCGCTGCACCGCATCGTTTCTATCGCTTTCCGCCGTCTCCATCGCCGCGACCGCATCCGTTGCCTTGTTGGAGAGAAAGCTCTTTTCCGTCTTCCGCTCAGTCCGTTCCGTGCCGAGCTGGTTCTGCGACAGGTGCCAGAGTCCACCCAGCACGAGGCAGGCGGCAGTCGCCATGCCCGCATAGAATGTGATCCTACGCCCCGAGCGCTCCGCCCGCCTGCGCTGATCCATCAGTTTTTCCCGTGCTTCCTCACCCTCGACCGCCGTCTCCACCCGCTCGAACCCAGCCATCACCTCCATCATCGAGACAGGTCTCTCCATGGGGTCGAGCTTCAGGCAGCGGTCGATCCACCCGCGGTACCCCGTCTCCAGATCGTTGCCCGGCTCCCAAGGCCAGGTCACATCCGGATGAAGCTGAAGGTTTTTCGCAATCAAAGCGGAATCCGCATGGATCCCATCCTTCCGGGTCTCACCAACCTCTGGTGCCACGGAGGCGAAGGTCTCACCACACCGGGGAAACGATCCGGTAAGAAGCCTATAGGCCAGAGTCCCGAACGCGAAAACATCCCAGCCGTAGCCCGCTTCCTCGAAATATCCGCCCGGATCCACAAGCTGCTCCGGCGGCTGGTATAGCAGCGCGTCCGTGAAATCGAAATGGCTGATTCCCGGCATGTTTCCCAGCACCCAGTCACCGAGTTTCATCACACCCCCATCGTCGAAAAACACGTTCCCGGGCTTAAGATTTCCATGCGCCACACGCCTGCCATGCATTTCCGCAAGCGCCGCTCCGATTTCCTTAACCAGCGCCCAGGAGTTCTCGCCCGGATGCTCCTCCAACTTGTGTTGCAACGTACGGACCGACCAACCGGCGTCATCGCCCTCCCCTATCGCATCGGCGTAATTCGGCGTCACCCAGCAGGCCGGCCTACCGTTGAAATCCGCCGATTCCACCTCCACCACACCCGCCGGCCAACCGCCCGCCTCAAGCCTCAGCGTCATTTTCGCCAGCAACCCGCGATTGATCGCCATGCCTTCGAAAACCTTTACCGCAAGCACCTTCCCGTCATCGTCCGCCGCCGCGAAGACCCGACCGCTCTCCCCGGTTCCGATCAGGCCGAGCACCTCCAAGCCATTCATCTTAGGCAACTTCATGGGAAAACGGTAAATCACTCACTCGCGTTCTGCACGATCAAAACCAGGTGGAATTCCTGATAGTGATCGTATTCGTTCAAAAAATCCTCGCCCTCCCGATACCCCGCAAATCCATCATGATTCCCCGCCATCTCCTCCGCCTTCATTCAAAAGGAAACCACGCCACATATTGCACCTCTAGCCCTCTCAAACAATCACCTTCACCCGGATCACCATCCATGCAACGCTCTCGGTCTTGATCGCAATGAAATCAGAGTCCTACATCTGCCCGAACTGCGGTAAACCGGATGATCTCAGAATCTCGTGGTGGAAACGGCTCGACCAGTGCCTCAGATGGCGGTGTCCACACTGCGGCAAGAACCTGGAAGCCATCATAGCCCGCACCTGGCAATACTACTTCTGGATCGCAGCCCTCGTCACCGCCTCCGGGATCATCGCGTTCACGTCCGGCGACCACCTCATGTTCATCTCCGGTTTCTACATTTCGAAAATCGCTCTCGATCTGATCTCCTCGAAGACCAGAAACATCCGGATCTCCACCCCAGGCAAACTGAGCCGATTCGAAACCGAAGAACTCGCAGACAACCAACTCTGAACTCAAAAGCAAAGAAAACCTACGGCTCATAACCCAATTCCACCCTTCCTTCCGTTTTTCAAGGAGTGGCGGATAGGTAAGTCACTTCCTCCATTTCCGCCTCGCTCCCCTTGTGGTCAAAACTCTTCATCCACAACCCCAGCCCAACGAACCCGATCCGCGCACTCTTCCCCAGAACCGAAGTCCCCCGCTGATCATTCGGCACTAGGCACCAACCACAAAAAAATCCCTGCAATATCCCCCAGCCCGCGTTCGTAACCTTAAAGTCCTAATTCCTCTACCGCCATGAAAGTCCAGTGCCCCGGAAATCCCCTTGAAAACTACTCCTCCCGCCGTGAGTTCATGTATGTCGGTCTGCTAGGCGCGGCCGGCATGGCCCTCCCGCAGTTCTTCAGCTCCCGAGCCAACGCCGCGATCAAGCAATACCCGCAGCACTCCCCCGTCGCTGAAAGCGTCATCCACATCTTCCTGCCCGGCGGTCTCGCCCACCAGGAGTCCTTCGATCCCAAACCCTTCGCACCCGCCGAATACCGCGGTCCCTTCGGAGCCATCGATACCAAGATTCCCGGCATCCAGTTCGGCGAGTTCATGAAGGAAACGGCGAAGATCGCCGACAAGATCACCGTCATCCGCAGCATGTCCCACGGGGAAGCCGCCCACGAGCGCGGCACTCACAACATGTTCACCGGATACCGCCCTTCCCCGGCCCTCGCCTTTCCCTCCATCGGCTCCGTCGTCTCCCACGAACTCGGCTCCCGCAACGACCTCCCGCCCTACGTCTGCGTCCCGAACGTCCCCAACGAATACGCGAACTCCGGCTACCTTTCCTCCGCCTTCGGCCCCTTCGCCCTCGGCTCCGATCCTGCCCAGGGAAATTTCAAGGTCCGCGATCTCAATCTTTCCGACGGAGTCGATGCAAAGCGCTTCGACCGCCGCCGTTCGCTTCTCAGCACGGTGGACGATCATTTCAGGAAACTGGAGAAATCCGATGCGCTCGACTCCATGGACGCGTTCTACCAGCACGCCTACAAACTCATTTCCTCTCAGAAAGCCCGCGAAGCTTTCGACATGACCAAGGAAGACGACAAGACCAAAGAGCGATACGGGAAGAACCAAGCCGGCCAGCGCATGCTTCTCGCCCGCCGCCTCGTCGAGGGCGGAGTCCGCTTCGTCTCACTCACCGCCGGTGGCTGGGATCACCACGACAACATCAAGAACGGCATCGAGAAAACCATGCCGGACACGGACAAAGCCATCGCCGCCCTCATCAACGATCTCGACCAGCGCGGCATGCTCGACAACACCCTCGTCATGGTCACCTCCGAATTCGGCCGCACTCCCAAGATCAACCCTACCGCCGGCCGCGATCACTGGCCGCGCGTTTTCTCCACCATGCTTGCCGGTGGTGGCGTGAAAAAAGGCTACGTCCACGGCTCTTCCGATTCCCTCGGCGGCGAACCCGAGGAAGACAAAGTAGGCATCCAGGATCTCGCGAAAACCCTCTACCACCAGATCGGCATCAAAGCCGAAAGCGAGATCATGTCTCCCGGCGCCCGCCCCATCGAAATCGTAGACGGCGGCGAAGTCCTGGACGCGATCCTAGCGACAAAGGCGTAAGCCTTCCAGTGGCTGGGGCATCCTACCCCAGGCCTTCCATGGGGATTCTAGCCCCACGTCCATTCCGAGCAAAAGCCCCGACCCGTCCCGAAAATGCCCACCGCATCCAAAACCCTCTTCCTGTTCGCACTGATCACTGCTCACTCGGCACTAGTCACTTCTTCGTTCGCCCTCAATCCCATCAACCCACCCGGCGGCCAGCGCGGTACCGATATCGAAATCACCCTCAAGGACGACAACATCGCCTCCTTCCAGGAACTCATCACCTACCAACCCGGCCTCACCCTCACCGATCTCAAGGTGAACGAGAAAGACAAAACCCTCGCCAAAGCCACCCTCCACATCGCCCCGGACGCCGCCCTCGGCGAGCACACGATCCGCATCCGTACCAGCCACGATATTTCCTACCTCCGCTCCTTCTGGGTCGGTCCCTTTCCGACCTTCGAGGAAAAGGAACCCAACAACTCCTTCGACGAAGCCCAGCGCATCGGGCTGAACACCACCGTCCAGGGAGTCATCAACCCGGAGGACGAGGACACCTACATCGTTTCCCTGAAAAAAGGCCAGCGCCTTTCCGTCGAAGCCGAAGCCATGCGCCTCGGTCGCTTCCTCTTCGATGCCTACATCGCCATCCTCGATTCGAAAAAGTTCGAGCTCGCCGCCTGCGACGACGCTCCGTTTCTGAAACAGGATCCCTTCGTCTCCATCATCGCCCCGGAGGATGGTGATTACCGCATCGTCATCCGCGAAGCCGCCTACGAGGGAAATCCGAACTGCCGCTACCGCCTCCACATTGGCACCTTCCCCCGCCCCTCCTCCGTCTACCCGCCCGGCGGGAAACCCGGAGAAACCCTCGAGTTCACCTTCACCGGAGATCCCACCGGCCCGTTCACCCAGACAATCATGCTACCGGCTGAGCCGACCGCGGATTTCCCGCTCTACCCCGTCCAGAACAGCGAAACAGCCCCATCCCCGAACAGCGTCATCGTCTCCCCCTTGGAGCATAGCCGCCAGTCAACCACAAACACCACCAAGCAAACCGCCCACGCGTTTCCAGCTATCCCGTCCGCCGTCGATGGCATCATCGACGGTCCCGAGACCGAACGATGGTTCAAGTTCACCGCGAAGAAAAACCAGGATCTGGAGATTCAAGTGCTCGCCCGCTCCCTCCGCTCTCCCCTCGATTCCCTCTTGGAAATCCATCCTCTGAAAGGCGGTCGAATCGCCAACAACGATGACGATGGGAAAAATCCCGACTCATTGATCAAATGGAAGGCCCCCGAGGACGGCGAGTATTTCGTCCAGATCACCGACCAGTTGTCCCGCACCGGCCCGGACTTCGTTTTCCGCATCGAGATCACCGAGCGCCAGCCCCTCATCGAAGCCACCCTACCCGTCACCGAACGCAACAATTCGCAGAAAGACAAATTTTTCCCCGTCCCGCAAGGCAACCGCTACGGGGCTGTCATCAACCTCCGCCGTGAAAACATCGGCTGCGGCATCACCTTCGCCACGGAGAACCTGCCTGCCGGAGTGAAACTCATCACCCCGCCGGAGATCCCGAAATCCCTGAACAATTTTCCCGTCATACTGGAGGCCGCCCCGGACGCGCCTCTCGCCTCCACCCTCCAGACCTACACCATCCGCGCCACCGGCGAGGGCGTTCCGGAAAACCTGACCGCATCCCTCACCGACACTGTCAACCAGATCGAGGTGAACAACGAGGGAGTCTATCATTCCAACACATCCCCCCGCGTTCCCACCGCCGTCATCGAGCCCGTCCCTTTCTCCATCCGGCTTGATTCCCCCGCCGTCCCCATCGTTAAAAACGGCAAGGTCATGCTGAAAATCCACGCCAGCCGCAGCGGTGATTTCAAAGGCAAGATCGTTCTGAAATTCCCTTGGAGCCCCGCAGGCATTTCCGGACCCGCCAGCATCGACATCGCCCCGGACAAGACCGAAGCCGAATACGAACTCAACGCCAACAACGACGCCGCCATCGGCACCTGGCACATCCTTCTCACCGCCGAGGCGGCGACTTCTCACGGCAAACAGATCGTCTCCTCCCAGTTCGTCCCGCTCACGGTCGCCGAGCCGTTCGTAAATTTCACACTGGATCTCGCCGCCGCCAAAGTCGGCCAGCCATCCGCCATGCTTGCGAAAATCGAGCATCTCCGCGAGTTCGACGGCACCGCCACCGCCGAGCTGCTCTCCCTCCCCCACGGAGTTACCTCGAAGCCCGTCACATTCACCAGGGACCAGAAAGAAATCACCTTCCAACTCGACATCTCAGCCGAAGCGAAACCCGGAAAATCCTCCGGCATCTTCTGCAGGGTCCTGATCCCCGAAAACGGCCAGGAGATCCTCCACCAGACCGGCCAAGGTGGAACCCTCCGCATCGACGCCTCCCCGAAAAAAGAAGAGCCGAAGCCGGATGCGAAACCGGCCGAAACGCAAAAGAAGGAAGTCGCCGACAAAAAGCCAGCTCCCGCGAAACCCCTCTCCCGCCTCGAACAGCTCCGGCAGAAGGAATAGCGGAGCACGGCCGTCAGGCAGCGTTGCGATTCTTCAGGAATTTGTCCAAGACCGCGGAGCCGATATTCGCGGCATGTGTCGCCGAGTGCCTCCAGATCCACTTCGGGATTCCGCCGTCTCAATTCGAGAATGTCCATGTGCGGACTCCTACCGCCCACATTCAGTTTCAGCACGGAGAGCTGATGGACCGACTCGATCCGCAACAAGCTGCCAGCCCGGTATGCGGCCTCCGCGCTCGCGCTTCTGCGGCGGAGGATGACGGGATTTTCCAATTCAGCCATACGAAATGATTGGAACATGAGGACATGAGGACATGAGGACATAGCGCGTCATTGGTGGTTGAATCCGGGTGCCGGAGAAGCGAATGGATCACCTCAAGCATTTCGCACGAAACAGTTGCGTAAAGTTGGTGTCATCTCCCGGAAACCGGATTCATATGCCCGATGGAACTCTTTGTTCATATCGGAAACCCGGCCTGAGCGCGTCTGGCAGGCCAAATGCAAAAGGTCAGACGAACCTAAACAACAAATATCATGTCAATCGGCCTAATTCTCGCAGTCATACTCGTCCTCATTCTCCTCGGAGTTCTTCCCACTTGGGGCCACAGCAAGAGCTGGGGCTACGGCCCGAGCGGAATCCTGGGATTGCTCCTGGTCATAGTGATCGTCCTCATCGTCATGGGCATGATCTGATCAACGGAACCTCTCCTCACCTCCGTACCGCTAGACTGCGGTGCGGGTTTTTTTTTGAGAATCGTCTCGAAACTTTTCTCACAACCCTCCGAATCCTTGCTTTTGTAAATTTGCGGTTCCGATGTAGCTTGCCGCGCTTTGCGAAACAACCGGATCCAGGAAAATCTCTCGAAACGCTTCCGCATACTCCTCACCGGAGATCCGGATGGCATCCCGCCGTGGTTGGACGCGGTTCGCGCCAGCGACGACCCCGGTCTCTTTCTACCCACACAGGCCCCGTGGATCGTGCACGCGGATCTCGCAACTCTCGTCGGCGGCATCCGCGCCCTGCTGATGCAGGCACTGCATCCCGGAACCCTCACCGGCGTCCGGGATCATTCCCGCTACACCAAGGATCCGCTCGGCAGGCTTTCGGGAACCATCCGCTGGCTCACCGTCACCACCTTCGCGTCCACCCGCTCCGTCAGTATCGAAGCAGACCGAGTGAACCGAATGCATGCCCACGTGAAGGGGAAATACACTACCGCTACCGGTGAAACCCGCGACTACCGTGCGACCGATCCGCATCAGTTGCTCTGGGTACACATCGCCTTCATGGAATCCTTCCTCCGTTGCCACCAGATTTTCTCGAAAAATCCCCTCCCCGGAGGACCCGATGAATACATACGCCTCTGGGCCCTGCTCGGTTGAACCGCTAGGTCTCGACAAAGCCCCGCAAAACGAAGCGGAAATGCTCGCCGCCATGGATGCCTTCCGCCCGGAACTTGCGGTCACGGAAGAAACCCGGGAAATCGTCCACTGGATCAAAAACCCGCCGCTTCCCCTCACCTCCATCCCCATCTACACCATCCTCTTCCAGTCCGCTCTGGCCTCGATCCCTTCCGAATACAGGAAACTGCTAGCCCTCGGCGATCCCCCGCTCTCCACCTACCAACCTGTCACTACCAATCTCCTACGCTTCATCCGTTTCGCCATCGGACCGGAAAGCCCCATTGAGGACGCCGCCATCGAACGCCTCCACCGCGCGGGAGTGATGACGGATGGGAAAGTCGTCAATGATCACGGTTCCTTCCAAATGACCTGAACGGCAGGACACTCGCACGCGGAACCGTATTGGCCCCGTCATTCCACCGGCAGAAGTTCCGGGTAGCGGATGTCCGGTTCTTTCCCGTTCCACACGGGGTGATCCTTCGAAAGCAAATCCACCCCGTCCACCACTACCCGTCCCTCCGCATCAATGGGAAGCGCAGCCACCGAATTGTCAACTCTCAGTACCACCGCCCTTCCACCGAAGGGTTTCGGATCGAACCGGGTCGTGCCCGGAATCAACGGACAGATTGCAAGGGGACGGCCGGGATTTCCCGCCGCATTCAGTCCGGAGATATAGGAAAACGCGTTTTCGCCCGCCGCCAGGGTCTTGCCCTCGCCCAGTTCGTCATCACCCTCCTTCACTCCAGCTACATCAGCGTAAAACAACTTCTCCGCCCCCGTGATCCCGGCTGCGAAAATCTGACGGAACGCCGCGTTGGAGCTTTTCTCATCTCCGGGAAGTTTCACTTTGTAAATCTCCACTACATCCACCCTCGTCTCCTCGTTCGGGTAGAACCCGTATTCGGTTTCAAATTCGAACAACGACAGCCCGATCTGCCGTGCGTTACTGACCGCTTGCGTCAATGCCTTTTCCGCATCCCGCACTGCTGGTTCCGCATGCAGCGGGAATACCGGAACCAGCCCCGCGAGCAACCATATCGATATTTTCATACCCGGGAATATCGCTCTCGGCTATCGGAACGGCAAGATCGATCGCAGCGTCTGCCCATATCGCCGCCGTGAACCCCGAAGAGATCACGCGAAAGATATCTGACGTCCGAGCCAGATATCGTTCCCCGGGCATTCCCGCCTGCCCCCGTATCACCGACGGCGACGGCGACGGCCGATAAGCAGACAACCCAGTCCGCCCAGTAAAGCCGCGGATGGTTCGGGCACCGGAACAACGGAAAAATTGTCCGCCGCAATGGCTCCTCCGCTGTTGCCGTTGATCCCCACACCCAGTCCGGCGAACAGATCCGACGCTGCGCTCAAGTCCGCGTGGGTCACGGTATCGGAAATCGACTGGATCACCGTTCCGGGATCCGCCTGGGTCGTGACTTGCCCCTGGACACCGTAGCCGTTTGTCAAACCATCGCGAGACACATTGAGAGACATCGTATGCCAAGTTCCGTCGGCGAGCCTTGGAATCAACACTGACTCGGCTCTGGATACGCGACTCGATGAGTCATACGAACTGAGCCGAAGCGTAACTCCGGAGGGTGCCCCTCCTGTTCTGAATTCACCGCGGATCTCGAATTCGAATCCGATGCCGTCGTCAGTGAATGTGAGCGTGTCGTCGCTGATCCCGAGCACCGCGACCGTGGCGAAGTTCACCGCGGTGTTCATTCCGTTCGCCGTCAGAAAGTCGAAGGACAGGTTGAACCCTGGATCCGCACCGGAATTCCCGAAACTCGTGTTATTCGCCATCACCGACTGGGCGTTTCCCGTGGTGTCTCCGTTCACCCGCTGATTGGCGGTGTCGTAAGTAAATGCCGATCGGGACGAAGGACGGGATGGATTGGTATAGGCTGAAAGTATGTTCGCGGAAAAATCGTCGGAAATCACCGTGGCACCCTGTCCCTGGGTAGCAGTCAGGATGGGAAATGCGAAGGCGGCTGCGAGAGGGAAAGAACCAGTGCGATGAGCGTTCATAGGGTCTAGATTGTTTCGTGTTTTTTCACAACGAGGCACGGGAGAGAGTCACAGGTCTCAAAATCCCCTGACGTCCCCGCAACTGCGGAAGTTACGAAGGGGGGGCTGAACTTGGAGCGCCTAAGTCAATGGCGAATCTTTTCCGTGAAATCACTTCCGAAACCAAGCAGGGACAAGACCCTAGCCGCGATACAAGACATGTGACAGGCCAGCCACTTCAGCCGGTATTTCGGAAGCATATCCGGGAACTTCGTCAAACGAACTATCTCCGTCGATCCGACCAACTCCTCCAACGCGCCTGCGAATCCCTCGCCATACCCATCGTCCTTCACCATCGCCTCCATCCGTTGATGCGCTGCCCGAGCGATGAACGGGAGTCCATTTTCGCAAACGCTGCTACGGTTGTCCCGTCCAAAAATAATTGCCGTCTTCGGAGCCGGGAGTTGGGAGGACATCAAGCTTGACCGGGCGGACGCTCAGGTCCGCATAAAGGACGTTGATCGTATTCCGATGGCGGGTAGCCGCGTCTTTCACGTGATTCAACGAGCCGCTGTCTGGTCCGCAAATCGCGTGCTGGCAGTCCATGATCAATGCCGTGCGTTCAGGATACTCCATTTTTATAGGTGTGATTGCGGAGGAATGGGGGCCTTGTTTTTGTCCATCGACCCAGACGGGGCTGGATGGGAGTGATTTATTCAGCCCGTATCCGGAATTGTTGCCGTTGGGTGTGATTCCTTTGGCGTGAAGGTCATGCTTCGCGCTGGGACACTCCCATATCGTGCCGGTCTCGTTGTCCGCACCTCCCAGCTCTTTTTTGCCTTTGTGGATATATACGGCCAGGTCTTCACTATCCCACATCTTCCAGTTATTGCCTGACTCCTTGATACCCGGAGAAGGATAGGTATTGTTATGGTCTTGCCTGTACATTTCCAGCAGCGGGCCGATCTGCTGAAGGTTGGATACGCAACGCGCTCTGTCTGCGCTTTGGCGCGCTCTTCTAGCCGATGTGAACACGATCGCGCTAAGTGCGGCTACGATGAGGATGACAACCAAGAGCTCGACCAGAGTGAATCCGGTGCCTTTTCGCTCAACTTCAGGGTTTGAATTCACGTTTTTTTTCGGCTTGGGTGGGTTTTTGAATTCATCCGGTATTAGTGGTAAAAAAAGGATGAAACGTGTTCTGTCTTCCGGTAGGCCTAGCTTGCAAGGGTAGCGAGTTTCAGTGATGCATCCAGTCCCGAAGCAGCGCAGTTGTCAAGCTGATGTTCGTAACCCTACCTCGGACCAATACGGCTATCACCGGGACGGTTTCCGATTGCTTACGTATCTTAGCGAGATCCTTCCGAGCAGACATGTGCGAAGGTGCGTTCACTCGTTCTTGCCAACCCGGGGACATTCAATACGAATCCTCTGGAGCCGCCGGTATTTCATTGACACCCGCCCCAAGGTGAAGAGCCTCGCACAGCGTTGCTGCGTCCAGACCCATCCTGAAAGCAACGGGACTTGGCGTACATGATAAACCAATCTCCATAACGAGAAAAAATGAAAATGAAATATTCCAAAATCGCGGCATCCTTGTTGTTTTCCGCTTCAGTTTCGCAGGCCGCCGTTGTTTACGATGGCTTCACTGGTTACACGAACAACGGTACCCTGAGCGGCGAGAACGGGGGATCCGGTTGGACATCCTCCTGGAGTGCCAACAACAACGGCTTCGTAGTCGATTCCACCGCCACGCTTGCATACGGGGGGCTTACGACCTCGGCAGGCCTGGTTCAGGACACCTCGGCCAGCGCGAACCAACTCTATTTCCGAGAAAGCAGTATGGCTGCTGTTGCTGACGGTGGGACACGATGGTTCAGCACGCTCATGAGAGTGGACAGCCTGAATTCCACGGTCACAGCCAATCAGTTGATTCTCAGTTCTGGACTCACATCGAACGGCCAGACCGCCTTCCAGAACGGAACTCTTGCCGGCTTTGCCATTCTTGGTAATGCCGCGGGAAACGGCTATGACATCACGTCTGCTTTGAGCAATTCATCCTACGGCGCGAGGGTCGCCCTGCCCTCGTTTGGATCGACCATGTTCGTTGTTGGAAAATACACATTCAATACAGGCGGGAACGAAACCATGGACCTTTGGATCAATCCGGCTACCAGCACTCTCGGTGGTGCGAATCTTACCAACCCGCAGGCTACCTCCTCAGCTAACACCAACGGGGCCGCCAACCAGTTCCGATTCACGGCAACGGGTGGGACGACCGGCAACCATTTCACCGGCGCTCTCGACGAGGTCCGCTTCGGAGACACCTACGCCGATGTCGCGCCAGTTCCCGAACCCAGTTCACTTGCGCTGATCGGCCTTGGCGGACTGGCTTTCATTTCCCGCCGCCGTCGCCAGCCTGTCTGATTGGCAGCGTGACTCAGCAAGCGGAATACTGAATATCAATGCCTTACAATTACGCCGTGAGTCCACTGAGTCTCACGGCGTTTACCCTTCCAACATGTGCATGCGGCTTTGGGCCGACGGCCCAGTAGGGAGAAGCGCGCATCTTGCCGCTTGAGAAAATCCAGCATCTTTCCACCTTTCCTCCGCCAGCGGTGCGATGCACGCGGCACCTTTTACCCTAGCACTCGTTCTCGCGAACCTTTTAATTTGACTTCCACCCACACATTTCAAACCCTATGGATACATCAAGGGATTCACCTGCGACATATCAGACTCACACAATCGAAACCCCGTAAAAACCCAATTATGAAATCCCTCCAATTCTGGTCCCTGCCACTTGTCGCCTTCTCTGTGATCCCGGTTCTGATCCCCTCGCAGACGAATGCGGCCACGGTGATTACCGATGACTTCTCATCGAACACTCTCACGAACTACACCAACCCCGCGGGCGGCCGGGTCGCCTTCACTTACGATGCCACCAACGAAAGATTGAATGGCGGCACCACGGGCAATGACCGATCCTCGATCGCCCATAACACCAGCTTCGGGAACTTTGGCTCCGATACCGGTTTTCGCCTGCGCTTTGACTTTCTCACCGCACCGGCCGGAGGAAACACCGCGATCAACTTCGCGAACGTCGCGAGGTTGGGATTCAGTAGCACTGCGAACACGTTCAGTAACGATGGCATTGGTTTCGAGCTTGAAATCCGTGCTGAACAAAGGAGCGGCGGCTCGCCAGCCGAGCAGGCTCTCCGCCTCCGTGGCTACGGCAGTGGCGGAACCCAATTTCTCAGTGTGACGAACGCCTTGATCCCCAAGTTTGCCGATGGAACATGGCATACGGTCACTCTGGAAGTCGTCAGCAACGGCACACTCAATGGATTCGACTACTTGACGAAAGTCACGACACAAGCGGATCCGGCAACGACGATCGACATGATCTCCGGCAACACCGTTAGCGCGGATGTAACTAACGCCGCAGGTCTCTTCGCCGGCTTCGGCACCGGAATCAACGGCAACAGCGGAGGAAGCATCGCGGCGGACAACTTTTCCGTCGTCCCTATCCCGGAACCTTCGGTCGCCCTCCTGGCCGGAATCGGCTCCCTGCTCATTTGCCGCCGCAGACGCTGATGCTCTTGCAAGTAGCGTGTCGTCAAGCGCCCGGCACCCCCGGACATTGACATTCATGGTGTGAAAGGCCTGTCCCTTGGCTGCGTGCCCCGTTGCTGCGGATCTCGACATCTGGCCGGAGATGACGGAATAAACAATCCACCGGACCATCTCGCCAACCGGCTTCGTCTGGGGCTACCTTGCGGCGCACGGACATGTCCTGAATTCCCATCCCGAGGAGTAGAGGCGTCTTGGCGTCTTGGCGTCTTAAGGGCTGAGAACCTGTTTGGAATCCCGATTCGTGAAACGCACTGTCAGAAAAAGTCGAAGGCCTGTGACTGTCGGAAGCCTGCTGCCGCTTTCCGTCATGGGGTCATCATAAAGGGGTAAGGCAGAGATCTGGTGCGTTTCCAATTCTTTCCATAATTCATTCAGCTTCCTGTCGGTTTTCAATCGGATCTCAAGCTGCCGTTCCGCTCTCGTCACGCTGCTCCTCACTCCCATTTCCAACTCCCTTGCGATCCGGTCCAGGGCATCCGCGAATGACGCCTTACCAGTCTCGCCAACATCGCTTTCCTCACATCCGTCTTCCGGTAAGCCGTCAGCTCGCCGGACGGCATCCCGAGAACTCCCATGCCATCCCGTATCCGGCGCCGTAAGGACGCTTCGCTGCTATCCCTCACGTAACTTCCGCTATAACCGTTCTCTGTCCTAAATCCTCCGCCATCCAGTTTTCTCTCCACCAATTTCGACCATTCTTCCCCTGAAACCATCACAGCCAAAGCACCAGCCACGCCTGATTGCCGTTACCAGTTCCTCTTCCCTGTCCCACCCTTCGCTGATGGAGCGGCACGCGAACGATCAACCAGGTCCTAGTGTCCAGCGCGGTAAGTCCGCAAGAATATTCTTTTGCAAAATACTAGACCTATAGTATTCATAAGGATGCCAAGAATCGCCCCTACCATCGAGTTGTCCGAGTCCGAAACCTCGAAGCTGGAACTGATCGCGTCACGACCGAAGTCCCTCCGACGAGATTCCGAGCGTGCACGGATCATCCTGCGCTGCGCCTCGGGCGATTCCAATAAGGAGGTTGCCAGCGCGGTCGGAGTCACGGCTCAAACCGTAGGCAAATGGCGCAACCGTTTCCTGGAAAACCGGATCGAAAGCCTTGTGGACGCTCCGCGCAGCGGTTGTCCCCGGTCCATTTCGGACAAGAAAGTGGAGGAAGTCCTGACCAGAACACTTGAAGCCCCGCCAAAAAACCGGACCCATTGGAGCCGTCGCCGCATGGCCAGGGAGGTTGGAATCGGACAGGACAGCGTCGGGCGCATCTGGCGGACTTTCGGGGTAAAACCCCACTTGGTCAAAGGCTTCAAGCTCTCCAAAGACCCCATGTTCGCGGAGAAGGTTCGTGATGTCGTCGGCCTTTATCTCAATCCGCCGGACAGGGCCATCGTGCTTTCCGTCGATGAGAAGAGCCAGTGCCAGGCTTTGGAACGCGCACAGCCCGTCCTGCCGATGGATCCGGGAAGTCCCGAGCGCCAGACCCATGACTACATCCGCCATGGTACCACTTCGCTTTTCGCCGCGCTTGAAGTGGCGACGGGAAAGGTCATCGGACAGTGCCACGGCAGACACCGGCACCAGGAATTCCTGAAGTTCCTCAAACTCATCGACGCAAGCTACCCGACGCGCGCAGGGGAAACCCTCCACCTCATCGTTGACAACTACGCGACCCACAACACGGCGCAAATCCGCAAGTGGCTGGCCAAACATCCGCGCTTCGAACTTCATTTCACGCCGACCGGGGCGTCCTGGCTCAATCAGATCGAACGGTTTTTCGGTCTCCTGACCGACCAAAGGATACGCCGTGGGAGTTTCGAATCGACCGCGGAGTTGGAGAAGGCGATCATGGACTACATCCAAACTCACAACGAAGAAGCCTCCCCGTTCGTCTGGTCGAAAACCCCGGAAGAGATTTTCGAGAAAATCACCCGAAGTTTTTCTTAAACGGACTTACCGCGCTGGACATTAGTTGCATTGAATTTTGTTTGAATCAAATCGGCGACCATGGATTCGGATCACATCTCCAACTGTAAAATTCTCACACAAAGGCAAACCCTTGGGTTACGCAGGGACCGCCTCCCACCTCATCTCCGTTTTCTGAGAAATCCCTTTCAGTAGAAAGCCCGGGAATCCGCAACATGCGAACCCCGGGCCGTTTCAATTCCTGCTAGATGATAGCTGGATTCAGGGTTCGTAGAGCCGGATGTTGCTGAAGGTGACATGGGTGGCACCGTTCGCATCGTCGTCCGCGATCAGACCTATCCGTGTGATCTGTTTTTGCGCCAGGTAGCTTCCGATCGGTATGGTGTAGGCCACGGGGCCTTCCCCGGAGGTGTATTCGGAGCCCGACGGGACGCATTTTCCGAAATCGAAATCCTTATTCGGGAAATACTGGCTGCCTCCCAGGACAACCGCCTGCTGGCTGTTGCCGTGGACGTTGTCGTCATCAAACGCGATGCCGATGATCTCACCGGCGTTCGGCGCGTTGACCGTCACCTCCAGCATCGTCGCGTTTGTGATGTTGTAACTGAAAAGCGCCGATTTCCATGCGTTGCCGGTGAGAGTGAACGCGTTGCCGCTTCCGTTGGCTGAGATCCAGGTGGGCTGGTTGTTCTGGCCGTCCTGATCGCTGTAGGATTTGAAATCGCCACCGGTGAGTTCCAGGATGCCGCCGGAATTTTCCGGAACATCCTCGTAAACGAAAACGTCGCTGAAGGTCACGTTGACCGTGGGATTATTGTCCGCATCCCCGACGAAGGTCAGATAGCTCATCTTCCTGCCACTGTCTGGGCCGGAAGTCGTGTAGTAATCGCCGACGGGAATTGTGTATGTCGTCTGCGACAGGCTTGACGCGGAGGAGTAGGCGAACTGGTGGGCTTCGTTGCTCCAGTTCTGCGATCCCCCGATCTGGAAGAGACGCTTTTTGTTTCCATGGTCGTCATCATCGTCGAAGCCCACACCGATGATCTCCCCGGTGGCCGGAGCGGTGACAGTGAACCTCAGCCGGGTGTTCTCCGTGACGGTGTAGTTGAAAGGCATTTTCCTCCAACGGTTCCCCGTCAACTTCATGCTTGTGGAGCTCGGAAACGTGACGTTCCCGGTCTTGTCCTGATCCGAGTAGGCCGAGAAATTTCCCGCAACCAGTTTGACCGCAGCAGCAGAGAAAGGAGCCTCATACGCGCCGATATCCGGGGACTTGCCGACGTATTGATCGGTGACGCCCGCGATGAACTCCCCCGCATCGACCAACCTGCTATCGGCAGAAGGACGGAACCATGGATCGGGCCTGTCGCCGGAAGCGACGAAGCCGGGATCACCGGCCATGGGTGACTGAACGCCGGCCATCACCTCGAAGTAGGGCTTGAAGCCGCTTGATCCACCGTCGATGAAATTGTTCCTCACCACGGGATTTCTGAAATCCGACACGCTCGCGCTCGGGTTCATGTTGATCAGGATCGCCGGGCGGTCGCTATTTCCCACGATGACATTGTTTTGCACAATCCAGTCATGCAAGGGGCCGTTCGGATTCCATGCCTGGACGAGCGAGCCGCCCTTGCCTTGATATGAAGCAGGTGTTTTGGCATCGGTGGCGACGAGCATGGTGTTGTTCTCGACGCGTGTCCTTTTTCCCCAGAACCCGTGAATCGCGCTACTGGAGAGGTTGTCGAAGACATTGTGGTGGATGTGGATGTCGTCGAAGGGACTGTGAGAGTTGTAGATCGCCGTCCAACCGCCACCTATGTCCGGATCGCTGCTGGAAGCGTCGAAGTGGAAATAGTTGTGGTCGATCACCAGGTCGTGCTGGGATGACTCGATGCAATAGTCATTCGTGAACTCCCAGCGGTTGTTGTGGATTCTTATCCCGAAATCCCCCTGCCCCTTGGTGTCGTCATTCCTCTGGACCAGTGAAACCTTTCCGTTGAAAACGTTTCCGTAAATCTCGCAGTCAACGCAGTTCGTCTTCACCCACTCTAAATTGAAAACGGTTTGGGGGATCGTCGAACCCTGTTGCGTCCAGCCGGCCTCCTTTCCCCGGTGCGTCCAGAAGGTATTGTCGTGGACCATCACGCGGGTGAAGTTCGCTCCGCCCGTGTTCCAGACTTCCCCGCCCTTGTCCCGCTCTTCTCGGAAAACATTGTGATGGATGCGGCAATCCGTCAGGCTTCCCGTCCGCATCGCAAAGCCCCTTCCCTCGGACAGTATGTTCGGCTTCTGGGGATCCCCGTTGTTCAGCAGCTCCGAGTAACGGAGTTCCGACCGCTGCAATCCACCAGGAGCGCCGAACCTGAGGGCGTCGTTGTTGAATCCCTCGATACGCATGTCTTCCACGATGAGATCCCAGCCATACCTTATCAGCAGACCTTTGAATCTCGACTGGCCGAGGTTGCCCGAAGAGTTCGGAGCCAGGTTCTCTTTCCCGTCCATCTCGAATGAGGCGATCGTCTGGTTGTTGACCTTCGGAACATAAATCGTTCCCACATACACGGAGTTGTCTTTCCCGTTTCCGATGAGGGAAACCTTTTCGGGCAGAACCGCAGGCCAGTTGGTCTTGCTAGCATCATCCTCATCCCAGTTCAGGAAACGGTCGGCATCCTCGAACCTGCCGGTTCCGATGCGTATCGTGTGTGAATCGGTGCCAGGAAGGGCTGCCACGCGTTCGCAGGCATACTTGAGCGTTTTCCACGGTTCACTCGCGGATCCGTCCTGGCTGCCCTGGTTCCTCCCACCGTTCTGATAGAGTTCGACATGATACGTCCCCGCCATCAGGCAGGCACACGAGGCAAGCGATACGAACGTTTGCCGGAAGATGGCGGGCAATGCTCCGCCTGGACTACTTTGGATTTTCATTGGGTTTGTTGGGTTTGGAATTTCGGTGAAACCGGCTGATCCGGCTTCTCCATTTGTGGTTCGCGTCTCCCATCAGGAACACGCACTTTCCCACGGTTCCGAATGGAAACAGGTTTCACCCGAATTCGTAACTGGCCGTCCGGACAGTCTTACGAAGCGCGGTCCTTCCAGGCGGCTGGATTTCCACCTAGAAACGACGCAAGAGAAAATGGAGGCCTTGGGAATTTGGAGAAGCGTGCATCCTGCCGCTAGCGGAGCACTGGTGAAGCATGCTGGATTCTTCGCTAGCGGCAGGATGCGCGCTTCCCCGTATTCGAGCCATCGAGAGCAGCCCCAGGATGTCCGCGTAAAAAAACCGGTGACCGCATGGAGCGGAACACCGGTTCGTAAATGGATTGTTGAAACCTGGTTTTTCCCAGGTAATCAGTTCCGGCGGCGGCGGAGAAGGCCGAGCATTCCGAGAGCACCGAGCAGCGCGACCGATGGCTCCGGGATGACTGAGGTGGCTACCAGAACGTTGTCAATTTCAAACGTGTCGGAGATACCGCCCTGCCCTATGCGGAGGTTGTCGAACGTGGTGTAGGCTGCAGCAGTATCGGTGGCGGTGGCGATCAGGGAGTTGTCGAAGTAAGAATCCAACTGGATCCCGCCGGCCACTCCTGTAAGCTCGAAGCGCAGCGCACGGCTTGTGGTTCCGAATGCTCCGATGGTATTCGAAGTGGTGGGGATGATGGCATTCCCGGCGTCTTGGCCGTCACCAAATGGTACATCTCTCAGATCCGAAGTCCCGTTTGCATTGGTGCTAAAACGGGCGAGGTACCCGAAGTCGTTATCGTCGTCAGTTGAAGCGTTTCCGGTTACGACGGTTCCGTTGGAATTAAACAATCCGATTCTCAAGCCTGTATCATTACCTGCGGGAGCAGCCGTGTATCTGAAGTCGAAGGATAAAGTAAGCCTGTCGTTCAAGCCAATCGTGGTTGAAGTGAAATTGGCAAGGATACCTCTGAAATTGACACCATTCCCAGCCGCAAACCTAAGCGCGCTGTCGGCGGATCCCTCGTCCGGTCCGGTTACGGAGTTGGATACGATTGAGATGGTTCCGGGCACCATTGTCTTATTGGTGAACCATTCGGCATCCGTTTCTCCGGCGTTGGTGCCGTTGGTGGAGTTTCCGTCGAGAAACTTATCGTCCAACAGGGTTGCCGCGCTTGAAGCACCGGCTGCCGCGATGAGGACGCCTGCTGCGGTGACCGTTAACGATCGGGCGGTGGTGATTGATGGTGTTTTTTTCATATCTGTGGAATTTGGGGTTCGTCGAGCTGTTGTGAGGCCGCTTCTTACGGCATCCTGATCATGAGCCGCTTGCGACATTCCAGTCCACTGGCCGACCGGACAGTCCTACCCGTTTTCGGTAGATTCGGGTTTCCGGAAACATGGGTTTCGGCTATCGACTGGCGATCCAGATGAGCAACAAAAACTTTCCGAACGCGAAAATCCGCGTCCTGCTGGCTGATGACCATGCCGTGCTGCGCTCCGCGCTCGGGGTTCTCCTCGGGAAAAGTCCCGACCTGGAGTTGGCCGGAGAGGTGGGCGACGGGGAGGAGGCGGTAAGGATGTTCGCGGAGCTTTCCCCGGACGTGACTCTGATGGACCTAAGCATGCCGCGGATGGACGGACTCGGAGCGCTGGAGGCGATCCTGGCAGCGGACGACGACGCGCGGATCGTCATCCTCAGCAGCTACGGCTTCGAGGAAGACATCCACAAGGCCCTGAAAATCGGCGCCTGCGGTTACCTGCCGAAGACCGTCGGGCACCGGGAGCTGTTCGAGGCGATCCGTGCGGTGCACCGGGGAGAAACATGGGTTCCCGAGGAAATTTCCGCCAGGCTCAGGCTTCGAGATCCGGATGAAGTTTTCACCGCTAGGGAAACGGAGGCGTTGGAACTTCTCGCGAAGGGATTTTCAAACCGCGAGCTTGGCACGGCGATGGGCATTTCCGAGCGCGGAGCGAAATACCATGTGGAAAAAATTCTCCAGAAGCTTCACGCGGCCGACCGGACGGAGGCTGTGGCGGAAGCATACAAGCGGGGGCTGCTGAAGCTTCAGTCATAGGGAATCGCGACCCGGACGGTGGTGCCGCGTTCACCGCTTTCCCACTCCACCGTTCCACCCATGCGGGCAATGCGTTCCCGAATGCCCTGAATCCCGAAATGCCCTTCCGCAACGGCGGGAGCTTTCGCAAGATCAAAACCATGGCCATCATCTGAGACTGTGACCTGAAATTCCTCCTCTTTGAAATCGAGATTGATCGAAACCGTCGAGGGCGCGGCGTGTTTGAGAGCGTTTGACAGCAGTTCCTGGGCGACGAACAGGCTTTGGTTTGCGACGAAATCCCCCGCTTTGGTTCGGTTTCCTTTCACAGCGTGACGGACATCGACTCCGGTACCCGCGGAGGTGCGTTTCGCCATCCTCCGCATCGCCTGGGGGAAGTCTCCTCCGGAATCCATCATGGAGTTCATATTCCATACAATGCGTCGCAACTGCTCGCGTAGCTTTGCCAGACTTCTCCGCACCGTATCGACATGGTGCCGGTAGTCCTCATCGACCGGCGGATGAAAGTCGAGGGTCTCGACCTGGAATGCGACACCAGCAAGCGATTGCTCGACCCCGTCATGTATGTCGGAGGCCAGCCTCTTCCGCTCCTGGAGGGTGGCTGCGAACTCGATCTCCTTGCGATGCCTCGCTTGGTCAGCCTTGACGAGTGCCGCCTTCTTGAGTGCCACGTTCCGCTGGAGATACAGGTTCCAGACCAGTGCCAGACAGAGAACAACCGTGCCAGCGCCGAGTGCGATCCAAAGACGGCCCGGTGTCCACCATGGGGCTTCCGCCACCAAAGTCACCGCCTCGGGATTCTGCGCCAGCAACTGAACCGAGGACGCCCTGGGATATCTGTAGTCCGGTGCGCCGTATGCCAACGTGACCTTGCAAACACCTCTCACTTCCACGATGCCACCGGGGCGCATTAGTTTTACCTTGCCGAACCCTGCGGAGATCTTCACCGGGATCGTGTCGTTGGCGAATTTCACCAGCATCTCTCCGGCGAGATCGTCAAACCCGACGAGCGGCCCCGTCATGGAGACATAGCGGCTGTCCAACAGATCAATCGCCTTGATGCCTTGATTGCCGGGCCGTTCCCAGATTCTCCGGTTGAGAACGAGTGCGGGGGGTAACTGCGAATCTTCCGTTTTTCGAACCACCGAGTCCTCGAGGCCTGCAAAGGAACCGTCAGACATGGGATATCCGCTGGCCTCCACGAGGTCTCCCTGTGAGAAATCCAGCTTCTGGCGGGTGTTGACCGTTATTCCGTTTCCGTTGTCCTGAAGACAGAAAAACGCGCCGGGTTCCACATGGGTCACCGTCCCCTTCACCCGGATCCTGCCCTGTCGCGTGCCTTCCGGCCGGTAGTTCTGAAATCCCGATAGGGAGACCTCCGGAACATCGAACGTCGCGGTTCCGCTGCGCTCCAGAACCTTCACCGCGGACATGTCCACGATCTGAAGGATTGGCAGGAGAGGCTGGAACTTGCGGTTGAAATAGAAAAAGTTCACGCCGCGGATACTCACGCTCGCGTCGATCAGATCAACAGGATCAGCTCCCTTCGCATCGGAGAGAAATCCGTGGAAGCGCCCGTCCGGAGTGACCAGATCCATGGCCACCCTCTCTACGGATTCCGAGCGGGGATTTTCCGCATAGCGTATTTCCGCCTCGATCTCCACGTAGTCGCAGTCCCATTTTCCAGTCCTCAGCTCCGAGAGAGTTACCTTTGTGGGCACCGGCATCTCGCCTTTTCCAACGATTCGAATCGAACGCGCGAGAATACGGGGCGAAAAGCTTTCCAAAGATACGCTTCCTCTGACTTCCACAAGATCGGAGACTCCAGGTGTTCCGCCTGCGGGAAGAATTTCCACCGGCGTCTCCCTCTTGATCAGATCACCCGCTTCGATGAAAATTCCTCCCGTTTCATCCTGGATGGAAAAGGAACCGTTCTCTCTATCGTAGCGGTAGGTTATCACCCCCCGGATCGTAGCGTCGTGCTGCAATCCGGATTGAGAGCGATCAAGAGCTCTGACTTCAGCGATCGTTTCGAAAGTTTTCGCGGAAACCAGGGAACACAGCGCGATGAACACCACCGGCAATCGGGAAATTCGGAGCCGGTGGAATCGGGGGATTCCGGGTGGGTGGGTATTCGCGGATTTCACGTGTTCCCGGTTATATCGCATTCGGAAAGCCGGGAAAGGAAAAGCTTCGAATCCTCGGTCAGGGACTGGGAGATTGGCTAATCAAGGGCCTCGGAGCGGGACGCTGATAAACTGCCGCGCTTCCGGGCAAAGGCTGGTATCGGGAATCAATGGGACGGAGCGAAGTTCGCGGTTTCCGATGCATCCGATCGCGAAAGTGCCGTCGGAACCGTGCGAAGTTGGTGGGCCGGTTGTTTCTGAAGTCAATACCGATGGTGGCGGGTACCTTGACGTATCCTAGCATCGGCGAGCCGCGTAGCACCCCGAAATCCCCGCCTCCAAGTCCTTGCACACCCGCCCGTGCGTCATAGGATGCGCTCCATGAAAAGCTGCGGAATTCTCATCCCCACGTTCTCGACCCGACGGCAGGGCGATCTGGGGATCGGCGACACGCTGGCGCTGAAAAAGTGGATCGCCTGGGCGGCGGAGCACCATGTGGGTTTCCTCCAGCTTCTCCCCATCAATGAGAACGGATCGGATGAGAGCCCCTACTCCGGGATTTCATCAGTAGCGCTGGATCCGGTTTACCTGGCTTTCGAGCCGGAGGAAATCCCCTGTCTGGTGCGCGAGGATATCGATGCGGTCCGCGCCACACTTGCCGTCCCGATCAAAAGCAACCTCGCCGACTACACTGTCGTGCGCTCCGCGAAGAACCAGCTTCTGGAAATTTCCTACGCCCGTTTCGCCGCGCGGTCCGATGCGGCTCTCACGGCGGATTTCAAGAAATTCCAAGAAACCCACTCCGCATGGATTCCGGACTACTGCCTTTTCAAGCTCCTGATCGAGATCAACGGGAAGGAAAAAACCTGGGACCAGTGGCCGGAGGAAAACCGCTGCCCGGATGCTGCCCGTAAATTCATCTCTGAGCTCAGGAAACATGAGGCAGCCCACATCGAGTCCCGCCTGGAGTTTTTCGCCTACGTCCAATGGTTGTGTTTCCGCCAATGGGGCGTAATCCGGGAATACGCGGACGAGTGCGGAGTGAAACTCATGGGAGACGTGCCGATCGGCATCTCGTTCCACTCGGCCGACGTGTTTTTCAATCGCTCCATCTTCCACACGAACTGGTTCGGTGGCACGGCCCCGGAAGGGTATTCCGCCGAAAATCCCTTCATCCACGAATGGGGCCAGAACTGGGGAGTCCCGCTCTATGACTGGGACGCGATGGCCGAAACCGGGTTCGCCTGGTGGCGGTCCAGGATCTCGCATCTCACGGAAATATTCCGGATGTTTCGTATCGATCACATCCTGGGCTTCTACCGCATCTACGGCTTCCCCTGGCATCCGAGGGAAAATCACGAATTTCTCGGCCTGAACCACGATCAGGCAGCGGAGAGAACAGGGGGACTTCTCCCGAAATGGTTCCTCCATCCCGACGACACACCGGAGCACAAACAAGCGAACCTCGCCGAAGGGGATCACCGCCTTCGGACGATCCTCGATGCGGCCGGCCAGGCGGAAGTCATCGCGGAGGATCTCGGCTGGGTGCCGGAATACGTGCGCCCCCACCTCGCGGAACTCGGTGTCGCCGGCTACCGTATCCCGCACTGGGATTCCTACGAGGACGGCACTCCCGTCATGGGTGATATCTTCCCGGAATGTTCCTTCGCTGCGTTTTCCACCCATGATCACGACTCGCTTTGCGCGACCTGGGAAAATTGCCGGATGACTGTGGAGAATCAGATGCTCCACCCGACCGATCACGGCCAGTATGCAGCCGCCAGCGCCACCCATTCCCTGAACCTTCTCGCAGGATTTTCAGAAATCCCCATTCCGGAAGACAATCACTGGCCCCCATACTCGGACGCGATCCACTGGCGGCTGATCAAGTCCCTGCTCGGTAGCAATTCCCGCTACGCCGTGCTGATGGTCACGGATCTGTTTTCCCTGAAATCCCGCATCAATGCACCCGGCACCCACGGCGGCGCCAACTGGCGCCTGCGCCTGAATCTCACCGACCATCAGATGGCGGAACACGGTCGTCTGCTTTCCAATCTGATCCAGCTTTCCGGGCGGGCCGCGAAAAGCTGATCCGGTTGATCCGGTAAGGGTTCGCATTTCGCACGGAACCTGCTAAACCTCTGCCCACCTCCCTATGAATCAGGAAACGATCAGACTCTCCCAGGAAGAAAACCGCGCGAAAAACTGGAAACGCTGGGGCCCGTATCTCAGCGAACGACAATGGGGTACGGTGCGTGAGGACTACTCCGATCACGGCAACGCATGGGCGGCCTTTCCCCACGACCAGGCACGCCGCCGCGCCTACCGGTGGGGTGAGGACGGACTCCAGGGCTGGTGCGACCGTGGCTGCCGGCTCTGCTTTTCCCCCGCGTTCTGGAACGGCAAGGACTCCATCCTCAAGGAGCGCTTGTTCGGTCTCGGCGGAAACGAGGGGAACCACGGTGAGGACGTGAAGGAGTGTTACTACTACCTCGATTCCACGCCCACCCACTCCTACACGAAAGCCCTCTACAAATATCCCCAGGCGGAGTATCCCTATGTGGATATCCGTCTGGAAAACGAAAGACTGGGACGGCTCGGACCGGAACTGGAAGTCGCCGACATGGGGCTTTTCGATGACGACAGATATTTCGACATCGTCCAGGAAGTCGCGAAACGCAGCCCCCAGGACATCCTCTGGCGCATCACCGTCACCAACCACGGACCGGACACGGCACCATTCCATCTGCTCCCCACCGTCTGGCTGCGAAACTCCTGGGCCTTCGGCTTCGACCCGGAAGGACCCGTGACCAAGCCAAGCATCAAGCTCGACGGAAAAAGCCTTTTCATCGAACACGAGTCTCTGGGGAACTTCCGTTTCCATGTCGATGGGGAGAGCGCAGGTCAGAAGCCCAGATGGTTGTTCACGGAAAACGAGACGAACTACAAGGCGCTGGGCGGCGAAACCAACACGATGCCCCACGTCAAGGACGGCTTCCACCGCCACATCATCGACAAAGTGAAAAAAGCGGTGAATCCACAGCACCGCGGCACAAAGGCGGCGGCTCATTATGTGTTCAACATTCCTGCCGGAAAAACGATCTCCGTGAGATGCCGGCTCCATCAGGTCGAGGAATCCAACGGCGTCGAGGCTCTCGACGATTTCGAATCCACCTTCGAGACACGCATCCGGGAGGCCGACGAATTCTACTCCGATATCATCCCGAAAGGAATTTCCCACGAAGAGAACCTCGTCTGCCGCCAGGGATACGCCGGCCTGCTCTGGACCAAACAATTCTTCCACTACGCGGTGGAGCAGTGGTTGAAAGGTGACAAGGAGATTCCGGATCCTCCGCCGCATCGCTCGACCGGGCGCAACCACGACTGGCAGCATTTCTACGCGAAGGACATCCTCTCGATGCCGGACAAATGGGAATACCCGTGGTTCGCCGCCTGGGACACAGCCTTCCACATGCTGCCCTTCTGCGCCGTCGATTCCGCGTTCTCCAAGCACCAGCTCCTGCTCCTGCTACGGGAATGGTATATGCACCCGAACGGTCAGCTTCCCGCCTACGAGTGGAATTTCTCGGATGTCAATCCGCCGGTCCACGCTTGGTCCGTGTGGCGGGTCTACAAGATCGCAGATAAAAAGGGAGAGCGAGACCTGCTGTTCCTGGAGAAAGCATTCCAGAAGCTTCTCCTGAATTTCACCTGGTGGGTCAACCGCAAGGACCTCGACGGGCGGCACGTATTCGGTGGCGGCTTCCTCGGTCTCGATAACATCGGGGTTTTCGACCGCTCCCACGCCCTGCCCGGAGGCGGATATCTCCAGCAGGCGGATGGCACCGCCTGGATGGGATTCTATTGCCTGACCATGCTTTCCATGGCTTTGGAACTGGCTCTCACGAAACCCGCTTACGAGGATATCGCATCCAAGTTCTTCGAGCATTTCGTGAGTATCTGCGATGCGATCAACACCCTCGGCGGCAACGGGCTCTGGGACGTGCAGGACAATTTCTACTACGACCAGCTCATCGTCGGGGACGAAGCACCGATCCCGCTACGCATCCGCTCGCTCGTCGGCCTGCTTCCACTCTGCGCGGTCACCGTCCTGAAGCAGAAGACCATCGACGCGCTGCCCGGTTTCCGCAAACGCATGGACTGGTTCCTCATCAACAAGCCCGGCCTGCTGAAATACGTCAGCGCCAACCGGGTTCCCGGGAAGAAATCTTCCGGTCAGGTTCTGCTCGCCATCCCCTCGGAGGAGCGGCTTCGCAAGAGCCTCGCCTACATGCTGGACACGGACGAATTTCTCTCGGACTTCGGAATCCGCTCCCTCTCCAAAGCTCATGACGAGAAGCCGTTCATCTTCCAGTATGCCGGGTCCACCCATCAGGTGCAATACACCCCCGGAGAGGCGACAACGGACATGTTCGGAGGAAATTCCAATTGGCGCGGACCCATCTGGTTCCCTACCAATTTCATCCTCATCGAAGCTCTGGAGCGCTACCATTTCTTCTACGGGGACTCGTTCAAAATCGAATACCCGACCGGCTCCGGAAAAGAACTGACCCTGCGCGAGATCGCCATCGATATCTGCGACAGGCTGATCTCCCTTTTCCTGAAAAATGAGAAAGGATACCGCCCATGCTTCGGGGATACCGAGACTTCCAAGCGGTATTCCGACGATCCGAACTGGAAGGATCTGTTACTCTTCCACGAGTACTTCCACGGAGAAACCGGCGAAGGACTGGGCGCCTCCCATCAGACGGGCTGGACCGCACTCGTGGTCCGCCTCGTGCGCGAGCGCCGGGAGAAACTCATGGACCAGACTTTCTGAACAGCGCGCTCACGTGAGCACCAGGCCCAGCGGTCTCCTCAGACCGATCGCGATCGGGATGCCGGAGAGCACGCCTCCGAGCGCGGCGCCGACCAGCAACGGAAACCCGTCTCCCGCGAACAAGCCGTCCGCCTCAAGCAGCCACTGCATGTTCAGGGCGGACACATTCATCGCACGCGTGGACGCAGCCAGCGCCAGAAAACCCAGGCTCACCCCTCCCACCGCCAGTATCGTATTCTCCACCAAGGAGTGTGCCAGCAGGCTGAGGCTCCCGACGCCGAAGCTTCGGATCAGCGCCAGCAAGTAACGTTCCTCCCGGAATTCCATCCATGCCAGACTTCCGAAAACGAGGCCGAGCACGAGACTCGCGCCCAGCGTCACACCCAGTAGCGCCTGCGTCTGAATCACCCTGATCCGCTCGATCTCCTCCAGAATCTTCAAATTGCTCTGCATTCGTATCTTCCGCTGATCCATCTTGCTCAAAGCCTCCACGATCCCGCTTGCCTGTCTCAGCACATCCACCGAAGCGGCCCGCAACACCACCGTCTCCGAAAAACCCTGTACCAACAATGCGGCCAGGCGCCTCACACTCCCGAGCACCGTGGGTCGACCCAACAGCACGACACGCATATCCTCGGTCGGTCGCATCACCGTCGCTTCCGATCGGAAATCCCGGATCGAAAACTCTACTTTTTCACCGACCTCAAGCGTCTCGCTCACCAGATAGAAATCATCCACCAGCCCGAGCCGCTCCATATCGTCCACAGCCGTGACCAGGATATTCCTCAGGTAGTCGGAATCCGCGAATCCTCCCGCCTGGTAAAAAGTCGCGATTTCGCCTTCCAGGACATCCCAGTGGTTCCGGCTCTCTTCCGTCAGTCGACTGACCGCGTCCTGCTCGTCCACGAAATCGGAGATCACCGCTGTCAGAACCTCCCTGTCCCGCAACCTCTCGTCCAGCTGCTCGCCCAGCTCTTTCACACCGAGAATCACCGTGGCACCCAATGCCCCGAGCAAGCCGGAAACCACCAGCTTGCTCAGCAGGGAAAGCGGCTGCTCGAACCACCTTCGGAGACTATTTCTCCAGAGATAAAAATGTATGGAAATCAACCAGTTCATCCGAAATTTCTTCCAATCTTTGGTCATGCGTCGCCGTCACGCAGATCGCGTTGCCCCCTTCTACAAACTCCCGGACCGCACCACGGATGATCCCCGTATTCTCATCGTCCAGCCCCGAAGTCGGTTCATCCAGCAGAAGGACTTTCGGCTTGCGTGAAATCGCCCGGGCGATCGCCACCCGCTGCCTCTGCCCGCCGGAAAGCTTTTCCACCGGTCTTTTACGCAGCTCCGAGAGCCCTAGGATCTCCATCCATTTCTCCGCTTCGCAGAAAGGCACTCCGGCAAGTTTGAGGGAGAGATGCAGGTTCCGCTCCACGGTCGCAAGCGGCAGGAGATTGAGGTTCTGGAAAACGAACGAAAGTTCCTTGCGGTAAAATTCCTTGGTTCCCGGTTTGCGCAAACCTTCCACCTTCACTTGACCCGCATCCGGTTTCAGCAATCCTGCCGCGAGCCTCAACAACGTGCTCTTCCCGCAACCCGAGTATCCCCTAAGTAGAGTCGTGCCGGGCGAGAAATCCATATCCAGCCCCGTGAACACCGCATGTTCAGTCCCCGGGTAGCGATACGTGACGGCCCGGCAGCTAATTCTCATCCCCCTCCTTCCTGATCACCAGATCCCTGGGCCCTACGGATACCAGTTTCGTCCCCGGCCAGCGGGATTCGACGAATTTCGCCCAACCATCTTTCACGATCTCATCCGGATGCTCGAACAACAGCTTCTCCTTGGGAACGATGCGACCCGGTTCCTCAAGCGTTCTGTAAATCCGGCACATCCTGCGTCCCGCCACTTCATCCGGCAGTTTCTCCTCATCCCCCCGCAGAGAGAAAACCAGCACCGCATCCGCCCTTTCGAAAAGCTTCTCTCCCTGCGTTCTCAGATATTTCCCTCTGTAGATCTTTCCGTCATCCGCCTGGGTCTCGATCACCAGTTCATCCAGCGGAATGCTGCCGAACGCCTGACCGCTCGCTTCCACGCGCAACTCTCCCCTTCCTTCCAACCGCACCTGCCCGATCTCCTGTTCCACCTTGAGTGGCTCCGAAACAAGAATTTCGAATCTTCCGTCCGAGGGAGAGAGGATTCGCGACTCCTTCACCAGTTCGTCGTGCGCCTGCACGGCCTTGTCGAGATCCAGATTCAGCGCCGTACGCTCGTCTTTAAGAGCCTGATCGTAATAACTTCCCTCCAGGCGGGTTTTCATCAGAGCCAGCTCTTCCCCGATTTTCTCCTGCTCCAATTTCAGCTTTTTCTCGAATTCCCCACCCAGCAACTCCCGCTCTTTCGGAGTCATGACCAAGGCCTCGATCTTCAGCTCCATCTCGACAATGGATGCGGCCAAGGCCTTCCGGTTGTCCCGGTTGGTCCACTCCAGATCGCTCAGATCATTCGCATAGCGGCTCTTGCGCAGCTCGATATCCCGCAACGAGAGGTCGATCTTATCCGCCCCCCGGAAACCGAGGACATCATCTTCCTTCACCAGCGCTCCATCCGGCACTTCCCATTTCGGAGTGGCCACTTCAGTCGCCAGGATCGGGAACACGGGATTCACCACCGCCTCACCCGCCAGCGTAGCAAGCCAGATTCTGGACTCCTCCCGGTAGTCTTCGAAGTTCCCCAGATCGGGATGACTCTGACCCCATAGAGGCAGGGAAACGGCAACGATCAGACAGACGCACGGAAATTTCATTTTTTTACCCACGATTTCAGTTCCACTTCCGTTCATCCCAGACCCAGATCTCCGTATCAAGCTGCTCTTTCGAAAGTTTCGCGCTTTCGAGCGCCGAACTAACCGATCTCACCGCCTTGAGACCCGCCGCCGCGGAGCCGCCCGGGCCGCTTCTCCGAATCCGCGCAAGCCTTTGTTCCGCGATTTCCTGCCTCTCCAGAAGCTGCCGGTATCTTTTCCGCAAGCGCTCCCACTCCCGCGCCTCCTGGTCCATGTTCAATCTCAGGTTTTCCTTCACATATTGGGTATTCTCTTCGGCACTCTCGATACTCCGGGCTTCCTGGCCGGTGAACTCGTAGGACTTCGCCAGACTCCCGAACAATGAGATCTGCTCCGGGTCGAAATATCCCGTATCGCTATTGCTGTTGCTGTCATACAAAGGAGGACTTGAGGCAGATAGGGAGATGGCGGGCCACTTCCGTAGTTTGATCCCCTTTTCCGCCAATAACGCGCCCTCGATCTGGTATGCCATCAGTTTTACTGCCAGCTCCCCGTAGTTTTTCCCAGGCACCAGCTTATGAATCTTCCCGCTGTAGTCCAACTCGGGACGGGTAGATGACGCTGGATACGGTTGCTCCCCGGGCAAATTGAGAATTTGCACCATCTGGCTGCGTATCGTCCCGATCTGGTCCCTGTAGGACTCCCGGGTTTCGAGCGCTTGCAATCCATCGTCCACCGATCCGGCTTCCGTTCTTTCCGCCGCCATCCGCTGCTCGAGCCTCCCGGCGCTTGAGTAGATCCCGTACAGTCTTACCACCAGCCTGCGGTAAGCCAGTTTTTCGCTATCAACCGCCCGCAGATAAGAGAGCGCGTTATCGAACGCTCTGGCCCTCTCAGTCAGAGGGTTCGGGATATTCAGCGGGGCGATCACGGAAACACTGGGATCCGTAAAAGCGAGATTGCCGAGATCCGAAAGACTGGAAAACAGGTTCGCATACAGGCCGACTCTCGGCAGCCAATCCTTCCACTGCTCGTCTCTCTGCCTTTTGAGATCCTCGATCCGTGTGCGACCGCGACGGAGCTGGATATTGCGCTCTTCCAGTATCCCCAACGCCGTGTCCCAGTCCAGAACCCGGACTTCCCCGCCCGATATGGATAGTCCCATTTCCTGAGTGAGTCGGGAATACTCCTCACTGCGGGCATCGAGACGTGCGTTGAGTTCCTCGCCTACCTTGCAGCCGGTCGTAAGCGTCGACAAAAGAAAAAGCACGATGCGGGATCTGTTCAACATTCCCGGCATCATGCTTTTGTGAGTGTGGATCGCCATTGACAATCTGACGCCAGACTACTGCGGATTGTCTGTCACCAGATCTTCGCTGAATCTTCCGGAATTTCCATTGGAATCAGTCCAGATTCCCGCATCAAGCGTAGTGAACTCCAAAGTGTAGTCAATCCGAGTCGACACCGGATCAGTTGGTCCACCGCCTGCCGGTAGATCGTAGACGATCGAAAAGGCGGCGTTTGCACCACCTGTTCTACGGTATCCGAAGTCGCCCGGTCCGCCAATAACGCCCTGGTTCAATGAATCAACAAGCATCGTGCCGGAATCATCGATTCCCTCCACACCGGGAATTTCAAGCAAGCCACCCGCCGCGCTTTGATACGACACTCGCAATGCGGGAGTCCCTGCTCCAACAAAATCGATCGTGCGACCTCTGAGATCCTCCCAAACGATTCCTGACGGAGTATTCTCGCTGACATCCAACTGGTAGTTGGTCGGCAAAGGCCTCAAGGTCCCCGCCACGGTGAACACGGCGTTCGGGGAATCGAATTCGAACGTGGTGGACGAGTTTGTGATGAGAATCGGTGGCGAATTCTCCGGACGGTTGTATCTGACCACACGGAATTCGTAACCCCGAACACGCGACGAAGTAGTCCGGATCACTCCGTTCGTGTCCACGAACAGCACGTCCATGGTCATGGTTTCGTTTTCCCAGAAGATTTGTCTCCCTTGGTAATCACTTTGAGACTCAAGAGCTGCTTCCGCAGAGGACTGCTCTCGCAAGCCGCTCCAAGTAAAGACGATCCGTCCGGTGTCGGCGGAAGTCTTCGTATATGTATAGCTCAGGTTGGTGATGATCGAAGGCACTTCGATCGGGCGTGCGATCGTGTTGCCATTGTCGGTGAATCCAAGGTTGAAAGAACCTGCATTACCATCGAAGTCACCGGCACCGGATTCGTTACCCGGTTGCCCGGCCAACTTGAAAAATGTGACGGTGAAGCTCTGAAACAGAGTCACGCTCAGTCCCTCCAAAGTTTCTGGTGCGATCTGGCCTTGCTGACTGTCTGAGTTACCGCCGCTGCCGCAACCGTTGAGACCTAGGGAGGCGATCACGCCAAGTGAAAGGATTGTCGTGGCTTTGCAAAGCCTGTGAAGAAGGGCTGATTTCATTTAGATATTCTGAGTTTGGTGAGTTTCTGGGAGCGGAGGAAATGTGAAAATCACGATTCGTTCCGTCAAGACAATTCCCGCGTGTTGCTGCGGGTTACGCATCTTTCCTGGCAGCCTTCTTCGCCGCTTTCTTGGCGGGACGGGGCGGGAAGTCGAAGCCGATTTTCGCGCTCGCCGTATCGAAGGTGAGATGTGCGTCGAATTTGCGTTTGGTCCGGTTGGAAATGAACCCCTTGAGCAGATCGGTCCGCCCCTCGGAAATCAGTTTGATCGCCTGATCCTCCGGGATTTCACGCTGGAGGATCGTTTTCCCGATGCGGACGCCATGCGGATCCTTTTTCGTCACGATATCCGGCACATAGTAAGCACTATCGGTCGCGAACACCCTGTATTCCTTGCCCTCGGCGGTCTTCGCCGTGCCTATGACCATGTCTTCGGTGAGTTCCGGCGCCTTGTCGTCATCCCCTTCGAAGAGGAAATTCGTTTTGAATTTCTCGTCGATCTGGATCGATGCGTCGAACGGCTTGTTGAACCGGGACTTGAAACCCTGCAACGGACCTACGATCCCCTTGTTCATCAGGGTTGTTACTTCGGTCTCGGACAGTGGACGACCGGCGACGTATTTTTTGATCTTGATCGGCAACTCCGGATCGCGCGACTCGTAGGTGGCGTCCGTTTGTTTCAAAACAAGGGTTCCGTGGATCGGATGCTCCACTTCCACATCCGGGAATTTCCGGTTTTTCGCCTCTTCGGCAAGTCGGTGGGCTTTGGAGACGATCTCGTTGGTGTAGTTGATGATCTCCTTCATGAACTCCGGACGACGCAGCGCACCCTGCTCCATCTGGCGGAGCTTGTATTCCCAGTCGCCGGTCAGTTTCGGAGAGTAGAGACCCTCGATATCCATCTGGCGAACGAGCTGGATCAGGCGCAGACCGGAAGGTGTGACGTGAAGATCACGACCGTCGCGCAGAAGATATTTCTGGGAAATCAGACCCTCGATGGTAGCTGCGCGGGTGGCGGGAGTGCCGAGGCCACGCTCGGCCATGGCTTCGCGCAGTTCGTCGTCATTGACGAGAAGTTTCCCGGCTCCCTCCATGGCGGAGAGTAACGTGGACTCCGTGAAACGGGCCGGGGGGCGCGTCTGCTCGTGGATGAGCTCGACCGGATCCGCCTTTGCTGTCTCGTCCTTGGAAATCCCGACCAGTCCGTCTTTTCCAGCTGCCACTCCAGGCTTACGACCGTAAACTTCAAGCCAGCCCGGGACCACGAGCACGCGGCCCTCGGTTTTGAAAACGTCTTTATTGCCACTTTCCTCAATAGTCGAGAGGCGTGTGGTCTGCTCGAACTCGGCGTGAGGATAAAACACCGCGATGGTGCGTTTCACGACCATATCGTAGACCTTTTGCTCGGTCTCGGAGAGCTTCGCGATCGTGCCGGTGGGGATGATCGCGTGGTGATCCGATACCTTCGTGGTGTTGAAAATGCGCTTCGACGTATGCAGGCGCGGGCCCTTGTCGTCTTTCCCCGATAGCACCGCTTTCGCGTATTTCGCCTCAGTCAGATCGCTGTTGCCGATCTGTTGGAGGGTTTCGCGGACTTCCGATACGTAGTCCTCCGGCAGGTAGCGGGAATCCGTCCGGGGATAGGTCAGGACCTTGTGCTTCTCATAGAGCGCCTGGGCAATCTGAAGGGTGCCCTTCGCGGAAAACGGAGCCTCACGCTGGAGGGTCGTGAGATCGTAGAGCTGCGGGGCGATCTGCGTGCTGGATTTTTTCTCCTCGGAAATCGCCGCGGTCTTCCCGGCGCACCGGGAGACGATCGCCTCCGCAAGGGCCTGATCCCAGATCCGCTCCGCTTTTCCATGCGGCTTTTCGGCGGATTTCCTGTAGCCGGTATCGATCCATTTCCCGAGATAATCTCCTGCGGCGACTCCGAAGGTCCCGTGAACCTCGAAGTAAGCCTCGGGTTTGAACGCTTGGATCTCCTCTTCCCGCGCGGCGAGAATGGCGAGAGTCGGTGTCTGCACGCGCCCGGCGGCAGTGATGTTGAATCCACCGTGGCGGGAGTTGAAACAGGTGAGGGCGCGGGTCGCGTTCAGGCCGACGAGCCAGTCGGACTCGGAGCGGCATTTCGCGGCATCGGCGAGAGGCTTCATCTGATCGTCAGTGCGGAGATTTTCCCATGCTGTGACAATGGCTCCGGTGGTCATCGATTGCATCCAGAGGCGCTCGACGGGCTTGTCGACCTTACCGATCTCTATGATGTAACGGAAGATCAACTCACCCTCGCGCCCGGCATCGCAAGCATTCACGATACGGTCCACATCCTTGCGCTTGGCGAGTTTGAGGACTTTTTTCAGCTTTGCCTCGGACTGCTCGATAGGATCGAGAGTGAACGTCTCGGGAATCGCCGGCAGGACGTCGAATTTCCACGGGAGTTTCTTTCCATTCGGCCCCATCGGCATGCGCAGCTCCACGAGGTGGCCGACGGCTGAGGTGATGATCGCGTTGTCGTTCTCGAAATGGATGTCCCGTCCGGATCCGACCTTATCGAATTTCCCCAAAGCCTTCGTAAGGGCCTTGGAAAGGTCGTTCATGACGGACGGTTTTTCTGCGATGATGAGTGTTTTTCCCATGAAATGTGGTTCTATGTGAGAGTCTTGTGTCTGGAGGGGACTAGGCAGGGAAATCAGCGGTATGCAAGAAGGAAACGAATTTCAAATCATAACCGGCCCTTCGTGCGCCCAGTGGTTCGGGGTGAAATTCCATGCGCTTGGGCCGAAGGGATCATCTGCCCTGGTCGCCTGGAGCAGACTCAGATACTCCGAATGCGGTCAGGGACAATCGCCGGTTGATTCTACCTTCCACTTCGGCCACGGCAGGAGTGACCGCAAATTCTTCACGGATTTCCCGCTTCTCAAACTGGTTCCGTGAACACAGCGCGATCACTTCCGTGAATTTTTATCTCCGCATGAAACGGAAACCTGGAAGCGGGCGGACGAGGCGCCGTAGCTCAAGCTTGAATAGGGCCGCAGTAACCGCGGATGAAGGCAGGCCGGTTTCACTGATAATGCGGTCGACCGCGATTTCCTCTCCCGCCGGCAAGGCGGCCAGCACGGAGGCTTCCTCAGGTGGTAGTTCCGGGACATCCTGCTTTTTATCTCCGGGAGCTTCGTTGCGATAGGAAAACGGCAGCTCGCCCATGTCATCGATGATGTGCGAGGCATCGGACACAAGGGTCGCGCCATCGCGGATGAGCTGATGACAGCCGGCGGAAGAGGGTTTGTCGATGGGACCGGGGACGGCGAAGATGGGCTTCCCGTATTCCGAGGCAAGATTCGCGGTGATGAGAGAGCCTGACCAGGAGGGACATTCCGTCACCAGCAGCCCTTGGCACCACGCTGCCACGATACGGTTTCTCATCGGGAAAGTCTGCTTGTCCGGAGCCTTGTGTAGCGGAAACTCGGAGATCACCGCGCCATTTCCAGCGGCGATCTTCTCGGCCAACGCGAGGTTTTCCGGCGGATACAAGCGGGCCAGGCCTGAACCGACGACCGCAATGGTGCGTCCTTTCGCAGCAAGAGCGGACTCATGCGCTGCGGTGTCGATGCCACGGGCCAATCCGGAAACAATGGTGAAACCGGCATGGGCGAGCTGGTAAGTGAGTTTCCGCGTCGCGTTCACTCCATACGTCGTGGTCCGGCGGGAACCTACCACACTGATCGCGTGCTTGTCGCGGGGCAGGATTTCCCCCCAGACATATAGCAGGATGGGAGAATCATACGCTTGGAGCAAGTGCTTCGGGTAGGACTCGTCCTCACGAGTGATGATCGATATTCCCCGCTCGTCCGCCTCGGCGAGTTCTTTCACCGGGTCCGCATGGTCCTGCCAGGAGGTAATTGTTTTCGCCGCTTCCGGCCCGATACCGTCCACCTTGCGCAGGCTGCCCGGGGAGGCTCTCAGGACGCTCTCAGCATCGCCGAAAGCCTCCAGAAGTCGGGAGATGCGAACCGGCCCGAAACTCGGCAGCAGGTTCAGTGCGAGAATCGCTTCACGGGGAGTCATGTCAGAAGATGTGAAAGAGATCAGTGAAGATTTCCTCACCAAGTCCGTACCGAACACTTCATTTGATTTCCATACCGCTCTTGGGCCAGAGCCAGCGGGTAACTTTTCCGCCTTTGATCAGAGCCTTTGCCTGGATGGTTTTGACTCCGAAAACGGTCTCCGCCTTGTAGGAAGCGAGGCCGGTCTGGTAGGAATCGCCATCGATGGTTTCGGGTTCCTCGGTGGCCTGCCACTCGGTCACCTGGTCGAAGGTGAATTCCTTGATCTGGCCGTCCTTGATGCTGGATTGCATAACGGCGACTACGTCCACCGGACCATCTGGGACAGCAGGCTCCGGAGCTGGCTCGGGTTCGGCTTGCGGCATCGGTGCAGGCTCGGGAGCGGGGGTGTTATCGGCCATTTCAGGAGCCGGTGCCGGTGCTTCTTCGGGCACGGGGGCAGGCTCAGGCATGGCAGCCGGTTCCGCAGCCGGAGTGGTGCCCGCCGGAGGTGCTCCGGCCGCCGGCATTGCGGTCAACTGAGCGATGAGGTCGGTCTGTGAAATCGGGACGCTTCCCTCGAACGGCCCCGCACCGGGACTGATGATCACGTTCTGACCATCGAGACGGATCAGCTTCACCCGGTTGCCCGCCGTTACCGTCATTTTCAGTTCCGATGCGGCATCCGCGATCTCCGCATCCGCCTTGAGCAGGACCTTTTCCGGAAGCTGGTCCGCGGGGTAGCTCGCCGGATCAATCGTTTTCGACGGTGCCCCCGTCTCTATCACGATCTTCTTGGGTCCAGCTTTTTTGACGACGGGGACTTTTCCGGTTAACTGATAGCGCATGCTCGGCTCAAAGGAGTAGCCGAGAATACCTGCTGCCAGCATGCCGATTAGAAATAGGAAGGTCTTCATTGGGGAGGATACGTAGCGGAAATCTGATTTATTTGGAGTTTTTTCAAGAACTTGCGTGTTGGGATTGGAGGTTGAAGGCTACATGCGGAAATGGGTAGGTTTTTTTCCGTGAAGCGTATCTATGTAGTCGTGGGAGAAATGAGTGGGGATGCGCACGCCGCAGGGCTGTTGGAGGAACTTCTGAAACTGAGACCGGATACCGGAATCCACGGCGTGGGAGGCCCCGCGATGAATCGAGTCAGTGGTGGCGATACGACCGATTGGGTGGAACAGGCGGCGGTGATGGGTGTCGTCGAGGTGCTCAAACACTATCCCTGGTTCAAGGAACGTTTCACGGAGATGCTCTCCGAAGTAAAATCTTTGAAGCCGGATGTCCTCCTATTGGTGGACTATCCGGGATTCAATCTCCGCTTCGCGGAAGCCGTGAAGCGAGAGCTGCCGGATACGAAACTTGTCTACTACATCAGCCCCCAGGTCTGGGCTTGGAACAAGAAGCGGATACCCAGGATGGTTGCTCTGCTCGACGAAATGCTATGCCTCTTTCCCTTCGAACAACCTATCTTCGAAGATGCCGGCTTGAAAACCACCCATGTCGGCCATCCTCTCGTGGATGAGATCGCCGCGATTCGCGCCACTCCGATGCAACGGGAAACGGATCTCGTGGGTTTTTTCCCCGGCAGCCGCGAGCGGGAGATCGCAAAACTTTTCCCCATGATGATCGTCACCGCCCGGTCGCTGCGGGATTGGCAACCGGAGCTAAGATTCGAGGTCCCGGCCGCGACTCCCCGGCTCGCCGAAACCATGAGGGAAATGCTCACGGAAGCCGGGGTGCAGGATTGGTTCACCCTCACGCAAGGCGGCAGTCACGATCTGATGCGCCGCGCTACATGCGGTGTGATCGCCAGCGGCACCGCGACGCTTGAGGCTGCGGTTTTCGGACTGCCCTACTGCCTTGTGTATAAAATGGCGTGGTCGACGTATTTTCTCGGTCGAATGCTGGTGAAAATCAAGTTCATCGGCATCGTGAACATCCTCGCGGGAGAAAAAGTGGTAGAGGAGTTCATCCAGGCGGATGCGGAACCGCCGGAAATCAGCCGCTGGGTGAAGGACATCCTCAGACAGGACGACCGACGGGAGGCTCTGACCGGAAAACTAGCGGAAGTCACCGGGCGGCTCGGCACCCCCGGCACCAGCCGGAGAGCCGCGGAACGGGTGGCCGCGTGGATGGAGTGACGAAAAAGTTTCCCAACGATTCTCGGAACCGCCCAACGGGAAATGTAACTGGCTGGCGACTGATTGCAGTCCCCCAGAATATGAAAATCAAACCATTGATCAGCGCTACTTTCGTGGCGACCGCCGCGGTATCCCAAGGTGCCATCGTAATCACCGAGTGGAGTTACTCAGCCACTGATGGCGAATTCATCGAGTTCACCAACACAGGAACCACTGATGTGGATCTGAACGGCTGGTCGTATTCCGACAGCGCGAGAACTCCCACCGGCGCGACTTCAGTGGATCTGAGCGCGTTCGGCATGGTTGGGTCCGGTAATTCCGTGATCCTCACGGAAGCTGTCGACGCTGACTTCCGAGCTGCCTGGAATCTGGCAACATCCGTGAAAGTCATCGGCGGGTTGATCGTGAATCTCGGACGTGGAGACGAAATCAATATCTACGATGCGACCGAAGCGCTCGTGGACAGGCTTACCTACGCGGACAACGGAACTGCTGGCGGCCCGCGGACACAGAATGTTTCCGGTATCACTACGCCGAGCAACTACGGGGCCAATGACGCCACGCTTTGGACACTTTCGGTGTCCGGCTCCGGCGGTGCCTACACATCGACTGGAGGCGACGTCGGAAGTCCTGGGATCGCGGCGATCCCTGAACCATCCGCCGCTTTGCTCGGCACGCTGGGCTTTCTGCTAGTGATTCGCCGTCGTCGATAGTTTTGAAAATGAGAACGGTGGCAAGCTCACGCATGCCACCGTTTTCACATCCGGATATTGGAAGTTGTCTCGATCAGGCGGGAGCTCCGACCGCCCCGGGAAGCGGGCCATCATCTTCCGGCCTGTCATCCTCCGCTTTCTTCGACGAAGGCTTTTTGGTGAACTCATCAGGAACCGGCGGCGGCTTCGGCGCGGTCGGCGGGTTTTTCATCTCACCGAAGTCGATGATGTCCTGAAGATGCTTCGCATCGAGCGTTTCGAATTCGAGAAGTGCCAAGGCGATTTTCTCCACGACATCGCGGTTCTCGGTGAGAATGCGAGTGGCCTCTTCAAACGCGTTGTCGATGAATTTCTTGATCTCTCCATCGATGACCCGGGCGGTTTCCTCGGAATAGTTCCGGCCTTTGTTCACGTCCCGGGCGAGGAAGACGGGGCTGCTGCCCTCGCCGTATTCAACCATACCCAATTCGTCGGACATGCCCCATTCGCAGACCATGTTCCGTGCGAGCGAAGTAGCCTGGCGGATATCGCCGGAAGCTCCGTTGGAAACGTCGTCCGAGTGAAATCCTTCCGCGATGCGTCCACCCATCGTGACGATGAGATCGGCAAGCGCTTCCTTCTTCTGGGTGGAATACTTGTCGCCATCCGGGAGGAACATGGTCGCTCCAAGGAACGGTCCGCGAGGAATGATGGTAACCTTGTGCAGCGGGTGGGTGTGCGGCAGGACCATGTTCAGGTAAGCGTGACCGGCCTCGTGCCACGCGGTTCCAACCTTTTCCTTATCGGACATCGCGAGCGAGCGACGTTCCCGGCCCCAGCGGACCTTGTCGCGCGCCTCTTCCATTTCCGCGAGAGTTACCGAAGACATACCCTTCCGCGCTGCGAGCAATGCCGCTTCGTTCACCAGATTCGCAAGCTCGGCTCCGGAGAAACCGGGAGTACCACGGGCGATGTTCGCGAGGTCCGTGTTGGCCGCGAGCTTGATTTTCTTCACATGGACCCGGAGGATTTCCTCCCGTCCGTTCACATCCGGCAGGGACACCGTGACCTGACGGTCGAAACGCCCCGGACGAAGCAACGCGGGATCAAGCACATCGGGACGGTTGGTCGCCGCGATGATGATCACGCCCTCCTGGGTATCGAAGCCGTCCATCTCCACGAGAAGCTGGTTGAGCGTTTGCTCGCGTTCGTCGTGACCGCCGCCCATTCCGTGACCCCGGTGGCGACCCACCGCATCGATCTCGTCGATGAAAATCAGGCACGGGGCGTTTTTCTTGCCCTGCTCGAACATGTCGCGCACTCGCGATGCGCCGACACCGACGAACATTTCCACAAAGTCAGATCCGGAGATGGAGAAGAAAGGCACGTCCGCCTCACCGGCGATCGCACGGGCAAGCAGGGTTTTACCCGTTCCCGGAGAGCCGACCATCAGCACGCCTTTCGGAATCGAACCGCCGAGCTTCTGGAATTTCTTCGGATCGCGGAGGAAATCCACGATCTCGAAAAGCTCTTCTTTCGCTTCCTGAATACCGGCCACGTCCTTGAACGTGACTTTGTTGCGGTCCATCGTAAGCAGGCGTGCCTTGGATTTCCCGAAGGACATCGCACCCCGCCCGGCGGATTTCATCTGCTGACGGAAAAGGAAGAACAGTAGCAGGATGATGAGGAGAAACGGCAGGAAGGTGAACAGCGCCTTGCTCAGGTAGTCCGAGTCGCGGACATACTGGGCTTTGTCTTTCAGGAGTTCGCTCAGCTCGCCACCAAGAAGTGTGGCGGAAACGTTCACCTTGAACGACTCTGCGGCGACCGGATTTCCTTCCTTGTCCTTCTTCACCTCAAGGTTGGTTACTTCCTCGCGAGTCCCGACAATCGTCGCGCTCGAGCCTTCATCCATCGTGAGGATGCGCAGAGGGTTCGGTTGGTCGCTCCCCGTCTTCACCTCACCGAGAGCCAGAGCTTTCCTAAGATCCGGGAGAGAAAGAGTGACCATATCACCCTTCAGTGGCGATTCCTCCGAGCTGGAAACCCTTTCCATCTGCATGTCATCTCCGAGCAGCTCGCGGATATCTTCACCCTGGATGGACAAATTCACAGGCACCCGGAAATCACTCGTCTTTACCTCAGGATTCCCGATGGGTTCCATCTCGGGCTTCACCCAGCCGGTGATCGTCGCGTCATACCCGGTATCCGTGGTGACCACTTTGAAAGGTTGCTTAGGATCATCCAACACGATGCGATCCTGATCGAGTATTTTGCGAAATTCCGAATAGCTCAGGGATTTCGCGGCCTCGTCCATCTGTGGGCCGAGAAATGCGACGCCCAGAATGACAATCGCCAGACTGAAAAGAGCGAGAACACGCCAATTGAAGCCATTGCTATTGTTGTTATCGCCGGGCTGGCGGTTCGGGCTTGGCGGTTGCGGTGAATTGTTTTGGGAGTCGGACATGGTAGTGTCTTCCGGCAAGGTTTCTTCCGGGTGGGAAATCCTAGACGGCTTGCCGAAAATGTCTAGGCGAGGTTTTTCGGTTGTTTGATCGCTCTTATCAGAAGCACCAGGAGCGCCACCCCCGTGACCGGCCCCACTATGTAAAACATCAGGCCGCGATAATGGGGTAGCGCACCGCTTCCGGTGGCATCGAGGATCAGATATGCCAGATAGGCGAGGTAGAACGCGAAGAAGAAAAATCCGCTCACACGACCGATGACATAGCCGTGGAAAAATACCGGAAGTGCCGCGAAAGCGATCAGCACCATGAACGGCATATCGAACTCGAGCGCGGCGGCAGGCACAGCGATCCCCGCTGGAGCAACGATCGAGGCCAGCCCGAGCACGGAGACGATGTTGAAAATATTGCTACCGACCACGTTCCCGACAGCGATGTCCCGCTCCCCTTTGATCGCCGCCATCACGGAGGTCGCTACCTCTGGCAGCGAAGTTCCCACGGATACGATCGTCAGCCCGATGATCAGCTCGGACACTCCGAAATATGTCGCGATCTCCACCGCCCCTTTCACCAGCAGATGCGAACCGCCCGTGAGCCCCGCGATTCCCAGAACGATCAACAGGATATCTTTCCATCTGTTCGGGCTTTTCCCCTCCCCTCCGAATTCCTCCTCATACTCTTTCAGCACGGTCGCATCCTTCTCTCTCCTCGATTGCCTGATGAGAAACCAGGTGTAGCCCACCGCCAGCGAAAACAGCACCAATCCGTCGATCCGGGAAATGAGTCCGTCATAGGAGACACCGAAAAGTAGCACGGAGAGAAAGATCATCACCGGCACATCGAAGCGAATCAGCTGCTGGTTTACTGAGAGCGGGATGATCATCGCGGAGATCCCCAGGATCACCAGGACGTTGAAAATATTGCTACCCACCACGTTTCCCACCGCCAGATCCGCCTGATTTTTGAAAGCCGAAGCCACCGAAACCGCCAACTCCGGCGCGCTGGTCCCGAACGCCACAACCGTCAGACCTACGACCAGCGGAGAGATCCCGATCGCCGTAGCGATGTTCGCCGCCCCTTTCACAAGGTAATCGGCGGCGAAAACCAGGAGAACGAATCCGATCAGTAGATATACGGTGGCAAGCATCATGCGGCCATCTTGTTTCACGGATCCCGCCCTAGGTCCAATGCCAAGATCTGCTTGAGCGCAAGATTCACGAAGGTAAAATGGAATATGTCCGTCTTTTTCTCAATCATACCGCCATGAAATTCATTTCCCTTGTCCTCGCCGCCGCCCTTCCCGTCGTCTCCTGCCAGTCCCAGCCGGCAAACCCCGTCGAAGTCGGCACCGTAAACTGGAACCGCGATCTGCCCGCCGCCCTCGCCTCTTCGAAAAAATCCGGCAAACCCGTTTTCCTACTGTTCCAGGAAGTCCCGGGGTGCGCGGGATGCAAACAGTTCGGAAAGGACGTGCTCTCTGACCCCGCCATCGTGAAATCCATCGAATCGGACTTCGTGCCTCTTCTCATTCACAACAACAAGGGCGGCAAGGACGCGGAAGTCCTTGAAAAATATAACGAGCCCGCCTGGAATTTCCAAGTCGTGCGCTTTCTGGACTCCTCCGGGAAAGATCTCATCCCCCGCAAAGACCGCATCTGGACCGCCGATCAACTCCGTCCTCGCATGGATGCTGCTCTGAAAAAAGCGGAGAAATCCCAGGCAGCCGCCCAGCCGAAAACCGAACGCCTCGCCATCTGCCAGTATTGTTTCTGGACCGGGGAAATGAAAATCGGAGCCATCGACGGTGTCACCCGCACCGAAGCCGGGTTCTTCGACGGCCGTGAGGTGACCCTCGTCGAATACGATCCCGCGAGAATTTCTCCGTCGGATATTTTCAAAAAAGCAAAACTCGAAGGCGTTGGCACCGGCGCGTATCTCGAAGACACTTCGAAACTCAAAGGCTCGAAAAAACTCACCTCGGCCTACCGCGCCGCCCCCGCTGGAGATCAGAAAAAACAGATTCAGGGCACGGCGTTCCAAAAGCTCGACCTCACCCCCGAACAGGCCACCAAAGTCAACGCCTACGCCCGCACCAACCCCTCCAAAGCCGTGCAATTTCTTACCGGAGAGCAACGCTCCCAACTCGCCGGACAATAGTTCCACCCGGTCACTTGAGACGAATTAACAGAATACTGGAAACTGTTCATAGAAACACTTTCCTCTTGCTCTGAGTGGCTGGTCCGGTATTTTCCGGAAATGTCCTCCCAGCTCGCATCCCTACTCAAGCAATATTTCGGTTACGAGACGTTTCGTCCGCTTCAGCAGGAAATCATGGCCGCCACCATGGCCGGCAAGGACGTGGTCGCCATCCTACCCACCGGAGCGGGGAAATCCCTTACCTTCCAGCTTCCGGCGTTAGCCGAGGACGGAGTCACACTCGTCGTCTCTCCGCTCATCGCTCTGATGAAGGACCAGGTGGATTCCCTCACCGCCTCCGGTATTCCCGCCACTTTTCTCAATTCATCCCTCGATCCCGCCGAGGCCCGCGACCGCTCCGAAGCCCTCTCCAACGGTGAATACAAATTACTCTACGCCGCCCCCGAGCGCGTCATGACCTCCAGCTTCACCGCCGATCTCAAACGCTGGAACGTCAAACGAATCGCCGTCGATGAGGCCCACTGCATTTCCGAATGGGGACACGACTTCCGCCCGGAATACCGCCAGCTCGCGAAACTCCGCGCCCACCTCCCCGGCGTCCCCTTCCTAGCACTCACCGCCACAGCCACGCCGAAAGTCCGTCAGGACATCGCCCGCCAACTCCGGATGGAGGATCCGGAGAAATTCCTCGCCTCCTTCAACCGCCCCAACCTCTCCTACTCCATCCTGCCAAAGTCGAAAGCCGCCCGCCAGGTCTTCGAGTTCGTCCACACCCGCCGTGAGGAATCCGGCATCGTCTACCTCCAGTCGCGCAAAGCCACCGAAGCCATGGCCGCCACCCTGCGCGCGGAGGGGATCAACGCCATTCCCTACCACGCCGGCCTCGACCCCGCCACCCGCGCGAAAAACCAGGAAGCGTTCATCCGCGACGAGGTAAATATCGTTTGCGCCACGGTAGCCTTCGGCATGGGCATCAACAAACCCGATGTCCGTTTCGTAATCCACGCGGACCTCCCGAAAAACATCGAGGGCTACTATCAGGAAACCGGCCGCGCGGGCCGCGACGGGCTTCCCTCCGAATGCCTGCTGCTCTACTCACGCGGCGATCTCATCCGCAACCTCCGCTTTCTGGAAGGGGCCACCGATGCCGATGCCGCACGCATCGCCGAGGCACAAATGAAACAGATGGCGGATTTCGCGGAATGCACCACATGCCGCCGCACCGCCCTGCTCGCCTACTTCGGGGAAACCTGGCCGGATGAAAACTGCGGGGGCTGCGATGTCTGCCTGAATCCACCGGAGGAATACGATGCCACCCTGCCAGTGCAGAAATTCCTCTCCTGCATCATTCGCGCGAAACAGGCCTCCGGTTTCTCCACCGGGGTCAATCACATCGCGCAAGTGCTCCATGGAGCCAACACCACCAAAGTCCGCGAATACGGCCACGATAAAATCTCCACCTACGCCATCGGCACCGATACCCCTCGCGAGGAATGGGCCGCACTCGGCCGCCAGCTCATCCAACTCGGCTTCGTCGATGCCTCCCAGGATAATTACCAGACTCTCAATGTTTCGAAAAAAGGAGCCGACCTCCTGAAATCCCGAGAAAAAATCCTCCTCAACCGCCTGCCTTTCTCCGAAAGCGCCAACGCATCCGCGAAACTTTCCCGCGCCGGAAACATCCCCTGCGACGAGCCGCTCTTTCAAGCCCTCCGGACTCTCAGAAAATCCATCGCCGACGAAAAATCAGTCCCTCCCTACGTCATCTTCGGAGACACCCCGCTTCGCCACATGGCCCGCCGTTACCCGCAAAGCAAAGCGGATTTTCTCAACATACCCGGAGTCGGCACCCGGAAGCTCGAAGACTACGGCCAAGCCTTCATGGAGGAGATCAGATCCCATCTCGCTTCCGCCGAGAAACAGACTTTCGAACCGCTCGTCGCGCCGCCCCCGCCAAAGATGAAATCAGAAGGCGGTCTCAACGCTTCCGCTCTGGAAAGTCTCGAACAATACAGAACGGGTAAATCCATCGAAGAAATCGCAAAATCCCGCAACTTCTCGGAATCCACCATTCTCAACCACATCGCTGCGGCGATCTCTTTGGGAAAATTTACCGCGAATCCCCGAGATTTTTTCTCCGAGGAGGAGGAAAAACGAATCGATGCGGCCGTCGAATCCGCCGAGGAAGGCCTCGCCAGATTCGGCCCCATCCACGCCACCCTCAACGGCGAAATCCCCTACCAGATCCTCAAACTCTACGCAGCGTTCAAGGCTCTGGAAACCCCGGTATAGCGGAAATCGCGGTTGGAGCACTCCACACCCCCGTCCCGCAGGCCTGTCGCCAATCGGAGCCCCGTTTCGTGCCACCCCATCTTCGAAAGCATCTTACCTTCAAATCCTCTGATTAAACCGTCGCCGACCACGCGCTTCCACCCGTATATGAGATATTTTTTCCTACCCCTGCTCTTCTCCATCCAGACCCACGCCGGAGACCCCGGCATCGTCACCAGCACCCCGGGACTCGTCGCTTTCTGGACATTCGGTGAAAGCGAGGGCCATACCCGGAAGTCAATCGGCACCAGCAACGAACACGCGCTGGCCGTTGTCGGAAATCCTATCGCCAGGGTCAACGGAGGCCCTTACTCAGGAAAATCCGCCAAGCTCACCGGCCGCCATTATTTCAAGATCCCCTACTCGGAAACCAAAGATCTGAACATCTCCGGTCCCGATGCGAAGCTCAGCATGTTCGCCGTGGTAAAAATCCAAGATCTCAACCGAAGCCGCACGATTGCCGGTATGTGGAGCGAAGGTCTCGGCAAAGGCGACGACTCCGGAACCCGCCAGTATTCCCTGCTGATGAACATGCCTACCTACGGAGGACCGAACAAACTCGTCCCGCACATCTCCTCGGAAGGCGGTGTCACCTACCGCGCCGATGGCAGCAGGTTTCCTTGGTGCGCCGATTACGCGGCCTCCGCCAGAGACGTCCCGACCGATGAGTGGTCCACACTCGCTTTCACGTATGACTCGAAATATATCCGCGCCTACGTCAACGGCGAACTCTCCGCCCAGCAGCTCGATCCCGGCGAACACAAACGCACCGACCCGTATTTCACCAAGGAAGGCCCGGGCGGAACAGACCGGGGCATGAACCCCTACTACCACGGTCGCGGCATTTTCACCTACGATTCCGGAAAACACGCGGAGTCCAAACCAATAGGCGGATCTGACTTCACCATCGGCTCCCGCATGGTGAAAGGAAACAAGCTCGCCGAGGCGACCATCGGCCTCTTCGGAGGTCTCGCCGTTTTCAACCGCATGCTTTCGGATGAGGAAATCATGATACTCCACAAATCCGCAGGAATCGAAGGGCTGAACAAATAGAAGGAACCTGCAATTCAGTCCGTGGTCCGGAAGTCCACACGCTCGTAAAGCTCCGCTGAAAATCTCTCCTCCGGCCTCCTCCGGCAAGCGATCACTTCAGCCCTGCTCACCTCGACGAGCAACAGGGCTTTCAGACCGGGGATCACCAGATAGGTATCCCTTTTTTCTCCCTTATCAGTCCGCCGTGTCGATTCATCCGACACCTCTATCACCACCACCGGCCGGCTCTGGAGATGAACATCTTCCGGATTTCTCTGGCAAACCACCATCGCGCCAGAATAGTAAAACCGGGTGTAATCAGGATTCTCGATCCGCACCCTCCTATCGCTGCCCAACGGCTGGAATGGCTCGCCACGGAGTTCCCCGTGAAGAACTGCGAAAGCACTCGTAGCAACAATAGTATGCCTGGTCTCCGCCTCCGCCCCCGCCATCGCATGTCCGCCCCCCAAATATTCTTGTTTGATCTCAGCGTTTTCCTCGCCCCCGAGGTATTCCCCGACGGTTGACTTTCCCGAGCTTCCCTGCTTCAAAAGCCGCCCCATGTCCGAACGCAAGACCTTAGACGAACGAGCCAGATGACCGACCTCGAGCGCGTGCGCCACTCCGCCGCGCACGTGATGGCCACCGCCATCCTCCGCATCTGGCCGGACGCGCAATTCGCCTACGGCCCTCCGGTCGAAAACGGTTTCTACTACGACTTCGAGATGGAGCACCGCGTCACTCCTGACGATTTCGAGAAAATCGAAACGGAGATGAAAAAAATCGCCAAGGAGAACCAGAAGTTCGAATACATCGCGATCTCGCGCGAAGAAGCAAAGTCCATGGCGGAATCCGGCCGTCTCGGCGGACTCACCGAGCGCCCCGGAAACCAGTCGCGCTTCAAGCTCGACCTCATCGACAAGATCCCGGAAGGCGAGCAGATCTCGTGCTTCCAGAACGGCGATTTCATCGACCTCTGCGCCGGTCCTCATGTCGGCTACACCTCGAAGTGCAAGAACGTGAAAATCATGTCCGTCTCGTCTTCCTTCTATATGGGCGACGAATCGAAAGGCCAACTCCAGCGCCTCTACGGCACGGCCTTCGAAAACAAGGAAGCCCTCACCGAACATCTCGAGCGCCTGGAGGAAGCGAAAAAACGCGACCACCGCCGTCTCGGCCGCGAGCTGGGTCTTTTCCATATTGATGAAGCAGTCGGCCAGGGTCTCATCCTCTGGAAACCGAAAGGCGCCCTCGTCCGTCGCGCGCTCCAGGAATTCATCACCCAGGAGCTCGACAAACAGGGATACTCCCAGGTCTTCACTCCGCACATCGGCAAGCTCGATCTCTACCGCACCTCCGGCCATTTCCCCTACTATCAGGAGAGCCAGTACGCACCCATCCCGGAGCGCGATACCCTCGAAAAACTCGCCGACGAGGATGCTACCTGCGCCACCCTCATCAACGGACTCAACGAAGGTACCTACGAAGGCTACATGCTCAAGCCGATGAACTGCCCGCATCACATCAAGATCTTCGCGAGCGACCACCACTCCTACCGCGATCTACCTGTGCGCCTCGCCGAGTTCGGCACGGTCTATCGCTGGGAACAATCGGGCGAACTGGGCGGCATGACCCGGGTCCGCGGTTTCACTCAGGACGACGCCCACCTTTTCTGCACTCCGGACCAAGTGGCGGACGAACTCATCGGCTGCCTCTCGCTTGTAAAAACCGTTCTCAGCACGCTGGGCATGTCCGATTACCGCGTCCGCGTCGGCCTCCGCGATCCTGACTCCGACAAATACACGGGCGAGGCAGCCAACTGGGACAAAGCCGAAAACGCCTGCCGCGAAGCAGCGAAATCCATCGGCGTCCCCTTCACCGAGGAACCCGGAGAAGCCGCCTTCTATGGCCCGAAGATCGACTTCGTCGTCAAAGACGTGATCGGTCGCGACTGGCAACTCGGCACCGTACAAGTCGATTACAACCTCCCCGTCCGCTTCAAACTCTCCTACGTTGGCGAGGACAACAAACCCCATGTCCCGGTCATGATCCATCGCGCGCCCTTCGGCTCGCTGGAGCGTTTCACCGGCCTGCTCATCGAGCATTTCGAAGGAAAGTTCCCGACATGGCTCGCCCCCGAGCAACTTCGTATCCTCCCGATCTCCGACAAAACTCTCGACGAAGCCAACGCCCTTGCCGCGAAGCTCGCCGATCTCGGAATTCGCGTCACCGTGGACCGCAGCTCCGACAAAGTGGGCGCGAAAATCCGCAACGCGCGCCTCGAACGCATCCCCAACATGGCTATCCTCGGCCAGAAGGAAGTGGAAGAAGGCACTGTCTCCGTCCGCATCCGCGGCGAGGAGCAGCCGATCACCAAAACCACCCAACAGTTCATCGACGACCTGCTCGCCGAGGTCGCAACCCGCTCCCTCTAGGCGTAGCTGGTGGTCGCAGGCGGGGATCCCTGCCCCCCCCACGGAATCGTAGCGGCCCTGTCTCGGGGCAGGCCGTGATCACCGCGTCCCGCAGTGATCCGGATTTCATATGCCCCCCCGTCCGCCTTGACCCCGCCGCTGCTTTCCCCTATCGACGGGGAAACGTAACACATCATGTCCAGCACGATCATCTATACTAAAACCGACGAGGCTCCCGCTCTCGCCACCTATTCCCTTCTCCCCATCGTCCAGGCTTTCTCCAAGCCCGCCGGCATCAATGTCGAAACACGCGACATCTCCCTTGCAGGTCGCGTGCTCTCCCAGTTCCCCGACCTGCTTTCCGCAGAGCAACAGATCCCCGACCATCTTGCCGAGCTTGGAAAAATGACCCTTCAGCCGGATGCCAATATCATCAAGCTGCCCAACGTTTCCGCCTCGGTCCCGCAGCTCAAGGCCACCATCAAAGAGCTTCAGGAAAAAGGTTTCCCCATTCCGGACTACCCGGAAAACCCTTCCACCGATGAGGAAAAGCAAACCCGCGCCCGCTACGCGAAGGTCATGGGCTCCGCCGTGAACCCCGTTCTACGCGAAGGCAACTCCGACCGTCGCGCCCCGAAAGCAGTCAAGGACTACGCGAAAAAGCACCCGCATTCCATGGGCGCATGGAGCAAGGACTCCAAGACCAACGTCGGCACCATGGCCGGCCTCGGCGATTTCTTCTCCAACGAAAAATCCGTCACTGTCTCCGAAGCCACCGACGCCAAGATCGAACTCGTCGCCACCGACGGCTCCGTCACCGTCCTGAAAGAATCCACTCCCCTTCTGGCCGGAGAAATCCTTGATGGCACCTTCATGAGCAAGCAGGCGCTCACCCGTTTCCTCGACGCCCAGATCGCCGAGGCGAAACTCGCCGGAGTGCTTTTCTCCCTCCACATGAAGGCCACCATGATGAAGGTCAGCGACCCCATCATCTTCGGCCACGCCGTGAAAGTCTTCTTCAAAGACGTGATCGGGAAACACGAGGAAACGCTCGCTCCTCTCGGCATCGACTACAACAACGGCTTCGGCGATCTCGTAGCGAAAATCCAGACCCTCCCCGCCGAGAAAAAAGCCGCCATCGAAGCGGATATCCAGGAAGTTTACAAAAACGGCCCGGACATCGCCATGGTCAACAGCGACAAAGGAATCACCAACCTCCACGTCCCATCCGACGTGATCGTGGATGCCTCCATGCCCGCCATGATCCGCACCTCCGGCCAGATGTGGAACGCGGAAGGAAACCAACAGGACACTCTCGCCGTGATTCCCGATTCCTCCTACGCCGGCGTGTACCAGACAGTGATCGACTTCTGCCGCGAGAACGGCGCGCTCGATCCACAGACCATGGGCTCCGTTCCCAACGTCGGGCTCATGGCCAAAGCAGCGGAAGAATACGGCTCCCACAACAAGACCTTCGAAATCCCCGCCGCAGGCACCGTCCGCGTCACCGGTTCCTCAGGAAAAGTCCTCTTCGAACACGAAGTGGAGAAAGGCGATATCTGGCGCGCTTGCCAAACGAAAGACGCTTCCGTCCAGGACTGGGTGAAACTTGCCGTGAACCGCGCCCGCGCTTCCGAGACTCCCGCCATCTTCTGGCTGGATGAAAGCCGCGCCCACGACGCCAACATCATTTCAAAGGTCGAAACCTACCTCGCCGATCACGATACGGACGGATTGGATATCACCATCCTGCCTCCCGCCGCAGCCTGCCAGAAAACACTCGAACGCATCGTCGAAGGCAAGGACACGATCAGCGTCACCGGCAACGTCCTACGCGACTACCTCACCGATCTTTTCCCTATCCTGGAAGTCGGCACCTCCGCGAAGATGCTCTCCATCGTTCCCCTCATGAAAGGCGGTGGCCTCTTCGAAACCGGCGCCGGCGGCTCCGCTCCGAAGCACGTCCAACAGTTCGAGCAGGAAAACTACTTGCGCTGGGATTCCCTCGGTGAGTTTTTCGCCCTCGCCGCCTCCTTCGAGCACCTTGGCACCACCCAGGACAACGCCAAAGCAAAAGTCCTCGCCGAAACCCTCGATGCCGCCACCGGCCAGTTTCTCGAACACGACCGCTCCCCCGGTCGCAAACTCGGCACCATCGACAACCGTGGCTCCCACTTCTACCTCGCCCTCTATTGGGCCCAGGCCCTCGCCGCGCAGGACTCCGATGCCGAACTGAAGAGCCAATTCACCGAGATCGCCAAGTCCCTGACGGAGAACGAAGAGAGGATCGTCTCCGAGCTCATCGCCGTGCAAGGCTCCCCCACCGACATCGGCGGCTACTACCTCCCGGACGACAAAAAAGCCGAATCCGCCCTCCGCCCCAGCGAAACTCTCAACAGCATCCTGGCAAAACTGTAGCTGCCGTGGCTGGGGATTCCAGCCCCAGGCCGTTAAGGGGGATTCCAGCCCCCTTTCCAGCCCATGAACCCGACCGCCGGCTCATTCCGAATCATCGCGAAGTCCATTTCATTGGGCTTCTTCGTCGCCTTGGTGTCGACACCCCCTGTGCACGCGAAGGAAAGACCCGGCGAGGCCATCTACAAACGCACCTGCGTCGCATGCCACGGGGAAAAAGCAGAGGGAAATCCTGAGCTGAAATCCCCACCCATCGCCAGCCTACCGCGCTGGTATTCAAAGGCGCAACTCGATCGCTTCAAATCCGGAGTTCGCGGAAAGCACCCCGAGGATCTCACCGGCCAACAGATGTCCGCCATTTCCGTGATCCTTACCGAAGACGATATCTCAGAGCTTTCCGAGTATCTCGTCTCCCTTCCGCCTGCCGATCACGAAGCTCCTGAGAAAGGAGATGCGACCGAAGGAAAAGCCAAGTTTCTCGAAAATTGCGCGTCATGCCATCGCTTCAACGCGGCCGGCGAGCAAGTATTCCGCAGCGCGCCACTCGTTAAATTCCCCGCTTGGTATTTGCGCGCCCAGTTCGAGAAATTCAAATCCGGTCAACGGGGATACGACCCCGAAGACAAGGAGGGTGCCAAAATGAAAGTCATCGCCGCCACTCCGGGAAATGTCGCCAGTTTCGATGACATCCTCGCCTACATCGCGGAACTCCAGAAGGAGGAATAACAAGCCGAATGACGGACAAGAAGTCGCAGACGAAGCGCCCTACGAGGTATCGAATCCGCGAATGGAGGACTGGCGAACCGTTGCCAATTCTTCGCTAGCGGCGGGACGCACGCTTCTCCATCTTGGCACCGTCCTCGCTCTTCCCTTGAAGTTTGAGGTTTAGAATTTAAAGCTTCCCGCGTGCGCGTAGCAGTCCTGAACATCGTCGGTCTTTCGAAATCCCTACTTGGTCCGAATTGTCCGGGTATCACCGCGTTTGCGGAAAAACACGGCCTGCAAGCCTACAACCCCGCATTCCCCGCCCTCACCACCACCGCCCAATCCTCCATCCTTACCGGCACGCCCCCGGAAGAACACGGGATCGTGGCCAACGGATGGTATGACAGGGAAAGCGCGGAGGTCCGTTTCTGGAAACAGTCCAACCACATTGTCCACGGGGAAAAAATCTGGGATCGGCTGAGAAAAGACCTCCACGGCTTCACCTGTGCGAAACTTTTCTGGTGGTACAACATGCATTCCAGCGCAGACTTCACCATCACCCCGCGCCCGCTCTACCCGGCGGACGGCTCCAAGCATTTCGACATACACACCCAACCGATGGAAATGCGGGATGCTCTCAAGGCGGATCTCGGTCCCTTCCCGTTCCCGGCCTTCTGGGGACCGGCCGCAGGCATCGCATCCTCGGAATGGATCGCCGCTTCCGCGAAGTGGGTGGAGGAAAAGCACACCCCCACGCTCTCTCTCGTCTACCTCCCCCACCTCGATTACTGCCTTCAGAAAGACGGCCCCGATTCACCGAACATCCCCGACGAAGTCCGTGCGATCGACAAGGTGGCAACCGATCTAATTAATTACTACGAGTCTCGTAAAATTCGGGTAATCCTGCTTTCGGAATACGGAATTTCACCAGTCCACCGGCCCATCCACCTCAACCGCCTGTTCCGCCAAAAAGGTTGGCTCTCCATCAAGAACGAACTCGGTCGCGAAACACTCGACTACGGCGGCTGCGAAGTCTTCGCTGTGGCGGACCACCAGGTCGCCCACGTCTATGTGAGGGATCCTGCGATGGTAGGACAGGTCCGCGAGTTTCTTGAAAAAATACCGGGCATCGACGAAATCCGCGCTCAGAACCACGACCGCGCCGGAGATCTCGTCGCCATCGCAAAGCAAGACTCCTGGTTCACCTACTATTACTGGGAAAACGACGATCTCGCGCCTGACTTCGCCCGCACCATCGATATCCACCGCAAACCCGGCTACGACCCCTGCGAGCTCTTCATCGATCCCTCCATCCGTCACCCCAAAGCAAAAATCGCAAAATTTCTCCTCAAGAAGAAACTTGGTCTCCGTGGTCTTCTGGATGTCATCCCCCTCGATGCCACCTTGGTAAAAGGCTCCCACGGCCGCGACCAAGTCCCGGACTCCGAGAAGCCGGTGCTCATCGGATCGGATTTCCCGGTCTCGAGTGCGCAGAACATTTTCGAAGCGATCCGTGCGTGCATAACGGAATAGATCTTCATCCATAGGTGCAGTTTGGAGTGCTGATGGCTTGCCTCCGCTTTGGGGATGGAGGGCTTGCTCTCTGTGGTGCGGAGCGACAAGCCGGGACCAGAGCTCCAGATGAGACACCGTGGAGCAAGCTCCACTCCCGAAAACGGAGGCAAGGCGTCCGAACTCCAAATTTCTCACTCGGCACTTCCCTCACTCTTTCGGGGCATCCACGGCAGGCTTCACCACCTCCGGTTCGGGTTCTTGTGGCTTCGGTAAAAGGTCGGTCCACTGATGCAGCTCGTAACCGTTCCCGAGTCCGCCGATCTCGCCGAGCAAGGTATGGCATTTCTGCCTCCACGCTTCGTAGTCCGGTGGTCCGTTGCGATCCTCCCGGCTTCCCGGGAAAACCACATAGGTTACCGTCAGATCCGAAACCGGCCGGCTGTAGGGGGATGATCTTTCATTGATCTCCTTCGCCATCCGCAAGGAGGCCTCGCCTACCTTGAAGGTCGGTCCACCATCACCGACGATGCATGGATAGACCTTTTTTTCATGGATCACCACCGCGTAGTCCCCGACTTTCGGTGCGAACGGATCGTTCCTCGCGGTCAGCAGATTCACCGGGATGACGATGAACGGATCATACTCGGCGATGAGATAGCTGCGCGCCTTCAGATCCTGGATACCCCGTTTCAGCATCTTGATCCTGTCACGCAACCAGGCCTTCCTTTCGTTGGAAGTCTTGGAGTCGTTCAGCTCCTTCGTTCCGTTGCCGATCCGGGTTTCCCAACCCGCGATCATCGGGTTCGGTGTCTTGGTTTTTTTCGGCCAGCCGTAACTCGTGAAGGGCTGGTAGTAGGTGGAGCTGACGATGGAATCGGGCATCGTGGACAACCTGTCGCCGTCCGATCCGTCCGATACCACGTCCATCTCCGCCTGCATCAGAAACACCATCCGACCGTTCTCAGCTTTCGTATGCAGGATGGTTTCGCAATCGTAGATGTTATGCTTGGTGAGCAGCTCGGTAAGCGCGTTCGCATTGCGTTTCACCCGATCCGCCTTGTTGGCGTAGAGCGTCTGATACCATGGGGAAACAACTGCTTTTTCAAGCAAGGCGGGGAGCGATGGCAGAATCGCCGGTAGGTCGGGATTTGTCTTTTTCAGATCCTCGACGGTCGTAGCCGCAGTTGGCAACACCAGTTTCAGCTCATACTTGGCCACGTAGCTTTCCTTGTCCACCCGCTCCTCGGAGGCGATCCCTCCTTTCCCGAACGTAATTTCAGTCTTGAAAGGAATCCCGCTGCGGAGCTCCCGCACGTCCGTGACTTTCCCGAGCGGCAGGCGCGGAGCGACGGGTGGAGCCGGTAACTCGGCAGGTGGGGCCGTGACTTCGGGCTTCTCTTCCGTTTCCTTCAGCCCGGCGAGTTGCCTCTCGAGCTCCTCCTCCATCTCCGCTCTCAGGCGCTGCTCGACCTGCATCCGTATGGTGTCCTCGTTGATCTCCGCCTGCGGGCGACGGCTCTCCAGCATCTCACGCAGGTTCCGGTTCACTTTGGCAGGGATTTCCGTGAAAAACGATCCCACCAGCGCCGCGACGAGGATCAGGAATCCAGCTCCGAACCAAGGGAAAGGTTTTGGCGAATCTCCTCGCTTGAAATTTTTCTCTTCCATGGGTGCGAGACTACACGCGCGAAACGGCCGGAATCAATCGCTCGTTTGCCAGATGATCGGGATCAGTGATCGAATACCTGTCTCAAACGATAGAATCTCTCTCCGATCTCGAGATACGCCGCCCGCATGGTTACCAGATCGACAGGACCATCTCCCGCACGGGACATCTCCGTCAAATTTCCCGAGTCATCCTGCCAATCGGAAAGATCTCCGCAGGCTTCTATGAAAGTCCTAACATCGAACGCCTCCCGGTTGACTGCATATTTCAGCAGAAATCCATTTTCAGAGCGTTCTCCGATCAGATTCGACCGTGAGGGTCGAGCCAAGGACGACACCGGATCGGTTGCGGCGATGTATTCACGAAAATTGCTGAAACCATCTCCATCGGGATCCATATCGGCACCGATCGTGTCAGGATCGGCTAGTTCGGTTTCGTTGAAAGACTGGTCCTGCCAACGTTTGAAGGGCGGATTCACCTCTTTCGGCGTCGCGGTCGGCTCTGTCATTTCGTAAGGAAGCGCCCATTGCCTTTCTCCGGTTGACTCGCCGAAATACAGATGCACCTCCGTCCTGCCCTGCGGATTACCGTCACTCCAAAAGCTTTGGAAACGCCCGGCTCCCCCGAAACTCCGACGCAAATAGCCATGATTGCGGTCGCTTTTCTCCGTAACCTTCCTCGTTTTGGTCCAAGTGACTCCTTCGTCCGTGGAAACCCAGTGCTCGATCTCCCCACCGTGCCCCCAGAATCGCTCGGGATCGGTATCGCGCAGCTCGGATCGCGCTCCGGTGGGCGCGAGAACCGTCCATTTCCCCGGCTCGATCCAGATGCTGCCGGCGCTGTAATTGTGCGTGGTGGAGGAGAGCGGAGTCGCGGAGGCGGGCAGATCGCGTATGTTCCATTCCGTCCCTGTCCAATGGGCCACGTGATAGGTGCGCGGCTCGCCTGCCGGGCCGGGCCTGTGGTCGGCGGTCGTCAGGTAGAACAATACCGGGTTCCCGTTCTCATCGAAATTCAGATCGCAGTTGTACATCAGCCGCCCTTGGGAAGCGTAGTCGACCACCCGCGCGGGACTCTCCGTCTCAGTGATCGGGAGCGCGACCGGCGTGCCGTCCGCGAGAGTCCAGGTTTCGCCGAAATCATCGCTCTGGAGGTAATAGAGATCCGTCCTCGCATCCACGCTGGCGTTGGGATGACGGTTGAAAAACGTCGCCAGTCGCCCGGTCCCGGAAACTCCGGTCACTTGATAGCTTCCGCTGACTTTCGCCAGATCCGTCGTCTCGTTCCACACCCTGCCATCCGGGCTTTTTCGGAAAAACAGGTTTCTTTTGCCTCCATCGTAGATCGTGAAAAAATGGGCGAAGCCGTTTCCCGGCACGTGCCAGATCTGCGGATACGTGTAATCCTCCCCGCCCGGTGGTGAGATCCTCTCGAACGCATCGGTGCTGTAGGGAACGGTGCTGCGGAAGGTATATCCTTTCCGCCTGGTGTTCCTCCCGGACACGAAAACCCAGACATATCCCTCATCATCCACGGTGATCGCCGCGTTGTCATGCGGGTCCCCGTCGGCGGCTGCCTTGTCCATCACGATGGTCGGCTTCGGCACCGTCTTCGTTTTGTGGTCGTACCATCCCGCCATGATCAGCAGGTGTCCCTCGTCCGCGGCGGTCGTCCCGCCATAGGTGAAAAAAGTCTTGTCCACCTCGGGGGAATACACCGCCAGGGGGCTGTGGTTCACCGTGTAAGTCGCCAGGCCGCCGGAATACTTGTCGCCGAACTCGGACACCTGCCCGAGCGCGAACCAGATCCCCTTGTAGCCGTCCACCTTTTCGGAATTCACAACGGCCGGGATAGCGATTTCCTCCAACAAATCGCTCTCCGGTAGGATAGATCCGCTGATCCGGACCGAGTCGATCGCACCTTTGAAAAAGCTCGTTCCGGTCGGCATGGTTCCGGTGGCTCCGATGGCCAGTGGAGAGTCCGCGTTGCGAACCCCGGGCGGGAGCCTGGAGCTTCTCCATCACTGTGAGGCCCTCATCTGAAAGGTCTTTCAGGATGACGGTAAGATCGCCGCTCGCGGCATCGAACAGCGCCGCAGCATAGTAATCTGTTCCAGCCTCAACCGTTCCGATATCGTTGCCCGCACCTGTGCCCGCGTCGGAATATCTTAGAAACCGGAGTTTTCCAGTGGAAGTAACGAGCAAATGCCAGCCGCGCTCGGACCCGGTATTGTTGTGATGGCTCACGATCACCTGGCTCGAAGGAGTGAGCGCATCCACCTTGAAATACGCCTCGACCGTGATTTGCGGCCCGCTCCAAGCATCCGCATCCGGGGCCGTGAGTCGCGCTCCTCCCCCGAAACCCGCCGCCTGTCCCTCGCCCGGGCCACCGGTCGCGAGCTTCGTCACTCCGCCCTCATTTGCCAGAGTCGCCCCCGATAAGATGGAATTTCTCAGAAAACCCGGATCTTCACCGAACTCCCAATATGCCAGCGGAGCCGCCACGCAGAAATTCACAAGACATAGGGACGCGGCGGAAATGAAAAATCTCAACATGGAAATGGCAACGCGGGTTTTGCATTCAGAATTGGCAGCCAACACCGAACGCGGAGAAGTTTGCCCCTCTCGCAGGGAAATTCACGTCCTTTTTCAGGAAATCCGCTTACAGACCACTTTTGCCTTGCCATCGAAGGACCGATCCGTAGGTTTCGCGCCCCATGCCACGAGTAGGAGGAAAAGCAAAAACACGGAAAGCCGTCGCCAAGCGCTTCAAAGTTACTGGTACAGGCAAGGTTCTTCGCCGCCATCAAGGAAAACGCCACTTGCTTCAATGCAAGAGCCGCAAGCGCAAACGCGCTCTCGGTCGCCCAGGCCTTGTGTCCGACGCCGACATCAAGAATGTCAAAGAGAACCTTCCCTTCCATTGATCCGAAGCGAAGCGACAGCCACGACCCCGTCCGCGTAACGGACGGCCTTTACGCAGCCTGATCCGGGAAATCCGGAGACACGAACAGGTGAGACTGCGGGAGGAATGATAACCAACGACCTGTCCACAACCATAGAACACAATGCCAAGAGCCACCAATTCCCCAGCAAGTCGCGCGCGTCGTAAGCGCACGATCCTGCGGGCAAAGGGCTTCCGCGGTTTCCGCTCGAAGCTCTTCCGTTACGCCAAGGACGCTGTCCGCAAGGCGCAACAATACGAATACCGCGACCGCAAGAAGCGTAAGGGTCAGTTCCGCCGCCTCTGGACACAGCGTATCAACGCCGCCGTCCGGAACGAAGGAATGACTTATTCCCGCTTCATCGAGGGTCTGAAAGCCGCCGGGATCGAAGCCGACCGCAAGATCCTCTCGGATCTCGCGATCACCGATGCCGCCGCGTTTTCCGCCATCGTAGCCCAGTCGAAAAAAGCCCTCGAGAACAAAGCGAAAGCCGCGTAAGCGAAAGCTGCAGACAAGCATTCCCAAGCCGCTGGCCCAAACGGTCCGGCGGCTTTTTCGTGCCGTGGGGGCGTCCTTACCGGTGCAAGCCGTCAAGTCGAGGTCTTGAGGGGCTAGCCACCCTATCCCGAACAGAGCCCCCCCGAAAATCCACTCTTCATCCCATCTTCCATGTTGGAAGTTCGGCAACCACCACTCACAATCCCCCCATGAAATACCTCATCATGGCCTTGGCGTTTTCCACCTGCCTCAAAGCCACCACCATCTCGGTTGTCCCGGTTCACGAACCCATCAGCCTTCATGGCACGGACGTGGACGACATCATTTCCGACACCGGTGAAGCCCTTCAGGCCACCGTCCTGTCCCGCCCCATGGCCCTTACCGGAGCATTCCCAGAAGCCCTGGTTGAAGCCATTTCCACTCCCCACCGGATTCCCACCAACAACCCGAATTACAAAGTCGAGGAAGCGAACCTGCTCATCCTCTGCAACGTGACCCTCGCAGCGGCAGGTACCGACGACGGCCTGCTCGTCACCATAGATGTCAGTCAGCTGGAAATACCGCTGGAGGTAGATCTAACCAGCCGCCAGCTCTTGAAACTAACCCTCGTCGCCCTGCACAGGACCTTGGAGGAATACCAGCGCCCTCAGACCCAACCGCTCAAAGTAGTCGTCACGATCCAAGGAACTACCGAAAAAAACGATACGCTCAAAGACCTTCAAGCAGTCTTCACCCTGGACCCCAACCCCTAGACCCGGTCTGGAATTTTAAAATTAGAATTTAGAATTTTCCGTGTTGGACCTTCCGTCCATGACGTTCATTCTTCCTCCAGCACATGCCTCAGAATTCCAAAGATCCTCGCCCCTTCAAACGCGCCGTCCTCAAGCTCAGCGGAGAAGCGCTGCGCGAACCAGGTTCCACTGACAACATTTCACCGGAAATCGTCCAGCGAATCGCCGCGGAAATCAAGGAAGCCGTCGATACCGGACTCCAGCTCTCCATCGTCGTCGGTGGAGGAAACTTCTGGCGCGGGGCCTCAGCCTCCGCCCGGGGCATGGACCGGGCGACCGCAGACTATGTCGGTATGCTTGCCACCGTTATGAACGCGCTCGCCATCGAAGGAGCCCTTTCCCACATCGGTGTCAACGTCACGGTGATGTCCGCCATCGAGATGAAAAACGTGGCCGAGCCTTTCATCCGTCGCAAAGCGGAGCACCAGCTTGATAAGGGAACCGTCATCATCTTCGCCGCCGGCACAGGCAGCCCCTTCTTCTCCACCGATACAACATCCGCCCTGCGCGCCAGCGAAATGGGAGCCGATGTCATCCTGAAAGCCACCCAGGTCGATGGCGTATATTGTTCGGATCCACGCACCAATCCGGATGCGAAACGCTTCGATACCGTCACCTTCCAGCACTGCCTCGAGAACCGTCTCAACGTAATGGATGCCACCGCGTTTTCCCTCTGCATGGACAACGATATCCCTATCATAATCTTCGATCTCGGCCCGGACGGAAATCTTTCCCACGCCCTCCGCTCGCAACCCATCGGAACCCTCGTCCACGGCGAGTGAGCCGTAATTTCAGCATTTCAGTTTTCAGATTTTCAGCGTTTATTCAAAGTCATGTCAGATCCAGCCAAAGCCCTTAAAGAAGTAGAAGCCGACATGCAGTCCGGCCTCGATCACCTCGTCCAGGATTTCTCCGGTGTCCGCACCGGAAAAGCCTCCCCGGCCCTCATCGACAATCTCGATGTCTACGTGCACGCCTACGGAGGCGTTCAGAAACTCAAATCACTGGCCGTCATCAACTCGCCGGAGCCGCGCATGCTCAACGTCCAACCCTTCGACCCATCCACCACGCGGGACATCGAGAAAGCCATACGTGAATCGAAGCTGGGTCTCAATCCGGCTGCCGCCGAACGCTCCATCCGCGTCCCTATCCCGGAACTCTCCGAGGAACGCCGCCGCGATATGGTCAAACTCATCAAAACCCTCGCCGAGGAAGCCAAAGTCCGCCTCCGCGCCGCCCGCAAATCCGGAATCGATGCCGCAAAAAAAATGAAGGCCGACAACATCCTTACCGAAGACACACTCAAGGACCAGGAAAAGGAAATTCAGGAACTCACCAACAAATACACCAAACAGATCGACGAAATGGCGGCAGCCAAAGAAGACGATCTGATGAAGATCTGAGCAGTTTCGAACTTCAGAACCCGACTTCAAATAAAGAGCTCCGCGATCGCGGAGCTCTTTCCGTTCTTCCCGCGAGGCTGCCTTCCGGCAAAATCTTCCTGACAGAGATTCGAATTTCGAAATTTGAGTTTTTCCGCTTGCGCGTCATCCGCTTCTTCGCCTAAACCTTCGCCCCGTCGCTGTTTCAGCGACCACCCGGAAACGGGGCGTTAGCTCAGTTGGTAGAGCACTTGCATGGCATGCAAGGGGTCAGCGGTTCGAATCCGCTACGCTCCACTTCCCGCTGGGAGAAAGCATATCGCCTTTTCCTAGAGAATGAAGGACCTCTTCCGCTCCCTTCCAAATCCCTCCATGAAGCCAAAAGTCGTCTTCCTCCATGGCCTCGAGAGTGGTCCCCACGGATCAAAGTACCAAGCATTGCGGCATCTTGATCCTGAACTGGTATCTCCCGACTGCACCGGAATCGCGAATCTAGATGAACGATTGGAAATCATTGAAGACTGCCTCGCCCAAGTGGAACGAATGGTGATCGTCGGCTCCAGTTTCGGCGGATTGGCAGCGGTGATGTTCGCGCAAAAGCCCTGCAATTTCTCACGGATCACGGGTTGCCTACTCTGCGCTCCGGCACTCACACGCCTCTCCAGCGATGCGATCACAACTCTACCGCCTGGGACGATCATCCTCCACGGCACCCGGGATGAAGTGATTCCCATTCAAACATCCAGGGATTTCAGCAAGCAATACGGAATCAGTCTCATGGAGGTGGACGACGACCACCGCCTATCAGATTCCTCGGATCTCATGCTGCGGCTGGCTGCGGATTTACTGCGCCCGGAAGAAGTCGCGGATGAATCCCCTTCATCCGGCTCCTGAGTCATATTTCCCGACACGGGAATTTCAACTCCCTGCCACGCACGGCATCTGCTATGCACTTCGGTATTCCATGTCCCTTTTTTCCCTGAAATCTCATACCGGCCCGCTAACGAAGGATCTTGTCCAGGAACCGGGTGCGTTCGGATTGGGAAAAGTTCCTTCGCGGCTCAAGCCTGTCTCCACCACCACCTCGATCTGCGGATATTGTGCGACGGGCTGCCAGCTCAAGATTCATCTCGATGAGAACGGCAGCGCCATCAATCTCTCTCCCAACTTCAATTACCCAGTGAATCTCGGGATGGCTTGCCCCAAGGGATGGCAGGCACTCGATCCCCTTTCATCCCCCGATCGAGCGACGACTCCCTTGTTGCGGGATGATTCCGGAAAACTCGCGCCAACGGATTGGACGACGGCCATGGACATATTCACCCACCGGCTCAAAGCCATAAAGGACGAGCACGGTCCGGAGTCCGTCGCATTTCTTTCGACCGGTCAGATCCCGTTTGAGGAAATGGCGTTTCTCGGCTGCCTGTTCAAATTCGGTATGGGCTTCATCCACGCGGATGCCAACACCCGCCAATGCATGGCCACCGCCGCGACCGCTTACAAACAGTCCTTCGGTTTCGACGCGCCTCCGGGCGCCTACGCGGATCTGGAGGAGAGCGATGTGATCGTCCTCATCGGCGCGAATCTCTGCATCGCCCATCCTATCCTCTGGCAGCGGGTCATGCGCAACAAACGCTCGCCGAAGGTCATCGTCATCGACCCTCGAGCGACCGAAACCGCCCAAGCAGCCACCCAACACGTTTCCCTCAAGCCTAAAGGCGATCTCGCCCTGCTATACTCCCTCGCCCACTGCATTCTCCGGGACGGGCGGATCGACGCGAACTCCATCGAAAACACCGAGGGAATCGAAGCCTTCACCGAATTCGTCAAAGACTACCCCCCGTCAGCCGTCGCGGACCAGACCGGATTGTCCTCTGCAGAAATTGAAACTCTCGCCCACACGGTTTCCGATACGGGGAAACGCGTTTCCTGGTGGTGGACCATGGGCGTGAACCAATCCCACGAAGGCACCCGCACCGCGCAAGCCATCATCAATCTCTGCCTCATCACCGGGAATATCGGAAAACCCGGCACCGGCCCGAATTCCGTCACCGGCCAGTGCAACGCCATGGGCTCCCGCCTTTTTTCGAACACCACCTCGCTCGTCGGTGGACATGATTTTCTCAACGAAACGCATCGAAGAAGAGTCTCGGATGTTCTGGAAATCCCCTACGAGAACATCACTTCACAGACATCTCTCGCCTATGACCAGATCCTTGATGCCGCCGAGTCCGGCAAGATCAAGGCTCTCTGGATCGTCGCCACCAATCCTTTCCATTCCTGGATCGATTCCGAAAAGCTAGCCAGACTCCGCGCCAACCTCGATTTCCTCGTCGTCCAGGACATATATACCACCACGGAATCCGCACTCGCCGCAGATCTCGTCCTACCCGCCGCCGCATGGGGTGAGAAATCCGGGTGCTTCATCAACTCCGAGCGCCGCATCGCCACCATCAAACCGGTCCGCAAAGCCCCGGGCCAAGCGCTCACCGATTTCCGAATTTTCCGCCTCATCGCAGAATCCTGGGGCTGTGGCGAATTTTTTAGCAAATGGAAAGACCCCGAGTCTGCATTCGAGATCCTCCGCGACATCACCCGTGATCAACCCTGCGACATCACCGGAATCCGAAACTACGCCCACCTCGACCAAGCTGGCGGAATCCAATGGCCTTTCCCGAAATCCACACCGACCATTAGTCATCAGGCACCCGGAACTCAAACCGAGCGCCGTCTTTTCACTGACGGAAAATTTTACACACCGTCTGGAAAAGCCAGAATTCACTTCTCCCCGCCAATGGCCATCCCGGAAGCTCCGGACGACAAATACCCCTTCATGCTTCTCACCGGTCGTGGCACCAGCAGCCAGTGGCACACCCAGACACGCACCGGCAAATCTGCGGTTCTCAGGAAACTGTATCCCAAGGACACATACGTTGAGATCAACCCCACGGATGCCGCACGCCTGGGTATTTCTGACAGCTCACGGGTGAAAATCACCTCCCGCCGAGGATCGATCACGGTATCCGCCTATCTCGCACCGACGGTCCGTCCCAGTGATCTCTTCCTTCCGATGCATGATTCAAAGGTGAACAAGCTGACCTTCGCAACCTTCGATCCCCACTCCCGCCAGCCGAACTACAAAGCTTGCGCTGTGAAGCTCTCGGTCGCCTAACAAAAGTCAACTTTCAGAAAAACAAGAATGCCGTCCTCTCCGTAATTTTAAAAACACCTTCATACTTTGTAAAAACATCTTGTCAGATGAAGGATTCTATGGGAGAAATCCTGCGCTCACCCAACACCCAACCTATATGAAACTGCCAGCCCCCCCCCGCACGGCACTCATCTTAGCGCTACTAGCGGCCGTCCCAGCCCACGCGCAAATGATCGAAGTGTCCCTTGCGAAATCCAGTGCTGACGCCAGAAGCGTCATGCAGGATTCTCCCGATCAGACATCCTTCGCGGCCGATCAAGCCCTCAGCGGCCTTCATCAGCTGCCCGCAGTTTCGAAGGCGCACGCCGATCTGTCCGAAATCAACCCGGTTTTCATCAGCCAGGACGCCTCCACACTTTCCGCCCGCAGAGCTTCGGCACGCAAGATCGAGCAGGTTCTCGACCTTTCCCTGCTGAAACAGGCCTCCGCCTACCGCACCGCGAGCACCGTCAAAATGAAGGTTTCAGATCAACAGGGATACGGAATCAATGCCGGACTCAGGGAAATCTCCGCAGCTTATCAGACTCCTACATCAGATGCTGATTGCGATTCCGTCAGCCTCTCCGTCCGGCACCGCGTCGAAATCGATCCCTCCGAGGTCCTCGAAATCGTCAGCTCGGAAATTTCCGCGAACGCCAGTTGTGCTTGTGAAATCGTGAAATCCGCGATCATCGCTTCCGGGGCCGATGTCGCCCTTGTGGGAGATATCACCGAAGTAGCCATCACTTCCGCTCCGGAGTCCATGCGGATGATCTCCCAATGTGCCATCGCCGCCATGCCGGAGGCTCTTGCAGAGGTCCAGAAGGTCCTGGCGAAACTAGATCCGAACCGCGGAGACTCCAGTTACAGCTCGAAGGATTCCAAAAGCGGCAAGGACGCGATCGCATCCGCCGTTTCCCCTCCCGAGCCGTGGAACCCTCTCATTCTTCCCCCGCCGCTCACAACCCTCATCCCGCTGGTTCCGAACACACCCATCCCTCCCGATCCCATGGTCGTGACCAACCCGAATCCCTGATCGGCCTTATTTCTCCACACCCGCCGGGCGCATCCGCCCGGCGGGTGTTTTCGTTTCGGGATCCATGCCCCCTCCTGTAGTTTCGGAAAAATGAATGAATCCACCATCCCGCTTGTCGAAGCTCCCGTTCGCATTATCCTGACCCCATGAAATTCATTGCCTTTCTTCTCGCAGGCCTCGCCGCCATACTACCACTCAAAGCGCAGGCCCCCGATCCCGAACGTATTCTTGAAGGCGCCCGCCTATCCGCCGCTCTCACCGAACTCGACGGCCCCCTCGAAGGCAGCCTCTCCCACAACGGGAGCAAGACCCCCATCGCCATCTTCCTGAAAGGGAAAAACATCCAGTTCCAGTTCCAAGAAGGCGGAAAGTGGCGCGTGTTCCACCTCCGCCTCAATAACGAAGAATACGAACTCTTCGAAATCATCAACGGCAAGACCGTCGATTTCCCGCGCAAGAAACTTACCGAGTCCATCGCCGGAACAGATCTCACCTACGAGGACCTCGCCCTGCGTTTCTTCTACTGGCCGGCTCCCAAACTCGAAGGCCTCGAGAAAATCGGCACCGAGGACACCTATAAACTCCGTCTCGACAAACCCGCCGGAGCAGCAGGTGCCTACTTCGCCGTCTATGTATGGGTCCATCAGAAATTCGGTGCCTTCATGAAAATCAACGGCCACGGCAAAAACGGAGAGAAACTCAAGGAATTCAAAGTCGAGGAAGTCATGAAAGTCTCCGACAAAGTCTGGACCCTCCAGAAGATGCAAGTCTCCTCCTACAAAGGCGGTCGCCGCGTCTCCATCACGGACATGAACTTGAACAAGCCCTCGAAAGGCTCCCTCAAAGGCCTCAGGTAAATCCACCCGTAGCGGTGAGGGGTCCAAATCCCCCCGAATTCTTAGCTGCCCCGCCTCACGGCAGGCCGTGCGCACTCCGTCTCGGGGTGCGACACCCGGAACCAGCAACCCCGACCTCACCAGATTCGGCCAATCCCCTTGCCGCCGAATAACCCGCGAGACCTTTCGTCTTCCTTGAAATTTCAGACTTCAGATTTAGAGTTTTCCCGGTGGATTCCGGAGGAACAATTCCTGCTTGTCCCTGCCGCCCCCCTGTCCTTTAGTCCCCGCACTGCCATGAGCAATCCGTTCTACCATTCCAGCACACCTCTCGTCCCCGGTTCACTCCACAACCTTTCCCACGAACACGACAACTGTGGCATGGGCGCCATTGCCCATCTGGAAGGAAAACGCTCGTTCGACGTCGTGGATTACGCTCTCACCTCCGTCTCCTGCATGACTCACCGTGGTGCCGTCGATGCGGATATGAAAACCGGAGACGGCTCCGGTATCCTCTCGCAGATCCCCTTTCCTCTTTTCGCCAAAGCCGCTGAAAAACTCGGCACCAAAGTCGAAAACCCCGCGGATCTGGCCGTCGGGGTGTTCTTCTTCCCTGTCGGTAATGAAGAGCAAACCGCCTCGATCAAGAAGATCACCGCAGACACCATCGCGAAACGCGGCATTTCCGCCATCGGTTGGCGAGAAGTCCCGGTCGATGTCGATGCTTTGGGAAAAATCGCCCAGAAATCCCGCCCGGAAATCGAGCACCTCCTCATGCTCAAACCCGAAGGAATGGAAGCTCTGGAATTCGAGCGCAAACTCTACCTTTGCCGCCGCGAAATCGAGCATGCGACCAAAGAGATCCCCGGCTTCTACATGCCGACCTTCTCCAACCGCCTCATTTCCTACAAGGCGCTCGCCATGCCCTCCGCATTGCGTGCCTTTTACGCGGATCTCACCGATCCGGACTTCGAAACCGCGATCTGCCTTTATCACCAGCGCTTCTCCACCAACACCTTTCCGGCATGGCCGCTCGGCCAGCCTTTCCGCACGATGTGCCACAACGGTGAGATCAATACCGTGGAAGGAAACCGCAACTGGATGACCTCCCGCGAGGAATTCTTCGAATCCCCCGTCTGGGGCGACGAAGTCGATATCGTGAAAAATCTCATCCGCCACGGTGAGTCGGATTCCGCCTCCCTGGATCACTGCCTCGAGCTACTCATCCTGTCCGGCCGCTCTCCCGAACACGCCATGTGTATGCTGGTTCCTCCCGCCTACCGCAACGATGAGGAAATTTCCGACGAACTCCGGGCCTTCTACCAATATATCCGTTCGTTTTCCGAGCCGTGGGACGGACCCGCCGGTCTCGTCTTCACGGATGGCACGAAACTCTGCGCCTCGCTCGACCGCAACGGTCTCCGCCCTTCCCGCTACAAAACCACATCAGACGGATTCCTCTACATCGGCTCGGAAGCCGGCGCTGTCGTCTTCGACGACGCCATGGTCACACGCAAAGGTCGCCTCGGCCCCGGACAGATGCTTTCCGCGGATACATCCACCGGCACCCTCAAGCTGGACGTGGAGATCAAGGAAGAACTCGCCCGCCAGAAGCCTTACCGCCGCTGGATCGATGAAAACCGTCTCGAACTCCGCCACTTCATCTCCCCTTCCGCCCACGTCCCGGAAATCGAATTCGAAGCGCTTGATCTCTCCCGCCGCCAAGTCGCCAACGCGATCTCCATCGAGGAACTCGACATGGTGTTCCCACCCATGATCAAGGGCGCGCAGGAGGCCGTTTTCTCCATGGGTGATGACATCCCGCTAGCCATTCTTTCCTCCTACCCACGCCTGCTCTTCACTTATTTCAAGCAACGCTTCGCGCAGGTCACCAACCCACCCATCGACCCTATCCGCGAGTGGGCGGTCATGTCCCTCGGCGCAGGTCTCGGCCCCGAGCGCAATCTGCTCGAGGAAACTCCGCGCCACTGCGCGTCCATCTCCCTGGACTCCGCCATTCTCTTCGAGCACCAGCTCGAGCGCATCACCAACATGGCGGAGCACGGCTACCCCTCGCACGTGCTCGACTGCACCTGGGATGTCTCCACCGGGAAAGACGGACTCAAAGCCCGTATCGACGAGCTTTGCACCGAAGTCGAAGCTGCGGTGAACGGAAAGATTTCCATCATCATCCTCTCGGACCGCGCCACCTCCGAGCAGCGCGTGCCCATTCCCGCCCTGCTCGCCACCGGTAGCATACACCACCATCTCAACCGTATCCGGAAACGCATGCGCGCCTCACTCGTCGTCGAGACTGGAGAAGCACGCGATGTCCATCAGATCGCATGCCTTTTCGGCTTCGGGGCCACCGCCGTCGTTCCATATCTCGGCTACGCGACCGTGCGCCAGCTCGTCACCATGGACGTAGGGAAAAACGCTCTTGGAGAAGGCATGACTCCCCAGAAAGCCATGACGAACTATCGTAAGGCTCTCGAAAAAGGTCTGTTGAAAATCATGTCGAAAATGGGCATTTCCGTCCTCAACTCCTACCAGGGAGCGCAGACGTTCGAGGCCATCGGAATCGGCAACGAAGTCGTCGACTTTTCGTTCACCGGCGTGCCTTCCCAGATCGGCGGGATCTCGTTCACGGAAATCGCGGAGGAATCCATCATCCGTCACAAAGCCGCCTACGAGACCGATGTCCCCGAGGGCGAAACCCTCGATCTCGGGGATCCAGGTTACAACCGCTACCGCAAATCCGGCGAGCGCCACTCCTTCACCACGGAAGTCATCAAGAATTTCCACCAGTATGTGAAATCCGGCAAACCGGAAGACTACGAGGAATATGTCAAAGTCTGCTTGGAGACAAATCCTGTCGCCATCAAGGACCTGCTCAACTTCGTCCCCTCCGCCTCAGGTCCGATCTCCATCGACGAGGTAGAGCCCGTCGAAGACATTCGCCGCCGGTTCACCACCGCCGCCATGTCGCTCGGAGCGCTTTCCCCCGAAGCTCACGAAACCCTCGCCATCGCCATGAACCGCATCGGCGGGAAATCGGATTCCGGTGAGGGTGGCGAGGACCCCATGCGGTTCAAACCCTACCCGAACGGAGATTTCGCCCGCTCCTACATCAAGCAGATAGCCTCCGGACGCTTCGGCGTGTCCGCGAATTACCTGATCAATGCGGACGAACTGGAAATCAAGATGGCGCAGGGTGCGAAACCCGGCGAAGGCGGCCAGCTACCCGGCCACAAGGTCAACGCGCTCATCGCCAGGCTCCGCAATACCCAGCCGGGCGTCCAGCTCATCTCCCCGCCTCCCCACCACGACATCTACTCCATCGAGGATCTCGCCCAGCTCATCCACGACCTGAAGGAGATCAACCCGAAAGCACGGATTACCGTGAAGCTGGTAGCGGAAGCAGGCGTCGGAACCGTCGCCGCTGGTGTCGCGAAAGCAGCCGCCGACAACATCCTCATCTCCGGTCACGATGGTGGCACCGGTGCCTCTCCGCTTTCCTCCACCAAACACGCCGGCTCCCCATGGGAACTCGGCCTGTCCGAGGCGCAGCAGACACTCATCATCAACAACCTGCGTGATCGTGTCGTCCTCCGCACCGACGGTGGTATCAAAAACGGACGCGATGTCGTCATCGCCGCCATCCTCGGCGCGGAGCAGTTCAACTTCGGCACCACCGCCATGATCGCCATGGGCTGTGTCTATGTGCGGAAATGCCATCTCAATACCTGCCCCGTCGGCGTCGCCACAACCGATCCGAAATTCCGCGCCAAGTTCAAAGGCACGCCTGAAATGGTCATCAACTATTTCAACGCGGTCGCCCACGAAGCCCGCGAAATCATGGCCAAGCTCGGCATCCGCAAGCTCGATGATCTCATCGGTCACACCAGCTTCCTCACCCAGCGCGAGGTTCCGTCCCATCCAAAGGCGAACACCCTCGATTTCTCCCGCTTGCTCAAGGACGTCGTTCCAGCTGTCGCGAAAGCAGTGGACAAACCAGAGTCCGAGATCACCCGGATCCGAACCATGGAGCGCAACGACGGCATCGCCAAATCATCGCTCGATATCGATATCCTCAACGATATCGCCAGCCATGCCGGAATCGATGCGCCGAAAGGACCTGAATACGGAGAGGGTGCGGTCCGCCAGGAATGTCTTGATGCCATCCAGACGCTTCCCGACCGCGCACCGTTCGAGAAAACCTACGATGTCGTCAATACCGACCGCAACATCGGCACCCGCCTGTCCGGTCGCATCGCCCAGGTTTTCGGAAACTACGATCTCCCGGACGGAAGCATTCACATCACCTGCAAAGGCAGCGCCGGCCAGTCGTTCGGCACTTTCCTCGTCAACGGCGTGACCCTCGAGCTCATCGGTGAGGCGAACGATTACGTAGGGAAAGGAATGGCCTCGGGTGAGATTATTCTCCGAGTTTCTCCGGAAGCCAAATTCGAAGCAGCCAAGAACGCCATCGCCGGAAACACATGCCTCTATGGAGCCACCCGTGGCTTCCTGTTCGCCAACGGACGCGCCGGAGAGCGCTTCGCCGTCCGCAACTCCGGAGCCACCGCCATCGTCGAAGGCGTGGGCGACCATGGCTGCGAATACATGACCAACGGCAGCGTTGTCATTCTAGGAAAGACCGGGAAAAACTTTGGTGCCGGCATGTCGGGAGGCACCGCCTACGTCTACGATGTCGATGGGAAATTCTACTCACGCGTCAACACCGAGATGGTCGTCGCCATGCCCGTCCGCCGTCCGCAGGATATCGAGGAAGTGAAAGCTCTCATCGTACTCCACGAGAAGAAGACCGGCTCGAAGCAAGCTGCCGATCTGCTCGCGAACTGGGAAAGCACCGCCCGCAAACTCGTCCGCGTCATCCCCAAGGAACGCGCCGAGCTCGAAGCTGCGGAGGAACTCCACGAAGCCGCCTCTACTCCGAGGTAGCCGTGGCGGCCATCTCCGGTCGCCGCCCGTCGCCAGTCATGACCGTCACCCGCTTCGCACCCAGCCCCACCGGCCTCCTCCACCTCGGTCACGCCTACGCCGCTAGGGTCGCGCATGATCTTGCGCGGGAAACCGGTGGTCGCTTCCTCCTACGGCACGAAGACATCGATTCCTCCCGGGTGCGAGAGGAGTATTTCGAAAAAATCGAGCAGGATCTCCGATGGCTCGGCCTCGATTGGGATGGAGAAATCCTGCGCCAGAGCCACCGACAGGGAGCCTACGAAAGTGCTCTCGAAAACCTGAAATCGCAGGAACTGGTCTATCCCTGTTTCTGCACCAGGAAAGACATCCAGGCAGCCTTGTACGCCCCGCATGGAAACGAGCAGGCAACCTACCCCGGCACCTGCCGCACCATTTCTCCCGAAACAGCCGCCGACAGAATCGCCGCCGGAGAATCCCACGCATGGCGTTTCGACTCAGAAAAAGCAGCCGAAATCCACGGCGATCTCCGCTTCGAGGACCTCCGATTCGGGAAAAGCAAAGTCGACCCGGCAGCAAACGGAGACGCCGTCCTCGCCCGTAAAGACATCGGCATCGCCTACCATCTCGCCGTAGTCGTGGACGATCACTTCCAGGAAATCACCCATGTCACCCGCGGAGACGATCTGCAGGAAGCCACCCACATCCACCGCCAGCTCCAGGCCATCCTCGGCTACCGCGAACCCGTATATCTCCATCACCCCTGCGTATGCGACGAAAACGGAAAACGCCTCGCAAAACGGGACGATGCAAGAAGCATCCAAAACCTCCGCGAAACAGGAGCCTCACCCGAGGAGATCCTAAGGAGCGTAGCTGCCCCGTCTCGGGGCAGGCCGTGATCGCTGCGTCCCGCAGCGATCCGGCCACAAGCCCGTACCTGGCGAATTCTGGGTCAGGCCGTTCTTCCGGCATCTTGCCGGAAGTCCCGTTCAAGCCCCTCGTCCCACCCACCAAGGCTCTCGCACCAAAATCAACTCAAGATTTTCAGCCGCAAAAATACGCAAAGAAAGAAAAGAATGAACTCATGGTTTCTGGATTCGATCCAGACCTCCGCCCTCAGATCCTAGGAATACCGTTTGCAGCATCGTTCCGAGTTTGCTAAGTTGTTTAAATGATCGCCATTGAACTCAGTCCTGAAATCGAGGAAAGGCTCACGCTTCTCGCCAGATCCAACGGCAAGTCCGAGGCATCCTATGCCCACGACGCGCTTCTCGAACACATCGAGGACATGGAAGACATCCGGAAAGCGACGGAACGACTGAGAAACCCCGGGAAGACGTATTCAGCGGGAGAAATGAAACGTGGGCTGGGCGTATAGATTCGATTTCCGGGGCTCGGAAAGAATTCAAAAAGCTCGGGAAACCCGCGCAACGAAATATTCTCGCCTACCTCGACGATCGCATTGCCGGAGACGCAGATCCGAGAAGATTCGGGAAAGGACTCCGCGCAGAATTGCAAGGACTCTGGAGATACAGGATCGGGGACTATCGCCTCATCTGCTCCATCTCCGAAAACGAATTGCTCGTCCTTGTGGTGACCGTAGGCCACAGGAAGGACGTGTATGATTAGTATTCCACCCACTTCCTGACCATACGCATCATCGAAGGCTCGATGGTCAGGCTCTTCACGTCCTCCGCCTTCACCCAGCGCAGGTCATGGGACTCATCGCTCACGATATAGTCCGTCCCGGCATCCGCCCGCAGCAAGTACCGCACATCATAATGAAGATGCTCCGGCACTCCCTTTCTCTCTGGAATCGGATGGATATCGATATCGAATATCCCGCTCCCGATCCGAGTGAAACCAACCAGCCCTGACTCCTCCTCCGCCTCCTTGAGCGCCACTGAAAACACATCGCTCTCCCCATCCGCATGTCCGCCGAGCTGAAGCCAGCGATCGAGCTTCGCATGATGTGTCAGCAATACCTCGCCTCCATCCCGGCCCACGATCCAGGCGGAACCTGTGACATGTCCTTTGGCAAGGGTGCGCTCGAAACATTCCGCCTCCGATTTCACAAAATCCAGAAATCGATCCACCACCTCGCCCTCCTCCGGATGGCGTGAGGCATATTCGGAAAGTTGATCAATCAATTGCTGGCGGTGCACGGAGCGGATGTTGGAGGAGGCATGGTGAAAATGCAAGTCGGCGGGGAACCGACGGTTGATAGGCGCATCCCCCTGATGGATCTGGATCGCAGCGATGGGAAATCCCCTTGAAATACGTCGGCATCTGGTGCGTTTTAGAGAGCAAATGACACTTTCCAGAACAAGCACGGTGACGGGGTTACTCGGCGTTCTCACTCTTTTGCTCCACGCACAGCTCGTAGCAGCGCCCCCCAACATCATCTACATCCTTGCGGACGACATGGGATACGGGGATCCCGCCTACGCCGGGGGAAAAATTCCCACTCCAAATCTGGACAGACTTGCGAAGGAGGGAATGAATTTCACCGATGCCCACACCTCGTCCGCCGTATGCACCCCCACACGCTACGGAATTCTGACCGGCCGATACAATTGGCGCTCTCCTATGAAAGAAGGAGTTCTCTTCGGGCTGAGCAAACCCCTGATTCCCGAATCGCGCGCGACGGTCGCTTCCTTCCTGGTCGATGCCGGTTACAGGACTTCGGTAACCGGCAAATGGCATCTCGGACTGGATTGGCAGGATCTGGATGAACCACGCGAACCTGGCGACGGCTCAAAAAGCGGAGAGGCCTGGAATATCGATTATGGAAAGAAAGTGGAGGGTGGCCCGCTGGCTCTCGGTTTCGACGAGGATTTCCTCTATCCCGCATCGCTGGACATGCCGCCATACCTGTATCTCCGCAACGACAAGGCGATCGAGATTCCTACCGTCACAAAGTTTTTCAAAGTCCCGAAACGCCCCGGCCCGGCCACGGACGATTTCGAAGCGGCAAACGTTCTCCAGGACCTTGCGAGGGAATCACGCGCTTTCATAAACCGGGAGGCAGACGATGCCGATCAACCCTTTTTCCTCTACCTCCCGCTGACCAGTCCGCATACGCCTCTGGTTCCTTCCGAAAAGTGGATAGGAAAATCCGGACTCGGCGACTACGGGGATTTCATGATGGAAACCGATTGGGTGGTCGGAGAAATCCTGGCCGAACTCGACGAGCAGGATGTGGCAGGAAGGACACTGGTAATTTTCACATCGGACAATGGCTGCTCACCCCAGGCGAACATTCCCGCACTGGCTGCGGAAGGCCACATGGTCAACGGCCCGCTCCGGGGGCATAAGGCGGATATCTACGAAGGAGGCCACCGCGTGCCATTCCTCGTGCGCTGGCCGGGGACGGTCGAACCCGGAACCCGGTGTGATGTGACGATCTGCACCACGGATCTTTTCGCAACCGCTGCGGAAATCGTGGGCCGGATTCTCCCGGCGGACGCATCGGAAGACAGCTTTTCCATGCTGCCTCTCTTCAAACAGGAACAAGGGTTTTCCAGAGCTTCCACGGTCCATCATTCGATCAATGGCTCGTTCGCGATCCGTCAGAAGGAGTGGAAGCTGGTTCTCTGTCCGGGATCAGGCGGGTGGTCCGCGCCCAAACCCGGGAAGGCAACCGAGGGCCTGTACCCCGTCCAGCTTTTCAACCTGGAAGACGATCTCTCCGAGACCGAAAACCTTGCCGAACAGAACCCGGAAAAAGTTAAGGAACTGGCGGATCTTCTGGCAAAAACCATCCGGGAGGGTCGCACCAATCCCGGCCCGGAACAGAACAACGACGGTTGGCCGGACACGATTCCAGAAGAAGTGCTGGAGTTACTCCCGCAACTCAGGGAGTGATCTCCATCCGGCAGATAGCTGTGTCTCGCGACTACTCTCCTATCGCCAGTCTGACACTGATCCGCCTCGACGAAACCCGCCCGGCATCGTCCATCGCTTGCAACTCATAGTCACCGACAGCAGGTTCCCAGGGAAGCTGTTCGGCAGGTGCACTGGCTCCGAGGTATCGGCGCTCGGCAAACCAGTGGATCTGGCGGGTTCCGGGGGTAGCATTGGCTTCGAGCATCAGACGGTTCTGCTCACGGGCGTTCGACTGGATGTAGTAGGTGAGCGCGCGCTGGGGGCTCAGGATCTCAGGGGGCTGACCGATCAGCGCCTCCCGCTGCGGATCAGAACCCCCAGCGACGGCGGAACGCGGAAAGCCTGCTTTCCGAAATTGTTCCAGCCGATCCGCGGACCACACCTCCACCACGCGATCCCCTCTCTTCTGATGGACCTTGCATGTGGTGATGGGAGACACGCCGCCGATGAACCATCCTTCGCGCCGGTCCGGACACTCCTTTCCAGCGAGATCTCCTGACACCGCGCAGATCGGAACTTTCACCACCTCCTCAGGCCGTGTCTGATCGGACGAAGGAATGGGAAGTTGCAATCTGGTAGTGGTTTGAAAAAGCAACGGAGCAGCGGTTTCACTGGCAAAAAGTCCGGGCATGCCCCGCCCGTTGAAATGGCCGACCCAAACACAAAGCACCCAATCGCCCATGACGCCGCAGGCCCAGGTATCGCGAAATCCGTTCGATGTCCCGGTCTTGCAAGAGAGTCCGATCGGAGCACCGGGTGCATCGCTTCGCAGAGCATCCAAGGTCAGCCAGCGAGCCTCCGGAGAAAGCCGACCCTGCCCGGGGTGGGCAAGTTGCGCGTAGAGTTTCGCCAGATCTTCCAATCGCATCTCAGTCGCACCGATGGCGAGAGCCAGACCGTGACTGCGGTGCGGCAGCTCCACACCCGTTGTCCGTAAAAAACCTTCCAAGCCATCATCCGGCAACCGGTTCGCCAACTCGATGGCCGGGATGTTCCGACTCCGCCTCAGCGCATCACATGCGGCGATAGGCCCGAGGAACTGCCGGTCGCTATTCTCCGGATTGTACCCGGAAAATCGCTTTGGCGCATCGTCGAGCAGAGTACGCGGCTGGATCAGTCCGGCATCCAGGGCGAGCGCGTAGATGAAAGGCTTGAGCGTGGATCCGGGCGAGCGCCTCGCCGTCGTGCCATCGACCTGACCGGAGATACCGACATCGTGGAAATCGGCCGATCCCACACTGGCACGGATCTCTCCCGTGGGCGCGTGCATGAGAATGGCGGACGCGTTCCGCAGGCCTTTCGAATACCAGCGATCGAGGAAATCTCGGATTGATCGCTCGACCCGATACTGCTGTTCCATATCCAGCGTGGTCCTGACTGTGAGGCCGGAATCTTCCCTCAACCGCCGCCGCGCGAAGTGGGGTGCTTCGCGGGGGATCGCCGTGGGAACCAGGTTGAATTCCGCATCGAGTTCGTCAGCTGGCTCGCCGTGATTGGCACGGAGCCGGGTCATCAACCGGACCTGGGCGATCGCCAGCGAGGCATTTCCCTCCGGGCGGGGTCGTCTAGCGGTCGGACTTTGGGGAATCGCACTGAGGCTGGCAGCTTCGCGCAGTGTCAGGTCCGATGCATCCTTCCCACACCAGCGGAAACTCGCCGCACGAACCCCTTCCACGTTTCCCCCGTAGGGAGCGAGGGTGAAGTAGGCGGCGGCGATTTCTTTCTTCGAGTAATGGCGTTCCAGCTGGATCGCACGGAACATCTGTTCGCATTTTCCGGAAAAGGAGCGGGTCCCAAGCCCCCAGCGCAGACGACCCAACTGCATCGTGATCGTCGAGGCACCACCGAGTTTCTGCCGCGAAACCACCCCCCACGCAGCCCGCGAAAGCGAGCGGAAATCCACCCCGGAATGACTGAAAAAACGTCTGTCCTCCATTTCCAAGGTCGCCTCCAGCATTTCCGGAGCAATCTCATCCATGTCGACCGGCAAACGCAGCATGCCATCCGAGGTGGTCGTCAGAAAAATCACATCTCCATCCCGGTCGAGAACCGTGCGCGAGTATTCAAGATCTGCAGGGAGCAGATCCGGCTTCGGCAACAGACAATAGCCGGTTACCAACAACACCACGGAAACAACCATCGCCTTCAACACCAGCAGGCAGGATCTTCGGAAATGAAACTTGGAACGGATGGCTGGCATGGGATCTTGGGCAAGTAATACTAAGAGAAGAAATAGGAACCACGGAATTCACGGAATACACGGAAGGAAGAAGAATTGAAACCAAGGCTCATGTTCGCGGAACCATGATTTTCAAAATCAAAAGCCTCTTCCATTCCGTGTATTCCGTGTATTCCGTGTATTCCGTGGTTCATTCTCTTCTGGAATTTTCCGAAACGAAACTTGGTTCGTGGGGTGGACATGGATTCCAATTTCAGATGAAAAAAAATTGACCACGGAAAAGACGGAAAAGACGGAAAAGACGGAAGGTAAGAGAATTGAATTCAAGACTCAGGTCACCGAAAGTAATTTCCTCAAAACACATGATCTTTTCTTTTTCCGTCCCTTCCGTCTTTTCCGTGGTCAACCCTCTTCTCTTCAGTAGCTATTTCCGTGGCATGACGACAAGCTTCCCAACGGCACCGTTCGCACGCACTTTCGCCTCATACATATCCTCCGCATACGGCGGTGGGACAACGAAAGTCCCCGCACAGGTCGGCCGCAGGGCGTATTTCAAAGTGAGCGATCCCTCGGGGCGCAGGCCGAGATAGATCAATGCCCGGTCCTCGCGGATATCGATGTAATCGGTTCCTTGACGGGTCCTCAGTCCGGGACGCAGGGAATCAGGCTCGCCCGGTGGAGCGAGTTCGAATCCGCCGGGAAGCATCTCGGTGATCGCGAGATTCGGCATATCGGTTTTGGTCAGATTGCGGATCGTCAGTTTGGCAATCAGGGTCTGGCCGAGCTTGCCTTGCGTGACCGGTTGCCCGGCTTCATCGAGCAGCTCGCGCAGCACTTCGATATGAGTGGAACTGGCTTTCTCCGGCAGGTTTTTGGCAAAGCCTTTTTCGATCGTCTGATACCAGGCACCCAGTCCCTCGGGGGCGTCTTTCGCGAAAAAGAAGCGGACCATTCCTTCCGGCACTTTGACCTGCAACTGGCCCATCGCGGGCTCGGCCAGTACTTCGACTTCCTGCCCGTTCACAGAAGCGATCCCCGCTTTCACTCCCTGGGTGGCGGCGAGATCCGAGTATGCTTTGAGCGCCTGCACGCTCCATGCGGCGGAGAGTGTGTTGAAATCCGCCTGCTCGATCATCTGAGTGAGCGGCTTCATCTCCTCATAGGTCAGTTTTTTCGCGATCTCCGGAAAATGCCGGCATAGGACCGTGAAAGCCGTGGCCTCACGCGTGAGCTTGCTCGTATAATAGTAGTAACCGTATTCCCAGTTCTTCGGCAAAGGACTTCCGAGGGCCGCCCGGTGCGCCTTGATCAGCGGGACGGCGGCGGATTCCTTTTTCAAAAGCCGCCATGTCGAAGCCAACCATGCCGCCGTGGAATCCCGGTGCCATATCGATTTCGGCACATTGGCCTCGAGATAATCCTGGAGCTTTAACGCGTAGTTGGTGGTCACCTCCTCGTTTCTCGTCAGCAGGTAAATCGCCGAGGCCCGCATCTCGGACTCCCAACGGGTTCTCCAATAATGTTTGCGACCGCTGGAATCCACATAGGGGTCCGCGATCTTTGCGTCCGCCATGTATCGTAGGCGACGGATCGCGGCCTGATAGAGCCGGGCTGGCACGGGAATTCCACTGGCTTTACAATCCGTAAGGAAATGCCCGACATACACGGTGAGATAGTCGAAACCGCTCTGTTCGTCCGTGCCCCAGTACCCGAATCCCCCGTTACGCCCTTGGCGGAGAGTCAGCTGGTTGATCGTATCGGTGAGTGTGATGGCAGCCTCAGCCGGGTCGATGCCGAAATTGGCGTCGTCACTCAGCACCAGCCAAGGATAGGCCCGACTCGTGATCTGCTCGGTGCAGCCGTGCGGATATTCTTTCAGATAGGCAGCAAGCCCGTGGGCAAGGCCCAGAGGCGTGGTTGAAACGACGGCCTCCCGTTCTGAAAGCTGATCGAACATCGCATGCTTCACCGCCACGTCATGCGAGCCGTTCCGGAACCAACCGCTCCGGACCTTGGCAGCACGGGCGACTCCGGGACGCACGCTGAACGAACTGCGCGACTCCTGCCGCGCAGCACCGCTGCCGGCTGTGAACTTCAATTCAGCATTTCCCAGCTGGGTAGTAGCACGGCACCTGAAGCTCAACGTGACTTCCCTGCCTACCGGAATCGTCTGCGATTCCGCCGCGGCATCGATGATCTCCACCCCGCCTTCCGCTTCCGCTTTCACATTCACCTGATCTGTTACCGCTCCGCCTTCCAGTTGGTTCGCCACCGTCAGAGAGGCGGTGAACTCATCGCCCGGGACGGCGAAAAGCGGAGTCGTCGCGGTCAGCACGAAGTCTCCTTTCACGATGGTTTCCTTCTGGCCGACACCGACTGAATCCGGTGCCACGGCCACTGCCATAATTTTCAGGCGACCGGCGAAGTATTCCGGGATGTCGTAGGAAACCTCCTTGCGATCCGGTCCGCAGGGCACGAAGCCGCTCCAATACACCACGGGCGCATCGCGACGACGTTTGAACGGATTGAGTCCCATTCTGAGTTCGGGAATGCTTCCACCCACTCCACTTCCCTCGCCATCACCACCGATTGCCAGCGCCTTTCGGAGCAGGCTGAACTCGGGAAGCAGGACGTCCATCAACTGATAGGTGTCCACTTCCAGGGCTGCGATCGGAAGAAGATCGGCAAGTGGGTCGGGTGCTTGGTAGGCACTCACGAGATGAATCCCCTCGTCCACCGCCCAGATGGCAATGTGGCCTTCCTTGGGCGCGGTGAAACCTATGGTCAGTCGTTCTCCGGGTCGCGCACGGTCGGTCGAATCAAGCGTCACGGTCATCTCGCGTTTGTCACGCGCCGCACGGATGGGCATGATACCGCTCGCCAGCGGGTCCAGGAAAACATCGGGCGAATCGAGGGCGCGGGCCATCACGACATGCAGGTAAGCACCACCCTGGAGATCGTCCGGAAGCTTGATTTTCTGCACGGATGATTTGGAATCACATTTGAACCACATCTGTCTGAGAACTGTATCGCGCTCGATCGTGATCAGACCGGCTCCGGTGAACGGTGTTGTCAGGGAAAATTCCAACTCCTCGCCGGGCAACCACTCCTTGTCGGGAAATTTGATTTCCAACTCACCACTGCGTTCCAGATTTTTGGCGGCATCGCCCTTGCCAGCGACGAAAAACGGGATCGCGCACAATGTCTTACCGGCGGCGTTGCGGAATTCATAGCGAAAGTTCCCGGGAATTTCCAAAGGCAGAGCCAGCTGTTTTTCCCCTGCCGGCAGAGAGGAGACCACGGTTTCTACGACCTCATCGCGGGATTGCGATTCGTAGGCCAGGCTCCCGTTCCTTTGCTTCGTCAGGACGGAAGCGTGCTTGGTCTTTATAAGGACCCGCGTGAGGTCGGCGACGGCCACCGGTTTGCTGTCTGAACCGATGGCGATGAGATTGACGGAAACGGGATTCCTGTCGCCGAGATAGCTCAGATTCTGATCCGCCTCATACCCGATCAGATAGGACTGGCGGGATACCAATGCGCTCAACTCCGTGCGCACGCCCCTGCCTCCGTCTGCTTCGAATCCCTCCAGCGTCACATAAGCGTTCAACATAGGAGCGGTATGGGCTTCGAGATTGAGCGCTAGCCTTGCCTGACCCGTTTCATCGGTTGTGCCATCGGAAAGCGGAATCTCCTTGGTATCGGATCGATCCGGAGCAACTCCGAATTTCCAGCCCGGCCATTCCGAGAAGTAAGGGGTCGTAGGCCTGAGGAATAGTTTTCCGGCGACGCGGCGTCCGGCAGCGGGAATTCCGAACAGAGTATCGAGTTGCACATCCACCGTTAGACCGTCGGGCGAACTCCATCCGTTGGCGGCACCCGGATCGAACTCTGCCTTGATCTTGAGTCGGTCGGGTTGGAATTCCTCCACTCTCACATAGGTGCCGCCAAGATAGATCGCGCCCTGCCCTGTGAGATCATCGGCTGGTTTCGGTCTCTCCAACTGCACCCGCCACGGACCGGTTGGTGCCGTTTCGGCAGTGGGAATGGTCCGGGAAAACACGCCACCCGCGTCCAGATTGACCGGATAGCGTCCCGCGATATCCTGCTTGGCATTGAACACCACCAACTCAAGCGGAAGCCCGGTCAGGTCCCCCGCCCAATCACGCTGACGCACGATGCCGCCGACGTGGATCTTCTCACCAGGACGGTAGATTCCGCGCTCGGTGAAGAGCGATGCCTGGAGCGCCGATTTCTCGCTATAGCGGGTGCCGCCGACATCGAACCGAGAGGTATTCAGATGCCGGTCGCCTTTCGCCCAAGGGATGAATGCGAGGTCATCGCCTTTTCTGGCGATCAGGGCCACCGGCGCCTGTTCCCGTCGCAACCCGCGGAGCGAAGGCAACGCGGCTTTCCCCATCGCATCCGTAGTGGCGTTTTTCAGTATCGAGCCATTTCTCGAAAGCACGGAGACCTCGACACCTTCGACCGGGCCGCGAGCGCCGAACGACTGCACATAGACCGTCCGGCTGCCGTCAGCCGCCTCCTTCAAGATCAAGCCCAGATCCGTGACCAGAATGAAGCGTTGGTCCTGCGGGCGATCGCCGGTGGGGTAAGTGCTACCCGGATCGCTACCGTACCGATACCTTGAATCTTCGTCGCTCCGGTTCCGGTTGGAATCGATCGCCACCCAGTCGGGATCTGACGTTCCAGCCTCGGCAATCCCGTCTACCGGAGTGCGGGGCCGGACGCCTTCCACATTTAGGAAAAACAGGCCGTGCCTGGGACTCGTTCCCGGTTGATTGGCGAGTATCAGCGGGGAGAAATCGAAGGACGAGTAGTTCAATGAGTAGTCGCTCTTTTTCACGATGGGCTGTATCGACTGCTCGAAGTCCGAAATATCCTCGAACCCGAATCCGCTGCGGAAACCCGGGGATTCGAAATTGCCGCGGGTCTGGCTCACCAGGTGATTGATCTGATCCGTCCGGACCCTCGCGACGGTGTAGCGAAGGTGGTCGATTCCACGCGATCGCACGCTGATCTTTTTCTCCCCGTTCAGGGCCATGAGCCCGCCGTTTCCCGTCAGCGCCGCTTCCTTCGGGATGCTCGGGAGCGTCGTCACATCGCGGAAGTCTTCCGCCGTTACGAATCCGCCGGGTCCGGCCGTGGCTCCGGGAATTCTCACGAAGACCTTTCCACCTGGCTGCCGGGCTACCCGGAAAGCCATCGCCGCCACCAAGGGCGGGGCGTCTGGCGTGGTGATGAGTTCCAATCCGAGTTTCTCCGAGCGGGCGAGAACTACCTCGGTGACATTGTCTTTCGTCCACGGGACAGGTCGCCCGTGTTTGGATTTCTCCTCCTCGGGAAGTCTCCATACCTCGACGGAATCCGCGAGTTCCGGAGTGTAGGCGGGGATGCTGAGCTCTACAAGAATCGCTTGCTCAGGTTCTCCTTCCGCTGTCCTGCGCAGCATGTTGCCGATGGACTCGACGAAGAAAAGCGAGTCTTTGCTATAGGCGGTCAGTTTGGTCTCCAAATTCCGGTCAATGGGCTTCCCTCCGCTTTTCGCTTTCAGACCAGCTTCGAAACTGAAGAGCACCAGGTCCTCCTTGTCCCCCGGCTTCATCAAGGGGGAACGGAGATGGAAACGCAGCGGATTTTTCGGATCCGGCAAAACCTCGGCCTTGCTCCCGGCCTGGAAGATTTCGATCCCCGATACGCTGGTTACAGAAAATCGGCGACGTGCCTCCCCGATGGAAACCGGCTGGGAGAAATCCACGGTCGTGATCAGTTGCTGGAAAGTGGGCGTGGCGGGATCCACATAATAATCGCGGGCCTGGAAACGAGCGGTCAACGGGGGTGAACTCAACCCGCGTTTGAGGTCCGCCTGTGGTGCGAGTTGACAATCTTCCGCTAGCAACTCCGGCCTCACGTCGAACCGATAACTCGCCGGTGGAAGCCATCCGCTCGCGGGAAAGAATCCCAAGCGGTCCGCCTTCTCCCATCTCCACTCCCCCGCCACCTCAGGTGTCATCCGCATGTCCCCGGCCTCCACCACTTTGCCGACATAATCCAAAGGTGCTGCCGGGCCGGTGAACCGGATCACGATGGCAGGACCCGTAACCTCCAGGCGGTCCTCGTTCCAGCCGGGGCGTTGCCACGAAACGGATGCCCCCAGAACGCGCGTCGGCGGCTTCGAAAGATCGCGAACTTCGGTCTCTTCCGTGGGTGCGGGAGGCCATGGCGCTTGCGCGTGCATGTTTGCGGAGAGAAAGATATTGAGTGCGAGCCCCCCGCGATGAAGGTCCTCCATTTGGATGTCCGGGCAGTCATGATATGTGAGGGATTGATATGTTAATGCCACAGGAAGGGAATCCTTTCGGTGATCGCCGAGAAATAACTGCAGCTGACCCAGCTACGGACTTCCAGATCAATTGCGCGGCAGGTCCGGTCCGACACATCATCTCTAGTTGAAAACAGCAGGCAGGGTCGGATCGAGGTGGCGGGCGTAAGCATTCCGGATATCGATTTCCCGGATGCGATCGGTATCGAGAGGTGGGAGCTCCCCGATGGGGAAAAATTCCACCGCGCTACTCTCAATGCCCGTCATCGCTTTCCCGCCGCTGATCTCGCATAAGAAAATCGCTTTGTAGATGGTGTTCGCATTTTTCGGATATCCGGCGCGTTCCTTTTCGATCAATGAAACCAAAGATTGGGCTTTCACGATGAAACCGCTCTCCTCCCGGCACTCTTTTTCAGAATTTTCCGCAGGGGTGAGATTCACATCCGCCCAACCTCCCGGCGGGGTCCAAAGTTGGGTGCCGGATTCTTTGATGAGGAGGATTTCGCCCTCCCTGAACACCATGGCGCGGACATCGACTTTCGGCGTGTCGTAACCGGTTTCCGGCGGCCAGGTGAATCGCGGGACATTCTCCGATGTTTGTAGTAGCTCGGACGCCATCTCGCGGAGGCGGACGAAACGCTCCCGGTCAAACGGATCCGGGCTATAGGTAATGCCGGCCTGGCCGATGGCGGCAAGTTCTCGTGCGAATTCCAACAGGTCTTTCATAAAGATATTTTTACAGATCGTAGCTGGAGCATCTTGCACCAGGCCGTTCAGGGAAATTCTGGCCCCCGGTGCGGAGACGAAAAAAAAGCCGCGCCGGATTGCTCCGACGCGGCTTGTGGATATTCAGTCAGCTGGGCGCTTACTTTTTCTTCGCTGCCTTTTTAGCTGTCTTCTTTTTCGCTTTTTTAGCGGCTGGCTTCGGAGCGGAACCATCGGCGATCGCTGCCTGTGCGGCGGCGAGGCGGGCGACGGGCACGCGGTAAGGCGAGCAGGAAACGTAAGCGAGACCGAGCTTGTGGCAGAAGGTCACGGAATCAGGATCTCCACCGTGCTCTCCGCAGATGCCGAGCTTGATGTCAGGCTTGGTCTGACGACCTTTTTCCACGGCGATCTCCATAAGCTGGCCGACGCCGGTGGTGTCGAGCGAAGCGAACGGGTTCTTCGGATAGATGTCGTTCTCCTGGTAGCTGTTGAGGAACGATCCCATGTCGTCGCGGCTGACGCCGAGAGCGGTCTGGGTGAGGTCGTTCGTGCCGAAGGAGAAGAACTCCGCGTGCTTGGCGATCTCGTCCGCGGTGAGGGCACCGCGCGGGACTTCGATCATCGTGCCGACGAGGTAGCTGAACTTGACGTCCTTCTTCTCTTTCACCTGGGCCGCGACGCGATGGATGATCTCCACCTGAAGCTCCAACTCGCGGGCGTAACCGACGAGCGGGACCATGACTTCCGGTTTCACAGGAATGCCTTTCTTCACGCACTGGGCAGCTGCTTCGAAGATCGCACGTGCCTGCATCTCTGCGATCTCCGGGTAGGAAATGGCAAGACGGCAACCGCGGTGACCGAGCATCGGGTTCGACTCATGGAGGTCTTCGACGCGCTGATGAAGCTCTTCGAAAGTAACTCCCATTTTCTCAGCGAGGTCCCTCTGCTGCTCCTCGGTGTGAGGCAGGAATTCGTGAAGCGGTGGATCCAGGAGACGGATGGTGGCAGGCTTGCCCTCGAGTGCCTTGAAGATGCCGAAGAAGTCCTTGCGCTGGTGCGGAAGAAGCTTCTTGAGGGCCGCTTTGCGGGATTTCTCGTCGCTGGCGAGGATCATCTCACGCATGGCGTCGATGCGCTCGCCTTCGAAGAACATGTGCTCGGTGCGGGTAAGGCCGATGCCTTCCGCGCCGAACGCGATCGCTGTTTTCACCTGATCGGGTGAGTCGGCGTTGGTGCGCACACCCATGCGTGTGGCCTTGGAGCACCATGCCATGAGCTGGACGAAGTTCTGGAACTTCTCGGTCTCCTGGGAGGTTTTCCTGTTGTTGACCAGACCGGTGATGATCTCGGACTCCTCGGTCGCAAGCTCGCCGTCGTAGACGGTGCCGGCGGTGCCGTCGATGGAAAGGTATTCACCTTCCTTGAAGGTCTTGCCACCTGCGGTGACGGTCTTCTTGTGGTAATCCACTTCCACTCCGGAGGCTCCGCAGACGCAGACCTTGCCCATCTGGCGGGCGACGAGTGCGGCGTGGGAGGAAACTCCACCCTTGGCCGTGAGGATACCTTCCGCAGCGATCATGCCGCGAAGGTCTTCCGGGGAAGTCTCCACGCGGACGAGGAGAACTTTCTCACCACGGTTCGCGGCGGCTTCGGCGCGATCGGCGTTGAGGTAGATTTTTCCGGAAGCAGCACCCGGGCCGGCGGGAAGTCCCTTGGCGATGATGGTCTGCTTCTTTGTTTCCTCGATATCGAAAACAGGTGCGAGAAGCGCGTCGAGCTGGTCGGCAGGGTTGCGCACGATGGCGGTCTGCCAGTCGATGAGCTTTTCCTTGACCATGTCCGCCGCGATTTTAAGCGCGGCGGCGGCGGTGCGTTTTCCGTTCCGGGTCTGAAGCATGAACAGCTTGCCGTCCTGGATGGTGAACTCGACGTCCTGCACGTCCTTGAAGTGTTTCTCAAGGATGGTCCGGACTTTCCCGAGGCTCTTTGAAAGCTGCTGGAAGTGCCTGCTCCATTTCCGCGACGGGGAACGGGGTGCGGACACCGGCGACAACGTCTTCGCCCTGGGCGTTGACGAGGAATTCTCCCCAGAGTTTGTTTTCGCCATCGGCGGGGTTGCGGGTGAACGCGACTCCGGAACCGGAGTCATCACCGGTGTTTCCGAAAACCATGGCCTGGATGTTGACGGCGGTGCCCCATGCGGCGGGGATGCCGTATTTGCGGCGATAGACGATCGCACGGTCGTTCATCCACGAGCCGAAGACGGCACCTGCGGCACCATCGAGCTGCTCCCAAGGATCTTCGGGGAAGCCTTGGCCGGTGCGGTCGAGAACGAGTTTCTTGAAACGGGCGACCATCTCCTTGTTGTCCTCGGCGGTGAGGTCGGAGTCGATGATGTCCTTGCCGTAAACCTCGTGCTTGTATTCCTCGATGACGGTTTCGAAAGGCTCGTGGTCTTCGGTCGGGAGCTTCTGCACGCCGAGAACGACATCGCCGTACATCTGGATGAAGCGGCGGTAGCAGTCCCATGCGAAACGCTCGTTGCCGGTCGCATCCGCGAGTGCGGCGACGGTGGCATCGTTGAGGCCGAGGTTGAGGACGGTGTCCATCATGCCGGGCATGGAGTCGCGTGCGCCGGAGCGGACGGCGAGCAGAAGCGGGAAGCCTTTCGAGTCGCCGAACTTGTAGCCCATGATTTTCTCCATGTTGGCCACGCCGTCCTTCATTTGCGATCGGAGGACCTTCGGATACGTATTCTTATGATCGTAGTAGTAGGTGCAGACCTCGGTGGTGATCGTGAATCCGGCGGGAACCGGGAGGCCGATGCGTGTCATTTCCGCGAGGTTCGCGCCTTTGCCACCGAGCAGCTCTTTCATTTTCCCGTTGCCGTCGGCCTTGCCCGCGCCCCAGGTGTAAACGTATTTCGTAGCTTTTGCGGAGCTCGCGGAGGACGAAGCTTTTGCGGAGCTTCTCTTTGCGGCGGATTTCTTCGCTGCCGTTTTTTTGGTAGCGGTTTTCTTCTTGGTTGCCATCGTGTTTGGTATTGTCGGGTTGCATGCCGCAACGAGGGAAATATTAAGCAGGAAAATCTCCTGCATCCTTGGAGCGGGCGCGGCAGGCTAGCAGGCGCGGATTACCTGTCAACCGGGCAGTTGCATGTTTCCCGAGGAAAACAGGGTGTTCCACCACTCTCGCTCAGCGCGCCGCCGCCATCACCGCGTCGGCGACCTGGCGCGCGACTTCGGGCGAGAGCGCGGAAGGCAGGATTTTCCCCGGAATCGGCTCGGGAACGCTGGCGGCGATCGCCGTCGCCGCGGCGAGTTTCATGGCATCGGTAATCCTCGGGGCACCGGCGTCGATCGCTCCGCGAAAAATCCCGGGAAACGCGAGCACGTTGTTCACTTGGTTCGGGTAATCGCTTCGCCCTGTCGCAACCAGAGCGGCACCTCCGGCGAAAGCTTCCTCCGGCATGATTTCGGGAACGGGATTGGCAAGAGCGAAGACGATCGGATCGGGTGCCATGAGACGCACGTCGGCCGCCTCTAACAATCCGCCCCGACTTACCCCGACGAACACATCCGCTCCGACGAGCATCTCGCGGAGCGTGCCGGATTTGTCCGACGGATTGCTGTATTCGAGAATGGCTTCCTTCACCGGGCCGAGATCTTTTCGCCCACGGTGCAGCGACCCTCGCGAGTCGCACACGATCACCTCGCCCACCATGGTGCAAACACCGGGTTCCAGATTGACGCATCGCAGCAACCGGACGATAGCGCGTCCGGCGGCACCGGCTCCTGAGATGACGACTCGTAACGTGCCGAATTCCTTTCCCGTCGCTTTCACGGCATTCAACAGACCGGCCAGCAGGACGATGGCGGTGCCGTGCTGGTCGTCATGCATCACCGGGATGCCTAGGTCCTGGAGCCGGTCTTCGATTTCGAAACATCGTGGCGCGCTGATATCCTCGATATTGATTCCTGCGAAACCCGGAGCGATGGCGCGGATCGCGGCGACGATCGCATCCGGCTCCCTAGCATCCAGACAGATCGGCCAACCATCGATTCCGGCGAGCGCTTTGAACAGGGCGCACTTCCCCTCCATCACCGGCATGGCCGCGCGCGGGCCGATGTCTCCCAGGCCCAGAACCGATGATCCATCTGTGACAACCGCCACGGCATTTCCGGCGACTGTCAGTTTCCCTAGCTCCGAAGGATCCGCATGGATCGCCTGGCAAACGGCACCGACTCCGGGCGTGTAGGCAAGGCTCAGATCATCGCTTGTCGCAAGCGGCACCTTTAGTGAGATTCCGATTTTACCCTGGTTGTGTCGGTGGATTTCCACACTGCGCCCGCCTACGTCTGAATCGGATTTTTCCATATTTCCGAGACTACTAGCGAGGCACTGGGGATGGCAAGGAAACGCTCCGGATGAGAATTTCGACCGGAGCGGGCGGATCCGGATTCTCACGCAAATGCCATCCATCGCATTCCGATCACCATCCGCTATGAAGTTGGAATGCTGCGATACCCAAAGCCAAAGAGGCCTTCGCCTGAAAAATTTCCGGTTCCGGAGGACGCGTTTCCCTTGGAGCGAGCAGTTCCTCCTCCCCGGTATTTCCTTTTTGAAATTCCAGGGGAGCGAAATCCTCTACCGATCCGAACCTGCGGATTTCCTTCCAAACTTGACATTCCGGAGTGACGGCACTTCACTGGGTATCGCTTGAAACCCTTTTTTCTGATGGATTCCTTTCCAAATCCGACAGCCGCCCGCACGGCGTTTCTTACTGTTTCGCTGGCCATGGCTCACGCTCTCCCGGCGCAGTTGGTCGATGACAACGACAACGGTCTCAGCGATGTCTGGGAAGCAGCGCACGGCGGCACTTTTGTCCCCGGAGAAGACCAGGATGGAGATGGTTTCACGAATCTACAGGAGGCCGCCTGCGGCACGGATCCGGCCAACAGCGCGTCATTTCCATTCATCCGGGAGGTCCGCCCGGATGCACCCGATGAGATCACCAACATCTGGCCGACGGTCGCGGGCATTCGCTACCGCACCCTGGTTTCCACCGACATGCTGACATGGCAACCGGTCGGAACACCGGTGATCGGTAATGGAGCGGACGTCAGCCAGACTTTGGAAATGTCTGCGACCATGCTCACGGGTGACGCGGAACGCTCAAGGTGGAACGAGTTTTCCGGCGGAATTCCCAGAGTAAAACAATACGTTTCCGACGGATCACCGGTCGCTGGCCTGACGGGGAAACTCTCCCGATTGAAAATCGCCCAGAGTGAACCCGATGAAAACAGCTACGGCCAGTGGATACATGGCTGGATCATACCGACTGAAACCGGCACCCACACCTTCTGGTTGGCCAGTGACGATGGCAGCGAACTCTGGCTTTCCCCGGATCGGAATTCCTCCGGCAAGCAACTTGTCGCCTCCGTCCAGACATGGACCTCGCCGGGACAGTGGGACAAATTCCCCTCTCAGAAATCCGCCGCCATCCCGCTTGAGGCGGGCCGGCCTTACTACTTCGAAATTTTCCATACGGAAGGAACCGGTGGAGACCACTTCGAAATCGCCTGGACGCAACCGGGTGATGCGGATGGCACGAGAGCGACGATCACCTCCGAGAATCTCTCCACCTCAGCCAACAGTCTCGAGGAAATTTCAGAAAACTCCGGAGGGCTATTCTTCCGGCTGGAAGCATCCCAGGTTGATAGCGATGGCGACGGGGTCAGCGATTACGAGGAAAGCCTTCTCGGGCTGAATCCCGCCCTATCCACCAGCACTCCCCGCCTGGCGGACCTCGAATCAGCTCGCCGCTCGCTGGCAAGTCCCAGCACGGTGAACGTCGGCGTGGCAACCGCGAGAGCATACGAAGCAGGTGGCATTGCGGCGGAATTCGTCGTTTTCCGCACCGGAGGTATCGGTCCAATCACTGTTCCGTTCAGCCTGTCCGGCAGCGCGACACCCGGTGCCGACTTCGCATCCACATCCGGAACAGTCCGCTTCCCGGCGGGAGCACGTTCGGTCAGGATCCCGATCGTTCCGCTCATCGATGAAGAGATCGAGCCAGCCGAGACAGTCACTCTCACCTTAGCATCCGGGAACGGTTTCGAACTCGGTAGCCCGCAGGAAGCGACGGTTTCTATCGACGATTCGCCGGACGTCCTCCACATCGCCCAGCTCAGGACGTCCCGGGAAAATATTTCCGCCGGCTCCGGGATCGCCGCGATCCGCAGGGACGGGAACTCGCTCGCATCCGTGTTGAGCCTGAGCTTCGGCGGACTGGGTGGCGCAGAGATTTCAGCGGAAATTTTCCATAGCCGGAACGGACTCGGCGGCCCGACCGTTTTCACCTTCCCGACCGGTCAGGTGCAGTCCGTTTCATGGGATTTCAGTCCGGCGGGAGGCATGAGCCGTGAGCAGATTCTCACCGCGCTGGATTCGGGGGAACTCTGGGTGCGTATCAATACCTCGGCGGCGGCCGGTGCGGAGGTCACCGGCCAGCTTCTCAAAACACCGGCCTGGCAAACACCTCCGGCCACCTCGCCACCACCGCCAGCTCCGGCGCTCGCATCCACCACCGCAGAGACCGCGCGCTTCCTCACTCAAGCGACCTTCGGCCCCACCGAAGCATCGCTCGCCACGCTCTCGGGACATTCCTACGAGCAGTGGATCGATTCCCAGCTCGCGCTTCCCGCTTCCCTCCATCATCCCGGTTACATCGCGCGGCGAGACCAACTGGTGGCGCGAAACGGAAACGATGGCTGGCAGGGTCCGCGAAACGAAATCTGGTGGCAACGGGCGCTCACCGCTCCCGGACCAGCTCCGCCAACGGATGGCCTTCGCACTCAGCCAGATTTTCGTCATCTCACAGTTCGGCGCACTCGATGGCAGCCACGAGGAGGTCACTCTCTACTACGATATGTTGCTGGAAAACTCCTTCGGCAACTACCGGGATCTTTTGGAAAAGGTGACTCTCAGTCCGGTCATGGGCACCTACCTGAGCATGATTCGGAATCGCAAACCGGATCCGCTCACAGGCCACGAGCCGGATGAGAACTACGCTCGCGAGATCATGCAGCTCATGTCCGTAGGCCTCAGTGAAACGCATCTCGATGGCAGCCTGAAGCTCGATCCCGAGGGCATGCCCATCCCGACTTATACGCAGGCGGACACGGTCGGGCTCGCACATGTTTTCACAGGCTGGGGTCCGCACTACGATCCGGCGAACCCTCCACTCTGGAGCGGTGGCGGAGTCGCCGAGCGAGCGCGATTGGTTCCGCTACGGCCGGGACAGGATCAACCCTATGTCGCTCTACGCGCCCGAGCACGATACCGCCGCGCGCACCATTCTGGGGGGGCACGTGATCCCCTCCGGAACCGCTGGTCGCCAGCGGCTCGAACAGGCCCTCGATGTCATCGCGGTTCATCCGAATGTCGGCCCTTTCATGGCAAAGCACCTGATTCAGAAATTCGTCACCAGCAATCCCAGTCCCGGTTACATCAGCCGGGTTGCGGGTGTCTTCAACGACGACGGGAACGGGACCCGGGGCAATCTCGGGGCGACTTTGAAAGCGGTGTTGCTCGACTACGAAGCGCGCGACCCCGCTCCGCGCGAAAGCTTCAGCTACGGGAAATCCTCCGAGCCGCTGCTCCGCATGGCCCGGTTGTTCCGCGTCATTCCCGGCACCCTCCCGCGCTCGGAATTCGGCGATCCGAATTACTATTTCAACTTCCAGTACACTCTACCCGGAGCAGGCCCCCCTGCTATCCCCGTCGGTGTTCAATTTTTTCCAACCCGGTTATTCGAATCCCGGCCCGGTCGCCCGCAACGGGCTGTTATCGCCGGAGTTCCAGATCTTCGGGGAGACGAATGCCCTGCGCCAGGCGAATCACTTATTCGTTCGGTCCACTGGGGGGTCTATACCGTGGATCCGAGCGACCGTCCCCAATGAGAACTATCATTTCAGTTCGACTACGCTTCCCTCGTCGCCATCCTCGACACCCCGGATCGATCAGCCTCACCGCGCAGGACCGGCTGATCGACCATCTCGACGAACGCTTCCTTTTCGGGAAAATGAGTGCCGGACATGCGGGCGGAGATCCTCGCTTCCTACGCCGCCCTCCCCGGCTGGTTCGGCATCACCCCGCAGCGCCAGGACCCGCGCGCCCGGATGGCGCTCTATCTCGTCCTGAACTCCCCCGAATTTTTCGTCCAAAAATGAAGCCGATGAAACCGGATCCGAAAATCCTTCAACCGCCGGGACTTCATCGGCCAGGCCGCGTGCGCCGGGCTGGGCATGACCGGCGTGCTCTCCACGCTCGGCACCCTCCGGCTTTTCAACGCGACTCTCAGCGCCCAGGGAGTCCCGGCCGGGGACGACGACAAAAGCCTGGTCTGCCTGTTTCTCTTCGGCGGAAACGATGCGAACAATCTGCTCATCCCACGCGACGCCGCTTCCTACGCGAGATACGCCGCGGACCGTGGCATCCTCGCCCTACCGCGCGAAACTACTTCCTGATCATCCTCCGCGGGGGGAGACGGGCGGGAGTTCGGCCTACATCCGGCGATGGCTGCCGCTCCATCCCCTCTACGATCAGCGGGAAAAATGGCGATGGTCTGCAACGTCGGCACGCTCGTCGCGCCCATCACCAAGGCCGAATACCGTCTCCGGCGGCGCCGCGATCCCACCGCATCTTTTTTCCCACAATGACCAGCAGGTCCAGTGGCAGACTTCGGTCCCGGATTCTTCAAAAAAGATCGGATGGGGCGGGCGCATCGCGGACCATCTCAGCTATCACAACGCCGGTGCCGAGCTTTCGATGAACGTCTCCATCGCCGGATCGAATTTTTTCCAGGTCGGCGAGCAGGTGCAACAATACCACGTGACACCGAACGGCAGCATCGGCATTGCAGGGTTCCGATTACACCTACGCGCCCATGCCACAGACTTTTCGCCGCGAACGCGCAGATGCTCGACCGAAGCTACGGGCATGTGTTCGAGCAGGAATACGCGAACGTGATGAAGCGTGGAATCGCCAACGATCGCTGCTGAAAACGGCCATCGCCGAGAACTCGCTGCCGGAGATATCGGAAGTTTCCCGAACAGCCAGGACGGTGACGGACGGATCAGCAGGGTCGCCGCCCAGCTCCGGATGGTCCTGAGAATGATCAATGCCCGCAATGCGCTGGGTATGAAGCGCCAGATCTTTTTCGCCGCACTGGGAGGCTTCGATACCCACGATGCGCAACTTGCCGATCACGCCGCCCTGCTTTCCGAGCTCAGCAACGGCATCGCGGATTTCCAGCAGCATACGGAGGAACTCGGCATCGCCGACAAGGTCACGCTCTACACCGCCTCGGATTTCAACCGCACATACAATAGCAACGGCAAAGGCTCCGATCACGCATGGGGAGGACATCATATGATCGTGGGTGGCGCGGTCCGCGGCGGACAGCTCTACGGAGAAGTCCCCACCCTGCGAAATCCGCGGTCCCGATGATACGGGAAGCCGCGGAGCTGGATTCCGAAAGTTTCCACCGATGAGATGGCCGCCACGCTCGCCCGCTGGTTCGGAGTCACCGATGCCGAGATCCCGTTGGTCCTTCCGAACATCGGCCGATTCGCGAGCCGCGACATGGGCTTCATGAATCCATGAAAAAACATCCCGCGATCTGGTCCGCCGTTTTTCTGATGATGGCATTGCTGGTCTATTTTCTCGGAAAACCGACGGGCAAGGCTCCTGTCGAAAAAATAGCCGAACCCACCCCCGAACGATCTCACACACCCGCCGGACCCACCCCGAGCCGGATCTCCCTGGCACCACCCGATCCGGAAAACCTCTCCGGCATCCCCTCCCACCCGGATGCGATCCATTTCGGTAGCGATCCGGTCATGGCGGAACGCGAAGCGGCGCAGTTGTTCACGCTCTTCGATTTCTATCGGGAAATCTTCGGCAGCTTTCCGAGTGGCGAGGGAAACGCCCAGTTCATGAACGCGCTGCGGGGCGCCAATCCGGAGAAACTCGCCATCTTCCCCTCCGACCACCCGCGCCTGGATGCGGACGGAGAGATTCTCGATTTCTGGGGCAGCCCCTTCTTCTTCCACCAGATCTCCGCCAACCGCATCGAGATCCGCTCCCCAGGCCCCGATCGGGAGATGTATACCGGGGATGACATCACCGCACCGGATCGCTGAGGAATGGCTCATCAATTACTCTATACTGCCGACGGCACAAATATGGAGGTGTACTGGATTCTTCGCTAGCGGCTGGAAGCACGCTTCCCCCTATGCCCCCGTCTTGGAGCATCGAATTCACCGTTCGGACTCCGCGAAAGCACGCTACGCTGTTTCAGAGGAACGCCTTCACCGCCTCACGTTTGAGACGGAGTTCGCGCCACTCGTTGACGAGGCGGCTGGCTTCGATGATGCCGCACCCCGCGGGCAATGAGATCTCCCGGCCTTTCCACCACAAACCGCGGATGGCGACGATGGCTTCGAAGTCCCCTTGGTCCCAGACTCCGAAGGGTGCTCCGAATTCATCCGGGCAACCGAGGCGCTGGCGCCACTCGCCGAGAATTTCCATGGTCCCGGAAGTGCGCGGGAGCGGGCCGAGCGCGGGGGTGGGATGCAGGCGGGAGACAAGGGCGGCGGGTGTCTGCGGTTCCGAAAGTGTCACCGAGATGGCGGTGTGAAAATGGACGATGGAACCTAGGTGAAGGATTTCACGCTGGCGTCTCCTCAACGTCCCTTGGTCGAGAAGTTTCGCGACGAGTGTCTGGGCAACATATTCGTGCTCGCGGATTTCTTTCTCATCCACCCCGAAGACCGCCTCGTCCTCCTCCCGCGCGGTGCCGGCGAGAGCCATGGTTGCGAGCTCGTTTCCGCGCAGGGAAAGCAGAAGCTCGGGAGTGGCACCGGCAAACCCGCTGTCTCCGCCGATCCATCCGTAGGAATGCAGCGGCGTGTTCTGTGATGACATCGCAGCGAGGATACCCGGACCAGGTGCCACGCTGGATACGCCCCGCTCAGTGACGACCGGCACGGTCTTTTCGATCACGCCGGACCGGATGCGCTCGGTGATTTCCTGAAAAACGATGGAGAACGGAATCGCATCCGGAGTCTCCCACCGGATGGTGGGACTCTTTGCCGCAGAGCAGCGGTCGCAGAATTCGGAAGCGGTCAGCCGCTCGGTCTTCGCAGGAACCTTCCAAGGCTCCTGTTCGTCGTTCAGGAAACCGCGCTTCAGGAACGCGACACCTTCGGCAGGTGGTTTCGCGGATGAGACGAAGGGACCGTGACCGACCACTACCGAGCCATCCCGCCTCGCCAGCCACGCAAGCTCTCCTTCCTCCGTGATCATGCGCTGCTGCCGTCCGATGACGCCTTCCGAACCTCCGGTGCCTCGGGTTTCCCCTGGGGAACGATCATCTCGATTTCGTTAACTGGGACCCAACCACGGGTTTTCGTGGCGAAAGATATATAGGCCCATTTCCCGGAACGGCGAATCACCTCGGCGAGAGAGCCGGGTGGCGCATCGATCACTTCCGGCGAGGTCCGCGCGGCATCCGTGTGTACCACGACCTTGTCACCGACTACCACCCCCTGCCTGGCGAGAGGCGCGAATTCCGCATCGTCCGGATAGTATCTCCAGCCGAGAGCGCCGAGGGACATCATCAGAGGCCCGACGACGAATCCGAGCACTCCGGCGACGCGCCAACGGGACCCACGCCGGGTCGCGGGGAACACAAGCAGGCCGATCACCATCATCCAGAGCCCGCCCCAGAGAATCGTCTGCCACGCGGACAATGCGATCTTGCCGAGAGCGTATTGGTATTCCGGACGGTCCACGGTGATCGAACCGTATTTCCGTTCGAGAAAGCGAAGGTTCTGGCGGGCCTCTCCGTGGGCGGAATCACGGGCAAGCGCGCGGCGGTAGTAAAGGGCGGCTTGACCCGGTGCGCCCATCCGGTAAGCGGCATTTCCGATGTTATACAGCGTATCCGGTGAAAGATTTTCGAACGGACCGGCGTCTAACCAGAGCTTCGCCGCATCCCCGTATTTCGCCGATTCATAGGCGTCGGCAGCCTCGTCCGCCCGAGCGTCGGCACTTGCGAATATCACCAAGCCGAAGGTGAGAAGTGAGAACGCCGCCTTCTTCAGATTTCTCAGGATCTCCTCCTGACGCTTCCTTGGCAGTGTCGCATTTTCCTTTGTCTGGCGGAAACACAGGTCGTCACGCTCGCGGAGCACTTCCCGGGCGGTTTCGTTGTCCTGAGGGGAAAGCCATTTTTCCACAAACATCCCCGCCGCTTTCAGAAAGCGCACGGCATCCGCTCCGACGGCGTCGGAGACCAGGGAGAAATCCCGCTTCATGCGTGACTTCGTCTCGTCCTTCTCCAGCAGATGCCCGTACCGCATCCATAGTGCGCGAGCGATCAATCCGAGTGCGACAAGCCCGCCGAGAGCATGCCAGAACCAATTTGGCAGGGTTGCTCCCCGCCCGGAAACCAGCGCCTTTCCACTGACGATTCCAAGGATATCGGTCATACGCTCGATTGGAACGGACATGGATTGCGGAGGTCCGGAACTTTCCATCCCACGCCCCGCGACCGACGGTGTCATTTCCAACATGATCGGCTCGGTGGCTACCGTCTGGTACGCTTCCAGATCCGGATCGAAAAACACCAGGCGGAAGGGAGGGACCGAGGTTTTCATTTCAAGCGGGCGAATGAACTGGCTGAAAACCACCGTGCCGCTCAGATAACGGCGCTCGTCACCGCGCAGGTTCTGCGTGGATTCGTAAACCTTCCACCCGGTATCATCGATCATTTCGGGGGAGCGCAGGTTATCGAGATTTCCGGTTCCGGTGACCACCACGTCCACCGAAAGCGGCTCGCCTTCCACGACTTGCGTCTGCTTGATCGCTGTGCCCAGGGAAAAACTGCCGACGGCGTTATCGAAGCCTTCGGGTGCTCCTTCCGGCAGCGGAGTCACTTCGAATTTCAGCTCCGGAACATCGAGTGTGGCTTGCACTTGCTCACGATCCGGGCCGAACTGTCCGAGAAACCGTTTCTCGTAGGTGAGTCTGACCGTCGCCGGACCAATCGTGACCTCGCCATTCTTGATCGCGGTCATGGTGGTCGGATAGGAAAGGGAAACGTACGGCTGGCCAAGCAGATTCACCTGTCCTTTCGAGTCGGCCGGCTCGAACCGCCAAACCGCGAGACCGGATCTCTCGAACTCCGGCACTCCCCAATCCCTGACTCCTCGTGCGATATCAAGCGGCACATAGATCTTGATTTCCGCCTCGACGGTTTGGTTTTCATACACCTTGTTCTCGTGGATTTTCACGATGCTGGCGTAGCGGATCCTGTCCTGGAGCTTCGGCGGGTTTGGAAACGGTTTCGCCCCACTGTAGATCGTTCGGATCGAAGATCTCGATGGTGAGCGGCGATGTTTTCATCCGCACTCCGTTCACCATGACTTCCACGGCGGGGATCACGTGCCGGCCGATCTCGTAGGAGGAAACGACATATTGGAATCCGTATTCCAGGCGACGACCCGGCAGCATGCGCGGCGGGCCGAAGCCAAGCGGCTCGATAACCACGTCTTTCACTTCGGGCATGCGTGGCATCTCGTCCGGCTCACGCCCGTCGATGCGTATTTCCAGCATGGCTTTCTCTCCTCGCGCGAGAAACTGGGAGGAGACACTGCTGCGGACGGCCGCGTGTGAAACGCCGGCTGCCAGGAGCAGGATCGTGAGAATTCTTAGGATGCTTGCGTTCATGAGTTACCAGTCTTTTTCGGGTGGGCGGAATTCGCGGCGGCCCGGGGTCAGAGGACCTTTTTCCACGTCGGCGTTTTCTGAAAGGATACGGCGCGCACGTTCTTCGGGAGACTCGTTCGGATCTTCTCCCTGCTTACCGTTCTTCCCGTCTTTGTCTTCCTTTTCGTCTCCCTTGGGACCCTTTTTTTCATCTCCGTCATCGTCGGAGCCTTTGTTCTGTTGTTGGTCGCCATTGCCCTGTCCGTCGTTCGGATCCTGCCCGCCACCTTCGCCATCCTGAGGTTCGCCTTCTCCGTCGCCTTCCTGAGGAGGGCCTTGCCCACCGCTGCCGCCCCCGGATTGCTCCAGCTCCTGCTCGGACTTTTCCTTTTCCTCAGCGAGAAGCTCGCGCATGCGCTTGAGGTATTTCAAAGTGAGATCCTCATTCCCCGAGGGGGCTGTATCCGAGGGATTCCTGGCCGTCGCGGAGCGATAGTGGCGGACGGCATCCGTCCAGTTCAGGATGATGGATTCCAAGCGGATGTATTCGTTGGACTCTCCTTTCTCCGGAGCCTCGGCTTCACGCATGAGCTCGCAACTGCTTCCGGACCAGTTCATCGAACTTCTCAAGGTCGGGAACTTTTCCATCACCGCCATAGCGACTTCCGGACAGGCCCATCCATCCGAGCTGAAACAAGGTATTGCCCATGCCCTTGTGAGCACCACCGGCGACCTCGTCGTCCTCGGAAAGCATCGCTTGACTGAACGCGGATCTCGCGGCTCGGTAATCCTGCGCCTCGTAGGCTGCGATGCCCTCGCCAAGGCGGAAACGAGTCTCCCGTTCCCCTCCCCCGGTCTCCTCCGCCAGCGAGTGATACGCGTCGCGCGCATCGTCGAAACGTTTTTCTGAAAAGGCCTCCCTCGCATCGGAGGTGGGATCCGCCGGGGCGTTCTGTATGAGACAGAATGCCAGCAGAGCTGCGCTTCCGGCTCTCTTGAGTCCCCGCCATCTGGTTCCCGCTACGATGGATGCCATCAGAAAAACGATTCCTGGAAGCAGCGCCCATTGGAAAAATTCGACCACGATCCGTGTCTGCCCGCCCTTCATTTCAAAAGAATCCATCCCTTGGATCGCTGACTCGACCATGGCCGGAATATCGCCTCCACCACCCGCGATCACATATTGGCCGCCGGTCGCGTTGGAAAGCTTCCTCATCACGTCCGGCTGCAGGCGGCTGAGAATCTTGTTTCCCTCGCGGTCCACAAGGCCACCGGGAAAATCCGGATGCGGCACGAACCCGCCATCTTCGGTGCCCACTCCGATCGCGAAGATGGTGACGCCCGCGCGCTCGGCTTCTTTCACGATCAGATCGAGATCTCCCTCATGCTCCTCCCCGTCGCTGATGAGGATCAGCGCGTTGTTTTTCTGACCGGTTTCTTTCAGAGTGCTGATCGATAGCTTGATCGCAGCGGCGAGATCCGACCCGCCGACCGATACCCATTCCTCATCGATCTGCTCGACGGTTTCTTTCACGGCGGAGTGATCGATGGTCAGGGGAGCTGAGAGAAACGGCGTTCCGGCGAATCCGATGAGGCCGACGCGGTCGCTGTCGAGCGTTTCCAGAAGTTCGTAGATCACGATTTTGGCCTGTGCGAGACGATCGGGTTTCACGTCCTGCACGCGCATGCTACGGGAAAGATCGAGCGCTATCATCACGTTCCGCCCGATGGTTTTTTCCGTTTTCACGCCCGCGTCTCCCTGCGGGCGGGCCATGGTGGCGACCAACGCGCCGATGGCGGCAAGCAGAAGCCCGAGAGCCAGCCAACGCGGCAGCGGGTGATCCTGACGGATGAGCCTACCGCGCAATCGCTCCGCCGCGAAGCTGTCCCACGGGCGTTTCCCGAAGCGACCCGCAAGCACGGCCAGAATCGCGATCACAGGGATCGCGATCCACACGAGTAGCCAGGAAAGATTCGCAAGGTTCATGGGTCAGGTGGCAATACGGTTGACGGATATATAGACTGCGAACCCCAGGGCCGCCAGCAGGGATATCCCGACAAACCACGGGTAGAGCTCGCGATCATCGATAACCGTGATACTGCGTGACTCGGTTTTCTCCAGATTATCGATCGTCTGGAAATTGTTCTCCAGATCCTCCAAGCTCTGTGCCCAGAAATGCTCGCCGCGCGTCTCGCTGGCGATTTTCTGAAGCGTGGGCAGATCGAATTCCTTTCGTGGATATCTCTGGATCGTCTGGTCAACCCGGCCTTCGATGGTCCCGATGGCCACCGTGTAAGTCTTGATGCCGAGGGTCTTGATGTGCTCGGCGGCCTCGATGGGGGAAATCTTCCCGGAGTTGCTCGCACCGTCCGTGATCAGGACGATGATCTTGCTTTTCGCCTCCCGATTGTCCAGACGCGTGGCGGCGGTGGCCAGAGCGGACCCGATGGCCGTGCCCTGCTCCTTCACGGTTCCCGTATCCTGGCGGTAGAGCTTCAATCCTTCTAGCCCGCGCCGCAGCCAGTCGTGGTCCAGCGTGATGGGACTCACCGAAACCGGTCGCCCGGCGAAGGCAACCAGGCCTATCCTGTCATCCGGGCGGCGGGAAATGAACGCGTCGACCACGAGCTTGGCTGCATCGATCCGGCGCATCGGAAGCCCGTTTTTCCGAAAGTCGTCGATGTCCATCGAGAGGGAGACATCGAAGGCGATAACGATATCGATCCCACTCGCAACCCGGCTCTGGTATTCGTTTCTCCAGACAGGTCGGGCCATGCCGAGGATAGAGAATACGAGTGCGGTGAACGCCAGGGGAACGCCGACGTTCCAGGCGAGCCGGTTGACCTTTCTTCCCAGACTCAGCAACACCCCGAGATTCGGGAACACCACCGCCCCGGTAGCTCCTCTGCCCCGGCGAAGCAACAGTAGTAAGAAGGCAGGCAGAAGCAGCAGCAACCAGCCGGGCTGCGCGAAGCGAAAGTGGGTGATGAAATCCTCGATCATGCGTGATGGATCCTTTCCAAAAGACTTTTCCCATCCGTCACCAACGCGGAACGCGCTTTGGCATCCCCGCCCTCAGGGGCGTATTTATGCGCAGCCAGCCTTTCGAAAAACTCTCCGGTGGAGGTCCTCACATCTTCGGGCAAACGGACAAGTCCATCGTGTCGTGCGATGAATTCCTCATGGGTCTCGAATAGCGCTGGTTCGTTCAGACTTCTCGCGAGATAGCGCCGCAAAATGAGGGATACCTCGACCGCTGTCTCCCGGTTTCCGCTTTCACCCGAAACGGATAGGGCTGATTTCGCCTCCAGATACGCCTCAGCTTTTTCACTGTGGGGATCGACCGCCGGACGCCTGCGTTTCAGGAAAAGGAAGCCCGCCACCAACAGCAGGATCAGCCCGGCGGCCACAAAGAACCACCACGCCTCGACCTGCCACGTCGGGACCAGCTCGATGTCCTGCGGTGTATCGATCAACTCGAAACTGTCTTTGTTTTCATCCATCTGAGATTATTTCCGCCGCCTCCCCCGCCGTTTCAAAAGCTCGTGCAGGTCGGGCAAAGTATCGCGGTCGGTACGAAGCGTCGCCGCATCGATCCCGTGCTTCTTGAATACCGATGCCGCCCCCTCCGCTTGTCTCCGCATCAGTTTCCGGTAGCCCATGCGCAGGTTGCTATTGCTCGTGTTCACCAAGGTCTCGAAGCCAGTTTCCGGATCCACGAGAACGACGCGCCCGGCCTTCGGAAGCTCCTCCTCCAAAGGATCGCTCACACGCAGGGCGACTGTCTCGTGTTTGCGGGCGAGTTTCCCCATAGGTTTGTCCAGCGAGTCCGCATGGAAATCGGAGATCATGAAAACCAGCGCTTTCCGTTTCAGGGATTTGATCAGGAAATCGCAAGCGCCCTCGACCGAGGTGCCCGGTTTCTCGGGTTTCGCCATCAGGATTTCTCTTATCATCCGAAGCAGATGACGGGTTCCTTTCGCTGGTGGAACGAACATCACCGGCTCCTCTGCGAAAATCAGAAGACCGACTTGATCCCCGTTCTGCAAAGCGCTGAACCCCATCACTGCGGCGATTTCTGCGGAAAGTTCGCGCTTACTGAGATGTTTGCTCCCGAAGTCCGCCGAACCTGAAACATCTACCGCCATGACTACGGATAGCTCCCGCTCCTCTCGGAATTTTCGCACATAAGGGGTATTCATACGGGCGGTCACGTTCCAGTCGATGAACCGGACTTCGTCGCCGTGGGCATATTCCCGGAAATCGTCAAAATCCAGGCCCTGGCCACGAAACGAAGAGAGATATTCGCCGGAAAACGACTCGCGCACAAGACGCCGCGCTTTTAGCTCGAGCTTTCTCACCCGCGCCATCATTTCCTCGATTTGCTGCTCTTCGGTCATTCGGAATCTTGCCTTGGAAGTTGGGATCTGGAATTCGATTTCTTCAAGGCACGGCCACCTTCGAGAGGATGCGTGTTACGATAGTGTCCGTCGTGATCCCCTCGGCTTCCGCTTCGTAGGTGAGGAGAATCCGGTGGCGCAATACGTCGAGCGCCATGTCTTTCACGTCCTGTGGAGTGACAAAAGCACGTCCCTGCATGAAAGCACGTGCCCGGGCCGCCAGCGCGAGATTGATCGTGCCACGGGGCGAGGCGCCCGCACGCACCCAGTTCTTCAACGGGGCGTCGACTTTCACCGGGAATCGGGTGCAGTAGATCAGCTCCACGATATACTTTCGTATAGCCTCATCGATGTATACCTCGTTCACCAACTCACGGGACGCACTCACCTGCTCGGGAGTCGCCACGTTCTTGGTTTCGTAGGCGGGAGCGGAGGTCGCCATCCGGTTGAGAATTTCCAGCTCATCGTCTTTTCCGGGATAGCCGACGTTCACTTTCAGAAGAAATCGGTCGAGTTGCGCCTCGGGGAGCTGGTACGTGCCTTCCTGGTCGATGGGGTTCTGGGTGGCAAGGACCAGGAACGGCTTGGGTAGAGGATACGAGCGATCGCCGAGCGTCACTTGCTTTTCCTGCATCGCTTCGAGAAGCGCGGACTGCACTTTCGCCGGGGCGCGGTTGATCTCGTCCGCCAGGATCAGGTTGTTGAAAACGGGGCCGAGCTTCGGCTCGAATTTCATTTCCTGCGGATGGTAGATCATCGTCCCGACAAGGTCCGCGGGGAGTAGGTCCGGAGTGAACTGAAACCGGGCGAAAGTGGCCGAGAGCGATCCGGACAGCGCTTTCACCGCCAACGTCTTCGCTAGACCCGGAACACCTTCCAAAAGGATGTGCCCGTTGCAAAGCAGCCCCACGAGAAGCCTGTCCACCAGATCCTCCTGGCCCACCAGCACTTTCGCCATCTCCGCTTTCACCTCTCCGATCCAGCCGCTGTTTTCGCGTATTTGTTCCTGCAGTTCTTCCGTTGTCATAGAGCTAAGTGCGGGAATCTTGCCATCCCATCCGCCGTGTGCAACTGGCAATCCGAGAGAGATTCATCAACCTCCCCTTTGGCGGACTTCCATTGCCGTCGGTTCGCCGCAATAAGGACAACGGAAACTATCTTTGAACAACACAGTCATGGCGACCTTGAGACGGTAGCTTCCAAGTAGCTTCCCCGCATTCCGATGCTTCGAGCATCGGCGGTTTTGCATCACAGGCATCATGCAAAGTGGGCACCTCAGGCGACCGCTGAGCATGAAGACGAGTAACATGCACCCGATGCCTACTATCACGGCCAGCCCTCCCCAGCCGAACCATTCGTGCTTTCGGGTGAAAAATCCGTAGCCCATCATACCCAGGGCAGTAGGAGCGCACAGCCACATCACGAGCAAAATCACCGAAGCGACACGGAAACGTCTCAGGGTGGAGTCTGACGGAAGGCGGTGCATCGGGTTTGGTCAATTCCATCGGACCCCGCATCGGCTCACTTCGGAAAATCAAGTTAGGGACGTTCTTACACAAGGCTCGCAGATTCAATGCCAAACATCACCCGTTGGCGAAAATTAGCCCGACTCTGCTGCCCTGTATTCAACCTACCAACCGAAAAGTTCATTCTGCTCAGCGTTTCCGACAGATTTCCGACACGGCCGCGCGAGCACGGAATCAACCTTTGTCAGAAACTCGAAATCGGGTTCAGCCTCTCCGTCAAGTAAGCCGGAAATCTTTCTCCGCCAGCAGTCCTCAGATCCACCGTCTTCGCGACAAATTATCACCGCCAGTTCCGTGAGCTTCCCGCTGGGCGCCAGTTCCCGCCGTGTGCGTCTCAGCCACGCTTCTAGATATCGTCTCGGAACCTTACTCGTCGGCATGCTATCAGACTACCCGTACTGGACGGACGGTCAATCGGGATGAAACAAAACCGACGGCCCCGCATTTTGCCTTGCAGGGTGAAACACTCCGGCTAGTCTCCGTCCACGCGTCCGGCCACGATGTCCGGGTGCCTGCAACAACAAACACAACGTACCAAACATGAACATGATCAAACTCGCCATCGTCGCCGCAGTCGCAGCCTTCTTCGCCGCTTCTTGCTGCCCTAGCACTCCGGCTCCGGCTCCTGCTTATCAAGCACCTTCCAAGTAATTACGATTACGGCCTCGCCCGGTTTCCCAAGTGGAACGGGCGGGGTTTTTTTGATCCCGGTGATCAATTCTCTTTCCAAAAAAAATCCTGAACGATAAAACAAGCCCACCATGACCCGTCTGCTACTTGCCATTTCCTCCAGCGTCATCGCGATCCTCGCCTCTTCCTGCGGCTGCTGCACCAGCGATGCCGAAGCACCACCGCTTCGCCCTCTTCCACATTTCCAAGAAATCGAAACACCTGTACAGGTGGAATACTCCAAGTAATCCGGTCTCAACGACCCTGAAATTTCCCGAAACGGGCCTCGCTTCAGATTGAAGCGACGGCTCGTTTTTTTGTGTAGCTGCAACGGGATCTCGCAGTTGGATGAGTATTCTCGGATAAACCGTTTTCAAAAAATCGACATTTGCAGAACATCACCATGGTCCACCGCCACACCCAGCAATCGGAAAGAGAAAGCAATCGGCGATCAGGCTTCTCAAGGCACTATCACCGCCCCGCCCTCGCCTCCGTAAGTTTTGACTCCTCGAACCGTCGTGAAATCCAGGAAATACGGAGAAACAGACGTCTTAGACAGTTCAGGTGGCTCGCAGCGATTCTGTTGTTCTTCTCGTTGATCACGACCATGTCGATTCACCTTTGGAGGTAGGGGTGACTGGATTTTGTTTTCTGATTGCTCAGGAGAGTTGAAGCGCTCCGCCCTCGCAGAGGGATTTCGTTCCAAAAGATTCGATATCGTGACCCATGGCCTTCGCGATGGCCAGCCAGAGACGGTTGTGTGCCGCTCCCTCCATGTTCGCCGCCCGGCCCATTTTGAATCCGAACCCTCCTCCTATCATCACCATAGGAATATCATCGAGAGTATGTGAGTTCCCTTTCCCAAGCTCGTTCGTCCATACCACCAAGGTGTTATCGAGCATGCTTTCCCCTTCCACACCGGGTTCGTCGGTTTCTGAAAGTCGTTTCACGAGGTGGGCAACCTCGCCGCTGAACCATTTGTTGATCTTCTCCAACTTCTCCTGGGCTCCCTGATTATTATCGGGTTCATGGGAAAGTCCGTGATGCCCTTCATCGATTCCCAGCCAGTTCATGCGGGCCTGACCCACTGACCTCATGTACTGCAGCGTCGCCACCCTCGCCATGTCATTGGCCAGACTGTTTACCAAAAGCTCAATCTGTATCCGGCTGACCTCGGGCGTATTGTCGTTTACGAGTTCGATCTGCGGATCTACCTCCGGGACGGCATGCCCAATGTTCTTCGATGGGTCCTGGCGCCGGATTTCACCGCTCATTTCACGGACTAGAGCGAGATGCTGCTCTGCGAGTTTCCTGTCCTCGGGGCTGAGTCTTCCCGAAATCTTTTTCAGTTCGTCCTGCACTCCATCCAGAACTCCGGTCAGTAGATCCTTGTCCTTCATCTGCCCGTACAACCGGGCGAGCATCCGATTGGGATCGTCGATGGGTGCAACCGGACGGTTTCCTCCCGCATATGACATCCGGGTCCAAGGATCGGCACGGTTAGGGACGGCAACTCCGAACTCCAGCGAACCGAACCGGGTTCGGGAATCTTCCCGGCTTTGAAGAAAATTTTTCAGTTCCTGATCAATGGATATGCCACTCGCCCACCCGGCCGGTGAATCGGCGCCACCCTGGATGTTTCCCGGAGACAACTCCTGGGCGGTCAACAAGCAACTCATTCCCCGCATATGGTTGTCACCATCACCGCGAACCATGTTACGTATCCCTTTCAAGACGAGCATCTTGTCACGAAAAGGCTCCAGCGGTGAGAGAATGGATTTCAGATCGAAAGACTCCCCCATCGTGTCAGGCCAGAATTTGTCCACAATTGTTCCATTGGGAGAAAAGACGATAATCAGCCGCTGGATCTTCCGAGCCGAGTCGTGCCCCTTTCCATAAAGACTACGTAGACCGCCAAAAAAGGGTAACGCGGCGGAAGAAATTCCAAGATTTCTCAGAAATCGGCGACGGGTGTGGTTCGAAAATTCGGAATTCATCTGGCTTTGTATATTGAGGCTTAGTTCACAGCGGTCAGCTTTGGTCTACCGTCCCCCTCACGCATCGCGGCGATTACGACGGACTCAACAAGAATATCACGGATTTTGAAACCGCCTTCACGGAATTTCTTCTGTAGAATCTCCATGCCCTCGCTGTTGTTCGCAGCAACCGGTTGTTTTACCATGTGGTGGAAAAGTTGTCGGATGAACGACTGTTGGGCTGATTCGCTGCCGATGGCGAAATTCGCCACATCCTTCGCATTCGAAATGGGAACCGGGTCTCCATTGTCATCTTGGAAATCACTTCGTGTATTGATCGGCTTTCCATTATCCTGATCCCTCCAACGACCGATCGCATCGAAGCTTTCCAAACTGAAGCCAAGCGGGTTAATTGAAGAATGACAGGCCATGCAGGCAGTGGATTTCGTTAGGTCCGTTACTTTTTCACGCATTGTCAGCGATGGATCGAAATCGGAATCCTTGAATTCAATCGCTTCCGGAGGCATTTTGAGCATTCGACCCACGATGTTTCTAGTAAGAAACACACCCCTGTGAATCGGCGAGCTATTGTCGAAATAGGCGAAATTACTTAGCATGAAGGGATGGGTAAGAACCCCAGATCGCGCGCCCCCGGCGAAGCTGACAATCTGAAAATCGGTTCCTTCCACAGTTTTTCCGTAAATAGGCGCTAGCCTCCCATTCAGAAAAAGGTAATCAGCGGTCAGGAGCTGGCGGAAGTCGGAATCCGTTTCCCAAACCACGTGGTCGGTAAACAGATCCAGTGACTTCTGTAGGTCCACAAGCACTTCTCTCCCGAATCCCGGAAAGCGTTTTTGGTCCTTTGATATCGCATCCAGATCTTTGATCTCCAGCCAATGATGGAAAAATCCACGGACTTTGTCCCGGGTTCGTAAGTCGCTAAGCATCCTCCGGGCCTGCGCCCTGATCTGATCCTGGCTCTCCAGTTTTCCCTGCTCGGCGGCTTTCCAAAGTTCTTTGTCAGGAAGCGAGTCCCACATCGCTAACGCAATACGCCCCGCCATGATCTGGCTCGGAGTCGATCGAGACTCTGCGAGATCAGGATAAAGAAAATCGGGAGAAGTAAGAACGGTGACCACTGCCTTCTTAACGCCCGCGGGTGTGAGCTCGGAACCCAACAAACGCCCGACTGCCTCATCGGAGACAGATCGCCTCCAAGCCAACGAAGCGAACTTTTTCACAAAATCTCTGATCTTTGCGAAACCTTCCTCGGTTCCCTGTTGCTCAGGCTTGCATCCGGTCAGACTCTGAAAGTTGTGAAGGGCATGATCACCTGCTTCAAGCGCTCCTTCGTTCACAGCCACAAGCCATTCTTTCGAGATTGTCGTTCCCCGCTCGTAGCCATCACTCATATCATCGGGTGGGAAAACGGTTTGAAGTGAAAATGTCTGCTTTTTCACGGTCTCCGGGGATAAGTTTCTTTTTGGAATCGTCCCCATCACCCCGTTCGGCGGCTTCCATGCCAACTCGATACTCCCCAAACGCTCCTTATATTTGAAGTAGTCCAGGCGAATCGGATAAGCACGCCCCCCGAGTAGGAAGACAGAGACGTTCTCTTCTCTCAGCTTCTCTCCTGAACTCACCCAGCCGTTGATCAACGGATCGCCCCAGATCTCATTCATGAACAACCGCGCTCCGTTCTGGGTTTTGAGTGAAATCTCATACAGACCGGTTTCTTCCACGACCAGTGAACCTTCCCAGCGAACCGAAAATTGTTCCGGATCGAACAATTCGTCGTTCGGCGATCCCTCACCAAAATCGAATTTCACCGAGTTGTCATTTCTCTGGAATGTGACTTTCGATTTGTCTGTCTGCTTGTTGTCAGTTTGGCCCCCACCGAAATTGCTGCCACCCCAATACGTTGCCTTGAGACCTTGTTCACCGGTCTCCAAGTGACCTGAATTCCAATGAAAAAATCCGAAAGCATCGCTCACTGAGACTCGGAACTGGTTGGCAGTAAGGCGTGAGAGCTGACGTCTCATCGGATGAGTCCTGGCTCGTGCCTTCGGCGAGTAGAACGACTCGTAGATATACTCCGCGACGACCGCAGCGTCCTCACCAACACAAAGATCCTCCTCATCCTCCGGCATGGTGCGATCAATGCGTTTGGTCAGTGATTTCAAACTACGATCACCATAAAGCGGTTCATCGTATTCAACCGCGTCACCCTCGCCGTCCACACCATGGCAGTCGGCGCAGAGAGAATCGTAGATTTGCCGGCCACGCTCGAAACGACTTTCATCTTTCGCGTGAGTTTGGGAGCCACAAAGGAGAAAAACGGCAATGGAGAGTTTTCCACACCTTCTCAGAACTCTCGGAACCCGGACCTGTTTTAAAACCACCATCGGCAGAAAATACCCCGGAATACCCTGAGTTCTTTCGAATACGGTGCAATTTCTCAGTCAAAAGATCCGCATCGCGGGCAAAAAAAGCGCCCTGCTCCAGTGTTAACTGAAGCAGGGCATATACCTGGCGACGACCTACTCTCACAGGACCTATCGTCCCACTACCATCGGCGCTGCGGCGTTTCACTTCCGGGTTCGGAATGGGACCGGGTGGTTCCACCGCGCTCTGGTCACCAGAGGGCGGCCCCGCATTTTTCGGGGCCGGACTCTGACGAACTGAGCTGTTTGTTTTTCGTAAAAGATGAAAATCTGAAATCTGAAACGCTGAAACAAGAACTCTTCCATTTCAGCTTTTCAGCTTTTTAGCCTTTCAGCTTTTACCTTCTTGCCCGCTCTCTGACATCCATATGGAGATATTCGCTTTTCTGTTACCGTGATGTCCGTAAGCCCTCATCGGGCCACACCGTCCTTCGACAGCGATACTTTCAGACATCCGAATCCGAAATAGGATTCAAGCCTGTCGGATGATTAGTACTGGTAAGCTGAATATATTACTACACTTACACTTCCAGCCTATCGACGTCGTAGTCTTCGACGATCCTTAAGGGAAAATTCATCTTGGGAACTGCTTGGCGCTTAGATGCTTTCAGCGCTTATCAGGTCCGCACGTAGCTACCCAGCCATGCTCCTGACGGAACAACTGGTACACCAGAGGTGCGTCGATTCCGGTCCTCTCGTACTAGGAACCGAACCCCTCAATTTTCCTACGCCCACAGAGGATAGAGGACCGAACTGTCTCGCGACGTTCTGAACCCAGCTCGCGTGCCGCTTTAACCGGCGAACAGCCGGACCCTTGGGACCTTCTCCAGCCCCAGGATGCGACGAGCCGACATCGAGGTGCCAAACTTCATCGTCGATATGAACTCTTGGATGAAATCAGCCTGTTATCCCTAAGGTACCTTTTATCCGTTGAGCGACGGCAATTCCACATTCAACCGCCGGATCACTTAGGCCTACTTTCGTATCTGCTCGACTTGTAGGTCTCACAGTTAGGCGGGTTTATGCCTATGCACTCGACACACGGTTACCGACCGTGCTGAACCCACCTTCGCGCTCCTCCGTTACTCTTTAGGAGGATACCGCCCCAGTAAAACTGACCGGCTGACACTGTTCCCCGGCCCGATTCAGGGCACGAGGTTAGATCTTCCAACACCCAAGGGTGGTATCTCACTGGCGACTCCACCGTTCCCTAAAGAACGGCTTCGAAGTCTCCCACTTATGCTGAGCATGAAAATCGAAAAACCAATGACAGCTTACAGTTAAGGTCTATAGGGTCTTTCCGTCCTTCTGCGGGTAGGCGGCATCTTCACCGCCATTACAATTTCACTGAGCACCTGGTTGAGACAGCGCCCAACTCGTTTCACGATTCGTGCAGGTCGGAACTTACCCGACAAGGAATTTCGCTACCTTAGGACCGTTATAGTTACGGCCGACATTCACGGGGACTTGGGTTCAAAGCTTCGCCAGTATAAATACGGCTAACATCTTGCCTTAATCTTTCCGCATTGGTCACGTGTCACATCCTATACTTGGACTTGCGTCTTGGCAGAATGCTGTGTTTTTGCTAAACAGTCGGTTGGGCCATTTCACTGCGACCCAGATAAATCTGGGTACCTCTTCTCCCGAAGTTACGAGGCCAATTTGCCGAGTTCCTTAACCAGGGTTCACTCTTACGCCTTGGTATATTCTACCCACCCACCTGTGTCGGTTTACGGTACGGGTTCCTTAGCATACACAGGGGCTTTTCTCGGCACATGTTTTGACAATGCGGTTCAGCCGTAGCATCCCCTGGGAATTCAATCACTTGTTTGTCTCCACACATGCGTCCCCCCTGCTAAAGGTTCGGAAGTGCTGGAATATTAACCAGCTGTCCATCGGCTACGCCTATCGGCCTTGCCTTAGGTCCCGACTAACCCCGGGACGAAAATCGTAGCCCGGGAAACCTTGGGTTTACGGCGGCCGGGGATTTCACCCGGCTTATCGTTACTCATGTCTGCATCCTCTCTTCCCAACTCTCCACGGTCAGTCGCCATCGCGCTTCAACGTGTTGGGAATGCTCCTCTACCGCGCCACGTCCCAGGACGTGACACCCAGAGCTTCGGTACCATGCTTATCGCCAATCATTTTCGGCGCAGAATCTCTCGATGAGTAAGCTATTACGCACTTTTTAAATGGTGGCTGCTTCTAAGCCAACATCCTCACTGTCTGTGAAATTCCACCTCCTTTCCACTTAGCATGGTTTAGGCACCTTAGCTGCTGATCAGGGTTGTTTCCCTTTTGACGATGAAGCTTATCCCCCACCGTCTCACTGCTGCGCTCTACCCCGTGGTATTCGGAGTTTGATAGGGGTTGGTAGGCGGGTATGCCCCCTAGCCCTTTCAGTGCTCTACCCCCACGGGTCAACACGCAACGCTGCACCTCAATGCATTTCGAGGAGAACCAGCTATCACGGGGTTTGATTAGCCTTTCACTCCTACCCTCAGCTCATCAGAGAATTTTTCAACATTCACCTGTTCGGTCCTCCACATGGTATCACCCATGCTTCAACCTGGCCAAGGGTAGATCACCTCCGCTTCGGGTCTAGCACGTGCAGCTATGGTCGCCCTGTTCGGACTCGCTTTCGCTTCGCCTACGCTCCATAAGAGCTTAAACTTGCCACACATACTAACTCGCAGACTCATTAAGCAAAAGGCACGCCATCACCCCGAAGGGCTCTGACACCTTGTAGGCACACGGTTTCAGGTTCTATTTCACTCCGCTCACAGCGGTTCTTTTCACCTTTCCCTCACGGTACTGGTTCACTATCGGTCGCTAACTAGTATTTAGCCTTACGCGGTGGTCCGCGCAGATTCATACGGCGTTTCACGTGTGCCGTATTACTCAGGAACTCCCTAGGGCCTCTCTGGATTTCGGTTACGGGGATTTCACCCTCTGTGTCGGAACTTTCCAGGTCCTTCACCTATCCATCGAGGTCCCACGTCGGGGTCCTACAACCCCGGAGACAAGTCTCCGGTTTGGGCTCTTCCGCTTTCGCTCGCCACTACTTACGGAATCGATTCTCTTTCTTTTCCTCCGGTTACTGAGATGTTTCACTTCACCGGGTATCGCGTGCCGTTTCCTAACTTCCTCTCTCATCTCGCGATGGATCGGCTTCAGAAACGGACGATGGCGTATTACCGCCATCAGGTTACCCCATTCGGGAATCTCCGGATCATAGCGTATTAACCGCTCCCCGAAGCTTATCGCAGCTGATCGCGCCCTTCATCGCCTGTTAGCACCAAGGCATTCACTGTGTGCCCTTCATAGCTTGATTCCTAAAATCGAAATCAGCTGTTAATGAAGTCATATTACTGCCGGAACCGAAGTCCCGGCGATCTGTTCTTTCTTTTAACGGTCACCCGACTCACCCCATCGCGCCGTTTCCGGTGCGAGGCGGTTCGTCAAAATGACTTTGCCGTAAAAATTTGTGTATTTGGTATTCGAATATACTTTCAAGTATCGCGTAAGAATGGCTCGTATGAGCTTACTTCTTATACATTACAGAAAATTGTTTCTCTCCATATGGATGTCAAAGAGCGGACTCTCGTTTGTGACGTGTGACGTTTCTGTTCCTGCCTCCTCTCCGGAGGCGGATGGTGGGCCTGGCTGGACTCGAACCAGCGACCCCACGCTTATCAAGCGTGTGCTCTAACCAACTGAGCTACAGGCCCAGAGGTTCCTTCGGACCGACAACATCCCGTTGCGGGGATGTTGACGAGTGGTCCACTGGTGGAGGCATGCGGATTCGAACCGCAGACATTCTGCTTGCAAAGCAGACGCTCTACCAACTGAGCTATACCCCCTTTTCCAAGGGAGAGGGGATGGACGGAAATGACGGAAAAAAGATCGGATTGCGCGCTGCGTGCTTCCACGCGCGGGTCTGTTTTTAGTTGTTCATAGGTGCGGTCCTCGCGGATTCCGCAACCCTCTTCATTTCAGCCTTTCCGCTTTTCAGCGTTCCAGCTTTTATTCATAGGGCTCGACCTGTGGCAGTGACGGTAGCGATGTGAGTCGCCATTGCCTTCCGGCTTCCGTTTGCCATTTACTCCTTAGAAAGGAGGTGATCCAGCCGCAGGTTCCCCTACGGCTACCTTGTTACGACTTCATCCCAGTTACCAGCTTCACCTTAGGACCGATCGAACGATACTTCGGGTGCTACCGGCTTCCATGATGTGACGGGCGGTGTGTACAAGACCCGGGAACGTATTCACGGCGTCGTAGATGATACGCCATTACTAGCGATTCCAACTTCATGGAGGCGAGTTGCAGCCTCCAATCCGAACTGGGCCCAGTTTTTCAGATTTCCTCCACCTCGCGGTATCGGTTCTAATTGTGCTGGGCATTGTAGTACGTGTGCAGCCCTAGGCGTAAGGGCCATACTGACCTGACGTCGTCCCCACCTTCCTCCCAGTTGATCTGGGCAGTCTGAACAGAGTTCCCACCATGACGTGCTGGCAACTGTTCACAAGGGTTGCGCTCGTTGCGGGACTTAACCCAACATCTCACGACACGAGCTGACGACGGCCATGCAGCACCTGTGCAAATTCCATAAATGGTCACACGCTTTCACGTGCTTAGAGATGCATGTCAAGCCTAGGTAAGGTTCTTCGCGTTGCATCGAATTAAGCCACATACTCCACCGCTTGTGCGGGTCCCCGTCAATTTCTTTGAGTTTTAGTCTTGCGACCGTACTTCCCAGGCGGCACGCTTAACGCGTTAGCTCCGGCACGAGGGGGGTCGATTCCCCTCACACCAAGCGTGCACCGTTTACTGCTAGGACTACAGGGGTATCTAATCCCTTTCGCTCCCCTAGCCTTCGAGCCTCAGCGTCAGTAAATGTCCAGTAGCTCGCTTTCGCCACGAGTGTTCCTCTCGATATCTACGCATTTCACTGCTACACCGAGAATTCCAGCTACCCCTCCATTACTCTAGCACGGCAGTATCAGATGCAGTTCCGGGGTTGAGCCCCGGGATTTCACATCCGACTTACCGCGCCGCCTACGCTCCCTTTACGCCCAGTGATTCCGAATAACGCTCGGGACCTTCGTATTACCGCGGCTGCTGGCACGAAGTTAGCCGTCCCTTCCTCTTCCGGTACTATCAACCCTGCCGACTATTAATCGTCAGGTCTTTCTCCCGGATGACAGGAGTTTACAATCCTAAGACCGTCATCCTCCACGCGGCGTTGCACCATCAGGGTTGCCCCCATTGTGAATTATTCTCGACTGCTGCCACCCGTAGGTGTCTGGACCGTGTCTCAGTTCCAGTGTGCCTGATCGTCCTCTCAGACCAGGTACCCGTCATTGCCTTGGTGAGCCGTTACCTCGCCAACAAGCTGATAGGGCGCGAACCAATCCTTGAGCGACAGCCATTGCTGGCCACCTTTAATCTTGCGATACCATGGGGTATTAATCCGGGTTTCCCCGGGCTATCCCCCTCTCAAGGGCATGTAATTCACGTGTTACTCACCCGTGCGCCACTAAAATCGAACAATATAAATACCGTTCTCATTCCGTGCGACTTGCATGTCTTAAACACGCCGCCAGCGTTCATTCTGAGCCAGAATCAAACTCTCCGTATAAAATTCGGTTTGGCGTTCTTACTTAAAAGAATCGTATTCCAAATTGACCTTTGTGAGGCCTCCCACCCGAAGGCGGTCATCCCCACTCACCGCGCGTTTCCACGCGCAGCGCACAATTCAATCTTTTTTCCATCCCAACGCGATTCTCGCCTGCTTACGGCTGCCCGACTCGGAATAGCGTCCTAGCGGACTTTCTTCTTTACCTGGCACGTTTCGCGCTGGGTCACACTATCAAAGAACTTGTATCGAGGGGACTAAAAAGCCGATCGGGTAAAACTCGGTGGGATTCAAAATCCGCACCCGGCTGTTACCGCGACCGACTGGCAGTCTCTCGTGTCAGCGCTTGTCGCGTCGACGGGCGGAACCTAGTCCAACCACCCCCCTCAGGTCAATGAGTTTCTGGTGAAAATTTCGATTTTTTTTCGGGTCACTCGCAACCCCTTGATTTTACTGGGAAAGCGAATTTCGAAATCATGAAAACGCGTTGGAAATTCATTTCGGACTTCTGAAATACCTCGCGATTTCGCGCCGATCCAACCGAGAACCTTCTTTTGTGAGCCAATTCTCGACAACTACGAGATACCTAGTAAGTCCGGGAGACCAAAGACCCTCTTCGCAGCAGCTGGGAGCGCAAGCTACCTCTTGAAATCGTCCGAATCCGGATCAGAGTCCCGGTCGAAACCATACGCCATGCCGAGAATCGCCCTACTGCAGTCCAAGACGTTTTCCACGAAAGAAGAGTCTTTCGAACATCATGAAACGCTGATCCGCGAGGCGGCATCAGGTGGTGCGCGAATCATCGCCACACAGGAGCTTTTCCTGACTCCTTATTTCTGCACGGTGCAGGATACTGAGAGATTCGATCTCGCCGATAGGCTTCCGGGTCCGGTTACAGATCGTTTGGGCGCATTGGCTGGAGAGCTCGGAGTGGTAATCGTTTCGTCGCTGTTCGAACACAGGGGGCCCGGGCTGTACCACAATACGGCGGCGGTTCATGATGCGGACGGTAGTTTGCTGGGATTATACAGAAAGGCGCACATCCCCCAAGATCCGGGGTTCGAAGAAAAATTCTATTTCACTCCCGGGGACAGCGGCTGGCCGGTATGGGACACAGCGTTCGGGAAGATCGGCGTTCTCGTCTGCTGGGACCAGTGGTATCCTGAAGCCGCCAGGCTCATGGCGCTCGGAGGAGCGGAGCTATTGATTTACCCGACGGCGATCGGTTGGCTTCCTGAGGAAAAGCAGACACTCGGCGTAGCGCAACATTGTGCCTGGGAGACGGTGCAGCGCGGGCATGCGGTGGCGAACGGCCTCTATCTGGCTGCGATAAATCGTGCGGGAACTCATGACGGAACGGAGTTCTGGGGACAGTCCTTTGTCGCGAATCCCTACGGCGAACTTGTAGCCAAAGCTTCCACGGAAAACGAAGAAATCCTCTACCATGAGGTTGAGTTCAACCAGGTAGAGGATTTCAGAAGAATCTGGCCCTTCTTCCGGGACCGTAGGATCGATGCATACGCTGGCCTTACCTCCCGTTGGCGCTGACGACCTTCCGGATCAGCCCGGAATGCAGCCGAAGAATTTTCGGGATTTGATCAATTCCGCCACCTCCGTGGGGACCATGGATTCCCACGAGGAGTCGCCCGCACTGATTTTCGACAGGACGTCCCGGGAAAAAATGCTCAATACGTCGGGATTGTAGTTGTCGAGTTCCACGAAGCTTCCCCGGTCCGCGAGATATCCGAAAAGTTTTGTCAGCTCTGTAGAAACCTTCATCGTATTGACGGTGGTGGGCTTCTCGGCAGACTCGTTCCGGAGCGGGTAAACGAACAGCTTCAGGTTGTGTTTGAAAAGTCTGCCGAAGCTTTCGAGAATTCCACCGGGTAGCGAAGTGTAGTATTTTTCCTCGAAAAGCTCGATCAGGGAAGGAACTCCCATCACGATTCCTATCCTTTCTTTGGTGCGCCACGAGAGGTAGGCGGCCAAGCGGTAGTATTCGAAATAATCGGAGATCAGGACGGTCATCCCGCAGGCTGCGAGCAGATCCGCCCGGGCAAGGAAGTCCCTCCTGTCCACTTCCTTGCCACCAGCGAGGAGATTCCGCATGGTGAGCTCGAAAATGGGCAACACGTCTTTCTCTGCGACCGTGGGATCTGCAGTGAACTTTTTCAGCGCACACTCGAGCATGTCGAAATTCACATTCGTGGGAGGCCGGAAGCTTCCGCGCTCCACCAGGACCGCTTTTTTGTAGAGCGCTTCCGAAGGCTGGAGAACCTCCCCCTTGGAGCCGAACATGGCCGCTCCGCTGAGGCCAAGCTGGACGAGTTTAAGTGCGATCAACCTGTTGTCCACGGCGCGGAATTCGATGCCTTCGAATTTAATCATATCGATCTCCACCCGGCCGGTGGTCAATTTGTCCAAAAGGCTTTCCACGAGTAATTCCGGCTCATGGTGGAGGAAGAATCCCCCGAAAAGCAAGTTCACGCCCACGATTCCGAGTGCTTCCTGCTGAAGCGATGCCTCGGCATCGAGCATGCGGACGTGGATCATGATCTGGCTGGGTTCATCGTGGGGCCGGGACTGAAATTTCAATCCCATCCAGCCATGACATTCGTTTCCGCCCTTGTAAGAGCGCGCCACGACGGTATCGGCGAAGGCGAAGAACGCGGTGTTATCGCCACGCTGGTCGTTGAGCCTTTCCAGATTAAGGCCGAACTCGCGGTCAAGCATCGCCTGGCACCTGGATTGGGAGACGTAACGGTCGCCGCTGCCGTAGATGGCGTCGCTGACGGTCATATCGTAGGCGGACATGCTTTTTGCGACGGTGCCGGCCGCTCCGCCGACGCGGAAAAACCAGCGCACGACCTCTTGGCCGGCGCCGATTTCCGCGAAGGTGCCATACCAACGGGGATCGAGATTGATTTTGAGGGCTTTCTGGTGAGTATCGAGTTCCAATTCCTGCTGCATGTGATGTGTAATTGCTGTGGGTTTCTAGTGGAAATGCGAGCTGTGAGGCACAAAAGGTAACGAAGGCCTATACCTTCGTCACCAAGCATTTTCGAGGCCGACTATTTCGCGAAATCAGCTGCCTTTTTCCCGGTTTGAAAACCATCGAAGCCGTAGTTCGTTGGAACGAACTCACCGATGATCGAGACATCGGCCTTCTCCGGCACCTCCATTCCAAGCCCCCAGTACACTCCGTTCACGACGAGACGGCGCAAGCCTTCGTTCACCAGGTCGGTGGCAGCTCCCATCGTGGTGGTGAGCACCTTGTTGGTGGTGCCCGCTTCGTTTTCCACCTCGCGCGTCCACGCCACGGGCATCGCCGGTTCGTTGACTTTCTGTTCGGTGCCAGCAGCGGTCTTTTTGCTGTAATCGGCAGGATCGCCGTCCTTATCCATGTTCTTGAGAACAATCCCACGGATCAAAATTTCCGAGTCCTTCGGAGGCGCCGCCTCGTAAACGTCCGAATCGCCGAACAAATCCACGACACCATTGAGCAACGGGTTCTTCTCCTGCCCCGGCTCCACGACCCCGCGGGTCGCCTCCAGCTTGTGTTTTCCCCAGTGGCTCACCCAGGTCTCACCGAAGACCGCTTTGCCGAAGCCTCCGTTCTCATGATTCCAGGACCATTCCGCCCAAGGGCTTTCTTTCGGGAAATTGAAAATGTGAGTACTGGTGCGCAACGCCACCAGAGGAATTCCCCGATCGACCGCGCTCTCGAATTTTTTCATCGTCCCGTCATCCCATGCGCGGAAACGGAGAAGCATGACCAGCGAGTCCGCGGAATCGAGAGCCTCGGCACCTTCGAGACTGCCGACAGCCTTGGGGTTGATCGTCCCGTCCTTGTCCGCCGAGAAAAGCACGGTGGTATCGAATCCGTGTTTCTCCGCAAGAATCCTAGCGAGCATCGGCATCGACTCCTCCGATCGATATTCTTCATCTCCCGCGAGCAAGACCACGTGTTTCCCCTGTCCCGGCCCCTCCCCTCCTGTAAACTTCAACACACCGTCTCCGGCTTCCGTTTTCACCTCCGCGAAGGCTGCTCCCATCGCCGCTCCGAGTGCGGCACCAATTCCTATATATGTTTTCAACATGGGTAAAATACTTGGCGCGGAATCCCCGCCTCTCAAGAAAAATGCCGAATCCCGATCCCGTTTCCTACCAGACCCTTGCCTGGCGCGGGAAACGGGGCCACGTTCCGGGCATGAAAACCATTTTCCTGACGCTCTCTGCAATCATTTCCTTCGCGATATCGGCATCCGGCGAAGGAAAAGCATCCGCGGAATGGCTCGCAGGGTCGATTGGAAAGGAAATCCGGACGGTGATCCGAATGAAGATCGATTCCGGGTGGCACACTTACTGGGAAAATCCCGGCGAAGGCGGCCTGCCGCTCTCGATCGAGATCGAACTTCCGGAAGGTTGGAAGGCTGCGGAGATCTCATATCCCACACCGGTCCGTTTCATGACCGGAGAGGCTCGCAGGATTCGGATACTCCGGACACGTCGACTTTCCACTCACACTCACCCCGCCCGCAGGTTTCGAGGGCGATGTTCCTCCGGTTTCAGCGACTTTGTCGTGGCTCACCTGCAACGACGAAACCTGTCTCCCCGGGAAGGCCGAACTCATTCTGAAAGCCGACTCCGATGAAAGCGCAGTTGGAAAGGCCTACTCTGTGCTTCCCCAGCCAATCCCCGATTCCGGATTGGAGATCGTCGCGTCGGACAATGCTCTCCTATTCACACTCACGATTCCCTCGGAACTCGATATCGACGCTTCCACCTACACGGTATTTCCAGCTACCCGAAATATCATCGATCCCGCTTCCGAGATCGTTTTCGAGAAAAGTTCCAGCCTACCCGACGGTTGGACCGCCACCTCGCCGAGGAGTGAGTATTTCGATCCGGAGCATGGACCTGTAACCATCGTTCTGGCGAAACACGCCGAGCAAGCCCTCCGCTTCAGTACCGGGAAATAATCCACCGCTCCCTGTCACCATTTTCCTCGGATGAACCGAAATAGCATCGCGAACACTCGCGTCGATCCGCAGTAGGAATTCGAATCGAGAAAGCTGAAAACCACCGAATTTCTCAAACGACCGTCAGACATGATCGTGTGGCTACACAAGATTCTCTCTTGTTCAGACCCGAACAATGGCCGATCGCGACTTGTGATTCAGAGCCTGGGTGAAATAGCCGCCACGGACCATCCGGAGGACCCTCGCCGAAGGAGAACCCCGGAATACAGTAAGACGGCCCACTTGACGCCGCGATCTCCGCAGGCCTACCCGCAGTGGGGGAGTCTCATCTTCTCGGGAAGGTCGCGCAAATGCCTCACATTCGCGGACAGCCGATGAATAGAATCAGAGATCCAAGACCCTCCCAATCATTGGCCTCCGGAAAACCACAGCACAAATCCTGTCTTCCGAATCAATCGTGCAGGTGAGGCTCCCTGTTGCAATCCGGGATTGAGCCGAACTTCCACCAATCCTGGCGGGGGAAACCTGCAGCCCGGGAGTCGGCGCATGATCTACGTCCATGACATAAAATGCCTCCTGCTCCGGCGGTCGAGCAATTTTCATTCGATGCAAGCGAAGCAAACATTGAAAAAATCACTACGCTGCATCTGTGTGCATCCGAGAGACCTGTAGGTGAAATTCTTCGCCGCAATCGGCGGTCCCCTGATTGAGGCGAACTGCCTCGCCCGCACCCGTCACCGAAAATAAAATCCGGTGTCCAAGTCTCCGGCACACCCATGGGGGCCGCTTTTTCCCTCCCGTGCCTGGAATCTTTTCTGCTAACCTGCGGTTCACAGATGCAGCCCTCACCTACCGCCGATCTCTCCGCTTTTCTTATCACGCTCCGCCACCTGATCCGGGAGCCTTCGGTGGTGGGCGCGGAGGATTCGTTTTTCCGTGTGCTGCGACGCGAGCTTGAGGAGCTGGACATTTCCGTCGAAAGGCACAGCGGTGTGCTGGTGGCGAGAGGGAGCGATCCAGAAAGCGTGATCCTCTCCGCGCACGTGGATCGGCACGGCCTGGTCTGCACCGGTCCGAACGAGTTCCAGTACGCGGCCTTCATCGCGGGGAACCGTGGTGAACTCACCGGGGACTCCGTCTCCGAGCAGATGGTAGCCTCCATCGCGGACCGTTTCACCGGACAACGTGTCCAGGCCCACCTGCCTTACACCGGGACGTATGTGGGCCAAGGTACCATTTCCTCCGGATACTTATGCCCGAAACGCCTGAACCTGATCTTCGAACTCCACGGCCTGGACTATCTGGAGCCCGGCACTCCGGTCGCTTTCCTTGACAGGCTCACGCTCACCGACTCCCACATCTCCGCCCAGTTGGACAACGTGCTGAGCGTTGCCCTGATCCTCTACCTATATAGTATCGGATTCCAAGGCACGGCGCTTTTCACCGCCCAGGAGGAGGCGGGAAGAAGCTGGCGCTACGCCCTCGCATGGCTCCAGCGGGAATCGATCACCACCAGTCGCCTGCTGGTGCTCGATACCAGCCCGTATCCGACGAGGGAGGCCGCCTCCGCCCAAGATCTCGTCCTGAGGAAAAGGACGCGAGTTTCCCCTTCGATCCGGAGTTCACCCGTGAGATCGAGGCGCGTTGCGACGTGCTCGGCATTTCCCATTCCTTCAAGGACGAGTGGATCGAGCAGCTGAACCTGATCCGCGAGAAACCCGCTTCGATGGGACGGACCGAGCTAGGTCGTCTCGCCGCCGCAAGCGAGGGCCATATCAACGGAACCACCCTCCAGATCCCGACAACCGGATACCATACCGCAGAGGAAACCGCCTCGCTGAACTCGATCAAAGCCGCCATCGGCCTGCTTTCGACCTTCATTCGGTAGGCAGCAAAAGCCCCTACTTACGGACTTTTGTGAAAAAAAGGAGGAAATTTCAGATTTCACAGACAAGTTGCCGGGATCGGGACGCTCAATTTGTGTCCCTGAATCAAACTACCATCAAATTATGAAATCACTCATCACAGCAACACTGGCAGGAGCATTCGCCATCGCCACTTCGTTCGCAGCCAGCCCGGGAGACAAAGCTCCGGCGTTCACTGCGATGAACGTCAAGGGCGAGAAAGTCAGCCTCTCCGATTACAAGGACAAGATCGTCGTCCTCGAATGGACCAACTTCGACTGTCCGTTCGTGAAAAAGCATTATTCCAGTAAGAACATGCAGAAGCTACAGGCCGACTACACGGGAAAAGATGTCGTATGGTTGACGGTCAACTCATCCGCCGAAGGGAAGCAGGGCTATCTCGAAGGCTCCAAGCTCGGGGAAAAGACCATGGCGGAGGGTAGCAAGAGCGACCGAGGTCCTCGTCGATTCCGACGGCACGATCGGCAAGGCATATGATGCCAAAGTCACTCCCCACATGATGATCATCGCCAACGACGGTATCGTCGCATATACTGGTGCGATCGACTCGAAGGCATCTACCGATGCCGCCGATATCGACTCCGCCGACAAACTTTTCGCAAACGCCCTTGATGCCGTGATTTCTGGCAAAGAGGTTATGAACGCCAAGAACGAGCCTTACGGCTGCGGCGTGAAATACTGATTTTCTGTTGTTTCTGTTGTGTTTCGGTAAGAGCCGTCGTCCGTAAGGGCGGCGGCCTTTTCCGTGTCCGGAAATCCGATACACCGGTCTTGCCGCGTATCGCGGTTCAACTAGAGTCTCCCGCAATGAAAACCCTCGTCACTCTCCTCCTGCTGATCATTCCGCTTCTTGGCGAAACCTCCGAATCCGCTTGGGAAAAACTGGTCGGAAAGCGTTTCAACTCAGATCCCGCGTTCTCCTATCCGGTGAACGATCCCAAGCTCCCGAACGTCCTGATCTACGGGGACTCCATCTCGATTCATTACCATCTTGAGCTACGCGAGAAACTCGCGGGGAAGGCGAACCTCTACCGGATCAATGAGAACGGTGGCGACTCCTCGACCTTCATTCCGAAGATGACCCGCATGCGCGATACCATGGCGGATTCCAAGCTGGACAAGCCTTGGGATTTTAAATGGGACGTCATTCAGATCAACGTCGGCCTTCACGATCTCAAGTATCTCGACGGTGGGAAAATGGACAAGCGCAACGGGAAGCAAGTCACTTCCCCCGAGCAATACAGGAAAAACCTGGAAGCCATGCTCCACATTTCTCGATGAGGCATATCCCGAATCCCGCCTGATTTTCGCTACCACCACGCCGGTTCCTGAGGGAGAGTGCCGGGAGAGTCGCGGGCGATGCGGAGAAGTTCAACGGGATCGCGCTGCAAGTTCTCGAAGATCATCCGGAGATCGCGATCAACGATCTCTACAGCCTGACCAAACCCAATCAACCCGAATGGTGGACCAAGCCCGGCAACGTCCGACTACAACGCGAAAGGCCAGAAAACCCAGGCGACTCAAACAGCCGCAGCGATTCTCGCCGCGCTGGAGAAATGAAGTGGAAGGCTATTTGTCAGACTCCACCTGTCTCTGCAACCGGCAGCTTCGGTTTCGATTTTCCCGGCGCGTCCTCCGCGTGCCAGACATTGTTTGTGAAAACGAAGGTCTCCGGAGCGGTGCCTTGGCCGATATTCATCTCATGAATGACATCCTTCCTACGAAAAACGAACTCGTTTTCGAGAATCCTTACGTCTCCGCAAGGTAGGAACCCCTCCCCTCTCGTTTCCTGTAGGACACGAAAAATCCACTGCTCGGGGAAAACGATTTCGTTCCGGACGAAATCCACATCCGTCGCTCCGGTGAATGCGGTCGCGCATACCCCGCCTTTGATCACGTTGTCCCTGATCGTGATATCACGCGCCTCATACTTCGCACCGAGCGGTCGGAAAAATGCTTTTCCCGTGGAGCCACCAACTTGGATCGGGCGCTCGCCGGCGTTCACGAACTCGCATTTCTCGATCACGATCCCCTCGGAACCGCCCTTGAACTGCGGTCCGGTATTCTGGGAAAATCCATGCTTTCCGATGAACACGCATCCCGTGATCAGCGAATTCTTACAACCGACGAAATCGATCGCCTGCCCCCCCAACCCGCCACCTCACAGTTTCTGATCGTTAGAGCGGAAAGCCCCGAACACTTGATCCCATCGAAATTCCCCTTCGGACCGATGTCTTCGACAAGAATGTTCTCGATGGTCACTCCAGCAACGGGATCATCCAACTTGCCGCCGTCGTCCAGATTGATCCCGTTCCCCTTCTGCCCGCGCACCACGATGTTTTTCAACGTGAGACCGGGAGTCCGGGTGAAATGCCAAACCTCGTTCCCGCTCTCGAATACCGGGCGGTTTTCCGGATCGCTGCCGGTGATCGTGAGATCGGAAACCCCGGCCACCGCGTTGCCCGCCGGATATTTCCCTGGGAAAATGGTGAGCACGTCGCCGTCCGTGATGTCCGCAACCGCGTTCCGCAGCTCTTTCCCGTTCCTCACCTCGATCTCTTTCCCGAACGTGTTCCCGGGAAGCAGTAGAATGAAAAGGAATGAAAATCGCATCCTGATTCTACCGGGCGGAGCCGGATTCTGCGGTAGGTCGGATTCGCCCGAGTGTCCCGGCCTCTCCGAAATGCTGGCTTTCTCCTGTTAAATTCTTTTCAGAGACAATGTTCCTGAAAGATCGGTAGGGTGGGAGCGGAATCGATTCTTGGATTTCCGCTTGCCTGGGCTTTGTATCCCGGGGTGCCATTTCCCCGCCGCTCAGGCATTCGAGAATCGGG
>CAVSNV010000004.1:0-371316 GCA_963729485.1 uncultured Verrucomicrobiae bacterium
TGTCACTTTCTTCACCACCATTCTGGTTTCCGGTCTACCCGAGAGGTCAATTTCCATAAAGCCGGTGACATCGGCGTCCACCGCTTGATCCGTTCGCCATCTTCATCACTCTCGGCGACGACGGACGGACGTTCCCCGATCCCCTGATTTCCCGGGATCTCATCAGTGCACGATACGGGAAAATTCTGCGGGTCGAATACCTCCACCGGTCTCGCATCCGGACAACCCCCACTACGACGGCACGGCAGATTCCGTTCGCTCCCGGGTCTGGGCGTCCGATTGCGCAACCCCTTCCGTTTTTCCTTCCACCCGACCCGTAGCGATACTCTCTACATTTCCGAAAACGGGGACTCCACCGACCGCGTTGCCATGGTGAAAGCCGGGGGAAACGGATTGTGGAATGGAAGTGACAACGGCGGTTTCCTCACCGTCGATTCGCCTTTGTTCAAAGTGCTCCACACGGGTGGCCCGTCACTGATCGGCATCGAGATGAGCACCAGCGGCCCTTTCGCCCACAATAACCAGCCGACTCTCTACTCGGCGAATGGTTTCCTCATCCTTCGGAATCCACCGCTTCACACTCTCCGATGCAAATGCACCTGGAAGGCGACGACTGGGACACCATGACTCCTATCCCCGGAGGTGGCGCGGACTGGTGGGGAGCAATCCGTCGTTGCAGTGGATCTCCAGCTCGGCCCCGACGGTCACCTTTATTATACCTCCTCCAACGGAGACTCCGCGGTGGCAAGCTTCTTCCAACTAGGACGCTACCGTTTCGCCAATGGAACACCACCCGCAGCCTCCTTCACCGCGTCGCCTACCGGGGCGAGCGGGGAAACCCGATTTGATATCACTTTCTCCGATACTCCTCCCCAAGGCACCCACACGATCACGAACTGGTTCTGGGATTTCGGGAACGGCGAAACTTCAACCGCGCAAAACCCCACCCACACCTACACGGCAGCAGGAGCCTACACGGTCGTGCTGACCGTCACCGACAGCGTGGTCAGCGATCGCACGCAACTCTCCGTCACAGCGACGACAAGCACCGCGGTAACTCTTAACTTGGACGTGCTGGATGGTCGTGAACTCCCGCCCACTCCGGCCACTTCCGCATTCACCGTTTCCCTTTTCCAAACTGACGGATCCACCCCTGTCACCTTCGCCAGCGGCACCGGATCCAATGGCAATGAACTGACAACCCTCGCGGATGGCACCTACACCGGCAACCTGAACCTGCCTCTCACCGATAGCGGATTCGTCATGCGCCTCTCCGCTCCTGCCCCACCGGGCTTCCAGCCAGTCACACGCGGAATCTCAGTTGTGTTAGGGCAGGCGGAAACCGTCACAGAAACGTTTTTCACCTCCACTTCCACAGTCTCCGGACGCGTAACCACCCACCGGGGCGCTCCGGCGCTTGTCGATGTCGGTCTGACCTCGGAGGGCTTCCCCCTTTTCGGTTTGCCGGCGCACGCGATTTCCTGCCGGACTCCCAACTCCCGCTTGCAGGAATCCCCCACCGCACCACCACGGACGCACTCGGATATTTCTCAATTCCCATCCTCACCGCAGATGCGGGCACAGAGATCAACCTTGCCTTCGCCGAAGAGACAGCCCGTGAAACATATGCCACCGGCACACTGAACGTCACCTCACAGGCGGATACCGACTTGGACGCCTCCTACACCATCGCGCAATGGCGGGGAGGCCCGGCCGACGACCTCTCGGCCCAGCCATTCACCCCCGGCGTGGGTATTTCCACCATACAGGATATTTTCAGCGCGAGCTGCACCGGCTGCCACCGTGCAGGCACCGCAAACAACGGTGGGCTGGATCTCACCCCGGGGAAACAGCCTCGCGGCCCTTGTCAATCAGCCCAGCCTGTTCGTGCCCGGCCTGAAACTCGTCGATCCCGGCAACCCGTCCCGTAGCTACCTCTTTGAGAAAATCAACAGCTCCGCCCCTCAGCAGGGAAACCGTATGCGCCCCTCCGATGCCATGTCTCTCGCCAATCAGGCTCTCATCCGGAACTGGATCACCCGGCTCGCTCCCAGTTACGAAAATTTCGTCTGGACCACCATCGGAGCCGCACCCGGCTCAGCAGGCACCGGTGTAAGCGAGGACTCCGATGGGAACGGGATTCTCAACGGAATCCAATACACCAGTCCGGATTTCGGAGCCTTTTCCACATCCTCGGGCGGAAACGAATTCACCGGAGAACTTCGGTTCAACTCTGACACCTCGGGGCTCACCCTCCTAATCCAATCATCGGACGACCTTCAGCAAGGAAGCTGGAAAACCGTAGCCAGCCGCATCCGTAGCCAAAGCACCTGGCGCACCGCTACCGGCGTCTCCGCATCGGAGACATCCCCGGGAACACTTGGTTTTTCCGATTCCAATCCAGGCTCAGGCAAGCGTTTTTACCGCTTCGGCGTGAGCGAAAACTGATTTTCCACCCGGTGAATTGCCGGAATATTGTCCCCGGTGAAAAACCGACAATGACAAATCCCGCCAGCTGCCTATGCTCCGCCCCGTGAGCTACCAGGTTTTCGCCAGAAAGTATCGTCCCAAGACCTTCGCAGATGTCCTAGGGCAGGACCATGTCGTCCGCACGTTGCGCAATGCCATCGAGCAGAAGCGCCTCGCCCACGCCTACCTTTTCGTCGGCCCGCGCGGCACGGGAAAAACCTCGACCGCCCGCATTCTCTCGAAAGCGCTCAACTGCTCCGGCGGCCCCAAGGTCGATTTCGACCCCGAGGAGGATGTCTGCAAGGAAATCGCCGAGGGCCGCTCGCTCGATGTCCTGGAAATCGACGGAGCATCCAACAACGGCGTCGAGCAGGTCCGCGATCTGCGCGAATCCGTGAAATACGCACCAGCGAAAGGCCAGTTCAAGATCTACTACATCGACGAGGTCCACATGCTCTCCAACGCGGCCTTCAACGCCCTCTTGAAGACGCTTGAAGAACCCCCGGAGCACGTGAAATTCATTTTCGCCACCACCGAGGTGCAGAAAATCCTGCCGACCATCCTCTCGCGCTGCCAGCGCTTCGATCTGCGCCCCATCCCCACCCAGACCATCGCCGACCACCTGCTCCACATCGCTTCCGAGGAAGGCATCACGCTCGGCAAGACCGCCGCGTGGGCCATCGCGAAGGGCGCGGACGGCGGCATGCGGGACGCCCAGTCCATGCTCGACCAGCTCGTCGCCTTCTGCGGGGAAACCATCAACGAGGAGAACGTGCTGGATGTCTTCGGCTTCACCTCGCGGGAAAAAGTCGCGGAGCTCACCTCGAAGCTGCTCTCCCGCGAGACCCCCGCCGCCCTGCGCCTCATCCAGGCGGAGGCGGAGAGCGGACGCGAACTCTCCCAGCTCCTCGGCGAACTCGTCGGGTGCCTGCGCGGCCTGCTCATCGCGAAACTCGATCCCACAGCGGACGGAGAAGGCATTCCCGAGGATCTCTGGCAAAAACTGCTCGATGACGCGGACGAATACGCGCCCGAGCGCATCCTCTCCGCCATCGATGTCTTCGCGGAAACCGAGGGCCGAATGAAATGGGCCACCAACAAGCGCCTGCACTTCGAGCTGGGGATTATCAAAGCTATCCAGACCCTCGCAGAGGTCCGTATCACCGATGTGATCAAAGTCCTCACCAAAGGCGCCGACCACCTCCCCGCGCCGGCACCTGCGGCAGCACCACCACCGGCAGAACCCGATCCCGTGCAGGCACCACCACCAGCGGAAAAAACCACGGAACCGCCCGCTCCCGAGCCAGTGGCCGAAACTCCCGCACCTGCTCCGGCACCACCACCCACGCACCCCGCAGCGAGGAAAAAAAACACCGACACCCTCTCCGCCTTCGATGCCCTGGTCGAAAGCGCCCCGGATGGCGATGACGAACCGGAACCCGCCCCCATCCGGGAAACGGCCGCCACACAGACGCAGCCCGCTTCCGAGGAGAAAACGCCGGAACCCATCGAGCAGGACACCTTCTACAAAGACCCGCTCATCCAAGCGGCCCTTGAAAAATTCGAAGCCAGGGTCGTCGGGACCTGAGAAATTCCCAAACAGCTTATGAACATACAGAAAATGATGAAGCAGGCCCAGCAGATGCAGGCCGGCCTGGCAGCGAAACAGGAGGAACTCGCCGAACGCGAGGTCGAGGTCTCCGTTGGCGGCGGGAAAGTCACCGTCAAAGCCACCTGCGCCGGCGACGTGCTGGATATCAAGATCGACCCCTCGCTCGTCGATCCTGAAGACGTGGATTTCCTCCAGGATCTGGTCCTCAAAGGAGTCCGGGAAGCCATCTCCCTCGGCAAGGAGCAGTCCGCGGCAGAGATGAAAAAACTCACCGGCGGCCTGGGAATACCGGGAATGTGAAAATTCAAACTTCAAAACTCAAATTCCAAGGAAGAGCCTTTTATAAAGCTTTTCATCGTAACGGCATCCGCGTTCATCCGCGTTCATCCGTGGTTCCTCTTGATTAACCATTGCTCAAAATGTCGAAAACAAGGCGAGCGATCGGTTGGAGCCTCGTAATCGGTTCGTTACTGATCCACATGCTCACCGTCTGGTGTTACGCCAGACAGCCGGATTCGCTCGCCGCATTCACCGTTTTCCCCATCTGGTTCTGGGGCGGGATCGGCCTGATTCTCTCGGTTTTCGCCTTCTGCTTCCTGCGCGCCCCGCTCTCCCTCATTGTCACTGCAGTGTGGGCGGTCACGCTCTCCGTGGCGATGGATGAGGCGAAGGTCCTCTCGAATTTCGCCCACCCGCCCATCACGGAAGCCCGGGGCACCGCACCGGACGGCTCCCGCCCGCTCCGCATCGCCACGGTGAATTGTGCCAGCTTCGGGAAGGGGAACGCAGCTGAAGACCTGAAAGCCTGGGACCCGGATGTCGTGTTGCTCCAGCAGGTCGTCCCTCACCGGGTGAAGGCCATTTCCGAAATGCTCTACGGTGGCCGGGGTGACTACCGCGCCTACATGACCAACGGGATCGTCACCCGCTACGAGATCCGCCGCGAGGTCCGCAACCCGATGATGAGAAACCAACAGGTCACCATGCGCCTGCCGGACGGATCGGAAATCGAAGTCGTGAACCTCCATCTCGCCATCGCCGCCACCGATATGCGCCTGTGGAGCAGCGAGTCCCGCGCGATCCATCGGAAAAACCGGGCAATCCGCCGCAAGGAACTCTCCGTCGTGCTCCAGGTCCTCGAACAAACCACCTCCTTCCCCTCCACACCCACCATCCTCGGCGGCGATTTCAACGCGGGCGCCACCGACATCGTCCATCGCCAGCTCACCCCCACCTTCGATGACGCCTTCGCAAAGGTCGGTCGCGGCTGGGGCGATACCTTCCACCGCCGCTTCCCCATCCTCCGCATCGACCACATCTACGCCACCCGCCAGTTCCGCCCGCTCGCCTGCGGAGTCGTGGTCTCCCGGAAAACCGACCACCGCATGGTCGTCGCGGATTACAGTCTCGGGCGGTGACTTCGCTCTCCCTCCGCCTGACCGGCGAATCGGTCCGCGTCCTTCCATTGCCCGATCCCACGGGGCGGACATATCGGATAGAAATCCACGCAAAATCCCGTAACATGCGGAGATCCGGTAGGTGATCCCACGCCAATTTCCAAGACCACTACCTCCCGAACAGCCGACTTTTCTCCCCGAAGCATGATTCCAGCAAGTTTCCGCAGCCCGCTGCTCGCCCTCGCGCTCGCCACTTCCTCTCGCGGGGAAAACGTCGATTTCAAGAAAGACATCCTCCCGACCCTTCAGGTCAGTTGCTTCAAATGCCACAGCGAGCGGCTCTCCAAACCCAAGGGAAAACTCAAACTCGATTCCAAACAAGCGTTCCTCCACGCCATCGAAGACGCACCTCTCTTCACGCCCGGAGACAGCTCGGACAGCTACCTTCTCGAGCTGCTGGAATTGCCCAAGGAGGACGACGAAGCCATGCCGCCCGCCGGCAAGGCACCCTCGGTTTCCCCCGTCGCCATCGGGAAAATCAGGCAGTGGATCGACGATGGAGCGGACTTCGGAACTTGGGAGAAGTTCGAGCACCCGACCGTGGATCGCGGCAACTCGGGTCTCTCCGAGTTTTCCCGGGAAATTTCACCGGATGTCGGCGATGCCGCCGCGGAGATCGACCGCATCGTAGCAGCCGTAAACCCCGCCGCGCATGACTCCCCCATCGTGCCGGACGCGGATTTCCTCCGCCGCACCTACCTGCTCATCGCCGGGCGCGTCCCCACTTTTGAGGAAGCCACCACCGCGCTTTCCCACCCCCTCGACCGCCCCGCGCTGGTCGCTTCCCTGCTCTCCTCCCCCGCCCACGTCAGCCGCCAGTTCGATTACTGGGCGAACGTGCTCCGCGCCACTTCCGACCAGTTCGGAAACCTCAAGGACTCCTGGCTCGTCTATCTGAAAAAATCGCTCGCGGAGAACAAGCCCTACGATGACTGGGCGATGGAAATGCTCACCGCCAGCGGCTACACCTTCGAAAATCCGGCGATCGGCCTGCACCTGAAAGACAGCAAGAACCGCCTCGCCGGTTACGAGGCCAACGTCTCCGTTTTCCTCGGCACCTCAATCGGATGCGCCCAATGCCACGACCATCCCTACGACACCATCTCGCGCCGGAACTACTACGAGATGTACGGATATTTCTCCCAGACCTACGGCGGAGTCGGCCAATCGAAATCCCGCTTTTTCAAACATATCCCCTGGGAGACCGCCCACCAGGTGGAGAAAAAAGTAGCGGAGCAGGCGCACCGCAAGGACATCTTCTCGGAGCAGGGAAACCGTCGCGTTGCCTCCCAGCAGATCTTCGGGCACGACGAAGGCTTCGGCAGCGTCTCGCTCAACCTTCCCGGAACCTTCAGCTCCCGCCTTCCAAACGACTACCAGTATGACGACGGCAAACCCGGAGCACACGTCGAGCCCGCTCCCGTTTTCGGCGGAGTCCCGCCTCTGGAAGCCAAAGGTTTCAAAGGCGACCGGCCGATGGATGTTTTCGCCGCATGGGCCGCCACCCCGGAGAACCTGAAATTCTCCCATGTCATCGCCAACCGGTTGTGGCAGCAGGTCTTCGGCTATCCCGTCATGGGAAATCTCACGGAAATCACCGCTCCGGAGCACACCGTCAGCCCGGGAGCTCGCCCGCTTTCTCGCCGGCCTCATGGTCCGGCTCGACTACGACATGCGGAAATTTCTCCAAATCCTCTACTCCACCGATCTCTACCAGCGCGAGGCCTCCCTGCCCGGTTCCACATCCCCGCTTTCCCCTCCCGCGCTCCGCCGTGCCTCCGCCGAGCAGGTGTGGGATTCCCTCATGACTCTCGCCACCGACAAGGTGGATTCAGGTCTCACCGATTTCCCCCAACCCGACTGGACCTACGTCCGGGCCGCCCGCGAGGTGAAATCCGGCGCGGAACTCCAAGCCCTTATCGACGACCGCTCCACCCGTCTCGGCGACCGTCGGAAACAGATGCGCGAGAAGCGGAAAGAAGAACTCGCCCGCCAGCGGGACGGCTTCAATCGCGACGATCTACGCCGCGCCTCCGAGCTGCCCCAGCCCGCCCCCGCCGGTCATTTCCTCTCCCTCTTCGGCCAGGCTCCCCGCGAGACCATTGAGGACCAATGGAGCAATCCGACAACTCCCCAGGCGCTCACCCTGCTCAACGGTCCCATCCTGGACATCATCGTCAGCGAGGGCAGCCCGCTCCATCGCGATTGGTCCCAAGCTTCTTCGGATGAGGCAAAAATCTCATTCATCTACCTCTCCATCCTCTCCCGCCTCCCGCTCCCCGAAGAAACCGCGCTCATCCGCTCCCGCCTGCACATCGCCACCCCGGAAGGCTTCACCGACCTGACCTGGTCCCTCCTTAACTCCCGGGAATTCATCTTCATCCGATAGCACGACCCAAGGCTTCCTTGGAAGTCGCACTTCGAAACTTCAAACCTATGTCCGATCCATCCCGCCGCCGCTTCATCCAAGGCCTCGCCACCACCTGCCTTGGCGTGACGATCGCCCCCCGTGCCTTCGCCGCGAACACCCCCGCCGGAGGCAAGGCGGACAGCGTCATCTACCTGTTCATGAGAGGCGGCATGAGCCATCTCGACACCTTCGATCTGAAGCCGGGGAAAACCGCGATCCAGGGAAACGTCACCCCGCTGAAAACTTCCGCCACCGGCATCCGCGTCACCGACAAGCTCCCTCTTCTCGCCAGGCAGATGGATCAGATCGCCCAGGTCCGAAACCTGTTCCACACACAGGGAAACCACGCGCCCGGGCAGTACATTCAATACACCGGATACCCGGCGGAAGGGGGGGTCGTCGCCCATCCGGCACTCGGCTCCTGGGTGGACAAGCTCTCCACCGCGCGCAATGCAAACCTGCCGAAATACATCCGCGTCGGCTCCCTCGCCAACCACCCCCTGAGCGGATTTTTCGAATCCATCCACAACCCGCTCCCCGTCTCCGATCCATCCGAAGGTCTCCAGAATTCCACCCTGCCCGAGGGCGTTTCCGACGAACGTTTCCAGAAACGCTTCCAACTCGCCGGAAAACTCGATTCCCGTTTCCGATCAAAATACGATTCCAAGGATGTCCGCGCCTACACCGGCCTCTACGATGACGCCGTGCGCATGATGCGCAGTGAGGATCTCGATGCCTTCGATCTCTCCAAGGAAACCGCCGAAACCCGCGAGCGCTACGGACTCACCTCCTTCGGCCAGGGCTGCCTGCTTGCCAAGCGTCTCACCGCCCGCGGAGTCCGCTTCGTCGAGGTGGACCTCGACGGCTGGGACTCCCACGTGGACAACCACAAACAGGTCGCCGAGCAATGCGCCAGTATGGACAGACCCATCGCCGCCCTGCTCGCCGATCTCAAAGCCTCCGGTCAGCTCGACCGCACTCTCGTCGTGGTCTCCACCGAGTTCGGGCGATCTCCCTTCATCGATGCGAACGCCGGCCGCAACCACCACCCCTTCGGCTACACCTGCCTGCTCGCCGGTGCCGGTGCCATCGGCGGCGCGATCCATGGAGAAACCGACGAAACCGGAAACCGTCCCAAGGACTCCCACGTCACCCCGGCCGATTTCAACACCACCATCGCCTGGGCCCTGGGCATCGATTACAAAAAATACGAATCCCCCGCGCCCGGCGGCCAGAAGTTCTCCGTTTCGGGAAAAGACACCACCCTCCCCGCCAAGCCCATCACCAGCCTGTTCTCATGACAAAGAAAGCGTGAGGGCAATCGTCGGTCGCCCCCGCTTCCTCTAGCCCATCGAATCGACAAACTACCTACGGCGGCAGCTCATCACCATCCCTACGGAACCAAGAATCAGCAACATCGCACCGCTCGGTTCGGGAACGGAGGTAATCGAAAAATTGTCGATTTGGACCTCGCCGCCGTTCGAATTGTTGAGATCGAACCGGACATCATTGTAGTAGTTGAAGGTTCCGATATCGGTCTTGGCCAGAGGACGTACACCGTCGCCACTCAGCATCCCGTCGAAATAGGTGGAAAACCGGTTGTTCGGTATGTCCACATCCAGACGGATCGTATGAAAAGTGCTCTGATCCCATCCGTTGGCTCCCTTCAGGTTGCCGTTGTGAAGGGCGATGCTGCCCATGTTGTCACTCGGATCCGCATTGAAAGTCGCCCGGGCAATCTCTTGGAAAGTCTTCGTGGCTCCTCCGCCCACCGGCTCGTAATTACCGGAGAACCGGACCGTGAAATTATAATTTGCCGCCGCGGTGGAGGTCGCCTTGATATCGAATGACATCGAAACAAAATTCTTGATATCGTTCCCACCGCCGTCCTGCAAACGACCCAATCCTAGGAAGTTGTTATTGCCCCCATCGTCGTTGAGCAGGTTGACGTGCCTACCAGCGCCGCTACCGACGAAGGAAACATCCAGATTGTTTTGAAAGTGATTGAACCCCGGGGTTGTGATGTCGGTGATCGTGTCGAAGTTTTCCGTTGTAGGCACCACGACCGCCGCATTGGCAGCGAGAGAGGATACGGCAAGCAGTGCCGATATCGGGAGGAGGTCATTTTTCATATCGGATGGAGCTTGCACAGCTACGGATTGTCACGTCAACGGCTATAAATTTTGCGACTATGTGACTCTGATCGTAAGGTTCACGCCAGATAAGGACCACTCCACCCGCCCGCAGATCCGTTTTCACCATTTACCCCGATTCTCCCGACGTCCAGTATCTCCGGGATGAAACCGCTGTTCCTCTTCTTCGCTCTGCTCGTGGCTCTCCGCGCCGCCGGGCAACCAAACATCCTGCTCGTCCTCTCGGACGACCACTCCGTCCCCCACCTCGGCTGTTACGGGAATCCGGATATCAAAACCCCGAACTTCGACAAATTCGCTGCCGAGGGCATGCGTTTCAACCGCGCCTACACCACCGCGCCGCAATGCGCCCCCTCCCGGAAATCCATTCTCAGCGGACGCTCGCCGGTCGCCCTCCAGCAGACCCTTTTCACCATTCCGCTTCAGAAAGACGTCGTTCTTTTCCCGGAAATCCTCCGCAGCGACGCGGGGTATTTCACCGGTCTGGCCGGTCGGACGCACCATCTCGATGGCGATGCCATGGATCCCGTCTCCAAAGCGATCCACGAAAAACACCACCTCCATACCGCCGGCGACCGCTTCGATTCCGTCCGCACCGGTGCCGATCACGACGGACAGAAGGCCGGTCTCATCTCCATCCACCAGTACCGACAGTTCCTCGACGAAGTCCCGGCCGAAAAACCTTTTTTCCTCCAGCTATGTTTCACCGATCCCCACCGCCCCTGGGACGACGGAGTCCACCCTTACCGCCACGATCCAGCCAAGCTCACCCTCCCCGCCCATTATCCGGATTTCCCCGAAACCCGAGCGGATCTCGCCAACTACTACGATGAGATCGCCCGCCTCGACTCCCACTTCGGGACGGTTCTCCAAGAACTGGAAAAACGCGGACTCGCCGGCAACACCATCGTCCTCTTCATGGGCGACAACGGCGGCGCGGTCCTGCGCGGGAAAGGCACTCTCTACGAATACGGACTCAACGTCCCCTTTCTGATCCGCTGGCCCGGTGTGGTGAAGCCCGGCGTCTCGGACGCGATCGTCTCCGGTGAGGATATCGCGCCCACTTTCCTCGAAATCACCGGCCGGAAGATCCCGGACGAAATCACCGGAAAGTCCTTCGCCCCCCTCCTCAGGGGCGAGCCCTATACGGAACGGAAGTTCGTCTTCGGCGAGCGCGGACCGCATGTCGGCCTCCCCTACGGCTCCGCCGCTTTCGACCAATCCCGCACCATCATCGGCAAACGATACAAGCTCATCTACAACGCCATCCCCTCCATCCCTTACGTCCCGGTGGATTTCCAAGGCCTTCCCGCGTGGAAAGTCATCAATACGGCGGCGAAAACCGGCTCTCTCGACGAACCGTTCCAGACCATCTACGATCCGGAGAAACGCCCCGTTTTCGAGATGTATGATCTGCGGAACGATCCCTCCGAGCTGAGCAACCTGTTCTGGACGGAAGCCAATGAAAAGATCCGCGACGATCTGCTCTTCCGACTCACCGAACGGATGGTCCTTGAGAGGGATCACCTGCCTCTACCCCTTCTCAAGCACTGAACAGACGTTGCGCCCAAGGGATTTCCCACGATCCGCGCCAAGGGTCCGGAACCGGATTGACGCGGCGGAGTCGGCGGCGCAAGCTCCGCCACTCATGAGTGTAGGCATCATAATGGGAAGCACGTCGGACTGGCCGACGATGGAGCACGCGGCGCGTGTGCTGAAAGATTTCGGTGTGGAATATCATGCGGAAGTCGTCAGCGCGCACCGCACGCCGGAGCGATTGGTAGAGTATGCGAAAGGCGCGAAAGCAAACGGCTTGGAATGCATCATCGCAGGCGCGGGCGGGGCCGCCCATCTGCCCGGAATGGTCGCCGCCATGACCGAGATCCCCGTACTCGGCGTGCCGGTGGAATCGAAAGTCCTCAAGGGAGTCGATTCCCTACTCTCCATCGTCCAGATGCCCGCCGGCATCCCCACCGCCACCTTCGCCATCGGCAAAGCCGGCTCCACCAACGCCGGCCTCTTCGCTGTCGCCATGCTCGCTGTGAATGATCCCGCATTGGCGGAGAAACTCACCGAGTTCCGGAGAAACCAAACCGCGAAAGTCTCGGAAGCAGTCCTGCCAGAGCTGGATTAAAAATATGGAGAAGGGGTCGGTGTGCCCCACGGGGTATTGAAACCCCTTCACACAAACCCAGCGAACCGATTTCCCAATTCTCCGCAGCCCAAGTCTTCCTCCGCGCCCCTTTGCGACCTTTGCGCCTCTGCGGTAAACCTCTTCGACACAGACCCAAGCCATCTCCCCATTCCTCCGCAAAGGGTTTGAAAAACCCTTCTCCATATTCCCATGTCAGCCTCCGTATTCTTCCCATTGGACAAACAACAGGCCGTCGGCGTGATCGGCGGCGGCCAGCTCGGTCGTATGCTCGCACTCGCCGCCCGGCGCATGGGAGTGCGCTCCGTGGTCTGGACAGGTGGACTCGAAGCCCCTGCCGTCGAGGTAGCCGACTCGGTAATCGACAAACCTTTCGATGATCCTGAAGCACTTCTGGATTTCTGCCAGAAAGCCACCGTCGCCACCGTCGAGTTCGAAAACATCCCGCTCGCCACCCTCCGTGGAGTTGCCGAAAAAATCAGGCTCTTCCCTTCCCCCGAAGCCGTCGGCATCTGCCAGAACCGCGAGCGGGAAAAGAATTTCCTCCGGGAAAACGGTATCCCCTGCACCAATTTCTGGGTCATCGAAACCCTCGAAGACCTCACCGCCGCCATGTCCGAACTCAACGGCCCCGGCGTCCTCAAAACCGCCGCCTTCGGATACGATGGCAAAGGCCAGCTCAAGCTGGAAGGCACCGAAAACCCCGCCGACGCGTGGGAGAATTTCGGAAAAGAACGCGCCGTCCTCGAAGCATGGGTTCCCTTTGAAAAGGAAATCTCCGTCATGGTCGTCCGCTCCGCCGATGGCGAAATCCGCACCTACGATCCCGCCGAAAACCGCCACCGCAACCACATCCTCGACGTCTCCATCGTCCCCGCGGAAATTTCCGAAGCGACTACATCCGAAGCCCAAAAAATCGCCACCCGGGTCGCCGAAGCCCTCGACTACCGCGGCATCCTAGGCGTCGAGTTTTTCGTAAACCACGACGGCTCCCTGGTCGTCAACGAAATGGCACCCCGCCCGCACAACTCCGGCCACCACACCATAGACGCCTGCGCCACCTCCCAGTTCGAGCAACAGCTCCGCGTCGCCCTCGGCCTCCCCCTCGGCTCCACGAAACTCGTCTCCCCCTGCGTGATGCTCAATCTGCTCGGCGACTTCTGGCCCGGCGAAACCACTCCGCCGGATTGGACACCCCTTCTAAAAACCGAAGCCGCCACCCTCCACCTCTACGGAAAACGCCGCGCCATAGGCATGCGGAAAATGGGACACTCGACCTTGCTTGGCACGGATGCCCTGGGGAAAGCGGAAAAGTTAAAAGCCGGGTGGCTCGATTAAAAGCCTGACTCAGGAAAGAAGCCGCTGCCTGGCGTCTTCCTCGCGAGTCGGAGATATTCACTCTTGCTTCTCTTTTTCCAAATCTTAAGAATCCGTCCCCCATGGCTGATTCGACTTCAATTCTCGCGGAAAAACTACACGAATACCCCCAACTGGATGTGATAGCCGGAGGATCGGATTCGATTCTCGATGACTGCCTCAATCAAAACGACGGGGTGCTGCAGCTTCTCCACCGCTATGCCGGACGGACATTTTGCTCGCCAGGAAAGCGCCTTCGCCTGGATGAGGAATCGTACTACCCGGATTATATGGGTGGGACAGGTCTCGATGAAGTCTGGATGTGCTGCACCGTGCCTATCGTGACTGGCGTCATCGACACCCGCACGGGAAAAGCGCCATTCCGTGAAGGGGAAGCACACGTCCTCACGCCGGACGGCCAGGTCATTTCACTCCAGGATCTGATCACGACCAATCCAAACGCCGTCATCGGTGAGAAAGTCACGGCTACTTCGAAGTCATTGTTCGGTGAGGTCACCTGGCCGATCGTGTCCAAAAAATTCGATAACCTGAACCCGATTCCGCATCACCTCCATTGGGCAAAGTGGGAAGTGTATGACATCAATTCCTACGACAACCCCGGAGTGAATCCCTCTCATTACCACACCACCGCCATGGGGCTGTATCCGTTCGTCACGAAGGATGATTTCCTCAAGTGCATGAAGGGCTGGGGCGAAGGCGAGTACAATGGGGTCCGTCATCTGTCCCCCCATACCATGATGAGCATTGACAACGGGTTTGTAATGCCGAACGGCGTGCTTCATTCGCCGACCGACCTTTGCACGCACGAGCTGCACGTCACGATGGATGAACATTTTCTCGCCGAGGATCGCACGCTCGACGGCCGCATCGGGGCCGCCGATGCCTTTTACGCCTGCCGGGAAGAGGACTTCCCGAAGGACAAACACGAAGACTGGGAGTTCCTGGTGGACACCTTTGACTTCGAAGCGAATCAGGACCCGGACTTCGTGAAGAAGAATTCGCGTCCGGCGATCACCGCAGAAGAATTTTCAGGCGAGGGAGTGGATGCGAAGTGGATTGTTTACGGTGATGTGCTCGGCGATCAGAAGGCCTCGATTCTCCGCCTCATCGTCGCGCCCGGTAGCAAGACCAGATTCTGCCCGGAGAACACCGCGCTGTTCCACACGAATGCCGGGAGCGGCCGGGTTGGGAAACTCGAAGTGCGATACCACCAGGACATGAAACTTGGCGAACTCTATCCCGAGATCGGATTCATCACCCAGGCCGCGCTTGATCGCGGCGGTGTCGAAATCGAGAACACGGGAACCGGACCGCTCGTCCTGACCTTCGACTTCCCGCAGAACGCGCATTCCAAGACACCCGGCGTCTAGGCTCCACCGCCAGTAAATCGCTTTCTCAAAGAGAATGTCGCAGGTGCGCTCGGGCGAGGCCCGAAGTCGAGGAAAGGCGCGGCAGACCGTCGATGTCTTCAGGGTGCTCTACGACGGGTGCTTCGATCTAGGTGGAGACAGTGGAACGATCGTGAGTCACAAGTGGGTTCTTCGTGATGACCTCCGGGAAAATCCGAGGTGATTGCATCGGGATGCGGCGTTCACTACCACCCCACGCGAACGCGTGATGCACGGACCGCGCTCCGAACGTTACATTCCGGGTTCCTTGGGTAGCCCCACCCAGCGCCCCCTGCTTCAGTGAATCCCCACCGTCCAGTCCATGCCGGAATCCGCTCCGGCATGACCTTGCTTGAGATGACCGTCGTCATTCTCTTCATGCTCGCTCTCATCACCATTCTCTTCATCGGTGCGCGGGCGTGGAAACGCGGATCCGACCGCACCGGTTGCGTGACCAACATCCGCAATACGCAGATGGGTGTCCGCTCCTACCAGAACATGCGCGGACTACCCGCCGGCGCCACGATCAGCGTGCTTACCGACGTGAAGGGCCTAAGGGATATCTTCAGAACCCCGTCTGCCCCGGTGGCGGGACCTACAGCCATATCTCCCATATTCCCGGCCCGGGCGAACTGGCCATGTGGTGCTCGCTCGGGTACACTCGAAAGTCATGTCCCGGAAAATCCCACAGGCTGGTGATCCGCATTGAAATCCCGGAGGACACGGCTTGCAAAACCACCTCCGATACGGTCACTGTGTGTGTCTAAGCCATGTCCAAAGATCAGACCGCCATCACCCCTACCCGCTCGGAGGATTTCCCCGAGTGGTATCAGCAAGTCATCAAGGCCGCGGACCTCGCGGAAAACTCCGAGACGCGCGGCTGCATGGTCATCAAGCCGTGGGGCTACGGCATCTGGGAGCTGATCCAGCAGCAACTCGACCGCCGTTTCAAAGCGACCGGCCATCAGAACGCCTATTTCCCCCTGCTCATCCCTCTTTCCTATCTGGAAAAGGAAGCCGAGCACGCGGAAGGCTTCGCCACCGAGTGCGCCGTAGTCACCCATCACCGTCTGGAGGCGGTGAAAGACGAGGAAACCGGAAAGACCAAGATGATCCCCACCGGTAAACTCGCGGAACCCTACGTGATCCGACCTACCTCCGAGACCATCATCGGAGCCGCCTTCGCCCGCTGGGTCGCAGAGCTACCGGGACCTCCCCCTTCTCATCAACCAATGGGCGAACGTGATGCGCTGGGAAATGCGTCCGCGCATGTTCCTCCGCACCGCCGAGTTCCTCTGGCAGGAAGGCCATACCGCCCATGAGACCCGCGACGAGGCACTTGTGGAAACCCGCATGATCCATCGTCTCTACGAGGAATTTCTCCGCGACCATCTCGCCATCCCGGTCATCCCCGGGGAGAAAACCGAGAACGAGCGTTTTCCCGGCGCGGATATGACCCTCACCGTCGAGGCCATGGTCCAGGACAAAAAGGCCATCCAGGCCGGTACCTCCCACTACCTCGGCCGGAATTTCTCGAAAGCGCAGAACATCACCTTCGCCAGCCGCGAAGGCGGACAGGAGTTCGCCCACACCACCTCGTGGGGTGTCTCCACCCGCCTCATCGGCACCCTGATCATGGCTCATTCGGACGATGACGGCCTCGTGCTCCCTCCCCGCGTCGCCACCCAGCAAGTGGTCATCATCCCCGTGACCCCTAAAGATGATACTAGGGATGCAGTACTTGAGGCGTGTCACGCCTTGGCCGATACCCTGAGATCCACGAAAAGTTTCCACGGCGATCCCATCCGCGCGCACGTCGATACCCGCGATCTCCAGGGCGGTCAGAAAAAATGGGAATGGGTGAAAAAAGGCGCGCCCGTCCGCATTGAGATCGGCCCGCGCGACATCGAATCCCGCAAGGTCTGCCTCCAGCGCCGGGACAAGGCGCCGACCGAGAAGGCGTTTCTCGACAAAGAGGAATTTCTCCAGAACGTCTCGGGAATCCTTCAGGAAATCCATGACAATCTGCTCGCCCGCGCGCTGGAATTCCGGGACGCGAACATCACGGTCTGCAATTCCGCGGAAGAATTCGACGCCCACTGGCAATCGGAGTCCGAGAATCCCGGCTGGCTGCTCACTCCGTGGGCCGGCACCGCCTCCGAGGAGGATATCGTCTCCAAGCAACACAAGATCGCCATCCGCTGCCTGCCCGTGGAGGATGCGGGGCTATCTGCGGAGCTTCTTTCCGAAGTGGCCGGCACCTGCTTCCTCACCGGAAAGGAGAAAGTCTCCGTCGCCATCTGGGGACGGAGTTACTGATCGGGTCGTGAGGCGCCGCGCTCAGCGGCGGCGCGAGCCCACTGCCAGCAGTCCGGCAAGACCGGTGAGCAGGAAAACGGAAGGCTCGGGCACCTGCTCGAGCGACAAATTGTCAATGGTCAGCGAGTTGTCCGCATCGATTCCGAAACGTCCTTGTGCCTGGATGACCTCCACGTTGAAATTGATGTTGGAGTAGGTGTCGTCGATCAGATCGTCGGTTCCGAGAGTCCGGGTCATCTGGTCGAGGGAAAGGCTGTAGGTATTGAAACCGCCCGTCGCCGGAATCGCGAATTCCGCACGGTACTGAAGGACATCCATCATATCGGGATTGAAACTCACGTCCACCCGCAGACCCGTTCCCGCCGAAACCACTCCCGCGAAAGCCGCATCGATGGAAAAGACGATCTGGCTGAGATCCGTGGTGGAGATCTGTGCCGCCGGATTGCTACCGACGCCGAAACTGCCACCCCAATAGGTATATTCCAGCGTTGAATCTCCGAACCGCTCGAGGGAATCCTGCTCCGCCGCCGCAGTAAGCCCACTGCTGTCATAACTCGCACGGAGTCCGGAGGTCCCTCCGTTTCCGATCCCGGCGGCGGGATTCACAGGATTCGTCACACTCAAAGCGGCGTTTCTGTTTGCCACGTTCCACAGGGACTCCGCCTGATTTCCGTCAGGGGCCGGCCGGCCGTAGCCGAAATACGTATCCGTTCCGTAGGTGTAACTGGTCGGATTCGCGTCAAAATCGATCGATACGATGTTCACGGCGGATGCCAGCGGAATCGCGACAACGGAAAAAGCAAAACTGGAGATGAAGGTGGTGTTCATGGTTACTCGCAAGGAACGTAATTTTGTCTTTTCAGTCAATTCCCAAAGTAGCTGAATTGACCGGCTAGGCGACCGTGGCGTGAAGACCGCCCCGCCGGAAGGAAGGCACGGTGCGAACTCCACGGAACATCCTTTCACGTCTCGCAGGGGCCTCCCTTTCACAACCCGCCGAACCTCCCGAATGCCGAACACGATCCCTCTCCCCACCCTCTGCGCGGTTCTTTTTTTGTCGGGGGTCGCATCCGCCTCACCGGTAGCACCCCGCCCTCTCGGGATCGCGATCGGAGACGGAGCCGTCACCCTGACTTTCGAGTCTCCGCCCGGCGCGCAAAAGATCCGCGTTCTCGAGTCGTCCGAGCGAGATAGCGGATACCTTCCGGTCGGCGAGGTCAGCGCCGGGAGCGGGCGCTTCGTGCGAAGCAACCTGGAGAACGGGAAGCGGGTATATTTCCGGCTGGAAACCCGGATGGATGAGAAAAGTTCCCGCCGGAGCACGCCTCTCGCCGCCGTACCACGGGACCTCGAGCCCACCCGGTGGGTCGATCCCTCGCACCAGGGCCCTTCGCGCGGGACCTTGGAAGAACCTTGGCACCGCCTGGCGGAAATCCGGGACGTGGAGCCGGGAGAAGTCATCGCCCTAAAGGCTGGCAGCGTGTTCCGCGAGCAACTCGATATCCCCACCGACTCACTCGCGATCGTCAGCTACGGAGAGGGTCCGAAGCCCGTCGTCAACGGCGGCGAGATCGTGAGCGAATGGTCCGAACAAGGGAAAGGAAGCGGAATTTTCAAAGCGAAAGCGGATAGCGAGCCGTTTATGGTTTCGCTCGGTGGGAACCGGGCACCCCGCGCGCCCTCCCTGTCGGAAATGAAGCCGGATGACTGGCGCTGGGAGGACGGCACCCTTTTCCTGCGGACTAAGGGGAAATCACCTTCCCACCGGAATCTCACGGTCGAGCGCGCGACGCGTGACCATGCGATCAACGGGGACGTCGGCGGCAAACCGCGGCGCGATCTCACCATCGTCGGCATCGAGATGAAAAACACCCGGTTCCAAGCGGTGCTGGTAAAAAACCAAGGGCATCGTCTCGGGGTGTATGATTGTGATTTCATGGTCTGCTCCGCCGGTAGTCTGGACGGAGCGGCTACCGGAAAAAACGGTGTGATCGGTGCCTCGCTTTCAGATGACGTCATCGTCTCCGGCTGCACCTTCACCGGCTGCGGGAATGACGGGGTCAGCGGATTCGAATCGAAGCGCGGCCATGTCCAGCTCTCGGATTTCCGAACGGTTTACGGAGCCTTCAGCGATTGCGTGCAGGCGGATTTCCGCGGCGACCTCAGTGAAAACGCTGCTTGGACCCTCGCCTACAACCGCTTCGACAAACGCGGGCAGGATGGCATGAAGGGCTGTGTTGTACTCTTCGGCGACCGCCATCTGGTAGGAGACAACCGCTTTCTCGGAGGACGGTTCGGCCTGGGACTCGCGGGAAACCATTCCGTAGCCGCCTACAATTCGTTCCACGGCATCGCCTCGGATGTCGATTGGGGAGGCGCGCTCTATGTCGGACCGAACCGCCCGGTCACCCTCACCAACCACATCTACCATCACAATCTGATCGTGGATTGCCGACGCGGGGTCGCTGTCGCGGGAGGCCTGGGGAAGCGCGAGGATTTCCGGTATATCCACAACACGATTACCGCCTCCGGTGACCTGGGTGCGGATTTCAAAGCTCCCATGTCGGGCCTTTTCCGCGACAACCTGCTGGACGGCGGCTATCGGAACGAAGGTGGCACCGCAGGCGAATGGGAGATCGGTTCCAACGGCTACATCGGCTTTGCCGGTCCCGGCGAAGCCTGCCTGGATCACTTGCGGCAACCGTTCGCCAACCCCGGAAAAGGTGATTTCTCTCTCCGGCCGCAAAGCCCGGCCATCGGTGCGGCAAGCGACGGTGGCAATCTCGGAGCTTTCTGAAAATCTCCTCGCGTCCGGAGGGCCGGGGCCGTCCCGATCACCAGTCCGCGTGGATCTGCGGAACGTGGTTCGAACTCGCGGAAAGCGAGCAGACCATGTATAGCGAACCGACCTGCGGGAACACATCCGGAAACGGCGTGCTGTAGGTCCCGGCTCCCGGGCATTTCACGATGCCTCTCGTAGCGTCGTAAACGTTCTGCTCGATGTAGCCTTTTTCCAGAAGGTGCTTGGCGATGTTCTGGGTGCCCCCGGAAGCCACCGGAAACCCGCCGGGATTGTATCCGTAGAGGTTCTGGTAGGACCGGGCAGCGATCTGGACGTTACGGATTTTAAGAATACAAGTAGCCCGGTCGGTGCCGTTCCTCCATCCGCGCGCGCCCAAGAACATGATCGCTACGAGGGACATCAATACAAGAATCACGACGGTAAGCTCGATCAAGGTAAGACCGCGTTTGCTCACCGCCCGGGGGGGGGACGGAATTTTCATGGGGGGTGGGGGGAGTTGTTCCGCAAAGGAACGTTCCCACCCTACCACCGACCTGCCGACCGCCTATTACGCGATCGCGTGGTTCAGGCAGCAGTGACCACTTTGGTCTTCGCCCATTGGTCCCCCAGACGGCGCAGACCACCGGGCTTGTCCTTGTTGATCAGCATGATGATCAGCTCCACGAGTGGGAAAAACGGGATGAACAGCACGGCGTTGCGGATCAGGCCGGGATTCCAGTTTCCGGAAAGTGTCGCACCCTCCTCCGTGACCGCTTTGATCTTGAGCGCCTTTTTCCCGATACTCTGACCATCGAGGAACGGCAGCGAATCGCGCGTCAGGAAATACCCGATGAGCACGATGTTCCCGAGTATTCCGGAAATTTTCCCCAAAATCATGGCAACTACGATGGCGAGCACGACATCGATCAGATACGCGCCAACCCGGGCACCAAGACTTGCTTCATTGGCCGCTACGACCGCTACCGGCTGCCCCTCCGCGACCGGGGTTTCGTTCACGACGACTTCAGGTGTGTTGTTTTCCGTTTCCATATTACGACCAACTAATCAGCTCGCTTCCGGAGTTCAAGATTCTTTCGGTGAAAGTTCCGTGGCATGCTCGACAAATCCCGTATCCGGTCTATCTGTGGTCTCATGAAATGGATAGCACACGGAGTCTGCCTGGCCGGAGCGACATGCGCCCACGGTCAGACGGAAGCAGCCCCCCCATGGCGATCGAGCAAATTCAGGCGCTTTTGCAGGACGGAAACAGCGATGCCAGCAATCTGGTCAAGCAACTCATCGGCTCGGACAATGCCAACCGTTACTTCTATTTCCCCACGCATGATGAACCGGCCACACCCGCTAGCTGGGGATTCAAATACGAAGATGTGAACTTCAGGTCCGAAGACGGCACTCGTCTGCACGGCTGGTTCATGCCCGCCCGGGGGAAATCCGCCAAGGCGACCATAGTCTTCTCCCATGGAAACGCCGGCTCGCTCGGCCACCACCTCGGATTTGTCATGTGGATGGTGGAGGCCGGCTACAACGTCTTCATGTACGATTATCGCGGTTTCGGAAAATCCGGAGGAAACGTCGACCGCCGTGGCATGGTGAATGACGTGAAAGCCGCTTTCGATTACGTCACTACCCGCCCGGGCGTCGATCCTGCCAATCTCGTGTCCTACGGCCATAGCTTGGGCGGTGCGAAATCCGTCACAGCTCTCGCGGAAAAACAGCAACCCGGGCTCAAAGCCATCGTCATCGACGGTGCGTTCGCTTCCTACCAGGCCATGGCACGAGTCATCGGTGGACAGCTCGGCGCGAACCTCATTACAGACGAATTTTCGCCCAAGGATTTCATCGCGAAAATCACCAGAACCCCCGTGCTTGTCATCCACGGAGACAGGGACGAGGTGGTCCCTTTTGCCCAGGGAAAAATCCTTTTCGATCTCGCCAACGAGCCGAAAACACTTTTCGAAGTAAAGGAAGGCCATCACGGAGATTCCCTCGCCCGCGACAACGGAGCCTATCGGAAACGTCTGCTCAAGTGGTTGGACGAAACGATCTGAGCGATCCCACCCATGCCGATCAAACATGCACTCATTGCTTTTCTCGGGATTCTCGCATTCGGTTGCGCGACGGTGGTTCCCGGCCAGACTTCGGACTTCAACAGCAGGGTTCTCGCCGCCATCGGGACCATGCCGTCCGGTGGCGCTTATGACGGCAGCGACGCCACCAAGAACCTTCTCCACGGCGCCTGTTCCCTGAGCGCGGGGAAAATCCGGGTGAACGCCAACCGTGCGAAACCCAGCTTTTGCTCCGGCGCGACCTATCTCGTCCTTCTCAAAGCTCTCGGCAGGGCTCGGAAGTCCTGCTCCCGGAAATCGATCAGAAAGACGGTCACGGCATCTTCGGCCGCTGGAACTCCAACGGCCCCGGTGCCGCGAAGCTCGTCGCCGATCTCGGTGCCGGGAAAAACTTCACCTCGTGGGAGGAAGCGATGCCCGGTGACTTTCTCAAAATCTGGTGGACCGACAGGATCGGTGGTCACGAGCGCGGCCACCTCGTCATTTACCTGGGGCACGACGCGCGAAGCGTGCGCTTCTGGTCCAGCAATCAACCCGGCGGCTACGGCTCGAAATCAGTCCCCCGCAGCGATTGCCGACGTGTCTTGTTCACCCGTATCAACCGACCGGAGAAATTCGCCGATGCGAAAAAACTCCCCGCCACCGATCCATGGTTAGCCAGAATGCTTCGCGAGGATTTCTCATGGGCGGAAGTCGTAGCGAAATGTGATGTGCAACAGGTGGGTTCCCGCGCCGACTCCGACAAATTTCGATAAATAAGCGTGAGCTTCGTGAGATCTGAGCTTGAATGGAAGGGATGAGCAGGAAGAAAGATAAAGCCGCACGTTCCGCAGCAGAATACCAAGCGCCCAATGCTTTCGGGAGCCTGGACGCACTGGGAGGCCTGTCCGCGGGCCCGGAAGCGGCCACTCCCCTCCCCCCGGTGAAAACTTCCAAGCGCGGTCAGAAAAAGACCGGCCGTGGTCGCGTCGATATCGTCCGCCAGACCGCCCATCGCGGCGGCAAAGGCGTCACGGTCGCCAAAAACTTCACTGGTATCGCACTCGCTGAAAAGCAGGATCTTGCGAAGAAAATCCAGAAAGCCTGTGGTGTGGGCGGCACCGTGAAAGACGGCAATATCGAAATCCAGGGCGATAAACGCGAGGAGGTGAGACGCGTCCTGGAGGAAGCCGGTTTCAACCCGGTTTTCGCAGGGGGCTGAGACTCCCGCTTCCCGATTGTCGGTTGGAATCTGCAACATTTCCGATGATCCGGATAATCCCTTGTTGTCCCCGGAAAACAAATCGGATCACCCGGCCAATTTCGGAGAAACGGTAGAGCCAACCACTCTCCCGTCCGGAGGCCCGTAACCACCCATAGAACCAAGCCATGTCCACCCGCCTGCTCATCCTGCTCCTCGCTCTCGTATTTCCTGTCGTCGCCCGCTCGGAGGCGGCCGGCCCACCTTTGAAACAAGCCGACGGATATGTCGGCGTATGGTATCAGAATCAACGGCTCGGAGGTGAGTATGTTTTCAAATACAGCGGAGGCCTCGGCACCTATTCCGCGAAACACCGGCCCTTCGCCGTCTACCGCCCCGAGGTGAACAAAACCTTTTTCTGCTACGGTGGGGTGGATCACGACTACCACGAACGATACGCTGAAAAACTCTCTCACGAGAACCTGGATTCCGCCCGACCCAAGGACGCGATCCACCACATGGTCTCCTACTACGATCATAATACCGGGACCGTCCCCAAGCCCGGCATCCTGCTGAACAAGAACACCCACGACGCCCACGACAACCCCGTCATCTCCGTCGATGACGGGGGCCGCATCTGGATCTTCTCCACCACCCACGGGAATTCCCGCACCGCCTATGTCCGGAAAAGCACGAGACCTTACGACATCAGCGAGTTCGAGGACGTCCGTCCGTTCCAGGTTATCGATGGGAAAAAGGAACCCATCAGAAACTTTTCCTACATGCAGGCCTGGCACCTCCCGAAAAAAGGCTTCGTTTACTTTTTCACCAAATACGAGGGCCCCAAGCGTAGAACCTGTTTCGCATCCAGCGCCGACGGCATCGAATGGAAGTGGACCCAGCTGGCCGACATCGAGGACGGGCACTACCAGATCAGCGCCGCCACCGCGGACAAAGCCGCGACCGCGTTCAACTATCACCCGAAGGCATTCATGGGCGACCCGAAAAAACGCGGACTCAACTGGCGGACAAACCTCTACTACATGGAAACGCCCGACCAAGGGAAAACATGGCGCACGGCCGATGGCACCGCCCTTGAACCACCCCTCGCAAAAACCGGAAATCCCGCCCTCATCCGTGATTTCGAAAAAGAAGGTCTGCTGGTTTACTTGAAAGACATCACCTTCGATTCCGAGGGGCGCCCGCTCATCCTGTTCATCACCTCCGAAGGCTACCAATCGGGACCGGAAAACAATCCCCGCACCTGGCGGCTCGCACGTTGGGACGGCAGCGAATGGGTGATTTCCGACATCACCACCTCCGACAACAACTACGACATGGGGTCTCTCTATCACGAAGGCGACGGCAGCCTCAGAGTGATCGCCCCTACCGAAACAGGCCCGCAGCCCTTCAATCCCGGCGGAGAAATCGGCATGTGGTTGAGCAAAGACAAGGGCGGGACTTGGAACAAACAACGCCAGCTCACGAGTGGCAGCCCTTACAACCACACCTACGTCCGCCGTCCCGTAGATGCCGATCCCGGTTTCTACGGATTCTGGGCAGACGGCCATGGTCGCGAACCCTCCCTCTCACGTCTGTATTTCTGCAACAGCGACGGAGATGTCTTCATGCTCCCGTCATCCATGGAAAACGAAATGGAAACGCCGGAAAGAATCGCCCCAGGCAAGAAATAACCGGTGGATTTCAGCCTCGGGCATTTCATGGGACTCCGGCCCCGCATCGATCCACCTGCTTGTCACCGAGTAGAATCTTGAACTCCGATTCTGAGGGTGCGAGGCTTGCCTCCGAGACAACGATTCGCAGACCGAACCTCCATGACAACCCAGGAAATCCAGCAATACATTGACGAAGCGATTCGATCGAACTTCGACGGCTACACTTCGGAATCGGGGGAAATGATGACGAGCGCGGAAGGCGACGGGCGCTTTCTGGGAGAGGTGGTCGCCACCCCGTATTCCGGTTTGCCGGGTGGACAAGAGTTCTTCCTCGCGATCGGAGAGACCGAGAGGAAGAGCCAGATCATCAAACTCGGGGATTCGGAGTGCTTGAAGCCGAGCGAGACCGAACTGGATCTGTTGCTGCAAAAAGAACTGGGGATCGAGAAAGCCTCGACCGGAGAACAAGGCGACTTTTCAGAGGACAGATAACGGTTGGTCGAAAGCGCGTGTGCCTGTTCCGGCTCCGGCATATCAGGACATCTCCGACTACGATTGAACCTGACCCCGCCCCCGGGTCATTCAGACTTACCGGGTGACAGGGACCGCTTATCCGGTATCATATTCCATGCGAACTTTCATTACCCTCCTGGCCCTGCCGGTTCTCCTGTTTCTCCACGGCTGCAACCGCGGGACGGAACCCGAAGCGAAGGGTTCTCCGAACCAAGCGATACGAGACATCGCCCGGGCTGCCGGGATCGATGGTTTCCACTCTATCAAGTCCATCGATTTCACCTTCCATGCGGACCTTGGCGACAAGGCGATCGTCCGGTCCTGGACCTGGGTTCCCGGTTCCGACACCGTCACCCTGCACGGTGGAACGGAAGCAGAAAACATCCGCTACCAACGCGGGAACCCGGACTCTGACAAAGCCCGGTCATTGACGGAAACGGACAAGCAATTTGTCAACGATCTCTACTGGCTGATCTTTCCCCTACAGGTCGTTTGGGACTCCGGCGTGATGATCGAGGCACTCCCGGAAGATGCGGCCACCGTCGTCCCGGATGCGTTCGCAAGCCTGCGAGTCCGCTATCCGGACGGAGTCGGCTACACTCCGGGCGATGTTTACGACCTCTTTTACGATCAGGACTTCCGGGTCACGAACTGGGTTTTCCGGAAAGGTGGGAGCACCGAGCCAACCATGGTCAGCGAATGGAAAGACTACGAAAAATTCGGTCCATTGGATATTTCCCTCGATCGACCCGCTCCCGACGGCTCGAAACGAATCTGGTTCGAGAACGTTTCGGTACAGCTGGTCGAATAGCCTGCTTGAACTTGAAACGATATAACGCCCTCGTAGTGAAGTGCCCCCGTAGTGAGTCGTCGGATGGTTTTCCTCGGTGTCGTTTGCGGTCGTGTTGCATTGCGATAGTCGGGGAGACCTGATTGAACTCTCTGGGAATCAGCCATGAGACGTCAGAAGGAAAAAAAACAGGATTTGGGCAAAAAGCGCAAAAGCGGGACGGCGAGAGACAGTCGTGTGGAGACGGAGGAATTTCTGAAGAAGAACCGCTTGAAATCCGATGTCGTCGAAACGGCGTCCGGACTGCAATATACCGTCATCGAACCAGGAGTGGGAGCGAGCCCGACACAATGGAGCACTGTGGAGATCAATCAGCGCATCCTGCTGGCGGACGGAACTGTCGTCAAAGACACGTTTCGAACATCGGACAACGACCGTTTCACCCTTCGGGAAGCCATCGCCGGACTCCAGGAGGGCCTGCCGCTGATGAAGGAAGGCGGCCGGTTCCGCTTCGTCGTTCCGCCGGAACTCGCCTGGGGCAAACGGGGCGCCGGGAACAAGATCGGCCCCCACGCCGCTCTCGTCTTCGACATCCGCCTTGAACGCGTAAGGGAATGATCCAGCAGAGAGCGCCCTATTCTCCCACCAACTGGTTGAGATACTCTTCAAGGTTGGTGTAACCGTCCGAGTCCTTGTCATTCGCACCATCATCGGCATGAGGGTTCAGACCGATCGTTTCTTCCCATTCATCGGGCATGCCATCATTGTCGGAATCCAATGGTGGAGCCGAAGTGCTGAGCGCGGGCCAACCGCCAACCTCGTCAGGATGATCGATACTCTTCCCAATACCATTGACGGCATCTCCTATGAGGCGTTGATCGACGGCATCTCTGAAAGGAAAACTCGCACCGACATCCCCCAGGACCGACTCGTAGGCTTCTTTGGCCGGCATGGTAGCTTCCTCGCCAGCAAGTGGGGAATCAAAGGCAGTCGGCGACTGGTATCCTTCCTTCGGAGCGGGATTTTCGAAAGAGGCACTGAGCCCCACTCCAGTCCATTCATCCTGATCCTGGCTGGTTCTTCTGGGAGACAGGTTCCCCTTTGAGAATAGCTTCGAAGAACCGGCTTCCCCTATCTGGATTTCAAATCGGTTCCGACGGGTGTCAGGTCCGGCCTTGAAGTAATTGTTTATCAAGTTTACATCGACTCTGTCGCCGCCGCTCCCCTGCGAGATGAAAACCGCTCCAAAGTAGCGCCAATTGTAGATGACGTTATTCGTCACTTCGAAGAGCCCCTCTTCGCGTTGATCAGAGGATTTCTCTGCGAGTTGGAAATCATCAGATTGCGATGGAGCGAAAACCTATCGGTATCGTCCCCGATCAAATTTCCCATACTGTGAATCCCTTTCTTGTGGACACTCTCGTAGAGACCTTCCGCAACAATTGAGTTTTGCAGGGTGACGTTTCTCGGTCCGAACCATGCGCTGAAAACCTCGTCTGTCGCCCAGGCAACCGAGCAGTGATCGATCATGATCCTCTCTCCTCCCAGAATTTGGATCCCGTCCCCATTCACGCTGTCCTGGATCCCAGGTCCGGGTCGGACCTTCAGATAGCGCACGATGACATCGGTTGTCGTGTTCTCGACGGTTCCGACGGTGAAAGCCGCAAAATCCGCGGTCGGGGTGACTCTCAACTGGATCCCTTGCCCGGGAGCGGTCTGACCCGCGATGGTAAGGAAGGAATTTTCGACCAGCAGCTCCGACTCCAGGACAATTGTCCCGCTGACCTCGAAAACCACGGTCCTTGGTCCCGTTCCATCGATGGCCGCCCTGAGCGAACCCGCGCCGCTGTCATTGAGATTCGTCACCTTGACGACTCTCCCTCCACGTCCCCCTCTCGCATGCTTCCCGAACCCTTCCGCACTTGGAAACGCTTTCAGCCCGGCGCCGGAAACATCGGCGTCAACCCGACCTGAAATTCCGACGCTTTCCTGAAGATCGGTCGCTCCTTCCTCCTCGGCATCACAGCTCGGCAGAAGACATAGGCTCAGGATAGCGCTTGCAACAAATCGGGACACAACCAACGTTACCTTCGGTCTCAAGACTGTTCAAGGATCTCCGAGTTCGTAGCGGAATTTCGGCCGGTCAGGTTACTGCCGGTTGCGTCGCATGATGCCGAATGATTTTCCCGTTCGGCTCATTTGCTGGAATGTTCCGAGCCGGTTTGGTCTAGCAATCAGCTCATCGGATTGCCGAATGGTTGTAAAAACGATGGATCACACCTCGGTCGGCATGCGAACTTCCGTGCCTGAGGGTTCCTGAGTTCCGATAGCTTATCTTCCCTATCAGTTGATTGCCGGTTCCAGAACCTTCCACACGTTCTCCGCGATCTTTGCCTGGCCTTCGGGCGTGGGATGGATGCCGTCCGGTTGGTTGAGTTTTTCGACTCCGCCTATTCCCTCCAGCAGGAACGGGATGAGGATGGATTCGGTCTCTTTGGCGGCTTCCGGGAAAATGGCTTTGAAGCGTCTGGTGAAATCCAGCCCCATGTTGTCAGGCATTTGCATGCCTGCTATGAGAATTCGGATCTCGGGATTTTTGGCGCGGGCTTTCCCGACAATGGCCAGCAAGTTTCTTTTGGTCTCCTCGGGGGAAATGCCCCGGAGACCATCGTTGCCACCGAGGGCGATGATCAGGATATCGGCGCCCTTCGCCATGGCCCATGCGACACGGCGGAGGCCACCGGCGGTCGTATCCCCGCTAACTCCTGCGTTTGATACAGCGTAAGGAAGCTTGGCTGCGGTGATTTTCCCTTGGAGAAGAGCAGGATAGGCTTCGCTGGGATCGAGTCCGTAACCTGCGGTGATGCTGTCGCCCAGGACGACGATGCGCCCTGGCGTAGCGGTTGCATTCGGTGCTTCCCCGGCGAATAGTGCGCCGCAGGTTGCTAGAACCATTCCCACGCTAAAATTTCTCCTCAATGTCTTCCCCATCGGCCGCCAGTCTAGAATCCACTCCGGGTAGTGTCAAATTACCCATTCTGAAAGTATCCGGTCTAAGCAAGACCCATCAGACGGCTAGCGGCGATCTGACGGTTTTGAACGACGTGAGCCTTCGTCTGGAAGCGGGAGACATCCTGGCGATCGTCGGCCCGTCCGGAAGCGGAAAAACGACTCTTCTGGGGCTCTGCGCGGGACTGGATGATGCGAGCGCGGGCTGCTGTGGAACTGGACGGGATGGCGGTTGAAAATCTGGATCAGGATGCGCGGGCGGCTCTGCGCAATCGGTTGGTGGGGTTCGTTTTCCAAAGTTTCCAACTGATCCCGACTCTGACTGCGATCGAAAACGTTCTGGTGCCGCTGGAGCTGCGCGGGGAATCCGGGAGGGGAATCCGGAAGGAGGCGGAAAGGCTGCTGACGGAAGTGGGGCTGGGGGACCGGCTTGACCACTATCCGCTCCAGCTTTCCGGTGGAGAGCAGCAGAGGGTGGCATTGGCGCGGGCTTTCATCCACAGGCCGAAAATCCTTTTCGCGGATGAGCCGACGGGGAATCTGGACGCGGGGACCAGCGGACCCATCGTGGAAATGCTTTTCCGGCTGAACCGTGAGGCAGGAACGGCACTGGTGCTGGTGACGCACGATCCCGCGCTGGCCGCGAAAGCGCGACGGGTGGTGACGATGAGTGGTGGGGAAATCGTATCAGACGAACGGAAGGAAGAGGTGGACGATGTCTGAAGAAAAATCCCTACCGCGTAGTCTGTGGACCGCCCTTTTCCATCCGTGGATCTGGCGGATGGCCTGGCGGGACAGCCGCTCGCAACGGATGCGACTGGTCGTTTTTTCTCTGGCTATTGTTTCCGGGATCGCAGCCCTGACGGCGATCCATTCGTTGAAAACCAGCGTGGAACGTGGCATTGCCTCGGAGGCGAAGGCGTTGCTGGGATCCGATCTCAGGGTCTCCTCACGAAAAAGTCTCGATGATGCCGAGGTCAAGCGGCTTTTGGAACGGGCGAGCCGGGTCAGCCGCGAGACGAGTTTTCCCACGATGATGCGTTTCCTACCTGACGGAGGCGCCCGTCTGATGCAGGTGCGCGGAATCGGTGGGGCATATCCGTTTTATGGAAAAGTAGGGACACGGCCTGAGGATGCGTGGGAGAAACTGCGTGAGGGCGGAGGCGTGCTTTTGGAGCCTGCGATACTCGATCAATTTTCCGTAGAAATCGGCGATGAGGTGGAGATCGGAGGGTTTCGTCTGAAAATTATCGGAGTGGTCGACAAGCCGGCCCCGCGCGGCAACCGTTTCAGTGGTTTCGCGCCGGAGGCCTATGTGCGCCTGGATGATATCGAACGCTCTGGCCTGTTGGGGAAAAACAGCATGGCCTCCTATCAGCTGCACCTTGAGATCCCGGGTATCCTCGATTCCGGAGGACTGAAAGACTCCGTTCGAGAGGAGTTCCCCGCAAACCCCTGGCAGTTGGAAACTCCCGAAGACAGACGTGAGAATCTGGGCAAGGCGTTGGATAATTTCCAGAAGTTTCTCGGTCTGATCGCACTCGCGTCGTTGGCGTTGGGTGCGATCGGGGTGGCGGGTGCGGTGCATGCCCATGTCACCCGGCGGATTCCGACGATTGCGATCCTGCGCTGCCTCGGGTGTCCGGGGCACCTCGCGTTCGGAATCTATTTCGCGCAGGCAATGGTCCTCGGATTGTTCGGCGCACTGCTGGGTGCCGGGCTTGGAATAGGACTGCAGATGGGTTTGCTGATGGCCTTCCGCGGAGAACTGCCGATCACGGTCAGTCCGTCGCCGGAATGGAAGGTCGTCGCTCAGACAACCGCTGCCGGATTCCTGGTATGTTGTGGATTCGCGCTTCTGCCGCTGATGAAAATCCGGGAAATTTCACCGGCCGTGACTTTGCGCAGCGGTGCGAGCTTGGAGGGAGGAATAGTACGTTCTCTGCCGATCTACGCCCTCTTGGCCGGACTCTTGATCGTGGTGGCGCGCGCGAATGATTCGGACTGGAAACGCGCGCTGGCGATGGTCGGCGGAATGATTGTGGCATTCCTGGCACTGGTAGGAGTGGCCCGGGGGCTGATGTGGATCACCCGCCGGGTCGTGGGAAGGAACTGGCCTTACCTGATCCGGCAAGGCGTTTCAAACCTGCACCGCCCGGGCAACCAGACGTTGCTGTTCCTGCTTTCGCTGGGACTCGGGACGTTTCTTCTGGTGACGATTCTCTCAGCAGGAAAACTGATGAACGATAGACTCAGCATCCGGCAATCCGAGGAAAGTCCCAACCTGTATCTGATCGATGTGCAACCGGATCAGGTCGCCGGGGTAAAAGAAATCTTGGAAAACGACCGGCTGCCTGTGTTGGAGAGCGCACCGATGGTGACGATGCGGATCCAATCGATCCGTGGCGTGGATGTAGGCGAGGCGAAGGGCGTGCCGAAGTGGGTGGCGCGCCGCGAGTTCCGCTCGACGTATCGTGACTCGCTGAATTTCACCGAAACCCTGATCGCCGGCAAGCTCGCGACCGAACGGGCGGATCCCGCGGAGGTGGTCCCCCTCTCCTTGGAGGAAGATATCGCCAGCGACATGAACGTGGGGATCGGCGACGAGATCACGATGGATGTCCAGGGTATCCCGATCCGAACGCGGGTCACGAGTTTACGGCGGGTCGACTGGAGCCGCTTCAACCTGAATTTCTTCATGGTCTTTCCACCGGGAGTGCTGGAGGACGCGCCGGGATTCCACGTGGTGACCACCCGCACTCCGACCCCGGCCGCATCCGGAGAATTGCAGAAAGAGCTGGCGGGAAAATATCGCAGAACGTCACGGCGATCGATCTGACTCTGATCCTTGAAACGGTCCGGAATATCTTAGGGAAAATCTCGACGGTGGTCAGCGTCCTGGCCGGTTTCACAGTGCTGGCCGGATTGCCGATCCTAATCGGAACGCTTCTCAACGGTCGTGATGTGCAGACGGAGGGAAAGCGTGCTCCTGCGGACGCTCGGAGCCTCGGCAAAACAAGTGCGCATGATCCTGGTGGTCGAATACGCGGCACTGGGAATCCTGTCCGCGCTGAGCGGTGTGCTTCTGGCCGTAGCGGCGAACGCGGCCCTCGCGACTTTCGTTTTCGATTCCCCTCCATGGCCGGATCCCGGCTTGTTGGGCACGGCCTTCGGATTGGTTACGATCATCTCAATCCTCGGAGGCCTCGCCCTAAGCCGGGGCGTCTGCAACCATCCCCCTTTGGAGATTTTGCGGAGTGGCGGTTCGATTTAACCTTTGTCCGTACCCGGTGACCGGGGCACTCTCCTGCCGTGAATCTCGACCGCCTGATCCCCCTCTTCGAGCACTCCGCGCTGATGCGCCTGCTGCGGGCGGACCAGGCTCCCTACCTGCTCGGATTCCTCCACGAAACTTTCAAAAAACAGAAACGCATCGAGATCGAGCAAGAGGATTTCCTCTCCCAACTGCGGAACTTCCAGGAAGACCTCGCGGAAATGGGCCGCGAAGTTCTCGTCCGTCCGGCCGAGGAATATCTCAACGAATGGGTAGGGGAAACCGCCCGTTACCTCCGCCGGTTTCTCGCAGCGGAAAAGGATGTCTGGATGATAGAGCTTCAGCCGGAAACCGAAGAAGCCCTCCTCTTCATCGAGTCCGTCCTGGAGCGGCAGGATCGCTCGCTCGGCACCGATTCCCGCATGCAGATGATCGTCGAAGGCGTGCGCGAACTCGTCCTCTACGCCGGTGGCGATCCCGATGCCCAGCTTGAGCGTCTGGAGCAGGAAAAGAACCGCATCGAGGAAAAAATCACCGCCCTCAGAAGCGGCGGCACCGGCGAGGCACTCGACCGGCGCCAGGTGGTCGAGCGTTTCTACCTCCTGCTCGGCATGTTGCGCGATCTCACCGGGGATTTCCGAAACGTCGAAGCACAGTTCCGCGACATTGTCAGCGGCATGCGCTCCCGCGAACGCGATACCGACCTCTCCACCGGCGACGTCCTCGCATACGTGCTTGATGCGGAGGACGAGCTCAAAGCCCACTCCCACGGAGCCAGTTTCTACGCCTTCGTAAAATTCGTCCTCTCTTCGAAACAGCGCGATGATTTTGACAAAATGACAGCCGAGCTGGCCGCCCTCGCCGATCTCGAAAGCGAGGACGAAGGCATCGACCGCCTCCTCGGAATGATCCCGCTCCTCACCGACGAGGCCACCAAAATCCTCTCCACCACCCAGCGCCTTTCCGCCGCCCTGCGCCGCCTTCTCGACCCCCGCGCATCCGCCGAGCACCAGCAGCTCTCCCAGAGCCTGCAATCCATCATGTCCCTCGCCGCCCGCAGCCGTGGCGCGATCCCCGTTTCCATGGAGATCGACCACAGCGTCAGCCTGGACTCCCCCATGAGCCGGGATTTCTGGGAGCCTCCCTCCGGTTTCACCCCCGTGGAGATCGACGAATCCATCTCGCTCGCCTCGGAAAAGGACAGGAAAAAGGCCGCCGCCGAATATGCCGAACTCAAGCGGCTCGATTGGAAAAGCATGCGGAAAAAAATCGACCAGGCCCTCCGCACCGCACCATCCGTTTCCCTCGCCTCTCTGCTCGCGGAAACCTCCCTCCGCACTGGCCTGGTGGAAGTCCTCGGCTACCTCCAGCTCGCCGCAGATGGCGGCCACCTCATCGACGATTCCGCACCCGTCGAACTCACCCTCACCCTGGAGCAAGGAAAACGCCACCGCGTCACCATGCCCCACGTCCTCTTCACCCGCCCCACCGCCACCGCCTCCTGAAATGCTTGCTTGCGGAAGGATTGATTTCCCGGTGAATTCCCGGTGAATGACCTCAAATGAGGGCGATATTAACTACGGTTTCCGCCAGCATTTCGGATCTAAGGAACGGCGCAACAATTACGGGAGACAGTTCAGACAGGTTTCTATACTGCCGCGCATCACGATTTGTGAGAAATTTGGAGTGCGGATGGCTTGCCTCCGCTTTCGGGAGTGGAGCTTGCTCCACGGGGTTCTACGTTCGGCTTCGTTTCCTGGCTTGTCGCTCCGCACCACAGAAGGCAAGCCTTCCAGCCGCAAAGCGGCAGCCCCTCGACATACTCGGGGGAGCCAGGCTGCCGACAGTCACCGGTCTTCGACTTCTCTCCGGCATTCGGAAAATGGCCGAAGTTATTCCTGCGCCGTTCCTAAAAATTTTTCCGCTCTATTCCTGGGGCTTTCGTTGCACTTCGCCCCAGGCTGGGATGGAACAGGCCGTTGGCCTTGGAGGCCGGCAGGTCAAATCCAAAAATCCTGATGCGCGCCAGTATAGACATTGAAACCGAAAAAATCGAATGGTAGCCTTCGCCAATGCCCACAGTGACAGAAATTATGTCTGGAACCCTTGAAGTCCCTCGTTCGGACCACTCCTACCCGGCGTCCAAAGTCATCGAAAGCCTTGATGAAACCGACGGACTCACACCCGAATTTCAAACCGAGCTTGATGAAAGAGTGGCGCGGTGGAGGTCAGGAAAGGCCAAAGCAGTGAGCAGCGAATCACTTCACCGTGAGATTGAGGAAATTCTCTCCCAATGATTTCCCAAAACGCGCCCGACTACCACGAGTCCGCCCGCCTCGTCCCGCACCTGCTGCTTTCCGTCCTCTACTCCTCCAGCGCGGAGCTTTGGGATCAGCTCCTACTGCATCGCTCGCGCGTCGAGGATCAGCTCGCCTCCCTCGGTCTCCTCCTGGTCATCGACGAGCACGATGGCTTCGCATACGTCCGCCAGATCGAGAGCGAGGATGACTTCCCTCCCGGCTACGAAAAAATCCCCCGCCTCCTCCGGCGGAAACGCCTGGGCTACAACGCCACTCTGCTCGCCGTCATCCTCCGCGACGAGCTCCGCAAGCTCGACGAAACCAGCCTTGATGGCACCCGCCCCGTCGTCGAGTCCGGCCAGCTCCTGGAGATCTGGCAAGGCATGGTTCCCGCCGAAGCGGATGAGAAAAAACTCCAGCGCGAGTTTTCAAAATGTCTCACCCAGATGACCGATCTCGGCTTCCTTTCACGCATCGAAAAAGACGGCACCGAGTATGAAATCCGCAGCATCCTCCGCGCACGAATCTCCCTCGCTTTTCCTGAAAAATCTCCAGGAAAAACTCACCCCGCAAACTCCCGCAGACGCCGATGAGTAAGGACACCGACCCCCACCCCGGCTTCCGCCTCAAGCTCCTCGAATTCTGGAACTGGGGCACCTTCGACAGCAGCACCGGACAAGTCCACCGCATTCGCCCCGACGGTGAATCCACCCTCCTGATCGGGCGGAACGGCAGCGGGAAATCCACCCTCATCGATGCGCTCCTCTCCCTGCTCACCCCGCCCCAGCAGCGGAATTACAACGTCGCCGCCGGCTCCAGCGGGAAAAAGGAACGCTCGGAAAAAACCTACATCCAGGGCGCATACGGCCACACCAGCACCTCGGACTCCCACCGCTCCCAGACCCAGTTTCTCCGCCCGGGAAATCTTTCCTACTCCGTCATTCTCGGCGTGTTTGAAAACTCCTCCACCGGCGAGTCATTCACCCTCGCCCAGTTCCTCCACCTCGACGGCCAGCTCCAGACCAAACGCTACTTCTGCTACATGGACGGCAGCGGCAGCATCGAAGCCCAATTTTCCGGCATCACCTCCATGGAAAAACTCAAAGCCCGTTTCGAAAAAAGCGGGCTGAAAGTCACCATGACCTACACGGATTACGGGCGCTTCCTCCGCAAGCGCACCGGCATGGAGGAGAAAGCCATGGACGTTTTCAACCAGGCCGTCGCCGTCAAGGAAATCGACAGCCTCGATGAATTCATCCGCAGCCACATGCTGAAAAAACGGCGGTGGAAGGACATCGTCGATAAAGTTCTCGCCCATTTCGAGCAACTCTCCGCCGCCCACGCCGCCCTCGTCAAAACCCGCCGCGAAGCCGAGCTGCTGGAGCCTGTCCACACCACCGGAAAAGCATGGCGCACCGCCCTCGCGAATTTCGAAAAAGCAGTAGCCATCCGCCAAGCCGTCGCCCCATACATCGCCCAAGTCACCCTCGATCTTCTCCGCCCCGAGTGCGAATCCCTCACCCGCGAACTCGCCGCCCTGGAGGATAGAAAAGAAGTCCTCACCACCCAACACAGCTCCACGTCGGACGACGTGGCCGATCTCAAAGCCTCCATCAAAGGCAGTGGAAGCGAGCGACTTCACGAACTTGAGAAAAAAATCCCTCTCGCTGAAATCACCTTCCAACAAAGAAAAACGGCAGCAACCAAGCTCTCCCACAGCCTCTCCCGCCTCGAACTTCCCCAGCTTTGCCAGGGCGAACCCGCCTTCCAATCCATCCTGAAAACCGCCGCCTCCCAGCTCGCCCGCTCCATTCGCAGCCATCGCGACCTGGAAAATCGCAGCCACGAACTCGCCATCCTTTTCGACAAGCAGGGCAACGAAATCGACGACCTGAAAACCGAACTCACCGCCCTCAAAAAACGCCGCACCCAGCTTCCCGAAGCCTTCCAATCCATCCGCGCCCGAATGACCAGCGCCCTCGGACTCCAGGCTAACGACCTCCCCTTCGCCGCCGAACTCATGGCCGTGAAAAAGGAAGAACTCGCCTGGGAAGAGTCCATCGAAAAAGTCCTCCGCACCTTCGGCCTCACCCTCCTCGTCGCCCCCGATAAATACGAAATAGTCAGTCGTTTCATCGACTCCACCCACCTCAAGGACGAGCGCGGCCGCGGCATGCGCCTGAACTACGAGCGCCTCGACGAAGACATTTTCCCCACCTCCGAAAAACCAGCCGAACCGGACTCCCTCGTCTCGAAAATCGAGTTCCGCGAGCACCCCCTCGGCTCCTGGCTGCGCCAACGCCTCACCGAACGCTTCGACTACCGCTGCTGCGAAAACATCACCGAGTTCCAGAACGCCCGTGGCAAAGCCATGACCCGCTCCCGCCACCTCCGCCACAACTTTTCCCGCCACGAAAAAGACGATTCCCAACGCGCCACCGACCCACGGAATTTCGTCCTCGGCTGGGACAACCAGCGCAAGATCACCTACCTCACCGCCCAACTCAACAAGCTCCAGAGCGACTTGGAAAACCTGAAATCCGAGCAAGCAAAAGTCAGCTCGGACAAGCGGCGGCTCGACGAGGAAATCCGCCTCCTCGAAGAACTTGGTAAAACCAACTACAGCGAACTCGACCACTGGACTCTCGGCAGCGATCTAACAGAAATGAAAGCCGAGCGGGAACAGCTCATCTCCTCCGATGACACCCTGCGCATCTTAAAAGAAAGCCTCGCCACCGCCGAAACCCGACTCGAAACCCTCAACCGCCAGCGCGATGAAGTAGTCGGGGAAATTTCCATCAAAAACAAACAACTCGAAGACGGCCAAAAGATGCTAGACCGAGCCGAGTCCAACCTCGCCGATCTCACCGAGGAAACCGCCACCCATTTCCCCACTCTCCAAAAACATTTCCCCACCCCCGTATCCATAGCCGGATTGCAGCCACTCGACACCGAGGCTACCGCCTGGGCAGCCGAAGAACTCCGCCGCACCCTAGAAAAGCGTGAGCAAAAGGCACGTCGTGTCGTAGAGGAAATGGGTGGCTATCTTCGCGAAATGCACGACCAGCATCACCTCGCCGCCAGCGTCGAAAGCCTTGATGATTTCCTCTCCCGCCGCCGCCGAATCATAGTCGAGGATCTTCCCCGGCATGAGGAGCGTTTCAAGAAACACCTCAACGAAAAAGTCACCCAGGAAATCGCCATCCTCAACACCCGCTTCCGAGATGCCGGCAAGGACATCGAAAAGCGCATCCGCCAGCTCAACCAATCCCTCACCTCCATCAGCGACGACAGCGGCACCCACATGAAGCTGGAAATCATCCCCACCAAGGACAGGGAAATTTCCGACTTCCGCCAGCAGCTCCTCAGTTGCCTGGACGGCGGATTTGGCGCGGGCGACGTGGCCGATGAGGAACGCTACAAAGTCATCGCCGCCTTCATCAAACGCCTTAAGGAAGAGGATCGCTGGCGGGATCGCGTGATCGATGTCCGCCGCTGGTTCCACTTCGCCGTCGGTGAATACGATGCCACCTCCGGCGAGCAGACCAGCTACTATACCGATAGTGCCGGCCAGTCCGGTGGCGAGAAAGCCAGGCTCGCCTTCACCATCCTCGTCGCCGCCATTGCCTACCAATACAACATCGATCCCGCCGCCCGCGAGAGCAGTCGCTTCCACTTCGTCATGGTCGATGAAATGTTCTCCAAAGTGGATGACAAATACGCGGAATACGCCCTGCGGCTGTTCCGCCGTTTCGGTCTCCAGCTCCTCATCGTCGCTCCCTTCGATGCCAAGGCGCGCGTCTGCGACCCCTTCGTCGGCCACTACCTTCACGTCATCAAAACCGAAGACCGCTCCCAGGTTTACGCCATGACCTCCGAGGAAATCCCCAGCGATTAGCGACCGATGCTCACCCTCGCCGACATACGCAGCCGCGCCCTCATCCGCTACCGGCAGGCACTAAAATCCTGGCCGGATCACGAATCCGCCTTCCCCATCTCCCTCCCCATCGGCGGCACCAAAGGTCTCTCCATCCCGGAAATCAACCGCCGCGTAGCCGAGCTCCGCAAAGCCAGCGCTGATTTTTCACCTCATGGGTACCACTTGGAATGGATGGAGAAAAATTCCCGCAGCCACGGGAAAAACCTCTTTCCCACCCAAGCCATTTTCAAAAGCACGGCTCAGCTCGCCAGCTTTCTCGACCGCTACTCCGAGTGGGAAAAATACAATGCAGCGATGGCACCCACAGTCCGGGAATTTCCCGCCCTCCTCCCTGTCATCCGCAAAAACCCGACTCTCATCCTCCCCGCCCTCCCGCGCTGGGCGGACATCATTAACGTCATCCGCTGGCGGCTCGATCACCCGGCCCTCCACTGCTACCTGCGGGAAATCCCCGTCCTTCCCCACAGCAAATTCATCGAGGACAACCTGGCCCTTTTCAATATCCTCTTTGAAGCCCTCATCCCGCCCGCCTTCATCAAAACCGGAACCCGCTCCTTCGAGCGCCGTTTCGGTTTCCGCAAACGCGAACGCTTCATCATCTGCCGCCTGCTCGATCCGGCACTCAAAACCACCCTCGCCTGGCCATCACGCGAACTCGCCCTGCACCCGGACGACCTCTCCCACCTCCCCATAGGCGGCATCCGCCAAGTCATCATCGTCGAGAACCAGGTCAACCTCCACACCCTGCCCACCATCCCCGGCTCCCTCGCCATCCACGGCGGGGGAAACGCCGTCACCAGACTTTCCGAATCCGATTGGCTCCGCGAAATCCCACTCACCTACTGGGGCGATCTCGATGTCCAGGGCTTCGAGATCCTAGCCAGCCTCCGCTCTCATTTCCCCCACCTCACCAGCTTCGGCATGGACAGGGAAACCCTCGCCGCCCACCGCCACCTCGCCACCCCCGGCATCCCGTCCCCCAACAAACCCCCGCCCCTCACCTCCACCGAAGCCACCGCCTACCGCTGGCTCCGCTGTTTCAAAAAACGCCTGGAACAGGAACGCCTCCCCCAGACCTGGATCCGGAGAATCAGAAAATAAGGAGTCGGGACATTCCTGTCCCGACGGAATGTGGTGCCGCAGTCACCTGTTTTTGACTCCGCGCCAAGTCGTGATTATGAGTATTCACACCGGGGTTTGATACAATCCGACGGGATCATGATGCACCCTCCTGATTGGGTAGTTCCGCCGCGTGGATGGTGAGCTGCAGCTCCATGTCATCGACAAGCCGGTATTCTGGAGTTTTCCCGGAAAGCTCCACCGATTCCCTCATGATGATTCCCACCCCGTCTCCCCGCCGCTCCATCAGGGATCCTCTTCCATAACGCGTTTGATCGTCGTCCCCGAGACCGCATTCACGCAGGAAGTTGGTGAGCAGTTCGTTGCGAGTAGCGGTCATCAGGCCCAGTGAATCCACTGTCATGGAGTTCACGAGGGAGCCTGGCGAGGCGATGAGCAGCCTGTCATCGAAGATATGGAAGCGGATTTTCATCGTTTCCATGGAGTAGTCCCGATGCGCCACCGCGTTGACAACGGCCTCGAAGACGGCGCGCTCGCTGAAGGCGGATTGGTCGTGGCGGTCCAGTTCCTTGGTCGCGGCGATGCGGCTGTTGAGTCTGAAAAATGCCATCGCGTCCAGGATCTGGCGGTTTAGCGGGCCGGTGATCTCCTTCGCATCGGTCTGGAAATTCGAATCCCGCACCGTTCCCCGGTAGCGCACCGCCTGGATGTATGCGTTGGGGAAAAACTCGCGCGGGTCATCCGTCGCCATCAGCACCCCGGCCACGGAGGCACGGATTTCTCCATCGGAATTCCGCACCAGCAGGTGGCGCTTCCGCAAGGCTGTCTGTGTATCTTCCTCCAGTGAGGAAACGAAATTCCGATAGAGCTGTGGCTGCAAGTCCTGCGGAGCGCTCTGTGGCATCGGGAGTTGCTCGAACCGCTTGATTCCACTAAGACTTCTGCGCTGATCGAGGCGGACGACGTAATCCGTATCCATCGGCCTGGCACTGCTGCCGCTCCTGCGGAAAAATCCGTCCGGAGCCTCATGGACGTAGATTCCCTTCTCCACCTCCGCGATCAGAACGGTCACGACCCTTTCCGCATCCACCGGTATTTCCCTCCGGTAGAGATTGATAGGCAGGCCGGGTTTGACCTTGTCGTTGCAGATCTGCTGCACCCATTGTTCGAAAAGATCGAGATTTTCCTCCGCCACCCCCAGGATTTCACGGGACTTGTCGTTGATGCCGAAGATAAGAATCCCCCCGTTGGCGTTGGCAAAAGCCTCGAGTTCCTTCGCGATGTGATCCGGGCGCGGAGCGGTAACCTTGTTCCCGCCGGAGAAATACACCTCCTTGAATTCGATGTCCGAGTCCTCGCCCCTGCGGACGGCATCCAGGATTTGTTCTGTTTTCCACTTCATAAAATCAATTTCAAATCAAGCGTTGGTAGCGTTTTTTCAGGGCATCGGTGCCGCCTTCCATCACGGCGCATACCTCGTCCCTCACATCCTGTTTCTGAAGGGAACCCTGCACTTTCGGTTGGCACTGGCCTTCCACATATTCCATGGCATGCACCATTTCGGCATCGCCGTTTACCACGATATTCGGGTTGTGGGTGACTACGATGATCTGCCGCCGATTCTTGTTATCCATCAGTTGTTTGACTACCAGATCGGTCACCAAGTGGTTATCCAGATCGTTTTCCGGCTGGTCGATGATGAGAGGGTCTTTGCCATAGGCTAGGAAAAAGGCGAGCAGGGCGGCGGCCTTCTCGCCGGGCGAACCTTTCTGCAGGTTGGTGAAATTTCTGCCCGTGCCTCCCTTGCTGTATTTCACTTTGAGGGAGTCCTCCGGTAACCAGATCCGCAGGCGGTCGAGCATTTCCGGCCTACGCTCAAAGGCATTTTTCAGATAGGATGCGAAGGCCGATGGCAGATCGCTATCCGTGCCACGGCATGCGGAGTTGCAGGAAATCCGAAATTCCTTTAGCCGACTCTTGATCAGATCGCGGCGCTTTTGCTCGTCCACATCATTCCTTTCCAGATCCCGGTAGAGTGTCTCAACGATACCGCGATCATTTTCCGGATCACGGATCGCGGATGCGAAACGGGTGTCCTCACAGCCGAGGAGGGAGCGGAGATCCGCCTCCACATCGTCGGCATCGGCTTTGCTTCCGTATTCCACGAGTTCGATGCGGACGTATTGGTTCGTTCCGATTTTGTTTGTTAGGAAATCCTTTCGCAGTGCTTGGAGAGCTTCCCTGTGTTCCAAGAGATCCGCCTGTGCCTCCTTCGCCGCCTCCAAAGCGCGCTTCCGGGTTATTTCAACCACCTTTAGATCGCTCAACGATTTTTCGACCACCTGCTTGCGCTGGCCAATTTTCGCGAAAGCCTCGGGATCATCTACTACTCCGTTATCTTTGAATGTTTGCATCAGCTTCTCGTGATTTGAGACGGCAGCATCCAGGGCTTTTTTCCATTCTCCCCCGTGCAAAGCCATTGTCTGATCTACGAAAATGGTTTGGAACTCTTGGGCTTGTTTTCGGAGTGCGGCGCGGGTTTCCAGCACCTTCGCATTCAGAGCTTCGTGTATGGCGGTCAATTCCGCGTCCGCATCATCCGCTGGGCCGACCAGGCCTGGTGAGAGATCGGAGAGCTGGAACTCTTCTCCCATTTCCTCCAACCGCTGCCCGAGTTCCTCGAACGAACTTAGGAGATGCTCCATTTCATCACGCTGCCTGCGGCGCTTGCGGAAGGCTTTGAGGACACCGGCGTCTTCCGATGCCTCGAAGACCTTGAGCTTGGCCTCCAGATCTGTCTTTTCCGCGATCAGGCGGTCTTTCTCCGCCAGTCTCACATCGCAGGAGCGCATCTCGGCCAGCTTTGAAAAGAACAGGGTTTCCAGCCTGTCCCATTGCACCTGCCATGACGCGCGGTCAATGGCCTCGTCCACGCGGTGGAGGATGGCACGGGGGCTTTCCGCCATCAGGGCGATCTGATCCTGACTGAAAATGGTCACGGGAAAGCGGTGGAGGATGTTTTGGGATTCATCGTCCACCCAATCATCCATAATCAGATCGTCCCAATGCTGGACGGCCATTACCTCTCCGGTTTTGTTCTAGTTTAGGCGAAATTTCTCCGCGCCCTTGCGATAGATCAGGGAGACTTCCGTGGCTTCCGTGAGGCCGCCGGTCTGGCCTCTTTCCGGATCCGTGAAATCGCGAAAAGTCTTCTGCACACGGTTGCTGGTGGCCGTGACGCCGAAGTCGCCGTCCCTTCTCGTTACCAGCCGGGTGAGATGAACCACGGTGGACTTGCCGCTACCACGGCCTCCGATGAGGGCGTTGAGCCAAGGGCTGAAATTGAAAAGGGCGGGTTTCCGCGCGCCCATCATCAGGGCGTTGGTGACCTCCACGGATTCGATCCAGTTTTCCGGTGCGTCGTTGGGGCTGTAGCCGGCTGGCTTGTCCGTGGAGCGGGCGATGGAGAATGCTCCCCCATCGTGGAGGGCCAGGCGGATGGCGGTGAGTTCAGGTGAGCCGATTTTGATCCAGGTGAAGCGGGCAGCCGGGGCGTTCTTGTCGGGGTGGCCGTGCCAGTCCGTACCGAGCACACGCGACCAGTTCAGCTTCAGCTCCGAGTAGATCTGTGGTGGGGAAAATTCGTCCGAGATGACTTCTATCGCCTCGATTTTCTCACAGTGAAAGAGTTGGCGTATGGTGTTCGCGTCCATCTTGCAGGTGGTGGTTTCTTCCGACCGTGGCTCGAAAAGGCCTTTCGCATCATCCACGTGGGCGGGAATGGCGATGCCCCCGGCTGCGTGGATCGCCTCCGCCACTTCCACCGGGCTTTTCCGGGTGACTCCATCGCTTTCCCCTTTTTTGCCATCGTAATCAACCTGCCCCAGCAGCGTATCGATATCCGAGGTGGTTTTTTCCGGGGAAAATATCGCCAACAGATGGAAGCCCCCGCTGACGGAGATTTCCACGCCGGGGAACAGGGTCAGCTCCCGGAAGCCAGCAGGTTTTTCCGCGATCATTCCGGAGTAGGCGGCCTGGAGTTTGTCCACCCACGCGCCGGAGTTGTGATCCGTGATGGCGACGCAATCAATCCGCGCGGTCATGAAGCGCATGAGCCAATCCTCCGGGGTCATTTGCATCAGCGCCTGTTGGTCGGAGCCTCTGCCGAAGTCCGTGGAGGCGGGGGTGTGGGTGTGGAAGTCGAACTTCCACCAGCGGGCGCCGGGATAGTTTGGAACGGGAGTCATTGTAATTTTCCAAAGTTGAATGGATTGGCGGGGATGGTAGAGGATTTTATGGAATTTTCTTCGGGCAAGGACGGGCACTGATTCGGGGAGGCTTTCTTGTTTGTGGGATGCTTGGAGGACCGGGTAGCTGCGAGACGCGGCTACCACGGCCTGCCCCGGGACGGGGCAGCTACCTGCCCGCGTTTCATCGGGCCTGATAGAGGGGGAGGTAGCGGTAATAGACCTCGAGGGTGAGGGTGGCTAGGGCGGTGGTGACGGTGCGGCCGGCGCGTTTCCCCCATTGGGAGTCGGGATCCCAGCTGCCTTTTTCGTCGCCCTCGGTGCGCTGGTTTGTGAGGAGGAGGGGGCGGACGGTGGCGTTCCATTTTTCCCAGGCGGGGCCTGGTGCTGGTAGAGGGCGAGGGCGCCGTAATACCAGTAGTACACCTCGTTTTTATCGCCGGATTTCGGAAGGCGCTCGAGGAGGTAGGCGGCGGACTCTTGCATGATCGGGGAGTCGGGCGGGTGGGCTTTCTGCTGGCTGGCACTGCCGAGGAGTTGGCGGGAGAACATTCCTTCCGCGACCATCGCGGTGCGGGTGTCTTTGCCGGTGTAGCCGTACTCGCCACCGTGCTTTCCGCCGCCGGCGTGGGCTAGCCATTTGGCGCAGTTTTCGAAGGTGGTTTCGGGAACTTCGAGTCCGGCGAGGCGACCGCTGGTGAGGGCCATGATCTGCCAGCCGAAGACAGAGGTGTCGCCGGCTTCGCCCGGTGAGTAGCGCCAGCCTCCGTTGCGGGAGGTATTCTGGGCGGCGACGATGAAATCAAGGGCGCGCTGGGCGGGCGCCCGGTAACGTTCGTCGCCGCTGATGGCGAGCGCTTCGGCGAGGGCGATGGCACCCATCCCCTGGTCGTACATGTCTCCGTGGGGGCCGTCTTTGTGGGGGTAGCGGAGGTCGCCGGGTTTCTGGTGGTTGTTGGCTTCGGCTTGGAGGATCCAGTCGAGGGCGCGTCGGGTGACTTCGCCGAATTCGTCGTTTTTATCTGGTTGGGCGCCCCAGGCGAGAAACGCCAGGGTGGCGAGGGAGGTGGCGGCCATGTCGTGGCCTTTGTCGCCGCCGAAACGGTCGATTTTCCAGCGCCCGTCGGGTTCCTGGTTGCGGGCGAGCCAGCGGAGGGCGCTCTCGATGGCGGCCTCGGTTTCGGGGGAGCCACCGAGTTCCTCGAGGACTTTCTTGCGTACTTCGGGGTCGCGGAGAAGGAGACGTTCGCGGGCCAGAGGGCGGGCTTCGAGGCGGACGGTGGTTTCGGTTCCCGGGAGTCCGGGGAGTTCGAGCGGGATTCCCCCGAGGCTGGCGGGGAGGGCGGGTGGAAGATCGAGTCGGGCGAGCGGGAGGGGTTCCGGCTCGCTCGTTTTTGGAGCGGCGGGTAGGGGTTCGGGGCTGGCCAGGGTGAGGGGTTCCGGGGGGATTGGCTCGGGAACCGGGTCGGGTGCGGGGGTGGGTCGGGGTTCTTCGAGTCTGGTGATGGGAAGAGTTGGGGTGGAGGCGATGGAGGGTTGGAGCTTGGCCGGGCGGAACCGGTCATCGAGTTGGCGGGCGGTGGTTTTTGAGGTGTTTTGAAATGGGGGAAGGTTGGCGAGCGCGGGGATTTCCCGGGAAGTGAAAGTCGGCATGGGTTTGCGCTCCAGGGGAAGGGGTTGATCGCCCGGCCGGGGAACGGGGACGGGTGGGAGTTTTGCCTGGGTTTCGCGGATTTCGAGGGCGAGGCGTTCGCGGGCCAGGGCGTCGGATCGGATTTCGACTTCCTGGCGCTCTGGGGTTTTGACGGCGCGGTAAACGGCTTCGGAGACGATGAAGGCGCTGAAGAGAAGGCCGAGCGCGGCGTGCGCGAGGAGGGAAATAAGGGCGGCGCGGAGGACGGGGCGGCGGGCGGGTTTGCTTCCGGCGGGCGAACGGGTGCGTTTTCCGGAGAAATAGCCAAAGGTCCAGGCGGCAGCGGCGGTGAGCAGGCTGGTGGCGAGGAGAAAAAGGAGTTGGTCTCGGGTGAAATCCACAGGTGGAACGGTTTATCGGGGTATATGATAGCCGAGGTCGGCTTCGACGATGCCTGCGTTGCGGCAGGTGAGGACGGCGGCGGCGACGTGCCCGTGGAGGGCGTTGCGATCCCCGCGGATGAGGACTTTCTGCCCCGGTTTTTCCTGGTGCGCTGCCGCGACTTTTCGGGCGAGGGTTTCGAGGTCCATTTCCTCGGAGGCCATGACGTAGCTGCCGTCCGCCCGGACGTTGATGACGATGACCGGCGGGGCCTCGCTCACGGTCTCGCCGGCGGCTGCTTCGGGAAGGCTGACGGCGACATCGCGCTCTTCTTTCTGGAAAGTGGTGGTGGCGAGAAAGAAGATGATGAGGATAAAAAAGGACGTCGACGAGGGAGGAGACGTTGATGGCGTCCCGACCGCTTTCTTCGTGGCGCGGGATCTTCATGGGAGGGATTTTTTCGAGGGGTTCAAGCGGCGGACGACCTCGAGAAATTCGTCGGCCATGGTATCGATCTGGTCGAGGCGGGCGTCGATGCGCCCGGAGAGATATTGGTGCAAAATGAGGACGGGGATGGCGATGGTGAGGCCCGTGGCGGTGGTGACGAGGGCTTCGTAGATGCCTTGGGCGAGGACTTCGGCTTTTCCCATCCCGACGGCGGTGGCAGTTTGGAAGGCGATGATCATGCCATACACGGTGCCGAGCAGGCCGAGGAGGGGAGAGATGGTGGCGATGATGGAGAGCCAGCGAAGACTGCGTTTGAGCTTGGAGGCTTCGCGACCGCCGGTGTCTTCGAGGGCTTTTTCCACCTCTTCATCGCTGCCGAGGCGGTTGAGTCCGGCGCGGAAAATGCGACCGGCGGGCGAGCCGGTTTCCTCGCAGTAGCGGATGGCGTCGGCGGTTCCTTCGTTCGGGTTTTTCAGATGGGTGGTGAGGCGGGAGAGGAAGTCTTCGGGGATGATGGCGCGGCGTCGCAGGCTGATGAGGCGTTCGATGCCGAGGCTGAGGGCGATGACGGAGCACAGGGCGAGGGGAATCATGACAGGGCCGCCTTTTCGAAGGAGGGTGAAAAGGCTCTCCGCGGGGACTGACGGGGCCAGGCCGGGGTCGGTTTGGGCGAGGGCGAGGCCACTGCCGAGGAGAAGGGCGAAAAAGGCGAGGGTTGGTTTTTTCATACTGGAAATCAGGTGGGCGGAAGGGTTCTTGCGGCTTCAATTCTCACCGAGGGCTTTGAGAAGGTCCTGGGCGACGGAGGCGGTGACGCTTTCGGGGAAACGCTGGCGAACTTCGCGGTAGCGGGCGGTGGCGTCCTGGAGGGAGCCTTGTTTTTCGAGGACGCGACCGGCTTCGAGGACGGCGCGGGCCTGCCACTCGGGGAAGGGGTAGGTGGCTTCGGTTCGGATGAAGGATTTGATGGCCTGATCGTAGTCGCCTTCCGCGAAATGACATTCGCCGATCTGAAAGCTGGCGCGGGCGGCGGTTTCATCGCGGGTGCCGTCCTTGAGGATCCCCTGGTAGAGTTGGATCGCTTTTTGGGGGTCGTTTTGGTTCTGGGCGGCCCAGGCGAGGCCGAATCGGGCTTGGCGGGCGAGGGATTCTTCGGGGTTGTTTTTTTGGGCTGATTCGTAGGCGGCGGTGGAGGCCGGCCAGTCTTCGAGGCGGGCATGGGCTTCGCCGAGGCGGATGAGGGCGCGGGTTTTCAGGGGACCGGCGCCGACTTTCCCGAGGTGCTCAACGGCTTTTTTGTTTTCGTCGAGACGCAGGCGTGCTTCGCCGGCACCGAGGCGGGCGGCATCGCTTTCACCGACGGATTCGAAAGTTTTGGCGGCTTGGAGGGCGTCGCCATTTTCGAGATAGGCGCGTGCGAGGAGGAGGCTGGCCTGTGATCGGGAACCGGTGTCCTTTTCAGGAAGTTTCGGGATCCATTTTTCCAGGAGTGAGATGGATTCGGAAGGGTCGGTGGTGAGGCTGGCGAGTTCGATGGCGGCGGTGGGGGCGAGGTCGTTCCCGGGATTCTCTTCGAGGAGCTGCCGATAGACGGGGCCGGCGGGTTTTTCGGGATCGTCGAGTTCGCGGCGGGTGCGGGCGAGGAGATACAGCGTTTGGGCGGTGGGGTTTTCCTGAAGAAGCGGTTCGAGGGTTCGGGCAGCGGTTTCCCATTCGCGGCGCTGGAAATGAGCGGAGGCGAGTCGGTAGCGGGCATCGGGGACGGAGGCGTCCCGTGGGTGTTTTTCCAGAATTTTCCGGAGAGCCTGGATGCCTTTGTCATCGGTGCCGTCGCGACCGAGGAGCGCGATTGCTTGCCGGAGGCGGGCATCGGGCGCGAGGGCGTGATCGGGGGACCGACCGGCGACTTTGCCGAACGACAGTGCGGCTTGGTCGAGGTCGTTTTTTTGGAGGGCGAGGAAGCCGAGGTAGTAGTCCCCGGTGACGCGCTGGGGAGATTCCGGGAATTCTCCGACGAGGCGATTGAGGATTCCGCGGGCTTTGTCAGGGTCGCCTGCTTGGAAGCGGAGTTGGCCGAGATTGGCGAGGGCGGTTGGGAGGAGGTCGGAGTCGGGGTTTCGTGCGAGGAGCTTTTCGAGGGCTTCGATGGCTTTTGGTGGCTCGTCGGACTTCGTGTAGGCCGAGGCGAGGAGAAGCAGGGCGTCGGGTTGCTGGGGGTGCCCGGGGTGGTTTTTTAGATAATCTTCGAGTTTGGCGATGGCTTGAGTTTGGTCGAGACGGAACAGGCTGTCGGCCTGGAGGTAGTCGATAGTGGGATCGGGTCGGCCTTCGGGGGCGAGGTCTTGGAAGGTTTGGCAGACGTTCAGGGTTTCCTGAAACTGGCCGAGTTGGTAGTGGCTGCGGGCGGCTTCGCGGAGAGCATCAGCGCGGCGGGAGAAGTCTTTGTCCGAGGCGAGATCCAGGAAAACAGGGAGAGCTTTTTTTGTTTCGCCGAGAGTGGCGAGGGTGATGGCTAGCTCGAAGCTAAGGTCGCCGGCACGGGGGTCTTCGGGGAATCGTTCGAGAGCTTTCCGAAAGGTGTCGAGGGCTGGGTCGGGGTGCTTGTCCTGGCGGAGGGAAAGGCCGAACCAGTAGGCCGCTTCGGCTCCGATTTCGGGGTCTTCGAGGAGGGGCTGGAGGCGATTTTTGACTCCGGAGTGGTCGTTTTTGCCGAGGGCGGAGCGGGCCGCGAGGAGGTTGGCTCGGGAGACAAAGGTGCTTCGCGGGAATTTTTCGGTGAGCTTTCCGGTGGTGTCGATGGCTTGATCGAATTGGCCGCGTTGAAACTGGAGGTAGCTGAGGCGGTAGAGGGCTTGAGCGGCGAGATCGGGGGATCCATCGTGTTCGGAGACTTGGCGGAAGCGGTCGGCTGCCTGGTCGAGATCGTCTTTTTCGCGGAGAGCTTCCCCTTCCAACAAGGCGGCTTGGGCGAAGTAGGGGTTCTGTTTTTCATCAACCGATTGGCGGAGTTTCCGGAGTTCTTCGGCAGCTTGTTCGGGTTGGCCGTCCCGGTGAAGGGCTAGGCCGAGGTGATAGTGGGCGCGGAGGCGGGCGGGAGTTTTGTCCGGGGTGATTCTGATGAGTTCGCGGGCCTGACGGGCGGCTTCGTTCCAGTTTTCAAGGGTGAGAAGGGTGTCGGTGAGACCTTCGAGGGTGCGGATTTTGAAGGGGGTGTCCCCGCCGGATTTTTCAAGGGACTTTTCGAATAGGGTGAGGGCTTCTCCGGGTTTGCCGAGTTGGAGGAGGCAACGGGCTTGGAGGAGGCTGGCTTCGGGGTCCTGGGGGGCCAGCTTGGCGAGGAGGGTCTCGGCTTGCTGGTAATTTTGCTGGCCGTAGAGGCTGAGGGCGAGGCCGCGGCTCGCTTGGCTGGCTTTTTCATGACCACCGTGGTGGTTGAGGAAGGATTGGAACTCCTCTGCGGCCAGCTTGTAGAGACCGCGGTTGTAGAGTGCGTTGGCGGCGTAGTAGCTGTCTGCGGTGGAGTCGCGGGCCGGGTCGGCCAGGGCGGAGGGAATGGAAAAGAGACAGAAGAGAAGGGCGGTGAGTCGCGTGTTCATTGAGGAGCGATGGGCCATGGAACGCGAGTGTAGTCCGGGGGTGAGCCAAGGCAAGGTGCTTCAGAGCAGCGGTGGCGGAGAGGTAGGGACAAGATGATATTTCCGTGGCAGTCGGTCTCGATCCTCTGCTGGGGTTTTAAGTAGAAAGGATCGGCCAGCAGCTCGTCCCGCCGCTCGAGGTTGAACGCGCGTCTGGTCGGGGTATGCGGGACGCTGGATTGCGAGTGCTCCCAAAGGTGATAACTGCGAGCTTGGCAGCATGCTTGCAATCACGGGATCAATCCAGCCGATTTCACCATCATCCAGATGGACATCGCCATCATCATCAGGTTCTCAGTGAGGGAGAGGAAGCCGAGCGGGACTTCACTACCACCGCCGACACAGGCGCAGCTGAGATCGCGTTTCTCGATATAGACGGCCTTGATCACGGAGACGGCGCCTATGGTGCTGACAAAGAGAGCGGCGGGTGCGGCCACCCATGTGAACAGCCCCGCGATCATGAGAATTCCGGCTCCGGCTTCTACAAAAGGATAGACGTAGGAGTAGGGGACGTAGCGCCGGGCGATCACGTCGTATTGGACAAAGCCGGTGGCGAAGGACAGGAGATCCTGGAGTTTCAGAATGCCGAGAACACACATGCTGAAGGCGATGAAAAGCTCAAGAATGCGGATGACATCGAGACCTCCGCGCATTGCGAGCGTGGCTGTGACGGCCATCAGAAACGTGACCGCGAAGACCGCGAGGACGGGTTGGTAGGTCTTGCCTTCCTTTGGATCGGGGCCGAGTCCGAGATGCTCGCGGAGCTGGTCGTAGCCGCCGATGCGTTCGCCATCGATGAAGATCTGCGGTGTTTCGTCGACGTCGTTTTTCTCTTTGTAGGCCTTGTTCGCTTCCTGGGTCTCAATGTGGTTGTCGGTGACTTCGTAGCCATTCCGTTTCAGGAGATCCAAGGCTTTGATGCCCCATGGGCAGATGTGTTTCGGGGTGACCATGCGGTCGATGGTTGCTTGTTTTTTCATATCGGTTGTTTGTGGTTAGTAGTTCTTCCGTATGAAGCACGATGAGCTTCTTAGAATCGGAAAGTGAATCCCGCGCCCACCCCGTATGTGCTGTCCCATAAGGCGGTCGCGGAAGTATATTGAGTAAGTGCGTAGGTGAGGCCTGCTTGGTATGACCAGTCCTCCAGGGTGTCGTATTCCACCTCGCCAAAGATGCCGAGACGGGGAGTGAGCATGAGTTCACGGTCGATCATGAAACGAGCTTCGCCCTCGTCGTCGATCCAGGCCTGTGACATGAAGTTTCCCGGCAGGAGGTAGCGGATGCCTCCAATGAGTCGCTCGTCCTCGCGGATGGAATTCACTCCCTCCGCATAGACCCCGGCGAAGAGGGTGGTGAAGCGGTTGATGTATCTGCCGTAGGTAAGATCGGCTTCCCATTCCGTGCCTCCGACTCCGTCCCATCCTGCTTCCCAATTCAGCATGAGAATATTCAGCGGATCGGAAAACGTGATCGTTCCTTGGGTTTCGTTGCTGAGGACGTCCGCGTAGCCGTAGAAAAACCATGGGTTCGTTTCCTCGTAGATCCCTTCGCGAACCGCGGCCGTTTCCGGAGCGGGAGTGAACGATTCGTATTCCACCACACGAGCCATGCCGCTCATCATGTGGTAGAGCAGGTGGCAGTGGAAAAACCAGTCACCCGGTTCATCGGCCATAAACTCGAAGACCGTGGTGGTCATCGGCGCAACATCGACCGTGTGCTTGAGAGGGGCGCGGTTTCCCTGACCGTTGATCACGCGGAAAAAATGGCCGTGGAGGTGCATCGGGTGATGCATCATGGTACGGTTGATCATGATGAAGCGAACCACCTCTCCCTCGCGGATGAGAATATCGTCTTCAGGCTTGATGGGCTTGTTATTGATCATCCAGACATAGCGGTTCATGTCGCCGTCCAGAGTGAGGCGGAACTCGCGGCGCGGTGCGCTGGCGGGAAACGAGGTGTCCTTGATGGCACGGAGTTTCTTGTACGGAGGAAATGGGCGCTCCTTGGACATCATGGAGTCCCTGGCGAGCATGGGTGAACGGGCTGCATCCTCGCGCAGCAGGAAGTCATACCACACGGGCGGGTTGTGGATCACGCCCTTGTCTTTGTCCATCTCCGGCATGGATGGCATGTCTTTCATGCCCTTCATTTTCGAGTGATCCATGCCACTCATCGCCATAGGCATTTTCATATTTCCGTGAGCCATTCCCCCCATGTCCATATCCATGTTCATGCCTGGCTTGTCGAATTTCCCGGCATCCACATCGCGATCCGGCATGCCCATGGTTCCGGCGGGAGTCAGCGCGAACGCGTTCTTCCAATTGAAGCCCATCATGGTGTCGTAAACGAATGGCATCGGCAGATCGTTCGCAGCGCGACGTTCTCCCGAACCAATCCAGAGCGAGCTGTGGCCGGAGCCATCGTGAGCGGTGGCGCGGAACTCGTAGGCTCCGTTGGCTGGGACTTTCACTAAGACATCGTAGGTTTCAGCAACGCCGATCAGGATGGGTTCCGTCATTTTCACAGGCTCCACCGCTTGGCCATCAGCGGAGACGATGGTCATCGGGCCGCCTGCGTAGCTGAGGTGAAAAAAGCTGCTGGCCGAGCCATCAATCACGCGGAGCCGGATGGTTTCACCGGGTTTTGCATCGAGGGATTCCTCCGGTTTTCCGTTTACGAGAAATGCATTGTAGGCGACATCCGCGAGATCCATCGCGGGCATGCGCATCGCTTCGCGCTCGAAGTATTCGCCGAGCTTCCCGGTCTTTGCGGCACCGAGAACGCTTTGGGCGGTTTTCTTCTCTACTCCGAAATATTCCGAGCCGCGACGCAGGTTGCGGAGGATTTCCTTGGGGTTCTTGTTCGTCCAGTCGGAGAGCATGACGACATGGTCACGGCTTTCACCATGCGATCTTTCCTTCGGAAGGATGACCATGGATCCGAAAACCCCGCGCTGTTCCTGAAGCTCAGAGTGGGAGTGATACCAGTAGGTTCCCGTCTGCCGGATCGGGTAGCGGTAGGTGAAGGTGGTGCCTGGCTTGATCGGGGGATAGGTGACGAACGGCACGCCATCCATGTCATTCGGCAGCAACAATCCGTGCCAGTGGATGGAGGTGGAGACATCCATGTTGTTGGTCACGTGTATGACTGCGGTATCGCCTTCGGTGAAACGCAGGACGGGGCCGGGGATGCCGCCATTGATGGTCATTCCTTTCACCGTTTTTCCGGTGATGTTCACCTGCTCTTCGGCGATGGTGAGGTTGTATTCGATGATCTTCGCGGAGGCGAAGGTTGTTAGAAGTGTCAGGGTTAGGATGATCGATTTCATGATTGGTGGGTTTGTTTAGAGAGTTTTGCGGAGACGGAGGGCGTTGAGGATGACGGAGAGTGAGCTGAAGCTCATGGCGGCTCCGGCGATCATGGGGCTGAGCAGGGTTCCGGTGAGCGGGTAGAGGATTCCGGCGGCGATTGGGATGCCGAGGGCGTTATAGGCGAAGGCGAAGAAGAGGTTCTGGCGGATGTTTTTCATGACGCCTCGGCTGAGGCCTATTGCTTTGGAAATGCCGTCGAGGTTGCCTTTCACGAGGGTGATGGCGGCGCTTTCGATGGCGACATCTGTGCCGGTGCCCATGGCGATGCCGACCTGGGCTTCGGCGAGGGCGGGGGCGTCATTGATGCCGTCCCCGGCCATGGCGACGATTTCGCCTTTGGCTTTGAGATCGCGGACGAGCTGGATCTTGTCGGCGGGGCTGAGTCCGGCGTGGATCTCGTCGATGCCGAGTTTTTTACCTACGGCTTCGGCTGTGTGGATGTTGTCGCCGGTGGCCATAATGATGCGGATGCCTTGGTCGTGGAGGACTTTAATGGCGGCGGCGCTGGTTTCCTTGATCGGATCGGAGATCGCGAGGATGGCCACGGCCTGATTGTCGCGGGCGATCCAGACGATGGTTTTCGCTTCGCTCTGTAGGCGGGTGGTTTCGGTTTCGAGGTCTTTTGGGAAACTTACGCCGGAGTCTTCGAGGAAAGATTTTTTGCCGACCCGGATGGTTTTTCCGGAAATTGTTCCACTGACTCCGCCGCCGGTGGTGGATTGGAAATCGCTGCTGTCGGGGATTTCGAGTTTTTCCTCTTTCGCCGCGTCGACGATGGCGCGGGCGAGAGGGTGCTCGGAGCTTTCTTCGAGGGCGGCGGCATCGGCGAGGAGTTCGTTCATGTCGGCGCCTTCGATGCCGATCAGGTCAGTGACGGAGGGTTTGCCAGCAGTGAGGGTGCCGGTTTTGTCGGTGATGAGGACGGTGACTTTTTCGGCGGTCTCGATGGCTTCGGCGTTTTTGATGAGGATTCCTTTTTCGGCTGCCTTGCCGACTCCGACCATGATGGACATCGGGGTGGCGAAGCCGAGGGCGCAAGGGCAGGCGATGATGAGGACGGCGACGGCGTTGACCATGGCGAATGCCATCGCGGGATCGGGGCCGAAGATCGCCCAGGTGATGAAGGTGAGGACGGCAACGGCCAAAACGATGGGGACGAAGAAGGAGGCGATGGTGTCGGCCATTTTCTGAATGGGGGCGCGGCTGCGTTGCGCCTCGGAGACCATGGTGACGATCTGGGAAAGCAGGGTTTCGCTGCCGATTTTTTCCGCCTTCATGATGAAGGATCCGGTCTGGTTCACGGTCGCGCCGATGACCCTATCGCCGGTTTTTTTGGTGACGGGAACCGGCTCGCCGGTGATCATGGATTCATCGATGTTGCTACTGCCTTTCGTAATGGTGCCGTCTATGGGGATTTTTTCACCGGGGCGGACGCGGAGCAGGTCGCCCTTGTGAAGTTGCTCGATTTGGATTTCCTCTTCCACTCCGTCGGTGAGGCGGTGGGCGGTTTTTGCGGCGAGACCGAGCAGGGCTTGGATCGCCTGGCCGGTGCGGCTGCGGGCGCGGGCTTCCAGCATTTGCCCGAGGAGAACGAGCACGGTGATGACGGCGGCGGCTTCGAAGTAGAGGCCGACCTCGCCATCCACACGGAAGGATGCGGGGAAAATCTGTGGCATCAGGACAGCGACTGCGCTGTAGAGCCATGCCGCGCCGACACCGATCATGATGAGGGTGAACATGTTCAAGCTGCGGGCGGTGATGGATCGCCAGCCTTTCACGAAGAAGATGCCGCCCGCCCTAAATACGACGGGGGTGGCGAGGGCGAACTCGATCCATTTCGAGACGGAGCGAGGGAGCCAGGAATGTATGTCGAGGCCGGGGATCATGCCCCCCATGGCGATGAGCAGGACGGGAAGGGTGAGGGCGGCTCCTATCCAGAATTTCCTACTCAGTGAACGGATTTCAGCGCGGGCGTGTTCGTCGCTATCGACCGGACTCATCGGTTCGAGGGGCATGCCGCATTTCGGGCAATCCCCGGGAGCTTCTTCGATGACTTCCGGATGCATCGGGCAGGTATAGAGGGTCTGGCCGGGTATGGCGGGGACTTGTTCCAACGCCATGCCACACTTGGGGCAGTCGCCGGGCTTGTCGGAGATGACCTCGGGATCCATCGGGCAAGTCCATTGGCCGGGGCGGGCTTTGGTCTCGCTGGGATCGATCTTATGATCGTGGTGGCAGCAGCTATGGTCGTGTTTCATGCGATTTTGGTTTTCGAGAAAATTTCCTTGGTCATGCAGAAGAGGACGGGGACGACGAACATCGTCATGAGGGCGATGACCATACCCCCGAAGATGGGGACGGCCATGGGCACCATGAGATCGGAGCCGCGTCCGGTGCTGGTCAGGACTGGGAGTAGCGCTAAGATGGTGGTGGCGGTTGTCATGAGGCAGGGGCGGACGCGGCGGAGACCGGCCTCGAGAGTGGCCTCGCGGATCTCGGCGATGGTGGTGGGTTTCAGCTCCTCGAATTTCTGGCGGAGGTAGGTGGAGATGACGACACCGTCATCCGTGGCGATGCCGAAGAGAGCGAGGAAACCGACCCAGACGGCGGTCGAGAGGTTCACAGTGCCGACGTTGAACAGATCCCCGACGTTGTGGCCGAAGAGTTCGAAATCGAGGAAGCCGGGGCGACCGTAGAGCCAGAGCATGAGGAAGCCGCCCGCCCATGCGACGGCAACTCCTGTGAATACGATGAGCGTAGTGGATACCGATTTGTTGTCGAAATAAAGGAGGACGAAAATGATGCCGAGACAGAGCGGGAGCATGATCGTCAGGGTGCGGCTGAACTCCAGGGCTGCCTCGTAGTTCCCGGCGAAATCGTAGCGAACGCCTTCGGGTCGTTCGAGTTCCCCCTCCCCTTCCATTTTCTCCAGATAGTCGCGGGCGGCCTGGACGACATCGACTTCCGCGAAGCCCGGCGCGGAACCGAAGGTGACGTATCCGGTGAGAAACGTATCCTCGGCCTTGATCATCTGGGGACCGCGCACGTAGCGGATTTCCGCAAGCTGGGAGAGCGGGACTTTCGCTCCCTCCGCCGTATCGATGAGAACGTTTTGAAGAGCTTCGAGGGTATCGCGGTCCTCGCGGGTGAAGCGGACCTGCACCATGAAGCGCTCACGGCCCTCGATGGTGGTGGTGACCATCCGGCCTCCGATGGCAGTCTGGATGGTCTCGTGGACATCGGCGATGTTCAGCCCGTAGCGGGATGCTGCGAGGCGGTCCGGAACGATTTCCAGGTATGGTTTTCCGACGATACGGTCGGCGTTGATCGTGCCGGGGGCGAGGCCGGGAATCTCCCCGCTACGCAGATGGCGCTCCACCTCCAGGCCGAAGGCTTCGATTTGTTCCAGGGTGCGGCCCTTGATTTTCAAGCCCATGGGCGCGCGCATGCCGGTGCGGAGCATGACGAGGCGGGTCTCGATGGGTTGCAGTTTCGGTGCTCCGGTGATGCCGGGGATGCGCGTGGCCTGGTCGATCTCCGTCCAGATGTCCGCCGGGGATTCGATCTTCGGACGCCATTGGCGGAAGGGTTTCCCACTGCGATCCTTGATGAGTTCGCCGGAGTCGTCGTAGATGAAATTTTCTTTGTCATCGGTGCGGAAACGGAGGACGCGGCCTTTCGTATCGGTCTTGTATTCGGAGACGTAGTTCACGACCGTTTCGATCATGGAGATGGGGGCGGGATCGAGAGGGGTCTCCGCGCGACCGATTTTCCCGACTACCTGGCTGACCTCGGGAATCGCGTGGATGGCGGCATCCGTTATACGAAGTGCGTCGCGGGCTTCCTCGATGGAGGCATGCGGCGCGACGGTGGGCATGTAGAGGAAAGAGCCCTCGTCGAGCGCGGGGCGGAATTCGCGGCCAAGGCCTGGGAATTTTTCCGCACCGTCTTTCCAGAGGCGAGTCTCGGTGATGCCGTCGCCAAAGGTGACCGGGAGAAAGGCGAAAACCTTCGGGAACCCGAGCCAGATGGACAGGGCGGCGGCGAGCAGAAGGAGGGGCGCCGAAAGAAACAGGATCTTATGGTTCAGGCACCATTTCAGTATGCCGCCGTAGGATATTTCAAAGAGGCGGAAGAGGCCGAGCAAACCGCCGATCACTAGGATTACGAAGATCAGGTTGGAGAAATTCGAGCGGTCGAGGCCGAGTGGCATCCAATCGATACTCAACAGCCATCCTATGGCGAGAGCCACGGCGAAGTTCATCGCGAAGATGGCGATGCTCAGGGGTTTTCCCGAAACGAAGACCGGGATGAGCAGACCGGCGGCGAGGAGGATGAGCGCGAGACCGAGCCAGACGGAAAACGTGAATGCGACCGCGCCGGCGATGGCAAGCAGGACGACGGTGAGGACACGGCGGCTCTTCACCCACTTCGGGAGGGTTCCGAAAAGCAGATGGGCGACAGGCGGGATGATGGTCAGTGCGACGATGATGGAGGCGATGAGGGCGAAGGTTTTCGTGTAGGCGAGGGGACGGAACAGGCGCCCTGCCTCGCCTGTCATGGTCAGAACGGGGAGAAAGCTGACGACGGTGGTGGCTACCGAGGTGGTGACGGCGCTGGAGACCTCCGTGACGGCATTGTAAATGGTGGTCGCGCGTGATTCCTCTTCCGCTGCTTCATCGAGGTGCTTGAGAATGTTTTCCGTGAGGACGATTCCCACGTCCACCACCGTGCCGATGGCGATGGCGATGCCGGAGAGGGCGACGATGTTCGCATCGACCCCGGTGAGTTTCATGGTGATGAACGTGATCAGGACGGCGAGCGGCAACATCGCGGAAATGAGGATGCTGGTGCGCAGGTGGAGCACCATGACCACTACTACGATAATCGTAACCAGAACCTGCTGGTAGAGTGCTTCGTCGAGCGTGTTGAGCGTTTCCCCTATGAGGCCGGAGCGGTCGTAGAACGGGACGACGGTGACTTTGGAGGTGGTGAGCCAGTCCGGCCAGGCTCGGCGGTCGGTCGTTTTCGTAAACTCCAACCATGCTTCCGAGGAGGAGGGATCGAGGGGGTTGGCGATGGCGTTTTGTTTCGCGAAATCCGCGACCGAATCCGTGTCGGTCCTTTGCCAGTCGATGACGGCTTTGACCGGCAAGGAGCTTTCGAGAGCCTTGATCTGTTTCTTGGTGTTCTTGATCGCTTCGAGAGGATTTGCTCCGTAGCGGGCGACGACGACTCCGCCGACCGCGTCCGCCCCGTTCACATCGAGGGCACCGCGCCGGAGTGCGGGGCCGAGTTCCACCTCGGCCACATCCTCGACGAGAATGGGCGTGTTCTCGCGGACGGCGACAACGGCCTTTTCAAGATCGCTGACTTTCTCGATGTAGCCGGTGCCGCGCAGGAAATACTCGACGCCGTTTACAGCGAGATTTCGGGCACCGATTTCCTGGTTTGATTTACGGACGGCATTGACGACCTGCGCGAGGGTGACGTTCTGGGCACGGAGCTTTTCAGGATCCACATCGACCTGGTATTGTCTTTGGAACCCGCCGATGGAGGCTACTTCGGCGACGCCTTCCGCGGAGAGCAACGAGTAGCGGACCTGCCAGTCCTGGGTGGAGCGGAGTTCGTCGAGATCCCAACCGCCGACGGGTTTGCCATCGGGATCGCGGCCTTCGAGGACATACCAGAAGACCTGGCCGAGGCCCGTGGCATCGGGGCCGAGCGAGGGGGTGGCGTCCGGGGGAAGCAAGCCGGTGGGGAGGGAGTTCAGCTTTTCCAGGATTCTACTACGACTCCAGTAGAATTCGATTTCCTCCTCGAAAATGAGATATACGTAGGAGGCTCCGAACATGGAGAAGGAGCGGACCTCCTTGACGCCGGGCACTCCGAGTAGAGCGACGGTGAGCGGGTACGTGATCTGGTCTTCGACATCCTGAGGGGAGCGCCCTTGCCACTCGGTGAAAATGATCTGTTGGTTGTCGCCGAGATCGGGGATGGCATCGACGGAGACAGGATCGCGCGGGTAGTTTCCCGTATCCCAATCGAAGGGTGCGACCCGGACTCCCCAGGCGATGAAGAAGGCGAGGAGGAGGAAGACGATGAGCTTCTGGTGGAGGCAGAAATGGATGAGGCGGTTCATCAAAAAGTTTGCTGGTTTTCAGTGCTCAGTTTTCAGGATCTAGGGAGAGGGTTTCGGTGATGGATCCGCAATCGAGCATGGAGTCGCCGTAGTAGGGGTTTAGGACTTTCGGGACGGTGGAAAGCCAGTCGGCGCCTTTGTTGCTGCCGACCATGGGGCAGTGGATGACGTAGGCGTTGCCTACGCGGTCGAGGCCGTTGGCACGAACCTGGGCGATGAGCTCGGTACTGAGGGTCTCGAAGGCGGCGCGCTGGGGTTTCAGGTCTTTCGATCCAGCGATCATTTCGGCGGATTCACGAAGGGCGGGCAACTCGGCGGATTGGGCGAATTTTACAGCGGCATCCGCGGCAGCGGCGGGATCGTCTGCGGCGAGAGCTTTTGCGATCGGCAGGTAAAACTGGATCAACTCCTCAAGGCGGGCAGTGACCGTTGGATCGACCGGCATGCTCATTTTCCCGGTGGAAGGCAGACCGAGGTAGCGGGCGGCCTGCTCGATCGAGCTGCGGACGATGGATTTCGCGGTGGCGGGATTCTCTTCTTTCGCGCGGGCCAGATCGACGAGGAGACGGTTGGAAAACTCGTTCCAGAGGGCAAGGAGTTCGGGCTGGAAGGTATCGGTGGAAACTTTTTCGACAGCCGTTTCCATGGTTTCGATTTCTTCGGAAATGTCACCAGTTTCCATGCGACCGAGGGCGCGGAGGACGGGTTGCCATTGGCCGGAGAGATCCTCAGGGGCGGAGTGGGCGGGCTTTTCCCCGAGGCCGGCGGTGGGGTTCATCATCGAGGGCTTGGCTTTGAGCTGGAGTTCGGAATCGAGCTTGAACGCGCCTCGGGTGACGACCGTTTCGCCTGCGGAAAGGCCGGCTTTTACGATGAAACGGTCGCCGAGGAGCGAGCCGAGGAGGATTTCCCGGCCTTCGAAGGTGGGTTCCTGATCGGCGGTGCGGACATAGACTACGGCGCGGTCGCCAGTGCGGAGGACGGCGGATTTCGGGACGGTGACGAGGTTTTCTTCACTAGGGACGGGGGCGAGGATTTGCGCGCTGGCGAACATGCCGGGCTTGATGCGGTCTTCGGGATTCGGCACATCCACGCGGACCTGGGCGAAGCGGCGTTGGGGATCGATCAGGTGATCGATGTAGGCGATTTCTCCGGTGAACGTTTCCCCTGGAATTGCCTCGATGGTGAAGGTGACAGGGAGGCCCTCGCGCATGAAGGCGAGTTCGCTTTCATAGACTTCGAGGTTGAGCCAGAGGCGGGAGTGGTCGGCGATGGTGAAAAGCACGTCGCCGGTCTTCACGTAGCTGCCGAGTTTCACGTTTTTTTCCAAGACCTGCCCGGCCTGCGGGGAGCGGATGGTGATGCGGTCGGACGGTTCGTCCGCTGTCTGGATGATGGCGATGTCCTGTGGGGAAATTTCGAGGAGCCGGAGCTTGCGGAGGGCGGCTTCGTAGAGGGAGTTCCGGACTGCAGACGGGTTGGTTTCGTTTGCTTTGCGGGCTTCAATCAGTTCCTTCTGGGTGAGGTAGATTTCCGGGGAGTAGAGCTCGGCGAGAGCCTCGCCATCGCTGACCATGAAGCCGGTGAAATCGACGAAGAGCTCGTCGATGCGCCCCGCGATGCGGGCGGTGATGGCGGTGACGAGTCGCTCGTCGTGGGCGATGCGGCCGAAGACGGAGATCTCGTTTTTCTGTGATTCATCGAGCGCGACAACGGGTGAGACACGGATATCGAGCAGGGCGGATGCCTCCGGGCTGATGGATACTTCGCGCAGGCCGCCGCCACTCCCGCCCTCGAGCGGGATGAGATCCATGGCGCAAATGGGGCAAAGGCCGGGATCGGGCTGTTGGACTTGCGGGTGCATGGAGCAGGTCCAGATGGTGTCCGAGGCTCCGTCATCCATCGCCATGCGACTTTTCTTCCGCAGGTAGGCCGAACCACCAGCCGAAAAGGAACAGGGCGAGCGGGATGAGGATGGTGAGGATTTTCCGGGGTGTCCGGGCGATGGATTTGAAATACTTTTTCATAACGCGGCGGCGGCTTGGAGGGTGGCGATGGCTTTGCCGAGCTGGGCGCGGCTTTGCACGATCTGGAGGCGGTAGGTAAGGAGTTCGCGCTGGGTGGCTATGACATCGTTGAAGGAGTTTTTCCCGGAGGAGTATCCGGTGAGGGTGACTTCGGTAGCCTGCTTGGCGGAGGGGATGAGGCGGTCGTTGAACAGCGCGATGACATCTTGGGCGGTCCTGGCGCGGAAGTAGGCGTCCTCCACGCGGTAGCGGAGATCCGAGCGGGAGGAGGCGAGCATGGCGCGGGTTTCAGCCATGCCTTCGGAGGCTTCGCGGACCATGGCTTTGCGGGGTTCCTGCCAGAGCGGGATGTTGAATCCGAGGGTGGCGAAAACCTGGTCGCGACCGTTGGCCACGCCGGACAGTCCGGATTCGGAAACCGGGGAGTAACTGAGCCCGATGGTGGGATCCGGGTATTTTTCGAGCTTCGCTTTGCGGAGACGCTGGGCGAAGGCATCGGTGCGGGATTTCGCAGCGGCAATGTCCGGGTGGCGGGATTCGGCGCGGGCGATGAGACTGTCCAGACTCCCGGTAGCAGGAACGGGTGGGGCGGAAGGGCTGGGCAGGCTGGCGCCGGCGGGACGGTTCAGGAGGGAATTGATACGGGCTTGGGCGGAGGAGCGGACTTGGCGGAGATTGACCAGATCGCGGTCGAGCATGGTGATTTCGTTTTCTGATGCGGAGCTGGTCGGTCTGGGCGACTGCGTCCGCCTCGATGCGGGAGGTGACGACATCGCGGATGGTGGTGAGCAGGGCGCGGTTTTCGTGGGTAAAAGCGATGGTCCGCTCGGCGAGATAGTAGTCCCACCAGGCGCTTTTGACTTGTTCAGCTATTTTGAGACTCAGGGCATCGGCTTCGGAGCGGATGGCGGCGGCTTCGAGGGAGGCGGCGCGGCTGGCGGCGGCACGTTTGCCGGGGAGAGGGATTTTCTGAGAGACTCCGACCACGCCCTGAACCTGGCCGGCGGCGGTCTCCGCCATGGAGCCGGCGGAAACGGAAGCCATGGGGTCCGGTAGGGACCCGGCCTGGGGTGCCAGGGCTTCCATGCGCTCGGCCTTGTGGCGGAGAGCCTTGATGGTGGGATTGTGGGTTACGGCGAGGGCGGCGAGTTTCTCCGGGCCACCGGAGCCTACGGAGTAGTTCACCGGGCGCAGGTTTTCCGCCGGGATATCGAGATCAGCGGGCGTGGATTTCCCGCCGAGGCCACCGGAATCCGCGCACGAGGCGAGGATCAGGGCAAACGACGAAGGAGCCAGCACCCGGAAGAGGTGTGAAGTTCTCATCAGGGAAACAGGAGCCGCCGCAACGCTGGCGCGGCGGCTCCTTGGGTTGATGGTTTATTCCGGGGCGGTTTCGAGTTTCCCGAGGTATTTCGCGGGATCTTCTTTAAATTTCGGCGGACAGCTGTCGCAGCAGAATTTGATCTCCTGGTCTTTGTGGACGATGGTGATCGGGTCGCCCATGGAGCCGAGTTTCTCACCGGATACGATGCAGACATCGAGCGGGTAAGGGTTCGCGGCGGCGTCATTGATTGCGGAAGGATCCGATTCGACGATCGACGCTTCCTTTTTGCAGGAGACGAAGGCGAGGGGCGAGAGGAGAAGAATTGTTGTTTTGGAAATATAGTTCATGATCTTGATAGGATGGATGTTCGGAAAATTGGCGCGGCTCCACATGAGCATCACGCCGGGGTTGGCGAAACCGACCGGAGCCGGCGGGCATTTCCTACATCAGATCAAGTATGAACATCTGGCAGCCAAGCGGCCGCCATTGGTCGGGACGGGCAAGTCGCCGGGGGGCCATTTTTTGAGAAAAACAACTGCCTCGGGAAGATTGGTGAGAAAGAGCTTCGGCAGAAGGAGCCGCGGCGAGCGGAAGGTCGGTGCCGGCGGGTGCCGGAACATTCAGGTCGACCTCGGGAGAGGCCTTCTGATTATCGATGGAGCACGAGCAAGACTTGTGTTTGTTGCCGTCTTCCTTCCCTGACTTCTCCGAACAACAGGAGCTGGATGGCTGCGAAGCCGCCCCCTGCTGTGCCATGAAAGCACAGCAGCACGCCGGGTTGGCAATGACCAACGCCATGAGAACTGCTATGAACTTTCTCAGGATCACACTCTTAGGATAGGAGCCGTTGGTGGAAATTCCAGAAACTTTTCCAGGAAATTTCCGGAGGTGGCCATCAGCTCCATCACCACTCGGATCGTGTGACGTGGGACGTTCGCGACACAAGACATTCTGTCAGCCATGACAAGACCCTCGATCAGCATTGAATCAAGGGTCGCCACTCCGGTGGGGCAGCGACTGGCATAGCAGCGCAGAGCCTGGATGCGGTCGACGGTGAGACGTCTGGTGACTCGTTTTTCCGGGGGTGCCACTCGGAAAAGCAGCCGTGACTCCCGGCTCCGCCTCCGGTTTCGGCGGCGGCACCTGCCGGTTTCCCGTCTTCAGAGAACGTGGCGGCGGGAAGACCCGGGAGCCTTCCGACAGGATTCCATTCCAAGTGAAAAATTCTTTACAGATCCACGCGGACGGGTGGTTCGTCGGCATTGGTTTCCATGAGCGGTGCCATGTGTGCCCACCATTTTTTCACGACAGGATGATCGGAAATCTGCTCTGGATGGCGAATTCCTGAGTCCTAGGCTTCGTTCCACTCGCCGAATTTGCGGAACTTCTGGTAGCGCTCTTCGAGCAATTGCTCTGTTTTCAGAGAGCATAGATGGTCGAGGTGTTTGGAAACGACTTCCTGGAAGTGTCTCGCGGCGGCGTGGTGATCGTGGTGCGCACCGCCGATGGGTTCCGGGACCACGTCGTCGATAAGCTTCAACTTCAACAAGTCAGGTGCGACGAGTTTCATGGCCTCGGCGGCTTCCGGAGCGTGTTTGCGATGCTTCCAGAGGATGGCGGCGCAGCCCTCCGGGGAGATAACGGAGTAGTATGCGTTTTCCATCATCAGGACACGGTCGGCGACGCCGATGCCGAGCGCGCCGCCCGATCCGCCTTCACCGATGACGACGGCGATGACGGGCGTTTTGAGGAGCATCATTTCGCGGAGGTTGAAGGCGATGGCTTCGGCGATGTTGCGCTCCTCCGCTCCGATGCCAGGGAAGGCTCCGGGGGTATCGATGAGAGCGATGACGGGCATGGAGAATTTCTCCGCGAGCTTCATCAGACGCAGGGATTTGCGATAGCCTTCAGGGTGGGCGGAGCCGAAGTTCCGCTTGAGATTCTCTTTTGTATCACGACCTTTCTGATGGCCGAGCACGACACATTTCCTGTCCCCAAGCATCGCGAATCCACCGGGCATGGAGGCATCGTCACCGATGTGACGGTCTCCGTGCAGCTCGGTGAAATCCGAGAAAGCTAGCGAGACGTAATCGAGCATGAAGGGGCGCTGTGTGTGACGGGCGATCTGGACGCGCTGCCACGGGGTCAGGTTCTCGTAAATTCCGGAACGGGTTTCCGAAAGCTTTCGCTCCATGATGAGGATCTCCTCGGAAAGATCAACGTTCTGCGCGGAGGATTTCGCACGGAGTTTCTCGATTTCTTTCTCAAGCTCGGCGGCAGGTTTTTCAAATTCCAGCAATTGCATCGGGGTAAACGTTAAATTTTAGACTCTAGACTTCAATGAAGAAGACGCTCTTGCGAGCTTATTGGAAGCGGGCGGAAAAGGTCATTTCCTCGGTTTGCGGATTTCCACGGCGTTGCCTGTGCGGGTGAGGAGAAAGAGTTCCTCGAGATCGGCCTCGCGGAGGTAGATGCCGGAGGCGGGTTCCTTCTCATTCTCATCGTATGAGAGGATTTGCACCGGGGGGCTTTTGAGGATGATGGATTTCGCGGAGGCGCGGTAGTTTTTTGCTGTGGGAGAAACGCTTTTTCCATCGATGGTGGAGCGGCGGGAGCCGATGGTGGTCTTCCCGGGCGACGGAGCGTTTCCCTCGAAAAGCAGGATGGGATACTCGCAGATGAATTTCGCCTCGTCCCAGAGAGAGACGGATTTGCGGTCCGCTTCGATGAGAAGTCGGTAGTTCAGGGGCATGAGGAGCAGTTCGTCGCCGGGTTGAAGGCTTTTCAGCTCCAGCATCCGGTTGAGGTGCATCATCATGTCGAGCGAGGTCTCCCCGCGTCCGGCGATGGCGAAGTAGGAGTCCCCGCGCTTCACCTCGTATTCCGTTTTCCCTTCGGAGAAATCGCTGGCGAGGATCTCGTCCAGGTTCATCTCGCCGACGATGCGGCGGGCGGTCGGAGCGGCGGGCGAGAACGGGAAGACATTGACGATGGCCATCAGTTTTTCGCGGCCTTCCGGGATCTTGCCCAACGCGATAAGTTCGTGGGCTTTCTGGAATGCGCGGTCGCCGGGATCGAAATCGGGCATTTCGGCTGCTTCGAGGGATTTCGCGAAATCCTCTTCAGGGACCACGCGGAGGACCGTTCCCGCCTCGGGGATGATTTGTTCGAACACCCCACCGAGCGGGGCCACGGCGATGTGATAAGTGAGCATGGCCGTGAATGCCACGACACCCGCTACGGCCAGGCCGGCGATGATCTTGATTAATACCCAGAAGTTCACGCGAAATTTAAAACTCTGAATTCTAAACTTTAAACTCCGACAAAGAGTTCAGATGAGGCCCTTGCGCTTCAAGTCGAAGGAATTGATCTCGTGGGAGCGGAGGATCATTTCGAAGGAAAACTTGAGGATGGAGATTTCCCAGGTATCATCCACGCCTTCGATGATGGCGAGCGAGGGATCGCCGGAGCGGCGGATATCATCCATGACTTTCTCGCGGACCGCTTCGATGCTATCGGGGATCAGCCTTTCATTGACAGCTCCACGCTTGAAACGGAATCCATACTGAAGGAACGCCATGTCGCGGCCCTGTTCCTTGAGTTTTTCCACCATCGCGTCGAACCGGGCGCGGGCGCTCTCATCGAAGCCTTCGAGTTCGATCTCGCGGTAAGGCTCCGGGCGGAGGATACGGGGCTTCATGGCCTCGATCTCACCGGTGCGGATACGGACGTTCCCAACCTGGTCCATGGGCTCGCTGAGGAGCTGGAAGGTGAAGCGAGTTTCCCCGAATGTCTGGATGCGGTGGTCCGGCTCATGGAGAACGCGGGTGGTCTCCATCGCATACTGGATATCGTCTTGGGAAGGCACTTTTTCTGTGAACGCTGAGATTCTGAAATTCTGAAACGCTGAAATTGGAACGGCGCTGGCGCGAGTATTGCCCGGATCGGGACGGAATGCAAAGAAAAGGGTGGAGACCTCGCGGTCGCCACCCTTTTTGAAAAAACGAAAAATCCGTTGGTTCAGCTCTTCTTGCTGGTGATGAAGGAGACGACGTCGTTGACGGCTTGCAGCTTTTCGGCTTCGTCGTCGGGCACCTCGACATCGAATTCCTCTTCGAGGGCCATCACGAGTTCCACGGTATCAAGCGAATCCGCTCCGAGGTCCTCGACAAATTTTGCTTCTGGAGTGACTTGGTCGGCGCTGACGCCGAGCTGATCCACGATGATATCCTTGACCCGTTCTTCGATTGATTTGTCTGACATGAGTTGAGTGGTTGTGTGTTGGTGCGGAGCAACGGTTATCCTCTGGGGGGCAGTGTTGGCAACCATGAAAAAGCCGGAAAGCATGGATTTCCAGCGGGATGTGTGGGGGTCAGCCGGATTTCTCGTCGGTTTCCACCGGTTTCTCGTCCTCGGTGGCGGTAGTGTATTCGATGAGTTCACCGGTAAAATTGGCGCGAATTTTCCGCATCAGGCGTTCGGCGGGTTCGTCATGCTCTTTTTTGAACCCTCCGTAGGTGAGACCGTCGATGCGGGCGCGCGCCTTTCCGGACGGACCTTCGTGATCGATGATGGCGATGCCCTTCGTGTCCCATTTCCGCAGATCCAGGGTGCGCATGTCCGCATACGGGACCCGAGTCCCCTTCACGGTAACGATGCCTTCGTCATCGGCGCGGATGGAGCGGCGGCTGGTGCGGACGAGGAAAAACAAGGTGATGAGCGCGAGAGCGAGGCATATGTAAAAGACGATGATCTGCTCTCGGATTTTTTTCGCATCGAAGGGGTGCTCCGGCGGTTTGTCGCTCATCTGGTTTTCCCCGGAGTATTCCTGCCAGAGGATGTTGTGCTGGAGCGGTTTCACTTTTTCGAAATCCGCGAGGATCTCCGGCCACGGCATGGGCTTCTTCACGTCCGTGGGGACTACTGTGGGATCGTCCGGTAGCGTCACGGACTGCTCCGCGACGAATTCCTTCCATTCCGCAGGAGTGAGTTTCCCATCGGAATCGAGCCGGGCGAACTCCGAGGTGGCTTTCTGAAACGTGGCGTGGAGGTAGAACTCCATGTTTTTCTTCCGGTAGCCGGAGGTGCCGTCGATGTAGAAGAGCACGGCGAACACGCTGAACATCGCGAGCATAGCCGCCGCGCGAAGTGTGAACCAGGGAGTGGGTTTGCAGACAATCTGCTCCGGGGCATTCATAAGGTGGGGTCGATGAAAGGCGGGGCATGATCCGTTTGCAAGCCGCTTCGCTCCGGGGACGTGGATTGCGAGGAGTTTGTGAGGCGTTCCACCCCTTGTCAAAATTCGCGAGCCTTTGAAGATTCGAACTCAGGAAAGGCTTTATGAATACTCCTTGTTGAAAAGAGCGTAGGCAGGCCGACAACTATTTCTTCCCCGGAGGCGAGTCTGAGGGTCAATTTTCCCAGTAATCCATTGATTTCGGTGCCCTTGATTTCGCCGAATGGAAGCCGCCAATCGTGGTCTCCCGATCAAATCCTCAAGTGACCGTCGTCTTCCCAAATGAAGGGCGACCTCAATCGCCTGATCCGTTGTAGAATCCGGAAAAGCAGGAGAACTGAAACTGCAACCGTGAAAACAATATAGTAGCCGGGTAATTTTTGCAGCCACATGCACACGCCCATGGCTGTGAAGGCTATCACATCGGCTAACCCGCTATAGGAACAGACGATCCGTCTTCCACGCGTTTTCATCGTTTCTTCGCTGTTTCGTTGCAGAATCCGCTCAATCCTTCCATCGTTCACCTAGCCAGGCTTCGAGCAATTCCGGCCAGATGGCGAGCGGACCATCTCCCTTGAGGCCGTAGCCGTGACCTCCTTTCTCGAAGACGTGGAGGGCATGGGGGATGCCGTTGGCCTTGAGGGCGGAGGAGAAAAGAAGACTGTTGCGGGAATCGATGGGATCGTCCGAGGTGCTGACAAGAAAGGTGGGCGGGGTGTTTTTCGAAACCGCTTTTTCGGTGGAAAGCATGTCGAGCCTCGCTTGGTCGGAGTTCTCACCGGCGAGGTTCTTGCGGGAGCCGGTGTGGCCGTAGGCGGGATCCATGGTGATGACCGGGTAGCAGAGGATGGCGAAATCGGGGCGGGCGGAAAGCTTGTCGGTCTCATCTGATGTCTCTTCGGGGAAGGTGTCCGCGAAACGGGTGGCACAGAGGGAAGCGAGATGGCCGCCCGCGGATGAACCCATGACGCCGATGCGGTCCGGCTTGATCCCCCATTCGTCCGCGTGGGCGCGGACGGTGCGGATCGCGCGCCGGGCATCCAGGTAAGGCACCGGGTACTGGTAGCCGAGGCCACCGCCGACCCGGTATTTCACGACGATCCCTGCGATCCCGCGCTCGTTGAGCCACTTCGCGTAGTCGTGGCCCTCGTGCTCCATCGCGAGGATGCCGTAGCCTCCGCCGGGGAAAATGACGGCAGCAGCGCCGGTGGCTTTGTCCTTTTCCGGTAGGTGGACCCAATACTGAGGGATCTCGATGTTGCCCAAGTGGCCTCGCTCGTTGGTGGTTTCCGTGCCTGCGGGAGGCTGCGCGGCCCCGGGAGCTGCGGCAGGCCAGAGATTTTCCCATTCTGCGTGGGCGAGACTGGAGAAGAGAACGGCGAGAAGCAGGGACTTTTTCATTCCGGAACGATACGTGGCACGAAGGCGGGGTCGATCAGGTTTCTCCTGAAATTTCCCGAAGTCTCAGCGCGCTGGAGGACTCCATGGGCCGTAGGTTTCGCGGACGTGTTCAAGCCACCAGAAGATTCCGGCATCCTGGTGGAGGGTTTTCACATTCCCGTCCAGATCGGGATTCTTCGCGAGGCCGCCGGGGATCATGAACGGGCCGCCGATTCCTTCACCCGGACCGGCTTGTAGCCAGGTGGAGGCAAGCATGTGGCCGTTGTGTTCGGTGATGTCTTTGTCGCCGGTCTTGATCTGGTTTTTCTTCATCTTCTCGGTGTAGCGACCGATGCGGATGTAGTTGTAGTAGCCGCGTTCCTTGCTGAATTTTCCCCAGTAACCGCCGGGCGCGTTGGTGGGTGTTCCTTCGCTCTCCACCCAAGGGCGCTTGCCGTCCTTGGGGCTGAAATGGATGAGGATATCGGCATTTGCGGGAGGCGTATCCTTCCAGTTGTAGGCGATGATCGCCTTGAGGTTGCGGGCGTGGCCGGCATCGATCATTTTGGAAATGTCCCATTTGTTGTGTTGGTAGGACATGCCTTCGTTATCGGGGTCGATGATCACGTTGGTGTAGTCCTTTTCCGCCAGCCGGCCGACGGTGTTTGCGACGGCTCTTACCGCATTCGCCACCTCTCAGTCTCCGGGATTCTCCTTTGCCTTCGAATCGCCCCTCCAGTAACGGATATTGTCGAAATACACCGTGTGATCGAACATCTGGCAGGCCGGGCCGCGATAGATTCCGGTTTTCCAGATCAGCTTGCGATCATCGGTTGTGCCTGCGTTGGGTGGCAGGTTGTTGCCCGGTCGTGTGGCGTCGTAGAGCGGGATGAATCCCATGTCGAAATTGTCCAGGGTGTCCGTGTCGGCCTCAAGTTTCCATCCTTCGGGGGTCCGGTGGTGCACTTGGAGACGACCACGTGCGGAATCGCCATTGTGACTGAAGTTGGCTCTGAGCTGGAGGGTATGCCACTCGCCCTTCGCAATTTCGAAGCTACACACTTCAAAGCGGCGATTTTGTCCCGGTCGCAGGTTCTCATCGGCGATCGAGTGGACTGCGATCCGGACGCGGTCGGGTGAGTTTCCCGGCTTTGCGACCACGCTCAGCGGCGGACTAAGCGGGCCTCTCTGCCATACTTGAGAAAGCACGAACCAATTTTCAAAACTACTGAACCAAGTCGTCCACGGTTGCGGGCTGGAGACTGGCCATTTGAATGAGAACTGCATGAAATGCGTTGTCGACGGATGGTTGACATCGATGCCGTCGGAGGGTTGCGCCCAGATGTATTCGACCCGGCCTTTCGGGAACGGGGCATGGGCGGGATCCGGGTTGGCCCGGGTGGGCCGAGGAGTGATCGCTTCTTCCGCCGGTATCGCTTTCAAGCGGGCGCGGTAGCCCCTTGAGGGCAAGACTCCGGGCGCCGTGTAACCCGCTTCCATTTCATAGCCGTGCTCCCACTGGTAGGATTTCGGCGATCCGGCTGTGGCAGGGATCATCTTCCCCTCATAGTTTGGCGGGTAATCCTTATTGTCTTCGCGATACAGGCCAGCTTGCCCGTGCACCCAGTCGCCGGGGAGTTCGAAATCGACGTTTGTGATCTCTGCGGCACAAGCCACAGCTCCGAACAGGAAAGAAGGTAAAATCGTTTTGCGGTATCGGGTCATGATGGAAATGAGTTGAGGATGATGCGGAGGACGATGCGGAGACTGAATCTGCCGGGGACGCTGCGCTTGGGCGGGTCCGATATCGGCTCCCAAGGTGGGTTGTGAAGGTGATCTGTCTCCTGCAATAATGCTTTCGGTCGCCGCCGCCAGGTTTCTTAAGAGCACGGCGGAGGTCCGCAGTCCGGGCAGGGATGAGGCGGCTTTGGGAGGTCCTGACTACGTCACCGGAGCGGTTACGCTTTCATCCCTTGGATCGATTGGTGGTTTCGTGCCTGAGCAGAACGGGGGTGTGGGTCGGAGGTATTGAAACGGGCGCGGGTGGATACAGGCAGCCGATCAGGACGATCATTCCTCGCTCGTCGGCGGCTTCGACGATGCGGCCCCAGCCTGTCGCGGCAGACGGGATCCAGGCTGGAGTGCGGATGGATTGTCTCCGCTTTTGGGCTGGGAGAGCTTGCCCTCTGTGGTGCCAAGAGGCAGGACAGGAACGGGGCGCACCGGATGGCATCAGTGAGGCAAGCCCCACTAGCGAAAGCGGAGGCAAGCCATCCGCACTCCAAAGTTTTCACAAATCCTGTTGCGCGCTAGTATAGCCCTTGATGTCTCCAAAACGGGAACCCATCAGGAAGGTCTCACGGTGTTCACCCCGTAGGACTTGAAGACGGCCAGATTCTCGATCAACTGGTCGGCTGTCTCATCGCTGGCCAAGGCGTTGGAGCAGCGCAGGCCGATGATCTTCACCTCGGTTTCGTTCAGGAGGATGCGTTTTCCATCGACCGATATTGTGTGCTGCGAGGCGGGCACGGAAATCGGCGAGGCTGGATACGGGGATTCGATCACATAAGGGCGATCTCGGCCTTACAAAACCCGGGCTTGTTGGCGGTTGCGGCGGGACACCGCAACCACGGCCTGCCGCGAGACGCGGCAGCTACGTTTTCTATCGCAGCCCGCGCAGGAGGAACTCGGCGTTGGTCTTTGTCGGCCTGAGGTTGTCCAGGAGCATGACGAGGGCGTCTCCGATGGGGAGGGCCGCGAGCTGCTTGCGGACGTCGATGACCTTTTTGAACTCGTCCGGGTGGTAGAGGCGGTCGTCGTTGCGGGTGCCGGATTGCGGGATGTGGATGGCCGGATAGACGCGGCGCTCGGCGAGTTCCTGATCGAGCCGGACCTCCATGTTGCCGGTGCCTTTGAATTCCTCGAAAACCACGTCATCGAGACGGGATTCCGTCTCCACAAGAGCGGTGGCGAGAATGGTGAGTGAGCCGCCGTTCTCGATATTGCGGGCAGTGCCGAAGAATTTCCGGGATTTCTGGAGGGCGGCGGGAGAAACGCCTCCGGAGCCGATGGGGCCGCCCTGCATGGCGGAGTTGTGACCGCGGGCGAGTCGGGTGAGCGAGTCCAGCAGAAGCACCACGTGCTTTCCGAGCTTCACCATGCGCTGGGCGCGGGCGATCACAAGATCGGCCACCTGGGCATGGCGTTTCGGCGTTTCATCGAAGGTGGAGGCGAAGACCGGCACGTTGACCGTCTCCTCGAAATCCGTGACCTCCTCGGGGCGTTCGTCGAGCAACAGGATGACGAGTTCCACGTTGGGGTTGTTCGCTTTGATCGATTTGGCGATCTGCTTGAGGAGGATGGTTTTGCCACCGCGCGGCGGGGCGACGATGAGGCCGCGCTGGCCTTTTCCGAGCGGGGCGATGAGGTCGATCACGCGCACGCCGAGATACTCCGTCCCCTCCCCTTCCAGATGAATGCGGCTGTCCGGGAACATGGGTGTGAGCTTTTCGAAATCCTTGGGTTCCTCCCATTCTCCGGCAGGTTTCCCTTCGATTTCCAGGATCGCTTCAGTGGTAAGATATTTGTCGCGCTGGACGGGAGTTTTCACCTTCACTTTGAGCAGCTGGCCGTTGCGGAGTTTCGCGTCGTTCAGCACGGGTCCTCCGATGTGGATATCGTCCTGGGACTGGCGGAAGGACCGCTGCGGATCGCGGATCATGGCGAAATGCTCCTTGCCGAACTCCACCACACCCTCGCAGGTCACGTCGGTGCCCTTGGCTGTGTAGAAACAGATGATTTCGTAAACGAGCTGCGCTTTCGTGATGCCACCCTGGATCTTCGCGGGAAGCTCCGCGGCGATGTCCTGAAGTTCGGAAAGCGGCTTGAGGCGGAAGGCGTTGAGATCGATGGCATCGGGAACGGGAAACGGCGCCGGCTCTTCTTTCTCGGGAGAGGGTTGCGCGATTTCAGCAGGTTCCGGCTGGGTTTTCGGGATCTCTTCGGTGGTGGATTCGGACATGGGAAGTGGTTGGAAAATTTTGCAGAAACGCTTGATCTGCGCTTCGAGGGTGGCGGGTTCCCCGTCGTTCCAAAAGACGATGTCCGCACGGGCGATCTTGTCTTCGAGAGGCAGTTGGGCGGCGAGAACGGATTCTATCAGGGCATCGTCCCAGCCGCTGCGCGACTTGAGTCTGGCGACCTGGGTGGCGCGGGAGGTAGCGACGGTGATCGCCTGGTCGTAGCCGAATTCGAAACCGTTTTCGAAAAGCAGCGGGACATCGGCAAGGAAGCATCGCGCCCCCTGTGTAGCCGCTTTTTCCTTCAGGGCAAGACATTCCTGCCGCACGCGCGGGTGCAGGATCCCCTCCAGCTCCTTGCGTTTCTCAGGGCTTCCGAAAACGACCGACCGTAGCTTCTCCCGCGAGAGACTGCCAGTTTTCCCATCCAAAACTTCCTCCCCGAAATTCGAAACGATTTCTGAAGCCACATCGGGCGTATTCAGAAGCCCTTGCACCGAGGCATCGCAATCGAAGACTACGATATCCCGAACAAACTCCTGGAACAGGCGGACGGCGGTGGATTTCCCGGTGGCGATGCCGCCGGTGAGGGCGAGGATGAGCATGAGGGGAGGGTAAACTCCGAACTCGGATCTTTAAATCCCAAAAGAGTCTTACTCACGTCCTCCTGGATCATCTCCGACTATAACCATCCAAGCGTTGGCCGATTTTCATGATCGACTCGACCTTCGATTTACCTACTCAAGATTGCCTATCCGAAGTCTCCAGACAAACCTATTTGCACAAAAATATTCGGTTTTCGATTGTAAAAAATCCCAGAATCTCTACGAAAAACCGCATGAGAAAATATTTTCTACTTCCTGCCTTTTCACTCGTAGCATTAGTAACGTCAAATTCGGCATCCGCAGCTACCCTCGTTGTCGGATTCGATTGGACCGCTTCATCAACTTCCAACAAGTTGGGAACCGGAATCACAGTTTCAAATCTCTCCGCAACCGGTTTATCTCAATCGACGACGAGTAACCAGAGCTCAACCGGTCTTACTTGGGGATCGGCGAGTCTTGGAATCAATCCAGATACGGCCGCAGGTCGAATCCGCGCATCCACTGGCTCGGATGCCGTGCTAGAGTTCAGAGTTACAAATAACTCGGGTTCAAGCCTCCAACTCAGTCAGTGGCATCTGAACTCCTGGGGGAGCGCCGGAGGCGTGGTAGCAAATGTGCGACTCGATTACCTCGGCACCGGCCCAATCGGCATGGGGGGAGCTTTCGGAAACTCCGATATCGCTGGCATACCTACGAATTCCGCACCTGGAGACCGATCGTTCACTGCATTCGATTCATCGATCAGCTTCGGTGACAATCTTCTGGATAACGGAGAATTCGCAGCATTCCGTCTCACCTTGGCCGGCGAAGCATCGCAGACAGGCGGCTTTACGGCTTTCGACAATTTCGCGATTTCAGCGGTTCCTGAGCCAAGCTCTTCAGCGCTGATCGCGGGCGGCATTGCGTTGCTGACCCTCGTAAATCGACGTCGCAGTTAGTGCTCGGATAGCTACCAACAAGCTTATTTCCAAAAGCCCCGGTGACTGGGTCCACCGGGGCTTTTCGTATCCTTTAAAATAGTCTTGCTTCCCACGCAGCTTGACCCTCATCCGGCACAGATGGAGACCCAACTCCTGTCTGTTGATCTATCGAGGTGACTCCCCCTCTCCATTCAGCGATCCGATCCACTCCTCCAAGATTTCCAGCGCGACCGTGTCGGGAACGTTCCTGGTCATGGGCGGCATTCTTTCGGTGGGGGAAACGGATGCCATACGGTGATGCATGAGGGAATTGCCGACATCGCCGGGAGCAACGAGCTTCGCGTTTTCGATGCCGAGGTTGTTGCGGGCGGGGCGGTTGACGATTCCTGAAAAGCTGCCGAAGCGCGCATCCCATTCCGCGCCGGTGCCTCCGGGACGGTGGCAATGGGAACAGTTCCCGGCGAGGTGGGAGCGGACGCGTTTCTCCAGAGGCTGGCTTGTGTCATCCACAGCGCAGGCGCGGGAGAAACCAGCGATAGCTTTTTCGTCGGGCGGGTTAGCAAACATGTTCCGCCGGGTCCATTCGCGGAGTTGCCCGGAATCGAGCTGAGACGTTTTCGGACCGAGAACAAAGCCGGCGTTCGGCGTGTGGCAAAGATAACAGAGACCTCGTGGAGTTGAAACTATCAGCTGAAGGCGGATGGACGAGGATGGATTCCGGGATAAACGAAACACTTCGGCTCACGATAGAACCCGATTCCTTGCCATGCCGGACGTGTGTGATAGGAATCTTTTCAAATGAATCCACCACCCATGCCATCATCCGCCCCGAGTCACACGCTCTCCGAGTTCATCGACGCCACCAGCCAGCGCGACCGCGGTCACGGGCTTTTCGAAAAAGAGACCGAGCGCCTGCTGGAAGTGAATCTCAACGGACGGGTGAACACGAAGATGGGATCGATGGTCGCCTACCACGGGAACATCAAGTTCACCCGCGAGAAGATGCTCGACCAGGGCATAGGCGGACTTCTGAAAAAAGCGGTTTCCGGCGAAGGGATGCGCATCACTTATGCGGACGGACAGGGGAAACTCTACCTCGCGGACGCGGGCAAGAAGGTGAGCATCATCAACCTCCAGAACGAGAGCATCTTCATCAACGGCAACGACGTGCTGGCCTTCGAGCCTACCTTGCAACACAAGATCCAGATGATGAAACGGGTGGCCGCGATGGTCAGCGGAGGACTCTTCAACGTGCGCCTGAGCGGCACCGGAATGGTCGCGCTCACCACGCATTACGAGCCGGTCACGCTGCGGGTGACCCCGGGCCAACCGGTGATGACAGATCCGAACGCCACGGTGGCCTGGAGCGGAAACCTGAACCCCGAGATCAAGCAGGACATCAGCCTGCGCACCTTGATCGGAAGAGCATCCGGAGAATCGTTCCAGATGCTCTTCCAGGGAGAGGGCTTCGTGGTGATCCAGCCCTACGAGGAAGTCGCCTTCCAGGCGGGTGGCCAGGGCTGAGAGAACTCAGGGGGCGGAACCGTCGGTGCTGATAAACACGGAATCCAGCAGGGTGCCGTCCTCGCGGTAGGCGATGCGCAATGTGCGGGTTCCCGCCGGCAGGGTTTTCGTGGCCCATTTTTTCCAAGCCCAGTTCGTCGAGGAGACCGCGCCGTTCCATTTGAACATGCCGCTGGAGTCGCCTGTGACATCGACCCAGAAACTATCGTTCGCTCCGATGGAGGAGCCGGTGTCCGCGCGCATCCGCATCCAGATCCCCACCTCGGTAGGCTCGGAGAGCGTGAAATCGGTACTCCACCCAGCCCGGATCGGGCGCTGAGTTGTGGCTGTTGTTTCCGGAGGCCACCGAAACGATTTCCCCGCCGTCCGCGCTGGCATCCGCATACACGCCCATGGGGGAAGTGATGCGATCGTAGTCCTCCGCCTGGATCACGAAGCTGGCTGCCGCGCCGATTCTCTGGCTCTCGGCAGGACCGGAACCGGAGGGTGTGTAGGAGGAGGATTTCGCGACGATGAGCTTGTCGAGACGGAAGCCGTCCTCGCGCATCCAGACATCCACCGTATGGATGCCCGCCGTGGGCACATCGATGGTGGCCCGCGGGCCGTCCATGGTTTCCTTCTGCCAGGTCCACTCGCCGTTCCCCCAGCCTCCCATGCGGTCGGCGGTAGAGACAGCGGCTCCATCGAGCCCGACATGGACCGAGTCACCATTGCCCGGCAGACTGTAGTCCGCCCTACCCCGTAGCCAGATGTAGTGGGTTCCGGTTCGGGTGAAATTCACCCGGAAACTCAGTTTCGGAGAGTTCCCCACGAAGCCGCTGTCCACAGCCAGTCCGCTATCCGGATTGGCGACCATCATCAGCTCTCCCGAGGCGGAACTGTGGGCTTGCTGCTCCCAGGTATGGCCGTTCGCGGAAGTGTTTCCATCGGCGTTTTCCGCCTCGGTGACGACGAGTCCGTTCGCATCGCTGGCTTGCAGGAGCGCCGGCTGGCCGGCTCCGGGGGTCGGCACGATACGGACGAGAGTGACGCGCTCGGATACCGTGAGAGTCACGGACGAAGCGGCTCCGTAGCTTTGGGTGGAAAGCGAGGTGGCCTCCAGGTTCGTATGGGAATCAACCGCGTTGACAGGCTGGTTGAAGGTGATCGTGCAGCTCTGGTCGGGAGGATCCACTTCCGGGTGGGAGCCGTAGCCGTAGCAGCAGCCCGGCCAGTAGGAGGTCTTGAGCCAGAGAGCCATCCAGAACTCGCCGTTGCTTTTCTGGATGAGCGTTTTCTGAACGTTGGAGTTCGACAGGGAGAAATCCAGATCCTGAGGTGTGAACGAAGCGGAATCGTCGTCATCAAGCAGCGCGATCATGTTTTTCAGTGCGCGACCGGCGGGGCGGATGGCGGTTCCGTCGGTTGCGTAGAGGCCGTATTGTTCGTTCTGCTCGAAGAGCTGGTAGATGAACGTGCGCGGAATACCACGGTTCCAGTAGTGGAAGAAAAGCCTCGGCAGGTACACCCCGGCGACCGTTGGCGAGTTTTTCGGAGCGGGCGAGCTCGAGCTACTCACGCGGTATCCGGTTTCCGTAGCCCAGAGCGGAAGGCTTCCGCTGACCGCCTGGCCGATCGCCAGACTCGAGTCGAGGTCCGCGCTCATGAAAGAAGCGCGAGTGGTGTCCGGTTCCCAGCCTCCGGGATACGGATGGATGTTTCCGAAATCCATGTAGCTCGCCGCATCCGGAAACTCCGCGTGAAGCGAGTTTGCGGCGGAGGTAAGATTGGTCCCGCCGAGGGACGGACCGACGACGACATGGTTCGCCAGAGCGGAGTAGGCGGGGTTGTTCTTCACCGTGTTCCAGATGGATTTCTGCCAGACCTCGGTGTCGCGTTCCCAGTTCGTTCCGGAGTGGAAAAGATTCGGCTCGTTGACTCCCTCGATCGCCGCGATGGCGTCTGTCCCGATATCGTCGCGGATGATTTTCAGCATCGGTTTCGCATCCGTCTTGTCCGGGGTGCGGGTGTAACCGAGGGTGAGCGTGGTCTGAATCCCCCCGTAGTTTTCGTAGAGGTCCTTGAAGTGGATCCAGGGGAAATTGTAAGCATCCAGACCGTCACGGACATGCCGTATCTTCATCTGCTGGAGCTTCTGCTTGATGTTGGTTTTATCGGAATAAGCACCTCCCGACTGGAAGTGGATGTTGATCCCGACGGAGTCGAGAAAGTCTGAGGCGCGGTCTGCGGTCTCGGCTCGTGCCGAAGTGGCGGATGCCGCGATCATCACCGAGGACAACAGCGTGGTCATGCGCCCAGGGGGCGCGAATTGGTTTTTCATTGGATTTGGATTTCAGGTTTATGACAACATCCGCCCGTCGTGGACGGATGCGTGTCATTTCCTGAAGGGCCTTTCCGGATGAAATTAGGCGGAGCTTCGGTAAAAATTCCACCTCGCCCTCCCCCACATGGAATTCCTCCCGCGCTCGAAAACACCACGACGGCACAGCGGAACCCGGTGGGCCGGGTCCGACACGCGCGGGATGTCGGATCGATCCGATCAGTCCGGATAACGGAGCAGGGTCACCCGCTCGGAAAGAATCGTCCGGGCGGTGCCTTCGGAATCTGTGGGGATCTCGGTTTTTCCGGCAGTCTCCGCATCGAGCCTGGTCGTCGCGGATAGTGCGGCGCTCGCGGGCAAGCCTTTGATCACGACCTCGCGTTCGTCCGGAGCCGATTCCTTTTTCTGCCCGTAGGCCTCGTAGCCGTTCCAGAGACCGGTGGCGAGCCATAGCGCGGTCACCCGTTCGCCGTTCGGAGCGCGGAATGAAACCTGGCGGACCTTTTTCAGCTCCTTGCCATCGGCGGCCTCAATTTCGAGAGCTTCCGCATCGGCCAGATGAGTCGCATTGCCGAGTCCCTCAAGAATGTTTCTCATGGCGTGACCGGCCGGCTTCGGGGTCACGCCGTCGTTCTCGAAGAGGCCCCAGTTGGTACCTTTCCCCGCCCCGTCACGGTCGAAAAGCTCATACCAGTAAACTCGCTGCAGGCCGTTGGCGAGATGGTGCAGCAGCAGGCGCGGCAGATAGATCCCGGCCGCGGTTTCGCTGACCCAGATGCCGCCACCACGCTTCGATGTGGAGAAGCCGAGCACCGCGTCGTAATCCTCGGTGTCGTTCAGATATCCGGTCTCGGTGACCAGCAGTGGCATGTCACCGAGTTTTCCGGCCTTCTCCAGATTCGCTTTCAGCGTGATCGGGCCGAAACCACCCTCCGGCTCGAATCCGCCGGGATACGGATGGATATTTCCGTAGTCCATGAATTCGGACGCGTCGGGAAACGCTTCCGCCCAGCGCTCTTGCGCATCACCCATGCCGGTCACCGAGGCTCCTGCGACGGGGATCCCACCGAGGGAGGCGAAGCGGGTGTCCTCCTTGAGCATCTTCCAGAGCTTTTTCTGGAAATCCACGGAACGTTTCACCCAATCGCCTTGTTTGACGAAAAGATCCGGCTCGTTCTGACCTTCGATGATATCGACGATATCGCCGCCCTCGTCCGCCTCGACCAGCTCCAAGATGCGCTCGAGCTGCACCGTGGGGTCATCCTCCATGTCTTTGAAAAACGTGAATCCGGTGATCATGCTGATTTTCACACCCGTGTTTTCGTGCAGGGTGGAGTAGTATTCGTAGGGGAACTGGTATGGATCGATGCCGTCCCGCACGTGGCCGATGCCCAGCCAGTTGAGCGCGTCCTCCAGTTTCTTCCGGTCGCTGTAGGCTCCCGTTTCGCGTTGGATATGGAGGTTCACGCCGATGAAATCGGAAAACACGGGTCCATCTGGCGTCTCCGGTCCGGTAGGCTCCACGGGAGCCGGAGGTGCTGGTGAGGCGGTGGAACCTTCCGGAACCGGGGGCTTGGTGTCTCGCGCGGTAGGCGGGGTTTTATCGCGCCGGTTCCCGACCGCGAACCAGGCGATCAGAGCTATGACGGCCGCCATCCCGGCCACCCATGCCAGAACGGTGCCGGCCGAGGCGCCCTTCCCTCCCGCAGGACCCGGCCTGACCCGCGCCGCCTTCGCGCCGAGCGTGTCACCGATGATCACCCCGTCGCGGATCTCACGGTAATAGGTCCGGGCTGCTTCGGGGTCGTTTTTGAGAGTGCTCGCATCCGGTGCTTCTGTATCTGGAATGTCGGGGTCGTCGGTTCGCTTCATGTATCGGTGTGTGGAAAAAATCGTTGGTTCAGGAATCGGAGTGTTTCGCGGCACAATCGCGGAGCAGGATACGGGTGCGCTTGAGGATGCCGTAGATCGCTTGCACGGAGCGCCCTACCTCACGCGCCGACTCTTCCGCGTTGAGACGATCCCAGTATTTCAAGCGGAGCACCGTGCGGGGTTCCTCGCCCAATTTCCCCAGACATTGGTTGAGAATTTCGCACCTCTCCGCGATCGGCTCTTCCGACTCTACCGAATTCGCCGCCTCGCAAAGCGCCTCGAGAACCTCGGGATCGAAGTAGGCGGGGCCGCGGTTGCGTTTCCGGACATGGGCCAGCACCCTGCGGCGGGCGATCTCCCGCGCCCAGGCGGTGAAATTCGTGCCCGGTGTGAAACTCTCCGCGGAACCAAGCGCCGCGATGCTGACCTCCTGCATGAGATCCTCCGCATCCTGATAATGCCGGGTCGCCGCAAGCAGATAGGCGAACACGGCAGGTCGGGCGAGTTCGAGACCACGCTCGACCTCCGCACGCGGTCCGGTCGCGGTAGCCGGTTTGTTCAATGTTGCTGCGGTGCTCACATCGTTTAAGGCAGCTTCGCACGCGGATTAGGCGGATTTCGATCAAATTCCCCGTGAAAAATTTCCTCCGACCCTCCGCGCACCCCGTTCCGATAGGACACCCCCTTGGCACACGTATGAACCACCCAGTCATGCATGGATTCCACGGATTGCTCGTTCTAGCCGCTTTTTCGCTCCTCCCCGTTTCGTCCGGAGAAGAGCTAGCGTCACCCGGGGACCGGCATCCCGGCCAGCATATCCGCTACCCGGAAACCGCTTTTTTCCACAATGCCGAAGGGGGCAATGTCCTCGACATCACCAAGCCTCCTTTCAATGCGAAAGGGGACGGTCTCACAGACGATACCGCCGCCTTCGTCCGGGCCTACGATTTCATCCTCACCGAGCAGGACAAAACCGGCTACTCCGGCACCGCGATGCTCAACACCCACGGCCTGTACCCGAACAAGGAAGGCTACCCGGTCGATGAGCCGCTCAAAAATCCCGACGCTTCCTATATCATCCATATCCCGGACGGCGAATATCTCGTTTCCGATACCATCATCTATTCCATGCCCGACCGCACTCCTGCGAAAAGGCGCGACAAATTCTTCAGGAAAGGGAAATGGGTGGAGCATGCCACCGGCTGGGAGCGATGCATCTGGGTGCGCTTTACAGGGGAAAGCAGGGAAAAGACCGTCATCCGCCTGAAGGATTCGGCACCGGGATTCGATCGCGAGAAAGCCGTCCTCTCCTTCGGGAAAAGCACTTTCAACAACCGCAAGGCCATCAACTGCGTGACCAATCTCACCATCGACACGGGGAAAGGAAACCCCGGGGCCTGCGCCATCGATTTCACCGGGGCGAACACCGCCCGTCTCTCGGATCTCACCCTCCGCTCCGGCGATGGCCGTGGCGGAGCGGGCATCCTCATCAAGCGCCCGCCTGTCATCGGCTATCACCATGACATCACCGTCGAGGGGTTCGACTACGGGATTCTCTCCCTCGTCGGCCATGCTTCCGCACCCGTGTTCGATCACCTCACCCTGCGCGGCCAACGCAAGGCGGCCATCTGTCTCGACGAGCGCGATGGCACCGGCGGCCATGGCGAGGCCTTTCTCGTCTGCCGGAATCTGCTTGTGGAAAACGGAACCGGCCCCGCTCTCAAGCTATCCGGAAAAGGCAGTCACCTCGTAGCGCTCGACAGCAGTTTCGAATCGGCGGACGAAGAACCCGCCGCGGTGGTGATCGAGGCAGGGAATACCTACCTTTCGAACATCAGGACCCGGGGATACAAAGCCGCTGCATCGGGAAGCAAGGGCGCGGGCGAAATGAAGGACGGTCATATCGAGGAGTTCGCGACCGGTTTGGAAAAACTCCCCCCGGAACTCTCTTTTCCCGGGTTCCCGGAGGCACCTCCCGCCACCTGGCCCGCACCCGGTCAATGGACGACGCCGGAGGAACACGGAGCGAAAGCCGACGGCGAACACGACGATACCGCCGCGATCCAGGCCGCTTTCGATTCCGGAAAATCCGCCGTCTTCCTCACCCGGGCGAACTACCTCACCACCGCTCCGATCCGCATTCCCGCATCCGTTACCTGGGTCAACGGGCTTTTCCGATACAATCCCGGAGTGAAATTTATCGTCGGAGAAAATTCCGAAAAGGCAGTCACCTTCACGCGATTCTACCGCGGAGAAGTCGTCCACAGCTCCCCCCGCACCCTCGTCACCGATTTCGCGCAGATCGAATACGCGAACACTCCCGAGGCGAAAGGCGGGATCTACCACTGCCTCGGGGGCAGCTATCCCGCAGGGAAACGCAACCCCGCGGGCATCACTTTCATCGGGCGCTCCGTGAACAACGAAGGCAAAGGCCTGCCACTCACCATCGACGGCAGCCGCGCCGACTTCCTCGGTTTCAAGTCCGAACGAGGCTCCCCCCTCGTTCTGAAAAACGGCGCGGAAGTCCGCATGATCGGAGCCACCTTCGGGGTAAAAACAGGCACGGAAACCCAGCCCGCCGTCACGATCGAGGACTCCGCCCTGACACTCGTCGCCAACAAAAGCGCGGACCGATGGACTCCCGGTCAGACGGTCGTTTCCGAGACCCGGGAAGGCGTGAAAACCTCCTTGAAAGCCTCCGAACTACCCTTCCGCAACACAATCAAAGAAGCCAACCGCCTCATCCCGCTCTACCGCACGCAGGAGTAAACGCGGGCGTGGAGGAGCAAGTGGAAGAGTGTTTCCCACCCGGGGCCACAGCTCAGTCCAGCTTCAGAACCGGCCACCGGCTACCCGGAATGCCCGGGCCTCCCGGGTAGATCCGCGTCTCGATTCCGGAGCCGTCGTCATCGCTGGAAATCACGTGAAACGGCACTCCTCCTTTCAGCATTTCCGTGGAAAAACCGCTCGCGGAGTCGTCCAGACGGAGCCGGAGGACGCGGATCGGTGGCGCGGATTCTTCGTAGGTCAGCGGAACCGCCATCTCCGATCCGTCCGTGACCAACGAAGCCTCCGAGGAGCGACCGTCTCCCGGAATCTTCAGGACGGTTTCCTTCCCGCCCGGCATCAGGAAGACGAACTCGGTCCCGTCACCCGCTCCGGATTCCCCGTCCCTGCGGAGCACGCGTATGTTGGTGGCGTCTCCTTTCCTCCGGAACCAGATTTTCGAGTGGAGATCGTCCCAACCCGTCCAGATCAGCTGCATCGAATTCGGATCATGCTCCGCCAGCCGCTCGACCTGCCACGACTCGCCCAACAGCAGATCCTGTTCCCCGAAACCTTTCGGAAAATCCCCGGAAGCGAGCGGCACCACGTTTGCTTTCACTTCCGCGCGGGCTCTCCACCTGCCTTCACGCCCTTCCATTCATAGTTCAGGCCCGCGGATTTCCTGGCCGGATAATGGAAGGGTTTTCCGCTCTCCGATCGCATCGCCACGCGGACCTCTGCCAGGCCCTCCGGCATAATAACGATCTCTTCCGGTGGTGGCTCGCCCGTGACGAAGCCTTTCGGAATCTCCCATCCGAGCGCGACTTTCTGCGGAGTGGAAAACGGATTCCGGAAAACCGCCACCAGCTCCTGCGTCCCCTCTCCAGGTAGCGGGCGACTTGTGAGTTCCGCCGCGATGGCTTCCAGTTCCGGTGCGGCTCCGGCCGCCGGAAAGTCGTAGTACACCGGGTCGGGTGTCAGCCCGTAGGCGAGGATGTTTTCCCGCACCGGAAGGCTACGCGTCTCTCCGAGCAATCCGGTGAGGCGGACTTCCGCAGAACCGGTCCGGAATGCCAGCAACGGGCCGGATTTCATTTCAGTCCAGGCGACGACGACATGCTCCCCGGATCCGCGCTTGAAAAGGAAGACCCAATGCCCCTCCCCCACATCGATCTGCTTTACCTGAACCGTGTCCCGGAGCTTCGCGATCAGGACCTTGTAGGCGGTGGCGGAGAGCTTGGCTTTCCCTTTGATCGTGAACAGCCCGTAGGTCGTGCCCGGCTGGTCGGCGGGCGCGCCTCCCCGGTTGAAATCATGGAAATTGAACCAGGTGTGCGCCGCCGCTCCGCGCGCTTTCGCAAACGTGATCTTCTTCACCAGCGTCTCCGCCTGATGCCGCTCGCCCTTGCGCGTATCCATCGCCGTCTCCGTGAAATGCAAGGGCTCGTCCGCGTTCCCCGTGGCCTCCCGCAGCGGGATCAGATAGCCGTCCACCTCCCGCGCGAACTCATCGAAAAACCCGTGCCGGTGGTAAGCGATGCGGTCGAAGCTATCCTTCTCCTCCGCCAGCACACGGCGGATCATGCCCGGCTTCGTCTCCTTGTGGGACATGGATGCGAAACCGCCCGTCAGGATCACCGCCTCGGGATCGGCCGCCCGGATTTCCTCGGAGGCCGCCTTGAGCAACTCCAGGTATTCGTCCTGGGTCCCGGCCCAGAACCCGATATCCGGTTCGTTCCAGATCTCATACATCCGCACCTTCCCCCGGTAGCGCTTCGCCACCTCGCGGCACCAGATACGCCAGGCATCCGTCCGGGGCGGAATGGTGTGGGGCCGCACGTGCTCCGAGACCTTGTATCCCTCTTTCCACGCCCATTGCGGAGCGCCGCTGAGAAGAATCTGGACCTCGATCCCCGCTGCCGCATGCGCCCCGACCACCGCATCGGACTCCTCCCAGTTCCACACGTCCTTTTTCGGCTGCGTCCTCCCCCAGCCGATGTGACCGCGTGCCAGATCGATCCCGATCTCCGCGCATCGTCTCGCCACTTCCGGGTCGTGGTTGTCCGGCCCGTGCCCGTAGGCGATGCCGAAACGGAACTTTTCCAGAGGCGGCAGTTCCAAGGCACGGCCGGATGAAGCGAACACGACCAGCCCGAGAACCGTTGCAAGCAAGTGACGGAATATCATCTCCCATTTCTGCTGAAAAAAACGCCGGGCGCAAGTGTCATACCGCACCGCGATCATGCCTTGAAGTCCGGCCCGCTCCCGGCAAAACTTCCGGTATATGAACCGCGTCTTCCTTCTCTTCCTGACATCCCTCCTTCCATGCCACGCGGTCGGTTTCGCCAACGGGGTGAAGATCGGCGAAGTTACGGAAAACTCCGTAGTCCTCTGGACCCGGCTCACTGAGGAAAAGGAGGCGGGGAACCGGGTGGAAAAATGGAACAAGGACGCACCCAACTGGACGGTCCCGGGCCAGGCAGGAAAAGTCCTTTTCAGATACTGGAGAACGGACGTGCAGAACGCTCCCAAGGAAACCGCCTACACCCAAGTCGATGAATCGACCGATTTCTGTCATCAGGCGAAGATCGAAGGCTTGTCCCCCGCGACAAGCTACGCCTTCCGCGCACAACACGGAAACTTCCATACCACCGGCGGATTCACCACCGCACCCCTCCCCTCCTCCACCGAACCCATCCTCTTCACCGTCTCCACTTGCCAGGAATTCGAGCGCCGTGACGATGTGGAAAACGGTCACAGAATCTACCGCTCCATGCTCGCCTTGGAGCCTTCCTTTTTCATCCAGACCGGAGACACCGTTTACTATGACAGGGTGGAGCCGCTCGCGAAAAACATGAACCTCGCCCGCTACCGCTGGGGCCGGATGTATGCCCTCCCTTTTCAGAGAGAATTTCATCGCAGCATCCCGACTTATTGGATGCACGACGACCACGACCTGCTCAAAGACGATGCCTGGCCTGGCCAGAAATACGGCGACCTCACCTGGGAGCAGGGCCTCCGAATCTGGCGCGAGCAAATCCCGCAATCCGACAAACCCTACCGCACCTTCCGCTGGGGAAAGGACCTCCAGATCTGGCTCCCCGAGGGCCGCGAATTCCGTTCGCCAAACAAAATGAAGGACGGCCCGGAGAAATCGATTCTAGGCAAAGAGCAATGGACCTGGCTTGAGGAAACCATGAAAGCCTCGGACGCTACGTTCAAACTCTACATCTCCGCCACGCCCGTCGTCGGTCCGGATAGGGACAAGAAAAATGACAACCACGCGAACGAAGGATTCCACTACGAAGGAGAAAGGTTGAGGGAATTTCTCACTTCCATCCCCGGTTGCTTCGTCATCAACGGCGACCGCCATTGGCAATACCACTCGGTCGATTCCGAGACCGGACTCAACGAATTCGGCCTGCGGCCCCGCCTCCGATTCCCACGCCCAAGGATGGAGCCAGAACGACAAACGCCCGGAACACAAGTTCCTCCGCGTGAAAGGTGGCTTCGCCTCCATCGAAGTCGAAGGCAGGAAAGCCACTTTCACGCATCACGATGTGGACGGAAAGCCGGTCTATGAGGCGGTGATGGAGCGCTAGTCTGTCCGCGCCGGCCAATCGTTGGGAAGGAATCCGCACCCGCCGCAAACGTAGGGTTCCCGGCGTTCAAATTGGAATGAACGTCCATTCTAAGCAAAAGAGATACCGAACGCAGTCAACAAGCACGCACGGAAACTAGAACCGCCTACTGAGAAAATTGGAGCCTTCCTCGCCGAAGCGCCATGGCAGATCCGCGGCTTTCGTGATTCCGATCCTCGGGCCGCAAACGATCCCGGGAGCACGCGTTCGCACGAGCGCCCTCTCCGAAGACTCCAGAAACGAAGATCCATGATCCTTCTTCCCGATCCCGAGCGCCTGCGTCAGCCGCCCCGGCCCCGCCGCGAGCAATTTATCGGAAAAATCTCCCCGCCGCTCCCGCATCCGTTCGACCCCTCCGATAGGCTCCAGCGCCCGTAGCAAGACGAAACCCTCGTGACTCGCCGCCCTTTACCACGATATTGAAAAGCCAGTGCACTCCGTAGTTCAGATACACGTAAGCATCTCCAGGATCACATCGGGAAACGAACTCGCGGACGGACGGACGGAAAAACGTGTGACATGCCTCGTCGCCCACCGTCCGGTAGGCCTCGGTCTCCACGATACGCCCGGAGCAGCCGTCCCACATCAGCTCGCAGCCGATCAGGCCGCGGGCGCAATCCACCGGATCTCCCGTGAAATATCCGGCAGCGATGGTTTCCATGATCAGCTCAGAGCCGCCTCGCGTTGCGGCCCTCGTCGATGAGTTTCCAGAAATGCTTGGAACCCGCCAATGCCTCGTCCTCGCCGAGAGGCATGCTCGAGCGGTAGAGGAAATCCGAGAACGTGCCCTTGTGCAGCACCCGGTGGACGATCACCGCCCCGTCCTTCACCTCGAAGTAGAAGCGGTAGTCCTTCGCCCGGAACCGATAGAAAACATGCCCGTCCCGCTCGATTTTCCCGAAGCTCTCCCCCCCGGGGCCATCGAGATCCTGCTCGGTGACACGGAACTCCTCCAGCAGCTCGAGCTGCTCCAAGGTCCCCAAAGCGGAAATCTCCGCGGCGCTGATTTCGTTGAACACGATCTGAAACACGCCCGGATGGTAATCACCCGTTCCGCCAACGGAAAAGAGCAAAGATTCCTCGGAACCTCCACATTCCTACTCCTGCCCGAAAAACTCGCGGATCCTGCCGACCAGCGAGCGGCTCTCTCCGGCATGTGCCGTATTCTTCGCATCCCCGGGTCCCGCTTTCTCGATCCCCTCCTCCCAGTTCTTCTGCCGCGCTTCGAGCAGCGCTCCGAGGCATTCCGCGAGATCCGGCCTGCGCTCCATCAGCGGAGAGAGATGCTCTTTGCAGATTTCCAGAACCACCGTATCGCCCACCGCCCTCACCGTGGCGTTTCGCGGTTCTCCGGTCAGCAGCGACATTTCACCGAAACATTCGCCCGCTCCGAGACCGGCCAGGATCACCCGTGGTCCGTCGCTTGTTTTCCCGATGACCTCCGCATGCCCCTCGATGATCACGAACATGGACTCCCCGTTCTCCCCACGGGTTACCAGCGCCTCATGCGGGCCGTAGAGCAGCAGCCTGCCTTTCTCCACCAGACCGGTCACCTCCTCATCCGTCAGGCAGGAGAGCGACGACCCGCCGGCAAGGATTTTCCCGGCCTTTTCCCGCGAGGGATTCAGCCCCTCCGGCACGTTGCCTTCCCGCACCTCAAGGCTACGCGTCGGAAACGGAACTCTCATGCCCCTGCGCCGCATCTCATACCAGAGACCCGTCCGGATCTCATCCGCTGTCGCGTTGTAAAGACGCGCGTGCCGCATCCAGTAGCGCAGCTCGTAGATCACCGCGGAATCGGCGAAATCCAGTGTGAAAACCACCGGAGCCGGACTCTCCAGCACCCCTTGCGCGTTTTTCGAAACCTGGATCAACACCTCCTTCGCGAGCGCGGGCGGGGTATCGTAATCCAGCCCGAACCGCAGCCGCACCCCGTGCTCCGCGCCGGGATGGTTCAGGTTCACGATACGGTTTTTCACCACCTCGCTGTTCGGGAGTTCGTAGGAAACGCGGTCGTTGTCCACCAACCGGGTGGAGCGCCAGTTGATCTCCGTGACCTCCGCGCGATCCTCGTTTTCCCCCATCAGCAGCCAGTCCCCCACCTTGTAGGCACCCGTCATGTGGATGCTGAATCCGGCGATCACATTGGAAAGCAGATCCTGCATCGCGAAGCCGATGATTACCGCCGCCACCCCGGAAGTCGCCAGCAGACCCGTCAGCTCCAGATGGTATCCCCATTTCAATACGGAGGCGGCGGCAACCAGCACCACTACCGCTCCACAGAGCTGCCGCAGGATGGCCGGCATATCCGCGTGCCTTCGTCTCGTCACCCGATCGCAAATCACCCAGAGAAAAACCGTCGTGCAGAGTATCAGCACCGCGCCGACATGCCCGGTCCACTCGCTTTCCGGGTAGAAAACGTTTCCAGCGATCCAGATTCCCAGCGGGATCGCGAAGAGCTGCAGGGAAATTCCCGGAGGATGTGCCGATTTTCTCCACACATGGCGCAACCCGATCCAGATCAAAGCCCACACCGCCGCCGCCAATCCAACCGCCTCCGCCACTATCGGATCGAATCCCATTTCCAAGACTCATATAGGAAACAGGAGCGCTTGTCACGCGGCCATGAATCCAGTCCGATGGAACCTCGGACTCTTCAGCCAGAGCATCCGTGTCTTCCTTGAAATCTGTGGCTAAAATCCGGCGCTGGACTCTTCACACTCCTTTGCGCAGTGCCCCCTGCCCCCCCTTAACTATCTGGCTTCGGGATTTTCGCGGATCATTCTTCAGCGGATATGTTCGCACGCTCAGCGCCTGCGCCGCATCAGCGCGCAGGCCGCTGTCAGGACGAAGAGAAGCCATGTCGATGGCTCGGGGACTCCGGGGATGGAGGGGGCGGCGGTGGCATCCACAGGCTCGAGTCCGTGCTCCCTGAACTGCTCCATCGTCTCCAGCACCACCGCTCCGGAGACGGGTGTCACTAGCTGGTATTTCGCGGCGATAAGCGCTTTGTCAGGAGCTTTCGATTCACTGATTTCCATCGCCCAGATGCGGGCCAGGTGATCCCACACTTTCCTGCCTTTCAGATCGGCGACATCATCCACGCGCTGCCATTCCGCCACCTCCGCACTGCCACCATGTAGGAGGGATGAGAGAAATCCGGAAAGCTCAGGCTCCTTGTCGAAAAGCGTCGGGCCACGTTCCAGAACTCCGGCCTCGCCGAGTTTGTCGGCCAGCCGGTTCGGACCGGAGATCATTTCCACATCGTGGATCACGGGGCGGTGGGTGCCGCGCTCGAGCAGCTGCAGCAGCGATTCCGATTCCGAAAGCTCCACCGCCTGCGGTCCGTGGAGCCAGACGACCACCCCGTCCCCACCCTCCTTCGCCATCGCAACGGCTTTCCGCAAAGCGGCCTGATTGTCACGACCTCCGCTGAAACGGTAGTCCGCGAGCCCGGCGAGATCCACCTCCAGCGCACCGTCATCCGCAATGATGAGCTTCATCTCGCCCGGAGAGAAATTTTCTCCCAGCATCCTCGCGATCCATTCGGAATCATCCGCCATGGAGCATGATCCGTCGATAACCACCACCAGGGTGTCGACCGACCGGCGCTTGGTTTCCCTGGTGACGCGTTGGAGAAATTTCGCGGAACCCTCGGCGAACCTGTCCTCACACCAGACCGGGTCCTTGTGCTCGGGGAGCTTGCCAAGCCGCATCGCAACCGGCTTTTCCAGCACCTTCCCCAGATCGACCATAGCGTTCGCGGAATATCCTTCGCCATCCTTCGCGGAACCCGGAATCCCGTCCCCGCCATTGATTTCGAAACCCTCGTCCGCCTGAAGCCAGAGCGCGTGCTGCGCTCCCTCCGTCACCCCGAAATTCCGCTCCACGACTCTCGGCATCTCCCACCGCCGCCCGTCGAGCGGAGCCGTCACGCCGAAGCGGATTTTCATCTCCCCGTCGGCCGGCACCGGGAAGCACTGCACCATCACCGTGTCCGGCCCGGCCATGGTCACCAGCACCGGATCGCGGCGCTGCACCACCGCCACGGATCTGTAAGCCGCCTTCACTTTCGAAACGGAATTGAAAGCGGCCTCGCGCGGCTCTCCGTTCACCCAGAGGGTCAGGCGCGAGACTTTCCCGTCACGCGGCAGACGCACCTGGCAGCGGGCCTCCTTCGCCTGGTTGCTTGCGTTCTTGAAAACCATCGTCCACTCCCCGTATCCGATCTGCGAAACACTATCCACATGTCCGTCGAAACGCGATTCCGCGAGATCGAGATCTTTCAGACGTATCGCCACCTGATCGCCGCCAAGATGGTCGTCGAACTCGAAATCCTCGAACGAATTCCGCCCCCGCGAGAACGGTGCGTCGCGCACCATGCGCGGAGGCTTGATCGAGTTGAACGGCTTGCCGGTCGCGCGGAAAAACACGTCGCGAACGGTATCGGAATTTTCCCCGGACCAGACATCGTCCGCGAAAAACGAAACCGGGACCTTCCAGCCTTTTCCGACCCATCCGGAAATATCCGTGGCCATGGTGGTGCCGCGGTTCCCCTCGTAGCATGCCCGTAGCAAAGTCCGCTCCGAGTGAAATTTCCGTAAACGCAGCAACCCCGCATCCGCCGTATTCACATCCTCGGAAACGGCGCGCGAGAGCTGATAGCGGGTCCATGCGGAAGGAGCCTCCAGGACGAGGATCGCAACCGCCGCGCCCGCCGCACCGGCCATCACCCCGCGCTTGAATACCCACGGCATCAGCACGCCCTCCCGGCTACGCACCATCACCCGCCAGCTCGCGATCGCCGCGAGCACGGGAGTCAGCGAAAGCAACCCCATCCCCATCGCGATCAACGCGAGAACCGAAAGTGGCAGCAGCGGCAGAAAAAGCAGCCCGTAGAAAATCGCGACGACCAGGGAAATTCCCGCCGCGATTCCCTGCAGTCTCGCTCCGGCGGCGCGGCCCTTTGTCAGCAGCCACCAGTTCAGAAGCGGGACGGACAGCACCAGCGCCGAGTGCCAGACGGTCGGCACCGGATCGAAAAACACGCCTCCGCAGAAACCGCTCAGGATTTCGAAAACTCCGACCACCAGTGGCATCACCACGCCAAAAAGAATAGCCCACCTCCAACCCTTTCTCGGAGGAACGGCGGCAACCTGATCCGCGCTCCCGTCCTCCAGTCCGGCGATGATTTTCTCCACATCCTCCGAGCCGATGCGCTCCACCTCCAGCCCCTCCGCCTCCTCGTAGACATGTGCGGAAAGATCCTCCCGAAGCTCCCGGACATCGCTTCCGACCAGGTTGTCCCGCCTCGCCCTCGCATCGATGTATTCGTCCAACCGCTGCTCAGCCTGCTTCGTCCACGTCTTCATAATTCTGTTCCTTTGGGTTTTCCGTCGCTCATGAAATCGTCTTCGTTGAGCGACTCCATGCCTTTCATCATCATTCCGAAATAGTCGGCCATCCGCCCCGCCTCCGCCCGCCCCGTCTCCGTGAGGGAATAGTATTTCCGCGCCGGCCCCTCGCTCGATTCCTCCAACCGGGTGGTCACCAGTCCCTGTTTTTTCAGGCGTGAAAGCAACGGATAGATCGAACCCTCAGCCACCCCCACCCCAGGCACCGCGACCAGCGTCTTGACCAACGCATACCCGTATTTCTCCCCGTTCAAAAGCGCCGAAAGTATGCACAGATCCAGCACGCCCTTGCGCATCTGCACCGTCCAGTTTCCGAACCAATCTGACATTCCTTCGCTCAAGCCTCACCAGCTATCTTGCATTGCACGGTAATAGGCAAGGAAACTTTTCTAATAGAAAATGTAACTTGCATTGCACCATGGGTCCGTCAATCTCCGAGGGATCATGAAAACCTTACCGTTTATAGCAGCCGCCACACTTCTGGAAATCGGGGCCTCCCGAGCTTCACACACCATCGGATATCAGTTCGAAGGAGCGACCCCGCTTCAGAACACCGAAACACCAGGAACCTTTGATGGGACCTTCAATGGAGACGCCAGCGTGGGCACCCCGAACACTTCGGCGATTTCCTCGGGCAGCAATTCACTGTTGCTCGATGGCACGGGCGATTTCGTAAGCATCACCGGTGGAGGCAGCGTTCTCCAGAATGTCGGAGGGTTCAGCATCACGACTTTCGTAAACCTCAACAGCCTCACCGCAACGAATTCCCTGGTATTCTTCGCACGCAACGGAGGCGGAGGAGCATCCGCCCGCGCCGTTCTCCAGGTTCTCGCAGACGGCAGTTTGCGCGTCGGAGGCCGCCGACTTGACACTGACGGTTTCGGCAGTCTTGCGACTGCCACGGGAACCATCGTCGCCGGAACGACATATGGAGTCGGGGCAACCGTCGACTTCAATGGTGGCACCACGGCCCCTATCGTGAAACTTTTCATCAACGGCTCCCTTGTCACACAAGGAACCACCTTCAGCACCGGGGCCACGATCGCCAATACCGTCGGCGATGGTGGGTGGGTTGGAGCGCAAGGGACGGGCGGTGAAGCCACCAACGGACGCATCGATGATGTGAAAATCTGGAACACAGCCATTTCCGATTCGGCAGCGAAGGCGAACACCGTCCCGGAACCAGGCAGCGCTCTGCTCATCGGGGCCGCCGGTATCCTGCTACTCGGCACCCGCCGCCGCAAGATGGCTTGAGTCCCTGACCCGGGACTTGTAAAATATCATTCCTTCCAGACCGGTCGGCCTACGTGCGCCGGCGGAGGACAAAACCTAACAAACCGAAACCTCCCAGAAGAATCGCGGACGGTTCCGGCACCGCGTTGACATCAATCTCCGCGTAGCCGGTATAGCCATTCTCGGTGATGCCGAAATCGAAGCGAAGGCCCTCACGTTGGAGGCCAGAATGCCGGTAGCGTCCTCGCTGATGGTTGTTCTCGTCGCGACAGGCGTCCCGTTGGTCAGCCCCGCTCCCGAGGGATTGAAATTCACCGTCTGCAAAGCGATGAAGGTGGATGGCGCGGAATCAAGGGCATAGAACACGCTGTAAGACTGCTGGTCGCGGCCCTGGTCCTGCCAACCTCCGTAGACATCGATGCTGGCGATGTCCGCCGCATTGGAAAGTGTGAACGTAAGGGATGTCACCCCGCTGTTACCCGCGACGTTGCTGTTCATCCCGGCGGCGAGAAATTCCCCGAACTGGAAAGCACCTGAAGCGGGGCGCGTGAGCGGGCTGGGAAACGCGCCGTTCGTCAGAACGGTAGCGTTGCCGGTGCCCTCCCGGTTGAATGTCCCCGCCGAGGCGGAGGGAACAAGACCGTTGATCAAGTCCGTGGAACTCGCGACATACGTGTGAGAGTTGCTGTTTGTGCCGTTGTTCTGGAAGCCGGATGCGACGACTACCGCCCCAGGGGCGGCGCTGGGGAACAACGCGCATACGAAGAGCGAGGTGAGGATGGGTCTTTTCATATGGCTGCTATTGTCTGGAAGTGGTTATGGGATGAAACTCAAAAAATCGGCCAACATTGGCAAGCTCAATCTCAAGACACATGGCCTTTGATATGATTGATCGGATTTCTCTTACCAAAATTGGAGAAAACCGTGATATGGGAGATGAGACTCCGGGTCTCCGGAAGGAGGAGCATGATGATGCGAGCTTACGGTTCGTTTCTGAAAATTTCTCCGTTCGCTCCCTCTTTTGGCATATCCACCGATCCACCTCGAAGGATCTCTGACGATGAATCCGCAGTGCCGATATCCGATGCGATCCAGCATCGGCGAACCCGGTATCAAGCACTCCAGCGGCAGCCCTGACCGACTTGAATCTCAGGCAAAAAACAAAAGGTGTTGTCACCTGTCGCCACAGCGCGACACGCTACATTCGCAAAATCAAGACTGAAGCCATTGCTCGGAGCAGTCGACAGCACGAGGTAGTCGCTCACACCGATCGCACCAGCTGCACCGACCTCCGCGAAATTCGCTTCGGCAACGTTGGTAGTCACCCGGTCGCTGAAATCCACGATGCTTCCTGCAAGATCGGCGTCGTCCTGTCCCGAACTGATGTTGAAAACCGGATTGCCAGTTGTCAGGCCCGGTCCTGCGGTGACGGAATGGGCGGCCAGATCGATACCTGACGGATGACCGAGAACCGATTCCGGAAATTTCCTGATTCGGTCAGGTTCCTTCCGAGAAAAATCCTTTCCACCCCCGGCGAGGACGCTTAGACCCTTTGGGAAACCTATTTGACTGAACATGAGCAACCTCCCCACTGAAGAACGGCGCCGCGCGTATTGGAAAGCGAACCTTCGCTGGCTCGCCATCCTGCTCGGCATCTGGGCTTTCGCTTCGTATGGCTGCGGCATCCTGTTCCGTACTTGGCTGGATGAGAACGCTCCGAAAGTCGGCACCGCTCCCTTCGGATTCTGGATGTCCCAGCAAGGCGCCATCATCGTCTTCATCCTCATCCTCATCGCCTACGCGAAGATCATGGGAAGACTCGACAAGGATCTCGAAAAATAAATCGAAGCGTTTCTCCGATATTTCAATCCCCTTAGCTCCCCAGAAGAAAACCTTATGTCCCAAAACGCCTGGAACTTCCTCTTAATCGGCCTCTCCTTCGCCGCCTACATCTTTATCGCCATCCGATCCCGCGCGGGATCCACCAAGGAATACTACACCGCTGGTGGTGGAGTCTCCCCTTTTACCAACGGCATGGCCACCGCCGCAGACTGGATGTCCGCCGCCACGTTCATTTCCATGGCGGGCGCCCTTTCCCTTTCCGGCTACGACGGATCCCGCTTCCTCATGGGTTGGACGGGCGGCTTCGTTCTGATCACGGTCCTGATGGTGCCTTTCCTCCGGAAATTCGGGAAGGCCACCGTCCCGGATTTCGTGGGTGACCGCTACTACTCGCAGACCGCCCGGCTTGTAGCCGTCGTCTGCGCCATCTTCATATGCCTTACCTACATCATGGGACAGATGCGCGGGGTCGGCATCGTCTTCGCCCAGCTTTTCGGTATCGAAATCTGGCTGGGAGTCCTGATCGGAGCCGCCATCGTGTTCTTCTACGCGGGCCTCGGCGGCATGAAAGGCATTACTTACACCCAAGTCGCCCAATACGTCGTCATGGCCTTCGCCTATCTGCTCCCGGCCGTTTTCATCGCCATGACCCTCACCGGAAACGTCATTCCCCAGCTAGGCTTTATCGGCGAGTACCAGAGCGAGGACGGACCCGTCCCCTTCCTTGAAAAACTCAACACCATCAACACCGAGCTTGGCTTCGCCCGATATACCGACGGCTCGCTCAGCACCATCGACATGCTCGCGATCACCGTCGCACTCATGTGCGGCACAGCGGGACTCCCTCACGTCATCGTCAGGTTCTTCACCGTGAAAGACGTCCAGGCCGTCCGGAAATCCGCCTACTGGACACTCTCGTTCATCGCCGTCATCTACCTCACCGCCCCCACCGTCGGCTCCTTCGCCCGCGTCAATCTCATCGAAAACCTCCACGATACCTCCTACGCGGAGGCCCCGCAGTGGATGAAGGATTTCGAAGATACCGGGCAACTCGCCTGGGTCGATAAGAACGGCGACGGGAAAATCCAATACTACGGCAAGGGAAAATCGGAATCCAAAAAAGACGATGCCGTCTTCGCTGGCATCACGCCGAGCTTCAACGGCTCACCCACCCAGGCGGAACGCGGCGCCAACGGAGAGCGCCTGGTGACCAACCAAGTCGTAACCAACAATCCCAATGAGCTCTGGTTCGGCGCGGACATGATGGTCATGGCCAGCCCCTTCATGGGAAACACGCCGAAGTGGGTCATCGGCCTGCTCATGGCCGGCTGCATCGCCGCCGCGCTGTCCACCGCCGCCGGCCTTCTGCTCGTCCTCTCCGCCTCCGTCTCCCACGATCTGATGAAAAAAATCATCAAGCCGGACCTGACCGACAAGGAAGAGATCAGGTGGGCGCGCATCGCCTCCTTCGGCGCCCTCATCGTCGGAAGTTTCTTCGCAATCAATCCCCCCTCGGCGTTTGTCGCGAAAACGGTCGCTTTCGCTTTCGGACTCGCGGCCTCCTCGTTCTTCCCCACCCTCCTGATGGGTATTTTCTCCAAACGGGTCAACAAGCACGGAGGTATCTCCGGCATGATCTGCGGCATCAGCTTCACCCTTCTATACATCGTATATTTCCAGTTCGGCCTCCCCGGCATCGGGAAAGGAACCCCCGACCAATACCTTTTCGGCATTTCACCCGAAGGCATCGGCACCATCGGCATGCTGCTGAATTTCGCAGTGGCATTCGCCGTCTCCCGTTTCACCACCCCCACCCCGGAGCACATCCGGGAACTCGTGGAAAGCATCCGCTACCCGCGCACCGCCGGCGAACCCGAATCGGCAGCGATCGATCACTGAAGATTCAAATCTCAAATCTCAAATCTCAAAATTCAACTTTCAACATCCAACGAAGATTCCCCGTTTCCCATCTTGTGAATTGAAAGTTGAAAGTTGAAAGTTTCCAGATGTTAGCCTTCTCCACCTGCTGGAACAACAGCCGCCATACCGACGGGGAGGCGATGATTGAAGAGATCCTGGAAATGGGTTTCGAAAATCTGGAGCTTTCCCATGGAATGACGGTGGCGAAGGTGCCTGGCATCCGCAAAGCCTATGCGGCCGGCATGTTCACCTGCGCCGGAGTGCACAATTATTTCCCCTCCCCCGTGGAAGTGATGATCGATGCGCCGGATGCCTACGAATACTCCTCCCACCGACCCTTCGATCGGAAACGGGCGATGGAAATGACCCTGAAAACCCTGGAACTCGCCGCCGAGTTCCAAGCGCGATATGTGGTCCTGCACATGGGTTCCGCACCCATGAATTCGGCGAAATTCACCAAGCCACTGACAAAAATGGTCGCCGCCGGAGAGCAGCGGGAACCCGCCTACGTGAAGCGCAAGATCTGCTTTCTGAAAAAGCGCGAGAAGCTCGCTCCGCTCTACTACCAGCGCGCCATCGAGGCCCTCGAGGAGCTGGTTCCGAAGGCGGAGGAATACGGAGTGAAGCTTGCCGTCGAGTCCCGCTCCCGCTTCGAGGACATGCCCAACGAGCGCGAAATGGTGCGTCTTCAGGAGCATTTCAAGGACACCCCGCAGATCGGCTACTGGCACGATTTCGGCCACGTCCAACTCAAGCACAACCTCGGCTTCCTCGATCACCACGAATGGCTGGAAACCATCTCCCCCCACCTCATCGGAGGCCACGTCCACGATGTGCAATGGCCCGCCCGCGACCACCGCACCCCCTTCACCGGCACCCTGGATTACGATTCCATCCTCCCCTTCTTCCCGGAAAACTGCCCCCTCGTATGGGAACTCAGCCCCACCCGCGAGAAGCAGGAAATCATCGACTCACTTGCCGTGTGGAAAACGAGATATCCGGAGCGGAGCTAGCGGACGGCACACCGTCCGCCTCTCCTTGTCCGTAAAAGCGCCAGTTTGCACCACGCGGCTTATCGACGGCCTCGTGCTGCCGACCGAGGAAGCACCTACCAATTGGTTTCCGCTGACAGGATTTCTGAAATCGATATGGCGGAATATAAGCAACGATCACTCTGCTGCTGCGGTTTTTCGCTGAGGAGGTGATCGCAAATTCCCGACTCTAGTTCTGCCACGCATCGCCGGTTTACGATGCGGGCGAAAGGATGCATGTTCGGCGCTTGGGAAAATCAGGAGTCGGCGCGTTGGATTTCGTCGATGTCCTTTAGGTCCTGGGCGCGGGCGACTGCTTTTTTCGCGGTGATGATGTCCGCTTTGGAGACATACCACACAGGAATGCCATCTTCGTCCGAGGAAACGCGATTTCCCCATGCTGGCTTGAAATCCAGTCCCTTGATGCTAGTCAGGAAATCGAACGCGCACGGGGGGCAACCGACAAAAAACTGGAAGCCGGTATCAGCCATGTCCTCGATGGTGAAGCCTTCCATAGGGAGGCCGAAGATGAGGAATGCCTTTGCGATCTTGCGGGCGTTTTCCATAGTAGGCTCGATCCACAGATCGAGATCCTTGGTGTATCGCGGCTGCGAATAATGGATCGCCGCATAGCCGCCGACGATCAGGTAGCGCACCTCAAGGTCGGCGAATACTTGTAACAGTTCTTTGAAGTCGGAGTTCATCGGGGCTTTTTCCTTTGATCCTGATCCAGTAGTCCTCGGCCAGTTCCCAGGCAGCCTTGCGGCGATCGGCTCCACTGAGCTTCTGCCATTCCTTGATGCCGAAAGTCCGGAGTTCCTCGTGCGAAGTGAATTTTTTCACGATCCAGTGGGAGCGGTCTTTCTTCGGAGTGGCGGTTTCCATATGGACGATACCAACGTGATGCGAAGCGACCGGTGACGCAAGCCGGATTCCAGATCGCGGATTGGCAGGGACTTTTCCCATCGGAGGGTGCTTCGCATCGCCTTATCGGGTCACCCGGGCGCGCTGCCTGGCATCATCGGATGCTGATTCAACAGAGGCTGGCTGTATCCAAGCCGGGAATGCTGGTGAGCAGATCGATCTGGTTTGGCGGGACTCCGAGGTTGAGCTGGGTCCCTTCAGTGGCAAAATCGTCTTCGGTCAGGCCTCCGATCAAAGGGAGTCCGAACGCCCTGAAAACCCTCATGAGCTTCGAGGCGTTCTCTGGAGTCGGGTTGATCCAGATATCGAGATCTTTGGTATAGCGGGGGTGACTGTGGAAAATGACCGCATAGCCTCCCACGACGAGATACTCAACTTTCTCCTCGTCTAAAATACGTAATAGATCTTTGAAATCGGAGTTCATCCTCGGTCATTTTTTTCTTCCCGATCCAGTAGTCGGTCACGAGTTCCCAGGCTGCCTTGTGACGCGCTGCGGCTCCGGCTTCCTGCCACTGTCTGATACGGTACGCTCTGGATTCGTCAAAGGAGGTGAAAACCTTGACTGGCCAGTGGGAGCGGTCTGTTTTAAGAGTTTCGGGCATGGCTTTCGGTTGGCTTGGCGGATGCAATACCCGGAGGGGTACACCGTCCGCCGCCACTACGCCAGGATCTGATCCAGGACGTAAGGAAGAATACCGCCGGCGTTGTAGTAATCGACTTCCGCAGGGGTATCCAGGCGGACTTTCAGCGGGATCTCCACTTTGCTGCCGTCCGGGGAGGTGGCGGTGAGGGTGGCGGATTGCATGGGCTTGAGCTCACCGGCGATGCCGGTGATGTCGAAGGTGGCGTCGGTGAGGTCTTTCACTTTGTCGTAGTCGGCCTTGTCCACGAAGTTCAGCGGGAGGACTCCCATGCCGATGAGGTTGGAGCGGTGGATGCGCTCGAAGGATTTCGTGACGACCGCTTTGACTCCGAGAAGTCTAGTACCTTTCGCAGCCCAGTCGCGGGATGAACCCATGCCGTAGTCCTCGCCGCCGATGGCGATGAGAGGGGTGCCTTCTTCCTGATAGGCCATGCAGGCATCGTAGATGAAGGTGGGCATCGCACCGCTGTAGGAGGCGATTTTCTGATCGGGTGCCGGCACGGTTTTTCCACCGAAATACTGGGTATAGCCGCCTTCGATACCAGGGCACATGAGGTTCTTGATGCGGACGTTGGCGAAAGTGCCGCGGGTCATGACCCTATCGTTGCCACGGCGTGCGCCGTAGGAGTTGAAGGAGGATTTTTCCACTCCGTTTTCTACGAGATACTGGCCTGCCGGGGAGGTTTCCTTGATCGCTCCGGCGGGAGAAATGTGGTCGGTGGTCACGGAATCCCCGAAGATGCCGAGCGGGCGTGCTCCGGTGATGTCCTCGCTGAGTCCTTCTTTGGTCTCGAAAAACGGCGGGGACTGGACGTAGGTGGATTTCTCGTCCCACTCGTAAGTATCCCCGGTGGAGCCTTTGATCTCGCCCCATTTCGGGTTCGCGGTATCGACGTTTCCATAGAGCTTTTCGTAAACCTCGGGTTTGAGAGCGGCTTCGATCTGCTCTTTGATCGAAGCTTGGGAAGGCCAGAGATCTTTGAGGAAAACGGGATTGCCGTCCTTGTCGTTTCCGAGCGGCTCGGTGGTGAGATCGATATCGACCCGACCTGCGAGTGCGTAGGCGACGACGAGCGGCGGGGACATGAGGAAGTTCGACTTGATGGAGCCGTGCACGCGGGCCTCGAAGTTCCGGTTTCCGGAAAGCACGGAGGCGCAGACGAGGTTGCCGTCCTTGATCGCGCCTTCAATGGCGGGATGGAGCGGGCCGGAGTTGCCGATGCAGGTAGTGCAGCCGTAGCCGACGGTCTGGAAGCCGAGTTCGTCGAGTTCCTTGGTGAGACCGGTGGCATCGAGGTAGTCGGTGACGACGCGGGAGCCAGGTCCGAGCGAGGTTTTCACGTAAGGAGCGATGGTCAGGCCGAGTTCGTTGGCTTTTTTCGCGACGAGTCCGGCGGCAAGCATGACGCTGGGGTTGCTGGTGTTCGTGCAACTCGTGATGGCGGCGATGAGGACGCTACCGTGGCGGAGGGTCATTTCCATCGGGCCGTCCCGGAAACAATCGGGATCGAAATCCGTATCGGTGGGGCGGTTGGTGACCATCTCGGTCTGGTTGCGTTTGTCGCCTTCGAAATCCTTGTGCACGCTATCGGTGGAGAGCAGGGAATCGACGGAGACTCCTGCTTTCTCACGCATCGAGAATGTAACGACCTCGTCGCGTGTTTCGGCTGGCAGCGCGAACCCGCCCTCGACGGTGCTGGCGGAGAAAAGGTGATCGAAGCTCTCGCGCAGCGCCGGCACGTCGATGCGGTCCTGCGGACGTTTCGGTCCGGCGACGGCTGGCACGATGGTGGAAAGATCGAGCTCGAGCAGATCCTTGTATTCGCAATCGCCTTTGTCCGGGATACCGAAAAGTCCCTGCGCCTTGTAGTAGTTCTCGACGGTGGCGCACAGCTCCTCGCTGCGGCCGGTGCCGCGCAGGTAGTTGATCGTTTCTCCATCGACGGGGAAAAAGCCCATGGTCGCCCCGTACTCCGGCGCCATGTTGGCGATGGTGGCGCGGTCGGGAAGGGAAAGTGCCGCGGCTCCGGGGCCGAAGAATTCGACAAATTTCCCGACCACCCCGTGTTTCCGAAGGACTTCCGTGACGCGGAGTGTGAGATCGGTGGCGGTGACTCCTTCGGCGAGCGAGCCGTGGAGATAGACGCCGACGACCTCGGGAACGAGGAAGGTGACGGGTTGGCCGAGCATTCCGGCCTCCGCTTCGATGCCGCCCACGCCCCAGCCGACGACTCCCAGGCCGTTGATCATCGTGGTGTGGGAGTCGGTGCCGACGAGGGTATCCGGGTAGTAGGTGCCGTCTTTCGAGAGGACTCCTTTCGCCAGATATTCGAGATTCACCTGGTGAACGATGCCTATGCCCGGAGGCACGACGGAAAAGGTATCGAAGGCTTGCTGGCCCCATTTCAGGAATTCGTAGCGCTCGCGGTTGCGGATGAACTCGATGGCCATGTTGCGATCGAGAGCTTGCTGGGAGCCGGCGAAATCCACCTGCACCGAGTGGTCCACGACGAGGTCGACAGGCACGAGTGGCTCGATTTTCGAGGCATCCGCTCCGCGTGCGACGGCAGCATCACGCATGGCGACGATGTCCACGAGAAGTGGGACGCCGGTGAAATCCTGGAGAACGATGCGGGCGACGGTGAAAGGGATTTCGTATTCGCCGGGGTTCTGGGCGTCGTAGTTGGCGAGGTTCCTGACATCGTCTTCGGTGACTTTTAGGCCGTCGACGTTGCGCAATACGGACTCCAGGACGATGCGGATGGAAACGGGGAGTTTCGGGATGTTCGGGAAGCCGTTTTCCGCGAGAGCAGGAAGTGAGTGGAATTTTCCTTCTGCGCCGGAGCCTGTGGTGAAAGTTCGGAGTGTGTCCATGGGGGGAGGCTAGCGCAAAAGCGCGGGGAAGTCTGCTGGGAATTTGGATCGGTTTACCCCGGTAATGTAACGGACCGCGAGTCTTCAGCTCGCCCCGGTGCGTTGGGCTTGGGTTTCGGGGCGGGCTGAAGACCCGCGGTCCGTTTGGAAACAACCCTCTGCTTGCCCTTTTTCGGAATCGTTTCATCTTCCGCGACCCCTTCCGCGCCATGCTTGTTCTTTTATCCCCTGCCAAGTCCCTCGACTACGACTCCCCATTGCTCACGAAAAGGTCTACGAAACCCCGCTTCATCGAGGAGTCCGCGGAGTTGATCGAGGGGCTGCGGAAACTTTCCGTGGCACAGGTGGGGAAGCTCATGGATATCAGTGACAAGCTGGCGGAGCTGAATCACGGGCGCTTTGCGGAGTGGCAGCGGGACTTCACAAAGGAAAACTCACGGCAGGCGATTCTGGCTTTCACGGGGGATGTCTATCAGGGGATGGAGCTGGAAAAGTGGAGCGCGGAAGATTTCTCAAGAGCGCAGAAGCAGGTGCGGATTCTTTCGGGGCTGTATGGTGTTTTACGACCGCTGGATCTGATGCAGGCCTACCGGCTGGAGATGGGGACGAAATTCGCGAATGGCCGGGGAAAAAATCTCTATGAGTTCTGGGGGAGTGAGGTGACCTCGCTTCTGAATCAGGATTTGAAAAAATGCGGGAGTGAGACCGTGGTGAATCTGGCTTCGAATGAGTATTTCTCCGTGGTGAAAAAGGATGAGCTGAATGGAAATCTTGTGACTCCGGTCTTCAAGGATGAGAAGAACGGGAAGTATAAGATCATCTCGTTTTACGCGAAGAAGGCGCGAGGAATGATGGCTGATTTTATCGTTCGGGAAGGGATTCAGGAGGCAAAGGATCTGAAGAACTTCAAGACGGCTGGCTACAAATATTGCGCAAAGGAATCGGGCCGGGGTGAGCTGGTGTTTCTGCGGAAAGAACAGGGGTAGAAGACCGGGAAGACGGACCGCGATTCTTCAGCTCGCCCCGAAGCACTGAGCCAATGCACCGGGGCGGGCCGAAGACCCGCGGTCCGTTTGCTGAAAAATGTCAAAATGCAACTCCTGACCTCAGTGAGATTCCATTTCCCGACCAGTCGCAACTCTTTTGGCTGCTCTTTAAAGGACTTCCTTTTATCAGAACTTCGTCGGCTACCGCTTTGTCGCATCCGTGGTAGGCGAGAATGAGGCGTTGGTATTGGAAGGCTTGGTTCATTGAGAGGAAAGTCTAGGCTGGCGATTTCAGAAGCTTGCGCAAGCTGAGAACCACTGGACGACCGAGCGGCGGGCGCTGGTTGAGGTGATGCACCAGATCTCTGCCTGCCCCCTTCATGATGACCCCTTCATGAGTCATCGGTTTCAGTCTGATTTACCTCACCAATAAACCGCCGCCTGCGACCAGGGGCGGTTTTGAGAGCTTGGGTGGTGGTGCTTTTGGCAGGGCAGATGCAATCCGCCGCCACGTGTTTAGCTCGCACCCATTTCCTTCACCGGTGGGACGAATTTGGTTAGGTCGATGCCTTGGACGGCGGTTCTGTATTCTGCTAGATCCGGGGTGCGGGCTAGGATGGCGGAGAGAGTTTTGGAACCTGAGCAACCGAAAGTGAAATGCCGGAAATTAGTGGGACGTGGGGCTGAGATTTGCTTTTTTCGACTTCCTGATCATTTGGCTTCTTTCCGCCAATCGATCAAGGAGAGTGAGTTTTTCCTCAATGGGTTTTCGCGCTAACTTCTTGCGGAACGCAGATTTACTTGCGGTGACTTTATCGAAGTAGGCGCTCATGAGTCGGATAGAAATTGATTTTCAAACACACTCCATTTTGTGAGGAGATCGTGGTAAGACAATATCGCTTGAAAAAGCTTCTTTGTCGAGTTTGCCTTCATCAACAAAGAAGCTATGTGGAGGAAGACGCTGCACGAGCCAGCCGCCGATGATGAAGTATTTCTCTTCCACTTCAGAGCCTTTGCTTTTTGAGGGAATCATCGCCCGCCAAAACCCGTTCCGCCACGGACTTGTCACATCCGTGGTAGGCGAGGATGAGGCGCTGGTGTTGGAAGGTCTGATTCATTGAGAGAAACCTACGATGCCTCCTCCGGGAGCTTGCGCAAGCTGAGAACCACTGGATCGGCCGAGCGGCGGGCGTTGGTTGAGATGATGCACCAGATCTCTGCCTGACCACTTTATGGTCGAACCGAGAAAATCAAGTGGGTATCTCCTTCTGCAGGTCACGCATGCTCCATAGCTGATTTTCCGCAACTGCGGGCAGGCCTCTGATTTTACGCGCTCCAACTTTGCGTTTTGGAGAAAACCGTTCTCGTGAGGCGGCGAACGCCTGATTGACGAACTCCCTGCTGCCGATGACAGCCCCGTCAGTGAAATATCTTACGCGATGCCCCAGGATTTTTGCGATGGAAAGCTCTTTGAGCACCGTCCCTGTCTCGCCACTTTCCAAAGCTTCCACTTCATTCTGGTCACTGCCTTTAGATCTTGAGCTGGAAGTTAGAACGGATGCTTTTTCTGGCTTTCTTTCCAAAGCCATACCCAGAAGCCGTCTGTATCCACGCGAAACGTCCCGCCATTTCTTGGAATCGAATCCTGCCCCTTGATGGCACAAGTAGGCGCGAACTAGACCTTCACGGGCTTTCTTCCCATTGCCCTTGCTTCCTCCGCCGACTGCTTCGCCGTAGCTGCTCCATCGGTAATCGGCTGGCTCTTCCACCATTCCGGCGCGAACCGGATTGAGATCGATGTAAGCCGCCATCGTCCGAGCAGCCGTGCCACTCTCTACAATGACACTTTTGAAGCGCTCTTCCCACAGGGTTCCCGAGCGATCGTGTTTCCGGTTGAACCAGCGGGTGAAACGAATGAGTAACCCCTGCATGTAATGGCTAAGGGACTCCATGCGGTAGGTGAAACGCTCATGAATTTCCCGCACCCGAGCCGCGTTTCCGCCCTTAAAGCCACCCTCGGTTCGGGCTTCCGTCAATTCTGCGGCCACCCCAGCAATGAATTTCTCGCTGTGCAGAGCGCCGAGCCTACGAAGAAGAACCTCATCGGAAATGCCTTCGTTCGGTTTCGGAGGGACTTCCAAGAGGAGGTGGAAGTGGTTCGACATCACGCAGTAGGAGAGAACCCGGCAACCGGAGAAATTCTCATACATCCGCATAAACATCCGGAAAGCCTCCCGCTCCTCGTCGCCAAAAACGAATCTACGATCCACCACCCGGGATACACAGTGGTAAATCGCAGGTTTCGTCTCCGAATCCGCCCACTCCGCCAGCCACCGTTTCTTGCTCATGTCCGCATCCTAGCGGCAAAATTCCCCGAGAACAGGGAAAATTTTATTATTTCTCTGGGAATTGATGATGCGGGTGAAGCGATGCGCTTTGATTCGAACGCGTGAAACTGCGCGTTCATCTCCCTGAAATGGGGAGAGATGTTAGCTCGCGGGGACTGACCCCCAAAATGATGCGAGCGCCATTTTGCAAATAGCGGTTTGATGAATGGGTTAACCCTTCGCTTTCACAAAAACCCCGCGATAGGGCTTCTTAGCATTGCCCTTTTTCGTGAGAATCCCTGCATCAACGAATGTCTGGAGCTTTTCTTCGCGGGTCATGTGATTGATCCGCTTTTTGATCCGCTTCCAGGCTTCCTCTGCCGACGAGGTTTTTGGGGGAGAATATGCTTTCGTCTCATTCACAGGTCTAGAGTGGCTTGAAATAGCCGGTGATGCGAGCCGGATTGGGGATCGCGAGCTGGATGTGGGACTTCATGTGAATGGACGAACCCTCGAATGCGGGTTCGTCCTCTTGGAACATACCGCGCACCGAATCATAGGCAGGGAACTCCGAGTCCTTGTCGAATTCCTTCATCAGCCAGTCAATCATCGGGCAATCGCGGTATCTCAGCAGAAGGTCTCTTTCGCCCTTTTTGGACGAAAGATTTCGGGAACTGCCTGCCCGATCGCTTCATAGGTCGTTTTGAAATCCGCGCAGGCATCTGCGAGGATGCATGTCGAGCGGATGTCCATCATGTCGAAGCAGTTTCCGAGGTGGATCACCGCTCCAAGCACATCGGGCGTTGTGATCTTTTTCCGTGCCGCCTGTTCCTCCGCCCATTCGAAAGCACGATCCGGGCCGTGTTCCCAGAAGTAGACCCCATGCCCCAGCCAGTCGTAAGGTTTCTTACTCTTCTGCAACGTGTCTTTCCCGGCCCGCACCTCATCCGCCACGGACTTGTCGCAGCTATGGTAGCCGAGCACGAGCCGTTGGTATTGGAAGGCTTGGTTCATGAGAGAAAAATCAAGAGTGACGCTTTCATGAGCTTGCGTAAGCTGAGAACCACTAAATTTGCCGAGTGGGGGGGTGTTGGTCGAGGTGATGTACCAGATCTCTGCCTGACTACTTCATGGTCGGGCCTTTGTGATTAGGTCGGTATTTCCCTCTGCAGGTCACGCATGCTCCATAGCTGATTTTTCGCAAGCGCTGGAAGACCTCTAATTTTACGTGCTCCGTCTTTGCGTTTTGGTGAAAACCGATCTCGTGATGCGGCGAAGGCCTGGTTAACGAACTCCCTGCTGCCAATGACAGCCCCATCTGTGAAATACCTGACACGATGACCTAGGATTTTCGCGACGGAGAGTTCTTTGAGCACAGTTCCAGTCTCTCCACTTTCCAAAGCTTCCGCTTCGTTTTGGTCTGCGCCTTGGATCCTTGTGCCGGAAGCTGGGACGCTTGAGTTTTTGGGTTTTCTTTCCAACGCCATTCCCAGAAGCCGCCTGTATCCGCGCGAAACGTCACGCCACTTTTTGGAATCGAATCCTGTTCCCTGATGACACAAGTAGGCGCGAACAAGACCCTCACGAGCCTTCTTCCCATTTCCCATGTTCCCTCCGCCGACGGCCTCGCCATAGCTGCTCCAACGGTAATCCGCAGGATCTTCCACCATATCGGCACGCACCGGATTGAGATCGATGTAAGCCGCCATCGTTCGAGCAGCCGTGCCGCTCTCGACAATTACGCTTTTGAAGCGCTCCTCCCATAGGGTTCCCGAACGATCGTGTTTCCGGTTGAACCAGCGGGTGAAACGAATGAGCAACCCCTGCATGTAATGGCTCAGGGACTCCATGCGGTAGGTGAAACGCTCATAAATTTCCCGCACCCGAGCCTCGTTTCCGCCCTTAAAGCCACCCTCGGTTCGGGCTTCCGTCAATTCTGCGGCCACTCCACCAACGAATTTCTCGCTGTGCAGGGCGCCGAGCCTACGGAGAAGAACTTCATCGGAAATGCCTTCGTTCGGTTTCGGAGGGACTTCCAAGAGGAGGTGGAAGTGGTTCGACATCACGCAGTAGGAGAGAACCCGGCAACCGGAGAAATTCTCATACATCCGCATAAACATCCGGAAACCCTCCCGCTCCTCGTCGCCAAAAACGAACCGCCGATCCACCACACGCGAGACACAGTGGTAAATCGCGGGTTTCGTCTCCGAATCCGCCCACTCCGCCAGCCACCGTTTCTTGCTCATGTCCGCATCGTAGCGGCAGAAATCCCCGAGAACAGGGAAAACTTTATTATTTCTCTGGGAACTGCTGATGCATTTCCGTGAAATCTAGGGAAATGTTACGAAGCGACACCTGACCCCGAAGAAAAATGTGAAGTAGCTGGCAACCGTGTGGCGAACCATTCGTCCAAGTCTATTTCTTCTTAGTGACTAGCTTTTCTCGGTTGATGGGTGGCGAAATCACGTTTTTGGGTAAATTTAGTAGCTCACCTGTTCGCTGTCTAATAGGCAAAGGCACGTCAAATAAACGCAGATGCCTCCCAATTAGGCCTCTGAGTATCTGGCATGCAAATTGGTCGTTATCGCGCCACACAAGGTGGGCAGCCCTCACTTTTTGCTCTGGAAATGTCCCCGCATGATCAAGTTTGAGAGATAATTCTACTAATTTGCGAGATGGAGGATCATTATCTGAAAAGACTCGTCCGTAATTGTTTTCTAGTTCGGACGAGCCGATTGCAATAGAGATCCTTTTGATTACTCCAAAAGAGCTAATTTGGCACAAGTTAGTTAGTGCAACGCGAGCGCCTTGAACGGCTTGATCTTTTGATAAAGCTGTTTTCTGGCCAGTGAGGATTTCAGCGAAATCTTGGATGATCTCTTTCTGCTCGTCTTCTACGATTTTCAGATAAGCGCCAAGAGTTCTTAGTCCTAAAGATACGCATCCTTCAACAATTTCGGTCTTATCCGATGGCGAAAAACTCGCAGGGAAATTCTTCACAAATTGTCCCAGGATCTGCATTGTCTTAAGATTTGCGCAAATATGTCCGATGAAATCCAAATCGCCTACCTTGGAATTTCGATCAAGACTTACAGGCATTTTCTGGATTTGATTTTCCTGGGCGACTTGGTTTAGGTCATCATCTCGAGTTTGGGCTTCGATCCATTGACTGGCCTTATTATCGTCTTCAGGTAAGTTGTAATTTTCGTTGAGCAGCAGTCTACCTCTCAGCTCAGCGGCTTCAAACTCAGAGAATGATTTGTTCGCGAACGCGACCAAATTCTTGATGACGAATGAATCTTTGGAAAGATGAGCAAGGAATAGTAGGGTATTGGCATAATCCTCAACCCAAATTTTCTCGATGCACTCGAGAATAATTTTTTGGCATTCCGGTGAGCTGAGATGATCTTTCAGGTAGAGCGCCGAAAAATAGTAGGAGATAAATTTCTCTGAGAATTTGTAGGTTCTATCAAGATCGGTTAAAAACCGTAAATTGATCAATTCCGATTTTAATTTGGTTAATGACCTGTTGCTGTCGGCCTCTTCCTTCCATCTCTCATGGATATCGACCAGATAGTCCTCACCGAACTCTGGCAGATCTTCTTTGAATGAAGAGTATGCGAGAAATGCTGTGAAGGATGTTAAAATGCTGTGATTGGTTAGAGAACGCCTTTTGCTGAGAGCTGCTGTGATGAAAGCTTCATAAAGGTGACCGTGTGTACTTGCGGTTACGTCGACGGGATTACCTGCCTCAGCGCTTTGCAATATTGCTATCAAGTAAGATGGAAAAGCTTGAATGTAACCGCTACCCACCATGCCAGACATTAGTCTTAAAGCCTCAACTTCCTTCTGAGAAAATTCTGGTGAATCTGAATCAAGCTCTGCATCGAGAGATATCCACTTACGAACTAGTGTTTTTTGAAGTTCGCGAGAAAATGGTAGGGTATTTATTACTGATATTGAGAACTTCGAATCGATTGCGAAAGTTGCTAGGTCAGTAGGAGATAGTGCTGCATCTTTTCCGAGGATAATTAGACGGCTGCAATTTTTATCCATCATCTCTAGAACGCGATGCGACTTCCGAGCTGATTTGGGTGATAAATGGTAGTTATCTACGATGATGACCTTTTCCTCAAGGGGCGCATTCGAGTAGTGTTCCTGCTTGTATTCGCCATATTGAGAAGTGCAGAGGTCACTCAAAAATTCTCGATATTTCTCGGGTTGAGATGGCAAATTGGTGCCATCAATGAGGATCGGAATATACCCGCCATCAAGCAGATCTTTCATGAGCGTTTTAGCGAGTCCTGTCTTGCCTGATTGATCTGCTCCGACAATAAAAGAGACTCTTCGCGTGAGTAACAATTCTAGGATATTTTTTCCTAATATGAGTTTGGATTTGTTGTAATTGCTCTCAGGAGTCAACTCCCTTACGTCTGGATAGACAAAAATATCGCCTAGATTGATATTGCCTCTCCGGCTGTGGGTAATAAGTAGATTCGTCGATTCTAGTTCTTTCGCAAATTCATCTTCAAATCGCCACCTAGAAGAAAATTTATTAATTTCACTAAGCCTCTTTAGTGGTAGCTGTGGTTGATTCGGTGCGATTTTTTGGTTGTCACTGTAGGGTGTGTAGACTTTGCCTTCCCAAACAAATTTATATTCGATGTGGTCGTTGTTAGAAAAGTCATAGTAGACGGCTGAGAATCCTTGCTCGTTTTCGGATTTGTGATCCCAGAAAAGAGGGGCTTCTACGATTAGTGTGGTTCCTGAGCCTCCAAGTGTAGATGTGATGCTGTCACCCTTGTGTTCGTGGCCTGTGAAAAGAATCAGATGATTGTCAAAAACGCTTTTTCTGAGTTCTTTACTGTTCCACGGCTCAAGCCAACTCAAAGGGTGATGCATTAATCCTATTGAGGGCCTAGGATCTTCTAGTTGTTCTTTCGCAGGTACGAATAAGTGCCCTTGTGATTCGTGCGTTTGAGAAAATAGAGAAGTATTGTAACAATGGATCTCAAAGGGTTGTTCGCCTACAATTTCATGGCGCCAGATGATACGTTTGTCGATTGATAAGGAGTATGAAATGAGAGGAAATTCTTTTTGGATCGTTTCTCGAAGGGTAAAAAATCCTTTCTGAGTTTGCAGCAGAATATCCACGATTGATGGTTCAAAATTTTGATCTCCACTGACGGACAGGGTTTTGATTATAGCATCCCGAGCCGCAAGATCCCCTGAGAAATCGTGGTCGTGATTGCCCGGAACGCAAGCTATAGCGATCTTTGATTCAGGGAAACTGGAGCTTATTGACGCACGAATCGAACCAATCTGCTTTAGCGTTTCCTCGAGGAGGCTGGGGTCTCCTCGATCAACGAAGTCTCCGCCCAGCAGCAAAACAACAATTTCTGGAGCAGTAGGTAGTAGTTCAGGAATGGGACGGGCAATCTTCTCAAATCTTTCTTCTGGGATGGGTGAAGATTTCGAGTGGGCGAATTCAAACAGCTAACGAATACCGGCGGCGGGATTCTTCTGTCAGTGGCTTGATTGGTTCATGGTTCTTAGCAAGGTTCGCTGGCACGCGGGACGTAGCGCACGGACGAGCGTAGCGAGGCCGGGAGCGGAGTTCCGCGTGCCAGCGAAGGCCGTTCCGAGGGGATCGTGCTCATGCGGCTTTCAGCTCGTCAAGGAGGTCGTTCGGACAAGCGTAGTCCAGGGTCTTCCGGGGGCGTTCGTTGATCTCGTTTTCGACCTCTTCCAGACGCTCCGGAGTGATCTTGCGGAAGTCGTATCCCTTCGGGAAATACTGCCTTACCAATCCGTTGTAGTTTTCCACACCGCCCTTCTCCCACGAGCTGTAGGGCTTGCAGAAGTAGCTCTCCGAGTCCAGCAGCCCGTTGACAAAACCGTGCCGTGCGAACTCCAGGCCGTTGTCGTAAGTGATCGTCTTCACATCGAATTCCCTGAGCACCGTCACCAGTCCGATGGCCGTCTCGGAACTGTTCTTGCCATCGAGCCGGTAAAGTTTCCCCACCCGGCTTTTGCGTTCGTAAACCGAAAGCAGGAAGCCGCTGTCCCCGCCTCCCTGGATCAGGTCCGCCTCCCAGTCCCCGTAGCGGCTGCGTTTGGCGACTTCATCCGGCCGCTCGCCAATGTCCACACGGTCGCGGATCTTGTCCCCGCGCCCGACCTTGCTGCGTCTGCGGTAGCGCCTCTTGCCGTTGATCCGCAGGTTCTTCCATAGGTTTCCGCCCTCATTCCTATCCCTTTCCACATGTTTGTAAATCGACTCGTGACTCACCGCGACACCCTGTTTGGCCAGCTTGCCGCTGATCTGATCCGGGCTGTGCCTGAGGCGGAGGCGGGCTTCCACGTCGGCCCGGACATCTCCCGTCACGGATCTGCCACGCGGTGTTTTGGTGCGAACCCGCTCCCTGGCAATACGGGTAGCCTCTCTTGGCCGGTAGCCACGACCCCGCGATTGCGGGAAAGTTCCTTGCTCACGGTGCCCTGGGTGAATCCGATAGCAACAGCGATGGCAGCCTGGGTAGATCCGCCTTTCCTTAGGTTGTGGATAACTTTACGGTCTTCCGCACGGAGGCGGTGATATTTTTCGTTCATAGTCAGTTTGTCGTAAAACCAGACTAGAAGATTTCCCGCCTCCGTACCTCCAAAAAATTATTCGTTAGAACCCTGAATCCGCCGTGATGAAAGTCAGAAATATGGATGAACAGGGTCTTCATTACTTAAGTTGAGTCTGATTAATGGGTTTGATAATGGCTGTTATCGGCTTTGGTTCGCGACCATTTCCTTGGTTGGTGGGGCGAAGGTGGTGAGGTCGATGCCTTGGACGGCGTTTTTGTATTCTTCCAAGTTCGGGGCGCGGCCTAGGGTTCCGGAGAGAGTTTTGGAATCTGAGCAGCCAAAAGCGAAGCTCCGCAAATTAGTGAGGCGCGGGGCTAAGGTTTGCTTGTTTTGATTTCTTGATCATCCGGCTTCTTTCGGCCAGCCGATCAAGGAGAGTGAGTTTTTCCTCAATGGGTTTCTGAGCTAACTTTTTGCGGAACGCAGATTTACTGGCGGCGATTTTGTCGAAGTTGGCGCTCATGGGTCAGATAGAAATTGATTTTCGAACACACTCCATTTTGTGAGGAGATCGTGGTGGGATAATATCGCTTGGAAACTTTCTTTGTCGAGTTTGCCTTCGTCGATGAATTGGAGAAGGCGGGCTTTGTCTTTGGGGCGCCCGAGTTCGAGCGCAATCGCGGCGAGATGCTCGGCAGTCATTACGAAGACGGAATCGTCTCCGACCGGATGTTCGCTTGCGGTGGATAATGCTTCATCAACAAGCAAGCTATGCGGAGGAAGAAACTGGACGGGCCATCCGCCGATGATAAAATATTCCCCTTCCATTTCGTGGCCTTTGCTTTTCAGGTAATCATGGACGGGGGCGGGGGAAACGATGAAGGAGCCTGCTTCTGGTTTGAAGTTGATGAAGATATCGACATCGAGGGTAGAGAAGGGTTCGAGGTAGAAGGTAGCCGCTACCGCTCCGCCGATGGCGTAGTGATCTATGGCACCATCACTTTTCATCTGATTGATGACTTTGATGACGGTGCGGATATCCAATATTTTATGGGGCTGCGGGGTTCTGTGCTGTTGCGCTGGGGCGGGCTGATACCCCTTGGGGCACGCCGAGACCCGCGTTCCGTTGTTAGCTTGCGACCATTTCTTTGACGGGAGGGGCGAACTTGGTTAGGTCGATGCCTTGGACGGCGGTTTTGTATTCTGCCAAGTCCGGGGTTCTTCCCAAAATGGAGGAGAGGACAACGACTGGGGTGGAGGAGAGGAGGGACTCGCCTTTTTTGCGGTCTGAGTCTTCTACGACGCGGCCTTGGAAGAGGCGGGTGGAGGTGGCCATGACGGTGTCGCCTTTGGCGGCTTTCTCCTGGTTGCCCATGCAGAGGTTACAGCCGGGGCGCTCGAGATACATCATGTTCTGGTATTCGGTGCGGGCGGCGGCTTTCGGGTCGTTGTCGTCGAATTCGAAGCCGGTGTATTTCTGGAGGATGTCCCAGTCGCCTTCGGCTTTGAGCTCGTCGATGATGTTGTAGGTGGGGGCTGCTACGACGAGGGGGGCGAGGAATTTTACTTCGCCGGAGGTTTCCTCGAGGTTTTTGAGCATCTTGGAGAGGATTTTCAGGTCGCCTTTGTGAACCATGCAGGAGCCGACGAAGCCGAGGTCGACTTTCTTACTGCCTTTGTAGTAGGAGAGGGGGCGGATGGTGTCGTGGGTGTAGCGCTTGGAGACGTCCTCGTTGTTTACGTCGGGGTCGGCGATCATTGGCTCGACGATTTCGCTGAGGTTGACGGCTAGCTCGGCGTAGTATTTCGCGGAGGCGTCTGGGGCGAGGGGTGGTTTCTCGCCGGAGCGGATTTGAGCGATGCGTTTGTCGGCTTTGTCGATGAGGCCTTGGAGGACTTTTCCTTCGTTGTCCATGCCTTTGTTGATCATGGTCTGGATGCGGCTTTTGGCGATTTCCAGGGACTCGATGAGGGTCTCGGGCTGGGAGATGCAGATGGAGGCTTTTGCTTTCATCTCGGCTGTCCAGTCGGTGAAGGTAAAAGCTTTGTCGGCGGAGAGGGTGCCGAGGTGGACTTCGATGATGCGGCCTTGGAAGACGTTGTCGCCGAACTTTTTCAGCATCTGGAGCTGGGTGGCGTGGACGACGTCGCGGAAGTCCATGTGGTCTTCCATTTTCCCGGTGAAGGTGACTTTGACGGACTCGGGGATGGGCATGGTGGCTTCTCCGGTGGCGAGTGCGAGGGCGACGGTGCCGGAGTCGGCTCCGAAGGCGACGCCCTTGGACATGCGGGTGTGGGAGTCGCCGCCGATGGTGATGTCCCAGTCATCTACGGTGAGGTCGTTGAGGACTTTGTGAATGACGTCGGTCATGGCGTGGTAGCCTTGGCCGGGATCGCGGGCGGTGATGAGGCCGAAGCTGTTCATGAAGGACATGAGCTTGGGGATGTTTGCCTGGGCTTTTTTATCCCAGACGGAGGCGGTGTGACAGCCGGACTGGTAGCCTGCATCGACGATGGGCGAGATGACGGTGGCGGCCATGGCTTCGAGCTCCTGCATGGTCATGAGGCCGGTGGTGTCCTGGGAGCCGACGATGTTGACCTCTACGCGGACATCGGAGCCGGCGTGGAGGATGGCGCCGGGTGTGGTGCCGACGGCGTTGCGGTTGAAGATTTTCTCAACGGCGGTGAGTCCTTGGCCTTCTTTGGTGATTTCCTTGGAAGGGGAGAAGACGGTGGGCGCCTCGATGCCGAGGGTTTTGGCGGCGAAGGTTTGGAGTTTTTTCCCGAAGACGATGGCGTAGGAGCCGCCGGCTTTCATGAATTCCATTTTCTGAGGCGTGAGTGCCTTGGAGATGTCGATGAGTTCCTTGCCTTCCGCATCGTAGAGTTTTTTGGTCTTGGTGTTGATGGTGAGGAGGGTGCCGGTTTCTACGGAGTAGGCTTGCTGGAGGATTGGGTCGCCGTTTTCGTATTTAACGGTGTTGCCTTCGGCGTCGGTTTTCCTGACCCAGTTCTGGAGGTCGAGGCCGATGCCGCCGGTGACGTCAACGGTGGTGAGGAAGATGGGTGAGATGCCGTTGGTGCCTGCGACGATGGGGGCGTAGTTGACGAAGGGGACGTATTTGGAGGCTTGCTTGCCGGTCCAGAGGGCGACGTTGTTGACGCCGGACATGCGGGAGGAGCCTACGCCCATGGTGCCTTTTTCGGCGATGAGCATGACGCTCTTGTCGGGGTGTATTTTCTGGAGGCCTTGGATGGCGGTCTGGGCTTCCGGGGAGATCATGCATTTCCCGTGGAGCTCGCGGTCGGAGCGGGAGTGGGCTTGGTTGCCGGGTGAGAGGAGGTCGGTGGAGATGTCGCCTTCGCCGGCGATGAAGGTGACGATTTTGACTTCCTCGGGGACGTCGGGGAGCTTGGTGAAGAACTCGGCGGCGGCGTAGCTTTCGAGGATTTCCTTGGCGATGGGGTTGCCGGATTTGAAGGCGCTTTCGAGGCGCTCCATGTCGGCATCGTAGAGGAAGAACTGGGTTTTGAGGACTTCGCCGGCTTGCTGGGCGATGTCCGGGTTTTCGCCGAGGGCGAGGTTGAGGAGGGATTTGATGGAGGCTCCGCCCTTCATGTGGGAGAGGAGCTCGAAGGCGAAGGTGGGTGTGATTTCGGCGACGGTTTCGTTGCCGAGGATGATTTCCTCGAGGAAACGTGCTTTTTCGCCTGCGGCGGCGGTGGTGCCGGGGAGGGTGTTGTAGATGAGAAAGTTGAGGGAGCCTTCGCGGTGCTCGTTGGCAGGGTCTTTGATCTGCGCGATGACTTCGGCAGTGAGTTGGCCGCTGTCGATGGGGAGTGGTGCGAGACCTTGGGTTTTGCGGTCTTCGATTTCAGCGAGGTAGTCGACGTAGAGGCTCATTCGATTGTTGTTTCTGGGGAAGATGGTTTCTGCGGGGGAGGCTTAAGGATGGCGGGGGTGTTGTCAAAAATGTTCCACCCACGGTCGCGGGTATGACCAAAAAGCACCCCGCGAGCCAGATTTCGTATACAGGTTTTTGCGAATCTTCCGGAATATGTGAGATTGCCGGATGAAAAAGGTTCTCATTTTGTTCACGGCACTCTCCTGTGCAGCCTTCGCGGATATGAATATCGCCGATTTCCAATGGAAGAACCGCCTTCTGATCGTTTCGAAAGCAGACGGAAAAATGGCGGATGCTCTGAGGAACGAAAAGGCCGGTCTGGATGAGAGGGATCTGCGGGTATTCATACTCGGGGGTAGCGCCGCCGGGGAATTTCCTGTGGAGGAAGGTTTGGCGAAAGAGTTCCGGCAGCGCTTGTCTCCCCCGGAAGACAGGCCGACGGTCTATCTCATCGGAAAAGACGGCAAAACCTCGTTGAGCTGGCGAATCGAGGAGTTCACTTTTCGGAAACTATACGCCTCGATCGACGCGATGCCGATGCGGCAGCGGGAAATGAAGGAAGGGAAATAGTCGGCCGGTTTGCAAGACCCACGCTTCGGGCGAGGTATGGTAGCGATCTATGAAATCCATTCTCGTTTGTCTCTCCGCGCTTTTCGTTTCCCAGTTGGCACAAGCTGCCGCCGTCAAAAACGTCGCTGAACTTGAGGCTGCCGCGCAGCAAGGCGGATTGATCCAGCTGGCAGAGGGGCGCTTCGAGCTGGGCCGGCAACTGGTCCTGAAGCCGGGGACGACGCTCAAAGGTGCGGGGATGGGGAAGACCGTGGTGACGAATGCGAGCGGGTGGAAAGCCAACCCGGCCTCACTTCCCGATCCGGAGGCGAATTTCAAGAAATTCGACAAAAGCGGATATCTGGTCCTGATGGAGGAGAAAGCGGAAGGGATCACCATTTCCGATCTGACTTTCACCGGTCCGACGATGCACGGGGCGGTCTTCGGATGGGGAAACGAGAAGCTTCACCTGCATGACATCCGTTTCGAGGACTTCATGTATACGGGCTTCCGCAGCTATACCACACGCTACGCGAAAATTCATGATTGCGAGTTCATCGATGCGGGACAGCGCTGGGAAAAAGGAAAGCCGGGCCTGAAGGGCGGGATCACCGGCGGCGGGATTTTCGTGGTATGGATCAAAGACAGCGAGATTTTCAACAACCGCTTTCTGGATACGAAGGAGGAAAAGCATCTGCATTTCTACGGGATCAAGGCCAAGCAAGGAAAACGCGTCCGCATCCACCACAACACCATCGAAACGAATTTTTCCATCGAGTTCGCACATGAAAACGACGAGGACGTTGAGATCGATCACAATATCCTGCTTGGCACCGTGTCCATCCCGAAATATTCGGGCGGGGCTGTACCGGAAAGTGGGAAGACGTTTCATATCCATCACAATTATTTCACCACCGGATACGCGATCGAGTTCCCTCGCAACGGTGCGGAGATCGATCACAACTTGTTCGACTTCGATGCCGAAAAGGACGGAGGAAACCTGATCTCGGGGTTTGGTGGAGTCGCCTGCAAGGGGCCTGCCGAATTTCACAACAATCTGGTGAGCAATCCGGGCCGCGGGGTCATGTGGATCGAACGAGCCTTCGACGGGATGGTGATACGCAACAATCACATCATCGCCCGGCCGACCCCGACTCCCCGGAAGGAGGGTTTGTTCGGATTTGAAAGCAAAACCGATTTCAGCACCCATGTTTTCAAGGACAACATCGTCGAATGCGTGGGGATCGCACGGCCGCTTTTCCGTAACGATGAAAGTAACAAGGCGAAGATCGAAAACAACCTGCTTACGAATATCAGCGGAACGGATAACTATGCGAATCCGGAGACCGGAGCAAAGCAAGGACTCGAAGCTCCGCTCTCGTTCGACTGCGGGATGAATAGTGAAATGATGGTCCGGGGTTGGGAGATGAAAATGAAGTAGCCGGCATACCGCGATCGCGTGGAATTCACGGCTTTGCATCGGCCTCCCAAACGATAAGCATTTGATAAATATCAACTGCTGACCGATGTCCCCGCTCCGAGCCATTTCCTGCTGCCTAGTTCTTTTATCTATTTCTTCCGTTGCGGAGGCCAGGATCTGGACCACATCGCAAGGCCGGAGATTCGAGGCGGAACTCCAGAAGATGGAGGGCGCCCGCGCTCTGTTCGTGACCCGTAGCGGCAAACGTTTCACCACGGCGATCCTCGATCTGAGCCAAGCTGACCAGAGGTTTCTAAGGCAAAAAGCGGGAGGAGTGGTGGAGGAGCTCCGTTCGAACTTCGGCCGCCCCTGGCCGAGGGAGGCAAGCGGTGCGCGCGGTCAAGGCTGCAAGGTGGTTTCCGCAGACAAGGCGAAGAGTGTGTATATCTACGAGAGTCCCGGATACCGTTTCTACAGCGATAGTCGGATCACGGAGGACGCCCTCGACGGCTTCGCGTTGGTCTTCGAGAGCACCCGGGCCTATCTGGCGGCGCTGCCGATCTCCATGATGAGGGGGGAAACGGTTTCGAAAAAATCCCGGGTCCTGCTCTTCGGCACGGCGGCGGGATACATGAGATCCGGCGGCATGCCGGGTAGTGCCGGCTGTTACATGCCGCGCAACCGGTTGGTGCTGATCCCGATGGACAGTCTCGGCCTGATCGAGGGTGGCACGGGTTTCAGCCGGGACATGCGACGGGACGATAGAGTCATGGTCCATGAGCTGGTGCACCAACTCACCCCGACCGCCTATTATAACCACGGTGCGATGGGCTGGTTCAGCGAAGGGCTGGCGGAATACGTGGCCGCCACCCCTTATTTCAACGGAACCTTCCGCCCGGACAAGCATGGAAATGCGGTGAAGGAATACGTTAGCGGCCAAGGAACGAAGGGCATGGGTCGGAATCTTGGAGAGGTGATCCGCGCTCCCCACCTGCGAGAGTTCATGCTCATGGACTACGCAAGATTCTCCGGTCGCGAGGCGAATACGAACTACGGACTCGGACTGCTTCTCACCCACTATTTTTTCCATATGGAAGACGGAGGAAATGCGCGCCGGGTCACCACTTTCCTCGAGGGCTTGCAGGCGGGAAAAAGCGGCGACGAAGCACTTGAGCCACTGCTTGGCGGCGGAGGTTTCGAGAAACTGGAGCAAGAGATTTCTGCCGCATGGGTGAAAAAAGGTATCGAGATCCGATTCGGTGGATGATCCGCAACGGTGCAAACACCCTTGCGGAATGTCCACTCTCGGCTAGTGTCCGGGTTCCAACGATGCGTTCCCTGTCCTCCATCCTGTTTTTACTGATGACCCTGGTCCTACCGATGGCCGGAGTTCAGAGGTATTTCTGCACGGTGGACATGGCGTATGTCGACGGCGAGGCGAAGTGTCTTGTGGAAACGAAAGACTGCTGCAAGACCGAAAAACACAGTCCGGCGAAACCCGAATGCATGGTCGTGGCCAAGCTGCTGCCGAACGCGGAGAAATCCTCGCCGCTGCAAGTGCCTGTCGCTCTCGTCGCCTGCGTCATTCCCAACAGCGTGGTTTCCCTCGAGCCACCGGTCTACAACGAGACCGGATTCTCACCCGAGGTCCTGCGCGGTCCCCCGCAGCGGGAGCGTCTGTTCCTGGCGTTCGAACGCCTGTTGATCTGAGTTCGGAACACACCTGACCGTGCCTTGGCCCTATGGGTCGTGGCGGTTCCGTTTTTTCCCCGGGTGATTCCACCCGCATTCCCTCAGATTTTCACAACGTCATGTCCGTACCAAACCCCGCCACAGGGGACCTCTTCAAAAACCAGACCCAGCCCTCTCCCCGCGTCCGCGCGAGAGCCGGGGTATGGCTGCTACCGCTCGCCTTGCTGCTTGGCTTCGCGCTTGTTTTCGCCCTGCTGTTCCGGGATCGCCTGTTGCCGGCAAAGACTGTCGCGGTGGTGCCTGCCGTAGGCATCGAGGAAACCATAGCCGCACCGGCCCCCAGCGCCGGACGAAACGAAAGAATGTTGTTCCAGGCATCCGGTTGGGTGGAGCCGATCCCCTGCCGATCAAAGCGACCGCCCTGACCGACGGAGTCATCGATGAGGTAAAAGTCCTGGAGGGGCAGCTCGTGAAAAAAGGTGATCTTCTGGCGACCCTGATAGGTATCGACATGAGGCTGGAGCGCGACGCGATGGCTGCGAAGCTGGAAGATGCCAAGGCGTCGTTCGACGCGCACTGCGTGGGCACGCAGATCCAGCTGAAGGAAATGGAAATCCGGAAAGCGGAGCTAGCTATGGCGGAAGCGGACGCGGAGGAAGCCGGGGACAAGCTCAAGCGCTACGACCGTATCTCCAAGGGGGCGATCACTGAGGACGAGCGGATCGCCGTGCGCTACGATCATGTGCGCGCAGTCGCCGCGAAAGACTCCGCGCAGGCGAGGATTGATGGAATCGCGGAGCAGCTCAACCAGATTGCTTTCCAAGTCCTCGCCATCCAGGCCCGCATCAAAGGAGCGGAGACAGCCTTGGAAAAAGCGGAACTAGCCTACACCCGCACCCGGATCACCGCGCCTGCCGATGGCCGGGTGCTGGCCCTGAAAGCCGCTCCCGGACAGAAGAAGATGATCGCCATGGACGATCCCGACAGCGCGACGATCGCCGTGCTTTACGATCCCGCCCGCCTGCAGGTGCGGGTGGACGTGCCGCTGGCGGACGCGGCGGGGCTGGGAGTGGGTCAGCGGGCGAAGATCCGCTGCAACCTACTGCCCGACAAGGTTTTCGAGGGCGAGGTGACGCGTATCGAAGGCGCGGCGGACCTCCAGCGGAACACCCTCCAGGCGAAAGTGCGAATCATCGACCCGAGTGAGAAACTCCGCCCGGAAATGCTCTGCCGGGTCGAGTTTTTCGAAATGACTCAAGCTACTACGGACGCAGTGGAAAGCGGCACTGCCATCGCCGTGTATGCGCCGGAAAGTGCGGTCGCGAACGGCTACGTATGGATCTGCGATGCGGATTCCTCCCGTGCGGAGAAACGCGCGGTGGAGACCTCCGGCTCTCAAGGCGGATTGATCCGGATTTCCTCCGGGATCCGCCCCGGAGAGTGGATCGGTACGCGATCCGGAAGACCTTGAAAACGGCCAACGCCTGAAACCCATTCTCCAAGACCGATGATTTCCTGCCAACACATCACCAAAAGCTACCGCAAGGGTCCCAATCTGGTTACCCCTCTGCAAGATCTCAGCCTGGAAGTCCCGCAAAGCGAGTTTCTCGCGCTCATGGGACCATCCGGCTCAGGGAAAACCACCTTGCTGAATCTGATTTCCGGCATCGATACGCCGACGTCCGGAAAACTCGTGATCGACAACGAGGACATAGCCTCCTTTTCCCGCAAGCAGCTCACCAAATGGCGCTCCCGGAAGATCGGCTACATTTTCCAGCTCTACCATCTGATTCCGGTGCTCAGTGCTTTTGAAAACGTGGAACTGCCCCTGCTGATCACGTCGCTGAGCCGCGCGGAGCGCCGGCGCAAGGCGGAGGCAGCGCTGGAACTCGTCGGCCTGAGCGACCGCTCACACCATACCCCGAGCGAGCTTTCCGGGGGGCAGGAGCAGCGGGTCGCCATCGCCCGCGCCCTGGTCGCGGATCCCGCCCTGCTGGTGGCGGACGAGCCGACGGGAGATCTCGACCGCGAGTCGGCGACAAAGATTCTGGAGCTGCTCCGCTCGCTCGCCAGGGATCACGGCAAGACTATCGTGATGGTCACTCACGACGCGCGGGCAGCTGCGGCGGCGGACCGGACCCTGCATCTGGAAAAAGGAAAACTTCTGGATGCGAACCCCTACCCCGTCGCTTTATGACCGCGCTTCTGTCACTCGCGTGGAAACAGCTCATCCGGCACAGGCTGCGGACCTTGCTGACCGTGCTCGGAGTGGCCTCCGGCATGTTTCTTTTCACCTCGATCGAGACCTTGCAGCGCTCGCTGGGCGCGGCGACGGAGCAAACGGCGGCAGATACCACGCTCGTAGTATATAGGGAGAACAGATTCTGTCCGATGACCAGCCAACTCCCGGAGCACTACGCGGACGAGATCCGCACCATCCCCGGCGTGCGTGAGGTCATCCCTATCAAGATCGTCGTGAACAACTGCGGGGCCAGCCTGGACGTGATCACGTTCCGGGGCGTCCCGGAAGGGATGTTGCAAAAGTTCGCCCCTGAAATCGAGATCACAGAGGGCAGCGACGCGGAGTGGGAAAAACGTGACGACTCCGCGCTCCTCGGCGAGCAGTTCGCCAAACGGCGCGGGCTGGAGCCGGGCGACAAATTCGATGCCGTGGGAATCACGGTGCATGTCGCGGGCATCATCAGCTCGCCCTTTCCACAAGATAACAACGTCGCCTACGTGAAGCTCGCGTTTCTCCAGCAAGCGGCGCGCACGGGTCTTGGCATCGTCACGCAATTCAATGTGAGAGTGGAGAAATCATCGGATCTGAAGCCGGTGGCGGCGGCGATTGACGCGCGTTTCAAATCCGACCAGGAACCGACGAACACCCGCCCGGAGAAAGCGTTTTTCGCGGAAACCGCCGGGCAGTTGATCGAGCTGATCGGCTTCACCAGATGGCTGGGGCTGGGGGCGGTGATCGCGGTGATCGCACTGGTGGCGAACGCCATCCTGCTGATGGTGCGCGGGCGGGTGAAGGAAAACGCCGTGCTGCGGACTCTCGGCTATCCGGCACGGGCGATCATGTTTCTGGTTCTCAGCGAGGGTGGAATGCTCGGCCTGATGGGCGGGTTGCTAGGTGCCGGGCTGGCCTGGAGTTTCCTGCGCTGGCAGAGCTTCACCATGGGCAGCGAGGGGCACACGCTGGCGATCCTGCCGGAAGTTTCCACCGCGCTACTCGCCACCGGAGCGGCGCTCGTGCTCGGAGTCCTGGCATCGGTTTACCCGGCCATGATCGCCATCCGCCAGCCCATCGTGAAATCCCTCAGATCATAGGATATATGCTACCACTCTCCTACGCTCTCAGAAATCTTTTCCGCGACCGCTCGCGCCTTCTCCAGACCATCGGGGGATCGGCGCTGGTTGTTTTGCTGGTGATGGCGGCGACTGCTTTGAACGGGGGAATGGCCAAGGTGCTTTCCGCCTCGGGATCGGCGCGAAACGTGATCCTGATTGGCACGGGTAGCGAGGAAAGCATCCAGCGCAGCGAGGTCAGCGCTCTGCTTGGCGGGATCGCGGAGGCGGGAGTGCGGGGCGTTTCCAAAACTCTCGATAAGCCAGCCGTCTCCACGGAAATCCACTACATGTCTTTCTTGGAAACTCCGGACGGGAAGAAAGGCCAGGGACTTTTCCGGGGTGTGACCCCGCGCGCGCTACTGGTGCATCCTGAGGTAAGACTGGTGGAAGGGACGTTTCCGCAGGCGGGCGAGGTGATGGCCGGGCGGCTGGCGTGGCGCAAGCTCGGGATGGAGGAGAAAGATCTGAAGCCGGGCGCGGAAGTGATTCTGGAGGGCGCGGAAATGACCGTATCGGGGATCTTCGCCGCGCCCGGCACGGTGATGGAGTCGGAAATCTGGGCTGCGCTGGGGGATCTGAACATGCTGGCGCAGCGGGATACCGTCTCCTGCGTGGTCCTGCGCATGGAGACCCCGGAGGATTTTTCGGAGGCGGATCTCTTCGCCCAGCAGCGGCTGGATCTGGAGCTGACGGCCATGCGGGAGAGCGATTACTACGCGGCCCTGGGAGCGTTTTTCAAACCGCTGCGCATCATGACATGGATCACCGCGGGCCTGGTCGCCGCCGGAGCGGTGTTCGGCGGATTCAATACTCTCTACGCCGCGTTTTCCTCCCGCATCCGCGAGCTGGCCACCTTGCAAGCGATCGGCTTCGGTCGCGGCGCCGTGTTCCTAAGCCTCGTGCAGGAAAGCCTGATCGCCTGCCTGGCGGGAACCTTGCTGGCTTCCGTCGCGGCCCTGGTCTTGCTCGACGGCACCACGATTCCGTTTTCCATCGGCGCGTTCACGGTTACCATTTCCCCGCAGGTCGCCGTAGCCGGTCTGGTCACCGGAGTGGCGCTCGGAATCCTCGGCTCCATCCCGCCCGCGATCCGTTGTCTCCGACCTTCTCTGCCGAAAGCACTTCGTTCCTAACATCATCAGACAAACCATGAAAACCACCATCATATTCTCCGCCGCGCTCGCTGTCTTTTCCATGACCTCTTGCGAAAAATCCGAAACAACCACCAGCGCCTCAGCACCGGAAGCCACGGCTCCCGATCCCGCGCTCGAACAATATTTCACCGCGGAGCCGATCGCCGACGCAGGTTCCATCCACGTGCTGCGCGAATCGGTGGCACCCGGTGACGAGATCACGCTCAGAGGCGAGGTGATCGGGCGGGAAAAAGTCTTCGTGGAAGGTCGGGCCGCGTTCGTTCTCGGAGATCCGGAGAAACTGACCTCCTGCGACAAGATGCCGGAAGATCACTGCCCCACCCCGTGGGACGCCTGCTGCGATTCACCGGAACTGAAAAAGACCGGCATCGCCTCGATCCAGATCCTCGGCGAAGACGGACGCGTCCTACCCGGCAACATCCGCGGAGTGAAGGGTCTCAAGGAACTCAGCGAAGTGACCCTGACAGGCACCGTGGACAAATCCTCCACCAAAGACAACCTCATCGTCAACGCGACGATGATCCACGTGGTGGAGTGAGGGGTTTTTCTGTAATCATTGCCTCTATCGTTTCAAGCACGGGTCAGACAACAATTCCGGTGGAGATCCGCCTCCGCCTGTTTTTCTTCCACTCGCGGGTACTATACCCCGTGGGCCACACCGTCCGCGACTCCTTGTCCGCTATCCTGAACTTTTCAACCCAATGGCGGCATGAGGCGAGCCTCTCCTTAGTCGTGCGTCAGATCAAAACCTCGGGCAGTTCCTCTCAAGTAATTGTCGAGCCATTCCTCAGGCCGGACTTACAGCCCTCCGATCTTCTACGGCTTCAAACCCGGGGCGACGTTTCACTCTGCCCCGGGCTGCGATAGGCCAGGCCGTTGGCCTTGAAGACATGGGCGACGAATCCCCAAAACGTGATGCGCGGCGTTACAGGAGAGCCGACAATCAAATTTCAATACTTATGGAAAAGGATATTTTTCCTCAAAGTCTTTTAGAAGGTGCTTCTGGGGGACATCAAGAACTCCCATGCAATATTCCGTCATCCATACCGGGATTTCCCCGTAGTATGCATGGGCGATCGCAGCGGAGATAGACGCGATAGTGTCGCTGTCCCCTCCGATGGAAATCGCTTTCCGGATAGCGCTTTCGAAATCGGACGATTCGAGAAACGCGGTGATCGCTTCTGGCACCGATCCATCACAGCTCACATCAAACTGGTAGCGGGGTCTGATTTCGTCGAGAGATCGGCCCAAATCGTAGGAAAAGGTTTTTTCCACATAGTCGCGGATCCCGGCTTTTGGCGAACCCTTCTTAGCAAGGAACACGGAAGCGGCAACAGCCTGCGCTCCCCTTATCCCGCCGGGGTGGTTGTGGGTCACTTCGGCACTCCTTTTCGCCTCCGCCAGAACCCAGTCGATATCACATCCGACCCAGCCAACGGGACTGACTCGCATCGCCGAGCCATTGCCCCAGCTCTCGTAAGGTTGTGGATTCTCCGCACACATCCATTTCTTGAAATTCGCCCCGTAGCCAGCGTGGGGGTAATTTTTTCCGTATCGGCGGTAAACTTCGGAATACGGCTCACCTGAGATGAAATGATCCGCTGTCGCCAGTGTGAGTACGGTATCGTCGGTAAACTGCGAGTCCTTTTCAAATATATGGCAGCACTCGAACTTGAAGTTGTGCCGCTCAAAAGTGGATCCGGCGATATCTCCGACGATGGCTCCGAACATTGTTCCTTCGATTGTTTCCGATCGTTTCAGCTCAGCTGCGTCTCCGCCAAAAACCGGTAGGTGCCTCCGGCGGCGTAGAGTTCGTCGTGCGTGCCTTGTTCGGTGAGATTTCCTTTCGCGATCACCAGTATCCTGTCCGCGTGGCGGACGGTGGAGAGACGGTGGGCGATGACGAGGGAGGTGCGGCCTGCCATGAGGCGGTCGAGGGCTTCGTTGACGAGGCGCTCGGACTCGCTGTCGAGGGCGGAGGTGGCTTCGTCGAGAAGAAGGATTTTCGGATCGGCGAGGATGGCCCGGGCGATGGCGATGCGCTGGCGCTGGCCGCCGGAGAGCTTGGTGCCGCGCGGGCCGACGAGGGTCTGGTACTGGTCGGGCAGCTCGCTGATGAAGGAATCCGCGTTCGCCTCGACGGCGGCTTGGGTGACCTGGTCGGGCGTGGCTCCGGGCCTGCCGTAGGCGATGTTTTCCATGATGGTGCCGCCGAAGAGCATAACTTCCTGCGGGACGATGGCGATCTGCGAGCGGATGGCTTCCAGGGAAATTTCGGAGGCGTTTTTCCCATCGAAGAGAACTTCGCCTGAGGTCGGATCATTGAAGCTGAGCACGAGTGAGAAGAGCGTGGATTTTCCCGCTCCCGAGGGGCCCACGATGGCGGTGCGCTGGCCGGCGGGCAGATCGACGGAGATGTTGTTCAGCACGGATATTTCCGGGCGGGAGGGATAGGTGAAGCTGAGATCGCGCAGGGAGATCGCGCCTGAAAGGACGAAATCGGGATCGCCGCCGGTGCGCTCGGTGGTAAGGTCCAGGATTTCGCGGAGTCGCTCGGTGGCTCCGGCGGTCTGCTGGAACTGTGAGATGATTTCCGGAAACGACCCGAGCGAGGCGCCGACGAAGATGGAGAACAGGATGAAGGAGGAGAAATTGGTCCATGTGATGTCGCCGGTGGCATACATGCGCGCGCCATACCAGATGACGAAGGCGATGGTGCCGAAGAGCACGAAAATGATGAAGGAGAGGAAGGCGGCCCGGGCGCGTGCCCCGCGCAGGGTGACAGCGAGAAAGGCGGACAGGGAGGAATCGTAGCGGTCCTGCTCGAAGGGTTCGTTGGTATAGGATTTCACATCCGCGATGTTCTGCACGGATTCCTCGATCACGGTGGAGGCCTCGGCGAGGGATTCCTGCGCGGTCTTGGAGTGATTGCGGACTTTTCTCCCGAAAAACGCGATCAGCAGCACCACCACCGGGATGCAGCAGAGCATGACGAGGGAGAGTTCCCACGAGGCGACGAAGATGAAAATCAACCCGCCGATGAGGATGACGGTCTGCCGGACGGCTTGCGGGACCGTGTTGAGAAGCGTGTCGCGGACGAGGGTGAGATCGGCGGAGACACGGTTGGAAAGCGAGCCGGCGCGCTGGTCCTGGAAGTAGGGAACGGGAAGGTGGAGCAGGTGCTTGAAAAGGTCTTTGCGGAGGCGGTTGAGGGCGGATTCACCGGCCTTGATAAAGCCCTGGACGCGGAAGAAGGCGATGGTCGCCTGGAGGAACGAACACGGCCAGCAGCTTCAGGACGATCTCGTTGATGTTCGAGAGTATGCGCTCGGCCGGGACCTCGTTCTGAAGTGCGTCCGAGGGATTTCCTATCAGCTCTTTCAGGAAATAAGGAAACGCGAGCGCGAGACCGGCGGTGACGAACAAGGCGAACAACGAGGGGAAGAATATTTTCTTCTCCCTGAGCAGGTAGGAAAGGATCCAACGGTTCGAGGATATGGTAGATGACTTTTTTTCCGCCGGAGGCATGCGGAGAGGTGAAACAATCAAGCGGGCCGCGTCAATGGCGGGCTGAGCCTAACGCTTGCGGCGCGCGAAGAGCATCATTCCCGAAATACCCATGAGCACGCTGGAAGGCTCCGGGACGAGAGTGGCGATCCGTGTGGCATAGCGGCTCGTGCGGACGAACAGGTTCACATCGCCACCGGAGGGAAAGAGCGCGACCCCGGTGGGTGAACCGGGAGTGACGACGGCCGGTGTGTCGGTGCCGAAAGTAGAGGTGCTCGCCCCGCTTTTCTGGGTGACGACGGAAGTGATGCCGGTGAGATACCATGTGTCGTCTATTTTCTGAAAAAGCCCGCTGCCGGAATCGTTCGCTGTGGCGGCTGCTTCGGACGCTCCGGCGGAATTCCCCAGGACCGTTTCAAGCGCATCGAAGGTGTAGCTGGAGTATGAAAACCCGTCGATGGCCGCCTGAGGCGTATTCGTCCCCCAGCGTTTGGCAATCGTCCCGGTGTCTCCCCAGCCGACGACGGAAGTGGAAGGTGGAGAGGAACCATCCCTGCCACGGCCCCAGCCCACGATGGTGGCGGGCCTCAACAGCTCATCGGTGCCGGTATAGATCAGGGCGGCGGAGACGGGTGGCACAGCCGTCAGTCGGAAAATTTTCATATCCACTCCGGTCGCTACCCGAACGGGCGCGGTGCCGTCATGGGTGAAAAACGTGCTGCCGTCGAAAGTGACCGAAGCGAAGGGACCGACGTGGTCGGCGGTGAGAATGTAGCCGTTGCCAAGATGCACCCCGGTACCGCCGATGACGGTGCCTGCGGAATTGCCGAGCCGCGCCACGCCATCGAAGGGAACGCCCGTGCCCGGATCGGTCTGATTCTGCGTGTTGTTTTCTCCGTAGAGGACCAGCGCATCGGATTTCCCTGGAATCAGAAATAGAATTCCAAGAGCGAAAAACGAAGGAGGTGGAGCAAAGCTGATAATCACGAACACTGAACATATTTCCCGAACGAGCAAGACTTTTGAGCGGTCTGACATACGATACGGGATTCTCGAATTGTCTTGAGGAAGAACGTGAGAACCGTAGGATTTCAGCATGAAAACCCTTCTGGCTCTGGCACTTGCGGGAACTTTCCCCTGCCACGCGGTCGTATTTTTCGATTCGCCCGATATCACCCGCAACCGCGAGACAGCTCCGGGCGGCGCCCTGACCGGCAGCGGCTGGCAGTTCCAGGGAGAGTTCGGCGGATTTCTAGGGACGATGATTTCCTCGAAACATTTCATCACCGCCTCCCATCTCGGCGTTCCTTCGAGCACGTTCGTCTCCCGAGCGCATTTCAACGGATCGTCGGATGTCACGTTCAATGTCAACACGACGGCGAACGGAGGAACCGGATTCTGGCAGATCGCCGGGACCGATCTGCGGATCTTCGAAATCGACGAAACGTTTTCCTCCTTCGCGCCACTTTACTCGGGCACGGATGAGGCGGGGAAAGATCTCGTCGTGATGGGGCGCGGAACTCAGAGAGGAGCTACGGTCGATCTTTCAGGAGTGACCAAAGGCTGGAGGCCGGGAACGGCAGATCAGGCGGCACGCTGGGGAACCAACGTGGTTTCCGCCACCGTCACATTCGAAGGAGCGGAATACTTGCAAGCGGACTTCGACGCGTTGCCTGGTACGGACGAGGCCCATCTGACAGGTGGCGATTCCGGCGGAGCGGTGTTCCTCCGGGATGACGGGGTGTGGAAGCTGGCGGGGATCAATTTCGCGGTGGACGGCTCCTGGGATTTCAATGGCGTGGCGGACGGCAACGGCTTCAGCGCCTCGCTTTTCGATGCGGAGAGGCTCTACGTAGGATCGGATGCGAACGGGTGGACTCTGATACCGGATGAAAGCGCCGATGTCCCGAGCAGTTTCTACTCCACGCGCATCAGTTCCTACCGGGGTATCATCGAGGGGATTACCGGTGTGCCGGCCCGGCGTGAACCTGTTGCTGTTAGGCGGTGGCAGTTTGTTTCTGATCCGCCGGACGAGGGGCCGGGGCTGAATCTCTCTCCCGTTCGCTTTCTGTGTTGAACCTCCCGGACAGGTCACGATACGTTTCGCCCATGAGATTTCACCCGATCTTCCTGTCGTTGCTCGCCCTTCCATTCATCGGTTGTGCCGGAGGAGGAGGTCAGCCGATAGGCGATATGACAGGTGGAGACGATGGCGCGGTCGGTGGTATTTCCGAAGTCCCGAACCCCTCCCCCGCCATGGCGAAAGCGAGCGGGAAACCGCTGCCCCAGCTGCAACGAGGCCACGAGGTCTACATGCTGAAATGCGGGGAATGCCACGAATACATGCTCCCGGAAAAGGTGGATATCATGGATTTCGAGGACGCCATGCCGAAAATGATCCGTCACGCCGGACTGCCCTCCTCCGACGAAACGGCCGTGCTCGATTACGTGATGGCGGTGAAAAAGCAGAAGGGGCTGGAATTTTAGCGGAACGCTTGCCAAGCGACCAAGCGAGGTGAGACTCTGCCGACACAACGAGTGAAAAGCTATTTCCTTAGACGACTGCTGCTGATCCCCCCCACTTTGCTGGGGATCACTTTCCTTGTCTTCGCGATCACCAGATTCGTGCCCGGCGGGCCGATGGACCGGATGCTCCAGCAGGCTGCCGGAAACGCGGACAATGGCGGCGGCAGGCAAGCGGCGAACGAAACCAGCGGGGGCTTGAGCGATGAACAGATGGAAGAACTGGAGGAGCAGTTCGGCCTCGATAAGTCGATGCCCATCGCCTACCTGCAGTGGCTCGGGATCGCCCCCAGAGAGGTGAGGATCTCGAAAGGCGAGTTCGGCGCGGCGGGCGACGATACGATCGGCGGAGAGGAAGAAGATTCCGACAATACGGCGGTGCTTGTGCTCAAGGGCGACGGTAGGTTCGTACGGGTGGTAAAAAAGGGGGACGAGGTTGTTTCCGCGAAATACAAGGAATCGGGCGGCAGCATCAGCGACGATGGCTGGAAAATCCGCTACGAGGATGAGGAAACACGGCAGGACCGCTTCAGGAATCGCAACGCCGGCAACCCGGAAGTCCCCTCCTACTCGCCCCGGGTGGTCGCTTACAAAACACGTTTCAGCGGCATCTTCCAAGGCGATCTCGGGCGATCCACGGTCTACAACGATCCTGTCTGGGAAATGATCCTGAGCCGCGTGCCGGTGGCCGCTTACTTCGGGCTGCTCACCGCGTTTTTCACCTACACGATTTCGCTTCCGCTCGGTGTGCTCAAAGCGCTCAAGCACCGCACTTTCATCGACAGCGCCAGCTCCATCCTGATTTTCGTGGGATACTCCATCCCCGGTTTCGCGCTCGGAGCCATCCTTCTGGTCCACCTTGGCGCACGTATGAATCTGTTCCCGCTGTTCGGTTTCACCAGCCCGGATTTCTCGGAAATGGCTCCGTGGGACCAAGTGAAAGACCTCGCCCACCACACCGTCCTTCCGCTTCTTTGCTATCTCGTCGGCTCCTTCGCGATGCTCACCATGCTCACCAAAAACAACCTGATGGACCAACTCTCCGCCGACTACGTGCGGACGGCGGTTTCCAAAGGGGCGGGCTTCCGCAAAGCGGTCTTCGGCCATGCGTTCCGGAACTCCATGATCCCCGTCGCCACCAGCGCCGGCAGCTTGGTCGGGATTTTCATCGGCGGCTCCATCCTGGTGGAAACCGTGTTCGACATCCAGGGCTTCGGCCTGCTCCAGTATCAGGCGGTGCTCGCGCGTGACGTGCCGGTCGTGATGGGCACGCTCACCATCGCCGCGTTCCTCATGCTGCTGGGAAATGTCATTTCGGATTTCATCGTTTCGCTGGTGGACCCAAGGATCAAATTCAAATGAGCAGGCGCACGATCGGACTGGTTCTGGCCCTCATCGGGTTTCTCGCGGGATTCGGGGAAATCCGTGGAATCGACTTCCCGACCGCGCGTTGGTTCTTCGAGGCCAGCCGCGACATCCCTCTCCTGAAATGGAAGAGCGGCGACGAAGTTTTCCTATGGTTCGGCTGGGTCAGCGCCGGGATCCTGCTGATCGGCGGTCTCGCCCTGGTAGTGAAGACCTTTACCGGCGGCCCTCCGAATCCGGTGACCTTGCGCCGCATCAAACGTTTCAAAGACATCCGCCGCGGCTACTGGTCGCTCGTCATTCTCATCGTGCTCGCAGGGCTCGCGGCGCTCGACCAGATGGTGGTGGGAAAAGACGCCCTCGCCGTGCGATACAAGGGCGAATGGGTGTTCCCCGCATTCACCCCGGCACCTTTCAAAGGGAAGGATTTCGGCATCACCGGCGAACTGGCCGAAGCTCCCGTGAACTACCGCCGACTGAAAACCGACCTCAAAAAGGAGAAGGCGATCAGCCACGGAAGGGTCATCATGCCGCTCATCCCTTACGGCTCCACGGACGACACCCTCAAACCCCGCTCCAAATCCCTGGTCCAGCGCGAAGGCATCTACTACGAGTCCGGTAGTCGGAAACCATACTTCGGCCTCGCCGCGCAGTATCTCGATGTGGAGGACGCGAAATTCCATCTCCGCTTCACCCTCCGCAACGGCAAACTCAGCGGCGCGGTGGACGGATGGGACGCCGAAGGTGAACGTGTCTACAGCGCGGAGTATTCCAAAGGAGAGAAAACCAAGGAGAAATACAGCGGAGAGAAAACGCTGGAGGATTTCCTGAACCTTCCCAGTGGCGAACTCCGCGCGGTGAAATACCACCCCGCCCCACCCATCCCCGAGGAGGGGAATTTTCTCGGAACAACCTCCCAAGGCTACGATGTCCTGGCCTATCTCTACGGCGGCCTGCAGGTGAATTTCAAAGCCGCCCTCATCTACCTTCCCATCGTCTATGCCATCGGCATCACGCTCGGCATGCTCATGGGGTACCTGGGAGGATGGTTCGATCTCGTCTTCGACCGCTTGATCGAGATTTTCTCCAACATGCCCTTCCTTTTCGTCGTGATCATCTTCTCCAGCATGGTCCCGGAGAAATTCAAAGGCCTGCCTGTGATTCTCACGATCCTCATGATCTTCGGCTGGATGGGCATCACCGCGCTCATGCGGACCGCCGCCTACCGCGACAAAGAGCGCGACTACATCGCCGCCGCCCGCGTGCTCGGCGCCGGCACCCCGCGCATCATCTTCCGCCATCTGCTGCCGAACACCGTGGCCATCATCGTGACCTTGGTTCCCTTCACCATGTCGTCCCTGATTTCCTCGCTGACCGCGCTCGACTATCTCGGATTCGGCCTGCCGCCGGAATACGCCACCTGGGGCCGACTTCTCAACGACGGTCTCTCGAATCTCTCCGCACCATGGCTGGTCTCCTCCACGTTCTTCGTACTTGTGGGCCTGCTGGTGCTCATCACCTTCATCGGGGAAGCCGTGCGCGAGGCCTTCGACCCGAAAAAACACAGCTACTACCGTTGATGCCAAGATTTCTCTCCATCCTAGCTCTCACCGTCATGGCGCTCATTCTCGCGGGCTGCGACCGCGAGGATGAAGTGGCCCAGCGGACCTCCGGCTTCGAGGATTTCATCCCGCGCTACAACTCCTACATCCGCAACTGGCTCACCGAGCAGAAAACGGCTACGGTGAAGGCCGTGCGGGAGACGGAGAAAGCCCTGCCCGGCACCGAGGGCAAGGAGCGCGATGGATTGGAGCAACATCTGATCGCCCTGAAACGGGATGAGGAGAAATGGGACTTCCGCCTCGGTCTCGACGGATTCTTCCGTTTCGGGACACCGGAGGAAATCCCTGTGGATCTCGTCTGGGAAAACGGCATGGACAACGAGGAGATCGGTGATCCCCGGTCGAAAAAGGGTGGCACTTTCCGTAGCTTCATTCTCAGCTTCCCACCCACCCTGAGACCGTTCGGAGACAACTCGAACAACAGCTTCCGCGGTGTGCTCTACGACGAGATCGACATGCCACTCGTCGGCCTGCATCCGAAATCCATGGAAATGATCCCGGGCCTAGCGAAGGAATGGGCGGTCTCAAAGGACGGACGCACCGTCTATTTCCGCATCGACGAGGAAGCGCGCTACTCGGACGGTGTCCTGGTCCGCGCCCGGGACTTCCTTTTCGGCTCCTACATCCGTATCTCGGATGACATCGTGAACTCCTACGCGAAGCAGTATTACCGCGAGAATCTCGCCGGAATGGTCGCATATGATGACCACACGCTCTCGATCTCCCTTCCCGAAGCACAGATTTACGCCCCCGCCGTAGCAGGCGGGATCACCCCTTCCGCCCCGCATTTCTACAAGGACTACGGCCCGGATTTCACCGAGCGCTACCAGTGGAAATTCCCGCCTACGACGGGCGCCTACGAGGTAAAGGAAGAGGACATCGTGAAAGGTGTATCCATCACCCAGACCCGTGTGAGAAACTGGTGGGCGAAGGACAGGAAATACTACAAGTATCGTTTCAACGCGGACCGGATACAGAACACCGTCGTCCGTGAGGAGAACAAAGCCTTCGAGCTTTTCCGCGCCGGAGAGCTGGACACGTTCTATATCACCCGCCCGGAATACTGGTACGAGAAATCCGAGATGGACCCCGTCTTCAAGGGTTACATCGAGCGCTACACCTTCTACAACCAGTACCCCGCCCTGCCCCGCGGACTCTATCTGAATGTCACCAAGCCGCTACTCGACAACCTGGACATCCGCATCGGCATCCAGCACTCGATGAACTGGCAGAAGGTGATCGACGTGATTTTCCGGGGCGACTACCGCAGGCTCGATTCCTTCAACCAGGGGTATCTGCTATTCAGCGATCCCTCGATCAAAGCCCGCCGCTACTCGAACAGCGCGGCGCGTGCGGCTTTCGCGAAAGCCGGTTTCACCGAGACCGGGCGCGACGGCATCCTGCGCCGGCCGGATGGCACCCGCCTCTCCGTTTCCGTGACCTATCCGGCCGTCCCCATTCTCGACCGCATGCTCACGATCCTGCGTGAGGACGCGAAGGCCTGCGGCTTCGATCTGCGGCTCGACTCCTCCGAAGCGACAGTGTCTTACAAGAAGGTGATGCAGAAGCAGCACGAGATGACCTTCACCGCGTGGGGCATCACTCCGCCCACTCCGGATTTCTATCAGTTTCTCCACTCCTCGAACGCCCGTGACGAGCGCGGAAACCTCAAGATGCAGACAAACAACCTCTTCGTCTGGGGCCGTGAGGACACCGATGTGCTTTCTGAAAAAGTCCGCTTCGCCCGCGATGAGACCGAGCTGCGGGACGCCGCGTTCAAGCTTCAGAACATCATGCAAGACGAGGCGATCTTCGTCCCCGCCTACACGGTGGATTTCGTCCGCATCGGTTGCTGGCGCTGGATCCGCTGGCCGGATTGCGAGGAGACGAGATTCTCCCCTCCCGTGGTTTACGAGCCGCTCGAGGCTTTCGTCTACTGGATCGACGAGGACATGAAAGAAGAAACGATGGATGCGAAACGCAGCGGCAAGACCTTCGAGGAAGTGAACCGCATCATCGACGAATACCGGGATCCCGTCGCCGAACCGCCGGCAGGGCAAACCCCCGGGACGACCGAGGAACCAGCCGCCGGGACGGCCGATGAACCACAAGAAACCACCCCTGAAGCAAGCGAGGAGGTGGAGCAGTGAAAGAAGGCAACCTGCTGGAAGTGGACAAGCTGATCACGTCCTTCGAGACGGAGCGCGGGCTGCTACGCGCCGTGGACCAGGTTTCGTTCAAAATTCCCTACGGAAAAACGGTGGGTATAGTAGGTGAGTCCGGCTGCGGGAAAAGCGTGACAGCCATGTCCATCGTGCGGCTGCTGCCCCAGCCCTCCGGGAAAATCCTCGGAGGTGAGGTCCGCTTCAAAGGCGAGGACCTCATCCACGCCAGCGACAAGCGCATGCGCCAGGTCCGGGGTGGCGAGATCGGGGTCGTGTTCCAGGAGCCGATGTCCGCGCTCAATCCCGTCCACCGCATCGGCAGGCAGGTTTCCGAAGTTTTCCGCCTGCACACGAAAATGAGCAAGAAGGACGCCTGGGACGCGGCCACCGAGATGCTCGCCCTGCTCCGCATTCCCGCTCCCGGAAAGCGTATGAGCGATTACCCGCACCACCTTTCCGGAGGCATGCGCCAGCGCGTGGTCATCGCTCTCGCGCTCGCCTGCCGCCCGGATCTCGTCATCGCGGACGAGCCCACCACGGCGCTCGACGTGACCGTGCAGGCACAGATCCTCGATCTTCTCGGCGGCCTTCAGGAAGAGCGGGGAATGTCCCTGATGCTCATCACCCACGATCTCGGGGTCATCGCGGAGACCAGCGACGAAGTGGTCGTCATGTACGCCGGACGGGTGGTGGAAAGCGCGCCGGTGGAGGAACTTTTCGGAAACCCGCTGCATGCCTACACGAAGGCCTTGCTGCGCTCCATCCCCACGCTCGATATGCCGCCGAAATCCGTTCTCCCGACCATCCCCGGCACCGTCGCCGGGCTTTCGGAATACACCCACGGCTGCCGCTTCTGCCAACGTCTCGGCCGCAGCACCCCGGTGAGCCGTGAACGCCCGAAATTCAAAGAAGTCACACCGGGCCACTGGCTGGAAATCTGCAAGCAATGCTCGAACCCATGAACGAATCCATCATGCTGAAAGCCGATGACCTGCGCGTGCATTTCCCCGTGAAAAGCGGGATCTTCCTGCGCCAGACAGGCGCCGTGAAAGCTGTGGACGGCATTTCCCTGGAGCTGGCGAAGGGCGAAACACTCGGCCTCGTCGGGGAATCCGGTTGCGGGAAATCCACCTTGGGAAAAGCCCTCGTCCGCTTGCTGGAACCTACCTCCGGGAAAATCACCTTCGATGGCCGGGACATCACCAACCTCGGCCAGCGTGCGCTGCGCCCCCTGCGGCGGGATTTCCAGATGATTTTCCAGGACCCTGCGGAATCGCTCGATGGCCGGATGAGCGTGCGCAGCCTTGTCGAGGAACCGTTCCGCATCCACGGCTTGGGGAATCGCGCGGAGCGGAAAAAATGGGTCGATGACCTGCTCGAGACCGTAGGCCTCTCGAAGGCGGCTGCGGAGCGGTATTCGTTCGAGTTTTCCGGAGGCCAACGCCAGCGCATCGGAATCGCCCGCGCCCTCGCCCTGAAACCACGCTGGCTCGTTTGTGATGAACCGGTCTCCGCGCTTGATGTCTCCGTCCAATCGCAGATTCTCAACCTGCTTGTCGATCTCCAGAAAGAGTTCGGCCTGTCCTACCTGTTCATCGCCCATGATCTCTCCGTGGTGAAACACGTCAGCGACAGGGTGGCCGTCATGTACCTGGGGAAAATCGTGGAACTCGCCGATTCGGAAACTATCTACCGCGAGCCGAAACACGCCTACACCAAGGCTCTTCTCTCCGCCGTCCCGATCGCCGATCCCAAGGTGAAACGCGAAAAAATCCTGCTCGAGGGCGACGTCCCCTCCCCCATCGATCCACCCGATGGCAGTGCCTTCGGCCACCGGATCAACCATGCCCGCTACCAGGAAACCATCGGGATGGATCTGTCCCTGACGGAAATCTCCCCCGGCCACTGGGTTGCCGCGGATCCCTGCTGCCTGGAGCCGGAGGATTGGAAGAAGATCCGCGGATAGCCCAGCGCCTAGGATCGGGAAGATCTTTGTAAATCTTTTTCTTTCTTTGAAAATGGCGTTTCGCTGTTTGACTTCTCCCAGATTGTCTGCGACTTCTCCCGAGAGCAGACGCAAACACACGAAGCTTCCAACGCTTCCGTAGATCGCCGGAAGCTGGTGTCCCATGGCATGCTCCGGCCTTGTTTTCAGAACCCCAGTTCGAAGCACTCGGACTCCAAGGACAATTCGTTCCCAAAATCCCATGATTCCCGAAACCCGTTTCATACTCGCTGCCGCAGGCCTGTGGTTCCTGACATCCGCCGCATCCATGGCCATCACCTGGCGTCCGTCCATGACCGATCCGCCTCCGAATACCGATACCACCAAATCCGCTATTTCCCAAGCAATCGGGGCCGAAAGCCGATTCAACGGCACCGGGATCGTTGTAGCTACAGGAAGAGGCCAAGGCACAGGGGCGCTGATCTCTCCGGAGTGGGTGCTCACAGCCCGCCACGTCGTGGCGGGCGCTTCATCCGGCACTTTTTTCTACAACGGAGGCAATTCTCCCATCGCATCGGTCCATGTCCGGTCGGATTCAGATGTCGCCCTGCTGCGCCTCGCCACACCCGTGAACAACGCCAATGTTCCCGTGACTCCGATTTACCAGAAATCGGACGAGGTTGGCAAAAGCGTCTGGATCGTGGGATACGGCAGGCACGGGCAGATCTCGGGAAACGCGGACCCGTTGAGCGACTCTTTCCAAGGCCGCTTCGGCGCGACCAACCGTATCTCCGCGACAGGCAACCTCGGAAGCACGGTGGGTAGAGTCATTATTTTCCAATTCGATACGAACGCTTCGGCCCTCCCGACCGAGGGGGCGACCGCTCCGGGAGACAGTGGCGGCCCGATGTTCATGGAGCAGGACGGGCGTCTGTGGATCGTAGGGGAAACCTTCGGTGCCATCAGCGGGGTGGGCTTCACCCATGGGCGCGTCAGCGAATACAAGGACTGGATCCGTACCACCACCGGGATCAATTTCAACGAGGCCATCTGGGATGCGAACCCGTCCGCAGCCGGCGTCCAGCAAGGCAGCGGCACATGGACAACAGCCACCTCGACGAACCCCTGGCAGTTCCAAGGCGATAACTTCCCTTTCGCCAACGACTACGATGTTATTTTCCGAGGCAACGGCGCAGCGGCCACCGTCACTCTCGGCTCTCCGGTTACCGCCACATCCATCGTTTTCGAATCCGCGGGATATCTGATCGATTCCACGGGCAACGCACTCACCTTGCAGGCGAACGCGACCGTCACCACCAACCAGGACGCCATACTCCGTGCTCCTGTTTCAGGAACCGCATTCGTAAAAGAGGGCGATGCCATATTGAGTCTGGAGAGATCGAACAATTTCACAGGCAAACTTTCGATCGATGCGGGCTTGGTAAGAATTTCGGACGACAACGCTCTGGGAACGGCGGCAGGAAACACCACGATCAAGGGGCTTTCCAGTCGGGCGGGACTCGAGCTGACCGGCGGAATCAGCACGAACGAACCCGTCATCCTACAGATGCAGCAACTGAACACCCACACCCAGCTGCACAATATCTCGGGAACCAACACCCTCTCGGGCACAATCTCGCTTACGACCGGGGGAAACCGCTGGGACGTGGCAAGCTCCTCCGGCAATCTGAATTTCACCGGCCAGATCAAAAGTATCGTCGGAGCCGCGGACTCCGACCGCACCCTCTACCTCCGCGGACCCGGCTCCGGGAGTTTCTCCGCAAGCATTTCCGATTCGGACGCGGGCAGCAAAGTGAACCTGCGCGTGGAGTCGGGGTCATGGGCACTCGTCGGATCCGCGAAATCCTACACCGGAGCGACCACCGTCGGCGGCGGAAACTTCCGGGTGGATTCCGCGCTTTCATCGCCAGTGACCATCCGCAATGGAGCGGTATTTTCCGGAAACGGTTCCACCACCGAAGCGATCACCGTAGAGCAGGGAGCCGTTTTTTCCCGTCCACTCACCGATTGGAACAGCCCCGGCCAACCGTTTTCGGCCGCATCGCTCACGGATGCCTCCACCTCGTCATGGACCCTCCGGCTGGATGCGTCCGCCCTGGCCAACTTCACGGAAACACCGAAAACCGTCACCATCCTGTCGTCAGCTTCCACACTCGCAGGAATCGATCTCGGGAAAATCAATTCGGAACTGGTCGGCTTCACCGGCAAAGGCGATTGGACCGTTTCGAAAACCCAAAACACCCTCGACCTCGTCTACACGCCCGACCCCTACCTCTTCTGGGTGACCACCATCGCATTCGACGGTAGCGACCCGACGCCGGGTGGTGACCCCGATTCCGACGGCCTTACGAATCTCCTGGAGTTCGCCCTCGGTTCTTCACCGTTGGACTCGACTTCCGCCGCGACGCCCACTTTGAATTTCGTTCCAGGAAACAATCTGGAATTCCGCTTCTTCCGCGCAAGCGAAGGGCTCACATATCTCGTGCGCTCTTCCCTGGACCTAGCGAACTGGACCACCGTCGCCACGAACCCGGGAAGTCCCGGCCATCCCGTGGTCTACTCCGCACCCGTAGCGACACCGCCCGGCAAACTCTTCTACCGGCTCGAGGTCGAGGAAAACTGACGCTCCCCTTTCATGCTTCCTGCGAATAGATCAGCGTCGTGTAAGCACCGATACGGAATAGTGCGGAGTGCTCCATGCCATCCATCCCCTCCCCGTCCGCCTCGACATCCAGACTCTCGGTTCCGCCGAAAAGCTCACTGTAGATTTTCGCATCCGAGTTGAACCGCAGCTTCCATCCCCCGTCGCAAGGCATGCCGATCCGGTAGCCGTCTCGTTCATCGTGACCGAAGTTACAGATCACGATCACATCGTCGCCCCTCCCGTGCGTGGAGAAACGCTGGAACGCGATCACGTTCTGCTCCGTGTTGAGGTGGTGGACTACGATCCCGGTACCACACAGCCCACCCGTCGTCATCTCCCGGTTCTGTCTCAGGAAAACCAGATCCCGATACATCTGCGTGATGCCTTTGAATTTTTCCGCCAGCTCCCACTCCAGTGGCACCTCATCGGAAAAAGCCCCTCCCTGCAGGAACTCCTGGCCTTGGAAAAGCATGGGAATACCCGGGCAGGTGAAAAGCAGGCCCGCTCCCAGGCACGAGAGTTTCTGGGCGAAATATCCGTCCGCGTTCTCATCGTCCTGCACGTCCTGCGGCACACGTTTCGCTTTTCCTTCCGCCACCTCGTCGTGGGATTCCGTATAGATCACCCGTTGCAACGCGTCGCCGTTGAAATTCGCCAGCAGCGTTTCCTTCACGGTCTCGACCGAGCGCCATTCGTCGCGTGCTTTTCCAAGTTGATCCCGGATGGGAAACACGAAGCTCGCATCCCACTGCGCGTGGAAACCCGCCCCTCCGTCCGCTTCCGACTTCGTCACGGTGGAATTGTTCTTCAGATCTTCCGCGATCACGATCCGGTCCGGATACCTCTCGCGCAATTCGCGGTTGATCCATTGCACCAGCGACCAGCCATCCGGTAGGAACGAGCTTTCTCCGTCGTGCTCCCTGACATTGCGCATGAACAAGGTCGCGTCGTAGCGCAGACCGTCCATCTTGTACTCCTCCAGCCACATCATCGCATTGTCGTGGATATAGGTCCTTACCTCGTCGCGCCCGTAATCCGGCCGCGTCGCCCCCCAGGGAGTTTCCGCACGCCAGTCGTTGTAGAAATAGATGCCCCCACCTTCGTTTTCCGACCATCCGTCGAACTGCCAGAGATCGAGATCCGAGGGCCCGAAGTGATTGTAGACTACGTCCAGGATCACTGCGATCCCGTGGGAGTGTGCCGCCTGCACGAGGCGTTTCAGCGCCAGCGGACCTCCGTAGCTGCTTTCCACAGCATAGGGATGGGAGGGATTGTAGCCCCACGAAAGATCACCGGGAAACTCGCCGACGGGCATCACCTCGATGGCGTTGATCCCCATTTCCGCGAGGTGCCCGAGCTTCGGGATGATCGCATCCAGTGAGGGCGTTTCCAAGTCTTCGGGAAATGTCTTCGCATGCAGCTCGTAGATCACCAGCTGGTTGTGATTCGCGATCCTGAAGTCGCTTTCCTCCCAGTCGAACTCCCGGTCCCGCACGATCGCGTTCCCGTTCGACGCCGTGACTTCAAGCGCCCGCGGATCGATCCTATCCATCGTCTTATCCCCGTTCTTCAGGGCGTATTTGTATTCGTCTCCATCCGCCGCGCCTTCCACGAAGCCGCTCCAGACCCCGTCGTCCGCGCTTTCCAGGGGATGCGTTTTCGGGTCCCAGTCGTTGAAAGTGCCGATAACGGCGACCGAATCCGCGTTCGGCGCCCAGACGCGGAACGCGACGCCCCCTTCGCAAAGGTGGCTGCCGAGGGGGAACTGCGTGGGGTCGATTGTGGTAGTGGTGCTCATGTTTTTGCGAGGGAGGCGGGTGCTTGGTACAGAACATCGGCACCCGCGATGGGCACCGATGAAACAAAACTAAAATTGAAATACTGACTGTGGGGCGACGATCAGACGGCGTCGTCGTTCACTCCGGTGGTGAGCCATGAGCCGGTGGCGATCTTGGTGAATTTCTCATCGATCGAACCGGATTGCTCAGCCATTTCATGGAAATGTCCGGCGATGTCATCGAGATCGAGTTTCTTGGCAAAGGCGCGGGCCGTGCCGAATCCGGCGATCTCGTAGTGGGCGATCCGCTGGGCGTTCGCGATAAGGGCGGCATCTTTCACGGAGCCGTTCGCATACTCGCGTTCGGTGTCCTCGGCCTCACGGAGTAGTCCGGCCATCGCTTCGCATCTCACGCCGGTCGGCGGTACCCCGAGAGAATCGCAAATCGTTTTGAGCTTCTCCAGGTTGCTCGCGGTACCCTCGCGGACGTGCGCGAATTTTTTCTCAAGATCCTCGTCATTGGAGGCGATCTTCATGCGGGTGAGGAACTCCGCGTATTTCGTCTCGGCATTGTAAAGATCCCGTGCCTGCTCTTCGAGAAGATGTCGTAGGTTGGTATGTGTCTTGGATTGCATGGTTGATGTGCTCATAAATGTAGTTGGTAGGATTACGCCGGACCCAATCGCATCGAACGTGCCAGCGGCGCCGAAAGCCCCACAACCCTTGCGAACAGGCACTTCAGGTCGATTTGCCCGGCCGGGGAACCTGACCTCTTGCCTGCATTTTGATAACCCAACGTGCGGAATGCGCCGCAAGCCGCAATCCCCCGCCGCTAGAAATCCCGCCTGCCCTGAAGCGCGCGGATCAGTGTCAGCTCGTCCGCATGCTCCAACCCTCCCCCCGCCGGCAGTCCCTGCGCGATGCGTGTGATCCTCACCGGCCTGCCCCGCATCATTTCCGCGAGATAGTTCGAGGTCGCCTCCCCCTCCACATCCGCCCCCAGCGCGAGAATGATCTCGGTCTCTCCCGCCACCGCCTCCACCCTCCGCATCAGCTCCGTGATGTTCAGATCCTCCGGTGAAACGCGATCGAGAGGCGAGAGTTTTCCACCGAGACAATGGTAGCGACCTTTGAAAGCACCGGAACGCTCCAGCGGCAGAACGTCGGTCGCCTGCTCCACCACGCACAGCACGGAGTCATCGCGCTTCGGATCATCGCACAGATCGCAAGCCTCCCGTGTCGCGAAAAATCCACACACCGGGCAAGGGATGATTTCCGCATCCGCCTTCGCAAGCGCGTCGGCGAGCTGCAGCGGCTCTGACTTCTTGTTCTGAAGCAACCATACCGCCATGCGTTCCGCACTGCGGGGACCGATCCCCGGAAGGCGTTTCAGCTCCGCCACCAGGGCTTTGACAGGAAGTGGGAAATCAGCTCTGGCCATCGTTTCTCCGGATGTGTGTTTCGTCGGACCCTTCCACCGGCAACTTGTGAGTGCCAGCGTAGAACACCGCGCAGAATCCGGACCAGAGAACGGCTGCCAGGGGAATGGCGATGCCCGGTTCGTGGGCGGAGAGCAAAAGCACCGGACCCCAGAGCAAAGTCAGCGCGAAGGTGACCATCCAGATCAGCATCCGGCGCCATGTGGCGGCGATATTCAGGATCACCGCCGGAATCGCTATCGAAAGAAAAGCGGTGCTCAGCCACAACACCAACGGATCGAGATCACGTGTCGGAGGCTTCATGCCTTTCGGGAGCAACACGTAACCCAGTGCCGCGTCCAGCCGGTCCGCCAGTCCCATCAGCTCCAACCCGGCGGCAAGCCCCATCGCCATCGCGCCAATCGCGACCGTCGCAAGCTCCACGTGAGCCGGATGTCCTTGCATCGCCTTCTTCATCCCAGGATGTCGGAAAGCTTCTCGGTATGGCTCAGCGGGGAAACTTTTTCCAGCACCGCCTCGATCCGCCCGTCCGCACCGATCACGAACGTGCTCCTTTCCACACCCATGAACTTTTTACCCATCATGGATTTCTCCACCCAGACTCCGTAGGCATTCGAAATCTCCTTCTCCACATCCGCGATCAACGGATAGGGTAGGTTTTTCTTCGAAATGAATTTCCGGTGGCTCTCCACCCCGTCCGCACTGACGCCGAAAATCCGCGCCTTCCCTTCGAAATCCTCCCAATGCTCCCGCAGCGAGCACGCCTGGATCGTGCAGCCGGGGGTGTTGTCTTTCGGGTAGAAAACCAGCACCACCCGCTCCCCGCGCAGACTCACGAGACTGATCGTCTCCTCCGAGTCCCCGTCCACCACCGTCGCGGTGAACTCCGGCGCCATCTCTCCTACCTTCGGCTTCATCGCGCGAGCATCCGCTCGCGCGCGGCAACAATCAAGCCTCGTCAGAGCGCTTCCTACGCAGCACCAGCGCAAGCACACCACCCGCCGCGAGCATGGCGGAGGACGGTTCCGGCACGACCTCGAAGCCCGCCTGCATCGCTTTGATCTGGAAGTTCAGCTTGTTCGGTTTCGGCTTGGCTCCGCTCCAGTCCATCGTCACATCGCCTGCGAACGTCCAAGCTTTCGTGAAATCGATTCCGGAAAGCGTGGCATAGTGGGCGCGATCGAAGTCCGTGCCGCTTTTCAGACCGACGGAACCAACGACCTCTTTGCCGTTGAGAGACATCCGCTCGAAGGCGATGGAGCTGCTCTGTGTATCCGTGCTTTTCGGTGTCCGCTCGCGTATCATCAGCAGGCCCACGTTTCCGAACTCAACTTTCTGCCTCACGCTGTAGGATCTGTTGGAAAACGCGTCGTTCAGAGTGAACACAAGCTCTTTGGTCTCATCACCGGAGTAGCTCTGCGAAAATCCGTAGGTGCGCCCGGCCACCCACTGAAAATCCGGGTTTTTCGCTACCCCGAAGGTGAATTCTCCGCCTCCGTTGAGCGCGTTCACACGCAGCTCCTGGCCACTCAGGTTCACGTTTCCTTCCACTCCGAAGCTTTCCTTGGTGCTGCCTCCGTCTGCCACGAACAACGCGTCCGGGCTGTCGGGGTCACCATAGGCACTGGCCTGGCCGGGACTGTTGTAAATACCCGTGCGTAAAGTCTGTCCTGTCGCCGACAGAACGCTGAAACAGGACATAACGAAGAAGACGGAGTACCGAGATACTGATTTCATGGGGGATGCGAGGGGGTGGGGGTGCGGAAGAAACGTTGCCCAAAAACGCTGTTTCGGCCAACGGAAACACTTCTAGCCTTTCCTAACGATCAGTAAAGCTACGTATTCGCGTTATATCGAACATTGCGAATCCATGACAGTCTGCGCACGTCCCCCGTTCGGTCCGGCCCCTCCGGAACCCGCACGATCCCCAACCAAGTCCCACCAAACCAGCCATGAGATCCACCCTCGCCACCGCCTCTTTAACCATACTCGCAGCCGCGAACCTCGCCCACGGGCAATCGACAGTCCCGCTCAACGGCAGCTTCGAGGAAGGAACCTTCGACGGAGGCATCTCGTTCGCAGGAGGTCGGGCGCAATCCCTCGCCACTCCGGGCGCCAGCACGGCACCTGTCTTTCCGGAAGCCCCCTTCAAGCCATGGCTGGGAGGTTACGCACCTAGCAACGTGAAGGCGGTGAACTGGGTCGAGAGCAGCGCGGCCCATGAAGGGAGCAAGTTCGTATATATTTCCGGAATCGATTCCTGCCTGAATCTGATCTACACCCAGGGAGTCAGCACCTACTACAACGGTCTCAACATCGGAGAAACCTACGAGTTCTGCATTTACGCCGCCTCCGCACAGGATCTGTCGGGTGGAGCGTCCGCCGTTTCCCAACAGCTGCGCATCGAACACGTGGACAACGGAAACACGGTGATCACTCCTTTCGATCTCGCGGCGAACGGCGCATGGTCGGACACCACCCAGACGGTGATCCCTTGGCAGAAGATCTGCTACTCGTTCACGCCGACCGATACATCCGGCGTCATCGCGATCAGCACGGCCCTCGGTGCGGGAAGCGCCATCGTTCTGGACGGCGCGAGCTTCAGCCGGGTCTCCGCCGTGCCGGAACCCGCATCCGCTCTGCTCGGTCTGCTTTCCCTCGCTCCGTTCGTCTATCGTAGAAAGCGCTAGGCGTCGCGGAACGAATCCCGGGATTCACGAAACGCTGTCAAATGGGGGGTGGGACTGGTTCCCACCCCCCATTCCGCATGCCCGCACATTCCGGTTGTTTGCTCCGGAGTATCGTCTAGCATCCCGAAACGACCCTTGTGGCCGCACGTTTCCGATGTCGCGTCTCTCCATATCTCTCGTCCTGCTTCTCGCGCAGCCACTGCTCGCCGCCGAGCCGTTGACCGATGGTGCCAAATCACCCATCGCACTGCTCCCGGAAGGCAGCGTCCTGAAAGGCGTGCTGCTTCCGCGCTATGACGAGAACAGCAGTCTCGTCGGTGATCTGAAGGCGGAAACCCTCACCCTCATCGATGCGGAGAACATCCGCGGGAAGAACGTCACCATCCGCTTTTTCCAGCCGGACAGGACCCTGCGCGGCAAAATCGAGCTCACCGAAGCGCGCTTCAACCAAGTCACCTCCAATCTCTATGCGGACGAACCCGTGGAAATGCGTAGCGACCGTCTCTACGCCCGTGGAAGCGGCCTTGCCTACGGCTTCGAGGGCGGCGAGGGTTTCTTACGCGGCCCCGCGGTCACCTGGATCAAAGCACCTCCAACCACTTCCATGAACCTGAAAACCCTCACCACGCCCGCCATGGCTTCGGTTCTGGCAACCTCCCTCGCCATCGCCCCCGTCCGTGCCGAGAAACCGGCCGATGTCTCTCCTGAGGAACTCGCGAAGATCGAGGCAGACGCCGCATCACGGAAGCAAGACCTCCGCACCGCTTCCAGCTCCGCCGCGGACACCCTCGCCAGCCAGGAAGCCGAGGGTGACAAAGCCTCCACCGCCGCCCGCGCTTTCATCCAGAACAGCGGAATCCGTCAGATCGCCGACAACACCCCGGACATTCCGCCCTCGACCGAACCGCTCGCCATCGAGCCAGGCCCCGGGGACACCGTGATCCGCTGTGACGACGGCATGTTTTTCGATTCCGAACAGGGCGTGCTCGTCTACCTCGGAAATGTCCGCGTCACCGACCCCCGGTTCACTCTCGAAGGCGTCAACGAACTGAAAATCTTCTTCGATCAGCCGAAACCCGCCGAAAAAGCGGAGAAAAAGGATACCGAAAAGCCCGAGGGCGAAGTTGCCGGAAAGGCTGAAGAAAAAGAAAAGAAATCCGATATCACCGCGAACTTCGGCGACGTGCAGCGCCTCATAGCCACCGGAGCCGTCCGCATCCTTCAGAAAGGTGTGGACGGGAAAGCACCCGTGGAAGCCAGCGGCCGCATCCTCACCTATGATATTCCAAAGGGAGAAATCATCATCAGAGGTGGTTTTCCATGGGTGAAACAAGGCAATAGGTTTCTGCGAGCCAAAGAAGCCGATCTCACACTCCGCCTTCTCAACGACAACTCCTTCACCACCCGGGGAAACTGGGAAATGGGAGGCCCACTCAACCTCGAAGGCCAGTAGGCACCCTCCTCAGCCGCCTCTTCCATGAGAGTTGAATTTTGAAATTCGAATTTTAAATCAGTGCAAGTCCCCGTCACACCCTGCAAGGAAAGCTCCACCGCCGTCCTCTCCGCCCAAGGCCTCAGGAAAACCTACAGCGGTCGCGCCGTCGTCGACGGCGTGTGCGTTACCGTGGAGCCACGTGAGATCGTGGGCCTGCTCGGGCCGAACGGAGCCGGGAAAACCACCTCCTTCTACATGATCGCCGGTCTCATCCCGGCCGATGACGGCACCGTTTATTTCAACGGGGAAAACATTTCGAAACTGCCCATGCACCGCCGCGCAAGGCTTGGTCTCGGATACCTGCCCCAGGAGGAATCCGTTTTCCGCAAGCTCTCCGTCATCGACAACCTGCTCGCCATCCTCGAGACCCGCCCCGGCCTCTCGCGGAAAGATCGAAAAACCCGCGCGGAGGAGCTTCTCGAGCGTTTCCACATCTCCAGGCTCGCCAAGAACCAGGCGATCACCTTGTCCGGAGGCGAAAAACGCCAACTCGCCATCGCCCGCTCCCTCTGCTCCGATCCGAAAGTCCTCATGCTCGACGAACCATTCGCCGGCATCGATCCCATCGCCGTCGAGGACATCCAGCGCATCGTCCGCGACCTCCGGGAAAAGGACGGGCTGGCCATCCTCATCACCGACCACTCCGTCCGAGAAACCCTCTCCATCACAGACCGCGCCTTCCTCATCCACGACGGGCGGGTCATCCTCGAAGGGGATTCCAAAAAGCTCGTGGACGATCCCATCGCCCGGAAATATTACCTCGGCGAGGATTTCAAGATGTAGCGAGCACGGAAGAAACGGCAACCGTTCCGCACCCCGCGACCAACGATGCCCCCCTGAGCCGCCGCGATCCCCTCCCCGGCCCACCTCCCACCAGCACGGGAGCCTCGGTGCCCGTATGATAGATCCCCTGCCAAAGAACGCGTCCGACGGGGCGGCCCGCCTTGAGATAGCGGCCCTTGGTTGAGGGCATCGCGGAGCCGGGTTATTTCAGCCTCTTGGGTGGCTGCGCGCGAGATGGGATGATCAATACCGAGGGCGTGGTTGGTCATCAGTGCATCCATGCCAGGCTGAACCTGCCGGAACGAAGCCAACCGTTCGGCACTTTCTCAAAATGGCAGCGAACACCGGAGTCCGACGTATTCAGCGAAATCGCCTTGGTCCGTTCTAATTTAATTTTTAAGGTTCGACTATCGAGACGTCTCAATCTATTTGATCCCGTTAATCTTCTCATTGTTTTTATGAAAGCGTCACGTTTCAATCCCTTTCTTTCTTTGGCACGTATCATCCTCCCGCTGTTCCTGCCTGCCGCGGCCCACTCCCAGGCGCTGATCCGGACCAACGTGCAGCAGAGCGGCAGCCTCGGGAACAGTGCGCCGATCAGCGTCTCCGGCAGTCCGTATGCGATCTATTTTTACGGAATCGGCGGGAACTCGGCGAATCAGGACGATAAATCCGTTTCAGCGGCGGGGAGCTCCGGGAATATCGATAATTTCTCGAACTTCACCGGAGCTGAACTCTCGACCACCAGTTTCGGCGGATACGGATACGGGATCTATCTGCAGCTTCAGGGTGGGACCGGCGGGGATTACACCAACAACAATGCCAACCACAATGCGGGCAACGGTGGGAGTGCGGGAAACCTGAATGGCACGAACCAGGCTCCGATCCGGGCTTTCGGGACGTTTTCAGGCGGTTTTCTCGGGATACGCGCGTCGAGCATCGGCGGTAACGGCGGATCCTCCGCGACCAAGGAGACGATCGAGAACGTTCCTTTTTTCGATACGGATATCGGAAACTCCGAGAACAATGACGACGGGCAGGGCGGATTCGGAGGGAACGCCGGCAGAGTCACGCTGAACAATTCCGGATTCCTGCAGCTCGGAACCGAGGACTCTCCTCTGCGTGTCCAGGGCAGTTCCGATTTCCAAGGTCTTTCAGCCGCGACGCGAGGTGGCGCGGCGGGGGTGGGACGGACCCCGAAGGGTGGAGGCGTCGCGGGGGATGTGACGGTGAACAACTCCGGGACGATCAACATGTTTCTGGATTTCAACGGAGTCTCCCAGCTTCCCCGGACGTTCTATGGTATTTTCGCGAAATCCGTCGGAGGAGAGGGAGCTCAGAGCTTCACGGACGGGGCTTCGGCAGGTTCGGGTGGATTCTCCGGCAATGTGACGGTCAATCTGACGGCGGGCAGCGATATCCGCATCAACGGTGCGCTCTCTGGGGCCGATCCTGTTGAGATCGCCGGAGCGGGTGTGATCGCGATCACGGAAGGAGCTACGGGAGGACGGGGCAACAGCGGGACGTTCTCCAGCCCGACCTTTGGCGGGACGGGCGGGAACGCGGGCTCTATCAGCCTTTTGTCCAGAGATGCGAATTTCAACATCAGCGGGGACTACATCGCGGGTATGGTGGGGACGGCGACGGGCGGAAAAGGTGGCGACGGCTCAAGCCAGTCCCCGAACCACAGTTTTTCCGGTCAGGGAGGCAACGCGGGAGCTGTCGGCGCGAGTTTCGTGAGGAATTCGGAAGGAACCTCCACACTCTCGACCCAGGGGAGAAATGCAGGTGGGATCGTGGTCAGCAACGTCGGCGGACTGGGCGGAACTTCGTTTCAGCAGGATGCGTTGTCAGGTGGTGCCGCGGGAGCGGGCGGGAACGGAGGAGCGGTGGGCGATGTGAGCGTGACGCTGAACGCGACTGCCGGGCAGGTCAGGCTGCTTACAAACGGAATTTCCTCTAACGGAATCGAAGCGACTTCCACGGGTGGCGCGGGCGGGAAAGGCGGGAACCTGAACATCGTGACAGGTCAGATCGGGGACGATGAAAGCACGGCCGGCGCGGCAGGTGTCGGCTCACGATCCGGAAATGTCGATGTGGCCTTGGTCGGTGATTCCCGGATCACGACCTCGATGAATGAAAGCATCGGGGTTCTCGCGGTTGCGACCGGAGGAAACGGAGGAGAAGGCGGCAAGGGGACCATCGATGCCGGGGACTCGGAAGGCCGAACGGGCGGAAGAGGAGGAGACAGCGGAAACGTTTCGATCACCATCGACGGGGAGGCTGCGATTCTCACGAGTGGTGACAATTCTTCAGCAGTCGAGGCGATCAGTTTGAGCGGGCTTGGTGGGCCTGGCGGCGGGGCTGCGGTCGGTTCGAGCGAAAGTGGCGGCGGTGGAGCCAGCGGCAACACGGGGACGATCAGCATCGATCATCGCGGGGCCGTGGAAACCGCAGGCAGTGAATCATACGGAATTTTCGCCCAGGTCGCCGCCGGTGGAGGGGGGCAGTCGGGAAATTCGTCCTCAGCACGCCCGAACTCCGCGGGCAACGGGGGAGCCAGCGGAAGCAACGGTTCGATCACGATTACAAACGGTGGCTCGATCTCGACGTCAGGCGAAGCCTCCCACGGGCTCTTCGCCGAGTCTCTCGGTGGATCCGGTGGCGCGGGTGGAAGTAGCTCCGGAGCCGGTTCTCTCGGTGGCTCGGGTGGAGTGGCAAGCAATGGCGGGTCGGTCGCGCTGTCGCAGATCGACGGATTTCAAGTGCGGACAAGCGGTGAGAACGCTCACGGGGTGTTTCTCCACTCCGTGGGTGGTGGCGGTGGCGACGGTGGATCGGGTGCCGGATTCACAGCCGTCGGGGGTGACGGCAGCGGTGGTGGAATCGGTGGGGCCGTCTCGGCGACACTTGGCACGGGAGCCACGACCATCACCGGAGACAAGTCCTTCGGCCTCTTCCTGCAGTCCGTGGGAGGTGGCGGCGGAAACGGCGGGGATGCGACTTCGCAAACACTCTTTTCAGCGTATGCCGTGGGCGGGGGTGGCGGCGCCGGTGGCAACGGAGGAACCGTTTCCCTGGATTCCTCGGGAAATTTCACCACCAGCGGGTCGAGATCCATCGCGGTGCTCGGTCAATCCGTCGGCGGAGGCGGGGGCAACGGAGGGGCCGCCTTTTCGACGGGTGTGGGAGTGTTTCTCGCATCGGGAGTCTCCGTCGGAGGGAGTGGCGGAGTCGGCGGCGATGGGAAAGACGTCAATCTTGCTTTCAACGGAGGAACCATCCGGACGGGAGTTTACAACCAGGAGAATTTCGAGGCGACAAACCTTCTGCCGGCGGATGCGTTCGGGGTCATCGCGCAGTCCATCGGCGGAGGCGGGGGCAACGGAGGATCCGCCATCGCCAATGCGGTCGCCATCGCCCCTCCCACACCGGAGCTCCAGATCTCGGTCGCCGTTTCCTCGAGTCTGGGCGGGAGCGGTGGAGCGGGAGGAAATGGCGGGAACGTCAATCTCGGGATTTTCAAGAACACGATGATCGCGACCCAAGGCCAGGGATCGCACGGGGCGATCGGCCAGTCGATCGGCGGAGGCGGCGGCAATGGCGGTGACTCCTCGGCGATGGCTGCCAGTTTCGGCTATGGCCGGGTGGCGTCCCGTCTGGAAGCGAAGACCTTTTCGGTCGATATCGACCATACGGTGGGAGGCTCCGGCGCGGCTGGTGGAAACGGCGGGACTGTCGGGGTGACGGTGGGAGCGGGCGGCACCGCCAGCGTCCAGACCTTCGGTGATTATTCGAATGGCATCCAGGCGCAGTCCATCGGTGCCGGCGGTGGAAACGGAGGTGTCGGCAGCGGGACGACCCTCGGCTACGGATCGTCCAATTCGATCGATCTGACCATCGCCCTGGGAGGATCGGGAGGTGCCGGAGGAAACGGCGGGAGAACCGAGGCGGATCTGAACCCCGGCAGTTTCATCCTGGTGGCCGGCTCCGGTTCCCATGCGATTCTTTCCCACTCGATCGGTGGAGGCGGCGGGACCTCGCAGGGCGGGATGGTCAGCGCGGGCGCGGAGGCAGGCATTTCTGCGGGCGAGGACACTCCTATCATAAACGAATTCGCCGTTGGCGGGGATGTCAGCGCCAGCCTCGGAGCTACAGGCGGCAGCGGTGGCAACGGTGGCGCGGCAGGTGCGAGCGTTTTCGGAAAAGTCGATACCTACGGGGACGACTCTACCGCTCTGACGGTTCAGTCCATCGGCGGCGGCGGCGGGATCGCCGGAGCGGCCGGGGCGGATGCGTCCGCGGACAATCCGGTGGAAGTGTTCGGCACGGTCAGGAGCTTGATAGACAAGGCCCTGTTCCAGATTTTTCCAATCAAGGTAAGCAAAGAGCTGGAACTCGGAGCGCTGGACTCCGGAAATGCGGGCAACGGTGGATCGGCCACGGCGAACGTCGGGGCGACTCTCACGACCCGGGGCGACTGGTCCCAGGCAGCTGTCATCCAGTCGATAGGCGGTGGCGGCGGCAGGGGCGGAGTGGCGACGGTCGGCGACTCGGGGCCTGAAACTGAATCCACGCTCACCCTGCTGGTGGGTGGGAAGGGAAATTCGATAGGTGGCAGCGGTGGCGAAGGTGGTGGCAGAAGCACGGGGACAGGTTCCAACGGGGGGGAGGCCAGTCTGAATGCGAACGGGTCCACGTTTCTCACCGGAGACACCTCCGGCTCGGGATTCGGCGCATACGGCCTGGTGGTCCAGAGCATAGGCGGTGGTGGCGGGATCGCATTGGACGGATCCGATGCCAATTCAGGGACGATCAAGGTGGGCAACGGAGCGAGGGAGTCCGTGGCTCCGCGATTCAATGAGAGCGGCAAGCAGGTTTCCAGAGGACATTCGGCGAGTGATGGTGTGGTTTCCGGAAACGGGGGAAGCGTCACCCTTACCGGCACTCCCATCGTGACCACCCTCGGGATGGCTGCCCACGGAATCATCCTGCAGTCTGTCGGAGCGGGCGGCGGTATCGGCGGTGCGGGCACCAGCTCGGCAAACGCGGGTCAAAGCGATATCGCGCTGGAGGTCGGTGGAGCGGCGAGATCCACCGGTCACGGCGGGACCGTCAGCCTGGCGGAGGGCAACGGGCTTCGAATCACCACGGCAGGCGACAATTCGTTCGGACTGCTCGCGCAAAGCATCGGCGGCGGCGGTGGACTTGGTGTCGCGCTTGATCCGACATCGGTTTCACTGAGGGGGACCGAAGATTCTTCGGGCGGCTCGAACAGGAACTTCGGAGGAAATCTCGATCTGAATCTTTCCGGAAGCAGTGCCATCACCACCTCCGGCGATGGCAGCCACGGCATCGTGGCGCAGTCCATCGGTGGTGGTGGCGGCATCGCGGGCGTGCTGTCGGTTCCCGGGTTCGAGCTTTCCGACCCGGAGGCCCGAAACGGTTTCGGAAACGGGGGAGTGGTGAATCTGAGGACGGATGCCGGATCAAACATTTCGACCAGCGGACGTTTGGCGCATGGCATCGTCGCACAAGCAATCGGCGGTGGTGGCGGGATATCCGGAGGCAGGTACGGCCGGAGCAGCACCGGAGGATCGGGCCTGGCAGGTTCGGTCAACCTTACTATCAACGGCTCGGTATCCGTAACGGGAGATGGTTCTTACGGAGTATTTTCCCAGCTGGACGCACCTGACATCGACAACAGGATAGGAACCAGACTCACAATCGGCGGAAGTGTCAGGTCGGCCGGAACCGCGATCCGCCTGGTCGGCGGCGACAACACGGTGACCGTCGCGAACGGCGGCCTGATCAATGCGGACAGGGTTATCGAACAGACGGCTGCCGTTGACAAGAACGGGTCGAACTTCGGACAGACGCTGCTCGTCAATGACGGGACCGTGGTGGGATCGATCTCCAGTGACATCCAGTTTGCTGGAAATCCCTCGGCCGGGAAATCCGCCACCCTGAACCGCGCTCTTCCCGAATCGGCGGTCTCGGTGGTGAACCGGGGAGTGTTCTTGGCGGGAACCTCGATCGAAGCGGACATCCGCAACTCGGGTAGTTTCGTGATCGGCGAGAATCCCGCCGCGCGAGCGGGTGCGACGACCAATGTCGCCGGCCATTTCATCCAGAGAGCGGGAGGCGAGCTGGTGTTCGATGTCGATTTTGAAAACAGCGTGGGAGATGTGCTCCGTATCGAGGGGGACGGCCGGTTTGACGGGACCGTCCGCGCGGATCTGAGGGGAGTCGTCGCGAACCGCGATGTCCGTATCCTTGAGGTGAACGGTGACTTTCTCGGTGAGCTGGAGGCCGACAACGGACGCCGCGAAGGCGAGTTCGGCATCTACGATTTCTCACTGAGACGGGAGGGAAACCTGTTGTTCATCAGTCCGCTGGTGGATTTCTCGCCCGAGGGTGTCCCGCTTTCCCGCAACTCGCGTGAGGTCGGCAATTATCTGGAAACACTGTGGGAGACTTCCCTGCTTCCGGAATACCAGGGGCTCTTCGGAGGCTTGGATCAGCTTCTCGCCGGGGGAACCGGGATTTACGACCAGGCTCTGCGCCAGCTTTCTCCAGGGGCCTCCTTCGGGTTCGCGGCAAGCGCCGTTTCATCCCAACGGGCTTTCGCGAACGCGGCTTTCGGAGACAAGGCGCTGGAGGAGGGATCTTCGAAACCGGTGGAGGTGCAATCGGTCTGGGCGCGGACCTACGGCGGATCGGTCGGAGCGGATGACTACCAGGTGGATTCCTTCACCTCGGATCTCGGTGCCCAGTGGGAAATTTCTCCGGACTTTTTCCTCGGAGGCGCTCTGGGCTACCAGCATGACTCGCTCGACGGTCGCTCCGATCTGGTTTCTGGAAACGGCGATTCCGCGATGGCGGCTTTCACGGTGAAATACGAGCCGGGGGACTGGAGCTTCGCTGGAGCGCTGACTGGCGCGGCGGGGGAATATGACACGGTGCGCAGGGTTCTGATACCCGGCCATGTGGAAACCTACGAAGGCTCGCCCTCGGTGCAATCCTTGGGCTTGGTCGCACGCGCGGGCTACACGTTCCATAACGAAACGGCTTACTTCACGCCTCAGGCGACAGGCAGCCTGGTCTATGTGAACTCCGATTCCTACCGTGAAAGCGGAGTCGGAAACGCGCGGCTCGCCGTGGAATCCGAGTCCGACACGGTGTTCGTTTTCTCCCCCGGATTCGAAGCGGGAATCCGGACCGATCTTCCCAACGGCATGCTATTGCGCAGCTATGTGTCCGGCAGCGTGAATTTCGCCACAGGCGGAGACTGGGAGCAGAACGCCCGCTTCGCCGCCGTTCCCGCCAATACCGGGAGTTTTTCCGCAGTGTTGCCTCGTGACACGGTGAGCGGGCAGGTCACTGCCGGAGGACAGATCCAGTTCACCGAGGCGGTCAGCGGCTATCTGGAGTATCAGGGCCAGTTTTCCGAACATGTCAACGAGAACGGTGGCGCGCTGGGAGTGAAACTCCGGTTCTAGGATCGGACGCGTGATCGAGAGTGGCCGGAAACCACTCGGACGCCTTGTCGAGGTATCATTTCCCGATCATGGCGTGCGATCCGACCTCGGCCATCGCCGAGGTCGGAATGGCCTAGGGATGCTGTAGCAGGAGCGAGCTTCTTGCGGCCCCGTTCCGGAGCGCGTGAGCCGGTCCCATGGACAGTGGGCCACCTGGACGATCTGCGCGTTGGCGACGACCGCGTGGATGCCGCGATGCCGCCCCCCCCCCCCGCTGATCAAAACAACCTCGGCGAGGATTTCACGTTGTAGCAACCTCTCAACGGAAAACCACCTTCTTGGAAGGCGTGATATGTGGTGGTTTCAGATAGATAGGCTGCGCCGTGGCTCCTGCCCAGATCGCCCGCGCCCGCGGATTCGCCACCTTCCATGCTTGCCAGATCCCGGTGGCGCTGGGATGTGAGACTGCGATCTCCTTCCCTTTCACCCGCTCCATGCAAAACACCCGCGCCCCCTTCTCCCGCGCCCTCGCGATCGCGGAATCCAATCCGATCTCATCCGTCAGATCCGGCCCCGAAACCAGTTCCCCGTTCTCAATCGCAGCCAACCAGTAGGAACCCCTCCGCGCATCCCCAATCGCGAGGCATGCCTCCCTCGAAACCGCCTCAGCAGTAGCAAGCACGGATGGAACGGCAACCGTCTTGCACCCCGCGACCAACGATGCTCCCTGAGCCGCCGCGATCCCCACCCGTGTCCCGCTGTAGCTCCCCGGCCCGCTTCCCACCAGCACCACATCGAAGTTCGTTCGCCCGTATTTCTCGATGATCGCCGAGAGCGGCTTGAAAAGCAGAGCGTTGTGCCTGCGATCGCTAGTAAAAGACAACTCCTCCACCACAGCTCCGTCGACCGCCATGGCAATGGAGGCACGATCAGTGGATGTCTCAAAAATCAGAACGGATTGCACAAGGCAGGTCTAAACTTCAAAACTCAAAACTCAAAACTCAAAATTTGCGAAGACCCGGGCTTCCGTGTTTTCCGTCGTTCAAAATTCTTCTCCCTCAGCCAAGGTTGAAAGTTGAATTTTGGGATTTGAATTTTCCCACCCGTTTCGGAGGCTGCTTCATGCGGCTTTCGGACAGGTACATCGCCAGGCAGATCCTAGTGGGGACGCTTTACGCGATCGTGGTCCTGAGTCTGGTGCTGGTGATGGGGAACCTCTTCAAGCAGGCGCGCCCTCTGCTGGTCGAGCAACACGCCCCGCTCGGTCTCGTACTACGTTTCGTGATCAACGTCCTGCCGTTTTCCCTGATGTTCACCATTCCCTGGGGTTTCCTGACAGCGGTGCTGCTCGTATTCGGACGCATGTCCGGTGATCACGAGATCACCAGCTTCCGCGTCGCCGGCATCAGTCTGGTGCGCCTCGCCCTCCCGGTGTTCGTCATCGGAGCCATTCTTTCCGGAATCTGCCTGTGGATCAACGTGAACGTGGTTCCGCTCGCCAAAGCCTCCATCACGGAAATGATCTACGAACAGGTGAAACGCGATCCCCGGTCGCTACTGGATCCCGGAATCGTGCAATCGCGTTTCGAAAACCAGAAGGTGTTCGTGGAGAAACGGGAGGGAGACTCGCTGATGGGATTCCACCTCTACCAGGTCTCGCCCAACGAGGATGGCAGCCCCGGCAAAGCGGATGCCTACATCCATGCGGGTAGCGTCTCACTGGTCGTCGATGATGAGAAAAAACAGCTCCGGCTCAAGCTCATCGACACCTTTATCGAGACCAAAAAAGAAAACGGCACCTCGGATCTGGCGTTCGCCGGAGAGGCGGAACCCTGGTTGTTCGATTTCGGTTCCACACGTAGCAAGAAAATCAAATCCAGCGCGATGACCAACGGGGAAATCACCAGCTACCTGCGGGAGAATCCCGATCTTCCCGAGGAAAAGAAAGTCAGCTTCCGTGCGGAGATCACCAAGCGCTATTCCTTCTCCCTCGCCTGCCTCTCATTCGCCTTTGTCGCCGTGCCTCTCGGTCTGAAAAGCCGCCGGAAGGATACCTCGTCAGGGCTGGTCGTCAGCCTGCTTATCGGCATGGGATACTTCCTCTTCACCGTGCTGGCGGATGAATTCGATACCGATGCCGGGGCATCCTTCGCCCTCTGGGCACCGAATGTTTTCTGCCTGGTTCTCGGCTTATATCTTTTCAGAAGGGCGAGGTTCCGTTAGCTTGGAAATTCGAGCATGACGGTCGGTCACATCATCAGAAAAGGCTTCCGCCAGGGTCGTGAGTTTTTCGCGAGCGGTAGACTGCGCTTCCTCCCTTCCCTCGGGCCGGTCTCCGAATATTCGAAGGAAAAACTCGGGGCGGATCTGCGAGCCGCCGTGAACGTGACCATGCTCGCGCTGCCCCAGGCCATCGCCTACGCTGCCATCGCCGGCTTGGACATCATCTACGGAGTGGTCAGCAGCGCGGTGGCGGCGCTGGTCGCGCCGTTTTTCGCAAGCTCCCGCTTCAACGTCCTCGGCCCCACCAACGCCACCGCGTTCATGCTGTTCAGCTTTTTCGCGCTCAATCCGGAACTCAAGGACCGCCTGCCCGACCTACTCCCCCTGCTGGTCCTGATGATCGGCTTCGTCTCCATCGTCGGCGCATTGCTCAAGGTCGCGGACCTCATCCAATACATTTCCCGCAGCGTGCTCGTCGGCTACATGGCCGGCGCGGCGGTGCTCATCATAGGCAATCAGCTCAAGCCCCTGCTCGGACTGTCCGCCTACGTGGATCCGAAAAAAACCGCCACTTTCTTCGGACTGGTCGGCGAGCTCCTGCACTCGCTGAAGTTCACCGACTGGGTGCCCATCGTCATCGGAGCCGGCACCTACGCCGTCTATTTCGTGTTCAAAAAATGGAAAAAAACCTGGCCGGCGTTTTCCATCGCGCTGTTGGCGGGTTCCGGCGTGTTCGGCGCCCTCATCCATTTCGATGTCGGTCCCTTCGGCGGACAGGCGGTTTTCTCCACCTTCGGTTTCCGGGATCTCGTCCCCTCCGCCCCCGATCTCTTCCACCGCACGATTTTCAATGACATCTCCGCCATGCTGGGACTCGCCATGGCCATCGCGTTCCTCGCGACTCTGGAAAACACCCTGATGGCGAAATCCATTTCCTCCCAGACCGGTGACAAGGTGGATGTGAACCAGGACATGTATTCCGTCGGCATGGCCAATGTCAGCTCCGCGCTCGCCGGAGGCATGCCCGCCAGCGGATCGCTCACCCGCTCCATTCTCAATTTCCGCTCCGGGGCCATGACCCGGGCCGCCCCCGTTTTCACCGGCCTCTTCAGTCTCATCCTCGTAGTCATGATCGCTTGGTCCGAATCCACCGGCCTGAACCTACTCGACTACATCCCCAAGGCCGCGCTCGCCGCGCTGGTGATCGCGATCTCGTTCTCACTTTTCAACATCCATCAGATCCGCATCTGCCTGCGCTCCACCACGGACGACGCGGTCGTCATCGCGTTCACCTTCCTCTCCACCCTGCTCGCCTCGCTGCACGTCGCCATCTTCATCGGCGTGGCCATCTCCATCACCCTGTTTCTCAGAAAAGCCAGCAAGCCCTACCTTACCGAATATGAGTTCAACGAAGTCGGCGAACTCCGTGAAAAGGAAGGCACCAAAGCGCGCCCCATGCCCGCCATCTCCATCGTCCACGTGGAAGGAGATCTGTTCTTCGGTGCCTCCGAAATTTTTCGGACGCAGATCCAGCGCACCGTCGCCGATCCCGCGATCCAGGTCATCATCCTGCGCCTGAAAAACGCGAGACACCTCGATGCCACCAGCGTGATGGCCTTGGAAGATCTCGTGAAATTCATGCGACGGCAGAACCTCCACCTACTCATCTCCGGAGCCACCAAGGATGTGTACAAAGTTCTCAAGCGCTCGGGAATTCTCGAAACCCTCCAAGCGGGAGCCGACCGGAAACAGGGTGAGAGCAACATTTTCCTGACCATGCCCTCCAACCCGAACATCTCCACCCGCGACGCCCTCCGCCGCGCCCAGCAACTGCTCGGAACCAAACAAGCCGACATCCGGATTTTCTACGATCCCAACAAACCGAAGTAATACGAAATGACCATGCAGCTACGGACGATGCGGACAAGAGACTTCGACGAGGTGGCGGAACTGATCTTCCACTCGACCAACGGCTGGTATGGCAAACACATGGGCTACGAAATTTTCCAAGGTCAGCCAGCCGATTGCCGGGTGTTCTGTGAAGTTTACGAATCCCTCGATCCCGGCTGTGGCATCGTGGTGGAGTCAGAGGGAAAAATCGTCGGTTCCTGCTTTTTCCATCCGAGGGAAACCCACAGCTCGCTCGGCATCATGAACGTGCATCCCGACCATTTCGGAAAAGGCATCGCTGGAAAGCTGATTGAAAAGATCACGGGTATGGCGGATGCGAGAGAGCTTCCGCTGCGTCTGGTATCCAGCGCTCTGAATCTCGATTCCTTTTCTCTCTACAGCCGCGCCGGCTTCACTCCGAAATCGATTTTCCAGGACCTGCTGTTCGAAGTGCCGGAAGAAGGGGTCGGCCGTTCGGCACCGGACACCGTCCGCCTCGCGATTCCGTCCGATGTGGAGGCGATGGGAGATCTGGAGGAGAAAATTCTGGGAATACGCAGAGAGAAGGATTACCGGCGCTTTATCGAAAATCCCGAGGGTTTCTGGACGACTTACGTTTCCACCACGGACAATGGCGAAGTAGACGGATTCCTCGTTTCCAGCGATCACCCCGCTTCAACAATGATCGGCCCTGGAGCCAGCGGCAATACCCCGGCCATGGAGGCGCTCCTGCTCGCTCAGTTGGATCGATTCAAAGGCAGGAAAATTGTCTGCCTACTACCAGCATCCGAGCACGCCTTGATCCGAAAAGCCTACCGATGGGGTGCGCGGAACTGCGAACTCCACCTCTCCCAGGTGCGTGGCGGGAGTAAGCCGGTGCAGGGAATTTCCATCCCCGCCTTTCTACCGGAGTCCGCCTGAAGATTCCGTAGCCGTCCCCTTTTTCAATCCTTCACGGGAGCCTCACGCTGCTTGGATTCCCCGAGAGCCTCGATCAGCTCGGAGGTGCCGGATCCCCATTTGGATATGCACTTCATCATCGTTGTGACGGGGACGTCGATGGGATTCACCCGCTCGCTGGGCATGATGAAGATGGCACCCGCCATCGGTGTCGGAACCGAAGGCATGAACACGGTGCTGAGTCCGTCGGGATGTGTTTCAATGAGGAAGGCAGGAGCCAGACACCCGTCCTCCACCTGGATCAACGCCGGCTTGAAACCATCCGTCGATTCCATGTCTCTGAACTGGTGAGCGATACTGCGTAGCGATTTGTAGCCTGGCACCCGGTTGAAAAGATTCTGCGAAAGCATGTCACCGAAATACCGGCCCACCGCCGTGTGAACCAAAATGCCGACAACCAGACAGATCAGGATGAAAACGAGAAGCGAGATCAGCTCCGGATGATTCACCTTCGGAGGCATCTGGCTTGCGATGGGCTTCACCAGAACACCGATCTTCATCAGAACTTTCAGTAGAAGCAAGAGCGCGAGCCACGCGGGAAGCACGATGATGACGCCGGTGATCAGGGCGGATTTCAGGGATTTCAACGGACTGTTCATTCGTCGAAAAACTAACAGCTGCTCACGGCTAGGCGAGAAAAAGCGGACGATCCGGCGACGTGTCCGATCGTCACTCACATTCGTGCATGATAGGCCTGATGGACCGGGACCAGGCTCTGGCGAAATGCCGTGGTCCTGGTGTCACTCATGTCTCGGAGCCGGTCAGGTCCGAGGAGTATTGAGGGACCTTCGCGGAACCGGAATCGGGGGGAAAAGGCCGGGATTCGATACGGGCGGAGGATCCGAGCAGTCTTGAAAGCGCTTCATACGCCTCATCAACAGCAAGATCCGGACCCTCGGTGGAAAACTCGAACGAACCATCGGCCTGCTGGTGGAGTGAGAATCTCGCCAGTGGAAAAGGCCGCAGGGCGTGGGTGATATCGACGTTGTTCAGCCAGACGCCGTCGGCTCGCTGGAAACGCACACAAGCGCGGCCCTCAAGATCACGCAGAACCGGCTCACCCCGGACGAAATCAAGCGAGGCGAAATCCCCGGTGCGATATCGCAGCAAAGGGAGGCAGAAATTGAAGCCACCGGTGAGGGTGATTTCGCCCCGTGCTCCATCGGCGACGGGCTTGCCGAAAGGATCGAGAATTTCCACGAACAGGCGAGGTTGAAGCAGGACATGTCCATCCAACGCGGGATCGAATACCGCGACCGGTCCCACCTCGTTGAGCGAATACAAATCCAGGACGCGGCACGCGAACATCTCCGTTAATTTCTTACGCAAGCCGGACAGCAATGTCATGGATGTGGAGAGCAGCGCCTTGGGGCGCAGATCCGGTGCGATTTTCAAAAGCTCGGTGAACGAGAGCGGATCACCGGCAATGACTTCGGGCGCGAGTCCTTCAAGATATTTGCGCCTGTCATCGGGCGTTTTCCAATCCACGGGATGCAGGTTTATTTTCGCGAACCCCGATTCCGCCATCGCCGGGGTGACGGACACATACGTGAAACACTTGAGCTGGAATCCGATGAGCACCACCCCCACCTGCCCGCCACCCGCCTCGAGCGTGACGCCGAATCTACGCAACGCGCGTTTGTGATAGGCGAGGTAACCCGCCGCGACTCGGGGATGGGATGCGATCAACAGGGGATGCCCGGTGGTGCCTGATGTCTCGAAATTGATCATCCGTTCCAACGGCACCGGGTCCGGGACGAAAGCAGCGATATCTTTCCCCAGATCGGAACGACTGGTGGTCGGCAGATCTTCGAAACTTCCCGTGGGCGCGTATTTCGAGAAATGGGGAACATCTTCGAGGCAATTTCCGACAAACGAATCCAGCCATTCCGGATGAGCTCCCCGGGGCCACCCGGTGTCTTCCGCGAGGACGGTTGCTTCTTCACGCAGGACGTAGGCGAGGTCGGCCGCGTTGAGACGGTTGCCGCTTGTGTTTCGATAAACTGGTGCGCTTGGATGCTCGCGCAGGAACTCCAGCATCCGGCGGCCGGCCTCACCCAGCAGCGGATAGCGCTCCGCATCCGTTGGACCGGGATCGTTCATTCGCGGGTGTATTTGTCGGCGGATTCCCTGGCGGCCTGGCGGGCGAGCGTTTCCCGGATTTCGCGCGCCCGCTGCTCGGCGGCGCGGGACGCTGCCAGAACCCGGTTTCTCTCGATGGAGCTGAGTGTGGTCAGCCTGTCCCGCGCCTGGAGCGGTGACTCGCCGGAGGGCCGCAGATCGAGCCGCGCCAGAGCGAAGCGGACAAATTCTTCCCGGCGTTCGGAATCATCGCGGTATCTGGTGGCCGGGTTCTGGGAAGCGAGCTCCATGGCGCCATTCGTGAGCAGCGTATACAGATCTGTGGCCGGGATTTTCAGCGAAATGAGGTCGGAATCTGCCAGCAGCCAGCAGAGCAGGAGCGAAACCCCGGCGCTGCGACGGAGGGTGGCTGAATCTCCGGGCATGAGGAACCCCACATCCGTTCCGGTGCTACCGTGAAGCTCCAGCAGATCGGAAACAACAGCCGGAACGTGGATGATCCCGTGGCCGTTGGAACAAAGTGGTTCCGCCAGAAAATCCGCCGGTGTTTCGATCAACCGGCGCAACAGCCGCTCAAGTGTGGGTCCTTCCTGGTTCATGATCTTACGGGTGCGGACCGGTGCTCATTCGCCGGACCGAATTTCTGGCGGCTGAACGCACTGGCGAAAGCCACGAGATCCTCCAAGCCGGGGACCGCATGGACTTCCCAATCCTCCTCGTCCCGCGCTCTCTGGAGGATGGCCACCAGATTCTTGTAATAGGTATGGCGCTTTCCGCTTTCCCAATCGGCGGGAATGTTCAGCGCGAGCGTGCCTCCGCCGCGTCCTCTTTCCATCGCCCGGGCGGTGGTTTCCCATCCGGGTTTTCCGTGTTCGTCGAGATCCTCGAACATGGTGGTCACTCCGTCATCGGAAATGGAAAGCACGTGCACGGGCCGTTCATCGCGACGGCGGGTGGCGAAGATTTCCCGCAGGGCGTGGATGGGAAACTGGGTCGCACCTCCGTAATGGGCGGTCAGAACGCGCAGGATCTCCGTTTCCTCCCGTATGAATCCGGGAGTGGTCTGGAACTGGTTCCTGCCGCTCCAAAGGGTCGCTCTCACCCTGGCTCCGGCGCGAAGAGCGGATATCACGATGATGGCTCCCGCCAGTGCCGGATAGGAAAGATGGATCGCGGGATTCGGCATCGAGCCGGAGCTGTCCACGTATATGTCCAGATCGATGGGTTCGCGGTGGAGCTCCTTTCCCGGGCTGGTGCCATAGACGCGGCGCACCGTAGTGAGACCGGGGACGATAACGGGACTCTGCAGGACGGATTGGAACCAATCGCACTCGTCGAGCGGATCGCCGATCTCCCACGGCTCGAGTCCCTCCGGCAGAGCCTCGGTGCTTTCCGGAGCCGGACGGCGCGGATAGCGGACGAGATGGCGCTGGGCCAGCTCCCGGTAATATTCGATCGCCGCATCGTGTTCGCTGCCCGGCCAACCTGCGGCGCGAAGGATTTCCGCATACTCGAACGGCTGCCGCTGCTGCCCCCGGCCCGGGAGTGTCGCCGTTGCCGGGATCGGGGGCGGGTCGCTCTTCCCGGTTTCACCCGGATCCAGTCCGGTGATGCGGGGATCCATGGAAGGGTGGCCGATATCGCCCTCATCGTCGGAGAAATCGGTCAGGCCCGGAGGAATTCCACCCGCGCCGGCACTGCGGGTATCGTGAAGGGCGGCGAAATCTTCGGCAGCTTGTTGATCGGCGAGAAGGTGCGGCAGTAGGAGGGCGGCGAACTTCCCGGCGGCACCCAGCCAATCCGAAGCATAACTGCGGACCAGCCGCATCCCCAGCCAGGCATCGCCTTCCAGCGCGTCATCAGTCGGGCCACCGCCGAGCGAGCCGCGCGGAAGCGACCAGAGATACTCGTAGATACGCAGATAAAGTGTCCACAGGGTGCCGGGTCCAAGCTCGGTGATAGGACGGTTCCCCAGCAGTTTGTAAATCTCATCCATACGCAGCCCGGCGGAGCGTTGGAGCCGGTCGTTGATGAGAAGATCCGTGTAGAGGTTCGCCACCATGGGTGCCTGCGCTTCGACGGTCGGCAGGGCGCGGCGCATGCTTGCAAGACAACGGGCGTGATCGGTGAGAGTGGCGGGAGCGAGGACATGGTGGCCGATTTCGTGAGCGAGAATTTCCACGGCATAATCCTCCAGACCTTTTTTCGCAACGTCCTCGAGGTTCACCACGATGGTCTGGTCCTGGAGGCGAATCATTGCGAAACTGCCGGTGAGATCCGCCTTGCGGGCGGCTTCACCGGTCTCGCAAAGCATGGGAGGGCCGAGCTGGGTGTAGCGGCTCCACGCCGAAAGCGCGGCGGGCCAGGCATCCTTCCAACTGCTTGTTAGATCCGTCGCTTTCATTCGCTGGAGGTTCCCGGACCGACCCAAACCGAATGGCTCCGGGGCGAGGTGCGGACATGGGTGTTGGCGAGATCGGCCGAGCCGACGGAGCCCGGACGGCGTTTCCGATTTCCTCCGGAGACGCCCGGTGCAAGGTGGCTCCGAAAGCATCCGCCACCAGAATCCACGCGTCCCCGCCACTGATCACGAAAATTTCCGACTCGCTCGTGGTGACTTGCGGAGGGGTTAGGAAAAGCCCGCCGAAGCCCCGGAAGGAGCCGATCTTATGGCCGGGGCTGCCAGGGTCGATCACCCAGCCATGGGCATCGTAGCCAAACCAAGGATCGCGGCTGTGAGCATCGCGGAAGGCGGCCCAATCCGAACCGGGCGGAGCATCCAGGGCTTCGAGCGCGAGCTCCGGCGGCAGAGAGTCGGCTGCGGAGAGCGCGGCTTTCCGGAAATGGGAGAGGCCGGCACGCCAGGCGAGCACCTGGGCCATGACCAGAAGCTCATCGGGATCCGAGAGTTTCGGGATGAAATCCACAAGGCGTTTCCTCCAGATATCCGGTGTCGTGTCCGGAGTGGCGGCGAGCTGGTGCGCGGCATTTCCGAGAGCGACCAGCACCCGCCGCGGCGACCCGGCGATGAGTCCCGGCATGCGGGGAAACGCTTCGTTCCAAATCAGGTTGATGGCGGGATTCGTCGCGGACGGCCCGGCGAGTTTCTCCGCGACCAGCTGCAGACCGATGCCGTACGCGTGCGCGAGAACCTGGTGGGAATTTCCGACATCCAGCGCGGCGGCCAGGGGCGAAACCTGATCCCGCAAAAAGAGCGAAAAATCCTCCGCATCGAGCCGGGGCCAGCGCCTGCGTGCGGCGGCGAACCGCGCGTTGCAGTCAGGCCGGCGGGCGCGGAGGAAATCTGTCAGGGCGGGCGCGAGCATGTCTTGTCAGCGGGTTTTCAGCCAGCGGAGGTAGTTGCTGTAGCGTTGGTGGAGATATTTCAGCTGCATCAGGTCGTCGTGCAGATGGCCGTAGAGTTTCCCTCCCTGGAGCAGGCTGGTGATGAGTCGCTTGATTTTTTCCAAGCGGGTGCGGGTATCGTTTTCCGAGAGCCTTTCCAGTCCGATCTCGAACTCCGCCGCCAACTCGCCGACAGGATCCGTGCGGTCCAGATCCAGTCGGTCGAACTCCGCGCACGAAAGATCGAACACACGCCGCAACCACCCGATCCGGTCGGTGCGCAACGGACCGTTCTCTTTGGTTCCGAAAAATGGCGCGTCGAGATCCGGGAGCAGCTTTTCATGAAGGACGAAGGGCAGGATCTGGCGGACATCTTCGAGAGAAACGGAAGCCTGCCCCCGGAAAAACGCCATCGCCTTGGCGTAAATCAGCAAAGTCATCAGGTTCCGCACGGAAAGCCCGTTGCGTGTCTGGCAGCCGAGATCTTTGAGCCGGTCCCTGCCGTTGTCCCGCGAGGTGAGTTCCGGCCACTCGGCACCAGCGAGGCGGGCGGTGTCCTTTGTCATATATTCGAACTGAGCGGCGGCAGGCTCGAAAAACTCGAAATGGCTGGAGAAAAATTCCAAGCGCCGACGCACATCCCCCGGGACCTCTATGGCGCGGATCAGCTTCTGGAGTCTGTCGATTTCCTCCTCAGTGAAAATGATCTCACCTGGAACCAACTCCTCGGGCCGGATGTCGTCCTTGATGCGCTCCAGCAGAGTGCCGAGAAAACGCGGATTGAAAGCCAGTGCCGGCACGATGACATCGATGCGGTCGCGCAGCGCCTCGATCACCTGATAGGTCCCGCCACCCTGGTCGTCGTTCGCGGTAAGATACCATGCGGACTCCGGGCACTCTTTGATATGGCCGAGGATTTCCGCGTAGTTATCCCCCATCACGGTGAGCAGCGCGCTCTGGGTGCGGGTCGGAATCCGGTTGTATTCGTCGATGATTTTCACCCGCTGCCCCAGCCAGGGTCGCCACGCGATGCGGATGTCCTCCATTTTCTGCGCGGCGACGAGATCGGCCGGGAGCGGATTTCCCAAAAGATCTGCGATGGTCATCTGCGGGTGGCCGTGCTGCATCGCCCGCCGCACTTCCCGCACCGGGTAGCCCGCCAGCACGCCCATCAGCATGGCGCTGGCGGTTTTTCCTCGTCCGGGACCACCGACAAAAAGGCATTTCCGCCTTGCGGCGAAGGTCAGGAGCGGCAGCAGGACGAAGCTCGAATAACTCTGCGCGGACGGTAACGTCAGGCGGGTTTTGCCATCCCCCACCGTGAACCGCGCCGGAGGGCCGTCGTTGTATTCGATATCGTAGTGCGGCGAAATGATGGCCGAGTTGACTATCCAGAAATACGCCTGCCTGAGCTTCTCATCCAGAGCGCTCGCCGCCGCGCCGTCATCTCCGCTCTCATCAAGCGGAACCGGTTCCTCGTAGAGATCGGCGACATCGAAAACCCGGCTTTTCTTCGGCGCGGCATCAGGGTTGGTCGGCGCCTGCGAAACGCGTTTGAACGGATTGGTCATACCCATCCACGATGGTTCCCGAATCCGGATTTCAAGACAAGAATATCTTCGGATCGAAACCGGACGAATCATGGCGCGACAAAACAAGCCGGTTGATTATACTATCGCGGTTCCCATCCACATCCATCCCCTATGAAACGCCTCTGGTTCCTGCTCGCCATCCTTCTGATTTTCATTCCCATCGGCGTGTGGTTGCTGTCGCCGAAGCAGGTGATCATGCGGCGCACGAAGCACCTGATGGAAGTGATGTCGATCAATGCGGGGACGGGCGCGGCGATCCGTCAGGCGAAAGTGTTTTCCATGAACGCGATGCTCGCACCCCGGGTGACAATCACCGCACCGGAGATCGGTGATGCGAACGGCAGCTTCGACAAACAGGAGCTGGAGTCCGGATTCTCATGGATCTGCCAGAACGCGAAGAGCGCGGATTTCCGTATCAGGAATTTCGCCGACATCAGTATCGAGGATGACAAGGCGACGGTGACCGTCGTCGTCGACGCACTTATGGAGCTGCCCGCCTACCGCCCTGCCGACGGGGTGTATCTCGTCACGATCCACTGGGTGAAAGGCGGCGACGGATGGCGTTTCGAAGATGTTTCCTGGAAAACGAAGTGATCGGGCGGGCGCGATCAGTCCCCGAGGAAAACGAACTCCTCGGCGATGCGGTTGAGCGAGCGCCGGGCATCCGGGAGCACGTCGGAAAGCGCGCCGAGCAGCTCGCGGGAAACGGTGGTGGAAGAGTTGCGGTTGGCAGCGGCGGATCGGAACGAGCGCTGGGCGAAGGATTCGTAGAAACCCAGATCCGGGGCACCGGACTGCTCGTTGCGTTTCTCGATGAAACCGGGGAACATGCCGGTCAGGGCCAGAAACTGGTTCCCCGCCGCCACCTGGAGGTGGAATTTCATCCTGCCGTGCGCGTTCGATATCACCGCCAGAAAATCCGAAGCATGCGTATAGCCCCGGGTGATGTCCTGGGTAGGATCCTCCCCCACGCTGCCCACACGTTTGGCGAGCATCCGGGAAACGTAATCCGCGAGGTCCGGCCGGGTGATACCCGCCTGCACGAACGCGTGCCGCACCAACACGTAGAAGTAGAAGTCCGGTGAGACCCGGAGGGCCGCCGGCGAATCGATCACACCGCGCAGGACCTCTTTCAGATCGAGCATTTCGCGCAGCGCACCCGGGTCCTCCCAGAGCTTCGCCACGCAGGTCCGCTTCTGTCCGCCGGTGAGAACCTCACTGAGAAAATCAAGATCCGCGCACGTGAAACGATCACGACCTGCTACCTTCCATTCTTCCAACATGCCTACCCGTTTAGCAAAGTACGGGCCATCTCCCAAGAAAATACTTAAGTTATACGAAATAAAAATCCGCTTGGTGGGATTTCTTGTTTCTTGCCCCGTGCGCGGTAAAGGCCAAGCTTGGGCGCATGAAAGAAATCCCACACAACCGATTCACCCGCCGCGGTTTTCTCGGAAGCTCCGCGAAGTTCGCCGCCATCACCGCGACCGCTGCCTCGCTGGGCGCGCGTATCTCCGCCGCCGAGAAATCCGCTGCGAAAGCCGGAGCCGATGGCGCGATCAACCACTCCGTTTGCAAATGGTGCTACAACGATATCCCGCTGGATGACTTCTGTGTCGCAGCCAAGGAAATCGGACTGGAATCCGTGGAACTACTAGATACCTCGGATTTCCCGACCCTGGAAAAACACGGACTCACCTGCGCCCTGGTCACCTCCCCGGCCGGGACCACGGAGGACGGGGTGAAAGTCGGCGGGATCGAGAAATCCTTCAATCGCGTGGAGCATCACGACGCGCTCCAGGAAGCCTACGAGGCGAAGCTCAAGCAATGCGCGGAAGTCGGTGCCAGGCAGCTCATCTGCTTTTCGGGAAACCGCGATGGCATGGATGACGAGGAAGGCATGGAGAACTGCGCCGCCGGCCTCAAGCGCATCATGCCCCTGGCTGAGAAACTCGGCATCGTCGTCACCATGGAGCTGCTGAACTCCCGCGTGAACCACGCCGACTACATGTGCGATCTCAGCAAATGGGGCACCGGCCTCGTGGACATGGTCGGCAGCGAAAAATTCAAGTTGCTCTACGATATCTACCACATGCAGATCATGGAGGGTGACATCATCTCCACGATCAAAGCGAAGAACGAATATTTCTCCCACTACCACACCGGCGGGGTTCCGGGCCGCAACGAGATCGACGAGACCCAGGAACTCTACTACCCCGCCATTATGAAAGCGATCGCCGATACCGGATTCACCGGTTACGTCGCCCAGGAGTTCATCCCCAGGCGCGAGGACAAGCTCGCCAGTCTCAGGCAAGGCGTGGAGATCTGCACTGTCTGACCATTTTGAAAAAGCCCCGGGGAGGGAGCCGTATCCGTCTGGATGCATAAGACTCTCGTCCCGCTTCTGGCCGCCTTCCTGGTCGCGCAGCTTTCCGCCGGAACCGTCTCCATCCCGGATGCCATCACCACGGCGGCCGGGAGGGATGTCACGGTGGAGCTCAATGCGTTTCTCAAAGAACTTCCCGACGGATCGACCTTGAGTTTCCCCGAGAAGGCGGAATACAGGATCGAGGGCACCCTGTTGCTTGAGGGTAAGAAGTCAATCGTGCTGGAAGGCAATGGCGCGACGATTCGCGCCACGGATCCCCTGCCGGACTACGGGAAAAAGGACAACTACTCCGGCTGGAAGATGGTGCGGACCCGGTCCCAGTGGCTGATCAAGGACTGCGAGGACATCACCGTCCGCGACATGCGCGTGATCGGAGCCTACAAGGACGGGGGGCGCGAGGGAGAATACGATTACAACCGTGAGGCCCAGCATGCCTTCGATATTCTCGGGGTGAAAGGAATCACACTTGAGGCGGTCCACGCCAGTGATGTCTGGGGCGACGGGGTATATATCTCAAAGGGAAGCCGCGATGTCATCGTCCGGAGGTGCAGGATCGAGCGCACCGGGCGGCAGGGCATGGCCGTGGGAAACGCGTTCGGGATCCTGATCGAGGACAACGACATCAACGATTCCCGCCGCGGACTGCTCGATATCGAGCCCTACGGGAAAGACTGGTCTTGCGGTGATGTGCGCGTGATCGGAAACCGGTTCGGAGGTTCCCGCCTACTCGCCCTTCCCATGGGCGGTAGTGGATCGACCGGTGCCGTGATCGTAGCGAACAATATTTTCACCGGCCCCAACGGGACTCCGCTGGTGCTGCACCGGACCAAGGAAGAAGGAGTGAAGCGCGGACCGTTTTTCTTCGTGGGGAACGAAGCGCGCGTAGGAGGAAGCCCGGCACCCGGGCTGCGCTTCGGACAGGTCGACGGAGTGCTGGTAGCGGGTAACAGAATGGCGTTCAATCCGAAGCGGAAAATGTCCGTGCTGACTATCCCCTGCGGACCGACCGGTGTGTTCGGAAACGCGTTTCCCGGTGCGGCGAGACTGACCGCTGATGAATCCGCGAAATTTCTCACCGAGACGGCCAATACCTTCGGGGAAAATCCCGCGAAGCCAGCCGAGGTCCTGGAAATTGAAAACGGCTATGCCGTGAAAGTCGATCTCGGCGGTGGGAAGGAAGTTCTCGGCGTGATGCGGGCCAACGGACTCGATGGTCCGGCGATCAAAGGCTACGGGATCGAAACCGGAAAGCAATGGGCGTGGGAATTGCAAGAGGGCGGGAAAACGATCGAACGCTCCGAGGGCTGAGAGGTGAGCACCGGCCTCGTGGATGCGTGGGTCGGAATGATCGGCCAGAACAACTCGCAGTAGACCGTTCACCAGTCCTATGCTGGCGGCTGGAAGCAGGTGTTCTTATCCTCCCATCCAAGCCTCCGGATCCAGGCCGTAAAACCCTTTCAACTCGGCATACAGCTCGGGGCGCTTCCTGTGGAGCTGCCGGGGCTTCTCGAAAAACGTCTCGGTGGCGACCGCGAAGAACTCGGCCGGGTTGGTGGCTCCGTAGGGGTCGATGACGGTCCGTTTCCCGCGTTCCAGAAGGTTCTGGAAATCCGCGTAGTTCTCGCGGAAGACCCGCGCCCAGGAGCGGTAGGCTTCCCGACTGGGCAGTCCGGGTGCCCCATCGGTCGCCCCGTCCTCGTGGTCGAGCTGATGGGCGAATTCGTGGAAGGTCACGTTTTCCGCGTCGTGGATGTTCCTCGCCCCGTGCTCCACGGACGACCAGGAAAGGATGACCGTACCTGTTTCCCACGATTCGCCGAGCCGGTGCACCTCCCCTTCCGTGACGATCCCGAACGCGTCCTGCCGCTTCTGCACGGAGCTGAAAGTATCCGGATAAAGATAGACGTTCCGCAGCTCGGGATAGGGTTCCCCCTCGCGGTTCACGACCAGCAGACAGGCCTGCGCGGCGACGGTCAGGATCATCTCCTCGGTGAGTTCCAGACCGTTGCAGCCCTCGAACCGGGTGGAGGAAACGAAGCGCGCGACGCGCTCGTGGAGGCGCTGGCGCAGCTCGTCGGGCAGGTGGGAATAGAGTGGCAGGTTCTCCTCCAGCAGCGCGATCCACTCGTCTTTGAAAACCGCCTGAACATGCTCCGCACCTCCGAAGATATCTTTGATTTTCTGCCAGATCATGGAGGGATGATGCCGCCGTCCCGATCACGTATCCAGCACTCCTTTCCGGCCGCGGATAAAAGGTGCGGCAGAGTGTTTTCAGGCACCGGTCCCCAGATGCGCGGTCCGTATGTCCATCTTGGGGAACCTTCCGGCTGCGACGGAAAATTCTCGTTTCGGATGAGCTTGGAACCGCGCGTTTCCGAACCCGAAAAGAAAGACGTCCCGCCTCGTTTTCGCTAAGGCGGGACGCTGGGTTCTCGATTCTTCGCCAGCGGCTGGAAACGCGTTTCCCCTTATTCGGAGAGCGTGGCGGCCTGGAGGCGGACTTGACCGGCGAACTGGTTGGGTTCGTGATCGAGAATCCACTGGACCGTCAGTTTCGCATCCGGATTGGGAGAGCTGAATTTCACGGTGTAGAGGGCGTTGAAGGCTCCGGGAACGGAGGCCCAGTCCATGGCGCCTTCGCCGGTGAAAGTGGTGGAGACGTATTCGGGGGCGGAGCCGTCGGAGAGTTTGGCGATGAATTTCCCGCTGGCTCCGTTGATGCCGCCGACGATGACTTTGAGAGTGCGCTCCTTGCTTGTGGCTGGGACGGAGAACTCGAAGCCGTGACCGACATTGTTCAACCAGAATCCCGTATTGGTTCCCTCACTTTTTTCTTTCGTTCGCCCATCGCTCCAGGTGAGGCGCACGCCGCTACCTACGGTGGCGTCCATGTAGCCTTTGCCGACGGAGGAAATTTCGGAAAAGAGGCCGGGGCCGTCTTTCCTGCGATCCATGCTGCCCTTTCCGTCCGTGCCCCATGCGATCCAGTCGAGGGTGCCTTCATTCGTGAGATCGTAGAGATAGTTCGCGGGCTGGCTGCTGGCCCCAAGGGTGCCGGCCGGCGCGTCACCGATGACAAAGGTGCGGTCCGCCTTGTTGTTGGTCTCGTTGCTCTCGCCGCCGATGCGGTTGATGTCATCGACGTGGGCGGTGAGGATGTGGGTGCCCGGGGTGGCTTCCCCTCCGGTGATCTCGATGGGGACGATCTCCCCCGCGGCGATGGATTGCTCGTGCTTCGCACCGTACCCGACCATTTTCCCATCGACGTGGAAGAGCATCACACACGAGACCCCGTTCGGCGACGCGCCGTTCCCTACGTTCCGGAAGGTGCCTTTGATCTTGTATTTCCCGTCCACGACCTGCGGCTCCTCCAGCGAGGTGACGATAAAGTCGGGACGCTTGTCCGGGGTGACGATAACGGTTTCGGAACGGGCCGAGAGGTTGCCCGCCTTGTCGACCGCCTGGACGGAATAGCGGTAGCCGAGGCCGGGGCGTATCCACGCCGAGGAGTCCTTGTGGGAAAGCTCTTTGGTAGCGGTGAGAAACGCATCGTTGCGGAATACGAGGTAAGCGGCCAGGTCTTCGTCCGGCACGGCCTTCCATGAGAAATTCGCTTCGGTTTCCGTGGCGGTTCCGGTGAGGCCGGATGGCGCGGCAGGAGCTTTCGTATCGACCTCCACACCGGCGGCGGGCCTGAATTTCACGATCGTCACAGAGGAGGGAACGGGGATGGTGACGCTGCCGTCCTTGATCTCGGCGGCGGACCTGTCGTATGCGCCCTTGTCGTTCTGGGTGAGGATTTCCACGGATTTTTCAAGCGGTGTGGTGAGCTTGAGAGTGACAGGCACGGCATCGTTGCGGATGTCGCGCTTGTCCGGCTGCCAGAAGTTCGGCTTCTCGTTCCAGATGAGCAGCAGCCACTCTCCGGATTCCTTCTGGAGAGTGAGGCTGTGCACGGAATCGGGCGCACCGGGGGTGGTGAACATGAGGGCGCGGGGAGTGAAACCGGTGCCGCCTTCCCATTTCAGCGACTCCGGATTCCAGTCCGCGTCCTTGATCTCCGCGAGCAGGTTTTTCAGGGCGAAGTAGGACGGGCGCTTGGTTTTCAGGTCGCTTTCGAGCAGCCCGTATCCATCCGCGTTGTGGATGGCGAAGAGGTAGGCGCGCTTTATGCCGTGATTGAAATACTCGGTGAGGAGCATCGGGATGTTCAGCGCCTGGGCGCGGAGGGAGCCGGTGGTGAAAGTGCCGTTGGCCTTGTCCGCCTCCACGTTGTAGCCGCATTCGGTGGGAACGAAGGGTTTGATGGTCGCGCCCGCCGGGTAGATGTTGTTGAAACGGGTGAAGTTCATCAGCAGCGAACTACTAGGAACGCCGTATCCCTGGTAGGAATGCACGTTTCCGTAATCGAAGCTGTCGTGCGGACGCGCCTCGCGGTAATCGGAAAAAATCGAGGTGAAGGCGACGACCGGGATGTCCTTTGTCGCGGGATCGGCTTTCAGGGATTTGTAAACATCATCCATGAAGAGAGCGGCGGCGGCCTCGTCGGTCCGGCCCTTGTATTTTGAGTTCAGATTCTGACCGAACTTGTTGTTCACCTCGTTGGGCCCTTCCACCTCGGCGATGGAGCCGGGAACATACTGTTTCACCAACCCGGCGATCTCCTCCGGCACTGTTTTATTGTGATCGATCAGCATCATCGCGCGCGCGCCATGGTCGCGGTACGCCCTCTCCACCTGCGCGGGCTGGTCGGGAAGAGTGAGCGCGTATTTCAGGGGCATCCGGTAGTTCCTTACGCCGAGATCGTAGAATACCTCCGGCTCGAAGGTCGTGCCCGCACCTTTCATGGGACCCTCCGGGACGATCCCCGTCTTGACGGGCGCACCGCTGATTCCGACATAATCTGAGAAGTCATCCGCGCGGTACGCGGGTGTCTGGGCATGGGCCGTGAGTGTAAGGGCTGAAAGTAGTCCGATTGATTTTCGCATAAGAGGGCGGGGATACGCAGCCCAACCGGATATCCTTTCGGAGAAGATTCCGAAACACTCCTCTCACGGAAATCTAAATTTTCCGCGTAACGTTTTCGTATTCCGGCGGGTATGTGATGCCTGGTGGTGATCGCTGCCGGCATCCCCGCGCCGTTGGAATCCAAGGCGAGGGGAAATCCAGAACAACCAAGGACCCATGCCCGCTTTCTCTCACAAACCACTACCGGAGCGCCGTTCGAGTGACGGATTCACCCTCACCGAAACCCTGGTGGTGATCGCCCTCATCGCGGGACTCGCCGCGATACTTTTCCCCGTTTTCAGCAAAATGAAGAACAAGGCGGAGGCGGTGGAGAGCGCCACGAAACTGAGGCAGCTCGGGATCGCCGCCGTTTCCTATTCCGGCGACAACCAGAACATCCTGCCCCCGGCCACCGGCTCGGACCACTGGACGGAGGTCCTCGCGCCGTACGCGGGAGTCACCTTCAAGCCGGGCGACGCGAGCCTCCAGCCGGATCTCTACCGCACCAAGGCGGGCTACCGGACACTTTCCGACACGGACAAAAAGGGATTCGCGGTGAACTTTTCCCTGAACCAGATGTCCTCGTCTCCCGAGGAGAACTCATACACCCATTGGGGGAAATACAACTCCCTGCGGACTCTCCGGATACCGGAACCCGGCGCGTTCCGTCTCTTCGGCGACCGGGCCGGCGAGTGGCGCGGATGGCAGGGCATCTACGAGCTGAACCTGATCGGCTTCCACTTCAACGATCGGGCGAATTTCTGTTTCCTCGACGGACACGTGGAGGCGGTTTCCCGCTCTGAAATGGAAAACTTCAGCCGCTTCCAATGGACCGGCGGATCCAAAGCGAACAGTGCCGCGCTCGGCTTCAACGCGGACGGCATGTAGTTGTCCATCCGACTTAAAATCTCCCGAATACCAATCAACAACCAAACGATCGAAACCACGAAAATGAATCCGACAATCAAATCCCCATCACGCGCAGCGGCAGTCGCCGGACTGCTCCTCACCGCAATCACCGCAGCCAACGCGGCAGTCACCACGTCCGCCTTCACCGACGACTTCGACAACACCGAAAACGTTTTCAACCGGAACACCGGAGAGATTTCCGTCAGTGCTTCCGCAAGCCGGATTTCGGCGACGCGACTCACGAACGGGTTCACCCTGTTCGACTTCTACCCGGGTGCGGAAACCACTGCCCAGGTCGGGTTCAGCAACGCAACCGACAGCTTCAGTGTGGGGACCCTGCCTACTTTCAGGATCAACGGAGCACAGAGCATCGGTGACGGCTTCTTCTCCGTGACCGCGTTCTACTTTGATGCGGCAAACGATTTCGTCGGAGAAACAGGCCTGCAAGGCGACACCAATGTCGAAGGCGATTTTTCATTCGACCTCGCGGCCGCCGCAACCGCCGCGGCAGCGACCACGATGAATCCGAATTTCCTGAATGCCGATTCATACACGATCGGCGTCGCGATCATCGGCAATCCGAATGATGGAGCCGCGGTGGACGGCTTCAGTTTCGGCTCTTTCGAGGCCGTTCCCGAGCCGGCTTCCGCCGCGCTTCTCGGCTTCGGCGGTTTGCTGCTCGGACTGCGCCGTCGCCGCGCCTAGGCCCGTTTTTCACTCCCCGCGCCGCTGATCGCACGGCGGAGCGGGGAATCCGCATCCCGATGGAGAACCTCGACAAATCCCAGAGCTACGTAAGGTTGCTGACCCGGCATCAGGGAGATATCCGCGCCTTCATCATCAGTCTGGTTCCGGGTTCCCCGGATGTCGCCGATATCCTTCAGGAAACCAACCTGGTCCTGTGGGACAAGCGGGAGCAGTTCGAGGAAGGCAGCAATTTCATCGCCTGGGCGTTCCGCATCGCGCAGTTCGAGGTGATGAAGCTGCGGACGAAGATGCGAAAGGAAAACCAGCTCCAGTTTTCGAAGGAGCTGATGGAGATCATGGCGGAAACCACACCCCCGGGACCGGTTCACGAGGACTATCTGAACGCGCTGGAGAACTGCATCGGCAAACTCGATACGAAGCAACAGGATCTCATCCGCCACCGGTATTCCTCCGGTTGCTCGCTCCGGAAGTATGCCGAACTCATCGGCCAGCAGCCCGGAGCACTCAGGATCTCCCTGATGCGCCTGCGGAAAATCCTCAAACGATGTATCGAGAAACAAGGGATAGGAGGAACGGCATGAACCGCGACGAACTGGAGAACGAGATTTTCCGTATTCTCGACGGGGAAAGCGATGTCGATGCGCTCGCCGCCCTGGAAGCGGAGCTTAGGAACGATCCCGCGGCGCGCGAGGTTTACCGCGACATCATACATTTTCAGAACGCGCTCGAAGTGCGCGCACAGAGCAGCCGGGCGAACGAAATGCGCGGCGTGATTCCCATCGAACGCATTCTCTCCCTCGAGCGCAGACGCTGGGTCCGTTGGTCGGCGATCGCGGCGGTGCTCATGGTGTTCTGTGTGCTTGGCGTCCTGTGGTGGAGGATCGGGGAAAGCAGGATCTATCGGAATGAGTTCCACGTCTCCTCCGGCGCTTCCTACACGGTGGCACACACCGGGCCGCGAAAGGAAACGGGACCGAATCTGCTCTCCGAAGGATCACGGCTGCGGATCGACAGCGGCACGGTGGAATGCTGGTTCGCCGAGGGCGTCCGGGCTGTTCTGGAAGGTCCGTGCGATCTGACCGTGCTCGGAAACAACGCGATCAGACTCGATGAAGGAGCGGGCTGGTTCCAAGTCGCCGACGGAGCCGAAGGTTTCACGGTCACCACGCCCGAGCTGGAGGCGGAGGATCTCGGGACGGAATTCGGGATCCGCTCCCGAAGGAACGATTTCGATGAGATCCGGGTGTTCGAAGGAAAGGTCCGGGTGAAATCGCTGGGCCCGAGAAGCGAGACCCGCGTTCTGGTCGCCGGAGACTCCTTCCATCCTGACCCGGTCGGACGTCTCGTTCCATCCAGGCCGGGCGAGATGGGAGTATTCGCGAGACTCGCGAAACTCAGGCTTTCCTCCCAACCGGACACGATCAGAAACAAGATCAGCGAGTCCTCCGCGGTGCTTGCCACCGAGTCGGCCCCGGTCCGGGAAGGAGCCTATACCGATGATTTCGCAAACCTGGAGAACATCCATATCCGGGACCGCTCGCTTCTCTCAACATCCGCCCGCTCGGGAAACTCGAGGTGCTCTGGGCGGGCAGTGGCAACGGCTTCGCCACTTTCGATTTCTATGAAAATGCCGGAGAGATCGCCGCCGATGGATTTACGGCGGCATCCGGACGCTTCGACCTCCAACGCTTTCCGGAACTCAAGCTCACTGGCACGGAAAGGATAGGCGACGGATATTTCTCGGTCGGCGTGTTTTTCTTCGGTGAGGACGGGTCGTTTCTCGGCGAGACGAGCCTTCAGTGGGACACCATGCTCGGAGGAGACTACTCATTCAATATCCGGGCGTATTCCGACCAGACCCCGAGATTTGCGAACGCCGTGTCCTACAACCTGTATCTGTCCGTGATCGGGGATCCGGGGACCGGCGCTGCGGTGGACGGCTTCAGTTTCGATTCGATCGTCCTGGAAAAATAGCGGGGACCCGATTCGTTGGTACAAACCGCCTGTGCCGTGCCCGTCCCGTTTTCCGAAAGAGTTGGCGGGAGAACGTGATACGGCGTTGAAATCGGACGCTATCGGGAGCGAACCCGGTATCGGTAGCCCGCCAGAACCGTTTCTCCTTGAAAACTTGATTCTGGAAAATCCGACCCCAGGTTCCGGGAAACGATTGCAATGAATACCGCCGACACCCGTTCTCCCGCCAACTCTCCCGAAATTCCAGACGGAGCCGCCGTCATCACCCTCGGCGCCGGCTGTTTCTGGTGCGTTGAAGCCGCCTACAATCAGATCGATGGCGTGTATTCCGCCGTCTCCGGCTACATGGGTGGAGAAACGGAAAACCCGACCTATCAGGACATATGCACCGGCCGGACCGGTCATGCCGAGGTCGTCCGGGTGGTGTTCGACCCGGAAAAAATCGATTTTGAAAAGATTCTCGCCTGGTTCTGGGATCTTCACGACCCCACCCAACTCAACCGCCAGGGGAATGACTCGGGAACCCAGTACCGGTCTGCCATTTTTCTCGAAAGCGAAGACCAGCGCGAGATCGCCGAAGCCTCGAAAGCCGCGGCACAGAGCAATTTCACCGACCCCATCGTTACGGAGATCACTCCGGCCGCCGAATTCCATCCGGCCGAGAAATATCATCAGGACTACTATTTCCAGAATCCAGGGGCGGGCTACTGCCAGTTCGTCGTGGAGCCGAAACTGAAAAAACTCGGCTTGAGGCACTGAGATTCCACAAATCGCTTAGTGGCAAGGGCTCGCGCAGGCCCTCCGAACGGCTTCCACTCCGGAAAGTAATCCGATTCATTTCCCCACGCTCGGAACATGAAAAATTTACCAGGACAAGGCACGTATCCGGCAGTTGCAAAGGCGGATGGCGATGATAAGTAGCCCTCCGATCCCCCGAAGCCTGAAAAAACCCACCCCAGCCCATGCCAGACGTCTGCCTATACTTCCAGGTGCACCAGCCCCACCGGTTGCTTCCGGTCCGCACCGGGAACCCGTGCCTCACTCCTCCCTACGAGGATGACGCGTTGAACCGCCGCATTCTCGACCGCGTGGCGGACAACTGCTACCTGCCCGCCAACCGCATGTTCTTGGAGCGCATCCGGGAGAACAAAGGCATGTTCCGAATGGCTCTCTCCATCACCGGGACCGCCATCGAGCAGTTTCGGAGATTCCGCCCCGATGTGCTCGAATCCTTCCAGGAACTGGTCGCTTCCGGCGGTGTCGAATTGCTCGCGGAAACCTACCACCACTCGCTTGCCTTCGTATATTCCGGAAAGGAATTCGAGCGGCAGGTGGATCTGCATCTGGATCTCATGGAGGAGTGTTTCTCCGTGCGTCCGAAGGTTTTCCGAAACTCCGAGCTGATCTACAACGACGCGATCGCCGCGAAAGCCGAGACTCTGGGCTTCGAAGGGGTCATCGCCGAGGGGACTCCGGGCTTCATATGGGACCACTCGCCGAACTACGTGTATCGCGCTCCCGACACCGCGCGCATCAAGACACTTCTCCGCAATCACGAGCTTTCGAACGATCTCGCGTTCCGCTTTTCCGATCCCTCGTGGGGCGGCTATCCGCTCACGTGGGAGAAATTCACCGATTGGATCGGCCAGTCACCGGGTGATATCGTAAACCTTTTCATGGACTACGAATCGATCGGAGAACATCAGAAGGCGGAAAACGGGATCTACGAGTTCTGGAAAAAAGTCCCGGAAATTCTAATTGAAGCGGGCTCCCAATGGGTCACTCCGTCCGAGGCCGTCTCCATTTATCCGGCAAAACAGGAATACGATTGCCCGAAAGTCACCTCATGGGCGGATGCCGAGCGCGATCTCTCCGCCTGGACCGGCAACGCCATGCAAAAAGAGGCGTTGCAAGCCATCAACAACCTGGAGAGCAGAGTTCTGGAGAGCGGCGACAAAAAGCTGATCTGCACCTGGGGCCGCCTTCAAAGCTCCGACCACCTCTATTGGATGTCCACCAAAGGCGGCTCCGACGGAGACACCGCGCGCTACTTCGCGCCCTACTCCGGGCCGGCGGAAGCGCACCGTATTTTCATGGAGTCGATCCGCGATCTGGAGGAGAAAATTCAGAATACCACCCGCGCGGTCCAGCTCTCAAGCTAGGAGCCTGAAATTACCTCGCGATCAGGCTTCACACGCGCCAAGTGGTTTGGAAAGCTGCGTTTCACCGCTTTTCCCGAACCACTCTCAGAACCACTCGCATCACATGGATAAACTCGTCGTCCACGGCGGCTCCGTCATCAAGGGAGCCATCAACATCTCAGGCTCGAAAAACGCCTCCCTGCCCATCCTCGCCGCCGCGATCCTGACGGGCGAAGATTGCATCATCCGCCGGGTTCCCGACGTTTCCGATACGAATTACATGATCCAGATCCTCTCCGCCCTCGGTGCGGATGTGGAACGCTCCTCCGGCACCGTGCGAATCACCTGCGCGGATATCATGGACGAGGCGCCCTACGAGCTGGTGCGCCGCATGCGCGCGTCGATCTGTGTGATGGGACCTCTTCTCGCGAGAAAAGGACGTGCCGTCGTTTCTCTTCCCGGCGGTTGCGTCATCGGTGACAGACCTGTGGATCTCCATCTGAAAGGAATGGAAGCGCTTGGCGCGAAAATCGAGTTCGCGGGCGGCAACATCACCCTCACCGCCCCGGACGGACTGAAAGGCGCGGAAATGGATCTTCGTGGGGAAAGCGGACCCACCTGTACTCGGCACGGACAACGTGATGATGGCAGCGACCTTGGCCGAGGGCATCACCGTCATCGAATCCGCCGCCGCCGAGCCCGAGGTGCTGGACCTCGCGAATTTCCTCAATTCCATGGGCGCGAAAATCACCGGTGCCGGCACCCGCCGCATCGTGATCGAGGGTGTGAAGGAACTCAAAGGCGTGGAGCACACCGTCATCCCGGACCGCATCGAGGCAGGCACCTTCATGGCCGCCGCCGCACTCGCCGGCGACGGGGTCACCCTGAACCGGGTGAACAGGGAGCACCTCAAAGCCATCACCGCCGCCATCATCAAATCCGGCCACAAAGTCGAGTTCAACGAGGACGGAACCTCGTGCTTCATCGAACGGGGGGAAAATCTGGTTGGTGTGGATCTGAATACCGCGCCCTACCCCGGCTACCCGACGGATATGCAGGCGCAGATGACCGCCCTGCTTGCCACCACCCCTGGGATCAGCGTGATCAAAGACAGCATTTTCCCGCAGCGCTTCATGCACTGCGCGGAACTCAAGCGCATGGGCGCGGACATCAAGCTCGACCACGGCACCGCCATCGTGCAAGGCGTGGAACAGCTCTCCGCCGCACCCGTCATGGCATCGGATCTCCGTGCCTCGGCCGCACTCGTGCTCGCCGCCCTCCGCGCCAAAGGCACCACGGAAATTTCCCGCCTCTATCATATCGACCGCGGCTACGAGCACATCGATGAGAAGCTCCTCACGCTCGGCGCGAAGGTCGAGCGGGTGCGGGTGTGATCGAGGTCACTCCGCAGGCTTCACTTTGATGCCCGGAGGGAAAAACGGGCCCCGGTCCCGGTTTCCGGACGGGGCTGCCGGTGTGATCTCCGGGATGATCGGTCCCGAGCCGCCCTTCGCCGGGCGGGTCACGACCGCGGCCGTCTCCAGCAGTTTCCGAGTCCGTTCGAAATCGCGTTGCGCCTGCTCTCCGGCTCGGGTTCCCATCGCTTTTCCTGCGAGCGCCCGGTGGGCACGGGACGCGTTCTGCAAAGTGGCGAGGAGCCGGTCGCCGCTCTCACGGACCAGGATGCGCCGGGACTCGTCGCGCCATTTCTTCTCCGCGGCTACCGCCGGATCTTTCAGCAAATCCTCGGCCCGCGCATTCGCAATCCGTCCTGCCTCCTCTCCGAATTTTCGCACGAAAGGCAAACTACCATATTCATCGTAGGCGAGCCACCGTGCGACAGGGTTTTCGATTCCCCCGATCTCGGCGAGCCGCGTTGCCATCCATTCGGCAGCCTCCGTCTCAAGACCGGGTTCCGCCGCCTGGATTCGCAGCCATTGGCGCAGTCCTTCCGGTGGCTTTTCAGGATAAGCGTGCGCCAGGTCGGGCCACGCTTCCAGCGTCGCATCCGCTCCGAGTTTCCGGAAATAGACCAGCGCCCCGATGGCAGGAGGGTAATTCCCGTCATATCTGCCGCAACCGATATAGATCGGAATGCGTTTCGAAAATTCCACCGGTCTGGCCCGTTCCTTGAATACACCGCCGCCGAGAATCAATCCTCCGGCGAGGTCACGGTCGCGATCCAGCAGCATGGAACTTTGCCATCCGCCTTTGCTGAATCCGCCGACGTAGATCCTCTGCGGATCGACCGATAGTGAACTGACGAGAGTTTTTTTCAAAGCTCCCAGCAGACCCAGCTCATCCGAGATTTCCTCATCGCTGTAGCTGAATGCCCCTTCTTTCCGGTAAGCCATTCCCACCAGCACGAAGTCCTTTCCGCCGGTGGCCCGGCATGGATGAACGCTGCGTTCGGCTCCCCGCCCGTCCCGTGATAATACACGATGGCCGGATACTTTTTCGCAGCATCGTAGTCGTCCGGTTTCCAGATCGGAAGCCTGGCACCAAGAGCCGGCCAAGGCAGCTCGATCCACTCCGCTCGGGTGGAGTGGATCGTTCCGAGAAGGGCGGCGGCTACGAGGAGAAGTGAACGCATGGCATCCTACCCTAGCCGCGCATCCGCTTCCTACAAGCAGCGAGACTTCCCGGGACCCGTTGCTAGCACAGGATACCTGCGACCTATCTAAGCCTGGGATTCAAAGCGATTTGCGCCAGGTCCGCCAACAGGTTCGCAGCTACGATAAGGAAACCGTAGAACAGGACCAGACCTTGGATGAGGAAAAATTCCCGGTCGGTGGCGGCGTTGACGAAGTGCTGGCCCATGCCGGGGATCTGGAAAATCGTTTCGATCACGAAGGAGCCGGAAATCATCGCGGCGAAGGCCGGGCCGATGAAAGCGACCGCCGGGATCAACCCGCCCTTGAGCGCGTGGCGGGTGATGATCTTCATGCCGGGCACCCCCTTGGCCTTCGCTGTCCGAATGTAGTCCTGGCTCAGCACGTCAAGCATCCCGCCTCGCGAAAGCCGGGCGAGGTAGGCGGCGTTGATCAGGCCGAGGGTAATCGCCGGCAGTATCCAATCTGTCGGTGAGGACCATCCGGCGACGTTGAGCGATTGGATTTTCAGCCCGGCGAAAACGGCGAGCAGCGGCCCGATCACGAAGCTAGGCAGACAGATCCCGACCATGGCGAAGGCGAGCGCGGCGAAGTCCAAAGGCGAGTTTTTCTTCACTGCCGCGATGACCCCTGCGGGGATCCCCACCAATAGGGCGATGCCCATCGAGGCCAGCCCTAGCGCCATGGAGACGGGAAACGAATCACGGATGATCTCATAAACACCGACCCCGTCCTTCCGGATCAGCGGACCCATATCCTGCCGGAAAACCAGATTCCGGAAATACAGGGCGTATTGCACCGGCCAGGGTTGGTCGAGACCGGTGGATGCTTTGAGCTCTTTGAGAATATGCTCGGGCACGGCTTTCTCCTCGGTGTAGGGACTTCCCGGCATCAGCCGGACGAGGAAAAACGTGAGCGTGACCAGCACGAAAAGCGTGAGCAGGCATTGGAGAAATCGCGAGAGGAGCAGCTTCAGCATGACTATGGAGAAGGGGTTCGGAACCCCTTTGCGGAGGATTTGGGTATCACGGGAGCGGCAGGCTTCATTCGGAGGAATCCTGCGGAACAAGTTTCACGGAAGTAAACGGGTGGTTGTCCAGGAGCAGCGGCTCCCAGCCTTTCACCGAGGGATCGATCAGATAATTCTTCCCCCACCACGCGATAGGCGCGATGGGCGAGTCCTCCAGCAGGATGCTCTCCGCTTTTTTTAACAATTCGTAGCGCGCGGCGGGTTCGGTGACCTCGAAGGATTTCTCCAGGGTTTCCGCGAAAGGTTCGCTATCCCAACCGGTGTTGTTGTTGCCGTTTCCGGGCGTCCACATCTCCAGGAATGTCAGCGGATCGATGTAATCCCCGATCCACCCTCCTGCGACGATGTCATACTCCAGGTTCTGGGTGGCGACGATGTAGGCGGTCCATTCCTTGTTCTCGATCTCCACCTCCACGCCGAGATGCTCGCGCCACATGGCCTGCACGGCGGTGGCCAGGGTGGCGGCGGTTTCACGGGAGGCGATGAGGAGTTTCAGTCGGGGAAATCCTTTTCCCTTCGGAAAGCCTGCCTCAGCCATGAGCTCGCTCGCTGCCTCCGGATCGAATCCGATGCCGTGCGGAGGTTCGTAATCGCTCGTCGGCGGGGTCATGCCGTAGGCCGGGGTGTAGCCACGGAACACGTTCTCGCAGAGGGAATCCCGGTCGAGCGCCATGCTCAGGGCGCGGCGGACGCGGGCATCATCCAGCGGCTTGCGGGTGGTATTGAAACGGTAGAGCACGGTGCCGAGATACGGCTCCTGCCGTAGTGCGCCAGGATTCTCCTTTTTCATCAGATCCACGACCTCGGGTGCGGCGGAGTATGTGATATGGAGCTGGCCGTCGCGGAACATCCGCGCTTCGGTGAATACATTGGAGATCGGCAGATAACGGATGCCGTTGAGAGAAACGTTTTCCGCATCCCAGTAGCGCGGATTCCGCTCGACCTCGATGTGGTCGTTGCGGCGAAAGGACTTCATGCGGAAGGGGCCGTTCGTGACGAGATTTTCCGGCTTTGACCAGGCGTTCCCCCGCTGGGCTATGGTTCCGTGTTTCAGGACGGAATGTTTCGGCACCGGATACCATGTGTAGTGTTTGAGAATTTCAGGGAAAAACGGCGTCGGCCCGCGCAATCTGATTTTGAAAGTAACCGGATCAATCACCTCGATGCCGACCGTGGAGAAGTCTGCGGTCCCGCCCTTGTTAAAGGCTTCCGCTCCATCCATGAAATAGAGCATTTCCGAATACTTCGCCCCTAGCTCCGGAGTGAGTATGCGCTCGTAGGAGAAAGCGAAATCCTCCGAAGTAAGCGGGTAGCCGTCTGACCATTCCAGGTCGGGCCGGAGTTTCACGGTCCAGGTGGTGGCCGTTTCATCCGGCGTAAGTGACTCGGCCGCCCCACCCGGAGTCGCGAGATCCTCAGTCTGGTGGAACTGCACAAGACCCTCGAACAGCGCGCGGTTGATATTGCTTTCCAGCACTCCCGAAACGACCTGCGGATCGAAGCTTTTCGGATCCGAGGAATTTCCCAGCAGGAGTATGCCCTCACGAGTCGCCCGCTCGACCTGGCTTTCCTTTTGGCAGGAAAACAAGCAGAGGAAAGGAAGGACAAGAGCGAGGTAGCGGATCATCGTCGGGCGGAACCATGTCACAATGCGCGGGCATTGGCACAAAAAAACCCGCTTCGGATGAAGCGGGTTTTGAAAACGAGGAACACGAAGGCCTAGCGACGACGGCGGACCAGCCCGAGAAGGACAGCGGTCGATGTCAAGAGAAGGGCGGAAGGCTCCGGGACTACGGTGATCAGACCCGTTCCGGTGAATCTGGCGCTCTGGTTGGCGGCAGCGACGAGAGCATTTCCCACCGCTCCATAGGTTCCGGCGGCAACGAAAGTCACGCCGTTATCGAAAAGAGAGACCTGCGACAGCATCCGATTTCGCGTTTGAAGGTTCATTTGATACACGCGCTTATGGGTCGTCTCATTCTTTTTCGGAAAGAATCGCGATGACCATTGAGCGGGTGATGCCGTCCGGTCGCTTGATTCCGAGCCAGCCGTTCTTCTCGAACAGTCGTTCTCCGCCATCCGTGCTCTTGCCGGTCAGCGGGTCGAACCACTCGATCCGCATCGTCTTCCCCTTCAACTCCTCGATTCCCCCCGCTATGTTGAGGCGCTTCTCGGGTAGGTAGAACAGATAGCGGTGGGTCTTCTTGTCGGCGAGGATCGGAGGGGCGAACGGGACCACCATGGGTTCGAATGAAGCATCGGAAAACCGGCTCCTCAATAACTGCATATGATGGTAGAATCCTAGGTTCGGCCTCTGCTTTTCCGGCAAAGCCTGCATGTCGTAAACCACTTGATACCATGCGGCGTTCTGCCAGTAGTAGGTCGGATACGCACACGCGAAGTAGCATTGCCACGCGCGATCCAGACAAACGACCGGGTCAGTGTAGGCTCCGTCGAAAACAGAATTCATCGTCTTCTCGTAGCCGCCGTGCTCGATCACGAAAACCGGCTTGTCCGGATGTTCGCGCCTGACGTCGAGAAGCCTCTCGTAAAGGTAAGGTGCCCATTCCTGGATGGAAACGAAATCCACTTTCTCCGGATGCAACTCGCAGTATTTGTAATCATGAACGGAAACAAGACGGTTGTGACCGTCGAGCGCCCGAAGCCGGTCGATACGACTTGTCACGTAATCCGCCCCGACATAATCGTAGTCGAGCGCCTCCTTCGAGATGTTCCAGATCAGGTTGGGGAATCCCTGGTAGCGCTTCACAACGTATTCGAAATACAAATCGTCGCCCTCGGAGCCTGGCTCGGGCCAGTTCACTTTTTTGTTCCAAACGTAGATCATCAGGTGGGCGATGATCCCTTTCTTCTCAAGATAGGAGATAACACGATCGAATCGCTGGAAATATTCCACCGACAGAGTCGAGTGATCAGGCGTTTCGTTGCTCCCGCCAAACGGAAACGCTTTCGGCTTCGAGAAGTTGTGCCGAGGGTCGATTTTATCCTTCTCCCCGAATCCGGCGTCATATGCGAAGACGTTAAGGACGATCTGGTTGAAGCCCTGCCCCGCCACCTGATCGACGATTCTCCGCGTCCGGGGAATGTCATCGGGATTCTCCGCATCGAGCGCGAACAACCAGTCGAGTTCGAACGCAAGCAAGGGATACGGTTTTCCGTCGGAGTAAGCCAGCTTCCTCGGATCGTCCTTCGCGATACGAATCGGTCCGTGAGTCCCCGCCCGTCCGGATCCGGAAACCTTCACAGTGCCGGTCAACCCCGCGAGTGACGGCAGGGAGGAAATCGTCTCGTAGGTCCAGTCGCCCGCTTCGGGAGGACAGAAGCGAATCTTCCAATCATCATCACCATCGTGGAATCCGGGGACTTCGAATTGCTCTCCGCCGTCCGACCGGAACACCGCCCGCAGTTCTTCGGCGAACGGTCGCCCGATCTCTTTTTCCTGGCTGCGAAAATCGATTTCAAGCACCTCCCAACGCGCGGCGGTCATATCCCCGGCATACCCTGTTGCGGATGATGCGAACAGACAACAAGCGAAAGCGAGCCTACGAAATACCTGATTCATGGCACCAGCAAAGACCGGAAGAACCTGCCTGCATAGAATCAAATTCCCAGCCTTGTTCCCACCTTCCCACTTCGATCCGAATGGTCGCTCCCGTCACTCGGGAACAGCAGAAAGCATAGAATCGGAAAAATTAGGGAACATTAGGCGATTTCTCCTTTCACGATGCAAATCGCGCCAGTCCGAAAGCTCAAGAACGGCTCAGTCACCAACCCCCACTCGCAAATCCCTCATACTCCACAGAACCCCCGCCGCCGCCTTGCCGCTCCCCCGCATCCGCCGCGCCCCGTCCTCCCGCTTTCCGGAAAACCTCTCCCGCGCCCCGGTGGCTCATGCACGCCCGCACCAACCCCTCCCGCGCCTTCTTCCCGTTGCTTTTCCTCCCGCCTCCCACTGCTTCCCCGTAACTGCTACACCGGTAGTCCGCCGGATCCTCCACCATCCCCGCCCGCACCGGATTGAGATCGATGTAGGCCGCCATCGTCCGCGCCGCCGTCCCGCTCTCCGCAGCCGAGCGAAGCGAGTCGGAGGGACTAGAATAATTTAAACGTATCCCTCAATCACGCTCTTGTATCTTTGCTCCCACAAGGTCCCGGTCCGTTTGTGAACGGTGTTGAACCATTGGGAAAACCGCTGCATCAGCCCCTTCATGAACTGCCCGAGATCGTGCATCCTGTAGGTGAAACGCTGCTTGATCTCCGCAACCCTCGCCGGATTCCCTCCCGGCAGCCCTCCCTCCGTCCGCGCCGCCTCAAGCTGCCCCGCGACATCCGCCACGAACTCCTCCCCGTAAAGCACGGACAGCCTCGCGAGAAACTCCCCGTCCGAAATCCCCTCCGCAGGCATCGGCGGCACCTCGAGCAACATATGGACATGGTTGCACATCACACAAAACCACCGAAGGCTTGTAGGTGGTTTGGACAGGAGCGAACGCGACGTGCCCCGCAGGGGTGAAGCCCGGGAGGGGCCGGGCTGAATCAATACGCCAGCACCCGGCAGCCCGTGAACTTCTCCATCATCCGCATCGGATGCCGCGCATCAACGTCCGGAACCTCTCCTTCTCCCCCGCCCCGAAAGCGAACCGCCTCTCCACAAAGCGCCCCGTCACATGATACATCGAAGCCCGGTCCTCCGAATCCTTCCAAGGTGTCAACCAACGCGCCCGTCTCATCGTGTCCTTCCCCGTATCGTTATCCCCCCGCTCTACAGTCCGAGATGCAGGCGACAAGAACTTTTCCCAACTAATGGTCCGTCCCTCTATATGCATGCCCTTGGTGTGGCGGGCGATGTTGCTGCGCAGGGCGAGGATGGCACTGCGGCAGAACCTGTCGTTTCGTCTGGCGCTGTGCTTTGCCGGATCGAAGCCGCAGTGCCGCATCGAGAGGCGGATGAACTCTACCTCGAGTCCGGAAGTGGTGAGGATTCCGTCGATCCGGATGAAGAGTTCGCGCTCTTCGCGATACTCTTTCGGGCCTGAAATCTGAGGAAGGGCTGGACGAAGGAAGGGTTGGCAGGTGATGATGGGCACGGTTCGAGGTCTTGGATTTGTTGTGATAAGCCAATTTATAGACCACGAATTTCGGGCATGAGAGGCAAATTCGTCTCTCATGCCCACTTTCTAACCGACGACAAGCCTACAGCGATAATGGATCCCGGCTTTGGGACAGGCTCTATCTAGCAAACCGGACTTGCCCCCGAACGCCCACCGCTTTCAATTGCACACGTCACATTTTCCCATCACCTCCGAGCGATAGACACCATCATTGATCCTTGGTTTACCACAACACTCTCATACCCAGAATCGCGCCGAGTCCCGGCTCGTTCTGGCCGGAACCGTGGAGACGGTAGTCCTCGTCGGTGAGGTTCTCGAGGGCGGCGGTGAGCTGGAGATGCTCGGTTGGATCGAAGCCGGCGCGGATGGAGAGGACTCCGTAAGACGGGGTGCCGTTGACGGGAATACGCTGGGTGTCTCCCCTATCGGAGGAGGAAAGGTGATCGGCATTCGCGGAAGCGAGCACGCGGCCCTCCACCCATATCGGAACGGTTTCGTGATGCCAGCGCAGTGCGATGGAGCCGCTGAGCGGAAGGAGGCGGGAGAGATATTCTTCATTGGTCGGGCCTCCGATAAACTGCGGAGTTTCCATCTGGCCATCCTGCCAGGAGCCGAAACCGGAGAGAGTCCACTGGCGGCCAAGGTTCCAGTAACCCTCGAGTTCGATGCCATAGACATATCCGTCGCTACCGTTGGTGGTGATCTCCGTGCCGGATCCGGGTGCGTCTGGCACACCGGTGATAATATCGTCGATATCCGTGTAGAATACCGAGGAGCTGAATCCCCATGTCTCCCCGTTTTTGCGGATGCCCAGCTCGTAGGTGAGAAATTTCTCGGGATCAACCCCCAGCGAGCCAAGCGAGGTGCTTCCGGATCTGGATGTCAGATTTCCGGAAAGGTCGTTCAGGTTCGGCGCGCGGAAAGCCTGGGAAATTCCACCGAAGGCGAGCCACTCCGGAGCGATGCGGTAGGTCGCCCGCAGCGAAGCGGATAAATTGTCCCAAGAATCGTCCGCCGAAACGTCGGTGCCGGTTGATGAATCGAAAGTCTTCCCGAGTTCCGCCGCAGCGTAGGTGTAGCGTGCTCCGGCAGTAACCTCGAAGCGATCTCCGAGCGGACGGACATACTGGCTGTAGATACCGAACAGATCGTATTCCGAATCATCCGCAACGGGTCGGAAGGATGGATCGAAGGCGAAGCCGGTGCCACGGTCGCGTTCACCAAAGGAATCGACTTCGTCACGGTAGTAGTCGAGCCCGTAGAGCAGCGAGCCTCCCGCGAGGGCGGACTCCAGCTCCAGATCGAAGCCAATGGTATCGACATCGTAGGTCTGGTTCCGGAGATCGGTCGCGGAGCGGTTCTGGAACTCGTTGTCGGAGGATGCCTGGTAGGAAAGCGTGGCTGTCAGGCGTTTCACAGGAGCGCCCGCCTGATCGTTCTCATGGGCGAAACGGAGATAGGAGAAAGCGCGTTCCTGATCGTATGTCCGGGCGATGAACGTGCCGGGCGCGGCAACGGATTTCCCATGGGTCCAGCCGGGATTGTTCAGTGTGGAGTGCCAGCGGGAAATATCGTCCTGGTTGAGATATTGGTATGCCGCGGTGAGGGTGTTCTGTTTGGAAAGCGCGTAATCGAAGCGGGCATCGATGGATTCCTCCGGGTAGCCGGTGCCGCGCATGAGTCCCACCGCGTCGTCCTCGATATCGCCGAAATCCTTGGCGGAGATCCCGAGGTGGAACCCGTATTTCCCGCCGATTCCAGTCTGTGTCTCGATGCGTCCGATGTGGCTGCCACTACCATTACTACGGTATTCATAGTAGGCTGACCCGTGGTTAAAGAATTCTCCGTCGTTCTCCTCCAGGAAGCCGGAGCCTTTCGTGAACGCGTTGAGGGTGCCGCCGACGGCGTCCGAGCCGTATAGGACGGAACCCTGCGAACGGACCAGCTCGAAGCGCTCCAGAGAAAAGGGATCGACCGTATTCCAGTATTGGATGGGGCCGCCCCGGAAGGTCGAGTTGTTGAAGCGGACACCATCAATCAACAGCAGGTTCTGGCGGCCGGTGAAGCCACGAATGAAGGGCGAGCCATGACCATTCGCAGTTTTCTGGACAAGTACTCCGGGCGTATACCGCAGCGCATCCGGCAGGGTCCGAACTGTGTTTTCCTGGAGAAACTCGTCGGTGAAAACATTGCTGGAATATGGCGCGTCCTTGAGGGGGGCCTCCGTCCGGGTGGCCGTGACGATCAGCGGATCGAGGAAGCTCTGCGCGTGGAGAGGAAGGACGAGAGCGGACAACAGGGTTAGGCAATTCTTCATGCGCGGGAAGAAACGCAGAATCGGAAGAATTCTTAGAGAAAATTCGGGAAAAAATCAACCCGCCGACTGCGCATCGACGGGCTTTTTCAAGATAAGTAGAGACCCGTCGGAGCCATCTGGATCAACGGGCGGCTGAAAGCGGACCCACATCGATCACGCCCCGTAATCAAGGAACTTCTTCAGATCGTTAGGAAGGGGTTTTCCAGCTTTCAGTGTGAGTTCGTACATCGCTGCGAGCGAAGCCGCTTCCTTGAGGCGTGCGTAACCGGTGGAGTTCTTATTCTCCTCCTCGGTTCCCCAGAGTTCGATCGCGGATTGGACGGCAGGGTCTTCGAAGTAAACGCGCATCGCGAGGATGGCCGCATCCTGGGCAACGATTTCGGATCCTCCGGAATCCGCGGTCATCGCGATATTGGCCTCGAGAAGGGCCTCGTCGAGGCGCTTCGCATCGCGCAGAGCGAGCGCCTTGCAGTAGGCGACCTGGGCGCGCTGGTATCCGGGAAGATTTTCGGAGTCCCGTTCGGAGGTCATGATCAGCACGCGGTCCCAGCTCTCGGTGCGGACGGCATCCCACATCACATAGAGATCGAGCTGGCGTATCTGGTGTTCCCGGGTAAGGGGGGCTTTTTTGAAATCCTTGAGAGCTGCGGTGAGCGCTTCCAGATCGCCAAGCTTGCGCATGCACTCCATTTCGTAAAAGGCCGCAAGCGTATGGTAATTGTCTTTCAGCGGCGAGGTGGGCGCGTGGTATTCCTTGATTTCCGCGAATTTCGTCCGCGCGACCTTGTATTTTCCGGACTCGAAGAGATCCATAGCGGCCGCGAAATCATTCGGCTTGAAGATATAGATCGTGGCGAATTCATCACGTTTCGCGTCGGTGAAATCAGTGGAGATCTCCGTGGTTTTGTAGCGGACGCTTGTATCCGTGGCGGCGAGGATCCAAGCGCGGAAGTTCTCGCCGTTCGGCTTGGAGAGCTGGACCGCGGTCTGGAAGTCGCTCTGGCCGTAGGCGGAGACTACGATCGCGGGAACGAGGAAGTAAGGAAGAAGTCGTTTCATGGGAAAGGATAGTTAGAGGGTTCTTGGAAGGTTGTAGGGTTCTCGGCTGGCCGGGGATCAGCGCTTGTTTTTGGCGGCTTCCTCCTCGGCCTTGAGTTGCTCCATGGACTTCACGTTCGGATCGGCCACGTATTTCTCGACCAACTTCTCGACTTCCTTCCACAGGGTGAGTTCCTCCGGGCTGAGCTTGTCCTTGAAACGGCTGGTGAGATCGATGTAACGCCATCCGCCGTTGTAGGCTCCCTGGCGGTCGGAGACGACTTTCGGATCGCCGGATTTCCTGTTACGTTCGTAGGAAAGTTCCATCCAGGATTTGATCGCCGGAGCGGACACCATCACGTTGCCCATGTGGGCGGACCAGACTTTCACATACATGGAGATGGCATCGTCGATCATCTTGCGCTGTTCGAACGATTGCGCGAGGATCAGTCCCACCTGCGCCGTGTATTTGTTGAAGCCGAGCACCTCACCAGCCTTCTCCTCGCGGTTGAGGTATTCGTTGGCACGTTTGGCGGCTTTTTCATACTCGCCCTTTTTCATCAGGATCTCGATGATGCGGAACAGTGCGAACTCGCGCTCCGGCTTGTCCTGGGAATCGGCGAGGATGCGCTCGAAGTCCTCCATGGACTTGCTCAGATCCGCATCATTGTCCGAGCGTCCATAGACATCCGCACGCCCGCCGAGAGCGGCGAAGCGGTAGGACTGATCCTGACGTGACAGCGCCTCATCATAATATGGCAGAGCTTCGCGTGGCGCGGAAGTGTTGGTGCGGAGGTAGTCTCCGAGCTTCACCAGGATGTAGTTGGAGAGGTCTTTCAGATCGAAATCCGTCTTCAGGTTCTGGAAGAGGACCTGGATCATAGCCTTCGCGGAACGCTGCCTGTCCTCGTCCTCCTTGTCCTCCGCGACTTTTTCGAACACGCCGATGATCGCGATGCGGAGGATGGCCCGGGCGGCCTTGTCCTGGGTGCTGATTCCAGGGAAATTGTAGTAATGGTCCTTCAGCTCCTCGGGAGTGTGATCCTCGAGGTAGATCTCGGTGTAGGAGTTGATGGCAGACTCGAGACCAGGGGCCTCGGTGAGTTTCGCCATGGTGGAGATAACACCTTGCAGACGCTCGAGTGCCTCCTTGCCGCGGTCCACCGATTTGAATGCGGGCACTTGCGCTACGGCGACCTGCGCCCGGTATGGCGACCCGTCCGCGTATTTCTCCCAATACTGGTCCGCGTAGGCGACCGCATCTTTCAGGCGCGGACTGGAATCTTCTCCTTTTTCCTGCTCCCCGAGAAGTGCGACGAGATAGTAGAGCGCTTCACCGGCAACTCCGTCGTTACGCTTCGCTTCGGCGATTTCAAGTGCTTTCACATACGCGGCTTCCGCTTCTTCCATCTCGCCCCCGGCCTGATGGACGTTTCCTTTGAGATTGTATGCCTGGTCGTTGACCGGCGAGTCGGGGAACTTTTTGAGCAGAAGGTCGAGTTTCTCCATCGCTCCCTCCGGCTGCTCCTCGGCGTAGTGGGCGCTCGCGCGATCGTAAAGGGCGAGAGGGAAAAAGGCTTGGTTGGTATCGTCCTTGTATTTCTCAAGAAACGCATCGAGCAAGCTGGCTGCCTTGGTCCAGTATTGCAGACGCGCTACGTTGGATGCCTGGAAGTAGGCGGCGGACATGGCGAACTGGCTTTCCGGATACTCTTCGATGTGCTTGTCGAGCAGCGGAGCGGCTTTGTCATACTGGCCGGTGTAGAAATAGGAACCACCGAGCACAAATGTCGCGAGGTCATGCTCCTTGCTGCCTACATCGACTCTTCCGCCGTCGATGAGTTCGGTCGAGAGATCGATGACTGTTTCGTATTTCCCTTCGAAAAACAGGGAGGAGAGCAGCAACTTCTGCACATCCGGCAGGTATTTCGTATCCGAGTATTCCTGGCGAAGAAGATTGCCATACTTCAGGACGGCCGTCTTGTCGTCGATGATGGAAGCGGTGCGGAAGAGGTGGTAGAGGTTGTCCTCGCGCTTCTCGGCTTTCGGGAAAAAGTTCTCGAGCTGCAGATAGGCGGCGTAGGCTCCACGGACGTTTCCGAGCGTCTCGTGGATGTAGGCGGTAGCTGCCAGCTTGATCATCTCAACCGATTTGTTGCTCTTTTGCTCCGCTTCGAGAGCTTCCAGCTCCGCCTCGAGCTGTGCCTTGCCGACACGACTGGACCCGTCGACCACGCCGGCGAGATTTCCCAGATCGTTGATGCGGGAACGAAGATCGTCGATAGCGACCTCGGTAGAAGGAACAAACTGGTAAAGGGAGAGCGCGGTCTTCCACATCTCCACGCCGATGGCATCTCCGGCGAGTTTCATGAACAGCTTCGAGTAGCGCTGCATCTCGTAGGGCGGGATGGTCAGCTCACCGCCGTTCTTGTCGATGAAATCAGTGATGATCTGCTCATCCTTGGCCAATATGGCGGCTTCCACGAAGGCCTGGAATCCGGAGACGATGGCGGCGTCCGGAGTAGGGAAGATATTCTTGTTCTTGATCGCGATCTCAAGGTGCTCGCTACCTTCGGCGATTTTCCCCAACTTGTAGTTGGCGATCGCCATGTTGATATGGAAGGCACCCTGCGGATAGCGGTCACGGGCACCCCGCTCTTCCAGGAATTTTTTCCACTGGGTGATGGCCAGCTTGGTACTGTTCGGCACCCATGGCGGCCTCACCCCATTTCAGGAGGGCCATCTTGTTGAAGATGTTTCCGCCGCCGGCCACATCCCCGTCGTTGGGATAGTCCTTGTAGGTGGACTCGAAGGATTTGATCGCATCTTCAAACTTATTGAGCTTCAGCTCCGCGATGCCCTTCCGGAACAAGATCACACCGAACTGCGGGCCATGAAGCTGGAGTGTCGTCTTGGGATTTTTCCCGAAGCGCTCGACCGCTTCCGCGTTTTTCGCGAGCGCCTCCTCCCAGTTCCCCTGGTTCATGGCGGCGAGGCCTTTGTTGACGAGACCCGGGAGATCGTCTTCCTGAGCATGAAGCGTGAACGGGATGGTAAGTATGGCGCAGGCCAGAAGGAGTTTTTTCATATCGGGGAAATGCGGAAAAGGTTTGGGCGGTTTTTTTGTTGGGCGGGGGTTCCGGAGGACATCGGGGTCGTCGGTGAATTTTACAAAATAAAACGCCGTCGTGACCTTCCTGCAAGGGGGAACGTCCGACGGCGTAAAATTTTTAGAGAAATCTGAAAGAAACGGGCTTCACTCGATGAGATCGGTGAAAGTTACCGAGGTGATTTTGACCCCAGCTAGCGCGTTTAGAACATCGATCACCCGCTGCTGGGTAGCACCGGGATCGACATAGACTTGCACCAGCGGATTGCTGCCGGCGCTGCGGGCTGCTTCCGAGTAAAGGTCAAGTTGGCTGTCGAGCAACGGCACCTCCCGCACGGACGGATCCGAATCGAGCGGTTGCTGGGATGCCCCGGTTCCGGAGTAGATCGCCCCGGAGGCATCCACGCGGATGAACATCGGCTCGATTTTCGGCTGGTCCGCGGAGGACGGGTTATTGGCAGGCAGTGCCATTCCCAAGTCCGTTTCACGCGGGGTGATGGTGGATGTCACCAGGAAGTAGATAAGGAGAAGGAAGCAGACGTCGATGAGTGACGAGATATCCAGATCCGGATCGGGTTCCGGTTCGCGGGCTGATTTCTTGTGGCGTGCCATGGGGAGTTTTTCTGAAAATCGGGTTTATTCACCCTCTTTGCGAAGGCCTTTGTGAGTCTGGTAAACGGCGAAGACCACTTGGTCCACGCCAGCGGCCGCTGCGGCGCGGATAGCGGCGCGGGAGTATTTGAAAACCGCTTCCTCGTCACCACGGAGGTGGAGCTTCGGAGTGACTCCGAGGGCTTCGATATCCTCCTTCTGCTTTTTCACCAGATCGAAAATATCGGACTCGTCCTTCAGGATCACATTGAAGTTCTCCGCCGTATACTCGCCGTCCTTGCGGACGTTGATGACGATGCGGCCACGGCCGTCCTCTTGTTTCAGAGAATTCGCCGCGACGGGAGGCAGCACCTCCGGATCGGTCTTCACGATGATGGCGGTGGCGTTGACGATGAAGAAGATGAGCAGCAGGAAGACCATGTCGATCATGGGCGACATGTCCACCTTCGCGTCGTCGTCATCGGCGGCGCTGGCCTTTCTGAGTTTTGAGGATGCCATGGGATTGGGTTGTTTCGCGTTCGGAGCCGGACGGCCCTACGGATTACAGGGCGATACCTTCCGGGATCTTGGCGTAGAGCGTGTCGGCGTTGACGGTGGCGACCGCTGCGTTGAGGAGTTCCTCAGCGGTATGCACGGACTCCGAAACGAGTGCGTTGTATTTGTTCTTCAGGATGAAGTAGCAGATAATACAAGGGATGGCGTTGATCAGACCCCAGAGGGTGGTCAGAAGGGCCACGGAGATGTCACCGGCGAGCTGGGACGGATCGGCTGCTCCCGCGGTACGGAGAGTTCCGAAGGCGTTGACCATACCGATAACCGTTCCCGTCAGCCCGAGCATCGGGGATGCCTGGGCGATGAGGGACACGTAGTTGATCCACTGCATCTGCTTGCGGGCCTCGTTGTTGGTGAAATCCGCGATGGCGTCTTCCACTTGGTCGCGACCGAGTGTTTCCGGCTGGGTGGCATCCACGTTCGGGAAGGCATAGGCGACGAGACGACCGAGATAGGAAGGATGGGAAGCGGCAAGTTCGATCGCGGAACGCACGCGGCACTCCGACATGTGCTCCATCAGTGCGGCCTGAAGATCGGAGGGGCAGAACTTCGCTTTGGTAAGCGACATGAAGTTGTAGACAGCGAGCGCGATGAAGGCGACCACCGCGATCCCGATGAAGATCATCGTTGGACCACCATCGAGGACCCAACGGTCGAGGAGCGTTTGTTCCGCCTCCTGAGCGAAGATCTGGGGGGTAGCCAGCAGCATGGCGACTAGGGCGGCGGATGCCGTACGGCGGCGACGGGTTGCGAGTTTTTGGGTCATGGGGTCGTGAAGTTGCTCTTTGAGTTGCCCACAAGTGTGGGATTTGTTGCCTTCTCCGCAAGAAAGATTTTAGAAAAAGGGGGAGAACTTTTTCCGTATGCGGTGTTTGGACCGCTCTACGGTAGCGCCTTACAACAATTTCCGTTCGCTCCAACCGACTACGCGCAGACCCGTAAACCCGCTTCTGGAATTTCCGACTTCTTTATGAAAACACCTTTCCGCTTCATCCTTTTCCTAGCCGCCACTTTGATCCAGGCAACTGCCGCGGAAAAACCGAACATACTGCTCATCTGCGTGGACGACCTCAAGCCCACGCTCGGCTGCTACGGGGACACCGTCGCGCGGACTCCCCGGATCGATGCCCTGGCGGCACACGCCACCCTCTTCGAAAGCGCCTATTGCAACCAGGCGGTTTGCGCTCCGTCGCGCAATTCCCTGCTCACCGGTCTGCGCCCGGACACCCTGGGAATCTACGATCTGGGAACCAATTTCAGGAAATCCGTTCCGGATGCTGTCACGTTTCCCCAGCTTTTCAGACAAAACGGATACCACACCGCCGCACTCGGGAAAATCCTGCATACCGGTCACGGAAATTCCGAAGACGCCGCCTCATGGACCGACAAGCCGTGGAGGGCGAAGGCACCCACGTATTCGCTTCCCGGTATAGACTGGAAAAAAGCCAGGAACGGAGCCCGCGGCCCCGCGACCGAATCCGCCGACGTGGCCGATGATTTCTACGCGGACGGGAAGCTCGCTCTCGAGGCCGCTTCCCGGCTGGAAAGCCTGGCGAAGGAGGACAAACCGTTCCTTCTCGCCGTCGGTTTCATGAAGCCGCACCTGCCGTTCGTCGCCCCGGAAAAATACTGGGATCTCTACGACCCGGAAAAAATTCCGCTCGCCGAGTTTCGCGAAGTGCCGGAAAACGCTCCGACCTACGCCCCGCAATTCGGTGGCGAGCTTCACCAGTATTCCGATGTGCCGGAAGAAAAAGCCCTGCCTGAAGCTTTCCAACGAAATCTCATCCACGGCTACTACGCCGCCACCAGCTATATGGATGCCCAAGTGGGAAAAGTTCTTGATGCGCTTGAGGAAAACGGACTGGCGGAAAACACTGTCGTCATCCTGTGGGGCGATCATGGCTGGCATCTCGGCGACCACGGCATGTGGTGCAAACACACGAACTACCAGCAAGCCGCCCGCATCCCGCTGATCGTTTCCCTGCCCGGCTCCACCACCGCCGCCCGGACGAAATCCTTCACCGAAACCGTCGATATCTACCCCACCCTCTGCGAGCTGGCCGGGGCCTCCTGTTCCGGAAAAGCTCGATGGCCGGAGTGCCGCCGCCGTACCTTCGGATCCGGAAGCCCCCACCAAAGACCACGTCATCCATGTCTACCCGAGGGGAAATCGAATCGGTCGCGCCATCCGTACGGATCGCTACCGCCTCGTCGAGTGGAAAGTCCCCGGCACGGCCCCCGATACCGCGGACCTCGAACTCTACGACTACGGGAGCGATCCCCTCGAAACGAAAAACATCGCGGCCACCAGCCCCGGGATCGTCTCCAGCCTGCGGGCCATCCTCTCCGCATACCCTGAAGCGAAACCGCAGATCACCTCGGTTCCGCAGGCCGGGGGGAAACCAAAAGTCGACCGTGACTTGCTCTTCACCCGCCGAGATGCAGACAAGGACGGCAAGCTCACTTTTGAAGAGTTCATGACTTACCAGTCGAAAGACGGCAAAGCCCGCGCCCGCTTCCCGAACTTCGATAAGAACAAGGACGGAGTCCTCACCCGTGAGGAATTCGTGAATCCGTAAGCGATAGCATTCTGCGAAGTTCGGGGCAGGCCATCTCGCCCGAGGAGCGATGGAGCATGGTTTGCCTGACGACTTCCCTTATCTCGTCAGAAAACCATTATGTATTTCATACTTGCCCGCCGACTTCGATCATAGTCAACTCCGGCGGACTCCGCTCCCAACTCCTACTATGAAAGCCCATTATTCAGTGTCCGGCCGGCTGCCGGCTGTCGCCGCTCTCCTCGTTTCCGCTTCCGTAGCGCAGGCCGTGACCCTCGCGGGGAATGGCGCGCCCACCGCGGGAGATGCGAACCTCCGCCTCTGGCTGGACGCTTCCGACGCCGCGACCCTGTTCCAGGACGCGGCCGGCACCAGCGCCGTCACCGCGGGTGGACAATCCGTCCGCCGCTGGGACAGCAAAGCCACCAGCAACGCCATCAGCGTGCAGAACTTGACCGGCGGCGCCACCGGGACCAGGCAACCCTCGTTCACTTCCTCCGTCGCCGCACTTGGCAACCAGGCGTCGGTTTCCTTCAACGGCGATGTCCTGACCTCCACCACCGGAAACTCCACCGGGATCACCGGTTCCAGTGCGAACCTGACCTTGATCACGGTCTGGAACCGCACCGCCACTACCGGCATGAATTACCAGCACACGATCCATTTGGGAACCAGCATAGCGAACCAAGCCTACGGGCACTCGGTTTCCAGAAGTACGAACGCCGGTCAGATCGGCAACCACTACTGGCAGAACGGCAACGAATTCGCCGCATCCTCCACCAATGGCACCGGGTACCTGACACTCTCCACCTACAATGGCACCTCCGATATCGATACGTTTTATAACAACGGCGAGCTGCTTGGAACATTCACCAACACTTCTCTGAACATTTCAGCCAATCAGTTGCAGATCGGCTCGCGGCTGAACCCGTATGCCGAGGGCTTTACCGGCGATCTCGCGGAAGTCATCATCTACGACACGGTCCTCACAGAGTCGGAACGCAGCTCCATCAGCTCCTATGTGGCGAACAAATACGGCATCGCCCTCGTGCCCGAGCCATCCGTATCACTGCTCACGCTTGTCGGCGTAGGAGCCGGTCTGGCCATCCGCCGCCGCCCGCGGGGCTGAACTGGCAGGCCCTTCCACACAGCAAGCGGGCGACCCCCACGTCAAGGGGGTTCGGCCTCACGTTTGCTCCCCATTCCCCGACCTCGCGCTCGGAAAGAGACCTTCCCGGGTTTTTGTCCGAGGGATCGGTACCCCGGGAAACGCGATCCTGTCGCAAATAGAAATCGATTCGTTCTCTCTTGACCTGAATCTCCGCTAAACATAGAAAGACCGCCACCATGAAATCCCAGTTCCTCAAACCCCTAGTGTCCGGTGTGTCCGGCTTCGCAATGATCGGAATGGCCTCGGCCGCTACAACCACTCTTTTCATGGACGACTTCGAGGACGGCAACAGTACCGGATGGTCTGCCAGCAGTTATTCAAATGACGGAGATCGCGGCGGGCCGAACGCGACTTCCCCCACGCAAACCAACTCAGTGGTCTCCTACCAAGGCGGATCCGGTCTGCAGTTGAACACGGTAATGTTCGACAAGGATACGAACCCAAGTTGGGCAGGCACCCAGTTGATCGGCCCGAGCATCCCGGCCGCCATGTTCACCGGTCGCGATGTCGCGGATATTAGGATGGGATTCCAATTCTCGGTCACAGCGGATCCGGGCCAGATCAGCACGGTCAGGTTCGAGCTTCGCGAACAAGGAGGAATCACCACCCACCGCTTTTCCGTACCCGTTTCCGACATTGCCGGCGGAGTGAACGACTACTCCTTCACACTGGATATGAATCAGAATACGGACGCGACAAATAGCTTCACCTCGCAGGGCGGATTCGATCCTACCAGGGACAAAGTTGTTTACGTCCAGATCCAGGATGGATGGGCCATCAACGGATCGACCCGCAATATCTCGCTCACGACGGACAACTTCAGCATCACGGCCGTTCCGGAGACGACTTCCGCACTTCTCGGCCTGATGGGAGCGGGACTGATTCTCGTCCGTCGCCGTAGATAGTCTTCCCGCCCACGCGGCAGAAATTTCAGATGAACACCCCGCCGGTCCGCTGGCGGGGTGTTTTTTTCGGTTCAGGGAGTCGTCTTCACGGAAAATTCCGTGAGGCCGGGAGGGACCGGGATCTTCCGCTGAGTCCCGTCCGGAAAGGTGACAAGCAGGGCTGCGGGATACGGAGCGACGATTTCCGTAGAGCTGTTCTGACTCAGGTAGCCGCTGCCGATACGGATTTCCCGCAGCGGGCCCTCACTTCCATCTGCCGGCACCGCCCGGAACGACGCTCCCGCCATGACGGGATTCCCGGGTTCTCCATCGAACCGGACTTTCAGGCCTGGCTTGGCGGATTCGTTTCGGAAAACCTTGGTCGCAGCTCCGTTCTGCGCCACCGCCAGATCCGGCCGCCCGTCGCCATCGAAATCTCCGGAAGCAGCCCCGCGTGCATCTCCGTAAACCGCGATGCCAGACCGTGCGGCGACGAGAGGCTCAAGATTTCCCCGACCGTCACCTAGCAAAAGAAGCCCACGCCCGGCATCGATGCGCGGGGTCTCGATCTGTGCTGTGAAAAAATTCTGGGCCAGGAAGAGATCCGTATTCCCGTCGTTGTTGAAATCCGTCGCCACGATACCGAACACGGGAGCGAGCTGGCTCTCGGCAGGCAGGGCGAGGGCTACGAAGGAATCGCCCCGGTTCAGAAACAGCGTGTGTTCGAGATGGTTCGCGGAAACCCGTCCCGCTTCCTGCGAGGCCTTTTCCCCGAGGAGATCCGAAATACCCGCCGCGCCGAACCGGGTGTAGGTGGGCAGCCGTTTTTTCACGAAAGGCATCGCCGAGGATGAGCAAGACAGGCCCCGCACCGGGACGGTCATCCCCATCTTGTGATCGTAGATCGACTCGACGACATCCAGACTGCCGCTGTCATCGAAATCCCGGTAGAGGATGCTCAGCGGATGCTCCGAATCGTAATGATGCTCGTATTTGCTATTCCGTCCCCAGTTTCCGAACACCAGATCCGGCAGCCCGTCGTTGTTGAAATCACCGGTGGTCACGGAATTCCACCAGCCGGAGTATTCCGTGAGACCGAGAGCTTCACTGGCATCCTTGAAGCGCCCTTCGCCATCGTTCAGCCAGACCATGGGGCTGCCCCATTCACGGGCCAGGATGAGATCGGGATCCCCGTCCCGGTCGATATCCGAAAACACGGAGGCCGTCACCAACCCGACTTTCGCGAAAACCTGTCCCTCGGAAAGTTTTCCATCCTCCGCACGCAGCAAGATTCTCGAATCCGCGGGCCTCCGGGTAGCGGGCGGCGATGGAGCGGGTGCCGAGGAACAAATCGAGATCGCCATCCCCGTCGATGTCCGCCGCCGAGATCGCGCTTCCCGGTAAGCCGTCTACCTCCGTTGTCTCATAGGGAGGCGTGGTGAAAATCTTATCTCCACCGATGATCAGCCCCGCGTGCTGATCGCCCGGCGTATCCGGCATCAGCTCCTTTTCCGAGAGGCCTTTGGTCAACATCGCGGGCTTGCCACCCGCCCCGGAAGGGATGAGCAGATCGTCGCGCCCGTCACCATCCGTATCGGCGAAGGTGATGCCCGGACCGAGCTGTGAGAGCCGGTTGGGCAGCAGCGGCTGGGACGCGAAATCATCGAAGCCGTTCTCGATGATGAGTGTGATCGAGCGGAAATTCCGTGAATAGTGGCGTGGGTTCCGAGGTCTGGTTCTCATCCGATGGAATGGCGCTGTCATCGCGGGAAATTTCCAGAATCCCGGGACCTACCTGCTCGCGCTTCGTCACCATCCCATCCGGCCAGCGCACCTTCACCGTATTCAACGGAGCCGCAGCGAAAGTGATCCCCGGGTCCGAGGACGACAGATAGCGGCCCGCCAGAATCACCTCGCGCGATTGCACCGGCAGACCGCTCCCCTTCCCCTTCCCCTCCGGTTCCACCGAAATCAGAGAACCCGTCCCGGCGATATTCCCCGCCCGTCCCTTCAGCCGGACGAGCAAACGCGGTGCGGTGGCGTTGTTGCGATAAATTCCCGCCGGAGAGTTCAGGTCGTTTGTCACGAAATCCATGTCTCCGTCGTTGTCCAGATCCACGGTGGCGATGCCGTGATGCACCGCCTCATGGGAAGTGCCCCACTCCCCGGTGATCTCGGAAAACGTCAGATCGCCGCCGTTGTTGCGGAAAGCCACGACCGGGGATTTCAGCACCGGCCGCATTTTCAGAGTCAACAGCATCTCCTCGGTGAAAATTTCCTGGGGAGTCAGCGTCTGGGAATAGGCGATCTCCGGCGGGAGCAGCCTGTTCTGCTCCTTCAACCGCGCGATCTCGTTCGAGGAATCCGTGTCTTGCACATCGCGGGCGTGGCCGGCGGAGATCAGCACGTCTTCGTAGCCATCCAGATCCACGTCCAGAAACACCGGCTGCCAGGACCATTCGGAAGCGGCGACGCCCGCGTAATTCGCGATTTCCGCGAAGGTCCCGTCCCCGCGGTTGTGGAAAAACGTGTTCCGCATCACCTGCGGACGGTTCGCGATGGCACCGATCGCCAGCGGGGTCGGCTGCATCGCACCCATCTGCATTTTCTGCCGCTGGTGATCACGTGCCAACATGTCCACCACCATGAAATCGGGATGACCGTCGCGATCCACGTCCGCGAAATCCACGCCCATCGATGAGTTCGAGGTGGAGCGCAGCGCCAGGCGGGGAGCCGCCTGGAAGTTACCCTTCCCGTCATTGAGCCACATCCTGTCCTCCGTCCAATAGTCCGAACAGGTGTATAGGTCCGGATCTCCATCGCCATCCATATCGCGGAAAGTCGCAGTCAGCGTCCAGTCCATGGGCGCGCCTTCCAGCTTTTTTCCCTCCTCGTCCAGGAACGCTCCGTCCGTCCAGGACATCTGCTCGAAAACCCCGTCTCCGTTGTTCCGATAGAAAAAATCCGGCTCGCCGAACTCCTGGATAGCGGCGGGATCCTTCGATGTGCCGCCGCCGGGAAATTCGAACCGGCTCCGCAGGCGCGGAGGGATCGCGTAATTTCCCTGCTCGTCCCCGAGTAGTTCGAGCTGTTTCGAATCCCTGGAGTCCTCGTTCCGGTAATTTCCTGTATAGAGATCCAGATCCCCGTCCCCGTCGATATCCGCCAGGGCGATGGCCAGCGTCGCGTAGGTCGAGGAGATTCCGCTCCGGGAAGTCACATCGGTGAAAGCCCCCTTGCCATCGTTCTGAAATACCAGGAAGCGGTTTCCCGTGGTCCCCAGCAGCAGGTCCGGATCCCCGTCGCCATCGATATCCGCGAAAGCCGCGCTGCGGGACCATTCGTAGCCGCAATCGATGCCTGCTTTCTCCGTGATGTCCTCGAATTTCCAGCCGCCCAGATTGCGGTAGAGCGCGTTGGCGTTTTCCAAACCGCAGAAATACAGGTCCATCAGCCCGTCCCCATCGATATCCGCCACCGCGACCCCGGAGCCGGCCATCAATGTCCGGTTTTTCGCGCCAGCTCTGTCATCCAGCTTGTTTTCGAAGGCAATACCAGTCTCGTTCCCGGAGAGCATTGTGAAACCGACCTCACCAAAGGCGGAAAAAACAGAAAAGTGGAGAGCGAAGAACGTGACGGCGCGGGCTTTCATCCGTGCGATTATGCCGTGAACCCAGGTTTTGATGAGAGAAAAAATTCAGTAATTCGCAAATGCGTGCCGTCCTGGGAGGAATCCGTGAACCCTTGTCAGGAGCGTTGGCAGGACTCAGCGCCCGCGCCTGATCTTCGCCTGCGTTTCGGCAGGCAAGCCGCTGGTCTCCAACCAGGTCCGCGCTCCCTCCGGATCCCTGCGGAAATATATCTGGCCGGCTCTCGTCAGAGACTGCTGACGTAGGTTCGGCTCTGAGATATCCCCGGCCCATGCGATGGCCATCTGAGGATCCTGCCAAGCGTAGCCACTGGAAAATCCACTGATCGCAGCATCCCGTTTATCGGACCGTGGCATGGCCGTCAGATATTCCCCCGCCTTCGCAGGATTGGTGTCTTCCCAGTCACCGAAGACGGTTCTCAGACCTTCCTGCTGCCCCCGGCCCTCTGAAATGCCCTCCAACCAGCCGACCGCAGCCTCAGGATCCTGCCGACCCCATTGCCCGCCGACCCGGGAAATCGCCCCGGCAGCATAGTCGTTCTCTGCGAAAGCCTCCACCCACGAAGCTGCCGCCTCCGGATCTTTCCTCGCGAAATCCCGGGCCACGCGGTCCATCGCAGCCCCTTTCAGCGAGCCCTCGGGCAGCGTTTCGGACCAACGTGCGGCTGCCTCCGGCCCCTCGGCTCGCAAGGTTTCCCCGGCAACGATTCCCATCATCCTCGCGGCGCGCCCGTTTCCCTCCCCGCTCAGACGCAGCACCATATCGGTCGCAAGTCCGCGGTCGGTATCCGCAAGCCCCGAGACAACCGCCTCCAGCAATTGCTGCCGCTGCCCGTTCAGCGATTCCGGGAGATTGTCGAGCATGGCCATCGCTTCCACAGGGTTTGCGGAAGCCCAGCCGGTCATCGTCGCATTGAGGTCCTCCTCCTTCGACTCGGATGCGGCAGCGAAGGCATCTTTCCCCGCAAGAGCTCCCCCAACTGTAGTGGTAATCATCCCACTCCGAACCACCCGCACCCATCTCTACAAGTTTCGTGCGAATCTCCACGGCGTTCTCAGCCGTCATCGCCTCCAAAAGCCGGCCGAACGCAAGCCGGCGAAGCACAGGGTTCGGCGATTTGAAAGCCTGCTCCGCTAGCCCGTCCAGCCCGCTTCCCTGAAGTGTGACCGATCCGAAAAGCGCTGCCAGATCTCCTTTCGAGCCATCCGAAGCTCCGGGTCTTCCTCCTACTCTGGTGCGACCTCCGGCCCCGCCAGCGTCACGATCCGCCGCCCGTGAGCGGATGGATTCCGCTGCCGATTTTCCCGCCGCATCATTTGTCCCGGTCCCCGATTTCGAGATCCCGGAACTACCGATGATGAAAGTCACGACCGCGACTACCGCCCATCCGAGATGAATCATCCACTTTTTCACCATGATGAGGACAGGTTCGCCAAGTCCTCGACCCTGTCAAACAGTTTGGAACCGGGAGCGCTATTCCGCGTTTCCCCTCGCGACGCCTCGGTGGCGGCGGGAATCCTGGTTAGAGGGGGTTGGAGCGTGGGGTTCTCGGAAACGGAACAACGCGAACTTTCATTTCCACCATTGGATCCCGCAGGCAGGATTTGGTGAGCAAATGATCGGCATGCCGCCCGGTCGCCATGAATTTATATTGACGGCGATGAATAATTTGCCCATTGCTCCGTTGTTGCATATTTATGCAATAGATCTCCAACTCGAAAAATCCATGAAACGCAACATATCCACATCCGTCCCGGTCGCTGCGATCGCCTCTGTAGCAACCCTCATGTTATTTTCCTCTCAAGGGAACGCGGCTTCTTCATTCTCCATCACTTCCGATCCGCTCGATGCGACCGTCCGCTCCAACGGGACTGATCCGAACACGATCGTGGATACGGGGAATTTCGCCGGGCGCATCGGGGAATTTTTCGCACCTGATGCGATCAGCCTGGTTCTCCCCTTCCAACTGCCGACGCTCGGCGCGGGAGAAGTGGTTACCTCGGCCAATCTTCGGACCCAGCTCTTCAACAAAGCCGATCCCGGGAATCTTGGAAACGCGGACCTCTACGGACTCGGCTTCAGGACTACGGCAGATGTCCTGATCAGCGATTTCTACACGGGATCCACCCCGGATAACACGGATGCGACCGTCATCATGCAGGGATTTCTGACTCCTGCCACCCCCCTTCGGATCGATGGGAACAACGGATTTGTGGAAACCGATACGGCGGCCGATTCAGCTCTGGTCGGCTATCTGAACGCTGCCTACACCGGCGGCGCGGTGGCAGGTGATTTCGTTTTCCTGCGACTGAGTTACGCGGTGGACCAACCGATTCCGGTAGGAAACAGCGCCTATGAGTTGCTCACGCGCAACGCGGGCGGTGCGAACGAGCAACCTCTGCTTACGATCGATTCCGCCGTCGTTCCCGAGCCGTCCACGTCTTTGCTGATCGGAGTGGCTGGCACGCTCGCTTTGATTCGCCGCCGGAAAGGCTAGGATTTCCGGGTCCGAAACGCTCCGTGGGAATTTTTCCTCACGGAGCTTTCTTATGCACCCCACTCACTCAGGCAAAACAGACCGAATCCGCCGTCCCGAGCTTTTCGGTGATTCAATTTCCCACCCGGAAGGGCATGTTCTCCGCGCTGGCTCCGCCTTCACCATCCCGAACGATGAGATACAGGCGGTAGGCTCCGGATTTCGAGGGAGTCCGGATGGTGGCTTCGCCGTTTTTCTCGCGTAGGATGCACCCTTCCACCCGGGGAGGTTCCAACTCGTTATCTCCGCCGACTTTCAGGTCTTTGCTTTCCTCGGCGACGTACCATTCCCACTCGAGCCGATCTCCCTCGCGGTCGATGGCGACTGCCTTCGCGGGAAATTCTTTTCCGGGCGGAACCGTGGCGCGGTCCAACGGGCCCTCGAAGGATTCCACGCGCGGGGTGCGGTTGGCCGGCCATCGTCCCGTCCACGAGTAGCACATCGCGTCCACCGAAGGCAGTTTCTCACCGGATTCCATAAACATCCCGTACCAGGTCGAGGTCACTTCCTGCTTCTGCCCCCAGAGAAAGGCGTAGCTGCCGAGGCAGATGTCCTTGTTCTCCGCGAGCAGGGAAACGGTGGAATAATAACTCGCGGCTTTTTCCCTGCTGGTGGGTTCGACCGGCGCTCCCCACGGAGTTTTCGGCACCTCCCAATGCCCGGGCGTCCCGAACTCGGTCAGCACCATGGGCTTTTTCCAGCCAGCCTGTTTCACCGCCTTCGGGGCACCGGAGGCACCCGCGTAGGCGTTCACTCCCAGCACGTCGATGTTCGGGTAAAACTCCAGAATTCCTTTCACTTTGCTCGACGCGCTTCCGGCGATCACGGTCATCACCGGGTGGTTGGCATCCTCCTCTTTGATGATCGCAGCCAGCACGTTGAGTTCCTTCCAGATATCGGAATCCCGACCATCGGAGGTAGGCCCCTCCATCTCGTTTCCAAGCCCCCACATCAGCAGGGCCGGGTGGTCGCGGTATTTCCGCACGGCGGCGCGCACATCCTCGCGTTGCGCTTCCAGTTTCGTTCTGTCCGAGTAGTCGAAGCCATGCCGCTTGTGGCCGATCCAGATTCCCGCCGTCACGGTGATGCCCGCCTTCTCGCAGTAATCGAGTAGCGGCATCCCGTCGATTTTCTCCTCCAGCGACCCGATTCCCCAAGTGCGAATCGAGTTCCCGCCGCTTTTCACGAGATCCTGCAGATGGGATGTGCCGCCGACCCCCATGATACGGTAGGGTTCTCCGTTCCGGATCAGAGTGAATTTTCCCGAGGAATCCTTCGCCAGGCCGACTCTCGATGGGGCTGCAGCGCCAACCGAAAACGTGGCAATCGCGCAGACGCCTGCGATCAAGAGGGCCGGAAACGATGTTTTGAGAAATCGCGACTGTCGCTGCGGGATGAAAATTCGGGCTTCGGGATCGTGCATAGGGTTCAGGTTATAGAGTCAGGAAACGGGGGCGAAAGTCTAAAAGTTACATAAAATTACAAACTATTTGTTGACCGGGAGAAAGAGAGGGTTAGAAAGACTCCATCATGAAACCCAAAGTATCCACCATCATTCTGGCCGCCGCGATCTTCGGAAGTCTCCCTGTCCGCCTCGGAGCGGAAGACGCGAAACCGGAAACCGCCACCGCCGAGCAGCCGGATTTCGGTGATTTCTCCTCCTCCACCCTTACCACCAAGGCTTGGGACGCTCTGAACGCGAAGGACCAGAAGAATGCCCGGGTGTTCGCGGAAAATGATCGAGACCTACAAGACGCAGGCGCTGGAGATGCAGAAAGGCCTCACGGAGGCGACTACGACCAAAGAGGAAACCGAAAAACTCTGGGCGCTCAACGACGTGGGTACCTGCTACTTCATCCTCGGGCAATCCCTTGAGGCGGATGGCAGGACCAAGGAGGCCCTGGCCGCCTACAAGACCCTCACCGAGGACCTGCCGTTCGCCCAATGCTGGGACGAGAAAGGCTGGTTCTGGAAGCCTGCCGACGGGGCCCGTGAAAAGGTCAAGAGCCTGGAATTCGATGCCTTGGAGTGATCGGATCAGGCATTCCCCCTGACCGGCCCCGTGCTCTGCCCCACCTTGAACTGGCAATCGATGAAGACGTGCTGGGCGGAGCCGAAACGTTTCCCGATACGCTCGATCAGCCGGCGTGTTCCGCTCGCCCCGATCTCACGGAACGGAATCGGGACGGTGCTGAGCTGCGGACTTCCTTCAGGAGTTTCGATCCCGTCGAACCCGGTCACCGAAACATCCCCCGGAGCACTGATACCCCGATCCGCGAGACCGCGAACCAGATCATACGCCTGGTGATCCGCCGCGCAGACCCATGCGGTCACTCCATCGCGGGTGCGGGCTGCCGCGTGATCGATGCTTTTCTCCACATCCATCTTCTCAGCAGGGAAAACATTGATGAAATCCCCCTCCTTGATCCGGAGTCCGAGACGCGCCATTTTCTCCACGTAAGCCGCATAGCGCCGGTATGACCAGCTCGCTTCGACAGGGTAGTTTCTCGTAAAAAAACCAATCCGCCGATGGCCGTGGCCGTGCAGGTGATCGATGGCGGCGGAGATGCCTTTGTAATGATCCGCATCCACGCAATCGATATTCGTCCGGTCGAACTGCTCGACCAGGGAAACGACCGGCATCAGCGGCGTGAGTTCGGCCAGGATGGGTTCGGGAAACGGATAAACCAGGACCAAACCCTGCCAGCGGTGCCGGATCTTACGGATTTTGGCGTAACTCTCGTCCTTGAGACTGCGCTCGGCGGGGTTCACGAAATGCACTTCGACGTTGGCGGAATTCAGATGGGCGCATTCGGTCACGCCGGCCAATATCTGCTCGCCCGGACTCTGGTAATCATGACGGTGGTATTCCTCCTCGTCCGAACAGATGAGAACGCCCAGAGCAAGCGTTTCCAGATCTTTCCCCGCCTTGGTCGACCGGTTCTCGAGATGGGTATATCCGATTTCCGCCGCGATCTTGAATACCTTCGCACGGGTCAGCGGGTTGATGCCGGGATGGTTCGTGAAACAACGGGAAACCGTTGCTCTCGATATTTTCAGACGCTCGGCAATCCTCTGCTGGTTAACTCCGGACATAGTGACAAGATCGCAGGTTCTAGATGAATGGGAGAAAATCAAGCAAAGGTTCCCAATGCCTGTAGGGAAGCCACAGTCAAACCAGATAAACCTTTGCCACGCAGCGAGTGGCGAAACCACTATATCTAACTCACTTTTGCGCTCCCCCGCGGAAACCGAGAACCCGTTGCCAAAAGGTATTATCTGTGGAAGCGGAGTCTGAGAAGGGACGGGCGGTGGATATCGCCAAAAAACACAATCCGCACCTACTTCCGCACCCCGCAGCGCTCCGCCCATTTCAGCCACATGGAGGTGAGCTGGACGGCGGTGGTGGACTCCTGCTCGGCGAGGTTTTCGGTCTCGGTGGGGTCGGATTTCAGATCGTAGAGTTCCCAAGGTCTGCCTTTCCGGGAGACGGCTTTCCAATCCCCTTGCCGCACGGCTTTGTTGCCCATGTGCTCCCAGAAAAGATCCCGGGAAACGGTGGTGTCTTCTTTGAAAAACGGCAACAGGCTTTTACCTTCCATGGGCTCGATCTGTTTTTCACCGACCGTTTCCGGGTAGTTGGCCCCGCCTATTTCCACAAGCGTGGGCATGATGTCGATCACGTGGCCCGGCTGGTGGCGCAGTCCTCCTTTTTCCTGGAATCCCGCGGGCCAAGTGGCGATCAGCGGGGTGGCGATCCCGCCCTGATAGGTATCGGTCTTGAATTTCCGGAACGGGGTGTCGGAGACGTTCGCCCACTCGAGACCTACGCTGGCGTAGGACCCGGGAGAGCCGATGGGCGCGCCCTTTTTCCCCCGGCTGAAGCCTCCGGCATCGCCCTCGGCGGAGCAGCCGTTGTCGGAAAGGAACAGGATGAGCGTGTTTTCAAGCTGACCGAGTTCGGTGAGCTTGGCGACGAGTTTGCCGACGTTCTGATCGATGCTGTCGACCTGGGCCGCATACACGGCCATGCGGTGGGCGAGGTCCTTGCGGGCGGCGGCGGGCATTTCCTCCCATTTTTTCGCAGCCGGATCACGCGGACTCAGGGTGGCGTTCTCCGGCACGATCCCCATTTCCTTCTGACGGGCGAATCGCTTCTCCCGCACCGCGTCCCAGCCGATATCGTAGCGGCCCTCGTATTTCGCGATATCCTCGGGGTGTGCCTGAAGCGGCCAGTGGGGGGCGATGTGCGCGAGGTACAGGAAGAAGGGTTTTTTTGTTTCCGTTACGGCCTCTTCGATGAAATTGAGCGCCCGATCCGTGAAATCATCGGTGACGTACAGGTCGTCCGGCGGTTCGATTTTCTCCGATCCGCTGTGAAAAGGCAGGCCTTTGCGGACTTGCAGGGCCTCCTTGAAATAGACTCCGCCCCCGGAAGGAGTACCCCAGAACCGGTCGAAGCCACGATCCCAAGGCGCGTTTCCCGGGCCGTCTCCGACATGCCATTTCCCTGTCATCAGGGTTGCGTAGCCGGAGGGTTTCAGCGCCTCGGCGAGAGTGACGCATCTGCTGTTGAGCTTGCCGCGGTAGCCGGGCTTCCCTTCGTCGTTCGTCATGCCGCCGACCCCGGCCTGATGCGACCAGAGGCCGGTCAGCAGAGCCGCACGGGTCGGGCAGCAGCGGGAGGTGTTGTAGAAATTCGTGAAACGCAGGCCTCCGGCGGCGAGCTTATCGAGGTGGGGTGTCTCGATCTCCGAGCCATAGCAGCCGAGATCCGAAAAGCCCATATCGTCCGCTAGGATGACGACGATGTTGGGTTTCTCCGCATGCAGCGGGTTACTTAGGGCGAGAAGAAGCGGAAGGGTTTTCCAAATACTCATCCTCCGAGTTTCCGCTTCCTCCGCGCGAGAGCAAGGAACAAAAGAGCAAGGTCGTGGATGTGGAGATCGCGTGGAAATCCGCTTGGATGCGGAGGGAAACGCGAAGGTCCCTCTCTCGGAGCCCACGCAGTTGCTCCGGCTGAAATAAAATCTGCCTAAATTGCCCGGTTCGCCGCCTTTTCATAGCGACACCGCTTTATACGGTGCCCGCAACTCCCCAATCCAAAGATACCTATGAACGCAAATAAAATCTCGACCTTGCTCGGAAGCGCATTTCTCGCATCTTCCGCCTACTCCCACGCAGCCAGCGTATTCGCCACCCACGATACTTTTGTGAAACGGGATGAAAAGACTCTGGATGCCGGAAGCCAGGAATCCGTCCTCCTGAAAACCCAGAACGGACTGACCAATACCCGCATAGCTTTTCTCGGTTTCGATCTCAGCACGGTCACGCAGCCTGTTACCGCCGTAAGCCTCGATCTCCATGTGTTCAGCATCGATAGCACGCTGAACTACAATCTCTACGGAATCCCGGAAGGAAACGCGGACGAGTCTTTCGATGAATCCACTTTCAACTTCAACGGGTCCGATGTCGTCGGTGGTGGCGGCAACCCGGACAATAGCCTGGATGAATCCAAGCTGACGCTTCTAACGACCTTTACGCTAACAACCTCGCAGGAAGAAACCCGTATCAGCCTTTCAGATGCCAACCTGCTCGCATTCATCCAAGCGGATACCAATGATCGCGTAAGCTTTGTCATAAACAGCTCCTCGTTCGACAATGCGGTTGTAGCCATCGCATCCTCCGAAACCACGGTAGTCGGCAGATCCGGACCGAGCTTGGAGATTACCACGGTTCCCGAGCCATCTTCCCTCATGCTTGGAGCCATCGGAGCACTCGCACTACTGCGCCGCCGGAAATAATCCCGGCTACTTCTTCCGGTTCCCGATGATCCGTTCCCTGTATTCCGGGCGCTTGATCCAGTCCTTGAGAAACGATGCGTAAACCGGGCTGTCCGTCCACTGCGTCGGCTTCGGATCGGGTGGGGAAACATTTCCCCCGGGGTAATCCTTGCCATTGAAACTCGCTTCCGCGCTCCGGTTCCATGCCAGCAGCGCGGCTTTCATTTCTGCGAAGACTTCCGTTTCTTCCTTGGACAGATCCTTGGTTTCCGCCGGATCCGTCTCGAGATCGTAGAGTTCGTATTCCCCATTTCCCGCGTCAGTGGTGAGGATCTTGTAGCGCTGGCCGGTGAGCGCCCGGGCTTTTTCGAAACGGAAAGGGATCAGCTTGTCGCCGGAGCCGACCTCAGCGGTAAAGAGAGGTTTCAGGGACTTTCCGTCGAGAGGTTTTACGAAAATCCCTTCCGGGAGACCGAGTACATCGGCAACCGTCGGGAAAAGATCCATGGTGCTGGCGATGTGACTGGTAACGCGGGGGGTCGTGATTACCTCGGGCCACTCGATCACCGCGGGGACCCGCAGACCTCCTTCATGGATGTCTTTCTTGTGCCCCCGCAGGCCACCGGTGGTCGTGGGTTTGATACGGGGGAGCCCACCGTTGTCGCTACAGAAAACAAGCAAGGTGTTCCCGGCGATGCCCGTTTCCCGCAGACCTTTCCGGAGAGTGCCGATCGAAGCGGTCCATCGCGACAAGTTCGCCGTAGTGCTGCGCGGAGCGTTCATCGAGTTTGGAAAACGCTTCCCTGTCCCCCCGCGAGGTGCGGAACGGATCGTGGGGCGAACCGAACCAGATCACCGAGAACGTCGGGGTGTCCTTGCGTTTTTTGAGAAACTCCAGTGCCTCCGCTACGATGATTTCCGAAGAGTCGCCCTTGAATTCCTCGAAAGCACCCATCCGTGACATGATGGGATCGAGATCGAAATAGTTGGTCACCGAGAGCCAGGTATCGAATCCGAATTTGCCCGGACCACGCGGGTCGTCCGCAAGTATGGGGACTCCCGGGCCGGCAAAACCATCCAGGTGCCATTTGCCGAAATGTCCCGTCGCGTATCCCTCGGATTTCAGAGCGGAGGCGATGGTTTTCTCCTGCGGCCGGAGCGCGTAACCATGGGAGAGCACGCCGGTCCGGTGGTTCGCACGACCGGTCAGGACGGTGGCCCTTGTCGGAGAGCAGACCGGTGCGCCCGCATAAAATCGATCGAAGCGCAGACCGTTGGCGGCCATCTCGTCGAGATTCGGAGTCTTGAGAACCGGGTGCCCGTAGTAGCCCGTCTGGCCCCAGCCCATGTCGTCCGCCATCACGAAAACGATGTGTGGCTTGGCTGCCGTCAGCGGCAAGTTCAGCGCGAGAAGCAGGAAAATGGTTTTCATTCCAGGCAGTCTGACGAGATCGGAAAGTTTCCCAATTCCTTTTTCCTGAAAATCGCTCACGTCTTGAAATCGCGCGACTGAAAGGCCATCCAACCGATCGTGAAAAGCGTGAGGTTCAGGCCGATCAGAAACGCGTAACTCTCCACCAGTTTCGGCCACGAGAGATGCTGCTCGACAAGAAACACCCACGCGCTCATCCGCCACGTGACGAAGTAGCTCTCATAGGGTCTGAAAAAGGGAAATCCCTGCAGGATCATGTCCACGAACAGGATGGTCAGCGTGACGATCGTCGCCGCCGCTGGCTTGATGCGAAAACAGGAGAACATGAAAGCGATGGACGAAAGCGTGATCATGCTCACGCCTATCCCCGCCGCCGAGAGCGCCAAGCGCCAAGCCCCCTCCGACCAATCCGGATACGCGGCGAAAACCTTCATTCTCGGCTCGATCACGAACAGCCCGCCTTCCCAACCGACCGCCGCCACCGCCATCGCATACCCGCTCACGCCCACGAAAAACACGAAACTGAACGTGTAAAGACAAACCGCCGTGTATTTCACAAGCAGCAGGCGGAACCGGCTGATCGGCCTGGCGAACACCATCCGCAGGTTCCCGTCCTCGTTCTCCTTGGCCACGATATCACCCGCCACCAGGGCGAAATAGATCGACCCCAGCAGGAACATGCTTAGCAGCATGATTGTAAACGTGATCGTCAGCGAGCTGTAGTAAGTGCTGAATTCCAGCCCGTTGCGCTCCACGATCGTCTTCATATGCCGCTGGCTCGCCTCCAGCTTGTAAACGATCAGAATTACCGCCTCCATAATCAGGAACGCCCCGTAGCCCATCCAAGTCCGCGGCCTCGCGAACAGTTTCCGCAGCTCGCCTCTGAGTTGTTGAAAAAATATCATCCGCAGCCCTTCATACCGCCGGATAAATCCGTTTCCACATATTTCTCCGCCCTGACCCTATGAGCAAACCCAGGAAAAACAGCGAGCTGAAACCCGGCTGCATCGTCCTTTTCGGCCTCCCTTTCTTCGCCGCGGGACTATTCTCGACGTGGCTCTACTTCTCCTCCATCGCCGGCTGGTGGAGCGCCCGCTCCTGGGTGGAAACACCCTGCCAAGTCTCTTCCGTCGAGCTCGAGCGACACTCCGGTGAGAACACCACCTACCGGATCAAGGCCACCTACCACTACGTATACCGTAACTCGGAATACACCAGCGAATCGGTGAATTCCAGCACCGGCTCCGACAACATCGGCAGCTACCATCAGGACAAACTCCGCGAACTCAGACCCTTCGCCCGGAAAGCGCTGAACGATGGTAAGACCGTCGGGGAACGCAGGAGTCCCCCTCCCTACCGTTGTTTCGTTAACCCCGACGATCCATCCGAGGCCGTGCTGGACCGCTCTCTCCGTTGGCCGATGCTACTCTTCTATTCCGCCTTCGCGCTCACCTTCCCGGCCTTCGGCTTTTTCCTGGTTTTCTCACCCCTGCTTTTCAAAAAGGACGACCCCCCTTCCTCCGAAACCTCCATCCCCGAGCACCGCTCTCCGGCCAACCGTTGCATACTGATCTACACGGTCTGGGCCGCCCTCGTCATCGGCCCCATGCTTCTCACCGTTCAGGCCGCCGGCGCTTTCCGCGAGGACAAGCTCTCCCTCCTGCTCCTGCTCTTTCCCCTCGCCTGGCTCATCCCCGCCGGCTTTCTCATCCGTATCTTCAGACGCCGGAGTTTGGTCGGAAAAACATTCCTCTCCTTGGACACCGCACCCACCCTCACCGGCTCCGTGCTGGAGGGTGCCGTAGTGTGCGAAAAGTTCCCGACCCTCACCCGGGATCCGGAAATCACCCTCTCCTGCACCAGACAAAAAACCGTCCGCAGCGGGAAGAATACCAGTACCACCGAGGAGGAACTCTGGACACATACCGAAATTTTCCCCTCCCTCCGGATCACCCGCGAGATCGGATCCTGCCGCATACCCGTCCATATCACCCTTCCCCATGATGCCCCACCCTCCGGCTCGGACGGCCCCACGGAACACACGTGGAAACTCCGCCTGAAAGTCCCCGGCACCCCCGTCTCCTCCGCCTACATCATCCCCGTTTCCCGAAATCCCGCCCCCTCTCCAGCCGTCGGCTCCACCATGGAAGGCACCTCTTCGGGCATCGCCGCGGAAGCCGAAAAGAATCTCCCGTCCCTTCTCGGAAAACAGAAGCTCACCGCCGGATTCCTCCCTTCCGGTGATTTGAAAAGCATCACCGCCGCTCCTTCCCGCCACCTGAGAACCACCCTGTTCCTCACCCTTTTCAACATCGTCTGGACATTCATCACCATCGTCCTTTTCGAGCAAAACGCACCGCTGCTATTCAAGTTCACCTGGTCTGCCTCCAGCGCCTTCATCTGGCTGCTCATCATCCATCACCTGCTCCACACACGCAGTTTCGCGCTGGAAGGCGATCAGCTCAGGATCACCAACAGCTACCGCCTCTTCCGCAGGGAAAAAGTCGTCCCTCGTTCTGAAATCCGCCGTTTCGCAGTCAGAGAGCACTACACCTCCAACCAGACCGTCTTCCAAAAGGTTCTCCTCACGGAGAAATCGGGCGTTCAGACCAAGATCGTCGGCAGCATCGCCGGGAAAAGCACCGGCGAAGCCATCGTCGCCCACCTCGACCGCTGGCTCGGCGACAACAGCCTCGCCCCGATCAAGATCCCACCTTCCGGCTAGCCCGCACCATTTTCCAGAATCTCCATATACACATCCTCCAGCGAGCGCCGCACCCGCTCGATCCCCCGGACCCTCACCCCGGCTCTCACCAGGCGCTCCACCAGGTCCGCCGCGTCCACCGCTCGCGGCAGACTGAATTTCCCGTCGCCCAAAATTTCTCCGCCCATCCCCAGGATCATCGCCTGAGAAACGTCCCGGGAATCCAGCTCCGCCCGATACACCGGGACCTCGTCCTGCAAGCCTTTCACCGACCCTTCGAAAACCCTTCTCCCCTGCCGCAGGATCGCCACGCGGTCGCACATCAGCTCCACCTCCGCGAGCAGGTGGGAATTGAAAAGCACGGTCATCCCCTTCTCCTCGCGCAGCCCCAGGATGAAATCGCGGAACCACTTGATCCCCTCCGGATCCAGCCCGTCGGTCGGCTCGTCCAGCAACAGCAGCTCCGGCTCCGGCAACAGCGATTGCGCCAAAGCCAGCCGCTGCCGCATTCCATGACTGTAAGTCCGCACCTTCGATTTGATCCGCCCGGTCAGTCCCACCTTCTCCACCACCTCGCGCGCCGCCTTCTCATCGAATCTCCCGGAGTATCCCACCAACAATCTCAGATTCTCCCAGCCGCTCAGATAGTCGTAAAACGCGGGAGCCTCGAAGATCGCCCCTACCTTCCGCAGCGCCTTCGCCCGGTCCCGCTGCACGGAAATCCCGTCGATCTCCACCTCCCCCTCGTCCGGCGCCACCATCCCCAGAATAATCCCCAGCGATGTGCTCTTCCCCGCCCCGTTGTGCCCGAGCAAACCGTAGATCTCCCCCCTCTCCAGCCGGAAGGAAACATCCTTCAATGCCGGCTTCCCTCCGAAATTCTTGTGCAGTCCGTTTACCTCCAACATTTCATTTTCCTCCTGTCGCAAAGCGCACCTTGTTCGAGCTACTGGAATCCGCATACAGGAAATTCGTCCCCCCCGCGTGCCAGCTTTCCTTGTCACTCACCAGCGGCACCGCCTCCGGCCTGTCCTCGATCCCGAAAAACGAAACCTGCGTGATATGCAGACCGTTCTGCAAATGGTTCCAGTGGTAACTGCACCCGGTTTTCTCGAACTGCTCTTTGTCCGCCGGACAGTGGAAAGTGTCCTCGCTGCCCTCCAGATACGGCAGCAACACCGTTTCCAGCACAGGAATGTCCTGCCCCTTGCTCTCCCGCCCCAAAGCCAGCTCCGGCAGCCTTTGATTGTGATCCTGCAAATATCCCTGCAACCCCACCCCGATATTCCGGAGATTCCCCAGACACGCAGCTTCCCGGCCTTTCCCTATCATCGAGCGACCAACCGGCACACCGATTCCCACCAGCGTGATGACGATCGCGACTACCACCAGCAGTTCCAGGAGCGTGAAGCCCCGTTTTTGGAGTGCGGACGGCTCGCCTCCGCTTTGGGGCTGGAGGGCTTGCCCTCTGCGGGGCGGAGCGACAGGACGGGAACAATACCGGACGTGGAACCCCGCGAGGCAAGCCTCGCAATCGAAAGCGGAGGCGAGCCGTCCGCACTCCAAACTCCTTGTCCGATTTCCCGCCGCCCTCATCTCTGGCCGAATTCGTTTCCGCGCAGTCCCTGCATCACCTCGTTCATCGCCTCCATCAGCGGTGCGAGATCCAGCTTCGTGTCCGCGCTCGCCTTGTCGAAATACGCCCGCATCCCCTCCTCACTGATCTTCGTCAGCAGGTTCCCGTCCATCTCCCTCGCCCGCTCCATCTCCTCCTCCGTCCGCCCCTCGCGGATCTCCTCGAGTCCTTTTTCCACGAATTCCTTCCGCTGCGCCTCCGGCATCTGATCGAGCGCTTCCATGAAGCGGCTCATCGATTCCACGATCGTCAGATCGATGAACAACTCCTTCTCTTTCGGGCTGAGCCGCTTGAAAAACGCCTCCCCCGTCCGGCTGTCCCGATTCTTCTCACGCTCCGAGAAATCCAGTTTGTTGACCATTTCCGCCACCTTGCGTATCGCCTTCTCACGCGCCTTCGGGATTGGCATGCCAACGGCAGTCCCGGACTCGTCACCCAGGTTCAGCTCCGCCACCTCCCGGTCGATCCGCTCCGCCGTCACCTTCTTCGAGGCCGCGAACGAGCGCACTGCGAAAACCACCGCCCAGACAAGCACCAGCGCCGCCGCCGCTTTGAAAATGATCGAATGTTTCCCGTTCACCCCGCGAAGCTACCCGATGTTTCCCCCCGCGCAAGCCAGTGGCGGCGGACGGTGTGCCCCACGGGGTATCGCATCCGCCAAGCCAAGCACCCCGAATCACAAACCCGTCACACACATGTCCGCTGCCCCCGAGCGTTCCGGCAGGGGGGGGGACCACAGTCTTATCCGTGTCCATCCGCGTTCATCCGTGGTTCCTCTTCCTATCTTGAGTATCCCCGGAACCAATTTCCTCTCGACCTAACCCCCGTTCCGCTTTTCCCTTTCCGCCAACTCGTTTCCCACTCCTCTCCCATGCTCCTACCCATCGTCCAATACGGCGATCCCATACTCCGCGAACAATGTGCCACCGTCGATCCAGTGGACGACGAAATCCGCACCCTCGCGGAAAACATGCTCGAAACCATGGTCGAGGCAAACGGCGTCGGCCTCGCCGCTCCACAGATCGGCTCCGGCCTGCGTCTTGCCGTCGTCGATGTCTCCCACGATCCCGAATGCGTTTCCTATCTCAAGGTAAACGGAAAGGACACGGAACTCGCCGAGATCATGCCGCTCGTATTCATCAATCCGACACTCGAATACGGAGAGGAAAAAGACATCGAATACGAAGGCTGCCTCAGTATCGAGGGCATACGCTCCGAGGTCCGCCGCCCCATGGATGTCAAAGCAACCCTTCCCCAGCTCGACGGCACCACCCTCGTGATCGAGACCGATGGCTTGCTCGCCCGTGCCCTCCAACACGAGATCGATCACCTCAACGGAATCCTCTTCACCGACCGCCTCTCAGCGGTCGGAAAAGTCAGCGTGAAAAACCGCCTCAAGCGCCTCTTGGCGGCCCGCTGATCTCTCCGAAATCCGGCTGAAACAGGTTTGTCTCCGGTGGAATTTGAAAAACTTCCATCGTAAATACTCGACATTACGGAAAAACGAAGCTTATCTCAAGGCAACCAAACTATTCAGTTTGAACCCCCAAACAAAGTATGAGTACCCCACGCGGCATTTTCGAGACATTTCCTGGCCAGTCGCCACAGGCTGGCTCACCGCCACCTTCCCCTTTCGCCATTGCGCCGGAATCCGCGTCACAGAACGCGGCACCCGCCCCCGCTCCATCTTCCGCGAGTCCGTTCGCCATCGCTTCGGACGCACCGAAGAAAGACTCCCCGTTCGCCATCGTGAACGAAGAAGAGGAATCCAAGACCGTCCGCCTTCCCGAACGCCGTAAAACCGCTGATTCCCCGTTCCAAATTTCCGAACCGAAGGAATTCGGTTTCGAGGCACCCGCCCCGCAGTCCGCGCAACCGCAGGCACTTCAAGCCACCGCCATCGAAGCGGAGCGTCCTGCCGCCCCCACGCAACAAGCAGCGCCGTCCTCACCGTTTTCCACCGAGCAACCCGTCCCGGTATCCGCCCCCGCCCCGGCACAGCCCGCCAGCCCCTTCGGCGGTTGGCCGCAGGCGGAAGCAGCACCGAAGGCCGCCCAACCTGAGCCTGCCCCCACCCCTCCCGCACCAGCGCCCGAGCCGATCGCAGCCGCTCCCGCTCCTACACCTGCTCCCCAGGCAGCTCCGGCGCCAGCGTTTAGCGCGCAAGACAACTCCGGCGAATCCTCCTCGGACTCCTATCAGATCAAGCAACTCGAACTCCGCGCCATTTTCGGCGTGGACCGCGAGATGACCAACGACGAGATCCTGCAGCGCGCCCGCTCCCTCCCCGGCATCCGCCAGATCGCCCGCGTCAGCCCGTCGGATGTCGCCGCCGTGGATGCCCTCAAAACCGTCATCGGCAACCTCGGATTCGGCAATAGCCCCATCAAACTCTACTCCGGCTCCGTCCCCATCGAGTTCATCCGCGAGGGCAAGACCCTGCTCGCCGTGCAAACCGATGGCGGCTTCGCCCCAGGTGTCCGTGAGACCCTCATGCTCGTCGCCCGCGAACTCGGGAAATAGAGCAACGGAAAGAGCACCGCGTTCAGGCGGCGAGTGAAGCCCCGAGAATCGTTTCAGAAAAAACTCTCCGCCACCGCGGCCACCTCCTCGTAGGGCAGATCCGCGAGCATCCCGTATTCATCCAGGCGGTAGAGCCTTTTCCGCATCGCCGCCGGACTCGACATTCCGCAGAGGAATCTCGCCATCTGCCGTGCGGTGGAAAGCGCCGCATGGCTCCCGTCCATCAGGGCGCGGATCCGTTCCAGTTCCTCCTCCGTGACCTTCCTCGGCTTCTTCCGTTTCAGCCGCACCGGAGCCACATCCCGGCACCTGTCACAGTGACCGCATGGCTCCGCCATCTCTTCCCCGAAATGCTTGAGCAGCACCTTGGTCAGGCAGCTTCGCGTCGCGGATAACCCGAAAACCTGATCCAGCCTCTTCAGGTCCGTTTCCTCCCTCTTACGGAAACGCTCCGCGAAATCCCGCGCCAGCACCCCCGGTTCCTCCACCTCGCGCTTCATCCGAAAAGCATGCCGCCAACCGGATTTCCTCAGCACCACCTCGTCCGCCGCCTCCAGCTCCGTCAGCAAGTCCCGCAGATCACCAGCCTTCACCCCCAGTCGATCGGAGGTCGCCCGGATCGGCACGGAAAGCCATTTCCATTCCGCATCCAGCGGCTCGAAAATTCCTTCCAGCACTTTTCGCTCCTTCTTCCCACGCCCCGCCATCACCGCCTTCAGCGGCCGCAAAAGTTTCAGCCGGAACACATCCCAGAACACCCCGCGGCCCTCCAGCACACCCTCCGTTTCCAGATACGCGAAAATGATTTCCACCACCGTCTGCCGGATGTCCGCCGTCGCCGCCAGATCGTAGAACGAGACATCGAATTCCTTGCCCGCCCGCAGCACCCGCTCCAGCAGATTCCTCATCGCACCCTCGGAAGGAGTATCCGAGAAAATGAAATTCTCCAGCACCGTCCTGTCCTCCGCGCAGGCCAGCATCTCGCACACCGCCGGCAGCCCGTCGCGCCCCGCCCGCCCGATCTCCTGACTGTATCCCTCCAGACTTTTCGGGACGTTGTAATGGAAAACCCGACGGATGTCCGCCTTGTCCACCCCCATCCCGAAAGCGATCGTCGCCACCACGATCCGCACCCCACCACCCATGAATTCCTCCTGGATCTCCCGCCTCAGCTCACTACGCAACCCCGCGTGATACGCTCTCGCGGAAATCCCGTTTTTCGCCAGAAACGTCGCCACCTCCTCCGCCGTCTCCTGCCGCGTCACATACACGATCCCCGCCCCCTCCGCTTCCCCAAGCCTCTCCAGAAGCACCCCTTTCCTCTCCCCCGCCGCACAGGGAGTGATCCTCAGATCCAGATTGGCGCGATGGAAACTCCGCTTCACCACATCCGCCTTCGCGATCCGGAACCGCTTCCTGACATCCGCCTCCACCTTGGGAGTCGCCGTCGCCGTCAGCGCCAGAATCCGCTTCACCTTGAGAGCCTTGCACACACCCGCCAGCTTCAGATAATCCGGCCGGAAATTATGCCCCCACTCGGAAATGCAATGCGCCTCGTCCACCGCGATAAGCGAAAGCGGCACCCCCTTGAGCTGCTTCCGGAATTCCGCGTTCCCCAGTTTTTCCGGAGAAACATAGAGCAACTTCAGCCCGCCTTCCCGCAGTTTCCGCACGACATCCGTATATTCCTCAGCCGTCATCGTAGAATCCAGCCTCGCCGCCGCCACCCCCTTCGCCACCAGCCCGTCCACCTGGTCTTTCATCAGTGCTAGCAATGGGGAAACCACCACCGCCGTCCCTTCCAGCAGCAGCGCCGGAAGCTGGTAACAAAGCGACTTCCCACCCCCCGTAGGAAAAATCGCCAAAGCCGACCGTCCCTCCAGCAGCACGGAAACCACCTCCTCCTGCCCCTCCCGCATCTCGGAAAACCCGAATACCTTCTCCAAAACCTCCTTCACTCCCCCCTTTCTACCCCCCTTCCCCCAAAGAAAAAATCCAAAATCCAAAATCCAAAATCCAAAATCCAACAGAACCCAGAACCCAAGTTCCATTCCCTTCCGTCTTTTCCGTGGTCAATACCTCCCCCCCCAACCCAAGTCACCTCCCGGAACCCAAGTATCCTCTTCCTTCCGTGTATTCCGTGCTTTCCGTGGTTCGAAAATCTTCCCCCCAACCCGAGGTTCTTCCGTGGTTCAATAGTCTTCACACAACCTCAATTTCCCCCAGTCCCATTTCCCTTGTCGAAAGCCTCTCTTCCGGAACAGTTTGCTATGATGAAATTCGAAATTCTCCGCGTCCTGTTTTCAGTATTCGCAACCACCGTCACCGTCCTCGCCAATGGCGGCGGCTATATCCGTGGAGGAGTCACGCACACCGGAGGACTCGAAGGATTTCGAACCCGAAGCCACCGAGCATGTCCGGATCCTCGATGAAAAACTCCACATCCGCGCCGGGAAATCGCAGGCATCCGTGAGCGTCCGATACCTGATGCGGAACATGACTGACAAAAAGGTCAAAATCCGTTTCGGGTTCCCGATCGAGGAATCTTTCTCCGTCGCGGAAATCTTAGGCCCCTCGGATTCCGCCCGGCAGGACAAACCGATCTACTGCAAGAATTACCAGATCACCGCGGCAGGCAAACCTCTGAAAGTGAAGTGGCAGGACGAGCTGAACCCGGAGAATGACCAACGTATGAACCGCCTCGCCGGCTGGAATATTTCAGAGCTCACCTTCGCCGCCGGGCAGGAAATGCCGGTGACCATCGATTTCGAAAGCGAATACCCCCATGAGTCCTGGTCCGTCAGCGACAACACCTCCGATTCCGCCGGCATTTTCCGCTACCGCCTCTCCACCGCCGCCTGCTGGCACGGCAACATCGCCCGAGGCCACATCGTCATCGAGCCCGACGGGATCGCCCCCGGTGATATACGCATCATCAAGCCGGTCAACCGCTTCAAAAAACAGGGTGAAAAATGGGTCTGGGATTTCGAAAACCTCGAACCCACACTGAACGACGATCTCGAAATCGAATGCCAGCCAGCCGTCAATTCCTACGGTCACCAACCCATTGGAAAGTATCGGGAAAATCACCCGGAACACCTGTATGCCGAATACATCCAGCGTGGCGGAAACTGGTCCATGCTGCATTCGAACTACACGGTCAAAGCCAGCTCCACCCTCGGACCCGACGGCGAGATCCGCTACGATCCCGAGAATATCCGCGAGCGCTGGGCGGAAAACGCATGGAGTGAGGGTGCGGCGGGGCCGGGAGTCGGCGCGTGGCTGGATATCACCCCGGAGGTCCCCAAACCCCTGCTGGCCATCCATCTCCGGCCCGGTTATCAAAAGGAAAAGGGCAACCTCTTCAAAGCCAACGCCCGCCCGAAATCCATCCGCATCGAACTCAACGGCGCACACCGCTACGACGTGGAAATTCCGGACCGGGAGGAACAAATCGAAATCCCCGTCACCGGCTACATCGAGCCAGTCCGGAAAATCAGACTGACCTTCACCGAAGTGTATCCGGGAGACCAGTATCAGGATCTATGCATCACCAGTCTGATGCTCCATTCAAAGCTCGACCGGAAGCCCGACGTCAGCCCTGCGCGATAGACCAGATGCGTGCCATCGCAGTCATCCTCGCTCTGCTCGTCAGCGGCCTCCAAGCCCGCCAGACCCTCCCGGTATTTCTCGCCGACAATCATGCGGAGACCTTCGCTTGGATCACCCGCACCTTCGATCTCGACGAGCGTTTCCAACTGGTCCTTATCGACGCGCATTCGGACGCTTCGGCAGCGGAAAGATCCGAAGAAATCCGCGAGCAACTCCGCCGCGTCCCGTCCTTGCCCGGGCGCGCCGCCCGGGTTCGTCAATGGAGAGAGGCAGGACGCATCCAGGCATTCAACTGGATCGAGCCACTCATGCCGAGGCCGTTTGAGAAGGTCCTCTGGATCGCGAAACCGGAACTCACGGAAAATCGATCCGCCTCGCTCACACGGAAAGCCGCGACCCAGCTCGACGGACGTCTCGAAGTCGAACCACGCTCGGCCGGTTCCTTCGCAGGCCGCTGGGAAACGCGTGACATAGCCGGCCTACTGGCATGGGACCCGGGCGAGCAACCGGTCGTCCTCTCCTTCGATCTCGATTTCCTGGCTGGTATGAAGCCCGCCGAGCGCGAGCAGGCATTCCACCGTATCTGGACTCAAGCCATGCGCTGGTCAGGTTTGCGCGGGGTGACATTTTCCGTTTCCCGCCCATGGCTCGTCAGCGATGCGGAGGCAGATGCCTTGGTCCTGCTCGCCAGCTCCGCGGTCGCCCGCACTCGCGGAGCTGTTCTGGAAATCGATGCCGCGGTGGACACATATCCCGATCATTCGAAGCAGGCCACCCGGTCCGCCACACCACCACCGCGCTGGGACGCGTCCACCGCCTCGCCCGCACTGCGAGCCACCTGGGGCCTCATGCGCGATTCATTGAAAATAATCCACCCCGCAGGAAAACTCACCGACCTGTCCGGCACACCCGCCATCATCGTGCCCGATACTGGTGAAATCGATTGCGATCGAGTCTGGCGCTTCCCTACCGCCTCCGCCCCCACGCTTCGGATCCGCCCGCCCCATGGGGCGACCGGGCGCGTTCGCTGGTTCGCTCTGGAACCTGCCGACGCGGCCTACGATTTCCTCCCCCACACCGGTCTGGGCAAAGACTTTTCGGACTCTCCCGCACGCTGGATCTATCAGAAACGCCGCGCCCTGGGCACCACTACCGATTTCGCACTCGCGCCAAGCGCTTGGGCCATAGGTAGCCCCGGACAAATCCGTCTGGAGGCGGAGGTGGAAACCGCGGAAGGCTGGCTGCCCGCCGCGCCCATCGAGATCCGGCATTTCAAAGGCACCGGATTTCATGCGGCGCTCTCGGAATGCTTCCGGATGCCCTACGGCTTCGGCATCGCGGGAATTTCCCAAGGCCCGTTCGCCGGGGTCGATACCGGATGGGCATCGGATTGCTCGAACCTGCTGATCCACGCGTGGCGGAGAAACGGCATCGCGCTCGAATGGGGAGATCCCGGGAGGCTGCGACGGCAACTCGCGACTCTTGCCGAGGACATCCACCACGAGGACAGCGCTCCGCTCCCACCTGGTTCGGTGGAAAACGGCATCATGATCGATTTCGGAAAACACGTGGCCGCCCTGTGGGAAGACCGCGAGCCACTCGGCGTGCTTGATGGAAACGACCGGGTCATGCATCACCTCGGAGGATTTCCCGAAATCGTCCCGCTTGCCACCCTCGCCCGCAACCGCCCGCCCTTCGCACTGCGTGTCCCGAAAGACAACGGTCCCCGCTGCTCCGTGAAACTCGCCGGCGACGTGGTGCTCGCATCCGATGACATGTCGGTGATCCCGGATTTTCGAAAAGGAAACGCCGATCTATTTCTCGCCAATCTCGAAGGCGTGCCATCCGGAAAACAGCCGGAGCACCCGCCTCGTTATGATTTCCGCTTTCCGCCAGAGCGCTTGGAATGGCTGGCCGCGCACGGAATCGACGCCGTCTCCCTTGCGAACAATCACGCCGGTGACGCGGGTGAGGAAGGGTTGCTGGAAGGCCTGAGAGCGATCCGCGCCGCTGGCATCGGTGTGTTCGGAGCTGGCCCGGATGCCGACCATGCCTGCCAACCCTGGCGCACGGAGGCGAACGGCGTGCGGATCGCCGTCTTCGGCGTATCAGTCGTCGGGACCCTCACCGCAGGCGCGGAACAACCCGGTGTCGCCTGCCTGCCAGCTCACGCCTCGATTCTCGAAAAGCATCTGAAAGCCGCCAAAGCGAGAGGCGAACGAGTCATCGTGATCATCCACGGTGGCGATGAATACCAAAAAGCCGTCACCGACGACCAGCGTGCCCACGCCGTGTGGCTCATCAACCGTGGAGCCGACCTCATCGCCGGAGCACACCCCCACATCATCCAACGCACCGAAATCCACGCCGGAGCGACTGTCCACCACTCTCTCGGAAATGCCGTCTATCCAAAAGCCCTCAAAGGCGCCGACTCCGGAAAAATCATCACCCATCCCCTGAACAAAAACAAAAAAGTTCCACGATAACCCCCACCTCTTCCCCGAAACCCAAGTCTTCCTTCTGTGTCTTCCGTGCCTTCCGTGGTCAAAAACTCTTCCCCAAAACCCCCGGAAAAATCCCTTCCCGTCCAATTTCCGCAAGACCAGAATCCCACCCGACGTAACACAACCACCACCATGAAAAAACTCCTCCTTCTCGGCCTGCTCGCCGCCACACCCGCCTTCGCGAAAGAACCTGTAAAACCGGCCACCACGTTGGCCCCCGTCACCGCCTCCATGGCGGATGCCGCCAGCGCCTTCCTCGCCTCGCTCGACAAAGATCAGGCAGCGAAAGCGAAATTCCCCTTCGATGCCGACCAGCGCCAGAACTGGGGCTTCGTTCCCCGCGAGCGCAAGGGCATCCCGCTCGAGGAACTTGATGAGAAACAGGTGTCCCTCATCCGAACCCTTCTGAAAGCAGCGCTCAGCGACCCCGGTCTGAAAAAAGTCGACACCATCATGGCTCTCGAAGGCTTCCTCGGTGAGATCGAGAAACGTCCGGACTTCCGCAATCCCAAGGCGTATTTCACCTCCGTCTTCGGCGAGCCATCCGCCACCGGCACCTGGAGCTGGCGCTACGAGGGCCACCACCTCTCGCTGAACTACACCGTCATCGACGGGAAAGCCGTGTCCGTGACCCCCTCGTTTTTCGCCTCGAATCCCGGTGAAATCATGATCGATCACCCGATGAAAGGAACCCGCCCCCTGGCCGCTGAGGAGGACCTCGCCCGCGCCCTCGCCATCACCCTCAAAGAGAGCGGCAAAGAAGTCGTTTTCTCTGAAAAACCTCCGGGAGAAATCCTCACCGCCGAGGATCGCGCCGTGAAACAGCTCGATCCCGTAGGCGTGAAAACCTCCGAGATGACCGAAACCCAGCAAAAGGCACTCATGGAACTCATTACCGAATACACCGGCCGCCACCGCAAGGAGCTCTCCGACGCCGACCTCGCGAAAATCAAAGCCGATATGGAAAACCTCCGCTTCGGATGGGCCGGCGGCCTCAAGCGCGGCGAGCCCTTTTATTACCGTATCCAAGGTAGCACGTTCCTAGTGGAAGTCGCCAACGTCCAGAACAACGGCAACCACGTGCATGCCGTCTGGCGCGACTCCGCCAACGACTTCGGGAACGACCTGCTCGGCGGCCACGTCGGGCATGATCACTGAGGGCTGAAGAGGAACCACGGATTAACGCGGATCGGATTCTTTGAAACTTGGGAAACGATGGAATTTGGGAGCGAAACCGGAGAAATTTTGAATTGTGCTTTTGAGGTCTTGAACCTTCTGGGGCACGGACTTTGGGAAAAGCCGTATGAGAACGCTCTGTGCGTGGAATTCGGTATTCGGAATATTTCATTTAGTCAGCAGAGCCGATTCGACGTTCGTTATAAAAACGTAAAGGTCGGCGAATACGTCCCCGATCTGATCGTTTTTGACACAGTAGTCGTGGATACGAAGGTCATTACCGGCATTGGCGATCATGAAGTCGGCCAGATGCTGAACTACCTGAGAATCACCGGAAAACCCGTGGGGCTCATTCTAAATTTCAAAAACAGTAGGCTGGAGCACCGTAGAATTATCCTAAGCAATCGATAGAAGATTTACGCCGAGAATTCGACGGCCTGCCCCAAGGGGGTTCCCGGAACCCTACGGTTTCTTTTTTTCACACAAAGGGACTTGAGAGTATGTCCCTCGGCTACCATCTCAATATCTTGCGAACAAAACACCGGCGAGGTGCATGAAATGAAGAGGAACCACGGATGGACGCGGACTTTCGCGGATCGGATTCTTTGAAACTTGGGAAACAATGGAATTTGGGAAACCGGAGAAATTTTGAATTCGCCTTCTGCTTTTGAGGTCTTGAACCTTCTGGGGCAAGTTCTTTGAGGAAAGCGTTAGGTCTCACCCTCAACTTCAAACATTGAGGGACTATCCTCAGTCATCCTTGAAAGGACGATGGCAAACTGCGGAATACACGGCAAATGAAGAGGTTATAAATTATTTGGCATCCATCTATCCGATGACCAAAGGCTTCGCCTCAACCCTTTTACTTTCTGTGTGTTCCGCGTATTCCGAGGTTCCTATTTCTGTTTCTGGGATAATCGATAGTAACAGAACCCGAAGAATCCGATCCGCGAAAATCCGCGTCCATCCGCGGTTCCTCTCCCCCAAAAAAAAGCCGCCGGATTTCTCCAGCGGCTTTCATTCGATTATTTCGCGGATCAGGCAGCGGCGAAGTTCTTCGCCACTTCATCCCAGTTCACCACGTTCCAGAACGCGTCGATGTAAGCGGGGCGCTTGTTCTGGTAGTTGAGGTAATAGGCGTGTTCCCAGACATCAAGGCCGAGGATAGGGGTGCTGCCGCACGCATCGGCGAAATCACCCATGATCGGATTGTCCTGGTTGGCGGTGGAGCAGACGGCGAGGGTGCCATCGGATTTTTTGCAGAGCCACGCCCAGCCGGAGCCGAACTGGGTCGCGCCCGCGTCGGCGAATTTCTTTTTGAAATCCTCGAACGATCCGAAGGCGGAATCGATCGCGGCGGCGAGATCACCGGATGGCGCGGAGGCACCGCCGGGAGCGATGACTTTCCAGAAAAGCGAATGGTTCACATAGCCGCCGCCGTTGTTGCGGACCGCCGTCTGAATATCCTTGGGAAGCGCGCCGAGGTCGGAAATCAGCTCGCAGGCGGATTTCGATTCGAGGTCGGACTTTCCTTCCACCGCTCCGTTGAGCTTGTCGGTGTAGGCCTGATGGTGCTTGTCGTGGTGGATTTCCATCGTTTTCGCATCGATATGCGGCTCGAGCGCGTCGAAGGAATATCCGAGGTCTGGTAGTTGGTAGGACATGATGTTAAATTGTTGGTATTGTTAGTTGTGGTTGTCGCGGCACGCTCCGGAAAGCAGGATCGCCGCAACGCCTAACATCAACGCCAGCAAGCCCAGCCCCGCAAGTAGAAAACCATGCCACCGGAACTCCAGCCCTACCTCCCTCTCGTCATCACCGCCGCTTTCTCCCTTTTTGTCGGCTGGCTCATCACATGGTTGGCCACCCGCAGCACGAAATCCGCGCTCACGGAGCGGGTCCGCGCGGAGGAGCGCCGGGCCACCGAGATCGAGGCCCGCCTGGCGACCACCACCGAGGAATCCGATCGCCACGAGGCGGAGGCCCAGACTTACCGCAACCAGCTTTCCGAGATGAGCGCCCGTCTCGTGGCGGGGCGCGAATCCGCCATGGAAAAACAAGCTCTGCTCAAGCACGCGGAGGAAAAACTTTCCGATACTTTCAAAGCCCTTTCCGCCGATGCCCTCCGTGGTGCCTCCGCCCAGTTCCTCCACCTCGCGAAATCCACTCTCGCCCTACAGACGGAGGAGGCGAAGGGCGACATCGAGAAACGCAAGACCGCGATCGAGACCTTGGTCAGACCTGTCTCGGATTCCCTCGGAAAATTCGAACTCCGCATCGGTGAGATCGAGAAACTCCGGGAAGGTGCCTACTCGGAACTGAAGGAACAGGTCCGCGCCCTCGGAGAAGGCCAGCTCGGCCTCCAACGGGAAACCGCCTCCCTCGTGAAAGCCCTGCGCCAACCTACCGGCCGCGGCCAATGGGGCGAAATGCAGCTCCGCCGTGTCGTCGAACTCGCCGGCATGCAGGAGCACTGCGATTTTTCCCTCCAAACGACCACCACTACCGACGAGGGCAACCGTCTGCGCCCGGATCTCATCGTGAAACTTCCCGGTGGGAAAACCATCGTCGTCGACTCCAAGACACCGATGGATGCCTACCTCAACGCCCTCGAGACGAATGATGACGCCGAGCGCGAGGAATTTCTCCGCCAGCACGCCGCCCAGGTCCGCACCCATATCCAGCAGCTTTCGTCGAAAAAATATACCGAGCAGTTCGAGGACAGCCCGGAGTTCACGGTTCTCTTTCTTCCGAGCGAATCCTTCTTCTCCGCCGCCCTGCATTCGGATCCCGGCCTGATCGAGCGCGGAGTCGATCAAGGAGTCATCCTAGCCACCCCGACAACCCTGATCGCCCTCCTTAAAGCCGTCGCCTACGGCTGGAGGCAGCAGACCCTGGCGCTGAACGCAAAAGAAATTTCCGCTCTCGGCCGCACCATGCACGAGCGCCTGGTAAAACTTTCCGATCATTTCTCCGCTCTTGGAAACTCCCTCAACAGCGCCGTCGATCACTACAACCGGGCCATCGGCTCCTATGAAACCCGCGTCCTGTCCACCGCCCGGAAATTCGAGGAGCTCAAAGCCACTCCCGAGAATACCACCTTGCCGGATCTTGAGAACATCGACAAAACCGCCCGCCCGCTACTTACCAATCCCACTACCGACATCGAGCCCGACGACGACTTCGCCTTCGTCCCGCAAAGGGACACCGCCTCGAAAAACGCCGCCAGCGACCTGAGGAGTGCGTTTGAGGATTTCTAGGACGCTCGCTTCTTGCCAGGCGCCCCCGGAGCTTCCGGCGGGTTGAGCTGGTTCGCGAAAAGCCGCCGCAGTTTGCCTGTGTCCGGGATCTCGATCTGCCGCCCGTCGACTCCGATTTCACCGGAATCGCGCAGCTTCGCCAGAATGCGGGAGAGTGTTTCCTGGCGGGTGCCCAGCTCGGCGGCGAGCGTTCCTTTGGAAATCGCGAGACGGATCGTGGCGCTCGCCTCCCCTTCCGGGCAGCGGTGGATCAGCCAGTGCAGCAAACGCGTCTCCACATCCCGCAGCTTGTAATTCTCGATGGTGGTGACCAGTTCGTGCAGGTGGCGGCTGAGCGAGGCCAGGATTCTCAGGGAAAGATCCGGCTGCGCCCTCAGGTGATCCAGGAATTCCGCGGCCGGCACAAGTATCACGTCGGTTTTCTCCAAGGCCTTCGTATGCGCCGGATAACCAGGCAGTCCGGCGATCGCCGGCTCGGCGAAGGATTCGTCCGGATGCACGAGATGGATCAGTTGCTCCCTCCCGCTCTCACCGATTCTGTAAGCTTTGATCAAGCCTTTCGTAACGATGTAAAACCCGCGAACCTCCCCACCCTCCTCGAAAAGAATCTCGCCCTTTTCCAGGGATTGGCGCGTGGCGTAGCCGGCTATCCTGCGAAGATCCTCCTCTGGCAGCCCCTTGAATATCGCGACTCGTCGCAGTGAGGAAGCAAGAGCGGCACGCTGGATCATCCGGGTTTTCGGCATGCCGGACGATGTTTGGAAACCCAATCGGATGGAAGGGATTTCACAGCCCGAGAGGCGCTCGGACAGGGAGGCCTTACGCGGTTCGGCGGCGGATCAGACCGAGGACTCCGATGGTTCCGATCAGAATGGCGCTGGAAGTAGGCTCGGGGATGGAAAGTGCGGCGATGTTCGCGGACTGGTTGTCGTTGTAGATACGCGTGTTGTCGAGATCCCCGGAGAAGCCGGAGTCGACACCTGCGTTGTTGCCGATGAGCGCGCTCGCGCTATCGGTGTTCGATGTGATGCCGCCCGACCAGTTCGATGCGACACTCCCGGAGCCGATGGATTCGCCGTTGAAAAAGATCGAGATGGTCTCCGCACTGTAGTTGAAAACGGCCGCGACCGAATACCAGGTGTTCAGGTCGATGGTGACGGCGGAGCTTGTGATGTTTCCGAAAGAATCGCTATCGCTGGCCCGCCCTCCGACGCGGAAGGTGTACTGACCCGAGTTTTGTGCGTTCAGACGGATTTCCGCACGTGCCGCACCAGTGCCGGCGGAAAGATATATGAGGCGTGGGGTTGCGGTGTTCACGGCATTCAGCCGGAAGTCGGTGAAAAGCGTGGCATTCGAGGTGCTGTTCAGCATATTCTGACCTCCCCCGGTGAAATCGATCGCTCCGGCTCCGACGCCTGTGAAATTGATGTGGGAACCCGCACCTCCACGGCTGTCTCCCGCCGCATAGGTGATTCCGCTCGCGAGGGCCCCGTTGTCGATGTCTCCGACCCCGCCGGAGGTCGCTCCGTCAATGGTGGGGTCTGGCGCTGAACCCGTTCCGTTGTAGTCGTATTGGAGCAGAAGCGCGGCGTGCGCGGATGTTCCGATGAAGGCACATACGCCTAGGGCGGAAAGACAGGGGATTAGGGATGCTCTGGGGGTTTTCATTTTTCTATGGTTTTTATCTAGGAAGTTAAAAAGCAGGCGGACCGTATTTCTACGCTCAATGCCAATCAAATACGGTGAAAGGTTACATGTTTTTCCAAAAATTGGAACATTCGGCTCCCGTCGCTTACCTTTTCCAGGCGAGCACCACCGCTCCCGCAGTGACCAGGCCGCCTCCTAACAAGTGCTGGAGGGTCATTTTCTCTTTCAGGAAAACCGCAGCCAGGACGATCACGAACACAACTCCCAGCTTGTCGACCGGGGCTACACGCGAAGCCTCACCGATCTGGAGCGCACGGAAATAGCAAAGCCAGGAAAGGCCTGTCGCCACACCGGAGAGTGTCAGGAAAAGCCAGGTTCTGCCGGAGAAACCCAACATTTCCGAAGGTCTTCCGGCTGCGAAAGCGATGGACCAGACGATGACGAGGATCACAGCGGTTCGCACTGCTGTCGCCAAATTCGAGTCGACCCCCGCCACTCCGGCTTTGGCAAGCACCGCGGTGAGTCCTGCGAAAAAGGCGGACAGCAGTGCCCAGTGGAACCAGTTCATGCCCGCTATATCGGCTATTTCGGGTCAGAACGCTCGCAAAAACTCGTCGAACCGGGCATCGTCGACCTTCTCGTTATTTTTTCTTCGCCTGGGTCATGGCCTGAGAGAACCAGTCGTTGCCAGCGGGTGCGGGTTTGTTATCGCGGCGCTGTTGCGGACGGCGGTTCTGGTTTCCTCCGCCGGGGGCAGCCCTGTTCTGGCGGGGCTCGAAATCGGGGGCGGATTTCATGGAGAGGGCGATGCGGTTTCTTTGCAAATCCACTTCCATGACGGTGACCTGGACTTTCTGACCGACTTTCACGACTTCTGCGGGATCGCGAACGAATTGATCCGAAAGAGCGCTGACGTGGACAAGGCCGTCCTGATGAACCCCTACATCGACGAAGGCTCCGAAGGCGGTGACGTTGGTGACGATGCCGGGGAGCTTCATGCCGACTGTCAGATCGCCGGGTTTCTCGACTCCTTCCGCGAAGGTGAAGGCTTCGAAGGCTTTGCGGGGGTCGCGGCCTGGTTTGGAAAGCTCCGCCAAGATGTCCTGGAGGGTGGGCAGGCCGACTTCTTCGGACACGTATTTCCGGAGATCGATCTTCTTGCGGAGGGAATCATCGCGCATGAGATCGGGGACGGAGCAACCGGCATCGGCGGCCATTTTCTCGACGAGTGCGTAACGCTCCGGGTGGACGGCGGAGGCATCGAGCGGGTGGGCGGCATCGCGGATGCGGAGGAACCCGGCGGCTTGTTCGAAGGCTTTTTCACCGAGGCGAGGAACCTCTTTCAACTGGGCGCGTGAGGTGAAGCCGCCGTTCTCGGTGCGGAAGGCGATGATGTTTTCCGCGATGGAATTGCTGAGTCCGGAGACGAAGGCGAGCAGGTGCTTGGAGGCGGTGTTGAGCTCTACGCCAACGCCGTTGACGCAGGATTCGACGGTGTCATCGAGGGAGGATTTGAGGGCGCGCTGATCGACATCGTGCTGGTATTGGCCGACCCCGATGGCCTTGGGATCGATTTTCACCAACTCGGCGAGGGGGTCCATGAGGCGTCGGCCGATGGAGACGGCTCCGCGGACGGTGACGTCTTCGTTGGGAAATTCCTCGCGGGCGGCTTCGGAGGCGGAGTAGATGGAGGCTCCGCTTTCATTGACCATGATGACCTGGATGGAGGCGGGGAGTTTGAGCTTTTTGATAAACGCCTCGGTCTCGCGGGAGGCGGTGCCGTTGCCGATGGCGATGGCCTGGATGTCGTGCTTTTTGATGAGGGCTACGACTTCGGTCGCGGCTTCGTAGAGCTGGCTGTTCGATCCGGCGGTGCAGTGGAGGACGGTGTGGTGGAGGAGTTTTCCCTGGGCATCGAGCACGACGGTCTTGCAACCGGTGCGGAAGCCGGGGTCAATGGCGAGGGTGCGTTTTCTGCCGAGCGGTGAGGCGAGCATGAGCTCGCGGAGGTTGTCGGCGAAGACCTGGATGGCGGTTTCATCGGCGCGCTTTTTGCCGAGCAGGCGCATTTCCGTTTCCATGGAAGGCATGAGCAGGCGCTTGCAGCCGTCCTCGGTGGCGAGGCGGACTTGTTCGGCGCAGGCACCATTTCCGCTGACCCACTCGCCTACCGCGATGTGGGAAACTCGCTCGAGCGGGACCTCGACGCGCATGAAGAGGAAGGCTTCCTTTTCGCCGCGTCTGATCGCCAGCATGCGGTGGGAAGGAATGGAGTTGAACGGCTCGGACCACTCGAAATAGTCGCGGTACTTCGCGGCATCCTTTTCCTCCTCTTTGCCATACATGATCTTGGAGGAAACGGTGGCTTCCTCTTCGTAGATTTTGCGGACCCGGCCACGCAGGTTCGCGTCATCGGCCACGCGCTCCGCGATGATGTCGCGTGCTCCGGCGAGGGCGTCCTCTGCGGTGGGGACTTCCTTTTCCTTGTCGTCGGTGATGTTGATGTATTTCGCGGCTTCTTCGGCGGGGTCGGCGTTCTGATTTTCGAAAATGAAATCCGCGAGCGGGGTGAGGCCGCGATCGACGGCTTTCGTGGCGCGGGTCTGGCGCTTCGGGCGAAACGGCGCGAAGATGTCCTCGAGGGCGGTGACGGTGAGGGCGGCAAGGATTCTTTTCTTCAGCTCCGGGGTAAGGAGGCTGCGCTCGTCCAGGGATTTCAGGATGGTGGCGCGGCGGGAATCGAGCTCTGCGAGCTGTAGCATGCGGTCACGTATGGTCTGGATCTGGACTTCATCCAGTTCGCCGGTGGCTTCTTTCCGGTAGCGGGAGATGAAGGGGATAGTCGCGCCCTCGGCGAGAAGTTTCGCAGTGGCGGAGACGGAGGAAAGCTTGATCCCGGTCTCGCTGGCGATGAGTTCGAGATGGGCTTGGGAGGAGGATTCTGGAGTGACGTCGGACATAAAAACTGGAGGTGGGGTTTACGCCGGAAGACAGCCCGCTGGCAAGCGGAGGCACAAAAAACACCGCCTGTTCATGGGCGGTGTCTTCAATGATCTGAGTGAGAGCCAGGTGGGTTCAGCTGCGTTTCCGACGTGCGCCAAGTAGGCAACCGACACCAAGGAGGGCCAGGGACGAGGGTTCCGGGATCACGGTGAAGCTCGCGCCCGACACGTTGCTGCTCAGCGTTCCGGTCAGGGTGCTGAAGGAGTCGGCCACCGCTCCGGCTCCGCCGGCATTGGTCTGGAGTGCTAGAAGCAGGTTGAAGATCTGGTCGGCCTCCGCCTGCATCGAGATCGAGCCGGTCTGGGTGATCATCGTGGGATCAGTTTCCCGAAATTCGATGCGGAACGAGTCTTCGATGTTACCGCCTCCTTCGAAATACTGGCTGCGACCGTAGAATATCTCGGTGACACCTGTCAGTAAGGCTCCTTGGGCGCGCATGAAAGTACTGCTTCCGGACGGAGCGGACTGGGTGGCTGTGAAGGAATAGTCAAAGGTCACCGTTCCAGCGGTCGCACTGTCGAAGCGGTAGGCACCGTTGATCGCCGCGTCGCCGCGTGCGACATCGTTGTTGGTCGTCGACTGGGCGCGTCCGCGCACGAGCGGGGTGGGCAAGATGATCATCGCCTCGCCTGCGGCGGACCCCCGGGAATTCACAGTATTCACCGAGGCGCTCGTCGAGCCTTCACCCCCGTCGCTATCCCCGAAGGTGGAACCCACGGTTGTGACGCCACCGAAGTTGGCCCGCTGACCGAAATTGCTGCTCGCCACTGTCCCGAAAAGTGTCTGGGCGCCGAGCGGAGCAACCGCCGAGGAGGTGACTAAAACCAAAAGCGCTACCGAGTTGTTATTAGTCTTTTTTGCCATGTGTCAACATTTTCCGAATCACTAATAACTTCAAGATAAAAATTTACTGTATAACTTACATCACCTTATTATAAATAACATCTGGTAGGTCGAGCGGGGTTCGATCTCAGCCTTAGGAAATCTGCCAGTCAAGGTTTCCGCTTCGCCCGGAGATTGTTGAGCGGAGTTTCCAGGTATTTCCAGGAAATGACTGTCATGGCCCAGGTGAGGGCGGCGAAACAGGCGGTGCGGAGGGCGATCTGCGGAATGCTATCCGCGTAGGGGCCCATCCAGAGGAACGGAATGGTTTTACCGAGAATGATAGGGGCGAGGTTGTGATAGAGGTAGATGCCGTAGGACAGACAGACCGACCTTTTGCAGGAAGGCGGTTTCCAGAAATTTTCCGGCAGGGTTGTTCCAGCCGATGGAGGCGGTGGCGATCATTCCGCAGAGGCCGAACGAAAGGATGGTGGAGTAGAGAGGGCCGAAGTGGTTTGGCGGCAGGTTGATTCCTATCCGAGGTCCCAGCTCTACGAGGAAATAGAAGCCGCAACCGATCACTCCGAGAATTTTCCACACGCGGCTGGAGAGTGGTAGGCCCTTGTGGATCGCGAGCGCCATGAGGCCGCCGATGCCGAAAAAATCAAAGACTCCCCAACTGATTTTCCCTGGCCAGACGAAGGGTGGGACGAGCAGGTGCTCGAAGTAGCGGGAAACGGGGGCCATGGCTGCGAACAGGATCATGGCGAGCGGTAGGAACCGTCGCGGGGTGAGCCAGATGACAACGGGCCAGACGAGGTAGAATTGCTGCTGGATGGCGATGGACCAGAAATGCGAGGTCCCATGCGGCCACTCGCCGATCAAGGCGATGTGAAAATTCGTCAGGTAGAGAAGGTACCAGTGAAGATTCGGCCATAGCTTTGGTGCGAGAAACACGAAGGCGATGGCCAGGGCGACGTAATAGGGAACGATGATGCGCAGTCCGCGCCGCCACTGGAAATGCTTCCAGGCCTGCCAGCGCCATGGCTTTCCCTCGGAAACAGCTTCGGCTTTCTCGCGATTGCGAAGCAGGGATCCGGTGATGAAGTAGCCGGTGAGGACTAGGAAAAAGTAGAGACCGAACTCGTAGGGCAGACTGAAATTCCATGACGAGGGCACCCAGTGATCCCAGCAGATTCCGAGCATGGCTAGGGCGCGGAGGCCGTCTAGCTGGATGGCGCGGCTGGTGAGTGGGGCGGGCATGGGCTGGGATGTGGAGCGGGCGTTCGTCTTCCGGTAGACCGCTCGTCCGGAGCGGTGGATCGATACGCCGGTGAAAGCAAGCGCTCCGTTCGCTACTTCTTCTTTTTCTTTCGATCCAGGGACGGGTCGTAGTCGGGATTCGAGGTGGGCATCTGTGCGCCCACGGACTTTCTCCAGTCATCGAGTTCTTTGGCGAGCGCTTCGGTTGTTCCGGGTTGTCCGGAGGCCAGGTTGTTCTGCTCGTGCGGATCTTTGGAGAGATCGTAGAGCTCGAGGGTGTTGTCTTCGTAATACTCGAGAAGCTTCATATCGCCGTGGCGGACGGCCCCGTAGGGAGTGGTGCGGTGATAGTGCGGATAATGCCAGAAGAGCGACTTGCGTTTCAGCCCGGATTTCGGATCTGACATCAGATGCGCGATACTGAGGCCGTCCTGATGCTGCTCGGGGAGCAGAGGCAGGCCGGCCAGTTCGAGTATGGTCGGGTAGAAGTCCATGCCGATCACCGGATTTTCGCAGCGGGATCCTTCCGGTATTTTCCCTGGCCATTTCGCGATCAGCGGCTCGCGCACCGCGCCTTCGTGGGAAAGTCCTTTGAAATCGCGCAAGCCTCCCGTGGTTTCATCATAGTCGCCGCCGTTGTCGCCGGTGAGGATGATTACGGTGTTCTCGGAGATTCCCATTTCATCGAGTTTCGCCACCACTCGACCGACGCTGATATCGAGGCTTTCGACCATGCCGGCGCGCACGGGATTCAGGAACTCGCCCCCGGAGTTGTCGAAGTCCTTCGCTTTCCTTTCGTATTTCTCCACGAGATCCCGCGGAGCCATCAGCGGGCCGTGGACCGTGTAGTACGAGAAATATAGTAAGAACGGTTGGTCACGTCTGGTTTTGTCCAGAAAGGACAGGGCCGCATCGGTGAGCTTGTCGGTCAGGTAGTCGCCCGGTTGGCCGTCGTCCAGACCCGGCATTCCGAAGGGGGAGAAATATTTCCCGGGACCTTTTGGCTGGCCCCACTCGCGGCCACCGACATTGAGGTCGAAGCCATGGTCCGTGGGGTAGTGCTTGTCGAAATCAGGCCCGCCATTCGGCATGAGATGCCATTTTCCGAAAAACGCGGTGGAATATCCGGCCCTCTTGAGCGTCTCGGGCAGCAAGACGCGCTCGTGGTCGATCTTCATTTTCCAATCCGGGATTTTCAGTTTCGCGTAGGGCCGCTTGTGTCCGGCTATCCAATCGGTGAGGTGCAGGCGGGCTGGCGCACAACCGCTCAGGATGGCGGCGCGGCTGGGAGAGCATACGGTGCAGGCGGCGTAGGCATCGGTGAAAATCATGCCCTCGGTGGCGAGTTTATCGATGTTCGGCGTTTCATGGAACACCGCGCTGTAGCATCCGAAGTCTCCCCAGCCGAGATCATCGACCAGAAGGAACACGATGTTTGGTCGCTCTGCCGCGGCGGCAAGGAGTCGGGTTGTGACGATGAGGAGGATGGTGAGTTTTTTGATCATCGCCGCCGATACTAGGCATAACCGGAGCAGGCGCAATCCGAGTTTTGGAACGGTAGGACCAGACCGATCAAGCCAACGAGTGGAGCCGTTCGCGGCAAGTTGTGCTTGCGAATACTTTCCGGCGTTGCATCCCTCGTTGATTTTTCCGACTCAGCTTGGAAAGCCGTGAAATTCCCATTGCCTCGGTTTCGGTCAACATAAGCATCGTTTTCATCGCTTACTGGAAAAATCGAGGTTAGGAAGTGATGTGATTTCCTCACGACGGTTCCCTCTTCCTAGAATTTTGAAAACTGAATTTTCATGACCCTCATCATCCTCCTGTTCTCCATCGGCCTGCTCCTCCTCGCCCTCGAGGTCATGATCCCCGGCGGCATCCTCGGCATCGCGGGGGGGGTCCTGCTTTTCACCGGTTGCGTGTTTTCTTTCGTGACCCTCGGGACCACCGAAGGCCTCATCGCGATCGGGGTGACCGTCCTGGCGGCGGTGGTCCTCTTTTACATCCAGTTCAAGATCCTGCCCAACACCCGATACGGGAAAAAATTCTTCCTGAAACGCGAAATGTCCGGCTCATCGTCAAATCTCCAGCCTTCCGCGCGGGATTTGATTGGCAAAACCGCCACATCCGTCACCGTGCTCTCACCTAGCGGATATGTCGTCATCGACGACATCCGTTACGAAGCCTTTTCCCAATCCGGGCAGATCGCCAAAGATACCGAACTCGAAGTCACCGCCGCCAACTCCTTCCAACTCACCGTCAGTCTCAAACGCTAAACCGTCATGCTCAATCTCTCCACCATCCTCCTCATCGTCCTCGGCATCGTCGGCCTGGTCGTCGCCTTCATCATCCTCTCCTTTTTCAGCGTCTGGCTGCGCGCCTGGTTGGCCGGAGCCTACGTCGGCTTCTCGGACCTCATCGCGATGCGCCTGCGCCAGGTTCCTTACGGCCCTATCGTCGACAGCCGCATCACCGCCAAGAAGGCCGGCATCGAGATCGATATCGATGAAATCGAAGCCCACTACCTCGCCGGCGGCAACGTCCTGCCTACCATCCAGGCACTCATCGCCGCGCGAAAAGCCGGCATCGAGCTCGATTGGGACCGCGCCTGCGCCATCGATCTCGCCACCAAAGGCTCGGAAAAATCTGTCGTTGAGGCGGTCCGCACCTCGGTCGATCCGAAAGTCATCGACTGCCCCGCCCCCTCCTCCGGCCGCTCCACCATCGACGGCGTTTCGAAAGACGGCATCCAGGTGAAAGTCCGTGCCCGGGTCACCGTCCGCACCAACCTCGATCGCTTCGTCGGCGGCGCGAAGGAAGAGACCATCATCGCCCGGGTCGGCGAGGGCATCGTCACCACCATCGGCTCCGCGGAGACCTACAAGGTCGTGCTCGAAAGCCCCGATTCCATTTCCAAAGTCGTGCTCGCCCGCGGCCTCGATGTCGGCACCGCCTTCGAAATCCTCTCCATCGATATCGCGGACGTGGATGTCGGCGAAAACGTCGGAGCGCAGCTTCAGGAAGCGCAGGCCGAGGCGAACAAGAACATGGCCCAGGCAGAAGCGGAGATCCGCCGTGCCGCCGCCGTCGCCCTCGAGCAGGAAATGGTCGCCCGCGTCGCGGAAATGAAAGCCAAAGTCGTCGAAGCCGAAGCCCAGGTCCCGCTCGCGTTGGCCGAAGCATTCCGCTCCGGCAACCTCGGTGTCATGGACTACTACCGCATGGAAAACATCAAGTCAGACACCACCATGCGCGATTCCATCTCGAAACCGGAATGACACAACGTGGGAGCGATCCACCGGAACCAGTAGCTGGTGACGGTGTGCCCCTTCGGGTATTCCAGCCCCCAGTCCGTTCAATCCGGCATCCTGCCTGGTTGCATCCAGCCCGGAATCAGCCGACCAGTGCCGTCCTACTCCGTGAAATGCCATTTCGAGTGGCACGGTCATAATAGCGGCGACTTCTTACATCTTTACGAAGAACGCATCACCCTTTGGGATGCTGAAAATATCGATGCTGCGATTCAGCTTGCAGAAAACGAAGCCCGTTCCTACGCGCAAAAAGAAAATTTTACTTTTCTCGAGCTTTCCCAAGCGTTCTGGATCATCACGGAAATCCCGGCAGACGGAGAAGAGGTCTTCTCACTCCTACGGGAGAGCAACCTGGAACCGACCCTATATCTCGATACCTTTCACGATACAGGCTTCGAAAGATCCACTCAGTAGTAAACGGGATTTCGTCGCGGCCACCCGCTTCTCCCAAAATCGAGGTTTGAAGTTTGAAGTCGAAAGTTTCACCCTCCCGGCGTGAGCAACAGCAACAAACTTGGAATCGGCCTCGCAGGCTTCGGCACCGTCGGCTCCGGCGTGTGGAACACTCTTGAGAAAAACGGCGAACTCATCTCCGACCGCACCGGCAAAGACGTTTCCCTCCACATCACCAGAATCCTCGTCCGCGACCTGAAAAAGACCCGGGCGACCAAATCCGCCGTCCCCACGGAAATCCTTACCACGGACTGGCACGAGCTGGTCCAGGATCCCGCCGTGGACATCGTCGTCGAGCTCATCGGCGGCACCACGGATGCCTTTGAAATCGTCGCCGCCGCCCTTCTGGCCAAAAAGCCTGTCGTCACCGGCAACAAGGCCCTGCTGGCCGAGCGCGGAGTCGAGCTCTTCGCCATTTCCCGGAAAATGGAGACCCCTATCTTCTTCGAGGCAGCCATCGCCGGCGGCATTCCCATCGTCAAGACCGTGCAGGACTCCTTCGTCGGCAACCAGATCCACTCCTTCACCGGCATCATCAACGGCACCTCGAATTACATCCTCGAGCAAATGACCCTGCGCGGCATCGACTACGCCACCGCCCTCGGGGAAGCCCAGGATCTCGGCTACGCGGAAGCCGATCCCGCCCTCGACGTAAACGGCTGGGACGCCGCCCACAAAGCCATCCTGCTCGCCACCCTTGCCTACGGTTTCCCCATCGATCCGGAAAACGTCTATGTCACCGGCATCGAGCAAGTCCGCCCCACCGACATCCAGTTCGCGAAATCCCTCGGCTACGTCATCAAGCTGCTCGCCATCGTCCGCGAGCGAGATTGCGGCTCCGTCGAGCTCCGCGTCCAGCCCTCCTTCATTTCGAAAAACCACATCCTCGCCGCCGTCAACGGGGTCTTCAACGCTGTGGCCGTGAACGCGGATACCGCCGGCGAATCCCTCTTCTACGGAGCCGGCGCAGGCCAGGGACCCACCGCCTCGTCCGTCGTAGCCGACCTTGTGGAAGCCGCCCGTGTCGTCGCCCCGGGCAACCGCCACCGCGGCTTCCTCCCCTACCGGGAAACCGGGAAGCTCGTCCCCATCGAGGAAACCACCACCGCCTACTACGTCCGCTTCGACGTCACGGACAAAGTCGGTGTTGTCGCGGAAATCGCCTCCATCCTCGCCAATCACGAGATCGGCATTTCCGGCACACATTCTCCTGTCGATTCCTCCAACCCGGATGCCGCCTTCGTCGACATGGTCTTCCTGCTCCACACCTGCGCCTTCGGGAAACTCACCAAAGCCCTCCGGGAACTCGAAGCTCTCGACTGCATCAACTCCCAACCCGTCGTCTTCCGCATCGAGAACCTCGGGTGATCCTACCCTCAGATTTTTTTTCAACGCAGAGACGCCGAGATCGCGAAGGAAACGCAGAGCCAGTCCTATGAAAAATGCTGAAGGCGACCGGTTTTATCAGGTCAGCCATCCGCCCATCTCCCGCTCAACCCAACAACCCCGGCAGGAAGACATCCGCGCGAAACAGGTTTATGAAGAAGTGCTCTCCGGAAAAATGTCCACCCTACCCTCCCACGTAGTTATGAATCAGCTCAAAGCCAAATACGGTTTCTTAACCTATCCCGATTTCAAAAACCACAACCCCTCTATCATAAGACTTCATTCGCGATAATCAGCGTTCATTCGCGGTTAAAACTCCACGACCCAAGTCTTCCTCCGCCTCCCTCCGCGCCTCTGCGGTAAAAAGCACAACCCAAGTCTTCTCACTCGTCACTTTCCACTCTTCCCCATGTCCTACCTAGTCACCATCGGCCTAGAAGTCCACGCCCAGGTCAACACCGACACCAAGATGTTCTGCGCCTGCCGAACCTCATTCGGTGACGACCCGAACACCAACACCTGCCCGGTCTGCCTCGGCTACCCCGGCGCCCTGCCCACGCTCAACCAGCGCGCCATCGAGAAAACCCTGCTCACCGGCCTCGCCCTAGGCTGCGGATCTCCGGAATTTTCCCGCTGGGACCGGAAGAATTATTTCTACCCGGACATGCCGAAAAACTACCAGACCACGCAGATGGATTTCCCCCTCTGCCTCGGCGGCGGCGTTCCCCTCTTCGACGATTGCTACCCCACCGATGCCCGCAAGGACATCAAAACCCCTAACAAAATCGTTCGCCTTAACCGTATCCATTTGGAAGAAGATGTCGCGAAATCCACCCACCTCGCCACCACCTCCCTCATCGATTTCAACCGCGCCGGCACCCCCCTCATGGAGATCGTCACCGAGCCGGATCTCGAATCCGCCAAGGAGGCCTTCGCCTACCTCCGCTCGCTGCAAATGGTCCTCCATTCCTGCGACACCTCGGATGCCGACCTTGAAAAAGGCAACCTGCGCTGCGATGTGAACATTTCCCTCCGGAAAAACGAATCCGATCCGCTCGGCGCGAAAGTGGAGCTGAAAAACCTCAACTCCTTCTCCGCCATCCGCCGCTCCATCCATTACGAGATCGCCCGGCAGACCGAGGAACTCGATGCCGGAATCGCCCAGATCCAATCCACCCGCCGCTGGAACGACGACCTCGGCGAAACCCAGATGATGCGCACCAAGGAAGACGCCCACGACTACCGCTACTTCCCCTGCCCGGACCTCCTACCCATCGCTACCGAGCCACTTCTGGAAAAAGTCCGCCCCCTCGTCCCCGAGCCACGCCTCGATCGCATCGCCCGCTTCGAGACCGACTTCCAACTCAACGCCACCTCCGCCGCCGAGCTCTCCGCCAGCAAATCGATCGCCACCCTCTTCGAGGAACTCGCGCCCGCCTCCAAGAAGCCTCAGAAGCTCGCCAACTTCATCCTCAATACCTACGTCGGCTCCCTCAACCAGGCAGGCTTCACCATTGAGACCTCGCCCATTTCCCCGGAGAAGTTCAAACAGATCGCCGCCCTCACCTCCGCCGAAACCCTCTCCACCGGCCAAGCCACCGAAGTCCTCGCCGAACTCCTTGGAAACCCAGAGCAGGAAGTCGAGGCAATCATCGAGAAAAAAGGCTTCAAACCCGCCTCCGCCGGCGACCTCGAAGCCTTGGTGGATACTGCCATCGCCGAAAACCCCGCCGAAGTGGAAGCCATCAAAGCAGGGAACGAAAAGCTCCTCAATTTCCTCACCGGAAAAGTCATGAAGGCCGCCCCCACCAAGCCCAACCCCAAACAGGTCACCGACCTGCTAAGAGCAAAGCTCTTATAATAAGGAGAAGGAGATTGCATCTCCTTTCACATACGGAGAAGGAGATTGCATCTCCTTTCACAACCCAAGCTCTTTCCCAATCCTCCGCAAAGGAGTTAAAAACTCCTTCTCCATATTCCTATGTTTCTCAATCCCTACACGGAAATCGAGCGACACCGGCAGAACCTGCCGCACTGGCAGCAAGGGGAAACCATGCTCTTCGTCACTTGGCGTCTCCAGGATTCCCTCCCCGAAGCAGTCGTGGAGAACATCAAAGACCACCGCGACCGTTGGCTCGCAACCCACCCGCAGCCATGGGACGAGACAACCCTCAAGGAATACAACCGCCTCTTCACTCTCCGAATGGAGGAATTGCTCGACGATTGCCACGGCACCTGCCTGCTTCGCAATCCCATCCACTCTACCATCGTAGCCAACGCGCTCCTCCATTTTCACACGGAGCGCTATACTCTGGACACCTTCGTGATCATGCCGAACCACGTCCACGTTCTATTCAGACCTATTGGTGAGAACAAACTCGGAGATATTGTCGGATCATGGAAACGCTTTTCCTCCAGAGAAATCAACAAGGCGCGAGGTGAGACAGGCACTCTCTGGCAACGCGAAGCCTGGGACAGACTCATCCGCAGCCAGCGCCATCTCGACTGGACACGCCGGTACATCCTAAAAAATCCAGAGAAACTCCCACCCGACAACTACCGCCTCTGGCAGTCTGGAAAAGAGCTTTAAAGCAATAAGGAGAAGGAGATTGCATCTCCTTTCACAACCCCTGCTCTTTCCTCGTCCTACGCAAAGGAGTTAAAAACTCCTTCTCCATATTCAAAACCTATGAACGCCGACGATCCAGCACTTCCACCCTACCCCAGACGCCTCAACCGCCGAGCGAAGTGGTTCAAGCCGGTGCTCAAAGTAGCTGCCATTGCGTCTGTCCTTTTCTTGATCGTCTTATTGGTTGCCCCGTTGATGATCCGAACGAGAGGCCCTCACCATCTAGGTGAAGCGCACAGCAACGCCCGCCAGCTCGGACTGGCCCTCTTCGAGTTTGAAATCGAATACGGAGCTTTCCCGAACTCTTCGACCATCGCCCAGATGGAAAGTATCCACGGCACGACCATCGACCTGACCGGCACCTCCTCCAACGCCCTCTTCCGCCAGCTCTTCGCCGCACAGATCACCCAGTCAGAACAGATGTTCTATGCGAAAACCAAAGACTCAAAAAGACCGGACGGAGACATCACACCTGGCCATCTCCTTGAGCCCGGTGAAAACGCAATCTCCTACATCACCGGCCTCACCTCCAAAGACGATCCCGCCACCCCCATCGCCCTCACCCCGATGATCCCCGGCACCACCAACTTTGATCACAAAACTTTCGACGGCAAAGCCGTCCTCCTCTTCATCGACAACTCAGCCCGCACCTTCGACATCGCCAAAGACGGCCACATCTACGACAAAGGCATCGACCTCCTCTCCCCCAAGCACCCCGTCTGGAAAGGAAAAGCCCCCGACATCCGCTACCCGGAGTAAGGAATAAGGAGAAGGAGATTGCATCTCCTTTCACAACCCCGGCTATTTCCTCATCCTCCGCAAAGGAGTTAAAAACTCCTTCTCCATATTCCCAGACCAAACAAACTCATGTCCGAAGAACCCTCACCTGCCGAGTCGCTTGAGAAACCAAAGAAGCCATTCCCATGGCTCAAATGCCTATTAGCCCTCATCGTAATCACCTCCTTGGCTGGACTCACCGCTCCCATGGTCATCTGTTGTCCGAAAAAGGCCCCACAAACCGAGGCGACCAACAACGCCCGCCAGATCGGCTTGGCCCTCTTCGAATTTGAAAAGGAATACGGAACCTTCCCCAGCAATGAAACCGCCGAACTCGTGGCGGCGAAACACCCGAAAAACCAAATCGATCTGTCTGGGAAATCCTCCAATGCCCTCTTCCGTCAGCTCATTGCAGCGAATCTCACCCAAGCGGAAGCGATGTTTTACGCGGGCGTGAAAGGAGCTAGAAAGCCCGATGGAGAAATTTCCCCCGGAAGAGCCCTTGAGTCAGGGGAAGTCGGCTTCGGCTGCGTCGCCGGCATCTCATCCGCTGGCGACCCCGCCCGCCCCATCGCCTTTTGCCCCATCATCCCCGGCACGGACCGTTTCGATCCGAAACCCTTCGATGGCAAAGCGGTGATCCTGCGTATCGACAACTCCGCGACGTCGCTAAAGATCGACAAAAACGGCCACGCCATTTCCGAAGGCAACAACATCCTCTCTGCCGATCATCCAGTCTGGAGAGGAAAAGCCCCCGACATCCGCTACCCGGAATAAGGAGAAGGGCTTTGCAAGCCCCTTGCACAACCAGAGCGAATCCATCTCCCAGTCCTCCGCAAAGGACTTGCAAAGCCCTTCTCCATCTTTCTTGAAGTTTAAAGTTTACGATTTAAAATTTCCCACAGTATGAAGATCGACATCACGCCCGGAAAAAACCGCTACCGCCCGACCATTCGGCGGCTGCAGGAGGATTTCGCGCGTCGTGTCGCGCTGGCGGCGATGAAAAAACGCCGAGAAGCGAAATACGGTCCCAGCGTGAAACTCGCGCTTGAGGACAACTCGGAGCCATGGCTGGAGAACCCGAACTCCGTCGCGGATTACTGGTATATTTCCGAACAGATCCGTAAAAGCAAAGAGAGATGGCAAACGCAATTCAATCATTCCTCGCCGACCTGACCTCACGCCGCAGGGTCATCGTGATCGGAGGATTGGCCGTGATCGCGCACGGTAGGGACAGGCATACGAAAGACGTGGATATATGGCTGGAGCCGGGAGATGACACGATCGAATGGGCTGCGGTCCTTGAGGATTCTGTCGGGAATTTTCCGCAAGCATCCATCCATCGCATACCCCGTTGGCAACCCGTCGCCGGAGCCGAAATCGTCGAAGCTATCGACGAAACAGGTATGGTCAGGGTCGAAGGACTCGGACAACCCATTAACGTTTTCCGGAGACCCAACGAATTGGAGATCGAAGCTTTCGAAGACATCGCCTCCCGCTGCAAACCCAACGCGGACGGCACCCTTCTCATCCACCCTTTGGATCTTATCATCACGAAATATTTCACGGGCAGGTCTTCCGATCACGAAGACATCGCATTTCTGGAATCTATCACCCGCGCCGAGTATCTCGAGAAAATCCCGACGGCATCCGCATCCGAGGCGGAGGAAATGCTTGCCCGCTATTCCGACTGGCAGGTTTTGCGGTCCGCTCTGAAGAATCCGGCCGAGGAAGTAAGGATGATCGCCACGGAATATCTCAAAGAGTTCGCCGCCGCCGGCGATCCGTTCTCCCTAGCGATTCTTGAGGACAGGCCGATTTCCTGATCAGCCGGAACAAGCGCTTCAACCCATGTCAGACACGATCGGAAAATCCTGGAAAACACCTGCAGCGATCACTGCCGTCGTGACTGGCGCGGGACTCATTGCAGCGCCCATGTTCATCAGGCAACACAGTGGTTGCGGCCAGACCGAGCAAATCTCCAACCTCCGCCAGATCGGCCTCGCTCTTCTGGAGTTTGAAACTGAATACGGTTCCTACCCGAGTGAAGCCACCATCGGGCGCGTCAGGCAACGAAATCCCGACCATGGGTTCGATCTTTCAGGCGAGTCCTCGAACGCAATTTTCCGTCAGCTCTTGGCCGCGGACATCACCCGGTCCGAGCAGATGTTTTACGCTGAGAGCTCACTCCGCCACAAAACCGGATGGTGACATCCGCCCCGGTCATCTTCTGGAAAAAGGAGAGGTCGGCTTCGCCTACATCGCCGGAGTTTCTTCCAAGGACAATCCGGACACCATCATCGCCTTCACCCCGGTCGTCCCGGGCACCACCCGATTCGATCCCAAACCCTTCGAGGGCAAAGCCGCTTTTCTCCGTATCGACAACTCGGTAACCACATTGCCTATCAATGACAAAGGGCAGGTGATCGAAGGAGGAATCGATATCCTCAGTCCCAATCACCCTTTCTGGAACGGCAAAGCCCCCGACATCCGCTACCCGGAACTCGATCCACCACCGCCACCCACTTTGTTAGAAAAAATATTCGGTTATTAGTCGAATCCCGCATTCCGTTCCCTAGCCTCTTTCTTGAAAGTTGAATTTTGAAAGTTGAAATTTCCGCCATCCTCGTCGCCGCCGGATCCAGCCGCCGCATGGGCTTTGACAAGCTCGCCGCGGAGCTTGATGGAATACCTGTGCTTGCTCGCACTCTCGCAGCTTTCATGGAGTGTGAGGAAATTTCCGAGATCATCCTTGTCACGCCTGAAGAGCGAATGAGTCTGTTGGATGAAAGCACTTTCACAAAACCCGTCACCCGCATTGACGGCGGAGCGGAGCGCCATTTTTCCGTGGCAGCTGGCTTGGCAGCGGCCTCTCCGACCGCAGAGTTCATCGCGGTTCACGATGCGGCCAGACCTCTCGTTTCCCAGGCGGACATCCTCGCAACCATCGAGGCAGCGCGGGAACACGGGGCGGCGTCCCTTGCCCGCCGTGTGACCGAAACCGTCAAACGCTCGGACGATTCCGATTTCATCCACGAATCCGTGCCACGCGAGAACCTGTGGTTCATGGAAACTCCGCAGATTTTCCGAGCCGATCTGATCCGCACCGCCTACGAGCACGTCATGATGAGCGGTATGGAGGTGACGGACGAGACTTCCGCCATCGAGGCATACGGGGAGCGGGTGAAACTCGTCCCCTCCACCACGCCGAACCCGAAGATCACGACTCCGGCGGATCTTGCGACAATCAGCCGAACCAGGTAAGGGCTGGATCAGGGTATTCCAGGCCCACGGTGCCAATGTGGAGAAGCGTGCTTCCAGCCGCTAGCGAAGAATCGAGAACGTTGCGCCAGTCCTCCGCTAGCGGCTGGAAGCACGCTTCTCCATATTTTAGATCGCTCCGGTGATGCCCTTGAAGGCGTGGCCTTCGTTCTGGTCGATTCGTTCCGGGCGGCCCTTGTTGTTGAAGATCATTTTGGTGTGATCCACGCCCATCAGATACATGATTGTGGAATGGAGATCGTGGACATGCAGTTTGTCTTTTACGGCGCGAAGACCGAGCTCGTCGGTCTCGCCGATGGACTGGCCGCCCTGGACTCCGCCGCCGGCCCACATCATGGAGAATCCGGTGGGGTTGTGGTCGCGGCCGTCGCCTTTTTCGGACATGGGGGTGCGACCGAATTCACCACCCCAGATCACGAGGGTGTCTTCCAACAGGCCGCGTTGTTTCAGGTCTTTCAGGAGACCGGCCACGGGTTTATCCACTTCCGAGCAGAGCCTGGAGTGGTTTTTCTCAAGGCCGCTGTGGGAGTCCCATTTGCTACCGGCTCCATGGTAGAGCTGGATGAAACGCACGCCGCGCTCGGCCATCCGGCGCGCCTGCAGGCACATGCGACCGAAGTTTTCCGTATGTTGCTCGTCCATGCCATACATGGCTTTCGTGGATTCCGTTTCCAAGGATAGATCGACCGCTTCCGGGGCGGTCGCCTGCATCCGGAAAGCGAGCTCCATGCTCTTGATCTTCCCGTCCAGCTCGGTGTTTTCCTCGCGTCCCTTGAGATGCTTCCGGTTGAGCTGGTCGAGGTAGTCGAGCTTGCTCCTCTGGCGTTTCGCACTGACTCCCTTGGGAGTGTAGAGGTTGGCGAAAGGGGTGGGGCCGTCATCGAGCAGGGTGCCCTGGTAGACGGCGGGCATGAAGCCGCTGCCCCAGTTCCGCACGCCGTTGACCACCTGCGCATCGGTATCTTTCATCACCACGAACGCGGGCATGTTCTGATTTTCCGAGCCTAGGCCGTAACTGACCCAGCTTCCCAGCGAGGGCCGCCCACCGATGATGGAGCCGGTATTCATCTGGCAGACTCCGCCGGCATGGTTGATGCCGTCCTGGACGCAGGATTTGATCACGCACCAGTCATCCGCCATCTCCGCCATGTGGGGGAGCCAATCGGAAAACCATTGTCCGCCCTCGCCATGCTGCTTGAAAGTGCGCTTGGTGCCGAGGATGTCCGAGCCGGATTCGCCCATGGCGGTGATGATCTTGCCGAAACTCTCGGGAAGCGGTTTCCCGGCGAGCTTGTTGAGCAGCGGTTTCGGATCGCAGAGATCGAGATGGCTCGGGCCACCTTCCATGAAGAGGAAAATGACGCGCTTCGCGGTGCCGGGAAGCTGGGGTAGCTTCGGCGTAAGGGGATTGATCGAGCTGCCGTGGTTGCCAAGCGCAGCCATGACACTCTGATCGCCGAGAATGGACGCGAGAGCAACGGCTCCGAAGCCTGCTCCACCGCGTTTCAGGAAATCCCTGCGGGAGGTGAGTCGTTCGTAGTGGGGTTGTGCATTCATGGTAGATAGAGGAATTCGTTCGAATTGATGAGCGCGTGGAAAAGGTCGCCGAGGGCCTCGACCTTGCTCGGACTGGAGGACTTCGCAGCGGGATCGCGGGGCACGATCCATTTCAGATTCTTCGATTCCGAGCTGGTGAAATCATCCGCGGAAACCGTTGCGACCGGAGGCTTCTCCGAGCGGAACTCGAGCTGCCCCGCCTCCGAAGCCCCTTCGGAAACTTTCAGGCGGTGGATCGCGCCGAACCATTGATGGCCGGACTGCCCGTCGCGCCCGCCGATGATGAGCGGAAACTCTTTGTTCACGTAGTCCGCCCCCAGGGAGTGGGCTACTTCCGATGTCTGCGTTTTCGCATCCGGATCGCTGAGATCCTTCGCGTAGAACGTGACGTGCCCTCCGTAGTCGTTTCCTGGCAATGTCCCGGTGGAGAACACGACCGATACGTAATACGGTTTTCCGGCTGGAATTTTCAGGCCGGAATTGATCACTTCCGAAGTCAGCGAGTCTTGGAAATCACTACCGACGGCCTGGACGATGAGCAGATTCGGCTCGAAGCGTGAACGCGCTCCGGTGACCCCCACGGCCCAACCGTTGGTGCCCGTGTCGCCGTTCCAGCGGGAGGCGATGGTGCGGACGGAACCACTGTTGTAAACAGCATCCAGGTTGACGACGGCCTCGAGCGTGAAGTCGAGCGACTCCGGCTGAGGAGTCTCCACCCTGAGCTTCTCAAACGGGGTGTTCTCTTTGAAATACACGGACTGCTCGCCTTTTCCCACAAAGCTCCCGAAGTATTTCCCGGCATCCACCAGGGGACTTCCTTTTTTCTCCACGACTGCGTTTTTCCTACCGCGCTCGCCATCCACCATCTTCTCCTGTTTTTCGAGAAACGCTGTGGCGGATGTGATCTCCTCCGGCTCCGGATCACGACCGTAAACAGTACTGAAAGCGTTTTCGGCAAGTTCGCTACGGCTGGCGGCAGGGTTGTCTTTGACAAGACGCGCGGCGATGGTTTTCGAGCGCTGCAGCGGCCATTCGCCATTGATCATGAGCAGACTTTGCAGCGGCGTGTTGGTGGTTTCACGCTTCGCGACACTCTGGAAGCCGGGAGGCGCATCGAACCGGGAGAGAAACTCGTCGGGGTTGTTGCGCTGCTTCTTCGTGTAGATGGAAGGCACGGGCGAATTCGGATCCGAGGCGGGTCCTCCGTCCTTGGACTTCAGTTCCTTGCCAAGTGAGAGCAGGGTGTCGCGGGCTTGCTCGGCATCCAGCCGCTGTGGAGCCATCCTCCAGAGCAGCTTGTTCTCGGGATCGACCTTGTCGGTCAGCTCCGTGGATTTCACCAGGGACGACTGGCGGTAGGCGGCGGAATTCAGGATCTGGCGGTGCAGCCATTTCATGCTCCAGTCGTGCTCGATGAATCCCGCCGTCAGCCAATCGAGAAGCTCCGGATGAGTCGGGGCCTCGCCGAGCTTGCCGAAGTCACTGGTGTGAACGGAAAGCCCGCGACCGAAGTGATACTGCCACACACGGTTCACGATGACTCTCGTGGAAAGGGGATTGTCCGGACTAGCGATCCAATTCGCCAACGCAAGCCGGCGACCGGTCGAGTTCTTGTCCACCAGCGGCTCCACCTCGATGTCATCCGGCGCGAGGATGCTGAGAAAACCGGGTTCGATGACGATATCCCCTTTCCGGCTCTCCATCTTGGTCGGCGGTGCCTCGATGCCCACGTCGGTCGCTACGAATGCGGTCTGGAGATCCTTCGGCTTCTTATCCAGGAAAGGCTTGAAGGCTTTGTATTCCTTGGAATCCTTTTTCATCCGGTCCAGCGCGCGGCCTTGCTCGACGGCGATGCGGCGGTTGACCAGATAGACGATTTCCTTCTCATACGGCGTGCGTTCTGCCTCAGGCTTCGCCTCCATTTCCTTCACTTCCGCCGGGAAAAACTTGAGCGCGCTCTTGCGGCCGGACGCCATGGCTTTTTCATAAGTGGGCTGCCATGCCTCGCGGGCTTCCTTCGATTCCGCTTCCCATTTCTCCATCGCGGCGGCATGGGCTTTCTTCTCCTCCACCGTGGCGAGCGGAAGATCGTCGCGCCATTGCACCGGGGCGAAGAAAGAGCGCATGCGGAAATAATCCTTCTGCAGGATTGGGTCGAATTTGTGGTCGTGGCATTTCGCGCAGCCGACACTCATGCCCAGGAACAACTCTCCGGTGACATCCGCCAGCTCGGTCTCGATCAACATGCGCTGGTTTTCCGCATCCGCCTGGTTCCATTCGTAAATGCCATGGCGCAGGTATCCGGTGGCGACGAGCACGTCGGGATCTTCCGGTGCGATCTCATCCCCGGCGAGCTGCTCGCGGACGAACTGGTCGTAGGGCTTGTCCGCGTTGAAGGAGTCGATGACGTAGTCCCGATAGGGCCATGCGTCCGGGCGATACCCATCCTGACGGTAGCCGTCGGACTCCGCGTAGCGCGCGAGATCCAGCCAATGCTGGCCCCAGCGCTCACCGTAGCGGGGAGACGCGAGGAGCGTATCTACCAGCTTCGAATACTTCTCTGGATCCTCGTCGTTCAGATAGGAATCGATCTGTTCCCGGGTCGGAGGAAGGCCGTGGAGATTGAAATACAGGCGCCTGAGGAGATCCTCGGGAGAAGCCTCCGGAGCTTGTTTCAGACCCGCCTCGGAAAGTTTCGCCAGGAGGAAACGGTCCACATCGTTGGCGGCTGTGCCCGTGGTCTTATCGAAGGTGGGAGGAGACACGTCTTTCAGCGGCTGGAAGGACCACCATGACTTCTCCTCGTCGGTGAACTCACCGCGCTTCGCGGTTTTCACCACCTCGTTCTTCGGCCACGGCGCACCCATGTTGATCCAGCGGTTGATATCCTCGATCTGGTTGTCGGGAAGCTTGTCCGCCTTATCCGGCATCTGAAGATCGGGATCCGAGTGGCTGATCGCCGTATAAATCAGGGACTTGGAAGAATCTCCCGGAACCAGGACCTCACCGTCTTTACTCCCTTTGAGAATATACCCGATATTGTCCAGACGGAGACCGGCTTTCTGCTTCTTCTCACCGTGGCATTCATAGCAGTTCTCCGCCAGCACCGGGCGAATGCGCGTTTCGAAAAACTTCATTTTCTCCGCGTCTTCGGAGCTCGTTGCGGAGTCGGCTGCGGAGCTCGGATTCGCGTTCACCGCACACGACGCCAGTAACAGGAGGGCGGCGTGGACTATAAGTCGGTTGGACATGGGCATGCAATACGTGGTTCTCTAACCAATCTAGTCCGGGACCGGTGGTTTTTGGACAAAGAAATGGAGATATTTTTGTCCGAATCAACCCGAGTCCCGCCTTATCTAGGCGAAAGGCATGAACAGTGACGACACGGAAACCAACGATCACAGCACGGAATTCCTCCAGTTGCTGGCGACGCACGACCGCGCCCTGTCCCTGTATGTCTACGGCTCGTCCCCCACCAGGCGGATGCCGACGACATCCTCCAGCAGACGAAAATGATCATGTGGCGCTCCTTCTCCAAATTCGAACTCGGCACGAATTTCATCGCCTGGTCCCGGAAAATCGCCTTTCACCAGATCCTCGGATACCGCCGGAAGAAGAAGAAGGATCACCTTCCGCTGAGCGATGAGATGCTCGAATGCGTCGGCGACGAGATCGCGGAGATCACCGATCAGGAACACCTGCGCCGCCAAGCCCTCCAGACCTGCCTGAACAACCTGAAGGACGACCACCGCCGCATGATGCTGCTCCGCTACGACGAGGAACTGGAGATCGACGAAATCGCGAAACGAATCGACACCACTCCCGGCGCGGTCTACCGCGCGCTCAGCAGGCTCCGCCTGTCTCTGGTCCACTGCATCAGCAACCGGCTCAAACTCGAAAAAACACTTTCATGAAAGCACCCACCCAAGCCAACCGCGCCCGCTTCCTCCACCTGTGCGAGCTTTCCCGCGACAAGCCGCTCGCTCCCTCGGAGGCCGCGGAATTCAACACGCTTCTGGAGACCTATCCGGAACTCACCCGTTTGCTGGCAGAATCCCTGCTCATTGATGCGGAAATTCGCCGCGATCCCAGATTGCTGCATGAAATGAAGTCCACCCCGGCAAAACGGGACTCACCACGCAACATCATCCCGATGGTCGCGCTCGCCGCCGCCGCTTGCGTGTTTCTCGGCTTGTTCATCTTCCAAACCGCCCGCCGCCCCGCGCTTACCGCGCCGGCAGGTGTGGCCGTCCTTACCCAATCCACGAACTGCAAATGGGCGTCCTCCACCCTGCCGACCGCAGAGGGCAGCCATGTTCCCGCAGGGAAACTCGAACTGCTCGAAGGTCTCGCCACCATCGAGTTCGACAGCGGCGCGGAAATCACCCTCGAAGCGCCCGCCACCCTGGAGATTCTCGACAAAATGAACGCGCGGCTCATCAGCGGCACCTTGGTCGCGGACGTGCCCCATACAGCCATCGGTTTCACCATCGATACGAAGGACGCGAAAGTCGTCGATCTCGGCACCCGCTTCGGCCTCTCCACGGACGATGATGGCAAATATCTGGTGAATGTGATCGAAGGCCTCGTCGAGGTCGGCCACAAAGGGGAGGACGGCGTGACCCAAGTCACCGAGGGAAACAGCCTCGACCGCGGCCTGCTCGGAAAGAAAAGGAATCCTGAACAAGCATCCGGAGAACCCGTCCGCTGGCAGCCCGGCACCACGTTCGCGCAGATCGACGGATGGAAGGTGATCCCCACCTCTTTCGGAAAAGGCAAAGACACCTTCGTCACCTCCGAGCCACATATCCGGAACAACGGGAAGAATCCCTTTTTCCGGGTAAAATTCACCGACCTCCAGGCGAACCTCGTCCGCGTCGGCTACCTCGCCTTCGACGTGTCCGAAATAGATCCCACGCATGTGAGCGATGCGGAGCTTGTCCTCAACATCGAGCCAAGCGAGCTCGGATACGCCTCCCTCGTGCCCGACAGCGAGTTTGCCATCTACGGACTCACGGATGAAAAGAACGACATGTGGAGTGAATTTTCCCTGGGTTGGCAGAATGCTCCGGCACTTGACCCCACGATTGAAAACAAGCGCTCCCCGGATCCGGAGAAAGCCATCCCCCTCGGCGGATTCACCGTCCAACGCGGGGTCCAACGCGGCACCCGCGGGATCAGCGGCTCCGCGCTCGCGGACTTCATCCGCAGCGATACGAACGGGATCGTCACACTGATAATTTTCCGGGAAACAGGTGAAACCGCCAAATCGGGACTGGTGCACGCCTTCACCACCAAGGAGAACGCGACCAACCCGCCCCCCCTGCTGCGGGTAAAGACGAATTAGGACAGGAACGCCGGCTTCAGTCCGCCGCGCGAACTGCCTCGAATCCCGCCGCCCCTGCTCATACCACGCGCGGTAGGGATGCTTCTTCGCCGGGGCGAGCCGGGGGATCTTCCTGGGAACCACCCCGGAAAAAGCGCGGAAAAAGCGATCGATGGAATTCGGAGCCAATCGCTCCGTCTCCACCCCGTCTCCACTCCTCGCGACCGTGCCGGACTGTGATGAGGTTCCAGATACACGGCTTGAAAAGCTCTTTTGTTGCGACTGAATCTCAATATCCTATTGACAGACCGGACCGGGCATCTAGAACCGCGCCGTGCGGCAGCGGAAACGACCCGTTTTCCTGCCGAAACCGTTTAGCAACACAATGAGAACCAACCGAAACCAGATCATCGCATTCGCAGCGACCACCTTGCTCACCGCCCATCTCAGAGCGGAGCCGGAAACACAAACCGGCGATCTCGAAGCCCTTCTCGTGAAAGGCAAAGCAGCTCCCGGAGACGTTTCCGCGAAGCTCCGGGAAGCCCGCGAGAACTACTCCGGTGCCCTCGCCACTGTCACCCCGGAGGAGCTGGAGCTCCAGGGCGCGAGCAATCTCGGCGAGGTTTTCGCCCGCATCCCCGGCGTGAACTACATCGATGAGGACGGCCGCGGCACCAAGCCGGACATCGGCCTGCGCGGGCTCGACCCCATCCGCAGCCAATACGTCCAGCTCCTGCACGACGGCGTGCCGACCCAGCCCTCGCTCTACTCCGAGCAGGCGGCCTACTACGGGGTGCCCGCCGAGCGCGTCGCCGGAATCGAGGTTTTCAAGGGTGGCTCATCCATTCTCTACGGACCGAACACCGTCGGTGGCGTGATCAATCTCATTTCCCGCGGCCCTTCGGAAAAGCCCTTCGCCGGGGCCTTCGACACACGCGTCAGCTCGTATGGCGACTACCAGGGGAACCTTTACCTCAGCGGCACCCGGGACGAGTTCACCTACGGCGTGGAGTATATGAAAAAGGCCGGTGACGGCTTCCGCGACAGCCTCGGCTACAACATCGATGATTTCGAGGCCACCGTCGGCTACCGGATCACGCCGGACGACTCCGTCAAAATCCATTTCCAATACTACGACGAGGAATCCGAAACTCCCGGCGGCCTACTCCCGTTCCAGCTCGGCGACACCTCCACCAGCAACAAGCCGAACGATGATTTCTTCGGAGAGCGCATCGAGCTCGATGTCCACACCACCCACCAGCTCACCGAGCGCCAGAAACTCGAAACGCTCACCTACGCCTACAAGTTCACCCGCGACTGGTTCCTCCAGAACTACGCGAACAGCGACGATGCGAGCACCATCCTGGCCAACAGCAACGGTCAGTTCCTGCGCGATTTCGATGTCTTCGGTTTCGAGCCGAAATACACCTTGGATTACGATCTCGGGAAAATGTCCGGCAACCAGCTCATCCTGGGCGGTCGCTTCTACTACGACGAGGTCAGCCGCCGCTCCGCCACCGGAAACACCGGCACCTCCCGAGAAAACGACAGCGTGCTCAACTCCGATGACGAGCTCACCACCCGCGCTCTCGCCGTTTACGCCCAGAACGAATTCAGACTCACCGATGCCTTCAGCGTCGTGCCGGGCCTGCGCTATGAGAACATCCGTCAGACGCGCGACGACCGCTTCAACGGCGGCCCCGAGCAGGAGCAGAACTACGATATCTTCGCACCGGGGATCGGCCTGAAATGCCAGCTTCCGGAGCAGACCCTGCTCTACGCGAACGTCACCCGCTCCTTCCGCCCGCCATCTTTCGGCGATTCGTTCAACCCCACCATCAACGCGACCCTGCCCGATCTCGAGTCCTCCACCGCTGTCACCTACGAGGCCGGTGTCCGCTCCAACCCCTTCCCGTGGTTCTCCGCGGACGCGGGCCTGTTCTACACGGATTTCCAGGACCAGGTCGTCATCACCGGCACCACCGCGGGGAATTTCGATACCACCACCTACGGCTTCGAGGGTATCACCCAGGTCGGCCTCGTCGGTCTCAGTGAAATGATCCGCAACGGCGACTGGCACCACGATGGCGATCACGAGTTCTTCCTCCAGGCCGGAGCCACCATCCTGGACTCCACCTTCGATGGCGGCACCTTCGATGGCAACGACCTGCCTTACGTCCCCTCCCAGAGCTACACCTTCGGCCTCATGTATGACTGGCGCGAAAAGCTCAACGTCGTCTTCCAAGGTCGCTACAACGATTCCCGTTACTCGGATGCGGCCAACACCGTCACGGAAAGCGTCAACGGAGCCGTCGGCGAGATCAGCTCGTTCACCGTCTTCGATTTGAAATCCCGCTGGCAGATCAACGAGTCCCTCGCCATCGGCGCGGGCATCAACAACATCTTCGACAAGACCTACGGCACCCAGCGCCGCTCGAGCCAACAGAAGGGACTTTTCCCTGGCCCGAGCCGCGAATTCTACCTGTCCATGAACCTCGAATTCTAACTCCATCATGAAAATACCAACCTTTCTCTGCTCCCTCCTCCTGTCCGTCTCCGCGCAGGCACATTACCTCTGGATCGAATCCGAATCCCCCGGTGACGCCCGCGTTTACTTCGGGGAATTCAACGAAGGAGTCCTCGAGAAATCCGGCGGCCGCCTCGACGAAAGAGATGCCACCAAAGCGTGGCTGCTTTCCGAAAAACACGGGAAAAAACCTCTCGCCCTCGAAAAGCTCGCCGATCGCTTCGTCTCGGAAACCAGCGCCTCCTCCGGCTGGCTTCTCGTCCGCGATTCGGAAAATCCGGTGATGGACTGGCGCGTGCATGACATCGGCCTCGTCAAGCCGATGTATTACGCCCGGGCCGCCGTGGCGAACAAGCCGCTCCCGTCCGAGCCGACCCTCGCGCTCGACGTGCTCCCGGTGGCTGGCTCACCGCTCACCTACCAGGTCTTTTTCCAAGGCGAACCCCTCGCCGGAGCGAAGGGCCACACCTACGCGCCCAACCTCTGGATGCAGGAATTCAAAACCGATGAGGAAGGCAAGTTCACCATCGCGACTCCGTGGACCGGCCGCTACGTGCTCGATGTCATCCACAAGGAACCCGCGCCGGGCGAATTCAAAGGCGAGGCCTACGATGCCATCCGGCACCGCACCACCTACTCCTTCGTCCGCTAGCAGCGAATGAGCGTTTCGGGAAAATTACTGAAGGCGAACTACCGGTTCCACGCCTGGGCGGGCTACCTCTGCGCGTGGTTTCTGATCGTCATCGGTCTGACCGGATCGGTGCTGGTTTTCGAAGAGGAAATCAGCGCCGCCATCCACCCGGGATGGCATGTGGTGGAAGTTTCCGCCGAACGAGCCTCCCTAGAAACGATCGAAACGGAGCTCCGCGCGGCCTATCCGCACCACCAGATCACCGGCTTCAAACTGCCGCGCTCCGGCACCGATCCCCTCCAGGCCAGCCTCCTGCGCGACGGCCTGTTTTCCATCGCGTATATGGATCCCTCCTACGGAGAAATCCTCGGCCTCAGCACCCCGCACTGGCGTCACATCGTTCTCAAGGTCCACAACGCCCTCGTCCTCGGTGACTGGGGCATGGCTTTCCTTTTCCTCATCGCCTGCTGCATGGTCCTGCTCGGCACCAGCGGCCTGTGGATGCAGCGGAGCATTCTCAAAAAACTCTTCCGCCGCCCCCGCTTCGCCCGCAGCCCGCGGCTCGGCTTCACGGATCTCCACAAAATGTGCGGCGTGCCCGTCTATGCGTTCCTCCTTGTCCTGGGAGTCACAGGCGCGCTCTACAACTTGCCCGCGTTCGGAAAAATCGCTTCCGGGAACGCGGAGACACCCGGTTTCGGAACCAGCCGCCGGACACATCAGGCAGCGGAATTCCCAATCGATCGCGCGCTCGCCACCGCGATGACCCACATCCCGGATTTTTCCCCGAGCTACCTCTCCTTCCCCAGAAACGGCGATGACAAACTCCGCGTCTTCGGCTCCGTCCCCGGCCAGTCGTTCTTCGGCATCTTCGCCTCCAGTGTCGAAATCGATGCCACCGATGGAGAAATTCTCGGAACGAAAGACATCCGCACCCTCCCGTGGAACGTGAAATGGCGCAGCTTCATCCGCCCCCTCCACTACGGGAATTTCGGAGGCATCCCCGTGAAAATCATCTATTCCCTCTGCAGCCTCGCCCTCGTCGTCCTCTCCGTCACCGGCCTGAGAATCCGCGCCACCCGCCGCGCGCGGCACATCGAGGCTTGAGTCCGGCTTGGCAGGACTCCGGACTAGTTCCCCATACCTCTGAGAGCCTCGAGATTGCTCCGCATGTCTTTCAGGAACCCCGTGTCCGGCGTCCCGGAAACGGGGGAGATGACGATGCTTTTAAGGCCGAGCTTTTCCAGAGCGGGGATGTGGCCGGGTGTCGGCGGGCCGTCCCAGATGAAAGTTTTGGCATTGGGATGCTTCGCTTGCAGCTTCTCCATCTCCGCGAGAGCTTCCGCGGTCAGTTCCATTTCCGGATACCAAAGCAGGGTCTCGATCTGGAGTCCGTAGGCGCGGGAGAAATATTCATACTTGGGGTGGGAGGCGAGAAAGGTCTTGGGCGCGAGGGTGGCGGCGGTGGTTTTCATTTCCTCGTGAAGCGCCAGCAGTTCTCCGGAGAGCTTGCCATGTGCTTCGGTGATCGCGGCGGTGCGGTCGGGAAAAGTGGCGACCAAAGCGTCCTTGATAGCCGTCGCCTGTTGCTCGGCCTGGCTCAGATCCAGCCATGTGGTGGCCGCCGTGCCGCCGTGGCTGTGCTCGCCCTCGGCACCGTGGGAGTGGGTGACGGTGTTCCCGCTTTCGATGAATGCGTCCGCGAAAGCGAGCGAGGTATCGACGATCTTGTCGTCCGGGAGCGAGGTGGTGACCACCCATTTTTCAAAAGTCGCACCGTTCAGAATGATCAGGTCGGCCTTCTGGATGGCGGAGATCTGCGCATCGGTCGGCTTCCAATACGCGGGATCCACATTGGCGGGAACTTCGTAGAGAATCTCGGCGAAATCTCCGGCCATGCGCTCCGTGAAATACGCGAGCGGATAGTTCGAGACGGCGAGCACGGGTTTGGCGAACACGCCGAGCGTGGTGAGTAAGAATGCGAGCAGGATTTTCATATCAGGGTTACAAGAGACGCGGGATGACGGTCTCGGCAAGGGATTTCGTGACGGTGAGAGCGGCGGCTGCGAGCAGTGCCCCGGCGATGACGATGACCATGAGATCGGCGATCTTAATAGCCAGGAGACGCACCGGACTGACCCCGATTTTCCCGTAGGTGGAAAGCTCCGCCTCGCGCAGCCGGAGGGACAGCGAGAAGATGATGAGCAGCATGATGCCGGAGGCTACTGCGAGCGCTAGAAACCCGTAGAACACTAGATCCTTAGTAGAAAAGAGCGTATCGAGTAGCTGTCGGACGGACTCCGCCGGGATGACGATCTGTGCGGTGGCGCGCGAGGTCTCGTAGCGACCTAACAGCAGGCTGCGGGACTTTTCGGAATCGGGGAAAACCAGCACCGAGGTGATGGGATAGTCGTTCTCATTCCCGTGAAAGTGGAAGGAGGCGATGTTGTCGTCAGTGACTTCGGTGAACTCCCGCAGCGAGGCGTTCGCCTTGATGTTGTCACCCTCCGTCTCGAGAACCGCGTCGGCGGCCGCTGGCGCGGCGAGATCCTCGTGGCCGTGGGCGATGCCTTCGATGATCCACGCGGTTTTCAGATCGATGAAAATCGCGCTGTCATCCGGTGAATGCCCGGCCTCCAGGATGCCGGTGACACGCATTTTCAACGGGTAGGTCCCGGCGAGATCGAATACGTTCTCCGGTGAGGAAATCACGTGGTCGCCGACTTTCAGGCCCCGCCTGGCGGCGATTTCCGCTCCAAGCACGCAATCCCCGAGACGGGTGAAAAGGCGGCCATCGGAAACCTCCAGCCCGCGCTGCTCGAAGTAGTTCAGCGAGGTGCCGACAAGAGGGGCGTCTCCGGCGGTGAAGCGGGTATGGAGCGGAATGGCGGTCCCGTGTCTGAGAGCACGGGTCTGTTTGTGGGTAAGGTATTTCAGCGGCTCGAGCTGCTGCGGGAGAAAGTAGAGAGAGGCGAGAGTGAGATCGATCGCGCTTCCTTTGGGGCCGATGAGCAAGGGCGTGGTGACGGCGCGGTCCTGCAGCACACGGGTGCTTTCCTCTACGAAAATCCGTACGCCGAGCGGCAGGAAAATCATCAGGGCGACGGCAAGCGTGAGCAGCAGCGACTTCAGCGGGCGGTGCCGGAGATAGCGCCATGTGAGGTAGGGGATGCCGGTCATGGGACGAGGAGGTCTTGGAAATTGATGACGCGGTCGAACGCCGGTAGGAGATCGTGATCATGCGTGGCGACGACGAGGGCGGAGCTATTCCCGCGCGAGCGGTCGATGAGCAGATCGAGCGCGGCACGTTTGTTGGCGGGATCCAGGTTTCCGGTCGGCTCGTCGGCGAGAATGAGCTTCGGCGCGATCGCGAGCGCCCGGCAGATGGCGACCCTCTGGCGCTCACCCTGGGAAAGCTTCCGCGCACTGCGCGGGAGATGGCGGGCGATGCCTGTGAGTCCGGCCATTTCCTCGCAACGGTTGCGGATTTCCGCATCCTCCAGCCCGAGATGCATGGGCAAGAGGATGTTGTCGCGCACGGTGAGATGCTCGACGAGTTCGAATTCCTGAAAGACGAGGCCGATGTGGCTGAGCCGGAAACCGATGCGCTCGGCCGCGGATTTTTCGCCCAGGATCTGTCCGTTGACAGTCACTTTTCCGGTCTTCGGACTGAGGATACCGGCCGCGATCTGGAGCAGGGTCGTTTTCCCGCAACCGCTGGGGCCGACGATGGCGACGGCCTCTCCCGCCGCCGCCTGGAAGCGCTCCAGTCGCAGGGTGAAGCTGGTCTGGGGGTAGCTGAACGTGATGTCCTCGAGTTCTAACATGTGGTTCGTTTCATTCGCGTTCGCGGGAGTTCAGGTTGAGTTCCGTGGCTTTCCATCTCCCATCGATGACGGCGAGGGAAATGTCCGCGCTGTAGAGATTCTTGCGGTTGTGGAAATGGCCCCAGTGACCGATTTTTCCAGCAGTTTCCCATCGGCAGGCGGTGGTGAACCCGAGTTCATCGGTGGCCCCTCGCGGACTCGCCCGCAGGACGTTGACGTTGCGGACCCGCACGCGGGAACCGTCTTCGGAGCGCTGGTTGGTAGTGCGGCGCACTTCCAGGAACGTGCTTTCGAGCACCGGCCCGGCGAGCACGGCATCGAGCTGGTCGTATTGCGCGCTTTCATCGGAAATGTTGAAGGCGTGATACACGTTTTCAAGAATCCTGTCGGTGATTTCGACAGCCTGCCCGGGCGAAACGGGTTCGGCGCTCGGCTGGCGGCTGGTGAATGCCCATGTGATGCCTGCGAGCGCGGCAAGTGGGATCGCGCCCTTCCAGCGTTTGAGAAACAAGAGAAACGAGGCGGGTGCGGCGAACGCGATAAACAGCCAGGGCATCCTACCCTCCGTGACCACGGGAGCGGGTGGCGGCTGCGGGGCGTTGCGGAGGTTGGTGGCGAGTTTCACCCCGGCGTCCACCTGGCCGCTGGCGGGACCGACCTCGATCAGGCGCGTCCCGAGGGTATCGGCGATGCGGACGGGGATTTTCCTCATCCCCTCCGGGAAAAAGCTCCAGGAAAAGGAGATGGGGGAATCGAGGCTCGGCAAGGGAGCGGAAGATTTCATCATGATCATGAAATCCTCCACCGGGACTGGCTCGGTGCCGGAAATTTCGATCAGTTTCCCCGGATCCGGCTCGATAAAGCGGACTTCGTCGGGCACGAAATCGACGGTGTTTCCATCGATACTGACGGGGAAGACCTTGGAGAAAAAATCCGTGACGAGCGGCTTCAGTGCCTCGCGGGCGGCGGCGGTCATGGCACCTGTTTCGGGTATTCCTCCCCGCAGGCCATGCGGCAGCGCGAGCGGGCGGATGACGATTTCCTTCTCCACCTCCCAGCCTGTCACATAGATCGCGGCCGCCACATCGGTGAGTTCGACTTTCGGATACCGCGCCGATTGCGCGTCGAGAACCGCGTTTCCAGTGAGAAGACAGATCAGGATCAAGCGCAGCATTTCTACGATGGATAGCCGATGACTTCATCGGGGGCTGGGGTTTTGTGCTGTTGCCACCATGTGGAAAGCTCGGCGCGCGCGCGGTGCAGCCTGCCCTCCACCGCTCGCTCCGAGCACTGGAGGATTTCCGAGCACTCGGCGTGACTGAGGCACTCGACGCACGTGAGCACCAGCACTTCGCGGTGCTTGACCGACAGGGCTTGCAGACCTTTTTCCAAAAGCTCCATCTCATCGGCCCATTCGGCGCTGAGATCCGGATGCAAGGCCGGTGAAGGCGGATCACCCATCACGGTATGGAGCGACTCGCACAACGAGGCGAATTTCGACGAAGATCTCTTACGCGCATCCCGGCAACGGTTGAGGGCGATCTGGCAGAGCCAGGTGGAAAACTTCGCCTCGTCGCGATAGCGTGGCAGGGCCTTGTGAGCGCTGATGAACACATCCTGGCAAGCCTCGGCCGCATCCTCGCGGCAACCGAGCAACCTCAGACAAAACTGAAAAATCTTATCCTGATGGAACTCTATGATTTTCCTGAATGCGGGAAGATCCCCACCCGCCGCCTGGGTGATCCAGCGGCGCTCGATGCCATCCTGAAGCGACAGCTCCGCATGCTCGCGCCCGTTGACGAGCTGCGTCGGCAACGGCGGGATATGTCCACGGTCAATGGGCTTCGGAAATGCTGTCATGGGTCCATTCGAGAAGTTTGCGGGCCTGATCGGGGTCGAGATGTGCCTCCATATCGAAAAAATGGTTGAGCGTGAGCTGCTGGAGCTCGAGCTGAAGCTGATTGATGCGACCCAGCGCAGCGGCCAGCTCCGGGCTGCCGCGACCATGGTCCTGGATGGCATGGGCGAGATCATGTCCTGCCGATGCCAGGCTTTTCTCCAGTTTCGATCTCTCTTTCTGAAACCCCGCTTCGATCGGCAGGAGAGTTTTTTCCTGCTCCGGTCTGAGATCGAGTTGACCGTGGACCCATTGATGAAAGTCTCCCTCCGCCGCTGCGCCGTGTTCATGCGGATCGTTGCGATCCTGATGCACCTTCAGGGCTGCCCAGGAGGCGAACCCGGCAGCGACTCCGGAACAACAGACAATGAGCACGGCAAGACGGAAACGGTTCATAACCCGGTGATCTAGGGACGCACCGAAACAATTCCGCCGCCATTGCCTTTGAAAAGCGTGGCGGTCGGGGGAGGCTGCGGCAGATCATCCGATGCGAGCAGCGTCACGGTGAACGCGATGGCTGCGGCTAATCCGGCGGACGAGCTGAGGACCAGACAGAGGGAAGGCGTTCCGATCCGTGTGCCCTCCAGCCGCGACATCACGCACGCCACCAGATCGGGCGGAGCGGATCTCGTTGTCTCTTCACGGTATTGATTGAATAAATCGTCCATTCGGTATCGAACAAAAGAGTCGGAAGACCTTCGCAGTCAAGGGAAAGAAATCGGAAGGGTTTTTTATCAAAAAATTCGTGGGGTTGGCGAAAAGTACTCGTTTCAACTGGTATGCGTAGATTCTTCCTTCTCCCGATCCTGAGTTCCCCGGCGCTTTTCGGACAAGAACCCGCCCCGATGCTGGAGCCTCTGGTCGTAGAGGCAAGTGGTGTGGACCGGAAGATCGAGAAAACGCAGCTAGGCTCCGCTGCCACCGCCGGTCCAGGCGCCGTCACCGAGGTGGGACAGGAGGAAATCTCCCAGCTTTCGATCCAGTCCTACGGCGATATCTTCCGCCAGGTCCCGGGCGTGACGGTGAACAATTTCGGCCAGGGCGGAGTGGCCTACGGAATCTCCCTCCGGGGATTTCCCAGCGGAGACCATGGCAAGGATGTGGCGTATTTCGTGGACGGGATCCCGCTGAACGAACCGGGTGGATCGCCCTCCGGTTACTCGGATCTGAACATCCTGGTGCCTGAGCTCATCGAGAGCTTCGATGTGATTCGCGGGCCGCTCTCAGTGCGCAGCGGGAATTTCGCCCTCGGCGGCACCATCGATATACGGACTTTCGATCAGCCGGGCTCCAGGCTGGGCGTTTCCGGAGGAAGCTACGGCAGCGGCAGGGCGCTGGGGACCTATGCGTTTTCCCCCGGATCGGTCGATCTTTCGGTCACCGGGGTCGGCGAGGCTACCGAGGGCTACCGGGACAATACCGAGCTCTACAGCGCGAACTTCCTTGGCAGCGCGGCCTTCCGCATGCTCGGTGGCACCGGGGTGGTGCGGCTTCAGGCGTATCAGAACGATTTCGGCGCACCCGGGTATCTGAACCGCGATCTGCTCAATGCCGGAGCCTTCGATGAGAAAGCCGCGATCGACCGGACAGACGGCGGAAACAAGGAATACTTCAGCCTCGGGTTCAACTACCGGGACGGTGCCCCCGAAGGTGGCGAACGCACTCTCGGCACTTTCTACGTGCTCCACAACGAATCGACGCGCTGGTCGAATTTCGCGACCTCCCCCGGCCTCGGAACCCAGGGACAGCGTGATGTCACCACCAGCACGGTGGGGGGACGGTTGGAGAAATACTTCGTCAGGGAACAGTTCGGGATTCTCGCGGGCTTGGACCACCGCTCGGATTTCGGCGAGGTGGACAACTTCAGCACGGTGCGCCGCCGCATCCGGACGAGGAACTCCGCGGTGGATTTCGATCAGCACAACTCCGCGGCCTACCTCCAGGCCGACTACAAGCCCACCGAGTGGGCGAAACTCACTCTGGGCACGCGCTACGACCACTTTTTCGTCGATGGTGAGGACTCCCTCGCCGCCGGAAGCGACTACGACGTGGATTTCGGCGAATTCAGCCCCACCGTCGGCGCCTCCTTCGATGTGGGTGGCGGCGCGACCGTCTTCGCGAATTACGCCGAAGGCCTCCGGGCGCCCAGCCCTGCCGAGGAACTCACGGTCACCGACGACCTCGAAGCCTCCGACCAGTCCTCCTACGAGGTCGGCGTCAGTTACGAGGCCGGCAAGTGGGATGCCCTGCTCAGCGTCTATCACTCGGAGCTGGAGGGGGAAATCCAGGCCGCACCATCCGGTATCGGCATCCGCAATCTCGGCGAGTCCCGGCGCATCGGTGCCGATCTGAACGCCCGCTACCAGGCGTACGACGACGGGCAGCTCGGCGTCGCCCTCCTTTCCTCCGCAAGCTATGTCGATGCGGAGCTTCGCGGCGGCGCGGGCGGCAGCGTGCCGAACGTCAACGAGTACCAGTTAGGTGGCGGTGTGGAAATGCAATACCGCCTGGGTGGGACCGACTCGGTGGTCGGTCTCCGCACCGACTACGCCTTTATCGGCCCGTCCGATCTGGCGAGCGACGGGAGCGTCACCACAGGCACCTATTCCCGCGTCACCGGCAAGCTTTTCTACCGGAACGAGACCTGGAACGGCTTGGAGGCATACGTTTCCGCCATCGCCTATCCGGGAAGCCGTATCGATGAAAGCGCTTTCGATTTCGGCGGATTTGCCGCAGTTTCCCCCCAGGCTCCCGTCAGCGTCCGCGCCGGGGTTTCCTTCCAATTCTGACGATACCCATATGAAAAACAATATTCTCACCCACACCGCCCTCACCATCGCGCTCGGACTCCTCCCCGCCGCCGCCCATGATTTCGTCCTGACCAGCGGGACCGATGCCGGAAACCAGACGACCGTGAGCGGCCTCTACGGCCACCCCGGCACCTGGGAAGCTCCCGATCTCCACCGTCTCATCGCTCTGGATGTCCACACCTCCGGCGCGGAGAAACCGGTTTCCATTTTGAAAAAAGTAACCGTCGCCAAAGCCAGCGCGCTCAAGTTGCAAGCGCCCGTGGAGAAAATGGAAAAAACCGGCTATGCGGCGGTCACCGCCATCTACGACAACGGTTTCTGGGTCAGCGATGCCGATGGCAACTACTACAGCACCAGCAAAAAGGAGGCTTCCGGGCGCATGGCGGTCGATAAAAGCAGCCACAACATCAAATTCGCCAAGGTCCTGATCAGCGGCGAGGACAAGACGGCCGGGCACCGGCTGGAAATCGTTCTGCAAAAAGTCCCGTCGGATCTTGCCGCAGGTGCCAAAGCGCCTGTCAAGATCGTGTTCGACGGCAAAGCGCTCGCAGGTGCCGAAGTCGCGATCGTGACTTTGGACGGAGTCCTCTCCCACGACACCCCCGGAGTCGAAACCGATGCCGAAGGCATGGCGGAACTGCCGATCGAGAAAACCGGCGTCCACGTCGTCCGCGTCAGCCACGATGTCCCGTCCAAAGATCCCGATCTCGCGGATATCGACAGCTTTTCCGCCACCCTGGTTTTCAACGCGGGACAGGACTGAATGTCCCCCACGGGAAAGGTCCCGGAACACGCCCGGGTCATCCATCGGAATCCGGCGCCGGATCACGGGGCGGATGAAATTCCATTCCGGTTGCGGTCTGGAAAATTTTGTATTGAAACGATCCCTTCTTGGGGAACTATTGCCGCGGAGTTGAGACATGTTCTCAATAATGAAACCATGTATCAATCAATCATCATCCTGTTAGTGCTCGCCCTTCCCCTGGCAGCCCAGCAGCCGGACCCGGCCATCACCGAACTACGGGAAACCATTTCCAAAATCGTCGATACCCAGACACTGGAATCCAGGGAGCGCCTCGACTGGCAGTCCCGCAAAGCGGAAATGCAAGCCCTGCTGGAACTCCACCAGCGCGAGCTAGCTCTGCTCGACGAGGAACTCGCCAAAGCCGGCCAATCCGCCCCCGGCCACCAGGACACCACGGATTCCCTGAAATCCGAGATCGAATCCCTCCGGGCCTCCCGCCGCGCCACCTCGGAAGCCGTCGCTCGCAACGTCCCCCGCGCCATCGCTCTGGCAAAACGTTTTCCCTCCCCTCTCATCCAGGACGCCGAAACGGAACTCGCCGCCCTGGACGCCTGGAAGCCCTCCGACGAACCCCGCGAGGCCCTGCAGTCCGTCATCGCACTGCTCGCCAAAGCCCACCAGTTCAACCGCCGCCTCACCCGCGTCCCGGAGATCCGCGACAAGCGTGAAGTCGAAGTCCTCTACCTCGGCCTCGCCCGCGCCTTCTACGCCGACCGCGAAGGCAACGCCGGCATCGGCCGACCCGGCCCCGATGGCTGGACCTGGCAAGCCCGCCCGGAAATCCACTCCGAGCTCACCACCGCCTTCGCCACCCTCGACAAGAAGCTCCCCCCCACCATGGTCGAGCTTCCCCTCCAGCTAAAGGAACGCGGTCTTTGATCCGCAGCCCCCAGCACCATGAAACCATTCGTCCTCTCCGTCCTTCTCCTCACCATCAGTCCGCTGGCGGCACAGACCACCGTTCCCGAAGCCCTGGAAAAAGCCAAATCCGATCTCACCGGCACTCTCTCCACTTTGGAGAAAACCCGCGCCGGAATCGCCTCCGAGAAGCCCTCGTTATCTTCCGACTTCGAGAAAACCGAGCAGGAACTCCGTGAGAAACGCCGTCTCGTCCGCATCGCCCGCCTCTCCAAAGACGACCGCGCCCAGGAGGCTCCGCCAACTCCAGACGGATGCTGCGACCCGCCGCCAGGATGCCGTTTACCTGGCCAGCCTCCTGAAAGACCACGCCCTGAAAACCTCCACCCTGGCCACGCCCGGATCGCCGCCCCTGGACATCTCCCCGGAAATCCTCGCCGCCGAGACCAGCGTCCCCGCCGAGTCCCTCACCGCCCGCCTTCCCATCCTGGATTCCGCGATCACACAGATGGAGGACTTGCTCGGAGGCTCCTCCACGCCCGGCCAAGCCGCCGATTCGGAGGGGAAAATCCATACCGGCACGCTTGCCGCCCTAGGCCCCGTTTCCTATTTCCTCTCCGATGACAAATCCACGGGAGGCGACATCGTCTCCTCGAAGTCCGGCGGCCCGGCGCGCTTCACATCCGAGTCTCCCGAGCGGATCGCCACCCTGCTCACCGGCAAGGAAGCCACCCTCCCGCTCGATCCCACCGGGGGCAACGCCCGCGCCATGGACGAGATCGACGGTGGTCCGCTCGACCTCGTCCGCAAAGGCGGCCTCTGGATCTGGCCCATCATGTTCCTCGCCGTTCTCTCCCTGTTTTTCGGCATCATCAAGCTCGCGCAATTCGCGAAATTCCGCGAACCCACCGAAGCATGGATCAACGCCATCCTCGCCGCCCTCCGCACCGGCGAACGGGACAAAGCAGCCGATCTCGCTTACGCTCAGAAACACCCCGCGGGCCCGGTCATGCACAAGCTCGTCGCCGTCTCGGAAAACTCCGCCGACCTCGTCGAGGAAACCCTCTACGAGCAACTCATGGGCGTGCAGGCGAAGGCCGGAACCCTGCTGCCCGTCATCGCCATCACCGCCGCCACCGCCCCGCTGCTCGGCCTGCTCGGCACCGTTTCCGGCATGATCTCCACCTTCAATCTCATCACCCTCTTCGGCTCCGGCGATCCGAAACCCCTCGCCGGCGGCATCTCCGAGGCGCTCATCACCACCCTCTTCGGCCTGGTCGTCGCCATCCCCGCCCTCATCCTCCACGCCTTCCTCTCCCGCCGCGCCCAGGGCATCACCCAGACCACCGAACGCCTCGGCCTCTCCTTCGTGAACGGCCTGAAGTCGAAACCCTGAATTTCGGAAAGTGCCCCACGCCATCCAACTCACGCTCAACGAAGGCGGCATCACCCTCTACGCCCTGCTCGTGCTGGCCATCGCCATCTACGCGACGCTGTTCAGCGTGTGGCGCCATCTCTCCACTACTAGGAAAGCCGTAGCCGGGAAAAACTGGCATTCAGCCCTGCCCGGAGCCGATTCCGCCCGCGGGACCCAGCGCTCCTACGCCGCCTACGAGCTCGATGAGATGGCATGGGTCGAGCGCCGCCTGCCCTTTCTCGCCATACTCATTTCCTCCGCCCCGCTGCTCGGCCTGCTCGGCACCGTCGCCGGCATGCTCATCACCTTCTCCGGCATGGCCTCCGGCAGCAGCACCCCCATCGATACCATTTCCACCGGCATCTCCCGCGCCCTGGTCACCACCCAGGCGGGCCTGGTCATCGCCATCCCCGCCGCCTTCCTGCTCGCCCTCCTGAAACGCCAGACCGAGACCACCCACCTCTCCCTCCAGGAACAGCTGCACACCAGGCTCGCGGCAACCTCCCATTCCGAAGCATAGAGTTCCGGAAATATGGAGAAGGAGATCGCATCTCCTTCACGGAGGACCGGGAAATCGGCTCGGATCGTGCGAAGGGGATGCGATCCCCTTCTCCCCACTCACTTCCCGATTACCACCGTCGCCTCCGTCGAAAGGATCTTGTCGCTGTAGCCACCGGTGGGTGAGGCGTAGATCACGGCGATGACGTGGCTGAGGCCGGGCTTCTTCGGAACCGTGAAACCACACGAGTAGGGACTGGTAACGCCGGGCTTGACCGGAATCGGCGCGGCTTGGCCGATGCCGGGTTTGCGCTTGCCGTCGATCATACCGTGGAAGTCGATCCGCAGCCGCATGTTTTTCGGAATCGTCTCTGTGGCGAAGGCGACCTGGATGGTGACGTTCTCACCGGGCTTCGCACTTTTCGGCACGGAAACAGATCCCCAGCCCTGCTGCTTCACACTGCGATCCGGGCCTTCGAGAAACTTGTCGGCCTTGCCTTGGCTGGCGTTCGCTTTGGCAACTTCCGGCGGATGCGGTTTCGGCGGAGTGTAGTTGATCGGTTTCTGACCGGAGGCACTCTGATTCTCGATCGCTCCGACATCGCGGCGCTCTCCGGCGATGGGTTGCCCGGAAAAGTCGTGGCGGGTGGGACCGTTGAACTGCCAGGAAACGAGTTCCTCGATGGTGGTTTCCGCATCGGCGAGCGTGCCTCGGGAGATGCGGAGATAGTCGAGCGAGCCACGGAATCCGCGACCGACCGTGAAGTCTCCGGCGTTCTTCAGGGAAACCTCGTCCGGGATCGGGTCGCCGTTGGTCTCGAGAGCCGTGCCATCGAGGTAGAACCTGACGCCGGAAGATCCGCGATCCACTTCCGCGATCAGGTGATGCCATTTCCCGTCGGTCATTTTTCCGTTTCCGGAAACCGTGAAGGAGCTGCCGCCCGATTTCAGGTAAAGAACCGGTTCGCCGTTCCTGCCGATCGCAAGTTCGTAACCGGCGCTGCCGTCCATCTGACCGGCAAGGGAGCCTGGGGTGGTGGAAGTAGCTTTGAATACCGTTTCGATGAGAAAGCTGTTGGTTCCCATCACCAGGTTGCGGTGCTCCTTGGCCGGGATCACGGTATCCTTGTTTTTCCCTTTCACGACCACGTCGGAGCTGAGACGGGCATTGCTGATACCCATGGTTTTCGTGCCGTCGAAGTCGAGCGCGCCTTGGCACCAGTCTTCGAGGATGCCAGCGGAGTAGTCGGCGGGGGTGAAGCCCTCGCCCTTGAGGTCGTTGGTCACTCCGGTCTTCGCCCGCAGCAGGTCCATGCTGTTTGAAAATTCCTGCGGGTAGAGATCATGGGAAAGCACGGTGCCGGGTGCGTTCGGCTGGCCGCGGAAATGCCACTCGCCGACGTTTCCGTAGAGCGACCAGGGAAGGAAAACGTTCACCCCGCGGTCGATGGCGGCGGAATCGGAGACCGGCCGGAAGTCATGCTTTTCCATGGACTCGACTAGAGGATCGTCACTGACCCAGCCGACCTGGGTGGACAGCATGTTGCCGTTGCCTTCGATCGCATCCCGGAACTGGTCGATGGTCTGGAACACATCTCCACGCCAGCGGTTGTAATAGTTTTTCACATGGTTGTTGGAAATGTTGTTCGCGTAGGCGATGGAGTCCGCCTCGCCGAGGCGCCAGTGGGAGAGGTTCTGATCGGACATGTCCAGCATGAGATTTCCGATATAGAACTGCTGCTCGCCGTGCTCGCTGGAATGTGTCTGGAACCCGCGCAGGTTGTAGGCGGTGTTCTGGAAAACCTCGTTCCAGCGGTTGCGGATCTCATGGATGAAATAGTCGCCGATAGGCTTGTCGGAGTTCGGCTGGTTGTCGCTCCACCCGATGTTGTTGAAAAGCGCGGCCTTGAACCCGTGGTCGAAGTAGAACGCCTGGTTCTTGTGGAAATACTTGTTGTGCGAAAGGAAGCCGATGGCGTTCGCCGATATGTTTCCATACACGTACGCCGGGCCGGTCTGCCAGAATTCGATCCCTCCGAAATCCGTCTTGTACCAGATCGAGTCCGTCACCTGGTTGTGGCGGACGAGTATGCGCACGAGCGGAGTCTCCGGCGCACTTCCCATCATGCCACCCATCGGTCTGCCACCGTTGATATTGATGCCTTGCTTCGCGAGGGTTTTCAAAACATTGCCCGCGATGTCGGCCACTTCCGGCCCGTTCAGATCGATCCCCGCTCCGCCCTGCATCTCGCTACAGCGGAAGCCGATGTTGTCCATCCTGTTCCGGTAGATCTTCAGATCCGTCAGGCGTGCCTTCGGGTTGGTGGCAGAGTTCCGGAAGGTGAACCCGCGTGCGAGGGCGATGCCGTCGTTGTCGATATTGGCGAAGCTGCTGTCGGAAATGGTGATGTTTCTCACGATGTCCTTCTCATCCGTGATGAGGTTCGCGATGCCGCTTCCCGCGGTGTCCGAGAAATCCAGATGCGAGAGAGTGATGTCCTGGCAGTTTCCCTTCAGGCGGATGAGCGGGCACAGCGAGGTGACGTGCGGACGGTTGTAGTTCTCCACGTCGTAGGCCTTGTTCAGATCCGGCACGTTGCCTCCGCCGAACGAGATTCCGGAGACTTCCACATGCTTCGCGCCCACCAGGTCGATGGCGATGTTGTGCCTCGCCGCTTCGAAGGCCGAGCGGTTCGGATCGTTTTCGGAAAAAAGGAACAGCTTGCGCGTTTTCCCGTCGAAATACCACTCGCCCTCCTCATCGAGGAAACGCGGCAGGTTTTCCAGGAAAAACGGCGACTTCGTCTGCGGGTACCGCGCCGGGTGGGTTGTCTGCGTGACGATGCTGCCGCTTTCCGGCATGTAGCGGACGACAGGTGAAGGGAAAGGCCCGACGATGGAGAATTCTCCCGAAGTATTGATATGGTCGGACCAGATCGTCGCGCCCTTGTAGGCGTCCGGGTCCTTGTCGGTCAGCACTTTCGGAGCGGAGAGAGTCACCCGGGGAAATCCCTGGGAGTGCTTCTGCACGCGGAACCACTGGCGGAAATGATCGTATTCGTGGTCGATCCGCCAGTTCGGCCAGCGGGCGAGATTCAGCCTCTGTTTCCCTCCGGGCGTCTTCATCCAAAGGGCGCGGGGCGTGAAATTGCCGGGCAGGTCCGTTTCCCAGACCAGGCTCTTCAGGGGGATGTCCAGTGCTTTCGCATCTCCGGTGGAGGTGCGGCTCCATTTTCCGGAAACCACTTCCGCAGCGGAGATCACCGGCTTTCCGCTTCCCCATTCCGGATCGCCCGTCAGCCGGATCGGTTCCTCCGCCGTGCCCGATTCCGCGCCGACCAGCGCGCCCCGGTAGATCACTCCGCTCTTGAAAACATACGTATGCGAACCCTTCGATCCGGCGGCGTTCCCTCCCGCCTCCGCGTCCCACGGATGATGCTTCCACGGTGCCGCCTTCGATCCTTCGTTCGCGTCGTCGCCATTCGTGAAATCGATATATCTCAGCGATTTCCCCGGCGTGAATTCGAAAGCCTCCGGCATCCAGCGGATCTCCGTCCCACCCTCCGTCACAATGGCCTCCGGATTCACCGGAGAGGGCCAATTCTTGAAATTTTCAGGAGACCACCCCGTCTCTTCTGCGGAGAAGGCGGTGGATGACAGCGCGAGGGCGAAAGCACATGGCTTGAGGATGTTCATAAAGGTTCAGTCGTTTCGGGTTTTTGCGAAAATTTCCAGTTTTTCAGAGAGGAGCCTCCAGACTGCGGCATCGTCGATCTGATAGATCCGTAGCATTTTCCCGTGCCGCGAGGTATGCTTGTAGGTGAAATCCCTGTCGACTTCCGGCACGTCGTTGATCTCGGAATCGCATAGCCCGCGATCCGCGAGAACCGCGATGTCGCCCAAATCGAAAAAGCCCTTTTTCTCGTCCTGGTACCACTTCTTCTTCTCCCTGTATCCGTGCAGGTAGGCGCCCAGCTTCCCGTGCGGGGCGATCCGTTCTTCCGTCTCCTCCATCGAGGCGCGGGTGTAGCCACCGGTATCGAACAGCACCAGCGGCAGCTCGGATTCGAACATGACCTGCACCGCGCGCAGATCGTTCCACGCGTTGAAGTTCCAGCACCGCAGCGGCCACTGCGTCCGCCCGTGCCAGAGCGAGATCACCCTGTCCGCGATTTCCGGCTCCTTCAGGTAGGCCATGGAAATGTTCGTGCACGCGCCCAGCGAGACCACCCACAACGGACGCTCGTCCCCCTCGTCCATCGCTTCCTTTACGATGAAATCCACCCCTGCCGACTCCTCGATCCTCCGCGCGTATTGGAATGGATCCGAGCCCTTGAAGACGGGAACATCCTCGCGTCCGGCCAGCTTCAGCATCTCCTCGATCAGATCGAACGACGCTTCGATCCCTTCCGGTCCGCCGAAGTCCCCGTAGTGCGCCGCCACGATTCCCTCGATCTCAAACCGCTCCGGCATCACCAGCACCAGAGCCAGCGCGTAGAGGTCGTCGATCTCGTTCGCCGCATCCGTATCGATGATCACCCGGACTTTTTCCCCGGCCGCCGGAAGCTCCGGGACAGGCCTCGCCGCCAACGGCAGCCCTGTGCAGACCAGAGCGAGCACCGCGAGTGACAGGGGATTTGAAAAAGTCATTTCGGAAGGATGTCAGGTTCGCGGGAAATTTGACATTGTCCGTTCGGACAGTTGCGGCCCACGAGCTATTTCCCGGAAACCCCCTCCATCGTCGCCGCGTAGAGTCCGGACATCTCCTCCGCAGTGAGGGCGCGGTCATAGACCGCAAGCCCGCCGAGCAGCCCCGCGAAGCCGACATTGTGGGGCGATTCTTCCTCCTCCGGATATCCCGGCCACTTCGGCACCGCCCGCTGCGCCACCGTGAAATCCGCGCCCTTTTCCCCGGGATCGAAGATCGGCTCATCCCACTTGAAAGGGTTCGCGTTCCCGTTCGCATCCAGCTCGCCGTTGAAATACACCCGCAGCTCCTTCCCGTCATAGGTGTAGGCGGCCATCACCCATTCGTCCTCCGGCACCTCGCCCGCCCCGGTCGCGTAGGAGAAACAGAACGGCTTCCCCTGCGTCGCGCCGCCCACCTCGGAGACATAGCCGTGCACCCGGTTCCGCACCTTTTTCCGCTCCAGCGTCTTCCAGTCCGTCTCATCCCCCCCGCAGGTGAAAAGCGCGTATTGGCGCAGCTCGTCGCGCTCGTTCCACACCCCGGCGATATACTGCCACCAGGCGTCTCCCCGCCGCTTGATCCACGCCACCATCGTCACCTCGTCCCCGCCTTTCAGATTCAGCGCCGGGCATTTTTCCCTCGGGATCACCAGCCACTGCTTGAAGCGTATGTCCAGCGCGTGCCCTCCCGGGAAAATCCCCTCCTCCGCCGCCGCGATCGTCCCGTTGCGCTCCTCCAGCACATACGCGTGTGGCCCCTTCGCCGTCAGCCGCCCCTCCCCGTCCGGGAAATCCCAGAAACAGATCAGGCCGGGGATCTCCTCCGGCAGCACCCGCCCGACCGCAAGGCAAGGTCCGCATGCCAGCGCCACCGCCGTCAGCACCGCCGCCCGCCGCGCCCGCTTCCACACCGTTCCCATACCCACCTCCGGACTTCCCGTTCCTATTGCCATGCTTCCGTTTTGCGGGAAACAGCTCCGCATGTCAACCGCGCCAGGCACACGTCCGTCCCCGGCTTCTCCGGAAAACTTCCCCTTCCGCACAGAGATCATCGCGCCCTCTCACGCTCCGACCTCCGCCCGCACCGTGGGCGGAGGTCCTTTGCGCATTGCCAACAATTCCTCCCGGATTACTGTTTGTAAATCCACGCAAACCCATGTCCGACTCCATCATCGACACCTCGAAAATGTCCGAAGGGCAGCGCGCCGCCCTCGAGCTCGCGGAATCCTCCCGCGACACCCGCGAACTCTCCGGCTTCGCCGCCTCCGTCTTCGATGGCGCGCCGGACTTCTCCACCGTTTTCCCCTTCCCCCTCCAGTCCTCCGGGGACAGAGCGGAAGGCGATTTCTTCCTGGAAAAACTCCGCGCCTTTCTCGATGAACAGACCGATCCGGACGCCATCGACCGGGAAGGGGAAATCCCCGACAGCGTCTTCGAAGGCCTCGCGGAAATGGGAGCCTTCGGCATCAAGATCCCCCGGCAATACGGCGGCCTCGGCCTGTCCCAGACGAACTACTCCCGCGCCGCCATGCTCCTCGGCGGCCATTGCGGAAACCTCACCGCCCTGCTCTCCGCCCACCAGTCCATCGGCCTTCCCCAGCCCCTGCTCGTCTTCGGCACCGATGCGCAGAAGGAGAAATACCTCCCCCGCTGCGCCGCCGGGGGAGTCTCCGCCTTCGCCCTCACGGAAAAGGAAGTCGGCTCGGATCCCGCCCGAATGAACACCGAGGCCACCCTCTCCGCCGACGGCACCTACTACACCCTTAGTGGGGAGAAACTCTGGTGCACGAATTCGCTCAAAGCCTTCGCCCTTATCGTCATGGCACGCACCGCCACCCCGGAGAAACCGCACGCGACTACCGCGTTCATCGTGGAGATGGACCAGCCCGGGGTCGAGATCGTCACCCGCTGCCGCTTCATGGGCCTCAAAGCCCTCTACAACGGAGTCGTGCGCTTCACCGGCGTCAAAGTCCCCGTGGAGAACATCGTCGGCGGAGTCGGCAAAGGCCTCAAAGTCGCCCTCACCACGCTCAACACCGGCCGCCTCACCCTGCCCGCCGCCTGCGCCGGACTGCTCGACCGCTCCCTGGAAATGTCCCTCGCCTGGTCCTCCACCCGCGTCCAGTGGGGCCGGGAAATCGGCAAACACGCCGCCATCGCCGGAAAACTCGCGGATCTCGCCGCCGACAAATTCGCCACCGAATCCCTCGTCCTCTACACCTCCGCCCTCGTCGATGCGGACAAGAACGCCGACATCCGCATGGAAGCCGCCATGGCCAAACTCTGGGGCACGGAAGCCGGTTGGCGCGGCGCGGATTCCACCATGCAGATCAAAGGCGGCCGCGGCTACGAGACCGCCGACTCCCTCCGCAACCGCGGCGAAAAACCCGATCCCATCGAGCGCTTCATGCGCGACTCACGTATCAACACCATCTTCGAAGGCTCCACCGAGATCATGCACCTCTTCATCGCTAGGGAAGCGCTCGATCCCCACCTCCGCCGCGGGGCCGCCGTGCTCGACAGCCGCAAGGAATTCGCCGTCCGCCTCACCACCGCCCTCAAAGCCGGCCTCTTCTACACCCTCTGGTATCCGAAAAAATACCTCCCCACCACCTCCGGCCTCCCCAGCGACCTCGATAGCGACCTCGCCTCCTCCCTCAGGAAAACCGCCTCCCTCTCCCGCAGACTCGCCCGCACCATCCTCCACAGCATGGCAAAACACGGTCCCGCCCTGGAGAAAAAACAGCTCCTCCTCGCCCGCCTCGTCGATATCGCCACCGAGCTACTCACCGTCTCCCTCAGCGCCTCCCGCGCCCACGCCCTCGGCGACAAACGCTCCCTGGAAACCGCCCGCTACATCGCCAGACGAGGTATCACCCGCTGCGAGACCCTCTTCTCGGAAAACGGAAACGCCCCCGACAGCGAAGGCTACCGCCTCGCGCAGAGCCTCATGGAATGAGGAGAGTCACCGTGGCAGGGGATTCCAGCCCCAGACCGTTCAGGAGGACTCCGGCCCCCTGTGCGACAGCATTGCAATGGGGCGGGAGCCTCACTCCCCCGCCGGCATCCGAGACATAGGGTTTTTCTCATCCCACATCCCCGCGATGGATTGCCACGGAGTATCGCCCGTGCGTCGCAGCCAGCCGATCACCGTCACCTCCGCCACGCCCGCGGGATCCGGTTCCGGGCACTTCTCCCGGGGTATCGCGACGGATACGCTTATCCCAGTCGTTTCAGATACTCGACCGGCACCATACCATGGAGAACCCGGAATTCTCTTCTGAAACCTCCGCACGAGGCAAACCCCAGCCGCTCGGATGTTTCTGATATCTCGACCCCCTCGCTCAGCATCCTCCTCGCCATCACCATCCGCTCCTGCCGCATCCATGCCTTCGGCGGCAGACCCAAGTCCCTCACGAATACCTCGTGGACATATCTTCCGGAGCAACCCAGCACCTCCCTCATTCCTTTGATCCGGTAGCCGCTGTCCAGCGCGATGCTTTCCAGAGAAAGGGACGAGCGCCCGTCCGCGAACAACACCCGCCACGCATCGCCCGGTCTTTCCAATCTCATAGGCCATACTGGCTAACCCTTTGACATTCGCCCGGCAAGACAAAGCTTCCCCTCCCCGGAATCAACTCATGCCTCCCCCCCTGCGATCCTTACGCGGCATAGGGCGGACATATTCCCGGCCCTGACGGAACATACGGCAAACCGGCTCTTACCTAGTTAGGGAAAGTTAAGCTGACCTCCGGTTTTGTACATACTAACCCATTGCCACACCCCGGCGAACGGGAATGGAATGACAGCGTTCGAAAGACATTCCCGTGGGAAGCTCCCGCACATCCCCTCCCCCCGACCTCCTACCGATGAAACTCCCGGCCTCCACCCGCAACGCCAGACGCGCCACGACCTGGAGATCGTGCCGTTGCGGAAACCCCGCGCGCCGGTCGGCGAGAGCCCCGCGCGCATGCGCGGGCGCCCCACGCGGACCGGAGTGCCGCCCACCCAACCGCGTGAGCGGCTCCCCCGGATGCGTGGAAGGCCCCCGCACCCGCGCGGGAGCCCCGCTCACCCGCGTGGAGCGCTCCAGCGACTGCGTGAACCGCTCCCGCAGATGCGTGGAAGACTCCCGCAACCCCTTTTCCAGCTCAAACCACCGTTAGAAATCCCTCCAACCCGTTGAAAGACAAAGAATCATGGCCAGATCCAACTACATCCCGGACACCGACGAAGCGAAGGCAGCCCTCTTCGAGCGCTTCCGCGATACCCTCCCCAGCTACTCCGGACTCCTCGGGCCCAGGAAGACGAACTGGAAAGCCAGGCGAACGACGCCACCTGGTTCCGCTACGTGCTGAACCACACCATCAGCATGAGGGACTCCGCCAGCCAGTGGGTCGCCTATAAGAACCTCCTCCTCGGCGGGGAGGATTCCACCGACGGACCGGCCAACATCCCCGTCAACCCCGGCATGCCCGCGCCCGTGCCGCCGGATGTGGATTTCGGCATACTCATCCGCTTCCGGGAACTTGTCCGGCGCATCAAGGCCGCCCCCGCCTACACGGAAGCCATCGGCGAGGCCCTCGGCGTCATCGGCCCGGAATCCACCGCCCCTGATCCGTCCACCGTCACCCCCGCCATCACCCTCCGCACCGTCGGCGGCCAGGTGGAGGTCGTCTGGAAAAAAGGCATGATGGAAGCCATCGAGATCCAGAAGGACCCCGGCACCGGCACCTGGCAGTTCCTCGCCGTCGATACCCGCCCAAACTACACCGATACCACCCCCTTCCCCACCCCCGCCGCCACCTGGAAATACCGCGCCATCTACACCAAGGACTCCCAGAAAACCGGACAGTGGAGCAACGTCGCGGAGATCAGCGTGGGCGGGTGAGAGAAGCTTGAACTAATAAAATCTATCAATCAAAATACGATGAAAACCAGAAACACGATCAAAGCAAGCTGTCGCGCTGCGGCTATCTTATTCACATTAGGCATTACCACGCTGAATGCCGGATCTATCCGCTTCATGGAGGCAAATGAATGCGGAGAGAACCAAAAGGGCGAATGTGAGGACAAGGCAGGCACGCGTATCGATTTTAAGAAGACCGAGGGCTTTACCAATGACGATGCCAGATCCGTGACACTTCTCAACGTCCGGAAAGGGGCGATCATTCGTGTCTATGATAACCCGGAAGGGAAAGAAGATGACGACTACGCAGAAATCGTAGTGAAAAAGGAAGTGCAGTCTTACTGCGTCAAATCCTTCGAAAACACGTACGAAGACGATACGGTCAAAGTAACTTTCCACAAAAACAATGGGCTGGACGGCAAAGTTTCCCGTGTTGAAGTGGATTGAAATTCTTTTCCATGGATACGAGCGACATTATTACCCTCTGGACCACGACCCGCGCGCACAGCGATGATCTCTGGATGCTGTATCTCGTGCTCACTGGTGCTGTTTTAGGATTTACGTTCACTTCAGCATTTCAGAAGGCGCCTGCCATCCCCAGGCTGATCGTTGCCTTCGGATTTGCCGCTTTCGCCTTCGCGAATTGGAATGCAATGAGAGAAAATGTCGCGTTGAACAACGAGCTTGTTGCACTGCTTCGGTTTGATGCCAAGCGTGATCCGGCGGTTAGCAAAGCGCTCTCCGAGATCGGGACGAACCCTGTCATGTTAATGGTAGTCTTCCACCTGATACTTGATTTCGTGGTTCTCGCCTTGATTGCCCTGCCCCACAGAATGTTCCTCAGAAACCGGAACGATTGAGGGATGATATTTTAGCAGGATTGAGCAGCATCCGGTTCGCAGCAACGGTAGATTGTCGCGTTTTCTCAAACACTGGCCTTGTAATGCCCATCAAGCGCGCCGTTCTCCGCGAGGAGGGCGGTGATGCGGCGGGTGTGGTGGGTGAAGTGCTCGGCCTCGTCGGGGGTGAGGCGGCGGTGGAGGAGGGTTTGCTCGCGGTAGCTGAGCCACTTCTTGAGGACCTGGTAGCCGCCCAGGGTGTAGTTCCAGGCCTCGATGGGGATGTCTTTCCAGCGGGTGGTGGCGTTGAGGTGGATGTCGAGGAAGCCTTCGCCTCTGGTGCCGGTGGTGGTTCTGCCGGGGCCGGGTATGGTTTTCAAATTTCTTACGAAGCGGGTTTGGATAGTTCGAGGGCTTTCAATTTCACCGAGTGAGGAGTGTTCGGGGCGTTGAGAGGCTGGACGACCCATCGGTTGAAAAGTTTCACGGCTTCCTCTGGCATCTCAACGGCAATCCCGATCACTTCCCCACAGGCTTCCGCGAAGGTTGTGACCATGATGTCGCAGGGGATACCCAGTTCCGGTTGATCGCGGTTCGGGGAAAGGGCGTCTTCATGAACGATGAAGAGAACCTCCAGTTTCCATTCTCCTATCTCGGAGATCCCGCTCCATTCATCGAGCCGCTTTGGCAGGTTGAGACGGAGGGTGCGGAGATGCTCGTGCAGATAGACATCCGTGAGGCGGCCGGCGTGTGCTTCCACCGCGTGGCAAACCTGGGTGGAGGCGTTCTGGAAATCGCAGTCCCCCAGCTTCCGGGAAGAGGTGTTGCTGGCGTTGACAGGATCGCCGAGTCCCCTTGGACGCCAGGCAGCGTCGCGGTGTTTCATGACTCCGAGGAAATCCGTTACGCGTTGCTCTATGATGCCACGGGTGTTGGTAGGAGATGCGGCGACCGCGTTAAGGAACGTTTCGAGTTCGCCGATGGAAGTGGCAGCGGGCACGGTGACGGTCGCCGGGGTGTTGATCTCGATGAAACGAAGAATGCCGCGACGGATGGTATCGGAGAGTTGCTTCCGAGCCGGGTAGGATAGCGAGGAGAGTGCGAGAACGGCTTTTACCAGGGCAATGGCTTGATCGCGGTTGTCGTCGCGGGATTCCGCCCAATCGTGTGACAGGCGGTTCACGGCCTTGAAATTGTTGAGCATCGGATTACCGCCGGGGGCCAGGGCGGGAGGGAAGGTGCCGAAGATCAGGTTTGCCACCGCCCCCCTCGGCTTGAAGGTGTAGATGTATTCCGAGGGATGGTCGTAGAAATGGTCCACAACACAGGCGTAGAGCAGGATCTGAACGTATGGGATGAACGGGCGGGCGTCGATGGGCGCGAGCAGCCGACTCAGCGAGTTTCCGAAATCGGCTCCCAGTCCGAAAGCGGTCGATTTGGAGGATATGAGTTCGGTCAGCGTTCCAGCATCGGCATCGCCGTACTCTTCCGTCGATAGATCGCGATCCAAGGCAATCAGGCGGGATACCAGTGTTTCATCGAGTTCGTTCCGGATTCCGAAACTAACCAGGATCGTCTGGACTGCCTTCCAGCTAACCGGATCGCTCCCATCGCCTGAACCAAGAAGACGCGCGATCCGGGCGGGAGAGTTGTTCATTTTCTCCGCTAGCAGGAGGACGAGGGGCAGCCGGGATACGAGAACTGCGGCCTCCCTGCGTGTGGCAGTGTATTTCCCCTCCAGCTTGCGAATCAGTTTAACGTATGCGGTGTGCGGAACAGTTGACGTTTTATCAGCCCAGGAGGCTTCGGCAAACAGCGGTTGGATCTCGTTGGGCAATGCCTCCGCAATTCCATCCTTATCCAGCCATCCTTCGAACAAGGATTCCAGTGTGAGCCGGGATTCCTCCGTTGAGAGACCCTTGTTTTCCAGTGCGGTGATTGCAGCGGAAATCGTTTCGTCGAGTTCCCTTTCTTCCAAAGGGAGGAGTGCCAGGCTACTCGACATGGCTTTCCAATTTTAGGAGGGTTTCCTGGACGGCGGGCTGTTCCAAGTTCAATGCCTTGCACCAGCGGATATATTCGAACAACGTGATCGAGCGTTTCCCGGTTTCCACTTTGGATACGAAGGTCTGGTCTCTTCGCAGGCTCGAAGACAGGTAGTCCTGTGAGATCCCGAGATCGCGCCTGTGGGCAGCTAGGGTGCGACCGAGCTCCAGATCGAAGATTTCCTGTGACACGAATATAGATATTTCAGAATCCGGTTGATTTGGGTTGCTAAAAATGGAGCTCATGCTAAATCAGCATAATGAAATGTGTGTCACTCTACACCGGTTGCGGGGGTCTTGACTTGGGGTTCGGAGAGGCCGGCTTTGAAACCATCTGGGCGAATGACATTGATCCGTTTGCGCTGGACACCTACCGGAACGAGTTGAAAAGGCGTGGGCATGCCTTGCCGGAGATTTTCTGCGGGGATGTTTCAAAAGCGGTGTTCCCTGCGAAAGGGTCGGTCGATGTGGTGATTGGCGGCCCCCCTTGCCAGGGATTTTCAGTCGCCGGGAAAATGGATCCCAACGATCCGCGTAGCAAACAGGTGTGGGAGTTTTTCCGGGTGGTGGAACAACTGGACCCTGCTGCTTTCGTGATGGAGAACGTGAAGTCGCTGGCGACAAACAGCCGCTGGGCGGGAACGATCCGGGCGCTGGAAGCGAAGGGCGAAGCACTAGGCTACAAATGCAGGGTGATGGTTCTCAATGCTGCGGACTATGGCGTTCCGCAGATGCGGGAGCGGATGTTTCTGGTGGGTGCGAAGGAAAAGCCAATGCCTGTGCCGATGAAGCTAATGGTGCGGAAAACGGTGAGGGAGGCTCTCTCGGCACTACCCGCGTTCGGCGAGCCGGGAAATGACTCCATCTGCAAGGCCAAGGTGACGGCTGCGAAGACACCTGTGATGAGGAGGAGTCCTTACGCGGGGATGCTTTTCAACGGGCAGGGGAGGCCGGTGGATCTGGAGGCGGCAGCGCTCACATTGCCAGCATCTATGGGAGGCAACAGGACTCCGATCATTGATCAGATGGCCTTAGAAAAAAGTGCCCAGCCTTGGATCGTAAACTACCACTCCCACTTGGAAGGGGGTGGCGAACCGACGGTTGATGTGCCGGAACGTATGCGGAGGCTGACAGTCGAGGAGGCGGCGTGCCTCCAAGGATTTCCTGCGGGCATGGTTTTTTCAGGAAGCCAGTGCACGAAGTTCCGCCAGATTGGGAATTCCGTTCCTCCTGCGCTAGGAATGGCGGTGGCGGCGGAACTAAAGAAATTGCTCCAAGGCCAGTCGGAAGATGAGGAATGGCGGGGCGATCAGAAATGTTGGGTCGCGGAAGAAGCCGTTGAATACCGCGTAGGATAAACAAGAAAGGTGATCTTCGGCTTGAGGGATTCGCCGACGGCGTTGAGGAGGTTCGCGAGGGCGGGGTAGCCGGAGGTCTTGGGGACGCCGACGGCGAGGGAGGCGTGGAGCTGGGTGAAGTAGGCTTCGGCGGTGTAGCGGGTGTAGCTCATACCCTCGCTCCCGACCCCTACCGTCACCGGTATCTTGCCGTCGTGGGCGTAGGGATGCTCGTAGTGGAAGTCTTTCCTCCACTCGGCGGCCGGATTTTTCGCGAGCTCGGACCTCGGACAGGCTCGATCCGGTGATGCCGGGGGGCTTTTCGGTCCCGGCGAGGTCCAGCATGGTAGCGGAGAAGTCGGTGGTGACCACCGGTCGTCCGCTGGTTTTCCCGCCCTTTTCCCGAGGGTCCGTGAATATGAGCACGATGTTCGGGCGCTCCGCGGCGGCGGGGGAAGAATTGATCTTGGACAAGGGGCGGGAATTGCGGGAGTTTTCCGGAATGGCGAGACTTGAGAGCAATCAATACGGAAAATGCAGGGTGCGGGTGCTGAAGGTGATGAAGGGGAAGAAGCACAAGGTGTGCGAACTGGAAGCGGATGTGCTCCTGACCGGTGATCTGGACGGTGCCTACCTGGGTGAGGACAATTCCTCCATCGTGCCTACCGATACGGTTAAAAACACGGTGCATGTGCTGGCGCACGACTATCTGGGGACCTGCCGGGTGAGCTTCGCGAAGATCGTCGGCTCGCATTTTCTCACGAAGTATCCACACATCGACGGGGTCACGGTGGAGCTGCGGGAGCGGCGCTGGGAGCGGATGGAAATCGGCGGCGAGCCGCATCCGCACGCGTTTTCCGAGCAGGCGAACGGGACCTGGTTCTGCAGGGGGGACTTCGAGCGGGACGAGGATCCGGTGCTGAGCGCGGGCATCACGGACCACCTGGTCCTGAAGACGGGCGGATCGGGTTTCGAGGGGTTCAATCCCTGCGATCTGACCACCCTGCCACCGACGGCGGACCGGATACTCTCCACGCGGATGACCCTGGAATGGTTCTACGATACGGATGCGGAGGAGTACCGCCCGGCGGACGATCTGGTCCTGGACGCTGCTTACGGGATTTTCGCGGGAAACTTCAGTCCATCGGTGCAGCGGACTCTGTTCGAGATCGGCGAGGCGGCGCTGGAGGCGGTGCCGGAGATCGTGAAAATCGCCCTGAGCATGCCGAACGTGCATTTCCCGGGGATGGATCTGACGAAGCTGGGCCGGCCTGGGAACGAGACCCTTTTCCTGCCGACCGATGAGCCGCACGGTGAGATCGAGGCCGTGGTAACGAGGTGACCGAAAGATGGCCGGCGGCACTGACATCTGGGGAAGGATCGCGGAGCTGGAACAGGCGGGCGCGGATCTGGTAGTGGTGACGGTGACCGGCTGCCGGGGGAGTGTGCCGTGCGTGCTGGGCGCGAAGGCGGTGGTGACAGCGGGCGGCCTGGATGCCGGAACCGTTGGCGGAGGAAAGGTGGAGGCGCGGGCGATCTCGGAGGCTCTCCGGATGCTGGGCGGCGGGGAGGATCTCATTTCGCGGAAATGGAATCTGCAACGGGACGTGGGGATGACCTGCGGTGGAGAGATGGAACTGGTGTTCGAGAAAGTCGCTTCGGGAGCGCGGTGGCACATCGTGGTTTTCGGAGCCGGGCACGTCTCCCGGGCGCTGGTGCCGGTGCTGGCGGGGATGGATTGTACGGTGGATGTGGTGGAAGAGCGCGGCGACTGGCTGGAAGGGATCCGGGAGAGCCGGGGGTGCGGAAGCATCTGGTGGGCAACTACGCGGAGGCGGTGGATCTGGTCTCGGAGAAAAGCATGGTGGTCTCGATCACGAAGGGCCATGCGAGCGACCGGCCCGTGCTGCGGGAAGTGCTGGAGAGGCTCCCCGGGATCGCGTTCCTGGGTGTGATCGGGAGCGCTTCGAAGCGGGCGGTGCTGATGCGGGAGCTGCGGGAGGACGGGATTTCGAAAGAGCTTTTGGAAACGATCGTGTGCCCCCTGGGACTACCGATCGGCGGCAACGGTGCGGGAGAGATCGCCGTGAGCATCGCCGCCCAGTTGCTGGAGAGGCGGGGCTAGCTGCGGGAATTTCAACCGCAGTCGGAGCGCAGCCGAAATGGACGGACTGTGAAATCAAATCTCTCTTTCATATGAGCGCGGATAGACCGTGGGGCACACCGTCGGATTCTTCGGGTTATCGAACCACGGAGAGCACGGAATACATGGTTCTTGTGTCTCCTGGCTCCGGGATCTGGAATCTTTCCCTTTTCCCGTCCGGGTGGCGGGGTTAGGTTTGCGTTATGAAAACTATTCTAGCTGCCGTTGATTTCTCGAATGCCACTTCCGGTGTGATTTCCACTGCCGCGGAAATGGCCCGTGCCTTCGGGGCGGAACTCCATCTTCTGCATGTGATCGAGCCTGAGCCGACATACACCGCGTATGGCTTCACTCCCGACGAATTTCCCGCGATCCATACTTTTCACGAGGAGACGAGGACCCGCGCCCAAGCGACTCTGGACAAGGCGGCGGCGAAGGCGGCGGAATCCGGCGTGATGGCGGTGGCCCACCTCGGGGATGGTAGTCCGCTGCATGTGCTGGAGGAGAAAACCAAGGAGCTGGGGGCAGATCTGGTGGTGCTGGGATCCCACGGACACGGGGTGATGGCTTCGCTGCTTCTGGGGAGCGTGGCGGAGGGAATGGTGCGGAAATCGCTGGTGGCCACGCTGGTGATCCCGGCGGAGAAGGGAGAATGAATTCCGGCAGGATTCCGGAAGAACGGCCTGGCGCGAGATGCGCCGGCTACGGCAGGACGGGTGCTTTGGCGCCTGCTTCGGTTGGCTTCTGTCTGGGCTTGCGGGTGAGCTCGACCTGCATGGGCCCGCTGGTATCGAGATGGATGTCGCGCTGCGGGAAAGGGACGCCGATGCCTGATTCAGAAAGCTTCTTGTCGATCATGATTCGCAGATCGCTGCCGACGACGAGAGAGTTGGTCTTCTCGTTGAGTTCCACCCAGTAATAGAGGCGGAAGTTGAGGGAGTTGTCCGCGAAGGCTTCGAACACGGCGAACGGAGGGGGATCTTTCAGGATGAGTCCGTGACGACCGGCGGCCTCGGTGAGGATCTCGATGATTTTCTGAGGCGAGCTGCCATAGGTAACACCCAACTCCAGCTCGCGGCGTAGGAAGGAGGAATTCAGCGTCCAGTTCACGACTTTGTTTTCCAGGAAAAGCGAATTGGGGATAAGGTTTTCGATGCCGTTGAAACCACGCACGATGGAAGAGCGGGTATTGATTTCGGAAACGACTCCGAGGGTGCCGTCCACCTCGATGATATCGCCCACACGGACTTTCCTTTCGAAAAGCAGGATGATCCCGCTCATGAAATTCTTGATCATCGTCTGGGTGCCGAAGCCGATGCCGATGGCGAGCGCACCGGCGAGGAAGGCGAAGATCGTGAGCGGGATGCTGAGCCAATTCAGCGTGACGAGAGCGAGCAGGAGGGAGACAAGCAGCATCACCCAGTTCCGCAGGGTCTTCGCCTGGTTCTCCCCGATCACACTGCGCCCGACGAGCAGGCGCTGGATACGGCGGCTCATCCATGCGGCGAGCAGATAGGCGACGATGAAAACCAGAAGCGCGACGATGATATCACCCAGCGACACGTAGCGGATCTGCGAGACCGTTTCCCCGTCCACCTGGATCTTCTTCTCATACTGGTTGACCGGGATCTGCCAGACGCTCCTCACCTTCTCCCGGACCTTGTTGAATCCGTCACCCAGCGTGGCGTACCACGGGACGTATTCTTTGGTGGAGTATTCCGCGATCCAGCGGCGCAGGACTTTCCGTTGGTTCAATACGGTCTGGTAGGCTCTCTGGATGAGTGCCTGCTTTTCCCATAGCGAGGCGCGCTGGGCGATCAGGGGAACGAGCCTGGGATCGTCCGCAGGCATCGCCGCGCTGCGCGCTTCCTCCTTGCTGATGTCAGCGCTCACGGCGGCGAGTTCGTTCTGGGCGACGACTTCCCAAGCCTCCAACCTCTGGTTCAGGGAGATCAGGGCTTTGAGCGAAGCGGCGCGTTCGGCGGCGTTTTTCGAATTCACCAGGACCCTGCGTTGCTCGTAGGCATCCGGGACGAAACTCTCGATCTGCTCGTAGGACTCGTAGGCGTCCGACATGGTTTGCATGGATTCCACCTGGGTGGCGGCAGCCTCCAGCCTCAGCCGGGCAAGCACGAGTTCCTCCCCGCCGTCCTTCCGGTCCGAGAGATTCCCGACTTCCGCTTCGGCTGCGTCGCGGCGGGAGATGGCCGCGGCCAGGCGCTTGCGCACATCGCGGATTTCCTGACGGAGCTTTTCCTGCCTGTCCTCGGAGGCCTTGCGGATCGTCTCCATGTCCTCCTGATCGAATCTGGTATCCTTCCGGGCTTCTTCGATCTGCTTGGAAAGCCATGCGGACTCGATGTCGGCGGCGGCTTTCAGATTCTCCAACGAGGAAATGTTGTGCTTCAGGGAGCTGGCACGGATGAAAAGCACGCGCTGCTGGTCGCGAGCCGAATTGAGTTCCCAAAGCGCGGTATCCTTGTCTTCCTCCGCAGCAGCTTCGTAGGTCTTGGTGGCGGCGGTCACCGTAGTCTCGGCCTCGGATGATTCGGCGAGGATGATATCGAGAGTGGATTTGAAGATATCGATGGAAGACTGGTTCGAGGCAGCTTTCTCTTTCACGGCTTCCTGCCTGTTGACGAGCTGGTCGACGAGCAGGATGGAGTAGGGAGGCTTTTCGGGAAATCCTTTCCAATCGGATTTCTCCGCCTTCACTTCCTTCAGCTCTTCGGAGGCGGAAGCCACTCCGTCAAGGATGACGAGGTGCCGTGAGATCGCGGTTTGAGTCAGCTCGAGAGTTCGGATCCTAGCCTCGTGATCGGCGGCTTGGATCCCCACGGGCAGATCGGAGCGGGGGTCGGTTTTCCTGAGCCGGGCGAGCTCGACGGAAGTCTCCTTCCGCCAGTCGATCAGTTTTTCCCGGATGTCAGGTTCCGGTTCCACGGGTGCGGCTGGTTCTGGGGTTTTCCCCTGCATCCCGTCGAGCATCTTCCCGATCTGCGCCGGGGACGAGGTGGCGAAGACGAAACAGGCGGCGAGGAAAAACAGGAGGGTCTTAGATTTCACCACGGGAATCCTTTTCGAGTTGGATGCGGTCTTCGAGATTGCGCGCTTTGACCCTGTGATTGCGCTTGTGCCACCGCTCGACAGCCATCTGGCGTTTCTTCGCGCGTTTCCGGAGGGCTTCGATCTCGGTTTCCAGATTGAGAAACGATTCGTAGCGGGCGGGATCGAGGGTGCCTTGCTCGACGGCGTTCCGGATCGCGCAGCCGGCGTCTTTCACGTGGCTGCAGTCGGAAAACCTGCACTCGTCGGTGAGGCGGGCGATGTCCTCGAAGCTGGAGCGCAGGATGTTCTCATCCATCCACATCTGGATCTCGCGCATACCGGGATTGTCGATGAGCATGCCGCCGCTATCGAGCGGGACGAGCTCCCGGCAGGTGGTGGTGTGGCGGCCTTTCCCGGTGGTCTCGTTCACCTCGCTGACCCACTGCCATTCCTCGCCGTAGAGTTGGTTGACCAAAGTGGATTTCCCCACGCCGCTGGAACCTACGATACACATGGTAATTCCCGGTCCGAGATGGCTTTTGATCGCTTTCAGGCCCTCTCCTTTCAAGGCGGAGGTGACATGGACCTTCGCGTTGGGCGAAAGCGCGCGGATTTCTTCCGCCGCTTTTTCGGATTCCTCTCTGGGGAAAAGATCGGATTTGTTCAGCAGCACCACGGCCTTCGCGCCGCTGCGGCTGATGAGCGTGAAATACCGCTCCATCCGCCGCAGATTGTAATCGGAACCCGCATCCGTCACAACGGTGACCACATCGATATTCGCGCCTATGACCTGTGCCTGGCTGCTGTTTCCCGGCATTTTCCTGGAGAAAACCGTGCGGCGCGGCAGTTGCGCGCGGATGACGCTGGGATTGTCCTCGTCCCCCTCCTCGATGGCGACCCAATCTCCGACGGCGGGCAGATCCGAATCCACGGCGGCGGCATTCCAGAGGCGCCCGCAGAGGATGAGATCGATTTCCTCACCATCGTCCAGAAGGGCGGAGAAGTTGATGGAGGTCTCGCGGATCAGGCGCGCGGGGATCCAGCCTTTTTCGTGAAAGGGTGTGAAAGCGGTTTCGAGTTCCGGAGTCCAGCCGAGTTCCTTTAAGGTCATACTTGGCGGGAGGCTACGCGCGGAGCGCCAGGGTTTCGAGTATTTTCAGGAGATCGGACGTGGAGTCGCGGATAGAATCCGCGGCTCCTTGTTCACCTCGTGGTTTCCATCATATCAATATCCAGGATGAGAATTCGGCGCTTCTCATCTTACCGAGTTGTTTCAGGGTGGTCCCCGACTGATGCCCGGAGCCGGTCTTGAACTCGGTGACGATCCGCTTCTTTCCGATCCGCCCGTTGTATCTGGCCTTACCTCCGATGAATAAACGGGTAGGATCGTCGAAACCCTAACCGGAGATCCGTGATGTCGGCTGATCTTCCGGCATTTCTCCCCGCCCTCCGTAGTTTCCCAGCCGCCGAATGTTCTCCCATCGGAAAGCGGTATCCGCTGCCCGAGCGAGGGCAGGGCGAGTGGGGCGAGCGTGCCCGCCTTCGCCGCCGCGTGGTGCTTTCTTGCTTGCTGCCGATTCGCGAATTTGCACCGGTAGAAGGGGCTGATAGAGTCGCCCCATGGTAAAGCCAGCCGCGCTGTTCTCAGTCCTATCGTTCGTTCTCGTTTCCGGTCCCGCAGGCGGGGCGACGGAAAGGCCCAATCTCATCGTGATCCTCGCGGATGACATGGGCTACAGCGATCCCGGCTGCTACGGCGGGGAAATTTCCACTCCGGCGATCGACAGGATGGCGGAGGAAGGCGTGCGCCTGAGCCGTTTCCGCAATGGAGGGATGTGCGTGGTCTCGCGGGCCTCGTTGCTGACTGGAAAATGGTGGCCTCGCGCCCTGCCGGAATTCGGGGAAACGGAACTTCTTCCCGAGCGACTCCAAGGGGCGGGTTACCGCACGGGTCTCATCGGAAAATGGCATCTGGCGGGTGATCCGATGAACCTCGGATTCGATCACTTTTTTGGTTTCCTGGGAGGATTCGCGGATCACTTCGGGGGTGCGCCGGATTACCGTCTGGACCGGAAACCTTTCAAGGAATTCGGGAAGGATTTCTACAGCAGTGATAATTTCACCGACCGGGCCATCGATTTCGTCAACGCCCCGGAGGACGAACCGAAGCCGTTTTTCCTCTACCTCAGCTATCAGGCGCCACACAATCCGCTCCAGGCTCCCAAGGAAGATATCCTGAAATACCGGGGAAGATATCTCAAGGGCTGGCAGGCGGTCCGTGAAGAGCGCTTCGCCCGGCAAAAGGAGATGGGTCTGTTTCCGGAGGAAGCGGAGCTGCCCGCCTATCCGGAGAATCTACCCGAATGGGACTCACTGACTCCGTCCCAGAAAGATTTGGAGGACCTGCGGATGGCGACCTACGCGGCGATGGTCGAGCGCATGGACCGGGGGATCGGCAGACTGATGGAGGCTCTGCGTGAAAGCGGCAAGGCGGAAAACACGCTCATGCTTTTCCTGAGCGACAACGGCACGGATTCCTTCTCGAAAGTCGACGAAGTGATGCTGAAACAAGGCAAGCTGCCGGGCGACCGAGGGTCGAACTACCAGCCCGGCACCGGCTGGGCCTATGCGGGCGTGACTCCGTGGCGGCTCTACAAGATCAGCCAGCACGGCGGAGGAATTACCACAGGAGCCGTAGCATGGTGGGCGGGAGCGAAATCAGAGCCCGGATCCATCGACGAAACTCCCCTGCACATGATCGATGTCCTGCCGACCTTTCTCGAAGCCGCCGGAGTGCGGGAAAAGGAAAAGACCGGCGAATCCTTCCTGCCACTGCTCAAGGGCGGGCGTCTGGAGGGAGATCGCACGCAGTATTTCCAATACATGGACAACCGCGCGATCCGGCACGGGAAATGGACGCTCGCGGAAGTGGATGGCGCGGGCTGGGAATTGTTCGACACATCCGTGGATGTGTTGGAAACGAACGACCTTTCCCGAGCGAATCCGGCGGCGATGAAAAGGCTTTCGGAAAAGTGGCTGGAATGGTGGAAGACCGAGGGAAAACACGACAGCTACGTCCCCAAGCCCACTTCCGAAGGTCCGCACTACGACCCTCAGGGCGACCGCGGGACCGGCAAAGAATACGCGCCGAGCGCGATGCCCGAACGGTTGGCGGATAAAATCCCGGTCGCCGGGAAGTGACAGATTCGCCAGCATCCTGCCGGGATTGGAAAGGAAAAAGGGCGACGTGTCGCCACGCCGCCCTTCGGTTTGTTACTTGAATTTGCCTGGGGAAAATATTTCCTGCGGGTGAAGCGGAATCGGCAGACGCGCTGGGGTTTCTGCCGATGCCGCATCAATGGGGAAAATTTCCTCGTGGCATCTTCATGGTTCGATTCACAGGCGGAACTGCCACAGACCGTCGGTCTCGCGATCGCGCCATGCGGGGCGGCGTGAGATGGGGTCCTGCAGGGTCCTGGCCGTTTTCCGACCCCCGGCGAAGACGAACGAATCGCAATCGATCACAACCACATCGAGTCCCATGTAATAGGTATCGTTGAGGGTGGTGACGGATTCCGCTCCGAACACTCCGGCGAGGTGTTCTTGCAGCAGTCGGGCTTCTTTTCTGCCGAGGAATAGGAACGCGGGTGTCTCACCATGGTCGCTCTTCGAGCGAACCAGGTTGGCGACGGAATCCGCGTCCCAGCTTTCTGTCATCGTCAGCTCGGGTGTGACCGTAGCCACATCCGGTAACGGTGCGTGTTGTTGTTTGATATTCATATCAGGGTGCGAGCTTTGCTCAATTTGTCTTTAGCATCTCATGTGCCAGCGGAGATCGTGATCCCCTCCCGCGCATGAGCCGATTTTACGCCGGGGGCCTTCCGGGTCTTTCTTTTTTCATTAGGAAAGCTGAAATGATCGGAACAAGCCCGCCCGCGCGCCCCCGGAATAGCCGCCCGGATGCGATTTCCCACCGGAGAGAGGTGACACTGCCGTCACTTCTAACAGCCTACCGTTCGAAGGTGTTTCCTGGATACCGCGGACCACCTCGCGCGGAGCGTGCGGATGACAGAGCGGGGACGGTGGCCGCGTAGCAGACCCGTGCATCGCCGCTCCCGACCGCCCTCCTTGAAATGATTTTCCGTTTTTCCATCATCTGCCCCACCACTCTAGCCACAGCGGCCCTTCTCGGTGCCGCGCCGGTGGAAGAGCTTGTCCCTTTTCTGGAGTACCACTGCTACGACTGCCATGATTCCGCCACGAAAAAAGGCAAGCTCGATCTGGAGACTTTCCCCTCCGATCTCTCCGATCCGGCGAGCATGGCTCTCTGGGTGAAAGTCCACGACAGGCTGAAGACCGGGGAAATGCCGCCGAAGAAAAAGGACACCCCGCCGCAGGAGGAGAGTTCCCCTTTTCTGGAGTCGCTTTCCAAGGAACTCATCGCAGCCGACCAAGCACGGGCAGCCGAACAAGGCCGCTCCACCTGGCGCCGCCTCAACCGCCTCGAATACGAAAACTCTCTCCGCGAGCTGCTCTCCGCGCCGTGGCTCGATGTGAAGGAAATCCTCCCGGAAGACGGTGAGGCGCATCGGTTTTCCAAAGCGGGCGAGGCTCTCGATATTTCCCACATCCAGATGGCCCGCTACCTGCAGGCCGCCGATGAAGCGTTGCGCGCGGTCATCACCACCAGGCCGGAGAAACCGGAGAACAAGACCACCCGCTACTACGCCCGCGAGCAGAAGGCCATGGTCGATAAAATCTACTACAGCCAGTTCAACACCTCCCCGGACCGCGCCACTTTCCCCCTGCTCGGCACCACCGCGCAGCCGGATGTCATCGCGGAAAAAGTCCCGGTCACCGTCGGGAAAAACGACCCCGCCACCCGCGAGCTGGAGGCGCTCGGGGTTACCGCCAGCAGCTACGAGCCCATCCAGCCCCGCTTCAGCAGCTTCCGGGCGAAGCACAACGCCACTTACAAGCTCCGCTTCATGACCCAGACCTTCACGGCGGAGGCGATCGTGAACAAAAAGGATCCCAGCGTCATCCTCCCTTCACGCGAAAAAACCTTCCCAGGGAAACGCGAGGAACCCGTCTCCCTCTACGCGATCGACGGGCGCACCCAGCGCAAGATCGGCGAGTTCGATTCCTTGCCCGAAGCCCGCGTCGCCGAGATCGAGACCCTGCTACGCGAAGGCGAAGTCATCGGCCCCGATGCCTCCCGCCTCTACCGCTCCCGCCCTCCCGGCCCGTTCCGAAATCCCAACGCCACCCCGGACGGAGTTCCCGGCGTCGCCTACAGGTGGATGGAGGTCGAAGGCCCGATCATTTCCCGATGGCCGCCCGCCGGGCACGAACTTCTCTTCGGAGACCTCCCGATCAACTCCCCGGAAGACCCCGCCGCGGATTCAAGAAGACTGCTCTCCAACTTCATCGAGAAAGCCTACCGCCGCCCCGTCTCCGGGGAGGACACCGAGCGTTTCCTACCCGTCATCAGGGTCGCCCTCGATACCGGCTCCAGCTTTTCCGATGCCATGATCGCCGGCTACACCGCCGTGCTCTGCTCCCCTGGTTTCCTCTGTCTGGAAGAGCCTGTCGGGAAACTCGATGACCACGCCCTCGCCTCCCGCCTCTCCTATTTCCTCTGGAACTCGCCTCCGGACAAAACCCTCCGCGCCCTCGCGGACAGCGGGAAACTCTCCGATCCCGCCACCCTCCGCGCCCAGACCGACCGTCTCCTGGACGATCCCCGCTCGGATCTTTTCATCACCTCCTTCCTCGATTCCTGGCTCGATCTCCGCCACATCAACGGCACTTCCCCGGACTCCACCCTCTACCCGGACTACTACCTCGACGACCTCCTGACGGAGTCCGCTCTCGGGGAAACCCGCCTCTTCTTCACCTCGCTCATCCGCGAAAACCTGCCCGCCCGCAACCTCATAGCCAGCGACTTCACCTTCCTCAACGAGCGCCTCGCCACCCACTACGGCATCCCCGGAGTCAAAGGGGTTTCCCTGGAAAAAACCACCCTCCCTCCGGACTCCCCGCGCGGCGGACTCATGACCATGGCCAGCGTCCTCAAAGTCACCGCCAACGGCACCACCACCTCTCCCGTGCTGCGGGGGAACTGGATACTCGAGCGCATTCTCGGCCAGACCGTCCCGCCCCCGCCACCCGGCACCCCCGCCGTCGAGCCGGACATCCGCGGCGCGAAAACCATCCGTCAGCAGCTCGCGAAACACAGCGAGGATCCCTCCTGCAACACCTGCCACTCGAAGATGGATCCTCCCGGCTTCGCCCTCGAATCCTTCGATGTGCTCGGCGGCTGGCGCGACAACTACCGCGCCCTCGAAGGCAAGGGAAAGCCCGTCCCCGGCTCCGGAAAAAACGGCCAGCGCTTCACCTTTTACAACGGCCTGCCCGTGGATTCCACCGGCCGGCTCGCCGACGGTTCCCCCTTCACCGACATCCGCTCGTTCAAAAAACTCCTGCTCGAGGACGAACGTCCCATCGCCGCGAACCTCGCCAACCAGTTCATCACATACTCCACCGGCACCCCCGTCCGTTTCGGCGACCGCCCCGCCCTCGAAACGATCCTCCACAACTCCGAAAAAACCGGCTACGGTATCCGCACCATCATCCACGAAATCATCCAAAGCACCGTATTTCAGTATAAGTGATGCGCAACACGGTCTCCATCCCGCAGCCCTTCTCCTTGAGAGTTGAAATTTGAATTTTTGAATTTTCCATGCCCCACATCTCCACCGCCCGCCACCTCTCCCGCCGCTCCATCTTGAAAGGAATCGGCATCTCCCTCGGCCTCCCGCTGCTCGATTCCATGACGCCCGCCTTCGCCAGGGGAGCCGCGCCGGAAGTCCCGAAACGCTTCCTCGGCATCTGCAACAACCTCGGCCTGCTGCCCGAAAAGTTTTTCCCCACCGGCACCGGCCCCGGCTACGCCCTCTCCCCGTATCTCTCGCAGCTTGAGAAAAACCGCGACAAATTCACCGTCTTCTCCGGCGTTTCCCACCCGGATGTCGATGGCGGCCACCCCGCCGATATCTGCTTCCTGACCGCCGCCCCCCGGCCCGGCAGCAGCGGCTTCCGCAACACCATCTCGCTCGACCAATACGTCGCCGAGCGCACCGGCCACCTCACCCGCTTCCCCTCCCTCACCCTCGGAGTCAACGTCAAGTCCGGCGGGAAATCCCTCTCGTTCACCGGCTCCGGGGTGCAGATCCCCTCCGAGCAAAGCGCCTCCGCCGTCTTCCGGAAACTTTTCCTCCAGGGAAATCCCAAACAGATTGCGGAGCAGCAGCGCAAGCTCGCCCTCGGGAAATCCATCATGGACGCCGTCGCCGGGGAAGTCACCGGCCTGCGGCGGAAAGTCGGCGACCGCGACCGCGAACGGCTCGACCAGTATTTCACCGGCGTCCGCGAACTCGAAGTCCGCCTGGAGCAATCCAAGGAATGGGAGGGCAGACCCAAGCCCGTGACCGATGAGAAAGAACCCGTCGATCCGAAAGACCCCGTCGACTACATGCGGAAGACCGAGCTCATGTACCGCCTGGCCCACCTCGCCTTCGAGACGGATTCCACCCGCATGATCACCCTCATGCTGGATTCCGTCTCCTCCCCCGCGATTCTCGTGAATGGCGAGTCGGTCGGCGAAGGCTACCACAACCTTTCCCACCATGGGAAAAACCCCGGCAAAGTCGCACAGCTCGAGCGCATCGATACCGAGCACATGCGCCTGCTCGACAAACTCGTCACCGACCTGCGCTCCACCCCCGAGGACAAATCCACCCTGCTGGACCGGACCATGGTTCTCTACGGCTCCAACCTCGGAAACGCCTCCACCCACGTCACCACCAACCTCCCCGTCCTCTTCGCCGGTGGCGGCTTCAAACACGGCCAGCACCTAGCATTCGATACCGGGCGCAACTATCCGCTGCCCAACCTTTACCTATCCATGCTCCAGCAGCTCGGCATCGAAACGGACAAATTCGCCTCCTCCACCGGCACCATGCGCGGCCTGGATTTCGCGTAGCGGAGAATAATGGAGAAGGGTGTTTTCAACCCCTTCACGAAGAACGGGGAAACGGATTCGCCTGGGTCCTGCAAAGGGGTTGAAAACGCCTTTCTCCCTATTCGAGGTGGCGCGGGCTACTTGGTGGAGTCTTTCCAGATGCCCACATCCTCGCGCTTGGCTTTGCTTTCGATGGCGTGGAGCTTGCGGATGTAACGCTCCGGGGTCATGCGCTCCGGCCACTCCGCGCCCATGCCGAACGCGCGGGCGAGACCTGCCTCGATCAACGCTTCGTCCAGCCTGCGCCCGTCGTGCCCGATTATGATCGCGTAGTAGCGGTTCTTCTTCGACTGGCCGCCCGCTTTCGATTTCTGGGTGAGGACGGTGAACGGTTTCCTGAGGAATTTTTTCACGAAACTCCGGGCCTCGTTTCCCCATCTCTGCAGTTCCTCCACCTCCACGCCGAACTCCGCCGCCTGCGCCTCCAGCCGGGCCGGATAGCGCGCGTCCGTCTCCGGGCAATCCACTCCATAGAGACGGAAAACATACGTGTATCCGGTCAGCGCTTTCACCTGAAACGAATCCCCGTCGAAGTAACGGTCATCCTCCAGCTCGCACCGCTCGTATTCGAGCCAGGCGGCCGCATGAGCCAAAGATGAAGACATCAGGAAGAGTCCGAAAAGGGCACCGAAAAGAACGTTCATGGGACACACATACCATGTTCCCGCGATTCTCAAACGTACCTTTCGAGCCAGAGCTAGTGGAATGGATCGAAGCCAGCGGGAGGGAAGCGGATTTTACATTTTTTGGATTGACAGTTAAAAGCCGATTGATCAATTCTTGACCCTGCGAAGGGCGGACCATGTCACACCGCCCTTTCACCACCAAAAGCCATGAAATTCGTAATCCCAATTGTCGCGCTCTCATGCGCAGTTCCCGCATCGGGAGCATTCGTGCTTGTCGAAAACTTCGACAACCTCAACACCGCAGCGCTCAATGGTCAGAACGGCTGGACAGCCGGAGCGACCTGGACAGTCGCCGCAAACCCGACAGGAGGTCCGGGAAAAGCCGCTCGCGGCGCCGCAATCGCGGTCCCGGTGCCTGCGACCCCGCCCCCGGCCCAAGGCGCTTCCAAAGCCTTGTCCACGCCCATCGCCAACAACACGACGGGCACCAGCTTTTTCCGTGTCTACCGGAGCGGCAATGTGAATATCAGCGCCGGATTGACAGACAATGCCGGCGGCGCTCTGTTCGGCTCCTACGAGACCCAGCTCAACTCCCAGCAGTCGGATTCCTTCAAGGTGAACGATGGCGGGACTTTCGACGATCTGGGAGCCGGGACGTTCGCTAACATGAGTTGGTATAATATCTGGATGGTCGCAAACAACACGAACGACACCTACCGGCTCTACACCAGTACGGGATCGGGAGCCGCAACGGCTGTCCTGGACCCTGCTCCGGGAACGGCGGGCGATTTCGACTTCAATTTCCGGAACAACACCGGAACGCTCCAGACCACGCCCCTCAATTCCGTGCTCCTCGCCATCGGGGTCAATACTGGGGCCACGGGAACCTTCTTCGTGGACGACATCTATGTGGACAACACCGGTTTGAACCTCACCAATCCGGTCCCGGAACCCTCCGTGGCGGGACTCGCCATTCTCGCGTCAGCGGTTTTCCTGCGTCGCAAGAGAAACTGAAATTTCCAGTCTTGTCACCGTCCGTCCCTTGGGGGACGGGCGGTTTTTTATTTTCAGGTTGTCAGTTCTCCCGTCGGGTCCGCGGGGACCATGAAGCAGAGAAAGCTGCAACAGGCGGAGAGACCCATCGCGAGCCAGCGTTCGCCCCCTTGATCGAGAACTTGCGCGAAGTGAAAATACTGGTTCTGGGCGGGGCTATCGAAGAGAATGCCGGGCAAAGTGAACAAGATGGTCACCGCGAGTGCCGGTAGGCAAAGCATGACCATGTAGAACGCGTTCCGGTGGCTGAAACGGGCGGTGAAGAGCCGGGCGGGACCGGAGAGAAAACGCGGGATCAGGCGCGCTCCGGAAGCTGTGGCTGGCAGGTTGTCGTTGTTCATGGGACAACCCGGGGAATATACGCGATCGCGTAGGTAGGCAATCTTTTTGGAAATATCAGGCGGACCCGATCATGCATTCCTCGAAATCAATAACCCGCCTTCGCTGACACCCGGTTTTTCAGCGGAATCCCTTTCGCGAAACGTCCGAGATTGTCGGAAATCAGCTCGTTCTGGCGGTCGCCACGCGCATCGGAAACGCCAGCGACGTGGGGTGTGATGATCACATTTTCCATCTTCCACAAGGGACTGGAAGCCGGGAGAGGCTCGGGGTCCACCACGTCGAGGCCCGCTCCGGCGAGTTTCCCGCTCTCAAGTGCGGCGACGAGTGCGGCGGTATCGACGACTTTTCCGCGCGAGACGTTCACAAGGTAGGCCCCGTCCTTCATTTTCCCGAACTGCTCCGTCCCGATCATGCCCTCGGTTTCCGGGGTGATGGGCACGCAGCTCACGATCACATCGGCCTTCGGGAGAAATTCGTTCAGCTCATCCGGCTTGCCGCTGGCATCCAGGGTGCGCGTGAGCGGGATGTCGTTTTTATCGATCGCCATGACGCTCATGCCGAAGGCCCTGGCGCGCTCGGCGACCTGGAGCCCGATGCCTCCGTAGCCGATCACAAGCATGGTTTTGCCGCGCAGCTCGATGAGCGGAAGGGCGCGTCCGGAGCCTTTGCTCCAGTCCCCGGATTCCTGTGCGGTGTGATAGGCCGCCATGTTCCGGGTAAGACCGAGCAAGAGGGCGAAGGCGTGGTCCGCGATCTCCGGGCCTTGGTAAATCTTGAGATTGGTGATGGTGACGGAGTCGTCCTTCAGCCGGGGCAGGGAAACGTAGTTTTCGATCCCGGCGGAAAAAATGTGGACCCAGCGCAATTTTCCTCCCGCGTTCATGATGGCTTCGTCCGGGCCACCGATGAAGCCCTCCGCGTCCTTTATTTTTGAGACGGCGTCCTTCAAATCGGAGTAGCCGACGAGCTTCAGGGAAGGATTCGCAGAGGCGATTTCAGAGAATTCAGACTTCATCCCCTGGGGGACGAGCACGGTCTGGGCGTGTAGGGAAACGACGGAAAGCGCGGCGATGAATATGGATTTCATGCCGGGAGCTTATGGTGGCATTTCCCGGAAAGCCAGCAGGGAGGCCGGAGGGTGAGTTTTTCCACCGGCGCCAATGAAGCACCCCTGAAACGGAGATCCGACCGTTTTGGAGTGCGGACGGCTTGCCTCCGCTTCGGGGCTGGAGGGCTTGCCCTCTGCGGGGCGGAGCGACAGGCCGGGAACGGAGCGCGCCGGGTCGACCCCGTGAGGCAAGCCTCACTATCGAAAGCGGAGGCAAGCCGTCCGCACTCCATATTTTTCTCAACTCCTTCCAACTCGCGGATACCATCCGCGACTCCTTGTGTGAGATCCTCAGCCGTTCAGCTTCGCCAGGAACACACCGTCCTTCCGGATCAGTCTCCCATCGAAATAAATTTCCCCGCCTCCGTAATCCGGGCACTGGCCAGCCAGTTTGGAGTGCGGATGGCTTGCCTCCGCTTTGGGGCTGGAGGGCTTGCCCTCTGCGGGGCGGAGCGACAGGCCGGGAACGGAGCGCACCGGGTTGACACCGTGAGGCAAGCCTCACTCGCGAAAGCGGAGGCAAGCCGTCCGCACTCCATATTCTTCTCAACTCCTCCCAACTCGCGGATACCATCCGCGACTCCTTGTGTGAGATCCTCAGCGGTCAGCTTCGCCAGGAACACACCGTCCTTCCGGATCATTTTCCCATCGAAATAAATTTCCCCGCCTCCGTAGTCCGGGCGCTGGCCAGCCAGTTTGGAGTGCGGACGGCTTGCCTCCGCTTTGGGGCTGGAGGGCTTGCCCTCTGCGGGGCGGAGCGACAGGCCGGGAACGGAGCGCACCGGGTCGACCCCGTGAGGCAAGCCTCACTCGCGAAAGCGGAGGCAAGCCGTCCGCACTCCATATTCTTCTCAACTCCTTCCAACTCGCGGATACTATCCGCGACTCCTTGTGTAAGATCCTCAGCGGTCAGCTTCGCTAGGAACACGCCGTCCTTCCGGATCATTTTCCCATCGAAATAAATTTCCCCGCCTCCGTAGTCCGGGCGCTGGCCAGCCAGTTTGGAGTGCGGATGGCTTGCCTCCGCTTTGGGGCTGGAGGGCTTGCCCTCTGCGGGGCGGAGCGACAGGCCGGGAACGGAGCGCGCCGGGTTGACACCGTGAGGCAAGCCTCACTCGCGTAAGCGGAGGCAAGCCGTCCGCACTCCATATTCTTCTCAACTCCTCCCAACTCGCGGATACTATCCGCGACTCCTTGTGTGAGATCCTCAGCGGTCAGCTTCGCCAGGAACACGCCGTCCTTCCGGATCATTTTCCCATCGAAATAAATTTCCCCGCCTCCGTAGTCCGGGCGCTGGCCAGCCAGTTTGGAGTGCGGACGGCTTGCCTCCGCTTTGGGGCTGGAGGGCTTGCCCTCTGCGGGGCGGAGCGACAGGCCGGGAACGGAGCGCGCCGGGTCGACCCCGTGAGGCAAGCCTCACTATCGAAAGCGGAGGCAAGCCGTCCGCACTCCATATTTTTCACAGATCGTGATGCGCGGCGGTACAGCCGGTGCTCCGGGAAGGATTTTCAAAACCCTTCTCCCTATTTCACGACGCGGACTTTGTGCGCCTCGCTGTCGCCGATGTAGAGATCGCCGTTCCGGGGATCCACTCCTATGCCGTGGAGGCGGGCCATGGCGCATTCGAGAGGGTCCGGAGAGTCGGGGCCGTCACCCTTTTTCCCGGTTCCGGCGATAAGGCGGAGCGTGGGTGGACTGGTGCCGAGATCGATGGCGCGGACGCTGTGGGACTCGGTGTCCGCGAGATAGACGAGCGTTCCCTCCGGGGAAACGGCGATCCCCTTCGGCCCGGAGAGAGTCGCTTGTTTCGCGGGACCTCCGTTCCCGGTAAAACCCTTCTCCCCGGTGCCCGCGATGTGGTGGATACGCTTGGTTTTCAGGTCGATACGAAAAACCTGGTTGCCTTCACGGGTGGCGAGCCAGAGGGAGCCGTCCGGGGCGAGACCCAGGGCGCGGGGACCGTTGAGAGGCGTTTGTCCGCCGACTTCGGCACCGTCCGGGGTGGCTGTCGCTTTTCCGGTACCGCAGAAGGTGGAGATTTTGCCGGTCGCCAGATCGATGCGGCGGATGCGATGATTTCTTATGTCGCAGATGAAAAGCGATTTCCCCTCGGGATCGAAGGCGATGGAGTGGGGCTGGTTGAGCTTTGCCTTGTCAGCGGGGCCACCGTCTCCGGAGAATCCCATTTCTCCGGTGCCGGCGACGGTGCTTACCAAGCCCGTCCTCGCACCAACTTTCCTGACCGTGTGACTGAGTCGCTCGACCCAGTAAAGATCGCCGCCAGGGTGGAAGCGGATCTCATATGGTTCGTCCAAGAGCGCCTCGGTAGCCGGTCCTCCGTCTCCGGCGTAGCCCTTTTTCCCGCTGCCGACGACCGTGGAAACGACACCGGTTCCACGCTCGATGCGGCGGATGACGTGGTTGTTGGTATCGCAAAAAACAATATCTCCATCCGGCGCGGTGATCACTCCGAAGGGCTGGTCCAGTTCCGCGCGGATTGCCTTCCCGTGGTCCCCGGAATATCCGGCTTTTCCAGTCCCGGCAACGGTTGAGATCTCTCCGGCTATCGCGGGAACGACGGCGAGAAGCAGTAGAACGGGATGGCGGAAAATCATGGCGGCGCGCGGATTCACTCGGGTAGGATCTGGCTGGCGAAATACTCGGGATCATCCTTCACGGAATCGATTTCTTCCTGAAGAAGGGCGATGGCGGCGGGATCGTCGGTAGGCTTGAGTTTCTCGATCTGGTTCTCCACTCCGAGCACGTAGACGGAGGCCTGGGAGGAAATGTTTCTCTGCAATTTCGCATCCAGCTCTGTCTGCTCTGCGAGAAATTCCACATGTTCCGCACTCAACACCGTAAACTCGGACAACTCCGAGGGAAATACTTCGGGAATGCGGTGATCGTCCTCCACCCAGATCGCTTCCGCCGACTCCAGGGCCTCTTCGAGCTCGTCACGTGTGGCTCCGCTGAATTTCCGGATATGCCGGGCGAGCTTCCTTGAGAAAGCCTCCATGTTTTTCTCCACGTCCTTGTCATGGTTCTCAAGCTCCGGGGCTATGCGGCTGCGGATGGCCGATCTTCCTTTTTCCAGGAAAGCCGGAACGTCGAACTTCGGCTCCGCGGCTGTCGGGTTGGGTGCCGGTGTGACCGGTGCTGGCGTTGGCTCTACAGGCATGGGAGCAGGCTCGGGCGTGGCTGGCACAGGAGCAGCGGGCGCTGGCTGCTCGATCGGGAGCGGAGCCGGGGCGGGTGTTTTCGGTGCAGCCCCGTTGCCAAGGTCGATGACGCGGGTTTTCGGCTGCTCCTCCACGATGGGATCCGTAGGTGCCTCCACGTTTTCCTTCTCTTTTTTCCCGTTCATCACCCACCATCCGGCGGCGGCGGCGGCGACCAGGAGGAACACGAGGAAACCAAGTCCTGAGGAGGATTTTTTGGCGAGCTTCGGGGGAGTGTACGGGCGACCTGCGGCGGCGGCGGATCCCGCGGTGAGAAGGGATCGGCTCGGAGACGCACCTATTTTCTCAAGCTCGGTCACAACCTCGAGTGCGGACGAATAGCGGGCGTTCGGATCCGGATGGGTTGCCTTGCGTATGACGGCATCGAACCGGGGGCTGCACGCGCAGATCTGTGAGGCCGGACGCGGATCGGCATCGGGAAGTTTCCCTGCCAGCAGCTCGTGGAGCATCACGCCGACGGAGAAAATATCTGCCCGATGGTCGAAGGTGTATGGCGGCTCGATCACCTCGGGCGCGGTGTAGCCGGGAGTGCCGAAAATCTGCTCCCCTTCCTCGATCTGGCTTTCGAGCGCACGGGCCAGGCCGAAATCGCCGATTTTCGGATTCGCCTGCGCGTCGAGAAGTATGTTCGCCGGCTTGATATCGCGGTGAAGGATACCGTGCTCGTGCGCGTGCGCGAGACCCCGGCATACATCGGAGACGATACGTATGGCCTCGGTCGGATCCAGCGAGAAACCGTGGGTGGAATGGAACAGGGACTTCCCTGCGACATACTCCATGATGATATAAAGCATGCCTCCGGCCTCACCGAAGTCATACACGCCGATCAGATTCGGGTGGTTGAGCTTGGCCATGGCTTTCGCCTCCGCCTCGAAGCCGGTGCGGAACGCTTCATCCGTAGAGAATTCACGTGGCAGGATTTTGATCGCCACGTTCCGGTCGAGAGAGCGCTGGGTGGCCTGATAGACGGCGCCCATGCCCCCGCAGGCAATCAACGAGTGGATGTCATAGGCCGGGAAAAGCGCCTCCACTTCCTCGATGATCGGGGCGCGGAAGGTGGCTTGGTGTTCGGGTTCGCTCATAGGTCGGGTGCTGTTATCGAGCCGGGGTGCCAATAACTAGGCAGGTCGTGGCGGACAAAGCAAGTGCCGGAAAAAGGTTTGGGGAAAAGTCACAAGGGCGCGTGATAGATGGTCCACTCCGGCAGGGTGATCGAGGTGTTGTACAGCATGTGGAGGGCGATCACGTTCACCAGCGACCCGGTCGATTGATAAAGCAACGCACACACGAAGCCGAAGGTTGCCACGCTGACCAGCCCGTAGACATCGTAGAAATGGACCGAGGCGAAGACGACGGAAGAAAAAACGGCGGCCGCAAGGACTCCGGTCCGGTTCGCAAGTGATCGGAATAATATACCGCGGTATAGAATCTCCTCGGCGATAGGCGCTACGAGGCAGGCGGAGACGATGAGAAACATGAGGCCGAACATGCCGGAATCCAAGTAAGAAAGCCCGCCGGTGGGATCCTCCGCGACAAAGCGGCCCAACGCCCAGCGCAGCGGCTGATCCAACAGGATGAGGAGAGAAAACAGCCCGAGCAGCACCGGCGGATGGATGTGCCCGTTCAGCCCGATGGCTCGCGGTATGTGGGACGGTTTCCTGAAAAGCAGCCCGAGAGCGATCAGCGCGGGTAGGAGCCGGGCAAAGGTATCCACCAGGATCGCCAGGACCGGATGGATGCCCGGCACAGCCGAGATGCCCAACTCCACGACCATGCTGAAGCCGATCCAAGCGAGTGTCGCCAATAGAAACACCATCAGCCCGAGCGATGGAGACCACGCGGAGGCGTAGCCACGGGGCTTGTTCCGAAACGCTCCGCCCAGACAACGCAGTGCCACGGGCACGAAAGCCAGCCCGATCAAGCCGAGCCCCCAGATGATGGAACCAACCAGGATCGCTCGGTTCCGCAGGGTGACCGTCCTCGCCGACAGCGGATACGTGAAATTTTTCGAGGCGATTTTCAGATTCCACCAGTTCGGCGTTTCAGGATCCGAGGAGGGTAGGGCGAGCTGGCGCAGATATTTCTCCGGCGGCACCCGGTCGCGGGTGGCCAGCAAAGCCGCATAGGCATGATATCCCGTAGGGCTGAGCGCCTGCGCCTGAATCAGTAGCTCCAGCGAGGAAATCCCGTTTTCCACCGCGTCCTCCCGGGTTTCCGCATGGGCGAGCCATCGTAACAGAGGAGGATCTTCCTTCATGCCCTCGGCGAGCTGAAGATCCCGGTCGATGCGTATCATCGCGATCTCTTCCGTGCCGGGTGCGTATCCCGCCGTTTCTCCGAAATAATGGTCCCAGAGCCAGATCCCCAGCACGAAGCACAGCAACGCGATCAAGGGTTCCGGGATCTCCCGACGCAAGGTCGCGCGATACGGATTCGTCGAGGGTATGTTGGATGGTCCGAAGATTCGGCGACAGTGATGCTTTCCGGAAAAAAAGGCAAGTGAGTCCTGACCGTCAGCAAACCCTTAGGAAGCCGGTCTCCAATCTTCCCGAATGGAAGCGATGGCTTGACGTGGGCGGGGCGCGGGGTGGAGCATTCCCTTCATGGCATGGCGTTTGGACGAAGCGGTGGAGCACGGGGTGATCGACAACAGCATCGCCGGCACCACTACGGGCAAAATCTGGCTCGTCGGCCGGGAGGAGCCGCTCATTCTTTCGCTCGACGGGGATTGCTGGCGGGATCTTGCCGGGACTGTGCTGGAATTCGAAAACCCCTCGCCACAGGCGGACGCCGCGGCAATCGAGCTGGATACGGAGCAGACCGGAATTATCGGCGATATCACCGCCTCCCGGAAGGCACGCGTTCCGGAGCTTTCCGATGAGGAAATGGATCGCTACGAAAGCCTTGGAAAAGAAATCCCCTTCGCCTGGCGGAACTTGCTATATATAGAGTGGTTCAGCGAAATCAACGGACGCGTGCTGATCGAAACCGTCGGCTACGATCTGAAAGTTTCGGAGAGGACCTGGGAAATGGACGAGGACGACGAAGAGGCGCAAAAGCTCGCGAACCTCAGCGCGATGCGTGATTTCCTAGCCCAGGTCATCCGCCGCAACGAGCCGGATGAAAAGGGAGGCAGCACCTTGGCCCGGGGCGAGCTTGACGAATACGAATGGGAGGAGCGCCTCAAGGAATCCGACCGTCTTTCCGATGCCTACCAGGAGGTTCTGGAGAAATACATGGAGGACAGCGATTGCGAACGGAAGGAAGCGTTCGTGATGGGCTGGGACGGTTTGCTCGGAGCGATGGCCGAACGCGAGGAGGACGGTGATGAGGACGACGAGGAGGACGACGCCTTCGATGAAATGTGGAAATCCGCCGATCCCGGGGACGAGGATGACGACGAGGACATGGAGGGAGATGACGACGAGCATCCGCTCCAGGCGCGTGCCCAGGAAATCGCCCTGCGTTCCTGCGATCTTGTCAGTCGGGAAAACGGTGGCGACGGCCCGGCGGAGCGGCTGGTCTCGAATCTCATCCAAGTGAGCGCGAAGCTCGCCGGTGTCCTGCACGGTCACGGCACCGGCTACGAACCCGAGGCAGGCTTCGTGCTAGCCGTCCTGAAACGCTGCCTGAACTTCATCAACGAAGCCATCGGCGCCAGCGCGGAACTCATGGAGGACGAGGATGACGCCGACCATATCGCCGCCCTCGAGCACCTGCGGGCGGATGTTTTCGAAATCCGGGACGGCATTCTGGAACTCCGGCGGGAACTAAAGCAAAGTTGACAAACTCTCCCTACACGCTCAAAATTCTCCGCGTCTATAACCTCCCATGAAACTTATTTTCCTTACCGCTCTCGCGATCTCCGCAACCGCCCTTTCCTCTTGCAACACCATGGTCGGTCTCGGCCGTGACACCCGTCTGCTCGGGGAAGGCATGGAAAGAACTGCCGAAAAATCCGCCCCCTCCGGCGGAGGCGGGGACGATGTCTCCGGCGCGCCTGTCTACTGATTCCGAAAGCCGGACCCTACGGTGCCTGCGCGAAGGGGCTGGCGCCGTTCCTGCGGGAAATCTCGTTCCCCGACCATTTCCAGGGATTGACTCCCTTCCGGGTGAACACGGCGATCCCGATCACGCCTACATTTCGGGTATCGCCATTCTTCAGGTTCGCATAGGAGCCTGAAACGCTTGAAAACTCGAAGGCCGCGACCCGGCTCCGACTGGTGCGGAAACCATCGATCTCAAGCGTCTTGCCCGGCTCGATGATGTAGCCTCGCTTCGAATAGGAAGCGGACTTCCCGTCCTGCACATCCAACCCATCGACGCTGGCGACCACCTCCAGCGCGCTCTTGCAACGGTTTTTCACAACAATGGAGTAGCTGGAACCCTTTTTCCCGGCAACGAGGCGGCGACCGTAGCCGTATTCCTTGTAGGTTGGCAGGAATCCGAACCGACCCTTGATGCCCCACTCGACCATTTCCCCGGCGGCGGTCTGCATCGCACCGACTTTTTTCTTACGGTCCGTCATGGCGTCAACACCGTCCGGATCATTGTAGAAAATGATCCCGGTGCCGGCGGGCGTCGAGGAAGCGCGGGTGAAACTCGTGTAGGACATTTCCGAATCCCTCTCATCCCCCCAGCCGGTGGCCAGACCGGGACGTTCCTCGGGGGATCGCTCGGGATTGTTTAAAATCGAATCGATATTGTTCCTATCTATGGCGTAATCTCCGGATCTCAGCCCATCCGATGCCGCTCCGGGTGCGTAATTTCCCGGAGAACAGGAGCTAACGAAAAGAGCGACGAGCAAGGCTCCCGATACGAATGCGGCTTTCAGTTTCATGATGCTGGAAAAACAGCATTTCAAGAGGACGCCGTCAATCCTAAATGCACTTTTCCCAGCATTTAAGTTGCGGTTTTTCCCGCAACTGGCAGATTGGCCGGGTGAAACGATTCGAGAACGGCCAGATCACGCGACGGGAACGACAGGTGATGGACATCCTTTTCCGGAAGGGGAGATGCACGGCGGACGAGGTGCTGGAGGAACTACCGGATCCACCGGGATACTCCGCCGTCCGAGCGCTGCTGGTGACCCTTGAGCAAAAGGAACTGGTCTCCCACACGAAGGATTCACGCCGCTACGTGTATGCCCCGGCGGTCCCGGAGAGAAAAGCGAAGCGGACCGCGCTGAAGCAACTGCTGGCCACGTTTTTCGAAGGCAGCCCGGAAAAACTGGTCGCGTCCCTGCTCGATCCGAAGGATCAGAAACTGAGCGGAGAGGAGATCGCCAGGATCAGGAAACTGATCGACGGAGCGGGAGGGAAACAAGACACTGGCGCTGAGAAATGATCGCGAGCCTTGCATTTTCCCTCGTCGCCGCAGCCATGGTGCTGATGGCGGGGCGTAGGGACACGGCGCGTGATCCGCGGCTGACGCTTCTCCTACTCTGCCTGCTGGCCGCACTTCCGTTTCTCGGAATGTGCCTGCCGAAGCTAGCCGTTCTTCCCGTTTCGGAAAACGTCGGAGAGGAAACGGCGTGGGCGGGCTGGCTCATCATCGTGTGGGCGGCGGGTTCCGGTCTCTACCTGCTGCGGCTTGCCGCGGCGGGGATCGCGTTGGAGCGCTGGCGGCGGAGATCCGTGATTGTGGATCAAAAGGAAAGTGTGGAAATCCGCGAACTCTCAGGCCTGCGGGGGCCGGTTGCGGCGGGGATTTTTAGAAAAGTTGTGTTCGTCCCGGAAAATTTCAGAACCTGGAACAACGAACGGCAGCAAGTCGTCCTCGCCCACGAACTGGCGCATCACCGCCGCCGTGATCCCCTATGGCGCCTCTGCGTGGAATTCGCGCTGGCGGCGCACTGGTATCATCCTGCCGTGCATTGGATGGCGGGCCGTTTCGCCCTGCAGAGCGAATGCGCCTGCGACGAACTGGTCCTGCGTGGCGGAGTGGAAAGAAGAACCTACGCGACCGTGCTGTGCGACCTCGCGGAAACGAAAAAGTCCAGCCCCTTGGTCGTCGCGATGGCGGACGCCACCTCGCTCGAAAAACGCGTCACCCGGATGTTTTCCCGAAAAGAAAAACGCGGTGGACTCATGCTGGCAGTCCTGGGCGTGGCTGGCATCTGCCTGGCCTGCGCCTTTTCCATGCTCTCCGGAAACGCGACGACGGACGCGCACGAAATCGAGCTGCGCCTCAACGCGAATCCATTTCCCGGCGGGAAATAGGACATGAGCTATCCGTCTTAGGAAATCTTTGCGCAAGTCCCGCCGCGCAGCCTCAGTAACCCCTCCAGAAAGCGAACGCGCAGACCAGCACGGCGATCCCGTACACCAGCCCACCGTAGGAAAGCGCTTTCCAGCGGGAGTCCTTCGCGGTCGCCCAGGTGACCGCATCCCGGAAAAGGTAAGGCATACCGACCCAGAAAAGCGATTTCGTGAGCAGGGCGTAGGCGAAAATCGGGACGAGCAAGCGGCTGGCGGGGTCTTTCAGGAACGCGGCCTCCAGCAGCGGGGCGGCGATCATCAGGCCCAGCAACCCGAGCGCACGTACGGCGAGGAAATCCCTGATACTCACGCAGACGGCGACGGCGGTCGCCGGGACGAGCACGCGCAGCAACGGCTTTATATTGTTGAACTCACCGAGATCCATTTGCAGGGCACTGAGTTTCCCCAGACCATCCGGAGCGATCAGCAACCAGAACCACGCCATACCGATGCCGAGTACGATCTGACCGGCCAGTTCGTTACGGGGAAACTTTTTCAACCACCCCTGAACCAGAGCCGGCTTGGCGATCATGAGGGCGTGGGAACCCACCAGCCAAAGACCGAGAAGGATACCGGCGGTGAAGAGAGGGATCAGCTCATAGGGGTGGCGTGCGTCCATGCGGCACACGGCTTAGGGCCACGGTCCCGGACATTCAAGCGGGAACTGCCGCCCGGGGAGACCAGACCCCACAAATCGCCCGGGGAGAAACAGCTTGCCCTTTTCCAGCTATGCCCGGAGTCTGCGCGCTTTCCTTCCGGGCGATGCCCGCCCGGCAACGACCGCCTCCGCATCATGCCTTCCAGCCTTACTTCCCAGTGGTTCCCAAACGTTCGCGCAGATCTGCTCGCAGGTCTGGTGGTAGCCCTCGCCCTGATTCCCGAATCGATCGCCTTCTCCGTCATCGCCGGGGTTGACCCTCAGGTCTGCCTTTTCGCGTCCGTGATCATCGCGGTCACCATCGCATTCGTCGGCGGGCGCACCGCCATGATTTCCGCATCCACCGGGGCCATCGCCTTGCTGGTAGGGGATCTGGTGAAAGACCACGGCCTCGCCTACCTGCTCGCGGCCTCCATGCTCACCGGGATCATCCAGATCGCCCTCGGCCTGATGAACGTGGCGAACGTCATGCGGTTTGTTTCCGCCTCGGTCATGACAGGCTTCGTCAACGCACTGGCCATCCTCTACATGATCACCCAGGCGAAGGAGCTCATCCTCGCGGGCAGCATGGAAGCCTGGGTCACCTTTCCCCTCGTCGCCGGCGGCCTGGCTATCATCTATCTGTTTCCACTCCTTACGAAAGCCGTCCCCTCCCCCCTCATCGCCATCGTCGTCATCTCCGTCATCGCGAATTTTTTCGAAATGGATGTGCGCCGGGTGAAGGATCTGGGAATCCTGCCCACTGGCCTTCCTTACCTTGATATCCAGACATGGAAACTCCTCCCCCTCACCCTCGAAACCCTCTGGATCATCCTACCCGTCTCCCTGAGTTTCTCGGTTGTCGGTCTGCTGGAATCCCTCATGACCGCGCAGATTCTCGACGAGTTCACTGACACCGCCAGTGACAAGAACAAGGAAGCGCGCGGCCAGGGCATCGCCAACGTCGCTTCCAGCCTCTTCGGTGGCATCGCCGGTTGCGCGATGATCGGCCAGTCCGTCATCAACGTGAAATCCGGAGGCCGCGGCCGGCTCTCCACCCTCACCTCCGGTCTCGTCCTGCTCATCCTGCTTCTCGTCATGAACACCCAGGTCGGAAACATCCCGATGGCCGCCCTCGTCGCAGTGATGATCATGGTCTCCATCGGCACGTTCAACTGGTCGACCTTCAAGAACCTGAAAATCCAGCCGAAAATGACCAGTATCGTCATGCTCGCCACGGTGGGCACGGTTGTCGGGACTCACAATCTGGCGATCGGCGTCGGAGTCGGCGTCCTGCTCAGCGGCATCTTCTTCGCCCACAAGGTTTCCCAAGTCATCGGTATCACCAGCGAGCTTTCCGGAGAAACCAGAACCTACACCGTGCGCGGCCAGATCTTCTTCGCCTCTGCGGATACCTTCGGCGCGGCCTTCGATTTCAAGGAGGTGCTCTCCAAAGTCGTCATCGACGTTTCACACGCGCATTTCTGGGACCTGACATCCGTAGGCGCCCTCGACAAAGTCGTCCTGAAATATCGCCGTGAGGGAGCCGAGGTAGAAATCCTTGGAATGAACGAAGCAACCGCTACCATCGTCGGAAGGCTGGGCACTCACGACAAACCCGGTGCCTTGGAGCGCATGCTCGATCATTGATTCTCCTCTCCTTTCGATCCGCCGCAGCCGATCAGAATTTTCAAACTCAAAGTTTCCCATGCCAAACATCCTCACCTGCACCGACGGCTCCCGCTACTCGCCCAGCATCTACCGGCACGCCTCCTGGGCCGCTTCCCGACTGAGCCTGCCAGTCCATGTCCTCCACGTCATCGAACGGGAGGACCTTCCGGCCACCCGTGACTTCAGCGGAAATCTCGGGTTCCAGGCGAACGACGAACTACTCGAGGAACTCAGCTTGCTGGATGAATCCCACGCCCGTATCGCCCGCCTCCGTGGAAAAGCCATCCTGGAGGACGCCGCGAAACTGATCGACGGCGAAGTGAAAACCACCCAACGCCATGGCTCGCTGGTCGATACCGTGGTGGAATTCGAAGATGACGCGGCGCTCGTCGTCATCGGAAAACGCGGTGAGCACGCGGATTTTTCCAAGGGCCACCTCGGCAGCAACTTGGAACGCGTCGTCCGCTCCGCGAAAATTCCCGTGCTCGTCGCCGCTCGCGAGTTCAAGCCGGTCAGCCGTTTCCTCATCGCTTTCGATGGCGGTAACAGCGCCCTCAAAGCCATCGATTACGTCGCCACCAAAAGCCTCCTGAAAGGCGCCGAATGCCACCTCGTCGCCATCGGCAAACCCGGCTCCGAACTCGAACGCTCCCTCGAAGCCTCCGCCACCGCCCTCAAGGGAGCCGGCTTCCATGTCACCGCCGAGCTCCTTTCCGGAGATCCAGACGAAGTCATTTCAGCGAAAGTGAAAGACGCCGGAATCGACCTCCTGGTCATGGGCGCCTACGGCCACTCCCGCATCCGCGAGTTCATTCTGGGCAGCACCACCACCAACCTCGTCCGCACCTGCCATGTGCCGGTGCTACTCTTCCGGTAAAATCTCAGAACCCGGCGCAACCCCCTTCCCCAGCCCTCAAGAACCCGGCGTCCCGTCGCCTTACCGGGTCAGAATCCACGGCGGTGTGATCACTCCCCGGGACCGGCTTCGCTACCACTTCATTTTCCCTCTATGAAAGCTTTCCTCAAAACCACCCTGCTCGTTTTCCTCGCGGCCACGCTTCCGGTAGTCGCCATCGAGGAAAAAAACGGTCCCGAACGCGCCGCGCTGGACACGTTCCGGAAAGAGCTGGTGAAGGCGGTGAGCGAGAACGACCTGGAGGGAATCCTGTCGAAGCTCCACCCGGATGTCATCGTCACCTGGCAGGACGGGCAGGTCTGCCACGGTAGGAAGGAAGTCCGCGAGTTCTATGAACGCATGGAGGAGGGCGAGAAGCGGACTTTCCAAGGCTATATCACTCCGCCGACGCCGGACGAGCACACCATCCTCTACTCCGGCGATGCCTCAGGGGTGGTTTACGGGTACAACGTAGGCCGCTTTTTTCTCGTCGGGAAAGAACTCGAACTCAAAAACCGCTGGACCGCCACTCTGGTGAAGGAGGACGGGAAATGGCTGATGGCCAGCTACCACGTCTCCATGAACATCCTCGATAACCCACTGCTGAATAGTGTGAAAAAAGGCGCTGTTTACGGGATACCGACCGCCCTCGCCGGCGGACTCATCATCGGGTTTTTCCTCGGGAGGAAACGGAAGTCATCCGAGAAGTGATCAGACCTTTTCCGAAGCATCTTTCGTGGCAAGGAAGTATCCGGAACAGAAAGTGATCGCCGTAGTCAGCGGCCACGCCCAGGAGAAATGGTAAACTGACTCGATCCCGGTCGCGATTCCGGCATTGTCCACGACGAGCCTGTAGGTAGGGAGCCGGGCCAGCCACTCGAACGCTCCTCCAGCCTTGATCCAAAGCACCCAGATATCCGTCCGGATGAGAGCGACCAGGAGCAGCGAGATCCCGCAACCCGCCAGCAACCCACGGATATTTCCCCGCCCGGCGAGCGCGCAGAACATCAGCCCCAGTAGCGGCCCCATCGTGTAAGCCGTCATCCCGAAGGCGAGCCCCAGAATGGGAATCCCCTCCCGCACGACATTCAGCAACAGGGTGAACCCCGTCAGCGCGATCCCCCAGCCGATGATCAGTCCACGCGTTTTCACCAACAGGTTCATCTCCGAAAGCTCCTCGTCCGTTTTTTTCTCCGGAGAGTAGATCGCCGAGAGCGTCGTCTGGCTCAGCGCCGCGAGAATGGAATCCAAACTCGAAATACACGCCGCGAAGATCCCAGCCAGCAGCAGTCCGCTCACCCCCGGAGGCAGCACGGTCACGATCCACATCGGGAAAACGAAATCCTTCTCCTCCACCACCGGAACGTTGCTGGTAAGGATGGTATCCGTCCCCGCTTTCAGCAAACCCGCCTCATCCGGAGTGAAACCTCTCTGATTGTACCAGACGAAAAGCCCCGCCCCCACCATCAGCATCAGCAGCGTCAGCACTTGCCCGAACGAACTGTAGATCAGCGCCTTGCCAGCCTCCTTCGCGTTCTTGCAGCAGAACATGCGCTGCGCGTTGAGCTGGTCCACTCCGAAGGCCGTCAGATTCTGGAACGGGACCGCGAAAATCGCCACCCAGAAGGTGAATTCCAGCTCCGAGCGAATCCCCCAGGTGAAATCCCAGGTCTTCAACCGCCCGTATTGCCCCGCCACTTCCCAGAACCCGGCCCACCCGCCATCCACCCCGCTGGCCAGCCAGAAAAGCGCCACCGTCCCACCGACCGCGAACAGCAGGAACTGCATCACATCCGTCCAGATCACCGTCGACATCCCACCCATCAGCGTCCAGCCGATCGCGATCACGCCGATGATCAGGATGCTCCACTCGATCGGCAGCCCGGTCACCACTTTGAGCGGGATCGCCGCCACCAGCACCCGCACGCTCTGCCCCAGCACGCTGCCGAGCGTGAACATCACCGTCGCCAGCATCTTCGCCCCGCTTCCCAACCGGTTTCCCATGTAATCGTAGGGGCTGTAGATTTCCTGCTCGTAGTAGACTTTCACGAACCATTTCGCCACCAGGAAACGGGCCAGGATCGACCCTATCCCCCACTGCATGTAGGTGAAATCCCCCTCCAGCGCGAACAAGGTCCCCGGCACCCCGATGAACGTCACCCCGCTGATTTCCGTGGCGATGATCGATCCCGTCACCGCCCACCAGGGAAGCGAGCGACCGCCTAGGAAAAAGTCCCGAATGGTCGCGTTTTTCCCCTTCATCACATGCCCCACCCAGGTCGTCAGCAGCAGATAGCCGATCAATACGACCCAGTCCCACATCGTGAACTGCAAATGGATGGCGCTTAGAAACATGTGCGCAGGCTAGTGATTCGCTTTGCCGAACCAAGTTTGAAATTGGATCGCTTCGAAAAGCCTTTTCAGTTCCCAAGCAAGCTTCACACGCCTTTACTCGACGTATGGAAAAAACGCAGGAAATCCCCCAGCTTGTGAAGGACGATCCGTGGCTCGAGCCTCAGACAGACGCCATCCTCCGCCGCGCCCACCGCTTCGATACGGTCCTCGCGGATCTCCGGGGAAAACACGGCTCCCTCTCCGCCTACTCCGACGCGCACGAATACTGCGGCATCCATTTCAGTCCTGCCGAGAACCACTGGACCGTCCGCGAGTGGCTTCCGGACGCACGCGCCGTCTCTCTCATCGGGGATTTCAACCAATGGGACCGCGATGCCCATCCGCTTGTCAGAAACGAAAACGGCATCTGGGAACTCACCCTGCCGGAGGACGAGCTCGAACACACCGACAAGGTGAAACTCCACATCCACGGAGCCGACGACTCACGTCTCGACCGCCTGCCCGCCACCATCACCCGCGCCGTCCAGGATCCTACGTCCCACGACTACATCGCGCAGATCTGGGCGCCGGATGAGGAGTTCGTTTGGAAAAACCATTTCGATCCCTCGGACATCAAAGCTCCGTATATCTACGAAACGCATACCGGCATGTCCGGAGAGGAACCGCGGGTGCATTCCTACCGGGAGTTCGCCGACGATGTCCTGCCACGCGTGGAAAGGGCCGGCTACAATACCATCCAGCTCATGGCCGTCCAAGAGCACCCCTACTACGGCTCCTTCGGATACCATGTCTCCTCGTTTTTCGCCGCCTGCTCCCGCTTCGGCACCCCGGAGGATCTGAAATATCTCATCGATACCGCCCACGGCATGGGCATCGCCGTCCTGCTCGATATCGTCCACTCCCACGCCGTCAAAAACATTTCCGAAGGCCTCAACAACCTCGATGGCTCCGGGCACCAGTATTTCCACGGAGGTGAAAAGGGAGACCACCCGCAGTGGGACTCGAAAGTCTTCGATTATTCCAAGCCGGAGGTCCGCCAGTTCCTCCTAAGCAACGTCCGCTACTGGCTGGAGGAATTTCATTTCGATGGCTTCCGCTTCGATGGTGTCACCTCCATGCTCTATCATTCCCATGGCACCCGCGCCTTCGGCTCCTACGACGATTATTTCGGAAACGACGCCAACGAAGACGCCATCCTCTATCTGAAACTCGCCAACGAACTCATTTCCGAAATCAAGCCCGGGGCCATCGTCGTCGCCGAGGACATGTCCGGCATGCCCGGCCTCTGCCGGCCGAACTCCGAGGGCGGAGTCGGCTTCACCCACCGCCTCGCCATGGGCATCCCGGACCATTGGATCAAGCTCCTCAAGGACCAGCGCGACGAGGACTGGAACATGGACGAGCTCTGGGGCGTGCTCACCAACCGCCGCCACGCCGAGGCCACCATTTCCTACGCCGAAAGCCACGACCAGGCACTCGTCGGAGACAAGACCATCGCCTTCCGCCTCATGGACAAGGAAATGTACTGGCACATGGGAAAGGACGACAACCACCCCGTCGTCGAGCGCGGTATCGCCCTCCACAAGATCATCCGCCTCATGACTCTCGCTTTCGGTGGCGAAGGCTGGCTCAACTTCATGGGCAACGAATTCGGCCACCCCGAGTGGCTCGATTTCCCCCGCGAAGGCAACGGCTGGTCCTACCACTACTGCCGCCGCCAATGGTCACTGGTCGATAGCCCGGACCTGAAATACCAGTGGCTCGCCGAGTGGGACCGCGATCTCCTCGCCCTGGCGAAGGAGAGAAAAATCCTCCAGTCCGCCCCCGCCCAGCTCCTCCACGTCGATCACGAGAACAAGATCATCATCGCCGAGCGCGCCAACCTGATTTTCATCATCAATCTCTCCGGCACCAAATCCATCCCCGGCTACGGAGTCTCCCCCCATAAAAAGGAAACCCACAAACTTCTCCTCGATTCCGACGAGAGAAAATACGGAGGCCACGACCGCCTGGACCACAGCGTCGACTATCCCGTTCACAAAGACGGCCAGTTGAAATTCTACACCACCTCCCGCAGCGCCATCGTGCTCGGGTGAAAAGGAAGGCAAGGAGAGGCGGATGGCATCCGCCCTTTTTCCCGCGGATATATCCGCCGTAGTCACGATTCGTGATCCCGGGATTCACGCCGCCGCTCGGTATACCACCCGATCATCCCACGATCACTACCGGCCTTGGACACTGCCACACATCGTGTCTTGCAAAGCTTGGGATGGCGGATCGGAACGGGGAACGGATCCACGTTGGAAAGCCGTCCTTCCAGGCGGCAGCGAGGCACCACGCTGACTTGATCCCGGCACGACGCTGCCGCCTGGAAGGACGGCTTTCCCTCGACTCCAGCCCGATCGGCTTGCGAATTTCAACCTGGGGTTTAGCGAAGTAACGCGACGAGCAGCCATCTCCTGATATCAAGTCTGCCAATACTGCCAATACGAATGGACTATGTTTCATCCGCCACTTTCACGGTCGTATCCAGCGATCCTCCCGGAGCGTCAAAATCCTCGATCATGCGGAAGCGCTCGCAGACCAGTTCCATATCCGGACTCCAACCTCCATTGCGTTCAAAATAAGCCCGATGACTTGCCCGCCAAGCTTCGAGCGTCTCGTCCTCCCCCTCGGCCAGCGCGAAATCCGCATCCACAACACAAAACCGGCGGATGGTGATTTCAGTAGACTCGATCACAAGTGCCGGTGTTCCATCCCAATCGAGGGCGATATCCCTGCGCCCCATCGCTGGCATGGGTTCCTTATCCTGTGCGAAATCTCCGAGCGCTCCACAGGTAGCTCGCTTCCTGCCTTTGCGCACAAGCGAAAGCAGCAGGTCACAGAGAGCCCGGTTGTCGCCGAAGACGAAGGTCTCGGCCTCCGGATACCGGGCCTTCGCCTCTTCAAGGGTGATAGTCATCGTGATCTTTTTCGATTCGCCGGGTCTTCTCTACGGAACGTTCCACCAACCGCACACCCGGGGAGAAGCCGGACTTCAATCAGACGGCTTCCTCGGCGTCTCCATCGCCGCCTTGTTATGCCTCTTTTCCTTCATTGTAGCCTGTAACTCTTCGATCAGTGTCACCCAATTGCTAGCATTTCTGCAGTTGGAGAAATACAGGTCGGATATGTCGTCTTCCTTGTCGTAAATTCTGATCCCGTAAAACGGAGTTACATCATCCTTAGGCAAATCTGGAAATAGGATAAATACTTTCAATCCATTGAGATCGAATTCAGGTGTCCTAATCTGAACCCAATCCTCGCCCTCAGTCTCGTCCGACGGGTTCAATGAGTCTCGCAATTCACCGAGTAGTTCTTCGACTCGCACCCATTCGCGTCAGGTTAAGGCGATGATGCCTGATTCTATTGGGGATTTCCGCGTTCGTTTATCCCGTTTGATGTGGCGGTCGTCGGGATCGAATAGCGCCAGTTGGGAAAATTCCCGGACTTTCACCAACTGGTTGCCGAGTATGTCGTAGAGTTTTTCATAACTCAGCTCCGCCCGCCCGATTCGCTCCGTCATGGCCGTGGCCATCTTCATCCCGAGCTGGTGCGCGATCATTGCCGCCAGGACGATGGCATGGATGTGGTGGGTGCCGCTCTTGCGCTTGAGTGCCTCGCCCAGGTTGAGGGATTGCTTCCAGGCGCGGAACTGGATTTCCACCGCCCACCGTGCACGGTAGATCGTTGCAAGCTTCCTTGCATCGGCTAGTTCCACGGGAAGATTGGTCAGCATGAGGTGCCAGCCGTCGCGCACCAATCCTTTGGCGCAGGGCACCCGGCCGCTTTGCTTTGCTTTCTTCCTCCGTTCCCTGAGTCGGGCTGCGGCCACTTCACGGGTGGCGCGCAGGGCTACGAAACGGCAGGCTTTTTTCTCCTCCCCGACCTTGCACGGCAGGTCTATGATGTCCTGTTTGCTCCTTTTCAGGGTTGATTCGATGGGGGTGTCGTCCTCCAGGACAACCCCGACATTGAGGGGCAGGCGGGTGAGCCACCAGGCTCCTGCGACCTCGATGATTTTGAATTCCCCTATGCTGAAATATCCCATGTCGCGGAGTACCAGATCGCCGGGAAGAAGCAGATCCACGAGGTCTCTGCCGATGGTTTTGTCCTGCTCGGTGGCGAGGTGCAGGCTGTGGGAAACCACTTGGCCGGAGAGCAGGTCGTAGGCGAGATCGATCTTCACTCCGGCGGTCGGGCCGTGATGGTTGCCGTGGGCGGGGAACTTCTCCGCGTTGGATTTCGGCATGACCTGGCCGGATGCGTCCTCGATGAGCATGCGCCGGATCGCGCCGCCCTCCAGGGCTTTTGCGGCAGGGGCGAAGCGTTGTTTTGTCAGGTCGGAAAGGACGGCCATGAGAAATGCGGTGGAGGCAGCGCCGATGCGTTCGTGCATGGACTGGCGGGACATGGCGAGTGGAACCCTGTCCTTGAGATCACCCACGAGCTGGTTGAAGGATGCCTTGCCGGTAACCACTGCGGAGAGAAGAGATTGCATGAAGCCTCCGGGGGTGAAGCGGGGCGATTCCCTGACAACAAGGGAAGTTTTGGTTGCGATCGGGTCGAGATCCGGCAGGATGATTTTTGAGCGGCCGGCAGGTGGAGTTGTAAGCATTCCGAGCTTGCCGGCTTGCTCACCTTGTCAATGTTTTTCTCGATTTATTTTGACGTATCTAACTTATCATCAGTGCGTTACGGCTTAACCTGACGCGAATGGACTCGCACCCCACCCTCTCGTGTATGCAGCAGAATTAGTGTATCGCCTCCGACTGAGGCAAAACGCATATTTGTTGCCGTCACGTGAGACTTGAAGACGGGAATGATTATGTCTTGAAGGAGATTCTTCGCCTTGGCTTCTTGAGCGGCAATGATCTGCTCCAGCTTCTTGCCGAAGTCTGCATGGCCGCCGAATGGATCGTCTTCGTCTTGCGAAAATGCCAAAGAGGTCGAAAAGATCGCCATGAAGGCTATGCCGAGGTTACGCATCTTCATTTCTTTGCAGATCAAGGTGTTCTTTTACAGCCCGACGATATCGATTGATCCCTCGTCTTCAAGTCAATGAGCGGCTCTTTTCGTGGTGTGCTGCGGATCAATTCCGCCGGAAGAGGCATTTCGGGTATCCTTGCGATCAGGATAGGCTTTGGGTGCTGATACCCGCGTTTCCGGGGAGGGATGTCGCTGTTTTTCCCATCGAGGGCACCGGGGCGGAAGCAATTTGCGGCCCGATGAGTGGTTTTCATGTTCCGTGCGGGTTTTTCCGGTCCTAGGAAGTTTTGCCTTCCCAAGGGGGGTCGTGGCAGTTTGCCACTGTCTGCTCGGTGGTTTCCATGATGAAGGCGGGGGGGCGGGCCGGTGGCTGGGGATTCCAGCCCCAGGCCGTTCGATGAGCCATTCTGGCTCATCGCACCACCTTCGCACAGGAGCCCGGCAGTACCCCGCCCACGATGGTTCACTCCTCCCGCTCGCGGATGCCATCCGCGACTCCTTGGCCCGGTGGACCGTACGATTCTCCGCTTCCCCTCCCCCGCTTTCCGGTCTCTGATAGCGGGAGTCTGTAAAACCGATGAGATCCTTCCTCCACCTCGCCACCGCCCTTTTCCTCCTCCCATCCCTCCACGCCGAGGAGCCGAGGGTTCTGGAGGACTACGACAAGCCTTTCCTTTTCTCCTACCTCGGGTTTGAAAAACACACTTCCCATGCGGACGGCGCGGTGGCCATAGCCGCGCCCGATGGCAAAGGCGGTGCCGGCACCAACGTGACTCTGGATCTCTCGGAGATCGCCAGTTGGAGTCCGGCCCTGCGCCTGCGCGCAAACCCTGGGAACAAGGCGAAGACCATCGTCCTCTTCATCAAGGACGCGGCGGAAGGCGAAGCGAAATTCATGTTCGATCTGGTACCGGGGAAGAAAGATTTCCAGCTTCTCCTTCCCCGTGCTTCCCCACCCTTCAACCACGGCACGCTCGATCTCACCCGTGTTACCCAACTCCAGATCCAAGGCGCGTGGAACCCGGATGCGGTGAAAGTCAGTATCGATCAGCTCCTAGCGGTCCCTCCCAACGCTGACATGGAATCCGCTCGCGCCGCCATCGCGAAAAAGGATGCGGAAGCCGCTCGCCGCAAAGCGGAGAAGGAATCCGAGGCCAGACGTCGCATCGAAAACTTGCTCGCGACACCCGCCACCCACCCTGCCGACGGAGCCGAAGTCATGCACATCGGAGCCGCCGCACCGGATCTCATCGGCATCGAGTTGCGGGATCGCACAGTCAAGCGTCTTCCTCCGGAGCCATACGTCCCCATGGATGGCGATGTGATCGAGGCGAAAGGCCACGAGGAACTCGCTTGGAAGGACGGAAAACCCGCGAAGGTCCCCAACGGCTACGAGCTGAAACGCGGCGGCAGACTTTTCGCCAGGCTCGACCCCTCCCAAGAGCTTGTGCTTCGCCATGAAATTTCCGGAACCCCTCTGGAGCTGGCCGTCATCGACGAACCCGCCGCCTACCTGGTTTCGAAAAACGGTGGTGACCCGGTCGCCCCTCAAGCCATTTACCGCAAAAGCAAGATCGACCGTTTCGCGCAGGGCAGCGGGGAGTTCAGCGGCCGCCATTTCCTTTACCTGAAACTCGCGGAACCTCTCGAGGAGGGTGCGAGCTACAGTGTCACTTTCCGCTCGCTCAACACCCGCGAAAAAACCGTTGCCTGGACGCACGATTCCAAAAAAGTCCGTAGCGAGTCCGTCCATGTAAGTCACCTCGGCTTCCGCCCGGACGATCCGTTCAAACGCGCCTACCTCTCGCTCTGGACCGGCACCGGCGGCGGGGTGGATTTCGCGGCAACGGGCTTCCAAGTCGTCGATTCCGAAGGCTCGGTGAAATATGAGGGCAAGGTGGAGGTGGGCGTTCCGGTTGACCAGAAGGAGCCTTTCAGAGAGGCGAAAAACCACTCGAAGACCACCGTTTACCATCTCGATTTCTCTGATTTCAAGGAACCCGGCGAATACCGCGTCAGTATCCCCGGCCTCGGCACCAGCTTTCCTTTCCCCATCCGGGATGACTCATGGGAAAGCGCGTTCCAGGTCTCCATGAAAGGCCTGCTCCACCACCGCAGCGGCATCGAGCTCGGCCCGCCTTTCACCAATTACATCCGCCCCCGGCCCTTCCATCCGGCCGATGGAATGAAAATTTTCAAAACGGACATGCAGCTCTGGGATGGCGAAAGCGATGTGATCCACAAGGATATCGCGGGGCAACTCGGCCCCGACCTCGATCCCGGGAAACTCGAAGAAGCCGGGGAAATCTGGGGCGGCTACATGGACGCGGGGGACTGGGACCGCCGCAGCCAGCACCTCGTCGTCACCCTGCGTCTGCTGGAACTTTACGAGATGTTCCCCGCATATTTTGAAAACCTGAAGCTCGCCCTCCCGCCGGAGGAAGCGGAAAACGACATCCCGGATCTCATCGACGAGGCCCTGTTCAACGCATGGTTCTACCGCCGCCTCCAGGCGGAAGACGGTGGCATCGGAGGCGGTGTGGAATCGACCGCCCATCCCCGCGCCGGCGAAACGAGCTGGAGGGAATCCCTGCTTGTCGGGTCCTACCGCCCTGATCCGGAAACCAGCTTCCGCTACGCCGCCACCGCCGCCCGTCTGGCACGTCTGCTGAAAGACGAGGGCTGGGCGGAGTCCGCTAAAAAGGCTTGGACATGGGCCGTGGCCAATCAGGAAAGCCAACTGGAAGCGGCGCGGGATCGCGGCGTGAAGAACATCAAGAACGCCGAAAACGGAACGCGTGAAATGCGGGTCCTCGCAGCCATCGAGCTACTGCGACTCACAGGTGAAACGGCCTACCACGAGGATTTCAAAAAACTCTGGCCGCAGGTGAACAACAACGCGGACCTGCTTTCCGGATTCCTCATGGCCGGCTCGGATACCGACCCGGGCCTTCACGCCGAAGCGTTGCAAAAGCTCACCGCCCAAGCCGACCAAGCACTCGCCTTTCAGAAACAGAACGGCTTCAACCTCGCGTTTCCCAATCACCAGTATCTACCGATGATGGGCTTCCTCGCCCTCTGGTCCACGCCCGGCTCCGCGATCCCACCCGTCTTGCCCCGCGCCCACTTTTTCACAGGGGAGAAAAAGTATCTGGAGGGCCTCGTCGGCTGCACCCAATACCCCGGCGGAGCCAACCCGATGAACATGACCTACACCACCGGCCTCGGCCCGGAGCGCTACCAACCCAAGGAACCCCTGCATGTGGATTCCTGGTGGAGCGGCCAGGAAGCGCCCGTCGGCATCACCGTCTACGGCCAGGCCGATCCATCGCTGGAAAGCGGCTCCTCCGGCTTCGCCCACCAGTGGTATCTGAACCGCTTCGGCGGAGTAAATTCCCGCGAATGGCCCACCGCGGAAGCCTACGCGGACCTGGCCATCTGGCCGGAGATGACCGAATACACCGTCCAGCAGACCATTTCCCCCACCAGCTTCGTCTGGGGCTACCTCGCCGCGCGGGGGCGGTGATCGGCCTTTGATTTCATCGCGCTACTTCCGGTTTTTCAAAACTTCCCGCATCCTCTCGGCAGCTTGCTGATCCTTCTCGTTCCCGGAAATTTCCCGCAAAATCTCCCAGTCGGCTTCCGCCGCTTCATGATCTCGGAAATATCCCGCGGCCCAGTACCGGACCCGTGCGGATGCGTCTTGTAGCCCTGCACGGACGAACTCCATCCGCTCCTCGGCAGGAAAAGGGGCCGAGCCGATGAAAAAATAAGCGGACTCACGCACCGATTCGTTCCCACTCGTCAATCCGTCCCGCAACAAGTCCGGATAGCGAGCGTCTTCTTTCGGAATGAAGGCGAGCAGATTGTGGAGATCCGAACTCAATCCAATGCTTTTCTCCGGGTCATCCTTTCCTTGCGCATAGATCTGCCGGACTTTCGAAACAAACAACCCCACACCTTCCACATCATCTGCCTCGCGCAGCACCCAGGCAGCGTAGTGGCCTCCGTTTTTTGCGAATCGCGCCCGGACGATTTTGAGGGCGTTCTCGTCGCGCAGGCCTTGCTTCACAAGCACGTTCAAAACCCGGCAGAGATCGTTGAAATCAACAGCCGGATCCGCTGCGTTTTTCAGAAACAAAACGAGCAACTCTTTCTTCAGCTCCTCCGTCAGCTCCGTCTTTTCCTGCGCGAACACATCACCTCGGATCGAGGGATCGATCTGCTCCAACATCCACTCAACGCCGCCTCTGATCGCCACACGGTTTTCCCAACCACTATCGAAATAGTTTTCATCGAATCGCCCCAGCTTCCCATCATTGAACGGAAGCAAAAATCGTTCCGTCCTCCGATACCCATCCTCCTCAATCACGGTTTCCCATACCAGTTGACCATCATCGCCGCTCCGCGCCGGCTTGCCCAAAAGCCCCTCGACCGCCTCCACCTTCGCCCCTTCATCAAACCAGCCGACCGCATCCCTTTTTCCATACCGATCAAGCACGGTCTTGCGGCATTCCTTCGCATCGAATCCGCCCTTGCCGATGAGTTCGACGGATCGCGCGATTTCGCGATACACCGCCTGATGGATAGGAGAATGGGTCCACTCGAACATCATCAGCCGCTTCCCGCCACCAAGCACCTGCATCTTTTTCAAAACCCCGCTCTCGAGGAAACTGAATCTGTAAAGATTCCCCCGCCGCACCAGATAGCGTTCGTAGGCGATCGCTCCGCACAGGCAAATCCCGTCATCCAGCCACTCCGCATCCTGCAGCATCAGCACGCCGAGCGTTTTCCCTCCGGCCACCAGCCGATATGCCTTGCTGTAGGAGGTATCGACACTGGATACCCTACCGCCCTGCACCTTCACCGGCTCCTCACCCTTCACCTCCAGCGTGATTCCCCCGTGATCCGGGTAACTGAATTTCACGAACCCGTCCTCGAAAGTTTTCCATTTCCCGAAGGATCCGATTTTGGAGATCTTTCCCATCGCATCCTTCGCGTTTTCGGAAACAAGGCGTTCCGCCGCTTCTTCGCCCGGACGCACGAACGCGCCGAGATCCTTCTCCGCCAGCTCCGCGAGGAGCACGCTGGAGGCCACCAGTGAGATCCCCACGATGTATTTCTGAAATAAACGTCTTGTCAAAACCATCCGGAAAATTATCCAACCGCCTCAAAGCTGTCAGCATGGAAATGGACGCGCTGCCCCAAAGCTCCCGCAATCGCTCCTTTCCTCCACGCGTATTCTGCGCTTTTCTTCCCTTGATCACAGCTCGTTGATCACCCGGCACTTCACCCAATGAAAACCATCCTCCTCGCCCTGCTTTTCCTGATCCCGTCCCTCGCCTCCGCCCAGGAGGTGGAGAAGAGGCAGGAGAAAGTCGTCGTCATCCCTATCCGCGATCAGATCGCCCCGCCCGAGCTGTATATCCTCCGCCGTGGACTCAAAACCGCCATCGAGCAGGGGGCGGACACGGTCATTCTGGATATGGAGACTCCCGGTGGGCGGCTGGATGTCACGTTCGACATGCTCAAGGCTCTTGAGAAATTTCCCGGAAAAACCGTCACCTACATCAATACGGAGGCGATCTCGGCCGGTGCGCTCATTTCCGCAGGAACGGATGAGATCTGGTTCGCGCCCACCGCCATCATCGGTGCCGCCGCTCCGGTGATGGGAGGGGGTCAGGAAATCGACGAGAGCATGAAGCAGAAGATCGTCTCCTATCTGAAGGCCCGTGTCCGCGCCATCTCCTCCGAGGATGAGAACCGTGCGAAGGCCATTTCCGCCATGATCGACGCGGACTACGTCCTGAAATTCGGAGAGGAGGTCATCAAACCGAAAGGTGAACTGCTCTCCCTGACCGCCTCCGAGGCGATGAAGGAATACGGGGATCCCGCCGAGCCGTTGCTTGCAGCCGGGATCTCTTCCTCCCTTGAGGAACTCACAGATACCCTTCTGGGTAAAGGCAACTACAGCGTCACCCGGCTCGAGGTCTCATGGTCGGAAAGAGTCGCGCAGTATCTGACAAGTCTCGCCCCGGCGCTGCTGGCCATCGGCCTCGTCCTCATTTTCATCGAGTTCAAAACGCCTGGTTTCGGCATCTTCGGGATCGGTGGCGCCATCATGCTGGCGATCGTTTTCTTCGGCCACACCGCCGCGGGACTTTCCGGCCACGAGGCCGCCCTGTTCTTCTTCATCGGCATGGCGCTGGTGGTCATCGATCTGTTTTTCATCCCCGGATTCTTCGTGCTGGCGGTGCCGGGGGCGATCCTGATGCTCGGCTCCCTGCTCTGGGGCATGTCCGATGTCTGGCCGGAGCAACCGGTGGAATGGGACTCGGATTTCCTCTACCGCCCGCTGTTCAATCTCATTACCGGCCTCGGCGGAGCCATCCTCATCTTCGCCCTGCTGCTCCGCTTCATGCCCCGCGGCGGACTCTGGGGGCGGATGGTTCTGGAATCCGCCATCGGAGGTGAAACCACCCTGTCCTCCACCGCCCGCCGCGAGCCGACTCTCATCGGAGCCACCGGCCACGCCGTCACCGCCCTCTACCCGTCCGGCCAGATCGAGATCGGCGGAAAACGCTACGACGCCCGCCTCGCTCTCGGCGACGCACCACCCGGAACCCCCGTAAAAGTCATCTCTGTCGGCGAGTTCGATCTAAAGGTGGAGGCGATCTGATTTCCGATAGCCGACCTTCCCGACCCACACGTTGTCCCGCAGGTCGCAGAACCCAACTCGACGAACTCCGCTCATGAGTCGAGTCTCCGGGTGCTGGACGAAATAGGCTTTGAAAAGCTCGGGATCGGCCAAGGCAAAGATGTTCGAGAAGGAGCAGACCGTCTGGCGAAAGTGCGCGCGCGCATATCATCGTGGCTGGAGCATCTTGCTCCAGGCCGTTCCGGGGGAATCCTGCCCCCGGAATTCAAATTCACGGGCGGACTTTTGGCAGACGGTCTCGTAGCGAGCGGGTAGGCCCCTTGCACAGACGCATGCGAGCCTTGCAAAATGCGGCGGTGAAAAAACTCGGAAGAGGACGGACTGCCTCTCTATTGGTCTCTTTTCGCCTGTCGCCCGGGTGGCACGGCATTTGCGAAAGAGATAGATATTATGAAATTAGATTCACTTCACAAATTATTCGTCCACGAACTCAAGGATATCCATAGCGCGGAGCGTCAGCTACTGGACGCTCTTCCGAAAATGGCGGAGGCCGCGAGAAACGATGAGCTCAAAGCGGCTTTCAAAACTCATCTTGAAGAGACCAAGGGCCAGATCGAGCGCCTGGACAAAATTTTCAAGGAACTCGATTTCCAGCCGGGCGGGCACAGGTGCGCCGCTATGGCGGGACTCATCGAGGAAGGCGAGGAAATGTGCAAAGCGGACGCGCATGAGCACGTCAGGGACGCAGGACTGATCGCATGCGCCCAACGTGTCGAGCACTACGAGATCGCCGCGTATGGAACGGCAGTGGCGCTTGCGAACAAACTCAGTATGCGGGATGCGGCTGCCCTGCTGCGCGAGACGCTCGAGCAGGAAGGAAAGACTGATCGCGACCTGACGCATCTCGCCGAAAAAATCATCAACTTCGAGGCGCTGATGGCCGCGCACTGATCAAGTTGCCGAAAAACATCGCCAGCGATGCAGTGCCGCACCCGGACATGGGTCGCGGCGCTTTTTTCGTGGGCACGTCGGGGTGATGCCCGGTCCGGGCATGGAAAAGCGGACTGCGCATCTCGCACAGCCCGCTTGTTGGAACGAATACAATTCAGGGGGCATGATGCCCCAGCTATGTTTTAGATGCCTTTTTTGACAACGTCATCAAGCAGGTCGATGACGCGGTTGGAGTAGCCCCACTCGTTGTCATACCAGCTCACGAGCTTGAAGAACGTGCTGTTCAGCTCGATGGACGAGCCCCGCGTCGTAGATGGAGGAAGCCTTGTCGTGGATGAAGTCGGTGGAGACCACTTCGTCGGTGGTGTAATTGAGGATGCCCTTGAGGTAGGTCTCGGAAGCTTTCTTGAGGGCTTCGTTGATTTCCTTGAGGGAGGTTTCCTTCTCGGTTTTGACGGTGAGGTCGACGCAGGAAACGGTCGGCGTAGGAACGCGGAAGGCCATGCCGGTGAGCTTGCCTTTCACTTCCGGGCATACGAGTGCAACAGCCTTCGCCGCACCGGTGGTGGACGGGATGATGTTGATCGCAGCGGAGCGTCCGCCTTTCCAGTCTTTCTTGGACGGGCCGTCGACGGTTTTTTGCGTGGCGGTGTAAGCGTGGATGGTGGTCATGAGACCTTCCTTGATGCCGAACCCTTCTTTAAGCAGCACGTGCACGAGCGGAGCAAGGCAGTTGGTGGTGCAGGAAGCGTTGGAGATGAGGTGATGCTTGGCGGGATCGTAATCGCCGTCGTTCACACCTTGCACGAAGGTGTGGACGTCGTCGCCTTTACCAGGTGCGGAGATGATGACTTTCTTGGCACCGGCGGTGATGTGGCCTTGGGCGAGTTTGTCTTCGACGAAAAGGCCGGTGGACTCGATGACGATATCGACGCCGAGTTCTTTCCACGGCAGGCCTTCCGGAGTGCGTGCGGAAACGACTTTGATTTCGTGGCCGTTGACCACGATGATGTCGTCTTCCTCAAGCTCAGGGGAGGATTTCTTGGAGGATACCTCACCGTCGAACTTGCCTTGGGTGGAGTCGTATTTGAGGAGGTAGGCGAGGTTGTCGGCGGGGACGAGGTCACCGACTGCGGCGACTTTGAACGTGGTGCCGAGGTGGCCTTGCTCGACGAGTGCGCGGAAGACGAGGCGTCCGATGCGGCCGAATCCGTTGATGGCGATGGTAGTCATATGTTTGCTTGGTGAAAAAGTCCGGGGACTGATTGTTGGTGCTGAGGTCCGGCTCTTTCCCGGGGAAGCGGCGGGATTGTGCATGGAACGTGAAACCCGTCAACCCTGCTCTATCCATACAAGAACCCGTCTTTTTCACAGAATTAGCCAGATGAAAAGTAGTGCGGTCAGGTTTCTCGATTCAGACCACCGCAAGCTCCGCTTACAGGTTTTCTCACGGCAGACTATTATTCGGTACCCTGATACCGATCAGCGAATCCCGGGTTTGCATCGATCCAGTTTTGAGCGGCTCCCGGATCTGATTTCGACCAGAGACTGAGTGTCTGAAGAAGAGGAGGATCGTAACCGCGCTGCTTCCTAAGCTTTACAGGCAGGCTGGCCGCCCAGGTAGCGGCTTCCAGTGGGTTTTCATCCGTCAATTTTCGAACCAGAAATTGCATCGATTCATAGTCAGCTCCGGGTTTGTCCAAATTTTTCGAAACCCACTCCTTCGCCTGTGTGGAATCCATGTGTGAAAGCCTCATCGAAACAACCGACCATGCGTAAACTTGCAATGAGGGATCAAGACCTTCAAAGGCAGACTGAAGGGAGCCGACCTCCGGAGTCACCAGTGCGAGGTCGAAATAGTCATGCAGCGCCTGCTGGTGGGTTCCGAAATCTGCGGCATTCTTGATGATGGCCGTTTCCATGCCAGCGAGACCCGGAGCGGCGGAAGCAACAATGGCGCGGGCGGCGGCAGCGGAATCTCTGATCGTCTCATGAGGCTGCCTGGCCCACTCCAGCGCGCCAACAGGATCGACCTCCATCCACCCGGACATGAAATTTTCCGCATCGCTGGTGGTGTTGAGGCCTCGCTCATTTGCCGAGAGTTCAAGGCAGCCGAGCGGGTCTAATTCGCCCCATTTTCTCCAAAGGGCACTCCAGGTTTCTGCCGCCCAGGGATTACCGTTACTTTGAGCTTCCATCAGCATGCGGGTGGCATCGGGAAGCTCATCCGCCCCCATCACCTCAATCAGCCCGCAGAGGATAGCCGATTGGCGGGAAGTATCGGCAAGCGTTGTCGCTGTCTCAAAGAGTTTTTTGCGCTCTTCAGCGCTGAGAGTAGCGGCCTGTCTGGGGGTGAGCCGGTCGCGAAGGGCTCGCTGGGCCAATGACGATGCGGAAGTTTCGGCTCTTGGACGGTTGACACGCTGGCGGCTCTCCCGAGGTGGGATGGTGTCAGAAACAGCTTGATCAGATGGGGATCTTCCAGCGAGAAATCCAATAAAGCAGACAACGAGCAGAACGGCGATGGCGGCAAGAATTTTCATAAATGAAACGTTCGCATCCTATTGATCCGACAAGTAAAAATGGCAAGTGCCCATGCATCTGTCACGGGTTATCTTCAGGGCAGACGGGACTGAACTCGTTTCATTTGAGAATGATCATGCGCACGCTTTCGTCGAATATTGGACCGTCGATTCGAAGCGCGGCATGGTGGATGTCCGGAAGTCGTTTTTGGTGGTGAGGACTTTTCCTTCCTGTGCGAGGGCGAGGCAGCCCCGGGGATCGGCCAGGCCCCGGCGGGTCCAGAGTTCGTCCCATGTGTCTTGTGTCCATGCGTGGCCTGCGCCTTGTGCGTCCATGAGGATGCGGGTGGCATCCGGGAGTTCGTCTTTCCCGAGCCCGTGGATGGGTTTCATGGAAGGAGTGGTGGGTCGTCGGGGAGGTTGCGGACCGGGTGTGCTTCCGCGGGATTTCGCCCGATGCACGCGATGCGTCAAGGGGATGGTGGCAAGGCGTGCTGCGGAGAAGGATGCCTTGCGGAGGCCGAGCGGAAGTGCTAGCAATGAAGCATGGTGAACGTGCTGGAAGACATGATCGAACCGATCCGGAGTTCCCCGTTTCTCCCCGAGATCGCTGAGGCGCTGCGCCTCGAGGTGGAGGCGGAGAAGGAACTGAGAGCGAAGTTCTACCAGAAGATGACTTCCGGGCAGAAGGTCGAGTTCATCGGGGGCGAGGTGATCATGCATTCGGCAGCGCGCAATGCGCATCTCGTGGTGACCAAGCAAATCCTCCAGCTTCTGGATATCCATGTCCGGACAAATGAGCTGGGCGAGGTGTTGGTGGAAAAGTGCCTCTGTGTGTTCCCGCGCAACGACTACGAGCCGGATGTCGTTTTTTTTGGAAATGAAAAATCGGATGGCTTCGATAGCGAAACGATGAAGTTCCCCATCCCGGACCTCATCGTGGAAGTGCTTTCGGAATCGACGGAGGCCCGCGACCGGGGGGTGAAATTCGAGGACTACGAGGCCCACGGGGTGGAGGAGTATTGGATCGTGGATGCGGAGCGCGGCGTGGTTGAGCAGTATCTACTGGATGATGGGAGTTACCGGCTGGAGCTGAAGGCGGGTAGTGGAGAAATCCGTAGCCGGGTGATCACGGGCTTCCGCGCACCGGTGCGGGCGTTTTTCGATACGTCGGAGAATCTCGCGGTTCTCCGGATGAAACTTGGCTAGGAAGCCCGGATGATTTTGTAGGCGTGGTTTTCCACGAGGGTGCGCGAGCGCAGGCCGAGTTCCTGGATATGAGATTCGTAGGGAAGCTGGCGATTGGCCACCAGATGGAGGGTGCCACCACGTTTCAGGAATTTCGCGGCGACGGTCAGGAACGCTTTTCCCAGATCCACGTCCTTCGACTGGGCGGTATGGAAGGGCGGGTTCATGATGATGTGATCGTATTTCCCCGGAAGACCGGTGGTGACGTCGTGCCAGTGGAAGGTGGCCGGGCCGGAGACGTTTTCGCGGGCGCAGGCGAGGGCGCGGGAGTCCGCTTCGAACAAATCGATGCGTTTGATTCCCGGCGATTTCTCCAGCGCCGTTTTGCTGAGAAACCCCCAGCCGGCACCCAGATCCGCGATGTCCCCGTGGAGAGATCTTGGCAGAAGTTCGGCGAGAAGCGCGGAGCCGGGATCGATGCGGTTGGCGCTGAAAACTCCCGGAGTGACCGTAAAATCGGTTTCCGGAATGAGGCGGAACCCGGCGATTTCCCGCCAGCTTTCGAGAATCTCAGGATTCCACTGCCCCGAGTTTGAGCCGGCGAAGGCTCGGCATTTGTTTTTCGAGACGGACCAGAGGAGGGGGCTGGCTTTTGATAACTCCTTTTCGAATCGGGAGGCTCCGGAAGTATTCGCCAGCGCGGTGATCAGGACTCCGTCCGGAGCGAGCAGTTCATACGCTTTCGCGAAACCCGCCAGGACCTCGTCCTTCGATTTCCCGGGCAGGAAAAGCACGGTCGCAAACTTCCCCTCCGGTTCGGTTGCCAAGTCCATGCCGGACGCTTCGCAAATGTCTGCCAAAGGCTTGAGCGGCTGCCAGCCTTTCAGCTCCGGAAGGTCCCTATGCGACTCGGCACCGAGAAACATCACTGTTCCGGGGGCGGGCCTGTGCTCACGCAAAGCGAGGACGAGAGTCTCGAGCGCGGGGTTCATGCCTGGGTTCCGAGGAGTTTCACCAGCTCCGCCTCGATGATTTTCTCGCATTCCCGGATCTGCAGGACGCGTCTGGCGCGGGCCTGGTCGGCGAGTTGCTCGAGTGCGTCGATGTCATAGAGATATACTTCCTCGATTTCTCCGCAGGAGTGCTCGATATCGCGCGGGACGGCGATATCGATGAGGAAAAGCGGACGAAACTTCCGGGCGCGGCGAACGGATTCGATCTCGGTTGCGTGGATGATGGAGTGCGGTGCGCCGGTGGAGGAGATTACGACATCCACGGTTTTCAGCACTTCCAGCCAGTCGTCGAAACGCACCGCCCTGCCTTTCATCTCCGCGGCGAGTTCCACGGCGCGGTCGTGGGTGCGGTTTGCTACGATGACGGATTTCGCGCCGCGTGAAACCAGTGCCTGGGCGGTGAGGCGGCTCATTTCGCCTGCCCCGAGCACCATCACCTCGCTATCCTTGAGGTGGCCGAAAATTTTCTCCGCCAGCTCGACCGCGACGTTGCCGATGGAGGTGGAGCCTTCCTGAATGGATGTCTGGGTCCGGACTTTTTTGCCGATACTGAAGGATTTCTGGAAAAGCTTGTTGAGAACGGGACCGGTGGTGCCGGCGGCATGAGCGGCTTTGTACGCTTGCTTCACTTGGCCGAAAATCTCCGTTTCCCCCAACAGCATGGAGTCAAGGCCGCTGACCACCTTGCACAGGTGCTTGGCTGCGTCCCGGGTATCGTGCCGGTAGAACGGCTCCTCATGGCCATGGACTTTTTCCGCGAGGCTTTCCTGCAGATTCCTGATGGCTCGCGCCGCGCTCTCCGCAGCGAGGTAAAATTCCGTCCGGTTGCAGGTGGAGACGACGACTCCCTCCGGCACACCGGCCATTTCAAGAAGATTCCGGGAAGCCTCTCCCAGCTTCGTCGTGCCGACAGCAAAGCGCTCCCGGACCTCGACGGGGGCCGTTTTGTGATTCACTCCCAGGCAGACCAATTCCATTTAGACAAAAGCGAAGACTCCGAGTGAGACGATGAAAAGTGAAACCGCGCCGAGTGCGAACCTGCGGCCGGTGATGCCCCGCACCCGTTTCACAACCATGAGCGCGACATACGCCCCCCAAACTCCGGTGGCGATGAACACGTGCTTCCACGCGCCATCCGTCTCATGCGGCATCATGATCCCGGCGACAAGACCGATGGTGAGCAGTGCCATGCCGAGCCAGAGCAGTCGCTCGAGCGAGACCAGAAGCTCGCGGACGGGAGGCAGGAAGCGGAACAGTCCGCCCTTGAGGTGGTGGTCTTTCAGCTGGCGGTCCAGCACCAGGAACATGATGCCGGCGACTGCCGCGAGAGCCAGCGCACCATATGCCAGCACGGACATCGCACCATGCGTCTCACCCCAGAAAGTCGTTTCGGAAATGTGGAGCGGAGTCGGATCGAGTTTCCCGGGAAGCAGGGCGAATCCTTGGAAAATGACGACCACGGGAGCGGTGAACACACCGAGCAGGGATATCCGGTAGACAGGACCGATCAGCAGGAAAAACAGAGTGAGCGACCAAGCGAGGAATACGGAGATTTCCGCGATACTGCGCAGTGGACAGGCACCCCTCATTTCCCCGCGGATCCCGAGGTAGCCGAGCTGGCAGAGCATCACGCCCATCATCCACCAGACCGTCCAGCTGCTCTTGTGCCCGTGACTGAGCACCAGCAGCCCCCGCACCCCCGCCGCAGCGGCGAGGATGGTTGCGGCGATCAGAAACCAGCGGTCCATGCCCGTTAAATCGCCCGTGGGGACGAAAGATGCAAGCCCCGACCGGGAAACGGACAAAATGCCGTTTTCTCCGCCTTTTCACAAAACCCGCATCGGATCTTCACAGTTCGTCCGCACCGTCCGGGGGTGATGAAGACGATCCTACGAACCCTGCCGGCCCTCGCTCTTGCGACGGGTGTCACTTTTGCCGCTGTCGGAACCGAGCCGGCCTCTCCGTATTTCCAGATCCACGGAGAGCACCGGACGGATGTTTTTCCGCTGAAAACATCGCATGCGGAAGTCGGGATCGCCGGCACCATCGCGACGGTCACCCTCACCCAGACCTACACGAACGACGGCGAAATCCCCATCGACGCCACCTACCTTTTCCCCGCCTCCACCGGCGTGGCGGTGAACGGGATGACCATGAACATCGGTGAACGAGTGCTGGAGGCGAAAATCGACAGGAAGGAAGCTGCGCGGAAAAAATTCGAGGAAGCGAAGGCCGAGAACAAATCCGCGAGCCTGCTCAGCCAGCAGCGCCCGAACCTTTTCCAGATGGAAGTCGCCCGCATCATGCCGGGGGACGAGGTCGCGCTGACCCTGCGCTACAGCGAGCTGATCAGGCCCGTGGACGGCACCTATGAGTTCGTGCTCCCCACAGCCATCGGACCGCGCTACGAGGGCGGAGGGAAAGGCGAGGGTTTCGCGAAAAACCCCTACCTCGGGGATGGAGAGAAAACGGTCGCGACTTTCTCCGCGGATCTCAGTATCGCTACTCCTCTCCCCTTGCGTTCACTCGCCTGCCCCACGCATACTACGAAAATAGTATTCACCGATAAAAGCAGCGCCACCCTCGCGCTCGCCCCCACGGCGCCGGACCGGGATTTCATCGTGCGCTACCGCTTGGGTCAGGACGAGATCGCTACCGGACTGATGCTGCATCAGGGCGCGGAGGAAAACTTCTTCGTGCTCCAGATGGAGCCACCCGCCGAGGTTTCGGAAGCGGACATCCCGGCGCGTGACTACGTGTTTCTGCTGGATGTCTCCGGCTCCATGCACGGATTCCCCATCAATCTCGCGAAAAAACTCTTCCGCGATCTCGCAACCACCCTGCGCCCGACCGATACGTTCAACATCGTCTTTTTCGCAGGAGGAAGTGACGTGCTTTCGGAAAGCCCGCTGCCCGCGACCAAGGAAAACATAGGAAGAGCCATCGCCATGATGGACCGCCAGAGCGGTGGTGGCGGGACCGAGCTGGCGGCCGGCCTGAAACGGGCGCTCGCACTCCCATCGGACCGCGATATCTCGCGCTCGCTGGTCCTGGTGACGGACGGCTACATCAGTGCGGAAACGGAGGCTTTCGAGCTGATCCGCTCCGGCGCGAACGGCACCAACGTGTTCCCGCTCGGAGTAGGCAGCAGCGTGAACCGCCACCTCATGGAAGGGTTGGCGCACATCGCGGGGAACGACAGCTTCGTCGTCACGCATTCGGGGGAGACGCAGGACGCCGTGACCCGTTTTCGCGCCGCGATCTCCAGCCCCGTACTCACCGGCCTGGAAGTCACCGCCGGAGGGTTCGAAATCTCCGCACTCCAGCCGAGGAAACTTCCCGATCTTTTCGCAAACAAACCGCTGACTCTCGTCGGCAAATGGACCGGCACGCCGGGCGGCACGATCACGGTCTCCGGAGTGACGGGCGAGGGCCGGACATACTCGCGGAAATTCGACGTGGAAAAGGCGGCGGCGGAGACCGGGAACCCCGCGCTGCCTATCCTTTGGGCACGGGAAACCGTTCGCAGCCTCGCCGACTACGCCGAACTCACCGGCAAGAAAGACGTGGTCGAGGAAGTCACTGGAATCGGACTGAAATACGAGCTGCTCACACCCTACACGTCATTCGTCGCCATCGATGAAATGCCGCGCGAACCGACCGTTGACACCGTCTCCGTCACCCAGGCCTTACCATTGCCGAAAGGGGTATCCGGGCACTCGGTCGGCGGCAGCGTCCCGGAGCCGAGCACCTTCGCCATGATCGCCCTGGTGCTGGTCTCGACCGCTCTGCTCCGCATTCGATAGGCATCGACTATGAACGTAGTATTCCGCCAGCGGTCCGCGGTAGCAGCGGCCCTCTTGTTCGCGGCCATCCCCCTCATCCGCTGGTATACGCTGCGGCTGGGTGACGGGGGAGAAACCGAGGGCCTGGTGCCGCTGGCCGCGGGTTTGTTTTTCTGGATCAGGGATCGGAAAAGCCTGGAGCCGTCATCCGCCGGAATCTGGCTCCTCGCGGTCTACGCGCTCGCCTACCCGTTTCTTCCCGGACTGGTCCGCGCGACTCTCTTCGTCATCGCTTTCTGCCTCATCGCAGGTATCTGGAAGAAGCCCGGAACCGTCCTGCTTTTGCTGCTCGCGCTCCCTTGGGCCGCCTCGCTGGATTTTTTCCTCGGCTACCCGCTGCGCCTGCTCACCTCCGTGAACTCAGCGTTTCTCGTAAGTCTCAGCGGCACGGAAGTCACCCGCCAGGGCGTGATGCTACTGCACGGGGGAAACGCCGTCGGGGTGGACCCCGCATGCAGCGGACTGAACCTGCTCTGGAGCGCCGGCCTGTTGACCGGCTTGCTCGCAGCCGTCTTCCGCCTCAGGCGGCGTGGGATCATCCTACTCGCTCTCGCCGCCATCACCGTGTCTCTCGTGGGAAACACCCTGCGCGCGGCCATCCTCTTTTTCCCGGAAGCGGGCCTCCTCTCCATGCCGCACATCCTCCACTCCTGTACCGGTCTCATCATCGCAGGTCTCGCGTTTTTCCCGCTGATCCTACTGGCACGCCGGATATCCCCGGCTCCCGGAATCCCGGGAAATCCACGTCCTCTCCACCCGTGGCCTGTCTGCGCCGTCGCGCTGCTCGCCGGCATCACGCCCCTGCTTTCCGTTCAGGAAAACAGCAGGACCACCACACCATCCGTCACACTCACGGAGTTCGAAGGCAAACCGATCGTGAGCATCCCGCTCACTACGGCTGAAGAAAAATTCTACAACGGTTTCCCCGGATCCGTCACGGTCTACGAGGGAGATGGGTTCAAACTCATTACCAGGCGAGTGAATCGAGCCACGCGCAAGCTGCATCCCGCATCCCACTGCCTGCGTGCGGAGGGATTTGAAATCGGAGAGAAGACGGTCGCCGGATCGGACGGGGAAAATTGGCTGACTTATGCCATCCGTAGAAACGGTAATGAATTCCGTGTCCGGGAGAGCATCAGCAACCCTTGCTCGGGAACCCGTTGGCCGGAAATTTCCCGATGGTTCTGGCATGCGCTTTTTCATCCGGACCAGGGGCCGTGGGAGGCCGTAACTCTGATTTCCGGATGAGCCGGTCCAAGCGTCCGGGGTCCGTGACCGGAGGATCGTGAATCGTTGCTTTCACTCCCCGTCGGGAGCTTTCCTTTGACCGCATGCGGATGCGTCCCTATACATCTGGGAAACGCGCAAAAGACGTTTTCCCCGGAAAGATCCCTATGAAATTATCCATCCTCTCCTGTTCTCCAAAGTGCTATTCCACCCGCCGCCTTGTCGAGGCCGGGAAAAAGCGCGGCCATAAGATCGAAGTCCTGAACACGCTCCGCCTCGCGATCGGCCTGGATCAGGGCGATCCGGATCTCTTTCTGCACGGAAAGCCTCTCCGCTCCACCGATGCCATCCTGCCTCGCATCGGCACATCCATCACCCGCTACGGTACCGCGGTCGTCCGCCAGTTCGAGCAGATGGATGTCTACACGCCGAACACCGCGGCAGGCATCAGCAATTCCCGCGACAAGCTCCGCTCCCTGCAAATTCTTTCCCGCCACGACGTAGGCATTCCCACCACCGCCTACGTCGATGACAAACGCGACGTGGAAAGTGCGCTGGAACGCGTCGGCGGCGCACCCGTCATCATCAAACTTCTCGAGGGAACCCAGGGGGTCGGAGTGATTCTCGCGGACAAGATCGAGATCGCGAAAGCGATCGTGGAGACCCTTCAGAGCAGCAAGCAACAGGTCCTGCTTCAGAAATTCGTCGCGGAAAGCAAAGGCAAGGATGTCCGCGCGTTCGTCATCGGGGACCGCGTTGTCGCCGCAATACGTCGTGTCGCGCAGGGCCAGGAATTCCGCTCCAACGTCCATCGCGGCGGAAAAGCCGAGGCCATCGATCTCGATCCCGCTTACGCGGAGGCTGCCGTGCGCGCCGCCCAGATCATGGGCCTGCGAGTCTGCGGGGTGGATATGCTGGAAGGCAAGGACGGCCCGCAGATCATGGAGGTGAATTCCTCCCCCGGATTCGAGGGAATCGAAGGCGCGACAGGTCTCGACATCGCCGGCGAGGTCATCGACTACATCGAGGATCAGGTCCAGTTTCCTGAAATCGATATCCGCCAGCGCCTCACCGTTTCGCGTGGTTACTCCGTTGCGGATATCCACATTCCGGACGGTAGCGCATACATTGGAAAAACCATCGAGGAGACCGGTCTGAGAGAACAGGATGTCGTCGTCCTGACCCTGCGTCGCAAAGGATCGGTCATATCGAATCCGAAGGGTTCCCGCGAACTGGAGGCGGACGATGTCATTCTCTGCTACGGGAAATCCGAGCATATGAAGGGCATCATACCCGCGAAAAAGAAGAAGCGCCGGAGAATGAAAAAGCTTCCGAAACCCCTCGTCGCCGAACCCGAAGATCCGAAGCCATGAGCATGACGATAGGCTGGCGCGAGTGGGTCGAGTTCCCGGACTGGTCCATGCGCCTGAAAGCGAAGGCGGACACCGGAGCGAAAAGCTCCGCGATCGACTGCGCGGAAATCACCGAGCTGCCGGGCAACCGCGTTCGATTCACCGTGCGCCTGGACAGGAAGGAAAAGAAACTCATCACCCTCGAGGAGGATATCAAACTACGGAAACGAGTGCGCTCCTCCACCGGTCACCCTACCGACAGGATTTTCGTGGAAACCACCCTTCGCCTCGCCGGCATGGAGAAAAAAATCATCGTCTCCCTCGTCTGCCGGAAGCGTATGATCCACCGCCTCCTTCTGGGCCGTGAAGCGCTCGGTGGCGATTTCCTCGTGAACTCCTCCGTCGACCACTGGGCGACTCCGAAAAAGCGGCCGAAAAAGAAATCCTGACAAAGTATCCTCACGGAGGCAATGTGGTTTCCAGCTTCATCGAAATTCCCGAATCAGAATGAAAAGTTTCTCCGCCCTGCTCGTCTCCCTACTCGTTCCTCTTGGTTTTCTAGGCGCAGCGGAGAGGCCGAATCTGCTGTTCATCATCGTCGATGACCAATCCCCCTTCGATCTGAAAGCCTACGATCCTGGCTCCATCCTGGAAACGCCCAACATCGACCGTCTCGCCCGCGAGGGAACGGTGGTCGATGGCGCTCACCAGCAAGGCGCATGGGCCGGAGCGGTCTGCACCACCTCGCGGACGATGATCATGACAGGACGGAGCATCTGGCACGCTCCCGGCGCGCCTGGAGGCAAGACGGACAAGGGGCTGGTCCCGCCCAATCTCGCGGCATCCAGCCTGCCTGCCGTGTTCAACGAAGCCGGATACGAGACCGTCCGGACCTGCAAGACAGGAAACTCCTATGATGCGGCCAACAAGCTTTTCCAGATCCGGCATGACGCGGTGAAACGCGGAGGCACGGCGGAAACCGGTAGCGAATGGCATGGCGACCGCGTGATGGATTACCTGGCCGACCGGGAAAAACAGGACGCCCGCAAGCCTTTCCTCATCTACTACGGCTTTTCCCATCCACACGACACGCGCGATGGCACCCCGGAACTTCTCGCGAAATACGGGGCCACCAACCACACCGACCGCAGCGCCCTCCCCGCCGCCAATCCGAAGCAACCGCCGCTTCCCGTAAACTGGCTGGCGAAGCATCCCTTCCCCACCGGTCACCCGAACCTGCGCGATGAGGTCGCCGTCTCCGGTGTTTGGGAAAAACGTGACGAACGGACCATCCGCAACGAGCTCGGCCGCCAGTTCGCCTGCTCGGAAAACATCGATATCCAGATCGGCCGCGTGCTCGACAAGCTGGAGGCCATGGGAGAGCTGGAAAACACCATTGTCATCTACACCTCGGACCACGGTATGGCGATCGGTCGCCATGGATTGCAGGGAAAGCAGAACCTCTACGAGCACACCTTCCGCGTGCCCTGCATCGTTATGGGTCCCGGAGTGAAAAAAGGCAGGGTTCGAGGCAATATCTACCTCTCCGATACATTCGCCACCCTCTGTGAACTCGCGGGGATCAACCCGCCGGAAACCAACGAAGGCCTCTCCTTCAAGCCCGTGCTCACCGGCGAGAAGGAGAGCGTGCGCGATGTCCTCTACGGAGCCTACTCCGGCGGCACGAAGCCCGGCATCCGCACCGTGAAAAAAGGCGGCTGGAAACTTATCAAAACCGATGCCCTCGACGGGCAAGTCCACGAGACCCAGCTCTTCAATCTCGCGGAAAATCCCAGCGAATTCCTCCCGGAACACGGCAAAGACGACCCGAAACTCACCAACCTCGCCACCGATCCCGCCCACGCGGAAAAGCTCGCGGAGATGGAAGCCCTGCTTCTGGCTGAAATGAATCGCCTGGACGATCCCTACCGGCTCTGGAACCAGAAATAAGCCTCCGGTGGCGCCACGTTCTCCGGAACGCGGCTGCTGCCTTGGGAACAACGGGCGCGCGGCCGCCCCGTCACGGACGGATGGCTTGGCCGGTGCGGGATCTCTGAGGAAACTTGAGGATCGGAGCGTGATCTCTCGCTTTCAAACCATTGAGAGCACTTTCTCCACGATGCGCTTCGGATTCGGGAGCTGCTCGCTTTCAATGTATTTCGAGTAGATGGCCGGGGCGTCGATGGTGCAGACGCGCTTGATCGGGGCGTCGAGTTCGTCGAAGGCGTGCTCCTGGATGAGGTGGGAAACCATGGCGGAAACACCGCCGAAGGGCTTGGACTCGTCGACGAGGACCACGCGGTGTGGTTTTCGCGACAGAGGCGAGGATCGCATCCACATCGAGCGGGCGGATGGAGCGCAGGTCGAGCACTTCCGCATCGATCCCGTGCTCGGATTTCAGTGTTTCCGCGGCTTCGAGGCAGTGGAGGACGGAGCGACCGTGGGCGATGAGGGAGATATCCTTGCCCTCGCGCTTGAGGTCCGCTTTTCCGAGAGGGATGACGAAATCACCGTCCGCCGGGTCCGGGACTTCGCCTTGAGTTCCCGTAGAGGATGGTGTTTTCCATGACGTAGACAGGGTCGTTGTCGCGGATGGCGGCTTTCATGAGGCCTTTGGCATCCGCGGGGGTGGCCGGGGAGCAGACTTTGAGGCCGGGGAACGCGGCGAAGAGACCTTCGGGAATGTGTGAGTGGGTCGCGCCGACGTTGGTGCCGCCGTTGGCCGGGCCACGCACGACGATAGGGCACGTTGATAGAGCCCGCCGGACATGTAGCGCACGCAGGCGGCGTTGTTCACGAGCTGGTCGAAGGCCACGGAGTGGAACGACCAGAACATCAGCTCCATGACGGGGCGCACGCCGAGCATGGAGGCGCCGATGCCCATGCCGATGAAGCCGGCCTCGGAAATGGGAGTGTCGACAATGCGTTTGTCACCCCATTTTTCCCAGAGTCCCTGGGTGACTTTGTAGGCTCCGTTGTACTGGGCGACTTCCTCACCCATGATGACGACGTTTTCGTCGCGGGCGAGTTCTTCGTCCATGGCTTCACGGAGGGCTTCACGATAGGTCAAAGTGCGCATGATAAGTGGGAGATTGGGGAAAAATTTCTAGGGAAAAGGTTCAAGCGAAGAAGTGGTGGCCGATTTTCGAGGCTTCGGTGTCGTTATCGGTTTCCCAATAGACGTCGGTGGAGATGTCGGAAAAAGTCGGAGCCGGCGCGTCTTTGGCGAATTTCACGGACTCGGCTGCCTCTTGCTGCGCGGCTTTATCGATTTCATCGGATTTCTCCTCGGTCAGGACACCTTCGTCGATGAGCCTGCGGCGGAAGACGTTGATCGGATCGTGGTTGTCCTTGTAGTTCTGGATCTCCTCCGGGGTGCGGTATTTCTTATGGTTCGCGTCGGCGACTGAGTGGCCGTAGTAGCGGTAGGTATCGATCTCCAGAACGGTCGGCTTGCTTTCCTTCTGGGCCCGCTCCATGGCGATGTTGGTTTTCGCGCGGACCTCGTAGATATCCGAGCCGTCGATGACATCCCATTCGATGTCGTAGGCTTCGGCGCGCTGGGCGAGGCAGCCGGTGTAGGCGGAGGAGCGCTTCTGCGAGGTACCCATGGAGTAGCCGTTGTTCTCGATGACGTAGACGACGGGGATTCCGAAAAGCGAGGCGATGTTGAGAGATTCGTGGAAAGCACCTTGGTTGACCGCGCCATCGCCGAGGTAGCAGAGGCAGCAGCCTTCCTTTCCTTGGTATTTCAGGGCGTAGGCGAGACCGAGGCCGAGCGGAGTCTGGCCGGCGACGATACCGTGGCCTCCCCAGAAATTCTTGTCGGGCGCGAAGAAGTGCATCGATCCGCCCTTGCCCTTCGAGCAGCCGGTCTGCTTGCCGAACAGTTCCGCCATGCACTCGTTCATGCCCATGCCGACGGCAAGAGCGTGGCCGTGATCCCGGTAGGCAGTGATGAAATGATCATCCGGACCACCGAGCGAGATGGTGCCGACCGCAACCGATTCCTGCCCGATGTACAGGTGGAGGAAGCCGCCCATTTCACCGCCCGCGTAGGATTTCGCCGCAGCCTGCTCGAAGCGCCGGATGCGAACCATCTGGGTGAAAAGCTCGATTTTCCTCTCGTCGGAGAGGGACTGGTTGATGGGCGAGTTTGCGAAATTGAGTTCGGACATGATCTGCGGATGGATATGGGGGAAATCGGTTGTTGGGTAAGGCCCCGGGGGCGGGGCGGCAAGGATTATCTGGCGGTCAGCGAATGGCGGGCGGGCGCGGGGGCGGGCATGGCCAGACGCGCGGAAAGGAAGACTGCGGTGAAAAGCACGTTCGCCGCCGTCATATTCCTGAGAAACACCCAGTTGGGGATCTCGCTCAATGCGGGGCCGGTCCAGAGAGACTGCCAGAGGCCGCCGAGGTTCTTCGCGTAGAGCGGGCTGAACGCCCAGGCGATGCCGTTCGTGATCACGTGGAAAGAAATCGCGGCCGTAACGCTTCCTAATAGCAGCGTGCCGAAATTCCCTTTGGAAAGAGATTTGCCGATGAAAAACGTGGCGGCGAACGCAAGCCCGGTGGTGAGGACGACCCCCGGAGTGATCCACGAAGCGTTTCCGGCGATCAGGGCCGGAGCGGGATAAGTGATCAGCCACGCGCCCAGCGGGATCGCCCAAGCCCGCCATCCGCTCGCCATCAGAGCGCCGCAGAAAAACAGAGCGGCGAGCGGCTGGAAATTCGGAAACGTTTCGGGGAACAGGCTTCCGAGAAGTCGGAAAGCGATCAGGAGGATGATGATCAGCGCGGCGGGCGCGTAGCGGTGCATGCGAAAAACCTACCCGCCGGAAGGGTCGCGGGGCGAGGCGAAATTTTTCCAGACCCGATTTTCCGTCGAATTGGCCTCTGCTGCTGGAAAATGTGGTCAATGACCGGCGGCATACCATATGTAGTGGTGGCACGGGAAATAACTTGGGAATCCGGTGACTGAATGCTTGCCAAGGTGGGGTGAAAACGGAAACTCCGCGCATGCACGAACGTGCGCCCCTCTTATGAAGTTCAGTATTTCCAAAGACGTTTTCCTGGAAGGTTTGCAGAAAGTGCAACATGTCGTCAGCTCCCGGACGACTCTTCCCATTCTTTCCAACGTCCTCCTGGTCGCAAAGGAGGGCAAGCTTGTCTTCACCACGACGGACCTCGATGTCGGCATCACCGGCTCGGTCGAGGCCTCGGTCAGCAAGGAAGGCGCAACCACACTCCCTGCCAAGCGGCTGGTCAGCATCGTCCGCGAGCTGCCCTCCAGCGAGGTCGAGGTGACCGTGGACGCGAAAAACTACGCGACGATCAAAAGCGGCCCTTCGACTTTCAAGATCATCGGCCTGAGCGATTCGGAATTCCCCCCTCTCCCTGATTTCGCGGAGGCGAAAAGCTTCACCATCCCGCAGGCGGATCTGAAAAACGGCCTGAAGAAAACTTCCTTCGCCATCTCCACGGACGAGACACGCTACGTGCTCAACGGTATTTTCGCCTCCTTCCGCGAGGGCAAGCTCGCACTCGTCGCCACCGACGGCCGACGCCTGGCGATGGCCGATATGGAGCTGGAATTTCCCGCTTCCCACGAAGGCGACGTGATCATTCCGTCCAAAGCGGTGCAGGAAATCCAGCGCCTGCTCGGAGATTCCGGCGATGTGGAGGTAAAACTCAGCGATAGCCAGATTTCCTTCACCGTCGGCGATACTTTCCTGGCCTCCAAGCTCATCGAGGGAAATTACCCGAACTACCGCCAGGTCATCCCCGGCGATAGCAACGAGCGCGTGATCATTTCCCGCGAGCATCTTCTGGAAACCACCCGCCGCGTAGCCATCCTGTCCTCGGACAAATCGAATTCGGTCAAACTCACTTTCACGGAAAACCAGATCGAAGTCAGCGCGAACTCCCCGGACATCGGCGAGGCCCAGGAAGTCCTGGAAGTCGGCTACACCGGCCCGGACATGCAGATCGCGTTCAACCCCGAGTTCCTCCAGGCACCGCTCCGCGCCCTGGATACGGACAATGTCTACCTCGATCTGATCGACGAAATGAGCCCCGGCGTGCTCCGCATCGACGGCTCTTTCCTCTACGTGCTCATGCCGATGCGCGTCACCAACTAACCGCCGGGACGATGGGAAGGCATTTCGAATGCAGACGAAGGGCGAAGGAATCCCGCTGGGCTTCCATGTCCAAAATTTTCCCGAAGCTCGCGAGATCGATCACCTTGGCCGCGAAAGCCGGCGGTCCGGATCCCGATTCGAACGCCACCCTGCGCGTCGCGATCCAGAACGCCAAAGCGCAGAACCTTTCCAAAGAGAACATCGAGAACGCGATCAAACGCGCCGAGGGCAAGGACGCTTCCGAGATCACGGAAGTCACCTACGAGGCGAAAGGGCCGCACGGCGCGTTGTTCTTCGTGGAATGCGCCACGGACAATACCAACCGCTCCGTGGGGAACCTGAAAGTCATTCTCGGGAAAAACGGGGGAGAGATCGCGCCCAGCGGGTCGCTGAACTTCATGTTCGAGCGGAAATCCGTCATCGAGTTTCCCATCCCCGAAGGCAAGGATCTGGAGGAACTGGAATTCGAGCTGATCGATGCCGGTCTCGAGGAAATGGTCGTGGAGGATGAGACGGTGACTCTTGTCGGCGATTACACTTCCTTCGCCAGTCTCACCACCGCTGTCGAGGAAATGGGTATCGAAATCCGCACCTCCGGTCTGGAACGTCTCCCGACCCAGCCCATCGAGCTGACCGAAGCGCAGCTCGCCGAAGTCCAGGATCTGATCGACAAGATCGAGGAAGACGACGACGTGCAAACCGTTTTCACCAATCTCGGCTAAGTAAAAAGAGGCAGCATGCCGCTGCCCGCAGTCCGTTTCACATTCGTCCCCGCGACGGGTTTTCGGAGCGCGCCGTTTTCTTTCCTGGCCTGGCGACTTTCACGCCCCTCGTTTTCATCGCTTCGATCAGCTTTCCGATGAGCGGATTCGGGAAATGCCTGCTGGCGGTGACGGCGTAGAAGGTTTCGCGGATTTCGGCAATGCGGTGGGTCACTACCAAAGCGCCGGATGCGATCTCATCCTGCACGACCACGGGCGGCACCAGCGCGAGCACATCATCCTCACGTGCGATCAGGCGTAGCATCGCCATATCATCGATTTCCGCCATTACCCGCGGCCGCACGCCTGCGGCGACAAGGAGTCGTTCGAACCCCTCCCGCGTATTGCTCTCGAAGCTCGGCAGCACCAGCGGAACCCCGTCGAAATCCTGTGGGAATTTCAATCGCTTGGCCTTCCATTCCGGCGCCCCGACAAGCGCCACCGCCTGATCCGCCAGCAGGTGGCTGTGCCAGGAGCGCTCGGAATCCCGCCGCATCGCCTCGTTGGAAAGGATCACGTCCACCTCGTGGGATTGCAGGGAGACGACCAGCTCCGCGAGCGATCCTGAGCGCACCACCACTTCCACATCCTCCCGTTTCAGCGCAGGCCTGAGGAACTCCAGCTGGAAATTTCGGGAAAGCGTGGCCACCGCGCCAACCCGCAGGACTTGTCGTCCCGCGCCCACTCCGTGCCGCATCACGTCCATCAGTTCGGCCCCCGCCCGGCCTATCGTCTGCGCATACTCCAGGGCCACCCGCCCGGCCTCGGTCAGCTCCAGTCCGGAGGGGAGCCGCTCGAACAGTTTGTGGCCCATGCTTTCCTCGAGCTGCTTGAGCTGCACGCTCAGGGCGGGCGGGGAAAGGTTCAGTTTCCGTGCGGCCTGCGAGAGATTCAGCTCGCCAGCGATGACGCGGAAATAGCGGAGGTGGTGGTAGTTCAGGAAATCCATGGCGGAGCTGGAGGTGTTTTAGAAAAACTAACCCGCCCGCCCGGAGCCTGTCATTATCCAAACAGGGGGAATAGCTCGGGATCACACCGGAGCATCGCCGGGTTGGCCTTCCGTCCTCCCGCCACGGTTGCGCATGAACCGGGCGATCAGCCCTTCGTGCGGAGCCAGGATCCAGGCGAAGGTGAACAGAAGTCCGGAGGCGAAGGCCATCATGCCTGAACTTGTCGTATCGCTGATGCCGAACAGCGGCGGAATACGGATCGCCATCCAGTGGCCGGACCAGGCGGAAACGGAACCGACCAACGCGGCGATAGCGATCATCGGGACCAGGCGGCGGGTGATGAGCAGGGCGGTCGCGGCGGGAACGATGAGCATCGCGATCACAATGATACTTCCCACCGATTCGAAAGCGGCGACGGTGGTGACGGCGACCATGGTCATCAGCAGGTAGTGCAGGAAACCGGGGGAAAAACCGAGGGTCTTGGTCAGCGCCGGATCGAAGGAGCTGATGAGCAGCTCCTTGAAAAGCAGGGCGACGATCCCGAGGTTGATCAGCAGGATGGTTCCGTTCACCGCGGCGGCACGGGGAAGCTCGAAGGGGCCGAAGGTAACCATGTCCAGCGGGGTCAGCTCGATGGCTCCGTAGAGCACGCAGCCGGGATCCAGATCGACGTGGTCGGCCGCGCGGACGATGAGGATGAGCCCGATGGCGAACAGCGTGGTGAAGACGATCCCCATCGCGGCACCCCGGTCCACCTGACCGAACTTGCTGATCCACTGGGTGAAAAGCGCGGTGAGAATGCCGACGATCGCGGCTCCGAAAAACATCGGCAGGCTGTCGCGCGCACCGGTGGCGAAGAAGGCGATGGCGAGACCGGGCAGGACGGCGTGGCTGATGGCATCCCCCATCATGCTCATTTTCCGAAGCACGAGAAACGCGCCGGGAATGGCGCAGGAAATGGCGCAGAGCATGCCGGTGACGGCGATCCACGTATCGAAAACTGTCCAAGGCATGGCGTTCATTGGTTGGCTGGCGTGAGGGTGTGGGGGCTTTCCGGAAGGGGATCGATATCGCCGACCTCGGCCTCCAGTTGGCGGACCATATCGGCACCGAGGATGTGCTCCACCATGTCCGCATCGCGGTCCACATGGCTGGGCGCGATATCCGCATGGCGGATGAGATAGAGTTCCCAGAGGCGGTGGTTGCGGGTCATGCGCGCGGCCTCGCCGAATCCGGCTTCGGAGAGGCGGACGGCATCCGGGGTGCATGTTTCCAGATGATCCTCGGCATTCGCGTGGGCGAGAAAGCGGTTGAACTCACGCTTGGACCAGGAGCGATGTGCGAACAGCGAGGCGCGGTCCACCGGGAGATTCGCCAGCGGGCCGGGCTGTTGCTCGAGAATCTCGTAGGCGGCGCGCAAAAGATGCTGGCGGCCTACCCTTTTTTTCAGCCGAGCCTGATCGCGCAGCCGTGGAATGACTCCGCGTGCGGTTCCGAAAAACATGCTGATCAGGAAAATGGTGGCGGCCACCAGCACGATGATCGCACCGGCGGGCATGTTTCCGAAAATGCCGCTGAAGGAAGCTCCCAGCCAGCCGCTCAACGCGCCGATCAGCGCCGCCAGAAGCAGCATGTAGTCCAGACGGTGCGTCCAGAACCGGGCAGCCGTCGCCGGGATGATGAGGAAGGCGATGATCAGAATCAGCCCGACGGCCTGGAGGCCGATGACCGTCACGCAGGTGACCAGGGCAAGCATGGCGATGTCCAGCACGACCACCGGCCAGCCCTGCGAGGTGGCGTAATGATCATCGAAGCAGATCAGGGTGAATTCCTTTTTGAAAAGAATGGCCACCACGCTGATCACCAGGGCGACCCCGCCGATGAGCAGCGCGTCCTGAAAGACCATCGAAGCGGTTTTCCCATAGATGAACGACTCCAGGCCGGCGGAATTCGCACCCGGGATTTTCTGCACCATGCCGAGCACCGCGACGCCGAGGCCGAAGAAAACACTGAGCACGAATCCCATCGCCACATCGTCGCGCAGCCGGGTGGTGGAGCGTATGGCTAGCATCAGCAACAGCCCGAGAGCACCGGAGATCGCAGCTCCCAGCAGCAGGCCGGGAAGACTTTTCCCAGACATGCCCATGGCCGACATGATGGCGAAGGCCAGCCCGATGCCGGGCAGCGTCGCATGGGAAAGCACGTCGCCCATGAGCGAGCGTTTCCGCAGCAGCAGAAAGGCTCCGATGATGCCGGAGGAAACGCCCAGCAGCATGACGCTGATGACGACCACGCGGGTGTTGTGGTCTTTCAGGAAAAGGACGTCAGTGATGGTTTCGAACATGGTTATTTTACTTGATGGGGACGAGTCGTCGGATAACTTCGGATCGATAAATGATGAGAACAATTCAGTTGGATGAGGCCGCCTTCGGACGGTTGGCTGCAATGAGGAAAAGCTCCGCCGAGTCCTTCTCCGCAGTTGTGAAGAGGATCACTCCTTCGACCGGAACCCTGGGAGCGTTTCTTGAATTCGTTGAAGACAGTCCGGTGACCGATTCGGCGAAAGACGATGTGATGGAGGCTGAGATCAATGAGCGTTCCAGCGTGAAGGAGAATCCTTGGACCTGATCGCGGATACCACGTTGCTCATCGGGCTGTGGAGAAAACAGGACTGGGCCGTGCGCTACGCGGCGGAGCACGCCGATCTTGTTCTGGGAATCCCCTGGATCGTAATGGGAGAGTTCCGGCATGGTGCGGTTGCCGCCGGCCACGATCTTGACGAGGTTGCGGCGTTTCTCGCGATGGGAATTCCGATCATCGATGTAGGTCCGGTGATCCATACCTACGCAACCCTTTGCGCCAGGCTTGGCAGCTCCGGAACCTATCGGCAGATCGGCCAGAACGATCTTTGGATCGCAGCGGTGGCATTGACTTGCGGACTGCCCCTGATCACTCGAAACCGGCGACATTTTGGAGGGATCGAGGGCCTGGAATTGGAAGTTTTGGATCAATGAGATCATTTCAGGTCCGGGAACTCAGCTTTGGCTGAGGGCGATGGAGGCGTTGTCCAGGAGATCGAGCTTGCCGCCGTAGGTCTTGTGGAGGTTCTCCCTGGTGAAGACTTCCCCGGTCGGCCCGGAGGCGACGACGCGCATGTTGAGCAGCACGACCCAGTCGAAATACTTGGAAACGGTGGCGAGATCGTGATGGACGACGATGCAGGTTTTCCCCTCGTCCCGGAGGGTTTTCAGCAGCTCGACGATGGCCTGCTCGGTGGCGGCGTCCACGGCGGCGAAGGGCTCGTCCATGAAGTAGAGTCGCGCGTCCTGTACCAGGGCGCGGGCCAGGAAAACGCGTTGCTGCTGGCCTCCGGAGAGCTGGCTGATCTGGCGGTGCGCGTAGTCTTCGATGCCGACCTGCTTCATCGCCTCCAGGGCAAGGGCGCGTTCCTTTTTCCCGACCCGCTTGAACCATCCCAGTTTCCGGTAGGTTCCCATCGCGACGACGTCGAGCGCGCTGACCGGAAAATCCCAGTCGACGCTTTCGCGCTGCGGCACGTAGCCGACGAGGTGGCGCTGCTTCGAGTAGGGTTTTCCATAGACACGCGCCCAGCCGGAGGTTTTCGGAACGAGATCCAGACAGGCTTTCAGCAAGGTGCTTTTACCCGCGCCGTTCGGACCGACAATCGCAACGAGACTACCCTCCGGGATGTTCAGCTCGATGTCCCAGATCACCGGCTTGCGCTGGTAGGCGACTGTCAGATCGTGGATGGCGAGCGGGCAATCCTCCGGATGTTCCGGATGCGGGATGGAGGCGGCCGCGGGTTTGGTAGCGGTGGTCTCGGGAGTGGCGGAAATCGGTGGCATGTTCGGTGGGATGATTGGAAAAGCAGGTGGTCGCCCCGACCCTGGGATGGCGCGGGAAGTCGAGTGATTTACCTATTTGACGGTGAGTTTTCCGTTGAGACCTTTCTCGGGAGCCTCGCCTCCGAGAGCGCGGACGATGGTGGTGATGTTGTGATCGAGCATGCCGATATAGGTGCCTTCGTAGGTGCCTGTCTCGCCCATGGCATCGGAGAAAAGCTCGCCGCCGATTTTCACGTCACGGCCTTTGGACCTCGCCCCTTCAATCAGCGCCCGGATGTTTTTCTGCGAAACGGAACTCTCGACGAAGACCGCGGGGATTTCACGTTCGACGAGGAAACCGACCAGGTCGTTGATGTCTTTGAGACCCGCTTCGGATTCCGTGCTGATGCCCTGGATACCCCGGACTTCCAGGTCGTAGGCACGGCCCATGTAGTTGAACGCGTCGTGGGCTGTGACGAGGACGCGGCGGCTCTTCGGAATGGTCGCGAAAGCTTTTTTCCCGTAGTCATCGAGTTTCTTCAGCTCGGCCGAATATTCCCTGGCGTTCTTCGCATAGAGTTCCGCGTTGTCCGGATCGAATTTTTCGAGAGCTTCGGCGATAACGTCGGTGGCTTTCATCCAGCCGCCTACGTGCATCCAGACATGCGGGTCGTAATGCTCGGCCGCGTCTGTCATCACATATTTTCCGTCGGCAAGAAGAGTTTCGGTGACGACCGTGACAGGCTTGCCGCCGGCGGCCACGCGGACGAGCACGTCTCCCATTTTTCCTTCGAGATTCAGCCCGTTGTAAAAAATGATGTCGGAGGCCTGGAGCATTTTCACATCGGAGGAGGTCGGTTTGTAAAGGTGGGGATCGACTCCCTCTCCGATGATTCCGCTGACGTCCGCCTTGTCCCCGGCGACGTTGCGCACCACATCGGTGATCATCGCGACGGTGGCGCTGGCCTTGAAAGGATACTCAATTTTCATGTTGCCCGCTTGCCCGTCGTCGTTCTTGCAGGACGCGGTGAAAAGGGCGGCGCTGACGGCCAGCAGAGCCAGTGCGGGTCTTCCGCCACGGAAGCGGTGGGTGTCTGATTTCATATGGTGATGTGGGGTGGCTGGTGTTTTCGAAAAGCCGGATGGGGGGGAGCTTCGCCGTCCGGTCGCTTTCCGTACTTCTCGCTTCAGGGATAGTCCGCGATAGAAGAAAGACGAGTTAATGTTTTTATCAACGGACAGTGTGGTGCGAGCTAGAATCTGAGCGTTGGAAATTTCAAAAGGAGATTTCCGCGCGCACGCCGGTCAGGAAGGCATCCTTGCCGCCGCCTTGCGGATTGACGATATACTGCACGTCCGGCTGGATAACGCACCAATCGGTGACCGGGGTCCGGTAGGTCAGCTCGGTCACGATCTCCGAGGAACGCCCGCCACCCGCGGCGACCGCGCCGTCGGATAGATCCGTCCAGGAGATGGCGAAGCCCAGGGCGTCCGCCTCGTGGAAGACGCCTTTGGTGACGATACCGGTTTCCGCGTATCCCGTCACCACCGCGATCTCATCCTGCGGAGCGAAGCCGCCGCGCACGAACACGTTGAGTCCGGTGCGGATCCGGTGGTCGATGATCCCGTAGACGGAGTGGAGTCCGCGCTCGGTGTTCCCGTTGGAGAAACGCTCGTACTCCCCGGTGTGGTAGTAGCCGCCGACTTTGACGACGCTACCGTTTTCCCCACCGTATTCGTATCCGCCTTCCGCGATGATCATCGCACCCGATACCCCCCCGGTTTCCCAGTCGAAGCCTTGGTTGTCGGATTGGGCCGGACCCGAGTCCCCGTTGTAAACCGCCGCGCGGGCGAACCACTGGCAGGCCGGCTCGTAACCCACCACGATGCCGGGTGCGGCGAGGGCGTAGACGGGAGCCGCTGTGTTTCCCGATTGCGTCGGCAGCGGGCCGAACCCGGAGCCGAGAAACAACAGGGCGGATTCGGACACCATGAAGTCATCGTCGAGGGCGATCTGGCCGATTTTCACGAAGGAATCCGCGTCGCCGAAGGCCTGCTGGAGGAAGATGTTGTAGAAGTTGAAGCCGGTGTCCGTGTAAAGATTGGAAAGGGCGTTGAAATCCCCCACCCTGTCTCCGGAGATATCGTTTCCATCGAAGTAGAATGCGTTCGCGAAAAAGGTCGACCCCTGCCAGCCCACCAGCTTTTCAAGGTCCAGCTCCACGCCGAAATCGAGCAGCCCGGCCCATGCGGATCCTTCGTCGATACCTCCGCGTTGGTTCGCGAAAATTTCCCCCGTGTAGGTGACATAGGGGAAAATTCCCCTGTCCGCCATAGTCTGCCGTGCGCCATCCCAGGCACCGGTGAGTCCGGAGCTTTCGATGGCCTCGATGTTCTCGGAAGATCTTCCCGGCTGGCTCGGCTGCATAGTGCCCGGGACCGGGATCTCACTCTGGCCGAATGCGGAGACCGCGGCCATGCCCAGAAGGCCCGCAGACATTCCCTGCCACGGGAGCGGCGATAGTGATTTCACGCGGGGCGGGCGGGGGTTCTGCGTTTTCCGATTCATCTGTCTCTCGTCGCCGTGCCCTTTCGGGGTGACGGGGATGACGCTTCAATAATATGTTCTCGTCGTCAATTCTTTTTGTAGCCCCACCTACACAACGACGTGCTTGCCTGACGGTCGCCTCCCGGCACATGCTCGCCGGCGCATGACGAAAAAAGCGAAACCCATACGGCTGTCCGCCTCCTCACCCCGTAGCTCCGAAGCGCAAGCGAAGGCGATGAAGGCGACCCGCGAGCAGCATGCCAAGGAAACCGCCCAAGACTATCTGGAGGCCATTTCCGATCTGATCGAGCAGACCGGGGAGGCACGGGTCGTGGACCTCGCCAGCCGTCTTGGAATTTCCCACGCCACCGTCATCCAGACCATACGCCGTCTGCAGCGGGACGGCTACGTGACGAGCGAGCCTTACCGATCGATTTTCCTGACCGACGAGGGGAGGACCATCGCCGAAGACGCCCGTCATCGGCACGCGGTCACGGTCGCCCTTCTGAAAAAGCTCGGAGTCAGCGCCGATGTCGCGGAAGTCGATGCGGAAGGCATGGAACACCATGTGAGCAAGGAAACCCTTAGAGCTTTCGAAAAGTTCGTGGGCGAATCCTGATCCCCCGGCGGATCGTCATTCCGCTTTCGCCACGTTCGCAGGCTCGGGTCTATCGTTTTATAAAACCTAACGCATCAGTAGAAACCATGTCATTCCCTAAATAGGAAAAGTTTGTCATGTTTCTCCCGATGCAAGTCCTCAACCTCCTGACCTTCCCGCCGGATCTCGGCCTCGTCCGCTTCGATACCCTGGCCGTGACCATGGCCGTCCTCGTCATCTTTCTTGGGATCGTCGTCCTGCGATTCTCCGCCCGCTACCTTGAGGGAGATCCGCATCGCACGCGTTTCCTCGTAGCGATGTGCCTCACGCTCGTCTCCGTCGTCACCCTCGTCGTTTCCAACCACATGCTTCTGTTAGTCGGCGCCTGGACCACGACCAGCTTATGCCTCCACCGCCTTTTGCTGCACCATCCGGATCGCTCCGGAGCGGTTTTCGCCGCGAGGAAAAAATTCGTCTTCAGCCGCGTGGCGGAGCTTTCCCTGCTCGCCGCCTCACTCATCCTCTACGCCGGGCATCACACCTGGCGTATCGATGAGCTGGTCGCCTCCATCACCGGAGGAAATCTCGCGGGACTGCCCGCCGCCGCATTTCTCATCGCCTTCACCGCCATGCTGAAGTCCGCGCAGTTTCCTTTCCATAGCTGGCTTCCGGATACCATGGACACGCCGACTCCCGTCTCCGCACTCATGCACGCCGGGATCATCAACGCCGGTGGCTTCCTGGTCCTGCGCCTCGCTCCCGTGTTCACCGCGGCTCCCGGTGCGCTGCACCTGCTTGCCGTAGTAGGCACCATCACGGCTGTCTTCGGAGCCATCGTGATGCTGGCACAGCCGGGTGTGAAACGCGCGCTCGCCTTCTCCACCATCGCGCAGATGGGCTTCATGATGATACAGGTCGGCCTAGGCGCATGGGGGCTGGCGCTGCTCCACCTCGTCGCCCACTCGATGTACAAAGCCTACGCTTTCCTCCAGGCTGGATCGACCATCGGAGCAACACCCCGCGCCGCCATCCCGCTGGCGACGAGTTCCCTCGCTCTCGGCACTCTCGCCGCCGCGGCCATAGTTGCCACCATCGCGACCGGGCTTCACATGCTCATCCCGACGGCTGTCGCCACCCCGGTGGTTTTCCTCCTGATCCTGACCTTCGCCATCGCATACGGGATCGCCAGGGCATGGTCCGGCCACCCCGGCAGCCTGCCGCGCGCCTTCGCCGCAGCGATCGGAGTGACACTCGCGGGCCTGGCGTTGCATCTTGCCGCCGGATACCTGTTGCCGCTTCCCGCCGCTCCTCCGGTCCCGACATGGCTGGCGGTCTTCATCGCCGCCTCGTTCATCGCGCTCTTCATCTTCCAGTCGCTGCTCTGGCGCGCCTCGCGCCACACCATCGGGCAGCAGCTCTACGTCCACGCCTTGAGCGGATTCTACGTCGGCACGCTTGCCAACCGTTTCCTCAACCGTCTCTGGCCCACCAAGAAATTCAATTGATTCCGAAATCTCCAATCTCCATTCTCCATATGCACACCACACTTGAAAAGCTGCCAACCGATCTGAAACCCGCCATCACGGAGGCACTCAAGCGCATACCACCCTTGTGGCCGCTGGAGCACTTCGTGGCCGTCAATCCCTTCCTCGGTTTCACCGACCGCCCCTTCGCGGAGGCCTCCGCCACCCTCCGCCGCACCCTTGGTCACGCTCCGGTGCAGGCACCTTCCTTATACCTGGATGCCTGGGAAAAAGGTGAGATCACCCCCGAGCATCTCGCGACTTTCACCGATGAGGTCTGGACTCAGGAAAAACTGGTCGCCGCCCTCTCGGAAAGCACCGGGGTCCCACCCATCGCCACCTTCGCCGACGTGCTGGATCAGCGACTGCCCCACGCTCACTGGGCGCGTTTCGTCTCCGAGGAGGTCGCCAAGTGGTGTGCCGTACACTTCGACCGAAACCAGACAACCTGGCTCTCGCCGTGGAAAGGCCTCGGCCTGTTCAGCGCTTGGAAAGCCGCCGCCGTCCACGACAGGAAGCCGGAAAGTTTCGGGCTGCCAGGCTTCCGCAAGTTTGTAGGCGGTCTGCCGGTCGATCCTGCGGACGCCGTGGGGAAATGCCTCGAACTGCTTGCACCGCAGGGAGTCGAACTCGCGGATTTCCTCCATCGTCAGCTCGCTGGCAACTCCGGCTGGGCGGGGCACGTCCAGTATCTCGTCCGCGAGGATGCGATGCGCGGCACGGAAAATCGCGCCCTTCTGGACTTTCTCGCAGTCCGCCTCGCCTACGACGCCGCGCTTCTGAACGGATTCGGAAACGACCAGGCGCTCGTCTCCGCCTGGGAACAGCAGAAGCCCGTTTCCAACAGCGGAACCGATACCGCGCTCGCTCGTTGGCAATCGGCTTACGAAGCGGGTTATCAGAAGAACCTGGCAGCGGATCTGGTCGAACAGCCCGCCAGCAACTCCGCCGAACGCGCTCCGGTGCAAGCGGTTTTCTGCATCGACGTGCGTTCGGAAATCGTCCGCCGCCACCTGGAGGCAGCCCTGCCCGGCGCACATACCCTCGGCTTCGCCGGGTTCTTCGGATTCCCCGTCGCGCATCAGCCGGCGTGCGCGGGGAAATCCGCGCCACGTTGTCCGGTCCTGCTCGTTCCGCCTATTGAAAGCAGCGAGAAATCTCCCGCGAACACAGACAGGATGCTCGCGGAGAAAGGCGCGTGGAAAGCGTTCCAGAACTCCGCCACCTCTTGCTTCACTTTCGTGGAATCGCTGGGCCTCGCCTTCGGTGCCAAGCTCATCTCCTCCCGCGAAAAAGCCAATGGAACCGCACCGCCGAGACCCGGGATGGCGGATCTCTCCACCGAGGAGCGCGCTGCTCTCGCCGAGGGGCCCTGCGCGGCATGAGCCTGACGAAAAACTTCGCCCGCCTCGTCCTTGTCTGCGGCCACGGCAGCCACAGCGCGAACAATCCCTACGCCTCCTCGCTCGATTGCGGTGCCTGCGGAGGCCACGCCGGAGATGTCAACGCCCGCCTCGCCGCCACCACCCTGAACGATCCCGGAGTCCGCGCCATTCTCGCGGAAAAGGGAATCGCCATCCCGGAGGACACGCATTTCCTGGCCGGGAAACACGATACGCTCACCGATGATTTCCAACTCTATGAGAAGGAGGAAATCCCCGCCGGCCACCGTGACGAAGTAGGCGTGCTGGAAGCCGCTCTGGAAAATGCCAGCGCAGCCACCAGGAAAGAACGTGCTCCGAGACTCGGACTCTCCGATGTGCAAGGCGAGTCCTTGGAAAAAGCGATCAGATCACGTGGCACGGATATCGCGCAGATCAGGCCCGAATGGGCTCTGGCGAACAACGCCGCACTCATCGCCGCGCCACGCTCGCGCACCGCCGGCCTCAAGCTCGAGGGTCGTGTTTTCCTCCAGGAATACGACCCCGCCGCCGACCCCGGATCCGCGATCCTCACCGCCATCCTGACCGCCCCGGTGGTGGTCGCGAGCTGGATCAATCTTCAGTCACTACGGATCTCGTACGAATCCCGAGATGCTCGCCGCAGGGAACAAGACCATCCATCAGGTCGTCGGCGGACTCGGAGTCATCGAAGGAAATGCGGGGGATCTCCGCTCCGGCCTGCCTCTCCAGTCCATCCACGATGGCACGGATTTCGTCCACGAGCCGCGCCGTCTCACCGTGGTGATCGAGAGCGCGCCGGATCTCATCGATGCGGTGCTCGCCGATCAACCCGGAGTCCGCGAACTCTTCGACAACGAATGGATCCACCTCATCGTGCTTTCCGGAAAGACCGCCAGTCAGCGCCGCAACGGGAGCTGGCATTCACTAGATATGTAGTATTTCAAAAAACAGAACCATGAACGATCCCACCCGACAATTCCAACTCATCGACGGCACTTTCACCCCGGACCAGGCCCGCCAGGTTCTCGGTGCGATGGTGAAAAGCAAAATCGACTTCCATACCCTCGAAAGCCACAGCGAAGGCGAGCGCTCCGGAGCCGGTCGCGGTTCGGAGGAACGTCTCGCGAGTCTCCGTAAGCTGGACGCTGATTTGAAATCCCTCTTCGAGTCCGCCCGCGAATCCGACGTGAAGCTGAAGGTGACCGGCAGTTTCGAAATCAGTATGGTGGAGTGAGAACATCCTGTATCTCGATACCAGCACGCTACTGAAACCCTACATCCGGGAAGGCGGCTCCGAGAAAGTGCGTTCCCGGGTGATTTCCCAAGATCTTCCGTTGGCAATCCGGGAAGCGGAACTCATTGGAGCCCTCGGGTTGAAGGTCTTCCGGAAGGGCCTCACGACCGACTGGAGTGCGCCGAAAACCATTGTCGAACTCTCCCTGATCGACTCAATCCGGATATCGAGGACGTGTCGAGATCGCTCGGATCGAATGACCGGTCCGGCCCTCATCCGCCTACCTGTTCCGAGCGAGCAGGATCTCCCGTCTCGTCAGAATGCCGACCAGGTTTCCCGGTTTCTCCCGGGAAATCACCGGGAGGCGGCCGATGCCGTGTGCGACCATTTTTTCCGTAGCCTCGGCGAGTGAGTCCTCGGGACGGGCGGTGTGCACGTCTACCGTGCCGACTTCGAGGACGGGCATGTCCATGGACCCGGCGGAGACGGCGAGGATATCGGAGCGACTGATCACGCCGACAAGCTTCCCTCCATCGGTGATGGGAAACAGCCGGGCGCGGTTCCAGGGATCCCGCGTCCCGGTGATTTTTCCGGTCAACTCGCCCACGGTCATTTCCGAGGGAACGGTGAGCGGATCGCGCAGCATCGCGGAGGCGACGGTTTTCCCGGCAAGCAGATCCGGCTCGTAGTCCGAGGGCACACGCACTCCTTTGCGCGAAAGTTTCTCCGTCATGATCGACTCCTTCATCATCAGGCGGGATACCAGCACCGCGAAGGCGCAGCCCAGTAGCAGGGGACCGAAGGCGGCGGTCGAATGGGTGGCCTCGAAGGAAAACGCTACGGATGTGAGAAAGGCCCGCGAGCATCCCGCGAAGACCGCGGCCATCCCGACAAGTGCGGCGATTCCCATGGGGAAAACCTCGAATCCGGGGATCCGGTGCAAGCCGAGGCATACCAACGCGCCGACGCAGCCACCCATGGTCATCACCGGAGCTAGCGTGCCACCGGCCGTGCCACTGCCGAGACAGATCGACCAGGCTAGGAATTTGAAAACGAGCAACGCGATCAACGCGCTGAACATCATTTCCCCGGCGAGAAGCTCCCGCAGATTGAAATAGCCCGCGCCAAGCACGCGCGGATCGACCCATGCGATCAGCCCCACGGCCAGCCCGCCTATCATCGGAAACCACATCCACGGCAGTGGAATTTTCTCAAAGATCTCCTCGATCCAATGCAACGCGTGGGTCATCCCGACGGAGAAAACCCCGCCCGCGATTCCCACCAGCACCGCGCCGATCGCGATCAGCGGACCGGGGGCCTCCGGCGAGGGCATCGGCAGCATGGGAAAAGGCTCGTCCATCGTCCCGCGAAAGGCCATCGCCGCGCCGACGGCGAGCGCGACCGGCATGAGGCTGCGCCAGCGGAACTCGAAAAGCAGTAATTCCACCGCCAGCAACACGCCTGCGAGCGGCGTGCCGAAAACCGCGGTCATGCCCGCCGCCGCTCCGGCGGAGAGCAGGATTTTTCTTTCGATGTCATTGGCCGGAAGCCATTGGCCGAAGAGTGAACCGATGGCTCCGCCGGTGGCGATCACCGGACCCTCCGCGCCGAATGGTCCCCCCGTGCCGATGGAAAGTGCGGTGGAAACCGGTTTCAGGATGGCGACTTTCAGCGGGATCCTGCTGCGGTTCAGGATCACTCCCTGCATCGCTTCGGGGATGCCGTGACCTTGGATGGCCGGGCTGCCGAAGCGTGCGATCAGGCCGATGACGAGGCCTCCCGCCGCGGGAACAAGGATGGCCCATGCGGCCCATGTCGAGAAATCCGCTCGTCTCTCCGCAAAGGAAAAATCGCCATGGAAGGTGACGTTGGTGATGAGATGGATGAGTCCGAGCAGGCCGATTCCTATCGCTGCGGACGCTAGGCCGACTACGAGAGCGATGAGATTCAGCCGCTGGTCCTGGATGAAATTCGGCTGACTTCTCGTTCTCGTCCAGGCTTTCCAAAAGTTCGGCCACGACCGGGCGGAGCTGGGAAAGCTCGCGACGGTGGGCGAGAGTCAGCGCTTCGAGGCGCCGCTTTCCATCGGCGGTCAGCTCGAGATCCATCGCGCGGCGGTCGGCTTCGTTTTCCGTCCGTGTGATGAGTCCTGCCTGCTCCAGGCGCTGGGTCAGCTCCGCCGCCGTGTTCGGACGGATCCGCAGACGCCTGGCCAGATAGCCGACGCTTGAGGGCGGTTCCGCATTCCCACGAATCGCCAGCAGAGCCTGATGCTGCTGCGGGGTGAGGCCCTCGCAGGCCGCCGCGTTCGCACTGAAGTCCAGAAAGCGCCGCAGCTCGTAGCGGAAATCCGCCAGCTTCCTATAATCCGAGTCCGTCAATCCTCTGTTTTTCGCCGACATGTTTCGCTTGAAATATATCGTATCACGATATAACGCAAGCACCTTCTTCGCCCTATGAGCCGTTTTCATACCGTTTCCGATCCAGCCGTCAGCCGTTTTCCGCAACGCATTTTCAGAGAAGTCGCGAGATGGATCGGCATCGAGTTGAATCCGACTTGCTCGAAGGAAAAGCTCATCGCGGGCGTGGGGGGATTTGTCGCCGTTCTCCTGCTCATTCTCATAACAGGGGCGTTTCTCGATCTTCCGAAAGCCTCCGCGCTCATCGCCTCGATGGGTGCCAGCGCGGTGCTGCTTTTCGCGGTCCCACACGGTCAGCTTTCACAGCCATGGCCGGTGATCGCCGGGCATGGGATCTCCGCGCTCGTGGGAGTCGCGTGCGGTAGATGGATAGGATCGCCACCTCTCGCAGCGGCTTGTGCCGTCGGCATTTCCATCACTCTGATGCATCATTTGAAATGCATACATCCGCCCGGCGGGGCGACCGCGCTGACCGCCGTGATCGGCGGCGAGGCGATCCACGCGCTCGGCTTTCACTTCGTGCTCCTCCCGGTGATCATCAATGCCACGATGATCGTAGGAGTAGCCATTCTCTTCAATCTCGCCTTCAGATGGCGCCGCTACCCGCTCGCCCTCGCCAAGGCGGAAGAACAGGATTTCCCCTCCACCCACACGCACGAGGAGATCGTCTCCGCCATGCGCGAGCTGGGTTCCTTCGTCGATATCAGCGAGGACGATCTGCTCCGCCTCCTCCACATACTCGAGGACGGGAAAGTGGTGAAGAATACGAGTCGGACCGGGCGGAGACTGAGGAAGGTGGCGTAAGTATCAGCCCGCCTCCAACTCCTCGCGAGGGCCGAAGAATTCGAAATGCACTTGGGTGCCAGGAATGCCCCATGCGAGGAGCTGGCGGTAGATGGATGTCATGAAGGGCTTGGGACCGCAGAAGAAATAGTCGCAATCGCGGCCGGGGACGAGGCTCTCGATGAGCTCCGCGTCGATGTAGCCGGTGCTGTCGAAACGCTTTTCCGCGCGATCTTCCTCGCTCGGGTCGCTGTAGCGCATGTGGGCGCTGACGTTGTCGTTTTGCGCGGCGATCTCGCGGACGTGGTCGGCGAAGGCATGGGTTTTCCCGTGCAGGGAGCCGTGGATGAAAACGACTTTCCGGTCGGGGCGTTCGGCGACAACACTTTCGAGCATCGCCAGCAGCGGGGTGATGCCGACTCCGGCGGAGAGCAGGACCAGCGGGCGCTCGTGATGTTCGGACAGGTCCAGGAAAAACTCGCCGCAAGGCGGGCCGACTTCGAGGGTGGCGCCCTCGGATTTTCCGTGGAGGAAATTTGAGACGGCTCCCTCGGGTTCGGCTTTCACGCTGATGCGGAAATGCTCGGGATCGGGGGCGGAGGAGAGGCTGTAGTTCCGCATGGTCGTGCCGGTTTTGGAATCCGGGACGCGCACCGTGATGTATTGGCCGGGCTTGTAGGACGGGAGCTTCGAGCCGTCTTCCGGGACCAGGTAGAAGGAATCGATCACATCACTCTCCGCCTCCTTGCGGGCGATTTTGAATTCCCTGAATCCGCTCCAGCCGTTTTCCACGGACTCCTGGCCGGTGTAGATCTGTTCTTCCCGGCCGATGAGAATGCTGGCGAGAAAGCCGTATGCTTCGCCCCATGCGGTGATGATTTCGTGGTCTTCCGGGAGGGAAAGCACTTCGCGGATGGAGGCGAGCAGGTTGGATCCGACGATGGGATAATGCTCCGGAAGGATGCGCAGTCCGGCGTGCTTCTGGGCGATGCGCTCAACGGCGGTGCCTAGGACTTCAAGCTTGTCGACGTTGGCCGCGAAGGCGCATATCGCTCCGGCGAGAGCGCGCTGCTGGGTGCCTCCGGCTTGGTTTGAGGCGTTGAAAAGCGAGGAAACTTCCGGATTTTCACGGAACATCCGTTCGTAGAAATGCCGGGTGAGCGCCTCGCCGCCTTCCTGGAGGACGGGTGCGGTGCTTTTGACGATGGAGATGGTTTTTTCCGAAAGGGCTGGTGCTGTGGTGGCCATGTCGGACAGCAAGCCGCTGGCCGGGCTTTTCCGCAACATCGGGAAGCCCGTGCTTTTGACCGGAGTCAAAAAAAGCGGAATTCCATGTCCCGAAATCGATCCGGGCCGTTCGCGGTCGAGCCTTGGAACGGTTCGTCGGATTTCCAACGAACCGGATCCCGTCCGGTCCGGAGATGGGGAATGCGACTCGATCGTCCGATGCCCGGGTCTGGAATCCGAAACGGGAAAAGGACTTGTCAGAAGAATCAACCCTCCGCTAGGTTGCCTCCCGCTCCACGAGCACTGCTCCCGTAGTTCAACGGATAGAACAAGGGTTTCCTAAACCTTAGATACAGGTTCGATTCCTGTCGGGAGCACCATCCTTTCGATTTTTAGAATCGGAGCGTGGCGCTGGAACCCGAGGGGCGACTTTCCGGTAGGGCTACCCGGAGGCGGGTCCGGTTCACAGACTCATGGCCTGGAAGCCGCCATCGACGATCATTTCCGTGCCGGTGATGAAGGAGCCTGCCTTCGCGGAGGAGAGCAGCAGCGTGGCTCCGATGAGTTCCTCGGCATTTCCGAAACGGGAGGCCGGTGTCTGGCGGAGGATGTCCAGGACGCGGGACTCGTCGAGCACCTTGCGGTTCTGTTCCGCCGGGAAGAAACCGGGGACGAGGGTGTTCACCCGGATGTCCTTGTCCGCCCATTCGCGGGCGAGGTTGCGGGTGAGGTTGTGGACGGCGGCCTTCGAAGCGGAGTAGGTGAAAACGCGGGAAAGCGGGTTGAGACCGGAAATGGAGCCGAGGTTGATGATGGAGGCGGGCCTCATTTCATCGACGAAATATTGCCCGAAGACCTGGCAGGCGCGGAAGATCGCCGTGAGGTTCGTGTCGATGATGCGGGCGTATTCGTCTTCCGGGATTTCCAGGAAAGGCGTCGGGGAGTTCGTACCCGCGCCGTTGATCAGGATATCGACTCCGCCGGATCTTTCCAAAATGGTTTCCAGCATGTCGTGCAGGGACTGGCGGGAGGTGACATCGACAGGGACGAAGTAGCCCTTTCCACCGTGGCCCTCGATCTCCGCGAGTCGTTTCTCCGCCTTTTCCTTGATACGCCCGCCGAGAACGACTTCCGCACCTGCCCGAGCGAGGCCGACTGCCATTGTGCCGCAAAGCTCGCCCGTTCCACCGATCACGACCGCGGTCTTGCCGGTGAGGTCGAACATTTCCTTCAAAAACGCTGTTGTTGACATGCCGCTACCCTCCCCCGTTCCCCATGCCGTTGCCAAGTGGAATCCGCATATCCGCGGCCGGATTCCCGGGAGCATGAGAAAACTGCTCGCCGCTGCCGTATTCATCAGGGAGAAACGACCACGGGTTCAGCTACCCGATGATTGGAAAATTCTCCTTCGTCCTGATCGCTCCTGTTGTCGTCGCGGGCCTGGTCACCACCGGATTTTCCCACCGGACCGGGCAATCGAGAGACGTGGATCCATCGGGAAAATACGCGGATCCATGGCGTGATACGATCCGTTGGACCAGGAGCTGGCAGCTTCCTCAAGTCACCCTCCCCTCAAAGCCGCATAACCCGGCTTGATCGTGTTGAAAAGCAGGTCGGAGCGCTGGTCGAAAGGGGCGAAGGCGCTTTTGATCGCGTTGAGACTGAGCCGTTCGAGATCGGCGAGGGAAAGATCGAAGAGCTCCGTGGCAAGGATGGTCTCCTTGGTCATGGTGGTGTCGCTCATCAGGCGGTCGTCGGTATTCAGGCAAACTCGGAAGCCGTTTCTGAAAAACAGCCCGAAGGGATGCTCCGCAAGGTGCTTGCAGGCACCGGTATGGAGGTTCGAGTACAGGCACATTTCCAGCGGGATACGGCGGTCCAGCACGTATTGGGCGAGCGTTCCCAGCTTCAAGGATCCGTCTTCCCTCACCTCGATATCATCGCGCAGGCGGGTCGCGTGACCCAAGCGGTGTGCACCGCAATACTGGAGCGCCTGCCAGATCGATTCCAGCCCGAAGGCCTCGCCCGCATGGATCGTGATGTGGAAATTCGCCCGCTCGATGGCATGGAAGGCATCGACATGCTTTTTCGGGGGAAATCCGGATTCCCCGCCCGCCAGATCGAAGCCGACCACGCCCTCGTTCCGCCAGCGGATCGCCAGTTCCGCCGCTTCCAACGAGGTATTGAGATGGCGCAGGGCGCAGATGATCAGTCCCCATCTCACGCCGAAATCCTTCCCCCCCGGCGCAGACCGGCCAGAACGGACTGAACGACTTCGTCCTGGGTCAGCCCGCCATGCACATGCAACAGGGGGGCGAAGCGGACCTCCGCGTAGACGACACCGTCCTCCCTCATGTCTTCGAGAAACTCGTAGGCCACACGCTCCAACGCATCCTTCGACTGCATCACACCGCAGGTATGCTGGAAACCTTCCAGGTATTCCGGAAGATTTCCCCGCTGCGCCCCTCGGTGGAACCAATCCGCCAGCTCCCCGGCATCCTCCGTCGGCAGCCCGGCATATCCGCTGTCCTTCGCCAGTTCGACCACGGTTGACGGCCTCAATCCGCCATCGAGATGCTCATGCAGCAAGACTTTCGGGAGTTTCCGGAAATCCATGGCGGAAACCAGCTCCCTCCCTCTCAACTTCGTTGGATCCGGCTTGTTCATAAAAGCTTTTCTAAGCATTCCACACACCGGATGACAGGCCGAATCACACGGATTTCACGATGCTTCCCTGACTGCTTCGCACGAAATTCTAAAAAAATCCTTCATTCATGGCAGGATTCTCCTTGACCCGGCTACCCTGCGAGCCTAAATCCGCCGCCCGTTTCTCAACCAAACACTTTCAAACCATGGCCAACGCACAAGTCATCCTCAAAGAAAAGATCGCAGGCCTCGGCGCCGAAGCCGATGTCGTCAAAGTCCGCGCTGGCTACGCCCGCAACTATCTCGTCCCGCAAGGCAAGGCCTACGAGGCGACCAAAGCGAATCTCCGCCATGTCGAAGCCCTCAACTCCGCCCGTGCCCAGCGCGAGGCAGATGAACTCGTGCAAGCGCAGGAACTCTCCACCAAGATCTCCAAGCTCCGCCCGTCCTTCACTCTTTCCACCGGCCAAGGTGGCAAGGCCTTCGGCTCCGTCACCAGCATCGACATCCACAAGGAACTCGAGGCCGCCGGAATCGAAATCGACCGTCACGACATCCTTCTCGACAAGCCGATCAAAAAATCCGGCAAGTCCCAGATCGAAATCAAACTCAACCCGCAGGTCACCGCGACCCTCACGATCACCGTCGACGCAGGCGACGTGACCGAAGACGAGGCTTGAGTCTCGACTTTCAAATCTCAATGGTCGGCCCCGCTTCAGGAGCCGGCCATTTTTTTGTGCGCGTTTCTGGCCAAGCAGCTCCCAGAAGGATCTTGGCGTTTCGAGTCCAAGGCCTAAAGTTTACGCAATGATCCCGGCGCGAAAGACGATGTATGAAGTTTCCGCGCCACTGCGGCAGTATCTTTACCGCTTCGACAGGTTGAGGGAAATACCGCGGGTGTATTCGGAGTTGAGACGGTTCACGGGTGCGGTTCCCTACGAGGATCCGGGCGGGCGGGAGACCCTTTGGCTGACGGCGATGTATCCGCCGGAGGTACTTGAAGAGCTGCGGCCCCGGCTGATCCGCATCTACAGCGAACTGAAAATCGGGCGGGACGCGGCGGCCGAGGAGCACGAGCATTTGCTGGTGGACCGGATCGATTTCGGAGATTTCGGAAACTCGAAACCGTTCCGCATCCGGGTGACGAACCTCTTCAACGACAACTCCGACTATTTCTATGTGAAGCAGGCGGACGCCTCCCGCATCTACGGGCTGGAGCTGGAGCACATCCTTTCCCCCAGCCGTATCAACTATCTGGTGAAGGGGAACACGCTCATCGAGGAGCACATCGCCGGCGTGCCGGGAGACACCTTCCTGCGCGATTACGTTCCCAAACAAGAACTCAACAAGGTCCGCATCGCGAAAGAGTTCACGAAATTCACCGAGCGCTCCTTCATCCGCCTGCTCGGGGACATGCGTAGCGTGAACTACGTCGTGGAGATCACGCCGGATTTCGAGGAGGTGCAGTACCGGGTGCGGGCCATCGACTTCGACCAACAGTCCTACGAGGGCAACGGCAATATCTACCTGGCTTTCCGTTTCAACTCGAACCGACCCATCACGAGGCTTGCCTTCGATGTGCTGAACCGGAAAACCATCGATCAGTATGTGAACGAGGAACACGCCCAGATGG
>CAVSNV010000005.1:0-154979 GCA_963729485.1 uncultured Verrucomicrobiae bacterium
CCCGCCGGGCGAAGGTGGAGAGCACCCGTCTGCGCGCGCTCCTGGGAGTCATGAGACGGGAACAGATCGCGCCCGACTCCCACGTCCACCTCCTGGCCAAGGAACTCAACCGCATGCACGGGACCAAGGACTTCACGGATTGCACCTCGATGGGCGAGCTCACCGCAGAGCACATCTCACTGATGCTCGGGGTGTGAGGAAGCATCTCACTTCGCCGACCGCAGGGAGAAATGATCGTAGAGCATTTCCCGGCCCATGGTGGTGATGTTCATATTTGTTTTCGTCGGGTGGGCGATGCCTTCGGAAACGAGTGGACCGGCCTTTTTCCCATCGACCCAAGCGCTCATGGTATCCCCGGATATTCTGATCCTGAGTTCGTGCCACTTCTCCGGATCGAGGTCCATGGCCGTGCGCGCACTTTTCTCTTTCAGCATCTCGGTCGTGGCCTTGTCAGGCTTCTTACCCGCCTTCCTGGCCTCGCTTAGATCGCTGCGGAAACGGCCGGTCTTCCCGTCCTGAAGCATCACGGCATCACGCGTGACCATCACATCGCAGATATGCCCGGCGTGGGAACCCTCGAAACCCGGATTGCGGAACATGACCGCGAACCGGTCGGAGCCGGCGAACTTGAACGAAAGGGAAACTTCCAGATCCGCCCTGGGCTCGAAGCTGATCTGGTTGACCGAAGGATGGTCCGAGCCTTTCGGAGTGATTCCGACCATCACCCCGTCTTTCACCGCGGATTCGCTTTTCCAGGATCCCCACGGCTTCTCCAGTGTTTTCCCGTCAAACTCATCTTCGTGGATCACCACCGGGTAAGGGGCCTCCTTTTCGGCGGCATGGACAGAAGACAAACCTGCCACCAGGCAGAACGGGACAAGAGCTAGCGTGCGGTTTACGGGCATGTATCCCGAAACGCCGGACCCGGCCCGCATCTTTCACACCCGCCCCCCGGGTCAACATTCGTTTCCAGTTGTTCTCCTCCCGCTATCCAGTCAGAAACGTATGCCATGACGAGTTCACGGCTGCAGGAAATCCTTTTTTCGTTCCCAGGTGCGGAGGAATCGACTCCGTTCGGACCGGAAACCATCGTGCATAAGGTAGGCGGGAAACTTTTCGCCCTGCACTCGCCGGCGAACGAGCCCCTGCGACTGAACCTGAAATGCGATCCCGAGCGCGCCATCCTCCTACGCGAGGAATATGAATCCATCCTGCCCGGCTATCACATGAACAAACGCCATTGGAACACACTGGTGCTAGACGGCACGTTGACCGCCACTCTTGTCAGGGAACTCGTCGCCCATTCGTATACTCTCGTCCTGGACAGTCTTCCGAAAAAGATCCGCGGCCAGATATGCCCGGATGTCCCTGGGGATTCCGAGTGAAACCGCCGAACTGATCGGGCGATAAGCTCGAATGCGCGGTTGCGGGCAATTCATGTCGTTTCACGATCTGAAACTGACCCTAGCTACCGAAAACCCGGAAAATCGGGAAACCATAACCGTTAGGTTCCAATGACTTGAGAGGATCATCTTCTAAGTTATGGATACATAATCATTACGTCCAACGGGATCATTGTGTCGAGCCGGGGATAGCTTCATCATGACCTTCCTGTGGATTCGCATCTCGCCATCCGGCGGAAACGAAAAGCAGCCTCCCTATGTAACAACCCACACCCCACCAAACACATGAGATCATTAATAGTAGCCTCGGCATTCGGACTCGCTCCCGGCTGCCTCCTCGGGCAGACCATCATCGGAAGCAGCGGATTCTATGATCCGGATTTCAAAGTCCGCCGTGCCGGCGCGACCTCCGGTCTTCTGGCGCTTTCAGTCAACAACAACCCCGTGGTAGCATCCCAAGGAAGTGGCACGCGTACCTGGACCCATACCGCCGGCGGCCATGCCCAGGTGCGGACCGAGGTCAGTGTCTTCGTTCCTGTCGCAAGGCTCGACGCTCAACTCGCAGCGTTTACCGAAACGACGGGAAACTCACTCGTTTTCGGTCGTGAGATCACGACCGAAGCAGTATTTCTCGGCGGATTGATCGATGTAAGCGATGAGTTGGAAGGGCTTGTGAACCAGGTTGCGGGAGCGAGCGTTCTTTACAATTGGCAGTCACAGGCGGCCATCAGCGGACTCGCCATCGCCCAGGACCAACTCTATAACGTAAGCTTCGATGTCACGAGTGGCGCCGGACTTCCAGCGAACCTTCTCTCTGCTTCCACCTTCGGAATCACCAACGCGAGCGTATCCAGTTCCTCGAACCAGAGCGCGGAACTCCTGAACCTGGCGAACCTCGTCACCCTTGGAACAGGGAGCGACACCGGAACATTCAACTTCCAGTTCAAGTCCAGCCAAGCGCTTAGCCAGCTCGATTTCGCCTTCGCCGCGACGACCGGGGTAGGTGTATCGGCTCTCGGTGGAACCGCCGGCAACCAGAACGTCCTTACATTCAGCAACTTCGAGGTGACACAAGTCCCTGAACCATCAGGACTTATCCTTTCATGTGTGTCTGCCGCCCTGCTTCTCAAGAGGCGGCGTCCGCAGGCATAGCTGCCGAAGGTATGCGCACGGTTTCACGCAGATCCCCCGGGGGGGGGGGCTGCGTGAAACCTCCTTTTTCTTCCACCTGTATCGGGATTGGGTACTTTTTGGATAATCTAACAGATAGAAAAGGCCGAAAGAATCCGTAACATCTCCGACTTCGTCAGCGATGTGGAATGATACTAGCAGTTTGAGACCAAAAACCCCCTGTCCCGACTACCGACATGTCGAAGCGTTTCGGCGTGTGTACGTGGAACGGGATCTCTCGAAGGCTGCCGATACGATGTTCTCCAGTAAAAGAAGCGTTTCCAGACTTTTGAAGGATATGGACAAACAATGCGGTGAGACATTGTTCGTCCCACAGCCCGACGGCGGTCTTCTACCGACACCCTTCGGCGAGCGACTCTTCACCGATACAGGAAACCTGGAAAAAGCGATGGATGCTCTGATGGCCAAGATCACTGAAATACGTGAGATAGGTCGGGTGCTACGTGTATCCACCACACCGGCGATCTTTCGAAGCGCTGGCTTCCGGGAAATTTTCCGCGACCTCCAGGCAACGGAAGGATTCCGTATCGCGTTCATCCCGTCACGCGATGCCGATCCCGGCAAAGCTCTCGCTCAAGGTAAGTGCGACCTCTTTCTAACTTTCGGCGGAACCTGCGGGGAACGCTTCGCCCGTCCCGAGATCGCGACGATTCCGATGCGCGCGTACGCGCGTGGAACGGCTGGCGGGGAAGGCACTTCCGGTAAATTCCACACTCTCGGCTCCGTTGCTCCGGAGCTGCCGGATACCGTGGCGATCGCGGACGAGGACTGGCTGCGTTGGCTGGACAATCCCATGGAGTGCCCGCTCGGCACGCGAATGTTCGTGCCCGAGATTTCCCCCGATCCACTTTTTTGGACCGAAGTGAGCGCACCTGCCGACTGGCAACCATCGCTCACCCTTCACGCGCTGTATCTTCAGCAGCATCCTTACGAGTTCCTCCCCAGATTGTGCTCCGGATTGCGGAATCACTTTCTGAAATAGCGGGAACGATGAAATAGTGAAAAGAAATGCTTTCCCCCGAGATCAAAGAACTTACGGCCGCCCTCTCTCTCATTTCCCAAGGAGGATTCGCGGGTGCGGCGACAGCGCTCGGAATCACCCAACCGGCCGTGAGCCTACGCATTGCGAAGCTGGAACAAATCTGCGGTTTTCCCGTGTTTCACCGCCGATCCGACGGGGTGACCCTCACGCCGGAAGGGGAAAAACTACTACCTCTGATTCGCGCGGTGGATTCCGAGTTCTCTCGCGTCGTGCTGCGTCTCGGCTACTGGCAACGGGCGGAATCCGGCGAGGTCCGCATCCTCACGGATGGCACCCAGCATTCTCTCGCCATCCGGAATTCCGGACCGGGTACGATCACCGAAATATGGGACAAGCTCGATCCGGAAGCCCACTGGGAAAACTGCTTGGCCGAGTATCGGGCGGATATCGTGATCGCCGGATCGTTTCTTCAGGACGACCGCCTCAGCGGGTTCAAGACCTCGTTCATACGCCGGGAAAACGGACTCACGGTCGCGTGGAATCCGGAATACTACGATCTTTCGGAAACGGATTTCAATTTCCCCGAGGCCGCCGCATCCAGCGTGATTCTACCGGCCGTCTCCATGGCTCCGGGATTTCGGAATTTCCTGCGCTGCTGGTGTGAGAGCACCTACGGGTTCAAGCTCTCCGAGGACATCAGCGTGCCGACGGAATCGGAGGCGATCGCCGCCTGCCGCCAGGGGATCGGAATCTTGCTGCTTCCGGGAGACGGCGAAGCGAGAATCGGGCTGCGCAAGATGGGACTTTCAGTCGCTACGGCATTCAGAGGTCTCCTACCGGGGGCCTACGGATTCGGCATCCGTTGCCGCTCCGGGGAGAGAAATCCTAAGATTCTCGCGACCGTGGAAGATCTGCTGAAACGTTCGCAACCTCCGGAAACCGAGCAGTTCAACCTCTCCGCCTGATGCGGAAACGGGTACTTGGAAAACGCATTTCTCCCGGCCAGTCTCGGCCTCATGAAATCCATCCTCGGCGACGGTTCGCTTCTCCCCATTACCCGCACGTCCGGCACAGGTCCGATCGGAAAATTACCCATCGACGGGGAAATGCTGGAAAGCGAACCCTCGGGAAACCTTTTCGGGCTGACCCAGAACGCCGGGATGGGCTGGCGGGCCAGCGAGATCGGGCGCGATCCGTTTCTGATCCTCAGCACCTCAGGCGGCCTGCGCGCACCCGACGGCACACCCATCGCGCTCGGATATCATACCGGCCACTGGGAGATCGATCTGATGGTGAAAGCCGCGGCCGAAGCATTCTCCGAAAACAAGGCCCTGCCCTTCGCCGCCGCCGTCTCCGATCCCTGCGACGGGCGCTCCCAGGGCACCCACGGAATGTTCGATTCCCTCCCCTACCGCAATGATGCGGCCGTCACCTTCCGCCGCCTGATCCGCTCGCTCCCCTTGCGGAAGGGCGTGCTCGGTATCGCCACCTGCGACAAGGGGTTGCCCGCCATGATGCTCGCTCTCGCCGGCGCGAAACATCTGCCAGGAGTCATCGTGCCAGGCGGCGTGACACTTCCCGCGAAGGGAGCGGAAGACACCGCCATCGTCCAGACCATAGGCGCGCGGTATTCCCACGGCCTCATCGATCTGGAGCACGCGGCGGATATGGGTTGCCGCGCCTGCGGATCCCCCGGTGGCGGCTGCCAGTTTCTCGGCACCGCCGCCACCTCGCAGGTCGTCGCAGAGGCGCTCGGCATCGCGCTCCCGCACAGCGCGCTCTCCCCCTCCGGCGAACCCATCTGGCTGGATATCGCCCGCCGCTCCGCCCTCGCTCTGATGAATCTGGCGGAGAAAAAAATCCCCCTTTCCGAAATCCTCACCGACAAGGCCGTCGGGAACGCGCTCGTCGTCCACGCCGCCTTCGGAGGCTCCACGAACCTGCTGCTGCACATCCCCGCCATCGCCCACGCCGCCGGGCTGAAAACCCCGACCGTCGCCGATTGGACCAGCGCTTCCCGGAGTACGCCGCGCCTGGTGGATGCCCTGCCGAACGGCCCCCGCAACCACCCCACCGTCCAGGTCTTCATGGCGGGCGGCGTCCCCGAGGTCATGCTCCACCTCCGCGATCTGCTCCACCTCGATGTCCTCACCGTTTCCGGAAAAACCCTCGGGGAAAATCTCGATTGGTGGGAGAAATCCGAGGCCCGGAAGCTCGCCAAGGAGACTCTTTTCAGAAAGGAAGGGATCGAACCCGACCACGTCATCATGTCCCCCGCCGCCGCGGAAAAAGCCGGTCTCACCCGCTCCCTCGTTTTCCCCACCGGAAACATCGCGCCCGAAGGCTCCGTGATCAAAGCCACGTCCATCGACCCCTCCATGATCGATCCGGAAAACCGCTACCGCCACACCGGGCCGGCCCGCGTGTTCACCTCGGAAGCCGCCGCCATCACCGCGATCAAAGGACAATCGGGAAGACCGGTGCAAGCCGGAGACGTCATCATTCTGGCCGGCTGCGGACCGGCGGGAACCGGCATGGAGGAAACCTACCAGCTCACTTCCGCGCTCAAATACATCCCGTGGGGCAAAACCGTCGCCGTCCTTACCGACGCCCGTTTCTCCGGAGTCTCCACCGGCGCGTGCATCGGCCACATCGGCCCCGAAGCCCTCGCCGGAGGTCCCATAGCAAAACTCCGTGACGGCGACCTCATCGAAATCCTCATCGACCGGAACGACCTCACCGGCTCCATCAACCTCATCGGGGAAGACGCCGACGAGCTACTCGCCACCCGCCCGACCCACCCGGACATCGCCCCCCACCCGAATCTCCCCGGGGACACCCGCCTCTGGGCCGCCCTGCAATCCGTCTCCGGAGGCACCTGGGCGGGATGCGTCTATGATGCGGAGAAAATTATTTTCGCACTCTCGAAAGCAGACCGCTAGTAGCCTTCTCACCCCTCCGCAAGATGAAGCCCGTACTTTCCGATATCCGCCCCAACCGGGAACTTCCGCGCGAACATCGCGTTCGAGTTGACGATCCTCCGCAGTTTGTCCCGGGGAATCACCGGCCAGGATGTCGGACTACCAGCGTCCTTTTCCCACCACGCCCAGGTGCTGGCCTGGGGGTTCACCTCGTCATCTAACGGATATCCCTGCATTGAGAGAACGGTTGAGAAATAAGATTCGTCGGGAAAAGGCACATTTACGAAATCCGGCGTGAAATCGACACCCGCGGCGAACGTTGCCGCCGCCCTGTCCATCGTCCACCATTGGGATTGGAATCTCCAGCAATCGAGAGGAACGATGGTTTCACCGGGAATCCTCCCGCGGTTGCGCTCCGTCGTCTCCGCATGGCCCTTTGCAGTGAACTGCGATCTGCCGTCCCGTTCCAACCGTTTCAGTATCCACGCCAGAGGCATGACCGGCACGCAGTTCTCGGAGAGCAGGATGAAGTGCGTGAAGCTTTCGTTTTGCAGGGCGTTGAGCAAGAGGTCGCGCGTCGCCCTGACCAGCGAAAGATCTCCCCAAGCGGTCCGGTGACGCACCGAGATCGCGGTGCCGTGGAGAAATGCACAGGGTGGTAGCGCTGTTTTAGAGTGTGAGAAAATGCCGACCCTTTCCCTATTCTCTCCCAGAAACTCCCTCCAGATCTGCGGGTGGTTCACATCCTCCCGCGTAAGGAAGAGCAGCGCGGGCTTCACCGGGCGGGACGGAGTATCGTCGACCAGTCCTGGCAACAGATGACTGACGGCCTCCTGCCAGTTCTTTTGCGCCCCGTCCTTCGTGTAGTTCGAGTATGGTTCCCCCGTCAGATCGGAGTCCGAAACCTCCTGCCACACAAGGTTGGGATATGCCGCATAGCACGGAATTTCATCGGCCAAGGTAGCGAGAAACTGATCTGATGCCCGAGCCACACCCGGATTTATCTTTCCCCTGCGGTCCAGGATCTCCATCACCCGGTCATAATGCTCCGCCCGGATCGCGACCGCATGATTGTCCAACGCGAATTTTACTCTCACCACCCGCGTTCCCGCCCACTCCGGTTTCTCAGGGTGGGCGCAGCCAAAGTAGAAGATCCCCCAATCGTCGGGAAGCTCCACCGACTCAACAAGTCGGAGAAAATTCGGATGGAACACCGCATCGTCCTCCATCAGTAGCAGAGCGGGAGCGCCACGCCGCTTCGCCTCCCTCACCGCAAGCCTTTTCGTAAGCGCGAGCGCATAGCGCCCGGGACTCTCGTAGCCTTCACAATCCCCGTCGGAATCGTTTTTCCAGCGACGTGAATGGGCGTGCGCGTCAATACCGGGGAACCGTTCGGCGCTTAACCCGGCCTCGGCCAACCGGCCCGCCATCCGGTCCCTCCTATCCTGCCGCCGCCCGAGGTTGATCCATAGTCTTAGCGGGATATTCTCTTCAAAATCCATGCTCCCGGTTCACCGAAAATCCCCTTGGGATCAAGCTCGGAAGCAAGATTCGAAGTTTTTTTGAGATTTTTCTCGCCGAAACCAGAAACTCTGGATAACCGAAATGCGGTTCAAAGATTCTTTCCAAGAATTTGCCAAAAATGAAAACGCCATTTCTAATCGGACGGCATTCCCCCTCCCAAGGGCAGCAAGGGACAACAACAGAGTCAGGTCAACTTACCCGCCGCGGCTTCCTGCGAAAATCCGGAGGTGCCACACTGGCGCTAATCGCCGCCAGCCATGTCCCCGAAAAGGTGAACGCTGCCGAAGAAGGTAATGGCTCGAGTTACTACGCTCTCGAATGCACGGCCGATGCCGATGATAATCAACAGAAAATCACCCAGCAAAGCCATAAATTCTCACGGAGTATAGCCAGTGCGGAAAGCACGCAATACAGGTATATCAATGCTCGGACTCGGTTGCGGATCAGGATATCCGGAGAAGCACAGGGACCTTACGCTGCCGGTTCCCTAGGTGGGCCGAGTTACAGTCCTATCAACGAAAAAGCAAGACGGTTCGTCTTTACGCCATTATCCGCAACGATCTTGGTGGCTGTGGAACGAGTGAGCAATGAAACGTGGGATTCCGCGAACAAGCAATGGATAACGATTTCTCCGTCTGCAGGAGGAAACATTTGGATGAGTTCTCAAGGAAATAATCTCGATCTTTCTCCCGCTCAAGTGAAGGCATGGCGAGAGATCGACACGGATACAGGGACACTGACAAAAAAGGATGGTCAGCTCCGTAAGAAAAGCTTCTCGTCAATTTTTAAAATGAATTATACGGACAGTTCATCCGACAGAATGAATTCGGTGAATATTTCCATCGATTGTTCTTGTGTGGTTGGCGCGAAGCCAAATCTAATTGTGATGGGTCTGAGTGATCTTCTCGTGAAGAGAAATGCTATAACGAGTATAAATGTAACTGCCGGAATCAACGTTGTTGGAGTGGGCTGGGGATACACTACACTTGACTCGGAGCCTTTGATCGAAAACTTGAAATTTCGCTGGCAGAGCAGGACTTGCAGAACAAATACAAGAAAAACCAACGTATCTATCGGGTGATGAAAACTTATCATAACTACAAATTATTGTTTGCAATATCTTCAGTTTTACTTACATGCTGCGAAAAGAAATCTGACGATATTTCAAAAGATCAAAATTCTGAAGTTCGAAATAATCGTCAAGAATCTCGCCGTTCTCCCGACGATCTGTCGGTTGATGATAGGGAAATCAGAAATATGGGTTTTGAGCTTTTGGTTGAAAATCTTAAAAATGAAGATGACAAAGGAAAAGCGAGCGCGTTTGTCAGTGAAATTGTGGCAACTGGATGTACCGAAAGACCGGAAGACGTTTATAACGTTATCAAAACGCTTGATGAACCGGAAAGGTCCGAAGCATTGTATGACCTTGCAGGTCGTAACCCAAGTTTTAGCCCCGCATTTTACGAGGTCCTGAACTCCTTGGGTTCAGGCAGTAAACGCGCGTCTCTTCTTCGCAGGGCTGCCGACGCTTTAGGATCGGGCGGCCTCGTTTCGCTATTGTCGCACCTTGAGGCGAATGGATTCCCTGAGGATTTGCAGGAAATCGCAACATCAATTGAGTCCGGACGAGGTGTTACCCGCTATGTCAACAAAGAGAACATCGCAGATTTCCTCGGAAAGATCGGTTCTGTGGAAGTCAGAGAAGCCGTGGTCAAGGCTGTATCGCAAGCGGGTGTCATGAAACTCCCGGCAAATGCTCCGATACCTGATTACAAAGCTGTTGTCAGTGGGGTGCCGAGTGAATATGTGAAAATTTTTGCGACTGCGTATTACGGCGATTATTTTCAGTTTTTCCCGCCTGAGAACTTATCCGATATCACATCTGCCGGGATACCTGACGAAATCCGTGATGAAATGATACGAGGTTTCGGATATAGCGATGTGACCGACCAGGGAGGAAACGAAGCTTTAGAAAAATCGAAGCTTCTACCTCCGGAAATTCGTGGTATTTATCTCAATGCCGTTGCAGAAGGGTGGTTGAGTGATGACAGCTATCAGGCATCGACCGCGATCGGAAAGATGGAGTCCGGTCCGGAAAAAGATGCGATGCTAGTACCGCTAATTGAGTATTTGCGAAGAGATGGCACACCTACTCAAATTCCTTCATGGGTGAATCAAATCTCTGATCCATCACTTAAGGAGAAACTCGTCACTCAACCATTCAAAAATGCGGTAAACTAGCATGTGATGATCGGGTGTGAGTCACCACGGAGTTTCCATTGTAATCGTGCCACGCCCCACCACACTTTTTCCACCCTGCCTCCGAAATAGCCAACGAGCTGGGGTTCAAAGATCCGTTGAGGACGATCTGAAAGCTCCAACGGTTCTCTGATGAGCGAATTGTATTCCAAACAGCTTATTGTCACAGGCCTCGTTCTGACAACAAAAAGCTCTAGGCGTGAGCTTAAAGCGTTGGCCTCATCTTTGTCCCGTAGTCTGTTTGACGGTAAGCTGATCGTGTTTCAGGAAGATTCGAAACCGCTTTTCCGGATCGAGCGAAGCCTGATCGAGGAACCGTTGGCAGGAGGAGGAAATGTCGCACCAAGCGTGACGGAACGAGTGCTTCCGCATCTGGGGGAAGCCAGGCAGTGGGTGGTTTTTTCGAGTGCCGGGAGCATTGTGTTAAGGAACATCGACCACCTGATGCCACCTGATCACCCAGGTCCCTTCCCGCCGGAAGAGATCGACTTCTACTATTGTGGTAGCCGGGGTGTTCGCGGTGCGGTTTCGGACGGCTTGTGGGCGGTGCGCTCGGAGTTTGTCGCGCAGGTGCTCGGGAGCTGGGAGAAGATTGTCGGGAGCCTTCCGGAAGATTGCGACACGAGACCGGCGTGGAGTGAATACGTGGCGGGCCTGAACCTGAGAAAAAAGCCCTTCGAATCCGGTGAAGTCATCGCGCCGGAGATCGACGCGGTGCGTTGGAGCGAAATTTCCAACGCGGCCTTCGTGATACTCTCGCACTGGCCGGCGAAGGAGCGCTGGAAGCTTCTCCAAAGCCTGTATTTTGGAACCTTCTTCGGAGATGAATCAGGGTTGATGCTGGATATCCTCGATCCTTGAGCGCCTGTCCCTCGCCAGAGGCCCTATCAGAAAACTCCGAAAGAAGACCTCACCTGGATTCTGATCGACCGGAAGGCGCTCACCGGCACCATCAATTTCATCGGGGAAAACGCCGCCGAAATGCTAACCACCCGCCCGACCCACCCGGATATCGCCCCCCACCCGGATCTCCCCGAGGACACCCGCCTCTGGGCCGCCCTGCAATCCGTCTCTGGAGGCACCTGGGCGGGGTGTGTCTATGATACGGAGAAAATCATTTCCGAACTCACGAAAGCAGCCCGCTCGTAGCGTCCGTCAAGCCAAGGGACGGTGAAAATTTAAGTTGAGACAACTTTCTGACAAGGTCCGGACTGATCGGGCGTTCCAGGCTCGTTTGGTTTTCCTGGCGTTCACCGAGCTTTTTGCAACCGGTTCGCAGGCTCCATCCCCGGGGGCGTGGCATTTCCGAAACCTCTTCTGAAGGAAATCGCGGACGGCCGCGGAATCTTCTCCCGGGTAATGCGCTTGCCTTGGCCTGGCATTTCGGGCGGCTTGGGGCTCCAACTTCTTTCCTTATTTCCGCGCCATCCCCAAGGAAGGTCATCCGCAGCCTTCCGCCCCGAAGGAGCATCCCATCGTAGCCTGCGGGCAGCGCCCCAGGTTCGGAATTTCAGGAAAGGAATCCATTTGGAATGAATCCCGGGACCGACGTTTGAAATCTCTTGAGATCTATCCCCGCGATTCTTCTCGTCACGCCGGTTTTTTTATCAGAGATCGGATCGTGCGACAGTGCGGAAAGCTTGGAATCCAGACCCAAATGACGGTTCTTTCCGAATCGGAAGTCCGGCCGGTGCTCCGGCTCTTGACCGGGATCGCGGGACATGGCGCCGATCTTCCCGCGTTCAGACAACTGTTGCTGGACCGGCTCTGCCAGCTCATTCATGCGGACAAGTGGCTCTGGATCCACCACGCCCGCTGGACGGGAAACCGGAATCCCTCCCATCCCGTTTTCCTCCACGCCGGATTCTCGACGGACGAAATCGCCGGCATCAACGCCTCCGTCGTCCACCCTGACTCGGAACCTCTCGGCACTTACTTCCGCCAGGAACAACAACGCTGCGGCGGCCACCTCACTCTGAGACGGGAGGACTGCCTTCCTCACGCACCCGGACCCGCCAGCCCGGCCACGATTCTCGCCATCGAGGCGGGGACGGGCACTTTCATCAGGAACAGAAGTCCTCACGATCCCTCTGGTTCCTATTGCGACATCACGCTCTATCGGAAACATCCGGTCGCCTTCTCGGAAAAGGAACTTCGCATCGCACATCTATTGTTTTCGGAAACGCCATGGCTGCATACCGCTAGCAGATTCATGCCTGTTTCGGATATCGGCGCCGCTCCGGCGCGTGCCTGCGTGCTGCCCCTTGTCGACCTCCTTCTGGCAGGACTTTCACGCAAGGAAATCTCCGGACAGCTCGGAATCAAAGTGAACACCGTGAACAGCTACACCAAGGAGATCTACAAGCACTACGGTGTCCATTCCCAGAATGAGCTCATGCGCATCCACCGCCGGATCTGACCGGACGGGCGGATCCGGATTTCCCGGTTTGGAGATGTTTTCAGAAACCCTACTTTTGGGGTCTATCCGGATTTTGAAAATCTGCGATTAATCCGCGCGATCAGCGTCAGTATTCCCTGGCGACCCCTCCCAGGCACTTTCACCTCCATGGCAAAAATCAGCGGTTCCGCTAGGAAGAAACTTCTGCTTATCGGCTGGGACTCCGCCGATTGGAAGATCATCCGCCCCCTTCTGGCAGAGGGCGGCATGGACGGCATCCGCAGCCTGTTGGAAGGCGGCACCCATGGCAATCTCGCCACCCTCGAGCCGCAGCTCTCCCCCATGCTCTGGACCAGCATCGCCACCGGGAAGATGGCCTACCACCACGGCGTCCACGGCTTCACCGAGGTCGATCCTGTCAGCGGCGGCATCGTCCCCGTCTCCGCCGCCACGCGCAAATGCAAGACCGTCTGGGAAATGCTCGGCGAAAAAAGCTTCCGCAGCCACATCGTCAGTTGGTTCGCAACCCAGGGCGAGCGTGACCTCGACGGGAAAATGGTTTCCAACATGTTCTGCCACCTCAAAGGCACCGAACCGGATTCCGATCCGGACACCTGGCCCCCGCCCATGCCCGGCACCTTCTGGCCGGAGGATCTCGGGGAAAACATGGGCCACCTCCGCGTCAGCCCGCACGAGATCGATGGGGAAGTCCTCAGCGCCTTCCTCCCTGCGGGCCACCGCATCAATCAGGAAAAGGACAAGCGGCTCAACCCCCTCCGCGAGCACCTCGCCGAGGCTTACAGCGTCCACGCCGCCGCCACCCACCTGATGGAGACCGATCCGGAGTGGGACTTCATGGCCGTCTATTACCGCGCCATCGATGAGATCTCCCACCACTTCATGCACTACCATCCGCCGAAGATGAAGGGCATCCCGGAGGAGGATTTCGAGATCTACCGGCACGTCGTCAACGCCACCTACCGCGCCCACGACATGATGCTCCAGCGCCTGCTCCAGCTCGCCGGGCCGGACACCACCGTCATCCTCGTCTCCGACCATGGTTTCCACTCGGACCACCTGCGCCCGGAGTTCACCCCCCGCGTCCCCGCAGGCATCACCGTCTGGCACCGCAACCAGGGCGTCCTCCTCGCCAAAGGCCCGGGCATCGCCCCCGGCAGCGATCTCCATGGAGCACGACTGCTAGACATCGCACCCACCGTCCTCCACCACTTCGGCCTGCCCGTCGGCGCGGACATGGAGGGGCGCGTCCTCACCGAGATTTTTTCCGAAAACTCTCCTGTGAAATCCGTCCCTACCTGGGAAACCGGCGGCTCCTCCCGGAAAGAGCGTGGCTCCCTCACCCCGGAGGAAAGCGAAGCCCTCCTGGAGCAGTTCGTCGCCCTCGGCTACATCGATGAGATTTCCCCTGATCCCACAGAGGCCGCGGAAAGCACCCGCCGCGAGAACAAATGGAGCCTCGCCCGCGCCTACCTTTACTCAGGGAAAAACGCCGAGGCACTCCCCCTTCTTGAGGATTGCTTCGATGCCGTGCCGCAGCGCACGGACTTCGCACAGTCCCTCGCCCGCACCCAGCTCGCGCTCGGCCTCACCGCCGAGGCGGAGGCCACCCTCGCCACCACCTACGCGGATCTCGGAGATTCCCCCGCCTCCCTCGTCCTCCACGGCCAGATCGCATTTCATAAAAAGCAATACCGCGAAGCCCTCACCCACCTCGAAGCCGCCCTCGCGCAATCCCCCCGCTCCGTCCCCGTTCTCGATCTCTGCTGCCGCACCTACGCCGTGCTCGACCAATGGGAAAAAGCCCGCGCCACCGCCGATCTCCTCCTCTCCATTGATCCCACCAGCATCCAGGCGCACAACACCCTCACCCGCTGCCACCTCCGCGATGGGAAACCCGGGCAAGCCACCGAGACCGCCCTCTCCGCCATCGGTCTCCAGTTCGCCAGCCCCCGCGCCCACCAGCTTCTCGGTGCCGCATTGATCCAGTTGGGAAAATGGCAGGAAGCGGAAAAAGCCTACACCAATGCCGAAAAACTCTCCCCCGGAAATCCCGCCACCCTGGAAGCCCTGCAAAAAATCCACTCCCACCTCGGCCACCCGGAGAAAGCCCTCGAATGCGAGGAGCGAATCCTGAAAAACCGGCTCTCCGCCGCCCTCGCAAAAACCGCCGCCCCCCAAGCCCTCCGCCCCGCCATCGCCGCCCGTGCCGAATCCCGCGAAGCCACTCGAAAAATGAGGCAGGAGGCCGAGGGCAAAAAAGCCGCCGAAGCCGCCGCCATCGCACCCATGGATTTCACCATCGTCTCCGGCCTCCCCCGCTCCGGCACTTCCCTCATGATGCAGATGCTCCACGCCGCCGGCATGGATCTCATGCACGATGGCAAACGCGCCGCCGATGAAGACAACACCGAGGGCTACTGGGAATGGGAGGAAATCAAATCCCTGCGGAAAAACCCCCGCATCATCGAGAAAGCCGAGGGCAAAGCCATCAAGATCATCTCCGCCCTCCTGCCCCAGCTCCCTCCCGGCCACCGCTACCGCATCATCTTCATGAAGCGCCCCGTCGCCGAAGTCATCGACTCCCAATGGGCCATGCTCGCGAGAAACGGCCACAAGCCCCGCGCCGAAAAAGAGCACCTCATCCGCACCCAGCAAACCCACCTCGACCAGACCCTCGCCGCCCTCCGCCAGCGCAAGGACACCACCCTCCTGGAAATCGACTACCCCGCCCTCGTCGCAAACCCCGCCGGACAAATCCCCGCACTCCAGGACTTCCTCACCCTCCCGCACCCGGAAAAACTCGCCGCTCCCATCCGCCCGGATCTCCACCGGCAGAAAATGAAAACGGAGCGCTGCCTTTAGGCGGCGTGTCCTTCCCCAACCCGCCGCCTGAAGGCAGCGCTCCAATTCTCCTCCAGATAGACAAACGATAAATACGAAAATGAAAACAGAAACACTGAAGCAACAAACCAAGCTTGCCACCTACCTGACCGTCACCGCCGGATCGGGCTTCGCCGCCATCGCCGCCGATGGTGCCACCGTCGTGACCCTATACGGCCCGGGTGCCCGGAATCCTTCCACGACCCCGGCGACACCTACCGGAGTCAACATGGGGGTAGCCAATTTCTACTCCCCATATCAGGTGATTGATGCAGTTGGCTCCGGCTCATCGTTTTTCGCCCGCGATCAAGACGCAGTGATTTTCACCCGTGGAACAGATTTGGGATCAGTCCTAGCTTCAAATAACTTCGGAGTTTACCACGCCTTCAACGCCTTTCAGTACGGTGCCCAGGCTGGCTCCGACAACTATGCCAACGTGTCCTTTGACGGCCAAGATAATATCCATGAGGCTGTCGCACAGTTCTTCTTCGCCCCTCCTGCTGTCGCTGACGGCTCGCTGGGAACCGGCTACCTGATCGCCATCGCGAGGAACGATGACAACAGCGCCCTGTCCATCTCGCAAGGTGCCGCCGCCATCCCGGGCCTCCTCCCTGGCCCTCCTCGCCCTCGGCTCCGCCGGCCTCCTCGCCCGCCGCAACCGCAAGCTGGCCGCCTAGATCTTCCACGGCGCGAAGCATAATATGGAGAAGGGTTTTTCAAACCCTTTGCACAACCCCGGCGAACCCATTTCACCATCCTCTGCAAAGGGTTTTCGAAACCCTTCTCCACATTTCTACCGTCAAGAATAGAAACGGTCACGAAACCAACCACAATGAAGAACCAAACCAGACTCGCCACCTACCTCGCCCTCACCGCCGGAGCCGGCCTCGCCCCCACCGATGCCGATGCGGCGACCGTCGTCACCTTCTACGGCCCGGGTGCCACCCCTCCGGCTGGAATCAATATCGGGCAGTCGTTTGACGGACGCGTAGTCGATAGCGCAAGCAGCAGCAGCTCCTATTTTCCATACGTGGGATTCATCTATTTCACCCGTGGAACCGACCTTCCAGCCGCTGGAGGCGGAGGTGGAAATGGTATCGGCCCGAGAGGATTTTACTACAACTTCGGGGCCTTCAGATACGGGGCGGTTGCAGGAAACCAGAATTACATAAGCATTTCGTTCAATGGAAGGGACTCGGTTTATGAGGCGGTAGCCCAGTTCTCTTTTACAGGAACCACAGGCGGATATCTGGTTGCTCTCGCTAAAAACAGCGATAACACCGCGCTATCCATTTCCGCCGGAAAAGCCGCTATCGACGCCGTCCCGGCTCCTCCCTCGCCCTCCTCGCTCTCGGCTCCGCAGGCCTGCTCGCCCGCCGCAACCGCAAGCTGGCCGCCTAGATCTTCCACGGCGCGAAGCATAATAAGGAGAAGGGTTTTTTAAACCCTTTGCACAACCCCGGCAAACCCATTTCCCAGTCCTCTGCAAAGGGTTTCCAAAACCCTTCTCCCTATTTTCAAAATCCGATTCCGTGTTTTCCGTGCCTTCCGCAGTCAGAAATATTTCTCTTTCCTGGCAAAGACCCAACCCCGGACACGCCGCCTGAAAGCTGCGCTCCGTGCCGCCACCTCATGACACAAAGCAACCCACTCAGAAGAAAAAGGAAAAGCCTCGCACGCCGCAATGTCCCGGCCAGAAAAGTGTCCGGCTGGTGGGTCGGCGGGCCTGCCATCGCCGTCCTGATTCTTGTCGCCGGCCTGATCCTGGTTCTCCGCCATGAAAAAGAAACGGGGAAGCCTGTGGCCGGGTACCGCCCGCCGCCCCGGTTGCAGAAGCGGATGAGGCAGCGGTGGATGCAGCGGATTGGAAAGGCCCGCTTCCGGCGGAGATCGCAAGTCTTTTCACCGGGGCAACGTCCCACGAAAAGCGCCTGAAACTGATCGCGGATCCGGCGCGGGACGCCTACTGGATGGAGGGATTTTTTCGCGAAGGCCCGGGGGCGGCGGAAAAAGTGTCATCCGTCACTCCCATGGGGCCCGCCAGCACGGACACGGCTTCCTTCGAGCGCTTCCAGGTGAGCCTAGAGGACGGTGGAAACCGTTTGCTCTGTGTCCGCATCACCGGGGAGGGCGGGAAAGTGGATTTCCGCAGCTACGCGAGATTCTGCTCGGAGAGCTGGGAGGATCTCCTTTCAGGAAAAACGAATATCGCGGAGGAGGCGCGTGTTTTCATCGAGTCCGGCACGGCCTATCTGCACGGCCATTCGGATGATTTGAAATGGACCAGCTACATCGCCACCAGCCCGGATCTGGAGAGACCGCTTTATTTCTACGCGGAGCGGGATTCGGAGACAGACGGGAGTCTCGCGGAAATCACCGCCGGAGGAATCATGCGGGCTACCCTCGCGATTCGCTCTTCCGGAGTGTCCTTCCGGCACCGCCAGTTCGAGGTCACGGAAGTCCTCACTGCCGGCTGGGTGAAATAGGTGCCGGCCTTAGGAACGGCGCAAAAATAACCGGGGGTGTCAGGGAATAAGGAGAAGCGTGCATCTTGCCGCTAGCAGAGGACTGGTGAAGCGTGCTGGATTCTTCGCTAGCGGCAAGATGCGCACTTCTCCATATTCGGGCCATCAGTTCGAAGGCTTAAGTGTCCCGCCCGAAGTAATTGTTGAGGCGTTCCTTAGGCTGAAAAACTTGCCAAGCCGCCCCAACCGCCCGAAGACTTTCCCCATGCACAAAGTCCTCATCATCGGAGCCGGCGGAGTCGGCAGCGTCGTCGCCCACAAATGCGCCATGCTGGCGGAAACTTTCGGAGAAATCACCCTGGCTTCCCGCACTCTTTCGAAATGCGATGACATCGCCGCTTCGGTGAAACAGCGCACGGGCAAGACCATCGCTACCGCCAAGGTCGATGCGGACAACTCCGATGAAACCGCCGCCCTCATCGGAAAGACCGGCGCGAAACTGCTCATCAACGTCGCCCTCCCCTACCAGGATCTAAATCTCATGGATGCCTGCCTCAAGGCCGGGATCGATTACATGGATACCGCGAACTACGAGCCGCTGGACGTCGCGAAATTCGAGTATTCCTGGCAATGGGCCTATCAGGAGAAATTCGAGAAAGCCGGCATCTCCGCGCTGCTCGGCTCCGGCTTCGATCCCGGCGTGACCGGTGTCTTCACAGCATGGGCGCTCAAACACCATTTCGACGAGATCCACACGCTCGACATCATCGATGTGAACGGCGGCGACCACGGCCGCGCCTTCGCCACCAATTTCAATCCGGAGATCAACATCCGCGAAGTCACCGCGGAGTGCCGCCACTGGGAGGACGGGGAATTCGTGGAAACCGCGCCGATGTCGAAACACCAGGAATTCACCTGCCCGGAAGGAGTCGGCACCTACGAGATCTACCGTATGTATCACGAAGAGCTCGAATCCCTGGTGAAACATATCCCCACCATCGAGACGAGCGCAGTTCTGGATGAGCTTTTCCCAGAACTACATCAACCATCTCCAGGTGCTCCAGAACGTCGGCATGACCCGCATCGACGAGGTGGAATACAATGGGGTGAAAATCGTCCCGCTCCAGTTTCTCAAGGCAGTGCTGCCGAATCCCGGCGACCTGGGGGAAACCACCAAAGGACGCACCTGCATCGGCAACGTCATCACCGGCATCAAGGACGGGAAACCGAAGGCGATCTATATCTACAACATCTGCGACCACGAGAAATGCTTTGCGGAAGTCGGCTCCCAGGCGATTTCCTACACCACCGGAGTCCCTGCCATGATAGGCGCGAAACAGATGCTCGAGGGCGGCTGGAACAAGCCCGGGGTATGGAACATCGAGCAGCATGACCCGGACGCTTTCATGGCGGATCTGAATGCGAACGGCTTGCCGTGGGAGTTCGTGGAACTGACTGAAGAGCAGGCAAAGGCGTTCCAAGTGGCGTAGCCACGAGATGATCTCCCATCCCGGCGGGATGACTGCGGGTAACCCACAAATCCTCCGGACCCGAAATGCTCCGCATCCTACGCCACACCTTTCGATTTCCCCTCCTCAGCGGGATCTCCCTGCTGATGGCGGTGGCATGCACTTCACTGGTGCTGGTGCTGCCGGGGATCACGATGCGTTTCATCGATACCATCATCGGGAAAAACCGGCCGGATCTCATCCTGTCCACCGCGCTGATCGGTGCGGGGGCGATCCTTGCCCGGCAGCTTCTTTTCACCGGACGGAGTTACCTGAACAACCACCTGGAGCTGAAGCTGACCCACGTCATCCGCGTGGAGCTCTACGACAAGCTCCAGCGGCTGCCGATCAAGTGGTTCGACAGGAATTCCTCCGGAGAAATCATGTCCCGCGTCTCCAGCGATGTGCCGGCCACGAACCGGGTGATCATCGAGGGCCTGGACCAGGCGCTCGCGGCGGCGCTCCAGTTCATGATCGTGCTCGGATACATGCTATACCATTCCTGGGAGCTGACCCTGGTCGTGCTCGCACCCCTGCCGTTCATCGGAATTCTCACCATATGGTGGTCGAAAAAGGCGGAGCCGAAATGGACCGCCTCCTCCGAAGCCTCTTCCGCGCTCAACGCCATCCTGCACGACAATCTCGCCGGGATCCGCCAGATCAAGGCTTACACGGTTGAACCGCAGGCGCTTTCGGATTTCGATGAAGCCTCGCAGCTCGTCGGCGACAGGCAGATGGACGTCATGAAAGGCCAGGCCATCGTCTGGCCGGCAGTTTCGTTCATCGCGGAGAGCGGGATCATCCTCATGGTCGCCTTCGGAGCCTATTGGGCGCTCAACGGTCAGATCACCCCGGGCACGGTCATCTCGTTTCTCGTGGCATGGGGTTTCCTCTTCGAACCGATTTCAAAAATCAACCCGCTCTCCCAGACATTCACCAAGGGTCTGGTTTCTGCGAAGCGGGTGTTCGCCATCATCGACACACCGGACGAGACACATCTGACGGAGGGAAAACGCCCGGAACATTTCACGGGGAAGATCGAGTTCCGCGATGTGTCGTTCTCCTACGACGAGGAGACCACGGCGCTGCGTGAAATCAACCTCACCGCTCAGCCGGGTCAGACGCTGGCTCTGGTCGGGTCCACGGGATCGGGGAAATCCACCGTCCTGAATCTCCTCTCCCGTTTCTACGAGCCCTCCGCCGGTGAAATCCTGTTGGACGGGAACCCTATTTCGGAAATCTCGAAGGAATGGCTGCGGGACAACACCGGATTCGTCACACAGGAACCTTTCCTTTTCAACACGACGATTCGCGAGAACCTGACGCTGGCGAAACACGAAGCCGCCGACGAGGAATTATGGAAAGTTCTTGAAGCTGCCAACGCGGCGGAATTCATCCGCGAGCTTCCCGAGGGCCTCGACACCATGGCTGGCGAGCGCGGCATCCGTTTCTCCGGCGGAGAGAAACAACGCCTCTCAATCGCCCGCGCCCTCCTGAAAAATCCTCCCCTCCTCCTGCTTGACGAGGCCACCTCCGCGCTCGACAACACCACGGAAAAACTCGTCCAGCAGGCGCTCGACCGCCTGCGCTCGAACCGCACTTCCTTCGTCATCGCCCACCGCCTGAGCACCATCCGGGACGCGGATCTCATCTGTGTGCTCGATCATGGGAACCTGGTGGAGAGCGGCACTCACGAGGAACTTGTCGAGAAATCCGGGCGCTACGCCGCGCTTCGCCAGGGGAAATCCGACGAAACGACGTAGCATGGTCGTGTCAAGTTCCACTTCCTCCTAGACCCCTCGCCGGACGCCCCCTATGCTTTCCCCTGACGAATTGCCCCCCATGGAAACTCAGCTACAACTCTCCGACGCCTCCGATCCCTGCACCCTAAAGGAAGTTCTCGATTCCCTGAAGAAAGAGCATTTCGAGCCACGTCTGGAATCGAAAGCGTGGGGCGACTGGATCTATCTGGAAGGGTACAACTCCGTCATCAGCATCGAGTCGAACCGGGACTCTCCACCTCCGCCACCATCGAGCACGCGGAAGGCGAGGAGGACGGTGAATTCGTGCAGTGCATCCACCGTGCCTTCGGACGCCTCGGTTGGCACGGGATCGATGACGAGGGCGAGTTCGCTCTTTGAGAAATTTTCCGATGAAACATCCGTTCAAAATCATAGGCCTGCTCATCATCGTGGCAGCAATCGTATACGCCGCGTGGCCGAACCATACCGTGAAGGATCACGATCCGATCACCGGGAAAGGCGCCCCAGGCGAAGAGCATGCTCATGAGCATCTCGATCCTCCGGAAGTTCCGGACGATGACGGCTTGAAAGAATGATGACCCGAAACTTTCCCCGCACTCGGACGGAAAGTTATCAGGGCACGAGCCGGACAGGCCTTTGATCATGGAGGCAGCTCAACAGCGATCCTATTCGGTGGGCGGAACCGGCGGAACGGGCGGAGCAGGTGGTGCCTCAGCGAACGAAAAACTGGCGAGAACTTCGTTCGCGAAGCCTTTGAACGTGAAAATGTCCTCCACGGTTTTCACATCGGGACTTTTCTCCGGGTCGATCCGGATCGTCACAAGAGTCCCTGTCGTCGCACCTGGCCTGGGGAAAAGCACATACTGGTGGTAGAACGGCTTCTTATTCGGCCGTACGGTCTCGGTAAGGATCACAGCCGCATCCAGTCCGTTGATTCGGGTCCAATACCGTTCACGGACGAAGCCTTTGTTCGCGATGATGTTCGGTTCCACGATCACGGTCTCCACGATCATCGTCAGGTTCGGAAGCTGGGGAACGACATCTTCCGATTCCGTATGGGTGAGATTCGTGAAGCTGATGGACTCGATGGCTGTTCCTTTCTCGCCCGCCTGTCCGAACCCGAAAATCTCCGGTGGATCCATCTTTCCCATGACCCCCGTGGTGTCGGTGAAACGCGCCGGAAGCGAGATCCGGAAGCTGGCCTGGAGAATGGGTGGCGGGCCATCTCCTGCGAAAACTTTCTCCACATATGTCTGATCCACGACCACCGGGACACCTTCCGGAACTTTCGCGAATTCCTCCGCCTCCAGTGAGCGCGCTGGCAGAACCACCATCGGGAACTCCGTACCGGACATGGCGGAAAGTCGGGAGGCCAGATCCTCTTGGAAACCTTCCTTGAGCTTTTTCTGCGCCTCGGGATCCGTTTCGGTGACTTTTAGCTGAGTAATACTGGCAAAGGGTTGTTTCGGATTTTTTCGAAAGCTCCAGAGTTCATACGAGCTTTTGAGTCCCTTCGGATCGGTGCGCAAGCTCGAGAACTCGGCGGAGTCCGCTGTGCCGCCATGCAACACGCGCACGACGTCATCGGGGTATTTTTCCTTGAACGAGGCCGCCCGCTCTTCGGCATATTTCGCGCAGTCGGCCATTTTCAGAAAGCCCCGGATCATCGTCGCCTCGGAGCCGTCTGATCGTTCCGATGCAGTCCGGTAGTAGTTCAGGATACCTGAGGGTTTGTTTCCGGCGTTCTTGAAAGTGAACAGCTCCTCCTGAAATCTGAAATCGAGAGCTACAGGAGGATCGTAGCCCGCGTGGAGGGGAGAGCTTGCGAGTAGGAACGCGTAGAAAAGTATGAGTGATTTCATGTCTTGTGGAGTGCCTCGTGAACTTCTTCCGGAAATCAGAATCCTCTTCTCGAAAGAACCTGCCAACCGTTCTTCATTCGCTTGAGTCTGTAAATGGAATGACCTCCTTCAGGCCAGTCCGCGGTTCCTGTTTCCAGTTCGAATTCGCGGTCCGCCGAGAGCATCGTAAGCCGCAGTGCGATCTGCGCGCCATCACCGATGATGAAAAGCGTATCGCCCTTCATCGTTCCGTTTCTGCTGATCCATCCATCCGTCCATCCGGGCGGGCACTCGGGCGGCGGGCAGTCCCATACGGGCAGGGATCTGATCAGTTGCCGGAGATCCGTCGGATCGCCGACCGTCTGGATGTCCGCGACGAAGTTTTTGGAGAAAGGGTCGCGGCTTTCTTCCGCACTCTGCGGGGAGACACATGAAACGACAAGAACGCAGGCGAATATGGCTAGAATCATTCTCATTCCGACCCACCATTATCACCCGAACGGACAATCCCGAAGGAATTTCCAAGTTCGGCTTCCGTTTTAGCTCCAGTCACTCCGGAATAGCCATCCATACCTTTTGTTACGGTAGAGAGTTTGTGTAGCTTTCATTTTCACGACTACACCAGCAAGGTTTGAGAAACTAGGAATGCGATGACTGAAAGAGCCGGAGCCGACCTGCCGGGCCAAGCCTTTTTCCAGAAGCTCATAGATCCAAGCACGGAACCCATCAGTGCCAGAAGGGAGCCGGACCCCGCGGCCCGGTGAATATGCTTTTCCTAGCTGCCGATCATCACCTCCGCCGACCAATCCCTCAAGTCTCCGCGAGGGACCGAAGAAGACCATCCGGCCAATCGCCTCGCCCGGAGAGCGACACGGAATCATCTCTTTCTTCTGAAAGCGAACAAGGCAGCCATTCCCATCATCGCGATCTGGCTAGGCTCTGGCACTGCTTGGATCTCGAACGTCGGAGATAGCTCCGACCCCGTTGCGGATCGCCTGAAAGTCTCGTCTCCTCCGAACGCTGCGGTCGTGTTCCTATACCAGAAACCGGATTCCTCATCCGTTCCTATCGTCGGGTTCACACTTACGATCCCCGTGTTCAGCTTGTTGTAGGGTCCGTTCGCACCGATTGGATTCGGGCCTCCGTTTTGTGTGTTATATCGTATGGAGAAGACGATCTCATCCGGCAGGACCACCCCGTCCGTTGTGAAATCGAACTCTGTCGTGAAATAGATTCCGTTGAACCCGTATGCTTCAGGCCTGTAGGGAATCGTCGCTTGGATCGTCTTGCTCGCGATTACCGATCCCAGTACCGGTAAAATTCCGGTACTATCCACCGCGTAGATATTCGCAGTCAGCTCGTGAGTATAGGAAGACGCATCGCCCACGGTCGCGAATTCGGATTTTCTAGAAAACGAACTCATGCCTACTATCACGGAAGTCAGGTCCCGGTCGGTTCCGGCAAGACTCACATGCTCTCCTACTTCAGAGGTTGAGGTGGCGGCAAAACCAAGCGAAAAAATATTGAAGTCAGCGGCAGCTGGCGGTGTCGGCAGGTTGCTGAAAACAACCGCCGCATCCAGGTCCCCGAGAAAAAGGCAAGGGAGAGCGAGAATCAATTTTCTTCCGGAACGCACTACAGACTCTTTGAATTTCATGATATTTTTTGTTATCCGAGATCATATCGACAAGTCATCCACCAGGGATTCCGCACGCCCACATGCATTTGATCGACGAACACGCCAGAGGGGGGACAGGAATCATTTCGATTGATATCTGTTATAATCGATAAATTAAGAACCCGGATTAATTCCGGGACCCATACGGGTCAATGTAATTCCTGAAGTACAAACCAAGGCATAGTCACCAGACATCCTCCAGGATTTTTCGATTAGATATTACTGCATCTCCGAAATTGATATAAGTCACTCGCAATACGAGCATTCCGAACGGGGCACCACCCCAGGGCCTCCAGTTTGAAGGAGCCCATATGGCTGGCAGACGGGCGGGGTGATTTCCGAAACAGGATCCCGCCTTGCAAGCCACCGACTCACGCGGATACTCACCTCATCAAACCCATGAGAGCCCACTCCCTGATTGCCGCCCTACTCGTATTGTTCGGATTTTTCTCCACCGCCGGAGCCCACCAGGTGGATTCCGTGGAACTCGAGTTTCTCCGCACTGATGGAAAATGGAAGTTGGAAGGCCTGCTCGACATCGCCTACATGCTGCCGGAATCACGTGGAGTGGAGGGCGCTCCCCCGCTCTTCCGGAAGGATGTCATGGCGGCCCCGTCGGCAGAGCACAAACGAATTCGGGCCGCCGCCGAGAGCACCATGCGGAAACTTCTGGATCTACGTTTCAACGGCAAAAAACTCGAATGGGACATCCGTTTCCCGGATTTCGAGAAGGAGCCGCTGGTGCTCCCGCCCGAGGCGGGAGATTGGGCGCTGATGAACGTGGAGATCACCACCCCTGCCCTTCCCGAAGCGGGGAAATTGGAGGCCTTGTGGCATGATGACCAACAATCCGAGCTGATCGTCATCATCGAGCAGGGGGAAAACCTGGGCCTGCTTAGTATTTCCACCGGAATGTCCGACGTGCTCCTGAGCAAAGAGGCCGATCCGGAGGGCGCGGTGGATACAGAAGCCGGGCGGACCCCGGACCGCGCGTCCCAAGCGGAGAGCTGGATCATTTCCGGCTATCGTCACGTCATCCCGCTCGGACTCGATCATTTGCTATTCATCCTGGGGCTTTTCCTGCTCGCTCCGAAATGGAAGCCCCTGCTCGGCCAATCCCTGCTTTTCACCACCGCCCACTCCATCACGCTCGCTCTCGCCGTGTTCGGATACATCAGCCTGCCTCCCCGCCTTGTCGAGATCCTGATCGCCGCCAGCATCGCATGGATCGGCATCGAAAATCTCATCGTCAAAGAACTCAAGCCCTCCCGCATGTTCGTGATCTTCGGCTTCGGCCTGCTCCACGGAATGGGCTTTGCCAGCGTGCTCGGGGAAAAGCTCCGTGGTGTCACCGGAAAACAGCTCGCCCTACCGCTCGTCGGATTCAACGTCGGCGTGGAACTCGCTCAAGTCACCGTCCTGATCTGTGCTTTCCTGGTCCTATGGCCACTCAAGAAATGGACCGACAAGGTCCGCGTGTTCGGCTCCGTGCTCATCGCCCTCGCCGGCCTCTTCTGGATGTTCGAGCGCATCATGGCATGAGCGGACGGCTTTTTAAAAAATCTGCTGAAATTTTACGGATGCGGGTTTGACAGCCCCCGCCCTGCTGGCCTTACTCTTCCCTTTAGCAAGGAAAACCCCAGCGCATGAGCGATAACGAAAACAAAACCCCGTCCAAGCAGACCTCCAGCGTGCCTCTTAAGAAAGAGACCGTCCGAGTCACCCTGAAAGCAGCCGATTCACCGCCTGCCGTCCCTTCCGCGACACTCCCGGCCACGCCGCCACCGTCCGCACCCGCCAGACCGCCGGTTCCGCCGAGTGCCGCACCCCCGACTCCCACCACTCCCAAGCCCCCGACGGCGACCGCCCCGACTCCACCAACCGGCGCTCCCACCGTATCCAAGGCACCCGCTCCAGCGCCGACCATCCCTCTACGCACGGCTGGCGGCCCACCGAAGCCAGCGGGAGCTCCCACGATCAAACTCGCAACGTCGACCGCACCCGTCGGTGCTCCGACCATCGCTCTCAAAACCGCGAACGCTCCCCTTTCCGGCGGCGCTCCTACGGTGTCATTGCCGAAAGCCACCGTGGCTCTCGCGCCACCGACCAAGCCACTATCACCGACCGGTTCCGCAGCCACCCAGAAGCCGACACTCGGCACCATGGAGGAAGACGAGGACGAGTCCGGTGCCGGCACTTTCACCAAAATCCTCGCTGGAGTCGGCCTCGTCGCGGCCATCGTCGTTCTCGGCTTGCAACTGAAGATCGCTAACGTCTGGATCGGTGCGAAAGACGGCGACGGCGATTGGTCACAACTCCTTGAATAAACTCGTCCCCGGATAAACCCCAACCCCGAAAACCATGGTCCTAGGAATCATCAACACACTTCTCGCAGCCGTAGTCCTCTATCTCGCCATGCAAGGCGCGAACATGCCTGTCGGCTGAGACAATCCAGTCATTCAAAGAGCGCGGGCGAATCGCCCGCGCTCTCTTTTTTTGGCCCGTCAACGCGAAAGTATCGTTCCGCATATCACGTTTTGTGAGAATTTCTGACAGGGAGGCCCGTTGTCCACCGCTTCCCTATTCTTTTTTCCACGAGCCGTAAGGGACGACCCGGCAGCGGGTGGCCCAGCTTTCATACGCTGAGGAGAGTTCGGAGACTTTCTCCGGATTGGATTCCGCGATGTCGCGCATCTCGGCACGGTCTTCGGACATGTCGTACAGTTCCCACGCGCCTTCCAGTCCCTTGGCGACGAGCTTCCAATTTCCTTCGCGGACGGCGCGGTTGCCTTCGTGCTCGAAGCAGATGGGCTGGATGCGCTCCAAGGGTTTTCCCTCAAGCGCGGGGCGGAGACTGATGCCTTCCTGCCGGGGCGGGGTAGCGGCGGAAACGTCGGTGAGAGTAGCCATGATATCGATGAGGTGGGACGGATCGTGATTCCATTCCCCGTGGCGGGAGGCGGGGATGCCGGAGGGCCACTTCGCGATCAGCGGGGTGGAGATACCGCCCTCGTGGACGTAGTGTTTGTAAAGGCGGAACGGGGTATTGGAAACGTTGGCCCAGTTTTCCCCGTAGGCGACAAATGTGTCCTCGCCGCCTGGCATGACGCTGCGGCCTGTGCGGACGGGGCGGCCGTCACGGGTCTGCATCGGCGGGACATAGCGGGTCTGGAGACCGTCCTTGCCGAGCGGCTGGTATTCCCGTGTCGCCTTGTCCTCATATCGTCCCAGGCCCTCGGCGCAGCCGCCGTTGTCCTGAAGGAAAAGCACGAGGGTATCTCCGGTGCGACCCTGCGTGTCGATCTCGGCGAGGATTTTCCCTATCCCCCTGTCCATCTGGGTGACCATGGCCGCATAAACCTCCATGCAACGCGTCTCCCATTCTTTGTTTTCCACCCCTTCCCAGTCACCGACAAGGGGCGCTGGTTGCCCGACGTTTTCCAAAAGACCCAGCTGTGCCAGTTTCTCAAGACGCGCCTTCCGGACGGGCGCGTATCCCCCGTCATATTTGCCTTTGTATTTCGCGATATCCTCGGGAAAAGCATGCAGCGGCCAATGGGGGGCGGTGTAGGCGGCGTAGAGAAAAAACGGTTTGTCCGGGCTTGCGGTGGCGTGCTGCTTCAGAAAGGTGACCGCGTTGTCGGTGATCGCATCCGTGTAGTGGAAACGCTCGGGTTGGTATTCCGGGTCGTTTTCCGGGGTGATGTACTGGTTGCCCCGGCAGAGGGTCACGGGATCGTAGAAAGAGCCTGCCCCGAGTATCGTTCCGTAGAATTTATCGAAGCCCCGTTGCATGGGCCAACCGTCCGTCACCTCCATGGTTTTCCAGTGGCTGGCGACGTGCCACTTCCCTGACATGTAGGTCTTGTAACCGGCGGGGCGCAACACCTCGGCGATGGTCGGGGTATCTTTGTTGATGCTGCCCCGGTAGCCGGGCAGGCCCAGATCGCTTTCCATATAACCTATCCCCGCCTGGTGCGGATGCAGGCCGGTCAGAAGGCTGGCACGGGTGGGGCAGCAGCGCCCGGAATTGTAGAACTGGGAGAAACGCACACCATCCGCAGCGAGGCGGTCAAGGTTGGGCGTTTCGATCTCGCTCCCGTAACAGCCCAGATCGGAAAATCCCATGTCATCCGCCATGATGAGGACGATGTTTGGTTTCGACTTGCTCACCACGGGTGGCTGCGGTGCGGCCTGGCAGAGGATGGCCAGAGGCGGGATCAGGAAGGAAAAGGTTGAGGAAGCTTTCATGAGAGCAAGAATATAAGCAAACGGCCAAGCTGGAGCGTAGAAAAATTTCCGCTCTCGAGTCGTTCGCGGACTCCGGCGGGGCATGGTCTGGGGGGAGGATTACCTGATCGGATCCCTTTAATCCGGCATGATTCCGAACGCTTGCATCCCTTGACCATCAGATCCTGAGCAAAGAAAAAGCCCCCGGCAGAACGATTCCACCGGAGGCTTTTTGAAATTCAACGTCGTTAGTTATCAGGCTGCACGGCGACGGATGAGGCACGCGAGGCCAAGACCGCCGAAGAGCATGGCCACAGAGCTTGGCTCGGGAATGACGGCGACGTCGCTCAGTTCGGTTCCGAAGCGGAACTCATCCACGTCCATTCCGCCGCCGGTAGTCGCGTTTTTCGAGAAACCGAGATAGGTTAGGTCGGAAGAAATATCTGCCGTGGAGATTGGTGTGGCAGTGCCTAAGGGAGTCAAGAGATCAGTAGCCGTGGAGCTGTAAATCCGAGCTCCCACCGTGTCGTTTGCTGTACCCGCAACGTTTGTGATGTCCACAAGCACGAAATAGGTTGTCGCTGCTGTGTAACCGGCCAAAAGCGTAGAGGTGAGACCATCTACGGAAAGAACGATATTGTTGGCGGATGTGACACCTACCCTCACCCCCTGGGTCTGCACAGCCTGACCATTCCCAATTGGACTCAATCCGAATTGAGCCGAGTTGCCGAGTGCGCTGCTTAGTAGGAAGCTGTAAAAATACGTCGAGCTGGCTGGCACGGAGGCGAACTGGTGATAACCTGATCGCGCGTTCGCTCCTGTTCCTATGTGAGAGAGCTTGCCGGCACTTGTCGAACCTTTCACAAGTGAGCCGCTCAGCCCCCCGGCCTCGAATTGAATATCATTGGTGCTTGGGCCTGTCGTTGTCCAGTTTCCCGTGAAGCCGGAAATCCCGACGGTCGAGTTCTGGTTGGTGACGCGTTCGGCGGTGTATCCACCTGTTACGCCTACGGCAAAAGAGTCGGAGGCGATGAGTGCGGCTGAGGCGGTCGAGTGGCCGAGCAGCATGGCGGAGGCCAGACCGAGCGATGCGGCGGCACGGGGGATTTGAAATGGGAAGCAGGTGGATTGGTTGTTTCGTTTCATTCGTGGTTGTTGCTGGTGTTTCAAAATACTATGGTTTCGACCTCCAACATGGTGAATGAGATCGGATACGAGGATTGACCTAGTCGTCAACAAGCGAAAGGTAAAATATAAAATCGTGAAAATCGGCGAATCTGGCACCGAGGCCCGGGCTGAGGCTTCATGATTGGAATCCTGATCGGGTTTTTGGTCTCAGCCTTTTGAACCGGTTTGAATTCTCCCGGATGACGTGCCGTGCCGCTGGCACCAGTGACTGTTCCCGGCATCCCTTTATATAAACCAGGTTTTCAACCGATTCTCATACCATGGACATCACGGCTCGATCACCGGTCGAGCGCACCGAGCGGGAATTTCGCTTTCACTTCAGCGGGTTCGATCTCACCAGCTTTGACTGCCTCCGCGTAGATCATGGCGGCGGCGAAGGCGGATGGGCCGACGGTCTGGGAGATGGTGAACTCGGAATAGATTTCAGCGAAATCACCCCAGACATCGCGCCAGCTCCTCCAGAGCGGCCAGCCCTTGTCCTTGTAGCCGGCGGGCTTCGGCACCGTCGCGCCCGGGACCGGGATAGCCCTTCATCGGTGGGCCGAATCCATAGATGGTGATGCCGCGTATGGTGTCGCCGTAGATCTCGGCCTCGTCCTTGTCGAGGTAGAGGAACATGCTGATCTCCGGGCGTTGCGGGTAGCGTGTGCCCATGCTGGTGATGTGGGATTTGCCGAGCGGATTCAGCCCGCAGGTGAAGTCGTAGTTGATCGCGGCGGCATCGAAGTATTTCCGCTCGCCGGTAATGCCGTAGGCGACCATGAGAGCGGAGGCGTGGGAGAGTCCGTTGGCGCGACCCCAGCCGATCTGCTTGCCGGTGCCATTGCCCATCCGGTAGGCGGCCTTCTCGGTGTTCTCCAATCTTGGATCCACTCCCAGGGACGGAGCGGAAAGCATGGCTTTCATGAAATGCGCGCGCGCCTCGGGAAGGGTCTTGTCCTCCGGCATTTTCAGATAGGACCAGAACGCCTCGGGCGAGTTGTCCCAGTATCCGCCGTCCTTGTAGTGCTTGGCGATGTAGTCGGCGTATTTTTCCTCGCCAGTGGCCGCGTAGAGTTCGCAGGCGGCCCAGAGTATGAGGCTGGGGCGGGACTGCTCGCGCTTTTCGTCGTAGGAGAGCTTGGTCTTCTCGTTACGGAATTCCTCCCACACATCCTTGCCCGTTCTGGTATGGGCGTAGTCGAAGGCGCGGGCTGCGGAATCGATATATTTTTTGGAAACCTCCTCATCGACCGTCTTCATGAGCCGCCCGAATTGCGCGGCGATGGCGGCGAACTGAGGGGTCGAGTTCCGGTGCGGCGGCAGGATGCCGTAAGGCGGGGAATAGACCTCGCGGTCTTTCTCGAAATTCTGAGCCAGAGCGTCGGCCAGATTCGCACGGCCAAGCGGAACCGCGCCCGAGGGAAGCTGGTTCTCAAGATAGAACTCCAGCCCCCATCTCGCTTCGTCGAGCAGATCGGAAATGCCGTTGCCACTCTCCGGGATGTTCAGCTGCTTGTCGGGAAAGGCGGCGGGATTGGTCTCGTAAGCAATGAGCGAAAGGCCGGTGGCGGGCAGGTGGTAGGTGAAAGTGTCGAAGTCCGCAGCGTCGTGATAGCCGCCGACAATCTCGCGCACTTCTCCGCGCGGGCCGAGCTTTTCCGGCTCCTTCACGCGCGATTCCTGTAGGCCGAGTTTCTCCTTACCCTGGTCGAATTCCCCGTTTTCGAAAATATGCGTGTGGCATGCCTCCTTGGTGGCGGCGGTGTATGGAGCCCCCAGATCCTGGCCGCAGCGCTGATGGAAAAAGGCACGCATGGTGTGATAGTGGGTCTCGAAGAGGTTTTGCCCGCCGACCGTGAAGCTGTCCGAGCGTGCGAAGCCGGGGATGCGGACATGGTATTTCCCGGCTTTGAGCGCGGAGAGATCCATTTCATAGACATTCTCGCCGGAGAGTTCGTCGTCCTTTGCGCGCAGCTTCAGGGAGCCTTCCAGCGCGATTTTTTCGTCCGCCTCGTTCACGACCTCGAATTTTTCCAGCCCCGAATAGTCCACCGCGAGACCATCGCCCTGCCACCATCCGAGGTAGCCGTAGCGCCGACCGGACTGCGCGGAATAGCCGAGCGTGTTGACCTTGATCGCTTTGCTCGTTGTCGAGTCGTCGTAGGTGAACTCCATCTCGCGTTTCGCACGCGGCTCGTCCACACCGCCCTCGACCTTTACCGTGTATGTATGCCCCGGCACAAGCGGCAGCGGCAGGTTCAGGTTGTAATCGTTATTGTAAAGATTGCCTACCGCCAAAGCCCAGTTGCCCTTGGAGTCCTTCGCGTTGAAAATTTCATAAGCATTGCGGAAAACCTTTTCGGGCCGCACGCCTTCCGCGAATCCGGGAGCGGTCTCACTGGAGATCACGAAGGCTTCCGGCTTCTGCAAATCCGACGCGAGACCGCCCAACTTGCGTCCGCTTTCCCCCTCCGCCTCGGTGTGGTCGCCGATGATCGCTCCATCAAGCGTGACCTCGACGATATCGGCGCGGAGGATTTCCACATCAACCAGCCCCTTGAGCAGACCTTTTTCGATGGCGTATTCGCGTCCTTTTTCCCAGAGGTGGTCCTTGTTGTCGGCGGCAGCGGTCAGAGTGGTGGCGATCAGGGCGAGAAAAATAAGACTACGATTGGTGCGTTTCATAGAGTGATAATGCGGGGTTTAAATCGGTTCGGAATAAAGAATGTCCGTTGCATCCAGAGTCTAGTGAAGGTTTCGCGGCGGAGAAGTAAAATCCAGCCAAAATCGTCGGTGCCCATGCGTCGGAAACCCGACAGATGTGTTCCGGGTCAGTTCGTCAGTTTGATATTTCCCCTGAAATTCAGAGGTCAGGCGTGGTGGAATCTCGCGTTAGTGACGGAGGCGGGAGCGTGATACGTAAGACCAATTTCACGATAGGGCATTCGAAACAATCGCCTGGCGGGAACCCACTGCGGGGGCGATCATCGACATCCCCTTGGTATCCCAGAACAACTAACGCGTACTTCAGGCCGCAGCAAAAGGAGCGCTGCCTCCAGGCGGAGCGTCACCCTACTCAACTCCGTCCCTCACACCGGATCTCCCGTTCCGACTTCTCCGGAAATCGTTGAAATTCAACGCCCGCCCGCTTCCAGCCATCCTGTGACGGCAAGGATGGCAGAGCCTCGAAATCCGCTTTAGAACAGTGCCACTCACTCCCGACCTCTGACCCTTCATGGCCTCCCTTGCCGATGCTGGCTCCGCCGACTCCCCCCTTACACCTTTCCAGCGACTCCTTCCCCGCCACCCACGACGAGGAATACCATCACCCCGTCCGCTGATATCCCTTCGCGGACTCGGGCTTCCGCCCCGGAAGTCACTGGAAATGCTATTGGAAATAGCTTTGACTCCCCTCCCCCATCTTGCTCTCCTACGGACGCTATGAAAATCCAACCCATCTCTTTTCTACTCGTCATCGCCGCAGGCCACGCCTCCGCTGCCATCGTCCTGACCGATTTCACCACCTTAACGGAAAACTTCAACGACTTCAACGACGGCACTGCCGCCAAAGTCCCTTCGAACTTTGTTCCAGCGCACGATCTTGGAGCGGGCGCCTTCGGTGGACGCACTCTGACGAGCGGTCCGGGCGCGACCTACAACGCTTCGACCGGCTGGTATTCCCTAAATGACAACGATTCCCCTCTCGATTTCGCCTTCGGCGCCCGCACCAATGCGACCGGCGGCTTCGGCACCCTCACCTTCCAGGTCACCAACGGCACCGGAGCCGCCATTTCCGGCATCACCCTCGGCTTCGATTTCAAACAGTTCTCCACTTCCGCAGGTCAGAGCGATCTGAACGTCAAGGGCAGCATCGATGGCAGCACCTTCAATACGGCCACCATTTCCGGGAACACCACTACCTCCGTAACCACCGGTGGAACGGCCGATACCGTGTTTGCCAATCCGATCGTCGCCGCCAGATCCGTCAGTTGGAACTCCCCCATCGCAGACGGTGCCACCGTGAGCCTCCGCTTCGAGTGGCAACCTGTGACCGGAGGCTCCCGCCCCCATTTCGGCGTCGACAACGTCACCATCACCCCCGTGCCCGAGCCGGGTGTCGCACTGCTCGGCGCGATCGGGCTGCTCGGATTTGCCGCCATCCGCCGCCGCTGAAAGTCCTAAACTCCTTGGTTCCGGCATAACCAAAGTGCGTCCCGCGCAGTACCGGGTTTCGCACCATCGGGTTATGCCGGAATGACGATAACTTAAGCCTCGTTCGTTTTGGTTTTACGTTTGGCTTTCCTGTAAAGTGACGGGTGGCTGATCTCGATCATCTCGTTGCGAGGTTTGTTAAGTAGCGGGCGCGGTCCGGGTCTTCGTTCGATCGCCCCCGGTTACCTGCGGAACGACCTGTCCGGAAAAAGGTCTTGGGCGACGGTTACGGCACGCAGGTCGATGCTGTCGGGCATTTCTGCATAGTCGGGAGCGAAAAGGCGCGGTTCCCGAATCGGGGCATTTTGGCGAGCAGGCCGCCGAAGAGATCCCCAGCCCTCGCATGCGATGCGAGCTGATTTCGGTAAGATGCCCACCAGCCGGCAATCCCGATTGGGATTGAAGATACGGAAACGCAAAAGGATGCCGGTCTATCGCTTGCTGTAAAACGCATCGAAGGCTCTTGCTGCCGCGGGAATTTTGAAGCTCAGGACGCGCCCGCCCGGCGGGATGTTTTCCAGGCGGAAGGAAACGGATTTCCTGTCGGAGGACACCTCCGCCTCGGAGACCTCCTCGTCACGTCGGTCGGTTTCGGGGGATCCGTAAGTCGGGCTGTCCACATACGTCCAGGATTTCGCGGTGATTTTCGCAGTATCGACTTCGACCGGCTCCGTGAAAGTGATTGTGAAAACATCCCCGTCACGGGTGATGTCGTGGAGCATCGCGGAGGCTTCCGCAGGATCGTAGGTGATGTGGACGAGCGCCGCTTCGTTGCCTCCCTGGGAACGCCATCCGCGTCCCGTCTGCCCTACGTAGAGCGAGCCGTCGGTTGCGAAAACCGAACGCATGACACCGGAGGGAAAGCCTTTTCCAAAAGGAAGGACGGCAGCTTCCGCATGCCCCTCCACCTCGTGGGGGATGAGGCGGAAGAGTGTGGAGAGCGTCTGGTCCCCAATGAAAACATTGCCATCCGTGGGTCCGAATTTTCCTTCCGTCAGATCCCAGACCGGGCTGCCGGGAGAGTTCGTAAGATGGGAATGCGGAAGCAGGGCGATGGGTTCCTCCCTACCGGATTGCACGTTTTCCCAGGTCAGCTCCGGCGAGTCAGGAGTCAGGCCGGGGAGATCGACAAGACTGGCCGGCTGGCCGTAGAAGGCGTCTTTTTTCAGCAGGAAAAACTTCGATGTTCCGAAGTAGGAACCCTGGTTGTCCGTGTAGTAAACGAGACCGTCCGGGCCGGTCCCGATACCCGCGGGACTCCGCAGGCCGTTGGCGAAGGGAACCGTTTTCCCATCCGGGGAAATCTGCAATGCCCAGCCGCGATAGCCGCCGGTGGTGCCCATCCATCTCGCTCCGTTTCTGAACACGTGCCTGCTTTCGTCCGATGAGAGGTTGAGACTGACATAGTAGTTCCCGTCCGCGCCCTTGGCCGGGCCGTGCAGGTATTCGTGGTAGTTGGTGGTGAATCCGAAATCGTCGGAGATGGTCTGGTATTCATCGGTGATCCCGTCGCCATCGTGGTCGATGAGGCGGGTGAGTTCCGGTTTCTGGCCGACTACGATTTCGCTGAGATCGTCCTTTTCGATGATGACTCCCATGGCATCCAACAGCCCTTCGGCAACCTGTGTCCAAGTGTTGTCGCGGAATTTCCAGACACCGGCGGTGCGGGTGGAAACGACAAGCGTGCCGTCTTTTGCGATGTCCATACCGAGCGGCTCGAAAAGCTGGAGCCGGCCGTTGCGGTCGAGTGGCGGCGGGATTTCCATACCCGAGTAACCGGGAGGAAGCTCAAGTCCGGCGGAGGGAACCGGGGTGACTTTCGAAGAAAGAACCTGGGCAGCACCGGGCATGGGCCGCCAAACGCCTTGTGCGGGTGGGAGGCTGAAGGAGACTGTTGCATTGACCGCATCGGCTGCCGGAACCGTCCATACTCCACCCATGATCTCTCCGGTATCCACGGACACATCCGCCATGACTTGCGTATTGAGAGAGAATGCCTGAGGGGATTTGAATTTTCCAGAAATGGAGATGGAAGTTTTCCCGTCACGCTCCCCGTGGAAGGTGAGCGAGATCTCGTTTTCGCCGACACTGTAGTGAAAGGACGGATCGCCAGCGGCATCCGGGGACAGGGTGTAGCCTTGGAAATCCGCGCCTGCGGCGGCGAGTTGGTCGGCGAAGTCTTCGGCTCCATAAAGGTTTTTCTCTATCGTGGCGGTATCCGCATGGAGGGGGGATTTGAACGAGAGATCGATGGGGGCGCCCGTCTTCAGATGGTGGGGAACCAACAGCGGCCCGCCCAGCGAAAGTTCCTCCGCTTCGTGCCCGGTGGTGGAAACCGGCCCGGCACGTCCGTCCATCTCGTTTTTCAGATTCAGAAAACCGCCCCACCAGACGCGGCGGATGGAGAGGTCGATGGGATCGAAGGAGTAGTTCAGCCCCGCCGGAGTGCCTACGTACACGGCACGTGACGAACCTTTCTCAAGGCGCGCGCGGTAAACGCGGGTGCGGTCGGTGACGAGAATTTCCGCAGGATCCGTGGCGACATCCTGTTCGGTGATTTGGCGGGGATCATCAATGACGACCGACCCGGGACCTTGCCGGGAAGCTTCGTTGAGTGTGGCGAGGTAGTGATGGATGGCTTTCAGACGCAGATCATCGACCACCTCCACAGGGTAAGGTGGCATGACAGGAAGGTAGGAATCGCCTTCGGTCGGGCCGCTTTCCGCGATCGCCATTTCCGTGGCCGGAGTGCGCAGGGAGCGGATGAAGTAATCCATGTCCGCGAGAACTTCCTTTCTGGGTGCGGCGGCTGGCTCCACGCCCTCCGCAGCTATCGATACTTCGCGTTTCCGGGGAGTTTTTTGGAAAAGGCCGTAAAGAGTGGGGCCGGTGCGGACGGCGGGATCGTTGAGAATTTCCGAGTGGCATTCCGCGCACCCGAGAGAGTGGAAGGACTGCTTTCCGTATTGGACGAGATCGAGTTTCTTCTTTTCGTGATCCGCCGCGACCGGTGGGGCATCTTTGAAATTTTCCTCCCTCACCACGAACTTGCGGATCGCGATGGCTCCGTGGTCGCCCTGGATATAAACGCTATCCTCCGCCGCCGCGCCGGAGCGGGGATGGGCGCGGGTGGGACCATCCACGGGAGTATTTTTCTGCACCTCCACGCCATTGACCTTCACGGAGAGGAAAACCGGTTTCTCGACGACCTTCCCGGCCTCATCCAGGCGCGGGGCGCGGAATTCGATTTCGAGCTTCTGCCACTCGCCGGGTGGCTTGGCGGCGTTCGCGGAAGGCGGGGTCCCACCGCTTCCCTGCGGGGTCGCTTCGTCATCCCATTGCCAGTAGATGCCGCCGAGATCGCTATGGGAAGGTTTGTCCTTTTTCCCGAAACTATCGAGGATCTGCACCTCGTAGCGCCCCATCATATAAACCCCGGAGTTCGCGTCCTTGGGGATCATGAACTCCATCTCGACGGAGCAATCTCCGAATTCCCCGGCGGTTTTCAAATAGGGGGCACCCTTCCAATCCGGCGCGTTGCTGAGATATGTCCCTTCTCCTTCCTCCGAAACCTCAAGGGTTTTCGGAGCAGTGGCGGAGACTTTCCCATAAGTTTCCCAACGTTCGTCCGGGGTAAAGACATTCGTCCATGGGATTGGCGCAGCGACGGATACGGCAGCGAGAATACCAGAGAGAGCGGGAAAGAGTATGGAAAGGCGCATGGCAAAGTTTTATTAGCCGGGGAGTGGAAACTCCGCAATCGTGAAACATCGTGAGCGTTCCCGGTGCGCATCACACAGCCATCGCATCAACCAGGGTCGGTCGACGGAAGCGAGGTGCGGGCGGGCATGGCTTCCGACCCGGTGGACTGTCGCTGGAGCTACTGCAATCAAGCGGCACAAGGCTTCATCATAACTGGGTCACAACGGGGTCGGGCGGGAATGGCATTGAATCCAGCCCCGCTTCATCGAAATTCGTTAAGCGGAAAACCGCTCCGGTTATGGTTCGAACCTATGAAAAAAGTTTTCTGCCCGACTGTCCACTCACCGATTCCGCCACCGCAAGGCGCCGTTTGCAAGAATCCGCCATACTGGATCGGACCAAAAAGAGCTGCCGGGTTCCAGTCTGCGGCACCTCATTTTTCAAACGGAAAACTTTTAATCGACAGGCAGCTCCCGGCTCGGTAGGAACACTATCAATATCATATAGATATTATTCGATTGATCCCAAATTCCGATCTTCCTGCGGCTCCAAATCCAAGAACCCACCAACAATGTCTCCGATCATGAAAATGAAATCCATTCTCGCCGTGAGCCTCGCAGCCGCCTGCGCGCTCACATCCGCGCAAGCCGCTACCCTCTATTTTGACAATTTCGATGGCGACGGGGCTACCAATGTCGCGGGAACCACACCTGACACGACCATGACCGTGGCCGGGTCACCTGCCACATGGGTCGCCAACGGCAACACGACCTTCAAAGCGAATGGCGACGCTACCGGTCTTACGACAGGAGGAATCTACCTTCCGTTCGTCCCTACTGCCGGAAGCATCTATACCCTCAGCGCCGACATAACCAACATCACCAACCCGGCCCCCGGTGCCAACGCCAACGACTGGATCGCTCTCGGCTTCACCAAAGGCGCTGGTAACACCACCTTCAACTTTAATGGCGCCCTGGGATTGGGAGACGCTCTGATCCGCCTGACCCGGGGAAACAATCAGGGACAGTATTTTGCCGGCGTCCAAACCGGAAATCAGACGAATTTCACGACCCCCACCGGCACGCTCGCTGTGGCGATCACCCTGGACGCTTCGGACGCCAACAGCGCCCTGTGGACGCAGTCTCTCAGCATCAACGGCAGCGTTGTGGCACTCAACTCGAACCAACCGACTGCCGGCAACAGCTTCGCCGACATCACCCACGTTGGATTGGGTAGCATCAACACCGCTGTGGGCACGGTGGACAACTTCTCCCTCACCAGTGTCCCCGAGCCATCCGTCGCCCTCCTTGGCGGAATCGGAGTTATCGGCCTCCTGAGACGCCACCGTGCTCAGATACCACCGAATTTTCCGAAGATAGCGGCACGTATCAAACGCTAGTGCGCTCAGCCCTTGACGGATCTCCGCCCCGGTTCCAGATTCTCCGCATGGCTACCACACTTACCGAAGCGAACTTCCAATCCGAAGTCATTGATTCCGACCAACCCGTTCTCGTCGATTTCTGGGCGGAATGGTGCGGCCCCTGCAAGATGATCGGCCCCGTGCTCGACCAACTTTCCACCGATATCGAAGGCCAGGCGAAAGTCGGCAAAGTCAACGTGGATGAAGCACGTGATCTCGCCGTGAAATACAACGTCAAATCCATCCCCCTCCTGCTCTTCTTCAAGAACGGCGAGGTGAAGGACCAGATCGTCGGCGCGAACGTCACCAAGGACATGCTCAAGTCCAAGCTGCTGGCGCTCGCCTGATCCCCGGAGCGACGGCGTCCGTTCGGGCCGTTACGAATCTTACGCAGGAGTGGGGGGACACGGTTCCCACACTCCTTTTCGTATCATGGAATGACGGATTCCGGGTCAGGTTGATCCTTGCCAGCCGCCCCCCGTTTTCCTGAAATACACGGCACGTGGAAAATCCGACAAGCACCCAGCCGCTAGCGCCCCAGATCCGAGTCCGGCTCTCGATCATGATGTTTCTCCAGTTCTTCATCTGGGGTGCGTTTTTCGTTCCCATGGGAGGCTATCTCTCCGAGATTTTTTCGGAAAAAGAGGGACTCAACACGATTATCGGCGGCATCTACGCCACCTCGAACTGGGGGGCGCTGGTCGCTCCGCTAATTGTGGGACTGATCGCGGACCGGTTTTTCAACGCGGAACGGGTCAACGGCGTGCTCCACCTGACCGGAGCGGTTTTCCTCTGGCATTGCTCCACTCTCACCGATCCGGGCGCGATGTTCGTCGGAATGCTCGGATACTTCATCTGCTACATGCCCACCCTCGCCACCTCGAACATCATCGCCTTCCGGCAGCTCAGCGATACCGGCAGGCAGTTTCCAGGCATCCGCATCTGGGGCACGATCGGATGGATCGTCTCCGGATTGATCGTTGCCGAGTCCATGTTCGGCATTTTCAGCATTCCGATCCTGCCGGGCATCGAGAACGCAGGTAGCACCTCGTTTCCAATGAAACTTTCCGCAGTGGCCAGCCTGATCTACGGCATCTACAGCTTCACGCTTCCCGCATGCCCGCCGCAGGGAAAAGGCAAGAAAGCCAGTGTGTGGGAGCTGCTGGGATTCGATGCGCTGGGGATGTTCAAAGACCGGTCATTCCTCGTGTTCGCCGCCTGCTCTTTCCTTATCTGCATCCCGCTCGCGTTCTACTACGCGCAGGCATACGCCTTTGCCAGCAACATGGCATTCGGGGAAAAGGCCTCGGCTGTGATGGCTCTCGGGCAGGTCAGCGAAATGGGCTTTCTCATCCTCATCCCGTTTTTCCTGAAACGCTGGGGCATCAAGGGACTCATGCTTGCGGGAATGGGTGCTTGGGCAGTGCGCTACGGCCTTTTCGGACTGCTGCCATCCGTACCCGCGATGGTTCTGCTGGGCATCGGTACTCCACGGCATCTGCTATGATTTCTTCTTCGTCGCAGGCCAGCTTTACACCGATGAAAAAGCCGCACCCGAGATCCGCGCCAGTGCCCAAGGCCTGATCGGCCTGCTCACCTACGGCGCGGGGATGCTCGTGGGGAACTACGTGCTCGGCTGGTGGGGAGACCGGATAGGTCTCGATCCATCCTCCCGCGCCGGCTGGGAGGAGAGCTCTCTCCAGTTTTGGCTGCTGCCGGCCGGAATCGCCCTCGTCGTAGCCATCGTTTTCCTATTTTCATTCCGCGCTCCGAAAAAAATGGCGATTCCCGCTCACCCTGTTTCCTAAACCTGAATTTCTATGAAAATACCAACACTCATCTCGCTTCCCTTGCTTATCCTCGCCGCTCAAGCCCAGGAATTCCGCCCGTTGTTCAACGGCGAGAATCTCGAAGGATGGAAGGGTGAAGGCTATACCGTGGAAGACGGAGCCATCACCTGCACCCCCGAGGGAGCAGCTCTTTTCACAGCGGAAACTTTCACGAATTACACCCTGAAATTCGAGTTCCGCCTGCCTCCCGGCGGCAACAACGGCCTTGGCATCCATTACCCGGGCAAGGGGGACGGCGCCTACGATGGCATGGAACTCCAGATCCTGGATAACACCGCCGAGAAATACCAAGACCTTGAGGACTACCAGTTCCACGGCTCCCTCTACACCCTCGCCCCTGCGAAAAAAGAGGGCCTCAAGCCCGTGGGCGAATGGAACAGCCAGACCGTCACCGTCATGGGCCCGAAGCTGACCGTCATGCTCAACGGAACCACGATCCTGGAGGCAGATCTGGATGCTCTCGAGAAATCCCATCCCGATCACCGGGGAGTGAAACGTCGCGCCGGAAGCATCGCCTTTCTCGGCCACGGAGACAAAGTCGCGTTCCGCGACATCCGCATCGCCGAGACCGCGCCCGCCGCGGAGGAGCCTCCCGGGCTTCGAGCCGCTCTTCGACGGCAAGTCTCTGGCCGGATGGAAATACGAATCCGATGGGAAAAAGGACAACTGGTTCGCCGCCAACGGGATCCTCCATCACACCGGAGAAGCAGGCCCGACCAAGGATTCCTCTGGACCGAGGAGGAATTCGGTGACTTTACCCTCGCCCTCGACTGGCGCTGGTCCGGTCACGGACAGATGAAGGCCCAGCCCATCGTGCTCCCCGATGGTAGCGACAAACTCGGAGCCGATGGCGACAAGGAACTTGTCGAGATCGAGGAACTCGACAGCGGCGTCTACCTCCGTGGAAACACCAAGAGTCAGGTGAACTTCTGGAACTGGACCGTCGGCTCCGGCGAGGTCTACGGCTACCGCACCGATGCCAAGCAATCCGCTGAGGTGAAAGCCGCCGTCACCCCGAAACGCAAAGCCGACAAGCCGCTTGGCGAATGGAACCGCACTCTGATCACACTCAAAGGCCAACTGCTCACCGTTTCCATCAACGGCGACGTGGTCATCGAAAACGCGCAGCTCAACGAAATGCCGGAGAAAGGCCCCATCGGCCTCCAGCACCATGGCCAGGCCATCGACTTCGCCAATATCCGCATCAAGCGGGACTGACCATTTCGTAGCTGGCGCAGCCGCACCAAGGAGGGGCGATTACTCTGTCGCCCGGCAACCCGAGCAAACTGGCAAAGTTTTCATTACCCGCCGCCCTTTCCGCTCCGGTGAAAGGGCGCAGTCACCGACTCACGGCTGCTCGGAATCGTTCAATACATCCCCCAGCCGAATTTCCATCGCCTCCGCCAGCAGTAGCAGCGTAGTCATTCCAGGCTCCCGCTTCCCGCTTTCGATCAAGGAAATGCCAGGAAGGGAAACCCCGCTCTCGTTGGCCAATCGGTATTTCGACCAAGCCAACTCTTCCCGCCTTTCGATCAGCCGCAGCACGATCTGCCGGACCGTCTCCCGCTGCCTTTCGATCTTTCCCATCCCGCATGCCAACAGGATCGAAACCCGGGCGCGTAGTTTTCAGATGTTTCGTATTGCCGTGTCCCTCGGTCTTAGATATCACATTATATGAAATGAGAAGGATTCTGTTAGTTCCGCTTTTAACTCTCGCGTCTCACGCCCAATTATCTGACGTGGCCCGCCTATCCGGCCACGTCAGCGACGGGACCCCGCCCACGCAGGCCGAACCGCCCGAAAAGATCGAATTCTCAGTTGAATCCACCCGGTCGGTGAAGCTGCCCGACCGCAAACTCACCATCCGGCGCGTTCTCCCACCACATTTCCCGGAGAAAGCGTTCCCGACCTGGACGAATGGAGACCCTGAGAACCTCCGTGGCGAGAAACCCGCAACTAGGGACATTCTCGAAACCAAACTCCTCCACCTCTCCGCCACCGTTTACGAAGGCCCCGTCACCCATCTCCGCTGGTGGATCGATGGAAAAGAAACCAGCGCTTGGGCCAGCATCGCCTTCCACGATTTCTCCGGCGTCCACAGCTTCATCCACCGGAAAATCCAATACGGCCTCGTCATGGGCATCGGAAACGGCGCCGAGCTGCCCGCTGATGCTAAAGTCCCCCGCCGCCCCGACACCATCGTCCTCGAAAAGCAGGATCGCGGAAATTTCGAAGCCACCGCCATCCGCGATGCTCTCACCTCCCTTTACGAAAACGAGAAAACCGAACTCGTGCGCGCCCGACTCTCCCGCGAAGCCGCTGCGCGGAAAGCGGCCCTTGAGCCACCACCCAAGCCTCCGGACATCATCCTCAGCATCTGGGACAAACCCAGCCGCCCGCTCGCCCCAAAAACCAAACAGGAGGGGAAACGATGAGATATCTACCTTTCCTAATGGTTCTCGGATCTCCGCTCTTCGCCCAGCAGGAACCGCCCACCCTCCACATTACCTCCCCGACCACCTGGGACGCGGACTGGACCGGAGAGCAGGACCGGATCTATTTCGCGCAATGGTCGCCCGATCTCGTCAACTGGGTGTATCTTCCCACCATGAAACACGGAGCCTCCATCCACGGCATCGGCGCGGATCTCTCCGGGACCAAGGGTTTTCTGCGTCTCCACTATTACGACGACCCAACCATCTCCGATCTCGATGCCGCGAAAGCCGCCGACCACGACAACGATGCTTTGTCAAATTGGGAGGAGGTGAACATCCACGGCACCGACCCCACCAATCCCGACACGGATGATGATACTTTGCCCGACGGCTGGGAAACCGCCCACCAGCTCGACCCTCTCGACAACGGCACCACCAACCCGCAACACGGAGCCGACGGCAATTTCCAAAACAGCGGAACGAGCAACAGCCAGGCATTTTCCTCGGGAGTCCAAGCCATCACCGGGGCCACCCTCGCCGACCACGATGCCGACGGACTCCCCAACGAAATCGACGCAGCCTCCGAGGAACCCCTGATCGACTGGGAAAAAGCTCTCGAAGCGGGATATGTCGTCATCGACCTCAAAACATCCGCCCTGCCATTCCCTGCGTTCAGGCATCTCGACATGATTCTAAACAATCACGGAGACATCGCTCGAGGCGTTTCAAATGACGGGGAACATCCTCCGAGCTTATGGGGCGCGGAAACCAACTATGTATGGAGGGATTTCCAGGAATTCCCGCCCGGCCCCGGTCATCACTTCGTCGATTACAGCGAGAGCATGTTGTCATTCGGGGACGACGGCAAGGTCTATGACCGGGTTTGGTTATCCGACCAACCTCTGTATTACGACATGCTGGTTTGGCAGAATCCGGATTCGCCTCCGGTGCTCCAAGGAAACATCGTTCCGACGGGTAGTAACGAATCATCCCTCATAACTATCGCCCGATTTGATAAGATCGTGACTCAGCATGATTTTGTGGATGATGAAGAAAGCAATCCGATGCGGATCAGAACCATTACGGTAAACGGAACGACCAGCACGGAAACAGACGATGCCTATCCTGCGGTGGAAAAACTGTCCAGTATCGCCCACACAAACGGAAACACTCTGGTTCCTGCGGTTTTGCGGAGCGGCAGAATACCAATCACAAAAGAAGGTGTGACCAAAGTCGGCGACATCCTGATCACAGGCTATCCCTTGTTCTACAATGAAGACCCGATGGGGAGATTGCTCCTTACCCAAGGTACATCTTCTGAAGAAACCTACTTGGAGCGCCGATTGATCGACCGTTCAGAATCAATGCCCATGCCGGCAATCTCGGATATGAACAGGTCCGGAGTGGGCATCACATTCCCGCTGAAGCAGCTCTGGAGAAACGGCCGTACCATCCAGCTCGACGAGCTTCTCGCAGGCTCCGGCTGGGAAAACATCCAGGCGGAGCAGATCAACGAATCCGGCGACATCCTCGGCTCCGCCTCCAGGATCGGAGGAAACGGGGACATCGTGCCGGTGTTGTTGCAAACAGTCCTAGTGAAAGACAACATCTATCCTACCGGGGTGGACGACCTCTCGAGAACCGCCGATAAGTCCGACATAGGTTATTGGAACGATTTCTGGATCATGGCCCCGCTCCAGGGGCCACCTCTGCCCGGCGGGGATGCCTATGAGAACCTCACGAAGATCCGAATCCCAGGCAGAGCGGGAGCCAACGGAATCGTTTCCAGTGCCAACGCCACCCCTGATCCGGCCCAGATCGCACTGGATGGTGCGTTCCACGATGTTCTCTGGCAGGGGACGGGTGGCGGGAAATTCAGCGAGGAAAGAGTGAAACTGGACATCGCGGGAGATCCGGAAACGAAGGAGATGCCGATCATGGTCAAGACGATGAAATACCGGACTGTGAAAGTTGCGGTCTATCGGGTCAAGCGACCGGGGCCACGGGATTTCCCCGCGTTCACCGCTCAACAGAAGGAGAATATCGACCGCCAGCTTTTCAAGGCGTATTCCCGTCAGATCAACGCATGGTTCTCGCTGGACTATTTCGATAAGGAGATTGCCTATGATACGCACGGAGATCCGGCAGACCCGTCGGATACCAGGCCGGACGGCGCGTTGATCATCGAAACGGCGGAGGAAATGGCCTTTGCGACATCGCCGGAGTTCTCGGGGACCGACGATACTCACGATATCAAGATTATCCTGGTCGATGACATCAGGTATTCCGTGGAGAACTTTCATGCCGCCGGCAAATCATACAAGGGCGTCAAAGGGCGCTGGATCTTCCCTCACAACACGTGCATCCTGGCATACGGGATCAGGTTGGAAAATCCGGCGGGCGATCCGGATGTGATCAGCCAGGAGACTTCCACCCAACTCGGTGATACCATGGCGCATGAGATCGGCCATGTGATGCTAAAAAAAGGTCATCCCGACCTCTACGACAAGTTAGACCCGATTAATTCGGGTGGCCCCGCCCCTCTACCCTCACTCGGACTCCCTAAACAGAAGGAGCGCCTCATGTGCAGTGGAAACCACCGCGATGCCGGTTCGTTCCGCCTCGTCAAAACGGAATGGGACAAGGCGGAAATCTGGCTGAGCGACAACATCGACTAATCATATCATGAGAGTACTATTCGTTATATGTTGTTTGAATGCAGTTCTTTCAGCGATGCTGCCTCCCGAGGACCCTAATGAAGCCTCGCGTTGGTATGCTGGGATGCAGGCTGACATTTCCCGCCTCGCAGCATCAGAAGTTGGTGACCCGGATTTCGATGTTCTAGGTGATTATGTTAGAAAATTAGGAAGACGACCTACCTACCCCGATGCTGAATGGCAAAAAACTTACTCACAAGCAAGAGATACCCTTCTTTCTATTCCCGGACATGCGAGATACTTTGCGGAGGAACTGGAGCGAGTGCGGCGTGAAGAGCAGATCGCCTATTCCCATAAACCGGTGTGGTATATCCTGGAAACCCTTCCGCACCTCCCCAGCCCGGAGACGGTCTCGGTGCTGGGAGAGCTGCTGTACGATGAACGCGATGCCGCCACGAAGCCCTATAAAGATCCTTGCACGGGCATGCATGGAATGCACCCGAACAGTGTTCTTGCGAGAGAAGCTCTGCAGCTCATCGGATTGCGTGATCCGGGGATTGCGGAACCCGTTTTCGTCCGGCTGAGGCAGCCGGAGAAAGGCGAGCCTTGGACCAGTGAGGACGCGTTGCAGGCGGAATTCGAGCAACGGACTGCCCAACGCTTCGAGAACCTCAGACCGTGGAGAGGATGGTGGGAGGCGGTGAAAGCGGGAGAGCGCAAATTTTCCTTCAAAGGCCAGTCCGTGGAATACCGCTTCAAGCCGGACGGCACATGGGAAACCATCCCCATCGCGAATCCTCCGGATGACGGCCCGAAGGCACCCGAAGCGATCCCCGTGACTCGTGACGAAAAGCGACCTCCGGCGGCGGCGTCAAACGTTGGGGCAAATGGTGGAAAATCTCCTTGGCTCTGGATCGGAGCGGGGGTTGCTGTCCTAGCTATTGTCATCGGATTCCTCAAAATTAGATCGGCCAGATGATGTTCGCGGAATGTCGTCACGATGACTGTGACTTGTTGGCTTTCAGGCAGGATTCTTCCGAGACAGTGACCTACTACCGGAGGCCACCCCAAGGTGGGGCGAACATTCTGTCGCCCGGCAACCCGAGCACACTGGCAAAGTTTTCGTTTCTCGGAGCGCCCCATTCGCTTGATTGACAGGAAGCCGAAGTCCCCGGCTACGGCTTCACCACGATATTTCCGTACCGGTGCAGCGTTTCGCTGATCGCCTGCTCGCGCAGCCACGGCACCAGCTCGATCCGTGAATTCCAGACGACCGGTCCGTCTGCCAGACGTTTCCCGGCGATGTTCGCCGCGTCCCTGAGTGCGGCGGACGCTCCGGGCGCGCGCATGATGATCGCGGTTCTCGTGTCTTTCGGGAAACGTTTCAGAAGGGCGTCCTCGGATTCCACCTTCAGGTTGATTCCAAGACCACGCATCCATTCGCGGTCCGTTTCGCAGGAAAACTCATACGGGATCCCGACCGCCTCGGCAGCCAGAATCAGTCGTGCGGCATCGAGATCGCTCTGATCACTAGAAATCCGGATCAACGAACTGCGGAATTTCCTGTAGCGGTAGATGTTCGCCTCGCACTTCAGACCGGAAGGATCGTGATCGATCCCGAACTCGTGCTTGTTCCAGTAGGCGTCACTTCCGGCGATCGCTTCCAGCGCGGCAACCTCATCCGGCAAGGCGACTTTCAGTTTTTCCAGAATCGGGAGCGAAGACGGTGTGGTCTTTTGCGGAAGTCGCTCGTTTTTCCAATAGCCGAACTGCGCCACATAGTTCGGCCCTCCCGCTTTCGCGCCGGGACCGAAGCATGACCGCTTCCACCCGCCGAAGGGTTGGCGCTGCACGATGGCACCGGTGATGGGGCGGTTCACGTAAGCGTTGCCCACTTGGACCATATCCTTCCAGAGCTCGGTTTCCCTGTCGTCGAGAGAATGGATTCCACCTGTCAGACCGTACTCGGAATCGTTCTGGATGCGGATCGCGTCTTCCAGGCTGTCAGCGCGCATCACACCCAGCACCGGACCGAAACATTCGGTCTGGTGGAACCAGCTTCCGGTTCTGATGCCGATTTTGATTCCGGGCGACCACAGGCAGGGATTGCCGTTGATCATCTCCGGTTTGAGCAGCCATTCCTCGCCCTCATCGAGCCGGGTCAGGCCTCGCTCCAGTTCTTTGCCGGGAGGACGGACCACAGGAGTGGAGAACGATTGGAATTCCCAGGAAGGCCCCACCACCAGAGATGCCGCCGCATCTTTCAGCTGCCGGATGAAAGCGGGATTGTCGTAAACCTCGGCCTCGATGATCGCGAGCGAAGCCGCGGAACACTTCTGTCCGGAGTGACCGAAAGCGCTTTTCACCAGATCTTTCACCGCCTGGTCGGGATCAGCCGCCGCCGTGATGATCAGCGCGTTCTTTCCGCTGGTTTCCGCGAAAAGGTGTAGATCCGGTTTCCAATCGAGGAACATCCGCGCGGTCTCGAAGCCACCGGTCAGTACGACGCAACCGACTCGCTCGTCGATGACAAGCGACTTGCCGAGATCGTCATCCGGACAAGGAAGGAACTGGAGCACATCGCGCGGTACGCCGCCGGCCCACAGTGCCTGCGCCATCACCCAGGCGGTCAGCACCGTTTCCGGGGCAGGCTTGAGAATCACCGTGTTCCCCGCGACGAGAGCGGCAAGCACGCTGCCGCACGGAATCGCATAGGGGAAATTCCACGGTGGAGTCACCAGCACGGTTCCGAACGGTTCCTGGGTGGCACCATCGCTCTCGATACTGCGTGCATAGTAATTCGCGAAATCGATCGCTTCGGAAATTTCCGCATCGCCTTCCATCACGCTTTTCCCGGCATCCATCACCATGGTAGCCATCGCTTCACCGCGTGTTTTTGAAATCTCAACCGCGACGTTCCGCAGGATTTCCGCACGTTTCCCGAATCCCATCCCCACCCACTTGGCGCGGGAATCGACAGCGCAGACCAGCGCCCGCTCGATCTGCTCCGCGCCCGCCATGGCGTGGGTGTACGAAGTCTTGCCGGGGTCCGAAGGATCCTCCGCGGTGTCCCGGGTCTCTCCGTTTTCCTCATGCCCGGCGATGACCAGAGGTATGGGATCCATGGTGGACGCATGCAGCGCGTCCACCTTTTCCCTGATCCAGGCGGAGTTCACCGGCAACGACCAATCGGTATCCGGCGCGTTGTGGAACGGGGCGTCCGCAGGGACCACGCAATGGGTTTCCTTATTCCTGTCCTGCTTTCTGGCAGCCTCCGCCGCGATGGAATCCTTCCGGGCGCAGGCGGCGAGGAAGCGCTGCTTCTGTTTCTCCCAGACGGCGTTCCCTTCCTTGATCGTGAATATGTCGTGGAGGAAATTCTCCTCATGCGTGTTCTCGTCCAACCGCCTCACAAGGTAAGCGATGGCGCTGTGGAAATCATCCCGGAGCACGATGGGCGCGTAGGAAACCATGCCACCCGCCACGTCCTTGACCACTCGGAGCTGATGGTTCGCCATGCCCTCGAGCATTTCGAAATTCATCCGGTCCCTGACTCCTTCGCGCTCACGAAGAAGGAGAGCGTAGGCGACATCGAACAGATTGTGGCTCGCCACCCCCAGGCGGACGGCCGCCGCGTTCTCCGCCTTGCTGCCCTCGTGCAACATGCGCTTGAAATTCGCGTCCACCTCCTCCTTGGAGCCGTAGGGCGCCGCCTCCCAATCATGCAGCTCCGCGTCCACGGATTCCATCGCGAGGTTCGCTCCTTTGACGATGCGGATCTTGATCCCCGCTCCGCCCTTGGCCTTGCGCTCGATCGCCCAGCGGTTGAGTTCTTTCTGGAAGATCCATGCATCCGGCAGGTATGCCTGTAGCACGATGCCCGCTTCCAGCTCGGAAAATTCCGGTTCGTCGAGAACCTGGCGGAACACGTCGCAAGTGAGCCGCAGATCCCGATACTCCTCCATATCCAGATTCACGAATTTCGCTTTCCCGTTGACTGAATTCTCCATCGCCGCCCGATACAAACGGCGCAGGCGAACCTTGATCTCCTCCAGGCTCTCTTCATAGGCGACGAGGTGGATCTGACTGAAAATGGCGGAGATTTTCACCGAGAAATAGGTGCACTCCGGGTCTGCGATATGTTTGAGAATCGCTTGGATGCGGTTCTCCGCCTCGCCTTCCCCGAGGATGGCCTCGCCCAGCTGGTTGAGATTCATATGTACGCCTTCCGCCTGTCGTTTCCGCAGCAGCGGTTTGAGTTTCCTTTCCTCCGCAGGCAGAATCACGGACGAGCTCTCGCGCCGCATGGCAGTGGTGACGGCGGGCATGACCACGCCGGGAAGGAAGGCGGACGCCACCGATCCCACGGACATCGCCGCGCGTTCCGGCAAGCCCAGATAATCCGGTACCCCGTAGGAATCCACCAGATGGCGGAACTGCGAGGCGGATCTCTCCGCGGATGGCGGGCGGAAAACCTGATCCGCCATCGCGATGGTAAACGCTTTTCCGGAAGAATCTTCCATCATCCTCGCAAGCTGGTTCCCCTGCCGTTTCTCAGACCATGTCTCGGTCTCCCGGCTGGCCCGCAGCAGATCCGCGGCGAGTTCCACCGCAGACCGGGCGAGTAGGGAGTCGTCCTCCGGGGAGGCGCTGACTTTTGCGATGAGTTGGTCGATTTTCTGATGATCCATAATTGATTTCCGTGTCCGGCCACTTCGTGCTCCGGACTGGGCGGGGATTCCGCTCCGGCTACCATGGCAGGGAAACGCATATAATCAACCGATAGGGGTCGGATGGCTCCACGGCTCAGGTAGAACGGTGGTTCAAGTCATTCTGCCCGAACTTGTCCGGGCGGGGCCGGTCGCCCCGTTTCCATGGAATAACGAGGGGGCGGACGGGGGCTTCCGCGCCATAGGTGCGTCCGGACGCAGCCCGAGGCATCAGACTCGTAGTCATACAATCGATCTCACGTCCGGAGCTCCCTGTTCCCTAGGTCATCGCCAATCCAGCGAGTTTCCCGCATGGACCTGCGGCGCAACTATTCCGTGTATTCCTCCAGCGCTGGGGAGAGATGTTTTTCCCCACAACCAGTCAAACGCTCTTCTCGAAAAACAGCGTGAACTCCTGGCGGTTGTAAGTCAGGTGGGTGCGGGCGATGAGGGAAAAGCCGTTTGTCTCCGCGATGGCGAGCACGTCTTTTTCCAAGGTCTCGATCTCGGCGATGGTTTCCGCTCCCGTGGTTTTCAGGGTGAAGACGGCGAGCCCCCCGGGAGTTAGGAAATCCTTGAAACGGGTGACGTTGGTGATGGCCTGGCGCGGCGGGCCGTTCATGTCCGAGAGGATGGCATCGTAGCGGATGCCGCGTGGGGGGACGAACTCCGCGACGTCTTCTTTGAGAAAGGTGAGGTTTGTGTTTTTCGAAAGGCGGGCATCGAGCGGCGCGCGGTCGATGGCGGAGACTTCGTAGCCGCGTTTGAGCAGCTCGGAGGTCATGCCGCCGGGGCTGGCTCCGAGCTCCAACCAATGGGAACCCACGGGAGGGAGCGGGCGGTGCATGGAAAGGTAATGCAGGCCCTCGGCGATCTTCGCTCCGGCCCGGCTGATCGTGTCATCGCTGTTCTGGGAAATGAATTTCGTGCCGCCGGGGTGCAGCCCGCCGGCTTCCCTGGGAGTGGAAATTCCGGCATAGAGCCCTTCTTTTCCGATCAGGCAGTAGAGGGTTTCGGCTCCGGGATTCTGCTCCTCCGCGGATTTGGGGGAACCCTCCGGAAGATCGAAGACCTGAAGGGAACGACCCCGGAAATTCGAGGCGAGAGCTTTGTAATATTGCTTCGGAGAACCCGGATCGAGCCTACCGACCAGTATGGTCTGCGGGTTGCGACTCTCCAGTTTGTAATACAGCGACTGCGCCGCCTTCTCGATGAAGCTCTCCATTTTCTCCGGATTGCACGGCCACGAGTGCTCGACAGGAATGTGCCAGCGGATGAATCGCGCGGCGGACGAACCGGTGATCGCTTCCGGGGTTTCCGTTTGGAAGATGAAATACTCACCGCCCAGCTTCCTCACCTTCTCCGCGCCTAGGATTCCGAGGATTTCCGGCACCAGGGCGGAGAAGACTTCGGAGATACGGACTAGGTGCGGAGACATGGAAGTAGTGAGAGGCCTTGGGCGACGGGGCGGACTGAAGATCCGCGGTCCGCCTGAGGAATTTATTTCCCGCGCTTGCTGCGGTCCTCACCGCTGACGCTTTTCGCGGCGCGTTTGCGGGCGTTTGCGTCGAGGATGCGCTTGCGCAGGCGGATGTTCTGCGGAGTGGCTTCCACGGCTCGTCGGCATCGATGTATTCGATGGCCCGCTCCAGGGAGAAACGGATCGGCGGAGACAATTTCGAGGTCTTGTCCTTTCCGGAAGAGCGCATGTTGTCCAGGTGCTTCTCTTTCACAGGGTTGACCGGCATGTCGCCGACGCGTGGATTCTCTCCGACAAGCATGCCGCCGTAGATGGCATCGTTCGCTCCGACGAAGAGCACGCCGCGGTCTTCGAGAGCCTGCAGCGAGTAGGTGGTAGCGGTGCCTGCTTCCATGGAAACGAGAGTTCCCGTGGTGCGGGTGACGATCTCACCGGCGTGCGGGCCATACTCGCGGAAAAGGTGGGACATGATGCCATGGCCGGAGGTGAGGTTGACGATTTCCGTTTCGAAGCCGATCAGGCCGCGGGTAGGGATGCAGGCGGTGATGAGTGTTTCGCCGGATGGCTCGGTCTCCATGTTCTCCATCATGCCTTTGCGGTTGATGAGCGATTTCAGGATGCCCTGGGTGTATTCGCCCGGGGACTCGATATAGAGGGTTTCGAAAGGCTCGAGAAGTTTGTCCTTTTCGTCGCGGCGATAGATCACGGTCGGGCGGGAAACGCAGACCTCGAATCCTTCCCGGCGCATGGTCTCGACCAGGACGGCGATCTGCATCGCACCACGGGCGGAGACGTTGAAGATACCGGCTTGGTCGGTGTCCTCGACCTGGAGGGAAACGTTGGTCTTGAGCTCGTGCATCAGACGCTCGCGGATGGCGCGGGAGGTGACGTGTTTGCCTTCTTTTCCTGCGAGCGGACCGTCGTTGATGGAGAACTCCATGGAAACGGTCGGCGGGTCGATTTCCACGAAGGGAAGCGGCTCCTGCTCTTTGGTGGCGGCGAGCGTTTCGCCGATATCGATGTCCTCGATGCCTGCCGCGATGCCGACGATGCCGCCCGCGCCGCACCCTTCCGAGTCCTCGGTCGCGAGGCCGGAGTAGGTGAAGGTTTTCATCACCTTGGACTGCTGCTTGGTGCCGTCCTTGCGATGCAGCCAGATCGTATCGCCTTTCTTCACAGCGCCGCCGAGAACTTTCCCGACAGCCACACGGCCGACGAAGCTGTCCCACTCGATGTTCGAGACGAGCATGTGGAATGGGGCTTCCGGATCAGCGGATGGCTCGGGGATGAACTCGACGATCTTCTTGAGCAGCGGGATGCAGTCGACGCGCTCGTCATCGGGGTGATCCATGAAATAACCGTCACGGGCGGAGCCATAGGAGAAAGGTGCCTCGAACTGCTCCTCGGTGGCATCGAGATCGAGGAAAAGCTCCAGGACCTGGTCGTGGACCTTCATCGGATTGGAAAGCGGGCGGTCGACTTTGTTGACTACGACGATAGGCTTGAGGCCTTCCTGAAGCGCCTTCCGGAGCACGAAACGTGTCTGCGCCTGCGGACCCCCTGCCGCATCGACGACGAGAAGCACGCCGTCGACCATTTTCATGACCCGCTCCACCTCGGCACCGAAATCGGCGTGGCCCGGGGTATCGACGATGTTGATCGTGTAGCCTTCCCAGAGAATGGCGGTGTTCTTCGCCTTGATGGTGATGCCTTTTTCCTTCTCCAGATCCATGGAGTCCATGGCCCGCTCCTGGGTGGCCTGGTTGTCACGGTAGGTGCCGCCAGCTTGCAGAAGCTGGTCAACGAGGGTGGTTTTCCCATGGTCAACGTGGGCGATGATGGCGAGGTTGCGGATCTTGAGTGACATAAATTTTTCGGCTCTTGGCGGCTTTGGGGGCGGGGCTATGGAGGGTTTTTCCTCGGATGGCAAGGCAGGAATGCGGATAGCCCGTGGAAAATCATCACGAGATGCCAGGACGAGGACTGACCACAGATAAAAAGAAAGCCGATCCGCATGGTGGCGGATCGGCTTGCTCGGATTGAAATCTTTCGATTTCGATGAGACTTCACATTCTGTTCATGTCAGCCGCGGTTCGATTCATCTGGGAATCGTGACCGGGGGCGGGAAGGTCTTTTCCTGGGTGCATTCCGGCATTCTGGCAGCTTGAGAATACGGAGGCGGCGGCGATCGCGAGGATCAGGATAGTTGCTTTTTTCATTAGGTTTCGTTTGTTGTTGTGGAAGAGAACTGGATATCAGCCTCGACGAACTACCGGAAAGCAAGTCGTGTTCCACGCTGAAGACTCGAGATCGGAAGATTCCTAAATCCCTTGCATTCAATTACTTACAGGAAATTCTCTACCGATGGACAGGGTCGGCCAGCGGAGAATCGGGGAGCGTTTCTGCAATTTTACGGTCCCTTCCCCTGCCATTTGCAACGTCAGCGGCGGCATCTCATACCTGGTCAAAAAAAAGCCGGCCTGCCGTGTGGCAGGTCGGCCAATTGGAAGATCGGATCGCTCCGAAGCTGTGCCATATCACATGGTTTTCATGTCAGCGGCACGTTCCATCTGCGATTCGTTCCCGACTGGTGGAACGTCTTGAGTGGTGGTGTTCTGACAACTCGGGAAAACGGCGGAAGCTGCGATTGAGAGGATCAGTATGTTTAGTTTCTTCATAGTGTGTTGGAGGTGATGGTGTCCGTATTGATTTTTCCGGACTTCCCGGAATCAGCACGAAGCGTTCCATTTTTCCGGGACATTATCCGGCTCCCGGACCCGATCTTCCACGCTCGATATTCGTAGCTAGCCGTCTCTCTGGTGGTCGTGCGGTCACAAAGGACGTAGGGATCGTCAGTTGTGGTGGCTGCCTAGAAAGCTCCGTTCAGCTTCCTACCAACCCAGAAGACTCCGAGGAGAAATACCAGAACAACTACGGTGGCCCAGTGCGACCAGAGCGGGATGCGGTTTTCGAGCGGGCGTGGCTCTGGCAGAGCGTCGATTTCCCGGATGAGATCGGGAAGCTGGCCGGGTAGGATGCTGCGGCCCCTTGAAACTTTCGCAATTTCCTCAAGTACTGCTGGACGGGCCGGTTGGCCGGTTTTCTCGATATCAGTGCCTTGGGCGAGAATGGTCGTTTCCGTAGGTAGATCATCCGCGCCGGAGGCGGTGGCTCGCAGTTTCCAAGCGCCGGGAAGAGCGACTTTGAAACGCCCGGTGAAGGCACCCCACTCGGATTCGTTTTTCTGAAGCTCGATCCGCTCGGATTTCCCGTCCGGAGAGGTGATATCCACGGAAACCGAACCGTCCTTGAGCGGTGCGCCGTTGGCATCGAAGGCATTCGCGTTGAGGGTGACGGTCGCGCCGGGCTCCGGTCTCTCCGGTGTGTAAAACAGGCGCACGCGCTGACCGGCGGCCATATTTCGCTGATAGCTCATCCAGCGGGCGACCTGGCCCCAGAACCGGTAGTGGTAGAGGTCCTCCACGCCACGCCGCCAGCGCCATGCGGAGTCGATCCCCATGAAAAGCACTTTCCCGCTTCCCGCCGCTTTCGTGACCATGAGGGGGACCGGGCCGTAGGGACCCCGGCGGTTCGCATGCACCGCCAAGACTTCGGTGCCGCCTTTCGCGCGGACAACCGGCGCATGCCAGAAGAAGCCCGGCAATCTGCGCCAGATCTCGGGATTTTCCTCCTCGGACTCGCCCAGCATGGTCAGCAGCGAGGCGCGGCCCTCGGTGGTGAGATTCAGCGGGGTGGCCAGCGTTTCGGAGAAGCCCTCCTTGTTTTCATCATCCAGAAGGACCGGAATGAGATCGGAGAGTCCCGTCTTCATTAGTGAGAACTGATTTCCCTGAGGTCCTGGCAAGAACACCACGCCGGAGGCTTGATTCTCAACCAGGCCCTTGATCTGCTCCGCCTGCTCCGCTGTGAGCTGGCCCTCGCCGATGCCGACATCGCCAAGAAACACCACGTCGTACTTCGCAAGCTCGTCCAAGGTCGGTGGAAACTGGGGGATGTAGTCCTTGCCAGCCGCGATCCCCAGCTCCGGGCGCATCAGCAGACACGAAAGCTCGACCCCCGGATCCCGCTGGAGGGCGTTTCGTAGGAAACGATATTCCCAGCGTGGCAGCGTTTCCACGATGAGCACCCGCAGGCGCTCGGGCCGACCGGAGATCGTGAATTTGCGGGAATTGTTCGCGGAAACCAACTCACCGTCCTCCACGGGGATCGACAAGGTGAGGGTGGACGATCCCTCGCTTTCCAACCGCCACAGGATGGAGTCGTAGGTCTCCGTATTCGGCGCGAGCACGATGTTTTTCGTCCGTTCCCGCCCGCTCTCGTCCCGCAGCCGCACGATGGTCCGCACCTGCCTGTCCAGAGAGGAGCGGATGGTGAAAGGGATCTGCACGTTTTCCGCGACGATCCCGTAGGTCGGCGCGGTGACCGTCAGCAGATCGAGATCCGGCAGGCGCGTTTCGCTACCCACCGGGATGGTGAACACCGGCACTCCGCGCAGCCGGTATTTCTGCGCGGCACCCACGGGCGGCGGACCCATGTTGAAGTCCCCGTCGCTCAGCATCACCACCGCGCGCACATTGTTTTCCTTTTCCAGCAGCTCCGAGAGCGGTGTATCGAGATCCGTGCCGGAAAGGCCGGTTTCCTCGGGGCTGGCGAAGGGGATGGAAACGAGATCATTCGCTCCGCCGGACCGCAGCGGGGTCCAAAGGTCCGCGGCGAGCGCCTTCTTCACCCAATCCGCCCGTGAAACCACTTCATCCGCCCCTCCGGAAAGCTCGGGAGGAAGAACCGCATCGAGCGTTTCCATCGACCGGGAATTATCCCAGAGAATCGCGATTTTCGGCTTTGTCGTGGGATTTACGATCGTGCGCCACTCGGGCTGCCAAAGAAGCGCTACGACCAGGAGAGCTATGAAAAACCTCAGCGCCTCCAGTGCCGCCGTCCGGCCCGGATGCGGACTTCTCTTCCAGGAAATGAAGCAGAGCAAGGCCACTCCCGCCAACGCGATGATGCCAAGCCAGAGTGTCAGGGGTGTCGGATTGAAATGAAGCAAGAGAAGTGCGCGTGCGGGTGTTGCCTATGATCTAGTCGAAAAAGCCGGACCCCGAAACTCAAAACTCAGCCATCAGCCCTTTCCGCATCGACTCCACCGCGAAACGGATTTCCTGTTCCGTGACGGAAAACGGCGGGGTCAGCGCGAGCACATCGCCCTCCGGTCCGTCCGGGAGCGCGATCACGCCCGCGCGCAGCATGGATTTCACCGCCTCCAGCACTCGCTCACCGCTGTCCGTCTCCACGCCCCACATCAGGCCGCGCCCCCTCGTCTCTTTCACGAATGGTAGGTCGGAAAGTGCCTGCAGAGCGGCTTCAAGAACCTCCGCCGCAGAGGCGACCATCATGGCGGTCTCCGGCTCGCGATACCTCTTCAGGGCCTCGATCGACATGGCGCAACCCATGGGATTTCCCAGAAAAGTGCTGGTGTGCAGCGCCTCGCCGCTACTTGGCGGCCAGGCGTCCATCACGCCCGCCCGGCCGATGCATACGGAAACGGGAAACCCGCCACTCAGCGCTTTCCCCAGGCAAACAAGATCCGGCACCACGCCCTCCCACTCGCAGGCGAACATTTTCCCGGTCCGCCAGAAGCCTGTGTAGATCTCGTCGAAAACGAGAACCGCGCCTGTTTGATCGCACCACTTCCGCAGCTCGGCGAGAAATCCATCGGGCGGCACCACGATCCCGCCACGCCCTTGGATCGGCTCCACCAACACCGCGCCGATCCGCGAGCCATCCAACTTCCAAAGATTTTCCCGGAAAATTTCCAGCTCGTCTGCCGTCCGGGGAAAAACCAGGCGCTCCGTCACTTTCGCTATCTGCCCCTCGAACGGCTCGCGAAACCAGCCTATGCCCTGCCCCAGAAGCGCCCCGTAGCCCAAACCGTGATATCCACCCTGGAAGGAGAGAATCCCGCTCCGCCCTGTCGCCAGCTTCGCCGTCTTCAGCGCCGCCTCAACTGCCTCGAACCCGGAATTCCCGAACAAGCATCTCCCCTTCTCCCCCGCCCATTTTTCGAAAGTCAGTTCCGAAAGCGCCTCGCAAAGCTCCACTTTGACCCGCGCCGGATGCACATCCCCCATCGCATGCATCAGGGAAACGCTCTGGTCCCGCAACGCCTCCCCGGTAAAGCCGTATCCCAGCCCCGCCACGCCGAACCCGCTGGTCATGTCCAGAAACCGGTTCCCATCCGCATCCCAGACGTTCACTCCTTCCGCCCGCTCCCAGAAAATCGGCCAGTCATCTCCCAGAAACGTAGTATTTCTGCACTCCACCGCAGCCAGCCTAGATGCCCATTCCATGGACTTCGCTCCGGGCACTTTTGTAAAAACTTCAGGAAGCATGGGCGAGGCTAGCTGCCCTTGCACACGTTTCCAGTCCTTTCACGCTTTCCTAAGTCGGACCGGTCCCTTCGCCGTGGACGGATCGACCACCCGCCCCTTCTGCAAAATCTCAACCTCTCCCTGATCCACAAGCCTCCGCGCGGCCTTCCGTACCTCTTCCATTTTTCCCCGCCATTCTTCTTCTGTGAAAAAAGCCCGCGCCACTTCGCTCGGACAGATGGTCAAGTCTCGCGACCGTTTCCCCAAAAGCTCCAGAATCGCCCTCTCAAGATCATTCCCCTCACTCGAAACCTTCTCTTTCCGACACCCCGCCGAGCAATATTTCACCCCATCCCAACAATTCTCCCACTTCTTCCGCCAAGTGAACACCCGCCCGCAGCTTGCACAGATCTTCGTATCTTTGTTCATAGGAAAAAACCGGATGCGGCTCCGTAAACCCGCCCTAACCTGTCTTCATGGATGAGCAGCAGCGCAACCAAATCATCCGCATGGCATGGGAAGATCGCAGCACCTTCGATGAGATCAAGGAAAAGACCGGCTTCGCCGAAGCCGACGTCATCAAGCTCATGCGCAAGGAGATGAAGCCCTCCAGCTTCCGCATGTGGCGGAGACGGGTCACCGGTCGTGTCACCAAGCACCGCAAGATTTTCGCGCGGGACATGGCACTCGCGAAGCGGGGTCGGGTAGAAATCCCGGAGCAGGGCTAGCGAATTCATCCAAGCGAACGGATCGAATCCAAGGCTTTTTCCAGCCTTTCAGCGCGAGTTCCTTTTACGGCGCACCATGGAATCTCCTGCTCCCGCAAAGCATCCGAAAACCATTCGTGCATCTCATGCCGGATGGCCTCTCCGTCGCGGGTGCCATCTTGAACAAACGGGATTTCATCCCCGGTGAGTATGTATAAATCCGCTTTGCACCCGGCGAGACAGGCCTCCGCATTCTCAGGCATTTCTCCCATATACCGTCGGTGCCAGAGAACCGTCGCAAACGCGTTCGTGTCGCAAATCAGGAATTTCCGGGCCGATTTCGCCGCCTCACCCTCCCTCTTGGTCTGCTCGTTCGCGATCAGAAGGAACTCACCGGATCTCCATAAAGAATCGCCCGCCGCCTGTTTCCTTTCACTATACTCCCGACCGTATTCCGCCACCCATGGCTCGCCGAGACTTTCCGCCAGATCCTTAGACAGCGTGGTGGTGCCGGTCGATTCCGCGCCCAGCACGACGATCCGTTTCACGAACCACGCCCTCACCACCGGTTCGAGAAATTTCCGCATACCCCATGGGTCGGACCGCACCGCCGTTCCACTGCATGGCACCGCCAACCTCGCCTGGTCCACCAGCACATGCCGGCACCCCAAAAACGAAGCGTAGGTATCGCCGTATGCCTCCGAGGTAAACACCACCTCAGGGGCTTTCCCCAGCCACCGGATCGTGTTTTCCGCCCACACCTTGGAATCGTTTTCGTCATACCGGTCATCGATCAGCATGACTTCCGCGCGTGGATGAATCTCCCTCAACCATTCCTTTCGCAAAGGCCCGGGAACCGGATCCGAAGGCTTCCCGCAGACAATGACCACCACCCGCTCACAGCGTGACAGGGCTGTTTCGATGAGAAATCCATGGCCCTTGTGAGGGGGCAGGAATTTCCCGATCACCACGCCTACTCCGAAGTCACCCATAGCTCGCCAGCTCCTTTCTCCATCTCACCAATCCAACCACGCACAGCCCGATGAACCCCGCATAAAGCACCGCGATCAGGGGCAGCCCCCGAGAGAAATACAGAGGCACGTAGATCACGTCCGCCACGATCCACAGCCACCAGTTCGCTACCCGTTTCCGGCACAGTAGATACTGCGCGCCAAGACAGATCGCCGTCGTCAGGGCATCCCAGAAAGGGGCCGCTCCACCGATGTTCTCCAGCCAGCTCCGTAGCGCGAAAGTCGCCACCAGGACGAACCCCAGAACACCCGCCCACTCCCACAGCGGACTCTTCGAGATCTTCAGCCCGGACCGTCCCTTTCCCCCATGGAGCCACTGCCACCATCCCCAGAGACCCAGTCCGAAATACACGGCCTGCAACCCGATCTCGCCGTAGAGCTTCGCCCGCAGAAACAGCACCACGAAAAAGATGTTGTTCAAAAGTCCGACGGGCCAGTTCCAGATGCTGCCCCGCGTCACCAGCCAGACGCAGCCCGCACCCGTGACAAAACCAAGCGCCTCCGTAAAGTCAATCGGTGCGATTCCTGTCCCGGACGCGGCCAACAGGGCTGCGCTCCCGGCGATCACCAGAGCCAGATCCCAGGGAAATCTCCTCATAGGTCCCGTCACCTGACAGCCCCTCCGATTCCGCCTCCCGCGCTCCTGATCTCCTCCACCGCCGCGTCCACATCACCTGCGGCTAGTTCCACGCCCCGGCAGGCGGGCAGCCAGATTGTCGTCGCGAAACCCTCTTTCAGCGCATCCAAGACCGTGAACTTCACACAGTAGTCGGTTGCCAAGCCGCAGACCGTGACGGCATCGACATCTTGCGCACGCAGCCACTCCGCCAGTCCGGTGGAGTGGTTCCCGTCGTTGTCGAAAAATCCGCTGTAGCTATCCACTTCCGCCCGGGTTCCTTTCGGGAAAATTTTTACAATCCGCGCCGCATCCAGCGCGTCCGCGAATTCCGCGCCATCACTGTCCTCCACGCAATGCACCGGCCACATCATCTGCGGGCGACCGTTCAGCTCACCGAGGCTCGAACTCCTTTTTCCCCGGATGATTCTCCGCGAAACTCCCGTGGTCCGGCGGGTGCCAGTCCTTGGTAGCGACCACCAGATCAAAGTCCCCCATCAACCGATTGATCACCGGCACGATCTCATTGCCCCCCGCCACCCCCAGCGGTCCGCCAGGCAGGAAATCCTTCTGCATATCTACGACGATCAACGCTCTCATATCATTACCTTGGTTCGTTTTTCTAAAATCCGCTCTGCGAAGCCCACGATCAGCTCACCATCGTGCAAGACTTCCCGCCACTTCTGCGGAATTCCTTCGTATCCGTAAAACGCCCCGGCGATCTGCCCGTATACGGCACCCGTAGTATCCGCGTCATCCCCCAGATTCACCGCCAGCAACGCCCCTTCCTCGAAGGATTTGCTCTTGGCGAACGCCCACAGCGCCGCCTCAAGCGACTTCACCACGTAACCCGTCCCCCGAATCTCAGGCGGCTCCTTTCCCAAGAAAGAACCTCCCGCCACCTCTGCGATTTTCGTATCCAAGCCCTCCCAGCTTCCGCCCGGATTGTAAAACGGGGCAAGCACCTCCTCCTTCGTAGCACCCTCCATCAGCCCCCACAGAATCCCACCCAGGTAGCGACAAGCATCGATCGCAGCCGGTGCCTGATGCGTCGTCCGCGAGCTTTCCGCCGACCACTCAATCGCCATTTCCGCGGTTCCGCAAAACATCGGAACCGGCGCAAGCCGCATGATCGAGCCGTTCCCACCCGATCTCTCATCTGTCGAGCCACTCATCGCCTCCCCCGTCGCCTGGAAGTTTCTCAGCGCACCACTCACCGTGTTTCCAATATCGAAGCAACGCCCGGTCGAACTCAGATGCCCCTCCCGCCACCACCTGATATAGCGCTCCGCCTGATCTTTCAAATCCATCCCATCGCATTCCAACAAGCTCTCCGCCAGGCACAGCGCCATCGACGTATCGTCCGTCCACTGCCCCGCCTTCAGCCCGAAAGGCCCGCCTCCAACGAGTTCCGTCATCGCCGGAAACGATCCTGGCGGCGAAAACTCCACCGTCGTCCCCAAAGCATCGCCCACCGCCAGCCCCACCAGACATCCTTTGACCCGATCTCGCGTTTTGTTTTTCATAAGAATTCAGTTTTCGCGAAGCCGGAAACGGGGACCACACGCGCCGCCGCGTGTCCCGGAGTGCGCCCACGCTCTCCGGCGGCCGGTATCGCCAGCAAGCCGACAACTCCATCTAACAGCCTCCTCCGACTCATCCCTCGAACCTCCCGCTGAGAATCGGCCACCTGCAAAAGGTTTTCGGATCCAGGTTCTCGTCATCCAGATGAAAACACGGCGCGTAGCGTTCCCGTTTCCATTGGTTCTGCCTCCACAGCCGGAAAAATTTCGCGACCCGTTCCGCGATCATCCCCGCCTCGATCTCAGGAAATTTCACACCTACCAGCTCACGAATCTGTTCGGGGCTTTTTCGATCCCGGATGAACGAGCGCTCGATGAAATCCAGCACCGGATACGGCATCAGATCATCCTCGTCCGTCTGATGCTCCTCCTGCGGCCTCAGCTCCGCCGTAGGTTGTTGCCGGTTCACCGCCACTAGCTCCGGGATGGCCCGTGCTTTCCCGTTTATCGTCGGCCCTTCCACCTCCAGCCACCTCAGCCACTCGCGGAGAAACGCCTTGTCGATCCCCGAGATCGGAGCCAGCCCGCCCGAGGTATCGCCATCCATGGTCGCGTAGCCGACGGCGGCTTCGCTGCGGTTGCTCGTTGTCAGGAGAATCGCGTCACGCAAATTCGCCAACATCCACACCCCCGGCGCCCGCACCCGCGCCTGGATATTCTGAAGCGCGATATCGTGTTCTTCCCAACTCAGATCCTCCCCGTAAGCCTTCCCGATCATGCTTACATAAGCCTCATGGATCGCGCTGACATCCAGCTCACGGTGTGTCGCATCAATCGCCCCCGCCACACGTTCCGCCGCCTCGCGGGTGACCTCCCCGCTGTTCCGTGTCGCTTGGTACGCCGTGAGTAGTAGTTCCTGGAAATTTTTCCCCGATATCTTCCCTCCGAAATCCCCCCCAAGCTCCGCCCGCGCCATTTCCCACATCAGCCGCACTAGGCAAGCTGCCGCCGCCGAATCCGCCCCGCCACTCATCGAGACCACGTAGCCCCGCGCTCCCGATTTCCGGAGGTAGTCGAAAAGTCCTAGCGCCACCGCCCGCGTGAACTCCTCCAGCTTCCCGTCCGCCCGTTCGTCGTGCTCCAGCTCCGGATAAATCACCGCCCTCTCCTCCGGCCAATCAAAGCCACATGCCACCAACCCATCGTCCCCCGCCACCGGCAGCTCCGGCCTGTGCGAGGCACTGCGCGCCATCGCCAGCCGCCCAGCTACTACGTCCACCGTAGCAACCAGCAATTTCACATCCGTGAAGCCGAATCTCCGGCTCTCCGCGACCAGCCGACCCTCCTGCGCCACCATGAGCTGTCCGTCGTAAATCACCCGACCCGCCTCGTTTCCCAGCAGATTCGAGTAAACATACACCGCCCCGAACGCTCGCGATCCTTCCGCCACGAACCGACGCCTGAGCTTCGCTTTTCCGAACGCAAAGTGGCTCGCGCTCGGATTGAAAATCACATCCACCCCACGGGCCGCGAGATCCGCCCCGGGTCGATCCGCCACCCACGCGTCCTCACAGATTTCGAAGCCGAGTTTCACTCCACCTGCTTCAATCACGAGATCTCCGATCGGCACCTTCTCTCCGTTTCCACCCGCATATGCATCCACCACACCTCCCGGCCATGCCTTGAACCATCGTGGCTCGTAATGCACACCGTCGCCCGCGAGGTTTTGCTTTGCCACCAGCCCGACCAGCTTCCCGTCCACCGCCACCGCCGAGACATTGAAAAGCGCCCGATGATGGAAAACCGGCAGGCCGAACGCGACCACCATGCCACGCGTTTCCGGAAGAAGATCGCCCAGCATTTCCCAAGCCCGCTCACAAGTCAGAGGCGAGAAAAACGCGTCCTCGCACCCATACCCCGTCACACAAAGTTCCGGCAAACACAGCATCGCGACACCCGCCTCCCGCCCCTCCGCCAAAGCCTCGCGAATCCTCTCCGCATTCCCCTCCCAGTCGAGAGGAGTCTGGTTCAGCGCCACGGCTGCTAGTTTGATCGGTTTCATGAAATCAGTAGGGTGGAAAAAGCCTTCGGACACCGTGTCCGATCACGATGAGTAGAAAGAATATATTTCTGGGAATCGAGAGAGGAAATTTGGGATAGCCGTTCAGCTCTCCTCCCGAAATTCTCTTTAGAAATTCCTCCTCGATCGGAGCGTCCCGCAATCCTCTCCGCCAGCTCGCAGGCAGCCCGCGCACGCCCACCTCTATGCCAATGAGCGACCCGGCAACGAACGCGACCGTATCAGTATCGCCCCCTGCGAACACGATCTCCTCAACCCCTTTTCGAAAATCATCCCGATATTTGAGCCAGGCATAGATCCCTACCGCAGCGGTATCCGGCGCGAAACCACTGACCATCCCCTTCTTCCGTCCGAAGCTATCCGCGAAATCCTTCACGCCAACACACCGAGTGAGAGCTTCCTGGAAACCGGAAAAGCGTTCCCTCATCTCATCGCTCTCAACCAGGTGCGAAAGCTTCGTAACAATTTCCGGCGTCCCAACTTTTCCGACAGCCATCGCAGCACATTCCGCGATCAATCTCGCGCCTTCCACCGCCCTCGCGTCCCTATGGGTAATCAGGGTCGATGCATCCACAAATTTACGGCGCAGTTCCGGCCTGTCTGCAAACCGAACACCGATGACCGCCGCCCGCATCATGGGGCCGTTCCCTGCCGAACTCGATCCGCTCTTTCCGGGCGAAACTCCAAACCACAGTTTTATGATCGATCTCGCAGTCCCCAGCCCGATTCCCGCTGGTAGACCCGCAAACCACCACTGGAACCGCTTTCCCAGAAATCGGCTGAAAGTCGCCGGATCCGTGTCGCATTCATTCAGGCAAAGCAGAGTCATCACTGCATGCTCGGTATCGTCGCTTACCATTCCCCGCCCGAAAAACAACGATTGCTCCAAAGGCTTTTTCGAAACCTTGGCGATGCGACGCGCATTCATTCCCTCGAATGGCAATCCGATTGAATCACCAAGCGCACCGCCAAGCAGACAGCCATTCATCGCTTCGATAGCTATCGCCTTCATAAGTCTGCTCTTCTTCAGGTTTGTAGTTTGAAATCTAGAGTTTCAGCATCTTCTCCCGCTCTTCCCAAAGTCCCTGCTCCAGCCCCGCCGGATAGACATGCGGATTCTCCAGCCTCCGAATCGCCGGATGAAGCTGCGCAATCCCTGCCGCGCACCTTTCCCTCGCCGCATCCAGCCCACCCGCTCCCGGAATCCGCGCTCCTTTCTCCATCACTGGGAACAGCAGATCATGGCTCTCGCCCTTGAGCGTTTTTCTCCGCAGGCCATCCGTCGGATCGATGATTGTCACGGCGTCTCCCAGCGCTTCCCCCTCCCGATAGATCGCATCTCCTACAAGAAGTCCGTCTTGCACGAAACGCCTGACCTGCTGAATCCCGGGGACCGAACTCTTCGCACGCTGCTCGCTGAACTTTATTTTCGGCTGCCATTTCCCCTCGGCATCCCGCAGAGCAGCGAGCTTGTAAACCCCACCCAGCGCGGGCTGGTCCGCTGCCGTCACCAGATTCGTTCCCACGCCCCAGACATCGATTTTTGCTTCCTGCCGCTTCAGGCTCGAGATCAGTTTCTCATCCAGATCATTGCTCGCCACGATCTTCGCATCGGGAAAACCAGCTTCATCAAGCATCGTCCGCGCCCTCTGGCTCAGCCACGCAAGGTCGCCCGAATCCAACCGTATTCCGCCCAGCTCATGCCCTTTTTCCCGCAGTTTCCGCCCTGTAGCGATCGCTTTCTCCACCCCCTTGATCGTATCGTAGGTATCCACCAGCAGGACGGTATTGTCCGGCATCGCCTCCGCGTATGTATCGAAAGCCTCCGCCTCATCCTCGAACGACATCACCCACGAATGCGCGTGCGTGCCTTTCACCGGAATCCCGTATTTCATCCCCGCCAGCACATTCGAAGTCGCCGCGCATCCGCCGATGTAGGCCGCACGGCTCGCCGACAGCCCGCCATCCGGCCCTTGGGCGCGCCGGTATCCGAACTCCATCACATCGTCCCCCTCCGCCGCCCCGCAAACCCTCGCCGCCTTGGTCGCGATCAGCGTCTGGAAATTCACGATGTTCAGCAGTGCCGTCTCCACGAGCTGCGCGTGCAGGATGGGCCCTCGCACCCGCAGCAGAGGCTCGTGCGCGAATACCACCGTTCCCTCCGGAATCGCATCCACCGAAAGATCCAACCGCAGCTCCCGCAGAAACTCAAGATATCCGTCCGCGAACAATGGCATCCCCTTGTTCCCCCGCAAAGTCGCCAGGTAACCAAGTTCTTCATCCGGGAAACGGAAATCCTCCAGCCATTTCAGAGCCGGCTCCAGCCCCGCCGCGATGGCATACCCACCCGCGAACGGGAGTTTCCTGAAAAACAACTGGAACACACTCTCCTCCGCCGCCTTCCCCGCGTGCCAGTAAGCCGCAGCCATCGTCAGTTGATACAAATCCGTCTGTAATGGTGTGTTCATAATTCAAAAAGAAACCCGCGCTTCACCAGCGCATCATATTTTCGTCTGTCGAAACGGTAGAGCCGCGCCGGCCGATGCGCGCCCGTTTCGAAATCCTCCAAAGCCACCAGGAAATCAAAGCCAAGAACCTTCTTCCTGAAATTCCGCTTGTCCACCTCCCGCCCGAGGATCGCCTCATAGAGCCCCTGCAACCTTCCCAGAGTAAACCGCTTCGGCAACAGCTCGAACCCCACCGGCTGATACCTTACCTTCCCCCGCAACCTCACCAGCGCCGCCTCCAGGATTTCCCCGTGATCGAAAGCCAGCTCCGGGATCTCCCCGAACTCGAACCACCGCGCCTCATCCGCATCCGTATCCCCCGTCGCCGGATTCTTGTCCGGCCGCACCAGCGCGAAATACGCCACGCTCACCACCCGCCCCCGTGGATCGCGCCCCACCGCGCCAAACGTGAAAAGCTGCTCCAGGAAAACGTCTTCCAACCCCGTCTCCTCCTCCAACTCCCGCCGTGCCGCATTTTCCAAGCCCTCATCCATCCGCACAAATCCTCCCGGCAATGCCCAATCCCCTTTGAAAGGCTCAATCCCCCGCCGGATCAGCAACACCTGCAAGCCCTCCCCCTGATACCCGAACACCACGCAATCCACCGTCAAGGCAGGTCGCGGGAACTCATAGGTGTGGCTCATGCGGGAATTGATAGTGTTAATGAAACACTAAGTCAAGCCGGCAAACCTGAAATTCTTCGAAAAACCGATTTCTCTCGATATTGCCGGCGGTCCCGTTTCCTATCCGCCCGACCGCATGACACGCCCGAGTTCCTTCAAAATGCTCCCTTGGTTCCTCTGGCTCGGCGCTTTCTACACGGTCTGGCTCGGTCTGGTCGTTTCCGGAAGCCATTGGCAGGCGATCCGCGAAAACTGGGGCATCGCGGTAGCCATGGCAGCCGGCTCCTACGCCGCGGGTGCCACTCCCATGGGTGGCGGGACCGTAGGATTTCCCGTCCTGGTCCTACTGTTCAAACAGAGCGCGATACTGGGGAGGGATTTCAGCTTCGCGGTCCAGAGCATCGGCATGACCAGCGCGTCCCTTTTCATCATCGCACGACGTCAGCCGGTCGAGTGGACGATGGTCCGCTGGGCGATGCTTGGCTCGCTCGTCGGCACACCGCTAGGTATCTTTTTCATCGCACCACTCGTCCCCGCGCTAGCGGTCAAACTGATTTTCGCCGTCATCTGGTGTAGCTTCGGAGTGCTGCATCTCTTTCGCCTGAACGAGCTGGTGAAACTTGAAGGGCCTGCTCCCGGAGCCCGTCGCTTCGATGCCCGCGCCGGCCTTCTCGTCGGGCTTCTGGCCGGGGCGACGGTCGCCGCGATCACCGGCGTCGGCATAGACATGGTCCTCTACACCGTTATGGTTCTACTCTGCCAGGCGGATCTGAAAATCGCCATCCCCAGCTCCGTCATCATCATGGCTTGGACCTCGGTCATCGGGATCGCGACGAAAAACCTCGCTGGAGGAGTCGAGCCGGGCGTATTCGAAAACTGGCTGGCGGCCGCACCGGTCGTCGCGCTCGGCGCACCTCTCGGCGCGTTCATCGTGGATCGGGTTGGCCGTGCCCCGACCCTGCTTCTGGTATCAATCCTCTGCGTTGGACAATTTTGTTGGACCGTCCGCGACGAGTGGGCGCGTTTGGGCGTCTCCGGACTCATCATCGCGGTCGGCGGGGTGGTTGTCTTCAACCTCGTTTTCGAGTGGCTGCACGCAGCCGGCAAACGCATCGGGCGCAGAGACTCGACAAAGCGTGGTGTATGAAGTTCCAGCTCCGTCTCCCCGCCCTTGAAGTTTGAAGGCTAAAATCTAAAGTTCCCCGCAGTGATCGCCCGAGTCCTCATCGACGGCCCCTCAGAGCTTGTCTTCGACTACGCCATCCCCGCCGACCTGCCCGTCGCCGCCGGGTGCCGGGTGCGCGTGCCCATCCGCCAGAAAACCACCTCCGGCACCGTGCTCTCCGTGATCCCGCCTCCGGAGCAGAGTGAGTTCGCCATGCGCGAGGTGAAATCCCTCATCGATCCCGAGCCGCTCGTTACCCCGACCTTGCTGAAGGTAGCCCGTTGGATTTCAAACTACTACGGATCCAGTATCGAAAGCGTCATCCGCTCCATTCTCCCGGAAGTCGTCCGCACCGAGGACAACTCCGCAAAGACCCGCCGCATCGCCACGGCAATGGAGAACATCTCCACCGAGGATCTGGAAAAACTCGCGAAGCGCGCTCCCAAGCAATTCACCATCCTCACCCTGCTCCAAGCCGCAGAAAAGAGAACCCTCCCCACTACCGACCTGGGTGAAAACTCCGCCCCCTCCCTGAAAAGCCTGGCATCCAAAAGCTTCATAAGAATCGATTCCGAGGAAATCCGCCGCGATCCCGAAGCCGCCGAAGAAATCATCCCCAGCGAGCCATTGGTTCTGAACGACCAGCAACAGGAAGCCTTCGACGCGGTGAAAGGAGCGCTGCCTTCAGGCGGCGTGTCAGATCCTAACACGCCGCCTAAAGGCAGCGCTCCGTTTCTCCTCCTCGGCGTAACCGGCTCCGGCAAAACCGAAGTCTACCTCCAATCCGCCCAAGCCGCCCTCGACCTCGGGAAAACCGTCCTCGTCCTCGTCCCGGAAATCGCCCTCACCCCCCAGACCGTCCGACGCTTCAAATCGAGATTCAGCCACCTGACCGACCAGGTCGCCGTCCTCCACAGCAATCTCTCCCAAGGCGAGCGCTTCGATGAATGGCACCGCATCCGCAAAGGTACGGCACGCATAGTAATCGGTGCCAGATCAGCCGTCTTCGCCCCGCTCCCGGACCTCGGCCTCATCATCATCGATGAGGAGCACGAATCCACCTACAAGCAGGAAAACGTGCCCCGCTATCAAGCGCGAGATGTCGCCGTGCTCCGCGCCGCCTTCGAGCCTTGCGTGATCGTCCTTGGTTCCGCCACCCCGTCTCTGGAGAGCTGGCAGAACACCCTTTCCGGAAAATACAAACTCCTCCGCCTCGACAAACGCGCCGACGCCCACTCCATGCCGCTCGTCCGCGTCATCGACATGCGCTTGGAGAAGCAGAAACAGAAGGGCCAGACCCCCATCCTCTCCGACCGGCTCCGCACCGCCCTCGAGCAACGCCTCGAAAAAGGCGAGCAATCCATCCTTTTCCTCAACCGCCGCGGCTTCGCCCGCTCCCTCCAGTGCCACGGCTGCGGCCACGTCTGCGAGTGCCCGCACTGCGCCGTCGCCCTCACCTACCACCGCACCGACGAGCGGCTCGTCTGCCACGTCTGCGGCCACCAGTCCATCGTCCCGAGAAAATGCCCGGAGTGCAAAAATCCCGGCATCGCCCTCCAGGGCTACGGCACCCAGAAGGTCGAGGAAATTCTACAAAAGGTCCTCCCCGAAGCCCGCTTCGCCCGTATCGATGCCGATGCCATGCGCCGCAAAAACGCACTCAAAGACATCCTTCGGAAATTCAAATCCCAGAAAATCGATATCCTCATCGGTACCCAGATGATCGCCAAAGGCCTGCATTTTCCCAACGTCACCCTGGTGGGCATCCTCAACGCCGACCTCGGCCTTCACGTGCCGGATTTCCGTGCCGGCGAGCGCACCTTCCAGCTCATCACCCAGGTCGCCGGACGAGCCGGACGCGGCGAACTGGAAGGCGAAGTCATCGTCCAGACCTTCACCCCCCACAGCCCCAGCATCCAGTTCGCGAGAAAGCACGACTTCGATGGCTACGCGGAACAGGAAATGGAAATGCGCCACCAGTTCCGCTTCCCCCCCTTCGCTCACTGCGGAGTCCTCACCGCACGCTCCAACCACGAACGCCGCGCCGAATTCACGCTCCAAACCCTCCACCTCCGCCTGAAAGAAAACCTCCCCGACGGCATCTCACTAGGCGAAGTCCTCCCCAGCCCCCTGGTCCGCTCCCACGACCAGTTCCGCTTCCAGATCACCCTCCGCTCCCACAAAGCCCGCCCCCTCACCAACCACGTCCAATCCATCCTCCAGAAAACCACCCTCCCCGAAGACGTCACCGTCGTCTTCGACATGGATGCGTATAATTTTTCGTAGCGGGCGGAGTAGGGACGATCTTCGGGCCGCTTTCCACATTTGCTCCCGGAGCCGGAGACCGCCTTGGAGCGGTTTTCACTCGCCTCTTCCTTGAGAGTTGAATTTTGGTTTTCGAAATCTAGGCTTCGGCGTGTCCTGGCTCCTCACGAAACTCATTCGCTTCTACCAGCTCGCCATTTCCCCATGGCTCAAGCTTGCTAGCGGCGGGCAAGGTGTCTGCCGGCACGATCCGACATGCAGCCACTACGGGATCGAGGCGATCCGGGTCCACGGGGCGTTGAGAGGCACCTGGCTGACCCTCCGCAGACTGCTCCGCTGCCACCCGTGGGGAACGCATGGCTATGATCCGGTTCCGAAAAAGAGCGGGTGAATCTCCCGATCTTGAATCGTGATCACGTGACCGGCCTCACCACCGGCCAGCCTTCCAACCAACTCAGCTTGAGATCCATGCCGTAGATGTGACTCAGCGTATCGGATTTCAAGATATCCTTTTTCGCTCCGTCGGCGACCACTCGACCGCTCTGGAGGAGGACCACGCGATTGATTTCCGGGAGAATCTCGCCAGGATCGTGGGTGACAAGCACGAGCGTTCCGGCGTCATGCGCGACGGCACGCAGCCTTTCCAGCATCGCGAGGCGGGCGGCGAAATCGAGCGCGGTCGATGGTTCGTTCGAGCACGAGGACCTGCGGTTGGTGCACCAGAGCGCGTGCGATCAGGAAACGCCGTTTCTCCCCGGAAGAAAGCTGCCCGAAAAGCCTTCCCGCCAGATCGGCCACCCCGACATCCGCCATCGCCCTGGCAGCTTGTTCCTTTTCCGATGCCTTGAAACGCATGTCACCCGTCCGCCCGTAGGCACCGCGGAACGCGGAACGCACCACGTCAGCCGCGATTTCATCGGGCAGAAACCTGGCTACCTCCTCCGGCATCACCAGACCGACCCGGTGCCGGAGCTCCTCCAGGCACCAATGCTCATCCCCGAACACCCGGCAGGAAGTCCCGGGCCTGGCCTCCGCCCGGATCTCACCGGTCATAAGCTTGAGCAAACTGCTCTTCCCCGCCCCGTTCGCACCTAGGATCGCAACACTCTCATCCGTCCTCAGCGACAGACTCAGGTCACGCAACGCCAGCACGTCACCACGCCACACATTCGCATTTTCGATTTCAAAAAACGGATCGTTCATACGCTGAAAAAATTTCACCTTGCCACCAGCCCCCGCACCCGGAGGTCTTTCCCGAACGTTTCATAGGAAATCCCTTCGAGCGAGACCGATGCTGGAAATCCTCCTCCCGCCAATGCCGCAACCGTGCCACCGCAAAGCATGGGCGCGTAGTAGATGACGACTTCGTCCACCAACCCCGCCGCGATCATGGCTGCGGAAAACCTGCCGCCTGCCTCCAGCATCACCGAGAGCACGCCCTGCTCCTTCACCAACGCCCGCAACGTTTCCTCCGGATTCTCGCGACTCCGGATCAGCGTCCTAGCCTTCCACTCGTCAGAAAAAAGCGCCGCGTCGGCCGGCATGCTTCCCGGCTTGTCCGTCACCACTATCCGCCACGGCTGCTCCCGCCCCTCCAGCAGGCCCGGCTCACGAATCGTGAGCGCCGGCAGATCACGGCGGACCGTTTCCCCGCTCGTGAGAATCGCATCCACCTGCGAGCGAAGCACCTGCACGTCGGCGCGGGATTCCACACCGCTCAGCCACTGCCCCTCGCCTTCGGGCCGGGTAATTTTCCCATCCATAGACATCGCGCACTTCCAGATGACCCACGGCAGCCCCGTGCGCTGGACTTTGGAAAACGGCCTTAGAATCTCATCGCATTCCTCACGGAGCACCCCTGACTCGATCACGATCCCCGCCGCTCCCAGCACTTCGTCCGCCGCACCCGCATGCGCGGGATTCGGATCCACGCTCCCATATACCACCCGGGAAATCCCCGCCTCCATCAGTCCGGACGTGCAGGCAGGCGTGCGACCGACCGTCGAGCACGGCTCCAGCGTCACATACGCCGTCGCCCCGCGCATGGCATCCTTCCCATGCCTCTCCGTCGCATCGGAAATCGCCTCCCTTTCGGCATGCGGACCACCCGCTTTCCGATGCCAGCCCTTGCCCAGGATTTCTCCGTTTTTCACCAGCAAAGCGCCGACCGGCGGGTTCGGTGCCGTCCTGCCCATCCCCCTCCGCGCCTCGTCCAAAGCCATCGCCATCCATTCCCCGTCCGTCATTTTTTAAAAAATGAACTTAAGAAAGATTGAAGTCCAGCCTCGAACAGGTGCCGCAAATGCCTCGATTCGTCTAAATTTTATTGCCAAGCCATTCCGGTTGCCTACTCTGGCCGCATGTTGAAACACATTGCCACTCTGACCCTCGTTGCCGTGAGCGCGTTCGCCGCCGCTTCCTGCTGCTGCCTCTGAAAATTCCCACTAATAGAAATACGACAGATGAAAAAAATCCTCAGCCTCCTCACACTCGCCGTTCTCTCCCTCGGCTTCTCTTCTTGCTGCTCCATGTTCGGCCTTCCTTCCAAAGGTGCCGGTTACACCACTGAGACGAAACAGGTCAAAACCTGCGGTTACGATATCGTGCAGGGAGATTCCGTCTACATCCGCCCGGATGCGAAAACCGGAATCGGTGGCATGACGGAAGGTGGCGAGAAAAGAGTCCCTCGCTACAAGACCGTCACCAAGAAAGTCCGCATTCCTTGCCCGAAATGCACCCGCTTCTACTGCCCGAAAAAAGGCTGCTGCGGCTCGACAGGTGAGCAAACCATCAGGATGGCGACCGCGCAAGGTCCCGTCGGCAGCCCGCATATCGGCCTCATCCCGACCATGAAAAAACTCGCCGAGTAAGCCCCGGCAACCAACTTTTTCCAACAAGCGCGGTGCGGTTCATCCCCTCCGCGCTTGTTTGTTTTAAAAAGGGCTGGAAATCATGCCTCGTTCCACCATTCTCTCCGCCTACACACCAATTTTCCCCAGATCATGTCAGTAAATATCGAAATGCCCAAACTCTCGGACACCATGACCGAGGGAACCCTCATCAAATGGCACAAACAAGTCGGCGATAGCGTCGAAATCGGCGACATCCTCGCGGAAGTCGAAACCGACAAAGCCACCATGGAGATGGAAGCGTTCGATGAAGGCACGATCACTGAAATCCGCGTGCAAGAAGGTGACAAGGTTGATATCGGCGGAATTCTCGCCGTGCTCGATGGCGACAGCGCCGACGGAGAAGGCTCTTCCGCCCCTGCCAAGGATACCTCAACCGAAAAATCTGCTTCCGATGAAACTACCGGAGGAAAAAAGGACCGGGAAGAGGAGGAAGACACGGATCCGGAAACCGCCGAGGCCCCCGCGCCTACCACCCCGTCATCCGATGGCGAACGCATCAAAGCTTCCCCGTTCGCGAAAAAAGTCGCCCAGGAACTCGGAGTCGACCTCTCCGGGATATCCGGCACAGGCCCTGCGGGACGCATCGTCGAGGCGGATGTCCGGCAAGCGTCTTCCGGGAAATCCGCTCCGAAATCTTCTCAGGCAAGCGCCGCCGCCGGACTCTCCGCCGCCGCGAAATCCCGTGCCTCCTCGCCTGCGGAGAAACCCGCCGCTCCAGCCCCGGCAGCCTCCGCGATCCAGCCGGTTGCCAAGGAAGGTGACGAGCGCATCGAGCTTCTCCTCCATGCGCAAGATCATCGCATCCCGCCTGCTCACCTCGAAGACGACCATCCCGCATTTCTACCTCCATGTGGAAGTCGATGCAGGCCCGCTCATGACCCTCCGCAAACAGGTCAACGACCAGGCGGAAAAAACCCACGGCAACAAGTATTCCGTCAACGACTTCATTCTCAAGGCCACCATCAATGCCGCCGAAGCCGTCCCGGCCGTGAACGCCTCCTTCGCCGGTGACCACATCGTCAGCTTCAAGAACATCGGCCTCTCCGTCGCGATCGCGGTGGAAGACGGCCTCGTCACCCCGGTCATCAAGGAAGCCGAGAGCAAGTCCCTGCTCGCCATTTCCCGCGCCGTGAAAGACTTCGCCGGGCGCGCCAAGGACAAGAAACTCAAGCCGGCGGAATTCGACGGCGGCACCATCACCGTCTCCAACCTCGGCGCATGGGGCATCGATTCCTTCGATGCCATCGTCAATCCGCCACAAGCCGTCATCCTCTCGGTAGGCGCTGCGATCGAGAAGCCGGTCGTGAAAAACGGCGAGATCGTCGTCGGCCTGCGCATGAACATCGGAGTCTCCGCCGACCATCGCGTCGTCGATGGCGCCGTCGCGGCCACGTTCCTTGCGGAAATCAAAAAACTGATCGAGAATCCTGCCCTGATGCTTCTCTAACCGTGTGGCGGCTCGAAGCCGCCGCCACCAGATGATCACCATCGAGTCCGACCAACCCGCTCTCGGTGCGGCTTTGAAAAGCCTCGTCGACCAAGTGGTCCGGTGCGGCGGATGGATTCATCAAGACCTTGTGATCATCTCCGAATCGGGGTCGGTCCGGGTGGAAAGCCGCCTACCCGAAGGCAGGGACGATCTTCTGGTTTCCCTGCCGGAAGAGGCCCTGCTCCCCGTCGGCGAGGTCACGCTCGGGTTACGTGGGGACGAAATCACAATCGAATGCTTTTCCGAGCAAGCGTCTCATGAACGGAGGAATCTGTTCGAGACCATGGTCGGGATCTACAATCTCTGCGGCAAGATCCGGGCACACCGGACCACCGCACCCCGATTCGTTTTCGAGGAAAAAAGTGAAATCGCACGGCTTCTGAAGGCGGGTCGGGAAAGCACTCGCGAAGACAACCCGCGAGGGGACAAGGCACTGTTGGTGGATTTTCTCCACAGCCGGATGCTCGCCTTCGATCCGGGGAGCCCGACCGGAAGCCGTGAGGTCCTGATGCCCGTCATCGATTTTTTCAACCATCACCCGGACGCACCCGCATTCCAGACCGGGACCTCCCGCCATCCGGGCCAACCGGCACTGGGAGTGAAACATTGGAAATGTGGACAGGATTCGCATCAGTGTTTCGTACGCTACTCCCACTTCGATGCCTTCGATCTTTTTAACAGCTACGGCTATCTGGAACGTGGGTGCCGATTCGTCAGATCAGTCCCTCTTGCCTTGGACCTCGAAAGTCTCGGCTTGGTGCGCGTGCGATCCGAGGGCTGCGCGTTTTTCCGCCGAAGGCTCCCCGCACAGCTTCTGGATCTACGGAAATGGATGCCGGTCGCGGAAAAAACAGGCCCGAACGAATTGGAACTGAGCCATCTTGTGATCCCAACAGGTACCGATCGAAACGCCCTGCGCCGCGTCCTGGCGACCATGATCTCAAGCTGGAAGCCGGGCCTGGATCGGAACCAACTGGACGGGCATGTCGCGAAAGCGGAGCGGTCGGTCCTGGAAACGAACATCCGCTACTATGAAAATCTCAGACGGTGCCTCGAACAGCGCGCCGCGAGCAACCTTTCCACACCCATGGATACGGCGGCCACCGAAATGGCGAAATCCCAGCTCGGGTTACTTCGGATCTACGAGTTCCGAGATTGAGTTGTTCACCTCACCAGCACCATCACGCACTCGACATGCCGGGTGTGCGGGAAAAGATCGAAAGGCTGCACTTCCTCCAGCTTGTAGCCGGCCTCACGCAGCAGCTTGTAATCGCGGACCTGGGTGGCCGGATCACAGGAAACATAGACGATCCGTTGCGGGCCGTAGGTCACGAGTTGCGCGATAAACTCCGGGGTGCAACCCTTGCGCGGCGGATCGATCACAACCGCTGTTTCCTCCGGCGGGGTATCGATTTTCCCGAAAATCGCCTCCGCGTCCGCCTGCAGGATACTGACGTTCTCGAAACCGTTTAGCCCCACGTTGTTGGCCGCCCATTTCGCTCCGGCCTCGTTCACCTCCACGCCCATCACTTTCTCGAAACGCCCGGCCAGGCACAGGCCGAACAAGCCCGCGCCGCAGTAGGCATCCACGAGATACTTCGCCCCGCCAGCCAACGCCTTTTCTCCGACATATCCGGTGAATTTCTCCAGGATGAAAGGGTTGTTCTGGAAAAACTCGCCCGCTACGAAATCGAATTTCACCCCGCCCACTTCCTCGCGGGCGATCGCCTTCGGATCCCGCTCCACCCGACCCTCGGTCGCACGTAGCAGGATGGTCGCGCCACGGCGGAACTGCCGTCCGTTCGCCCGCAGATCCTCGTGCACGGCTGGCAGCGCGTCATTGATTTCCGCCATCGCGATCGGGCATTGCGGCACGTTCAGGATGCTGTTGCGGCGTCCCACCTGCAGGAAGCCGATTTCCTTGATCACCCCGTCCACGGGTTTGTCGAAATGCGGGGTGATTTTCGAGCGGTAGTTCCAGATCTGCTCCGTGCTCTCGCAGAAATTCACCTCCCGCTCCTCGCCCGCCATGTGTTTCAGCAGCTCCCGGATCTGGCGTGTCTTCCACGCGAGCTGCTTCTCATAGGAAAGATGCTGGTACTGGCAGCCCCCGCACTCACCGAACAACGGGCAACCCGGCTCCACCCGGTCCGGCGATTTCTCCAGAACCTCCACGAGATCTCCCTGCGAGTGATTCTTGTCGTTGCGGAAAATCCGCGTCCGCACCAGCTCCCCCGGCAGCGCGTAGGGCACGAACACCACCCACCCGTCCACCCGCCCGACACCCGCGCCGAGGTTCGTCAGCGAATCGATGCGCAGATCGATTTCCTGGTGATACGTGAACGGTGTCGGGACGAACTTTTTCGGTGGGCGGTTGTGCATGGTGTCGGCGGGGAGTAAGCCACCCGGACGGCGCGGAATGCGAAACTTTTCCGGCTTTTTTCGACCTGTGTCCTGACCGGACTCATTTTCACTCCCATGGATTCACGATCTCCACCCCGGTATCCTCAAAGTGTTTCACGTTTTTCGTCACGACTCCGAGTCCGTGAACGAGTCCTGTTGCCGCGATCAGAAGATCGGGAATATCGCGAGTTGGAAGCGTCGCCAGCAGGGCGGCGATCCGGCAAATCTCGGATGAGAACCGGGATCGTTCGGTTCTCAAAACAAGTCTTCACCGACGACTCGAGCCAGTTCTGGAGAGCGAACGCGAACTTCGGATCGGTAGGGATGACCCGGTTGATCCCATGCTGGATCTCGAACTCGCTGATCACCGATATGTGACATTCACGGAGGTTCGTGCGTCTCTCCCAGCTCGCGAATTCCGGGGTCCATCTTCCCGCGTTTCTCAGATGGGAAAGAGTATTCGTATCCAGAATAAGCATCTATTTTTCAAACACGATCTGTTTCAGCGGTGCGGAGTGAATCTTAGGGAATTCCCAGTCCTCATATCCGTCCAGCCCGGTCATATCCATGGCCAGGGCTTCCCCGACTGTCTTCCCCGCAGAAGTCGGTTCGCCCTCCAGCCGGAGACGGAACGAGCGTCCGTTCCGAGTGATCGTCACCCTTCCTTCTGAAAGCAAAGCTTCGAAAAATTCGCCGGTGCGGGTTTTCAACTCGGTCGCAGTGAGCGTTTTCACACAGACATTTTAGGTGAATCAATCGATTCGGTCAAATCGATTGATTCGGAATCGCTGTTCAGTGTTGGACGTTCCTCGCGCGATGTCCGATAAACGCCGCGTGATCGACACCGCCTACCCCATCGCCCGCAAGATCCTTTTCTCAATGGATGCCGAAAAAGCCCACCACATCAGCATGGCCGGGCTGCGGATCGCGGAGAAAACCGGGCTGCTGAAAAGCATTTCCCCCGCACTTCCCGAAACCGGGCCACTGGAGCTCATGGGCTTGAAATTCCCGAACCGAATCGGCCTCGCCGCCGGTCTGGACAAGGAGGGCAATACGATCGACGCACTCGGGCGACTCGGGTTCGGCTTCATCGAGATCGGCACGATCACACCGCGCCCGCAGGCGGGAAATCCAAAGCCCCGCCTGTTCCGCCTCATCCCTCACGAGGCCATCATCAACCGTATGGGCTTCAACAATCCGGGCATCGATGCGGGTGTGGAAAACGTCCGCGCGCACAGATCCTTCACCGGCCCCATCGGTTTCAACATCGGAAAAAACAAGGACACGCCGAACGAGAACGCAGCCGACGACTACCTCGCCTGCCTCGAAAAAGCTTACCCGGTGGCGGACTACATCGCGGTCAATCTCTCCTCCCCGAACACCCCCGGTCTGCGCGATCTCCAAGCAGCCGACTCCTCCGCCCGGCTTCTGGCACTACTGAAAACGGAGCAGGAAAAACTCGCCGCCCGCCACGGCAAGCACGTCCCCATCCTTTTCAAAGTCGCCCCCGATCTCACCGAAGAGCAGGTCGTCGATCTTTCGAAAGCCTTCCTCGAAGGCGGCCTCGACGGCCTCATCGCCACCAACACCACGCTCGACCGCGAGGCAGTCAAGGATCACCCGTGGGCGGATCAAGCGGGCGGCCTCTCCGGAAAGCCCGTCCTCGAAAAATCCACCCGGACTCTCGCCGCCTTCGCCTCCGCTTTTTCCGGAAACATCCCCGTCATCGGGGTCGGCGGCATCTCCTCCAAAGCGGATGCGGAGGAGAAATTCAAAGCCGGGGCGGATCTGGTGCAGATCTATACGTCCTTCGTTTACCAGGGTCCGGCACTGGTGCGGGAGTTGGTGAGGTAATGGGAAACGCGGCATTTTCGGACGATGCGCTCTGGATTCTTCGCTAGCGGCTGGAAGCACGCTTCTCCTTATTTTTCCGCTCCCGAGAACAGGGGGAGCATGTTGCCGTAGGTGCGGTCGGGAGCTTGGCCGTGCTTGAGCGAGCGGGTGTTGCCGGCGCGGGTCTCGCGGACGAGTGTGCCGAAGGGTTTGCCTTTTTTCCCGCTGTTGTATTCGCCGATGGTGACGGAGAAAGCGGAGTCTTCGCTGGTGAACATGGTGCTTTCGCGGCCATCTCGGTTGGCATAGACGAAGCCGCCGAGGATTTCCATGGAGCCGCCGCCGCGCACTTTTGCGATATCCGCGCTGCCCTCGGTCTTGAGGCCGAGCAGGCGGAGCTTGCCGCCCTCGACGAGGATGCGGGGATCCTCGTGGCCTTCGAGATTGAGTTGGCGCGCCCAGACGGAGGAGCCTTCGACGAGAAGCTGTTTCCCCCGCACGTCATCGAGGAAGACGTCCCCGCCACCGGGGTGGGTGAGCATTTCGTAGATGGACATACTGCGGATGACGAGGGCGCGCCCGGACTTCTGCTCGAAGCCGGGGGAGGCATACCAGGAGGAGAAATTCTCCACGACGACGGTGGGTGAATCGCCATCGGAGAGGATGAAGCGGGGACGGAATTCCTCTTGGAAATCGGTGGGCCTGTCGGTGTGCCGGACGATGTTGCCCATTTCGACCTCGCAGCCGATGAGCCTGCGGAGTTTGCCGCGCAAGTGGACGGTGCCGAGCACTGGCATTTCTTTTCCGTTCGCAGGGAAATAGACGGTGGTGGCTCCGGAGTCGATGGCGCGCTGGAGGGCCTCCGACCAGTCCGTCATGGTTTTGTTTTCCTTTTTCCTCTCAAGGTGGACGAGCTTCACTTCGCGGGGCGGGCCGAAGTCCGCGACGTTCGCCCAGGTCTCCGGGGCGTCCCACGGGACTTCGGGGAATTCCTTTTCCGGGAGATCCAGGGATTTTCCGGTCGAGGGAAACAGGGAGAGGACCTCGTGGGAGACGAACTCAACGACATCGGGGCCTGGAGCATTTCGCTTGGTCCCGGTTTCGTTTTTCACGGCGATCTTGTAGCCTTCGGTTCTGAGATTGCGGACGAAGAGCCCCGCCGCCGTTGACGATGGCGGCCTCGCCGGTGCCGGTGAGTTTGGAATCGAGGAGGGTGAGCAGGCACTGGCCCTTGTTGTTGAAAAACGCGGGGACGTCGTTGACGCTGTCGAGCCGGCTCATGCTGACGCATTGGCCTCCCTCGTTGACGAAGCCGTATTTCCCCTGACCGCGCAGGGTGATGGCGGTGAGCGTTATGCTGTCCACGGCGTGCTTTGTGAAAATGCCGATGTCGAATCCTGTGACGGCGACGCGCTCGATGAGGCAGGGACCCTGCTCATCGGTGTAGCCGAGATCGCGCCTATTTTCCCTGCGCCATCGCCGGAGCGGATATGGACGCGGCGCATGGCACCCTGGTTGTTGGCGATATACTGGATGCCTATGGCGCCGGGATTGCCGGATCCGGTATCCACGGTGAGGTCGCGGATGCTGTTGCGGAAACGCTGGGCGGGGGATTTGCCGGTCCAGATTACGGCTTTGGGTCTTTCTGCGTTTCCATAGGCAGGGTTCCTGTCGGCGAGGCGGATGATGGTGCCGGTGGTGCTTTGGCCTTGGAAAATCTGGCGCTTCTCGCCTTTTCCCAGCGCAGGGTGTCGGAAACTAGGTAGGTGCCGTCCGGGATGTAGATGAGGCTTTTCCTTTCATCCAGCGCCCTCTGGAAAGCCGCGGTATCGTCCGTGGAGCCGTCGCCCTTGGCCCCGTATTCGCGGCGCACATCGGCCACATTCGCGGCCTCTGGAAAAACGATTCCCTGCCCGTGGAGGCAGGTGGAAAGAAAAAGCAGCAGGAAAAAGAGTTGATTCATAGGTTTCTGGTCGCGTCGTGCAGGCGGAACTCGCGCACCACCTCCCCGCCGATCAGGTGCTTCCGGATGATCTGTTCCAGCACCTCCGGGGTGCAGGAGTGATACCAGACCCCTTCCGGATACACCACCGCGACGGGACCTCCTACACAAACCCGCAGGCAGTCCGCTTTCGTCCGGAGAACGACCTTTTCCCCGCTCCCCGCAAGTCCGAGTTCCTTGAGCCTGCGTTTCAGAAACTCCCAGCTCGCCGCTCCCGCCACCGGATCGCAGCACTTCGCATCCATCGGCTGCGCGCAAAGGAATATGTGACGCTCCACCTTGCCGAGCTTCAGTGCCGCGACCGCTTTCTCCAGCTCCATGTCCATGTCCATGGGAAAGCCTCTCCGGTTTCCTCGCACTTCTCAAGCGCGGGAACCACCTGTCCGAACGGAAAATTTGAACCGCAACCCAAGTCTTCCCACTTCTCACTCGGCACTTTCCTCTCCGCCATTGAACAATTCCCGGAATCCCCGCGTAATGGGTAGATGAAATCCGCCCGGCTCCTCATCGTTCTCGTCCTCGCGGCGGGCCTTGTCGGCTTCGCGATCTGGCGAAGCTCGAAGACAACCACCCCGGAGGTCAAACTCATCGGTTTCCAGAAAGCGGATGTGCCTTTCGAGATGCCAAAGGACGGCAAGCCGGACATGCGCTTCCATTTCCTCTCCGCCTGGCAAGCGAACCAGATTCCCACCGTCACGGAAATGGACACGCCAATGGGATCGGAGAACGGGGCGCTGGTCTACAACGCGCAGAAATTCCAGGAGATGAACGAAAAGCGCGGCGGCTTTCATACCGGAGACGATCTCAACGGCATCGGCGGGATGAATACGGATCTCGGTGATCCGGTGTTCGCGGCAGGTGACGGACTGGTCGTCTTCACCGGCGAGCCATCACCCGGTTGGGGAAACATCGTGATCCTCGCGCATCGCGATCCCGAGGGGAAACCCATCCACACGATGTATGCCCATCTCCTTGAAATCAAAGCCAGGCTTGGCTCGCTTGTCGGTCGCGGCACGCAGATCGGCACGGTCGGCACCGCGAGCGGCCACTACCCCGCGCACCTTCACTTCGAGATCCGCGAGAGCGACGGGGTGGATATCGGGGCGGGGTATTCCGCGGTTCCCGGCAACCGGCTGGACCCTGCCGCCGTCATCGCCGCCCTGCACGATGCCGGGCCGGACGGGATTTCCCCCTCACCGCTCACCCACGCCACTCTAGCGGCGGATCAGCCATGGACGACGCTCGAAATCAAGGGCGCGGAGAAATTCACCGAGCTGAAATGAATCACTCTGGAGTGCGGACGGCACGCCTCCGCTTTGCGGCTGGAAGGCTTGCCTTCCGTGGTGCGGAGCGACCGGCCGGGAAAAGGGAGCCGAAGGCAGGACCCCGTGAGGCAAGCCTCACTCCCGAAAGCGGAGGCAAGCCGTCCGCACTCCAAATACCGGGGGAAAGTCAGAAAGGGAATTTTCCGCCACCTTTGCCTCCGCCACCTCCAAAGGGGTTTCCACCCATTCCTTTCATCATGTCGCCCATGCCGCCGGCACCACCCATGGCTTTCATCATGTTCTTCATCTTGCCGGGGGATTTCATCATCTTGCGCATCTCGCCGAACTGCTTGATGAGCTGGTTCACCTGCATCATGGAGCAGCCGGATCCTGCGGCGATGCGCTGGCGGCGGGAGGCTTTGATGATCTCCGGGCGGGAGCGCTCGTAGGGGGTCATCGAGAGTACGATGGCTTCGGTGCGCTTGAGTTTGCTGCTGTCCAGCGCGCCGGCGGGAAGCTGTTTCTTGATCTTGTTGAAGCCCGGCATCATCCCCAGCAAGCCTTCGAGCGGCCCGAGGTTCTGGATCATTTTCATCTGGTCGAGGAAGTCGTTGAAATCGAATTTCCCCTCCTGCATGCGCTTCATCGAGCGCTTCGCATCCTCCTCGTTCACGTTCTCCGCAACGTTCTCTACCATGCTGACGATATCGCCCATGCCGAGAATGCGGTCCGCCATGCGGGAGGGGTGGAACTCCATGAGCTGGTCGAGCTTCTCGCCCTCGCCCGCGTACTTGATCGGCTTCCCGGTGACCTCGCGCATCGACAGGGCGGCACCACCCCGGGCATCTCCATCCAGCTTTGTCAGGACGATCCCGGTGATACCCACAGCTTCATCGAAGTGGGTGGCGACAGACACCGCCATCTGCCCGGTGGCCGCATCGGCTACCAGCAAGGTTTCCTTCGGCTTCAGGAAATTGTTCAGTTCCTTGAGTTCCTCGATCAGTTTCTCATCGATCTCCTGCCGACCCGCCGTATCGAAAATGAGCACGGTCGCACCGGTGCTCTCGCCGAACGCGATGGCCTCGCGGGCGACCTTGATCAGATCCTTTTCACCGGCCTCGGGGGCGAAAACCGGCACATCCACCTGTCCGCCCAATGTCTGGAGTTGCTCGATGGCGGCGGGGCGATAGAGATCGCAGGCGACGAGTAGCGGACGGCGGCCATCCTTTTTCAAACGGCGGGCGAGCTTCGCGGAGGTGGTCGTCTTACCCGCACCGTTAAGGCCGACCATGAGGATGCGGGCCGGCGGATTGAGATCCAGCGGGACGTTGTCGCCGCCGAGAACGCGGGTCAACTCGTCCTGGAAAAGTTTGACGATCTGCTCACCGGGCTTGATCGATTTCAGAACGTCCTCGCCCATCGAGGCATCCTTGATCCTGGCGATCAGGTTTTTCGCCACGCCGAACTCCACATCCGCCTCCAACAGCGCGATCCGGATATCGCGCAAGGCGTCGGTAATATTCTTTTCGGAAATCTTCCCGACACCGCGAAGGTTGCGGAAGGTCTTGTCGAGGCTGTCGCTAAGGGCTGAAAACATGGCGGAACTCTAGATTTTAAACTTCAAACCTCAACTGCGAATTGTGCCGGAGGATTGTATCCGCATTCCTTTTGCTTACACTACCCCGCGTCCTGAAATCTCCACCCGTATCACGGGACCCCGTTGTGATCGAACAGCGAGATACAATCGGGGTTCTCCGGGGACACCCGTATCAGCAATTCACTACCGGGTGCTAAGACCGCATCCCAGTTCTTGGAGTCGGAACGCGTCCAGGATCTCACGAAATCAACCTGATGAAGCTCGGTTTCGATCTCATAAACAAAGCCTACTTTCGCGTAGAGCCGCGAGGAGAAGCTGACGTCGTCGGAAGTGTTTGTCTCCGATAGTTCGGAAGTCAGAATCCTAGCGCTTACTGTCGGCCATTTCGTAACCTCGGTCACTCTTTCATCGTTGTCGTGACAAGACACAAATTCACTTCCAACAACCACCGAGAGAAGGATGAGTGCGGACCAGTAAAACAGCCCATGATCGCTAAAGTGGAATTTCAGTCTTTCGAACATCGGGGATATGTTTCGTCGTTGGCATCGCGGTCGCGTGTCACCGCCATACTCATTCATCCGGCAAGTATGCCGCGCCTCGGTCGATCTGGAAACTCCAGCGCAGTGGTTCGGTGGCATCTGCTCCGGCGAGGTCTTTCCAAGTCACCACCACGCTGCAAACTTCCTGACGGAGGCGGCGGTTCACCTGCCAGGAGAAGATTTTCCCTTCGCTGGCATAGTTCGCCGGGACTTCGCCGAAGCCTGCGACCTGCATTTTCAGAGTCGCGGGATCGATGTCGGTGGCTTTGGTGAGATCGACTTTGATTTCCGGGAGGCGGGAATTGATGATCGCGCCGGGCTGCGGGCTGACAGGATAGGGAAGCTCTTTCACAAGGGCTGTGGAGGTGCCGGCGGGGGCGGTGGAGCTTTCGCGGAAGCTGGTGGCGAAATCAAAGATGCGGTCGTAGTTCCCGAGGATGATGTAGCGCGGCAGCACGTTGTTCGGCAGGGAGCGTTTCACTTTTCCCGGCTGCACCGTGAAAAGGTGGGTGTAGCCGAGTTCCTCGCCTTTCGTCAGCATTTCCTCCGTGAAATATCCGCCCGGATACGCGAAAGTGGTGACCGGCAGGCGGAATTTCTGCTCCAGGAATCGCTTCGAAAGACCCATCTCGGTTTCGAGAAATTTATCGAAAACCTCGGGGCCCTGCTTGCGGTTCTTCTTGACCGTCTGCGGGAAAGGGTGGGTGGTCGAGTGACTGCCGAGCGTCGCGCCGTTTTTCAGCATCTCCGTGATCATCGCAGTCGTCAGCGCTTTGCCACCGCCGTCCACGTAGTCTTTGTATAGATAGATGGTGAAGGGGTAGCCATATTCTTTGAGGATGGGATATGCCTCGGTGTATACGGACTTCCAACCATCGTCCAAGGTGATGACCACGGTCTTTTCCGGGATGGATTTCCCCTCGTCTTTCCAGGCGATGAAATCCGCCATCGGGATCACCGGGATCTGGAGCTGGCGCAGGGCCTCCATCTGCTGGCGGAATTTCGTGGTCTTGATCCGCATCGCCGTCTCCCGCTCGGTTTCGGAAAAATCGTGGTAACCCAGAACGGAGACACGCACTCCGTCGTCCGGGATATCGAGTTCCTGCAAGGGCTGTGGCGCGGGCGCGGACTCTTCGCTGCCGCTCTGCGCGGCCGCGGTCAGCACCAGCACAGGCAAGATCCATATCATCCGCTTCAAGCTTTTCATTCGCGCGGAAGATGGAGCGATGGAGGCTGTCTTGCAATGCAAACCAAACGCCACGCCTTCCTTCTTGCTGGAGGACCGCCGTTCAGATATTCCCTCTACTGATTTGATACCCGAAGCCGTCATTCCCACGGTCGCCCTCGTGATAGGGGTTGTTGTCCCGATCGCCATCGTAGCGACCGGCATCGTCTGGGCGCGAGACGACGCGAGAATGCGAGATGGATCCGCAGCTCCTCGCGTCTCTGCTCGTATTCTGCTTCTTTCCGTTCGGCTGGTTGATCTGGATCGCCGTCCGACCGAGATACACGACGTTTCATAAAAAGCTCGTCCAACAGAAACACAGGACATCGGAAATTTCCCGAACCGTGAAACCAGCCCCGGACTCCAGATCCGGTTTCCGCTAGGATGTCTTTCCCAACCCACGTATCGGTATCTTGATCCACTCCGTTCCGCTGGCCGCACCGATCAAGCCCCGGAAACGGGACGCGACCCGCGGGCACAGCTCCGAGGCCCGCGCCAGATGCCGTCACCGCGCTTGCCACGGGAACGGAACCGAAGCTAGTTTCCCAACAGATGGCAGGACCGCTCGCCCAACTCGAATTCCGTTTCCCGACATGGATGCGGAAACCGAAAAACGCGCCTCGGAAATCAGGACCACCCACTGCCGGTGAGCCAGATCCCGGAATGACCGCTTGGTGCCAGGAGCGGGCTACCGATTTCGGCCTTCCTGAACTGGCGCGCAAGGTGCGGGTAACCTGGAATCCGCGCATGCGGACCACCGCCGGGCGCGCCTGGTGGCCCGCCCGCGCCATCGAGTTGAACCCGAAGCTCAAGGAATTTTCGGAAACGGAAGCCTGGCGCACGCTCAAGCACGAGCTCGCCCATCTGCTCGCCTACGAGCGATGCGGTAGGCGGCGGATCGAGCCCACGGAACCGAGTGGAGGACCGCCTGCGCGGAGCTCGGGATCGCGGATGAAAAGGCCTGCCACTCGCTACCGCTCAAAGGCCGGAAACTCCGGAAGAACTACGCCTACGTCTGCCCCTCATGCCTGACCGCCATCCACCGTGTCCGTCCCATACGACGCGCCGTCGCCTGCTACGCTTGCTGCAAAAAGCACAACGGCGGAGCCTATCACGAGCGCTTCCGCCTGATCCGGAACCAGATCCGGAAGGCGTGACGGAAGGCGTGACGGAATGGTCACCGGAACGCTGTGTGCGAGCCAGCGGAAGTCGATTTGAGTTCTCCCGTTGTTGCGCTTGCGGGAGTTGTTGCCCGCAGGCCGGTTTGCATCATTCATGAGAAACGGCGGGTCACGCGAGTGGTCCGCCGTTTTATTCCGTGTGCTCGGCGATTTATGAAAAAATTGTCGCAATCGCGTCGCTTCCCCTTGCGATAGGAAAAGCACGAATTAATTTCCCGCCATGACACCAGACCATTTCATCTCCCTGCCTCTCAGCTTCATCATGGGCTTCTCACCCACGCTTGTCATTCTCCTCGTTGGCACCGCCTTGGCGAGCTGGCTGGTCAGTCGCACCTTGAAAAAACGTTTCACCGAGTATTCCCAGATTCCCATCCGTTTCACCGGAGCACAGATCGCTGAAACGATGCTGCGTGAAAGCGGTATCAACGATGTCCGCGTGATCAGCACTCCCGGCAAGCTGACCGACCATTACGATCCCACTACGAAAACAGTGAACCTCAGCGAATCCGTGTATGCGATGAACAACATCGCCGCCGCCGCCGTCGCAGCGCACGAATGCGGACATGCCGTGCAGCATCAGAAAGCCTACGCGTGGCTCACTTTCCGCTCGAAAATGGTCCCTGCGGTACAGTTCGCCGGACAGGGTCTGAACATCCTGCTGATGGTCAGCATATTCGCCTCCGCGGTTTTTCAGTCCCCCGTTTTGCTCTACGCGTGGGTCGGCCTCTTTGCCGTCACCACCCTGTTCTCGGTTGTGACCCTTCCTGTTGAATTCGATGCCAGCAAACGCGCCCTCGTCTGGCTGGAGAATTCCGGCGTCTCCTCTTCCATGGAGCATGAAAAAGCGAAAAACGCCCTGTTCTGGGCAGCCATGACCTACGTCGTAGCGGCCATCAGTTCCGTGGCGATGCTCATCTACTACGCTTCCATGCTGCTCGGCCGGAGGGATTGAGACATAGGGGCGATTTTCTGCCGGCCCTACGTTTTAGCCTCAGAACCAAGCCGGCTCGTTTCCCGCCTTCCACTTGATGTTGCAACCACTGCTCGGAATCCCTTTGTCGAGTGCGTCTCCTGCCAGCATTTTCGAAACCGCTTCCTTCAAATCAGCACCGTCCGCCTCGCCCTTGCCAGGCCTGGTCTCGTCAAACTGCCCCGCGTAGGCCAGCCCGCCAGTTTCATCCAACAGGAAAAAATCAGGGGTGCAGGCCGCGCCGTAAGATTTCGCCACCTCTTGGGTTTCATCGATCAGATAGGGAAAATCCCAGCCCTTTTCCCTGCCGAACGCCTTCATCGGCTCCGGCCCGTCCTGCGGGTAGTTTTCCAGATCGTTGGAGTTGATCACAATGGTGTTTACCCCTTTTCCGGAAATTTCCGCCGCCACCCGACCCAGCGCATCCGCCAGATGGATGACAAAAGGACAATGATTGCACGCGAATACCACCAACGTGCCGTTCTCTCCCTTCGCACTTTCCAAAGAAACTTCCTTCCCCCAAGCGTCCGGCAGGGAAAACCCCGGTGCTTTGTCTCCGAATTTCAGTTCAAACGTAGATTTTACTTCAGCCATCCGGGACCTTTAAAGCCGACCCAACCGTCCCGCAACCCAAGTCTTCCCTTCATTGGGATTTGAATTTTGAATCCTGAGGTTTAAACGAAGTGCGTGCTCACCCCGCAAGAAAAAGCCCGATACTCCCGCCACCTCCTCATCCCGGAAATCGGCACCGCCGGACAAGAGCGCTTGAAAAACGCCTCGGTCCTGCTGATCGGCACCGGCGGACTCGGCTCGCCCGCCGCCCTTTACCTCGCCGCCGCAGGCGTCGGCAGGCTCGGTCTCATCGACCCGGATACCGTGGATCTCTCCAACCTCCACCGCCAGCTACTCCATACCGACGCCACCGTCGGGAAATCCAAGCTCGATTCCGCCGCCGGCCGCCTGCGCGAGACCAATCCCCACATCGAGCTCGATCTTCACCCCGTCCGCTTCACCCCGGAGAATGCCCTCACCGTCGCCGGGGACTACGACATCATCCTCGACGGCTCCGACAACTTCCCCACCCGTTTCCTCGCCAACGACACCGCGTTTTTCCTGAAAAAGCCCCTTGTTTACGGAGCCATCCACCGTTTCGACGGCCAGATGACCGTCTTCGCCCCCCATCTCGGCAGTCCCTGCTACCGCTGCCTACTGCCGGAAATCCCACCTCCGGGAGCCGTCCCGAACTGTGCGGAAGCAGGCGTGCTCGGCGTTCTGCCCGGCATCATCGGCTCCCTCCAAGCCATGGAAGCGATCAAGATCATCCTCGGCACCGGCGAGCCGCCCCTCGGGAAAATCCTCATCTACGATGCCCTTCGGACCTCCTTCCGCTCCCTGAAACTCCCCCACGATCCCACTTGCCGCCTCTGCGGGGAAACCCCCACCATCCGTTCCGTTGACAATCCCGAAACCACGGCAGATCCCAGCTGCCAGATCCACGACCCCACCATGCAAACCATTACCGCAGAAGAACTCAAAGCCCGCCTCGATTCCGGAGATCTCAACGCCCTCCTCCTCGACGTCCGCGAAAAGGACGAATGGCAGATCGCCAACATCCCGCAGGCCAAGCTCGTCCCCCTCCAGACCATCCTCACCTACGCGCCCAACCTTCCGAAGGACACGCAGATCATCATCCATTGCAAAGCCGGCATGCGCTCCGCCAAAGCCTGCGAATACCTCACCTCCCTCGGCTTCGAAAACGTAGTCAACGTAACCGGAGGCATGGACGCCTTCCAGAAACTGGAACGCGGACTTTAGTCCGCAGCCCCGGAGCGCCGCCTCCAGGCGGCGTGTCCCTCTGTCGGCCGAATCATGCCGTTCGTCTGGATTTACGGGAAAATCTCAAAACGCGATCCGCATCATGTTTTGAGCAAATTGTCACTGGCGGATTCCCGCTCTTCACCCCGAAGCGGCAGCCTACCGTAGCCCAGGGCAGAGTGAAACGCCGCCCTGGGTCCCAGACACAAAAGGATCAGAAGGGCTGTAAGTCCGAACTAATCCGGTCACGCGCGATGTGCCCCCTGATCAGGCCGAACCCTCAGCCCTCCGTCATCTTTTCAGCCGGGAGCAAGAACCGGAGAAAGTCAGCGTCCCTCTCTCATCCGCCTTCCAGCCTCCATGATCCGTAGAACCGCCGTCGCCGCCTGCTGGCTCTGCTCGATCCGCTCCCTCGGGCTCATGTCCAGCATCCTCTTGATCAACCCTACATCAATTCCCTCCCGCTCCACCACATCGGCAGCGTAACGACTGAGCTTAAAGCCCTGGCAATCGACCGTTTCCATGAACGCGATGGTAATTGGAAATCCGGAACACTCCAGCATTTCCATCCGGTTTCATATCCAACATTTTCCTGATCGCCCCTCGATCCAACGACCTCTTCCATTGGAGCTTCAGTCGTAAAAGGAAATGCCTGGTCGTTCCCCTGCAAACCGCATTGCCAACCCGCCGCGTTTCCCCAATCATCCCCGCCCGATGAACGACCAAGAACGCCCCTTTTCCAGTCTGATGCTTGATGGCCCCGACCGCGCGCCCAGCCGCGCCATGCTTTACGCGGTCGGTTTCGAGAAAGACGATTTCGCCAAGCCCCAGATCGGCATCGCCTCCACCTGGAGCGAGGTCACTCCCTGCAACGTCCACATCGACAAGCTCGCCATCGAGTCGAAAAAAGGAGTCGATGCCGCAGGCGGGAAAAGCCTCATTTTCAACACCATCACCATCTCCGACGGCATCTCCATGGGCACCGAGGGAATGAAATACTCCCTCGTCTCCCGCGAAGTCATCGCGGATTCCATCGAGACGGTCGTCGGCTGCGAAGGCATGGACGGCTTCGTCGCCATCGGCGGCTGCGATAAGAACATGCCCGCCTGCGTCATGACCATGGGCCGCATGAACCGCCCCGCCGTCTTCGTCTATGGCGGCACCATCCTTCCCGGCTGCGGGAAAATCAAGGGCGAGGAAAAAGACCTCGATATCGTCTCCGTTTTCGAAGCCGTCGGGAAACACGCCAACGGCGAGTTCACCGATGAAGAGCTTGAGCACGTCGAGTCCTGCGCCATCCCCGGCCCCGGTTCCTGCGGCGGGATGTACACCGCCAACACCATGGCCAGCGCCATCGAAGCGCTCGGCATGTCGCTCCCCAACAGTTCCGCCCAGGCCGCCATTTCCGATGACAAGATGCGCGACTGCTTCGATGCCGGAGCCGCCGTCCTCAACCTCATCAAGCTCGGCATCAAACCGCGCGACATCATGACCAAAGAGGCTTTCGAGAACGCCATCACCGTCCTCATCGCCCTCGGCGGTTCCACCAACGCCTGCCTCCACATCCCCGCCATGGCTCATTCCGCCGGGGTGGACATCACCTTGGACGACTTCGAGCGCATCGGCAAAAAGACCCCCGTCCTCGCCGATCTCAAACCCTCCGGCAAATACGCCATGGCCGATCTCGTCCGCATCGGCGGCACCGTCCCGCTCATGAAAATGCTTCTCGAAGCCGGCCTCCTCCACGGCGATTGCATGACCGTCACCGGCCGCACCATGCGCGAGAACCTCGAGAAATCCCCCATCAACTACCCCGCCGACCAACAGATCATCCGTCCGGTCAACAACCCGCTCAAAAAGGACAGCCACCTCCGCATCCTCTACGGAAACCTCGCCGAAGGCGGCTCCGTCGCGAAAATCTCCGGAAAAGAGGGCGAAACCTTCAAAGGCAAAGCCCGCGTCTTCAACTCCGAACCGGAAGCCATGACCGCCATCCTCGCCAAGAAAATCGAGAAAGGAAACGTCATCGTCATCCGCTATGAAGGCCCCAAAGGAGGCCCCGGCATGCGCGAAATGCTCGGCCCCACCTCCGCCGTCATGGGCATGGGCCTCGGCAAGGACGTCGCCCTCATCACCGACGGCCGCTTCTCCGGCGGCAGCCACGGCTTCGTAGTAGGCCACATCACCCCGGAAGCCTTCGAAGGCGGCACCATAGCCCTCCTCGAAGAAGGCGATGAAATCGAAATCAACGCCGTGGAAAACCGAATTTCCGTCAACCTCTCCGACCAGGAAATCGCTTCCCGTAAAGCCAAATGGCAACAACCCGAACCCCGCTACAAATACGGAGTCCTCGCGAAATACGCGAAGCTAGTGACCAGTGCCAGCGAAGGCGCTGTGACCGATAAAAATCTGTAGTTCCCGCTTTGAGTAGCACCTTCCCCCCGCTGTATGCGGGGGATGTGCAATCTCAAAAATCCAGTCTCCGAGCGGTATGGCAGAGTGCGAAATCAAAGCTGACCTAACACTCTGCCGAGGTGCTTGGATCGATGCCAACATACTCACTGAATGGCTGGCAGAAGCTGCGACTATCCGCGGATCTGACTTCATCCTCACCTCTCGTATTCCTAACGTTTCCGGTCGGCATCATCTCGCGAAACAACATGATGATCTTCTTGTGTTCGATTGGTTCGTCGATGGGTTCCAGACAAAGCTGACAGTCAATTTCGAAGAAATCGACGACCAGATCCGAGTCGAAGTCACACACGAATTCCCCTTGCCTCTTCCCCTTGGTGTGAATTTACCCGGAGGAGAACATTACGGAGACCAAGTCTGGAGACATGCGCTCCATCAGATGAAATCATTGTTAGAAACTGGGAAAAAGGCGATGACCCTGCCGTGGCCAGACAACGCGCACGAAATTGAGCACGAAATCGGCATTCGGGCACCGGCCTCAAGGATATGGCAGTTTCTGGTCTGTGCTGAGCAGCTGAAAAGATTGAGACTGGGTGGGAAGGAGCCTTTGGTTGAACCCGGAATCGGTGGGCGATATTCCTTCGGATGGGTCGATGAAGAGAGCCAACAGGTAGACGGTCCAGGTCACATCACCGAATGGGTTGAATATGAGAAGCTCTCGCACACCTGGTATGGAGGCAGGGATTCCGTGATCAGCTACGATTTCGACGAGCAGGGTGAGGATTTTACCAATTTGCGATTCAAACACACCGGCTTGGTTTTTTCTTACGCGGATACCTGGTCGTACAAGTTGGGATGGGCGGACCACCTGCTCCAGATCAAGAGCCTGTCGGAGAGTGAATGACGTGATCTTTCTCAGATGACCTGATGAGGTATGAACCCCATTTGGATGATCCCAGGCCCTTCAGTTTGATATTTTTCGGTTTCTGGAGGAGGCAAGACAGATGCCTGATGCCTCGGAGCGCTTCCTTTGGGTGGCGTGTGGAATGGCGACTCGCCGCCTGAAGGCAGCGCTCCAGCCCCGCGGACTGAAGTACGTATTTCTTCATTCGATAATCGGACTCGTGGATTCCTTGCGAACGATCGCTTTCAATTTGGCGTTGCGGGTCACTCGCAAGCGGATAAAAACACAGGGATGAAGATTTCCGTTCCCGTCGCGTTGTTCCTGCTACCTCTTCACGGCCTGGAGGCTCAGAACACCGGGGCGGTATTCGGGCCGGGGGTTACGGAGGGGCATTCTTCGGCTCAGTACCCGTGGCACGTTCGATCCGGATTCCGATGGCTTCGCGCAACGGATTCACTATCAGCAGGCGCTTGACGGGGATCTGATGTGGCGGGTGGTCGCAGGGACACGGAAAACCGCTGATTCGGATTTCGATCCCGATTTCCTCCAAGCGGAACTCTTCTGGGAACTCAGCGAGGATCAGGACACCTGGCGGACCGGATTCCGTTTCGATCTCGGTGTCCGCACCGATGACCGCCCTGCCAACATCGGCATGCACTGGACCAACCAGGTCGCACTCGGGGATGCCTGGACGGCGCGGTTCATCGTGTTGTCCGGATTTGATTTCGGGGAAAATTCCCGTGACGGACTTTTTCTACAGACCCGAGCCAGCATTGCGAAGAAGCTGGACAACGGGGTGTCGGTGGGAGCGGAGTTATATAATTTCTACGGCTCAACGAGCAACTTCGGTGGGTTCGAGGAACAGCGACATCAGATCGGCCCCTTCGCAAGCATCCCGCTTACGGACTCGCTGAGTATTTATGGCGGGGCGCTTTTCGGCGTGAGCAACGCCACCCCTGACCGAGAGCTCCGACTCTGGCTTACAAAGAGCTTTTAAAAAGGTTCCCGCCCCGGCAGAAGACGATGTTTCGGAGCGCAACCGAGCGACACTTCCCTACCTCGGGCAAGGAAGATCCTCCTCTTAGACGATCACACGGACTCCGCCGAGATCTCCCAACGAGTGAGGCAGGCCTTCGCCGGGGCTGCCGATGAACATGAAGTTCGCCGGGATCTTCCATTTCTCCGCGAGGGTGTGGATGAGCTCGGGGCCGAATTTCCCTTCGAGGAGGACGAATTCGATATCGAGCTCGGGGTAGGCCTCATCGAGAAATTTCAAGGTTTCCTCCAGCTTCGGGGTCACGATCTCGCCCTCCGCGAGGACATGGACGATTTTCACGGCCTTGGAGTGCTCGTTTTGTCCGACGTAAAGCATGACCTTGTTTAAATTCGAAACACTGTCACCGCGTGTGAAAAAGACGACCTGCTGAGAATTGATTCTCTCGATCGCGCCTTGCGTCCAGCCAGTGAGGTGATGCAGCGGACCGAGTAGGAAGGAGGCGCTGCGGCGGGTAACGAAGAGCAGGGCTTTGAGCAGCATCGTGCGCGTGAGCATCACGATGACGATGAGTGCGGCGGGGATGAAATACTCCAGAAACACCACCAGATATTGCGGATTCATGACGGCATTCCCGATCAGGCCGATGAAAATCGCGATCATGGCGATGAGGACCGTGGGCCAGGAGGCGATTTCCGGACGGGGCAGACTGCTGCGCTTGAGCTTCAGCAAAATGTTTCCCAGACCGAAAAGCAGCATCACGGAAAGGAAGGACAGGGTGTAAACGCCCGCCAGGGCATGCAGATCGCCCTTGGTGATGAACAGCACGGAGACGCACAGCAGGAAAAACGAGATCAGAATACGGTGGGTGGTCCCGCGGCGGTTCCGTTTCAGGAGAAACTGTGGCAGGCAACGATCGAGAGTCATACGCGCGACGAGACCGTCCACGCCGATGAAACTGGTGAGCACCGCGCCACTGAGCACGATGGCCGCATCGACCGAGATCAGCGTGCCGAGCCACGCCCCGGCGGACTCGTTTCCCATGTGGGCGAGCAGGGCGGACTCGTGCAGGCCGACCGATCCGATCGGGATCAGCGCGAGCGCGAGCAGGGCCATCACCGGATTGAAAAACGAGACGGCGAGCCACATGTTGCGCAGCGTTTTCGGAAACACCCCGGGTTGCTGCTCTTCCACGAAGTTCGCGGAACTTTCGAACCCGGAAATGCCGAGCATAGCCGCGCAAAAACCGAACAGTAGTGCTTTCCCCATGCCTCCGGGAGCGGGAGTGGCAAGGTTTTCCATGAGCAGTCCGATTCCGTTTCCCGAAACGAAGATGACCCCGGCCACCACCAGGATGACCAGCGAGACCATGTGGAAAACGAAGATCCCGATGGCAAGCACGGCGGACTCGCTGATGCCCGTAATCGTGAGGAAGGTGAAAAATCCGAGAAGGCCGACGGTCGCGCCTGCCACCGGGATGGCGGGGAAAACCTCGTGGGCGTAGTGCATCCCTTCACTCGCGGAAATCACCGCCGTGGCCATGTAGGAAAGGATGGTCAGGCAGGCGGCGATGGATGCGCGGAATTTCGTGGTGGTGTTCAGCAGCGCGTTGTACGCGCCGCCGTTGAGAGGCAGCGCGCCGACGACCTCGCCATAGATCGAGCGGAACAGATAGAGCACTCCCGCGACGCAGAGCAGGGCAACGGGGCCCTCCAGCGTCCCCCGTAGATGAGTGCGAGCGCGGACACATACAGGCACGAGGATGTGATGTTGTTTCCGCAGATCGCGGTGGAGGCGAGTTGCCCGAGCTTTTTGCCATGGGGCCTCTCAGCCCCGGAGACTTCCGTTTTCATTTCCGGGAGGAAAATGCGCGATTCAAGACTGTTAGGCGATAGGAATTGTTGGCGGCTTAGACAACGGAACCCGATGGCGCGGACTCTCCCCCACACCGTCGGCACAACAATCAGGTTGACCATTGTCATCATGTACGCATCCTGCGCGAACCCGATGTTCTCCGCGATGCATATCACAGAATCCTATACCCGCTGTGGCGGAGGTATGGCTGTGCGCTCTTGGCTCAAACCATGTGACCGCTTTGTCACCCTTTCCATTACCCGCGCGGGGCATCGTGAACCCGGTTGTCTTCTGACCTGACGAAACACAGACAGAACCTTTCCTTTCACAAGCCCCGCCACCTTCACCGGTGAGCGGGGCTTTTTGTTTTCCCTATGAAACGATGAGCACACACATACACGTCCCCCCGGAACCGGGCACACTGATCGCGGACCTCAGGCTGTTGCCGAGGCCCTTCTACCTTCTTGTGACCGGCTCCTTCATCAACCGCTTCGGCCACTTCGTGGTTCCGTTCCTTGCCATCTACCTGCGCCAGCTCGGTTTCGCGCCAGCCGTCACCGGATACACGCTCGCGGCCTATGGCGCGGGAGGATTCTGCGCGTCCGCGCTCGGCGGTTACCTCGCGGACAGGATAGGCAGGAAGCCGACTCTTCTCATCTCGTGCTTCGGCGCGGCCGCGGCGATGGTCCTTCTGAGTATCGCGAAAACAGCGCCTGCCTTCGTGGCGGTGGCGTTCCTTTCCGGACTCATGACCTGCTTATACTATCCAGCTAGTAGCTCGCTGATCGCCGACCTGATCGGGAAGGAACTTCGCGTGAGGGCCTACGCGGTGCAGCGATTCTCGATCAATCTCGCCTTCGCCTGCGGCATGATGACCGCGGGGCTGCTGGCTTCGTCGTCGTTTTTCTGGCTGTTCGTGGCGGATGCCGGAACGACCGCGATCCTCGGCATCATCGTGCTCTTCGGACTCGAACGCGGCATAGGCAGAGCACCTTCCCGCAACGCGGGCTGGGGTGAAGCCGTGCCCGTGATCGCGAAGGACTTCGCGTTCCTGCGGGTCGCCCTCGCGTCGTTTCTCATCGCGGTCGTCTTCTGGCAGACGAGCAGCACCTTCGGCCTCCAGGTTACCGAGACACCGGGGCTCGATGAAACGACCTTCGGTTTCCTGCTGGGCCTCAACGGGCTGATGATCGTTTTCATGGAGCTCCCCCTGACGAACCTGACGCGGCGTTTCGATCCGCAGAAAGCGATGGCACTCGGCTACGTGCTGACGGGCGGCGGGCTCTGCGTGCTCGCGTTCGGCGCGGGTCTCCCCATGCTGGTCCTCGCCATCGTGGTGCTCACGATCGGTGAAATGATCGCGATGCCGATTGCCAGCAGCTACGTCGCGAACCTCGCACCCGATGACATGCGCGGCCGCTACATGGGCGTGCTCGGCTTCAGCTGGAACACGGCTGTCGGGGTGGGACCCATGGTCGGACTTTGGATCTTCGGGAGAAGTCCGGAACTACTGTGGACGCTCTGCGGGGTGGCCGGGTTCGCCGCGGCGGCGCTGATTCTCGTGCGGGTGAGGGCGGCCGACTGAAATTGGAGATACCACCGGCCATTCATTCGTCCGGGCGAATGCCGGTGGTGTCCCAGGAGTAGCCGGATCCGGTGGCGAGCAGGGCCTCGGTGACGGCGAGTTGGCCGCCACCGGAAATCTGGAGCTGCGCGGTGGAATGGCTTTTGCCAAAGGATTTCGTGCCGAACACGGTAACGATTTCCGGCAGACCCTCTTTCAGAACGGCGGCTAGGTATTCGGCGGCGCTGGCGGTGCGTTCGTCCTGGAGGATGCGGATGGATTTCGGTGCGAGCAGGACCCCGTTGCCATCGCCGGCGTTCTGTTCACCCGCCTGGGTGGTGAACTTCGCCAACACCGTGCCTTCGGGAAAAAACAGGGAAGCTACTTTGAGAGCTTCGTCGCGGAGTCCGCCGGGATTCCCGCGCAGATCCAGTGTGAAGCGCTTCGGTTCCGGCTCCTCCGCCATGAGGGATTTCACCTCGGAAGCAGTGCCGCTACTGAATCTCCGGATCTGGAGGGTGACGCCGAGCGGACTGCGGGTGAGCAGGACGTTCGGAAAACGCTTCGCGGTGCGGGTAACGCGGAACTGCTCGATCTTGCCGTGCGGTTGACGGACTTTCAGTCGGATATCCGTTTCCGGAGGGCCTACGAATGCGAGCCGCAGGGCTTGCAAGGATTTTCCTTTCACGTCCCGACCGTCGACTTCGAGCAGCTGGGCACCGTTGCCGATACCGGCCAGCTGGGCGGGCCCGCCCTCGAAGGGAAAGCAACGCACTTCCCCTGCCTTGGCATTGTCCAGGGTCATGTGGACGCTGCCTCCACCCTGCTTGAGCGCTTCGTTGAACTGGGCGATGTCCGAGGCGCGGTGATAGCTGCCGTATTTGTCGATCTTGGGCATCAGGGCCTCCAAGGGTACTCTCGACGCGTCCGAACTGTGACACGGAGGGATCCGCTGCCGACATTTCCGCGACCATTTCCGGAAAGGTCCCGTGTCCGTCCGCCGTCCACGTCCCGAAGCGTGCTCCGGAAACTTTCACCAGGGTCTCGCGCGCGCGCCGGTCAAGCTCGGCGGGAGCGAGCGGCTTGTAGGAAAAGGACTGATAGGTCTCCAGGAAACTTTTCCAAAGCAGGTCCGCGGCGTTCTCGATCCCCGCCGCGCTCGAGGCGACGGTAAGGACGAGGGAGGCGACTACGATGCCGAGGATGCGAGATATTCGTACCATGTCTGATGCAGTTCCAGAGAGGCTCTGACTCTCTGTGCGCGTTCGCGCTGTTTGAGCCAGTGGCCGATCCGTCCGCTGGGTTGCGAGTTCTCGCGGCTGACCGCGTCAGAGGCGAGGCTCTCACAGCGCTTGGCGAGACGGACCCAGTCCTTGGTTTCCGAGACACGTTGTTTCGCCTGGTTCCGGGCGATACGGCGGTCGTACGGAGCAGCGGTGGATATCTTCTGCTGAAGGGCGGGATACTCCTTGACGATACGTTTGTCGTATTTCTCCGTCTCGGTCAGCGCGGCGGGCATATCCGCGAGAAGGCGGGCATCCTCCGAGGATGGCGGGCCGTTCTCGTGGCGCACGATGGAGCCACCGGCATTGCCTAGAAAAGCTCCGAGAAACGCCCCACTCAAGCCGCTGCCAGAGGTGGAGCCGATGGCGGCTCCGAGACCGGCACCGCCTATGGTCCCGTAGGCCGGGGCATTGCCCGGATCTCGGACGGAGCCGCAGCCGACCAACCCGGCCGCGCAAGCGATCAGGCCGCATCCGAGAGGAGCGACACTAGCCACGTGTGCCAGGCTGGTGCGGTACGGATCATCTGAAGCGCGTCGATCTGGCGCTGGGTTTGCGCGGAGCTGCGATTCGCGGCATTGGTGCCGGCTTCCGCACGCTCGAGGCGGTCCTGGCGCTCATAGAGACGATCCTGAGCTTTGTTTTCGCTCCAGAAGATCCCGCCCTGGGTGGGGTCGCCGGTGGTTTCACAACTGGTGAAGCCGATGGCGGACGCTGCGAGCGAGCAGGCGATGGAGAGACGGATGATTCTAGTTTTCATAATGTTGGTTCCTGTTGCGCGGATTGGGAGATCAGACATCGGTCTGGCTTTCGAGAGCGGCGAGACGCTGCACGTTCTTGTTCATGGTCGTCACCTGGGAATCGATGCCGTTGGTCGAGGAGCGGAGCGAGCTGAGGCGGGAGCCGCCGGAGCCGCCGGCTTCCTTGATCGCTCCGCGCTGGACTTCCACTTCTTTCGCGTAGTTGTTGGATTCCTTCTGCGCGGCTTTGCGCTCGGAGGCGATCTGGCGTTTCAGGCTGGAGAGTTTCTTCCTGTCGCCGGCCACCCGTGCGGAATTGACCTCGCGCTCGAGGCGGGCGAGTTCGTTTTTGAGACGACCGTTGTAGGCGACGGCGGCGGAACGTTTTTTCTCCGCGTCCGCGATGCAGGCATCGAGCCATTTCTCCGTCGTCGCATACTTGGCTTTCTGGTTGGCAACGTGGGTGCCGTAGGCGAAGCCGCCGGCTCCGCCGAGAGCGGCCCCGATCAGCGCGCCGCGGCCGACATCACTGCTGTTTCCGGTCAACGCGCCGATGCCCGCACCGAGCAGCGCGCCACCAGCGGCACCGATCCCCGCTCCCTGCGCCTGCGCGAGCTGTCCGTCCTGCGTCTCGGCACACTGGCTGAGACCGAAGGCGATGAGGGCGCAAGCGGCCGTGCTTTTGCTGAATTTCGAAATGATGGTGATCGGGGAGTTCATATTATCTATTGGTTAACGGTTCCTTAGGGGTAAATGGACAGAAGACATACATTCTTTGCTCTGGTGGGAGAGGAGGTGTCAAACGCTAAATGGACGAAGGATAGGCATTCACTCGGAAGTTGTGCCGAGATTGTTGTTTTCCAAAACGACCGTTCCGGCGTTGTCCAGGAACAGCGCCTCCTCCATCGGACCGGGAAACACGGTGTTTCCCGTGGCTCGTCCGGTCGATCCGGTGCCGAAGTAGACCGCGGTAGGATTGTTGGAGAACCGGGAGCCGACGATTTCCGCGGCCCCTCCGACGACGGCAACCCCGGCCTCGGAATGATCGCTGAATCCGGTGTCTTCGATTTTCAAGGAACTGTCGGATCCATTGACAAGGTAGATACCTATCTTGCCGTTTTCATTGAATTCGCACGACTTCAGTTCGGCACTGGCTCCCGTTTCGACATAAGCACCGTTTTCTAGATGATTCTCGACCGTGGTATCGGTCAGGGTGAGTTTTCCCTGTTTGATGACTCCCGCCCCGTATTTCCGGTTTCTGGAAATGACGCTAGAGGTGAATTCCGCAGAGGATCCGCCCTCCTGTACGAGAATACCCACACCCTCGTTCGAATTCAGTTCCACTCCGTTGGCCTTCAGCCGGGCCCCGTTTCCGATTTCCAGACCGTTCAAACCGTTTTCCGTAACCCTGGTGCCGCCACTGAGCGTGATCGCGGTGTTTTGATTCACGGCCAGAACGCCCGCCAACCCGTTGCTCCGGATTTCGGAAAGTGAGAGGGTAGCGGTCGCGCCGCTGCTGAGGCTGATTCCGTTGCCGCGGTTCTTACGGATCTGGCAGCTCTCGAAGGTGGAGGAGGCTTTGTTGGCGAGTGAAACGCCACTGCCCATAGACCCCTCGATCACGCAGCCGGTGAAGCGCAGCTTGGCACCATCGCTCGCGAGAACGAGCGGGGCGGAGGTAGAAGCGTCCCCCTGGGCCTCGCGCCGGTTGTCGCGGATCTGGATGTTTTTCAGGGTGATTTCCACCGGTCCTTTCACGGTGATGAGACTCGAGCCGGAGGATTTCTGGCTGAGGATCGCCGGGCTCGTGGCGACCAGCGATATGGAGGAGGTGAGCACGACGGACTCCTCATAGGTGCCGCCGGATATCTCGACGGTGCCGCCGTCCGCACATTTTTCGATGGCCGCAGCGAGAGTCGCGGCATCGGCGGGAACGCGGACGTCTTGCTGGGAGCGGAGGGAGCGGGAGGAGGATCGGCCGCTGGAGGGGTGGTTTTGTCCGGTATGGCGGGAGTGGAGGAAACGGTTTCGCCTGGCAGTTCCGCTGGGTCTCCCGGGGTGGGCTTCTTCCATTTCAGGATAAAGAACGCACCTGCGGCGAGGAGGACCAGGGCGACCGCGCCGGCTCCGAGAAACAGCGGCAACTTGCTTTTCGCGAGGGCGGGCGGCTTTGCCTGCGTGGGCGCGGGGAGAGGAGCGGGTTTTTCCACCGGATCGGCCGAGGGCGGCGGCGGTGGGATCGATGCCGGCGCCGGGCCAGGGATCGCGGCAGGCTGCACGGTTGCCGTGGCAGGTGACGGCGGAGGAATTTCCCGGGGCGGAGTCTGACCGGGGAGAGATTGGCTGGGGGTGGCGCTCGCCGTGCGGGTGGGCATGGCACTGGATCGCCAGGCGGCGGCGGTATTGGTCGCGCCTCCTGCGGTGAGCGTGGCTCCGGGTATCCGCTCTTCCTGAGCGAGACCCCACACGACATCCCGGCACGAACCGATGGAGCGGGAGCCGAGATGGCGGAGGAGAGAAAGCGGTTCGACTGCTCGCTGAGACGCGGGGTGGCCTGGTAGGCGCGGGCGTTCACGAAGGCGGCGGGCGGCGGGGTGCGTCCGCTGAGAAGCTGGTAGGTGCAGGATGCGAAACGGGCGGCAAGACTCGCTCCGGTGGCGCCGCGCATGGTTCCGGAGGAGTCGCCGGCCTGAGCCGCTTTATCGATGGCAGGCAGGGTGAACGGCAGGGAAAATCGCAGCGGGTCCGATCCGCTTACGATGAGCATGGAAGGATGGATATCGATTTCCCCGAAGCCTCCGGAGGTGAGATCACCTAGCGCCCCTGCCACGGGCTCGAGCGCGGTGAGAATTTCCGGGATGGAAAGATTATGTCCCTGGCGGACCCAGGTGAGGGCATCGGCGGCGGGGAGTGCGGGCCACGCCACCGACCACCAGCCGGAACCACGCTCGAGAATGATTTCACCAAGGCCCAGACCGTTCGAGGCACGGGCGACGAGATCCGCTTGTTTTTCGAGGGCCTTGGTTTCGCCAGGTGAGAGTGTCGGAAAATACAGGACGTCGTGAAGGGTGCCGGTGCCTTGGCGACGGGCGGTGAGTGAGATGGCGGGACCTTCCTGCGAACCTTCTCCGCTTTTTTCCCAAAGGGCATCCCATGACTGGTCCGGCACATCCTGCCAGTAGCTCACGGAGGAATCGGTGGCCTGGCTGGCGGCGGATTCCGTCTCCGCATCCCATGCGACAGGCACGCCGGAGTGGTGTGGAAACGCAGCGGAGACTTCGGCGAAAAGCTGGTCGCCATCCTGGGGGCGGGCGGCGGGATCGATCGCCAGCATGCGACCCAGAAGTTCCTTCCAAACGGGAGGCAAAGCTTCGAGCAGATGCTCGTAGCCGTCGGATTCGAGGCGCTCGTTGATGACGGTTTTCACATCTCCGTGGGAGAGGTGGTTCCCGGTGAGCAGCCAGTGGAAGCTGGCACCCAGAGAGAAGATATCGGAGGCGGCGACGGCCTGGCCGAGGAGTTGCTCGGGGGCGGCGAAGTGCGGCGTGCCGATGACTTGCTCCGAGTCGCCATCCGCTCCGGAGAGATCGGCGAGGCCGAAATCGATCAGCTTCACGAGGGCGGATTCATCCTGCCGGGCGATCAGCAGGTTGGAGGGTTTCACATCCCGGTGGAGGATGCCCTTGCGGTGTGCGTAGGCGAGGGCGGCGGCGGATTCGAAAAGCCACTGGACGATGGCGTGATCATCGGGTGTGCCGGATTTGTCGCGAAATTCCTCCAGGCTGCCGCCTTCACACAGCTCCATCAGATAGTACGGGTGGCCTTGGCTGGTTTCCCCGAAATCGTGAACAACGGCGATCTGCGGATGGGTGAGGGACGCTGCGGCACGGGCTTCCGCAAGAAACGAATCGCGGTCTTTCTGACGAAGGTTTTTCCGATGGATCAGGACTTTCACCGCCGCCCGCTTCGGGAGGGTGGCGTGCTTCGCGAGGTAAGTGATTCCACCGGTCCCGCTGCCGAGGGAAAGTGCCGATCCGTCGGCCGCCGCCGCCAGTTCGTAGTTCCCGAGTTTCTCGCCTGCCTTTACCACCTTGCCACCTTGTTTTAAAAATTCCCGGTTATCGGGCCCTTTCCTTGGATAGCAGCCCTGCGATGGTGAATATGTAACAGACGAGGGACCAAACGGTCAAGGTAAGCAACGCTTTCATCGCAGGGGCGAGGGTGCTCACGACGGTGCCTTTGATATAGGCGACATCGGCGCGTTTTTTCACGGAATCCCGGATCAGGTAGGTGAAGGTCCCGGCGACCTTCGTGCTCTCGTGCTTGTGCTTGCCGCGATTTTCCGGGGAGACGAGCAGGTTCTGCCAGGCGCGGTTGAAGGGTGAGATCTTGTCGTAGTCCTGGGTGATCTCGCGTTCGTCTTCCTTCCATTCGACGGTGTCCTTCGCGCCATCGCTGGTGAGGAAAACGGGGGTGCGGGTGCGGTTGGCGAGGTAGGGTGTGGCACTGCCGAAGATATGGGAAACCTCGAGAATGCGCTGGGCGGCGAAGCTGGGGACGGCGGAGCAGAAAGTGCGGGCGGAGGCGCTCATTTCCGGAAACGGGATGACGAAACCACCGAACAGGATCTGCGGGATGAGGATGAGCGGCACCCACATGACCGATTGCGTGGGGCTGCGGACGAGGGATGAAACGGTGAGGCCGAGCACCACTCCGATGGTCCCGGCCAGCAGCAGGCCGAGCACGCGCAGGCCGATGGTGGAGAAGATGACATCGCGGATGGGGATGCCCTCGAAAGTGAGGAGTTCGCCCTTCGCGTCGCGGGCGCGTTCGCCGTTCTCCAGAAGCAGATCGCGCGGGCCGCTCTGGGTGAGATTGTCCTCGATGCGGAAGACGGAGGCGAGTCTGGCGAGGCGGGCGATGGTCTCCTCGGACGGTGGCTCGGGAGCTACGATGACTGGGGCGGCCGGCTGGCCGGGAGCGGTCGCGTCGTCCGTTTCGAGATCGCCGTATTCGTCGTCTCCCTCGGCGATGAAATCGAAGGACGGATCGGAAACGGGCTCCTCCGCGCCGGCGACGGTGGTCATGCGCGAGGTGAGGCGCTCGCCGAAACTTTTCTCGTTGAACTCGACGGGGTGGAACATGTTTCCCAGCACCGTGATGCAGACGAAAAGCACCGCCGTCTGGGTGGCGGTGAGCATGGAAAGGAAGGCGAGCTTGCTGAAATAGTAGGTGTTCAGCCCGAGACCGCAGACGCGCTCCCGCTGCACGATGAGGATTTCACTGATGATCTGCTGGGCCGCATTGCTGCAGCCGAACCACATGGCGGCGATGACGGCGATGAAGGCGCGCATACCTATGTCGTCGCTGGCCCATGAGATGAGAAAGGAGATGATGACCGCCTGGGCGAGTAGGAAGGCGATGTTCAGCGGATCCGCGATGAGGATTTTCCACTGCCTTTTCAGGAGGACTCCGAGGACTTTGTAGGCGGGAACTCTCCGCGCGGCGGCGGAGGCGGGAATGGGCGGTGGAGCGGTGCCGTCATCGGGTGGGACGGCTTGGAAATACGGGGAGTTCCGGAACTCGGCTTCCCGCTGCTGGCCGGAGATCGTCTCGTCGGCGAGCGCGACGTAGATTTTTTCCAACGGCGCTTCGAGCTGGTCCTGGACCGGGGCGTTCTCATCTCCGAGGAAATGACGGCGGGCTTCGTCGCTGTTTCCGGAAAACACGAGACGGCCCTCGTGAATGAAGAGCAGGCGGTTGAAAAGAAACGCGTTGTGAAGGACGTGGGTGGTGCAGACGACGGTGATGCCGCTGAGAGCAAGGCTCTGGAGCAGGACCATCAGGCGCTCCTCGGTGGCTGGATCGAGACCGGATGACGGCTCGTCCAAGAACAGGACGGAGGGATTGGAAAGCAGCTCGATGCCGATGGAAACGCGTTTCCGCTGACCGCCGGAAAGCTGGGTGATGCGTTTGTCCTGATGCTCGGTGAGGCCGAGCTGGCCGATGATGCGCTCGATCCGGGCGCGGATCAGCGGCATGGGGAGATTGATGCGCAGACGACCGCTGAGGAACAGGGCATCGCGCACGCGCAGCTCTTTGTGGACGATGTCGTCCTGAGGGACATAGCCGATGCCGAGCTTGCGAAGGGCGGATTTGTCCGCAAGTGGCTGACCGCTGATGGCGACCGATCCGGACGAGGCGGGGACGAGTCCGCAAAGCGCGTTGAGCAGGGTGGATTTTCCCTGACCGGAACCTCCGAGAATGCCGACGAACTCGCCTGGGCGCACCTGGAGGCTGACCTGATCGAGGATGGTTTTCGTGCCGGCCCGGCGGGTGAGATTGCGTGCGGTGATCGAGCCGGCGTTCGATTGATCGAGCCAACGCAGGTTTTTCCCATCGAACTCGAAGGTGTAGTGACCGATTCGGAGGCGGTCGCCATAGACCAGCACGGCTTGGGAAAAGGCATCTCCATTGAGCAGGGTGCCGAGACGGCTGACATCCTCGACGGTGAAGCTGTCCTTGGTGGGCGTGATGCGGAGATGGGTGCCGGAGACGGTGCTATCGGCGGGATCGAGATCGATGCGGCCCGGAGCGACCGGCTGGCCGGTTGAAAGGCGTCCGATCACGTGCTCGCCGGATTTCGAAAGCGGGATGGTGCGCACGGCGTTCCCCCCGACGAGCGGAGGATCCGGCTTCTGGGTGAAAACAATGGAAACGCCGTTGGCGGTGAGGATCGCACCGGAATCGAGCGGGGTCGGCAGGGAATCCGAGATGCTCTCACCATCCAGAGTGACGTAGGCGGAAGGGTTCAGCCGCACGACTTCCCATGAGGCGCCTCCTGTCCGGTGGACGAACTCCAGCACGGAGGCGGGGAAACCGGCGCCCATGCGGATCTGGTCGTCAGGCCCGCCACCCAGCTTCAGAGAACCCTCGGTGAGGGGAACGGTCCGGGTCTGGCCGTTGGAATCGTTGAAAGTTAGCCTGGAGTCCATGGTCCGACCTGAGGGTCACTCGAAATCGATGATGACATCGCGGGTGGTGGGCATCACCTTCGCGGGCAGTTTCGGCGCGGCCGGTTGCCGGGGAGCAGCGGGGGCCGGTTGGCCCTGCTGAGGATTTCCGGTCCGTGGAGGTGGAGCGTCATCCCACTGGACTTCGACGGTGCGGCTGGCTCCCATCACGTCCTTGGGTGGCTGCTTCCGCTGTTGCGGAGGAGTCGGCGCTTTCGCGGCGGTTTGCGGCTCCTCCTTCAGCGCGCTCTCGAACGAGGCCATCTCCGAGGCATCCGGCTCCTGCCATTTCCCGGAAGGATCGGCGAAAAGCGGGATCATCATTTCCCCGGTGCGACCGTTTTTCCCGACGATGCGGAAGGCGACTTTGGAAACGATGGGTTTGGCGGTGTCCGGCCCTTCGATGGGGAAAACCGAGGTGCGCTCGATTTTCACGCCGGGCATCTCCGCCGCGACTTTCTTACCGAGCTTGTCGATGAATGAGGGGTAGGAGCTGCGGGCGGCATCGACGTCCGGACCACTGGCTTCCGCAGGTGCGGCCGCTTTTGATGCGTCCCGAAGTTCATCCCGGACATTGGCGAGTTGTGATTCCCGGTCGCGCAGCTCCGCCTCGATCAGAGAGATTTTCTCCTCAAGTCCCGGATCGCCTCCGTTGCAGGACGCAAGTGTCCCGGCAGCAACCAGCGAGGCGGTTAGCCGGGTAAATCCGAGCGTGCGCGAACTCATGACGGATGGGGAAAAATGGCCGGCCTCCCCGCACGCGGACGCTGCGGGGAGACAGCGGATCAGTAGGAGTAGGTGGATGGTTTCTCAACAGCACGGAAGCCTTCCGCGGATTCCACGGTCCTTGGTTTCACGGGCTTGGGTTTCGGCTTCACGTAGACTTTTTTCTCCACCGTTTTCTCCGTAGGAACGTAGACGGGGACGTAGGTGGTGGTAGGCTCGCAGGAAACGGCTGCGAAACCGATGACGGCGGTGATGAGGAGAGTTGCGAGTTTCATAATATGTCTGATGTGGGAGAGAGTTGATTCGGATTCCAGATTGAAAATCCTTGTTCAGAAGATTTATTCGGATTCCTGGACAGCATTGGTGTCGCCGTCCGTGCCGGACGGGCTTTCGGTTAGCGTGCCATCCGGATTGGTGGGAGTATACGTCTCGCGCGAGGCTCCCCGGCGGCCGACCAGCACGGAGTATGCTCCGAGTCCGTTCGCGGAGCGGAGATGGAGGTAGACCTGGACCGTTCCGTTGTAGGCGGAGCGGAACTTGACTCCGGCGCGGCGGGTAGGGCGGCGATCATCGAGGATGAGGCTGCCGACCTCGTCATACACATAGATGTCGATATCCCGAACGGCGGTATCGATCCCGGCGAGAAAGACGTAATCGAGGCCTTTGCTGACGGGGACGATGAAACGGATCATGGTGCCGGACGCACCGACTCCGTTGGTATTCGTCGGAGCCATCGCGAAACCGCGCTGGGTGTAATACACGGACATGCCATAGGCGTCCTCTTCGGCGGCTGAGGGATCTGCGAAGGCGCAGACCGTTGAAAGGGCGATCGCGGCGGTGGCTGCCACGGCGCTGAGGATGGTTCGGGACGATTTCATAAGTATCTCTGCTTTCGGATTTGGGGAGGAAAAAGGAGGAAACAACGGATTAGTTTCCCTTCAAGATCTGGGTGACGCAACCGGTCGCGAGCTTGTCGACCTCCGCCACGCGTTCCTTGGGGATCGCCTCATCGATTTTCACGCTGACGATATCCAGAAGTGTCGGGAGAGCCTCGGTGATCGCGGCTACGGACGGGAGCTTGCGGGTGGACTCCGGCAGACCGGCGTTTTTCGCGATAAGAGCTTTCACGAGCATCGGCTCACGCAGGATGTTCGAGCTTTCATCGGAGTAGTGGGCGAGGATGAGCCTGCTGGAGTAACGGCTGCCCTGGATCCACCCGGAAACCATCAGCAGGGCGGAGCGCTGATCCTTGGGATTTTCCTCAAGCTTCTGGAGAATATCCTGCTGGAGAAAGGCGAGCTCGCGATAGACATCCAGCCATTTGCCCTCGTTCGCGAGGGTGCGGACGCGGCGGGCGCGGGTGAGATCGTCGTCGCTCACATCGATTTTCTTCGCGAGTTTCTCAATGTCCGAGGCGGTCTGACCGAGCATTTCCGCATCCTTCGCCTGGACCGCCATGATGCCGTCCGCGATGCGAATGCCGAGGATCTGCGGGATCAGGACTTCCGTATCGGTGAAATCATCCGGATTGATGTCGACAGCGACCGCGTTGAACACGCCGCCCCAGTCAATCTTCCTGGTTTTCACAAGAATGGTGAGAGCGAGAAACTTGTCGAGCGGGGTGGGCATGGCCACACCCATGTCCACCGCCTTCGTCGGATCGATCGGCGGGTTTTTTTCTCCTTGGGCGAAAGCGGAGCTCCCGAAGGAACCGAATGCTGCGATGGCGACAATCCTGATAACGAGTGAATTCACGTTACCTAACTAGTGACACCCCTTATTTTCGGCAAGATAAAATCTCGGGAATGTTTGTAGCTCTCGGGATATGTATCGACCGGCTGATGATATGGAAAACTGAATAAACCGCTCACAAACAGCGGACGAAGCCGGATATGCGATTTATAATAGGGCAGTCGGATTCCCGACGAGCAGACGCCCCCTCTGGCGCTCGGCAGGTCGGATGCGGGCATAGTGGAGCTTGCGAACTCCGCGTATCAATGAGACAGCGTCTTGAAACTTACGTCTGAGTGCATAGCTTCACGACCCAAGCGGAGAACCCGCCTTCCAATCCAAATTCCAGCACCCACCGCACAGCGCCTACCATCCGTTTCATGACACGTTTCGCTTTCTGTCTCGCCGCCGCATCTCTCGCGGGCTGCCTGCCGCCCTCCTCGCTGGATTCGGAAGGGCCTCTCGTCTCCGGCGGTGTTCGTTATCAGGAGACTTCCGACAGCTACCATGGCAGCAGGATCTGGTGGAAGACTTTTTCCGATCCCATCCTCCATCGGGAAATCGATGCCGCCCTCGGCGCGAATCTCGCCCAGCAGCAGCTCGCCAGCCGCATCCGCCAAGCCTCCGCCTCCCTCCGTGGCGAACGTGCCGCGCTTTTCCCGCAAATCGACCTCACCGGCACCACGTCGCTCGATCTTGATAGCGCGGATGACAACGAGGAAACGGCATCTTTCGGCGGACTGCTTTCCTGGGAGCTCGATGTCTTCGGGCGCACCCGCTCCGGAATCCGCGCCCGGCGGAGCGAACTCGACGCCACCGTCCAGGACTGGCTTGGCGGGCGGCTTCTACTCTCCGCAGCCGTCGCGGAAACCCGTTTCCTCGTCCTCGGCCAGCGCGCCCGTCTCATGATACTCCGCAGCCAGATCGACACGAACAACACCCTGCTCGAGCTCGTCCAACTCCGCGTCGGCCAAGGCATTTCCTCCCGCGTGGATCTCCTCCAACAGGAACGCCAGCTCGATGCGACCCGCGCTCTTGTCCCCACGGCAGAGGCCGAACTCGCCGCCTCCGAATACGCACTCGATGTCCTCACCGGCCGCTCCCCCGGCGACCGCCCACGCGATTCCCGCCAGACGCTCCCTCCTCTTCCCGGGAATCCCGGTGCCGGTGTGCCCTCGGATCTTCTGGGAAATCGCCCCGATCTGCTCGCGCAGTGGAACCGCATCCTCTCTCTTGATGCGCGCGCCGGCCAGGCCCTCGCCGACCGACTTCCGCATTTCATCATCGGCGCCTCCCTCGATGCCGGTGCCATCGATAGCGTCCGCTCCATCGCCTCCACCATCCTCGCGGAAATGACCGCCCCGCTCACCGATGGTGGCGCGCGCCGAGCGGAAATCACCCGCAGCCGCGCCGCCCTGGAGGAAGCCTTGCTCGCTTACTCGAACACCTACCTCGAAGCCATCCGCGATGTGGAAACCGCTCTCGTGCGCGAGCGGAAACAGTCCGAGCGAATCCGCCTCACCGAGCGCCAGCTCGCCACCGCCCGCGAGGCCCTCCAGGAAACCCGCGTCCGTTACAGCCAGGGCCTCACCGACTACCTCCCGGTTATCGACGCGCTTACTGCCGTCCAAACCCTGGAACTCTCCACCCTCGCCCTCCGGCGCGACGCGCTCACACTCCGCGTCGCCCTCCACCGCGCCCTCGGCGGTCCCATGCCCAGATCCCAGCCATGAAACGGAAACCTCTCGGCCTCCTCGTAGCCATCGTCATTCTAGTCCTCGCCGCCATCGTCTCGTGGTGGCTGCTGCGCACCGCTCCGATCCAGGAGACGGAGGAGAAACCGAAATCAGCGAAAATCGTCCAGACCATTTCCCCTGAGCCGAAAACCCACCCGGTATCCGTCTCCGCCTACGGCAGCGTCATCCCCGCCCGCCGTCTCGTCGTGCGTCCGGAAATCACCGGCCGCATCGTTTCCCAGCATCCCTCCCTCGTGCCCGGCGGTCTCATCGGAAAAAGCGAGACACTTTTCACCATCGATGACTCCGACTACCGCATCGCCCTCCGGGAGGCGAAAACAGCGCTCGATGAAGCCCGCTCGGAAATCGACCTCGAAGCAGGTCGCCAGATCATCGCCAAACGCGAGCTCGACCAGCTCCGCAAAGACATCCCGGATGCCGCGATCAACGAAGCCCTGGTCCTCCGCGCCCCCTTCAAGGCAAGCACGGAAGCCCGCCTGGAGCGCGCCGACACCTCCGTGAAAATGGCCGAGCTCAACCTCTCCCGCACCACGGTCACCGCTCCCTTCAACGCCGTTGTCATTTCGGAAGACGTCGAGACCGGCCAGCTCGCGGATTCCTCCTCCGCACTCGTCACACTCGCCGGCACCGATGCCTTCTGGATCCAGGCCAGCGTCCCTCTCCCCGATCTGAAGTGGATCAATCTCCCCTCCGAAGGGAAGCCCGGAGCCGAGGCCGCCGTCCAGCTCTCAGGCTCATCCTCCACATGGCGGGGAAATGTCGTCCGCCTGCTTGCCGATCTCGAGCCCGAGGGCCGCCAGGCACGCATCCTCGTCGAAGTCCCGTCCCCCTTCACTTCCAACGCAGCGCAACCCCTCCTGCTCGGCACCTACGTCCGCGTGGAAATCGATTCCGGAACTCTCGAAAACGCCCTTGAGATCCCCCGCGCCGCCCTCCGCGAGGGCGACCGTATCTGGATCGTCGGCGAAGCGGAGCAACTCGTCATCCGCGACGCGGAAATCCTCTGGAGACGCGACAACAGCGTGCTTATCTCCAATACCTTCGAACCGGGCGAAACCCTCATCGTCTCCGATCTCAGCGCCCCTCTCCCCGGCATGCTGCTTTCTCCGGAGCCACTCAAAACCACGCCGTCGGAATGATCGCCTCCGACCAAAAAGGCCTGCTCGCTTGGTTCGCGCGGAACCATCACGCCGCCAACCTGCTGATGGTCGTGGTGCTCGCTGTCGGCATCATTTCCCTGCTGAAAATCAAGCAGGAAGTGTTCCCCGTCTTCGTGCTCGATACCGTCGAGATCGAGGTCCAGTACCGCGGCGCCGCGCCGAGGAAGTCGAGCAATCCGTCATCGTCCCCATCGAGTCCGAGCTGCGCGGGCTGGAAATGATCCGCCGCCTCGAAGCCGTCGCCTCCGAGGGGAAAGCCCAGGTAACCGCCGAGCTTTTCCCCGGCTTCGACCGGAACCGCGCGCTCCAGGAAATCACCGCCGCCGTGCAGCGGATCTCGGTTTTCCCGGATGAGATCGAGCCACCCGTGATCTCGCTCGGCGAGGGCCGCCGCCGCGATGTCATGCGGGTCGCCGTCGCCGGAGATTTGAACGAGCGCGAACTCGTGGACTTCGCCCGCGAGATCGAGTCCGGCCTGCTTTCCCAGCCCGGCATCTCGCTTGTCGAGGCTCACCGGCATCCGCGACGCGGAAATCGAAATCGAGATTCCCAGCGCCCGCCTCCGCTCGTTGGGTCTCACCCTCGGGGATGTCGCGGAGCGCGTCGGCCAGGCCGCGCTCGACGTTCCCGGCGGCACCCTGCGCACCCCCGCCGGCGATCTCCAGCTCCGCACCAAAGAGCGGCGCAACCGTGCCATCGAGTTCCGCGATATCCCGCTGGTCAGTGCCGCCGATGGCTCGAAAGTCAGCCTCGGGGACATCGCCGTGATCACGGATGGCTTCGAGGAAAGCGAGCAGGAAGCCTATTTCTACGGGAAACGCGCGGTTTCCGTCTCCGTTTTCAGTGCCGAGAGCCAGGCCCCGCTCGATGTCGCCGCCGCCGTCCGGGAGTTCGTGGAAACGCGGCAGAAAACCCTGCCCGATTCCGTCACCCTCAGTCTCTCGCGGGACCGCTCCACCGAGTTCAAGGAGCGCGTCACCCTGCTCATGGAAAACGGAGCGATGGGACTCGTCCTGGTCCTGCTCGCGCTCGGCCTGTTCCTCGATCTGCGCGTCGCCTTCTGGACCGCCATCGGCATTCCCATTTCCATCCTCGGCTCCATCGCCCTATTGCCTGTCGGCGGCTCCACCATCAACATGATCTCCCTCTTCGGCTTCATCATCACGCTCGGCATCGTGGTCGATGACGCGGTCGTCGTCGGAGAGGAAATTTTCCACAAGATCTCCGAGGGCCGGTCCAGGATTTCCGCCGCCATCGAAGGGGTGAGGGAAATGTTCATGCCGGTGCTTTTCGCGGTTTCCACGAACATCATCGCCTTCATGCCGCTGCTTTTCGTGCCGGGTGAAACCGGGCAGTTTTTCGAAGTCCTGCCCTCCGTTGTCATCGCCGTTTTCACCGTCTCGATGATCGAGTGCCTGCTCATCCTGCCCGCCCACCTCGCCACCGATGCCGGGCGCATGGAGAACAACCGCCTTTTCCGCAAGATCAACACCGCCCAGACACGCCTGCGCGACCACGTGGAGAAAGCCATGGACCGCGCCTACCAGCCGGTGCTCGGTTTCGCCATCCGTCACCGCGTCCTCACGCTTGCCCTGTTTGTCGCCACTCTCGCCATCACCGGGGCCTACCTCGCCAGCGGGCGGCTCGATTTCAAGTTCAGCCCGCAGATCGAGGCGGACTACATCCAGGCGGAGGTCGCCATGCCCGCCGGCACACCGACCAGCCGCACCCGCGAGATCCTGTTCCTCATCGAGGAAGCCGGCAGGAAAGCCCTCGAACTCGCGGACGAGGGCGATATCACCAACAGCATTTCCGTGGAGGTCGCGGAAAAAGGTTCCAACCTCGGAGACGTCGCGTTCACCCTCGTCCCCCAGAGCCAGCGGAAGATCACCGGGCGCGAATTCGCCGATCTCTGGCGCGACCAACTCCCCGTCATTCCCGATCTGGAATCCATCTTTTTCGACTACCTGGTCGGCCCCGGCGGCGAGGCGGAAATCGATATCCAGCTCGCCCATCCCGATCTCTCCGTCCTGCGCCAGGCCGCCGACGAAGTCGCCAAGGCCGTCGGCGCCTACCCCGGCACCGCGGATATCCGCAAAGGCTCCGGCCGTGAAACCCCCGAGCTGCAATTCGAACTCACCCCGGAAGGTCGTGCCCTCGGTCTCACCTCCGCCAGCCTCGGGAACGCCGTGCGCGACGCGTACCTGGGGGCCGAGGCCCTGCGCCAACCGCGCGGCAGCGAGGAAGTCCGGGTCATGGTCCGCCTCCCGGAATCCGAGCGGAAATCCCTGCAGACCCTCGAAGACTTTCTGATCCGCACCCCCGGAGGTGGCGAGATCCGCCTCGGCGAGGCGGCGAAGATCAGGACCGCCACCGCGCCGCTGCGCATCGAGCGCGTGGATGCCGGGCGAGTCCTGAATATTACTGGAAACGTAGTAGCCGGGATCACCACCGGGAACAAAGTCCTCTCCGCCCTGGAGAAGAACGAGCTCCCGGAAATCATGAGAGCTTTCCCCGGCCTCAGCTACACCTTCGAGGGCGAGCAACGCGAGGAGCGCGATGCCATGCGCCGCCTCGGCTGGGGGCTGGTCGCCTCGCTCTTCGCCGTGTTCGCCATCATGGCCGCGCTGCTCCGCAGTTACCTGCAGGCCTTCATCATCCTGTTGGCCATTCCGTTCAGCCTGGCCGGTGCGGTCATCGGCCACATCGCGCTCGGCTCGGATCTCTCCATCTTCAGTATTTTCGGGATGATCGCCCTCTGCGGCATGGTCGTGAACGGCGGCTTCGTGCTCGCCGTCACGCGCAACCGTTTCATCGCAGACGGCATGCCTATCGCGAACGTCACCCGCGAGTCCGCCGCCCGCCGCTGCCGCCCCATCCTGCTGACCGCGATTACTACATTCCTAGGACTTGCGCCCATGATCCTGGAGACCAGCGTGCAGGCGCTGTTCCTCGTCCCCATGGCCATCAGCCTGGGCGTCGGCACCCTCGCCTCCGCCATCGTCATCCTCCTGATCATTCCCGCCACCTTCACCATGACCGAGACCCTCGAATCCTTCGACGCGGACGCCACGGTGGACGCGGAGGACCAAGCATAGAACCACCCATGAACCGATCCATCACACCCGGATACCTGCTGCGACGAATCGTCATGGCGGTCGAGCGTCTCGTCTACGGGATCTCCTCCTATGTTTCCCGTGCCTGGCGGAGGGAAGACAGAGTGATGGTCCCGGAGATCTACCGCGCGTTTTCCTTCGGGGAAAAAATCGATGTGAAAGGCCGTGTCCTCGCCGCCCGCACCTTGCCCGAGCCGAGCGAGCACGACAGCTGGTGGACCAACGGCACCCGCATGATCAAGCGCTGGATGACCAGCGAACTAGCCGGCGCGAAAGTCGTGATCAGCCTGGCCGGCGTGGCGACCGAAACCACAAGCGATGAAGATGGATACTTCGAGCTGGAACTGGACGATCCCACCTCGGTCGGGACCATCGAAGTGTGGCTGCCCGGCAGCGAGAACCCGCATGTGACCACGGCCGAGGTCCTGAGAAACGATCTGACACCCGCCGTGGTCGTGATCAGCGATGTGGATGACACCGTTTTCATCAGCAACACCGCGAAACTTCTCGGCATGATCAAGACCGCGCTGATGGGGAACGCCCTGACCCGGCAGATTTTCCCCGGCGTCCCGGATCTGTATGAAACGCTCCGCAACGGCCCCGGGGGAAGCGGGAGCAATCCGATCGCCTATGTCACCAGCTCACCGTGGAACCTGCATTCCCTGATGGAGAGAATTTTCCGCCATAGAAAGGTCCCGGCGGGTGCGTATTTCATGACGGACTGGGGCATCACCCACGACAACTGGTTGAAGGAACCCAACCCGATCCACAAACGTCGTGCGATCCTCAAAATCATGCGCTGGTTCCCCGATGCGCCGGTCGTCCTTCTCGGCGACAGCAGCCAGCACGACGCGGAAATCTACACACGCATCGCCAGGGAGCATCCGCAGCGGATCGCGGCGATCGCCATCCGCGATGTCACCATGTTCGGAGAGTCAGGAGGGGAAACACCCGGCGACGTGCCGTTCCTGCTGCACAAGGAAACGGCGGAAGCGGGTGATTTCATTTTCGAAAGGCTGGGATGGGAAACCGCCCGGTGAGGACCAGGCGTCCCGGATGACAATCAGCGACTCTTTTTCTCATTATCACTCGGCTTCCAACCGCTGGCGCAGTTCCCACGCGGCGCGCTCGACCCAGTTGTGGGCGAGTTTCCCGTCTTTGATCTCCCAGATCGCGATGCCGGTGAATTCAATGGGGCGGCCGTCCGGTTCCGTGCCGAGCACTCCTCCGTTCCGACCCCGGGCGATCCAGCGGCTGACAACCCGTGTGCCGTCCTCGCTCGGAAAGCAATCGAGGTTTTCCAAACGCAGGCCGACTGCTTTTTTCTGAAACGCAGAGACCCATTCCTTGAATTCCGCCCGTCCGCTTGTGTCCTTGCCTGCGCTGGTGATCGTGAAATCGCCGGTCATCAGCCTGTCGATGAGATTCAGATCATAGGGCGGATTCCAGACATTTTCCCAGAACTGCAGGACGAGGTGGCGACCTGTCGGCCCTCCCTGATCGCTTTCAACGAATCGACAATCCGATCCGGCTCCGCGCGTCGGCGGTAGTCAGCGTCGGCGAAGGCGTAGGTGATCGTTCCGTCCGTGGAAATGACGTAGGTGGCCGGGAGTGGCAAGCGGCCCTCCGCCGATTTTCCGCTGCGTCCGAGAGTGTTGAATTTCTTCTTGTAGCGGGCGGAGGTCTCTTCATTCAGCGGAAAAACGAGGCCGAACTTTTCCGCCACCGCGTGGCCTTCGTCCGTGAGCACCTGGAAATCCAGACCCTGCTCTTCCACCGTTCCCACCGTGGCATCCGGCAGCTCGGGAGTGAGCGCCACCAGGGTCGCTCCGAGTTCTCTCATCTCCGCGTTTTTCTCTGCGAGCGCAGACAGTGCGATATTGCAATACGGGCACCAGCCGCCCCGGTACCAGGTAAGAACCACCGGACCGTCTTCTAAGAGCGCCGAGAGTTCAACGGGCTTCCCCTCGGAGTTTTTCAGAGAAAAATCCGGAGCCTTGTCGCCCACTTTCAGCACCCGTCCGTAGATCCCGGAATCCTCCAGCTCGCGCAACATCCTGCTCTGGCTATCAAGCAGCGCGGCAGGCGCTTTTTCCGCGAAGGCATTCTTCCGGGCATCGAGCTTTTCCTGAAGCCCGTCCCCGCGAGCGCTGAAGGTCGCGAGTGCAATGAGTGAAACGGTTCGTATTAACATGTCCCGCGAACGTCCACCGGATGACCGGAGGATCAATCTGTTTCGCAAGGCAGAAGCAAGGAATGGATGGGAATATGGAGAAGGGTTCTGAAAATTCTTCCCGGAGGATCGGGTATCGGAATCGGACTCGCATTCCGGAGAACACGGCCCCACGCCAGCCGCTCTTTGCCGATGCCGCGAACGATTTCCCCAAATCTCTCCCGCCCGTCTCCACCTCCGCCCGCTATCTCCGGAGGCAAACGGCGGATCTGAGGGATTCCGAGAAATTTCCAGGCGAGGTCGAGCGGTTTCACCGCGAGGCCGGAAGTCCTCTGCGGGCGACATGAGACACCGCGAGGCAAGCCTCACTCCCGAAAGCGGAGGCAAGCCGTCCGCACTCCATGTTTTTCACAAATCCTGACGCGCAGTAGTATACCGGCAGAGCGATGTCTGAAGGGAAATCTCCGGTGAAGTCATCCGGCAAATGAGTGGACAGGGAAGTCCGGGGCGGCTTGCCTTGTGACATGGCTGAAGGCAAAGAATCCGGCATCGGAGTGATCGGCGCGGCGCTGATCGGGGTCGGCGGGATGGTCGGGGGCGGGATTTTCGCGGTGCTGGGAACCGCGGCGATGCAGGCGAAGGGCGGGACTCCGGTGGCGTTCGCGATCGCCGGGGTGGTGGCGGCGCTGACCTCCTATTCCTATGCGAAGCTCTCGGTGGCGTTTTCCAGCTCGGGCGGAACGGCGGTGTTTCTGGACAAGGGCTTTGGCGTGAATCTTTGGACGGGGACTTTGAATCTGATCCTCTGGCTGAGCTATCTGGTGACCATCGCGCTGTATGCTTCCGCCTTCGGTTCCTATGCGCTGACGTTTTTCGGAAGCGGTGGTTGGTGGATGGAGCACGGACTGATCTCCGGGGCGATCCTCGGGGCGGCGGCGATCAATCTGCTGAGTTCGTCTCTGGTGAGCAAATCGGAGACGGTGATCGTGGTTTTCAAGCTGCTGTTGCTGGCGGTGGTCGTGGTGGCCGGGGCGTTCCATGTGGAGCCGGAGCGGCTGGCGGTTTCCGAATGGGCGGGGCCGGGTGCGCTGGTGGTGGGCGGGATGGTGATATTCGTAGCTTACGAGGGCTTCGAGCTGATCGCGAACTCGGCGGAGGACGTGCGGGAGCCGGAAAAGACCTTGCCGCGCGCTTTCTATCTGTGCGTGGGTTTCGTGATCTTCCTTTATATAGCAGTGGCGGCGGTGACGGTAGGCACGCTGGATGCGCCGGCGATCAAGCAAGCCAGTGACTACGCGCTGGCGGAGGCGGCGAGACCGGCGCTCGGGCAGGCGGGTTTCACTCTCGTATCCGTGTCGGCCCTGCTGGCCACCTTTTCCGCGATCAACGCCACGATCTACGGCAATGCCCGGCTCGGCTTCAGCCTCGCGAAGGACGGGGAGCTGCCGGAAGAGATGGAGAAGAAACATTGGAACAGGCCGGTGAGCGGAGTGCTGGTGACGGCAGCCGTTTCCCTGCTTGTCGCGAATCTGATCGACCTGAAAGCGATCGCGATCCTAGGCAGCGCGGGCTTTCTCCTGATTTTCGCGGCTGTGAATCTCGCCGCTTTCCGGCTGCATGAAAAGGCGGGTGCGAACCGGGCGATCACGCTGGCGGCAACGGTCGCATGCACCGGTGCGTTGGGTGCGCTGCTATGGGATACGGCGCGGAAAGATCCGGCGGCGCTAGGTGTTTTCGGCGGGCTGATCGTGGTGGCGGTCGGCTTCGAGATGATTTATCCGAGGGTGGCCGGGAGGAGGGAGAGGGCTCTTTGAGCGGTCAAGTGGAGGTGTAAGTGAAAGTGGTGGGGCGTTCGACCGCAGAGCAGGCGGGGAGCACACGCGCCTCGCGTGTCCCGGACTGCGCCCCCGCTGCCCGGCGGGTGGTCCAAAGATCCGGTGTCACGCCGGGAGCCATGTTGCAGCCATCCCGGAGGTTCACCCCGTTTCCGGCGTGGGCGCCGCAAACAGCACGCGAAGGCGCGTGCGGTCCCCTTTGGACACGCCGCCTGGGAGCAGCGCTCATTGCGTCATTTCGCCGCGGGGCGCTGGTGGGGATCGGTCTCGAAATACCGGTATTTTTTGATCGCGGGGCTTTTCCACGGAGAGGGGTTTTCCGGAATGGAGGCAGCGAGTTTTTTGCGCAGCGTGGCTGTCGAGGCGGAGAGCGCGAGGTTGTCGAATTCGTTCTCGTCTTTGGAAATATCGTAGAGTTCCTCCGAGCCGTCCGCCCAGTGGAGATAGGCGTGTGTTTCGTTGCTGACGGCGAAATTCCCGTAGCCCCAGGAGGTGATCGCGGGATGAGGCCATGCTGGATTTTCCGTGCCGAACAGGGGTTTGAGAGAGCGGCCGTCGTTGGATTGCTTTTCCGGAAGTCCGCAAAGATCGAGCAGGGTGGGATACATGTCGATGAGGCCGACGGGCTGGTCGCGGCGCTGGTTTTCCGCGATGCCGGGACCGGCGAAAATGAGTGGCACGCGCGTGGCCTCACGCCAGAGCCCGTGCTTCGCGAAGCGGCCCTTCTCGCCAAGATGGTAGCCATGGTCCGACCACAGGACGATGATGGTATTGTCCGCGTGCGGGCTTTCCTCCAGGGCATCGAGCACACGCCCGACCTGGGCATCGACGAAGGAAACGCAGGCGAGGTATGCCTGCACCGCCTTCTTCCATTCATGGTGCTCGATCACCCATTCCGTGGTGGGCATCATCGGCATTTCGTGGGCGAATTTCGAAAGCTCCGGAACATCCGCGAGGTCATCGGCCCGGTAGGGAGGGAGGGTGACGGACTCGAGCGGATGCATGTCGAACCACTTTTGCGGAACGTGGAGAGGGACGTGCGGACGGAGGAAACCGACGGCTAGGAAAAAGGGACGTTCCTGCTTTTTCCCGAGTTTTTCGATGGTCCAGGTCGCGTGCTGGTGATCGGGCATCTGCTCGTCCGTTTCAGGAAACGCGCCCCAGTCGGTCTGGGTCCCGGTGTTCTTCCAGACCATACGCTCTTTGGGTTTCGGGCCGAATCCGCCGTATTTTCCGTATTCCTGAAAAGCTCCGTCCGGACAGCCGTTGTGGGTGATTTTCCCCGTGCCCATAGTGTGGTAGCCGTTGTCCGCGAACCACTGCGGGAGGTAGCGCATGTCGTCTTTCCCACCGCCGAGACGCTTGAGATCCTTGCTCTCGAGCTGGTTGTAAATGCCCGTGGTAGTAGGCAGCAGGCCGGTGATCATGCTGGCACGCGATGGCCCGCAGAGGGCGGTCTGGCAGTGGGCGTTGGTGAACACGACACCGCGTTTCGCGAGGCGGTCGATGTTCGGAGTCTTCGTGCCGGGGTGTGTTTCATAGCAGCCGAGCCAGTCGTTCAGATCATCGATGGCGATGAACAGCACGTTCGGTTTTTCCGCTGCCGGAAGCAGGCCGATGATGGCGAAAAGAATGAGCGGGATGGATTTCATTTCATGGAAATGATGGCAGGCAGGGCGGCTCTTGCAATACGGGATCACCGAGGACCGGGGCTGCAAACATAGGCGTGAAAAAGCGCGATTGTTCGCAAAGAATAAACAGCGTGGCGACCAAGGGGTTTCCTTACTCCGAATTCCGTATTCGTCGCTGGCACGCATCTAGCTGGACGGATGGGCGGCGGGGCCGGAACTCCGTTCCATGGATGATGTTTGATACGAACCGAAAAACTCTTGTCTTCACGGACCTCGACGGGACCTTGCTGGACCATCACGACTACTCGTTCGGCCCGGTGATCCCCGTTCTGGAGGCGCTCGCGGAGCTTGGTATTCCAGTGATCGCGAACACGAGCAAGACCCGGTCAGAGTGGCTTCACCTGCGCGGGAATTTCAAAAACGAGGATGCTTTCGTGGTGGAAAACGGATCGGCGATCATTTTTCCCGACGGGGAGTGCGTGGTCTTCGGTGAGAAGCGGGAGCGGATTCTGGACATCCTCGGACCGATGCGTCACGCTACCGATTTCGAGGGATTCGCCGACTGGGGACTGGCAGGGATCGTGGCGAAGACGGGGCTGGATCGTGAGTCCGCGAAGCGCTCGGAGAGCGTGAATTTTCCGAACCGCTGATCTGGAACGGCAGTGAGGAGGAAAAATCGGAGTTTCGGAACGAGATCCATCAGGCGGGCCTGAACACTTTGGAGGGCGGGCGTTTTCTTCATGTCTTGGGAAAAACCGACAAAGGCAAGGCGCTTCGATTCATGCGCGGGCGACATGAGTCCCCGGTCCGGATCATCGCGCTCGGAGACGGGCGGAACGATATCGCGATGCTGGAGGCGGCGGACATCGGGATCGTGATCGCGTCACCGACGGGGAAACGCCTCGAACTCCCGCCCGGCAGTCGCGTCGTCCGTAGCGAGCAGCAAGGCCCGCGCGGCTGGGCGGAGACAATGGCGCCACTCATCGAGAAATTTTCCACACAATCAATCACCTGAACCACCAATCTTTATGGGAGACTTTCACCAGAACAGCAGCGTCACCACGCTTCACAATCTCGGCAACCGGCCGGTATCCGAGATCGAGGAGGAGCTGGAGGGATTCGCAAAAGTGCGCCCGATGGGCCTGATCCTGCCCTCGCTCTATTCGGAGATCCATACCAAGGCGCTGCCGCACATCATCCAGGAACTACGAGGAGTCTCGTATCTGGACAATATCGTCATCGGCCTGGATCGCGCGAACGAGGAGGAATACCGGCACGCGCTGGATTTCTTCTCCGTGCTGCCGCAGGACCACACGGTGCTGTGGAACGACGGTCCCCGGCTCCGCGCCATAGACGCGAAGCTCGCGGGAAAAGGCCTTTCTCCCACTCAGGAAGGCAAGGGTCGCAATGTCTGGTTCTGCATGGGCTACATGCTGGCACGCGGGCGGGCGCAAGCGATCGCGCTGCACGATTGCGACATCCTCACCTACGACCGCGCCCTGCTCGCCCGGCTGATCTACCCGGTGGCGAACCCGCGCTTCGGCTACCAGTTTTCCAAAGGATATTATCCGCGTGTGGCGGACGGAAAGCTCAACGGCCGCGTCACCCGCCTGCTCATCACTCCGCTGATCCGCTCGCTGGAGCAGGTCGTCGGACCGATGGACTACCTCCGCTATCTCGATGGATTCCGCTATCCGCTGGCGGGTGAGTTCTCCTTCCGCCGCGAGGTCATGCCGGACATCCGGCTCTCCAGCGACTGGGGCCTGGAGGTGGGCGTGCTTTCGGAAATGCACCGGAACTACGCTCTCAACAAGATCTGCCAGGTGGATATTTCCGACTGTTACGATCACAAGCATCAGGACGTTTCCCACGAGAACGCGGAGGCCGGGCTTTCGAAAATGTCCATCGACATCGCCAAGCTCCTGTTCCGCAAACTCGCTACCATGGGAGTAGTATTCAGCCCGTCCGTCTTCCGCTCTCTCAAGGCCGCGTATTTCCGCAACGCCCTGGATTTCGTGGAAATGTACAAGAACGACGCCCTGATCAACGGCCTGAAAATCGACGTGCACGCGGAGGAAATGGCGGTCGAGCTTTTCGCGGAAAACATTCTCAGCGCCGGCGACCATTTCCTGGAAAAACCGATGGAGATGCCCTTCATCCACTCGTGGAGCCGGGTGGTCGCCGCGTTTCCCGAGATCTATTCCGAGCTGATCGCCGCCGTGGAGGCGGACAATGCCGAATTCTCCACAACGACACCTGAAATCCGCATGAACGCACAAAGCCCCATGGAAACGCTGCTCGAGCGGATCGGGGTGCATCTGACGACGATCTACGGTGAGGGCGACTACACGGAACTCACCTCGCGGTTGGTCTCCGCGATGCGCATCGACGAGCATTTCTACCAGCCTGTGCCCTACACGAGCCACTGGAACGGAGAGGGACGTGGCACTCATCACCTACGGCGACAGCCTGATCGGAGGGGGGAGAACTCCGCTGAGGGTACTGTCGGATTTCGTGGACAGGCATCTGTCGGAGACGCTCTCCATGGTCCACATCCTTCCGTTTTTCCCGTGGACTTCGGACGATGGATTCGCGGTTTCCGATTACGACGGAGTGAAGCCCCACTGGGCGAGTGGACGGACGTCGAGGATCTCGCCCAGCCGCTACCGGGTCATGTCGGATCTGGTGGTGAACCACTGCTCCTCGGAGCACGAGTGGTTCGCCCAGTACCAGCGCGGGCGAAAAACCGGGGTCGGATTACTTCGTCGAGGCGAGTCCCGGAGCCGACCTCTCGCAGGTGACGAGACCGCGCATTTCCAAGCTGCTGAGACCCACGGAAACGGCCGGACGGGATGAAACACGTCTGGTGTACGTTCGGTCACGACCAGGTGGATCTGAATTTCCGTAGTCCGGAACTGTTGCTGGAGATGGTGAAAATCGTCCGCCGCCAGCTCGACCACGGGATCTCGGTGCTTCCGGCTGGACGCGGTGGCCTTCTCTGGAAGGAACCGGGGACGAATTGCATCAATCTTCCGCAGACGCACGAGATCATCCGCCTGTTCCGCACGCTCGTCGAGCATGTGCGCCGAACGGGTGATCATCACCGAGACGAACATCCCGAACCAGGAGAACCTGTCCTACTTCGGGAACATGAACGAGGCGCATTGCATCTACAATTTCTCCCTGCCTCCGCTGCTGCTGCACGCGATGGTTTCCGGGAGTAGTCGCTATCTGAAAAGCTGGCTGATGGGAATGCCCGCCGCACAGCCCGGCACCGCGTATTTCAATTTCATCGCGTCGCATGACGGCATCGGGCTTCGTCCCGCGGAGGGGTCTGCTGGAGGACCGGGAAATCGCCTCGCTGGTGGAGACGATGAAAAGCTTCGGCGGGCGGGTCTCCGCGAGGGCGCTACCGGATGGCAGTAGCAAACCGTACGAGATCAATATTTCGCTTTTCGATGCCATGCAGGGCACCTCGGAGGGGCCGGATGAGTTCGGTGAGGACAGGTTCGTCGCCGCGCATGCGATCCTGCTTTCTCTCGAAGGTATACCCGCGTTCTACATCCATAGCTTGCTCGGAACGCGCAACGATTACGACAAAGCGGATGCGAGCGGGATCAATCGGCATCTCAACCGGCATCAGTGGGATCACGACGAGCTGGAGGCCGCGCTGTCGGATCCGGAAAATCCGCATCGAAGGGTGCTGGCGCGGCTGAAAAGTCTCATCCGAATCCGCAGAGACAGGGCACCCTTCCACCCGAACGCCACCCAGTTCACCTTGCATCTCGGCGATGCGACTTTTCGCGTACTGGCGGCAGTCGGAGGACCGGAAACGGAATATTTTCTGTATCCACAACATCAGCAAGGAGCCACAGCAGGTGCCGCTGAGCAGCATCAATCTGGTGGCTACGGAAGACTGGGTGGATCTCATCTCCGGCGAGGAGCTTGAAAAAGCCAGCGGCATGCTCGCGCTCGGTCCGTATCAGTGTGTCTGGCTGGCGAACAAACGCAGGTTCCTACCATATTGAAACTGACAGCAATCCTCGGGTTGCACAGAGAGGAACCACGGATAAACGCGGATGAACGCGGATAAGATTCTCTTATGTTTCCATTGTCTCGACCAGGCACTCGTCGGATTCAAAATGGATCACGATTCAGTGTCTTCATCCGCGTTCATCCGAGGTTCGAATTCTTACCTCTCATGCGAAGGCCGGAGCTTGGCCAGATCGCCGCAACCGCGAAATCGATTTCCTCTTGGTGACGGATAGTGGCGGCATGAAGTACGACGGTGTCGAGGATATTGCGGGTGATGAGTCCGTGATCGCGCGCGCCGCTTCGACGACGTCCCGGCCAAGGCCTTCGCCGAGATTGATGCCGGCGACCAGCCCGCATCGGCGGATTTCGCGAATCGGTGGGATACGCTCGCGGACAACTCGCCGAGAGCGGATTCGAAATGCTGGATTTTCCGGGGTAGACGCTCGAAAACCCGTCGGTTTCGAAAATTTCCAGCGAGGCCAGCGCGGCCGCGCAGCCGATGGGATTGGCCGTGTAACTATGTCCGTAGTAGAAGGCGTTTTCCGAACCGCCCAGGAACAGTCATCGAAGATCTCGTTCGTGGCCAGCGTGGCGGCAAGCGGCACGGTGCCACCGGTGAGACCCTTTCGCCAGGCAGAGGAAATCCGGGATCACGTCCTCCCGCTGGCAGGCGAACATCGTCCCGGTGCGACCGAAGCCGGTCATGACCTCGTCCAGTATGAGGTGGATACCGTTTTCCGTGGTCCACTCCCGGAGAGCCGCGAGCATGCCCTGCCGGCCACGGTCGCATCTCGTTGACTCCCTGGATGAGGGGCTCGATGACTACTGCGGTAATCGTAGTTGGATCGAGATCTTCCAGATCCTCCAGACCCGGAAGAAATTCCGCCTCGAAACCCATCGTACGAAACCGGGAGAAAAACCGGTTCACCCCGCCCAGCGACGCCGCACCGAGCGTGTCTCCGTGGTAGGCGTTTTCAAAAGCGACGAACCGGGTCCGCTTCCCCTCCCCCGACTGCATCCGGGATTGCAGGGACATTTTCAGAGCGGCCTCGACCGCCGTCGATCCGTTGTCGGAAAAGAACACCCGCTCCAGGGTGTTTTCCGGAAAATAGGAGACCAGTTTCTCCGCCAATCGGGAAGCCAGCGGATGACCGAGGCCCAGATAGGACGAGTGGTCGAGGGTCGCCGCCTGCCTCGCGATGGCCTCCGCGATCTCCGGGCGGCAGTGACCGTGGATGTTCGTCCAGATCGAGGAATTCCCATCCAGATATCTGTTCCCCTTGTCATCCCACAGCCAGACACCTTCCGCCTTCACGATCATCAGAGGATCGTGCGCGGGATCGCACCACGCGTCCTGCGGAGTGAACGGATGCCAGCAATGGGCTTTGTCTGAGGCTACGGAATCAGGCACGGAGGAGGTCTAACCGCGATTGGCCGCGACGAAACGCGAATTCTTCATCGGGAACCCGTTTGATCGCCCGTTTCCAGTGACCGATCCTCCGCAAAGGGTTTTTCAAAACCCTTCTCCATATTTCCGATACTTTCAATGGCGGGTCCTGCGGCGGTTTCCTCCTTCTACCCGGCTTTCTCCCACGGTAGCGTCACCCCCATGCGCGAGGCCATTTTGAAGCTCCTTTCAGATATCGAAAGGGAAAAAAACGTCCGGATTCTCTACGCTTGCGAGTCCGGGAGTAGGGCCTGGGGTTTTCACTCCGAGGACAGCGACTACGATATCCGCTTCATCTACGCGTCACCCCGGGAAGCATACCTCGGTGTTTTCGATCCTCCGGACACCATCGAGATCGCGATCAAAGATGATCTCGATCCCGGTGGCTGGGATGTGAAAAAAGCGCTCGGTCTGCTTGGGAAATCGAACGGACCGCTCATCGAGTGGCTGCACTCGCCCATCGTTTACGTGGACCGTGACGGGTTCCGGGAATCCTGGCAGGAACTGTCGAGGAAGGTGCTGCAGTCCACGAGACTGCGGCATCACTACATGGGACTGGCGGTGCAAATCAGCCGCAAGAAGCTCGCAGGGGAACATCCCTCCGCGAAATCGTAGGATGCGGACCTGGCGTATCGCGGGATTTTCTCCCGGAAGGACGATGCCGCGGTCGTGTGCAGCAGCGTGCCGATCGAAGCCAGGCCCATCGCCTGGTTGAACTGCAATACCGATGCTTTCAAAGCGCATTGCCGCGCCCACCGGGAATACTGGCAATGGGTTTCCGAACGAAACGAGGACCGCTACCGGACCAATGCGGCGCATGGCCTGGAATACGATTCGAAGAACATCATGCATACCTTCCGCCTGCTCGACATGGCTCTGGAGATCGCGCGGGAGGGCGTGGTGCGTGTCCGACGACCCAATGCCGCGTGGCTGCTGGAGGTCCGGGAAGGGAAATTTTCCTACGAGGAAATCATCACCCGGACCGAGGCGAAACTTGAGGAAATCCGGGAATCGTTCGAGAAATCATCGCTGCCGGCGGAACCGGACCGGGATCGGATTTCGGATCTGCTCCGGGAAGTGCAGGTGGCGTTCGCCGGGGTGTGAGGCGGACTGTGCCGGATTTCCGGGCTTGTGGTCGGGCCGGAATTTTCAGCTACTGGAAGCGTAATAAAACCATTCATGAAACTACCCTCCTTCTTGCTTTGCCTTTCCCTGCTGCTGCCGGGAGCCGCCTTCTGCCAATCCCCGGACCAGTCCGAGGAAGTGATCGGGCCGGATTACAAGAACGCTCCGGAAACGGAAATAGGCGCGCGGGTGAAAAAGGGCGAGGTTCACGAGTTCACCATGGATTCCGAGGACAGCGAAATCTACAAAGGCATCGCGAAAGGCAAGGAAGGCGAGGTGCCCTACACCCGCAAGGTGGCGGTGTATCTCCCGGCGAAGTTCCGCAAGAGCAAGGAATACCCGTTCATCGTGGTGCAGGACGGCATGGGCTACAAGGATGTGATGAGCCGCACGCTGGACAATCTCATCGATGACCGGAAGGTGCCTCAGATGGTCGCCGTATTCATCAATTCAGGTGGCGGCGACGCCCAGGGAAGCCAGCGCGGGCTGGAGTATGACACGCTCAGCGGGGTCTATGCGGAGTTCATCGAGAAAGAAGTTCTCCCGGAAATTTCCGAAAAATACGATGTGAAGTTTACCACTGATCCGGAAGGCCGGGCGACGATGGGAGGTAGCTCGGGAGCGGCGGCCGCGTTCACGATGGCATGGTATCACCCGAAGCTCTACCGCAAGGTCCTGAGCTATTCGGGAACCTATGTGAACCAGCAATGGCCGGAAGACAGGAAGACCCCGCAAGGCGCGTGGGACTATCACGACAAGCTGATCAGACGCTCCGCGAAAAAGCCCGTCCGTATCTGGCTGCACGTCAGCGAAAAGGACAACGGCTGGAACAAGGACGAGGCGTCTTTGCACAACTGGGTCATGGCCAACGAGCGCATGGCGGAAGTGCTCAAAAAGAAAGGATATGACTACAGATACGTCTTTTCGAAAAACTCCGGGCACGTGGACCGCAAGGTCATCGGCCAGACCTTGCCGGGTGCGTTGGAATGGTTGTGGAAAGGCTACGAATGACGGGACCGAGCCGCTTCACTCCGGGACCGGAAGCCGGGTGAATCGTTCCCGGATCTCCCTTCGCGGCGGGATGCGCCTTTCTCCATGTCCGTGCAGAGCGTCTAACTCAGAATACCCTTCACCACCTTCGCTGATTTCACTCCGGTCAGTTTCTGGTCCAGCCCTTGGAATGGAAACGACAGGCGCTTGTGGTCGAAGCCGAAGAGGTGGAGCAGGGTCGCGTGGAAATCCCGTAGCGGGACGGGATCGCTGGCGACGTGATAGCCCATTTCGTCGGTTTCCCCGTAGCTGATGCCAGGTTTCACCCCGGCGCCGGCCATCCAGATGGTGAAGGCGTTCGGATTGTGATCGCGGCCGACGAAAGCGTTTCCGCTGCCTCCGCCGCGGTTCTCCTGCATGGGAGTCCGCCCGAATTCACCACCCCAGACGACGAGGGTGTCCTCCAGCATGCCGCGTTGTTCCAGATCGGTCAGGAGGGCGGAAATCGGTTTGTCGATGGAGTCGCACTTGTCCTTGAAGCCTTCGTTGATGGCTTCCGACTTGTTGGCAGCCGTGCGAGTCCCAGCCCCAGTCGTAGAGCTGGATGAAACGGACTCCGTTTTCCGCGAGCTTGCGGGCGAGCAGGCAGTTGTTGGCGAAGGATTCCTTGCCGGGCCGGGTGCCGTACATCTCATGGACTTCCTGCGGCTCGTCATCGATACTCATCACCTCCGGCACCGAGGTCTGCATCCGGTAGGCCATCTCATACTGGGCGATACGGGTTACGGTCTCCGGATCTCCGATTTCGTGAAACGTCTTCTGATTGAGATTTTTCAGCGAATCCAGGGCGGTGCGGCGGATGTCCCTGGAGACACCCCTAGGATTCGCCGCGTTCAGTACCGGGATCTCCCGTAGACCGGCATTGCACGCCCTGATAAACGGATGGAAGGAAGCCGCTGCCCCACAGCGAGGAACCGACCCGGGGGAGCCTGCCACCGGAAATAAGAACCATGAAGCCCGGCAGGTTCTGGTTATCCGTGCCCAGACCCCACGAGACCCATGAGCCTAGCGCGGGTTGGCCGAGGTTCTGGTTTCCGGTGTGGACCATGAGCTGGGCGGGGCCGTGGTTGAACTGATCGGTCTGCATCGTCTTGATGAAGCAGAGCTTGTCGGCGTGTTTGGAAAGCTCCGGAAGGCGGTCGGAAATCCAAGCTCCGGACTGGCCGTGCCGGGAGAAATCGAACTGCGGGCCGAGCATTTTAGGGACTCCCTGAATGAAGGCGAAGCGCTGGCCCTCGAGGTATTCCTTCGGACAGTCCTTGCCGTCGTATTTTTTCAGGACGGGCTTGTAGTCGAACAGCTCGAGCTGGCTGGGAGCGCCGACCATGTGCAGGTAGATCACGCGCTTCGCCTTCGGTGCGAAGGATGGAGAGAGCGGAGCCAGCGGGCTGGAGGGATCGTGGGAAATATCCAGCGGACCGGCTCCCTTCGCGATGCCCTGGGATGCGAGCCACATGCCGCCGAGGCCGGTGGTGCAATCGCGGAGGAACTCGCGCCGGGTGGTGTGACGGAGCTTTTCCGTCTGGAGAGTTTGGAAGAGGTTCATGAGAAAGTTTGCCAGTGTTCAGGTTTCAATGTTGGGGCCGCTACCGCGTTATCGCTTCGTCGAGGTTGAGGAGGACGGAGGCTACTACGGTGTAGGCGGCTCCGTCCGGGGTTCCGGCGACTCCTTGTTTGAGTTCCGGATCGGCGGCGTAGGTTTGCTCGAGGTCTTTGAAGAGGGAGGTGAGTTCCGCCAGACGGTCGGGCGTGATGTGTTTCGAGGTGGTGGCGCGGTAGCCCTCGGAGAGCTTGGCGGCGAGATCGCCACCGGTCTTGTATTTCATGCGGCGGGCGAGAGCTTCGGCGCACTCCTGGAAGGCGGGATCGTTCATGACGGCGAGTGCCTGGACAGGGGTGTTGGACGGCATGCGGCGTTTGCTGCACATCTCCCGGGATGGCGCGTCGAAGGTCATGAAGGTGGGATACGGGATACTACGTTTCCAGTAAGTGTAGATGGACCGCCGGTAGCGCTGGGGATCCCCCTGGTCCGGAGTGATCCATTTCGAGCCGTCGAAAGGCTTCCAGACGCCATCCGGAAGAGGCGGATGGACGGGCTTTCCGCCGATCTCAGCGGTCAGCAGGCCGGAGGCGGAGAGGGCGGCATCCCGGGCCATTTCTCCGGAAAGGCGCTGGCGCGGGCCGCGGGCGAGCAGGCGGTTGTCCGGATCCGTGGCGGCGAGCTCCGCGCTGACTGCGGAGGACTGCCGGTAGGTGGCGCTGGTGACGAATTTCCTGAGCAGGGATTTCACGCTCCATCCCATTTCACCCGAGAACTCCACGGCCAGTGTGTCCAGAAGCTCCGGATGGGTGGGCTTCTCACCGGCGCTGCCGAAATCCTCGGGAGTCGGGACGATACCGATCCCGAAAAGCTCCAGCCAGAAACGGTTCACGGCGACACGGGCGGTGAGCGGGTTTTCCGGAGAGGCGATCCATTTGGCGAGATCCAGGCGGGTCGGTTTTTCCGTCGCGGATTTCAGCTCCGGGAAAACATGCGGGGTGTCGGAGGCTTCGATGCGCTCGCCCTTTGTGAGCCAGTTCCCGCGATCGAAGACGGAGGTGATTCGGGCGTGGGCGGGATCGCGCTCGCGCATGACCGGGACGGTGGTGGCCGGGAAGGAGCGGTAGGCTTTGCGGGCGGTGGCGAGCTGGGATTTCAGCTCGGACATACCGGGAGTGGCCGCATGGGAGATCCACGCGGGATCCGAGGTAAGGGAGATGCGCCCGCGCTTCGGCACGAGCGGGAAGGACGAGAGATAAGAGCCGCCGCCACTGAGCGTGATGGTCAGCGTTTCGCCGGGAGCGAGGGCCAGCGGTGACTTCAGCACGAAGGTGGCGTGACGTGCTGCGTAGAATTTCGGGAAGGTCCCCCAGCCGGATCCGTTTTTCCGGAGGGAGTCCGTAGGGTCTTTGATCGGATGCGGTTCGTCCGCGATGACATCGGCGAGCGGGACGGACTGGGATTTCCCATCGGTACCGACTTTGCATACCTCCAGAAATTTGATCACGGATCCCCACTCCGCATCGGTGGCGGCGAGAGCTTCGTCCTTGGGGAGCAGGGTCAGGCGTATCGCTGTCAGGCTTTCGAGACCTTCCGGTGGGGCCGCTGTGAGTAGATAGGTGGAGCCTGCCTCGGCGTTGTCGCTGGCGCGGAATTCCGCGAAGCCTTCGTAGCTGATCACGCTGAGGTCCGCGCTTTCGGACTCCGCTTTCAGTTCGGTGACAGGCTGCCAGGTGGTGGCCTCATCGACTGCGAGCCAGCTTTGGTGGATTTTTTCCTCAAGGCTGCCGATGTCCTCCACAGCCTGGTTGGCCGCCGGATATTTCGTTTTGTCCAGAGGGACCCGGAGCAGCGGCTGATGGTCGATGACATCGGCATCGGCGGTGTTGTTGAAAAAGGAGAGGAAGCTGTAGTATTCCTCGTGCTTGATGGGATCGTAGGGATGGCTGTGGCACTGGACGCAGCCGAAGGAGATGCCCTGAAAGGCTTCCCAGGTGGTGGTGGCGCGGTCCATCACGGCGACCACGCGGAACTCCTCGTCATCGGTGCCGCCTTCGTTGTTCGCCTGGGTGAGGCGATGGAACGTGGTGGCGATTTTCTCGTCCAATGTGGAGTCCGGAAGCAGATCGCCGGCGAGCTGATCGATGATGAAACGGTCGTAGGGAAGGTCCTCGTTGAAGGCATCGATGAGCCAGTCGCGGTATTTCCAGACATCGCGGTTGCCATCCATTCCGAGGCCTTCCGAGTCCGAGTAGCGGGCGAGATCCTGCCAGACGGAGGCCCAGCGCTCTCCGAAACGCGGGGAAGCGAGCAGGCGGTCGGTTTCCTTTTCGATGGCGGACCGGAGGTCGTCCTCGGCCGCGGCTTCGAAGGCATCCAGCTCGGTGATGGTGGGCGGGAGGCCGGTGAGATCGAGCGATGCGCGGCGCAGCCACTCGGAGGGCTTCGCCTCGGGGTTGGGAGTGAGATCGTTGCTTTCGAGCTTGGAGAGTATGAAGCGGTCGATGTCGTTTTTCGGCCAAGCCGTGTTCTTCACGGAGGGAGCGGGAGATTTCTCCGGAGCGACGAACGACCAGTGCTCGCCCCAGATGGCGCCCTCGGAGATCCATTGGCGCAAGGTGCTCACTTCGCCATCCGTGAGACGCGGGCCGTGCTCGGGCTTTGGCATGAGATCGTCCATGTCATCGGTGATGATGCGGGCGATCATTTCAGAAATCCCAGGCTTGCCGGGGACTACGACGGTCTTTCCCGACTCGCCTTTTCCCAGGACCTGGTCACGGAAAATGAAGGAGACCTCGCCGGCTTCCTTCACCCCGCCGTGGCAGGCGATGCAGTTCTTGTTGAGGATGGGCTGCACGTCGCGGGTGAAGTCGATCGCCGCCACGGCGGACTGCGCGCAGAGGGCGGAAAATGCGTATGGAAGGATTTTTTTCAAAATACGGGAATTGTGGGTGACACTGATCATTCGAAAATCCGGATTTCATTCAGACCGGCGGAGTGCATGGGATGCCGCGGGTAGCTCGGGTGCTTGTAGTGGGAGATGGCGACGAATTTCACGTAGCGGGCCTTGACCGGTGGGAAGGCGAAGTCGTGGAATGGAAACGAACCGAGGGTTTCCGTCCGGTCGATTCGTGGCAGGCTGCCTTCGATGGCAGGGGTGAATTCCTTGTTGTCTGCGGAGGTGAGGATCATGAAATCCCGGGTCCCGCGATCGTCGATGAAGCGGTTGCAGGTGTTCTGCAGGGACACCCGGGAAATTTCGGTTTGCTCGAGTAGATCGACGGTGAATTCGCCATTCTCCAGATCGGGCGAAAGCCAGAAGCTCCAGTCTCCCGGCACGCCGGAATCGTTCAAGCGCCCGTCGGTGAGATTGTCGGGAGGAAATACGGAACCGTTCGCGCGGACGCAGTAGGCCGGGCTGTAAACGGGCTTTCCGAGAGCCAGATTCGGGGATCCGCCGGTGGCCGCCGGGTGACTACGGGTGAGGTGGATGGGAGAGGCGTCCAGGCGGGAGACCAGCTGCATCATCCCGCCATCCCGGACGATGGCGCCCGACTCACCGCTGGCCAGGCGGGTGGTTCCGCTTTTGGAAAATTTCACATCGATCTCGCCCTCGAAGACTTCGGTAAGGATCACGGAATTCTCTCCATCGGAGCCGACACCGACGCCGAAACGCGTGCCGAGATCGATAAATTCCCCGCCCGGCGTATTCAGGACGAAGCCTTCCGCTCCAGGTGGCGCGTGGACGAACGCGCTGCCGTGGCCGATGCTGATGGATTCCTTCCCATCGATGCGGAAGCGGCACGGAGCCTCGAGAGTGACGGCCGCACCGCTGGGGTATTTCAGTGTGACCGAGCCGCTGAGAATCTCCAGCGGAGTGTGTATCGGAGCGCTACCGTGAGGCAACAGCGGGGATCCCGGAGGTGTCTTGAAATCTCCTTTCAGAACGGTTGCCCGCGGCTGGGCGGAGCGATGGAACAGCGCGGCGACCAAAGCGATCGAGGCGGCCAGCGCGGTCGCGGCGATCAAGTTTCGCATCAGGACGGGACGGGGCGCGGCGGCGGTTTCTTCCGGCACTACGGTCAACGCCCCGGCGATGGGAAAGGACGCCTGGGAGGGATCGCATTTCCGGATCAGCATGCCGTGGAGGGCGATGGCTTTGCGGTATTCCGCTCTCGCGGCGGGCGATCGCTTGAGGTCCCGGTTCAGCTCCTCGCGCTGGCTCTCGGAGAGGCTTCCATCGAGCAGCAGGTGGATGAGATGGTTGAGATTCTCCCGACTCATGATGCTGCGGAAATTTGTTTTTCGATGCAGGACCTGAGGGCGGTCCTGATCCTGAGAATCCCGAGCGAAACCGCGTTGGGTGTTTGCGAAAGGGAGCTGGCCAGCCCCGAAACCGTCGCGCCCGGCTGGTAGCGGGCGAGGATGAGATCGCGCTGGGTACGCGGAAGTTTCGCGAGGCAGTGCTCGAGCGCGCGCTCCATATCTCCCTGGCCCTGGAGTTCGCTTTCATCCGCGAGGGTGGCGACGAGATCGTCATCGAACACGTGGCGGTCACGCGCGGAATCCCGGCGTGCCGCTTTTACCTGGAACCAGGCGAAAGTCAGTGCCCATGGCATGAAGGGGCGTTCGGAATCAAACTCGGAGGCCTTGTTCCAGAGCGTGAGATTCGTCTCCTGCAATACGTCGGAGGCCAGCGCGGGATCCGGTAGCAGGGATAGGATATAGTGATGCAGATCGCGCTGATGTCGCACGATCAGATTCACGATCCCGTCTGCTGTTTCCATCGGTTTTTCCTCCATTGTTCATAGAGTATTACCGGAAACGCGGTCGATCTTTCGGAATATTTTTCGAAAAAACGGGAAAACCCGGCGGGAAGATCACTCCATCCTCGGGTAATCCGTGTAGCCCTCGGGTCCCGGGGAGTAGAAGGTGGATTCGTCCGGCGCGTTGAGATCCGCGCCGTTTTTGAAGCGGGCGGGGAGATCCGGGTTTGCGAGAAACGGGACCCCGAAGGCGATGGCATCGACTTTCCCCGAGGCGATGGCTTCGTTCGCCTCGTCGCGGGTGTAGCCCATGTTCGCGATGAGCGTGCCTTTGAAATGCTCGCGGGCCGGAGTCATCACGTCCTCGTTCTGCTTTTGGAAAAAATCGGCGCGCATCATGTGGAGGTACGCGAGGCCGAGGCCGTCGAGAGCTTTCGCCAGATGTGTGGTGAGGGCCACAGGATCGCTGTCGATCATGCTATTGAAACTGTTGACCGGGGACAGGCGGACGCCGATGCGATCGCTGCCGGTGACTTCCGAAACCGCGGCGATGACCTCCAGTAGAAGACGGGTGCGGTTCTCGGGCGATCCGCCATAGGGGCCGGTGCGTTTGTTGGAGCCGTCCCGCAGGAACTCATCCAGGAGGTAGCCGTTTGCGCCGTGGATCTCCACGCCATCGAAGCCTGCCGCCATGGCGTTTCCCGCTGCTTTTCGGAAGCCCTCGATGATGGCGGGGATCTCCTCGTCGGAAAGGGCGCGGGGGAGGACGTAGGGCTTTTTCCCCTCCGGCGTGTGGACCTCGTCGTTCTCGATTTTCAGCTCGCTGGGGGCGACCGGCTGGTTGCCGCCGTTCAGGAGCGGATGGCAGGCACGTCCGCCATGCCAGAGCTGGAGGAAAATTTTCCCACCGGCGGAGTGGACGGCATCCGTGGTGAGTTTCCACCCGGCGATCTGCGCATCCGAGTGGATACCGGGCTCTTTCCAGAAGGCGGAGTTCCCCTCCATGGCCATGGTGGCCTCCGCGATGATGAGTCCTGCGGATGCGCGCTGGGCGTAGTATTCCGCCATCATCGGGTTGGGGATGTGGTCGTCTCCGGCGCGCGCCCGGGTGAGCGGGGCCATGAGGATGCGGTTCGGCAGCTCGATGGCACCGAGCCGGAGTGGTGTGAACAGGTCTGGCATGGTATCCGGTAGGTTCGGGTTGGGCTCAGTCAAGCAGGCGGAGGAATTTCTCACGTTTCGCCCAGAGCAGGAAAAGCGGCAGGACGGTGATGAGGATGACGGGTGGATCGAGCAGCCCCGCGCCTTTCGCGAGAAATACCTGGAAGGCGAGGATGTTGATGATGATGGGGCCGAGAACCAGGAGGCCGAAGACGCGTGTTTTCGGGATGGCGACGAGGATGCCGCCGAGGATTTCGAAAACTTTCACGAAGGCGAGGTAGCCGGTCGGGTAGAGCGCTGCCATGAACAGAGCGGGTGGCGAGCCTTCCGGCGGGCCGGGAGGCATGGGGATGAAACCGAGGAAAAAGTTCAGCCCGAAGACTATGAACAGGAGACCGAGCAGGCCGGCGGCGATGTGTGTGGCGTATTTCATTTATATGTTTTCAGTTATGTGATTTCTGAGAGTTTCAAGCGAGATCGAAGAGCAGGGCCTCGCTGTCCGAGGTGGCGGTGAAGTCGTAGGAAGCGGCGGTCTCGGTGCTGGCGGCATCACCGGCTCCGAGAACGGTGTCCTTCGTTTCCACAGAGCCGTTGATGATCTGCAGCCACAGGCCGCGACCGGGGGTGAGCTTGTGGGAAACGGTTTCGCCGGCTTTCAGGCGGATGCGGTAGACGCGGGCGTCCTGACGGATCGTCGCGGAGTTTTCGCTGCCATCCGGTGAGATGACCAGGACCTTGGCTGTGTGCTCCGCATCGGCGGCGGGCTTCCACTCGGTGTAGGCGGGATCGAGACCGCGGGTGTGCGGCTGGATCCAGATCTGGAGGATGTGCGCCGGGTCCGAGGTGGACGGGTTGAACTCCGAGTGGGTCACTCCGGAGCCGGCGCTCATGAGCTGGATCTCGCCGGGCTTGAGCTGGCGCGAGTTTTTCATGCTGTCCATGTGGGCGAGCGTGCCGGAAAGGATGTAGCTGAAAATTTCCATATCCCGGTGCGGATGGGTGGGGAAGCCGCCACCGGGGGCGATCTTGTCCTGGTTGATCACGCGCAGGCTGCGGAAGCCCATGTGGGCGGGATCGTAGTAATCGGCGAAGCTGAAGCTGTGCTTGCTATCCAGCCAGCCATGATCGGCGTGGCCGCGCTCGGCGGATCTGCGGACGGTGAGTTCGGATGCTTTCGTTTTCATGACGAGGTGAGAGTGACACGGGCGGGCGCGTTCGCATAAGACCGCCTTGTTCCGAAGTTCATGCGCTGCGGTTATGAACTTGCCTGAGGGGAAACGCTCGCCGAAGGTGGCGCATGGAGTTTCACCAGCTCAGGTATTTCGTGGCGGCCGCAGAGGAGCTGAGCATGTCGCGGGCGGCGGAGCGCGAGCACGTTTCCCAACCGGCGCTCAGCAGGCAGATCCGTCTGCTGGAGGAGGAGCTGGACCTGCAACTCTTCGACCGCATCCGGCAGCGCATCCATCTGACCGAAGCGGGGAAATTCTTTCTCGTGAAATCGCGGCAACTGCTGTGTGACTCGGAATCGGCAATGCAGCAGGTGCGGGAAAATTTCGGAGGAGTGCGGCGGACCCTGCGCCTGGGTTTCCTATCGCCATTTCTCGATGATCTGGTGGCTCCCGTCATCCGCGAGTTCCAGCAGCGGCACGCGCGGGCGAAAGTGAGCCTGTTCGATCTGCCGCCCCGCGCCCAGCTGGACCGGCTGAGGCTGCGTGAGCTGGACGCGGGCATCCTCGCGAATCTGGAGGATGAGGAGAGAAAGCGCTTCGACGTGCGGGTGCTTACCCGGCATCGCTTCGTGGCGGTGCTGCCGGAGACGCATCGGCTCGCGGGGAAAAAATCGATCCGGCTCGCGGAACTGAAAGGCGACGACTGGATTTCCCTTTCCAACGCGTTTTTCCCGAAGCGACGGGAATTTCTGATCGAAACCTGCGGGAAGGCCGGCTTCGTGCCGCGCATCGTCGCGGAGAGCGATTCGCTGCCGATGATGCTGGCGGAGATCGGTACGGGTGGTGGTGTGGGGATCATGCCGGGACACGCCGCGAAGCTGCCACATGCGGGCTGCGCGCTGGTGCCCTTCGGCTCACCCACGGTGCGTTCCGAGCTGTTGCTCGTTCTGCCGGAGGGCGCGAAGGATGCGGAGACGGAAACTCTCATCGCGCTGATCACGGAGCGGGTGACTGCCTTATGAAATTCTCATCCGGATCTTCCAGCGTTTCACCCGGATTGACTTCCCACCGTTTGCGCTTCACTTTGGGCGCATGTTGAAAAAACTCATTCCCGCACTCATCATGATCAGCACCGCAGTATCCCAGGCAGGTGGCGAATTCCGCCACATCGTTCTTTTCAAATTCAAAGACAGCGCGACGGCCGAGCAGGTCCAGGCAGTGGAAAAAGCCTTCGGTGAGCTGCCCTCCAAGATTGATACGATCACCGATTACGAGTGGGGACTTTCCGAAAGCGTGGAGCAGAAGAACGACGGACTGACCCATTGCTTTTTCGTGACTTTCAAGGACAAGGCGGGTCTTGAGACCTATATCCCCCACCCCGCGCACATGGAGTTCAAGAAGCTGCTCGGCGGAGTTTTGGAAAAGGCGCTGGTGTTTGACTACACGGCGAAGGACTGAGCCAACCAACCCCGCCCGGCGTCAAGATGGCCACGATTCCCGAGAGAAAACGCATTCTGGCGCCGAACTCCGACCGAGGGTTTCGTCGTCCTTGGGTGGCCTACCGGTCCCATACCGGTTCCGAATATTCCGAACGCCCGCTCTCGGTCGGCGACTGGTTGCTGACGCTGATTGTTCTGGCGATTCCCGGGCTGAATATCATCCTCTACGGCTACTGGGCGTTTTTCAGCAACGGCAACCGGGGACGTATAAATTTCTGCCGAGCTTCTTTGATTTTCATTATCGTGGGTTTCGCCCTGGCCTTGGTAGCAGGTGTATTTTGAGAGGCTGCGGAAAATAGAAACCCCAATTCGATTCGGTGCCAGATGCTCCCCGTGGACTCACAGTATGAGAGAGTGTTGAATGCACTTCGCGAGAAAACATTCTCAGATCTGACGATCAGGCGGGTGGGCTCCGAATGCTACCTCATCGTTACGGCGGGAGGAAAGTCACACGTATTCGCTGACTATGCAGGAAAACGGAAAGTGTATCGGCACGCTTGGCAGATCCGGGACTGGCTCCAATCGACATTCGGAATTCCGGGAGACTCCGTCCCCGTCACAACCGATGTCTGACGTGCGTTTCCTCACCCCGGAGATCCCTCGACCGAGAACACTTCCACCGGTCCGCTGCGGCCCTTCACGTGATGGGAGCCACAGGGTTCGCACCAGGTTTTCCCGATGTCCCAACCGGCGAGAAAATCGCCGCTGGCTAGAGAGGGTTTGCCAATCTCGCGGGTGAGCGCCTCAAGCCGGAACGTGAGGTTGACGGCGTCTCCGAGCAAGGTGAACGCGCCCTCGCTGATCGCGCCATACATGACGGGACCGAGGTGGACAGCGGCACCTGTGCGGAAAGTGAGTCCCGCGCGGGAAAGGACCTGGTGGTGCTCACGCTCGACCTCCGCGGCCACCCTTTCCGCGGCGCGAACCGTCCGGAGGGCATCGAGCCGTGAGCCGGGCGAGGTATCCAGCCAGTACGCCAGCGCGCAATCGCCGATGAATTTGTCCAGGCTGGCCCCGTTTTCATCCAGCATGAGGCTGATCTTCGAATACCAGGAGCCGATGATGGGGGCGAGCAGGTCCGGGCCGAGCTTTTCCGAAAGGGTGGTGAATCCCAGGATATCGCAGACGAAGATGATGGCCTCGCGGGACTCGATCCCGACCATCGTCTTCTGTCCGGAAAAACTCTGGGTCGCGCTGCTATCCGCCGGACCCGTGCCCTCGAACCGCAGCTTGAAGCTCCCGATCTCGATCACATCCCCTTCGGTCAGCAACTGGGCGGTGGTCACTCGTTTTCCGTTCAGGTAGCTGCCGTTCCTACTACCGAGATCGAAGAACCAGAATCCCCGGTCCTGGAGACGGATCATGGCATGGCGGCGGGAGGCGCGGGGATCGGCCACCGGGACGAGTGACTCCCTGCTGCGCCCGATCGAACTGATCTCGGCGAGTTCGAACGATCCGCCACTGGTGACATCAATCAATTTCCCTTTCAACGGAATCTGGATAGGTCACCCGGAAAGCGGTGGCAACCGGAAATTCGTGGAGCCTCGCTCCCCGGGGGGGGACGGGACATGCTACCCAGCGGATATATTTCAACCGCGTCACTCGACCACCGTGATCACGGAGGCGAAGCGGTTGCTTGGTCCGGCCATCGCTTCACCTGATCTCAGCTGGCTGATATCGCCGTCCAGAAACAGGGCGTTGCGGCATCCCAGGCTGCGGAAGAGCTCTGCGAACTCGTGGAGGTTGGGGAATTTCCTGCCTTTCGGATCTGAAATGGCGAGTATCACCAATCCTTCTCCAGTGACACCGACTCCGTTGCGGTGGAGGCGGGAGTCCGAGTTCGCGTTGAAAGCGGGGTGGATTTTCCCCTCGTCCAAAAGCAGCGGTCCGGACTGGACGGCATAGGAAACGGTTTCACCGGCTGGCGGGTATTTCCCTGTCGGGATCACACGCGGCCCCTTGTCCGAGATGAGAAAGACTCCGTTGGGTTTGAGGAAAAAGTTTCCTTCCCCGTCGTTGCGGTTCACGGGCAGCAGTTGTTTCGCTTCCTGGACCAGAAGTCCGCTCGGGATCTGGCCGGGTTCGAAGATTCCACCATTCATCAGCAACAGGGGCTTGTCCCCTTTCGCCTCCAGGAATTTCTTCGCTGTGGGAAAATCGCGGAGCTGTTTTCCGTCTCCGTCCTTCCAGACGATACGAATTTTCTCCGGCCCGGCTGTACAGATCCGGTAGCGGATCCCGTTTCGGGTGACGGTTTCCTGGCCCGCACCGGCGGTGCATACCAGGGTGGTCGCGAGGAGGAGGGATTTCAGCACGGGCTTGATCATAATCGGTTTTCCATGCCGGTAAAGTGGTTGATGAACGCGGGCGGGGTATCCACGCTCCACCGGACGATGATCCAGAGACTCCCATTTTCCTACGAGGGTATAGACGGTGACATCCGCCGGCTGCGGGTGCTGCTGGGCGAGTTGCTCGGGATGGCGGGGCTGGGACTGACCGGGAGGATCGCGGTGCTGAATCTCGCTTGCGGGCGGGCGGATGAGACGGGGGTTCTGGCGCAGGCTTTGCAGCCTGCGGAAATCGGCTTCTACCTGGGGATGGATTTGCGGGCGGACGCGATCGCGGAAGCGGCGAAGCGATGGGAACTGCCGGGTGGAGAGATCGATTTCCGGGAGGGAAATGCCGCGATGATCGGCAGGATGAAGGATTTGCCGGAGTTCGATCTCGTGTTCATCCGCCACCAGAACTACTGGCACGATCCAATGGTCTGGGAGGGCATTCTGGACGAGGCGCTGGCGGCGATGAAGGACGGCGGGTATTTCGTCTGCACATCCTACTTCGATCTGGAGCACGAGTTGCTTGCTGCGAGCATGCGCGAGCGACAGGTGGAGCTGCTGGCCAACGTGCGCCACGCGTTTTCCCGGGATCTGCCCGACGCGGATGGGAAGAGCGTGGACCGTTGGATGGGGATCTGGCGGAAATCTCCGATGCGGTGAAAACCGGTACGCCGCATGATACCGGCGCTCCCTCTCACAGATGGGAGATCACTTCGCTTTCCGGAAAACGTGCCTTCTTTTTGCCGGCGGACTTGTCGTCCGCGGAGCGGTAGCCGAGCGCGCAGGCGACGGCGGTGGCGTAGCCGGATTCCTTCAGGCCGAGAACATCATCGTAGTCCACCGGGGAAATGCCTTCCATCGGGCAGGTATCGATGCCGAGCAGGGCGGCGGCGGTCATGAGCTGACCGAGAGCGATATAGACCTGGCGGGTATTCCACGCGTGCTTCGTAGGGGTGTCCATTCCTCCGGCGAATGAGGAGATCACTCCGGATAGTCCGGCGAGGCTCTCCATCGGTGTTTCCTGCACATCCGCGAGACGGGAGATCCAGGAATCGATGTCCTTCTGTTCGAGATCGGTGCGGGTGGTGAGCACGACGAAGTGCGAGGCATCCCTGACCTGCGCCTGCCCCCAGGAAGCGGCCATCAGTTTCTCCCGGATATCCGTCGAGTCGATAACGAGGAATTTCCAGGGCTGGAGGCCGAAGGACGAGGGGGTGAGGGCCAACGACGACTCGATGGCGGTCCAGGTTTCCGAGGGAATTTTGCGCTCCGGATCGAAGGCCTTGGTCGCGTAACGGAAATTCAAAGCGGAGAGCAGATCTTGCGGGGAGATGGCCATGATGGGCGGGACTATTGCGCGTCGATGCTGAATGGCAAGGAAAGTGCGGGGAAATCTTTCAAGGTCAGGCTAAAGATAAGCCCGTATTCGTTCTCGAAACGATTGTCCCGCGCGGTGAATCCCGCGGAACCCACCCAGTTTCCGAAATCGTGATGCACTGTGTATTGCTGGATCTCCAAGCGGCTGTCGTCCATTTCATAGACAAACTGCGATCCCACTCCCCAGTTCTCGCTGAGGCGGATGTATGTGCCGAGCTCGATGCGGTCGGAATCAAGCAGCACGGGATGGTCGTTGAGGTGACGGTAGGCGACGGAGAGCTCGATGTCGCGGGCGGGCATGAAGCGCAGGCGGGAATTCAACTCGGAGAAGCCGGAGCCGTCCGCGAAGACCGGAAACTGTGTCTCCACGTCCGCACCGAGCCACGGCAGCGGCTGCCAGCGGAGGTCGTTGTAGAGGTTCGACCACTCGCGGTCGAACTCCGGGTCATCCATGTATTTGTCGATATACGTATCCAGATAAAGCCATTCGTGGGACTGGCCGTCGCGGCGGGTGACGAGCTGGTTGCGGGTGCCGAGACGGAGGATGTTCCAGCTTTCGAAGCCATCGATAGCGGTGTAGCGCGAGGGATCGAGCGAGCGCGGACGGGTGGTGAAGGTGAGCCTGTCGATCTGCGGGAAATCCCGTTGCAGCTCGTCCGCCGAAACGTAGGACCAGTTCACATACGGCTGGACGACGTGAAGCAGCCCGTCGAGCCCCCATTCGTAGTTACTATAATTCCCGTAGTTCTTCGAAAACTTGACGGCAGCCTCCGCGCCGGCATGTGTGATGACGCGGGAATCGGAATCCGCCGGACCTTCGACGGAGGAATAGTTGGTATAGGCCGCGCCGGCGCGCGGAGTGAGCGTGAACCAGTCTTCGTAAGCGAGGGGGGCGGAGAAAGTATGGTTCGTATGGAAGCGGTTGAAGCCGCTATCGAAAAGCTGGCTGCGGATGGCAGCGGCCCTGGGAGAGCCGGGAGGCAGGGCGCGGAGACGCTGGACCAGGCCGCGTTCGTAGCGGTTCAGCCTGTTGAGCAGCCCGGGGATGGAGGGATCGTTGGCCGGGAGGGTCAGCAGAGGATTGATGATATCCCGCCTGTTCACGTCCGCCGCCTGGCTGCCACGGATCGAGAAGGAAGTCTGCCCTTCGTGAAGGAACGGGGAATCGAAAATCGAACGCCGTGCCTGGTCGAAAGCGATCTCCGGAGACTGGGTATCCGTGCGGTAGAAATCGTTCACGCGGAATCGCCCGAAGACGGAGAGCAGCGAGTCCCCGTCATTGCGATAGATGCCGAGGGTATTGTCCGGAGCCGGATTGCTGCGGTAGACCGAGGGCGCGAAATCCTCGAGATAGAAGCGATCGGAGAGCAGGGAGAGGTTCGAATCGAAACGCCAGTCCGCCTCCGGCTCGAGCTCGAATTCCTTGCGATATTTCAGCTGCGCCTGGTAGCGGTTCGCATCGACGTTTCCACGGGGGATCCCGTTGCGCGTTTCCTCCGGATCCAGATCGTAGAGGTAGTAGAGGCTCAGTCCGGAAATCTCATCGAGGTTCTCCTCGCGGATATCGCTGAGATCCAGGCCGAAGGCGGCGCCACGGGTGGCACGCAGGTCGAAGCGCCATTCGGAAAGCAGCCAGGCGTTCTCGTTTTCCCCCGTCACGGGATTTGGCTCACCGCCGAGCATGATGCCGTAGGTATTCAGGAGATAGCGGCCCAGTTCGACCGGGCACCGGGGATGAAATGGTAGCCGAGGGCGCCATCGAGAGGCTGGCTCAGATAGGGCAGATAGAAGACGGGCGTGTCTCCGGCGTAGAGCTTGAGATTCTCGAAAGTGACCTTCTCGCCCGGATAGACCGTGGTTTTTTCCGCCCGGACCCAATAGTCCGGGTGCTGCACGTCGTGGGTGGTGATGCCCGCATCCTCACCGATGAAGATGGTTTTCTCCCCATCGGAAACTCCCGTGAATTTCCCCGACTCCAGCAGGATGGGGTCCATGGAAATCCGCATGCCCGAGGCGTCAAGCCGCCGCTCCTCGTAGAAATAGACGGCTTTCCGGCCGCGCTGGAGCAGATTTCCCTGATAAACCGACACATCCTCATTGAAAGTGACGGACTTTTCCTTGAGATCGACGCGGGCACGGTTGGAAAAAATCTCAAGCCCGTTGTCGCCGGTGACATGGACCGGGCCACCGTAAGTGATGCCCTCCTCCAGACTGGCTTCGATGGGGCCGCCCTGGTTGTCTATGGTCAGGTTATCGGGGAGCATGGGGCCTTCCGGCACGGCTCCGAGCGGGATTTCCGGGGCCGGGACCGGCTGGATCAGATCCACCGGCAGCGGAACAGGCTCAACGGGGAGCAGATCGCCCCGGAGCCCTGATCCTGACCGTGTGCGGTCGTAAGAAGGATCCACAAAAGAGGTGCGGGACGGAAATTGAACATCGCAGAGGAGTGAACAGGAGACAGGCGGTAAAAGTAAAGAAGCAAGGTCCGCGCCGGCAGCGAGGTGGAGATTTCCCGAAAAAGCGATTGCTCCCCATAGACAAAGGCTTCCGCGGAATCCCACGGAAGCCTCGTCAAATGATCTTCTACCGGAAAGGCTAGCGGCGGCGGCGGAGGAAAAGTCCACCGAGGCCGAGCACTCCGAGCAGCGCGGCGGAAGGCTCCGGCACTGTCTGGATGAGAATGTTATCCACGGAATAAGCGTCTCCCGATTCGAAATTGCCGCCACGGGAATTGAAGTTGAACTGGATCGAGAAAGTTGTGGCGCTTCCACTGTTCAAAGAATTCACGAACGTCGTTTTTTGCGACCCATCGAGATTCCCCAGATTGAACACGCCGGTGTTGTTCGCGGAATTTTCACCCGGACCAGTTCCACCGGTCAGTTCAATCCTTTCACCGAAGCTTCCGGTGGACGGCTGAAGTCGGAGTGAGTTGATGCCGGCTGCGGTCGTCACTGAATGATCGAAGCTGATTCTCACCAGATCGAGTTGTGCGACCGTGACCGAACCGGCGACAAATTGCGGATCGTTCGCCAGATCGAACAGTTGGAACCCCCCTCCGGAAAATCCGGTGGACGCAACCGTCGTGCCGATGGTGACGACTCCGGTTTCGGAGGTTCGGGCATACGTTGGATTGCTTCCGTTGTTGTCAAATCCGAAGCCGGTGATCGTCCCATCATCAAATTTCGCGTCGGCGATCAGGACGGCGGAAGCAGGAAGGGACAACGCGAGTGCCGCGCCGACGGTAGTGAACAGTATCTTGGTTTTCATAGTGGATGAATTGGAAACGTAGGACTTGCGGGAAACTCGCCATTCCATGCCTCTCTTTTGCAAACTGTGTGAGGCGGTGTAAAGACGTATTTCCAATATGATCACTAACAGCGGCTGCTTACGAACACCCTTCGAAGCACGTGTTTCGATGAAATCCGCTCCTCAAAAAATCGCTTCCACCATCCCGCTCGGTTCAGCACACTACCGCCCGATGAAAAACCTGTTTCTTACCTTCATAACGTTTCTCACCCACCTCGCCTTCGCGGCGGAGCAACCGAACATCCTCTGGATCGTCAGCGAGGACAATTCCTCCCACTGGATCGGTTGCTACGGCAACGAGCAAGCGGTCACACCGCGCATCGACGGACTCGCCAAGGAAGGAGTGTTGTTCGAACACGCGTACTCGAACGCCCCCGTCTGCGCTGTCGCCAGGGCGACCATTCTCACCGGAGTCTATTCGCCCACACTCGGCACCCAGCACATGCGCTCCCGCCATCCGATCCCCGCCCGCTACAAGCCGAACGTCGAATACCTCCGAGCCGCCGGTTATTACTGCACCAACAACTCGAAGACCGACTACAACTTCAAGGGCAAGGACAACTCCTACTGGGATGAATCCTCCGGCAAAGCCCACTACAAGAACGGTCCCGAGGGGAAACCTTTCTTCGCGATCTTCAACCTGACAGTCTCCCACGAAAGCTCCCTGTTCGGAGACAAAGCCGCCGAGCCGAAACGACTCAAGCCCGAGGAAATCGACCTCCCGCCCTACCTTCCGGATCTGCCGGAAATCCGCAAGGACTACGCCCGCTACCACGACCGCATCACCGAGACGGATGGCCAGATCGGAAAAATCCTCGACGAACTCGAGAAGAAAGGTCTCTCGGAAAACACCATCGTCATCTACACCTCCGATCACGGCGGCATCCTTCCCCGCGGGAAACGCTACCTTGAGGAAACCGGGGTGAAAATCCCCATGGTCGTGCGCGTGCCGGAGAAATTCAAAGAACTCTCCCCCTTCGAAGCAGGCCAGCGCGTGACCGAGCCGGTCGCTTTCATCGACTTCTCACCCACCTTCCTTTCCCTCGCCGGTATCGACATTCCGAAACAGATGCAGGGGCGGGCGTTCCTCGGGACGAAGCGCGCCGCACCCGCCGACGACGAGATGGAATTTCTCTTCGCCGACCGTTTCGACGAGCTCTACGGCATGCGCCGCGGCCTGACCAACGGGAAATGGAAATACATCCGCAACTTCAACCCCCACCTCCCTCAAGCGCCCTATTCCTTCTACCAGTTCGGTCAGCCCGGTTGGAATGCTTTCAGGAAAGCGTTCGATGAAGGCAAGCTTGCCTCCGAGTTCGCCTCCATCTGGCTGCCGCCCGCGCTTTCCGAGCAGCTCTACGATCTCTCCGCGGACCCGTGGGAGACCAACAATCTCGCCGCCGATCCCGCCCACGCGGAGAAACTCAAGACCATGCGCGCGCGGCTGAAGGAAACGATGAAGCAGGCGACCGATACCGGCCTGGTCCCCGAGCCGATGTTCGACGCGCTGTCGGAAGGCTCCACCATCGCGGATTTCGTCCAGAGCGACAAATTCGATCTCGATGGCGTGCTCGATCTCGCCTTCGCCGCCTCCGCCAAGGACGCGGACAATATTCCGACTCTCACCGCCGCCCTCATCTCCGAGGACCCGGTGAAACGCTACTGGGCCACTGTCGGTCTTATGGTTCTCGGTGAGAAATCCGCCGCAGCAGCCGATTCCGTCGCACACCTTCTGAAAGATGAACACGCCATCGTCCGCACCACCGCCGCAGAGGCGATGATGATCTGGGGGAAAAAGGGAATAGGAGCCGCAGCCTTGATTTCCGATGCGGATACGAAGATGGATCCGTCCTCCATGCTCAACTGGCTCAATACTCTCCGCCGCTACGAACTGCTCGGAGAACTCCCGAAAAACTGGGCGAAAAACAAGAACATGAAGGGTGGCGACTACAACTACATCCAGCGTTTCTTCGAGCGCGTGGATAACTGAATAATGGAGAGCCGCGCTTCCAGCCGGCTTCTTCCATTGCAATGGGTCAGCCGGCTGGAAGCACGGCTCTCCATTATCACTCTCCTTTGCCAAGATACCCGTTCAAATCATCCCGCTCCGCCGTCGGCAGCGTCCTGATCCAATTCCGCACCGCCGCCGGATCATACTGCCGCATGTCTTTGGCGACATTCCGCCGCGCCCACATGCTTGCCTCGCCCGCCGGAAGTGTGTCAATCCATTCCGAAGCCGCCGCGAGATCCTTCGAGGCGAGGCGGAGCGCGAACTGCGACGCCATCATCTTGGGATCGTTCCTGACATTCCCCCGTCTGTCCTGCTCGGGCGGATGGGTCACGAGGTAGCTGATCGCATCGGAAACGAGCGCCTCGTTGCCGCCCGTGTCGTCCGCCCGCGATGCGAATGCGAGGGCGATTTTCTGCTTCTCCGCGGTGGCGAGTTCCCTGAAGCCGGCTTGGAATTCCGAAACCTGCTTCTCGTCCCAACCACCTGCCGCGGAGGCGAAACGATAGGCGTTCGAGTCCGTGAGTTCCCCGCTCCCTAGCGCGTTGATCCAGTCCGCGGGTTCTCTCATCCCCAGCTGCCCGATCCGGAGTTTCAGCACATCAAGCTGCTCTCTCGCAGCGATCCTGTCGTCCTCGGAATCGATCCGTGCGATCAGACGCTCGGCTTCCTCGGGAGAGTTCCTGAGTCTCATGAACGCCCTTTGGAAAAACTCTGTTTTCTGCCTTTGTTCAAGCTTGAGCGATCCGAGCATATCCATGACGAATTCCGGATCGGTCCCGGTCAGTTCCTGGGCAGCATGCACCCTGATGCGATCCACGTCATTCTTGCTGAAACCCGTCTCCTCCAGATCCATCTCCAGCCATTTCTTCGCGGACTCACCACGGACCGCATAGTAGGGAAAGTCTCCCAGCGAGTTCTTCCACGAGACCGGCATGGCGGAAAGTTCTCCGAGGAATCCGGCACTCAGCGCGGGATTCGCCCTAAGGCTTTCGCTGAAAATTTTCCACCCGTCCGGACGCTCCCAAAGCACTCGGATTTCGCTTTGAAAATCCGTGGCCAAACGCACTCCGCAGAGGGCGGTTTCCGCCTTCATTCTCAATACCGGTGAAAGTCCCTCCAACGCGGCCTCAAGCAGTGAAGCATGTTCCGATGCCAGTTCCTTGAAGAGTTTCTCCGAAGCCTCACCCCCTTTCGCAGTCATTCCCCGCTCCGACATCTCGGCGAGACGTGCCAACACTAGCCCCGGTTCGGAATCGGCCAGGATCGAGAGCTTCCGGAGTTCGAATCCGTCGTTTGGATGCGCCCGGAAATACTCCAAAACCCTCTCGGGATCCTTCTTCAGGAGATGCTCCAATCCCCGGAATGCCTGCCCGTGATCGTTCTTGACCGCGAACGCGATCAGACTGTCAGGCTCTTCGGCAAGCCAGCGCTCAAATAGAACCATGCGGAAAATACTCAGCTCAGGCCCTGCTCGAAAATCGAACCGATCGCCCTCCGCCCATGCGGCGAACTCCGAGGCAGGCAATGACATCGCCAGCGAGACCGAGGCACGTATCCGCTCCTCCTGGGTTACCCCGGCCCGGATGGATTTCATCCTACGAGCAACCTCATCCCGCTCTCCCGGAACTCGCTCACGGAAAACGTTCCTTTCTGAATTCATCTCCAAGGATGCGGCATCCCGCTCTGTCGGAGCCGCTCTCCAACCCACCGCTAAAGCGCAGGCAAAGGCCAGCGCAGTCAGGACGATTCGTAGTGTCGCAGAAATACTCATTGTTGTCCGATTTGATTCAAGAAATTCTTCTTCTCCATCGCCGGAATATCCGCTCCCTCGAACCACTCCTTGGCAGCTGCGCCGTCCTTTTGCGCCCAGCTCCACACCAAGGATTGGAGCGAGGATGATCGGTCAGGCGAAGTCATTGCCCAATCGGCCGCTTCTTCATAGCTTCCTCGATCTCCCAAATGGCTTACCATTGTGGAAATGGCTGCGGTCCGAATTGCTGGCTCCGACTGCCCGTTTACCCAGCTCGCGTATGACTCCAAATCACTTCCCGCCCAAGTATTGGTGAGTTCACGAAACGTTTTCCCAGGCTCGCCATCGGCAGCCGTGACCGCCATATCAAGCGTTCTGACGGGGTCTTTCGCGATCAGCGAGTTGAAGAATTGCGCGGCCTCTCCTTCCTGACCATGGTACGAAATGCTCGAATCGCCGACATTGATAGATCGCTCGGGCGAAAGTCCGTCCTTGGATTTGACCAGCATTTCCGCCGCAATTCCAAAGGCTTTCTCCGGATCGGTGGAGAGCAATCCGGCCCCGATGATTCCGAGTCGTTTCACCGATGTGAGCGGAGCCTCTGCCTTCATCGCCTCCTCGAAAGCTTTTTCCGGATCGGTCTCGAGCTGCGTTTCGAAAACCGCATCGTCCATCGTTCTTTTCAGTTTCCCGGCAGGCAGGGTCGCAGCCATCCGCTCCAGATCATCCGGGTGGGCCGCCTTCATCTCCCGGATGAGGATTTCCACCGGTCCGTCGTGATTCGAGTAGCGTGAGCCCAGGAGCTTTCCGTTCTTCTCCAGCCAATCGAACGCCGCCCACGGGTCCTTCCGCGCGAACGCCTTGAAAGTGCCGTCATGAAAATTCCGTCCCTGCTCCCGGAGGAAATCCAGGGTCGCGGCAGGATCGTCGTTTTCCTTCCAAGTCATCAGACCCGTCAACGCCTGGTTCCGCGCTTCTTCCGGGATCTCCGGGAAATGCTCCATCAGCCATGCCGGGTGAAACTCGCCGATACCTTTGGCGACCCGGTGGTATTTTTCCGATGGCGCTGCCGCGAGCGCGCCACGTGGATCGCTCGCCGCCCACGCCCACCAGACCATGTCCGCTTCATCGGAGCCAGTCGTCGCAGCAACGGCGCCCCGGGGATCGAGCCGGGTCCAGTTGAGAAATATGAGACGCTTGATATCCCCGCCCAGACCGTCCTGCGGGCAGCGCGCCCAGTAGTCCGCGATCTCCCCCGCCTCCGCATCGAGCATCCACAGCGCCAGCCCCGCGTAGGAAACGGCTTCACCTTGGACTAGAAGCGTCTCGACATTGTCGGATGTGACGAGACGAGGAACCTGAACCGAATCCTTGCCGGAAGAATCTGACCGAGTGACAGATCGTTCCTTAGATTTTCCTTCAGGAGAACCTACATTCGAGATGGTTTCCGGCGCTCCGGAGAAGGCGCGGCCAAGCCTACCGCCGACGAAACCGACAGCGATCGTAACAACTAGGATGACGGCAAATTTCTTCACGGATGTTTTCTTCCAGCTCTTCCGTGAGATTTACCGGAAGCCCTGAGTCAGGGCCATCAAAATCGCCTCTCTTATACGATCATTCTAGTGGATGGCGGGCCATACCGGTATCGGGGGTTACCATGCTGAATCAAATCGAGCGAACCGACAAGGTCACGGGGCCCGAATCCTACTTCGCGAGTTCGATGACGGAGCGATAGGCGAGCCTGCCGTTCTCCGGGTTTTCGTAAACGAAGAGCAGCGATTTGGTATTCGAATTGACCGGCCAGCGGGTGTTGTTGAACGGCACGTATTTTCCGTTTTTCTCGTAGGTGAAAAGAGCTTGGAAGAAAGTGGCTCCCTCCGGAAAGGCCGGGCGCAGACGGGCGTTTTTCGTGCTCTCCACCGCTTGTTTGGCGGTGCCCAGCATGATGCCCAGCTTGTAAGGACTGAAGTTGAACAACCAGGTATCGTTTCCGCGGAATTCCGGATCATCCGCACGCACGGGGAAAACCCGGTAACCGGTTTTCGTCGGCGCGAAGACCAGGATGAAGTCACGTCCTTTTTCAGGCAGCTTCACAGCTGCGAGAGGTTTGAAATTTTCGCCTTCCAACACGCCGCAGGTGAACTGCCGGGCTTTCACCACGATGCGCTCGCCAAGCTGGTCCTCGGAGAGTTCCAAGGTTCCAAGAACGGATTTCTCGCGCCTCAACTCCAGCTCGTCCGCACCTCCCGAGAGAGCGAACGCGAAGGCACGGAGCTGGACCCCGCCCGAAGCGGATCCCTCTTCCCGGCCGGGTGCCGGAGTCAGGGAGACGATGGCTAGCAAACAGATGAGAAGAAGGCGTTTCATACCGGGTCAGGATTTCAGGTCCCCAGGGTTCAGCCAGCGAAAACCGCTGACAACCATTTTCCGACCCATGTCCTTGTTCACTGGGGAGACGACCTTCGGAACACTGCGGCCCGACGTATCCAGCACAGCTTCGGCCGGATCGGAAGGATCGAGATAGCCGGGAGTCCGCTGGACCATCGCCTCGCACCAGGCAGTGGCGGTGATGTTTCCGGCCTGATCACGGGCTTCTCCATAGGCCCGGATGCGGAAGGTATCCGAGCGGGCGGTGAGCTGCGCACCGATCGCTGTGAGTATGTCCGCCTGGCGCACCATACCCGGGGTGTTCATCGATTTCGGTAGTATTGCCGCCTCCGGGAAGGCGAAACCTGCGCCACCGGGATTCGCCATCCGGGAGGAAGTGGAGAAAAGCTCCGTATTCACTGTTTTGTCCAAGGCTGCCTGGAGCGGGCCGCGAAGCGCCATGTCCGTTCCTCCGGAAGGACGACGGTTGATGAAATCCGCCATCGAGAGAAACGGACCACGGGCTTTCACTTGTGCGACAATTTCGGTCGCCAGCAGGTCGATCTCCGTTGCCTCCAGCGAGCGGTATCCTCTCCAAGGGGCGGGCGACGAGGCATCCGCCGCTTCCGGGCCGGCGAAGGCTGCGGAACCGGCACCCACTCCGTCTCCGTAGGCCGTCAGCAGACCTCCCATGGGAACATCCTTCGCCACGCTTGCTTTGGCACTACCAGGTTGATCCGTGCCATCGGCGAGGGGGATCGAGCTTTCCTGGAGGGAAGAGAGCATCGCTTTCCACGCCTCCTTCGAGGTGGAGTTCACATTGAAAGCTCCTTCACAAAGCAGTGCGGAAGAAGCTTTCTCGTAGGCATCCGGTTTGGCCGAATCCGTGGTGGCGAAGAGCTTGTCGGATGTGCTTTCACCATTCTCGGGCCAGGCGGTGAAGCGGGTATTGGGGAGCGGTTTCTGTGGATCGATGAGGAAATCCTCGTAGACCTGTTTGGCGGTCCGTTTTTGGGAATGATGCGGAGACTGCCGCTGCACGATGGTGGAAAGGAACCACGAATCCCATAACATACGGTTCACATGGTAGGAATGGTCCGTGAATTCGCTGTTCTCCGTCTTGTCCGCCTCGATTACCGGGAACGCGTAGGAGTTGCTGATGGCGTGGGAGGTTTCCGGGGCGCTCAGGCCGTTGTCGTTACTCAGAGCCTCGCCGCCATTGCCCCAGCGGGCTGTCACTCCGTTGGCGATGGCGTGCTGGAAAGCACCTAGGGAAACCGGCGGCTCACGGGGCACGGATAGAGTGATGACGGTATCCTGACCTCGCGATTGATCCGTGTAGGACGGACCGAAGAGACCGCGGTTGATCTGGCGTGTGCTGAGCTGCGGCATGTTCGAATCCTGGTTTCCCGAAAGCTGTTTCACCACCAGCTCGTGGCCGGAGCTAGCTTTCTCAGAATCGTCCATCTTTCGAAGATGGGCTTTCATGTAGCGCTCGTTGTGGAGACGGCTCCATGAGCTGGGGTCGTCCTCGGATTTCACCTGGTGGGACAACATGAGAAAGGGATATTTTCCCGCACCCGTCAAAGCCGGAACAGCGGGCAGGCTTCCGGAAAAAGATTTGAACACGTCCCCGTGAGCGGTCGCGAAGGAGTCGCTGCCGGAGCCCAGGTTGACGATTCTTCCGCCGACGGTTTCAAAGCGACTGACGCCGGGATTGCTACCACGGTTGTCAGCGCCGTAGTAGTAGTGCTGGTTGATGATCGTAGTCCCGCCGAACCATGAGCGGTCCTTGTTGGGAAAAGCGTCGAAACGGAGCTTGCTGCTCGCTGTAACCGTCTTCCCGCTATCCAGATCGACGGGGAAGCCAAACCCTCTCCCGAGGTTCCAGCCCGCCTTCATCGCCAGCGAGATCAATCCGCCGCCACCGTCCGAGAATTTCCTTGGAGTGCCGGCGCCGGGTCCCTCGGACATGACGAGGACTTCGCCGGGCATCAGGACGACTGGATCCGGGCTTCCGAAAAGACTCCAGTAAGGGTCCGGAGCGGTCCCCATGACCATGGTAAATGAATGCCCGCCCGTCCGGGTGATCTGGATGAAGGTTTTCTCAATGATTTTCCCGCTGCCATCGGAGAGGCGGATGGTGTAGGGGATATTCCAGTATTTGTAGGACATGTAGGAGTCCGGATGCAGGGCGATGGGCACGTCGAACGGGTTCCAGAGGGTGAGAATGCCGTCTGTCACCCAGCTCAGCTCATATTTCGGAGGCGCGGTCGGGGTCGCGCCCGGCTTCGCCTCGGCCCAGAGC
>CAVSNV010000006.1:0-517815 GCA_963729485.1 uncultured Verrucomicrobiae bacterium
GACACCCTCGTTGTCATGGGCACGGAGTTCGGGCGCCAGGCGAAGATCGATAGCTTCAAAGGCCGCAACCACTACCCCATCGCCTACACCTGCCTCATGGCCGGAGGCGGAGTCCGCGGTGGCCAGATCATCGGCGAAACCAATGAGAACGGTATGGAAATCGTCGGCGACAAAGTCGGTGTCATGGATTTCAACGCCACCATCGCCACCGCACTGGGCCTGGATACCATGAAACTTTTCGAACCCTTCAAAGGCGGTCAGAAATTTTCCGTGGTCGGAAAAGACACCGATCCGAACAAAGGAAAACCGATTCCCGGGCTGCTGGGATAAATAGTCCGCATTTCGGGTGACATTTTGGGTCGGGCGATCACTGGATTCATCGAACGTGATTTTCCTACGGATCAGACCGTTTGCCAAAAATGCGTGCGCATATCATCGTGGCTGGATCATCTTGCTCCAGGCCGTCCTGGGGGAATCCTGCCCCCAGATTCCAGATTGACGGACGGACTTCTGGCAAAAGGTCTAGGCGGCGGGGAAAAACCACCGAAATGAAAATCTCCACTCGAGGCGGCTTGACCTGTCTGATCGGACAGTAGGCTTTTCAGGCGAAACCGATATTCTCAGACCTTCTCGATACTTCCAACACCCACAAAACACGACCCAATGAAAATGACGATGAAATCAATCAAACTCGCCGGTGCTCTCGCGCTGGCTATCTCGTTCACCGGCTCCGCTAGCGCTGCGGTTTTGATCGATTTCTCCGACGGACAAGGTTCCGCTGCCGCTGGTGCGGAAACAAATGGAAGCTTTTGGAACACCGTTGATGGCGGAAACGACGTTACCGTCTCAAATCTGAGGGACTCGGCAACCGGTATGTCCACTCTGATCGATATGCGGGTGGTGTTCACCACCAGTCTCAACGGGCAAGCCAGCTACAGTGGTGCCGGAAATCCTGGCGATAACGCCGCACCAGCTCCGTTTAACCTGGAGTTTGCAAGGGCGGATTCAATTTTTGCGAACGGCGGAAGCTCGGGCGATTTCGCGACGATTAGCTTCTCGGATCTCGTTGCCAACTCCGAATACGAATTCTTGGTTTATGTAGGCCGGACCACAGGAGGTTCAGGACTCTTCGAGGTCACCGCTGGAACCGCCGTCGGCACAGGCACCACGGTCGTAGCCAACCGAACGGCGGAAACTTTCAATATCCTTTCGTCAGCCACAGGAACGGCCGCTTTCACTTTCAAGGAAAACGATGCTACCAGTTCAACGGCGAACGCGGCTTCGTTCGCAGCCCTTCAGGTGACGCAAGTTCCCGAGCCTTCCTCCGCGCTGCTGCTCGGCTTCGGTTCCTTCGCGCTAGCTCTCCGCCGCCACAGGAAGTAAGACTTTTCCAGTTTCCATAAGGAGTGGTGGCATTCGCGTCAGGTTAAGGCGATGATGCCTGATTCTATTGGGGATTTCCGCGTTCGTTTATCCCGTTTGATGTGGCGGTCGTCGGGATCGAATAGCGCCAGTTGGGAAAATTCCCGGACTTTCACCAACTGGTTGCCGAGTATGTCGTAGAGTTTTTCATAACTCAGCTCCGCCCGCCCGATTCGCTCCGTCATGGCCGTGGCCATCTTCATCCCGAGCTGGTGCGCGATCATTGCCGCCAGGACGATGGCATGGATGTGGTGGGTGCCGCTCTTGCGCTTGAGTGCCTCGCCCAGGTTGAGGGATTGCTTCCAGGCGCGGAACTGGATTTCCACCGCCCACCGTGCACGGTAGATCGTTGCAAGCTTCCTTGCATCGGCTAGTTCCACGGGAAGATTGGTCAGCATGAGGTGCCAGCCGTCGCGCACCAATCCTTTGGCGCAGGGCACCCGGCCGCTTTGCTTTGCTTTCTTCCTCCGTTCCCTGAGTCGGGCTGCGGCCACTTCACGGGTGGCGCGCAGGGCTACGAAACGGCAGGCTTTTTTCTCCTCCCCGACCTTGCACGGCAGGTCTATGATGTCCTGTTTGCTCCTTTTCAGGGTTGATTCGATGGGGGTGTCGTCCTCCAGGACAACCCCGACATTGAGGGGCAGGCGGGTGAGCCACCAGGCTCCTGCGACCTCGATGATTTTGAATTCCCCTATGCTGAAATATCCCATGTCGCGGAGTACCAGATCGCCGGGAAGAAGCAGATCCACGAGGTCTCTGCCGATGGTTTTGTCCTGCTCGGTGGCGAGGTGCAGGCTGTGGGAAACCACTTGGCCGGAGAGCAGGTCGTAGGCGAGATCGATCTTCACTCCGGCGGTCGGGCCGTGATGGTTGCCGTGGGCGGGGAACTTCTCCGCGTTGGATTTCGGCATGACCTGGCCGGATGCGTCCTCGATGAGCATGCGCCGGATCGCGCCGCCCTCCAGGGCTTTTGCGGCAGGGGCGAAGCGTTGTTTTGTCAGGTCGGAAAGGACGGCCATGAGAAATGCGGTGGAGGCAGCGCCGATGCGTTCGTGCATGGACTGGCGGGACATGGCGAGTGGAACCCTGTCCTTGAGATCACCCACGAGCTGGTTGAAGGATGCCTTGCCGGTAACCACTGCGGAGAGAAGAGATTGCATGAAGCCTCCGGGGGTGAAGCGGGGCGATTCCCTGACAACAAGGGAAGTTTTGGTTGCGATCGGGTCGAGATCCGGCAGGATGATTTTTGAGCGGCCGGCAGGTGGAGTTGTAAGCATTCCGAGCTTGCCGGCTTGCTCACCTTGTCAATGTTTTTCTCGATTTATTTTGACGTATCTAACTTATCATCAGTGCGTTACGGCTTAACCTGACGCGAATGGGAGTGGTGGTTTCGATCCGCCACTCCTTTTTCCATGTCCCGCGCCCTTCTTTTCACGCTGTTTGAGCGGGGGGGGGATGGCGCGGATTCAGATAAAAATTCCCTCGAAACATGCACACCCGCCGCCAATTTCTTCTCACCACCGGACTTGCCGCCCTCGCGCGACCCGGATACGCTGACCCAGTAGAACCGACTCCGCGTCTCGCCGCCGTGCGCGAGGGGGTTCTCGAATTTCTCGAAGCCATCCGCTTCAAAGACGAAGGCTGGGGGCGATGGCCGTATCATGCGGGAATGCGCCGCCCGTATGCCCTCCAGTCCTCCTCCCACGCGATCACAAGCCTGGAAATGCTTGGTGCGTTGGATACGGTGCCCGCCGCCTCGCGAACCGAAGCCGTCGCGTTCTTGCAAGGCTGCCAGGAAAAGGAGTCCGGCCGTTTCATCGATCCGCTCGTCACGGAAGCGGACAAGGACGGCGAACACTCGTGGAACCAGATCTGGGGTCAGTGGACGGGCGCGGGCGCGGGCGCCCTGAAGGCCCTCGGCAGCGCGCCGCTCCATCCGCTGCCCGCCGCCCCGTTTTTCGATCTCAGAAAAATGGATGGAGCGGAATTCACCCGGAGCTTCGATTGGTCGAATCCTTGGGGCAATGGTGAAAGTTGGGCGAGGGCGATCGGTGCGTACGTCGACAATCTCCCGGCGGAGGTGCGCGAAGCATTGCCGGAAGCCACGCCGGACAAGCTGAGAATCGCTTTCGAGACTTTTGAAGAGGAAATCCTCGATCACAAGACCGGCTTTCCCTCCAAGGCGATGGAGCCGGAAAATCCGGGTCGGGCCATGGCGGGTGCCTTCAAAACCTATCGCGCCTACCAGGCTTCGAAACGTCCGTGGCCGGTCCCGCAAAAAACCATGGACTCCACTCTCGCCATTCAGCGCCCGGACGGGGAATTCGCCCACGGTGGCACCCTGATGAACTACGACAGCATCTGGGTGCTCGATGCTTTTTCATCGGAAACGCCCGGCTATCGCTCTTCCGATCTCTTGGAAGCAGGGAAAAAACTCACTGATGTCCTTATGACGCTCTACCGCAAGCCGGACGGAGGCTTCGCTCTCAGAGGGGAAAACTGTGTCAGCAACCACCACTCGATCATACTTTCCGAAAAAGGCTACCCCGTCGGCGATACCATGGGCACGCGCATGTGCCTGAACACCCTCGCCATGATCGATGGGTGGGAGCGACTGGATCCCGGATGACTAGCCATGAGCTTCCAGATCCGCAAAGGGGAGACGTGGGTTGTCACACCGAGCCAGTGCGCAAGTGCCGTTTCCGCTATCCCAGGACCCTACCGGTCGGTTTCCTGAACAACGGCTTCTCTCCGGAGCCGGTCACAGGTGGGTTCCTCCGCGTTCCGTAGCGATCTCCCGCGCAAGGAGCACTGCCTTCAGGCAACACTCCCTGATGATCATTGAGCATCAGGAAAATCTGTCGGTCCGAAAAAACCGGAACATCGGGATGATCGAAGCAGTCCGAAGCTTCGGAACGCACCTTCGTTCCGCCGGCGAATACCTCGCACGGGCGCTCCTTGAGCCGGGTGGTGATTTTCTCAACCGATATTATCGATCCTTCCGATCACTCCCCGCCATTTCCGGTAATTTCCTGAAAGTTTCCGCGTATCCCTCTCATGAAAAAACTCAATCCGCTTGTCCTCACCGTTCTGGTCGGCCTTATCAGCACCGCGCTTTGGCTAAAATCCACCGCGCAGGAGAAAGCGGACACCCCGCCAAGCAAGCTCGTCTTCATCGCCGGGAAACCAAGCCACCGCCCCGGTGAGCACGAGCACCGCGCCGGCTCCATGCTGCTTGCCGACCAGATGGAGAAATCCGGACTCGGATTCGAGACCACCGTCGTCACCAACGGCTGGCCGGAGGACGAGAGCGTCTTCGATGGCGCCGCGGCCATTATCATCTACGCGGACGGGGGTGGCAGGCATCCGGCCATGGGTCATTTGGAAAAACTGCGGGAGCTGACCAAGGCGGGAGTCGGCATCGGCTGCATCCACTACGCCGTCGAGATCCCCGCGGGCGAGCCGGGCGATACCTTTCTATCCTCCATCGGCGGATTCTTCGAGTCGAACTGGTCCGTCAACCCGCACTGGGACGGCTCGTTCAAGATGACCGACCACCCCGTCGCCAGCGGAGTGAACGATTTCACCATCCGCGACGAATGGTACTACCACATGCGTTTCAGGAAAAACATGGAAGGGGTCACACCCATCCTCACCGACTTGCCCGGAGCCGATACACTCTCCCGCCCGGACGGCGCACACTCCGGAAACCCCGCCGTCCGCAAAGCCGTGCTGGAGGACAAGGAACCGCAGCACGTCATGTGGGTCTTCGAGCGTCCCGAGGCATCCGGCGGAGGTCGTGGTTTCGGCTTTACCGGCGGCCATTTCCACAAGAACTGGCAGCAGGACGATTTCCGGAAAATCGTTCTCAACGCCATCTGCTGGATCGCGAAAAAGGACATCCCGGAAGACGGAGTCCCCACGGAAACGCCTACCGACGAGGAGATGAAAGCGAATCTGGACAAAAAGTAAGAGCTGAAAAACTAAAACACTGAAAAGCTGAAATCTTTTGGCGAGATCACCCTCCGATCACCCGCTACAATCCATGCCTCTCTCAGCTTTTTAGCTTTTCAGAATTTCAGCTTTTACCACCCCCACCTCTTCCTTAAAAGTTGAGTTTTGAAATTTGAATTTTCCATGCGCACCGAACTGCCCACCTCCGACCTCTTCGTCTCCCACCGTGAAAAACTCGCCGCCCTGCTGCCCGAGGGAGCCATTGCCATCGTCCACTCGAACGATACCTTCCCGACCAACGCCGACGGCACCCTGCCATTCAAGCAAAGCAACGATCTCTTCTACCTCACCGGCGTCGCCCAGGAGGAAACCGTGCTTCTGCTTTTCCCAACCGCCCATTCCGAGGCCGATAGGGAAATCCTTTTCCTCCGCGAGACCAACGAGACCATCGCCGTCTGGGAGGGCGCGAAGCTTACCAAAGAGCAAGCCGCCGAACGTACCGGCATCACCCGGGTCGAGTGGCTGTCCGCTTTCGAGCCGACCCTCAACCGCCTCGCCGGGCAGGCGGAAACCTTTTACCTTCCCACCAACGAGCACCCCCGCGCCGGGACCTCGATCGCCACGCGCAACGACCGCTTCATCCGCGAGTGCCAGGCACGCTTTCCGCTCCACCGCTACGCCCGGCTCGCCCCCTTGCTGCACGACCTGCGCGTGATCAAGTCAGAGGAGGAAATCGCCTTCACGAAGAAAGCCTGCGCCATTACCGGAGCCGCGTTCCGCCGCATCCTCCCGCTTGTGGCGGACGGAGTCGGCGAGTGGGAAATCGAGGCCGAGTTCATCCATGAGTTCGTGCGTTCCGGCTCCCGCGGTTTCGCCTACCATCCCATTATCGCCGGAGGGAAAAACACCTGCGTCCTGCACTACATGGAAAACAGCCGCCCGCTCAAGGACGGCGATCTCCTGCTGCTCGATGTCGCCGCCGAATATGCCGGGTGGAATTCCGACATGACCCGCACCATCCCCGTCTCCGGGAAGTTTTCGCCCCGCCAGCGCGAGGTCTATGATTCCGTGCTCCGCGTCATGCGCTTCGCGGAAAGCATCCTCCGCCCCGGCATCCTGATCGTGGATTACCAAAAAAAGGTCCTCGAAGCCATGGAGGGGGAGCTCATCCAGCTCGGGCTTTTCAGCAAAGAACAAGCCGCCGACCAACCGGACACCAAGCCGCTCGTGAAAAAATATTTCATGCACGGCACGTCCCACCATATCGGTCTCGATGTCCACGATGTCTCACCACCCAACGAACCTGTCGCCGCAGGCATGCTTTTCACCATCGAGCCGGGCATCTACATTCCGGCAGAGAATATCGGCATCCGTTTGGAGAACAACTACCTCATCGGAGAAAAGGAAAACACCGATCTCATGGCCCACATCCCCATCGAGCCGGACGAGATCGAGAAGCTGATGGCATAACGGCATAGCCGGGGCGCCAGGCATCCCCAGCAATATGGAGAAGGGCGTTTATAACCCCTTCACGGAGGACTGGAGCGAAGACCGAGGTTGCGCGAAGGGGGTGCAAACCCCTTCTCCATAGCTCACCAGGTCTTCACATCGTCCGCCGTCCCCAGCCTCCCATCTTCCCCCGGCAATATGGAGAAGGGCGTTTATAACCCCTTCACGGTGGACTGGAGCGGAGACCAAGGTTGCGCGAAGGGGTTGCAATACCCCTTCTCCATAGCTCACCAGGTCTTCACATCATCCGCCGTCCCCAGCCTCCCATCTTCCCCCGGCGACACTACCGCTGACCGCATGCCAGTAAGTTTCACCTCCTTCTTACCCAACTGGAACTCCAGAACTTCATCCGAATCTGTGTCGAGAAAAATGGTGAACGGAGTCCCCCACCAATCATACAGACCTGTAATGGTTTTATCATCCGGATCGTAAACCGCTCCCCCCTGCCCGCCCTTCCTCTCCACAATCGATAGATACCTGACTCCCCTTGTGTTCCCGGCAGGGTCATCGGTTGGCACGCGCGCACAGAGCACATTCAAAAGCCTGATCCCGCCGGCGGTATCTGTCGTTACCATGGCAGGCACTTCTGGAAGGCGATTGTAATCGGCATGGAATTGCTCCACTGCGTTGGCCAAACTAGTCGCGGCCATCTGGGAGCGTCCGGTCCGCTCGTTGCCGCGCGGGATATCGTTGGCTAACTTGGAAAAAACGACAAATCCGAGAAAAAACAGAACCACTCCTATGGAAACAGCGGTGAGTGGAAATCCATTCGAGATGGTCGGAGAATCTTCCTTCATCCCCTATTCTGCCATGCCGTGGGCGAGCTGGCAATCCGTCTCCACCCCGGCAATATGGAGAAGGGCGTTTATAACCCCTTCACGGTGGACTGGAGCGAAGACCAAACTTGCGCGAAGGGGTTGCAATACCCAAGGGGCACACCGACCCCTTCTCCCTATTTCCCCTCCGCTTCTCACCCGCCCGCCAGCTCCGCCAGAAGATCATCCAGCGAAACCGTCGCGATCTTCGAAACCCTGTCGCTCGCGGCATAGGGCAGGACCAGATCCCTACCATGCAACAGCGCGCCACAGCTGTACACCACGTTCGGCACATAGCCCTCGCGTTCCTCTCCCTCCGCTTCCAGAAGCGGGCGCGAAAGCCTCCCGATCACCTTCCTAGGATCCTCCAGATCCAGCAGCGCCGCCCCGATACAATACCTCCGCATCGGCCCCACGCCGTGTGTGATCACCAGCCACCCCGCCTCCGTCTCGATCGGCGATCCGCAGTTCCCGACTTTCACCGAGTCCCACATTTCCGCCGGGCCGAGGATGAATTCCGGATCGCTCCAGAAGTGCGGACTATCGGAAAACATGATGAAAAGGTTCTCGTCATCCTGCCGCGAAAGCATCGCGTAGCGGCCGTCCACGCGTCTCGGAAAAAGCGCCATTCCCTTGTTGCTGACCGCGCTGCCATTGAGCGTGAGGATGCGGAAATGCAGGAAATCCTCCGTCTCGATGAGCTGCGGCAGGATGGAGTGTCCGTTGTATGCCGTGTAGGTGGCATAGTATTTCACGGACCCGTCCTCCTCCGTGAACATCACGAACCGCGCGTCCTCGATCCCGTTCGTCTCATTGGATGAAACCGGGAAAATAACACGTTCGCTCATCGCCATCTTCGAGGAAAACTCCACCTCGTAGTTCGAGTCCGCCAACCACTGTATCGTCTCCAGAGTCGTGGTCAGCTCGTGCTTCGGCCCGACGTGCCTCATGACGCACCGTCCCGACGCTCCGGTTCAGCTCGCTGAGCGTGAAATGGTCGCCCAACGGCTTCAGCACCGCCGCAGTGAAGTGATGGTTCTCGAATCCCATTTCCCTCAGCTTCAGGATGAACGACTCCTTCCGGTAGGACGGATTCTCCAGGATCTCCGGCTCGCTCGTGAATCTGGAAACCGCCTCGAAAGAGATCTCTCCCTGCGGAGAAATTTCCCCCGTGCGGAACTCGATGGAGGAGATATGCCCCTCGCCCGTCGCCCGCAGACTCATCACGAACCGCAACCCGCCCTCCGCGACCCCGTCCTGATCCGGATGCGGCACGATGGACGGATTGAAAAGCGCCGCCGCCTCCAGCGCGTATTCACCCGAGAACATCGCACCGATCAGCAAGCGCCTTTCGTGGCCCAGCGAATGCGCGTCCGCGACATGTTGTTCCACCTTTCGGAAATTTCTCAAAAAGCACGCCTCGGAATCGAGATGCCTCGATTCGAATTCCGCGTTCACCACGGCCAGTTCCTCCTTCACCTGTTCCCTGGTGAGCGCCATGGCCCGCCCGACGATGCTTTCCACCCGCCACTTCTCGCCGGGAATGAAGGGTCGGATGATCACCCGCTCGCACTCCGGGGCGAGGGCGATTTCGTGGCGGCGTAGCTTGATGGTATTCATGGATCAGATCGATGGGGTGATCACGGGCTGTCCCGCGAGAGTCATTTCCGCGAGCGAAAGGTGGAAGGCCAGGGTCGATTCCGCCCCCTGGTTCTCGCTGATGCGGTCCGCGTGCAGCCCGTCGCTGCAGTCCGCCGGAGGTGAAATCATACAGCGCCGTGCCCCTGTCGTTTCGGCCCAGGAACCACTCGAAGGCACGTCTCGCCTCCTTGGTCCACCGCTGGTCCCGCGTCGCCCGGAAAGCCTCGTGGCATGCCGCGACCATCGCCTGCGCCTCCACCGGCTGCTGGTCGAAGTCCGCCCGCGTCCCCCCTTTCGTATAGAAACCGTTGCTGCCGATGGACCGGAAATGCCCCGCCTGTGTCGTCTGGATCGAGGCCAGCCACCGCAGCGATTCCAGCCCGATCTCCAGCGCCTCCGGATCCGGCACGTGCTGGCCGCTGAGGATCAGCGCCTGGCAGATCCGCGCGTTGTCATACGTCACGCTGGTCTCGAACCACGGCCAGTCCTCCGTCGCGCAGGCCTTCCACAGCCCCACCAGTTTCCCCGTCAGCAAAATTCTCATCTCATTGATCGCCGGATTGTCCGGAAAGTGGCGCAAGTATTCATGGATGCCCAGCAGGCTGAAAGTCCACGCCCGCGGCGAGTGAACGCGCCCATCACCGGAAGGCCTTTTTCGAAAAGCTGCGCGGAAAGTTTCCTGTGCCCCGTATCGCGCGAACGCCCCGCGCCAGTCCCCGTCGCCCACATCGCGCGCGCATGGCTGTCCTCACTCCCCACGATCTCCAGCCACTGCCGCCCGTGGCTCATGAAATTCCGGAACCGACCGCTCTCGTAGTCCAGGGCCGCCGCGAGGAAGGCCAGATAGTTCGTCGCCAGTTTCCCGAGATTTTTCGCCGGAGGCAGATCGCCGATCTCATCGAGCAGGTTGCACAAGATGAACGCCCGCGCGTTGTCGTCCGTGCAGTAGCCCTCGTGGAAATTCGGGACATTGAAAATGGCGTGTTGGAAAATGCCCGTGCCATCGCTCATCCGCTCCACATGATCCAGCCGCAATGGCGGGAGCGCCTGCGGGCGGCTGTCCAGCGTCCACTCCGCGAAGGCCGCCCGCGGGCGCACCTTCCGCTCCGTCCGGGCCCGTTCGAAGGAGTCCAGATACAGCCCTGCCACCGCCGGCCAGATCATCCCGCGCCCCATCGCATAGGCATCCCGCCGCATCCTTTCCATCCGCGCCCCGTCCTCCAGCAGCCCGCAGACACCTTTCGCGATCGCCTCCGGATCACTGAAAGGCACCAGCACCCCCCTATCCTCCGCCAGCAACTCGCCCGCGTGCCAGTAGCGGGTCGAGACCACCGCTTTCCCCGCCCCGAAGACCTGCGCCAGCGTCCCGGAAGTCACCTGCGCCTCGTTCAGATACGGCGTCAGATAGACATCCGTCGCGCCGATGAATTCCTTCAGATCCTGCTCCGTCACGAAGCGGTTGTGGAAAATGATGTGCTTCTCCAGCCCCAGCTCCGCCGCCAGCCTTTCCAGGCTGATCCGGTAGCGCTCCCCCTCGTGGGCCAGCAGGTTCGGATGCGTCGCGCCAAGAATCAGATAGATCACATCCGGGTGGTCCCTCACGATCTCCGGCAGCGCCTCGATCACATGCTCGATCCCCTTTCCCGGCCCGATCAGCCCGAAAGTCAGCAGCACCCGCTTCCCCTGCACGCCGAACTGTTCCTTGAAATCCGCGGACTCCGTGAACTCCACGTCCGGGATCCCGTGCGGGATCAGATCGATCTTTTCCTCCGGCACATCATAGACCTCCCGGAGAATCTCCACCCCCTTTCGCGCCATCACCACCAGCCGGTCGCTCAGGGAAACCAAGCCCTTCATCACCTTCATCTGCGCCGCATCCGGATGCTGGAGGACCGTGTGCAGAGTCGTCACCACCGGCATCCGCACCTCCTTCAGAAGCGCAAGCACATGGCTGCCCGCAGGCCCCCCGTAGATGCCGAACTCATGCTGCACCGAGAGCACCTCCGCGTTGTTGAAATTCAGGAAATCCGCCGCCCGCCGGTAGGAGCCAAGCTCCTTTTCCTGCAGCTCCAGCCGCACCCTCTGCGGATACTCGTAGCCCTCCGGCCTGTCGTTCACCGCCCCCACGAAACATTCCGATCCCGGAGCCGCCCCTGCCACCGCCTCGCACAAGTCCCTCGTAAAAGTAGCGATCCCGCAAAGCCTCGGCGGAAAATCTCCCAGGAAAGCGATCTTCCCCGGCACTTTCACCTCACTCAACCCAACCCCTTGTTTCAAGTGACATGCCGCAGTAGGCGGCAGTTCCCCCGAAGTAGCAACCTCCGATCTTCACCGTAGCTGCATCCGTCCCGGTGCGAGCCAACCCTGGCTTCCCCTCCGCCCTCGAGTTCCATGAAACGCACGGGCAGTTCGCCGACTGCTTATGTCAGGCATTCCGGGAGGTGTTTTTCTGATATCCGCTCAATTCAGACAACACCAACGAACCGCTAACTTAGCTTTCATATTTACTATTCCGGAATATTCACCATACTCGCCCGGCCCTATGAAATTACCATCCATCACAAAGCAATTCGTGACCGGGTTGATCGGTCTCTCGGTCGCCAACGGTGCTACCACCCTCGGAGTGTCCGACATCATGTTCACCGGTTTCTCGTCCGACGGGACGGACGGATTTTCCATTGTCAACTTCGTCGAACTGGAGGCCGGAACCGAAGTCCGTTTCTCGGACAGGCCTTGGACCGGATCCGCTTTCGATACCTCGAACCCGGCGGGAGACGGAGAGATCATCTGGTCCGTCACCAGCGATCTCGCCATCGGAACAAGCGTGCTGTTCGAAATCGATTCGGGTCCTTCCGGAGACGACTTTTCAGTCAGCGCGGGGACTGTCTCGGGCACGTTCGGTGCGACGGGAATGTCCTCCGGGGGAGAAGTCATCTTCGCCTTTCAGGGCACGACAGCCTCTCCTAGCTTCGTACACGCCGTGAACTACCGCGGAGTTTACGAAACGCCAAGCCTTGGAGATACCTTGGACAGCTTGAGACCTGCTGCGCTGGGTGTGACAAATGGTGACATTCTCTTCAGCCCATCTGGAGTGGACAACGGGATTTTCGAGAATCGGAACACAGAGACGGATTTTTCGGATTACAAAGCGCTGATCTCCGATCCTGGCGAGTGGGAGACGAACGATACAGGTCTTACCCTCACGACCACGAACTTTACCGCAGTTCCCGAGCCTTCCTCCGCAGTTCTCATGTCGGTCGCGCTCCTCGCTGTCGCCGGGATACGCCGCAGAGGGGCGTAAGATTTCTAGGAGACAACGTAATGCGAGGGGCGGTCGGAATAGGCCTACTTCCCCTCCGCCAACCTCACCTCCACCTGCGCCCGGTAAAGATTCTCCGGCACGATCTTCTCCGGGGATATCACCTCGAACCATCTCCCGTTTTTCTCCGTCACACCCTCCGCATTTGTTTTCAGAGCCACCACGTTGATACTTTCCGGCCCGAAGCCCTCCGGGTAGTTCATATCCTTTTCCGCCGTGATGTTCCAGAAAGTCCCGCGCGCTCCGCAATGTCTGCCAAGCGCATGCCCGCCACCGCATTTCCAAAGCCGCGATCCCACGCCCGCGTCAAGGTTCGTGAAAAGGTTCTCATACGGGCTTCGGCTGTGATGATCCAGACTCAGGTCCACCGCCTTCCCATCGCAAACCACATTTCCGCTCGTCGCCCCGGATACCGTGAAGTCGTGAATGAACCTCGTCCGGAAATCGAAACCCGTGCAGACATTGTCACCACCCCCGAGACTAATCCCGTGGTGCCCCGTGCATTTCTGACCGTCCACCTCGCGCGTGGATTCGATCACGATCCCGTCTAGCGTATTGAAAAATCCGTTCACAAACGGCCCGCTGTCCGCATTGGCGATCCGCACGTTCTTCACCCAGCAGTTCGCCACCCCGTTCATCACCAGCGGATTGAAACCCAGCTCCGAGAAATGCCCGCCATACGCAGTCACCGGAAATTCGAAGCCCAGGTCCTCCACCCCGCTGTGCTCTACCGTCGGTTTGAAAATCCTCACATCCGGCTTCCATCGTAGCTCCACATCGCAGCGCAGCGGCCTGTCGAACGTCACCTTGTTCCCCTCGATCCGCGTGATCCTCGTCACCAGCGAAGTCCTCGTCCTCCCCTTGAGATTCTTCATCGGCCCCGGATCCCCGGTGTAAAGATGCTCAGCCAGCGAATTATCCTCCAGATCCGTCTGCCGGATCTCGATCTCCTGCCCCACCTTCAGCTTCGCCGCGGATGTCACCTCCAAGCTCCTCGCCCCTCGCAGCGCCCCATCGCCCACCCTCGCAACCGATCCCCTGTCGTGAGAACCGAGAATTCCGATGAAGCCTCCGGACCACGAATAGTTAGAGGTCTTCTGCCCGCTCGTCGTCGCCCCCCAGTTCGGCACGATGTCGTTCAGAGGTTTCGGAAAAAACAGCACGCTCTTCTTTTTGCCCTCGCCGCGCAGCACCACTCCGGCCCGCTTGATCACCACCTGTTTCCCGATCACGTACCGCCCCTCCGGCACCAGCACCGCCCCCTCCGGAGCCTCGTCCAGCGCCTTCTGGAATGCCGCCGTGTCATCCGTTTCCCCATCCCCCTTCGCCCCGAAATCCTTCACATTCCCACTCACCTCATATCGCGGAATTTCCTTCTCCCCCCGTTCATAACCCGCGAAGGAAAAATCCGGCAACCGACTCTCCGCCGTCCAACCCGCCCCTTTTTCTCCCCACAATCGCGAATGAATCCCCTCACCCGTTTCCGCAAACGCTCCCTGCACCATCAACAAACCCAGCAACCATTTCATCCCCCCGATACGACATACCTGAAAAGGAAATTTCACTCCGCCCGATTTCAGAGAAAGGGTTCGTATCCCCTTCGCGACCATCCAGGAGAGTCCGTGCAGGGTTCGCAGAGTTCTCGCCGGAAAGGAACCTCATGCACCCGCTTCGGAAACGACGGTCTGACTACGTGCCGACGGCGGCACGACTCGGGGCGCGATCACACACCCGGGCTTACCCCCTGGCAACGCGGCTGCGTATGGGAAAGCGACAGATTGCCCGGTCAACGCGTGGTGTGGCATTCCAAGTCCTGCGACTATTCCAAGCGTTCCGGTCTCGGTATGGGAACTAGAATGAGGTTCTAAGCATCCCGCCTCCTTCCCACCCAATCCTCGATCTTCCCCTCGAGACGTCCTTCGCACTCCGCGTCGGACGGCTTTTCCGCGTAAGTCACCCCGTAATGGTATTCCCGCAACTCCTCCCCGAAATCGGGCCCGTCCTCCCCCATCACCTGCAACTGTCGCGCTAGCGTCTCCCCCTTCCTCTTCCCGGTCGCACGCCTCCACGCCAGCAGATATCCCGCGCCCTCCGTCCCCGCCTTCGGCCCCGCACCTGTCTCGGGATTCCCCGCCCTCCCCAACCTCACGAAAAACATTCCTGCCGCGAAAATCCCGAACCCGCCCGCCAACCAGAGCGCCACCCGCTCCACCCCGCTTCCACCGGCCATCCCACCAACGTCCGTTTCCGAAAAATCCCCATCCGCAGCCGGCATCTTCTCATCCGCAGCGGCGATCCTCGGAGTCCCTCCTCCGCCCAGCACCACCGGCGGAGTCGGCTCCATCACCACCCAGCCATGCGCCTTGAGATTCACCTCCACCCAGGCATGCGCCTCCCGTGCCCGGAAAACGAACATCTGGCTCTCCTTGAAATACTGTCCACCCGCCCATCCATAGGCTACCCTGCTCTCCACCCCGATCTCCCTCGCCATCAGCGCCGCCGCCGTCGCGAAAAACTCGCAGTGCCCGCGCTTCTCCTCGAACAGGAAATTCTCCAGAGGCTCCAGGTTCCGGCGATTTTCAGTCACCAGCGAGTATCCGTATCCACCCCTCAGGAAACCCACGATACCCGCCAGCCTCTCGCCCAAATCCCCCTCCCCCGCCGCCTTCGCAGCCAGCGCCGCTATCTTCCCACCCACACTCCGGTTCTCCGCCCCTTCGCTCTCCAGCTTCTCCCCTTTCAGATCTCCCAGGGAAACCGGCACCGAACTCGCCAGATACTCGAACCCCGCCGGACCACTCGCATCCGACAACATCGCGGTCCCGTCACCAGCCACTGTTAGCTCAGGCAACCTCACGGCCCTAGCTCCCTGAATCGTCGTCAGGAAATTCCTTCCCGCCGGATCCTTCCCCAGGAAAACCTCATGGAGAATCTCCCCATCCGCCCGTTTCCCGAAAGAGATCCAACCGCTCCCATCCGCCCGAAGCTCCCTTCGGTTCTCGCCCGAAGCACTCCAAGTCCCGTTCCGATACTCATCCAGAACAAAGGCCCGCACATACACCTGCCGCTTCAGCAAACGCTCCGCATCCACCTTTTTCACCAACCGCACGAATACTTCCGGCTTCGCGCCCGGCTTCAGGTTCGTTCTTCGCGGGAGAGTCCTTTCACGACCATCGTCCCAAAGCCAGTTTCCACCGCGCTCAAGCCCACCTCCGCTCTGTTCGCGCTCCGCCGCCGCAGCCGGGCGCCACGTTTTCTCCACACGTATCGCCACGTCCTCGAGGGGTCCCGGTAACACGCTCAGCATCCACAGGAACAAGCATTCAAGCGCCAGAATCCCGGTCCCGATCGCCAGAAAATCCGCCCAGCCCGGCTTACTGGAACCCTTCGCCACCTCCACGTCATCGTTCTGCCGTCTCGCCGACCAGAACCCGCCCCCCACCAGCAGAAGCACCGCCAGACATCCGCGTAAAAGCCCCGGAAGATCCGCAGGCCAGCCACGCAGCAACGCGTAGGAACCCGCACCCGCCGATCCCAGCACCACGAACCTCAGAATCATTCCGCTCCCCCCCTCCTGGTTAGAAAATTTCTACGAGCGACATCGTATTTCCCGATATCCACGATCACGGGAGCCAGCGACATTTCCGGAACCACGCTTCTCCAGGCATCCGGCGACATATCGGAAATGATGACCACACTCTCATGTTTCCCGGTAGCCGCCAACACCCCGGCCAGATCATGTGCCTCCGTCCATTTCGCACGTTCCACCATCATCAGTTCCTCCCGGGCCAGCCCCAGCTGTCGCCGCGTCCGCAGCTCCCGCTCCTCCCAGCCGTTGAAATCCGCCACCCACCGCGTCGGCATCGCCCAGCCGCACAGCATCCCCAGCGTCCCGCTTAAAAGCGAAACCGCCGTCTCGAAACGATCCGGCCGGATCAGTTTCCCATCGTTTCCATGCGAGTGGAATACCACCAGGCAACTCTCCGCATGCGTGCCCGGCGGCTCGTCCTCCCTCACCAGCACCGCACCGCCTCCGGCCTCCGCCCGCAGACTCGGCCCCCACGCGATCCTGCGCACCCGGTCCCCGCCACGCCATTCCCGCAAACCTTTCCACTCTCCGCTCTCACCCGCCAGCCTCGCACCACCGCGTGGCACGCCCTCCATCAGCTGCCCGATCAATGAAAGCTCCCTGGGCACCCGGTCCCTCGCCAAAACCCCGATCTCCTTTTCCACATCGACCCCCCTTTCAAAAGCCATCAGACCCAGTGGAAATCCCGACTTCACCCAACCCTTCTGCACCAGCCCCAGACCTCGCCCCGTCAGGCTCGGTCGCGTCGCGATCCTTGCCGCCTCACCCCCAGCCAGCCAAACCGCTTTTCCCGAAATTTTCCGCTCCCCTGCCAGCTCAACTCCGAATTCGATCCGGAATCCATCCAGTGCCCGACGCCCGTTCCGCACCGCGACTGTCACGGGGAAAGTCTTCCCCGCCTTCACCCGCCTCGCCCCTTCGCATTCCAACCGGAGACCTTTGAGATTGCCCCTACCCAGCAACCAGGCGACCGCGAACAATCCGCCCACGCCCAAACCCATCGCCGCCATCACGCCATCCACCCGCCACATACCGGCGAGAAAAAGCGCGGTTCCGCACAGAGCGAGGATACTTCCGCCCGCCGTGCGGCTCACACGGACACGGCCCTTACCGGCTCCTTCAGTCCGTGAAATTGGATTTCCGAGGGGCTCCACCGTTTCCTTCGCTCCAGTCGAGTTCCTTCGCGTCCGCCCACAGCTCCTCGAGACCGTAGAATTCACGCATCTCCTCGTGCATCACGTGGACCATCACATCGATGTAATCCAGCACCACCCAGCGCGAGTCAGCCTTGCCTTCCGACCACACAGGCTTCACGCCGTGCTCTTTTTCGACCAATCCGCCGACTTCCCGGATGATCGCGCGCAAATGTGGCATGGACGATCCCGAGCACACGATCATGAAATCCGTGAGGTTCGAAACCCCACGCATATCCCAGACCCGGATTCCCTCCGCCTGAATCTCTTCCGCCGCCTTCACACACGCCTTCGCCAACTCTTCTCCTTCAATCACCTTGGACATCACTTTTAGAAACGGAAGATAGCCACCCCCTCCCCGATATTGCAACCAGCTTTCTCAGAAGCCCACCAGACTCACCAGCTCCTGGTCACTGAACTCATCCAGATGATCCATCGCCGCCACAAGAATCTCCGTATCCGCCACGTCCTCGATCTCTCCCCAGTTCTCCGAATCGCTCTGAACGCGAGTTTCCACCACCGTCCCTCGCTCCGTTCCCACCGGATCCATCAGGAAAACAGCCCCGAGAACTCCACAAGCAGCCACCGCCGCCCAAGGCGCGATACCCACCACCCGGGACCGCCAGGGATCGGATCCGGGAAGCTGCCGGACCAATCGCAAAGTATCATCCGCAAATCGTCCCCGCGCCTCCACCGGCGCAGCTTTCCCCAGCAACCTCCAAGTCGCATCGTCCTCAGTCCATTCGTCTTCAGGCTTCATCCTCATACTCGTTCGGCAGCAAAAACACCACACACACGGAAAAGTTTCAAAATTCAGCAATCCTCACTCAAAATCCTTCATTCGCCTCCCTCCCGGAATAAAAATCCCCTCCCTGACCAGCTGCTTGCCATCCAAAGGAAACTCCCCCCTTCCCTCCAGCATCTTCCGGGCGATCCAGAAACAAGCCCACGCCCGCTGCCTCCGCAGTTCCTTCCCTTCACCTCGCATCCGGGTCGCGAGATGTTGGAAATGCCGGACCGGATTTCCCAGAAACCCGCAACTCCCGTCCGCCGCCCGATCCAGCATCCATTCCAGCGCGGCAAAAGGCATCGGCCAATCCTCCAGCACGTCCTCGTCCCCCCGCAGCTCTGCGGAAAAAGCCTTGTTCAACTGCAGGATCGCCTGCGCAGGCTTGCCCTCCACCCAGTGCCCCTGCGCGAAGCACAACGAATCCCAATAGAAATCCACCCCCCGCCCCAACCCATGCCGACGCAACTTCCCGACCCCATCCATCGGCAAATAAGGACAAGGGGTCATACGATACGAAAACACTGATTCGGCCCACCCACGCATGAAATGAAGCACCCTCTTGGAAGAATTCAAAATTCAAAATTCAAGCCGAACCCAGAACCCGAGCTTCCGTTCATTCCGTGGATCAAAGCTCTTCCGCGAAATCCCAGCCACAGGAATCCCGGTTGTACCCCGTGGTTTCAGCGCGGGAGCATCCATGGTTCCCGCCCCGTCAAATCTTCCATCCTTTTCCCTTCCGCGAAACTCCCGGATATCATATCAACCACACCATGATAAAGCAACTCGTCCTCCTCCTGGCCATGCTCTCACTAACATTCGCTGAGGAAGCCAAGCCCCTGCTCTACCCATTCGATGTGAGCCTTGATGGAAACAAAGCGGAGATCGGAGAATGGGGGGACCTGTTCGCCGTCATCGAGGAACCGGTGAAACCGGACGCGGTGCTGACCATAGAAAAGGCGGCCCCCATGCTTATCGTCAACGCCTTTCCCTGCCAGGAGGACGGCACCATCCTCATGGACGGCGCGCCTGCGGCCATTATCTTCGCAAAAGAAACCGGGCAGGTGAAGTTGAGCGAAACCATGGACAAGAAACCGCTCGCACCTGGAACATATCTCATGAACGTGGTCGCAAACGGAAAAACCTCGCGAGTGGTATTCACCGTGAAAGGCGCGGAGAAAATGAAACTGCCCGCCATCGGCAAGATCGTGGATTTCCTGAAAAGAAAAAAGTGAGGACGTCTTGGTCTGGCACGGGCATTGCTTTGCCGAGGCCTACCCTATGCCTCGTTTTTTCCGCCCAGCAAACACATTCGTTTTCAGGGTCGTCACAGTCCTTCTCTTGCTTACGGGAGGGGTTCGCGCTCAAGAAGGATCCGCCCGCGAAAAGATCGCCGCAGCCATCTCCCTTCAGGACACCGATGATCGTGTCGAAGCGGTCCTCGCCCTCAAAAAAGACCTCGGCCCGGAAATCGTCGAATGGCTGGAAAACTGGAAACAAGGTGTCGTTTTCGTTTATGAAATGCCGGACGGCTCCATGCTTCCCGTTCTGAAAGACGAGAAGAAAGAAGGCTCCAGAAAAGTCGGGATCCGCCGCCTTTCCGATGACTCCCCCGTTCTGGACGAAGATGGAAACCCGGTGGAAGTCGGCAGGTTCGATGCCGATATGGCGGACACCAGCTCGAAGCTCCGACGGGCCATGAAAGAGGTCACCGATCTCGCCGCATTGGCGAATCCCGACGTGGATCTGCGCATCCGGGCCATCCAGGATTCCGCGATCGGTCAGAACCAGGACAAGCTTCCGGGTTTGCTGGAACTTCAGAAAACCGAGACCGACAAGGATGCTTTGCGTGCGCTGGACGAATCCATCGCCATCATCCGGCTGAGATCGGATGACAGGAAGAACCGTCTCGACGCGGCGGATCTGTTAGGCCGCCGCGGATCTCTCCCAGCCTTCGACCTGCTGAAAACCATCGCTCGCGAAGCCAAGGAAGCGGGCGACGATGAGCTTGAGGAAGCGGCTCGGCTCGGAGTGACCCGGATCGAGGGACACATCTCCCGGATCAACGCGGCAGGCACTCTCTTCCGGGGCGTGTCCTCCGGATCCGTTCTCCTTGTCGTCGCCATCGGCCTCGCCATCACCTTCGGCCTGATGGGTATAATCAATATGGCCCACGGCGAGTTCATCGCCATCGGGGCATATACTGCCTACGTAGTACAAAAGCATTTTCGGAACAGGCCGCACCATCCCCTTTTTCGGAGCATCACTGGAAATCCCGGGCATGAATATCGCAGAAGGTGGCATGGACCTGTGGTTTGTCGTCGCGCTGCCTATGAGCTTCCTCGTCGCCGCGCTGGTCGGAGTCCTGCTGGAGCGCTGCGTGATTCAGTTTCTCTACCGCAGGCCACTGGAATCCCTCTTGGCCACCTGGGGCGTTTCACTGGTCCTGCAGCAGTGCTTCCGCCTCATGTTCGGTCCGAACAACGTCCAGGTCTCCAGCCCTGTCTGGCTGGCTGGAAACTGGACGGTCAACGACATCGTCTTCGGCTGGAACCGGCTGTTCGTGATCGGATTCGCCATCCTGATCATCATCATCACCTGGTTCGTCCTGAACAAAACCTCTCTCGGCCTGCTCATCCGCAGCGTGATGCAAAACCGCAACATGGCCGCCTGCATGGGCGTCCGCACGGAGCGCGTGAACATGCTCACCTTCGCCTTCGGCTGCGGCCTCGCCGGACTCGCCGGCGCGTTCCTTTCACAGATCAGCAATGTCGGCCCCTCCCTCGGACAAAGCTACATCGTCGATGCTTTCATGACCGTCGTGGTCGGCGGAGTCGGAAACATCCTCGGCACCGTCGTCAGCGCCCTCGGCATCGGCATGGCGGACCAGTCGCTCCAGCAATATCTGGGGAATCCCGTCATCGGGAAAATCCTCGTCCTCGGCCTGATCATTCTGTTTCTCCAATGGCGTCCGCAGGGCCTTTTCGCAACCCGCTCCCGCAACCTCGACTGATGTCCAAAGCCCCGATTACTTCAAAAATCCAGATACCAATCCTAGTTCTGATGGCGGTGTTCCTGGTCATCGTCATGCCCGTCCTGAACGCCACCGGACACATCTCTGATTTCACTCTCGGAAACTGGGGGAAATATCTCTGCTACGGGATTCTTGCGATCTCCATCGACCTCCTCTGGGGCTACACGGGATTGCTCTGCCTCGGACAGGCCCTCTTCTTCAGCCTCGGCGGATACATGATGGGCATGCACCTCATGCGTATGTCCGGCGGAGAGGAAATGCCTACCTTCCTGAGCATGGTCGGCCGCACCGAGTGGCCCGATTTCTATCTGCCGTTCTCCAGCTTCACGTTCACCTTCTTCATGATCTTCCTTGTGCCGGGTCTCGTCGCGTTCGTCTTCGGCTACCTCGCCTTCCGCTCCCGCATCAAAGGCGTCTATTTCTCCATCCTCACCCAGGCTCTCACCTACGCCGCCGCACTCCTCTTTTTCCGGAACGAACTGCTCATGGGCGGTAACAACGGTTTCACCGATTTCCGCATGTTGCTCGGAGCCAGCGTCCGGGACGCCTCCACCCAGCGCAATCTCTACATCGCCACCGCGCTGCTCCTCGTAGCGGTGATCATCGGCTGCAAATTGCTTACCAGCTCCCGTTTCGGACTCGTCCAACGGGCCATCCGGGACTCCGAGAATCGAACCTTGTTCTCCGGCTACGCTACCGCGAACTACAAGCTTTTCGTCTTCGTGCTCTGCGCGATGATCGCCGCCGCAGCAGGTGCCCTCTACGTCCCGCAGGTCGGGATCATCAACCCCAGCGAGATGACTACGGAAAAATCCCTGGAAGCGGTCGTCTGGGTCGCGCTCGGAGGCCGCGGCACCCTGGTCGGACCCGTCATCGGAGCGATCAGCGTGAACGCCTTGAAAAGCTGGGCCACCACCGCCTACCCGGATTACTGGATCCTCATCCTCGGCGGTTCTTTCGTCCTCGTTGTCATGTTCATGCCGAAAGGAATCGTAGGACTTCCCGCCCAGCTGATGGGTCTGGTGAAAAAGTCCCGCAAGGTCCGCCCGAACAAACCCGGTATCATCGAACCGGAAACAAAGACCCAACTGCCATGAAACAGAAACCCTTTCTCCTGGCCGCGGAAGGCCTCAACAAATCATTCGACGGCTTCAAGGCCATCAACGACCTGAACTTCTACCTCGACGAGGGCGAGCTACGCACCGTGATCGGCCCGAACGGAGCGGGAAAAACCACTTTCCTGGACATCATCACCGGACGAACCCGTCCCGACACCGGCACGCTCGAATGGGACTCGGATCACGATCTTCTCAAGCTGAACGAATACGAGATCTACCGTCTGGGGATCGGTCGGAAATTCCAGACCCCGACGGTCTACGGAGACCACACCGTGTTCGAGAATCTACTGCTCTCCATGGCCGGACCGCGCAGCATCTGGCACAGCCTTTTCGGAAAAGTCACCGGGGAGCAAAAGGACAGGCTCGCGGAAATCCTTGAAACCATCAAACTATCCCCTCACGCCTACCGGAAGGCGGGCGAACTCGCACACGGCCAGAAACAATGGCTGGAGATCGGTATGCTGCTCGCCCAGGAAGCCCGGCTACTGCTGGTAGACGAACCCGCCGCCGGCATGACCGATGAGGAGACCTACCGCACCGGAGAACTTCTGCTCTCTCTCGCGGGGAAACATACCATCATCGTCATCGAGCACGATATGGAGTTCGTCCGCCAGATATCCCAGGGCCGCACCGTCACCGTCCTGCATCAGGGCCATGTCCTCGCGGAAGGTCCCGTCGATCAGGTGCAATCCAACGAGCAGGTGAAGGAAGTCTATCTCGGTCGGAAATCCAAAGCCGCCTGAAACCTTTTCCCCATCCACCGACCCATGTCCGCAACAGCCACCGCCGCTCCCGCATCCGAAAAAGTCGTGCTCGACGACGTGCATGTCTCCATCGGTGGCAGCGCCATCCTGCGCGGAGTCAGTTTTGAAATCCGCCCGAAATCCGTCTTCTGCCTCATGGGCCGCAACGGGGTCGGGAAAAGCACCACCCTCAAGGCAATGATGGGTCTGCTCCCGTTGGACCGCGGTGAGATGAAACTGGGTGGCACATCCTTCCAGCGCATGCCCACCGCCAACCGCGCACGCATGGGACTCGGCTTCGTGCCCCAGGGTCGCGATATTTTTCCCCACCTCACCGTGGAGGAAAATCTCTTCATCGGACTCAAAGCGAGAGGCGAGAAAAAGGACAAGGAAGAGATCGACCGCGTGTTCACCCTCTTCCCCATCATCCGCGATTTCCTCCACCGGAAAGGTGGCATGCTTTCCGGTGGTCAGCAGCAGCAGCTCGCCATCAGCCGCGCCCTGCTTACCAAGCCAAGTCTTCTCATCCTCGACGAGCCGACCGAAGGCATCCAGCCGAACATCATCGACCAGATCGGAGATGCCATCAAGATGCTGCGCGAGGAAGGCAAGATGGGAATCCTGCTCGTCGAGCAATACCTCGATTTCTGCCGCGAACTCGGAGACGATTTCGCCATCCTAGAGCGCGGCTCCGTCTGCGCCTCCGGCACCATGGACGAGCTGTCCGACGGCATCGTGAAAGAGTTTCTCACCGTTTGAGAAACGGAAGTCCTGAAGCCGTCCCCCCCCGAAGCAAACCTCGCGCAAGCAGGGGTCGCTGCGGAATATGGAGAAGCGCGCATCTTGCCGCTAGCGGAGGATCGGGAACGGTTCGCCGGTGCTCCGCTAGCGGCAAGATGCGCGCTTCTCCATATTTGAGGACCACCCCAGCCCCGACACGCCACCGATGAGTCCACCTCATACATGACACCGCTTCAGACGAAAACTATTCATCCCCGATTCCTCGATCAGGGATTGCTGGCATGCCAAACGCTCTCTCCCAGTTGAGTCAAATCGAAACAATCGACTCCACAACACAAAGCTGAAACATGAAAAACAAGAACTACCGCAACTTCTTCGGAATCGCAGCCGCAACGGTCGCTCTCTCGAGCACATCCGCCATGGCCGGCCCCGAAATGATGGCTCCGGCTCCCCCGATCGAAGTACCTGCCGACGACGTGGTTTCCGGAACTCTCTCCCTTGATGCCAACACCCACTTCATCTCCTACGGACTCGACGTGTGGCAGGATGGCACGGAATTCGGAAACTTCGGTTTCTATCCGTCCGCAGAGCTCGCCTTCGCGCTTCCCAACAACTTCACCGCGACTCTCGGAGTCTGGGCCGAGGCCCACAAGAAAGGCACCGGAAGCAACCTCGGCGGAACCGTCCAGGAAGTCGATGTCTGGGCCGGACTCGCCTACACCTATGAGAAATTCACCGTAGGCGTGACCTATCAGGAGTGGCTCTACGGTAGTGATTCCGAGGATATCCTCGATATCGCTTTCTCCTACGATACCTTCCTATCCCCGTCCCTCACGGTTCACAACCGCCTCGGCGAGGGCGCATCCGGTGGCGATACCGGGACGATTCTCGTCTTTGGTGTTTCCCACAGTATCGAAACAGGTCCCGTAACCGTCTCCTTCCCGGCAACACTCGCAGTGTTCCTGACGGATGACTTTCATGGACTCGGTGCCGGACTCGATTCGGGAATCGGCTACGGCTCCATCGGAGTCAACGCATCACTTCCCCTCTCTCCCTACATCGGGGACAGTTACGGTGAATGGGATCTTCACGCCGGTCTCGATTTCTACATGACCAGCCAGGACGTGATCGCCAACGGCAACGACAATTTCCTCACCGGAAACATCGGCCTCGGTCTCTCCTTCTAACTCTCACGATCTCTCGTTGTTGTAACGGTTGCTTGGCGGGAGGATTCGGAAACTTGTATTCGTTCCGTATCCTCCCGCTATTTCTTTTCTAAAAATTCCTAATATCCATCCACCATGAAAAAACTACTCTCTATCGCGGCCGCAGCTACTGCCGCCGTGTTCCCCCTCGCCCAGGCGGAGGAATCCGTAAAAGTCGGAGTGCTCCACTCACTCAGCGGCACCATGGCCATCAGTGAAACCTCACTCCGCGATGTCCTCCTCTTCACCTTCGATGAAATTAACGCCAAAGGCGGCGTGATGGGCAAGATGATCGAGCCCGTCGTCGTCGATGGCGCCTCGAACTGGCCTCTCTTCGCGGAAAAGGCCAAACAGCTTCTTGAGCAGGACAAAGTCGCCGTGACTTTCGGTTGCTGGACCTCCGTCAGCCGCAAATCAGTGCTTCCGGTTTACGAGGAAAACAACGGCCTGCTCTTTTACCCCGTCCAGTACGAGGGTGAGGAAATGTCCCCGAACATCTTCTACACCGCGGAAGCCGTGAACCAACAGGCCACTCCCGCCGTGGACTACATGCTCGAGGAAGGTAAGAAGAAATTCTACCTGCTCGGCACCGACTACGTCTACCCGCAGACCACCAACCTCGTCCTCCTCGAGTATCTCCTCAGCAAGGGAGTGCCCCTCGAGAACATCGGCGGCGGTTTCACCAAGGGTCCGGATGGAAAGATCGTTTCCGCCGGCAAATACACCCCGTTCGGTCACACCGATTACCAGCAGATCATTTCCGAGATCAAGCAGTTCGCCGCCTCCGGTGACGCCTGCGTGATCAGTACCCTCAACGGCGATACCAACGTTCCTTTCTTCAAGGAATACGCAGCCGCCGGTCTTGATGCGGAAACCTGCCCCGTCGTCAGCTTCTCCGTCTCCGAAGACGAGTTCCGCGGACTTCCCGCCAGCCAACTCGTCGGCCAACTCGGATGCTGGACGTATTTCCAATCCATCAAGTCAGAGGCGAACGAAGAGTTCATCGACAACTTCATGACCTGGCTCGAGAAGTCGGACGTTCCCGGCATCGTCAAAGAAGACCGCGTGACATGCTCCCCGATGGTGCTTTCCTACAACGGCGTGTATCTCTGGAAAGCAGCGGTCGAAAAAGCCAAGAGCTTCGATCCTGAGAAAGTCATGGCCGCCCTCGAAAGCGGAATCAGCTTCGACGGCCCTGGCGGCACCGTGACCACCCAGAAGAACCACCACCTGACCAAGAACGTGTTCATCGGCGAAACCAAAGCCAACGGACAGTTCAAGATCCTCAAGGAATACAAGGACGTCGTCGGCGAGCCTTTCCTCAAAGGAACCTACAAGTAAGCTCCCCCCGCCTCCCTCGAACCTCCGGCACCCGCAAGGGTCCGGAGGTTTTTTACGTTGGGTGGATGCCTCGCCCGCACCAGCGTATGACATCCCGACCGGCAATTTTCTTAAGTTCTCTTAATCAATTGACGTGGCACACCAATTGCTCAATGATCCAGCACCACCGATTTTATGAAAGCCTTCATCAAAAATCACAGTCGTAAGGCCGTTGTCTGCCTTTTCCTTTCCCTTGGATCCATCGCTCACGGGCACCCCGGGCCTCCGGGTCACTACCACCCGGATGAGGTGGATGAGTTCGACCAAGTAGCCATGGTTGCTGCCGAGACTCTGGAAAACAAACGCGGCTACGACTATGGCGGAACCATCGCGCTAACCATCATCGGAGGCTGCCTCGCCTTCGCGCTTTGTCAGAAAAACGGCGGAATCTGGCGGGACACCACCCTCCATCATTGATTTCGGAAAATTTCCCATGCACCTAAGCCCCAGAGAGCAGGAAAAACTGCTCATCGTAGTCGCCGCAGATCTCGCCCGCAGGAGAAAGGACCGTGGATTGAAGCTCAACCATCCCGAGTCCGTCGCGTTCATCACCTACGAAATCCTCGAAGGCGCGCGCGACGGGAAAACCGTCGCCGAGCTCATGAGTTTCGGCACCACCCTCCTCAAGCGCGACGAAGTGATGGAGGGTGTCCCGGAAATGATCCACGACGTGCAGGTGGAGGCAACCTTTCCCGATGGCACGAAACTCGTAACCGTCCACGACCCGATCCGATGATCCCCGGAGAAATCATCACCCCCGAGGGAGCGCCGGACATCGACCTGAATCCCGGCCTGGATACGGTAACCCTGGTAGTTTCCAACAAAGGCGACAGACCGGTCCAGATCGGCAGCCATTTCCACTTCGCCGAGGTGAACGAAGAACTCGATTTCGACCGCGCTGCGGCCCTCGGATTCCGCCTCAACATCCCCGCCGGCACCGCCGTCCGCTTCGAGCCCGGAGACACCCGCGAAGTCCCCCTCGTCGCCTACGCCGGCACCCGAGAAATCCACGGCTTCAACGGAAAAGTGAACGGAGCAATCTAATGAAGCACCAAAATCTTTTTCAGAGCACCAGTTCCGTGTTTTCCGTCTTTTCCGTGGTTAAAAACTCTACCAGAAGCACCTGCTCCGCGTCCCTCTCCGACCTCCGCGCCTCTGCGGTAAAAAATCAGAGCCCCTGCAAATTTCCCGTAGCATGAAACAAACCCGAAAAAACTACGCGGGAACCTTCGGCCCCACCGTCGGCGACAAAGTCCGCCTCGCCGATACCGAGCTCTTCATCGAAGTCGAGCGCGACCTCATCGCGGAAAACGGCGGCTACGGAAACGAGGTGAAATTCGGCGGAGGAAAAGTCATCCGCGACGGCATGGCCCAATCCCCCCTCGCGCTCGACGCGGATTCCCTCGACCTGGTCATCACCAACGCCCTCATCCTCGATAGCGCCCACGGCGTCATCAAAGCCGACATCGGCATCAAGTCCGGGCGCATCGTCGGAGTCGGCCACGCCGGAAACCCCCTTCTCCAGGACGGCATCACCATGACCATCGGCGCGGCCACCGAGGTCATCGCCGGCGAAGGCTGCATCGTCACCGCAGGCGGCATCGATTCCCACATCCATTTCATCTGCCCGCAGCAGATCGAGCATGCCATCGCCAGCGGAGTCACCACCATGCTCGGCGGCGGCACCGGACCCGCCCACGGCACCTATGCCACCACCTGCACCCCGGGAAAATGGAATATCCACCGCATGCTGGAGGCCGCCGAAGCCTTTCCCATGAACCTCGGATTTCTCGGAAAAGGCAACTGCTCCACCCACGAGCCGCTACGAGAGCAAGTCATGGCCGGAGCGATGGGACTCAAGCTCCACGAAGACTGGGGCACCACCCCGGCCGCCATCGATAGCTGCCTCACCGTCGCCGACGAACTCGACGTCCAGGTCGCCATCCACACGGACACTCTCAACGAAGCCGGATTTCTCGAAAGCACACTCGACGCCTTCAAGGGCCGCACCATCCACACCTACCACTCCGAGGGCGCGGGTGGCGGTCACGCCCCGGACATCATCCGCGTCTGCGGCGAAGCGAACGTCCTGCCCTCCTCCACCAATCCCACCCGCCCTTTCACCACGAACACCATCGCCGAGCACCTCGACATGCTCATGGTCTGCCACCACCTCGACTCCCGCATCCCCGAGGACGTCGCCTTCGCCGAAAGCCGCATCCGCCCGGAGACCATCGCCGCCGAGGACATGCTCCACGACATGGGGGCCATTTCCATGATGTCCAGCGACAGCCAGGCCATGGGCCGTGTCGGTGAAGTCATCACCCGCACCTGGCAGACAGCCCACAAGATGAAGATCCAGTTCGGCCCGCTCGAAAGCGAATCCCATCCCGCCGCCGACAACTTCCGCGCCCTTCGCTACGTCTCGAAATACACCATCTGCCCCGCCGTCACCCACGGGATTTCCCACGACGTAGGCAGCCTCGAAGTCGGCAAACTCGCCGACATCGTCATCTGGAAACCCGCCTTCTTCGGAGTGAAACCGGAAACGGTTTTCAAAGGCGGCTTCATCGCCTGGGCCAACATGGGCGATCCGAACGCCTCCATCCCCACCCCGCAGCCGACCATCTACCGCCCGCAGTTCGGTGCGTTCGGCCGCTCTATCGCCTCCACCTCGCTCACCTTCGTCAGCGCCATCTCCCTCGAATCCGGGGCCCTCGATCACCTGAAACTGGAGAAACGCCTCAGTGCCGTGAGAGGCTGCCGGAAAGTCACCAAGCGCGATCTCGCCTACAACGACGCCCTCCCGAAAATCACCGTCGACCCCGAAACCTACACCGTCATCGCCGATGGACGGGAGCTCCGTTGCGAGCCGCTCTCCGTCCTCCCCATGGCCCAACGCTACTTCCTCTTCTGATGCATCTCATCGAAAGGATGGTCGCCCCAACCTCCGGAAACCCACCGGAAAACCGAATCGAACTCGCCGTGGAGCGCCGGAAATTCCTGAAACGCAGATGGCGCGCCACCGCCCCGGACGGCACCGAATTCGGCTTCGACCTCGAGTCACGCCTCACCGACGGCTGCGTCATTTTCCAAAAAAACGGAACCGATTACACAGTCCGCCAACTCCCCGAAACCGTCTACGAAATCCCCTTCACCGACCCCGCCCAAGCCTCCCTCATCGGCTGGAAAATCGGCAACCTCCACCTCCCCGCCCAAGTCATGGAAAACTCCCTCCGGATCCTCCACGACGAAGCCATGACACAACTTCTCGAACGCGAAGCCTGGCCCTTCACCGAACCCGAAGTCCTCTTCACCCCCATGAAGGCGGTAGTTCATTGAACCTAAAAGCAGAAATGGGAACCACGGAACACACGGAATACACGGAATACACGGAATACACGGAAAGTAGAGAACTGAGGCGAAGCCTCAGAGGACCCGATAGAAATTTCTCTCAAAATCCATAACCTCTTCAATTTCCGTGTATTCCGTGGTTCACCCTCTTCATCTTCAGAATTAAGGTCTTGCTCCTCTGGCTCCTACAATCCAACGACACCGGATACCCCTCCGGCGGCTACGCCCATTCCTTTGGATTGGAGGAAATGATCAACGCCGGAGTGGTCACAGATGCCTCCAGCCTCGGAAGATTTCTCGAAAAGCAGGTCGTGCCCAACCTCCTGAAATTCGAACTCCCGTTTTTTGCAAAAGCCCACTCCGCCGCGACCCGTGAGGAAGCGGAAGCCCTGCTCGAAATGGACGCGGAGCTGGATGCCTGGAGGATCCCCCCGGAGCTTCGCGACGCCGGTCGGCGGATCGGCTCGCAAAGACTCGCTCTGCTCTGCGAGCTGGTCGGAAATCCTTTCGTCATCGCCCACCGGAAATCCTGCCCGAGAAGCCATCACCTCATCGTCGCCGCACTCGAAACCAGGGGAATGAAAGTCGGAGACGCAGCCCGCGCGTTCGCCTATCAATCCGTGGTTGCCGCCACATCCGCTTCCATGAAACTCATGCGGATCGGCCAGACCGCCTGCCAGAAAATCCTCCGCGAAACCCTCGATCTCATGGAACCGGAGATCGATGCCGCTCTAACCCGCGAGCCGGAAGGAGACTTCAATCCGCTGTTAGAAATCGCCTCCCTCAGACACGCATTTTCCAATGAACGACTATTCATCTCCTGAAACAAACAAGAAACGCCCCTTCCGTCTCGGCGTCGGCGGTCCCGTCGGCTCCGGCAAAACCATGTGCGTGCTGCGCCTCAGCCAATGGCTCAAGGACGGGATCTCGCTCGCCGTCATCACCAACGACATCTACACCCGCGAGGACGCGGAATTTCTCCTCCGGGAGAACGTCCTGCCCGCCGACCGTGTCATCGGAGTCGAAACCGGCGGCTGCCCCCACACCGCCATCCGCGACGACACCAGCATGAACATGGCGGCTGTCGTCGACTTGGAAAACCGCCACCCGGATCTCGAGCTGATCCTCATCGAAAGCGGTGGCGACAACCTCTCCGCCACTTTTTCCCCCGAACTCGTCGATGCCTATATATATGTCATCGATGTCGCGGAGGGCGACAAGATCCCGCGCAAGGGCGGACCCGCGATCCGCACCAGCGACCTGCTGCTGATCAACAAGATCGACCTCGCTCCCTACGTCGGCGCGGATCTCGATGTCATGGCCCGCGATTCCAAAACCCAGCGTGGCGACAGGCCGGTGATTTTCGCCGACCTGAAATCCTCGAAAGGAAAGGACGAGCTGCTCGCCTGGCTCAAGCACGACTACCTTTTCCTATGACACATGCGGTCACCGGCAGCTCGGTCAACGGCCACCTGCGGATCCGCTGCGCCACCCGCGAAGACGGCACCCCGTATCTCGCCGAGCAGGATTTCCGCCCACCGGTTCATCTCGGAAAAGCCCACCACGATGCCGGTGCGCTGATCGTCACCATCGTAAACCCCACCGCCGGATTCTTCGATGGCGATACCCTCGAAATCGAAACGGAAGTCGACCAAGGCGCGCGCCTCATCCTAAGCACCCCCGCCTCCTCCCGCGTCTTCCGCACCCGATCGGGCAACGCCGCCGCATGCGATCAGACCTTCAAAGTCGCTTCCGGAGGATTTCTCGAATGGATCCCCGAGGCCTTCATCCCCCACGCCGGAGCCTCCTACATCCAGAAAACGCACATCGACCTGGAGGAAGGAGCCGGCCTGCTTTTCATCGACTGGATCACACCGGGCCGCGTCGCACGCGGAGAGGTTTTCGAATACGAAAGCTTGCGCTGGGAACTTGATCTCAAAATCGGAGGAAAACTCGTGGCCCGGGAGAGATATGCCGTCGATGGCGCCCCGGAAGGCATCACCGCCATGTTTCCCGAGGGCCAGTATGTGGCGATTTACGTAGCCGGAGAAATGACCCGCAACTGGCCCGGAGAGAAAATCGCCGCCCTAGCCTCGGACGACACCTACCTCGGCCACGGCGACCTCGAAAACGGAGCCAAAGTCATCCGCGCCCTGTGCCGCGATGCCCTCACCGCCAGAAAACTGACCGGAAACCTCCGCTCCCTCCTCTACAAGGAAGCCAAAACCCCCGTCCCCGCCCTAGGCCGGATCTTCATGTGAGCAGAACCCAGATCCCTTCTTCCTTCCGTGTATTCCGTGCATTCCGTGGTTCAAAACTCTTCCACAGTACCCCAGCCACAGATGAAGAGTTATTGACCACGGAAAAGACGGAATACACGGAAGGAAGAGCTTTCAAATAGAATGGAAACATCGGATCGCCCAACTCCTCGTCCACCCGGGATTCACCGAAATCAACCTCATTTCCAGAATAGGGACCCAGCATCCGGAACCCGAGTCCCCTCTTCCTTCCGTCTTTTCCGTGGTTCACAACTCTTCGGCAAGAACCCCAGCTACAAGAATCCGTTAGTCGGCCGGATCTTCATGAGACCAGAACCCAGGTCCCTTCTTCCTTCCGTGTATTCCGTGCTTTCCGTGGTTCAAAACTCTTCCAGCAGAACCCCGGCCGTCGTCCACCGAGTCTCCGAAGTTTTCCCGAAAACCGGGTCTGGACAGGCCGGAAAGCCGCTTTTAGGGTTCGCGCCCAATCTATGAAGAACACCCTATACTCCAATGCCGCACGCGTGGGCCTTGTCGCCCTCGCTGCATCCGGTCTCGCTTTCGCCCAAGACGCAGAGAAAGTAAAAGAAGCGGCACCGGCCGCCGAAGAAAGAGCGATGCCCGCAGCAGAGCCTGCGAAGCCTGCCGTCAGCCCCGAGGAAATGAAAAACGATTCCTCCTACGCGCTCGGTTTCCGCACGGGTGGTGGCTTCGCCCAAGAGTTCGGCCGCTACGGTGTGAAACTCGAGGATATCGAAATGGATACCTTCATGAAGGGCTTCACCGCCGCTGTGAAAGGTGACAAACCCGAAGTCGAGGAAGAGCGCCTCCAGGCAGCGATGACCGCTCTCGGAGAAATTCTCCAGAAACGCGAACAGGACCAGGCCGCCGCCAATCTGGAGGCAGGCAAAAAGTTTCTCACCGAGAACGCCAAGCGCGAGGGCGTGACCACCCTCGACAGCGGCATGCAATACGAAGTCCTCGAGAAAGGCGGCGATTCCAAATACGTCGCTCCGAAAGAAGGCGAGCCTGAGAAGCAGTTCATGGTGAACTACAAGGGCACGCTCATCGACGGGACGGAATTCGACGCCTCCCCGGAAGGCCAGCCCGTGCCGATGACTCTTCAAGTGATCCCGGGCTTCAAGGAAGCGATCACCACCATGCCGGTCGGAGCCAAGTGGAAACTCTTCATCCCGAGCGAACTCGCCTACGGGGAGGAGCGCCGCAGCGCCGAAATCGCACCGAACACCACCCTGATCTTCGAGCTGGAACTCGTCGAAATCAAGGACGCCCCTCCGGCTCCCGCAGGCGGCGGCTTCCCTATGCCTATGCCCCAGGGTCAGTAAAACCATTTGATCGGACATCCGTCCGATTCCTGAAAAGCCTTCCCGGTATCCACCGTGGAAGGCTTTTCCGTATCTCCGGATAGTCAGAAAAAAGCGCGCTTGCCCTCTGTTTCCCAAATGCCCATGGTCCAACCTCTAAAGGCGTTGGCCGTCCAATCATGAACTCATTCGAACTTTCCGGACTCAGCATCGGAGGCCTCGGCTCCCTCACCATCGCATATGCGGTATTCGTCTTCATCGTGCACGTGATCATGGCCTTCGCGGTCAATGGCGATGCGAAACAGCTCGTCGCCAACCGTGGGGGAATCTTCCTGTTCGGCCCCTTTCTCTGGGGATGGATCGTATTTATTTTCGGCCTCGCCGGTCTCGCCCTCTATTGGGCGATCCATCATTCCACCCTGAGAGCGACCGCACCTCCCAACGCCAGACAGTAAAAGTGGCAGGAAATTCCGGTCCCAATCAGATTCAGAAGCTATCTCGGCTCCTTCCGTGGATGGCGCGACCGGAAAAGCCACTGGCCTTGTACGGATGACAGCCAAGACACGCACAGCCCGCCGATGGCGGATACGCACGGGCTCGTCTTCGTAGTCCCCCCACAAGAATCCTTTTCCGGAAAAAAAGGTGTCTAACTACCGTTTGATTGACTATCCTGACCCCTGAAATGGCAGGCACCCTGAACAAATCGACCAAACAGATTCTTTCCTTTCTATTTCACCTCGCGGTATTGGGTGGCATGGTCCTGCTCTACGATGCGGGAAAAGCGGTCGCCGTGAAACTCGGGTTCATCGAGATGGTGGAGAAAAAAGCCGACGGGGAAGGCAGCTCTCTGGTGAATTTCATGGAAGAGGAGAAACCCCTCGAAACGGCGATTGATCCGGCATTGGCCAAGCTGGTCTCGAAAAACAAGGAGGGCTATCTCTTCCGCGCCGACATCCCGTTCCCCCCGCACCTGAAAGTCATCGTGACGGAGGTGACGAAACTCAAAAAAGTCAGGATGGCGCAGCGGATCGGCAAAGAAACCGCACGCACCGAACTCACCACACGTGACGACAAAGTGATGGAATACGAGATGGCGGGAAAGGCCGTGCGCTTTACGAAAGCGAAGCAGGTCAGCGAACGGAAACTATCGGACCTCGAGCGTTTGCAGAGACTCGAGGCAATCGCCAAGGCCAAGGAAGATGGCTCCGAACCGCCCGAAACGCGCGACCGGAAAATTGATCCGCTGGAGGGGAAAGCGGTGCAGTTCAACTACGACGGAAAAGCTTGGAAGGCGATCCCGACAAAAGAGTTCAAGACAATGGCCTGGGGACGTGGGGAGGAAGATAGGGTCGCGGAAACCCTGATTTCGAACGGCCTGCAACCAAAGCCGCGCTGGTTCGGATCGAAACGCATCCCGCTCGGGCACAAGGTCCGCCTGTCCGGCTCCAGCCTCGACATTGTTTTCGAAGACGTGGCCAAGGGCCATCTGGACATGGAATTCAAAGCGGTCGAGGGCGTCCACGGGCATCCCTGTGCCGCCTTCGATGTGACCGGCTCAGTCGAATTGAAACCGGGCACCGACGACCAAGGCCGGGCAACCAGCGGCGAGGCCACCATCGAGAAGGGACGAATTTGGTTTTCCCTGCTCTACCCGGTAGTCCTTCGCATGGATCTCGACCGGATCGTCTCCTACGAAACCCGTGATAAAGGCCAACTGATAGCCCAGATCCAAGGGAAAACGAGCGAACGAATCCACTCTGATTGGAACGCCGTTACAGCGGAGTCGCGCGCCGAGGAACGCGACTCCGGCAAATGATCAGACGTGGAGGATCTTCGCGACCTTGGGTGCGCGGAGTCGGTGTGGCTCCGGAAGATTGGAACCAAGCAGCGGGCGGCAGTAGTTGTGGAAATCCTGGGTGACTCCGTTTCCTGCCTCGTTGATGAAATTGTCCGGCATGTGGCGGGTTTTCCCCGCGACCTTCTTGATGTCCACCAGCTCGTAGTCCACCGAGTAATCCAGCACGGGGCGCTTGATGGCGACGGAGCCGTCGCAGTTGTCCCACATCGCGAACTGCACCGCTTTTTCGCCGACTTCGCGAGCCTCGCGGGCATCGCGATCCGATTGGATCCCCATGAACGAGCGCTGGAGGTAGCCGAAAGTATCCGAGCGCACTCGCTTGATCTTCAGGCCGTCGCGGATGGTGTCGGCGAGGAGATCGCCGAGCGCGCCGGTTCCGGAAAGCTGGACGTTTCCATGGGAATCCCGCTCTTCCTTTCCAAGAAGCTTCACGATCATCGGAGTGCCGTCCGGATCGGAAATACCTTCGGAAACGGCGATGGTGCAGAGGCCGTGCTTCGAGTAGACGCGGTCCACGTCGGCAAGCAACTGCTCGGTGGTGAAATGACGTTCCGGCACATAAACAAGGTGCGGGCCGTCATCATAGTATTTCTGCGCGAGCGCGGAGGAAGCGGTGAGGAAACCGGCGTGGCGACCCATCACACAACCGATGTAAACCCCTTGAAGCGCGCGGTTGTCAAGGTTCACGCCCATGAACGCCTGCGCGACGAAACGCGCGGCGGAACCGAAGCCCGGGCAGTGGTCGTTTTCCTCGAGATCGTTGTCGATGGTCTTGGGGATATGGATCGCACGCAGCTCGTAACCCTCGGCTTCCGCCTGTTCGTTGACGATGCGGACGGTGTCCGAGGAATCGTTTCCGCCGACGTAGAAGAAGTAGCGGATGTCGTGGGCTTTCATCACCTCGAACATGCGGGCGCAATACTCTTCGTCCGGCTTGTCGCGGGTGGAGAGCAGCCCGGACGACGGGGTGCCCGCCACCTGCTCGAGATTGTGCGTGGTCTCGCGGGTGAGATCCACGAAATCCTCGTTGATGATGCCGGTGACTCCGTGAACGGCTCCGTAGATGCAGGTGACCTGGGAGAACTTGCGGGCTTCCAGCGCCACTCCGATGACACTCTGGTTGATGACTGGGGTGGGGCCGCCGCCTTGGGCGACGAGAACTTTTCCTTCGAGGCGATTGCTCATAACGGTGGGAGGATTTCCGTTTCCCCCCTGAGGCGCAAGGACATTCCCAGCGGGCGATACCGTCTCAGCCAAGTCCCGGATTCCCGTGACATGGAACCGACGGAAGTTCCGCGAATGTTTTTTTGAAAATGTTCCTCAAAACCCATATTACCTGTCTCCTGGTCTCCGTATCTCCCAGTCCGCTTCGCGCGGAGGAATATCCTTTCGAAAACGCGGCGGAAGTTCGCGCACGCCTGCACATCGACACAGCGGCGAAACGCCCGGTGGATCCCATGCTGCCCGGCCCCGTCCTTCTCGATCGCCAGTGCCCCGAACGTTCGCCCTCCGAATCATCCCAGCCATATCGTCGGCCCCCGCTCCAATCCCACCCAGAGCTGCCCCCGGGCATCCAGCTTGAGCGTCGTCACCGAGCGCCCCCCTCCCTCCCGGAAAACGCCGCAGGGAAATCTCGGTTGCAGAACTCCCGTCCCCACCGTGCGGTAAAACATCTCCGGCCCGCTTCCCCCGTGACACGCCCCACCCGCCAGAAGCAGAAGCAAATCCGACCGGACGGCATACAACAAAGACCTGACAACCCCGTCATCCAACCATGTTCCCCTCGAGCGGTCGCCAAAAATCCCTGGAATCCCCGCATTGAGCCAAATAGAATGACACCGAGGAAAGCCGCGAAAAGGGGCTAGAGAAGGTCGTTGAGCCAGAAAGAATGACACCCGGATGAAAACACTATCTGGGATCATGAGCCATAAGAGCAAAGGAGAATATTTGGAGAGCTGCCGTCAGCGTTATTTGAGCCGTAATCGCGCGGGTACGGATGCGCTTCGTCCGATCACCTCCCGATCGCGAAGCAACCACCAGCGGTATCCTGCGAAGGGCCATCTTCCTTGGACTTTGAAATTTTGAAGCTAGAGTCCTCCGCACATGCCAGCGCTTTCTCCGGAATCCCTCTCCGACCCCTCATCCTCCGACGAAATCCTCGACGCCTTCCTCACCTGGTTGGAGAAAACCGGAACCACGCCATACGACCACCAGGAAGAGGCCATCCTCGAGCTCTTCGGCGGCAACAACGTCATCCTCAACACCCCGACCGGCTCAGGCAAATCCCTGGTGGCGCTCGCCGCTCCAGTTCCGCGCCATCTGCCAGAAGCGCCGCTCCTACTACACCGTGCCCATCAAGGCGCTCGCCAACGAGAAATTCCTCTCGCTCTGCAACACCCTCGGCCCGGAAAACGTCGGCATGATCACCGGCGACGCCACGGTCAACCCCTACGCCCCCGTCATCTGCTGCACTGCGGAAATCCTCGCAAACCTCGCCCTCCGCGACGGAGCCGCCGCCCCCGTGGACGATGTCATCATGGACGAGTTCCACTACTACTCGGATCACGAACGCGGCGTCGCCTGGCAGATCCCGCTCCTCACCCTCCCCAGCGCCCGCTTCCTCCTCATGTCCGCCACCCTCGGCGACACCGATTTTTTCCAAGAGGAAATCACCGACCTCACCGGAACTACCAACAGTCCTCGTAAAGTCCGAAGACAGGCCCGTCCCGCTCGAGTGGGACTACTCCACGACCGCCCTTGAGGAAAAGATCGAGGAGCTCGTCACCCAGAACCGCGCCCCCATCTACCTCGTTCATTTCACCCAGCTCGCCTGCGCCAAAACCGCCCAGGACCTCATGACCCGGAACTTCTGCACGAAAGAGGAAAAACAACAGATCGCCGACGCTCCTCATAGAAGCCGATTTCCGCATCCCCCTACGGAAAGGAAATCAAAAAACTCCTCCGCCACGGCCTCGGCATCCACCACGCCGGCCTGCTCCCGAAATACCGCGATCCTCGTCGAAAAGCTCGCCCAGAAAGGTCTCCTAAAAGTCATCTGCGGCACCGACACCCTCGGCGTCGGCGTCAACGTCCCGATCCGCACCGTCGTCTTCACCCAGCTTTTCAAATACGGCGGCCAATCCACCAAAACACTCGCCGTCCGCGACTTCAAACAGATCGCCGGGCGCGCCGGACGCCGTGGTTTCGACGACATCGGATATGTCGTCGCCCAGGCCCCGCCCCACACCATCGACAACCTCAAGGCCGAAGCCAAAGCCGCCGCAAAAGGCGGAAAATCCAAAGCTGTCAAAAAGAAACCACCCGAGCGCGGATTCGTGAACTGGGATGAAAACACCTTCCGCAAACTCATCGACTCCCCCTCGGAAAAGCTCTCCTCCAGCTTCCTCATGCGCCACGGCATGCTTCTCAACGTCCTCTCCCGCCGCGACGAGGACGGCTGCGAAGCCCTCCGGAAAATCATCCGCGAATCCCACGAAACCGAACCGAAAAAATCCGCCCTCCGCAAACGCGCCTTCGAGCTTTTCCGCGGCCTCGTCGAGGGAAACATCCTCACCGTCATCCCGAAGGACGAGCGCACCGGCCCCGCCAAAATCAAACTCAACATCGACCTCCAGGAAGACTTCACCCTCAACCAGGCTCTCGCCACTTACCTCATCGAGACCATCCCCCAGCTCGACCGCGAGGACCCCACCTACCCGCTCAACGTCATCTCCCTCGCCGAAGCCATCGTCGAAGACCCCTCCCAGATCATCCGCAAACAGGTGGATAAAGCGAAGGACAAGCTCGTCGCCCAGATGAAGGCGGACGGCGTGGAATACGATGCCCGCATGGACGCCCTCGAGCAAGTCGAGCACCCCAAGCCCGGCAAGGAATTCATCTACGCCACCTACAACGAGTTCGTCCTGAAAAATCCGTGGGCGAAGGAAGCCGGAGTGCGGCCAAAATCCATCGCCCGGGAAATGTTCGAGGATTACTCATCGTTCGAGGACTACATCAAGACCTACGGCCTGGAGAAATCCGAAGCCATTCTGCTGCGCCATCTCTCGGAAGTTTACAAGATCCTCGCCCAGACCGTCCCTCCCGCACAGAAAACCGAGGAACTGGAGGAGGCGGAAAATTTCTTCGGAGAAATGCTGCGCGCCACCGACTCCTCCATCATCGACGAGTGGGAAAAACTGCGGAACCCGGATTTCAACCCGGAGGAGAAACCCACCGCCGAGAAGAAGGCCGTGCCATTCACGCGCAACAAAACCGCTCTCACCAAAGCCACCCGCGCGACCATCCTGAATTTCATCAAACTGCTGTCTCAGAACAACCCCGTCCAGGCCCTTCAGGAAATTCCTTCGGAAGTCCTGACGCCCGCCGATCTCACCGTTTTCCTCAACGAACACTACGAGACCCACGGACTCATCCGGCTCGATCCAGAAGCCCGCAACACCAAGCACACCCATATCGAGGAATTCCCCGAAAAGAAGATCTGGCACATCCACCAGACCCTCATCGACCAGGAGGACCTCAACGACCACACCGCCAGCTTCGAGCTGGATCTCGTGAAATCCGACGAGATCCAAGCCCCCTCCCTGCACCTCATCTCCATCGCCCCCACGGAGCAGCAGCAGGAAAGCGGACATAGATTCGCAGACCTCACCTACCGCTTGGCAATCACCCGTTTTTCCGAGACATTGCCGCCGGATCATGAAGCCACTCCTCCTTATCGTCGCGCTCTCCTTTCTCCCGAGCACGACCTACGCCGACATCTCCACCGAACGAGTGTGGACCGGTAAAAACGGCGCCACGTTTCTCGGCACCTTTGCGAACGTCGAGTCGGACGGCAAAATCCTGTTCCTGCTATCAAATGGAAAAGTGACCCGCGTGAGCGGAGAGAATCTCTCTGAAACAGATCTGGAGCTGATCAGAAAACATCGCTCCAAACCCGCGGGAAGCGGCGCGGAATCCGAAGAGTTCGCGAAATTCCTCCCGGACCCGGACTTGTCGCGGGCCAACATCCCGGTCATCAACCAGAAGGACTACGGCAAAGGCAGCGATTGTGTGCCCAGCGCGTTCTGCACTTTTCTCCTATGGTGGGACCAGAACAACCACATCCCAATCAACAAGCGGGGCGACTTCGCACGCAAGGCGCAGTATATCCACACCCGCACCGGTCGCTATTTCGCCACACGCAACAACAGGGGCACGTATTCGGAAGACATGCGGAAAGGGATTGCCAAATATTTCACTAAAGACCTCGAGGACATCGCGGCGCACCGCATGACCACCGTTTTCGACTGCGATCCGGAAGTGCTGGCCCGCTACACCCAGGGAACCCTCGCCACCCTCCTCAGTATCTCGATCTTCACCGACGGACGATACGACAGCGGCCACATGGTCGCACTCGTGGATGCGGATCCCGATGGCAGGATCGTCCTGAACACCTGGGGAAAACAAATCAAGGGCAAGCTGGAATACGTCGGGGAAGCAGAGTTCTACCAACAGGTGGGCTATCGATCCAATTCGGGAAAAGCCAGTCATTACCGTATCATCTTCACCAGCCCCGACGCACTCCCCGTCTGGATGAACGACCAGGAAACGACCTTCGAGATCGACCCATCGAGATCTGATTTCCTGACAGTGATCGCTCCATACCGCTTCGCACGGGAAGGTGTCAAAGCACGTCCTCCGGAAGATCCGAGATTCGCCCTCACGGAAGGAAAACAGGCTCCCCTTGTCCAATGACCCACCAGCACATCGCCATCATCGGCGGAGGGGCCGCCGGATTTTTCGCAGCCATCACCGCCGCCGAGGCAGATCCCACCGCAAGGGTCACCATCTACGAAAAGGGTAATGATTTCCTCTCGAAAGTCAGAATCTCCGGCGGCGGTCGCTGCAACGTCACCCACGCCTGCTTCGATGCGGCGCCCTCTCGAAAAACTATCCGCGCGGCTCCCGCGAGCTGCGCGGCGCGTTCCACCGCTGGCAACCGCAGGACACCATCGCATGGTTCGCCGGGCGCGGAGTGGAGCTGAAAGCCGAGGAAGATGGCCGGATGTTCCCCGTTACCGATCGTTCGCAGACCATCATCGACTGCTTTCTGAAAGCCGCCCGCGATGCCGGAGTCTCACTCAGGACCGGCACCGGAGCGAAAGAGCTGGTCGCGCTCCCCGGCGATGGCTTCACCCTCACCCTGACGGGCGGCGAAACCGTCACGGCGGATGCCGTCTGCGTCACCTCCGGCTCACTCAAAGCCTCCCCCCTCACCCGCGCGATCGAGTCACTTGGCCACACCGTCGAGCCACTCGTGCCCTCCCTCTTCGCCTTCAACGTCACCGACCCGCGGCTGGAAGGTCTCGCAGGACTCTCCGTCCGGAGCGCCAGTGTCAAAGTGCTCCCGAAGAGCCTCGCCCAGACCGGCCCGCTGCTCATCACCCACCGCGGCCTGAGCGGCCCCGCCATCCTGCGTCTCTCCGCATGGGAGGCCCGGCGGTTTTCCGAAAGCGACTACCGTCTGGAGATTTCCGTGAACTGGCTCGGCACCACCACCGCCGAGCAACTGCGCCACACCTTTTCCCACCACCGGACCTCATCCGGGAAAACCCTCGTGAAAAACCGCGCGCCCGAAGGACTCCCCCGCCGTCTCTGGGAAAGATTCGTCGAAACCGCCGCCATCCCTCCGGAAACCCAGTGGTCCCAGCTCCCCAAGGACAGGGAGAACGTCCTCGTCCAGCTTCTCAGCGAGTGCCGTTTCCCCGTGACCGGCAAGACCACCAACAAGGACGAGTTCGTCACCTGCGGTGGTGTCCGCCTTCGCGAAGTCGATTTCCGCACCATGGAAAGCAAAACCGTGCCCCGACTACACTTCGCCGGCGAGTGCCTGGACATCGACGGCATCACCGGCGGCTTCAATTTCCAGGCAGCCTGGACCACCGGCCGCCTCGCCGGCCTGGCGATGGCGAACGGTTGAGGTCTGCGAACCTCGTCGGCATCCCCTCGGAATGGGACGCGCACCCAGGCCACCGGCTACACTTGATTGGGATGGTGAAAAAGCCGCCCGGCTCGATTGAACCGGACGACTTGTGAAACTCAGTATCTGGATTTCTCGTAACCCGAAGCAGCCTAGCGTTTCCGGCGCGCCACCATGCCTGAGAGTCCGACCAGAACGAGAGCCAAGGCACTCGGCTCCGGGACCACTGTGACAGATAGATTGCTGACACGGTTCACATCGTTTGCTGCCGACTCCCCACCGAAGAACAGACTTGATGAAGCCGCACCATTGAACGCGGTTCGTGTTCCGGCAGGGATTGATCCGCTGATGGTCTGGTCCGCAGTGAAGCCAGCGTAGCTTGAATCGCCAGCATACTCGTAGTCGAGAGCGTAGGTCAGAACATCCGTCATGCTGTCGAAATTCAAACGGATCGCCGTCGAGGTCGCGGTTGACGGTGCCGTAGTGGGGGTGTTCGTGCGGGACGGCGCGGTCGCGTTGTAGGCGGCACTGGCCCGTTGATTCTCACCCGTGCTTATCAGCGGGTCCACATTCGGGGATGTTGCGGAAATTTTCAGACCCGCGGGATTGGCCTGGTTATTCAGAATCAGGAAAACAGCGTGGTTGGTATTCCGATCGGGAACACCGAACTCTCCTCTGGCTCCGGTTCCAAGGCCGAAAAACAATTGGGAGTTGCCGCTAAAAGATTCCCCGAGGGTAGTGGTCACCGTAAGGAAAGCAGTGAAAGAAGCAGCTCCGAAATCCGTCGCGTTCGTGCGAAGATAATTGCGTTCATTGTCCCCGGGGCTTGCGAAGGTAGCTCCGTTCGAACCGAACGTGACAGCCCCTACAGAAGCCGGGTTGGCGATATTCATCTGCGACGGCAGCGAGGTCAAAGGAGCGTTGAATGAGGTAGCGGCAAACGAGACGCCCACGAGGGGTAGGGCAACAAGAGCCAAAACCAGAGGTTTTCTATTAACGGTTGTCATTTCTATGGGGGTTTTTTTTACGGGAGGCACAAGCGTAAAACGTTCCTAACACATTTGAACATTTGGCTTAGAGACCATTATTCCCATATGAATAGGTCCTTCAAGTCGCCGAATGAACGAACGACGAAATCTGCGCCCGGTCCATCCCGCTCGCCATCGGTCGACTGATGGGAAATATCCCGAAACAGCTGAATCGGAGCCTACTTCAACAGCGCGAGGATGGGCTGCGGATAGATGCCGATGATCAGGGTGAGCACGGTGAGCGTAACAACGGCAACCTTGGAAACCAGAGGAAGTCGGATCACCGCTTCGTGGTTCGGCTCGATCCACCACATCGCTCGGATCGTCTTGAAGTAGTAGTAGAATCCGGCGGCGGCGGCGATGATCGCGATCACCAGTCCGGCCCAGAGTCCGGCTTTCGCGGCGAGCACGAAGACAAAAAATTTCCCCCAGAAGCCGGCGGTGAGTGGAATCCCGGCGAGAGCGGCGAGCAGGACCGTCATCGCCAGGGCGAGAGCCGGATTGGTTTTCCCAAGTCCGTTGAAATCCGAGATCGCTTCGCCATCACGCTGGATTCGGATTTGGGCGAGAACGAAAAACACGCCCATGGTCATCAAAAGGTAAGTCGCGAGATAGAAGGAAACGGTTTCCGCGGAATCCACGGTAAAAGTGGTCGGAGCATTCCAAGCGGCGAGAGCCAGGATCAGGAATCCAGCGTGCGCGATGGATGAGTATGCGAGCAAGCGCTTGAAGTTGGTTTGCGCGATGGCGGCGAAGTTTCCGTAGAGCAAAGTCGCACAGGCAAGGATGAGCAGGATCACGAGAACCTGCGAGCGCACGGGCGAAGCATCATCAAGGAACGGTGTGAGGAAACGGATGAGAAGGATGAAACCCGCCGCCTTCGAGGCTACGGAGAGGAAAGCGGTCGTCGGGGTCGGAGCGCCTTGGTAGACATCCGGGATCCACATCTGCATGGGCACGGCTCCCACCTTGAAACCGAGGGCGACGAGGACGAGGGCGATTCCGAAAAGCAACGGAACGGTGTTCGTGATTCCGGCGACCTTTCCGGGCAGAAGCTCCAGGCTCATCGTTCCGGTGGTGCCATAGATCCAAGCGATCCCATAAACGAGGAAGCCGGTGCTGAGAGCGCCGAGGATGAGATATTTCACTCCGGCCTCAAGCGATCCGACATTGCGGCGCATGAACGCGACGAGAATATAAAAGGTGATCGTAACCAGCTCGAGGGCGACGAACGCCCCGGCCAGATCTTTCGCGGAAGCCATCCACATCATGCCCGCGCAGGCGAAAATCGGCAGCGCGTAGAACTCGCCCGTGCCGGCCTCGGTCGTCGGGTCCTCGGTGAAACGGGTGAGCACGGAGCGGTAGTCCACCGCCATCAGCACAACCAGGATCGTCGCCACCAGGGAGAATCCTTTGAAGAACATCGCGAGCGAATCAAAGCGGTAGAAATTCCAGAGCGCCCACCCCTCGTTTCCACCTGACTGCGGTCCTTTGGCGAAAAACGAGAGGACGAGAATGACGGTAAGGCCGATCGCCGCGGCGTATCCCGCCCAGGATTTCTGTTTCGACGAAACGAAGGCCTCCGCCAACAGAATGACGAAACCAAGGGTGACGGTGAGTGCTTCCAGGTAGTAAGCGGGCATAAAATTCAAATTTCAAATCTCAACCTTCAGGGAAGAACCTTAAGGACGTTGAGTAAAAGGTTGGGGTAACAGCCGACGGCCAGGAGGGCGACGATAAGAATGACTGCCGGGACGTGGTCGATGAGAGTCAGGTCGCGTGCGCTAGCGGTAGAGGCGACGGGCGGACCTTGGAAGATGGTCCGGTAGGCGCGGAGCATGTAGACGGCGGATATCACCACTCCCCAGATGGCGAGGATGCACGCGATCTGGACCGGGCCGAGGCCGTCCGCCGGGCTGTACCTCACGGAAGGCGGAGAGGAATACGAGCACCTCCCCGGAGAAATTCGCCAGACCGGGAAGGCCGATGGACGCCATTGCGGCGATCCCGAAAAGAAACGCCATTTTGGGCGCGGATTTCGCCAGGCCACCCATATCCGCGAGATCGAGCGAGCCGGTGCTGCGCTCGATGCGATCCGCGAGACCGAAGAGCAGTGCGATCGAGATGCCGTGGGCGAACATCAGGACGACCGCAGCAGGCAGCGCCAGAGTGTTGCCCGGGACGGCGATCAGTGCGGCGATCGCCAGAAAGATATACCCCATATGCATTACCGAAGAACTACCGAGCAGCGTATCGAGACGTTTTTGGGAAATCGTAACCAGCCCGACCCATAGGATGTTTCCAAGCAGCAGCACCAGCAGCGGCACCAACCAGACCTGCAGGCCATCGGGAACCAGCGGAAGGGCGATGCGGAGCATCCCGTAGAGACCGAATTTTTTCAGGACTCCCGCGTGCAGCATCGCGGTGGGAGCCGGGGCGCTGGCGTACGCGGGCGCCGCCCAGGAGTGGAACGGAAATAGTGAAACAAGGGTTCCGAAGCCTATCAGTAGCAGGGCGGCGATGCCTTTTTGCGCGGCAGGATCGATTTCCGGCCTGTTCGCCAGAATTTCCGGAATGCTGAACGTCCCGGCGAGCGAAGCCAACCAGGCGAGGCCGACCAGAAGGACCAGCGAGCCGAGGCCGAGGTAGATCGTGATTTTCCAGGCCACTCCCCGCCTGTCGCCACGTCCCAGCATCCCGATCATCAGGAAAGTCGGAATCAGAGCCATTTCGTGGAAGGCGTAGAAGAAGAACAGATCCGTCGAGGCGAAGGCACCGATGGCGCCTGCGGCGATCAGCAGCGAGGAACCGTAGTAGAGTTTCTCGTTTCCTTCCGGAGATTTACCGGAAAGTACGGCGGCCAGCGCCACGATCACGGAAAGCAGGACCATCACCAGGCTCATGCCATCGTAGTAAGCGAAACTCAGGTGCAGCGCTGGTTTTTCAAGGACCGGCAGCGAAAGGCTCCAGACATCGGACTTCCAGCAAAACATGGAACCGAGCCGAGAACGAAGTTCACGGCGCAGGCTCCGATCGCCGTGAGGCGTGCCGGCGCACCGAGCAGAATGGCGAGAAAAGCCAGGATTGGCAGGGCAACAAGAAGGGCGAGCATAGGAAATACGGTCTGTCTTGCGGGAATCCACTCCCGCACGGCGAATACAGCGGACTCACCCCCACCCGAAAAGGGCAAAATCGCTTCCGGGGAGGAAATCTTGCGGCAGGGGCGATCTTCGGGCGCTTCTACCGCAAGAATCTCTGGAGACGAGAACCCCGATTTCCCGTTTTCCGGAATATTCGATTTCGCCGATCGTCTCTCGTCTAGCCAGACGCAGCTCCGCGGTAAGTCGATCAGCTTTCATTTCCAAACAACGATGGCTTGGGGACGGTGACCACCAACCATCGATCCGCTGGTAACAACGGATCCACGTTTTGTCAGGGCGACGGGGCCATCATAATTGTGAACAATCCCTGTCCCTCCTGCCAGAGTTCGTCCGATTTCGGTTCCGTTTTCCAATCCGACGATCCTCCAGCTCCGGACCTCGGGTTCTGCGCCCATGTCGGCGAGTAGCGCGGCTGACGGTATTGACTCCCCGTTTTTATAGAGGAGCTTCAGAGCTCGCTCCTTATCCCGCCCGACAAGGGCAAAATCCTCAGATCCACCTCCTTTGGGTCGCTTTTTCGTTACGTGGACGCGTTCCCCGACATCCCATTCGGAAGCGGGCTTCCAAATACCGAGATGAGGATCCTTGCGCCACTTCAGCCAGTTGGCCTTGGAGCGGTCATACGGATGAATCCCCCAGATGATTTCACTGCCGTCCGGAGCGGTGAATGCGAGCGGTTCCATCACGGACCGCCGCCATCTTGCTCTGGGATCATCTGCCGCAACCGATGGTCCGGATGCAAGCCTTCCAGTGCCGGCATCAATCACGATGTAAAAGTCCCGCAGGTCGGAAACACCTCCGAAAGTCCCGACGGATCGCTCCGTTTTCACCAACACATCAGATCCGTCACAAACAATCCATGAGCTGTGAGAGTAGCCTGTGCCGGGCGAACGAGGTCCTTGCGACGGTTCGGTCCAATCCCAGATCACAGCCCCGTCTTTCACCGACAACTTGGAAACCGTTTCGAAATCACCCTCGCTGACCGCGAAGTAGTTCCAGCCAACGATCAGGTCCCCGGAAGAATCGAACGCAAGTGAAGAAGGCCGCTTCCCTCCCCGGAAATTCCCTGCTTCTTTCTCATACCGTGTCCAAATCTTTTTGCCGGTCGCGAGATCGAAACAGACAAGATAGCTATCGAAATCGCTGCTCCCGTAATTTCCCTGCTGTATTCCGGCAACCAGGATGGATCGCACACCCGTTTCGAGCGTGGCGACGCAAAGCACGTATTCCTTCTCAGGCAGACGGAATTTCCAAGCGATCTCGGGGACGGCCTCTCTGCGGAGGATGCAGAACAGAGCGATCCCGGCTCCGACGATGAGCGAAATGATCCAGACTGTGCGACGATTCATATTCCGTTTCTCTACTACTGGAAATGAAAAGTCTCTATCCAGGCCCTCCTATTGTCGAGCCATGGGGTGAATGGATCTCGAACAAACCCGAGCCTGGGGTGAGCTAAATCCGGCGACGGCGTAGCAGCAGGCCGAGCGCGCCGAGGCAGGCGAGCGATGCGCCTGAGGGTTCGGGAATCGCACGGATGTTGTAGAGCGCGACATCGTTGCCTCCGGTCAGCGTGCTGGTCGCGAAGGTGCCGGTCCAGTTCGCCAGGTAGGTGATGTCGGTGAGAAAATTGCCTACTTGGAAGGTGGCCCCTTCCCCTTTCCCTGTGAACGTGGAACCATAGGTTCCGCTATCGGCGCGGGTAAGCAGGAAGTAGCTTTCCAGGGGATCGAGTTCGGCACCGTCCCGAAGAATGAGATCAAGTCCCACTCCTTCTGAAATCTGGACCATTCCACCGGTGCCCGTCTGGCTGACGCGGTCGTAAGTAGCGCCGTTGTAGCTGAGACCATTGTCTCCGATATCGAGAACAAGGCTCGAACCCGGGGCGAAGATGAGCTCTTTGGTGAAGCGCAAGGTTCCGTTTCTGCCGTCGTCGCCCGGCGCGATCGCACCGAACACAGTGGAGTTCACCCGGGATTCACCGATCCCGCCAAGGGTTTTCCCTGCTCCGAATTCTGCGGCAGGAGTATTGTTCCCCACCGAATCAAGGGTTCCGTTGAGCTGGAAGTTCCCGTTGAAACGGGTGACCCCGTTATTGTTAAGCTCCATCGAGGACTGGGTAGCCGAGGCCGGATTGGTCGCTGCGATATTGAAGTCGTTAGCGAAATCGGTCGCGTTGTTGAACCGGGTGAAACCACGGACGATATTGATCGATCCCGTGCCGTATTCGTTGCCCGCGTTTGCGAAAATGATGCGATTGGCCGAGTTCACGGTGATCCCGTCCGCGACAACCCGCGCGTTGATGGCGAGCTGGTTGGTGGAATTGTTATGCACCACTAGTTCGTTTCCGGCTCCCGTGCGGAGCGCGCCCGCCCCGTTGATGGAGTAATTGTGGTTCCCTCCGTTCCGCAGGATACCGCCGGAGGAAACCGTCAGATCATTCGCACCGAGATTCAGCGCCTGTCCGCCGGTGATGCTGACTACCTGCAAAGAGTTGATCGTTTTGGATGAGGCAAGTGTCGCATTCCCGGTGACATTCGCATTGGATGCCGCGGTGGCCGCGGCCAGAGTACTGTAACCGGTGAATCTGCCGACCGCACCGGTGACCGAGTCGTAGGTGGCCCAATCGGTGCCGTTGTAGGTCGAGAAAACGTTCGCGATCCCGTTTGTGGAAATCAATCCTCCTCCTGGCGCAACCGTCGTCCCTGCATCGGAGAAGCGGAAGACACCACCGTCCCCACGGGAGATTCCGGAAAGGGAAAGACTACCACCTCCTGTGTTTGAAATGGTCACACGGGACAGATCCGCGCGGACATCGGCGGTAATGACGTTCGGGCCGTTCTGGGAAATGATGGCCGGGTCCGCGTTGCCTGTGGATCGGAGGAAATTCAAAGTTCCGCCCGAGGCTCCGTTGATCGTATAACCCGAATTCGGAGCGGCGCTGTCACCAACGGTCAATCGGTTCAGATCGACCTTGCGATCCAAAACCACTGTCTGTGGTGAGCTGATGTCCTGCGCGATTTCCACGTTGGCACCTCGGGAATCGGGAAAGCCGGGTGTGGACCAGTTTCCAGTATCGGCCCATCGCCCGGTGCCGGTCCCGTCCGTCCATGTCTGGGCGGAAATACGGCTCGGACTTCCAAGGACCGAAATCAGAGAAATGCCAATGGGAAGAAGCTTGGCGCGGCGGAAAGACTCGTTCGGGAAGGAGTGTGTTTTCACTAAGGTGTTGTGGGCGCAGGATGAAATTTTTTTTGAAGAAAATCAAGAAGTATTAAAAATAAATACGACTGCTTCAAAACGCTTGGATGCCCGGAGTTGGAGCACCACAAGCGGCGCGCATGGAAGGTCGGGAGTTCGTTCTCCAGCGGGCGTTTCTTATTGCGACTCACGGTAGGAAACAAGCGCTCCTTCGCTGCGCGATTTGATTTCCGAGATCGCCCAAGCGGCGTGCTCGGAGATGAGTGGATCGGGATCGATGCGTGCGATTTCCAAGGCAGCAAGATCCGCCGCGGTGCCGGTGTTTCCGAGAGCGACGCATACGTTTCTCAGGAAGCGCTCCCGCTTGATGCGTTTGATGGGAGACTTTGCGAAAAGTGCGCGAAAGGCTTCGACATCGAGGCTGAGGAAGTCGCGGAGTTTCATGGAGAAAACGGATTCGCGTGCCTGGAAGGAGATTTCCCGGGATTCTTTCGCGAAACGGTTCCACGGGCAGGCATCCAGGCAGTCGTCACATCCGTAGATCCTGTCTCCGATAGCTCGGCGGAATTCCTCTGGGATGGGGCCTTTGTTCTCTATGGTGAGGTACGAGATGCAGCGGCGGGCGTCCATGCTATGCGGCGCGGTGATCGCTTGGGTCGGACATGCGGTGATGCATCGCGTGCATTTCCCGCAGTGGTCCCCGAAGGGCTGGTCCGCCGGAAGATCCAGCGTGGAGAGAAGCTCGGCGAGAAAGAACCAGGTGCCCATCCCACGATGGATCTGGACAGTGGATTTCCCGCTCCAACCAAGACCGGAATCAGTGGCGAAATCTCTTTCGAGAACCGGTCCGGTATCGACGTAGTAGCGTTGAGTCCCGCCGATGGTCTTGAGTTTCGCATCGAAATCAGCAAGGCGCTTCTCCACCAGATCGTGGTAATCGTTGTTCCACGAATAGCGGGCGATCCGGTAATCCTGCGGATGGTCTTCGGGAAACGGGCTACTACCTGTGTAGTAATTTATGGCGAGACAGATTACGGATTTGCAGCCGGGCAGGACTTCGCGGGGATCGGCACGGCGGGCGGGGTTGCGCTCCAGCCATTTCATCTCCCCGTGCTTGCCCTCCGCTAGCCACTGATCGTATTCATCGGCATGGGTGGCCCGTTTCGCTGTGGCGATGCGGCAATCATCAAACCCGAGTTCCGCAGCCCAAGCGCGGACCCGCTCCTTGGTTTCGCTCATACCGGGTGGGTGAAGAAATACCTCGCGCTTTCCAGGATTCCTGCGGCTATCTCGTCTGAGTCGAGGTCCTTGGTGTCGACCTTGAGATGGGCTGTCTCACGATACCACGGCTCCCGCTCCGTCAGCAGACTGGCGACACGGAGGGCAGCATCCGCATGATTGAGCAGCGGGCGGTCGCGGTTGCGGGAAGTCCGGTCCAGAATCGTTTCCTGCGGGGCATCCAGCCAGACGACATAACCAAGCTTCCGCAGAAAACTGCGGTTGTTCGGGCGGATGACGATGCCTCCACCGGTGGAAACGATGTGCCGCGTTTCAGTATGTTTGGCGATCTCCAGGAGTTGGAGAGTTTCGAAATCCCGGAAAGCCTGCTCGCCCTCCTCTTTGAAGATTTCGGTGATTTTCTTTCCCATCGTATGCTCTATCAACTGGTCCATGTCCGTAAGGGAATAGCCGAGGCGCTGGTGAAGCGCGCGCCCGACGGTTGATTTCCCGCTACCCATGAAGCCGATCAGAACGATGTTCTTCGGTGTGACTTCCGGTTTGTTCATGACAGTGAGCCTACATGGCGCGCGAGCTTATGAGAAACTGGAAATTCAAATCCGTTTCGGCGCTGGTCTTGTCGCCACCCGGCTTTTCCCTATCGTCCCCCCATGCCGGACATGTTCAATCCAGATTTCGACCCCAGTACGTGGTGGGGTCTCGGCCTGCTGATCGCTTTCTATATCGTCGGATTCCTCCACATCCTGCATGCGCTGATGAATACCCGCACCTCGCAGGGGACGATCGCATGGGTCGTGTGCCTCATGGCGCTGCCGTTTTTCGCAATCCCGCTCTACTGGCTACTGGGCCGGAACCGTTTCTCAGGATACGTCCGCGCCCGCCGCAGCAATGACGCGGAGCTTCGTAGGATCGCCGAGGAAATGCATTCGAAACTGAACCGGTACGCTGTCGATCTGCCCGAGGAGGATGTTTTCGAGAAAGGGGCGGAGGAACTCGGTGGCCTGCCGTTCACGAAGGGCAACGAGCTGGATCTGCTGATAGACGGAACTGAAACCTTCGAGCACCTGTTTTCCGCGATGGACCGCGCGAAACAGTATATCTGTGTGAATTTCTTCATCGTGAAGAACGACAAGATCGGTGGAAAATTCCAGAAGGCGCTGATCGGGAAGGCGAGGGCCGGGGTGAAAGTTTATTTTCTGTTCGATGAGATCGGCTCTCACAAGCTGTCGTCCACTTTCCTCGGAGAAATGCGGGACGCGGGCATCGAATGTGAATGTTTCGGTTCCGGGCGCGAATGGTGGTCCCGCCTGCAGATGAATTTCCGGAACCACAGGAAAATCGTGGTGATCGACGGGAACGAGGCGTTTGTAGGCGGGCTGAACGTAGGCGACGAGTATCTCGGTCGGAGCACCCGGTTCGGAGACTGGAGGGATACTCACCTTCACCTGCAGGGACCGGCCGTGCAGGCGATCCAGTTGGTGTTTCTGGAAGACTGGTTCTGGGCACGTGACGAGGTGCCGGTGCTGAACTGGGAAACCACTCCCAGGAAAACGGACCAGATCGCGGCAGTGATCCCCACCGGGCCGGCCGATCCTTTGGATTCCTGGAAGCTGCTTGTCGCGGAGGCCGCGAACACATCGCGGGAGAGGCTCTGGATCGCCAGCCCGTATTTCGTCCCGGACGACGGGGTGATGACCGCACTACAGCTCGCGGCACTGCGGGGCGTGGATGTACGAATCATGCTGCCGAACCGGGCCGATCACCTTCTCGTCTGGCTTTCCGCCTTCGCTTACTTCGAGCAATCGATCCCCTACGGGGTGAAACTGTTCCGCTACCGGCGCGGTTTCCTTCACCAGAAGGTAATGCTCATCGACTCAAGGATGGCGACGGTGGGGACCGCGAATCTTGACAATCGCTCCTTCCGCCTGAATTTCGAAATCACGGCGTTCGTCCCTGATCAGGAGTTCGTCGGGGAGGTAGCGGAGATGCTGGAGAAGGATTTCGAACAGTGTGACGAAGTGACCGTAGAGGAATTCACAGGGAAATCGTTTCTCTTCCGCGCGGCATGCAGGGCGGCACGGCTGGCTGCACCAGTGCAGTGAAAGCGGGAGAGGTGCCCGGGTGACGCTTTCCAATCCGCGAACCAAAAGGCAAACGAGCGAGGGCAGCGCACGGTGGGCCGAGGGCAATTGAACCGATGGATTTGTTTCTATCCGCGTTATTGACCCCGTAGCAGCAGACTATCTGACGATAAGCGCCCGTGTGGCCGTTCGCCGCATCCTTCCGACGGTCGAAGGTCTGCGACTCATTAAAAAAATTACGGTCGCCTCCTATGCGGCCACCTTCGCTGACAACTCAGTTCGAGGCGACACGTGCGAGGTCCGGGCGCTGACGGTTGATATTGGAAAGCATTTGGGCGCAGTGGGAATACTTGGTGCGGCCTTTGAGAATTTCCGCACTGCGGGTGAAGGAACCCCATTGCACGATGGTGATCTCGACATTGCGTCTTCCCCATTGGTTCATGTAGTTCTTGCAAGGCTTGTAGATATCGATGGTACCGGTGCCTGTGAGGGCCGAGCCATAATCGTCCACAACGAACAGCTGGGACATCCCCTTGATACGGAAAACGGTGCCGACAGGGTAGAACGACCAGTCAGCGGCAGCGCTGCGGACTTTATCGGAATAGCGGAGATCTGTGCCGGTCGCGTTTTTGGATCCGTATTCGATGTGATCGTCTTCGGAACAGGTGTAGGCGGTGGTCCGGACGATACGGTTGCGCTCGCCGTAGGTGTAGATCGGCATCGAGTGCTTATCCTTTGGCTTGGAAGCGGCCTCCGAAAGGAGCTTGGAAGAAGGGGCGGAGACGGTGACTTTTTCAACCGAAGAAGAGAAGGATCGCCCCGATTTGATTTCGTTTTTTGAGAGAACGCTGACGCTCGGGCCGCAACTGGTCAGAAGGGGGATTCCGGCGGTGATGAATACGAAGAGCAGGCTGGCGGTTCTCATAAGCGATGTGGGATAATGGTTTTAGAGATTATGGAGACGTTGGATGATCCGCCCCTTGCAAAAAGCAGAGGACGATTTGAAAACGGTTGCGATATGCCCGTTTCTCGAAAAGACGACCATCATTAGTTCATGGAAATCCAAGTGACAACCCAAAAGATCAGATATCCCCGGATTCGCAAAGATTTCAGGAAAACCCTTATCTGATTCAGATAGGAATTCCGGCGATGCCGACGATCTGTTTGGAAATCTCCGAGAATTCGGAATCTCCCAGAACTGGCACGGAGTTTACCACCGAACCCGGATCCCCACCGGGAATATCCAGCCAGGACCGACAACCTCCGAAACGTTTTTCGTAATTCAGGCGCACGGGTTCCGCGAGTTTCCAGGTCCTGACCAAGGCAAGATGGATGCTGCCGGTCGCCATGCCTTTTCCCTCCCAATCGAAACGCTCCTTCAGAGTTTCCGAAGTGAAAATGTGGTATGGGAAAAGCGCTTCCACACGATCCCAATCCGTGAGGGTCACGGCGAATTCGGCGACGCAGTGATGGGTGATCTCGAATGGATCGCCGACCTGCCATTCCTGCTCCGGGGTGAAATCCCCTTCCCTCACCTGCTGTGATTGGGCGTGGAACTTGGTTGGAAAAAGAAAGAAGGATTCGTGAGCGAAAGAAAATCCCTCACGCCCTTCGTGGATTCCGCCTTTGCGCAATAGTAATGACTGGCGACCGCTGGCCAATGCATCGCACACCACTTGCCATTCCTTGAAAGCTGTAGCCATTCTGGAAGGAAATTCAGGCCAAGTCCTCTGCGGTCACCGAGCGTTGCTCTCTGTTTCCAAGCAGCACCGCTTGATTGACCACGGTTTCGGATGCCGTATCGAAGCGGAAACTATGACAATTCGGGCAGATCGCGGTAGACCTCCCTACGATCGAATCACACCCCTCGCAAACTTTGTAGTTCGCTGGATTGGCGGCAATTTTCGCGGCTGTTTCCGCCCGGTTCGGAGTTGGAGTCTGCATCATCTGCAAAAAAAAGCGGCACCGGAGGTCCGGCCCGCTTGAATTTCTGAAAATTCCCCTGACGGAAACTCAGTCAATCGCTGCGATGGCCTTCGCGGTCTTGCTCTTGAGGTTCGCAGCTTTGTTCGGATGAATCAGGTTGCGTTTCGCAGCCTTGTCCACCACGGACGCGAAGCTCGGAAGCGGCCTTGGATGCCTCGTCCTTGTCGCCGGTTTCGATCGCAGCGAGAGCTTTCTTGCGGGCGGATTTCATACGGCTTTTTTCCGCGCGGTTGCGCTCCGTGCGAGTGACGGTCTGGCGGTTGCGCTTGATTGCTGATTTCGTGTTGGCCATGGTGTATTGGAGATAAACGGTGTGATAAAGTGGGGTTCCGTAGCGGATGGGGCGGGAAGCTAGAGGAGGTGCCGCGCACCTGTCAAGCTCATGTTCGGGAAAAACCTGAGGAAAATAGATGTGATCAGACCTAACGGGCGGCGGTGAAGTTTCTCTGTGTCCGGGGTGTCTTGAGAGAACCGCGGATGACCACGACATCGGCACCGGCACCTACCCGGTTATAAAGGTCCACGACATCGGAACAATCCATACGGATGCAACCATAGGATGCCGGACTACCGAGACGACTCACTTCGGGAGTCCCGTGGATGTATATGAAACGGCGAAACGCGTTCCTGTTGGATGACTCCGTTCCGGTCAACCAGAGAATGCGGCTGACGATCGGATCGCGTCCGGGTGCGTTCGGCTTGATCACTTCTCCGGTCTGGCGACGACTTTTGAAAACCGCGCCAACGGGCGCTCCCCCGCCGATTTTTTTCGCTACCTTCATCTTGCCGAGAGGAGTCCGGTTTGAATTCGGAACATCCCCTACGCCAAACTTCGAGGTAGAGACCTTGTAGGATCTGACGGGTTTCCCGTCGCGCAAAAGGAGCATTTTCTGATCACGGACACTGACGACCATCTGGTTACGGTCGTCGGCTCCTGAAGAACCGCAGCTGTTTAGAAGCAGCGGGGCAAGCAAGCTGAGAGCAGGGAGAAGCAGGTGGAGGATACCTCTTTTCATGTTTTATTTAGAATCGGTCGAGTTAGCGGCTGGCGTTTTGGTATCTCCGGGACTGGAGAACGATGGCAGCATGCGTGCCAACGAGGACATCGACGTATAGAAGAAACCGACAGGGAATGGAAGCAAAAGAATTGCTGATGCCACTCTTCCCTGCATGGCGGCTTCGATCACGACAAACAGGAAGAAGCAACCGAACAGGAATTCCACGAATGGAGTAAGGGTTTTCATCGCCTTGTAGCTGCTCTTTTTCCAATCGGAATTTTTCTGTTCGATCCCGTACTTCGGGGTGCGGATAAAGGCGGTCTGGTGGTTGCAGAGAGCCTCGATCACAGCCTTCGCGTTGGTGATCGACATGCCGATACCGAGGGCGAGAAGAAGCGGAAGATATGGGATCTCTTTCCACCAGGTATCCGGACGCAGGGCTTTCTGCGAGGTGAGGTAGAAAAGGATCACTGAGACCGAGGCGAAGAAAAAGATCGGGATATTGATGATATACGCGGTGAGCTTACCGAAGTCTGGCGCGTGCTGGTTCGGATAGATCAGGAAACAAAGGCAGATCAGGAGCAGGTAGGCGAAGTTCGATGTGAGGTGGGCGGTCGCCTCCATTTTTACGAACAGCGGCACATCGCTTTTCCAGATGGCAGGCAGGACTTTTTTGCAGACCTGGATGGACCCTTTGGTCCAACGGTGCTGCTGGCTCTTGAAACCGTCCATATCGACCGGGAGTTCCGCAGGGGTCTCCACTTCGTTGAGGAAAATGAAACGCCAGCCCTTGAGCTGCGCACGGTAGCTGAGATCCATGTCCTCGGTGAGGGTATCGTGCTCCCAGCCGCCCGCATCCGCGATGCAGGATTTCCTCCAGATCCCGGCCGTGCCGTTGAACGTGAAGAAGCGACCGGAACGGTTGCGTGCCGTCTGTTCGAGCTCGAGGTGTCCGTCCAGAAACATCGCCTGGATTCGGGTCAAAATGTTGAACGTGCGGTTCAAGTGACCCCAGCGGGTCTGGATCATGCCGATATTCTCATCAGAGAAGTAGTGGATGGTTTTCTGAAGAACGTCTGAATTCGGGACGAAATCCGCATCCAGGATGAAGAGATACTCACCCTTCGCGAAGCGGGTCCCGTTCTCGAGTGCTCCAGCCTTGTATCCGGTACGGTCGGTGCGGTGGATGTGCTGCGCATCGAACCCGCGGGCGACGAGGCGCTCTATCCCGGCGCGGCAGATGTCCACCGTTTCGTCCGTGGAGTCATCAAGAAGCTGAATCTGGAGTTTTTCCTGCGGGTAATCGAGTTTTGCGACCGAGTCCAGAAGGCGATCCACGACGTGAAGCTCGTTGAATACCGGCAGTTGGATGGTGACGAGGGGGAGTTCCTGGAAGGTTTCGAGCGGCTCGGGCTTGTTCCTGGAATGCTTCAGATACAAGTAAATGATCGTAAGCCGGTGCGAGCCGTAGCCCGCGAGACCGACCAATACGGTGATGTAGGCGACATACCATAAGGGAGAAGTGATATCCATATTCGTAGGAAGGTAAAAAGGCTGGTAGAAACTGATTTGCTAACGGAGGAAACCTGATAATTCGGTAATCAGGCACCGCGGATTCCGGAAGAAGGGGAACGAGGCTCCGGAAAGCTCCGGGACAACCCCTCTATTCCGGCCCGGGCGGAGACCAGCAAAACGATTTGGATCTGTCAAGCACCGATGTGAGATGAGCGCGATTCATGAATCGTGCGACAACCGACTTCTCTCTCCACGCTCGATCCTCGCCGCGATGAGCCAGAAAAGCAACGCCCAGGCGGCACCCAGCATCCAGCCCCCTACCACATCGGTCGGCCAGTGGACTCCCAGGTATATGCGGCTAAGCCCGACGACAAAGGTAAGCATCGCGGAAACGAAAATAACGAAGACCCGAACTCTGTTCTGAACCTGAGTCCGAGCGATGAGTATGCCGAGAGTCAGATAGACGACGGCTGACATCATGGAATGTCCGCTGGGAAAACTTGCGTTGGATACCAAGGTCCCGTGCTCGACCAGCTCGGGGCGCGGCCTATTGTAGCCTTGCTTCAGCAGACTTGCCAGGGTGGCCCCCGTCAGAACGGAGCCGAGTCCCCACCAGGCCAGTCTGATTTTCCCGGAAAACAAGGCCATCCCGAACGCGGTGAGGGTCACGATGGTCAGAATCGCGAATCCCCCCAGGGCGGTGAGATCACGGGCGATTTCCTCCACCTCCGGCGGACCGATGGGGTCGGAGGTATCCCCCGGTACCCGCATGGCGAGTAGTATCGCCTCATCGAAACGCTCGGTTTCCTTTTCCCTGATCTCGCTGGCAAATTCGAAAAACCCGCCAAGGACGATCGTTGCAAGCAGCGCCAACACCAGTGGCAGGCGCCTCTCCCACGACCACAACAGAAAGCTAAGGATCATTTCTCCGAGCGGTTTCTTCATGCTTCAACAATTGATTTGGGCGAATTCATGGGGTCGATGCATGTGGTAACCTTGCGGGACAAGACAATTTCGGGAAAACGGTAGGGATTTGCGGACTCCACCAAAGAAGCCATGCTTAAATCCCATCCACCATCCACGAAAATTCCTACCCGCTCGGGCGGGTTCACCCTTGTCAAGCCATTGGTCACGATCACCGTCATCGTGGTTCTGTCAGCCCTGTCCGTCGCCAGTTTCATGAAATTCCGCGGCGCCACCGACAAAGCGGGCTCCACGGGCAACCTACGGCAATTGCAGATTGCCGACGCGAACTATGCCACCGACCGCAATGGCAGCTACGTCCCCGGTTTCGCCAAGGGATGAAGAGGACCAACTGACTGAAAAATGGGACGTCCCGGTATCGCTTCTGGATCCCGTCGCATACGAGGGCGACGGCGTTTTCCACGGCCAGCTGAAAGGCAGGCACAGCGCGCCGGAAGTCTTCGGCGTAACCTATGGTGCACCCGGAGCGGATTCTTCATTCAAGCTCGTCCGACTCACAACCCCCGAACGAACCGCTGCGTTCGTCACCGCACTCGACTGGCATGTGGTTTATGGAAGCGGACTCTCCCGGGATGGGAAGGAAGGCCCTCGTGGCAGAGGCATCATGGCATACCGTCACAATAAAAAGCACTTGTCGTTTCCTACGGTGGCCATTTCGGCGAGATCACCAAAGCGCGGATCAAGGATTTCGATGAAGGCAAAGAGCACCCGTTCCGGAAGGGCAACTACTGAACCACTCTCCGGTTGAAACTGGCCAAACCGTGATTTTTGGTGCAGCGTCACGGACATGGCAACCGAGTCTTACGAAGAACATTTTCCTGAAATACCTTCCAGCGTCTTCGTGGCGGCCAGTGCTGACATCATCGGGCGCGTGACCCTCGGCGAGGAATCAAGTATCTGGTACAACTCCACCCTCCGCGGGGACATCAACCAGATCACCATCGGCCCCCGTTCGAACGTTCAGGACAACGCCGTGATCCATCTATCGGATGACTTCGGTTGCCACGTGGGTGAACTGGTCACCGTTGGCCACTCCGCCATCCTCCACGCCTGCACCGTCCGCGACGAAGTCCTGGTCGGCATGGGTGCCATCGTGCTCGATGGAGCGGAAATAGGAGAGAGATCCATCATCGGAGCCGGCGCCTTGGTGACGGGTGGCACCATCATCCCCCCTGGTTCACTTGTGCTCGGCTCTCCCGCCAGGGTAGTGCGCGCGCTCTCCAAGGAAGAACAGGCAGGTGTCAGAAAATGGGCGCTGAAATACGTGGTCCAGTCACGGAAATTTCTCGGAAGGAATCCCTGAGCCAGACTTCACGTTCGACATCCCGAGCCACTCCCCCCAGTTTTCCGCCATGCCGTTGCCTGTAAGAGTAGAGATCATCGCACTGATGCCCACGCAGGCGGGCTGCGCCGTGTTTCTGGGAGACGGCTCGAAGGTGATCCTTTTCTACATCGATCCCTCCATCGGGATGTCGATCAACGCGGCGATGAGCGGGCAAAAAATGCCGCGGCCCCTCACACACGATCTCTACATGCTCACGCTCGAGGCCTTCGGAGCCAACGTCCAGCGCGTGGTGATCAACGAATCCGATGGCGAAGTATTCCATGCCCGCCTGATCCTTGGTGCCGCCAACGAAATCATGGAGAAGAAGATCGTGGAGATCGACGCTAGGCCTTCCGACTGCCTGGCCATCGCGGCCCGGGCGGAGGCGCCGATCTATGTCGCGACGCATGTCTGGAAAAAACTCGAGGACAGGAGTCAACTCCTCCGGCAGATGAAAGGCGGTCAATCCGGTTCCGGGGAAGAATTCGACTTCGGCGAGTGAACTTTCACCAAATCGCCGCTTGCGATGTATCGGCGAGGTTTTAGTTTCGCCCTACCATGGCACCAACAGCCCTTCCCACCTTACCCGAGTATCTCTCCCCGGAAATCCTTCTCAACCCCGAGAAACGGGAATTTCCCGAGTTTGACGTCGTTCGTCTCCTGCATACCGTCTTCGAGCCTACCCAAGGGTGCCGCGTTTGTATTCTTATCGATTTCGACGATCCTGCCGACCACATCCGGGATTTCAAGTTCCTGGAGGAAGAAGGTTATCCGGTCCAGAAAAACGCTTACGAATATTTCTACAAGGCGCTCCATGAGCACGCGATGGGAAAACTGGGTATGACAGGCGGAGAGATGTTCGCCTATCGGCACACCAGAGGATCCAACCTGGATCTCTCGGACGAAGTCTGGGACACCTCCGGGAAAGAGCTCTCGCTGGACCGTGATATCTACCCGCACTACGATCTCATCCTCTGCATCTCCACCTGGTCCGCGACTGCCCCGCTCACCGCGAAGGCGAAAGAATACGGCTTCCGCGGGGCGACACTCCACGGCCTCAACGACGTCATACTCAACTCCGGCCTCGCCGTGGATTACCGCGAGGTTTCCCGCGATGCCGAAAAGATCCGACTTTCGCTTACCAACGCCGACAGCATCGAGATCGACTTCAAGCTTGAGGATGGTCGCACCCTGACCGCGACCCTGGGACTCGACCAACAGGACGCGCAGAAGTCCCATGGACTGTGTCTGGGGAAGAAGCCGGACATCGCCAACCTACCCGCCGGAGAGGTTTATTTCGTCCCCACGGACGCAAACGGCCAATTTCCGATGAAATATGACGACGGCACTCTCGGAGTCCTTGACGTGAAAGATCGCTGCATTTTCCGTTCCACCCTGATCGAGGGGAACCAGGACACCATCGACGCGCACAACGCCCGCCTCAAGGACGACCCGATGACAGGAACGCTCGGCGAGCTGGGCTTCGGCACCCAGGTCCTTCCGGTGTCCTACGCGGACATTCAGGACGAGAAAGTTCTCGGCACATGCCACCTCGCAACCGGGCGCGACGACCATCTCGGAGGTGACATCCTCCCGGACATGTTCAAGAAACATGAGAACGCCACCCACGATGATATTCTCTTCGCTCCGCACAAAACCCCGAATTTCAACCTCAGCCAGGTTCGCATGAATCGGCACGGGAGGCAGGAGATCCTGATTGAGAATTTCCGCCCCTCAGCCTACCTGATGGATGCACTCGCAGGTTGAGACTTTTGATCTCAAACTACCAAACCCCGCTTCGGAAACACCGGGCGACACCCGTAGATACACCCAACTCTTCATTGAGATTTGTAATTTAAAGCCTAAGGTTTGAAACTGTATGCGTGAAACACTGATTGTAGTCGGCCTATTCGTCCTGGCGATGGCTATGCGATCTTCTCGGAAAAACCTCGGTCGGAAGATCGGGGCCGTCATTTTCCTGTTCGCTACCTTCTGCTTCTTCTACTTCATCATCGGGAGCATCCTGGCCGGGGTGATAGGCAGCAGCCTCTGGTTCTTCCTGCCCTGGATCGAGCTACTCACACACGTCCGTCGTTTGCGGATGCCTCTGAACAACCGCCTCCGTCACAAGGAGCTGCCGAACCCCTCGTTTTTTCCAAACGCCATCGAAGCGGCCGCGGGAATGGAAGAAGCTGGATTCGAACATGTCTCGGACTGCGGTTGGAGATGGTCCGGCATGCAGCAGCACTTCCGCCTGTTCTGGCATCCGGAGGAGCGGGCGATCGCTTCCGTCTGCCTCTGCGAACAAGATGAAGTAGCTTTCGCATTCATCTCCGTCACCTCGACAGATGTAGGTGGAAAAACCTGGCGCACGACGAATTTTCCCTTCGCGCCGACCTTGCGGTGCGCCCCCGAACTGACTTGGAACCACGTTCCCTGCGAGCGATCCTGCTTCCATGAGATCCTTTCCGATCACCGCTCGTTTCTCGGAAAAATGAAGATCGAGTCGTCCGAACTTCTGGTGCCCGATCCGGAAACTCTCGAATCCGGGATCGAAACAGAGATGCGCAACCAGGTGGCGCACAACCTCCGCAGCGGTATCATTCGCCTCACGGATGACGGACATTTTCAATACTCCAAACGAGGCCTTCTCTTCCTCTGGGGACAGTTCGTGAAGGACATGATCCGTTTGTGCTGATGGGACCGCAGCGACGGGATGAACCCTGTTTTTGCACCCATGGAAAAAAGTTCGACTGATTTCCAGATGATGAAACCAGTGAGGCGGCTGTTAAAAACTCCCTCCTGTCTGTTCTTCCCTATCTTGTGACCGGCATAGCGACGACTTCCGTTGCCCCGGGTGCGGTAGTTCAAGTTTCCTCAGCCGGCCCCACTCTGGTATCAAGTAGAGCGGGCAATTCGCGGAGGCTGGATTCGATCACCACCGGAACAACCACGCCGACGACTTACAATTCGTTTGACTTCGTTGCTCGCCGTTTGTGGATGCCTGCTGGTCGTTTCGCGGAGAAAAAGTGATCCAATGCTCGCGATTCAACCTGCCGCCCGCATCTTCCTCCCCCTATGCGCTTCCTGCGTTTCGGGACGAACAAGGGGGAGAGGAATATTATCGGCGTCGCTGTGTGCAAGCTGACGGGAATCCCGGCGACCGTAGAAAACACGGCGACAAGCAGCAGTTTATCGATACCGCCCGTCCACATGATATGTGGACGAAACGCCTCGAATTGCCCGCCCGCTTGCGAGGCTCCCTCAGCTGCCGCCAATCTCTCCCATCGCAATGAATCTCTGGCGGACTCAAAATTGCCCGACCCGATAAGCCAGTCTGGGGTGGGGTTCGGATTTTTGATCCTTTTCTGACCAGCCGTTCTTGCGAACCGATCACATCCGATTAGCCTTCGCCTGTGTCGCCTTCCGCATTTCCAGTTTCTCCGCCACGCTCCTGGGTAGAAGTGGATCTCGATGCCATGGAGGGAAATCTGGCTTACGCACGGGAGTCCTCTGCTTGTGCGTTGATGGCCGTCGTAAAAGCGGGAGCTTACGGGCACGGGTTGGAGGAAATCGCTAGGAAATTCGAAGCAGCCGGGGTCGAATTCCTAGGAGTCGCGAATGTAGGGGAAGCCCGGCGCATCCGGGAGGTCGGAGTAAAATCAGCGATCTACCTGCTTGGGGCGACTTGGAACGAAGAGCGTGAGGAAATCGTGGCAAGGAGTATCACCCCCTGCATTTCGAATATCGAAGAGGCGCGGGATTTCAACCGTATCGCTTCAGTTCGCGGAGTCTGTCTGCCCGTCCACATCGCGATCGATACCGGAATGGGGCGTGGAGGTTTCCTGCCGGATGATATCACTGATCAGATCGCGGAACTCAGGGACCTTCAATCGCTCGGCATCGAGGGGATCGCCTCCCACCTTTCCTCAGCGGATGAGGACGAGGAATTCACGAACAGACAGATCCAGGCGTTTGAAAACGTGATCGCTAGTCTCGGTGGCGCGCAGGCATTCAAGTGGCGTCATTTGTCCAACAGCGCGGGAATCATGGGATTCCCCAAGGGTTCCTGCAATCTGGCCCGGCCCGGCCTCATGCTATACGGAGTTTCCCCCTTCCCTGCCGATCAGGAACGGTTGCGAAACGTGATGACTCTGAAATCAAGGATCACGATCACACGCAATGTCCCGCCCGGCCATGGTATTTCATACGGCCACACGCACGTCACCACGGAACCCACACGCATCGCCACCGTCGGAATCGGATATGGAGATGGCTATCCCCGTCATGTTTCCGGAAAAGGTGCGGAAGTTTGTATCCGGGGGAAACGTTTTCCTCTACTCGGACGTGTGACAATGGACCAGATGATCATCGCGCTGGGAGATGATACCGAAGTGGAAGCAGGCGATGAAGTCGAACTGTTCGGCCCCTCCATCCCAGTTTCGGAGCTTCTCGACACTTGCCGATACAATTCCGTGGGAAATCTTTACTGGCATCACTCCAAGGGTCCTGAGAACCTACAGATAATGAAGGGGCGGAAATTTCTTCCGCCCCTTGAAAAATCGTTGAGTGCCGGAAAGCTTCCGCCACTACGGGGCACTGGAAATCAACCCCAGTCGTCGTTGTTGCGGCCGCCACGGCGATCTCCGCCGTAGCCACCACCACCGCCGCCACGACGGTCGCCGCCACCGCCACGACGATCTCCGCCGTAACCGCCGCCGCCACCTTTGTAGCCACCGCCGCCGCGACGGTCTCCACCGCCACCACCGCCGCCATATCCACCACCGCCGCCGCCACCCTTGTAGCCGCCCGCACGTGGTTCCTTCGGTTCCGAGGCGTTCACGCGGAGCGCACGGCCTTGGTAGTCCTGGCCATCCAGAGCCTCGATCGAGGCATTCAGCTGGCTTTGGTCACCCAGTGTCACGAATGCGAAGCCCTTTGAGCGGCCCGTCTCGCGATCGGTGATGATCTTGACCCGTTCGACCGGGCCGTATGCGGCGAAGAGATCGGTAACGTCTTCTTCGGTAGCGGTGTAGGGCAGGTTGCCCACATAAATGTCCATTTTCTTAATTTCAATAATCACGCCATTACAATCAACACTTCCCGAGACCATGGCGAAAGGGACCGGACGAAGCGCGCCAACCCGCTTTCATGCGGAATCAACGGGTGCGAATTTTGCAAATGGAAGAGTTTTGGCAAGTTCCGATTTCAACGGATTTCACGAAATCATTTTCTCATGAATATTGGAAAAGCTTTTCCACGAATCTCCCGACATCGGAGAAGACATCCATCTTCGGAACTCGTCTATCGCTCAGGGCCGCGATCAAACAGGGCACTTGCTCCCGCGTGTGATCGGTTCCGGAGGCATATGGATCGTTTCCATGATCGGCAGTGATGATCAGCACGTCCTCCGCTCCGAGCTTCGGGAGAAACTTTCCGAGCCATCCGTCAAATTGGTTCAAGCAATCCGCATAGCCCTCCGGATCCCTCCGGTGACCGTAGAGAGAATCGAAATCCACCAGATTCGCAAAGATGAACCGGTCTTCCGAAACCGGTTCCCGCCACAGCTGGTCGATCGTCGCCATCCCCTCCGTATTACCGGCTGTCGCGTGGGAATCTGAAATTCCTTCCCCTCCGAAAATATCGGAAATTTTCCCGACCCCAGTCACCCGGATGCCGGAAGCAACGAGTCGAGCCAAAACAGTTTCGGGCGGCTTCAACGAATAGTCATGGCGGTTTCCGGTTCGCTTGAAACTTAGCGAATCCTCGCCGAGAAACGGCCTGGCGATCACCCTCCCGATCCGGATCTCCTTTTGATCGAGGAGCCGCCGGGCATCCTGACAAAGTGCCAGCAAACGCTCCAGTCCGAAGGTTTCCTCATGCGCCGCGATCTGGAGCACGCTGTCCGCGCTAGTGTATAAGATAGGCTTGCCGGTTTCCAGATGCCGCTCGCCGAGTTGCTTGAGAATTTCAGTTCCTGAGGCGCTTGTGTTTCCTAAAAATCCCACTCCCGCCAGTGTCTCCAAATCGGATACCAGATCCTCAGGGAACGAAATGAATGTCTGAAATCCCTCAAGTGTGCTGGCCCCCATCAATTCCCAGTGGCCCGACGTAGTATCCTTGCCTCTGGATTCCGCAGTGAGTCGGAAAGCCGCTTGCGACAACGACGAGGTTTCTACGTTTCCCATTCCCATCAGTCCACCCAGCCCGAGAGAGAATAGGTTCGGAAGCCGCAAAGAAGTGCAACGCTCGAGCAGATGCCCGAGTGTATCGCTCCCCCTATCCCCGTAAGCATCAGCATCCGGCGCGTTTCCACATCCAACGGAATCCAGAACGATCAGCAATACTCGCTTTCCCATGCGATAAACCTGCTACGGACTGCGCCCTTTGAAAAGAAAAAGGGCGGGAGTTACCTCCCGCCCTTCATTGATTTGAATTGAATCCCTTCGATTCCCTATTGCCCGAGATCGTCGAGCGGGGGAAGGACTCCGGGGCCGAGATCTCCGCCACCGGTGGTAACAGGAACTGATCCGCCGGTATCGGAGCCGCGAAGCGGACGACCGGTTGCATCGATGATCTGCGCGGTGACGAAGATGATCAGGTTGCTCTTGATCCTGTTCTCACCCTTGGTCTGGAACAGACGCCCGATGATCGGGATGTCACCCAGAATAGGCACCTTGTCTTCCACGTTCTGAACGTCTTCACGCATCAGACCACCGACTGCGACGGTATAACCGTCGTAAATGGTAAGCGAGGTGTTGACGCTGCGTTTCGAGAAGACCGGCATCTCAATGCGGTTCTCGGTGATCACGGCGTTCACAGGGTTACCCATGATATCCGTGGATGGCGATTGAATCGGGGAGCCGTAGTTGATGAAGCCTTCGAACTCGACGATTTCCGGCAGGAATCGAAGGTCGATCACGAAATCGTTCTCACCGATCGTCGGTTCGATCTCAAGCGTGACACCGGTGTTCTTCGTTTCGAACGCTGTCGGAGTCGCTGGAGTGACCGGGAAGCTGCTCGTGGAGCCGGCGCCCTGGAGACCACCACCGATGCCGCCGAGACCGCCCACCGTGGAGCTGCCGACGCTGGTCGGAAGTTCAGGGGGTTCGTATTCGGTCGGGTAAATGAATTCGCGGATAACCTCAATGGTCGCTTTCTGTCCGGACCGGGCGGTCACGGACGGGGCGGTCATCAGGTCGGTGCCTTTTTTCTGGGCGAGACCACGCATGATCACCTCAACCTGGCCATTGGAGAACAGACCGGTGAGTCCGAGGATGCCCGGTGCCACGTTCGCCGTCTGAGCGGTGCGGTTCGGGTTGTTGAGGATGGAATCGATGTTGTTGCGGTTGATCGCACCGTCACCACTGCGGAGACCACTGGTAACGATGTTACTGACTTGGTCGGTACCAGCAGGAATGCCGGGAATGTTGGTCCCGTTCACCGGGCTGATGAAGTCCGCACCAGTGCGAGGAATTCCGTTTCCGACCGTACCACCTGTTCCAAAGACATCGCCACCGAGACCGAACGGAGTGACAACCCAGTCGAACCCGAGCTCATCGTTGTTCTCCTGAGAAATTTCCACGAACTTCGTGGTGATTTTCACCTGCTTCGGTTGGGTGTTGACGAAGGTTTCGATGAGTTGCTCGATCTTATCCAACTCCGAAGGGGTGTTTGTGATAAGGAGCGTTCCGGATGAACCTAGAGTCGCGGAGCTGCCTTCAGAGAACAAGATGCCTGCTTTCTTAAGCAGATCCAGGATCGGAGGACGGGCTGTGAGAGTGCTTCCACCGCTGCCACCTGTATCCGCGAAGGGATCGACGTCGGCGGAGGCTGTGCCGTCTCCACCGGAGTTCAGCATGCTGGCGAAGTCTGGCGGAACACGGAAGGTACGGGTGAAAAGATCTTCTCCACTCTCGGTCTGAGGAACGAGGGTGACCGCGAAATCATCCACCTTGTAGCGGAGTTTGGTTGCGTCGCCGATGTATTTGAGAGCGACTGCCAAAGGAACGTTGCGAAGACGGAGTTCGTTGATCCGCAGCGCGCCGGGATCACCACCGCCACCGAGAAGATCACCGCCGCCGGCGGCATCATCGAGACCGCCTGCATCGCCACCGCCCGGATTGGTGCGTGGACGACGGATCACGAAGTTGACGCCCTTTTTGTCGGGGTCGAGCTCGAGAGTGTCAAGTTCGGCGGAGCGAAGACGAAGGAAATCGATCGCTTCTTCAACCGTGGTGTCCTCGAAATCAATGCGGGGAATGATGATGCGGCGAAGTTTTTCGGTGATGTATGCGACACCATCCGTCTGACCGCTGTTGATTCCGCGTTGGCTCTCAAAGGTAGGAACCTCAGCAGGAACGGAAAGTTCCCAAGCTTGGTCCACCTGCATCAGAAGCTCCGCACGGGTCTGATCGTAGGCAGCGCGGTAGTAATCGCTCTTGGTGGATGCGATTTTCTCCATTCCACGACGGGCCGCGGTGTTATAGGGGTCGATACGGAGAACGTTTTCATACTCGTTCTTGGCATCATCGTACTTGCCGATGTCGTAGTTGCCTTGCGCCATGTAAAGGGTGCGGCGGACTTCATCGACGTTCTTCGTGTGCTCGTAAGTGAGAGCCGGATTGGTCCGAATCGGATCGTCAAGGTAGCCAAGCTCGGTTTTGGCAAGCGCGTTGTTCGGATCGATGTCCGGAGCGAGAACGCCGTCGAGAAGGGCACGTGCCTCGTCGTATTTTCCGACTTTGCGGAATTGCTGGGCGAGTGCGACAGACGCGTCACTAAGATGCTCGGTGTAGCTCTGGCGGCGGTCCGAGAGAGCGGGAGCTTCGGGAAGAATGCTCAGAGCCTGACGATATTTGTCCACGGCCATCTGGAAATCCCCTTTCGCATAAGCTTCACGGCCTTCGAGAAGAAGTCGGTCGGCTTCGGCGACAGCTTCCTGGCGGCGGATGATTTCGCGTTGAGCGAGACCGCTCATTCCGGAGTAGCCACCCTCACCGGCACTGGCGGTGGAAGCGGTGAAGGGCATGGTTGCCGCAACCGCCATGAGGCTGACTGCGGTTCGACTGGAGAGATACATTGGCGTTTTTTGCATAAGGAACGTTGAGGTTGTGGGCGTTGGGAAAGCGTTTGGGAAGCGCATTTTTTAGAAAAATCAATTTTTTTGAAAGTCAGGGAGTTTCCGGGCCGGTAGCTCCTTTCCGGATGTCATAGGATTTCTTGGCACCATCGGCACCGGTGACTTCCACCGTGATGCTTTCCGGAGAAACGGATTTTAGCATGAAATTCTTCTCTTCGCTGCCGGGAGGCAACGCGAAGGCCGTGTTTTCCTCGACCTTGAACTCTTGTCCGGCAAGGCCGAGGGCCTCAAGTGTCATGACTGCCGTGCGGTCGAACTGAGCGAACTGATTGGCGTTCGCTTTCCGGAAATTGGCGGGGACCTCGTACTTCGTTCCCAGTTTATTGGCTTTCTGATCTTCAACGGTGACAAAAGTCACATCGACTTCCACATTCATGCGCTCGTTCAACTCCTTGCGAGTTTCAGCGCTGAGATATTTGAAGCGGTTTTTGATCGGCCCGTCTTTGAAGAACAACTCACCTGACGGAATCGGGTTCGCCGCCCCTGTTTTGTCGGAGCGTCCGAGTGTATCGTCGTAGGTGAAAGTATAGCCACCATCCGCTCCGGGGTAACCCGGGCGAAGCACCCACTTGACCGCTTCGTCGCCTGCGAAGGTGAGCTTGGTGATCAGCGGAGGGTAGGAGCGCTTGTCGTTGGGATCGGTCTTGCCTTCAAACTCAGCGAGGTTGGAGAAGCCGTCGTCATCCGCATCGCGCATTGGAGAGTCCCCGAAGCCGGGATCGATACGATTGTCGATCCACCAGGAATTGGGGATCGGAGGATGAACGGGGTCGACACCTTTTCCGTTCAAATCGACCGGATTGTTCAAGTCGTTCTTGTTGACGAAAAGCGGAACACCGGTGAACAGATCGACAGGGCGTCCGTTGTCATCCGGCTTCAGGACTTTACGGTCCAAATGGAATGATGCGATGGCGACAGGGACCGCATCCGCCTGCTTCACGGAGGCATCTCTCGGACCATCTCCTTTCGGAACCGAGCTAAATTCTTGTTCGGCGGAGCCGAGCTTCTGCCAGCCGACGAAGGCAAGCCCTAACGCGACCACCGCGGCTCCGCCAAGAGCTGCTTTTTCGTAATTTTCTGAAATCCAGGACATATTGTTGATTGGGTTTGAATCAAGGTTTCGGGAGCTCTTCGAAGGAGCGAATAGGGAGAGATCGAAGCGGACGAAGACGGTGACTTCCTCACTGCCTAGCACTTGGGCAAGAATACGACCGGTATCCCTGTCCATGGTCTCAGCAACGGGTGCTGCCTCTTCCTCAGCGACTTCATCTTCGGGAGCTTCGTCGGAGGCAGGCTCTTCTTCCGCAGGCTCTTCGTCATCCGCACCGGGAAGGACGAACGCGCCTCCGAATGGATCCGCCGCTTCCGTGGCGGCTGCCGCTTTCTTGATATCGCTCTCGAACTTCGCATCTGAAACCTTCGGCGGGGTATCGCGATCATTGGTAACGGAAACGCATCGGACTATGTAGTAATTGGGTTTCGTATCACCCAGAGATGTAAGGAACTCGCGCGCGGTCTGCTCCGATCCCCGGAACGCGACTTCGAGGCCGAAATTCCGGGCTACTTCGCCGCTGGCTGGACTGTAGGCTGTTCCGGTTTCTTCCGGGATGCCTTCGCGGAACATTTTCACGAGAGCGGAAGGTCTCGCCTCGGCAAGATCGAGGAGCGCGTGCTTGATACCGTTGAGCTGGTAGTCGAGAACCGCAGTGGCACCGCCATTGGCCAACTGGTCGCGATATGCCTCGAAGCCCATGAAGAAACCGTCGGGGACCTCTGTTCCGGCGTCCTCGAACGCTTTGGTGACTTCATCGGTAGCGGCTTTCAGATTCACGGTGAACTCCTGGGGCGTGATCGGCTCCAGCTTTTCCGGTCGATAGGAATCGAACAGGCCACTTAGCTCGCCGATTCCCTCGCGGTAATCGTTGAGCGCTTTGGTTTTGGCATCGCGATTTTCATCGGTAGGATAGAGGGGAATGCCCTCCGAAGTCGAGACACCACCGTAGGCGCTGTCGAAGTTCGATTTCGCCTCCGTGAATTTATCCGCCCCTTTCGAACCAAGAAATACAGGATTCCGCAAATCACGATCGTGATAGCTGCGAGTGTGGCGACAAATGGGTTTGATTTGATCCAATTCATAAATTTTTTCCGAAATAAAGGTTCCTGACGGCCATTACTTGACGGCTACCGGATGGACGAGTGGCAGGGTCAGCTCGAAGGGGAAACCGAGATCTCCTTCCTCACCGACCGCGCTGACTTTGAGAATCTGCTCGTCGCTGAGCGTGACATCTTTTCCAGACTTGTCCTTGGCGGTGAATTTGAAGGTCCTGGAATTCTCCCGCAGCCGGTTGAGCAGATCGGAAACGATACCCTGGCTTTTCGGATTTTCTCTCCAGAAACCCTTCACGAGAATCGCGTTGGCTGTCGGTCCGGGTGGTGCGGCCGCTGGCTGATTGCGATTCCGTCCCCTTGGTGCGGGTTGGGCTTGAACAGTCTTCGGCGGAGCGATGATAGAGGAACCTGAGGATGATTTTCCACTTGTGAAAGCGGTGGCGACCACCCGGGTTCCTTCTCCGTCCTTATCCTTGCCGGGGAACGGATCGTAGGCGTAGAGCGGGACCATCTCAATCATCCAGACCGAGTCGCTGGCGAACGCGCCGCGAAGCTCACCCATGAGATCGAACCAGAATGCGTGCGCTGCCTCTGTGCCGGTGTATTCGTTGGCGATGGCAGCCAGTTCCGATTCCTTTTTCAAGAGTCCGCGAATCTGCCCTTCCACAGGAGCAAGCTTCTGCTGGACTTCTTCCATCGTGCGTTCGCTGTCCGCCCCTTTGGCGGCGGCGAGATTGTTGAATACCGCCCAGATGGCAAAGCCACCTATCAACAGAGCAGCGGCACCGATGAGGAACGGCTTGCGACGATCGGATGCGCGGCTTTCTTCGACGGCTTCCGGCACCAGATCGATATTGATCGTGGATTTCCCGATTCCCCGAAGGCCGAGACCGACGAGTTCCCCCATCATGTGGGCTTCTTTCTGAAGCAGCTCCGTATCCACCCCTTTGGAGATGGCGACTTGGGAAAGTGGATTGAAGTATTCGACCGGAATTCCGAGTTTCTCTGTGAAAAACTCAAGCGTGTAAGGAAGGTTCGCACCACCACCGGCGAGGAGCACCCGCTTCGGAGCGCTACCGCCATGCTGGCTGCGATAGTAATTCGTGGTGCGGGCGATTTCCGCAGGCAGACGGCTGAGGGCGTTGCGGATGACCATCGCCAGGGCGGCAAGCGACTCGTCCATGGTTTCCGTATGGCCACCACCGAGTGCGACGAGCCCGTTCGTGATCTTCTGATGCTCTGCGTCCGGGAAGGAAATGTTGTACTCCTTGGAGATCGCCGAGCTGACCGAGGCACCGCCGATGGCGACGCTCCGGGTGAAGAAACGGTTTCCCTCCACATAGAGAAGGTTGCTGGTTTTCGCCCCTACATCGATGATGAGAGTAGGTTCGTCCGGCGCTCCATATGCTGCGCGGTAGGAGTTATAGAGCGCCATGGGAGCGACATCCACCTCGACGGTGGAGAGACTGGCACTAGTCACAGTGTCGTTGATCTCGTCAAGGGCGTCGCTTTTGATCGCAACGATGACGACTTCCTTTTCCCCGCCGCCATCGATCATCTCGTAATCCCAGACGACCTCGTTGATAGGGAAAGGAACGTGCTGCTGGGCCTCGAAAGTTACGAGTTGCTCGATGTCGTCGTCTTGAATCGGCGGTAGTTTCACGAAACGCGTGAAAACCGATTGTCCCGAGATCGCATAGCGGACCTTGGACTTGGGAATCCCTAGTTTCGCAACAAGGTCCTCGAGGGCAACTTTGATCTGGGCTTCCCGCGACGCTTCGAAAGCGGGGTCCGCGATGATCGTATCGGTTTCGTAGCCTTTGAGGATCAGGGTGCCGCTTTTCGAGGTCTCGAAAACGGCCATGCCGATGCGTTGGGATCCGATATTGAGGGCTACGGTAGTCTGGGTATCAGCCATGATGGATTTGCGGGCAGTAAAGCTTTGGAAATTATTCTAACAAACAGGATTCGGGTAAGTGGAGCGGTTAGCGGGTCTCCGGAAGGATTTCTGCGTAGCGGTCCCACCAGAGGTTGGCGAACGGGGTTTCGCTCTTGTTAAGAAGAGGCACCGTGTCGCTACGCGAGATTTTGTCGGACGCCACATTCCACCAACCTGCTTTGGCTCCGTCCGACTCTTGAGCAACTTTCTCACCGTTGACGAGAATTTCATACCCAATGTATTTGACGGCTTTTTTCCCACCGCGGTCGGAGCCAGTCAGACGAGTGACAGATGCAGGAGAAAGATAGATGGATGAGAAGATCTCCTCGTTGAGAGGCACGTTCACATGGGTCACGTCCTTTGTGAGCAACAGGTAGGCTCCCCGCTTATCGGGATGCTCGACGGCGACGTACCATTTTACCAAGAGACGCTCGGCTGTTTTCGAAGGAGGCTCGGGAGACATCTGAACCTTGAAGGAAGCTTCCACTTCCAACCAGTCCTTCGGCTTGAATGGCTTGTCGCTGCCGCCCGTGTTGAACTGGGGTGACTGGAGGTCGTCGAATTCCGGTTTCTGCGCTTCGACCTTGAAGGTTTGGGCATTTGCTTCGGAAATTGCGAAGGCACCGAGGACGGTGCAGGCGATGGCTGTGAGTAGGCTGAGTGGTTTGGTTCGCATACGGTTCGGGTTTCACGTGAAACTAAGAAACGGATGTCCGGCTTGACCAGATAAAAGGATGAAAGATTACAACTTTTTGGGCGGGAAGTTCGCGAAATCCGCTCGCGTTGCGGTAGATATTGACGGAAACGGCACGTGAACCCATCACTAGGCGCATGTCAGCACCGCGTTTTATTTTCCCAAATCCTAGATCCCTAGTAGTCGGGAGTTTCGGCGACGCGGCATCGCTGGCTTGCGCGACCCCCGCCAGCCTCGCGGAATCCTGTGATATCGCGGAGATCCGGCTGGACCTGCATCAGGGGGAAGTGGCAGAGCGCGGGCGTGAAATCTGGCAGCACCTTCTGCCGTTCCCCCTGCTCTTCACCGCACGCCGGTCATCGGAAGGATCGCCCTGCGATCTCGATGCCGGGCAGAGAGCCGCGCTATTGGCCACGTCTCTCGGCGATGCTTCGCTGATCGACATCGAGGTGGCGAGCATCCCGGAAATGAGCGGAATCATCAATGAGGCAGCGGAAAGGACGCTGCCATGGATCGCATCCTTCCATGATTTCGAGAAACTTCCCGAGCGGAGCATTCTGGAGGGAGCTGCCGAAAAAGCAGTTGTAGCGGGAGCGGCGGCTTTCAAGGTAGCGGCGATGCTGCGGACGGTGGACGACCTCACGGCCCTCGCTCATTTCCAGACCGGGGGTGCCGGGATTCCTCTCTCAACAATGGGGATGGGAGTGCTCGCACCGGTTTCCAGGCTGCTGTGCGCCCAGTCCGGCAGCGTCTTGAACTACGGGTATATCGGAGGAAGACCCACCGCTCCCGGCCAATGGTCCGCCCGCCGGCTGCGCGAGTCCATGCTCACGCTTTCACCCGTTTCCAGATTCAACATGCGCGACGTCTACACTCTTGAAAATCTCGGCGAAGCCGCCTCATTGGAGAAACCCGGCAGACTGGCGGTACTCGGATATCCGGTGGCCCACTCCGCATCGCCCCGGCTGCATCAACCCGCTCTCGACGCGGAAGGTATCTGCGCGAGCTACATCCGCCTGGAAGTACCGCCGGGGAGGATCGCGGAGGCGTTCGGCGCGATGAGGGAATACGGATTCATCGGCTGCAACGTGACCGTGCCGCACAAGTTCGAGGCAATGGCCCACTGCGACACAATCGCCTCCGGCCCGCACTCTGGGCGCGGTGAACACGGTGATTTTCCGAAACGGGAAAATTCACGGGGAGAATACCGACGGGCCGGGAATCTCAGCAGCGATCGCGGACGAATTCGGATGCCGTCTCGAAGGGAATCACGTCATTCTTTTCGGCGCTGGTGGAGGTGCCGGGCAGGCGATCGCCACCCAGTGCGCTTTGGAAAAAGTGGCCCGACTGACGCTGGTGAACCGTAGCCTCGGGAAGATCCGAACGCTTGCTACGAAAATTCTGGAAATTTCCCCCGAAACAGAAGTCAGAGCGATCTCCTTCGACGACTTGGAGCTGGTAGCGTCGTGCCACGAAGCGAAAGTTCTGATCCAGACGACTTCCCTGGGCTTGAAAGCGGACGATCCGGCAGTCATTCCCGACGAGTGCTTCCAGCCGCGTCACTCCGTGTTCGATACGATCTACAAGCCTGCGGAAACACCTTTCCTAAGAGCCGCTCGCGCCAAAGGTTGCCGGGCTGCCAACGGGACCAGCCTGCTGATACATCAGGGAGAAATCGCGTTCCGCCACTGGTTTCCCGGCACCGGTCCGCTGCCGATGATGCGCGCCGCAATGAACGAGGCCTGACCCTCCCTAGCGGTTTCCGAACAAATCGTCCTTCAGCCGATCGAGATCGAAGCCCGTCTCATCCGAATCCAGCCAATGGCAGGCGGCCAGGCGCTCGATACGGAACTTCGTGAAACCGGTGATTCCGCGGCGCGCGATCCTTGCCCGGAATCGAATATTTTCCGGATCCCTACCTTCCGGCAGGCTTCTGTGAAAGGGAAGTTCCCCCTGTTTGGAGGCACTGAAAGCGGCACTGAGCAGCAACCCTTCTTCACTGCGGCGATCAACCCAGATCTCCACGGGCTTTTCGGGAAAATCAGGTAGCTTACCGAATTCCGGGGCGCAAATCTGCAAGATGATCGCGTCCTCATCGGCCTTCCTTTTCTCGGTTTCCGGCGCAATCCTCGCCAATAGGCGGAACTCTGCTTCGGACTCACCCCCACCCGCGACGAAATCTTCCCAGACCGCCTCCGAATAACGGACGAATTGTTTCCAATCGATTTTCCAAATCCCCTGCTCCTGCCGGAAAACAATCTCGAATTCGATTCCTCCGGGCGCTTTCCAAGCAGTTTCCAGCATCCATTCCGACCCCGGATTGAAGAGCTTCACGCGGACTCGTTCCAGCCCTGCGGGATCGATTTCTGGGATCGGAGTCCCGCCGTGGGATGAGCTGAGCAGAGGCCCGTTGGATTCGGCATTCCAGATGTAGTCGGCACGATTCTCCGGACTGGCGGTGAGAAATTCACCGAGGGCCGCTTGGCAGGCAGGCAGAGCCGAGGCCAGCAGTGCCTCGCGCCTGGCATTGAAATCACGGATTTTCTCGGCCCGGGCATCTCGCTCCGCCGATTCCTCCAGCTCACGCTTTTCCTTGTAATGCTTGTGAATCGCAAGCGAGCCACCCATCAGGACCGCCCAACCGGCAACGATCGCAAGAGTTTTTCCGCGTTTCCGTTTCCGACGGGTCCGCTTCTTTGCCTCGGGATCGGCGATCACCTCAAGCTCCGGCACGGCGGGACCGGTCCCCTCCCCCAGATCGAGGCCTGTGCCGGGAAACTGCTCGCACAGCGAACAGACCCGATCCGGATCGGGACCGAAATCCGATTGAAACAGCGAGCCGCAATGCCCGCAATGGTACCAGACAGTTTTCGATTCTTCGCTCATTTCGTTTGTTCATCCAGCCAAGTGAGGCCGCGCAATTCTTCGATCATCCACTGGGAAGGCAGACCGCTTTCCGGACCGGGGGCCAGTGCCAGCAAGACTTGGACCTCGGTCTGTGTCTCACCGGTGATCTGACTCCGGACAAACAAATCGGAAATCTTTTCACCGAGATCGGTTTCTTTTTCCACGTAGCCCCAGAGATTCACCTCACCGTCGGGAGACATCAGCTTGAACGAAACGTAGTCTTCCTCAGGCAGTGCGAATGTGAAGAAATCCGCGCGAGAGATTACGACCCGCACCTCGGAAGCATCTCCTATTCCTTGCTTGAGCTCGGAAAACTCCGTGGAGCTGTAGCCGGTGGAGGCCTTCCAATCCATCTTCAATTCGCCGTCCTGCCTGCGGAAATAAGCGGTGAAGGGCACGTAATCGGCACCGATTCCTTCGAGCAATCCGTAGCGCACGTCCTCTTTGTTGAGGACGGTCCAGAGACTGTCGTCCCCCGGGCGCCAGGACTTCGGAATACCTTCGCGGACCTCCCAGCGTTCGCTGATGATCGGGAGGTTTTTCTCGGCCGAAAAGACCAGCGGAGCGAGCTCTTCCGGCGAGCGCGCCTTCGCGAAAGCAGCATACAGATCCTTCGCCACATCCTGGCTGTCGGTAAGCATCTCCATCATGCCCTCGTCCGGTGGAGCCTCCTCCGCGGGCTTTTCCGCCGGCGCAAGCTGACTGAACATGGACTGGTTTCTTTCCCTACCCTTCCCACCACGTTGACTGGCAACCACTGCGAAAACGACCAGGGCGATCACTCCGACACCGGTGAGCACCATCCATTTCGCCGACCCACGTCCCTTCTGCTCCCCCCAGTCACCGCGCTCGCCACTCACGAACCTGCGCCTTCGGCGGGCCACTTCCTCGTTGTTTTCCTGAGGAAGCGGAGAAGTAACCTGGTTCGCCACTCTCACTGGTCGATGCAATGGCTGGTGCGCCGCAGGATCCCCCCCGATCTGATTTACCCGGAAACGCTTGCCCCCGGGAGCGGGCGGAAGAACGAGTTTTTCCGAAGGAACCGAGTCCTCAACCTCCTCGTCATCCGCTTCCGGTTCGGCGATCTCCTCCAAAGCAGGAGTGTTCCTCACGTTGCGAGGCTCCGGTTTCTTCTTTGCGGGAGGTTCCTCCGGCAGCGTCTCAACCGCCTTGTCGTCGACTTTCTCTACCGGTCGTTTCGCTGAAGCTTCCTTGTTGGCGGGCTTTTGCGAGCGGCGCTTTTTCGGCTTCTTTCCCGCCGTAGCTTCAGCCGGAGCGTATTTCTCAGTCGGCCCGGGCTCAACGGGAGTCTCGGATTCATCCGCCTTGGATCTCGGCTCATGGAGCTTCACCGATGCTTCGCGCGAAGGTCGTTTCGGTGGCAGACCGGGTTCTTTGCGCTTTGCGGGAGCGTTGTCTTCCGGCGCATCGAGATCATCCCATTCATCCCCGTCCGTGATCTTGGGGGCGTGGTTGTTCGGATCGTCGAAGTCTGGGTTCATGGTTGATCGTGGATCGCAGGGGGTTTTCGTAGAATCAGAAGCCCGAGGATAGCTTGGCTACGAGTCTCTGCCCCGCACGCTCGAAAGCGTCGGGAAGGGCGTTTTGTCTGGCTGTCTGGAGATTCGAATCCACGTAAAAACTGCTGTAGCCCTCGCTAGATCCGCTCGCCAGGACCTTCGTGGGATCCCTCGCGTCCAATAGCCTCCATTCGATCCGCACGGTGTTCGTGAGTTCCTCCGGCAGGGATGAGTCGAAACGCGAGCTACGCAAGGTGGTGTAATCGATTCCAGCGATTTTCCCCTCCAGCACGGCATCCGCTGAGCCACGATCCGCGATGCGGTAGGTCCCGTCCGCAATGAAGGCATCCGCTACGGCGGAGGTGGCGAGGGCTTCCGCGCGGGGATGCAGGGTGCCGTTGGCGAACATAGGCACGGAGACGGACTTCACGGCCGCGAGCGAGGGTGGCTTCGAACCTCCGAGCTGGTAACCCGAACAGGAAACGAGCGTCAGGAAGGCAAGGCAACAGAGAAGGGATTTCATAACAACGGGGGGACCGGTGGCTTACTCACCGAGTTCCTTGAGGCGGGCTTGCGCCTTGTCGTGAGCCTCTCCGTAGGAACTGCGTTTCATGACATCCCGATAGTAAACCTTGGCGGATTCCGTTTGCCCGGAGCGATCGTAGAATTGGGCGATTTCAAGCGAGCGATCCAGATCGCGGCCCCGCAGACTTTTGGAAAGTCGTTTTGCTTCGGCATTCTTCGCGTGACCGGGGTACTGAATCAAGTAGTCCTGAAAAGCTTCCTGTGCCAGATCAAGGGTCGCCCGGTTCTGGTTGCCTCGGTCCGCCTGCTCCATACGCACGACGCCGACGCGGAAAAGAGCATCCGCCGAGTAGCGGCTCTCCGGCTGGTCTCTGACTAGTTTCTGGTATGCCTCGATGGCTTCCTTGGATTTCTTCTTCCCTTGGTAAAGCTCACCCATGGTGAACTGAGCACGGGCTGAAGTATCGGAGCGTGGCGCGTTGTCCCGGACCTGGCCGAGCATTTCCGCAACCCTTTTCGTATCGAGACTGGTCTTCAGGCCCGCAAAGGAATTTTTCACCTCTCCGTCGGCGGCGGCCTGGGCCATCCGCGCCTGCCGGTCGAGCGCCTTGCTGTAGAGGCCGCTGCCCTGGTAACGGGTCAGAAATTTCTGATACGCATCGAAGGAATCCAGAACTTTCCCGCGCTGCTCCAAAAGCTCCGCCTGGCGGAAACGTGCCTGGGGTGCGGACGGGGCGAACGGATATTTATCCGCCACCTTCTCATACTGTTTGATGGCGGATGACTGTTTTCCGCGGTCGTCGAGAGCCTTTGCCTTCGCATAGAGGGCCTCACCTTTGCCAACCGAAGCGGTCGCGTTTCCCGCGAGGGGGATCACATCGTCATTGCTGCAGGAGGGTAGCAACATCGCCCCGGCAAGCAGGGTAGTGGCGCAAAGAAAACACTTCGTCATGGCGGAAACATAGGAGCTTTGGCCGGGGGTGAAAGCCGAAAGTGCCAGCCTCCGGGAACTATCCTTTCCGACCTCACTAGCCTTTTCCCAGCTCGATGGCACGATCGCGCGAAGCGGATACGGCTGCGATCAGAGCGGAACGAACGGCCCGCTCTTCAAGAACGGCGAGTCCGGCGATGGTGGTCCCCCCGGGGGAGGCGACCTTGTCCCTGAGGACGGCGGTGTGCTCGCCGGTCTCGATCACCATCTGCGCGGCGCCGGAAACGGTTTGCGCGGCGAGACGGATCGCATCCGCGCGGGGAAGGCCTACTTTCACGCCTCCGTCGGCGAGCGCCTCGATCATCAGATATACGTAAGCGGGACCGCTGCCGGAAAGCCCGGCCACCGAGTCGATCAGTTTTTCAGGCACTTCGACAGCCAGCCCCACCGCCTCGAAAATACCACGGACGATCTCGCCGTCGCCATCCTTGCAGCGGGATCCGAGGCAGAAGCCTGCGGCGCCTTTTCCGACGAGAGACGGGGTGTTCGGCATCGAGCGAACCACCCGGACGGAAGCGGGAACCAATTTCTCCAAGGCTTCCACCGTCACTCCGGCCGCTACGGAAATGAGCAGTGCGCCGCCCCGTTTCTTAAACCCGGCGTCTGCCAGAGTCTTCGCGATATCCTGCGGCTTGGTGGCCAGCAGGACCACTTCCGACTCGCGGACTACCTCACTCACTTCCGAGGTGACACTGCCTCCCGTCGCTTCGGCGAAAGCATACCGGGAAGCCTCGGTCCGAGCCACTCCGATCACATTTTCCGCTTTGACAACTCCCGATTTCACCGCGCCGGCTACCAACGCGGTTCCCATTTTCCCACAACCGATGACTCCTAACTTCATGCGCGGACCCTAAGCCCGGAATCGGTCGCGATGCCAGCGTCATTTTTCTTGGGAAACCCAAGCTCCTGTATCAGTCTCCGGGCATGCCGAAATTGCTCGCCTGCCTGTTTTTCCTATCCGGATCCCTCTGTCTCCTCGCACAGGAAAAGGAGCCGGCCGCCATTCCGGCAAACGATCTTCCGGGAATCGAGGACTGCATCCCCGCCTCGGTCAGCGCGCTCGGAGCTCCGACGATCTTCCCCTTCCACAACGGACTGGTCACCGCTGTGACCGCCGCCACGAAGGACGCACAAATCCACACCGTCCAAGGCCTCAACCATCTGCATGGCGGTTGGGAATTCGAGGCAACGCGTCATTTCGCCGTAGCTCTCCGGGAAGATCCGCGCTGCCTGATGGCACACTGGGGAATGGTCATGGCGATGCTCGCGCCCTCTCCGGAGACCGATGCGAACCGCGCCGCCGCCATCGAGCGCCTGTTCCAGCTCATCACCGATGGCGAAGGCACCGAGCTGGAGCGCGGCTTCGCCTACGGACTGGTAAAATATATTGAAGACGGTCCGGACGGAGCAACCCAGGCTTTCGGAAAAGTCGCCGGAAAATACCCGGGCGAGGTGCAGGCGGAAATTTTCGCCTCACTTTTTGGACGGGGAGGCTACGACGAGCTGGGATCCATCACCCCGGATCAGGAAAACGCGGAGGAGCGTTTGATAAAACTGATGGAGCGCGATCCGAGCAGCGCCCTGCCTCTGCACGCCCTGCTCCTCATCCGCGCAGAGGCGCCGGACCTTCGCCCTTCGCTCGATCTCGCGCGCAAGCTCTGCCAGATGGTCCCGGATTATCCGCCTTACTTCCATCTACTGGGGCACTACGAGTGGCGCTGCGGCGAGCACACCAAAGCCGCCACGGCGTTCGGTCGCTCGGCGTCCCTCTATTCCAACTGGATGAAGCAGAACGAAGCGCCACCGGCCGATTGCGAAGCATGGGTCCGCGCGGAGTGCTATCGTGTCATAGCACTGGCTTCGAAGGGCGACTTCGACAACGCGCTCGCCTCCGCGGAGAAAATCGCCAACACCACCGTCGATCCGAAACGCCCGAGCGCGGCCGGCACCCGCCAGCTCCTCTGGGATGCGAAAACCCTGCCCGCCCGCGTGCTGATGCGTCGCGATCTGCCGGGTGATCCGGCTCTCGCTCTCGCGTCTCTTCCCACTGCGGAAGACTCCAAGCCGTTCCTCAACAAATCACTCTCTTACTGGTGGGCGGACGGCCTGCGCATCGCCAATGAAGCCCGCCGTCTGATGGCCGCGGGAGATCCCAAGGCGGCGATGGAAGCCATCGAAGCACTCAGCTACCACGGCCAGGCGATGTCGAAAAAACAGAGCGTCTCGGCGCTGGTCGGTGAGCGCTCCGAATGGGCGCGCTCCTTCCGCGCGCTGGAGGTTCTCGCCGCGGAATTACGCGGGCGGTTCGCGCTCACCGGTCCTGCCAAGGGCCGTGGTTCCGCGTTCAACTGGTTCCGCGCCGCAGCCGACCGCCAGAAGCCTACGACCATGCTCGAGACCCCTCCCCTGCTCACCCCGATGGCGACGCTTCTAGGAGATTATTTCCTTTCGATCAAGGAACCCGCCAAAGCAATGGAAGCCTACGAGGAGGCTCTCGCCGCGTTCCCGAACGACGAGGAAACAATGGCACGGCTTGCGAAGGCCGAAGCACTTGTGAAGTGAAGAATCACCCGGCGGCGAGCAACTCTTTCACCCTGCCCGCGATCACGTCGGCAAGAGTCGACTCGCCCTCTTCGCGGAGGAAATCGCAATAGTTCGAGGCGACCGAGTCAAGATCCTCCCCGTAATCCGCTCCCAACGCTTCGAAGCCTGCCAGCGCCTTCTCGAAATGCCTGCGCGCCCAGGCGCGGTCTCCTGTTTTCAGGAGAGCCAGGGCCAGATTGTTGTGCGACTGGGCGGTATCCGGATGAAATTCCCCGAAAAGCTCGCGTCTCGTTTCCAGCGCCATCATATGCATTTCGCGAGCTTGATCGAGGTAACCCGCCGCGAGATAAACCGCGCCCAGATTGTTTGATACCGATGCCGTCTCAGAGTGTTTCGATCCGACCTCCGCGTGCATGATCTCCAGGGATTTCAGGAAAAAATCTTCCGCGGAATCTAGGTCTCCACCAGCCTTCGCGGTGAATCCCAGGTTGTTCGTCATCGCCGCGACATCCAGCATCAGTGGCGGATCGTGTTTTTCGAAATATGACACGGCCTTCTTCCAGGAATCGATCACACGCTCGTGCCTGCCCTGCCCGTCGTAGGCCGCGCCGAGCGTAGCGTAGAGTCTGCCGAGCTGGGCGATGCAGTCCGGCCGGTTGTCGAGCTGATCAATCGCCTGCTTCGCATCCTCCGCAGCGCCCTCATAATTTTCCTGCTCGAGATAAAGTCCGGCCCGGGTCTCCAAGGCCTGCGCGAAGGCGTCGATCGTATCCAGATCCGTATCGAGTGCCTGCTGACATTTATCAACCGTTGCAGACGCCGCGTGCAGCGCCTCCTCGTGATTGCCTTCCTCTCGCAAGGCATCGACGCGGTCTCTCATGATCTGGATGATATTGGCGGTGGGTGTGTCCATTTTTGGTCTTCAGGTGGGAGGGTGGTCTTCAGACTAAGGCGGTCCGCTAGGGTTTGACGAGCGGAAATCAGCGCGTATTTCCCAGTCGCTCAAGGAGTTGCTTGCGGCAGGCGGGCAGAGAACCGAGATGATCTCGCAACGCCATTTCCGCGCCGCTCCTCGATCCGGAAACACCCAGGATTTCCGCAAGGCTCTTTTCGAAATACAGTAATGCCCTGAGGCTGGGTTCCTCCGCGTCCAGATGATCCAGCGCCCGCTCCAGCAGATCGTGCAGAGGCTCGTCCGCATGCCCCGGCTCTACGGCGGATTCCACGAGCTGACAGAAATACCCGGCCAGAAGCGTCGAGGAGTATTGCCTACGCAGTCCCTGCCGCCAGTTTTCGATCACCACCTCCCTGAGTATGTGCAACTCTCCTTTGCGAGGCGGTATGGAGCTGATCTCTCCGGAAAAAAACAGATCCAGCTTCCCCGCGTAGGGACTTTTCGGCCTGAGCGCACCCTTCGCCACGGTCTTCACCAGCCCCTCCCCCTCAGTGAACCAATGCACGATCAGACTGGTATCGGTGAGCCGGGTATTGCGTATCAGAATGGCGCGAGTGGTGAACACGGGTGGGAAGGATTGTGAAATTCAGCTTGATACGGTCGTTTCGCTGCCTTAGCCACTGTCCAGCAACCATGGCCCAGCAATCAAACAAAATCATCAAACGCCGCCGTCGCGCGGATTATCTGAAGCGCAAGAAGGAACAAGCCAAGCTCGGCGGAATCCTCCCGAAGGCAAACATCAAGAAGTCAGCGGCCAAAAAGGACGAAGACCCCGATGCTGAGAAGCCCGCTGCAAAAAAGGCTCCTGCCAAGAAAGCCGCGAAAAAAGCAGCCAAGAAAGCTCCTGCGAAAAAAGCAGCCAAGAAAACTCCAAAGGAGAACTCTTCCGAAGAAGAAGAGTAAACCGTCCGGAGCAGCTTATCCGATTTCAACCGAGCCGGCCTCCTCACGGGGACCGGCTTTTTCTTTCCGCCTGAAGAAAATTTCCACTTCCCTCCCCCGCCCCCGCAATTATCGTGCGCCCTGCACAAAGCCTCTTCCTTGAGGTCCAAAGTTCAAAAGTTAAAGTTTTATGAAAATCGTAGTCGCATACTCTGGAGGCCTTGATACCTCCGTCCTCCTCCTCTGGCTCAAAGAAAAATACAACGCCGAGATCATCGCCTACTGCTCCGATTGCGGACAGGGCGACGAGCTCGACGGCCTCGAAGCCAAAGCCCTCTCTACCGGAGCCTCCAAGTGCTACATCGATGACCAGAAAGAGGAATTCGCCCGCGACTACATTTTCCCGATGTTCCAGGCGAACGCCGTGTATGAAGGTCGCTATCTGCTCGGCACCTCCATCGCCCGCCCCTGCATCACCAAGGGCATGATCGATGTCGCCCTGAAAGAAGGAGCCGACGCCATCGCCCACGGCGCCACCGGAAAAGGCAACGACCAGGTCCGCTTCGAGCTCTCCGCCGCCGCCCTCGCCCCCGGCATCAAGTGCATCGCCCCCTGGCGCGACGCGGAGTTCCGCAAACAGTTCCCCGGCCGCAAGGAGATGATCGAGTACGCCGAGGCGCATGACATTCCGATCAAGGCCTCCATGAAAAAGCCTTACTCCATGGACCGCAACCTGCTCCACATCTCCTTCGAAGCCGGTGCCCTCGAAGACACCTGGTACGACGCCACCGGCGAGGCCGACCGCGACATGTACGTGCTTTCCGTTTCCCCCGAGGAAGCCCCCGACAAGCCGCAGATGCTCCAGGTGCTTTTCGAAAAAGGCAACATCATCGGCCTCCAGACCGAAGGCCTTTCCGAAACCATCTCCAAACTCGGCGACTTCGAAGTCCTCGGTGAAAAGGACGGCTACACCCTACTCACCCCCTACGGCATCATGCGCGTGCTCAACGCCCTGGGAGGCGCCCACGGCATCGGCCGCATCGATATCGTGGAGAACCGCTTCGTCGGCATGAAATCCCGCGGCATCTACGAGACCCCCGGCGGCTTCATCCTGCTCGCCGCCCACCGCGATCTGGAAACCCTCGTCATGGACCGCGAACTCCAGATGACCCGCGACACCCTCATCCCGAAATACGCCCAGCTCGTTTACAACGGCTTCTGGTTCGCCCCCGAGCGCGAAGCCATCCAGGCGCTCGTCACCGAGTCCCAGAAAAAAGTCTCCGGCGAGGTCCGCCTGAAACTCTACAAAGGCAACGTGATGCAAGCCGGCCGCCGCAGCCCCCACTCCATGTATGACGAACACGTCGCCACCATGGAAGGCGGCCAGGAGGAAGCCTACAACCAGGACGACGCCACAGGCTTCATCGCCCTCAACGCACTCCGCTTGAAAGCCAACGCCAAGCAGAAATAGCGTCGTAGCTGCTCCCTCTCGGCGCGTGCCGTGATCGCCCCGTCTCGGGGCGGGAACAACAGAAATCAGGGGAGGGCAGCCCGCCCCCTTGGCGGGGATATCGGAGTTCTCCCATCTGACCTGACGATTCCGAGCTTGCTTCTTGCATCCAAAGAAGCCAAACCTTTCGAAATACACGTTATGAAAACACCGTTTCTCAATGTTTCCGCATTCGGCGCAGCCTCCGTCCTTGCCGTCTCCTTCACCGCTGAAGCAGACGCGGCCACGCTATCCATAGCGAGACTTGACGGCACTCAGACTGACAACCTCACAACTCTCGGCACCTCTGACTGGAATATCTGGGACGACTATGACGCATCTGACGATGTGAATGGTGAAGGCACTCCAGGCAACAACACTCGCGATGGAAACTGGTCGGATGACCCCCTCGTCTATAACGAAAAATCCGGAGGTTCCGGCATCGGCCCGCTTACCGCCACCCTAGCCGCCAATTCGGGACAAAACGTTGCTCAAGACGGTTTTTTCGCCACCGATCACAACTTCTCGTATTCGGACGGCCTGGTGGGCAGCCCTGCAGGGACGGCTTCCGAAAGCGGACTGAAGGCCGGCTTGGCAATCGTGGGTACGCTTGCGGAGATCAGCGGTAGCAGCTTCAGCTTGAACGTTACCACTGCCAGCACCTTGCAACATACATTGTATCTCTACGGTTCGACCCGTCGCGCTGATACCCTTCTTACCATCGGTCTGCCCGGCGCATCTCCAATGACCGACGCATTCGACACAGGGGCAGACACCGGCACCACCTTCCAGTTCCGCTACACCATCCTTTTCACACCAGACAACGTGGGCGACCAACTATCGGTGAATTTCGCCGTGGGAGCGAACTCTTCACAAGACACCAGCCCTTTCAACAATATCCGCATCGGTGGAGCTGCCCTTTCAGTCATTCCGGAGCCGTCCACCGCGCTTTTCGGGATCTCCACTCTCAGTCTTCTCGCGCTTCGCCGTCGCAGATAACCAGCGCCGTCGTTCCCGGGGCTACCCCATCACTTCCATCCGCCGCCCAACGCCCGGTAGGCCTGGACCACGGAAAGCAGGCGGTCGCGGCGGGCGTCGGCCAGGGCCAGCTCTGAGCTGAAAAGATTTCTCTCCGCATCGAGCACTTCGAGGTAGCTGGATTGCCCGCCCTCGAAGCGATCGCTGGCCAGGTCCGCCACCTGGCGGTTGGCAGCGACAAGTTCGGCCTGTTCGGTAGCGATCTGGCCGGTTCTCAAGTGGGCATCGAGCGAATCCGCGGCCTCGCGGAACGCTTGCTTGGCGGCGGCGTCATAGGCGGCGAGAGCTTCGCCGGCACTTGCCCGCGCGGCCTCCGCCCGGGCTTTGTTCCGCCCCGCATCGAAGATAGGCCCCGAGAGGTTCGGGCCTATGCTGTAGGCACCCGATTTCCCCTCGATCAGACTGCCGAGATCCTGGCTCACGAGTCCCCCGCTGCCGCTCAGAGAAAGTGATGGAAGCCGAAGCGCCTCCGCCACACCGATACTTGCGACGGCCGCTTGGAAATTCTGGTCGGCGGCGGCCAGATCCGGGCGACGCGCCAACAATTCCGATGGCAATCCTCCACGGATGCGGAGCGCGGAGTCCAACCGGTCGAGGCTTCCCCCACGCGCGATCGAACCGGGAAAGCTGCCGAGCAGCACCCGGATCTCGTTTTCCTTCGCCGTGATCGCCTGCCGCGTCACCGGAATCGCGACGTTCGCCTGCGCGAGCAAGGCCCGTGCCTGCCCGATTTCCAGATCGGAGCCAACTCCTCCTTCACTACGCAGGGTGACGAGCTCCAGGGATTCCTCCCGGCTGGTTTTTGTCCGTTCGGAAATCGCCAGCCTTTCATCGAGATTTTTCAGCTCGATGTACGCGGAAGCAACGGAGGCGACAAGTGCCGTGCGCACCGCGTCCTTCCTGTAAACCGATCCGAGGAAATTCGCCCTGGCCGCCTCGTTGCTGCGGCGGATACCTCCCCAGAGATCGATTTCCCAGCTGAGCAGCGCGGTCGCGTCGAACTGCTCGAAACTACGATCCGCACCAGGCAATGTCTGACCGGCATTGGGCGCTCTGTAGTTCGAGGAAAATCCGCCGCTCCCGCCAACCTGCGGGAACCAGTCCGACCGGGCCGCGACCGCCTGGGCACGCGCCTGCTCGATCCGGTAGGTGGCGGCGACGAGGTCCGGATTGTTGTCCAACGCACTGTCGATGAGCTTCCGCATCGTCGAATCCGTGAAAACGCTGCGCCACGATTTTTCTCCGAAGGACGTGCCATGCGGCGCGTCGTCTCCCCGGATCGAGGAAGGGACCTCGTAATTGGGCGGGCCGGGTTGGGGTCCTAGGACACAGCAAGCAAGGCAGGCCGAAGAGGTGACGATGGCGGAGAATCGGACGGACGCGTGCATTGATCGAATATTCAAATAGCGAAGACCGGGGAGACACACCCTTCACTGCCGCCGCATCTAGACCGTTTTCGGAGTCCTTGGCAACCAATCTCAGGCAGCGTCGCATTTCGATTTCCGGACCGAGCGGCCCGACTGCGATTGACACGGGGTGACGGATTCCATAGATCATGCATGTTCCCGAACGACTCGAAGGTTGGCGACGCCCGTCGGAACAATTTTCGTCCGCACTCAAAATCACACCCTCCGAGACCATTGAAGCACCCTTCGATTTCCCTCCTGAAACGCTCGCTACGCATGGGGACAATGGCCGCCGTTTCCCTTTTTCCGGGAGCCTGTAAGAAACCCGCTCCCGTCTCCCCGCCCCCGCCCATCGTCGAGGTGATGGAGATCACCACCTCGGACGCCCCCCTCTCGACCACACTGATCGGTAGCCTGGACTCTCCCCAGAATGTCGAGATCCGTGCCCGGGTGGAAGGCTTCGTCGATCGTATTCCTTTTACCGAAGGAATCGAAATCGAGCAAGGAACCATCCTTTTCGAGCTGGATCCGAAACCTTACCTGGAGAAGCTGGCAGCTGCGAAAGGCGCGTTGGCCGAGGCCCAAGCCGCCTTGAACAAGTATAGGAAGGACGTAGCCCGCCTCGAACCCCTCGCCCTGAAACGCGCGATTCCCCAACAGGATCTCGACAATGCGAATGCCTCCGTCGAAGTCGGACAGGCAGCGGTCCTGACCGCGGAAGCGCAGGTCCAGTCGGCCCAGATCGATCTCGGTTATTGTGAAATCAAAGCGCCCGTCTCGGGTCTCATCGGTGCCACCCAGGTTTCCATCGGCGAGCTCGTCGGCAAGGGCGAGCCCACCCTGCTGACCACGATGTCCACCCTCGATCCCATCTGGTTCTACTGCAATGTGAGCGAGGTCGACTTCCTCAAGGCGGAACAGAAAAGCGCCACGACCGGCAGCAAGATCGAGAACCTGCCCCTGACCTTGACGGTCGCCGACGGCATCGTCCACCCCGACAAGGGCAGCTTCGTTTTCATCGACCGCGCGGTCGAAACAAATACCGGAACGATCCGCATTCGCGCGGAATTCCCCAACAGACAGAAGCAGCTCCGCCCGGGTATGTTCGCGCGTGTCGAGGTGGACCTCGGCGCGGTCAAGGACACCGTCCAGGTGCCGCAGAAAGCGCTTGTGGAGCTGCAGGGAAAAAATTTCCTCTGGGTGATCTCGGAAGATGGCAAGGCGAGCCAGCGGCCCGTCACCGTCGGCGACCAGTTGGAGAATGGGTTCATCATCCTCGACGGAGTGGAACCGGGCGAACGCGTGGTCGTGGAGGGCCTTCAGAAAGTCCGTGAAGGCGCACCCGTCAAGGCGATGACGACCGATCAGATCGACGCCATCAAAGCAGGCGCGGTGAAAAAACCGACGGGAAAATAAAGCACCATGGCGGACTTTTTCATACGCAGGCCCATCGTGGCGATGGTGATCGCCATCCTGACGGTGCTGGTCGGGTTGCTTTCGCTTTCGCGACTCCCCATCTCGGAGTATCCGAACGTCAGCCCCACGCTGATCAAGGTCACCTCCACCTACCGCGGCGCCGCCGCCGAGGCGGTGATGGAATCCGTGGCCACGCCGATCGAATCCAAGGTGAACGGCGTGGACAAGCTGCTCTACATGCAGTCCTACAACTCGAACGACGGTGCCATGAACCTCCAGGTCACCTTCGATATCGGCACGGACGTGGACATCATGCAGGTGAACACGCAGAACCGCGTCGGCCAGGCGGAGGCGCAGCTACCGGATGCCGTGAAGCAGGAGGGAATCGTGGTGAACCGCTCCAGCCCGGACATCCTGCTGGCCATCGGCCTCTCTTCGCCGAACGCCACTTACGACGGGGTTTTCCTGGGAAACTACGCGGACATCAACCTTGTCGATCGCATCAAACGTGTCTCCGGCGTGGGCGATGTGAAGAATTTCACCGCGCAGGACTACTCGATGCGCATCTGGCTGGACCCTGAGAAACTCGCCGTGATGGGAGTCGCTCCGCAGGATGTGGCCAGCGCGATCAAGGAGCAGAACGCCCAGGCGCCCGCCGGCTCCATCGGTGCGGAGCCCGCACCGGAGGGCCAGGACTTGCAATACAACGTCCGCGCCCAGGGCCTGCTGGAGGACGTGGCACAGTTCGAGGAAATCATCGTGCGATCCTTTGAAGATGGGTCGCAGGTGAAGATCAAGGACATCGGGCGGGTGGAACTGGGCGCTCAGACCTACGCCCTGCGCGCCCGTATGAACAAGGCCCCGGCAGGCGCTCTAGGCGTCTACCTCGCCCCGGGTGCGAACGCCATCGCCACGGCAGACAGCGTCAAGGCCATCCTGGAAGACGCCAAGCTCCGCTTTCCACCGGACATGGAGTATGAGATCACGCTCGATTCCACCCTGCCGATTTCCGCCTCGATGGAGGAAATCATCCACACGCTCTTTGAGGCCATCATCCTCGTCCTCATCGTGGTATTCATATTCCTGCAGAGCTTCCGGGCGACGATCATCCCGATGATCACCGTGCCGGTCGGCTTGCTGGGCGTGTTCATCGCCTTCCCGCTTCTCGGTTTCAGCGTCAATACCCTCACGATGTTCGGGCTGGTCCTGGCGATCGGCATCGTGGTGGACGATGCCATCGTGGTGGTCGAGGCCGTGCAGCATCACATCGAGCAGGGGAAAGCCCCGAAAGAAGCCACCAGGCTGGCGATGAAAGAGGTGGCCGGTCCCATCATCGCGATCTCGCTGGTGCTTTGCGCGGTGTTCGTGCCGGTCGCGTTCATGGGCGGAGTCACCGGAATCCTTTACCAGCAGTTCGCCATCACCATCGCCGTCGCCGTTATCTTCTCCACCATCAACGCCCTCACCCTGAGTCCCGCGCTGGCCGCGATGATGCTGCGGAAACCGACCCCGGGAAAAGGTCCGCTCGCGTGGTTCTTCAGGAAATTCAACCAGTTCTTCGACTGGGTGACCCGCACCTACGGCGGCATCATCTCCCGCCTCACAGGCAGGGCCACGCTCTCCATGCTCATCCTCGTCGCCGTGATCGGCGGAATCTGGGGGCTCGGGAAATTCGTTCCCGGTGGATTCATCCCGGACGAGGACAAAGGCTATCTTTTTGTCGCCATCGAGCTGCCGGAGGGGTCCTCGTTGCAGCGCTCGGACAAGATCCTGAAACAGGTGGAGGAAGTCGTGAACAACACCGAGGGCGTGCGCTCCGCTCTCGCGCTTTCCGGCTATAACATCCTCAACAGCCTCAATGTTCCGAACGCCGCGATGATGTTCGTCGGGCTGGAAAGCTGGGAGGAACGCGCCGATCCCGCGCTCCAGGCGCAGGCTATCGCGGACGAATGGAACAAGAAGTTCTACACGATCCCCGGGGCCAGGGTCTTCGCCTTCGGCCCGCCTCCGCTGCCAGGATACGGCAGCGTCTCCGGCTTCACCATGCAGCTCCAGGACCGCGAGGGTGGTGGCACGGCACAACTCGCGGGCTACGTGGACCAAGTGATCTCCAAATGCACGGAGCGCCCGGAGATCGGCCGGGTATCCACCACTTTCAAGCAAGACACCCCGCAGGTGAAGGTGGAGCTGGACCGCGAGAAAGCACGCACCCTCGACGTCCCCGTGAACAGCGTTTTCCAAACGCTCCAGGCATACCTCAGCGGCCTGTATGTGAACGATTTCGTGAAATTCGGCCGTGTCTACCGCGTCTTTCTCCAGGCGGAGTCCGAGTATACCAACGAACCCGGTGACATCGGGCAGTTCTTCGTGAGAAACAACTCGGGAAAGATGGTCCCCCTCAGCACGCTCGTGAAGGTCACGAAGATGTCGGGGCCGAACTTCGCCACCCGCTTCAACCTCTACCGCTCCGCCGAGATCACCGGATCCCCCGCCCCCGGTTACAGCTCAGCGCAGGCATTGCAAGCCGTTGAAGAGGTGATGGAAACCATGCCCTCGGGGGTCGGCTACGAATGGTCGGGACTGACGCTCCAGGAGAAAAAATCCGAGGGCCAGGCGGGCATCATTTTCGCGATGGCCATCGTTTTCGTTTTCCTGTTACTAGCCGCCCAGTATGAGAGCTGGTCGCTGCCATTCGCCGTCCTGCTATCCGTGCCCACCGTGATTCTAGGCACCATGACCGGCCTGCTTCTGCGGGATTTCGAAATGAACGTGTACGCCCAGGTCGGTCTCGTGATGCTGATCGGACTCGCCGCGAAGAACGCCATCCTGATCATCGAGTTCGCCAAGATGAAAAGGGAGGAAGGCATGCCGACACTACAGGCAGCGCTCGAGGGTGCGAAGCTCCGCCTCCGCCCCATCCTGATGACCTCCTTCGCCTTCATCCTCGGCTGCGTCCCGCTCATGCTCGCCAGCGGCTCGGGTGCCGCCTCACGCAGCACCATGGGCACAGGCGTGGTTTTCGGCATGAGCATCTCCACCACCATCGGCCTCTTCCTGATTCCCGTCTGCTACGTCTTCGTCCAGAAATTCACGGATCGGAAAGAGGCCGGGCGGAAGCCGGAAGCACCGTAGCACCGCCGCCCGATGATTTTCATCGAAAAAGCCCTGCTTCCCCTGTCGCGGAGTCATCCGGCGGCCCATGAATTCCTCTGGTTCGGCCTCAAGCAAGCATGGGCGTGTATTTTCGGCACGCTTCTACTCGCCGGCATACTCGCCACCCGCCTGTGGTATCCGGAGGTCCCCCTCGCCCGTTACGATTTTCTCGTCGTCTACGCCGTTTCCATCCAGGTTTCCCTGCTTTTCCTGAAACTGGAATCGTGGCGCGAAGTCGGGGTCATCTTCCTCTTCCATCTGATGGCCACCGCCATGGAGCTTTTCAAAACATCCACCGAGATCGGATCGTGGAGCTACCCGGAAAACCTCGATCTCCGCATGCCCCTGTTGCTGGGATTCTGTTTGGTCGCGTTTTTCATCTACCTCGCGGAGAACCTCGGCACCCTCGCCCGTGCCTGGCAGTATCCAGGTCAGGAAAACGGCTGGAAGCCCGTCCATTTTTTCAAATTCACCGCGTGGTATACTGCCGCGCATCACGTTTTGTGAATCTCCAGGCTTTCAGGCGAGCGCGTGCGTTCACCCAATCCGAGCAGTTTGGAGTGCGGATGGCTTGCCTCCGCTTTGCGGCTGGAGGGCTTGCCCTCTGTGGTGCGGAGCGGCAAGACAGGAACGGAGCGCACCGAACAGACCCCGTGAGGCAAGCCTCACTATCGAAAGCGGAGGCGAGCCATCCGCACTCCAAAGTTTTCACAAGTCTAGATGCGCGCCAATATATCTGCTCATGCAGCTCTCCTTTACTCTCATTTATTCCCTCCGTGTCCTGGAGGCGAAACTCGGCATCCAAGGGCCGGAAAAGATCGTTCCCGGGAAAACGGTGTAGGAGGGGCGTCATCTTGCTGCCCGGCAACCCGGGCGATATGTAGAAGGGTTTTGAAAACCCTTCCCGGAGGACTGCGGAATCTGCCGGGCATGTGCGAAGGGCTTGCAAAGCCCTTCTCCATATTCCGGATCGAAACTCCTCCGCTGCTTGTCAAGATTCAACGATCCTCACCTCATCCGCTTGGACCAAGGCTTCCGTTTTCCCATCAATCTCCACCAGCAATTCCCCCGCACTCCCGATTCCCCGGACAAGCCCCTCACGCCTTCTCCCCGCCGATTGAAATGAAACCCGGTGACCCGTCAGAGCACAGCGTTCGCGAATCGAGGCAAGCAGTTCTCCGAAGTCCGCACCGATCGCCCTGGAATGCCTTGCCAGTCGTGTGATCACCTCCAGCAAAACCTCCGCCCGGTCGGCGTCTCTCCCGTTTTCCTCACGCAGGGAAGTCGCTGCGAGTTCCTCGGGAAAACCGGTCGAGTTCACATTGATCCCTATCCCCACGATCACGAAATCCGCTCCCGCCTCCACCAGGATACCTGCGATCTTGTTTCCCGAAACTTTGACATCGTTGGGCCATTTGATCTCCGCTTGCCGGACAAATTTCTCCAAAGCCTCCGCCACCGCAAGCCCCGCCGCCAGCGAAAGCCGGTGCCAGAGAGCTTTTGGTTCCACCGGACGAAGCAGCACGGAGAACGAAAGATTCTCCCCTTTCGGAGAAATCCATACAGCCCCTCGCCTCCCCCTCCCCGCCGTCTGCTCCTCCGCGATCAGCACCAGCCCTTCCGCCATTCCCTGCAAAGCAAACTCGCGAAGCTCGTCGTTCGTGGAGGAAACTTTCTCCCTCCACAGGATGCGGAACGGATCGGGCATCAGTGCGGCGATAGGGGTGAATTCATTCATCATTTCGATAAGAGAGAATCCTGCACCGGATACCTGAAAATTCATTTTGGAGCTGTTGCATCAGTTCCTTCGCGCAACTCGCCCTCTTTCTACTTCGACAATCCTTCCAGAGCCTGAGCTTTCGACGATAAAATTTCCCACTTTTTCCCGGGAATGGACTTTGAAGGGAAAAGCCAGGACCCAAACCACGCATAGAAGGACAACAAGAGCCGCCAGAATGACCCATCTCTTTCCCATCGCTCATTCCATCCCCACGAAATCCAGTCCGATGTCCAAGCTCGGCGCCGAGTGAGTCAGCGCGCCCACGGAAATGAAATCCACACCCGTTTCCGCGATCTCCCTGACAGTATCCAGATTGACCCCACCGCTCGCTTCAAGCCGCATCCGGTGCCTTTCGCCGCGCATTTCCACCGCTTGCTCCAGCTCCTCGTTGCTCATGTTATCCAACAGGATGTAATCCACGCCGCTCAGCTCAAGAAATTCCGCGACCTGTTCCAGCCGATCAGCTTCCAGCTCCACCTCGACGTGGGGTTTGTCGGATTTCAATTTCCGGATCGCCTCCTGAAGCGCCTCCAGACCGCCCTCCGCGGCGAGATGGTTGTCCTTCACCATCGCGCGATCGAAAAGGCCCATCCTGTGGTTCGTTCCGCCTCCATCGACCACCGCCTGCTTTTCGAGCTTCCGGTAGCCCGGAGTCGTTTTACGCGTATCGAGAATTTTCGCGCGCGTGTGTTTCACCTGATCGACATATTTCGCAGTCATCGAAGCCACACCGGAAAGTCGTTGCAGGAAATTCAGAGCCGTCCTCTCCGCCGTCAGAATCGAGCGCGCCCTGCCCTCGATCTTCATCAGCATCGCTCCCGCTCCCACCCGGCTGCCGTCCTCCACCATCACCTGCACCGCCAGGTTCGGATCCACCTCGATGAATACCTGCTCCGCCAGATGCACTCCGGAAACCACCCCGTCATCGCGCACTTTGACGAAAGCCCGCGCCATCCTGTCCTCCGGTATGAAATATCCAGACGTGACATCGCCCTCTCCGATATCCTCCTCCAACGCCATCATCACCAGTTCGTGCGACATACGCCCTCTTAGTATCCCCTCTTTCTTGGAGTTTAAAGTTTAGAATTGAAACATTAGACTCCCGTCACCGTCACCGCGATCCGCCTCGAGTGCGCGGCGCGGCGGTGCTCGAAGACAAAAATCCCCTGCCAGGTCCCCAGAGTCATCCGCCCGCCACGCACGGGGATCACCTCGCTGGACCTTGTCAGCGCCATGCGGATGTGGCTGGGCATGTCATCCGGCCCTTCATGTGTGTGGATGAAGTCCGGGTCGTCCTCGGGCACCAGCCTGTCGAACCAGCGTTCCAGATCCCGCCTGGCACTTGGGTCCGCGTTTTCCATGAGGATCAGGCTCGCGCTGGTGTGGCAGAGAAAAACGACGACCTGCCCGTTCTCTACCCCGGATTTCCGGACGATTTCCTCCACCTCCGAGGAAATTTCATACGTCCCCTTGCCCCGTGTCCTCACCGTGAATTCTTCCGCTGATACTTGCATGGACCGAGAAAAACCCATCTCCGCCGCATCTGAAAGAAACTATTTCGCCGCGCTCTCCCCGGTTGCCGCATTCACATATTCCACGGTCTCGGCACTCACCCGGAAAACCCTCAGAAACCTGCCATCCTCCGTGGAGACCACTTCTCCGGAAGCTGGCTCGGATTTCTTTTTCGCCATCGCCGCGATCCTCGAACGCGCGATATCCTCGAATTTATCCGCTGCGTCTGGATCGGTGAATCTCACCTTCCAGCGCACGGCCGACGAAGCCCCGCCATCCGCGAAAAGCACATATCCGTCCCCCGCCAGCTCACGCGCGATTTCTTCAGCCAGCCCCACATCCCCCGTTTCGGAAATCCACAGCCTCAGCCCCAGATACCCCGCGCTTTCCTTCAGATAGACTTCATCGGAAATCTCCGGAAAATCCGGCTTCTCCGCGGGCTCCTCCTCACCTGGAAGCACCACTCGATAGGTGCTTCTCGGGGGATTTCTGAACAGCCCGTGCAGTTCCTCCACCCCTCTGACATAGTAGGTATCCGCGAGATTCCGCCCCTCCAGTCCAGGAAAAACCGTCAGGCCCTGGATGAAGTCCGGCAGCACCAGCAGGAGTCTTGAGGCGGCCCCGTTGTCATTCATCGGCAGGAAACCGATCTCGCGCGCGTTTGCCGCGTAAAAACGTGCCTCGGCTCCTGAGGCAGCGCCCGCGTGAAGCGCCTCCCTCGCCCGCGCTTCGTCATCGCCCGGATACGCCGGAGCATCCGGGAAATGCTGGTTCAGAAGCAGTCGCACCAGCAGCCGCAGCATCGCCGCCTGATCGGGAACGTTCTTCATTTCGAAGGCATCCGTGACCCAGGCCTCCCCGGTCTGCTCGTCGAACCAGCCTCGCGCGCCCACGGATTTCACCGCCACCAACTGGTCGAGCAAATCGTCCGCCGGCCTCAACCAACCGATGCGCTTGTAGGCCTCCGCCCTGTCATCCATGCCCTGCGGGCCGAGCCGGCTCTCCATCGCCGCCTCGATCCTGTATCCGAGTTCCTCTCCCGCGATTCTGTGAAACACCGGGTTTGAAATGAATTTCAGCCCGTAATCTTTTTCCACTTGCGCGATCATTTCCGGCGGCACCGCCACCTCGCCGCCGCCTTGTGCCAGCGATCTCAGAGACTCGTTTTCCTTCGTCAACATCGCCAACTCGTCCTCGGCCATTCTCAGCCTTTCGTCCGCAGCTTCATCGTTGGAAGGGACACCCGTCGGTCCGGAACGCCCGAGCATCCAACCACCCGCACCGATAGCCGCTCCCACCAGAAGCGGCAGCAACTGCCTTGCCGGAATCATTTTCGATCAGCGGAAATTCTCGTTTCTCAAGGCTCGTCAAACGGATTCACATCCAGGGCGGACGGGCCTCCGTAGACCTCCTCGGCAGTCGCACCGGGAGTAAGAGTGATCGAGAGTGGTGCGCTCCGGTTGCCCAACGCGTCATAAGTGTAGATAAATCTCCGCACCGGCATCTCCAGACCGCTGTTCGGATCCGTGCGCTCCACGCGGGAGTCGAACATCTGCTCCTCAACCAGCAGACCGTCGCTTTTCCTGTAGCCGTAGCGCGATTTGAACATCTCGTTCTTCTGGCCGTCGTAAATCTTGCAGTTCATCGGATTCCCGTTTCCATCCATCCGATAGATCGTCACCAGGAACAGCGCACCGTTTCCGGTGAACGTCTTCTTGGTCAGAACCGTGTTGTCCGGGCTGCGGGTAAATACCGTGCGTGAGCCGTCATCGTGACGCATGACCCGCACGTTCGGCCCGTCGACCGCATCGAATCCCGCCTCCTCGGCCACTCCGAGCATAGGCATCAACATGGTCACCAGTAGGATTTTCAGGAACTTCATCACGGAGAGCCTGCCGGAAAGCAAACCTTTCCGCAAGCCGCGAATTCGGACCGGGCGCATATCCGGTGCCTGAGAAAATTGATCAGGAAGCCATCATTCATCGTCTTCCAGAGGCGCGAGGGACAATATATAAGCGGTGAGGTCCCAGATCGTTTCCGCTCCGAGAGCTTCCAGATAGGCGGGCATGGGGGTGCCGTCCATACCGGTGGCAAGAGTCCGGAATATATCGCTTGGCTCCGGCCCACTGCGGAGTGCGGGTTGGGTGAGATCGCCGGGAAGGATTGGCCTCCCGGCGAGGTCCAGGAGACCGCCCGCGGCAGGACCGGCCCCTCTCGCGTCGTCTCCATGGCAAATGGCGCAGTGGGCGGTGAAGACCTTTTTCCCAGCGGAAATGTGAGGATCCGCAGCTACCGGCTGCGCGAACCACGGGGGAATGCCAGGGATGGTGATGGATTGCACGATACGCTCGGGATCGTTCCAGCGTTTCGAAAAGGCTTTTATATAGGCGATCAACGCCTCGATCTCGCCATCAGTCAGCGAATCGAATACCGGCATGGTGGAACCTGCGATCCCGCGACGGATCGTCCGCTTCAGATCTGCATCCGTAGGCTGAAAACCCGGTGGTGTGCTCCGGAACTTGAAAACCACGTCGCGGAAGTTCCGAGGAAGGACCGGAACATCCTTGGCAAGCGGCCCGTCCCCCTTCCCACTTCTCCCATGGCAGACAGCGCAGTTCTTCTGAAAAAGGAACTCGCCGCGCATGTAGAGCCGCAGCTCGTCTCCCCCCTCCGCGTGCGCCGGCTGACTTCCGAACAGCAGGAGAAAAACAGCAGGCAGCCGGAAGAAAACAACTTGGATCATCCGTTTCAGAATAGCCCTCTCGCCGAGACCCGCCAATCATCGATTGCGGAATGAGGCGCATCAGTTGCCGGGTAGATACCGGCTATTTTCCCACTGGCATCTTCCTTCCGGGCAGATAGGTTTGCCCTCGTGAAACCGTTTCTTCCTCTCGCATTTCTCGCAACCGTCTTTTTCTCTTCCTGCGGCATCGATCAGACGATCAAACCGATGAAGCCTACCACGTTCCTCACTTCCACCGGGGTGGATGTTTCGGACCGCATCGGTCGCCTTCCCTTCGAGCACTCCTGGCGGGATCCTTCCACGGACGTCACGAAATACAGAAATATCGTGGTCCGCCCGGTAACGATGAAACACTTTCATGCGGACAACTGGGAACGCAGCAAATCCGCGGAAATTCCTGACAAAAAAGCCTTCGAGAAGCGTGCCACCGAACTCGCCCGCTATTTCACGAAGCAGCTCGATATCGCGTTTTCCGATCCGATCTGCATTTACTACAAGACTTCCAACACCTCGAAGCCCGATACGGTGATTCTTGAGGTGGCCCTGACGGAAGCGCATTTCCCCGATCCGGAACTCACTCCTCTTGCGGATGTGCCGGTTTGCGCTTTCGAGGCCCGCGTCCGGGATGCCAAGACCGGGAAGATCATCGTCACCGCAGCCGACCGCCGTGGGCCGGATCTCCATTTGTCCGAGGACAACACGCACATCACCGACAACAATGAAATCTGCGCGATCTGGGCACGCCAGCTCATGGAATCCTCCAACAAGGAAATTTTTTCCAGCGTCCGTCGCGAGCTGATCACCGTGGACGATGATTCGGATGAGGACCAGCATCCCTGAAAAAAAGAATCGGCAGACAATCGGGGGGCGATGTCTGCCGAACGCTTGATCCTCCTTGGGAGGAATGTGCTGTTTGGGGGGGAAGCCAGCGTCTGCGAAGTGGGGGAAGTTTCGCTCGCGCCGACTCCTGAATAGTATCCAAAATCGGCCATCGCGCACCTACGGGATCGCGTAGTTTGTGACTTTTTCTTCACCTACTTCAGAACAACCCACTCCCCGTCGGTCTCCTTATTGGCAAACCGCAATGAATTGCCCCCGGCCATCGGGTTCCGCACACGCATTTCAAGGCTTTGCGGGATTCTGCCAAGATCCAATGTCCACCCGACCGGCTCTCCAGGAAGAATTCCTGAAATTTTCCACCTCTCCGCCATCACCGACCCTCCATCGGCACGAATCTCCACCGGCCAATCGTAGTAGAACGGCGCGACTCCCCGGTTCTCGATCACCAGTCTCAGCTCCGTGCCTTCGATCTCCGCGTTGGAAACGAACAGCTCGTAACCCATCCTGCTCGTTTCCTTCAGGGCACGGGCCACCCGCTGTTCGTCCGCCATCGCTTTTTCCGAGAAAAGCCCGGAATCCATCAACCAGGAGACATGCGTCTGCTCCACGCATTTCCGGAAGTCCTGAGCGCTTGCGTGAGGTTCATCCGTGAATTCCGCTTTCCAGAGTGTCGGGGAAATTTCCCCGCCTACCGGTTGCTCCATCCACTTCTCCGTTGCTTTCGCCTGGGTCATCAGACGCATGAAAACCCAGCCATCCTGCTCGCTACCGACCTCTATGGTCGTCCGACCGAATGAATCATCGTGGTAGCCGAACGGCGTTCCGGCATTCGCCGCATACGTCGCGTTCCCTTCCCCGGCCGGATAACGCAGCAGCACCTTCGTTTTCCGGAAACCTTTCGAGAAAGCATCCATCACCTCCGTCTGCACCCCCTTGGAAGCCCAGAGATCATGGCGCGGGTAATTATGCCACTCCCCCCAGTTCCCAAGTATTCCGGCAGTAATAAAACCGACCCTCGGATCGCCATCGTAGCGTTCACCCATCGCCGCGATGAATTCCGAGATAGCTTTCCGCAAAACTGGATTCTCATAGTCAGGCGTTCCCATATTCCCCGCATCACTTTCGTCCGAGTGCCACTCGGTCACTCGCACCCCTTCTTTTTTGAGAAATTCCGGCACCTCGTCTCCTTTTCCCGGGAACTCCAGGTAGACTCGGAAAACGAGTTGCTTGCCCCTTCCGGCAACTTCTTCCAACGCCTTGTCGAGCGGTTCCCAGTCGAACTCGCCCCACCCCTTCATCAGATCCCGCATCGCGAAATAGGTGAATTCCATCGAATGCGGAAACGCCCCTTCACCGCCCTGCCCCTTGTATGGAACCAACCCTCGCAATGGATTGTCCGCCGGGGCGGGCGCGTATTCGAGTGGTTTCGCGAAGCCACCGCAGGGCAGGCTGAAAAGGAACAATCCGGCGAGCAATTTCATCAACACCAATTGTGGGCGGGAAACTCCGCGGGGCAAGCCCCCTGTACAAAACGAGTCGGCAGACAATCAGGGGGCGATGTCTGCCGACGCTTTTTGTTCTCCTTTGGGGGGAACTTCCTTGGGGGGAATTGTGTTTGTTTGGGGGGGAATGTCGTCGCGATCGATACCGGGGGGAGAGTCGCTCGCTCTGACTCCTTCAGATTATCCAAAATCGGCCAAAGCGCACTTACGTAATCGCGTAGCTTTTGAAATTTCTTGAAAATCAGGGTTCTTCCTCACCGAACGAACCGCAGCACGCACCCGCCTCGTGGATGCAGTTTTCGCAAAGCGTCTCGTCGCCGAGAACACCCAGCGCGGGCATGCCACAGCGATCGCATTCCTTCTCGTCCATCAGGGGGCGAACTCGATTTCACCTTGATCTTTCCCACCACCCCCGCGTCCGAATTTATCTCCGATGTCCTTGCTGGTCACATACAGCATCAGGGAAATCAAAGCCAGCGCGCACGCCGTCTGAATGACTTCCAGCACCTTGGTCTGCACAGGTTTTCCTGCCAGTTTCTCAAGAATCGCCAGAGTGATGTGTCCGCCGTCCAGGACCGGGAAGGGCAGCATGTTCAGCACCGCCAGGTTCACGTTGAAAAGCACCATGAAACCGAGAATGCGTCTCCAGCCATCTTCCGTCTGCGCCAGCGAATACATCATCTGCCCGATCCCTACCGGTCCGCTCAGGTGGTCCACACCTATGCTTGAATTCGGGTCCGCCACGCTCGTGATCGTCACCCACATCATATGCAGGCTGTCGTAAACTTGGGCGAAAGGATTCGGATGCACGATGCGCACGTCCACATCACCCGATTGTTCCCACAGCACACCGATCTTCGGGGGGATTCCTTTCGGTTTCAGAGGGGCTTCGGGTGTCAGCTTCACCTCCACGGTTTCCCCGGAGGGTTTGAGGACCGTGAGATCCACGGTTTTGAATTCCTTTCGCTCCATGTACTGCGCGAGCTGGATATCACTGAAAAGCTTGGTCCCGTCCACAGCCACGATCACGTCTCCCGCACCAAGGCCCGCCTTGTCCGCCGGGCTGTTCTTATAAACCTCGCCCACCAGCGCGTCGCCGGCAGGGGCCAGCCCCACCTGGCGCAATCCGCTGCGCTGGAACCAGCGGCTTTCCGGCCGCTCGAAGCCGCTCGTCAGCTTCAGAGGTTCCTCCACACCCGGACGTTTCACCGTGAAAACGATTTCCTCTCCGCTGCTCAACACGATACTCTCGGTGATACTCTCCAGCGTTCCCGCGAATCCGTTCACCTCCTTGCCGTTGATCTCGAGAATCTCGTCGCCGGGAATGATTCCCGCCCTTTCTCCCGGGCTGCCTTCCTGCACGTAGCCGACCGTGGTGCTCGGCACGAAATCCTTCGGCTTCCCGACTCCCCAGACGATCACCGCCGCCGCAAGCGCAAGTAGGATGGAAAACAGCGGACCGGCGATCGCGACGATGATCTTGTCAAGCGGAGTGATCTTAGGAAGCGGCTTGCGGTCTTTATCACCGCCTTCGATCGCCTCCATGGGAGCCATTTGCGGCAGTGCCACGAAGCCGCCCGCCGGGATCCAGCCCAGACCGTATTGCACCCCGCCGATGGTCTTTTTCCAAATCGGTTTTCCAAACCAGATCTGGAACCGGTCGATCTGGAGCCCTCTCCATTTTCCCGCGAGGAAATGCCCCAGCTCATGGACAAAAATGATGATGTTGAACAACATCACGACGATGAAAACGAGGAGCAGGATCTGGAGCGCGGTATGGAGCATGGGTTGGCGGGTGTGGTAAGCGAACGCCCGAGAAACTACGCGCCACGCGGAATCCCGCAAGCCTTTCCAGTTCACCCCTTTTCCCGAAATCAAAACCACGGATGGAAAACAAAAACCGCAGATAAACGCGGACGGGATTCCTCACAGAAATATTGAAAAGCTCGATACTTATGCGAATCCACCCCCCCTTGTCTTCCTTCCGTGCATTCCGTGCATTCCGTGGTCAAAAACCATCAACCCAAGCCACAGGAATCCGATCCGAGCACCTCCATGGTTCCCTTCCCCGTCCAGGTCCCCCCCGGTTTCCCCGAAACTCTTTCTTGAACTCCCGGGTTTGAAAATCGAAGTTCCCCCGGTGATCTCCGGCGAAACCGAACTCTCCTCTCTACCGGAAATTTCGGGAAAGGAAATCCAGGCGCTTGGCACCGCCGGATTTGTCACCGTTTCCGATCTGCTAGCGCATTTCCCGAAACGATACGAGGACCGCCGGCAGTTCGACCGTTTTCCCAACCAAGCCACCGCGAAACCCGTCTGCCTCACCGGCGGCGTGATCGATGCCGGGACCAAGGGTTTCGGAAAAACCCGTTTTTACGAGGCCGTCATCATGGATGGTTCCGGCGGGGTTTTCGGCTCGGGGAAAATCACCTGCCGCTGGTTCAACATGCCCTTCATGTCGAAAGTCGTCGCCGCCGGGCATCAGGTCATCGCCTACGGAAAAGTAAAGGAGCAGGGCGGCAGGCTGGTCATCGACCACCCGGAACTCGAAGTCCTGCGCGAGGATGAGGATGAAGCCGAAACCATCCACCTCAACCGCATCGTGCCGATCTACAGGAACGTTTCCGGCATCAACCAGCGCAGGCTCCGCGAAATCATCCATCAGACCGTCGTTACCGTCAGCGATGCCAACGATTTCCCCTACCCCGTCTCCGGAACCGACCGGAAAGCCGACCTTCTGGAAACCCATTTCCCCACGTCCCACGAATCAGGAAAGGAGCGCCCGTCGCCGCTTCGCGCTCGAATCATTTTTCACCATCCAGCTCAATGTCGTCTGGCGCCGGACCCGCCACTTGTCCCACCAGGGACGCGTCCAAGGAAAGAAGACCGCCCTGCTCACAGCCTTCTACCACTCCCTGCCTTTCGATCTCACCGGCGCGCAGAAACGCTCGATCCGGGAAATCATCGCGGACATGCGCCAGCCGCGCCCGATGAACCGACTACTGCAAGGCGATGTGGGATCGGGAAAAACCTTCGTCGCGATGGCATCCATGCTTGCTCGCCATCGACTCCGGAGCGGATGCCGCACTGATGGCTCCCACCCAGATCCTCGCCGAGCAACACTACCTGACCTTCCGGAAATGGCTGGAGCCGCTGGGCGTGAGCCTCGTTCTCCGCACCGCCGCCCGCCGCGAGGAAACTCCGGAAAGCTCCGGCCCCACCATCTTCATCGGCACCCACGCCCTGCTCTACGATCCGGAGCTTTTCAGCGATCTCGGACTCGTGGTGATCGATGAGCAGCACAAGTTCGGCGTCGTCCAGCGCGCGGCCCTCATCCGTCAGGGCACCCTGCCGGACGTGCTGGTCATGACCGCCACGCCCATCCCCCGCACTCTCACCATGACCATCTACGGCGATCTCGATGTTTCCCTGCTCGATGAGAAACCTGCCGGCCGCGGAAAGATCGTCACAGCCCTTCGCAGCAAGCCGAAGCAGAAGGACATCACGGATTTCGTGAAAGCGCAGCTCGCGGAAGGTCGGCAAGCATACCTCGTCTATCCACTCGTCGAGGAGAGCGAGAAAGTGAAAGCCGAATCCGCCACCGAGGCGTTCACCAAATGGCAGAAACGGCTGGGAGCGGAAAACGTCGGCCTGATCCACGGAAAGCTCCGCCCCGAGGAAAAGGACGCGGTCATGGAGGATTTCCGCAGTGGGAAAACTCAAAGCGCTCGTCGCCACCACCGTCATCGAAGTGGGCGTGGATGTGCCGAATGCGAATCTCATGATCCTCCATCACGCGGAGCGGTTCGGTCTCGCCCAGCTCCACCAGTTGCGCGGCCGCATCGGTCGTGGCGAGCACAAGTCCTACTGCGTCCTGCTCACGGACTCCAAACTGTCCGAAGCCATTGAAAAACTCGCCGTCATGGAGAAAACCTCCGATGGCTTCGAAATCGCCGAGGCCGACCTCGCCCTGCGCGGCCCCGGTGATGTTTTGGGCACCGCCCAATCCGGCCTCACCGATCTGCGTTTCGCCGATTTCATCTCAGATACCGGACTCATCCGCGAAGCCCGCGCGTTGGCGGACGGAGTCTTCCAGGAAGATCCCGATCTCTCCGCAACCCACGAAAACCTCCGGGTCCTGATTACAGAGGATACCGGACCCCAGGGAGCACACTAGGAAGCGGAACTCTCGCTTTTCCTAGCGGCCATGAAAAGGACAGGCCGCCGGATAGCAGCGCTCCTACCCAGCGGGCGAACGGAGCGCATCATCATTTCTCCACGATCCTGTAGACCGGCCCACCGAGATCGGTGATGTAAAGCTCACCATCCCCGCCCTCGCCAAAAGAGGAAATCAGCGTAATGCGGCCTCCCTCCGGCTGAAGCTCGTCGGTGTGATCCTGGAAATCCTCGGCCTTGCCATCTTTCAATTCGAACGACCAGATCCGTGGATTCTGGTAGTCCGCGAAAACATAGCGTCCGGAAAGCCCGGCAATATCGTCTCCACGGTATACGTAGCCACCGGTCACCGAAAGACCTTCATCCGAGCCGCCACCATGCTTGTAGACATACACCGGATCAACGTTGTTCTTCGGCTTGTTCCCCCCGATCTTTCCATTCGGATTCTTGACGAGCCCCTCCCTCAGCCTCCAGCCGAAGTTCTTACCTCCGGTTTCCCCTTTTTTCACGAAATCGATTTCCTCCCATTTTCCTTGCCCGACGTCGCCGATCCAGAAATCACCGGTCTTGCGGTCGAACGAGGATCTCCAAGGATTGCGCAGGCCGATCGCGTGAATCTCCGGCAGAGCGTTTTTCACATCTACGAATCCGTTATCCTCAGGGATCCCATACCCCTTTTCACCCGAAACATCCAATCGAAGAACCTTCCCCAGATGCTTGGTGACATCTTGCGCGTTCGCATTCGGATCATTCGCGGAACCGCCGTCACCCGTCGCGATCCAGAGCATTCCGTCCGGGCCGAAATCCAGCCAGCCGCCATTGTGATTCCCGAAATCCTGCTTGTATTTCAGGATCACCTCACCGGATTCCGGGTCCTCCGTCATCCCGTTTTTCGCCACGAAGCGGACCACGTTGCTATGGCCGTCCTTTGACGTGTAGTTGATGTAATACCTGCCGGTTTTCCCGAAATCCGGTGCGAACGCGAGACCGAGCATGCCCTCCTCGTTGTCCTTTCTATCCACTCGATCCGTCAGTTTCAGAAACGGCTTGTCAGCTTTTTTCCCGGTCTTGAGGTCGATGACCCATACGGTCCCGGCCTGCTCCATGATCCAGAGTCTGTCGGTCACGCCATCCGGCGCACCGGCCCAGACGGGACGCTCCAGCCCTTTGTAAACCAGCTCGGTGGCCAGTTCGGCGGAGGCTGATACGGGCAGTGAAATCGCGAGTATTGAAAATAGGAAGGTGGTTTTCATGATCGCGCATCCTAGCCCCGTTTCCCCACATGGCAAGGGATCGCTGCGGTCCATCCGTCCAACCCCTTTCTTGTCATCCGTCACAGGACACTCTATCTGTTCCTGTCAGTGATATTTCCCGTTCCAGAACCCTTGTTTCATTTCGGAATCATCCTCATCGGCCTGACTCTCGGTTTTTCCGCCCGGAGTTTCCAGACGGCAGACGACACGGCTTCGGATGGGAGCGACGGGAACATTCCGAGATCCTTCCCTGACCCGCAGCGGGCATCAGAACGTCAGAAGAGCATCCGGACAAAAAGTTCGGATCGCCCGAACGGCGCCCTCCCCCCGCTCACCGCTCGCCAGGTCGAACTCTTGCTCGAGGATCCGGCAAAATATCAGTTTCAACTTGGCGGCATCCTGGGTCACCGGGATCTGACCGATCCGTTTGACGACAAATCCTACCGGGCGAACGAACTCGAACACTACGCGGAATTTTTCCGATGGGACGAGGAACAGAAATCCGTGATTCTGGCAGTGATCGAGGAATTCGCATCTGCCGCGAGGGACGTCATTGATGAGACCGCGGTCATCGACGACTCCGACCCCACGAAAGTATGGATCACCTTTCCGGAATCGGAAAAACCGTATGCGGTCGAGATCGCCGCCTTCAAATCGGAGCTGCGGTCGGAATTAGGAAACTCCGAAGTCGTGAGAATGGAAAAACTCGGATTTTTCAGTAAGATAGACCGGACGATAGGACAGGACACGAAACTCGGACTCGAACTGGAGGCATCCGCGTTGTTGGAAAACGAAACAGGCTTTCGACTCACCTTGGACGGTCAGTTCGTTTTCCTCCCCGAGCACCCCGAGAGAACAAACACGCTTACCCGGAGAATCGGGTTTCGAAAGCCGAACGGAACCGACTTCCAATCGATGCCCATGGAAAACGAATTCAATCTCCTACCCGCTTGGGCCTGGGATCGGATCGAGGCCGATGCGATCGCCAGAGCACTCAGGAAATGAAAAGAAACTCCCGGACCGCCCTTCTGTTTTCGATCGCCGCTGTCTCAGGCTGGTGGATCGCCGGGTCGGGTATCACGCCGGGAGGGAGGGAATCCGATGCCGCCTTTGAGAAAAACCGAAAATCTGCCTCTAGGAATTCCGCTTCCGCTCCATCACTGGATTCGCGGTTGAAATCCTGGAGCACCGGCAGCTACCCGCTCGAGGAGTTCGAAGATATCCGGCAATTTACCTTCGGGGGCCCGTTCATGAAAATGGAGCAGTTTCTCGAAGGGATTGAGAATGATTTTCTCGTCCAACCCGGGAGAATACTGTTTGAGTCCCAGGCTGACTGGCTCGGGCTGGATTCCACGGAGCGAAACGATCTGAAGGCGATACTTACGGGTGCGACGATACTTTCCATGGAGAGAGAAAGAACAACGATCCATACTACCCGGCTGGACACCGGCAGCTATCGCGTCATTTGGAAACAAACCGATCCAGGACTCATCCTCTCGCTAAAGAATGAACTCGTCGCCACTTTCGGGGAACAGCGGGCTCGCTCCATTTGGTTCCGCGGCGGCCTGGAAAATTTTTTCGAACCGGTCCCCGGATGGAAGCATCGCGGAGTCCCTGAGATCGAAATACTCATCACTCCGAGGTTCGGGTCCGGACTCGTCACGAGAATCAGCAACGGAAAGTTCCATGCCGATCGGTATTCCGGTGGTTCCAAGAGTCCCACTCTTCCCGTCCGGCTCCGGCACCTGCTGGACATCTCGACTGATCTGCCCGTATTGGTCGAAAAATCTCGGAACGAAATGCCGGTTTTTTTCGAGCGGTCGGCGAACCGAAGACTCAATTCCGGATTCATGGTCAGCCCGCATACAGGAAATATCATCGATGTCCGTGGCATTGCACCAGGTACTTTGGTTCGGGATCCCGGGTTACCCCCGGAAGCCAAAGCCTATTTCCGAGTCCCACCCATCGAGTAGTAAGCAATAGCATCAAAACATGGAATTGCTGAATTATCGCATTAACCTAACCATCAGCGACTTGCTAGTAAGTAGTGTAAACCGAGCCTCGCACATCCTACTATAAGATTGACAAATGAAGTTGAATCCGTCTTTTTCCGGCTATGTCTCTTCGTTTTCCTTCATTCCGGTTTATACCTGCCGTTTTGTGTATCTGGGTGTCTTTCTCCGCAGCTTCCCCCGCGGAATCCACCCGGCGCCAATCCCCTGGCAAAGTCGTGGTTGCCAGCGTGGTGAAGAAGGTGGACGCGATCGACCCGAAACGCCCCTCGCCCCGACTGCTCAGCGACAGGGATATCATCAGCGAGAAAAACACGGTGAAGGCTGACGTGGCTTCGACAGCGACACTCGTCTTCTCCAACGGCGCCACCTTCAACGTTCTGGAAAGTTCGTCGCTTGTGATTACCGAGTTTCTCCAAGATCCTTTTTCCACTCCCTTTGCGATGCCGGTCGCGACCGAGGAACCCACAACTTCTACAACGAAACTCAACCTCACGAGTGGTGAAGTCGTCTGTAAGGTAAAGAAACTCCGGACCGAACAGGGCTCGTCCCTGACGATCGTAACCCCTGTCGGCGCTGCGGGAGTCAGAGGAACGACCTTCGCCATCTCCTACATCCCCAGTAAAAACGGTACGGACAAAGGGACCTACACGCTGAGTGTCACCGAGGGAGAGGTTTCGTTCACTGACAATGACGGCAACGTGACGATTGTCGGTGCCGGGAAAGAACTGGTGGTCTCGTTCAGAACGGGGACGGATCCTGTAACCGGGGCGGTCACCGTGGTCGAGATCCTGGGCAAACAGGTTCGGAACATCCCGGGAGATCGCCTGAACACGATCAACCAGGTGGCAGCAAAGGGAGAAGTCGATGCGAAGGTAGTCATCTTCGAATCCACCGTAGCGAACGTGCTCAATACGATGCCCGCTTTCGGCACGCCGATTACGCCCGTCAACCCCACTCCTGTCGATCCCGCCGTGGTGACCGAGGTGAATCCGCGTTCGAACAGTGATCAGTGATTCAGATTGAAATCCGTCCGTAAAATCTTCCCCTGGGTCCGGTATCTCCTGTTTCTAGCTATTCCGTTTTCATGGTGTCTCGCCGGACATTTCGGAAATCTGGATTTTTTGGAAAATCGCCTGCTGGATCTGCGCTATCGGATGCGCGGGGAGATGGGCACGAAACTCAAGATCGCCTATGTCGATATCGACAACGATGCGATCCAGGCATACAAATGGCCTTGGAACAACAGCCGCTACGCACAGGTTCTTGACGCGCTTTTCGACAAGGGCAACGTGAAGGCAGTGGGCTTCGACGTCGTTTTTTCCGAGAACTCACGCGCTGACTTCGGAATCGCCGAGCAGAACGAAGGCCGGATGTTGTTTGGCAAAGCGATTCACCAGCACAAGAACGTGATACTCGCGGCCGCCTACGTGCCTGGAGCTGGCTTACTCCAGGAGAAACGGCAGTTTCCATGGGTTTTCGAAGGCGCTTCGGATCCTGACAAAAACGATACTCCCGAGCTTCCCCCGTATCCGATTCTCGGCCCCACCTGGGGCACTCCCGGCCTGATCGACACCTACAAAGGCGTTACACGCTATGCCCCGATCTTTGCCGATGCCCCGGTCGGCTCCTTCTATCCCCTGTCGCTGGAGCTGGCCCTGATCCACTGGGGCCTCACCAAGGAAGCATTGGTACGTTTCCCCGACCGCATGGAAGTCCGCAAGCCGGACGGAAGCCTTCTCACATCCATCCCCCTGCAGCGCGAACAACTGGTCGAGGTCAACTGGTTCTCCCGCTGGATTTCCCCGGAAAATCCCCGCTGCAGCGTAGCCGACATCGGCAGGAACCTCTCACTGCTGGAGGATGACGATCCACAGCAAAAAGCGATCGGCCGCAAGTTCTTCGATCAGTTCCAGGACACCATCGTACTCATCGGCCCCGTCGATACCATGCTGCAGGACTTGGCCAAAACCCCCTTCGACGAATCGCCCGTGCCGCAGGTCGGCTTTCACGGAAATTTGCTCAAAACCTTCGTTTCCGGCAAATATATCCGGCATCTTCCCGAATGGACCGATCATTTTCTCACGTTCCTGCTGACGATCTCGGTAGTGGCTCTCGCGCTCATGCGGCGCTCGGACGAGATCCGCTACAAGGTTCTCGCGGTCCTGCTCGTCCTCCTCTACATCGGCGCGGCATGCTGGTTCTTCGTATCGGGCCATATCGTCGTGCCCCTCACAGCTCCCTTGGGCGCTACGGTGATGACTTGTGTCGTAGCATTCGGATGGCAGCTGGTGGATGAGCAGCGCGCGAAACGAAAGATCCAAGGCATGTTCGGAACCTACGTTTCTCCCGAATTGGTGGAGCAGATGGTGAAGACAGGGGAAAGCCCGCAACTGGGCGGGATCGAACGGGAGATCACGGCATATTTCAGCGACATCCAGGGATTCTCCGCATTTTCTGAAATACTCCCGCCGGACAAGCTCGTCGAGCTGATGAACGAGTATCTCACGGTTTGCACCGACATCATTTTCGAACAGAGCGGCGCGCTCGACAAATATATCGGAGACGCGGTGGTCGCCATGTTCGGTGGCCTCGGAATATTGGAAGACCATGCCTACCGGGCTTGTGTGACTTCCCAACTCGTCCAGATCAGACTGGGTGATCTCAGGGAGAAATGGCGGTCGGAGGGGGACAAATGGCCTGCCATCGTAGGCCAGATGCGCTCCCGGATCGGGCTGAACAGCGGAATGGCCATCATCGGCAACATGGGCAGCCCCACACGCTTCAATTTCACGATGATGGGTGACAACGTCAACCTCGCCGCGCGTATGGAATCCGGAGGCAAATCATACGGGGTCCTCACCATGGTCACCGAAGCGACCTATCTGGATTGTGTGAAACACGGAGGCGATCACGTGGTATTCCGTAATCTCGACAAAATCGTTGTGAAAGGCAGGAGCGAGCCCGTTTCCGTTTTCGAGGTAGTAGGCTTGAAGGAACATGTGGAGGCCCGCACACTGGAATGCATCGCCATCTACGCGGAAGGCCTGGTCCTCTATCAGGCCATGGATTGGGACGGCGCGCGGCGTGCCTTCCATCGCAGTGCCGATCTGGAACAAAACCAACCCGGTGTGGTCCCCGGAGCGGATACCAATCCCTCGCTCGTCATGATTTCCCGGTGCCAGCAACTGGAGACCCATCCGCCCGGGTCTGACTGGGACGGCGTCTATGTCATGAAAAACAAATGATTTTCGTGACCTCCGCGCACGGTTGAACCAAGATTTCCCCATGCAAGACGAAATCCTCGCCAAAATCGAATCCCTCGGACTGGAACTGCCCGAAGTCCCCCAACCGGTCGCCGCCTACGTGAACTATGTCCGCAGCGGAAATCTTCTCTTCCTTTCCGGAGGCCTACCCATCGACGGGGACACGAAAATCCTCGGAAAAGTTCCCTCCGCTTGCTCCGTGGAACAAGCGGTCGAGGCCTCCAGAATCATCGTCCTCAATCGGCTGGCAGTCATCAGGGAAGCGGTCGGGTCACTGGACAAGGTGAAGCAGATCGTAGCCCTGAACGGCTTCGTAAATTCCGATCCGGATTTCTACGGTCATCCGCAGGTGATCAACGGTGCCTCGGAACTTCTTGTGGAAATCTTCGGCGAGCGCGGAAAGCATTCGCGCACTGCCCTCGGAGCCACCGCTCTCCCCCTGAACGTCTCGGTGGAAATCAACCTCATCGTCGAGGTCGGGTAGCTCGTATCCACCAATGGAGGGAGCAGTCGCAGGACCCCACACGCACGAGGATCCACGCGGATGAAATTCGGGAAGTGAGCTGAATCCCGAGATGTCTGTAGATCAGGGTTCCAGGGAGGCCCCCACCGGATGAGAAAGGATTTCTCATGAATTACCCGGCAAAAACTATGATCGGTATGAACCGGCGCCACTTCGCCCCCGCCTTTCGGGATTACCTATGGAAATAACCCATTGACTTTGTTCCTCAGAACACTGTTCATTGACCCATGGCCAATTCCCTCACTTCACGTCAGGCTGAAATCCTCGAATATCTGAAAATGTGCAGCCGTACCACCGGCATCATTCCCTCTACCCGGGAGATCCAGCATTACTTCGGATTCGCCAGCCAGACAGCCGCGATGAGCCATCTCCGCGCGCTCGAGAAAAAAGGAGTGATCCTGCGCCTCCCCGGGAAGGCCCGGGCCGTTATTTTTCCCGACGAATTGGATCGCGAGGAAATCACCGATATTCCGGTCTACGGCCAGATTGCCGCCGGGTTCGCCGAAGGTGCCGTGCAGGATCAGGAGAGCTGCCTTTCCATCGATATCAAATCGCTGGGAATCTCCCGGAAAACCGAAACATTCGCCCTCCGAGTCCGCGGAGACTCCATGATCGACGCCCATATCTGCAGTGGAGATACCGTCGTCCTCGAGAAACGCGAACCCCGCAATAACGACATCGTCGCCGCACTCATCGATGGTGAAACGACCTTGAAGCGCTACATCTCCAACAAGGGCAAACCCTACCTCCAGGCAGAGAACCCCGATTTCCCCGATCTGATTCCCGCTGGCGAACTGATCATCCAAGGAGTGCTCGTCGCCCTCCTCCGCAAGGCGGCCTAGGCAAAGATGCTGACTTTGATCCGCAGCCTCCCCCTCCCCAGCTATGGGGAGACAGGTTCCACCCTCCAATCACGGCACACAGCCTGTCGTGCCGGACGACTGGCATCGGTCTATTTCTGGCAACGTTTCGGCATTCCACGAGTCAAAAAAACAACGTGATTTCTGGACGAAATCATCACGATGGAAACAAAAACGGGATGCGGACTTTCGTCCACATCCCAAATTTTCACATCAGCGGGCGAAGGCCCGCGTTGCTAGATATCAGTAGGTCTTCAGCCACTCGACGATGTCCGCGACATCCTGGGCGCTGAGGCCGAGCTGGTCGGCACTGAGCATCAGCGAGCGGTCCATCGGCTTGCGGCCCTTGATCATTCCCTTCGGGACTTCCTGGGTAATCCCGCCGGTCGATCGGATCATCACGTTTTTCCCTTCGGAGAGAATCAGTCCGTCGATCCATTTGCCGTTCTTCAGTTGCACCGCGTGGCCGTCGAAGCCGTGCGAGATATCGAACGAAGGATCGACGATGGAGCGTGCCACGATCTCCGGCGGCTGACGCTGACCGAAGCCTTTGAGAGCCGGGCCATAATCAGGTCCTTGTTCGTCGATCTTGTGACACATGACGCAGCGTCCGGCTAGTTGCTTGCCTTTCGCAGCATCGCCTTTCAGTGCCATCACTTGCTCCGTGGTATACTTCATTTCGGTCGGTTTCGCCGGCACGGTGATCTCCACCAACTCGACCTTTTTCCCGACGATTCCTTTTTCCACAAGCGCTGGCTGGAGACCCATGTCGGACCATTCGCCATCGTTGCGGTTACGGAGCCACCAGCTCGCCTGGTCGCGCACCGGCGAGCCCTCGGCGGCCAGGGAAATCAGAGCGTCGGCAGCCGGGCGGCTTTTGATGAATGCCAGGGAATCGACGGCCAGCTTGCGACCTTCCTCGGAAACCCCCTTGTCAGCAGCACGAGCGGCGAGTTCGGAAATCGCCGCCTCAGGCATCAGACGCCAGGTGAGGCGGGCGAAAGTATCAGACCACGCACCCGGCGCACCGGGCTTCATTTCCTCTTTCAGCGCTTTCCAGAGTTGTTCGGTATTGTGACCGGCTCCAAGCCCGAGTGACTCCAGATACGAGCGGTCCTTGCCGTCATACCCTTTCGCCGCTTCCACGAGCACGTCCTTCGCTTCATCCCAACCGCGATAACGCATTTCCATGGCGGCTTCCGCACGAACTGCGGAAGAGCTGTCGCCCGCAAGCTTCTTCGCATACGGAAGCGCATCGACCTTGCCACCGGAACGGCGGATCGCGCGGAAGGCGGTGAGACGCATTTTCGCATCATCGCCAGCGAGAATCTGATCGAGTTTCGCCACGCCCTCCTCACCCATGTAAGGCAGCAGCCAGACAGCGCGAGCGGCGACGAACGGATTTTTGCTTCCAAGCACCTTTTCAACAGCGGGATACGCCTCAGCACCTTTTTCGCGCAACATTTCGAAACCCGACCAGCGCACGTTGTTCGCCGGGGATTCGAGCGCGGTGACAGCTCCTTCGACCGTGGAGAAATCGATCTGTGGAACGTTCGGTTCGAAACCTTTCGGAGCGATGCGGTAGATGACACCGGATGCCGCCTCGTCGCGCGTATCGTGACCACCCACGCGGGAATCCGTCCAGTCCGCGATGTAAAGCGCACCATCCGCGCCGACAGTTACGTCGGCCGGGCGGAACTGATAGAGGTTCGCCCCATCATCCTTCGCCATATCATATTTTTTGGGCGCGCCACCGGTGAAGTCGGACCCGTCGAACTCCTTCTGAGGATTGGTCGTCACGAAATCCATGCGGTCCAGCTTGAAGCCGGCTCCATCCATTTCCGGCTGATACCCGAAAATCACGTTTCGGCCAGGCTCGCAGGAGAGCAAGGTGCCGGTGAACTTGTCCCCGAGCGCTCCGTTTTCATAAAATGCGATTCCGGTGGGTGAGCCACCTCCGTAGACATCGCCCGAGGGCATCGTGCCGGGATCTTCCTGACGCCACTCGGCGGTCGGCGTGTCCTGGCCCGGGCGGCGGTCCGCCTGCCAGGTGCGCTTGCCGTCACGCGAGAAATATCCCGCGTTTCCGTGCTCGATCATGTGGGTGACACGACACGCCGGAGGATCGTCGTTGTCGTTCTGGAAAACAAATCCGAGCGAGTTGGTGATCTGCTCGTAGGAATTCCGGAAGCCACCGCCGATCACTTCCGTTCCGGTGCCATCCGCATTCATCCGGAATGCCGCACCCGAATTGTAGGAAAAACCGTCGGCGGATTCTTCTCCGGCGATTTCCGTCACATCCGCGACGTTTTTCGAATACCGCTCGTCCACATACGAACCACCGAACTTGAATGTTTTCCCTTCCTTGTCAGTGAACATGCCACCGGTATTGCCTTGGTTGAAAACCCATTTTCCATCTGGGCTGCCTGTGACCGAATGCAGGGAGTGGTCGTGGTTGCGCCCGTTGAAGCCGGTTAGCAGAACTTCCTTCGTATCGCCATCCGCTTCGCTGAATTTGCCGTCGCGGTTCTTATCCGTGAGCTTCAGGAGATTCGGTGGTTGGGAAACCATCACCACATTATCGAAAACACCGATCCCCAGTGGTGAGACCAGCTCCGGATCCTGCCAGAAGACGGTGCTCTTGTCGGCTTTCCCATCCTTATCGGTATCCTCGAGGATCACGATGCGGTCGCCCTCCGGCCTGCGGTCGTTCTTACTCCGGTAGTTGACGCCTTCCGTGACCCAGACACGGCCCAGCTGGTCCACATCCATGTTCGTCGGGTTGTAAAGCATGGGCGTTGTCGCCCATGGAGTGATTTCCAACCCCGCGGGGAGGACGAAAAGATCCAGCGGCATGGCCGGCGGCTCCTGAGATGGCGTCCACGCGAACGCCGATGAAGAAAGCATCAGTGAGAGTGTTCCTAGGTTTTTCATGATCATGTGAAGTTGAGAAGAGGAGATTCCTCAGACGGAAACTATCCCTCCAATCTTTCACGTCAATATCGGGAACGGCGGTTTTGGAACCCGGTTCAGTCCCGCGCAGCGATTCCCTCCGTCCTGACGGTGGTTTCGGTAAGGATCTTGTCCTTGTTGTTCGCCATCGTTTCCTCCGCATCTTTCAGCATTTTCCGGATCTTTCCGATCTCCTCCTCTGTCTCCGGCTTGTTGGTGGATCTGAGGATCTCCTTGATCTGCTCGTCGGTGGGTTCCTCCCGCTTGCCGATTTCCTGATCCCGTGCCGGATCGTATTCGTTTCTCACCGCAACAACGATCCCATTCTCGACAGTCACCACGGAGGTCCGCGCCCCGTCGCCCCCGGAAACAACCGTCTGTCCTTTCTCCTTCTTGATTCTGACGTTGGCTGTGGGGAACACCGCCGCTTCATCCGCTTTCCAAAGTGAATACATGAGGTGAGCACTCCCTCCGGAAACGCCCGTCGCGGAAGCGATCGCCATTTCCGGATCGTCGAATTTGCTGTCAGCCATGCCCTTCATCGACATCACCCCACCCTCACCATTCACCGAGACCGATCCGTTTTGTTTGAAGAAGCCCAGATCGTTCCCCCAATCGCATTGAAAGGTGTCTTCCGTCACCCGACCGGAAAACGTGTGAGTGGAGGTGAAGTCCCCCATCCTGGTCGTCACAGTTCCGGAAAAGGTGTATTCTCCCTTTCGATATCCATCGCTCAAGATGGGAAGGTTTTCTTCAGCGTGCAGCAACGGAACGCAGATAAATAGTAAGGAGAGGTGTTTCATGACGCGGAGCCGGAGCTTATCCGAAGGAATGCACCGGTCAAGATGGGAAGGACCAGTGGATGACAGACATCCGTCCCTCCACAGGCCCGCAAAATTGACACCGGGTGCAGGGGAGGCAAGATCCTCACGAAATGAAACCTACCACCGCCTCCCTGCTGATCCTCGCCGCCGGTTTTGTGCAATCCTCCGTCGCGAAGGAAGAACCCCTCCTCGCCGAGGACTTCGAGAACACCCGGGACGGCGAAATTCCCCGTCATTTCACCGCTCAGGGCAAGGTGGAAGTGACTTCAGAAACCGCTCATACCGGCAAAAAATCGCTGCTGGTCCATCCGGCGGAGCGCGGACCGAGACGTATCGTCACCGATGGCAGGAAGCTCGCGAAGCTCGGAGACAGCCATTGGGGCCGGTTGTATCTGAAAGTCGGGACGCCCGCTCCCAGACCGACAAAACCTCCGGGGAAAAACTTCGCGGTGATCCACGCCACTTTCGTCGAACTGAAAGGAACCAGCCCGCTGCACGACGATCCCATCGCCGTCCGCGTGGTCGATACCTGCACCAGCCATGAGGGAAAAGTCCAGTGGCTCTACAACGTGCAGCCCTCGAAACGACCCGAATTCGCGACCGGCAGCAAGTTCGCCTATGAGTTCGGCGATGACTGGATGCTTTGCGAATGGTTCGTGGATCATCAAAATCAAACCTACCGGTTCTTCGTCGATAAGCGTGAAATCCGCGAGATCGAAATCAAGGGCGGGAAGGAAAACTTCGAGAACATCGAGATCCCTGAGAAATTCACTTCCATCGCGTTCGGCCTCAACAATTACCAACCCGCGGGCGAGGGCTTCACCGCATGGATCGATGACATCGCCCTCGGCAAAGAGCGTATCGGCGACAATTTTCTCGGGAAATAGTCAGCGGCCTGCGGTGGGTCGAGTTCTCAGCGTTTCTTATCGAGCCAAGGGGTGGCGGGGATGGTTTCGGGATGCTCGGTCGCCCAATCCGGGGTCGGAAACCAGCGGATCGGGGAATAACGCGGATAGGTTTCGAACACATCGCCGTCTCCGGTCACGCGTGGATCTCCGGTTTCCTCGAGATAAGCGTCGAGCCGGTTTCTCAGCCCGGTGAGTGTTTCCGCATTCGCCGGATCGGCCGCGAGATCGTTGACGCAACCGGGATCCGTTCTGATATCGAAGAGTTGCTCGGAGGGCCGCTTGGCTATAGCGAGGTGGAAAAAACCAGAAACTTTCGGATCGTCGCGGTTTTTGATCAGGAACGTCAGCGAAGGGCATGCGTCGATGTCGTGGTAGCCGTCGTGTTCGGCGCCCGGTTTCGAACCGGGCTTGCGAGTGAACTTCTGCCCGGGACCGGCCGGCCAACGCTCGGGTTTGAAGTTGCGGACGAACAGATACCGGTCCGTGCGGATGCAGCGCTGGGGATAGGCGAGTGTGTTGAAGCGCGACGACGAATGCCGTTCGCGACCGGAAAATACCGCATCGCGGCGGAACGGCCTGTTTCCGTTTCCTGTCAGCAACCCGAGAAAGCTCCGGCCCGTCAGTGGGAATTTTTCGGGCGCCTTGATACCGGTGGCCTCGTGGATCGTCGCCGCGATATCGATGAAGCCCAGCAGACCGTCATGGATCGTACCGCCGGGATGTTTTCCCTCCCATGAGATCGCCAGGGGCATGTGGATGCCGAATTCGTTGCAATTGGCTTTCGCATACGGAAAAGGCATACCGTTGTCGCTGGTGACGACGATGATCGTGTTCTCGGACTCGCCGGTGGCCTCGAGCAGCTCCAACATTTTTCCGCAGTCGCGATCGAATCGCTCGACCTCATGCGCGTAGTCGAGAAGGTCGTCGCGGATTTCCCGTGTATCGGGCAAAAACGGAGGGACTTCGGCTTGCTCCAGTGTCTTGCCGGACTCGCGGCCGCTTCCTTTTTCGTAGGGCCGGTGCGGATCGGTCGAGCCGAACCAGAACGCGAAGGGCGAACCGGCAGGGCGCTCGCTGAGAAACGTTCGGAATCCATCCGCATAATCCCCCTTCTTACCTTGGAAGGATGTCCCGGCGGGATTTTCGGAACGACCGCCCTTCCTCCAATCGCCCGGTCCCCACCCCTTTCCGGTGAAGCCGGTATGGTAGCCGGCCCGCGCGAGAAGATCCATGAAAGTGAGGTATTCCTTTCCGAAAGAAGATGCGTGGGTCCCGGCGTGCTCGATCTGCCAGATCTCCCGCCCGGTGAGAAGGGCGGCGCGCGAGGGACTGCAACCGGGCGCGGCGCAGAAAGCGTTCGTGAACAGGATCCCCTGTTTCGCGATGCGGTCGAAGCAGGGGGTAGAGACCATCTCCGAACCATACGCCGAGGCGTGCGGGAACGACTGGTCGTCGCTGATCATGAACAGGATGTTGGGCGGCGAGTCAGCCGCCGCAAGCTGCTGGACGCTGGCGCTGACGATGAGGAACAGGAGTGGAAAGCGTATCATGAAATATGGGAGTGCACCGGTCGCATCAACGGATCGGAGCGATTTCCGCCGACAGGCTTTTCAGGGAAAATTTCGAATGGTTCTTTGCGGCACTGCACCCGCCCCCGATGTGCATATCCGCGGTGAACAGATTCCCGGCGGAAAGTTTCTTCTCCGACCACGTCCCTTCCCGAGCGGGTTTCTTTCCGTTCCTAAAATCAATACCGTCAATCTTCAGAGTCCAGCCGGCTCCATCCACGCCCAGGATCGCAGTGAAGCCATCGTGAAAACTCTCGTTGGTGGCAAGGAAGGTCCCTCCTGTCAGAACGACTGCCGCTCCGTCTTCGTTTCCGGTATCCGCCACGAGTTTGAACTCTTCCTCTTTGAACTGCAGCGATATCCCCCTGAAATCGACAAACGTTCTCGGTGTCCCGTCGCCAAGCTGTTTGATCAATCCTTTCCCGTCGCGAAGAGTCAAATGCTGCCCTCGCGTGAACTGGTTCTTCGATGGAGAATCCCGGCTACCGATCGGACCGATACTCCATTTGATCAGATAGGATTTCCTCCCGATCTCCTTCATGTCGATCGGCTCGGTGGAGAATATGTCGGCGCGTCCCCAGTCTTCTTTGACGATGAATCTCTGACGCCCCTCCAACGCCTCCAACGTCATGCCTTTCTCGCCGAACAAAGTCATTACACCCAGCGTATCTCCGTTCTGATTTATGGTTTCACCCGCCTTTTCAAACTTTGTTTGGAAGATCGCGACCGGTTCGACGGGACCGGTCAGAAAGTCGGAAACATCGATCGCGGTTTTCGAAAAACGAACCTCATCCAGTGCGACCCTCTCTGGATTCGATTCATCGCCGATCTGGAACGAAGTGGGAGTTGACGCGGGAATTTTCGAATGCGGGATGGATTGGGAGGCCACCTCCATGGAATCGTAATATAGCTTCAACATCCCGGAGCCGGGTTCGGTTCCCTCATGCCTCCAGACGACGGCGAAGTGATGGGGTTCCGGCGAATGGAGTTCGATTTCCCTTGCGAGAACATCGATTGGATCCGGTTCGTCGCCGAGGCGCAACCGCATGCTGCCGGGTGATTTCGCGTTCTCGCCCGCTTTGATGTCCAGCTGCCAGTTCGAGGCGCTGGCGATCCGAATCGGAGCCGTGTCACCTCCGATCATGATCCAGCCCTCGAGACTGAATGATGAATCGGAAGAAAGGTCGAAATCACCGGTCGGAGACTTTTCAGACCAGACTCCGAGAGTGAGAGCGGAGTCATTGGAATCTCCCGTCAGAGGGACTGGGTCGGGAGCCACTCCGTCGATCGCCCGGCCGGGGTTCGCAGCGTGCAAGCTATGTCCGCCGGATCCGTCGATCAGTGAACCGCCCTCGCTGTCGCGGTTCATACGCCAATAGGCGACAACCGGTTTCACGGTCTCGCCTGACTCTGGCGCAGCACTCGCGGATACGGGGTCCGGAGTGGGGACGGGAGTCGGTTCCGGCTCGGCTATCCGCTTCTCCGGAGCGACAGTTGGTGCGGGAGGTTTGTTGCGGGGGGCCGTCTCCATGGCTTTCGCAAGCTCAGGAGCGGAGGTGCCCCCCATACCGGAAAATGGCTTGGACGTAGGAGCGGGTTCTTCAGAAATTTCCGAAACCGGAGCGGGAACGGATCCCTTCGCTTCCGCCAACTCTTCGTTTCCCCTGCTGCTCTTCCAGACTCCCAAAACCCCGACCACGGTCAGAATCGATAGCGCGACGACAACAACCGTGGCTCTGCCGGTCGCACGCTTTTTCTGGGAAGGCAGAGGTTTGGGTTTCGGTTTCTCCGCATGTGCGGCCAGCGATCCGCCAGTGACAAGCAACCGTTTCGCCGGGGGGCTGATGGAGCGAGTATCCGGATCCCATGTCGACGGGGTCTGCATTTCCTCATCCACCCCCCGTACCGCCTCCTGATCCACCAGTTCGCTGTGATCCAGAACTTTCAGGAAAAATGGAACAACTCCGAGACCACTTTCCGCGAGATCTTTCCGGTATGCGCCGTGGTCGAACTCAATCCTCCGGAAGAAAACTTCCCGCGTATCGTCATCGTAGATCACGTAGCGTGCCCTGACATCATCGGGATCCCTCGGTTCCCCCACCGAACCCACGTTGACGATGTAGCGATTTCCTTCCTGAAGCTGGCAGTCCTCGTCGCTCAACCCATGGGTTTCCCCGTTCGGATCGCGAGCGAAAATGATCGGATGATGGGTGTGTCCCACGAAGGTCAGGAAGTGATCGTTCGAGACCAGGTTTTCGGCCGCCGAATGAATATCGGTAACGTACCCGAACCGGCTCGGCTCGGAGATCTCAGCATGGACGAATAGAATATCTTCCGTTTCCAGGGTCAGCGGGGTTTCTGCCAGAAACCGTTTGGAATCTTCGCTCAGTTGCTCGCGGGTCCATTCGATCGCATGCTTCGCATGATCGTTGAAAAGATCCGAATCGATATATACACCGACTGCCGCCGCATCGTGGTTTCCGATCACGAAATTCTGTGTTTCGGCTCGGACGGAGGTCAGCACCTGCTCCGGCATCGGTCCGTAGCCTATGACATCCCCCAGACAAACCAAGACATCCGCTTCGAGTTCCCTCATATCTTCGAGCACGGCATTCCAAGCCTGGAGATTTGCGTGGATATCGGAAAAAACGGCGTAGCGCATGGACTGTAAGGTGGGTTCGCAGGGAAAACTCAATCTGCCTTCCCTCCATATTCCTCTCGAATTTCCCGGCACTCAAGACCAGAGTCCGCGCATGAGCAGCTTTGAGAAAAACATCGAGCAGGCCCTCGCCTCTCCACAGAACCAGGGTGAGATGCGGGATGCGGATTCCGTCGGCACCGTCGGCTCCCCGGATTGCGGGGACATGATGCGCATGTGGCTCAAGTTTTCAGAGAAAGACGGCAAGCGAGTGATCGACCGCGCTTCGTTCCAAGCCTTCGGCTGCCAGACCGCCATCGCCGTGGCCTCCATCGCCACCGAGCTTTTGAAAGGAAAAACCGCGGAGGAGGCGAAATCCCTTTCCGCCCAGGACCTCGCCGGAGATCTGGGAACCCTGCCACCCATGAAAATCCATTGCGGCCAGCTTGTCGAAGGTGCGCTGCGCAACGCTCTCGATCCTTCTGAAGACGTTTCCCCCACCCCGAAACCCAGTCTTTTAGGACAGATCAACACCCCGAAGCCTACCGGCATCCGCATTGTTCCGATCGATTAATTTCCAGATCGGCCACCGGCAATCCTTGAATTTTCCCGAAGAAATCCGATAGACCGGCACCTAAGCCCCCGTTTCCAACCTCCTTAACCCGAATTATTTGTGCTAGAACTCAAGGACGTCTGCTTCACCATCAGGAAAGACGGCGAGGATGTGAATCTCGTCGATCACGTCTCGATCAAGGTCCCGAAAGGACATTTCATGGCCATCGTCGGCCCGTCCGGCTGCGGAAAAACCACCCTGCTCAAGACCATCGCAGGCCTCAATCCGGAGTCCGATGGCTCACTCTTCTGGGAAGGCCGCAATCTTTCCGAAGACGGGGATTTCGAACCTTCGGAAATCGGCTACGTCCCGCAGTTCTCCATCGCCTACGACCCGTTGACCGTCGATGAATCAGTAGAGGCAGCCACCCGTCTCCGTGTGAAATCAAAAGACACGGCGGAGCTCGACCACCGCATCGACCGAGTGCTCGAGGAAACCGGACTCGGACCCATCAGCGACCGACCCGTCAAAGTCCTTTCCGGCGGCCAGAAACGTCGCCTCGGCCTCGCCATGGAACTCGTCTCCGATCCCAAGCTATTACTCTGCGACGAGGTCACTTCCGGCCTCGACCCGCGATCCGAGCGCGAAATCGTACGCCTTCTCCACGACCTTTCCCGCAAAGACGGACGCGTGGTCCTCTCCGTCACACACTCCCTCGCCCACCTGGAGCTCTACGATTCCATCCTCGTCCTGCATGAGGGTCGTGTCGCCTTCCACGGCCCTCCGGAGCGCCTCACCCATTATTTTTCCGTGAAAGACACGGAGGAAGTCTATCCCCGTCTCGCGACCCAGGCATCGGAGCGCTGGCAGACATCCTGGGCGAAACACAGCGAGTCCTACTACGGCATGCTGGAGAAAAACCGCGAGCGCTTGATCGCTACCGGAGACCTGCACATCAGCCCCGTCATCACGAAATCTCCGGATGCCGATGACGACAAGCAGACACAAGATGCCGCCCTGGCCCACACCCACCTTCCCGGGTTCTTCTCCCAATTCGCAACCCTCCTCTCCCGCAGATGGAGGATATTCTTCCGCGACCGGGGCCAGGTCTTCCTCCAACTCGCCATCCTGCTCTGCTTTCCCGCCCTGGTGACGCTTTTCAGCGAAAAAGCATCCGGAAACATCCGCCGGTTCTCCGATATGCGACAAGACAACATCGCGGCGGAAATCCAGGAGCAGCAATCCGTCCGGGCCGATCAGGCGAAAGTCGGTTCCGCCATCTCCGGCATCATCATGTTCCAAGTCGTCCTGCTGGCACTCATGGGGTCGAACAACTCAGCCCGCGAGATCGCCGGCGAACGCCCGATCTACGAGAAGGAAAAATTCGGGGGCCTACGACCCATGGCCTACCTGAGTTCGAAGATCGCCTTCCTTTCCTGTCTGGTGATAGCGCAATCCCTCTGGATGGCGTTTTTCGTCAATATCTTCGGTGCCTTCCGGGGCGACTTCATAGAACATGCCATATTCCTGTTGCTCATCAACGCGGCGATGACATCCGTCTGTCTTGCCATTTCCGCGCTCATGAGAACGGCCGAGCAGGCCTCCCTGTTGTCCATCTATCTAGTAGGCTTCCAGCTCCCGCTGTCCGGTGCCGTCCTCGCACTTCCCGAACATATCGAGAAATTCACCCGGCCGTTCATCTCCGCCTACTGGGCGTGGTCAGGCTCCGTCGAGGCACTGCAGAGCCAAGTCCACGGAGCCGTGAAATCCGTGATCGATACCTCCCTCTCGGATCAGAACGCCTGCCTCTTCACACTCGGCATCCACATCCTCGTCGCACTCGGACTCGCATGGATCGGCGCCCGCCGGCCCCAATGGGAATAACCTTCCAAATCCCGATTCCCGAGCTATCCTTCCTCCTGAGGTTTCAGAATTTCAGTTTTCAGTTTTCAGTTTTTCAGCATTCACCCAATACAATGGCCCGCCGCGCAAGTTCCAGCACCAACCCAGTCCTCCTCATCGGTATCGCCGTTGCGGTCATCGTCGTGATCGCCGGAGGAAAATTCCTGATGTCGAAAAAGTCCGCTTCGTTCGGCGATGTCACGCCGCTCGCCGTCGAGGATCTTTTGGAAAACGGCAACAGCCTGCGCGGCAACGAGTACGTGGTGGAAGGCAAGATCGATGAGAAACTCCGCTGGACCCCCGCCGACGGCCAGATCATCAGCATCCGCGTGAAATCCGAAACCGGTGAGGAAATCATCCCCGTCCGTATCCCCGACAAATTCAACAAACTCAATATCGAACGCGAGCAGCGCTACGCCTTCAAAGTCGAGTTCGAACAAGGCGGCATCCCCGTCGCAACCGCAGTCAACAGATTGTAAACGACTCCGCCCATCCCGTTTTTATTATGAAACCCACTCTCCTTTTCTTACTCCTCGCAGCCACGGCCCAGGCCCAGGTCTACACACCGCCTGCCGATGGCGGTGGCGTGGCGCCGCCAGCCGCAACCCCCACCGATACAGCTCCGCCTCCGCAGCAGGGTGGCGGCGGCTCTCCACTCGGCCAGGAGATCCCGATGCTCGATCCCTCCGCCGAAACGATCACCGTCGGCGGTGTCGCCATTCCCCTCGGCGACAACCGGCTGCTCAAAGCCCGTTTCGAAAAATATCTCAACCAGCCACCGGAAACCAACGAGGAAGCCGAGGAATACCGGCAGACCATGGACCAGATCCTTTCCACCATTTCCCCCTTCGCCTCAGGGGGCCCGGATCTCAAAAGCGCGTTCAAGCTACTCCCTAGCGCCTCCGCCTACCCCGGGGACGCGAATCTCTGCATGTCCCTCGCGGAATCCATCTACATGGCACTGCTGTCGAAAAAAGACGTCACCTCCCTTTCGGCACTGAACCAGTCCATCGAACAGGAGAAACAGGAAATCATCCGCCGCGCGGACTGGGCCGCACGCACCGACCGCGACGGCACTCTCGGTGATAGCCGCGCCGTCGGCGATGGCACCGGCGGTGGCTCCCTCCGCAACAACAACGGCAACCAGGGAAACAATCAGAACGGAAATAACAACAATCAGGGCAACAACGGGAACAACAACAACAATAATAATAACAACCGCAACCGTGGTGCGGGCCGGGACACGACGGCGAACGGACCAGCCACAGGCCCCGGCTCCGGAATCAACTCCCTGAAATACGAGGAAACCCTGCGCCGCATCAACGAGATCGAGATTCTCAAGAAGCAGAACATCATCCGCACCGAGGCCCAGACCATCCGTACGAAGGCCCAATACCAGGTCACCATGGTCCAGTGGTTCGTCCAGCGCCGCTACGAGCACGTGCTCATGGCCGCCCGTTTCTACAATCAGATCTGGAAGGACGGCGATGCCACGCTCCGTGTCGACGAGAACTCTGATGTCTCCAAGCTGTTTTCCGAATCCCTCGGAGTATCACCCACCGTCGCCTCCCTCGATTCCCTTTCGAACGAGGCCATCCGCGAGGTAGGGAAATACATCGAGGCCTTCGACCTTCTTCTCTCCCGCGACGAACTGCACTCAGCCTCGCAGCGCCTGATGGAGGCCTACGCTCTCGGCGAATACCTCGCACCTGTAGCGACCCTGCCGCTCGACAAAAAGCGCCGTGTCGCGGAATACGTGCGGGATCTGCACGAACTTTACGGCACCCTCCAGGCCCGAGATTACGTCCGAGGGAAGGTCCTCGCCGACAGTCTGAAAGCCAAAGCCAGGGATTTCCCCTCCTCCAAGGTAGATTCCGCCATCGCCGCCTACACCCTCGCCTCCGATCTGGCGATCGAGGAAGCGAAGACCCACCTGCTCGGACGCGATGCCGACAAAGCCGCGGAGAAAATCAAAGTCGCCACCGAAATCTGGCCAACCAATCCGAAGCTCGAGGAGTTCCGCACCCTGGTCAACAACTCCGGGGGAATCGCCACCGCCCGCAACGACTTTGATCGCCTGCTCTCCGAGGGAAATTACCGGGAAATCGCAAAACGCCAGTATGAACTGGCACCCGCGATCCAGGGAGATGCGACCAAAGAGGACGCCTTCAAACAGATCATGGAAAACCTCCAGAAAATCGAGGCCGCGCTTGGCAAGGCCGGAGAATTTTCCCGTATCGGCCAGAACTACGGCGCTTGGGAGCAACTTGCCGAGATTCGTGAGGAATTTCCAGACGATCCGAAGCTCGGCCGCGAACTTGAACTGCTCGCTCCGAAAGTAGCGGACTTCACCCTCGCCCTCGACAAAGCCCGCCAGTTCGAGAATCGCACGCCGAAGCAAACCGGCTCCGCTCTTAGCTGGTATCTCAAAGCGCGCTCTATCCATCCGCAATCCGTCCAGGCGGAAAAAGGAATCGGGCGTCTTCTGGATGAGATCCTGCCGGAGCAGTAGATGGACACGGAGCAGCCAACTCCCCGGCCACCGCCGATTCCCGCGAACACGGCAGATCCCAAGGCAAGGAAAACGGCGCTGCTACTCAGCCTTCTCCTCATCCTCACCTACGGAGCGCTTTACCGTTGGATTTTCGCCGAGCCGTGGATGAGCGATTCCGGCGGGGTCGTCTCAATGTCCTTCATCTTCTCGGTGCCCTTCGCTTGCGGTGTGCTGTCCGTCGCCATCGGGCGGATCTGCGGCAGTGATGATTGCAGGATCCATGCGCTCCTGTCCCCGTGCGCCATCCTCGCCTTCGGACTGATGCTTTGCGTCTGGACAGGAATCGAAGCGATGATCTGCGTCATCATGGCCTCCCCCATCCTGTTCGTTGCGGCGGTCCTCGGAGGCCTGCTCGCTCACTTGCTTCTCCCCCGCTGCCGTCCCAAGCATCATCTGTATCTCACAGTCGCCGTATTTCTCCCGATGATCACCGCCATGTTCGAGGGTTCGCTGCATTGGCCCACCGAAACGAAGACCATCACCAACAGCATCCATATCGCGGCACAGGCCGAGAGAATCTGGCCGGAAATCGCTAGCGTCGATGCCATCGACCCCGCCTCGATTCCTGACAAATGGATCTACCGCATCGGGTTTCCGAAACCGATCGCCGCCACACTCGATCACGAAGGAATCGGTGGCATCCGCACCGCTACGTTTGAGCGCGGAGTTTCGTTTTTCGAAGAAATATCCGTGTGGGAGAAACCGGACACGCTTTCGTTTTCCATCCACGCGGACCCGGAGTTCATTCCCCGCTCCGCCTTCGACCAGCACATCATCGTCGGAGGTAGGTTTTACGATGTCCTGGACGGCACCTATCGCATCGAAGCACTCCCTGACGGTACCTCCATGCTGCACCTCTCCAGCAGACATCGTCTCAGCACCCGTTTCAATGCCTACGCCGGCTGGTGGAGCGTAAGGATCATGGACCAGATCCAGGGCTCCATTCTGGAAGTGATTCGGGAAAGGGCGGAGGGAAAGTAAGGGGGGGGAAGTCATTCCTGTCCCGCCCCGCCCGCACAAGAATGTCCCTGCTCCACCCTCACTCCGCCGCTTTCAATTCCCCAGCTTTTCCACAAACTCGTCGAGCAACGCTTTCAACCTCGCTTCGCTTGCTATTTTCTTCGGAGTGTCGAAACCGATCCAGATGGCGGTGGAGCCGCTGGGGCCAAGTCTGAGAGTCCAGGCATCTCGTTCCGAAGCAGTCGCGCCAGTGAAACATCGGGTTCCGGCGCGGTTCTGAAGCACTCCGACAGCCTCCTCCGCGGCCTCCTCACCCAACGCGGGCTCCCGCTTCACCTTGGCTTTGTATATTGTTTTCCCCTCGCCATCTTCGATCCGCTGGATGAAATACGGCCTCGGACGCTGCCCCGCGTTGCCCAGAGTCGCTAGGCCTATCGACATTTCCAAAGGAGTCGCGGCCACCGCCCCCCGAAACAGATCCTCCGTTTTGAGAAAAGGACCGGAAATCCCGCAACGTTTCGCCAGGCGCTCCACCTCCGCGGGGCCGATCTGTCTGCCTGTCTGGATCGGCTTCCCCGCAAGGACGAGCTTACCGCGCTCCGCCGCCGCTGCCGCCACAAACGGCTCGAACGCAGAACCGAGATCTCGTTTGGAAAAGGTGCGGTCCCATGCGGAATCGTGGAAATCCCGACCACCGATCAGAGCGAGAACCGCGCCCGTCGTTGTCTCGGTGGTTACGGCGGCGTACTGCAGGTAATCGGCATCGGTCCCGGCCTCGTGTTCCGAATGCACGGGATGCGGCCAGCCGCCTTCCTCCTCCAGATCCACGACGGCGCGCTTGAGCTCCGTCTCCAGCCTTTCCTGCCAACCGGAATCCAAGGTGGTGACGACTTTCAAGCCACTGAGACGGATGTCCTCTTTTTCCATGATTCGCTCCAACTCACTCCGAACCTGCCGGAGTGCATACGAACGCTGGCTTCCGCTGTCGCGTTCGCCCGTGGCCAGCCGAATCTCCAGTTTTTCCACCGCTTTCGCGCGTTCTTTCGTCACGAATCCGGCATCAACCATCCGCGCGAGTGTCTGGTTCCGTTGCTCCTCCGCCGCCGTGATATTTCTCAACGGGGAATAAATATGCGGCCCGCGGATGATTCCCACCAGCATGGCGCACTCGCCCGGATGGAGCTGGGAGGTATGCTTCCCGAAATAGGTCCGCGCCGCTTGCTCGATCCCGTAGGCCCCGGAGCCGAAGTAAATACGATTCAGATAATTCGTAAGAATCTCATCCTTCGAGTATCGGGACTCGATCCGCATGGTGAGTGCGATTTCTACCGCCTTCCGGTGCAGGGATTTCGCCCGCATATCGTAGGTATTCCGCGCCAGCTGCATCGTCAGAGTGGAGGCTCCCTGGGTGAAATCCCCGTCTTTCAGATTCCGGACAACGGCTCTGGCCAGCCCACGGAAATCCACTCCACCATGTTCGAAAAATCGCGCGTCTTCCCTGGCGGCGAGCGCTTTCACCAGGAAATCCGGGATGTCCCCACGATCCACGATTTTCCTCCCCCCTGCACCGGGAACCTCCAGCTCTTTCCCACTGCGATCATAAAACTCCGTCTCTCGTGGCAGGCGGGCGACCTCATCCAGATCGAACTTCGAGGCGACAAGAAAATAGAAAAATGCGACTCCGAGGGCGATCACAAGGCCCGCGATCCCCAGTTGGAACGCCAGAACCGCCGGGGCGTGCAACCATGACGGTAGGAACCGTTTCCACAACGGTGTTTTCTGAATAGGCCGCCAGGTTGACATCGTTACATTACCCTCCGCGCGGAAGGGATCATACAACGGCACCGATCACCAACGCGAAATTCGGGTTTGCGGGGAACACCCATCAAGCCGGGAATAAGAGACCTCGAATCTTCGGATTGTTTGTTGATCCGGATACCCCTCAATTTGATCGCCGGGTATCGCGCGGGTTACTCACTCCGCTGGATAACGGAAATGTCCGAGAATCTGATAGTCGAACAAAGCGTTCTCCCACTTCACACCATCGCCCGGTGGATGGTGGACCACCCACGGGGCATCGTCCTCACCTGCGGGCGCGGGAACAACGATACCGACGTGCGTCTCCGCGTTGGGAAGTGCCCAGATCACAATATCACCGGATGCGTATTTCGAAAGATCACGACCGGTTTCCAGCGAGGCACCCTTCCGACTGAAAAAGCGCTGAAGATTGGGAACCCGACGGTGGTCGATGTTCGTGTCGGTTCCGATCGCCGCCCAAAGCTGCGGATAGAGGCGGAAATGAGTGGCCATGTCATCGTGCAGCTTCTCCTGCAGATCGATTCCCGTCTGGCGATAACAACGTACCACGAGATCCGCCGCGACACCCTTGCTGAACGGAACATCACCGCCCGGATACTCGATTTTGAAGTAGGCCGGATCGTAGATCACATCGCTGTTCGAGTAGCGCAAAGCCTCCGCTGCGAGCATATCACCAGGCGTTCCGGAGCGCTCGAGTTCACCGATGATCAGGTCCGTCTGCGCATCGGACGGGGCGCTTTGCGACGCGAGCGCCTGATTGACAAGTGGTTTCACAAAGTAGAATACCGCCGCAAGCGCGAAGGCCACGATGACCCAGCCGCCGAAAAAATTCGGTTTTTTCGGTTTCTGCGGACGAGGTCCGATGTATTCGATTGCGTTGTAATATCCTGAGCGTGAACGAGCCATTTGTTTTGAAAGACGAATGTGATTAGCAAACCGTGGGGGGCAGCGCGATGAAAATTTCCGTTTCGCGCGAAATTCTCATACGACTGTTTAGCTGCTGGTATTTCAGGGAATTCCCGGCTGAATCGAAGCATGCAACTTTTCGTTTCAAAAGAGCCTCTGGTCTGGGGTGAACTGGACCTTCCGCTAATGGGTGTGTCCTCGGACTGGTCGGGCAGATCTCTCAATCCGCCGGTCGGGTTCACGGTCGCGACCGATCCCACTCATCTCTGGTTTCTGGCCACACGCGGCGCACCCGCTCTGCAGCTCCCGGGAACCATGCCCCACGAATTTCATGAGAAACTCTGGGAAGCTGACACAGCGGAGTTATTCATCGGCGATCCGTCGACCGGCACGTACCTGGAAATCAATCTCGCTCCGAACGCAGCCTGGTGGGCCTGCCTTTTCGATACCCCGAGAGCCTCCCGCGAAACTCAACCGGACTTCGCTTCCCACGCAACGACCTATCACGACGACCAAAGCGCGGACAGCTGGCTAATCGCAATCTCGTTTCCCCTGCCCTTTCTCCGCCGGATCCTGAATTTCGGACCCGGCAGCTCCGGAAACGCCACATTCATCCTGAATTCTCCGGATCAGACCTTCCACTCCGCCACCCGACTGCCAGGCACGGATCCCGATTTCCACCAACCCGCCAGATTCCCCCTGCTCATCCCCACTCCGGTCGCGGTTTTATGATTCGCTTCCCGCTTGGATAACTAGTTTTTCCAGTTAACGTCCCTATCGGAAATGAAACGGTTCGAGATCGAAGATATTGTCACGCAGGACAAACACGGGATCGTCTATCGCGCACGTGATTCATCGCGGGACGAGACCGTCGCTCTCCGCCGCTTTTTTCCCTTCGGCCAGAACGGTGGCGGACTGGAGCTGGAGGAGGCCAAGGCCTTCGAGATCGCCGCCCTCCGTCTAGCCGAAGTGAAGCACGAATCGCTCCGATCCGTGATCCAGGGAGGAGTGGATCCCATCGATCACATACCCTTTCTCGTCACGGAATGGGTCGACGGCCTATCTCTCTTGGAAATGCTCTCCGAGCAAGCGCTGGATCCCGCTCTGGTGATCGATATCATGAGGCTCGCGCTCGAGGTATCCATCGTGCTTTCCCACGTGCTCGGTGAAGAGGCGGTATGGATCGAGACGGAGATCGAATCCATCGTGGTCGGCACGGATGATAGCGGACGGGGCTTCACTTTTTGGCTCTCCCCTTTCAAATGGCTGGGTAGCCAGCCGGAATCCCGGAAACTCGCAACCCTTGTCAGCATGGGTGAGGAACTCGCCGGTTGGAAAAAAAAACTCGTCAGTGACCAGGCGGGCCATGGACTCGGCGGTTGGTTCAAGTGGTTGAAGAAAAACCCAGACACAAGCCTGCGAGAGGCGCTGGAATCCCTTGCCGCATCTACCGGAAACGAGCCACCACCACCCGAGGAGCAGCTTGTCGCACAGGCCATCGGCTCACCCCGGATGAGATTGAAACAACGTTCCTCGAAGCGACCTATCGCGCTGGCGGTCCTCATGGTGCTCGCCCTTGTGGGCGGTGTTCTGTTCCTCCTTCATAAAACCGCCAGAAGCCTCCGGTGATGGCAAATGACCCTACGGACCAGGCTGTCTCTCCCGTGATCGTTGCCAGTTCTCCGGACCGGTCCGCCCGCCGCCCCGGAAACCCAAGGCCGATGAGCGCCACGGACAAAGTGAACGCGAGGGCGGAAGAACTCGCGGCAAAGGCAGCTCAAGGCAACGCCAGCGAGAAGGCGGCGAAGGAGCGAATCGCAGAAAGAGGCGGAGTTTACCAACCCGGCGACCATAGGATTTTCGATGATCTGGAGACATGGACTCCTGTGAATTTGCGCGGGATACTCAAATCGGCTATCGCGTCGAATTCCGGAAGCACGATCTATCTGCAATTCACCGACGATGCTTCTGACAGTTCCATCAAAGGAGCCGTCCGAAAGGATGATTTCACCGGAGAATACGCTCCGGAAACGTTCGCTCCCATGATCGGAAAGGAAATCACTTTGGACGGAAAGAAATACAAGGAATCCACCAAACGCCGGCTGGTGAAAATCGTTTCTCCGGACCAGATCGAGATCAGGAAGTGAGCGAGCGTTGTCCGCAGCATCTCATCCGCATACGCACCAGTCTGACATCCGCCTCGCGCTCCACATACCTCCACTCCTCGCTCTCACGGATCGAGGCGATGACTTCGTCGATCAGCGCCGCATCACCGGGCGAGTATTCGAACCACATGAGAAAATCGAACGGTTCACCCAGTTCCCGGCTGTGGTGAAACCGACTCGCCACCATGCCCGTCGGATTTCCCCTGAGATCGGCGTCACGACTACGCCCGCAGATCTCCCTGCGCTCTCCATCAGTCAGGCTCCACCAGTCACGGCTTCGTTTCACGGGCATGAAAGCCGCGCAACACGCTCCCTTTCTACCGAGCTGTGGTCGGGGAATCATCACTTCACCGTCACTCGGACGCAACCCCTTCGATTTACTCGAAACTCCCCGTAGCAGCCAGCGGAAATCCACCGGCAATTTCATCACATACTCGTTCCGGACATCGAGAAACGGGGCAGACTCCAGCGATGCCCCGATCGTGGTTCTCATGGAAACGACTTCCCACGATCCCCGGTCACCCGCGATAAAGCTGTAAGAAGGAGAACTCATGACTGCCCGAGTCAAAAGCAGGCGGCATGCCACCAGCCGACTCACCAGCCAGGATTCTGCTGCCTCACCGCCTCATAGAGAACGATCGCCACCGCCGTCGAGAGATTCAGACTGCGTGTCCCACCAGGTTTCATCGGGATCTTCAACGCACCATCCCCCGCCCCGGCGACCATTTCCTCCGGAAGCCCTTTCGTCTCCCTCCCGAAAACCAGGCAATCCCCTTCCTGAAATTCCGCAGTCCAGGGTGAGCGGGTCGCCTTCGTAGAGAGATACCAGAAGTTCCTGCCCGCCATCGCTTCTTTCAGCTCCGCGAAACTTTCCCACACATGCAGATCCACATCCTGCCAGTAATCCAGCCCCGTCCGCTTCACATACTTGTCTTCCAGGGAAAATCCCAACGGTTTCACAAGATGCAGCGCCGACCCGGTAGCCAGTGCCAGACGACCTGCCGCCCCCGCGTTGTGCGGAATCTCAGGCTCGAACAAAACGATATGGAACATCCACCGGAATTTCAGATAAAGGGTTTCAGCTTTTCAGAGTCTCAGCTTTTCAGAATTCACCCCCTTTGGTCGGGCTAGCGGGATTCGAACCCACGGCCTCTACACCCCCAGTGTAGCGCGCTACCAGACTGCGCCATAGCCCGTTTACCAACGGACGGCTAAAAAAGCAGCCGAATCGCGGGTTGGCAAGCACCTAAAATCCTGAAATCAATTTCCTCATGGAACGCATCAAAACAGCCATCGTCGGAGCCAGCGGATATACAGGTATGGAACTCCTCCGCATCCTGCTCACCCACCCGGCCGTCGATCTCGTCGCAGCCACTTCCCGCACGGAGGCAGGGCGCCGCATCGATGAAGTGTTCCCGAGATTCGCGAAGGCGGAAGCAGCCGCACTCACCTTCAGCCAACCGGACCCCGATCTCATCGCCTCAACCGGCGCTCAGGTCGCGTTTCTAGCCCTACCGCACGGAGTCGCCGCGGAAATCGCCAGGGCGATGCTGGAGCGCGATATCAAAGTCATCGATCTCAGCGCGGATTTCCGCATCGCCTCGCCCGCCGTCTACGAGGAATTCTACGGCCAGCCTCATCCCGCCCCCGATCTGCTGGAGCACGCCGTTTACGGGCTCCCGGAAATCCGCTCGGAGAAAATCGCCAACGCGAGACTCGTGGCCTCTCCCGGCTGCTACCCCACCTCCATCATTCTACCACTGCTCCCACTGCTCGGGGAAAATCTCATCGACCCCACCACCATCGTCGCGAACTCCATGAGCGGAGTCTCCGGAGCCGGGCGCAAGGCCGATATCCCGTTCCTCTTCTGCGAGTGCAACGAGTCCGCCCGCGCCTACGGAGTGCCGAAGCATCGCCACCTTTCCGAAATCGAGCAGGAACTCGCCATCGCCGCCGGCAGACCCGTCACCATCTCTTTTCTCCCCCACCTCATCCCCGTGAATTCCGGTATCGTCACCACCACCACCGCGAAACTCACGGAGGGCACGACTCCCGAAAAAATCACCTCCGCGCTGGAAAGAGCCTACACGGACGCCGCCTTCGTCCGCCTGCTCGGACGCGGCAAACCCGCCGATACGAAAATGGTCACCCGCACCAATTTCATCGATATCGGCTTCGAAACCGATCCCCGCACCGACCGCGTCATCCTCATGTCCGCCGAGGACAACCTCGGAAAAGGCGCGGGCGGCCAAGCCGTGCAATCCTTCAACATCATGCACGGGCTCGACCAGCGCACCGGCCTGGGAAACTGGTAGGAAAATTTATTCAAAAATGAGCTTGCCCAACTCCACCCACCCCCCTAGCGTCCCGCCCTCCAAGGACAGATGTCAGAGTGGTCGAATGAGCACGCTTGGAAAGCGTGTGTGGCAGCAATGTCACCGAGGGTTCGAATCCCTCTCTGTCCGCCATTCCCTTTCCGGTGAATGGAAACCTTCTTCTCCCCGTTCCGCTCGGAAAAACCCTTCAATTCAGAGAGGGACAAGAAACAGTGGGTATGACTGCCAGTCCAGCACTCGCGGGAAAATCGTTCCTTCCGCGCGGCGCACCCCGCGGAAATAGAGCGGAACGGAGTCAAAGCGTAAATTCACTGCTGCTAACTGCAAAAAATCACGGCAGAATCATTCGACTCAGGAGTCCGCCCAACATGAACCCCCTCTCATTTCTACGACTCGCTCTTCTGCTCTTCATCGCAAACCTGCTCTTCCCCCCAACCGTTTCCGCAGAGGAAACGACCGGTTGGCAGATCCCTTTGGGAGGCAACGAGTATCTTACGAAATCACGGGAAGCGTCCTCCGACCACGTTACCCCGGCGGGCATCTCGCGATGGCAGGAAGACTTCAGCGTGTTTTCCGTGTTCTTCCATGTTGACCGGCCGGGGACGCTTCACCTTTCACTTCGAATGAAATCGACCGATGGCCCGTCCGTCATCCTCGCTACTTCGGGAAAATCGAGATTCAAAGCCACCGTCGTATCAGCCGATTTCCAATCCTACGACCTAGGAGAAATCACTGCGAAAGAGTCGGGATACCTCCGGCTGGACCTGAAAGGATCGAGCAAACATGGAACCTCGTTCGCACAGGCTTCAGACCTTCTCGTCCGGTCGAAGTGCCAGGGACTGACACTGAGCTTCGTCAAGGACAACGGGAACAACCGCTTCTACTGGGGTCGGCGCGGCCCTTCCGTCCATCTTGGTTACCACATGCCCGAAGGTGCGGACTGCGAGTATTTCTACAACGAGGTATCCGTACCCGAGGGCCTCGATCCTATCGGCACCTATGCCATGGCGAACGGCTTCGGCGAGGGTTACTTCGGCATGCAAGTCAACGGACCGAAGGAAAGGCGCATCCTCTTCTCCGTTTGGAGTCCCTTCGAAACAGACGATCCCCGAAACATCCCGGAAGACCAACGCATCAAGCTTCTAGCGAAAGGAAGCGATGTGCAAACCGGAGAATTCGGCAACGAGGGATCGGGTGGACAGAGCTATCTGGTCTATCCTTGGAAGGCGGGAAGCACCTACCGTTTCCTCAATCGCGCACGCCCCGATGGAGATGGAAACACCATCTACACCGCGTGGTTCAAAGCCCCTGACGAACGGAAATGGAGACTTGTCGCAAGCTTCAGCCGCCCGAAAACCAGTAAATACCTCACCCGACTCCATTCGTTTCTGGAAAATTTCCGGGATACCGCAGGATATCTGGAACGCGGAGCGAAATTCAGTGATCAATGGATATGCGACACTTCGGGAAAGTGGCATCCCGTCACCGAGGCCAATTTCACAGGTGACGACATCGCCCGCCGCAACTTCCGTCTGGACTTCGCAGGCAGAATCCAAGGTGAAAGTTTCATCTTGCAGAACGGAGGCTTTTTCAATGGATCAGTAGAACCAGGAACCGCCCTGAAACTTCAGGATAGGCAAAACACGCCCCCGAAAATCGATTTCGACTCTCTGGATGCCGTGGAGTGAGCGGGTTGGCATGATCAAACTTATCGATGACCACCCCTCCAGTTGGAACCAGGGTGAGAAGAGTCCGCTGCCACCCTCCGCCAGGAAGCCCGCTGCAAGATCCCGGTTCGAAAATACGTAGTTGGAAATCGTCCGCTTCCATACGACATTCCGCGTGCCCACATGAAATTTCTCGTCCGTGCCATCATCCCCGTCCTGATTCTAGCAGGTGGATTCATCGCGTGGAAGATTCTCGGCATTCCAATCGAGGTTCCTAAGCCCGAGCATCGCGAACCGCAGCGCCTGAAGACCGAGAAAACCGTTCTCCACCCTTCGTCCTATCCCATCTTTCTCGATACCCAGGGAAACGTTCGCGCCCAGCAATCCACCACCATCACCCCGCTCGTCTCAGGCACCGTGATGACCATCAATCCAGCCTTCGAGGACGGAGCTTTTTTCAAAGAAGGAGAAATCCTCCTACAGCTTGATCCCGCCGATCTCAAGACCGCCGTCTTCGCCTCCGAATCACGCCTCGCCCGCGCGGAAGCCGCCCTCATTCAGGAACAGGCGCGTGCGAAACAGGCGAAGCTCAACTGGCAGGACATCGGCTACGAGGAAGAGCCGTCCCCGCTCGTCCTCCGCGTTCCGCAGCTCCGCGAAGCCCAGGCGAATGTAAGCGCCGCTCTCGCCGATCTCGAACAGACCAAACGCAACCTCGACCGCGCCAGCGTCCGCGCTCCCTTCGATGGCCGTGTGAACGAACGCCTCGTCGGCCTCGGCCAGGCGGTGTCCGCAACCACACCGCTCGGCGACATCTTCGGCACCGCCACCGCGGAAATCCGCCTCCCGCTCGCTCCTTCACAGCTTCCTTTCGTGAAACTCCCCGATGACGAAAACCAGACCCCGGTCGATGTCATTCTCACCGATGCCCTCGCCGATCCCGATGGCCCCGCCTCCCACCAGTGGAAAGCGAAAATCGTCCGCACCGAAGGCACCCTCGATCCCACTTCCCGCGAGCTTTTCGCCATCGCCCGCATCGACGACCCTTTCAGCCTCAAGTCCGATTGCCCCCAGGTCCGCATCGGTCAGCCCCTCCGCGCGTCCATCTCCGGAATCACTCTCGACGACGTTTTCGTAATCCCACGCACCGCCATGCGCGGCCTCAACCGCATCTTCCTGATCGACCGCGATGACCCGAAAATCATCAAAAAGGATATCGTTCCCGTCTGGTCCAACACCGATATCATCCTCGTCCGCAACGACCTTCAGCCCGGCGATTGGCTTGCCACCTCCCGCCTCCCCTACGCCCCAAACCTTGCTCCGGTGGAAGTCGTCACACCACCCCCTGCCGACGAAGCCGTCGGTCCCACCGGAGAAAAACTCCCTGCGGATTCCTAAGACTCACTCTTCATTTGGATTTAGAGTTTAAAATTTAAAGTTTCCGAGGTGCTCCCTATCCACGAAATCGCCGCGGAAATCAGAACCGCCGCAGCCGAGGGAGATCGCATCCTCCTCACCGCCCCGACAGGCTCGGGGAAATCCACCGAAGTCCCCGGCCTGATCGCGGATCTCCCGGAAATCGAAGGCCGCGTCATCGTCATCGAACCACGCCGCATGGCCGCCCGCCTGCTCGCCGGATTCGTCGCCAAAAACCGCCGGGTCCAACTCGGCCAGGAAGTCGGCTACGCCGTCCGCTTCGATACGAAATACTCCGCGAAAACCCGCATCCTCTACCTCACCGACGGAGTCTTCCAGCGCATGCTCTTGGAAAACCCCACCCTCCCCGGAGTCTCCGCCGTCATCTTCGATGAATTCCACGAACGCCGCCTCGCCGTCGACGTCGCACTAGCCCGCTGCCTCGATCTCACGGAAAACGCCCGACCGGATCTGCGCCTCGTCGTCATGTCCGCCACCTTGGAGACGGACAACCTAGCGACCTTCATGGCACCGGTGAAAAAGCTGGAAGCCGGTGGCCGCACCTTTCCCGTGGAAATCCTCCATCGCCCGCACCGCGCTCCGCAGAATCACCGCGGAGCCGGAAACCAGCGCGAAACCCCGATCTGGGAGCAAGCCACCCAGCTCACCCGCGACGCCCTCGCCCTGCCCGATCCCGGAAACATCCTCGTCTTCCTCCCCGGCACCCACGAGATCCGCCGCACCATCGAACTGTTGGAAAACCTGGCTGCCGCAAAATCCTACGACGTTTTCCCGCTCTACTCCGCCCTGCCCCCCGCCGAGCAGGAACGCGCCATCCGCCCTTCCGAGAAACCGAAAATCATCGTCTCCACCAACGTCGCGGAAACATCCCTCACCATCCCCGGCATCCGCACGGTCATCGATTCCGGCCTTGCCCGCGCCTCCGCCTTCGATGCCCGGCGCGGCATCAACACCCTGCTCATCAAGAAAATCTCCCGTGCCGCCGCCGAGCAACGCGCCGGTCGCGCCGGCCGCACCGCACCCGGCCGATGCCTGCGCCTCTGGTCCAGCACCGACCACGCCCGCCGCGATGAATTCGAGCCGCCCGAAGTCCACCGCATCGACCTTTCCGAAGCCATCCTCCATCTGAAATTCTCCGGCTATGATCCCCGCACTTTCCGATGGCTCGATGCCCCCACCGAGGCATCCCTGCAAAAAGCCGAAACCCTGCTCCACGATCTCCACGCCGTTTCTGCAGACGGCGACCTCTCCGGGATCGGCAGGGAAATGGCCAGCCTCCCGGTCGAACCCCGATTCGCCCGCCTCCTGCTCGCCGGTCTGAAATACGGCTGTTTCGCGGAAACCGCCTTCATCGCCGCCACCGTGCAAGGCGAAGGAATTTTCGCGAAAGGCAAGTCCCCCACCTCCCGCAAAGACTTCATCTTTCCCGATGACCCTTCCGATTTCGCAGGCGAATACCGCGCTTTCGAGTCTGCCGAAGCCATGGGCTTCGAGCCCCGCCGCCTCGCCCCCCTCGGCATCCACGCCCGCGGCTCCCGCGATACCGCCCAGATTTTCAAAAGGCTCCTGGCATTGCGTGGAGGCGATCTTCGGACGCCCCCCGATTTCATGGGAAAGCGCGAACAAGTCGCGAAATCCATCCTCTCCGCCTTCTCCGACCAACTCGCCATCCGCCTCTCCCAAGGCAACCTGGCCTGCCGCCTCGTAGGAAACCGCCGTGGAAAACTCGACGAGCAATCCTGCGCCCGCCAGTCCGCCGCCTTCGTCGCCTGCGAAATAACAGAAGTCGAAGCCCGTGAAACCATCACACACCTCCGCCTCGCCACCGCCGTCGAACTCCCTTGGCTCGAAGAACTTTTTCCCGACGAAATCATCTCGACCGATGGCGCCAACTACGATGAATCTCGTAGACGGATCACCTGCCTGAAACAAAAGAAATTCCGCGATCTCGTCCTCGAAAGCAAAGAAACCGATCAAAACGTCCCGCTCGATGCCGCCGCTGAAATCCTCGCCGCGAAAGTCCTTTCCGGTGAGCTGGTCTTGAAAAACTGGGACTCCCAGGTCGATCAGTTCACCCACCGCCTCGCCTGCGTTTCGAAATGGATGCCAGAACTCGAGCTCCCCACCTGGACCCACGAGGACCGCATCGCCGCCGTTTCCCAGATCTGCCACGGCTCCGTCAGCTACAAGGAAATCAAGGAAGCTCCCGTCTGGGCCGTCCTCAACGACTGGCTCTCCTCCCACCAACGCCACCTTCTCGATACCCATTGCCCCGAGCGCATCCGCCTCGCCACCGGCCACTCCGCGAAAATCACCTATCACCCGGAGAACGATCCGTTCTTCTCCGCCAAACTCGCCCAACTCAAGGAGACCAGAACCACCCCCACCATCGCAGCCAACCGCATCCCCCTGCTCGTCCACATCCTCGCCCCGAACAACCGCCCGTGGCAGATGACGAAAGACATCCCCAACTTCTGGCGGAACGGCTACCCCCAGATGAAAAAGGAACTCGCCGGACGCTACCCCAGGCATCCGTGGCCGTAGCTCCGGACGCCAGGAGTTCCTCGGGAAAACTCAGTTCCTGTTCAAGCTCATCAGGATACGCAACACATACCAGAAGAGCAGGGCCACACTGGCAAAGAGCGAGAGCGAAGCCGCCACATGCTGGCCCGGCTGATAGCGGTGGATCAAGTTACTGGTGTTATACAGGATCGCCACCGAAGCGAAGATCACCATCGCCGCGGAAAACCACAGACCGAGTGAGATCGGCAGGAAAAACGAAGCCGCGATCAAGCCGAGCGCAACGAATCCACCGATTTTCAAAAATCCGCCAAGGAAGCTGAAATCTTTTTTCGTGCTGAAAGCCACCGTAGTGATACCCAGCACCATCCCCACGGTGATCACTCCCGCTTGCAGGATCAGCGAGCCATCGCCCGTCATCATCATGGCGATCATGATCATCGGCAGGAAAATCAGCGCTTCCGCCACCGTGTAGAGCGCCAGACCCGCATACTGCGTGGCCAGCGAGGCGCCGCTGTTCGCCCATTTTTCCGCCACCCAGGAGATCGCCATAAATCCGCCCAGAACGATGAGCCAGGAAAACTTGCTCGTACCCAGCACCTGGAGCGCCATCACCCCCAGCCCCATCCTGATGAACAGCGCCTCCAGCACCACGAAAAGGCCGATCGCGCCCGCCAGGTGCCAGTATGTCTTCCGGATGAATTCCGCACGGGAGGTCTCCGAGGTATCTGCGACCATCGGCACGGTGTAAGGATTGAGTTGAGCCATGGGAGAACATCTATGTCACAAGCGAACCCCGTGCAATCCGGAAACATACGACTTTTCAGCGGTCTGATCGTCTACCGTGGATTCTCCCGGAACGAAAGTCACACCCCCCGCCTGTCCCCCCACAGCCTGACATGCAGACGGTCGGAAAACCTCACCCCCAGATCGCGGCATCTCTCCGCCAGCCAAGCAGCCGTTTTGTCCAATTCCTCCACCGTCCGTCCCTCCGACATCAGGATCACCTGTCCCATCCCTATCCCCGACTCCTCGACCATCCCCAGGACCTCAGCGATATCCTCCTCCCCCTGCACTACGAACTTGAACCACGCCTTCCCAGTCCCAGCCAGCGACCGAAGCACCTTCACCTTCTTCCTCAGCCCCTCCGCCACCCCGCTGTTCGCCAGCTTCGCCGAAATATTCAACTGATCGATCGCTTTCAGAAAATCCTCCCCCGGCATACGGGTCCCGTTCGTCTCGATCTCGAAATACCATTGCTCCCCGTCGCCTCTCAATTCTGCCATCAATTCCACCAGCCCCGCCTCCTGCAACAACGGCTCCCCACCCGTCAGAACCACCCTGCGGCATCCGAATCCCCTGACCACTTCCGCGATTTCACCCACCTCCATCTCAACCACCACATCCGTCTTCCGGAACTTGGAGTACCCCGCCACCGCATCCTTCTCATGCTTCCAGGGAGTCCCCTCGAAATTCCACGTGTGATCCGTATCGCACCACACGCAATGCAGATTACACAGCGAAAGCCTCACGAACACCGCGGGCGCACCCACACCCACCCCCTCACCTTGCAAAGTGTGAAAAATCTCCGCCCCATCCCCTAGCCGCGCTAACTTCATGCCCGACCTTCCTCTCGATACAACGGAATTTGAAGCCCGGAGTTTCGTGCTTGGTAGCGGGATCACAACGCGGCGGATGAATCTGGCGCGGTGCTGTAATCCGGTATCTTGAAAAGCCGGCGGTATGGCGGACGACAACGAAACCCGCTCCACGGGTGGGGGCGAAGGCAATCCGCGTGAAGGCTTCGGAGTCACCTTGCGCCGCCTACTGTTTCTGCCATCCTATTTCCATGGGATTGCACGCACTCGGAGACTCGGCATGGCTGTTCAAAGCCGGGGTATCGACTCCTGAAAAAAAACTGGCGCTGATCCTCCGCCTTCGCCGCCTGCTGAAACTCAATCCCATCCCCGAAATCGTCGATGTCGTCTCCTCCTTCGATACCATCGCGGTGCATTTCGACCCCGCCGACGGCCGGAAGGTCCTCGACCGTCTGATCTCGCTCAACCTCGATGAAACTGGGGACCAGCAACCCGCTGGGAGCCGGACCATCACCATACCCGTGGCCTACGGCGGGGACTACGGCCCCGATCTGCAGGCACTGGCGGACAGCGGAAATCCCACCTTGTCTGAACTCGTCGAACTTCACTGCAACGCGGAATACACCGTTGCCGCGATTGGATTCTCACCCGGCTTCCCCTACCTCCACGGGCTCCCCCCGCAGCTCCATCAGCCACGCCATTCCAGTCCGCGGAAAGTTCCGGCTGGCTCGGTGGCGATCGCCGGCGACCAGACCGGCATCTACCCCTTCGCTTCCCAAGGCGGTTGGCATGTGATCGGACGTACCGACCTTTCGCTTTTCGATCCTCATCGCGAGCTTCCCGCCCTCCTGCAACCCGGCGACAAGGTACGCTTCAAGGAAATAAAAACGCTCGAAGAAGCCGAACCCCTCCCCCCACCGCTGGAGGCATCTGCCGTCGGCATCCATATCGTCGAGCCGGGTGCGCTCAGTTCCATCCAGGATCACGGCAGGTGGGGGCAGCAGCATCTCGGAGTCTCGCCCGGAGGCGCCGCCGATCCCGTCCTCGCCACCATCGCCAACCGCCTCGTCGGAAATTCTGACGAGGCCGCCGTCATCGAATGCACCATGACCGGCCCCTTGCTGAAATTCGATATCGACGCGTGCGTAGCCTGGGTCGGATGGGCCGATGGAACCTCAGGCAAAATTCATGAAATAAAAGCCGGCGAAAGTATCGATCTCCGCAGTCGCATGAGTCATTTGCGGGGCTACGTCGCGGTGGCGGGCGGGATCCATGTCCCGGAGGTGCTTGGCAGTCGCTCGACCGATCTGCGTGCGGTTCTCGGAGGCCATCACGGTCGCACCCTGCAAACGGGAGATATCCTACCGATCGCCGGGGCGAACACCGCTCGCGTTTCCGAAACATGGCACGTCGCCTGGCCCCGACCCGATGGCCGCCTGATCGAATTGCGTTTCCTCCGGGGAATCCAAGCAGATTGGTTCATCGAGGAAGCCCACGGTCTTTTCTCTGAAATCAACTACGAAATCAGTCCGACCTCCGACCGAACCGGCACCCGCCTCAAAGGCCCCGATCTGAGGCTTAAGGAACCACGCGAAATGATTTCCCAGCCCGTCGTCGCCGGATCCGTGCAAGTTCCGCCGGACGGCCAGCCAATCGTCCTGATGAGCGAGCGCCAGACCATCGGTGGGTACCCGCAGATCGCACACGTCATCTCGGCAGATGTTCCCAAACTCGCCCGCGCCTGGCCTGGAACCCAGGTTCGTTTCCGGGAAGTGGACTTGGACGAGGCCCGGCATGCCTGGAACGAACTACAGCGCAACCTTGGCATTCTCAACGCCGGTCTCATGATGAAACGTAACGACAGCTGATGCGAAAAATCGATCTCAATGCGGACCTGGGCGAGGGAGGCGAGCAGGATGGAGCACTCATGTCCCTGACCAGCTCTGTCAACATCGCCTGCGGTGGACATGCTGGTGATGACGAGAGCATCCGCCGCGCGGTTGAACTGGCCAGCCGTGCGCAGGCTGCCATCGGCGCGCACCCCGGCTACGAAGACCCGACCCATTTCGGCAGGAAGCCTCTGCAACTCTCTCCCGGGGAAATCCGCGATCTCATCCTGCGCCAGCTCGAGCGCATTCTCCGGATTCACCCGCACCTTCACCACGTGAAGCCACACGGCGCCCTCTACAACCAGTCCAACCAAAATGAGGCCATGGCGGAAGCTCTCGTCGCCGCCATCTCCGAGCTGCAACCGGACGCCATCCTCTACTGCCCTCCTACCGGGAAACTCCTCAAAGCCGCTGCCGGGATCAGGCTGACCACCTGCGCGGAAGGCTTCATCGACCGCCGCTATCAGGACGACGGCAACCTCACCCCCCGCTCGGAAGATCGGGCCCTCATCGAAAATTTGGACGATGCGATTTCACAGGCTCGCACGATCGCCATCCACCAAACGGTCACGACCATCAACGGGACCACCATCCCAATGGCAGCACGAACCCTCTGCGTCCACGGCGACAGCCCCGATGCCGCGACTCTACTCCGCCTTACCCGTTCATCCCTCGAAAATAACGGAATCACGATCGCCGCCCCCTGAGCACCGGAGCATGAATGGGTGGGAGCATCACGGAATGTGGAGAAGCGTGCATCTGGCCGCTCGCAAAGCATCCAGCGAACCCTTCTCGCTCCTTCGCTAGGGGTGGGACGCACGCTCCATATTCGAGCCTTCGGCTCGAAGCCCACCGGTTGCATCGGACGTTGTTGTTCCGTCCCCCGCCCCGCCGCCCACCCCCATACAAAGAAATTTCCGATCAACCTGCCCGGGACCAGAGAAACCCGTCGACCCAGCTTCCGTGTTTTCCGTGCTCCGCGACTCTTCTCCCACAACCCATGTCTCCCCGCTTCTCACTGATCGACAGCCACCTCCCCCAAACTCTCCTCCAACGCCCACAAAACCTTCGTCTCCACATCCTTCCCCACCGGTCTGCTCCCCTTCGCGCAAGCCACGAACCACTTCGCGAGCAACTTTCTTCGATCCGGTGGAAAATTTTTCGTAAAGCCCTCCTCGCCAGCCTCAACAAGCACCTCCACATCCCGCCGCCCGTGCGCCCGCTCCAGAATCCGCCCATATCTCACCAGCACCCCGTCGAGCAGAATCCACGGAAAATTCGCATTCCCCGGCGGCCCCATCACCAGCTCTTTCGTCTCCCCTGTGGAAAATTTCATCCCCTCCCGCATATCTATCTTCAGATCAGGCAGCATCCCGCCTTTGAAAAACGCCGCCGCACCGCCACTCACGCCACCGATCGCCGAGAAAATCCCATGGGAGAAAAATCCCGTGGAGGCATCGATGATCAGCCCGCCCGCCGCACCCGTCGCAGCTCCCAGCGCAGTCAGTTGCCCCCGTCCCAGCCCCCATTTCATCCAGACCTCCTCACTCTCCAGATCGATGTCCTGAAAGCTCTCCTCCGCGCTCTCCACCTTCAACAGGTGATGCCGGTAAATTTTGAGAAGTTTCCCGAAACACCCCCGCTCCAGCTTCTTCAGCCTCTCGAAATATTTCACCTTGAGGTCATCCTCCTTCTGCTTTCGCCGCATTGCCATGCGCTCGTCCTTGTCCTCGATCCTCACCCGCACCCGCAACTCCAGCGCCTCGGCAAGGAATTCCCGAACCACCTCGGCCGCCTCGTTGCGCCTCTCGTCCCACTCCTGTTCGATCAGCGAAATCGTCTCCTCCAGCATCCCTCGATGCCTCTCCTCGATCTCCAGAAGCGCCTTCATCAGCAATAGCCGCTGCTCCACCTTCGCCGTGTGCGCATCGAAGGTCCGCACCAGATTGAACGCGCTCCCCAGCTTCTCCCGCCACAGTTCCTCGTTCCCGCTCGCAGCACCTTCCCGCTGGTTCATCAACGCCAGACGCGGCCTGCCCGTCCATCGCAGGATCTCCATCTCCGCAAGAAAATCATCACGCATCGGCCGCGACGGATCCACCACATACATCACCCCGGCCCCGGCCAGCAGGGGCTCCAGCAACCGTTTCTCATCCGCGAAATCCTCCCCCTTCTCCTCCACGAATTTCCTCAGCGCGTCCCGACCCGGCGTGCCATCCCCATGGATCTCACGAATCGCCCGCATCGCCTCCACCGGCCTGGAGAAACCCGGAGTATCGATGAAACGCACGCACTCCTTGTTCCCGAAAACCACCCGATGCACCTGCGCCTGCGTCGTCTCCCCCGGCGTAGGACTCACCCTCAGCACCTGGTTGTCATCGATCTCCAGCAGTGTCGCGATCACCGAGCTCTTCCCCATGTTCACCCGCCCCACCACCGCGAATTCCGGCACCTCGTCACTCATTTCGCTTCCTCCTCATAGAAAAAAACTTCCGCGGCCGCATCCGCGAGATCGTCCACATAGTCCTGCCAGATTCCCTTCTCCTCCATCGTCACCCCGATCGGCTTTCCATCGTTCCCCACGTTCGCCACAAGGAAATACAGCCTGGTTTCCGGCCCTGCCAAGCCCCTCACCTGCTTCTGCAGAGCCGACATCCGCGGAGGTGAAAGCGCCCAACCTTCCGCCAACAGCACCACCCCCGCCGGCGCGTCGCGTATCGATTTCGCCGCAGACTTCTCGCCCTTGTCATCCCACACACCCACCTGGAACCATTCCCCCGGATTCACCCTCAGCCGCCTCAGGAGAAATCCCCTCAAATCCTCCCTGTCCAGCCCGGTGCCGCCCACATCCAGCACCAGCACCCCGTCCAGCGGAGCCTCGCTCAGATCCATCCGCCGCGTCCCCATCATCCCCCGCCACAGCTCGCGATGCCGCTTCGCCTGGAAATCCAGAGCCGCCAACGCCTTCCTTTCCTTCCACACCGCAAATCCCCAAAGCACCGCCCTCGGCAGTAGCCCCCAGAAGAAAATCGCCGCGAAAAGGAAGCGATACCAGACCGCGCCGTAATCCAAATCTTCGACGAGCGGGGCGTCCAGACCCAATCGAGTCATCCGAACCGTTCCAAGCGAAGGAACCCACCCCGGTGCAGCCCACCCCCAGGGCTTGCCGAGAAACCCGCACACCTCGGAAATCCTAGCCGCCATCCACTCCGGCGTCGTCGATTCCCAGAAAAAACCCACCTCGAGAAACCAGATACACCCCAGCAGTCCTGCCATCAGCCCCACCGAAAACATCACCGCACCCACCTGCGTCATCCGCACCAGATTCCACCCCAGCGCCTCCCAGCCACGCCCGCCCTCCAGCCGCAACGTCCGCCACCATTCCGTCTTCCCGGCACCACCCAGTTTCCCCACCAGCAACCCGAGAAGCCGTGGCACGAATCCCAGCCCCTTCGAGAACCGCCCCCGCACCACCCAAGCCAGCCCCGCCACCACCAGAATCAACAACTGCAGCCCCACACTCACCCCCAGCACCATCGGCACATGGAAGCCCATCCGCTCCCTGTCCAGCATCCCCGTCATCACCCCCACCCCGGTGAGAAACATCACCACGACAACCGCCGCACCCACCAGAAAACGCCCGCTACTCCACATATCCCCCGGCAAATCCTTCTCCGTCCTCCTCCGCTCCTCCAGCCACAAACCCATCCCCACCCGCCTCGCTCTCGCCCCATCCAGCCCCTTCACCCCGTCCCGCAGGAACGACCCGTCCACGCCCTCACCCCCGCGGCCCACCAGAGCCTCGAAATCCACCAGTTCCCGCAATGTCCACCTATGTCTCAACCCGCTCAGTCAACTACCCATCCCCCGCGTTTGCAACCCATCATCCCCACTTACCATCCTGAGAAATTCCAAGAAAACCTCCACCTCAGCCGTTCCGGAACATGCAACCCGAAAATCCATGAGCCTACACATCCGTTCCACCGAACTCGCTGCCAGAAAACTCGCACGGGAAAAATCCCGCGAAATCATCTCCTCCTTCCTGCTCGCCATCACCCTGATCGTCCTAGCCCTGTTCTCCCTCGCCTATTTCGTCCTCCCTACTTTGGAAAAACAATCAGCCGGATTCCGCGTTGTCCACTCCCAGCCCGATACCACCATCTCCTGCCCCACCCCGGATCCCACCGTCCGCCTCCCCTCCCGCCCGACTCCCCCCGCATCCTCCTCACCTTCGCAGAAACTCATCGTCACCCACGCCCTCTCCTCCGTCGCCATCCCCACCATAGCCACCAGGACCGATTCCGAATCCTTCGACTTCGGTTCCGGCCAGGAAGATTTCGGAAACGGATGGACTGGCACCGGCCAAGGCGATGGACCGGGAGCCGCCACATCCTTCGGATCACGGAGCCAGATCGCCTCCGCCCTCAAAGGCAATCTCTACGATTTCAAACAGACCGCCAAAGGCATCGACCGGAAATTCGATCCCTTGGCCATCTCCCCGTATGCCGATGCCGCCAAAGCCATCCAGCGCTCCCGCTTCCGGGATTCCGCCTTCAGGAAATACTACATGGCACCCCAGGACCTCTACCTCACACACCTCGCCATTCCCTACTCGGATGCCGCCATCGGGCCCCGCTTTTTCGATGCGGAGAAAGAAGTGAAACCCACCGGATGGATCGCCAACTACCGCGGCACCGTCACCGCCCCCGCCGATGGCACATACCGATTCGTAGGAATGGGCGATGACTATCTCAGCGTCTCGCTCGACGGCCGCCCCAATCTCTTCGCCTGCTGGCCCTCCCTTCAGGAAAGCGTGCGCGGATCCTGGAAACCCTCCGAAATCCAACCCACCCACACCGGCCCCTTCGCCGGCCTCCCTCTGGTCTACGGCGATTGGATAAAACTGAAGAAAGGTCAGCCCATGGAAATGAACATCGCCGTTGGCGAGCGCCCCGGTGGAAAAGTAGGCTTCATCCTCCTCATCCAGGAGAAATCCACAAAATACGAAACCGACCCCACCACCAACCGCCCCATCCTCCCCCTTTTCACCACCGCCCCCATCCCGGAAAGCCGCCAGACGGAAATCACCCAAGACTTCAAAAATTTCCCCCTGGACTGGAAAAACACCCCCATTTTCTCCTCAGAAATTCGCTAACCCCATAACCCAAGTCTTCCTTCCGTGTATTCCGTGCTTTCCGTGGTTCAAAATTCTTCCCCTCAACCCAGAACCCAGAACCCAAGCTTCCGTGTATTCCGTTCCTTCCACTAGCCCTGAGCGGAGTCGAGGGGTGGTTCAAACCTCTTCCCGGCAACCCCAGTCTTCCTTCCGTGCTTTCCGTGGTTCGAAACTCTTCCACAAAACCCAAGTCTTCTCACTTCTCACTTCTCACTTCTCACTTCTCACCCTCCCCATTGAACTTTGAAATTAAGCGTCTAAACTTCCGCGCACAATGCGCAACCCCGCCCCACTCATCGCCGTCCTACTCCTCGGCATCCTCACCCTCATCCTAGCCCTGCGCCCCAATCCCGCGATACCTCCCACCGCCAGCAAGCCAACAAACAAACCACCCGTCCCCACCTCACCTCACATCGCCCTCTCCCTCCTCGCTGAAGCACCCGACTGGTCCGATCTCAACCAATACCAGCACACCATCTCGCGCGCCGATTTCGAGCGCTTGCTCACCACCGTCTTCACCACGGACGAAACATGGCGGCAGTTCATCACCATCCACGACAAATCCGCCGAAATCCTCACCTCCGCAGATCCCGCCGCCCCCCCCTTCATCCTGAATTTCGCCACCCCGGAAAACACCCTTCCCACCCCCCGCCACTGGCAGGACACCGCCTCCCTCCCCATCCCCCCTCCGGAAAAACCCCTGCAAGGACTCCACATCGCCATCGACCCCGGCCACATCGGCGGGGATTGGGCGAAAATCGAAGAACGCTGGTTCCAGATCGGCACCGACACCCCCGTCACCGAGGGAGGCATGACACTCACCGTCGCCAAACTTCTCAAGCCACTTCTGGAGAAAATGGGAGCCACCGTCACACTCGTCCGCACCACCACCGAACCCGTCACACCCCTCCGGCCCGAAAACCTCTCCGATTACGCCGATGAATCAGCCCTCTCCAATCCCTTTTCCCTGAAAAAATTCACCGAAAAACTCTTCTACCGCACCGCTGAAATCCGCGCCCGCGCCGATCTCGTCAACGACACCATCAAGCCGGACATCGTCCTCTGCCTCCATTTCAACGCCGAAGGCTGGGGCACCCCCACCGCCCCGACACTCGTCCCCCGCACCCATTTCCACATCCTCCTGAACGGCGCCTACACCTCGGACGAAGTCCGCCTGGCCGACCAACGCTTCGCCCTCCTCGAAAAACTCCTCCAACGCACCCACGAAGAGGAAGCCATCGTCGGAAAGACCATCGCCGATACCTTCGCCGAAGTTTCCAAGCTCCCCCCCTACAAATACCGCCCCGGAGGAGGAAATTTCCAGCCCATCCCCTCCAGCCCCTACCTCTACGCGCGCAACCTGCTGGCCAACCGCCTCTACGACTGCCCCGTTATCTTCATGGAGCCTTACGTCATGAATTCCACCATCGACTACCCCCGCATCCAAGCCGGGGAATACGACGGTCTCCGGGAAATCAACGGAGTCCCCCTCCCCTCCATCTTCCAGGAATACGCCACCGCCCTCGCCGCCGGATTGGCCACACACTACGGATCAAAACTCTAAATCCGAAATCCGAAACCAAAGTCTTCCCCCGGGCCCGAGTCTCCCTTAGAAATTGAATTTTGAAATTTGAATTTTCATGACCCTACTCATCACCTACATCCTCATCGCTCTCATCTTCTCCTTCCTCTGTTCGCTACTGGAAGCTTCCCTCCTCACCCTCACCCCCGCCTCCGTCAGCCGCGCCATCGAGAAAGGCCAGCCATGGGGTCAGAAAATGGCGATGCTCAAAGCAGACATCGACCGCCCCCTCTCCGCCATCCTCACCCTCAACACCATCGCCCACACCATGGGTGCCGCCGGAGCCGGGGCGCAGTGGGCGCAGATTACGGGGAACCGCTGGGAAGCCGCCTTCGCCGGTTGCCTCACCCTCGCCATCCTCGTCATCACGGAAATCATCCCCAAAACCATCGGCGCACGCTACGCCAACCAGTTCGCCCCGTTCACCACATCCCTTCTGGTCTTCCTCACCACCGCCCTCAAACCGCTCGTCATGGCGTCGAAATCCATCACCAGCATGATCGCCACCGCCGAGCCGGAGACCGATCCCTCCGTTCACCGCGAGGAAATCCTGGCCATGGCCCGTATCGGCCACGAATCCGGATCCCTGCGCGAGCGCGAAAGTCAGTTCGTCCAGAACCTCATCCAGCTCAACGCCATGAGAGCCTCCGACATCATGACGCCCCGCCCCGTCATTTTCGCCCTCCCCCAGTCCACGCCCCTGCCGGATTTCGCCGCTCTCATCGAGAACAAACCCTTCACCCGCATCCCCGTCTACGACAAAGGCAACGACGACTTCACCGGCTTCATCATCCGCGGCGACGCACTCCTCGCCCACCTCAAGGACCACTACGATACCGGCACCCTCAAAGACGTCATCCTCCCCATCGCCATCACTCCGGAATACACCGCCGTGGACATCCTTTTCCAGCGATTCATCGCCGAGCGTCACCACATCATGCTCGTCACCAACGAATTCGGCACCACCGTCGGCCTCGTCACCCTCGAAGACATCATCGAAACCATCTTCGGCATAGAAATCCTCGACGAAACCGACCGCCATCCCGACCTCCAGCACCACGCCCGCAGCCTCTGGCAGGACCGTGCCAGAAAAATGGGCATCGACATCAATCCCGAACCACCCCGCGTGCCGTAGCCGCCTCGTTTCGGGGTGCCTGACCCGTAGCCGGGGAATCCTGCCCCAGGCCGTTCAGGGGGACGGTGTGCCCCACGGGGGATTCCAGCCCCCTGTCAAACGTAGCGCCCGCCCCGGAGCAAACAAAAACTCAGTCCTCCGAAATCTCCAGATGCGCCGGCCTCCCCGCCACCGGGACCCTCCAGTGCGCCAGGAAATACTCCTTCATCGCCGCCCGCACCTCCACCCGGAGCACTCCCCCTTTCATACCGTAGTCCCGGACCATTCCCTTCTTCTGCTCCTCGCTCAGTGAGGAATGCGGCCGCAGCACTACCGTCTCCACCCGCTCCCATTCCTCATCCACTACATCCGTAGTAAAGACCTCCCCCGGCCACTCCGCCGCCTCGATCCTGCTCAGCACGAAGTCCCGGTAGCCGGAGTTTTCAAAACACCAGGCCCGCACGTGCCACCGGTACCCGTCGTGCCCCAGCGCATGCGGCGCGATCTCCCGCGAAGCCCCTCGCCCGCTGCTCACAGACCAGTATTTCACCCGCAGCCGCCTTCCCTGGTCCATCCCCAGAAACACCCGCCGCTGTACCGCCGCCGGAGATTCCCGCGTCAGCGGCCTGAAAAAATCCACGGTGGGGGCGATGATCTCCGGTCGCCCCCCCAATCCCAGCAAAGGAGTGGCCACCCCGAGGAAAAGGCTCACTGCCTCTTCCAACCGCGGCTCATGCATCACGCATAGCATCCCCGCCCCCGCCTCATACCGCTTCGCCCGCATATTATAGGCCAGCGCCGTAGGATTCATCTCCTGATACCCCTGCAAATCCGCCGACGCCTGCGCCGCCGAAATCCCGAAAACATCCCGCACGTCCGCCCGGTTCACCACACCCTTCCACCATGCCAGCCGCTCAATGAACAAAAGCCTCTCACGCCCCGCCCATTGATCTTTGTTGTTCAAATTACCCATGTTCAAATATACATCGTTAAAGTTTTCTATGTCGTTTTTCTTGACGGACCTGCGTCTTTTTGAAATATTCCACCCATCGAGAAACACGACACACAAGAACTTCACTACACACCCATCCCCCTCAGCACCAGCCAAAACCCAAAACCCAAAACCCAAAACCCAAAACCCAAAACCCAAAACCCAAAACCCAAAACCCAAAACCCAAAACCCAAAACCCAAAACCCAGAACCCAAAACCCAGAACCCAGAACCCAAAACCCAGAACCCAGAACCCAAAACCCAGAACCCAAAACCCAAAACCCAAAACCCAGAACCCAGAACCCAGAACCCAGAACCCAGAACCCAGAACCCAGAACCCAGAACCCAGAACCCAGAACCCAGAACCCAGAACCCAGAACCCAGAACCCAGAACCCAGAACCCAGAACCCAGAACCCAGAACCCAGAACCCAAGTCTTCCTTCCGTGTATTCCGTGCTTTCCGTGGTTCAAAATTCTCCCCCGCAACCCCAGCCCCCTAAACCAACATCATGAAAACAGAAATCGCATTCATCCTAGACCGCAGCGGCAGCATGGAATCCATCCGCACCGCCGCCATCGAAGGCTTCAACACCTTCCTCCGCGACCAACAGCTCGCCCCCGATCAAGCCAATCTCACTCTCGTCCTCTTCGATAGCACCGTCGAAGCCCCCGTCCTCTCAATACCCGTCTCCGAGGTCACCGCCCTCGACCTGGAAACCTACGCCCCCCGCGGCTCCACCGCCCTGCTCGACGCCATCGGCCTGACCATCGACAAACTAGGCAAAAAGTTCGCCGCCCAGCCACCCGCCTCCCAACCCGGCCACGTGACCATCGCCATCCTCACCGACCGCGAGGAAAACTCCTCCACCCGCTACACCTGGCAAGACATCGCCAAGCGCATCCGCCACCAGACTGAAAAGTATGACTGGGAGTTCCTGTTCCTCGGAGCCAGCGAAGACGCCATCGCCACCGCAGGGCGCATGAACATCCAAGCCGCCAACACCTCATCCTACGTGGCCGATGCCGCAGGCCAGCACGCCGCCTCCGCCGCGTTTTCCAGAAAGAGCCAAGCCAGCCGGGCCCGCAAATTCGGGTACACCACCGAGGAACAACTTCACGACTCCCGAGCCCCCATGTCCGACATCCTCAGCGAAGAAGATCGGAAGCGCCGATAGCCAAACCCTCTCTTTCCGCGAACATTTTCCCGCGCTGCGGACAGTTCCATTCGTTTCACGATGGCACTCATTGCACACCGCAGCGCGGGAATCCAAATAAGGAGAAGGAGTTTGCAACTCCTTTGCACAACCCCAGCCCACAACCCAACCCCTTGCCTGAAAATTTGAGATTTGAAATTTAACCCCATGCACCGCCGCAATTTCATCACCACGATCGCCACCCTTCTTCCAAGTAGCTGGGGCATCCTGCCAGTTGTGTTCGGCATCCTATCTGCTTCCCAGGCCAAGGGTGCTTTGTGACAAAACTGTCACTTGTACTATGCCTTCCGTACTGGCACAACCTTCCTGGTGCCACGCAAGTCCAAGACCGTCATTTCGGATGCATCCCAGCTTCAGGGGTTCAAGCTTCTCGAACGCTTCCGCGAAGTCTTCGCCCGGCTTGACGCGCGCCGGACCAAATCCCCCCGCGAACTCGACACCCGGCGGAAGTTCGATGCCGCCGATTATTACTCGATGGTGCTCTTCACCCTCCTCAATCCGGTCATCGACTCGATGCGCGGGCTCTGCGCCGCTTCGAAACTCGAGGAATACAAAACCAGGACCGGCCTGCCTCCCGTCAGCCTGGGAAGTTTCTCGGAAGCCCAAAGCGTCTTTGATCCGGAGCTGCTTTGCGCAGTGCTGCGCGAGCTGATGGAGGAGATGGCAGGAGACCCTCCCGAATCGCTCGCCAAGGCCATGGGAGGGAAAAAACTTGAGGCCATCGACAGCAGCCTGTGGGAAGTGCTCCCAAGGATGGGCTGGGCACGTTGGCGCGAGCAGTATTCCACCAGTCAGAACGCGGTCCGCCTGCACCTGCGTTGGCGGCTGTTCGAGCCGGGCACGGGCGGAGCCAGGCTGGTGGCGGCGCGGGAGTGCGAGCGCTCGGTATTGCGCCACGGACTACTGGAGCCCGGTGTCGTCTATGTGGGCGACCGCAACTACTCCGGGGACTACGAACTGCTGCGGCGCATGGACGAGGTCGGCGCCTCCTTCGTCGTCCGGCTGCAGGACAAGGCGGTGATCGAGGAGATCGAGAAAATCCCAGTGTCTGAAAATGACAGGAAGAGGGGCGTCACCCATCACCAGCGCGTCGCGCTGGGATTCCGCGACGCGAAGGACGAGGGCTGGCGCCTTGTCCGGCTGGTTCCCGGCCCGGGACGCGACCACATCGTGATCCTCACCAATCTTCCCGTGGAAGAGGCCGGTGCCTGGGAACTCTGCGAGATCTACAAGCTGCGCTGGACCATCGAGCTATTCTTCCGGTGGTTGAAATGCCTGCTGCCTTGCCGTCACTGGTTGGCGGAGAGCGAGGATGGTGTGGCCACACAGGTCTACTGCGCGCTGATCGCCGCGCTGCTTCTTTCGCGGCACGGCGGCAAGCTTCCGACCAAGCGGATGATGGAAACGCTGCGTTTCTGGATGATGGGCTGGGCGAGCGACGAGGAGCTGGCCGCGGCGCTGAGTCCCGCGAAAAAACGGAACTGACCCATCAGGGCGGAGCGAGCGCCCGGAAAGGGGCGCCGCGGAGCTGTGTCCGCGAACCGGAGACGAACCGCCGGACATGCCCGGAAGCGGAGCCGATCAACCGATTCGGAGACAACAGATCAGTTTCGAGCGGGAAAAACGGGGTAAGCTCTTTGTGTGCCGAACACAACTGGCATCCTGCCCCAGGCCGTTCGGGGGACGGTGTGCCCCACGGGGTATTCCAGCTCCCAGATCCCCGTCGCCGGTAGCGGCCCTCCCCCATGGCTCGCCGACTGGCTGCGTCTCCCCATGCAACCGCTCCTCCACCTCAGCGATATACCGGCCAACGAAAAGGCATCTGCCGCCATCCTGCTCCGCCACATCGGATCAGGCACCCCGCTGGAATTTCTCTACCACGGCGGAAACTCGCCCGGCAAATCCCGCAGGGTCACCCCCGTCCTCCTTTTCCGGAAAATCGACGACCGCCCCATCCTCACCGAGCAACCCTACCCCTTCGATCCCACCCGAATTCCCGTCGAACCCACCTACCTCCTCGCCCACTGCCATCTGCGCAAACAGTCCCGCACCTTCCGCCTCGACCGCACCGTGCTACCTTCATCATCGAAAACTGAGGTTTGAACCTTGAACGTCAGCGGATGGACTTCAACCAAGGCGAACTCGATTTCAACCAAACCAACGACGGCTCCGGCTACCGAAAATGGCAGGAAGATCTTGAAGCACGTAAAAAGGAAATCGAATCCCGCTACGGCATCATCATCGGCAAGCCCGTCATCCTCATCCTCATCGGAGAAGACACCCCCCTCAAAGGCACACTCAGCGTCATCTCCAAAAGCCTCCCCCCGATCCGCTCCCAACTCCTCCTCCAGCTAGGCAAACGCCAGTTCACCCTCTCCCGAATCGAATCCATCTCCCGCCAGTAGCTGCCCCGTCCCGGGCCAGGCCGTGCAAGCTGCGTCCCGCAGCGAATCTTCCGATTTCAGATTTTCAGAATTTCAGCTTCTACCCAAAAAAATGCTTTCCTACGCCCGGACTCTCGAAGAACGAAAATCCAACTTTCCTTCCCATCCTTTCCCTACCATGTTCCACACAAGGTCAGGCGTAGCAAACCAGCCATGCAAACCATCGACAACAGCCGAATCCCACTTCCCGATTCCCTCCTCGCCACCCTCGCGCTCGGGGAAACCGTCGCCGTCCGTGACACATCCGGCATCGTCGCCTCCATCCTACCCGCTGCCAACCCCGGGACACCCCGCCCCCACGGCCTTGCGAAAGGCGAATTCACCGTCCCCGGGGATTTCAACGACCCCTCTCCCGAGATCGAAGCGCTTTTTTACGGAAACGGCTGATACTTTCGGTGTGGAGACCGCAAGAAAAGGCCGGGGACAGCGCCCCCGACCGATTCACGGCATTTGCCTGCTTCCATATGTTTCAATCCGCGCCGCTTCTTCCGCCGGAACGGGAAAGAAGCGGCGAAAACTAACAAGCCTCTCACTCTCCTCGAAACGGCCTGGCGATATCCGGGCAGTTTCTGAGAATGTCACCATCGCGGGTGTAAAGTGGCAATCCCATCGATCTGGCACAGGCCACATACCCGGCGTCATAAAAAGTCAGGCTATCCGCATTGGCCACGGAGAACACCAGCTCCTCATCCGGTTCCGGGCAAAAAGATACCATGTCCAAACCCTGTTTCAGCATCAGCAGCGCATCTTCCTCAGCGATTTTTCCAGACCGCGTGTAAGTCCTCAGCACGTTCCCGAACCCGTATCGACACAAAGGCAGGGTCACCCAGTCCGGATGCCTTCTCCGGAGTGCCTCCGCATCCCCCTTCAGTTCGCTCACACCTACAAAGAAATCCGCAAGCGCGTTGCAATCGACCAGAATCACCTCCTCCTTCATGACCCATCCATCCCCGAAAACAAGTCGTTCGTCAATATTTGTTTACTTTCTTTCATATGAACGAAAATTTAAAACCACTCAAATGTCGCCAGAATCGTTCCATCTAATTCCAGCTCATGCCCTCCCGCTGCGTTTTGCGTCGTCGATCTCGCCCATCGTAAGGAAACCTTTCGCCCTACTGCGGAGTTTTCCGATTTCCCGGATTTCACGCTCCACCCGGACACGTCTATCCCCGTCGGATTCAGACGTACCTACCGCAGCCAACTCCGCGATCACCTCTTGGTTCAAGCTCCGCCGATTCCTCGTCGCCCGCTCCTTCAATGCCAAATGCAGCTCATCCGGCAAATTCCGTATCGTCAATGTCGCCATGACTGCAATCTGACAGCAAAACGCTTTCACCGCAATCCCTTAGTCTGATGAAATCGTCCCATCCACAATACATCGCACACGTCAGGAAAAGTGACGGAGTAATACAGACGCTCGAAGATCACCTCCGCGAGACAGCGACGCTTTGCAATCTCTTCGCAGCGGCAATCGGACTTCCGCTCTGCGCCCGCCTTCTAGGTCTTTTGCACGACCTCGGAAAATATTCAGCAGCTTTCCAGAAATACATCCGTGACGTCACCGGTATGAACGGAGAGGAAGCAAGGGAAGCGGCCGAGATTCGCGACAAAGGAAAGATTGATCACGCCACCGCTGGAGCGCAATTCCTCTGGCAAAGAGTCGATCCCAATACCAAAAACACTGCCAAGATCCAGTATCAAATTCTTTGTGCCGCCCTGATCTCCCATCACAGTCGCTCCGGCATTATCGACTTTATAAACCTCCAAGGGAAATCCCCCTTTCTTTTCCGAATACAGAAGGCTGATTCTTCCAGTCACCTTACCGAGTCACTCAGTAAAGCGGATCCGATCATCCTCGAAGAAATCAACCGATACGCAAGCGACCCTGAACTCATCTCCGAAGCTTCGCAGTTCATAAAATCCATCCTTTCACATGTAGGAACGGGCAACCTCTTCCAAGTCCAGCTCGCCCTCTACACCCGGTTCCTTTTTAGCTGTCTGCTTGATGCCGACCGGATCAGCACCATCGACTTTGAAGATCCCGACAAAGCCACGATGCGCAGCTTAACCGCTCCCCCGGATTGGTCTGCACACCTCGGCAAGTTTGAAAGTCACGTCAGCGAGTTCAAAACCGACTCGGACATCAATAAAATCCGTGCGCACATCTCAGAGGACTGCCGTCAGGCAGCCGAGCATCCAGATCATCTTCTCACCCTTCCCGTCCCGACAGGTGGCGGAAAAACTCTCGCCAGCCTCCGCTTCGCTCTTCATCGCGCGGCCTCTTCCAAGACCCATCCTGTTCACCGAATCATCTACGTCCTGCCATATACCACCATTCTCGAACAAAACGCCGGGGAAATCCGCAAGATCCTCGGTGAGGAGAGTGTTCTCGAGCACCACTCGAATCTCGCAGAAGAACGGGACACCAAACAGAACCGGGTTCTCTCCGAGAACTGGGATTCACCCATCGTTTTCACCACCATGGTACAGTTCCTAAATGCCATGTTTGACTCGGGCACCAAATCCGCCCGCCGGATGCACCAGATGAGCAACGCCATCCTCATCTTTGATGAAATCCAGTGCCTACCGATCAAGACCGTCCATCTTTTTAACAACGCCATCAACTTCCTCACCACCCAGACAAATACCACCGCCGTTCTCTGCACCGCCACAATGCCGCTCTTGGAAAAGGTCAACCCCTTGCACGGAAACCTCAACTTGAGTGATAAAAACTGTTTGATCGGCAGAAAAACAACTCTCGCTCGCGAACTGCGCCGTACTGAAATCATCTCCAAGTGCCGCCCTGAAAAATGGTTCTACCAACAAATAGCCGACTTCGCCCTTGAGCAACAGGAATTGCACCAAAGTGTCCTTATCGTCTGCAATACGAAGGACAGTGCCAAACAACTCTTCACCTTAATCAACGGGACTCCCAGCCTCCCTGTGGTGCATCTCAGCACCAACATGTGCCCCGCACATCGCAAACACAAAATTTCTCTCATCCGCGAAAAGCTAAACCCACTCACCCCCCAGCCAGTCATCTGCATCAGCACACAACTGATAGAGGCCGGCGTGGATCTCGATTTCGGATGCGTCATTCGTTCCCTTGCAGGTCTTGACTCCATCATCCAAGCCGCAGGCCGGTGCAATCGTCACGGACATCATAAAGAGAAAAAACCAGTCTTCGTCCTCAACTTCGCCGAAGAAAACCTCCCCACAGCACTTGCCGATATCGAACTGGGGCAAGAAGTCACCTTGAGAGTATTGCACGAATATCAGAACGATCCGAAAAAATTTGATCTCAGCCTGCTGTCCGAAGCGGCGATGAATCTCTATTACGAATACTACTTCTACAAGCGTGCAAAGCAAATGACCTACGAGGTAAAAGCCCGCCCGAAGCCTGACCACCAAAAGACCGAAATCTCCCAAAGCACCCATCTGATTGATCTTCTTGGAAAAAATGGGCTTTCGCTTTCCGAATGTCGTGAACGCTCCGCAGACAAGACCCCACTCACATTGCCGCTCAGCCAAGCCCACTCGACTGCCGCCGAAGCCTTTCGTGTCATTGATGCGCCCACTCAAGGGATTCTCGTCCCGTATGATAAGGATGGTCACGAAGGAAGCAAACTCATCTCCGAAATAGCTGCGAGCTATCGCAACGAAGGCATCACTCTGGGACATCAAATCAAACTCCACAAGCGCGCCCAGCATTACAGCGTCAACGCCTTCCCCCACATCATAAGGAAACTCTCCGAGATGAGCGCAATATCTGAAATCCATCCCGACTCGGGGATCTACGAACTCTCCCCCGGATATTATAATGACGACGAGGGCATCACCCTCGAAGCACTCTCCGAAAAATACTACGTCGATTAAAACTCATGAACCATCCCAACCACACCAACAAAATCTCTTACGAAGTCTGGGGGAAATACGGACTCTTCACCGATCCCATCACCCGTGTCGGCGGCGAGAAATGCACCTACCACATCCCCACCTACGAGGCCATCAAAGGCGTCACCGAGTCCATCTATTGGAAACCTGTCTTCACTTGGGTAATTGACGAAGTGAGAATCATGAACCCTATCCGCACAGAAGCGAAAAACATGAAACCGATCAACATTAGCGGAGGAAACTCACTAGCCACCTACACCTATCTCGCCGATGTTCGCTACCAGGTTCTCGCACACTTTGAATGGAACCTCCATCGCGAAGATCTCAAAGCAGACCGTATCGAGAAAAAGCACCTCGAAATCGCTCAGCGCATGATTCGGAAAGGCGGTCGGCGCGACATCTTCCTGGGCACCCGGGAATGCCAAGGCTATGTCGAATCCTGCACCTTTGGTGAGGGCGAGAGCAAACACCAAGTTCACGGAGAACTCTCCTACGGACTCATGTTCCATGGCTTCGACTATCCTGATACCACCGGAGAAAACAAACTCACCGCTCGCTTCTGGAACGCCAAAGTCGGAGCCGACAGCAAGATCCACTACCCCCGTCCGGACGATCCTACCCTGATCCGCCGATTTGTCCGCGACATGCAGCCCAATCCACCCAACAGCGTCGGACTCAATGAACCCGAAAACCAACTCTCATGAACTGGATCGAATCACTGTATCAAACCTACGACAACTGCTTCTCCCGGATTGGGATACCGGAAGAGGGAGTTAATGATTTACTTCTGCCTCTTTCACATACCACCCAAAACGCAAATATTGAGGTCACTCTGGACGAGGACGGAAACTTCCTCCGCGCGAAGGTCATCCCAAAGAAAACGCAAAAAACCCTGTACCCTGCACTGAGAGATCCGGCGGAAGGGCAGGTTCCAAGCCGACTTCACATCCGCTCTGCGATAAGCTCCAATATCTTGCGGGAGACTTTTTGACCTATAAGGGAACCGTGACTTCAGGATTCGCTGGAAATCCGACTGAACCCCATCAGGAATACCTAGATTTGCTATCGAACTGGCAAAAAGAACAGTCACATCCTAAGGTTGAAGCCGTAATAAGATACGTTAAGACGGCTCGTTTGATCAAAGATCTTTCCGCGCATGGCGTCATTCCGATCATCAGCAGGGAATCGGAGCCGGATTCCTTCCTTGTGACATGGCCCGAAGATGGAGGTGATGCTCCGGAGATTTTTTCAGCACTTCCCGCAGGTGCCTCGCCACAAGATGCTTTCGTCCGATGGAGGGTTGAGATTCCCGGCGATATGGAACCGAATCTCTGGGAAGATCCCACTGTGTGGGAAAGCTGGAATGAATACTACAAGACCACTCAGGATCATTCTGGACTCTGCTATGTCACCGGGGAAGACACAACGCTCGCAGTTCAGCATCCGGCCAAGCTGCGACACGCTGCGGACAAAGCGAAGCTGATCTCTTCCAACGATAGCAGCGGATTCACATTTCGTGGCCGATTCTCCGATCCGAATGGAACTCAGACCGCCGCCGTCAGCTTCGATGTTACACAGAAAGCCCACAACGCCCTGCGCTGGCTCATCTCCCGGCAAGGCAAACGCCTCGGCGATCAGGCGATCGTTTCATGGGCTATCAATGGACAAGACATTCCCGACGCCCTAGATTCAACGCTCGAACTCGCTACAGAAAACGAGGAAGATCTCGACGCAATTCTGGAGCAGAAGCACAACCAGAGAATCTCCGGCAAAGGAGAGCTGGCCAACACAGGCCAAACCGTTGCCCAAGCCCTCAATCTCAAATTGGCAGGCTACAAGGCATCACTCGGTGAGACCACTAAGATCATCGTTCTCACCTTGGACTCCGCCACTCCCGGTCGCATGGCCATAACTTATTACAGGGAATTAACGGCAAGCGAGTTTTTGGAGCGAATAGAGCGCTGGCATCAGGAAACTTCATGGCTTCTTTATCACAACAAGGGACGTCGATTTTTTGGTGCTCCGTCCCCTTTCGATATCGCTCAATCGGCCTACGGAACAAAGCTTGACGATAAGCTCAAGTCCGCGACCTACCGCCGCTTGCTTCCTTGCATCATTGAAAACCGTCCCATCCCTGACGACCTCGTCAATGCCTGTATTCATCGCGCCGGTTCCCGGATCAGCCTCGAAGGCTGGGAGTGGGAAAAAGCACTCGGAATCGCCTGCGCCCTTTATCGAAAACAACAATCCCAGAAACACAACCGAAACTATACCATGTCATTAGATACCGAACGTAATACACGCGACTACCTCTACGGTCGTTTGCTCGCCGTGGCAGATGTCCTCGAACAGGCAGCCCTCGGCAAAGAGGAAAACCGGCCTACAAATTCCGCACGTATGATGCAGCGGTTCTCGATGCGGCCTTTTACAACATGGACGACTCTCTATGAGCGCCTCGAACCATACCGCCGTCGGCTAAAAGCTAATAAACCAGGATTACTCCATCGCTATGAAACTGAACTCGATGCGATCAAAAATCTCTTCGTTGTGGATGAGTTTCGCGACGACTCCAAGCTCGATGGTGAATATCTCCTATCCTATCACTGTCAGCGATCCGCGCTCTACACTAAAAAACCCAGTGAAACCGACTCCGAAGAAACAGACACCGAATCTCCAATCCAATAGTTTCAATTTTCAACATTAAACCAAAAATATTCCAATCATGAGCACACAACACAAATACGACTTTGCCGTCATCCTCTCCGTTAAAAATGCCAACCCCAACGGTGATCCCCTGAATGGCAACCGACCCCGAACCAACTACGACAACATCGGAGAAATCTCCGATGTCTGCCTCAAGCGCAAGATCCGCAATCGGCTGATGAGAATGAACGATCCAGAGAATTCCGTCGATATCTTGGTGCAATCCAACGACAACACCACGGACGAGCATCAATCCATCAAAGCGCGGATTGATGCTTCCAAGGATCTGGACATGAAGGATGCCGCCAAGTTTAAAAAACAAGCCTGTCAGAAGTGGTATGATGTCCGTGCTTTTGGACAGATCTTTCCTTTCAAGGGGAAATCATCCGGCGGTGGAGTATCAATTCCAGTGCGGGGCCCGGTATCGATTCATTCCGCTTATAGTCTGGAACCTGTCAATATCACCAGCACCCAAATCACCAAAAGCACCAACCTTGAGGATACCAAGGACGGGAAAAAAGCTCCCGATACCATGGGAATGAAACACCGCGTGGACTTCGGAATCTATACTTTTTTCGGCAGCATCAATTCCCAACTTGCCTCCGACCAGACAGGCACAGGTTTCAGCGATCAAGATGCGGAAAAACTAAAACAAGCCCTCCTCTCGATGTTCGAGAACGACACCTCGTCGGCACGTCCCGATGGCAGCATGGCCGTCCTCAAAGTCATCTGGTGGAAGCACAGTTGCCCGAGCGGTGATATTTCTTCCGCCAAAGTTCACCGCAGCCTGGATAACAACGTCGATGCCGATACGGGTGCGATTCTCGAAGCCGACAAGCTCACCCTTGACTTCGAGAAAGATGAGACCACGGGAGAACTCAAACCCGAGATTCTCGATGGGTTCTAGAACATTCAAGATCACGTAAACTACATCTTAACCAAAAATCCATGCCCTCCCCCTATCAGCCCCCGTTCACCATCACTCCCCGCCAGCTTGCGCTGGTTGCGGAGATTTGTGAGCGGATCGGGCTATGGGGTGGGCGGGGATCATCGGTTTCGCCGCAGCTCCGTAAGATGAGCCGGATACGGTCGATCCAGGCCTCGCTGGCCATCGAGAACAACAGCCTTGGCATAGCCCAGGTCACGGCGATTCTGGAGGGGAAACGGGTGATCGGCCTGCCGCGTGAAATCCAGGAAGTCAAAAACGCCATTGAATGCTACGACGGTATCGCCGGTTTCGACCCTGCTTCGGAGACTGATTTCCTCGCAGCCCACGGCCTGATGATGAAGGCGCTCTCCGACGATGCCGGTGAGTTCCGGGCGGGAGGGGTTGGCATTTACCGTGGCGAGCAACTGGTTCACATGGCTCCGCCGGCGATGCGAGTCCCCCATCTGATCACGGATCTTTTCCACTGGCTTGCTGAGACCGATCTCCACCCCCTCATCGCCAGCGCGATCCTCCATTACGAAATCGAGTTCATCCACCCGTTTTCCGATGGAAACGGCCGGATGGGGCGGCTGTGGCAATCACTTTCCCTGTCTCGGTGGAACGGGAAGCTCGCGTTTCTGCCCGTCGAGAGCCTGATCCGCGATAGGCAGGCGGAGTATTACGAGGCCCTTGGAGCGGCCGACCGCCTTGCGGAGTCCACTCCGTTCGTCGATTTTATGCTCGCGATCATTCTGGAAACCTTAGTCGAAAATCCGGCTAGCGACCAAGCTAGCGACCAAGTAAGCGATCAAGTGACCGACCAAGTAAAATCCTTGATCAAGGTCTTCGCGAACGATTCCGAACTGACTACCGGTGAGCTGCTTCAGCGGCTGTCCTTGCGTCACAAGCCGACTTTCCGCAAAAACCACCTGAATCCAGCTCTGGATCTGGGGCTCATCGAAATGACCGAACCCGATTCCCCACGCAGTCCCACCCAACGTTACCGGCTTACGGAACGTGGTGGGGATCTGCTTCATTCATTTTCCTAAACCAACACCAATGCAAACCATCCTCACCTTCAAAATCGAGCACTGCGACTTCTCCGCGACTATCGTCCAGCCTGCGGACCAGACCCTTGAAATACTTGCGGAAAGTATCCTCGATTCCGTCGGGTTCGATATGGATCACGCCTTCTGCTTTCACGACAATCTCAAGAACCCCTACCGCAGCAAGGAGGAATACACGCTCTTCGCCGATATGGGCGAGGATGCGAAAGAGGGCGATACCGGGGTGCGCTCCACTCCGCTTTCCCGGGTCTTCCGCCCGCGCAAAAAGATGCTCTTCCGCTTCGACTACGGCGATGATTGGCAATTTCTGGTCACCTGCGTGAAGGAGGAGGAAACCAAAAGCCAGTTCCGCAAACCGAAGATCCTCGATAAGACCGGCACCCCGCCGGAGCAGTATCCGGATTACGAGGAGGAGTGAGGCGGCTCCCACCACATTGACTTTAGCCATCAGCACAGTTACTGTGCAGCACAGCAAAGAAAAAATGAAAAACATCACTTTGAAAATCGACGATGAAGTCCACTCAAAAGCCCGGATCGTGGCAGCGCAGCGCGGCACCTCGATCAGTGCCTTGGTGAGGGAATATCTCCAATCCCTTGATCTACCACAAGACAGCGAAGAAAACCGGGAACTCCTGAGGGTCGAGCGCCTCCAGAAACTCTACGCAGCAGCGGATGCCCGTGCCAAGAACAAGCCCTCCAAGGAGCCTTGGGTCTTCAACCGGGAGGAATGTTATGAAGAACGCCTTCGTTGATACAAATATCCTCGTTTACGCCGCAAGTGAGGCTGGGGTAGAGGATAGGAAGAGGAGAATCGCGCGGGAAATAACCCTGCTTCCGAAACTGCACATTTCCGTGCAAGTCCTCAATGAGTTCGTCTCCGTCGCAAGAAACCCCAAGAAGCTCAACTTGGCTCCGCAGCAGGAAATCAAGTGGCTCGAAGAGTGGTTCAGTCTCACCATAACGGGTCTGACCTTCACTGTCTTCCAAACGGCATTGGAAATCCACCTGCGCTATCAGCTTTCCCATTGGGATTCGCTGATCGTCTCGTCCGCCTTGGGAGCAGACTGCGGGAAACTCTACACGGAGGACATGCAGCACGGCCAAATCATCGAAGGATTGGAAATCATCAATCCATTCCGAGAGGGATAAGACGCCCAATGCAGCCTCCCCCCATGGACACCATCCCGCTCTCCGCGCTCCAACACTGGCTCTACTGCCCGCGCCAGTGCGCCCTCATCCACAACGAGCAGGTGTGGGCGGAGAACCGTTTCACCGCAGAGGGCCAGCTCCTCCACAAAAAAGCCAACGAGGGGCCCGACGAACACCGCGCCTCCGGCTCCATCCTCCGCCACCTCCACGTTTCCTCAGAAACCCACCACCTCATCGGCATCTGCGACATCGTAGAAAAAAGTGGGGGCGATCTTCGGTCGCCCACCTACACCCCCGTGGAATACAAACGCGGCAAACCTAAATCCCACCGCGCCGATGAAGTCCAGGTCTGCGCCCAAGCCCTCTGCCTGGAGGAAATGTTCGCCACGGAAATCCCCACCGCCCTCATCTTCTACGGAAAAACCCGCCGCCGCACCGAAGTCCCGCTCGATGAAACCCTCCGCGCCCTCACCCTTTCCACCATCGCCGCCGTCCACGAAATGAAACGCACCGGCATCACCCCCCTCGCCGAATACGAAAAGCGAAAATGCGACGCCTGCTCCCTCATCGACCTCTGCCAACCCCACGCCCTCCGTTTAAAAAGAGGAGCCTCAGCCTGGTTCACAGCCCGCCTCTCCAGCCCTCACCAAACCGCCTCCACCGGCGAATCCGAAGCATGAAACCTCCTGTCCTTTGTCAGAACCGGAACCCCGTGCTTCAGCGCCGTCGCCGCAATCAGCCGATCCGCCGGATCCCTGTGCTCCCAGTCAAGCTCGGCTGCCAAAAGCCAAATGCCCGCGTCCGGAGAAACGATTTCCAACCATCCGAAGTCCTTGAGAAACCCCGGCCACTCGGTAATGGGAAAACGGCTCTCAAGCTGGCCTTTCAACTGTTTCTGGCGCAATTCCCAGAACGTTACGGGAGAAAGAAAAAATGGCGTCCCGGTTCCCCCGGCCTCTTCCAAAAGAACCCGGGCCTTCCGGGAGAGCGAACGGGGCTCCTCGAACCACCAGTAGAGAGTGTGGGAGTCAATGACCACAGTCACCAGGGGTTCGAGTCATCCTTCTTGAGAACCTCCCATTCATCGAGATCCACCGGCTCCATCAGCTCCTCATCGGTGCAATTCTGTCTATACACGCCACCGCCCGCCCGATACCGCGCCAGCACCTCCTGCGTCGTAGGTCTTTTCTTTTCCCCAATAGGCCGCACCTCCAAGACCTCCCGCCCGCGGTCCGTCACAATCAAAGGCATCCCGGACGCCTCCACCTCCCGGAAATACTCCAGCATTTTCGCCTTCAGCTTCCCTTTTGAAACAGTTCGCTCTTCCGTTTTCATAAATCCACCATGACTACAGTCACGACCATAGTCAAGAACCCAACCCGGCAACGTAAAATCCAAGATCACCCCCCATGAAAACCCACCTCAACACCCTCTACGTCACCCTCGAAGGCGCCTACCTCCGCAAGGACGGAGCCGCCGTCGAGATCCGCCACGAGGGCGAAAGCAAACTCCGAGTCCCCCTCCACAACCTCGAAGGCATCGTCACCTACGGCTGGGACACCACCGTCTCCGCCAGCCTCATGGCCGGCTGCCACCACCACGGCGTCTCCGTCACATTCCTCACCCCCCACGGGAAATTCATCTCCAGCTCCTACGGCGGAGTTTCCGGAAACATCCTCCTCCGCCGCGAGCAATACCGCCGCGCCGATAACGAACCCGCCGCCCTCGCCATCGCACAAAACATGATCGCCGCGAAACTCCACAACACCCGCACCATACTCCAGCGCGCCGCCCGCGACCACGGCACGAAATCCCCCGACCGCGCCCACGCCCTCACCCGCACCTCCGACTTCCTCGCGAAACGCATCCCCGCCGCCCTCCGCACCACCTCGCTCGATTCCCTACGCGGCATCGAAGGCGAATCCGCCGCCGCATACTTCGCCACCTTCAACCAACTCCTCACCACGGATGACGAGGCGTTTCTCCTCAAAGGCCGCACCAAACGCCCCCCGCTCGACCGCACCAACGCCCTCCTCTCCTTTCTCTACGTCCTCCTCGCCCACGATTGCCGCTCCGCCTGCGAAACCGTCGGCCTCGATCCCCAGTCCGGCTTCCTCCACCAGCCCCGCCCCGGCCGCCACTCCCTTGCCCTCGATCTCATGGAAGAGCTCCGCCCCCTCTTCGCCGACCGCCTCGCCCTCTCCCTCATCAACCGCCAGCAGATCCGCCCCGACGACTTCGAGATCCAGGAAAGCGGAGCCGTCTTCCTAAAACCCGACTCCCGCAAAAAAGTCCTCACCGCCTGGCAGGAGCGCAAGCAGGACACCCTCCACCACCCCTTCATTGACGAGAAAATCACCTTCGGCCTCCTCCCCCAGATCCAAGCCCGCCTCCTCGCCCGCCACCTCCGCGGAGACCATGACGCCTACCCCGCCTACCTCCATAAATGATTTCAGCGTTTCAAAGTTTCAGCCTTTATCATGTACATCCTTCTTACCTACGACGTCTCCACCGTCACCAAACTCGGCCAGAAACGCCTTCGCCAAGTCGCCAAAACCTGCCTCGACTACGGCCAGCGCGTCCAGAACTCCGTCTTCGAATGCAAAGTCGATCCCGCGCAATTCGTCGAATTCCGCGCAAAACTCCTTTCCATCATCGACACGGAAACCGACAGCATTAGAATCTACCACCTTGGAAAAAACTGGGAGCAAAAAGTCGAGCACCATGGGAGAAACGACGATTACGACATCGACGCCCCGCTCATCCTGTAACGGCCTCATTTGTCACCCCGCGAACCCCAAGCGGTCGCGCCGTTTTCCATCGCACCTACCAGCTCTTTGACATCCCCCAAAACAAGGTTCGCGGAAACAAGGCTGGAAATCCTTGTGGAACCTTGCGCATATTCTCCCGCGATCGCTCCCCACGCGGGAGCGCGGATTGAAACCGGCGCGTGGCCTCCCGTCCCCGGTGCAATCGCGATCGCTCCCCACGCGGGAGCGCGGATTGAAACCCAGTGCTTCCCAGATGAGAAAGTTGGGGACCGTATCGCTCCCCACGCGGGAGCGCGGATTGAAACACCATCCCACCCTCAGACGCGCACGAATTTGGAAATCGCTCCCCACGCGGGAGCGCGGATTGAAACGGCAGCACCCGCCCGCCGAAGTAGCGCAGCGCGAATCGCTCCCCACGCGGGAGCGCGGATTGAAACCCCTCCCAGCGTGCAAGGCCGGAAAGGTTATCCGATCGCTCCCCACGCGGGAGCGCGGATTGAAACCGCGAGGCGACGAGAAAGATCGCCGCCGGAGAGGATCGCTCCCCACGCGGGAGCGCGGATTGAAACTGAGCGGACTTGTACTCGGCGGACCGATCCTCAATCGCTCCCCACGCGGGAGCGCGGATTGAAACGTTTCCGGATCGGTGTCCGGCTTCGCGTCTACTGATCGCTCCCCACGCGGGAGCGCGGATTGAAACAAGACGCACCCGCTGTTCTCTCGTCAGCCTACGCATCGCTCCCCACGCGGGAGCGCGGATTGAAACTCGCGGTGCATGCCGACTTGGCCGGGGAGGTGGGGATCGCTCCCCACGCGGGAGCGCGGATTGAAACCTCCAGGACTTCGCCTCACAGGTCGATTACGATTATCGCTCCCCACGCGGGAGCGCGGATTGAAACTCCAAGGGCGTTTCCCAGATCTCATTCGATCCAATCGCTCCCCACGCGGGAGCGCGGATTGAAACCTCGGCCTCGCCCCCCGCCAGCACGCCGCCACCCATCGCTCCCCACGCGGGAGCGCGGATTGAAACCGCTCAACCTGCATGACCGATCGCTTCGCCTACAATCGCTCCCCACGCGGGAGCGCGGATTGAAACTTCTCCGTACGAGGGGCCTAGTAGATCCGGGATATCGCTCCCCACGCGGGAGCGCGGATTGAAACGTCGACAAACTCTCCATCTGGCTCCCCCAGATCAATCGCTCCCCACGCGGGAGCGCGGATTGAAACAAGCCCGCACCCAAATCCAAGCCCGAGAAGAAAATCGCTCCCCACGCGGGAGCGCGGATTGAAACAGGGAGCAGGCGGATTCGAGCAAAACATACGTGAATCGCTCCCCACGCGGGAGCGCGGATTGAAACATTGCGGGGCTTGTGGAAGGGGTGTGGTGCCGAATCGCTCCCCACGCGGGAGCGCGGATTGAAACCTTGAACTCATCGGACTGGCGTTTGAATTTTTTATCGCTCCCCACGCGGGAGCGCGGATTGAAACTCCGCATCCAGAGCCTCCTCGATCCGGCCGCTCTAATCGCTCCCCACGCGGGAGCGCGGATTGAAACTCCGAGATAGATCGTTTTCGTTGTCGCAGTGTCCATCGCTCCCCACGCGGGAGCGCGGATTGAAACTTCGAGCGGGGCCAGCATCTCGTCGAGCTGCGCTATCGCTCCCCACGCGGGAGCGCGGATTGAAACTTTGTTACATCGAAAGCTTTGACATGGCCGCTTGATCGCTCCCCACGCGGGAGCGCGGATTGAAACACTCCCTCCAGGTCCACTGCCGCGCGCATGATCTATCGCTCCCCACGCGGGAGCGCGGATTGAAACGCTGGCCCATCAGCCACTCTAACAGACACCCGTATATCGCTCCCCACGCGGGAGCGCGGATTGAAACACCCATGGTCATAATTGCACCCATGGTCGAAAAGATCGCTCCCCACGCGGGAGCGCGGATTGAAACAGTTTGATGCGAACGGGATTCTCAGGACGGGACCATCGCTCCCCACGCGGGAGCGCGGATTGAAACTCCTTCTCCTTCTCCTTGCACAAAGCCGGGAGAATCGCTCCCCACGCGGGAGCGCGGATTGAAACCATCCGTCGCCATCCATCGTGGCCTCAATGGATTATCGCTCCCCACGCGGGAGCGCGGATTGAAACAGCACTTCGCTCCCGGTCTATACTTACTCAGGCGGATCGCTCCCCACGCGGGAGCGCGGATTGAAACGTCGCGATGCAAGGAAAAGCGATTTCCACGGAGATCGCTCCCCACGCGGGAGCGCGGATTGAAACGGTGAGGAGTCTGGAATACTCACCACGAAATGGGATCGCTCCCCACGCGGGAGCGCGGATTGAAACCGCTCGATCATCCCTGCAAAGATCCCCGTGGAGCATCGCTCCCCACGCGGGAGCGCGGATTGAAACTCGTAACATCGAACGCTTTGACATGACCGCTGGAATCGCTCCCCACGCGGGAGCGCGGATTGAAACGATCTCCCGAAGAAACTCACCCCCGCAGACACCGAATCGCTCCCCACGCGGGAGCGCGGATTGAAACACCCATGGTCATAATTGCACCCATGGTCGAAAAGAATCGCTCCCCACGCGGGAGCGCGGATTGAAACAGTTTGATGCGAACGGGATTCTCAGGACGGGACCATCGCTCCCCACGCGGGAGCGCGGATTGAAACCCTGAATTCTCTCCAACGGCGGGATCGCTCTGGAATCGCTCCCCACGCGGGAGCGCGGATTGAAACCACCAACTGCCACCGAACTGGACAGCAATGGATTATCGCTCCCCACGCGGGAGCGCGGATTGAAACCTCCCGTTCCTCAAGTTCCCGACCCAGACGCTCATCGCTCCCCACGCGGGAGCGCGGATTGAAACCTCGATCACTTCCGCCACATTTAGATTTTCCACCATCGCTCCCCACGCGGGAGCGCGGATTGAAACCTCACAGGGAAAAGTCGTATCGGTTGGCCCCGTCATCGCTCCCCACGCGGGAGCGCGGATTGAAACCAGGAACCGGAGGCCGACGCCGATGCCTTGCCACATCGCTCCCCACGCGGGAGCGCGGATTGAAACCCGTTGTGGTTAAACATGCAACCGTTAGACTGGATCGCTCCCCACGCGGGAGCGCGGATTGAAACGTCTCCGTCAGATTGGCTGCGGCGAGCCAGGAAAATCGCTCCCCACGCGGGAGCGCGGATTGAAACTTTCTCAGTCCCCGCGCGGAAGCTTCGAATCAATGATCGCTCCCCACGCGGGAGCGCGGATTGAAACTGGTGGAGGGCGGGACGGAGCGGGCCTCCGATCATCGCTCCCCACGCGGGAGCGCGGATTGAAACCTTGGAGTAGTGGTTGGCCAGGAGGACTTTTTTCATCGCTCCCCACGCGGGAGCGCGGATTGAAACGCCACGCGGCGGTTGGTCTCTGCCCGGGCCTTGGATCGCTCCCCACGCGGGAGCGCGGATTGAAACGCATCGCTCTCCCGCTCGATCCCCTGGTAGGCAATCGCTCCCCACGCGGGAGCGCGGATTGAAACCCGGAAATTCCTCCGGGGGTGGTGCCGCCTGCACATCGCTCCCCACGCGGGAGCGCGGATTGAAACTTCACATCCTTCTGCGCCTCGATCCACTCTTCGGATCGCTCCCCACGCGGGAGCGCGGATTGAAACAGAGGATTGTCTTCATCCGTGCCAGCATAGTTGATCGCTCCCCACGCGGGAGCGCGGATTGAAACCCTGAAAACTGACCCCTAGCAAACACGTCCCATGATCGCTCCCCACGCGGGAGCGCGGATTGAAACGACCAGGAGCAAACCCAGCCGGAGGCTACGGAGCATCGCTCCCCACGCGGGAGCGCGGATTGAAACACCGGATCTGTGGCCTTCGCGAAGATCATGCACAATCGCTCCCCACCCGGGAGCGCGGATTGAAACACATCGCAGAGCAACTGGAAACCCAGCTGCCCAAGCGAGTCCGGAAAGTTTGTGGAGAAAGCCAACTCCCCGGTCTTCAGCCACCTGAAATCTCTCCTCCGCGAAGACGAAATTTCAGTTTCTCAGCTTTTCGGTTTTTCAGCTTTTACCCTCCCACCCTCCTCTCCAACCTCCGCGCGTGTCCCAGTCTGCGGAAAAATCGTTCTCCCTCATCGAATCGGCCCATGAGCGAGGTCGGCTCGCCCATGCGTTCCTGATCACCGGAGCCCTGGGCTCCGGCAAGGAGGCTCTTGCCTCGCGCTTGGTAGGACTTGTGAATTCAAACGGTGAAAGCGGTGGCATGGACCTTTTCGGCGAGCCGGTGGTGGAAAAGGAAATCCCTCTCGACGACCGCGAGAACGGGTGGGTCCGCATCATCCGGCCGCGTTCGAAAAGCCGACGGATCTCCGTGAACGAGATCCGCGATCTCGAGCACACGCTCCACCTCGCCGCACCGAAAGGTGAAACGAAAGTCGGAGTCATCGTCGATGCCGACAGAATGAACGAACAGGCGGAAAACGCGTTTTTGAAAACCCTTGAAGAGCCGCCGGAATCCACCCTCCTGCTCCTGCTCTCCGCCCGCCCCCAACGCCTTCTCCCCACCATCCTTTCACGCTGCGTCCAAGTGAAACTCACCGGAGGCCGCGCCCTCGGAGCGGAAGGTGGCGATGAATTGGTCGCCGCCCTCGACCGCGCTTCGCAAAACGGATTCTCCAGCCCTATCACCGCTCTCCGCCTAAAATCCGTTTTCACAGATTTCCTCGCCGAGCGGAAAGCCGGTGCGGAAGCGGCCGCGAAAGCCGCCCTCAAGGAGGAGATCGCCACCTACCGGGATGGCACCGACGGCACCTGGTTGAAGGAACGGGAGGATTTCCACAAAGCAGGAGCGGAAGCCGATTACCTCGAGGCCCGCAATCGCTACCTCGATGTCATCCTCGCCTGGCTTGCCGATCTCATCCGCATCAAAACCGGTTCCGGTGGCCTGGATTTCCCCGAATCCTCCGCCCACCTCGGGGAAATCGCCGAAACCGAAACCGTCATCTCGATCACCGCCCGTCTCGATGCGCTGGAATCCCTGCGCCGGACATTGGAAACGAACGCCTCCGAGCCACTCGCTCTCGAAGTCGGCTTCCTGAAAGCTTTTTCCTAGAAATCGTTATCGGCGAAGCTCTCCGCCGTCTCCACCAGACTCACGGAATCCAGCAGCTGCCCCAGCCCGTCGAGCATTTCCTCAAGTCCCAGAAGCCACTTCCCGGACTGGAAAGCAGGGCCTGACATTTCCAGAAGATGGTTGAGAGCTTCCTGACGGAGGATAGGCTCCAGCCCGTATCCGACCACGATCGTAGCCTCCGTCCGCGCCGGATCCACAACGATCATGATGGCATGGTTCTTATTCCCCCGCTTGCCCTCTCCGGCGATGGCAGCGGCGTTGAAAAGCCAGAAAGCATGCATGGAAAACGGATGCTCCTTGGGAAACTTGTGCATCACAAGCTGCACCACGAGCTGCGGAAACCTCCGCTGCAGAGAGAGAATGCGCTTGTTGATCTTCCCTGAAACTCCGCGCCCGAGTTCTCCCGTCGTATCCGCCACCACCGGATTTAGCCGGGGCACCGCACCGACCAGAGCTCCGGTCCGGGGAAAGGTCAGCATACACGCCGGGCACTCCGGGGCGTTGTTCTGGATCGGGGTCTGGCAATACGGACAGCGAGTCACGGCCAGAGCATAGGCCGCCCCCTGCCCGGGGGCGAAGACAAAAAGAACCCTCACACCTCTCCGTTCCGCGCTTGACCCGCGCCCGCCCTCCGGCCTCCCTGTCCCCCGGTGAACTATTTTATCACAGGCACGGACACAGGCGTCGGCAAAACCTACGTCACGAAACTCATTCTCGAATCTCTCCGCGCGGAGGGCGCGTATCCCGTCGGCTTCAAACCCGTTTCCTGTGGCGACCGCGAGGACGCCAACCTGCTGGCATCCGCATCCGGCGGCCTCGATGTGGATGAGATCAACCCCCTGCATTTCTCCTCCCCCCTCGCGCCCCACACCGCCGCACTTTTGGAAAACCGCACCCTCGATCCCGCTATCCTCATCGACTCCTACCGGGAAATCTCCGGAAAATACGACCAGGTCTTCGTCGAAGGGGCCGGCGGCTGGGAAGTCCCGCTCACCGAAGATTACTTCATCTCAGACCTCGCCAAGGACCTCGCCATCCCCGTCATCGTGGTCGCCGCCAACCGCCTCGGCGCGCTCAACCACATCCTGCTCACCGTGAACGCCATCAGGGCGAAAGGCCTGACCTGCGCCGGCATCATCCTCAACCAGCTGGAGGACGAGATGGACACCCCCATGATCACCAACAAAGGCATCCTCGAATCCCTCACGGACGTTCCACTGCTCGACCACATCATCCACGGCCAGGACTTCCTTTCGGGAGAAATGTTGGAAATACTCCTTAGATAGATCCGCCCCCTCTTCACCGAGGTTTAGAATTCAAAGTTTCGAATCCAGTGCCCGCGAAAAATTTCCACGTCCGCCAAGCCGCCGTCTCCGCCCTCCGTGCCTGGGCGAAAGGCCACGATTACGCCGAGTCCCTTGTTGATCGCCACGCGCAGCGGCGCAAGCTCTCCGCTCCGGACCGCGCCCTGCTCCAGGCCATCCTCTTCGGCGTCCTCCGGCACCGCCGGGTGCTCGATCTCTGGATTTCAAAACTCCGCCAAGGCAAGCTCGACGCGGAAACGCGCGATGTGCTCCGCGTCGGCCTCTGCCAGATCCTCATCCTCAACATCCCCGACCACGCCGCGGTGAACGAGACGGTCGAGGCAGGGAAAGCGCCCGTCCGCTCCCTCATCAACGCCGTCCTCCGCAAAGCCATCGCCACCCGGAAGCGACTCATGGAGGACCTTGACGAAATGTCCCCCGCCGTCGCCAATTCCCACCCGGACTGGCTTTACAACCGCTGGCGCAAAACCTTCGGAAAGTCCCAAGCCATCGCCATCATGGAATGGGACAACCAACCCGCCGAAACCTTTTTCCGACTCAATCCGCTCGCCCCCACCGAGGAGGAAATCCCCGGTGGAAGGCTCGATCACGCCCCGGATTATTTCCGGCTCGAAGGCAAGCTCCCCACCTCCCTGCTCGCCTCCGGAGCCATCTACATCCAGGATCCCGCCACCCGTCATTGTGTCGATCTACTCGCCCCCCAGCCAGGCGAGAAAATCCTCGATGCCTGCGCCGCACCCGGCGGAAAAGCCTTTCTCATCGCCGCCGCACTCGGGGGAGGGAACGGTCTCACTTGCACGGATTCGAACGAGAAACGCCTGCCCCGCCTCGAGGAAAACCTCGCCCGCCTCCAGATCGTACCGGACGAAATCTCCGTGCACGACTGGACCCACCCCGCCCCCGCGCGTTTCCACGGAGCCTTCGATGCCATCCTGCTCGATGTCCCCTGCTCGAATACAGGAGTAATCCGCCGCCGCGTCGATGTCCGCTGGCGCCTCCAGGCCGTCGATATCGAAAACCTCGCGCAGATCCAGACATCCATCCTGGAAAACGCCCTGCCCTGCCTGAAACCCGGCGGACGCATCATCTACTCCACCTGCTCCATCGAGGATGCGGAAAACATCGAACTCGTGAAATCCTTCGCCTCCGCGAACTCGCTCAAACTAAGCGGCTCCGTCCGCGTGACCCCCGTCAGCCACGGCACGGACGGAGCCTTCGCCGCCCGCTTGGAATCCGGTGTCTAGCCGGCAGCAATTTCCCGTTTCCCGAAAAATCCCCTTGCCGTCCCGGCGGGTCCGCCGCTACCCCGTCCCCGGCACGCACCGTGCCTGAAATTCAACCATCAGCCCTGAACCACCATGCCAGTCCTAGTAGGTAAACCAGCCCCGAAGTTCTCCGCCAAAGCCGTCAAAGGCGAAACCATTTTCGAGAACTTCTCCCTCGACCAGTTCATCGGAAAAAAATACGTCGTCTTCTTCTTCTACCCGAAGGATTTCACCTTCGTCTGCCCTACCGAACTCCACCGCTTCCAGGAAGAAATCGCCGAGTTCGAGTCGCGCGACGTCGCCGTCGTCGGCTGCTCCACGGATTCCGAGTTCTCCCACTGGGCATGGCTCCAGACACCAAAGAAAAACGGCGGGATCCAGGGCGTCACCTACCCGCTCGTCGCGGACATCAACAAAACCATTTCCGAGGATTACGACGTGCTCGCAGGCGACTACAGCATGGACGAAAACGGCAACACGACCGTCACCGGTGAACTCGTCGCCTACCGTGGCCTCTTCCTCATCGACAAGGAAGGCATCGTCCGCCACCAGGTCGTCAACGACATGCCGCTCGGGCGCTCCATCCGCGAATGCCTCAGGGTCGTCGACGCCCTCCAGCACTTCGAAGCCCACGGCGAAGTCTGCCCGATGGATTGGGAAAAAGGCTCCGCAGCCATGACCGCCGATCACGCCGGCGTCTCCGGCTACCTCTCCAAGTAATCCATCCCCGAAAACCTCTCCCCGAACGGCCGCGCTCGAAAGATCGCCGCCGTTTTTTTCGTACCCATCAACCAAGGTCTTCCCACCACTCACCTCTCGCTTCCCGCTCGGCGTTTTCCCCAGCAACCATTTCCCCCTAGCCAACCGACCCTTGCGTCGCCAACCTCTCGCCATGAAATCTTTCTTCCTCCTCCTCATCACCTTCCTCGTCCTCATCGCGGTCGTCGGCGGAGGCGGCGCGATCTACTACCTCGCGCAGACTTCGGAAATCACCCGCGGCGAAAGCAATCCTCCCGCGTCCACTCCCGTCCCCGGGCAGTAGCGACAAACAGCCGGGGACACCGAGACGGAGTGCGGTCTTCAGACCGCGTGTCTCCCGGATTCGGTCCAGGGATCGTAAGGCATCACATCAGACGCCCGTAGATTCCTTTCAGCGTCCCGCGCCATTTCTCCAGAAAAACAAGATCCCGCATCGTCTTCCCTCCATCCGCCCGGCCGTTCTCAATCTCGGAGAACATCCCCGACCGTTCCCGGATCTCCCCCTCCACCTCCGCCAGCAGGTCCTTCACCTCCTCGCGCTGCCTCATCAAAGAAACCTCCGCCATCGCCTTCGTCAGCATGGAACCCGCGGTGCTACCCGCTTTGATAGCCGCCTCCGCCGCCGTTCCCACTTCCGCCACTTTCTGGAAAAGGTCCATCAGCCCCGCGCCGATCTGGCCCCGCGCGTCCACTTCCACGCCAGTCACCACCAGCCATTCTTTCAGCCGCCTCGCCGGACTCAGCACGACCTCCTGAGCCACCTGCAACGCCGAAAACTCCCCCGCGTCCCCCCCGGAATCCGGATGCACCAATGCCGCCTTCGCCCGGAAAGCCTCCCGAACCACCTCCTCCGAAACTACGAGTTCCACCGGCAAACCCAGCAATTCAAAAGCACTCATAAAAATTCAAAATCCAATCTCCAGGAACCCAAGCTTCCCTTTACCCCCCGTCCCTTCCGCAGTTCATAAATCTTTCCCACGTATCAAGCTGCGAAACTCTCCCCGCACGAGCAAGTCACCACCGCATTCGGATTGCTCACCTTGAACCCACCCTGCTGGAGATCATCCGAAAAATCCAGCTCGCTGCCACTGACAAAAAGCGCGCTCTTCGGATCGATCACCACGTTCACCCCGTTGCTAGGCACCATGATATCCCGGTCCCGCGGCCCATCCACCAGATCCATCTTATACTGAAGCCCCGAGCAACCCCCGCCGATCACCGCGATACGCAACGCCCCGTTCGCACGCCCCTGCTTCTCCAGAAGCCCCCGCAAATGCCCGGAGGCGCTATCCAGCACCTTCACCAGCTTTTCGTTCCCGATCTTGTAGTTTACCTCGCTCACCACCGCAGAACCTGCATCCCGCCAACCATCCAGTCAACCCGTAGCTGCCTCGGCCCGGAGCAGGCCTAGGTCGACCCGTCTCGGGGCGAACCCCACGCGAGGAACACTCCCATGAAACACAGCCCGAGTCCCCCACCGATCACTGATCACTTGGCACCAGCCACTCTCTCAATTATCAAATCCCCATGTCCGAGCCCGATCTCTTCTCCTCCCTTCCCACTCCGGAGAAACGCGTCACCGAACTCCGCGAAACCATCCGGCACCACGACCACCTCTATTACACCCAGGCCCAGCCTGAAATCTCCGACGCCGACTACGACAAACTTTTCCGCGAACTCGAAAATCTGGAAAAGAAAAACCCGGATCTCGCCGACCCCAACTCCCCCACCCAGCGTGTCGGCTCCACCCCGCTCGAGGGATTTTCCCAGATCCGGCACCCCGTCCCCATGCTCAGCATCGACGATGTCTTCGAGCTGAAAGACTCCGATATCCCCGAAGCCGAACTCATCGCCTTTTACCAACGCCTCCGGAAAAACTTCGGCCGCGAGGACATCGCCGTCACCATGGAGCCGAAAATCGACGGAGTCGCCGTCTCCCTGCTCTACGAAAACGGACGGTTGAAATACGCCGCCACCCGCGGCGACGGCACCACCGGCGACGACGTCACCCAGAACGTCCGCACCATCCGCAGCATCCCGCTGGAGCTGGAAGCCCGAATTCCTTCCGCCCATCCTTCCGAAACCAAAGAACCCCACCCGCAGTTCTCGCCCCCCATCAAACCATCCGGGAAACTCTCCGAGGAAGAAGTGGCATACAATTCAACGCCAACCACCGGAATTGACTTTGAGTCCATCCTACCTTACGAACACAGCCATGAAAGCCGCGAACAACAAGCCCCTGTCGCCGCAATATCTTCGGGAAGCTCGCCACAGAGCCTGGCTCGAAGGATTCAAGAAGACAGCGCAGGAAAAGATGGAGACAATGTGGGCCAACGGATCCGACGTGAAACCAAATCCATTCTTGAATGGGGAGCTGATACTCGTCGGATGCTCCGAGCAAGAAGCCTATTTGGCCTCGCGGAAGGCTGGAGAAAACTCGCAGGACAATCGGAACATACCGTTTTCCTAGCCGAGGATCTGGAACGCGTCGTAAAATTCACCCTCCCTCCGAACTTCGGAGCACAAGGAAGCGTTCTCTATCTACGCAACATCGTCGCGTGCAACCGGATCTTCGGAGACGACATCTGGTTCCACGGAATCATCGAGACCAAGCAAGGCCCCGCCTTCGTCATCTCCCAGCCCTACGTCGAAGGCACCCGACCCACCGACGATGAAGTCGCCGATTGGTTCACAGCCCAGGGCTACGAATCGAAAGGTCACAACCGCTGGCTCCATCCTGAAACCGGAGTGGAAGTCGCCGACGCCCACACCGGCAACCTCATCAAAACCTCCGAAGGCGAACTTATCCCCATCGACCTCCAGGTCCTAAAGGAGGGGCGTCTATCGAAACCCGCGACTCGAGTCAGAAGCGCAACCCGAGTCTTCATTCGCGCCCATTCGCGTCCATTCGCGGTTGAAACTTCCCACCACACTCGAAATCCGCGGAGAAATCTTCATGCCCAACTCCGCCTTCGCCGCCCTCAACCGGCAGCGCGAAGAAGCCGGCCTCCCCACCTTCGCCAACCCGCGCAACGCCACCGCCGGCACCCTCAAACAGCTCGATTCAAAAATCGTTGCCACCCGCCCCCTCGCCTTCCTCGCCCACGGCCTCGGTGCCTACGAGGGCGAACCCCTGGAATCCGAAACCGATTTCCATAATCTGCTCGACAGTGTTTCCATCCCCCGAAACCAACCCGTCCGCATTGCCCGAAAATCTCGCAGAGGTACTGGAAGGCATCAGATTCTACAGCGCCCACCGCCACGATCTCGATCACGCCACCGACGGAGTCGTCATCAAAGTCCTCGACCGCTCCGAACGCGAAACGCTCGGCGCCACCTCCCGCGCCCCGCGCTGGGCCGCCGCCTACAAGTTCCTGCCCGAGCAGCAGGAAACCACCCTGCGCGATATTTCCATCCAGGTCGGTCGCACCGGTGTCCTCACTCCCGTCGCCGAGCTCGATCCCGTGCTCATCTCCGGCTCCACCGTCTCCCGCGCCACCCTCCACAACCAGGACGAGATCGGGAAAAAAGGCATCTATATCGGCGCACGGGTCCTCGTCGAGAAAGCCGGCGAAATCATACCCGCCATCGTCAAAGTCATCGATCCCGATCCCACCCGGGAAACCTACTCGCTCTACGGTGCGGTCGAAGGGAAATGCCCCTCCTGCCACGCCCCCATCACCCGGGAGGAAGGCTTCGCCGCCTGGCGTTGCACGAACTTCGAGTGCCCCGCCCAAGCCGTCACGGCCATCTCCCACTTCGCCGCGCGGAAAGCCCTCGACATCGATTCCATGGGCGAAACCGTTGCCGAAGCCCTCGTCCGCCACGGCCATGCCACCAGCCCGCTCGACCTCTTTTCCCTCACCGAGGAAACCCTCGCCAACCTCAATCTCGGCACCGAAGAATCCCCCCGCCGATTTGGCGAAAAGAACGCTGCGAAAGTCGTATCCTCCCTGCGAACCGCCCGTTCGAAACCCCTCAACAAATGGCTCTTCGCCATGGGCATCCGCCACCTTGGCGAATCCGCCGCCAAAGAACTTTCCCGCCTCCACCAGCACCTCACCGACATTCCGGAATCCGAGATTCTCCGAGAACTTCTCAAAGACACCCGCGCCGACGCGAAAAAGAAAAACCCCGCGCTCGAACCTTACGCCATCACCGGCGACGTCGGCCCCGCCGTCGCCGAATCCATCCTCACCTTCTTCCAATCCGAAGCCGGCCAGCACATCCTGCGACGCTTCGCCGAACTCGACCTGAACCCCATGTCCGAAAATCACGCCCCGAAACCGGAAGAAGCCCCGAAGCTCCCTTTCAGCGGAAAAACCTTCGTCATCACCGGCACCCTCTCCAAGGACCGCGACCACTTCAAAACCCTTGTGGAGAAAAACGGCGGCAAAGTCTCCGGCTCCGTTTCAAAAAAGACCGATTACCTGCTAGCCGGAGACTCCGCCGGCTCGAAATTCGACAAAGCCACCCAGCTCGGCATCCGCATCCTGAGCGAAAGAACCCTGGATGAACTCTTGGAGCGCTAGTCGCAGACTTGCTCGGGATTTCAAACTCTAACAGATTCGCGTCCGTTCGCGGTAACGGTAAGATGCCATACCTTCCCGATACCCGGCCAAAGCCCCACCCGTCTGGAAATTTCGGTCGACTCCACGAGTCCGGAATTCTACAGATGCGGCAAATGTCCGCGCGCCTCCTGATTTTCGCTCTCTGGATCCTGCCTCTCCGCACGGCGCTGCCATGCATCTGGTGCGAGAACAATCCGAAAATGAAACCCACGGTCACTGCGGACGAACCTGACCCCGGCGGCACGTATTTCGGGCAAGAACCTGACCCCGCAAAAGTGAGGCGGTACTTCCTGGCGGCGGAGGCGGAAAACTGGGATTACCTGCCCGAGGGCGCGGATCCGGTCATGCACATGACCATTCCCACCCACCTTCTGGAGGATTCGAAAACGATAAAACTCCGCTACCGCGAATACACGGATGCCACCTTCTCCACCCGCGCCCTGCCCTGCGAGAGACTCGGGATCATGGGTCCGGTGATGCGGGGAATGACTGGCGAATTCATCGTCGTCACCCTCCTGAACCGCCTCTCCCAGCCGGTCTCCCTCCATCCCCACGGCGTCCGTTATGACAAGGACAGCGAGGGCGCGAGCTACTTCCCGGATCGCGGGCGCGGCGCGGCCCTGGGACCCGGCGCACAGTTCACCTATGTCTGGCATCTCGATGAAGCAAGCGGCCCGCAGCCGGATGAACCCAGCTCGAAACCCTGGCTCTACCACAGCCATGTTTCCAGCGGTTCGGAAATCAACTCCGGACTTTCGGGATTCATCATCGTCACGGATCCCGCCCGCGCCCGCGCCGATGGCACCCCGGCGGATGTGGATAGGGAAATGGTCCTGCTTTACCAGAATTACAACGAAGCACCCATGGACGAAGCCTCCGAGTACCGCGCAGGCCCCGATCGACCCCGGTATGGGTGTCGATCCCCCGCCCCCCACTCCCTGGGGAGAGCGCCAGGAAATCATGGAGCTGGGCATGCGCCACGCCATCAACGGTCGTATTTTCGGAAACGCGAACGGGATGGAAATGCGGGAGGACGAGAACGTGCGCTGGTACGTCTTCGGCCTCGGCAACGAAGCCGACGTCCACACCGCCCACTGGCACGGAGCACGGCTCAAGGACCGATCCGGCCACATGATGGATGTGATGAACCTCATGCCGGGAAACATGGATACCGCCGATCTGCTCGCGGAGCGCCCGGGCGACTGGATGTTTCACTGCCACGTCGGCGAGCACATGATGGAGGGCATGTACGGAGCCTATCGAATCCTGCCGAAAGGCGCTCCATCTCCCATGGCTGACCCGTTTTTCGGAAACACGGAAAGACTTGAAAGCGCCCGCGTCCGCATCACCGATGGCGAACTCTCCGAGAAAGATTTCCATCTGGACCTAGAATGCACGCTCACCGCCTACGAGGACCTCGCCGTCTGGGCCTCCGCCGTGGCCATTTCCACGGGAGAAGACTCCACCCTTTCTCCGCTGAACCGCGCCGGAACAGCCACAGCCGCAGGAGTGAAATTCCAGGTCCTCAACGCCGACAATTCCGGAATTGTCCGCAGCGATCTCCTGAAATTGAAAATTTCCCTCTCCGGCAACGTATGGAAACAGGCAGTAAGCACAGCCCTTTCGAGAAACCAAGGCGTTCTCCCCGTGAAAGTCCTACTTGATGGCGCAACCCACAGAACCAAGCTCCACCTGACCACCAACGGAACCAAGATATCGGAGCGCGGACATTGATCCTCAGCGAAAGGACCGCTCGCACCTACCTCCGTATCTCCCGCTCGCCAAAATCCCGAAAAATTGACATTTTCCTTCCATAGCTTTCCCTCAGCCATCCTCTGCGCATGGCTCGCCCTGATCGGCATCACAGATGCCCACGAGGCCACCCTCACGTCTCTGGAAACCGTCGATCGCAAGCTCGCCGCCAGCCCCCACAATTCCCGCCTCCACATCCGCCGGGCCTCCCTGCTTCTGGAAAACCGACAGCCCGCCCTCGCGCTGGAATCCGTCGCCCGCGCCCACGCACTGGGTGCCGGTTCACCCGCACTCTCCCTTACCGAATCCACGGCCCTCCTAGCCTTGGATCGCCCGAAGGAAGCCCTCGCCATCCTATCCGGGTTTCCCCCCACGGCATCCGTCCTGTCACAGCGCGCCCGCGCCCTCCACGCATCCGGGGAAAGCGCCGCCGCGATCAAAGAATGCCGCACGCTCCTGGACACCGGACCAGATCCCGATATCGCATTCCTCGCCGCGGAAATCCTGGTCGAAACCCACGACACCCCCGCCGCCATCCGGCTCCTGGATACGGCTTTCCCCGAAAACTCCCGCCCCTCCTCCATCGAGCTCCGCGCCCTCGATTATGAAATTTCCCTGAAATCCTGGAACGCCGCACTTGCCCGCACCGCATCCCGCATCGCAGCCTCTCCCCGCCCCGAACCATGGATCGCCCGCCGCGCCGAGATCCTGACCATGGCCGGACGCGACGCCGACGCCGCCGCCACCTGGCAAGACCTGCTTGCCACCATCCGCAACCTGCCTCCCTCCCTCCGCGCATCCCACTCCATGCTGAGCCTCGCCCTCAAAGCCCGCGCCGCGACCGACTCCCCGACATTTTCCACCCGATGAAATACCTGACCCTGCTCGCACTCCTCGCCTCACTCACCCCACTCCCCGCCGCACCGGTTATCGAGAAAGGCAGCTCGTGGAAATACCTTGATGACGGCTCCGACCAAGGCGCCGAATGGCGCGCCACGGGATTCGACGATTCCGAATGGCAGACCGCCCGCACTCCCGCCGGCTACGGCGACAAGATCGAAACCACGATCAGCTACGGTCCGGACGCGAAGAAGAAACACGTCACCACCTATTTCCGCCATACTTTCGGTATCTCGAATCCCTCCGCCATCGAGGCGTTGAAATTCCAGCTCCGCCGCGACGACGGAGCGATCGTCTACCTGAACGGTATCGAAGTCGTGCGCGACAACATGCCCGCCGGTGACATCACCTCCATCACCCACGCCCCGGCCGCTATCTCAAAGGAGGGTGAAAAAGCGTATCATGAGTTTTTCGTCCGTCCCACCGCCCTGGTTCACGGGGACAACGTCATCGCCGTGGAGATCCATCAGGTCGGTCCGACCAGCTCCGACCTGGTGTTCGATCTCGGCGTCAGCACCGGGGTCATGCCGCCGGACACCCTTGTCCGCGGCCCGTATCTCCAGATGGGCACGCCCACTTCCATGACCGTCCGCTGGCGTGGCACGAAGGATTCCATCGGCCGTGTCACCTACGGAAATTCCGCTGAAGACCAGAAAAAAACGGTCGATGAAACCACTTCCGGCACGGATCACAGCGTCACTCTCACCGGTCTCTCTCCGGATACCACCTATTATTACAGCATAGGCTCGGAAACAGGCACCCTCGCCGGACGTTCCACCAATCACCGGTTCACCACTTCACCCACCCCGGGCAAAGAAAAAAACACCCGCGTCTGGGTGCTCGGCGATGCGGGCACGGCGGGTAGCAACCAGCGCGGTGTCCGCGACGCGTTCTCGAAATTCACCGCCACCCGCGTGCCGGACATGCTCATGTTCCTCGGCGACAACGCCTACAACACCGGCACCGACCCGGAATATCAGAAAGCCGTGTTCGACATGTATCCGGATTTCCTCCGCCGCGTCCCCGCATGGTCCACCCTCGGTAACCACGATACCGGTTACAGCCGGGAATTCGGGAAAAACTTCCCATATTTCGATATTTTCACCCTCCCCACCAAAGCGGAAGCCGGTGGTGTCCCCTCCGGCACGGAGCATTACTATTCCTACGATTACGGGAATATCCACTTCATCTGCCTGGATTCCATGACCGCGGACCGCAATATCGAAAGCCCCATGGCTCTCTGGCTCAAAGACGATCTCGCCGCCACCACCGCCACCTGGATCATCGCCTTCTGGCACCATCCGCCCTACACGAAAGGCTCCCACGATTCCGATAAAGAGGGCGATCTCAAGGAAATGCGCGCCAATTTCCTCCCCATCCTGGAGGAAGGCGGAGTCGATCTCGTTCTCTGCGGCCACAGCCACTGCTACGAGCGCTCCTTCCTGCTGGACGGCCATTACGGGCTTTCCAAAACCCTCACCCCCGCCATGAAAAAGGATCCCGGCAGCGGACGGGAAAGCGATACCGGGGCCTACATGAAACCCCTGACCGGACCACGCAACCATTTCGGAGCCGTCTACACGGTCGCAGGATCCGCAGGGAAAATTTCCGGAGGTAGCCTCGATCACCCGGCCATGTTCCTCTCTCTCAACGAACTCGGCTCCCTGGTCCTGGATATCGACGGCCCCCGGCTCGATGCCACCTTCGTCCAGCCCGGCGGCGATCCTCTCGGCTCCACCTTCACCATCCCGGACACCTTCACCATCCTGAAAGAAGGCAAAGCCGATACCGATAAAGACGGCATCCCGGATGAATACGAAATCCTCAACGGCCTGGACCTCGAGAACCCCTCGGACGGCCCCGCCAACCTCGAAAAGTACGAAGCCAGCCAAAAATAGTGCCGCGGCTTGGAACGGGGACTTCGGTCCGCAACAATCGGAGCACGAATCCGATGCATTCGAGAGGGAACGCTTCCAACCCGAACGAACGAAACCACCGCTCCCTTAAAACCACCCCCACACCACCGCTCGTTCGCGGCTTGTTTGCTTCTGGACTGGCACTCCGATCGGACTCCTCCCTTATTAGATTCGATTCCGGAAAGTTTCGCCTCGAAGCAGGTGCCTGCCTACTGTTAGTGCTATCCGCGTGATCCGCCCCATCCTCGCCATATTGTTGATTTGCGTCATCAATGCGTTCGCGGCGGAGATGCCTCGGCGTGTCCTCATCGTGCATTCTTTCGGGCGGGAATTTTCCCCTTATTCCGAGATCGCGAGGAACTTCCGCACGAAACTCGCCGAAATTTCCGGAGACCCGATCGAGTTCATGGACGCATCGCTGGAAATGGCGAGATTCGACGGTCCGAAGCGTGACCAACCGTTGGTGGATTTCCTCAACGAGGTTTATCGCGATGAAAAGCCGGACCTGATCGTTCCAATCGGAGCACAAGCGGCTATGTTCACCGTGCGGCACCGGAAAACCGTTTTCCCGGAAACACCCATCCTGATGCTATCCGTGGACACCACACGCCTCTCCGGATTGATCGACCAGCCCGATGTCGCCTCCGTAGGCATCGATCTGGATGTGGACGCCTACATCGGGAACATTCTTCGGCTCTGCCCGAAGACGAAGCACATCTTCGTAGTCATGGGCACCGCGCCTCTCGAGCAATTCTGGGAAAAAGCCTTGCGCCGCAAGTGGGCGGCCTTCGAAGACCGCGTCACCTTCCACTGGCTCAGCGAGCAGCCTTTGGAGCAGATGAAGAAAACAGTAGCTTCGCTGCCCCCGCATTCCGCTCTTCTCATGGGAATCGTAACATGGATGCGGCCGGGATTCCCCACGAGTCGGAGTCCGCCCTGACCGCCCTTCATCCGCACTCGAACGCTCCCATCTTCGGCATGACACCCACCCAACTCGGGCGAGGCATCATCGGCGGTCCCATGTGCCCCGACCGGGAAGTCGCGGAAACGGGGGCCGACTACGCGCTCAGAATTTTCTCAGGAAGTGCGGCTGGTGACCTTCCCGCCCTCAAGTTCAAGCTCAGCCAGCCGAGCTACGATTGGCGGGAGCTCGAGCGTTGGGACATCCCGTTCGCGCGACTGCCCGAAAGGTCCACGGTCCGGTTCCGCCAACCGGTTTTCTGGGAGGAGCACAAATTGCTCATCATTGCCGCCGGTCTTGCTTTCCTTGTCCAGGGAATCCTGATCGCCCGCCTTTTCGCCGCCCGGAGACGATACCGGAACCTGAACGCGAGCCTCAGCCTCGCCGCCGAAGCGGCGGAAATCGGACTCTGGGAACGCGATCCGAAAAACGGAAAATTTACCGTCACCACCCGCTGGCGGGAAATCTTCGGCCTCCCCCTCTCCGGCACTGTCACTCTGGAAATGATCCTGGAACGGCTGCACCCCGATGACAGGACGGACATGGAAACAGCCATCAGGGAGGCAGCTCGGGAAGGGACCGGCTTTGCGATGGATCACCGGGTCGTCCTTCCCGATGGCAGGGTTCGTTGGGTCGCTTCCCACGGGCGGGCTTCTCCGGGGGATTTCACCCGTGGATCCGCAAGCAGGGGCGCGTCGATGGACACCACCGATCGCCGGGAAGCAGCGATCACCGCGAATCTCCACCGCCAGGAACTCGCCTATCTCTCCCGCGTCGCCTCGCTCGGTGTTCTTTCCGGAGCGCTCGCGCACGAACTCAAACAACCTCTCGCCATCATCCTCGCCAACGCCCAGGCAGCCGCCCATATTCTCGACGACGACGAACCGGATCTGGCCGAGGTCCGGGATATCATCGCGGACATCGTCAGCGAGGACCGCCGTGCCGGTGATGTCATCGGTCGCCTCCGCACCCTTCTCCGCCCGGGTGAGGCAAGCAGCACGGCCGTCGATGTGAACCTTGCCGTCCAGGAGGTCATCCGCCTCACCGGAGGAGATCTCCAGGACAAGCAGATTTCCCTGAAGACGAACCTAGCGCCGGAGCTGCCCGCCGTCCTTTCCGATAGCATCCAGCTTCAGCAGGTGGTCCTGAACCTCGTCGTCAACGCGGCGGATGCCATGGGAGAAATTCCGAGAAACCAGCGCCACCTGACCATCCGGACTTACCTCTCCGGCACTGAGGTATTCACTACGGTCAGCGATACCGGACCAGGTCTGCCCGGAGACATCGCGAAACTTTTCGAGCCTTTCCATACCACCAAATCCGATGGTCTCGGGATCGGACTCTCCATCTGCCGCATGCTGATCTCCGCCCACGGCGGACGGCTCACCGCCGAGTCAAATCCGCACGGAGGTGCCACTTTCGCCATCGTCCTACCCATCGACAGGGGGGATCCACTATGAAATCCGTAACCATCGCCCTCGTCGATGATGACAAAGGCATCCTGCGTGCCTTCAAACGTCTGTTGACTACCAAGGGGTTCACCGTCCACACCTTCGATTGCCCCGAGGTCTTTCTCACCCAGGTGAAATGTCTGGATCCGGACGCCGTCATTCTGGATGTCTCCATGCCCGGTCTCGACGGCCTGGAGGTCCAGACACGGCTGAACCGCCTCGACCTGCCTCCACCCGTCGTATTCCTGACCGGGGACGGGGACATTCCTACGAGCGTGCTCGCGATCAAAGCCGGCGCCGCCAATTTCCTGACAAAACCGGTAGACGAGGAAGAACTGCTCAACGCCCTGCGGCTCGCCATCATCGAGGGATCGAAAAACCGTGCGGACAGTGCCGAGATCTCACGCTGCAAAAAATTGTTCGATGTCCTCTCGGTGCGTGAACTCGAAGTCCTGCGCCATGTCATCACCGGGAAGTTGAACAAGCAGATCGGCGCGGATCTCGGGATCCGTGAGCAAACCGTCAAGATCCACCGCATGCGTATCACCGAGAAAACCGGCCTGCCCTCGGTCGCCCAACTCGTGCGTGCCTCGGGAAATGCCGGCATCGAGCCAGCCGATTGAACTAAGGCTCTATTTCCGATGATCCACCGTGATGCCATCCTGCGGGTGATGTCATCCGCTCCGGTCATTGCTATCCTCGACGACGAAAAAAACATGCGCATTGCTTTGGGTAGACTGCTCAGAGCGCACGGGCATCCTTCCGTCTCGTTTTCTACCGGACCGGAACTCATCGCCGCCTGCCGCGAGCGTTCCTTCGCCTGCATCCTGCTCGATCTGCAGATGCCGAGCATGGACGGCTTCGCTGTTCTTGAGAAAGCCAGCTCACTCGCCCGCCGGCAGACCGTGATCATCGTCACCGGTCACGACGAAGCCGGCAGCGCGGAGCGCGCGCTGGCCATGGGCGCTGACGCCTACCTCACCAAACCGATCGACGAGCAACCGCTGCTGGACGCCATACGGGCCGCAACTTGCCTGAACGTGAACTAACCCGGAAACCGCGACTACCAACGCCCTACAATTTCCACTCAGACCCAGTTTCACACCCTCTTCTCTCCCGGGAGACATCCGACCTTTCCACCATGACCCAAAGCTCGCTTCCAGAACTCAAGCGTTCCATCACCTCCAACTGGTGGATGCTCTTCGTTCGAGGCATCCTTCTCGTTTTCCTCGGAATCTATGCCTTGCTCAATCCCGGCCTGTCTTTGCTAGCCTGGGCCTTGGTCGCCGGTGTCTTCCTCATCGCGGACGGCCTGCTCGCGGTCGTTGCAGGCATCGCCGGGTGGGTCGAAACCCGCGGCTGGACGGTCATCCGCGGCATTCTCGCGATCCTGGCCGGAGTTTTCGCAGTCTGGCACCCCGCTGTCTTCGGCAGCGTGGCCGGACTCACCCTCGTCATTGTCATCGCATCCTACGCCTCGTTCGGAGGCATCATGGAAATCCTCGTCGCGATCCGTGAGCGAAAAGCCATCGAGGGCGAGGGCTGGATGGTTCTCTCCGGCATTTTCTCCGTACTTTTCGGCATCGCCCTCATGCTCATGCCTTTCATCGCTCTCGGACTATTCATCCGCATCTCCGGCGCCTTCGCTGTCATTTTCGGAATCGCCATAGTTTATATATCTCTCAAAGCACGAAGCTTCGGTCGCACCCTTCAATAGTATCCCACCAACCGATCAACCAGAAATGAACACTCAGTATCTCAGATTCACCATCGCCGTCGTTTCATGCCTCTCTCCGGCTATGGCCCAGGACGCCGCCTCCCAGGCGAACAACCCCTTGGCGAACACCACCGCCCTTAACTTCCAGAACTACTACATCGGGGAAGTGGACGGCACCGATACCGACGCGAACCAGTTCATCGTCCGCTACGCAGCCCCGTTTTCGATCGGTGAATCCAACTGGCTGATGCGCGCCTCCGTCCCCGTGGTGACCAACCCCGTGGCACCATCCTTCGGCCACACCTCCGGCCTGGGTGACTTCAATATCTTCGCCGCCTACCTGTTTCCCACGCAGGATCCGGCCGTCAGTTACGGCATCGGCCCCCAGCTGGTGGCTCCCACCGCCACCGACAGCGCTCTCGGCGGCGAGCAATGGCAGGCGGGACTCGCCGCCGTCTATTTCGACGGACGCTCCAAGAAATTCCAATACGGTGCGCTGGTCACCTACCAGGCCGGATTCGGAGACAAGAACGGACGGGCGACCTCCAGCTTCGGCGCCGCCCAACCCTTCGCTTTCTGGCAACTCGGCGATGGCTGGTACACCGGAACAGCACCCCTCTGGACATACAACTTCGAAAACGACACCTACGCCGTCCCGCTCGGCCTGAGACTTGGAAAGGTCATCAAAAGCGGCAAAACCGTCTACAACATGTTTGTCGAACCGCAGTATTCCGTCATCAAGGAAGGCCCCGGCGTTCCCGAGTGGCAGATCTTCTTCGCTCTGAACCTCCAGTTCGGGAACTAGAACGAGTCTTCCGCTGAAACGATCTATCGAAACATCAACACCTGAGACTTTGCTATGAAAACTCCTTTCAAAATCCTCGGCTTCGCGATTTTCCCCGCCATCGCAGGGGCCGCCGAGTGGCCGGACCGCACCACCCTTCCCATTCCACTCTCTCCCTTCGAGGGAAGAATCGAAAAGACCTACCAGCAATCGGAAACCGATTGGCAGGAACCGGTCACCCCGCCCGAAGGCGCGCCGAACGTCATCGTGATCCTCCTGGATGACGTCGGCTTCGGCCAGACATCCACCTTCGGCGGGCTGATCCCCACGCCGAATCTGGACAAGCTCGCCTCCGAGGGCCTGAAATACAACCGTTTCCACACCACCGCCATCTGCGGGCCTTCGCGCGCCGCCCTGCTCACCGGGCGCAACCACCACGATGCGGGAAGCGGCTTCCTGATGGAATGGGCCACCGGTTTCCCCAACTATTCCACCTTGATCCCCAAGGAAACCGCCACCATCGGAGATGTCCTCAAAGGCAACGGCTACACCACCTGGTGGTACGGGAAAAACCACAACACCCCGGATTGGGAGACCACCGTCTCCGGCCCCTTCGACCGCTGGCCCACAGGCATGGGCTTCGACTACTTCTACGGCTTCAACGCCGGTGAGACCCACCAGTTCTACCCCGCCCTCTTCGAAAATACCGTCCCCGTGGAGCCAGACAAATCACCCGAAGAAGGCTACCATTTCATGACCGATATGACGGACCGCGCGATCGCGCGCATGAAATTCTCCAAATCCGTCGCGCCAGACAAACCGTTCTTCATGTATTTCGCCCCTGGCGCGATGCACGCCCCCCACCACGTCACCCAGAAATGGCGCGATATGTTCAAGGGCAAGTTCGACATGGGCTGGGAGAAATACCGGGAAAAGGTCTTCCAGAACCAGCTCGACATGGGAATCATCCCGCCCGGGACGAAACTCACGGAAAAACCCGACTGGGTTCCCGCCTGGGACACTTTGAGCGCTGACCAGAAAAAACTCTACACGGCGCTTTTCGAGAATTTCGCCGCCTTTTTCGCTTTCACCGACCAGGAGGTCGGGAGACTGCTCGATTCGGTGAAAGAGCTGCCCGACGCCGATAACACGATGATCGTCTACATCGTCGGCGACAACGGCGCATCCTCCGAAGGTGGACCCGATGGCACACTCAACGAGATCAAGGGACTCAACGGAATCAATACGCCCATCGATGAAATCCTGCCCCATCTCGACAAACTCGGTGGCCCCGAGTCGGAGCCGCACTACCCGGTCGGCTGGGCATGGGCAGGCAACACGCCTTTCCAATGGGTGAAACAAGTCGCCTCCCACTTGGGCGGCACCCGCAACCCGATGATCGTAAGCTGGCCGGCGAAGATCAATCACGACGACAAGCCCCGCGACTGCTTCCTCCACCTCGTCGATATCGTCCCCACGATTCTCGAAGCCGCCAATCTGCCCATGCCTACCAGTGTCAACGGCGTGCCTCAAAAACCTCTCGCAGGAAAGTCCTTCCTGCCCAGCTTCACCGATCCGGATTTCGACGGCCGCGATGAACAGTATTTCGAAATCTTCACCAATCGCTCCATCTACGAGGACGGCTGGAAAGCAAACGCCCAGCATACCTTTCCATGGCGTCAGGATCTCGCCCCCGGGAAATGGGAGAACGACAAATGGGAGCTTTACAACCTGAACGAAGACTTTTCGGAGGCCGTCAACCTCGCCTCGACCAACCCGGACAAGCTCAAGGAACTCCAAGCCAAATTCGACTCCGCCGCGAAGAAATACGATGTGTATCCCTTCGACGACCGAGGATCCGCCCGCCTCGCCGTTCCCAAGCCTCCGGTCCCCGGCGCCAAGGAAAACAACAAGGTCTTCACCTATTACACGGGAGCGATCCGCATCGCCGAGCCAGCCGCCCCACCGATGAAGAACAACTCGTGGACCCTCACCGCCAAGGTCAGCACCGAGGGCGAGAAGACCGAAGGTGTCGTCATGGGCTTCGGCGGAGTCGCCGCCGGCATCGCCCTCTACTTCGAAAAAGGAGTGCCCGTCTTCGATTACAATTACTTCGAGGAACACACCATCGTGAAAGGCGACAAACCGCTCCCTGCAGGCGATGCCACCATCGAAGTCGACTTTGATTTCCAAGGCGACAAACCGGGCGGTCCGGCAGCCATCGCCCTCAAAGTGAATGGCGAAAAAGTCGCGGAAGGCAAAATGGAAGCCACCGTCGCCGGACGCTTCGGCATCGATACCTTCGGCATCGGCGAGGACAGCGGCCAGCCGGTCAATACCGCCTACAAACCACCGTTCAAATTCACCGGCGAAATCGAGAAAGTCGTCGTCGAGATCAAATAGGAATCGCAAGCGCTCCGGGAACCCGGGCTCTCAGAGTAGTCTCAAATCAGTCCCAGCACCTTTGATACTCTACCCTTTCAGGGATTAACCATGTAAAAAGTGACATCAGAAACAATGACAACAATAGCAAACATCAGGCGACTTATCCTTGCCTCAACACTAGCCGTAACGACTGGCGTGTATGCGCAAGAAAACACGCCAAGCGCGTTCGCCATGCCGCCCGCCAACTCAGACAAACCTTATCTCGAACCCGCATTTCCCCGCCCCGAGCAGGAAAAAGCTGCCTCGGACAAGCTTGCCGCACTTGAAAAGAAGTTCGGACGCAAACCGAACATCGTGATCCTGCTCGTCGATGACATGGGCTGGGGCGATCCCGGTTGCTATGGCGGCGGCATGCTCATCGGAGCGCAGACTCCGAATATCGACAAACTCGCGACCGGTGGCCTGAAACTCCTGAGCACCTACGCCCAGCCAACCTGCACACCCACCCGGGCCGCGCTCAATACCGGACGCATTCCCACCCGCAGCGGCCTCACCCGTCCCACGCTCAGTGGCGAAGTCCTTAAAGCGAACCCCTGGGATGCGGAAAATACCGCCGCGAAACTCCTTTCCGCCTCCGGTTACCGCACCGCCCTCTCCGGCAAATGGCATCTCGGTGAGTCGGAAGGCAGCCTTCCGCACGAAGTCGGCTATGACGAATACTACGGCATCGTTTCCGTCATCAGCGACTTCAGCCAGCAGCTCGACAAGCGCCTTTATCCGGATCTGATGCACAAGCCCGAGCGGCTCGCCGCCGTGCAGAAAATCAGCGAATGCGCCATCACCAAAGGTGAGAAGGGCGGAAAGCTGGAGATCGCGGACGAACTGGAATCCATGGACGATCTCGCCGAGATCGACCAGAAGTTCGCCGACTTTTCCGAAGATTTCATCCGCCGCACCGCGAAAGATGAGAAACCTTTCTACCTCATGCATTCCTTTGGCCGTCTCCACAACGACACCTATCCTGCCAAGGGCTACGAAGGAAAAAGCGCCGCCGGTTTTCCCTACAGGGACGCCGTGCTCGAAGTGGACGACATCGTCGCCCGTCTCATCAAAGTCCTTGAGGAAACCGGCCAGGCCGAAAACACCCTCGTTTTCTTCACCTCCGACAACGGTGCCAATGAAGACCTCTGGCCGGATGCCGGCTACCAGCCGTTCCGCGGTGGCAAAGGCTCCACCTGGGAAGGTGGTGTCCGCGTCCCCGGCATCGCATACTGGCCCGGCACCATCGCTCCCGGCCGTGTCAGCGAAGGCCTCTTCGACCTCTGCGACATGTTCAACACTCCGCTCGCACTCGCGGGAATCTCGGACAAGATCCCGACTGAAAATTACATCGATGGCATCGACCAGACCTCCTTCCTGGTCGCCGACGATGGGAAATCGAAACGCGATGCGGTATTCATCTACGCGGAGAACGCACTGATGGCCGTCCGCTGGATGGAATACAAAGTGCATTTCAAGATCTTCCAGAACCACGCGCCTCGCCGCAATCTTGACGAAAGCACCGTCAGTGATCTCGGCATGAGTCCTTGGGTGTACAATCTCTACATGGATCCGGAGGAACAGGCCAGCACCGGTCACTCCCGCTTCGAGTGGGGCATACCACAGATCCTCCAACGCGCCGGTCGTCACGGAGCCACCTTCGAGAAATATCCTCGCAAGGACATCGGCCTCAAGAAGCCCGGCGGCTGAATTTTCCCGACCTATACTTTCAGAAACAAATACAAACATATAAAATAGAATGAACCCGGTAATCAACACACGGCGACTTATCCTCGCTACCACTCTGGCTCTAGCAGCCTGCGTGTCCGCGCAGGACAAAAAACCGAACGTCCTCCTGATCATGGTGGACGATGTCGCCCAGGTTTCACTGAGCGCCTACTCGCACGGCATGACCTACCCGACTCCGAACATCGACCGCATCGCCACTGGCGGCGCCCTGTTCACCGACCATTACGGTCAACCGAGCTGCACCGCGGGTCGCGCGGCCTTCATCATGGGCCAGCTTCCCGTCCGCACCGGTCTCACCACCGTCGGCCAGCCGGGCAACCCGCTCGGCATCAAGGACGCTGACCCCACCCTCGGCGAATTCCTCAAGGAAAAGGGCTACATGACCGGCCAGTTCGGTAAAAACCACTTGGGCGATCTCGACGAGCATCTACCCACCCGTCACGGCTTCGACGAATTCTACGGCAACCTCTACCACCTCAACGTGTCCGAGGAACCCGAGCAGGCCGACTACCCGAAGGATCCCGAATTCACCAAAAAATTCGGCCCCCGCGGCGTGATCGAATCCTTCGCTGACGGCCGGATCAACGACACCGGTCCGCTCACACGCAAACGCATGGAGACCTTCGATGAAGAGATCCTCGCCCGCAGCCTCGACTTCATGGATCGCGCGAAGAAAGCCGACAAGCCTTTCATGATCTGGCATTGCACCAGCCGCATGCACGTTTACACCCACCTCAAGGAGGAAAGCCGCAACCTCGCGACTGGAATCAGCTCCGAGGAAGATGTCTTCGGAAGCGGCTTGATCGAGCACGACGGCCATGTCGGCCAGCTCCTGGACAAACTCGACGATCTGGGAGTCGCCGACAACACCATCGTGATCTATACCACCGACAACGGCCCGGAGCAAAGCAGCTGGCCGGATGCGGGGATCACCAAATTCCGTGGTGAGAAAATGACCACATGGGAAGGCGGAGTCCGCGTTCCCTTCCTCGTCCGCTGGCCCGGCCACATTCCCGCCGGTTCCAAGCTCAACGGCATTTCCTCTCACGAGGACGTGTTCCCGACCATCGCCGCGGCCCTCGGCGAGCCCGATCTCCGCGGTGCGATGAAAAAATCCCACAACGTCTATATCGATGGTGAGAACAACCTCGATTATTGGACCGGAAAATCCAAAGAGTCCGCCCGCAACACGATCTACTACTACTATGAAAGTAGTCTGACCGCGATCCGGGTCGGCCCATGGAAGATGCACTTCGCGAGCAAACCCACCGGCCGTTACTACGACGACATGACAACCCACAGTATGCCTCAACTTTTCAACCTGCGTAAAGATCCGTTCGAACACTACGATGGTGAAACCGGCTTCCGTCAGATCATGCGCAAAAGTTGGGTCATGCAACCCGCCATCGCCAAGCTGACCGAGCACGTCAAGACCTTCGTGGAGTTCCCTCCCCGCCAGGAAGCCGCTTCCCTCAACATCAACGAGGCGATCGACAAAGCCAAGAAGGCTTCATCCACCAACTGATGGAATGCACGCGGATCTCCGTCAGCCCGACCTGTCTGGCGGGGTTACCCGCCACGTGAAACCCAACGAGATATAATTGGAAGGCGCGGAAATCCGGAAGGGTTCCGCGCCTTTTCCGTTCGGAGGCTTCAACCGAAAAACCTAACCGATTTATCAATCAATCCCATATGACCAGTCACGAGCAGATCCTCGACCTCAGACAACGAATCAACGCACCCGTCATCGGGCAGGAAGCGGTGGTGGACCAGCTTCTCATCTCCCTGCTTGCCAACGGACATATCCTGATGGAAGGTCTGCCCGGCCTCGCCAAGACGCGCACCATCAAGACCCTCGCCAAAAATCTCGAAAGCGATTTCTCCCGGATCCAGTTCACCCCGGATCTCTTGCCGAGCGATATCACCGGCACCGAGATCTACACGGGCGAAGGAGCTGGAGGCTCGTTCGTCTTCCGGCAAGGACCCATTTTCGGAAATCTGATTCTCGCGGATGAAATCAACCGCGCGCCCGCCAAGGCACAGGCAGCATTGCTTGAGGCCATGGAAGAGCGCCAAGTCACGGTGAACGGTGAGACCCACAAATTGCCTGATCTTTTCCTCGTGCTCGCCACCCAGAACCCCATCGAGCAGGAGGGCACCTATCCGCTGCCGGAGGCGCAGATGGATCGCTTCCTCCTACACGTTTTCGTCGGCTACTCCTCGGACGAAGATGAACGACGCATCTTGCGTCTCGTCCGCGGAGAGGATTCTGGAACCGCACCGGAAACGCAGGGGCAAGTGCCCGCCCAAGCCGTGCTCGATGCCCGCACGGAAGTGCTCGCCGTCCAGATCTCGGAGACGGTGGAAAACTACATCGTCGCTCTCGTCGCCGCCACCAGACGCCCCGAGGAATACACATCCGACCTCGCGAAATGGATCAAGATCGGAGCCAGCCCGCGGGGAACACTGGCGCTCGACCGTGCCTCCCGCGCCCGCGCTTGGCTGGATGGCCGGGAAACTGTCACCCCCGAGGATGTCCAGGCCGTCGCACACCCCTGCCTGAGACATCGCATCATTCTGAACTACGAGGCGGAAGCCGAAGGCATCGGCAAAGATGCCGTTCTGGATGAACTCCTGAAACAAGTCGCCGTGCCGTAAAATCGGCGATCTCCCTCATCCTCGAAGATTCAAAGCATCAATCACCTCAACCCCGGTCCCAAGATTCGCAGGATACCCCGGATTCTTGGTTCCCAGACATCCATCATCCCCGCACTCAGGATCGGTTCCGTGTATTCCGTGCCATCCGTGGTTTCAATGATCTCCAACTTTCAAAGACAATGACGATTGAGACCAACAAACCCATGAACCACCGATCGAACATCCACGCAACCCTCAAGGACCTGACCGCCTTGCAATATGTGGCGCGTGGTTTCAGCTTTCTCCCGCGTCAACCGATCCACTCGATTCTAGCGGGTCGCCATGCCTCGCGCCTGAGAGGACGGGGACTCAACTTCGAGGAAATCCGACGCTATCAACCGGGCGACGACATCCGTCAGATCGATTGGAAAGCGACGGTGCGGACAGGCAAAACCCATAGCCGCGTTTACACGGAGGAACGGGAGCGCAGTGTGCTCCTGTTAGTGGATCAGCGTTTGTCGATGTTCTTCGGTTCCGAGAAAAACATGAAATCCGTCACCGCCGCACAGGCAGCCGCGCTCGCGGCGTGGAGGGTTCTCGCGCAAAAAGACAAGATCGGCGCCTTGGTTTTCAACGACACGGAGATCGAGGAAATCCGCCCCCAGCGGAGCTCTTCGGCGGTGATGCGTATTCTTCACGCGGTGGTGGAACAAAATCAGAAACTTTCCCACACGACGGGGATTTCCCCGGATCCCGCGATGTTCAACAAGGTGCTGCGACGGGCCCTACGGCTCGCCACCCACGACTGCCTCATCTGTATCATCAGCGATGGCACAGGCAGCGACGACGAATCACGGCAGTTCCTCACCCGCATCGCCCAACACAACGATATCCTCTTCGCTTTCGTTCACGATCCGCTCGAAGCGGATTTACCCGATGCCGGGTCGCTGGTTTTCGCGGACGAGTCCGGGCAACTGCAAGTCGATACCGGGAACAGCAAAGTTCGGGAAACCTTCCGCGATGACTTCGCCAGACACCGCCTGTCGGGGCGCCATTTCCTGCTACAACGCGAAACCCCTGTCATCCCGCTGAGCACCGGCACGGATGTCGCAGGTCAGCTCCGCACACTCCTGGGATCCACTCCAAAGTATCCGGCAAAATGAACTCCGACCCCACCAGTCTCGACCGCCTCCATGACGTGATCATGCCCGCGCCCGATCCGTGGTGGCCGCCGGCACCGGGCTGGTACGCCCTGCTCGTCGTAGCGGGAATCCTTCTCGCGGTGGCATTGGTGCGCCTTTTCATCCGCTGGCAAAAGAACCGCTACCGCCGCGAAGCCCTCGCGGAACTCAAGAATCTGTCCGCCCATCTCGCCACCCCCGGGCTCCGCGCCGAGGCGGTCACGGGAATGGCAGTGCTTCTGAAACGCGCCGCCGTTTCCGCATGGCCTCGTGAAACGGTCGCTTCGCTCAATGGTCCGGCTTGGTTCGCGTTTCTAGATCGCACCGGGAGCACCGATCAGTTTTCCGCAGGCTTCGGAAATATGCTGGAATCCGTTGCCTACGATCCCTCCAAAGCTGCGGTCCTAGCGGAAAACGATCTGCAAGAACTCCCTCTCCGCGTCCGGCACTGGTTGGCGAATCATCGGAAGGAGGAAGAATGCTGACTCTTGCATATCCTTGGCTTCTCGCCCTGCTGCCGCTCCCCGCCCTGATCAGGTGGCTCTGCCCTCCGCATCGGGAACCCCGGCAGGCGCTGGCCGTTCCGTTTCTCGACCGTCTGGCAAAAGCCAGCGGCCACAGGCCAGCGGATGGCGCGGTGGTGATGCGCGGATCCTGGCCGCGTGGCATCGTTCTCATGCTAACATGGGCGGCGATCGTGCTGGCGATGGCGCGCCCTCAGATCATCGAGCCCGCCCTCACCAAGCAGGTGCCGGTGCGCGACATGCTCCTCGCCGTCGATCTCTCCGGCTCGATGGATACCAAGGATTTCACCGATGAAAACGGCAAGACCATTGATCGCCTGACTGCCGTGAAACAGGTGCTCGATGGGTTTCTGGCCGATCGTAAAGGCGACCGTGTCGGGCTGATATTTTTCGGCAGCGCCGCTTTCGTGCAGGCACCGTTCACTGAAGACCTCAAAGTCTGCCGGCAGTTGCTCGATGAAGCCCAGGTCCGCATGGCCGGGCCGCAGACCGTTTTCGGAGACGCCCTCGGCCTCGCGATCAATACGTTTGAAAGCAGCACCGTAAAAGACCGGGTGCTCATCGCTCTCACAGACGGCAACGACACCTCCAGCAGAGTGCCCCCCTCCAAAGCGGCGGAAATCGCAAAGAACCGCGGGATCGTCATCCACACGGTCGCGGTCGGCGATCCCAAGGCGGCTGGCGAAGAAGCCATCGATGTCACGACATTGAAAAATGTTTCGAAAAGCACCGGCGGGCTCTACGCCTATGCGGCGGATCGTGCGCAGCTTGAGGCGATTTACAAAAAGCTCGATGCCCTCGAAACCCGCCAAGCGGATACACTGAGCTTCCGGCCGCGGCGCGACGTGTATTGGTGGCCGCTGCTCTTCGCTCTTGGCCTGACCGCCCTGCTCCATGTGCTCGGCCTCGCGCGCGCATGGCACCGCTCCCGCGCTGTTAGATCGGCACCCGCGAAACCGCCCGGAGGGTATCCCCGCATGATCGCCGATTTCCATTTCATCCGCCCATGGTTGCTGCTCGCCCTGCTGCCCCTCGGCCTCCTGCTCTGGCGGATCTACCGCAGGCAGGACGGATCCCGCACTTGGCGCGGGATCATCGCCCCTGACCTTCTGCCCTTTCTCCTCATCGGAGAAACGAAACACCGCAGATGGTCGCCTCTCCTGTTGATCGGCATCGCATGGGGCGTCGGAGTCATCGCGATTTCAGGCCCCACCTTGCGACGCGAGCCAGCGCCCTTCGCAACCGATATCGCGGCCCTCGCCATCGTCGTCAAAGTAAGCCCGTCCATGCTCACCGAGGACATACAGCCAAGCCGCCTCGCCAGAAGCGTTCAGAAAATCCATGATCTCCTCAAACTCCGGCGCGGTGCCAAAACCGCCTTGATCGCCTATTCGGGCAGCCCGCACCTGGTCATGCCTCCCACCACGGACGCACACATCATCGATACCTTCGCGCAGGCTCTTGATCCGAAGATCATGCCACTTGAGGGCGATGTTGCGGACCAGGCATTGCGGCTCGCGGACGAGACCTTGAAACGAGAAGGCGGCGGCTCGATTCTATGGATCACCGACAGCGCCGCCGGAGAACAGAGCGAAGCACTGGAATCCTGGCGCAAAACCTCAAGCACCAAACTGAACCTCCTGCCACCCCTCGTTCCCGGCGACGAATTGAACCGCCTCACCCAAGTTGCCCGCAGTGCCGATGCGGAGATCGTGCAACTCACACCGGACGAAGAGGACATCACGGCACTTGCGCGCAACGCCAGATTCGCAACCGCGCCCGGAGCGGAGACTAGCGATCGTTGGCAGGAAAGCGGCTACTGGCTCACCCCGTTTCTCGCCCTCCTCACCCTGCCGTTTTTCCGCAAAGGCTGGATGGCTCACACCAACGTGGAGGGAGGCGCATGAAAACTCGAACCACAATCGCATTCATCGCGGCGTTGATCGTAGTAGGAGGACTCATCGTCGGCACCTTGCGCGATCCTAATTTCTGGCGCACCGAAAATCAGCGCGGGGACAGACTTTTCCGCGCCGGAAAGTTCACCGCTGCCGCAAAAACCTACACAGACCCCGCCCGCATCGGCATTGCCCAGTATCGCGATGGCGATTTCAAAGCCGCCGCCGCCACCTTCGCGCGAGTCCCGGGAGCAACCGGTGCCTTCAACCAAGGCAACGCCTACCTCATGGGCGGAAAGTATCAGGAAGCCGCCGATGCCTACGACCGGGCTCTGGGTTTCCGCTCCGGGTGGAAAGAAGCGAAGGAAAACAAGGCTCTCGCGCTCGCCCGGAAAGCCGCAATGGATACCTCCGGTGAAGGTGATGAGGAAGCTCCCGATTTGAAACCGGATGATATCGTCTTCGATTCGGATAAGAACGAGAACAAAGGCAAGCCTACTGAAATGGCCGAGGGCGACCTCTCCGATGCGGAACTGCGCGCCACGTGGCTGCGGCAGGTCCAGACGACACCCGCCGACTTCCTGCGGGCGAAATTTTCCTACCAAGCAGCAAAGGAGGAAAAACAATGAACCTGCGCATCCCAACCATCCTACTTATCCTGGTTGCCTGTTTCTCAGTCGCCACCGCCCAGGAGCCAGGCATCCGCACCTCTATCGAAGAAAATCCTGAAATCTGGGTGGGGCAGCGCTTTGAGCTGATCGTCGAAATCCGGGTGCCCGGCATCTTCGCAGGAGCGGCGAACTTCGACCTGCCGAACCCTCCCGGCATGCTCGTCATGCCTCCCGTCGGGAATCCCGTGCTCGCCACGGAAACCATCGACGGAGTGGAATACACAGTCCAACGCCACGAAATTTCGGTCCTTTCCCGACAGCCTGGAAAACACACCATCCCCGCGTTCCCGGTTCGAACCGAATACAAGAAAAAGCCCTCTGACTCGGAGTCCATCCCGGCTTCGTTAGAAACACAGCCTATCGATTTCACCGCAAAACAGGCACCCGGCACCGAGAACCTCGGCAACGTCATCAGCGCCAGAAACCTCAAAGCTGTCGAACAATGGAACCCCGAACCAGTTAGCGCCAAGGCCGGCGATGCCTTCACCCGCACCATCACCTTCTCCGCCCCCGACGTTCCGGCCATGGCATTTCCCGTGTTTCCCACGGGAAAACTCGACGGAATAGGCATCTATCCGAAGCCACCGGAAGTCCTGGATAGCAATTACAGGGGAACGCTCGAAGGCGAGCGGCGCGATGTCATCACCTACCTCTGCCAACGCCCCGGCGAGTTCACCATTCCAGCCGTTCAGCTCACTTGGTTCGATCTCGATTCGAAAAAACCACAGACCATCGTCTTTCCCGCCCGGACGATAAAAGTCGCCCCGAATCCGGACATGCCGGCGGCGGAATCCGGAAAAACAAACGCGGGAACGAATGCCGGAAAAACATCCCTGTGGCTGTCTGGCGTTCTGCTGACCCTGATTTTCCTCATTCTCCCGGGTGTGGTATATCGGAAACCGCTTCTCACCTTTCTCTACCGGTCGCTCGCGCCATTCCGTCCCGTGCGACTGCAAGCACTCAATCCACCCTCCCGCAAACCGCGCATCCCCCGCTGAATTACCAACACGAATTATGAAAGCTCCCTTTCAGGTCTCTGTCCTGCTTTTCCTGATCATAACGGCTTCCGGACTCGGCGCGGAAGAAAACAGCACGGATCCCTGGTATGAGCGATTCATCGGAGATGACGGAAACTTCGATCTTGCAGCCACACTCGACAAACCCGCTGGCTTTTTCCCCCTCGTCACTCCAATCACCGAACCCGCCGTCGGCGTCGGCGCCGCCTTCGTCCCCATTTTCATTGATCTCCCGAAGGACGGCAAAAGCAGACCGGATATCTGGTCCGCTGGAGCGATGCGCACCAACAACGGCTCGGAAGCCGTCTTCGGCGGATACTCCGCCTATCTCGATGATAACAAATGGCGTGTTTTCGCCGGAGGAGTCGATGGGTCGGTCAATCTGGATTTCCACGGTCTCGGCGGAAACCTCGATGTCGATGGTGATCCGCTCCGCTACACGATCGAGAACACCGGCGGCCTGATCGGGGCGGACCGCCAGATCGGCGACTCCGACTGGAGGATCGGGGGCAGGTATTTCTACGGAGAAGTCGAGACATCACCCGCCAGAACGCGGGACGAACCCGGATTTCTAGGGGGGCTGTTCGAGCAACGCTTCGGCGACCTCCAGTTCGAATCCGTCATCAGCAGCGTGCAGGTCGCTCTGAATTACGACACCCGCGACAACATCTTCACCCCTACGCGCGGTGTGTTCGCAGAGCTGGATGTGACCGCCAACAGCGAGCTGATCGGCGCTAGCTCGGACTACCAGATCGCAGCCCTCACAGGAATCTGGTACACCCCGCTGATCGATGATACCCTCTTTCTGGGCGTGCGCGGGGATCTGATCCAGAGCTTCGGGGATATTCCGTTCTACCGCCGCCCCGCGGTGGCGCTGCGCGGAGTGCCCGCCCGGAGATATCAGGGAGCCGGGACAGGTTTCAGCGAGATCGAGCTGCGCTACCAGTTCCTACCTCGCTGGAGTGCCGTCGGATTCGTAGGCGGCGGCCTCGTCTGGCCTGGCGACGCTCCCTTCCAGCAACCCGACGCTCTCATGGCCGGCGGCGGCGGTCTCCGTTACCTCATCGCCAAACGCCACGGTCTCCATGCCGGTTTCGACGTTGCCTACGGAGAGGAAGGAACCGCCTTCTACATCCAGTTCGGAAGCGGATGGTTCCGCCCCTAGGAGGAAAACGAACGCGGACATTCGTATGCGGCGAAAGAAGGGTTCCCCCGACCTAACCACCGCTCACGACCGATTCCTGCTTGGATGAAATGGTCTTCACGATCCGAATCACCAGGAGACAAAGCGGAATTCCGATCACACTTGAGAAGATCGCGATGCCGGTGGAGGTTTGAAGCTTTTCGACAGTATCCGCACCCATCGACATCCGGAGGACCGTCTGGCCGAGGATCCCGGAAATGATCCACAAAGCCCACCACCAGCCGAGCAGAGCACTCACCGGCTGGAACTCCCAATCGTTCGGATTGTGACTGACTTGCCAGATCTCCTTCATCGATTGGTAGGGCCGCACGAGATTGATGAAGGGAACGAAGTAGTATCCGACGGACCAACCGGGCGTGAATTTCATCCCCCTGGCCCCGAATCCCCTGCAATTGAGGTTCGCACGATACACCCACATGAGGAACGTGATGCCGGTCACGATGAACACTCCCAGATAGCCCAAGCCGATCAGACTTTGCCGGGAATCGTTCGCTTCCGCTTCGGCATCCGTATATACGCCGTTGAGAAGAGACATCTGGCCCAGGTCGCTCAGGATGGAAATGATCTCAAATCCCAGACTCACCCAGAGCATGAAAACCAAAAACGAAGTGAGCGACCGCGGATCCTTCGTATAGGCATGCGAGGTCGCCGGCATGAGAGGCGGCGAAAGGCTCCCGGTGCTCGCGACTCCGAAGTATTCGGAAATCGGACGCCACTCGCTCATCCCCTCCTTCCAATACCGGGCTCCCTCTTCCAGAAGTCCCTGTTCCCGCATGGCGTGGATCCGGGACTCCTCATATTGCGACTGACTCCCCGAAGAAGTCGTGACGTGGATCATGCTCATGGTTCGTATTTGTGCTTCGGATTCGAGGTGACACACAGGATACGTGATATCGCGTGCCGACATCAAGATACTTGCTTACCGCGGGTGGCGACACCCGCATGAACTCAAGGTGCGAGGACGCACCTACTCCTCAGGGAGACCCTTGACCACCACTTTCAGCCACCCCCATGCGAACATTCCTCGTTTCCCCGGCGGCGCGTTTTGCGCAGGGAGGAGGCTTCAATAATCCTTTGCGCGTGCGCGGCTTTGGAGCTCAACTTTCCCTTACGTGAAACCCGCTTCCCTGAAACTCGAATTCGATACCCCGCAGTTCCTCCAAGGACTCTTCGCCAACGACAGGCGCAACCTCGTGTATCTGGAGGAGGCGCTGGAACTGAAGACCGTGACGCGCGAGGGCTGGATCGCGTTCACGGGCGCGGAGCCGGCCACCCTGATCGCGGAGAAAATTTTCCAGGATCTCGAATCAACCCAACGCAACGGGCTGCATATTTCCGACAGGGATTTCCGGATGGCCGTGGATATCGCGAAGAAATCCGGAGAGATCCCGCTGAACTCGCTGGCAACCGTGAAACTCGTCGGCTCCCGCAACCGGAAAACCGTCTCTCCCCGCACACCCAACCAACTCGCCTATGTGAAAGCGATCCAGGACAACGCGGTGACCTTCGGACTGGGGCCTGCGGGCACGGGGAAGACCTATCTCGCGATGGCCGTGGGCCTGCACTTGCTCAAGCAAAGGGCGATCCATCGAATCATTCTAACACGACCTGCGGTCGAGGCGGGCGAGGCACTGGGCTTCCTCCCGGGGGACCTGAAGGAAAAGATCGCTCCCTACCTGCGCCCGCTCTACGACGCGATCAACGACATGCTCGATCCCGAGGAGGCGCAGCGCTACCTCGACAAGGGTGTCATCGAAATCGCCCCGCTCGCCTTCATGCGCGGGCGCACCCTCTCCCGATCTTTCGTGATCCTCGACGAAGCGCAGAACACGACGCGCGAGCAGATGTTCATGACACTCACCCGTCTGGGCGAGGAATCGAAAATCGTCGTGACGGGTGACGCCTCCCAGGTCGATCTGAAGCCCGGAATACGCTCCGGGCTGCACGAGGCGGAGCACGCGCTGACGAACATCAGCGGGATCTCTTTCGTCCGCTTCGTCGCCTCCGATATCGTGCGCCACCCGATCGTGGAGCACATCGTGAACGCTTACGAAAAATTCCGGGAGTGACCGGGATGTGCGCGACGGGGTTATTTCATCGAGTCGCGCAGCTCCATCACCAGCTTCGCGTCATCCGTCTGCTCCAGCCGCTGGAAGGAATCGATGAGATTGTTCAGCACGCGCACCAGGATCGTGCCGAGATCCGCCGTTCCTTTCAGAGCCGCGATCTGATCGGGAGTCAGGTCGTTCCCGGGATCGGTCAGCGCCGCCTGCGAATGCACCCGCCCGCGGTCGAAACAATCGATAACGAGCGGAAAACCTTCCTCGTGGATGCGGCAGAGGAAATGGCCGGGAAAAGAAAGTCCCTCGATTTCGAAATCCATCCTGCGCCCGAGGAGCATGAAAATGGCACCGAGCCCGATGGGATTGGAAAGCCCTTGGTCGAGACACCATGCGAGGTCAGCGTTACGAGGATCGTAGTAATTCCGAGAATTCGCCTCCAACCGCTTTTCCTCGAACAACCAGACCCGCAGATCGTCGGCGGACTCGCAGCCGTCTTCCCTTGCCTCTTCCGCCAGCAGATCGAGGGCATCGGAAAGCGGTTGGCGCAGCGACACGCCGTCGTGGAGGAAATCGGAGAGCAGGCGGAGCTGGCTTTCGAAAAGATCCCAGTCATCCCCCATGGCCGCATGTCCCGAGCCGGGAGCCTGCCAGTCTTCCCGCAGCGCCCGCCGCCGGGCGGGGCGCAGGATCTCCGCGAGGATGGTTTTTTCGGAGTCGCCGAGACCGGGCGCGGCCTCGGGCAGGAGTTCGCTCAGATCGCCTCCGAACTCCGATAACCGCCCGGAAACACCGGCACGCACCTCGGGGGTTTCATCGTCGAGCAGACGAAGCAGTGCGGAAAGTTCGGCGGGATCGGGCGGGGGGACGTTCACAGGAAAATAATGAGCTGGATCCAAAAATCCAGCCACTGGGGATCTAATCTAAGCTATGGTGGCGTGGTTCGGAAAAGGGATAGGAGATCATGGATTGGGGATCAAGCCTGGAGTGGTCAGGATTGGAAATCGGGTGGCGGCAGGAACAAAGCGGTGAGCGGAGTGTCTGTCAGGAAAGTTTTTTCACAAACTTGAACCGTATCCGAATCGGCTTTCAAACGAACAAATACCAACAGAATGGAGATTGATTCCGTGCCATTTCCGACCAAGCCCTACCTCCAAAGATGTATGGACTGAAACGGAAACCGAAACCTATAAGACCGCATGGCATGGGAAGAGTGCCATGAAAAATCCAACCCCGCTTCCGATTGAAAAACCCACTGAAAATCTTAGGTGCCGTCGTCACTGCAGCAGTCCTCTGCGTATTCGCAGGCGCCGCCCTGAAAGGTTCCGTATTTTCCCGGAATCAGGGTGAACGGTCTGCCGGCGGGAGTGGCGTCCCCGTAGTCCGAATCCAGAGCAAGTCAGGCGACAGGGAGACTTCTTCAACGTCCGTTCCGGGTGTGCGCAAGGTGCTCCTTGCACCCTATGCGGATCCTTCGGCACTGGCGGCGGCTCTGGCCGCATGCGATGCTGACGAGTTCGCTACCGCGATCCGTTTGTGCGGTGAGAACGGAATGTGGGAAGAGCCCGAAGGGCAATGGATCACCGAGGCGCTCATGTCGGAATGGGGCAGGCGCGCCCCTGGGGACGCTCTCGCATTCTGCGCAAAGCTCGGAGCGGACTGGAGCGCGGATGCTGCGGAGATCGCGGTTCGGAGCGCCGCGAAAGTGGAGTTTTCCTGGGTAGAGCATTCCCTTTCGATGCCGGCCTACTCGGTTTCCAACCTTCTGAAAACCATCTGGGAGCTCTCGGGGGCGGATCCAGCCACCCAGGGAGTGAAATGGATAGATTCAATCCGGTCGGAGGAGCATAGGGACGAGGCGGTTGCCACTCTTGGCGAGTCCTGGGCCGCGCGCGGAACTGCCGAAGCTGAAAAAGCGGCGGGCTGGTTGTCCGGTAGGCTCGGCGAGGACGTGAAGAACAAACGGCAGTTCGGGCGGCTGGCAGCGGGTTGGGTTTCGGCTGATCCGGCGGGAGCCGTGGAATGGGTTTTCAGCATCGGGGATACCGCGCTGCGCCGGCAGGTTGCGAAGACGATGGTCAGCGAATGGAGCCACACCAATCCGGATCAGGTGTCCGGGTTCCTGGAAGCCAACAAAGGGCACCCGGACATGGAACTTGCGGTGTTCACCCATGTGGAGGCGATCGCAGGGACGGATCCGGTTTCGGCCCGCCGCTGGGCCGAGTCGCTGGCCTCCGCGGATCTCCGTGAGCATGCCCTCCGTGCCGTAGTCATTGGCGAGCACGAGGCCGCGCTTGCACGGGGAGAACAATCATCCCTTCCCCTGGAGAAAATTTTCGGATCAGCAGATCCGGATTGATAAAACACAAACACAAAAAATAATGAATAAAACCCAATTGGAAATATTACGTATGTCCATCATTGCATCCGCCGTCCTGGCAAGCCCGGTTCCTGCCATGGCAGGAATCCAAAGCTTCGTGGACGAGCCGGATATCGATGTGGAAAACGCGGTGCTCACCGCCTTCAACCGCACCTATCCTGGCGAAACGGACTCGGTCCCTGTCAAAGACCTTTACGACACACATCCCGGGAACAAGACCTACGTGTTCGAGAACCAGGTGACGGGGCCGACCCGCGGGGGCAACGTTTTCCCTTCACTCTACAAGTCTCCCGGGCCGAACGGAAACGCCCTTTCCTTCGTTGTCCCGCCGACCGGCAACCGGAAAGCGCGGACGGAGTTCTTTTTCGAGGGCGCACGTCTGCCCCAGACAGGGGCTGGAAGCTGGACGCGCCCGACCAATTCCAACCGGGTGCCGTGGGAAGAGGGACGGTGGATCGCCTTCGCCCTTTACCTCCCCACCATCCCTGGCAACGACAACGAAAACCTGGGACCGGGAATTATCACCCAATGGTATGACTACTCCCCGGCCAATCCCCCGATGTCCCTCACCTATTCCTCCAGTGGCGGAAAACCGGCTCTCACGCTGGTGGTCGATACGGATCCCTCGAACGGGGGCTCGGTTCCGCTGGCGAGATGGAAGATCGAAACGACGGAACTCGGTGCCTGGTTCGATGTGGCGTTCGGATACAAAATGGATCACAACAGCCCGAACGGATATGTGAAATGCTATTTCCGTAAACACGGGGAAACCAGTTGGAGGACGGGCAGGGACGAAGTGGCGAACGTTGACCGGGCCGGCGGCTCGCTGAACTTCTACGGTCGCCGCATAGGTTATTCCCAGGCGCAGAAACGGGCCCATCTGGACAACCCCACCGCCACCGTGAACTCCGGCATCATCCACAAGTTCGGAATCTATCGACCGTTTTTGAACCAGGACAATACCGCGCGGGTTGTCTTCGACAATGTGAGAACCGGCAGGGGCTACTCGGATGTAAGCCCGGCGTTCGACTACTAGACGAACCGTTTCCTCCGGAATTTGCGCGGGGCACACTGGTGCTCCGCGCTCTTTGGTTTTCCGGGGGTAGTGGCCACACCAACATGTCGCCAGGAGAAATCCAGAAAAACATACCCACCTGCTCCGGCCTTCGGGATATGCCAGGTTCGGGCACCGGAAATTGCCGGATGATCCGAACGAACTCCCGAAGCTCCGGGATATATGTGGAAACGGTGTTCCGTGACCGAGAAACAGGTTGGCAAACACCGCAAGTGGAGCCGCCGGATTCAGCACCATGAGAAGAAATGAATAACAAAAACAAAGCAGAATACAATGTCGGACGAATGTGGAAACAGGTATCATGACGACCATCCGATGAGAGCCATTTTAAGGACGGTAAGACCCCGAAGACCGGTCGGAAACTGGCACACCTGGCGTTACCCGCCCCATGGCCCGGTTGATATCACCGCATTCTGCCAAAGGTTGGCACCGCGTCCGGATCGTGCGGAAAATCCTTCCAAGGCCACCCCATGCGCAGTGCGCAGGACGGCCGGGGATATTTCTTGTCCGGGGATTGTTCCGACCTGGTTTCGATGCCTTACCGGTATTTCAAAAAGCGTCATTCTGACTGCTCTCGTCCTCTCTGGGACAGCATTTTCAAAGGAACGGCCAAACATCGTGTTCATTTTCTCGGACGACCATGCATTGGAAGCCATTTCCGCTTACGGCGGCCGTTTCAAGGAAGTGGCCCCCACGAAAAACATCGACCGTATCGCCAGCGAAGGGATGCTTTTCCGCCGGTCCTATTGCGGAAATTCCATTTGCGGCCCCTCCCGCGCGACCATCCTCACCGGCAAGCATTCCCATGTGAACGGCTTCATGGACAACAACTACAGCCGGTTCGACGGCAGCCAGCAGACCTTTCCGAAGCTCATGCAGGAAGCGGGATACAAGACCGCCATCATCGGGAAATGGCATCTTGTTTCCGATCCGACCGGCTTCGACCACTGGGAAATCCTCCCCGGCCAGGGCAGCTACTTCAACCCTGATTTCATCCACATGGACGGGACGAAAAAGCGTTTTCCCGGATACGTGACGGACATCGTCACCGACAAATCCCTGGACTGGCTCAAGAGCCGCAAGGACAAGTCCAAGCCCTTCATCCTCATGTGCCAGCAAAAGGCCCCGCACCGGAACTGGTCACCCGCCGAGCGGCATTACGGGCTGTTCAAAGATTCGGATCTGCCTGAGCCGGAAACCCTTTTCGACGATTACTCGAACCGCGTGGATGTTTTAAAAAAACAGGAGATGTCCGTCTCCGAACATTTCAGTTGGGGGCATGACATGTTGATCCATGGAAAGCCTACCGACCCCCGCTTTGAAAAAAGCAGGGGCAATGCCGAATACGGGCGCATGAACCCGGAGCAGAAAAAAGCCTTCGATGAAGCCTATGGCCAAGAGAATGAAGAGCTAAAGGAGAGGCTCGCGGCTGGGATGTCCGACGAGGAACTCACCAGGTGGAAATACCAGCGCTACATTAAAAACTACCTCCGCTGCATCCGCGCATTGGACGAGAACATCGGGCGCGTGCTCGACTTCCTCGATGAAAGCGGCCTCGCGGAAAACACCATCGTCATCTACTCGTCGGACCAGGGCTTCTACCTCGGCGAGCACGGCTGGTATGACAAACGCTGGATGTTCGAGGAATCCCTTTCCATGCCCTTCGTCATCCGCTGGCCCGGAGTCGCCAAGGCCGGGGTGGAGACCGAAGCCCTCATCCAGAATATCGACTACGCGCCGACCTTCCTCGACATCGCGGGAGCCGAAATCCCAGGGGACATCCAAGGCACAAGCATTGTCCCCGTTTTGAAAAACGAAGGCAAAGCCCCCGCAGATTGGCGGGAGGCTGTCTACTACCAGTATTCCGGTGAATACACCCACGCCGTTGCCCGCCATGACGGGGTGCGGGACTCCCGCTACAAGCTCATGCGTTTCCCGGACAGCGACGAATGGATGCTCTTCGATCTCGAAAAAGACCCGGAGGAAATGAAGAACGTCTTCGCGGATCCGGAGTATGGATCCGTCCTCAGCCAGATGAAGGGAATCTACAGCGACCTTCGCCAGAAATACGAAGTCACCCCTTCCACCTATCCGGTCCAGCGGTATGGCAGGGGCTGGTGGAAAAAACGTTGGTATGCGAAGAACAGGGAGGCTGATTCCGCGGAAGATGCGAAAATCGTTTTCTTGGGAGACTCCATCACACAAGGATGGGAAAGCCGGGGCAAGACCGCCTGGGATAAGTTTTTCGCACCCATGGGCGCACTCAACTGGGGCTACTCCGGGGACCGCACCAAGCATCTCATCTGGCGTTTGCAGAATGGGAACATCCAGCGAGTTTCGCCGGACGTCGCGGTCCTCCTCATCGGCACGAACAATACCGGCTTTGAACAGCGCCCGGCAGCCCAGACAGCGGCCGCCATCAAAAAAGCAATTGATGACCTTGGCTGGAAGTGGCCTCATACGGAGGTCGTTCTCATGTCCATCTTCCCGCGCGGAGCCACGGCGGAAGATCCCCTCCGCAAGCTCAACACCGAAATCAATGGGATTTTGAAACGCTTCGCCGATGAAGAGCGGGTTCACTTCCTCGACATCAACGACCGGTTCCTGGACGAAAAGGGAAACCTCAGCAGGGAGCTCTTCCCCGATCTTCTCCACCTTTCACCTGCCGCTTACGAAACGTGGGCGGAAGCACTGGTGCCGAAACTGGAAGAACTGACCAAATAAATTGCCAGACACCACCTCACACCGCGTAGCTGCCAGGGCAGTTGACCCGTGCCCAGGGTATGCTGACACAACAGACAGTCCGTTGGATGGTTTCCTGGCTTGATGGCAAGCCCGGCGCCAGGGAGGCGCTCCACCAGTTTGAACATCTCCACGAACAATCCGGATTACCATCATTTCAGAACAATGAAGACCTCACTCGCATTTCTAATTCTTTTTTCAACTTCGCTCACGGTCCAGAAGGATTCCAAGCGTCCTGTCGCGACTACCTCCGCGCTCGATCCCGCGGCCACCGCCTCGCGCTTGAAACTGCCAGCGGGCTTCCGCACACAGCTCATCGCAGGGGAGCCGGATGTGGTGCAGCCAATTGCCTACACCCTTGATGACCGGGGGAGTGGCGGGACAACTTCTTCTTCGACGTGCATATGAACAAGCTTCGCTGCGAAACTTTCGACCGTCAGGGATCGGGATACAAGGCCGTGCGGAAAACGGATTTCCTCGAAAGTCCGGACGCATGGTTCCGTGGCCTCTCTCCCCAGTGTGGCCCGGATGGCGGCGTATTCGTCAGCGACTGGTATGACAAGGTGCCATGCCATCAGCAACGCGCTTTCACGGACCGCTCCAATGGACGGATTTATAAAATCGTGACCGATCAGGTGAAGCCCCGAAGCGTCGATCTGACTGCGGCATCCGATATGGATCTTGTGGAAATGCAGCTTGATCCCAACGACTGGTTCGGCCGCCACGCCCGACGCATTCTCCAGGAACGGGGAGCCAATCCGGAAACCACCGCCGCGCTGGAAAAGATCCTCTTGGAGAATCCCGATGAAACCCGTCAGCTCCGTGCGCTGTGGGTGCTGCACAGCCAGGGCGCCCTGAGTGGGGAAACCGCAATGCTCGCGCTAGCTGCGGAGTCGGAATTCGTCCGTGGGTGGGGAGTGACCTGCGTTTCCGAAAGCGGCGATCCGTCCGCCGTGCTGCTTGCGCGTATGCTGGAGATGGCGGAAAGCGACCCCTCTCCATCAGTCCGTCTCCGCATCGCGTCCGCCGTTCAGAAGCTCCCCACCGCGGATCGCTGGCCTTTGCTCACCGCTCTTGCTTCCCATGCCGGGGACACTAGCGACCACAACCTGCCATTGATGGTCTGGTATGCTGCGGAAGGTGCCGTGGCTGCAGACCCGGTTCGCGGAGTTGCGCTTATGAACTCTGCCGCCCGGCCGAAACTCCATGAATTCATAGCACGCCGGGTGCTCGCGGTTGCCTTGGAAAAGGAGGCGAAGGGCATCGCCGCGATGGATGAGATTTCCACCACGCTGGTAACGGCGGGCACCGGTAAGCGCGCGGCGATTCTGCGCGGACTTCTCGCCGCCGCCGCCGGTCGCCAGAACCTGGCTGAACCTGCAAGCTGGCCGGTGGCATACGAATCGCTTCGTACAGACGAGAACCCCGCCGTCCGACAACAGGCACGCACTCTCGCGTTGCTTTTTGGCAGCAAGGCAGCGTTAGACGAGTTCCGCAGTCTCCTTGCAGATCCAACGGCAAAACCGGAATCCCGGCGGGAGGCGATCAACGCGCTCGTCACCCAACGTGACGCGGAAACCCTCGATTTGCTTCTCCCGCTGGTTTCCGACGGCGGTCCGCTGCGCATTGATGCGATCCGCGCGCTGGCAGCTTACGACGATCCGCGTATTTCCAAGCTGCTGGTCAGCAAATACAACTCGCTCAAGCCGGAGGAAAAGTCCGCGATCCTCACCACGCTTCTCACACGCGCCACATCTACCGCGGAACTCCTCGCCGCCTTTGATGCGGAGGCCATCCCGACCAGTGATCTGACCGCTCCGCTGGCCCAGCTCATCCAGAGCTTCAAACGTGCGGACTTCGATGAATGGCTGGAGGAAAACTGGGGCACTATGAAAAAATCGACAGCAGAACTGCAGACGGAGATGGCACGCTACCACCGGTTTCTGGGAGAGGATGCCATCCTTCGGGCAGACGTGGAAAACGGCGAGGCGATTTTTAGGCGCACCTGCGCCGCCTGCCACAATATGTTCGGCCAAGGTGGCCACATCGGCCCGGAGTTACCCGGCAATTTCACCGATGTGGACTACCTGCTGCAGAACATCCTCGATCCGAACGCGATCATCGGCCGCGATTTCCAGCAGACATTCCTCACCACCAAGGATGGTGATATCGTGGCGGGGGCAGTCATCCGGGAGGACGAGCAAACTATCACGCTCAAAACCTTGGCAGCGGAGGTGACCGTGCCCAAGAACAATGTCGCCAAGCGCGAAGCTCAGTCCGAATTCGATGATGCCCGAAGGCTTGCTCAACTCGCTTGAGGAACCTGAAGTCCGGGATCTTTTCCTGTATCTCCGTCAGTCCGGGGTTACGAAATAATGCTTGTCCGATAGCCGCTGTATCAGAGTTTCACCCCAACAGGGGAAATATAATAAGTTTGAATACCTTGGAGGCCGAAAATTTCGTAGCCAGAACCGGAGCCGGCCCGATCACCTTTTGAAACGCTGTCATTCACCCATCTGGAGGAGCTCGCGGAGCCTAAGTCGATACTGCCGGGGAGTAATGCCCTCATACTGGCGAATTTTTTTTCCCAACACGCTCGCATCGTAGAAGCCCACTTGCATGGCTATCTCAGTCAAAGGGAGCTCGGTCTGGGCTAATAGCGCTTTCGCTAACTCCAAGCGGTGGAGTAACAGGTACTCCTGTGGGGATCTACCAAGGATCTGTCGGAACACCCGGGTGAACTGGCTGGCTGAAAAATTGCACGCAGTCGCAAGACTCTTTGTGGGAAGATCTTCGGAAGGATCATTGTGAATCATTGTCAGTGCCGGTTCCAGCCGCGCGAACGGCTCCATGATCCCTGCCGCACCGGAGATTTCATACATGACCCCGGCTATCCCGCAGACTTCTCCGTCGGCATTGCGGACGGGTGTTTTACTGGAGATCCACCAGTGCAGGACTCCTTTGCCATCGGGCACCATCCATGTCCGGTTCGGCAGCGGCTCTCCCGTTTCCATTACCCGTTTGTCCTCCGCACGGTAGCGGCTGGCAATCTCCGGCGGGTGGAAGTCGTAGTCTGTTTTGCCTACCGCCCCTCCGGGTTGCAGTCCGTGGTCCCGTTCCAAGCGGCGGTTGCATATGAACACCCCGTTACGGTCTTTTAAATAGAAAGAAACCATGGGTAGGAAATCGAAGAGACCGGTAATTTCTTCTGCCGAAATAAATTGCTTTGCCATTGCCATGCGCGGATTTTACCAAAGGTTGGATCATTTCGCATGGATTTTCCGGGATATTCCGAAGTATTCTTCCGGCTCATACGCAACCGATTTCACCAGTTATTTTTGCCTGAATCCAGAATCAGAAATCTTCATGGCGAAATTTCCGCCGCACCGACCCCCGTGGACGTGCGATGAAAAGTTTTCCACCCCAATCCCCAAGAATGCAACGTCGCCATTTCCTCACCGCCACCGCAGCCGCATTCGCGGCACCGACCGTCATAACCTCCGCGAAAACAGCTACCCCTCCGCTCATTGTCGGTCACGGCAGCCACCGCTACCGGGTTGAGAGAGAGTGGTCGAAGGCCGATCACTCCAAGGTTCCGCTGAAAGATTGTCATGAAATGGTGCAATCCTCGGACGGGCGCCTCTTTCTAATAACCAATGAGACTAAGAACAACATTCTCGTTTATGCCACCGACGGAACTTTACTCGATCACTGGACGCTAGGCATGCGCGCCGCACACGGCCTGACTATCGATTCAAGGGATGGGGAGGAATTCCTCTACCTCACGTGCAACACCGGACGCGTGGTGAAAACGGATCTCAGCGGGAACATCCTCCTCGAACTGCCGCAGCCCTCTGCCGTCGGCGCTTATCCCGGGAAGAAACAATACACCCCTACGGAAACCGCGATCGCTCCGAATGGCGATATCTATGTAATCGATGGATATGGCTCCCAGTTCGTCCTCCAGTTTTCAGCCAACGGGAAATTCATCCGTAAGTTCGGAGGAAGAAGCACCTTGCCGACGAGTCCCGGAAAATTCATCCAGGCCCACGGGATCGCGCTCGATACCCGGGGCACGGAGCCTCTCCTTGTCTGCACGGGAAGAATGCGTAACGAGCTTTCGTGGTTCACCCTTGAAGGGGAGTTCCGCCACAACGTCTACCTGCCCGGCGCCTACCTCAGCCGCCCTGTGATCGACGGGGATTTCCTCCACTCGGCGGTTTGTTTCGGATTCAAGCCGTGCGACTACCGAATGTGGATGGGCCGCGGTTTCATCACGATCCTGGATGCGGAAAACAAAGTCGTTTCCTGTCCCGGTGGTGCGCCCCCCCGGTATGAAGGTGATCGCCTTCTTCCGCTTATGAAAGAGGGCGGCCTGGTTAACAACGGACATGATGTATGCGTGGACAGCGAAAGGAATTTGTATCTATGCCAATGGAACTCCGGACAAATACCGCCGATCAAGCTGCACAGGATTGACTGAGCCTGTGTCCGTCCAAATCCCCGATCAACTCGCTATCCCGGGGCGCTGCCAATCCACGTCCCCACCCAGTCCCCCGCCTTCCGAATTCCTCTCATGGATAAACATCCCGAACCCCGAAATTTTCCAACAAATGAATAATCCGATACCTGCCATAACAGCCGCCGCACTCCTGACCCAGCCCCTGGCTGCGGAAAAATGGTTCAAAAAAATGGACGTGGGTCCCGCATGGATGAATACGTTCGGCGATTACTACCAGGGCGAGAAACGGGTTGGAGCCGTCAAGGGTGTCTCGATCGACCTCGGTGACGGGTGGCGCTCCCTCTTCGACACGGAGACTCTCCGCATGGCGTGTGTTTACAAGGGAGGAGTCGAATGGGGCGGGACGCCATGGACCGGCAGGCACGGCACTTTTATCACGATGGCGAACAAGGATGCCCTGTTGGTCACCGCGACCGGAGCTGGCTGGGCGGATGGCGACGGTTCTTTCAAGGACACCCGCGCCATACCCGGCTACGGGAATTTCAAGAACGCCGTATTCACCGGCCACTACGTGTATGGCCGCCAGGTGGTGCTGGAATACACGGTCAATAGAACGCCCGTCCTCGACACCCTCACCCGCGATGGCGGAACGATCACCCGCTCGTTCAGGTTCGGCCCGCGCACGGGCGGTCTCAGCCTGCTCGTTGCGGATGGAAAAGGTGAATTTTCGGTTGCCGGTGACGGTGCCTCCGCGAAATCGGCGGACGGTCTGGAAGTCGCCGCTACCGGAGGCCTCAAGCTCTCCGTGGAAGACGGCAACCGCCTCCTGGCGATGGTGCCGGAGGGCGGTGAACCTCTCGAAGTGCAGATCGCTTTCGGGAAAAACGGCATGCCGGTCGCCGCCGCGAAGCCTGATTTCAAAGCGCTGACCTCCGGTGGCGCTCCCCTCTGGAAAGACACCGTCGAGACGGAGGCGAAGATTTCCGATGACACGGACAAGACTTATCTGACCGATCTGGTCACGCTTCCCTATGAGAATCCGTGGGGCTCGAATCTGCGCTTCGGCGGCTTCGATTTCATCGGCGGGGATTCCGCCGCCCTCTCCACATGGAACGGCGATGTCTGGGTTGTCAAAGGTCTCGGTGGCGATATGAAAAAGCTAAGCTGGCAGCGTATCGCGGGCGGGCTTTTCGAAACCCTTGGACTGAAAGTCGTCAACGGCGAGATCTACGTGAACGGTCGTGACCAGATCACGAAACTCATCGATCTGAACGGCGATGGTGAGACGGATTATTACAAAGTCTTCAACCGCGATGTCTATGTCACGCCGAGTTTCCACGAGTTCGCCTTCGATCTCCAGACGGATGGCGAAGGAAACTTTTACTTCTCCAAAGCGGCTCCCGTCCGTGCGGGAGGCCGCGGATTCGATAAAATCCTTCCCCACCATGGCATCGTTGCCAAAATTTCCCCCGACGGGAAAAAATTCGAGGTGGTCGCCACCGGGCTGCGCGCTCCCGGCGGCCTCGGGATCGGCCCGGACGGGCAAATTTCCACCGGCGAGAACGAAGGGACCTGGCAGCCCAGTTGCAAGATCAACTTCGTCACCGCGAAGAACGCGCCGAAATTCTTCGGCACCGAGGACACGCGTCAGTCCCTCGGCAGCGAGCCTTATACGGAGCCTCTGGTTTACCTCCCGATGGATGTGGACAACTCCGGCGGCTCCCAGGTCTGGGTGCCGGATTTCGCGAAGTTCGGTGTGGAAACCGGCGAGATGCTCCACCTCTCCTACGGGCAGTCCGGCATCTATCGCGTGCTTCCTGTCACCCATAACGGGAAGCTCCAGGGTGGCGTGGCGAAGCTCCCCATTTCCCTCCAATCCTCCGCCATGCGCGCCCGCTTCCATCCGGACGGATCCATGTTTGTGCTGGGATTCCGCGGCTGGCAGACCAACGCCGCCACCGAATGTGCGTTCCAGCGCGTCCGGTTTAACGAAGAAATGCCTCTCACGACTCCTGAGAAACTCGAATACACGGACAAGGGTGTGAAGATCACATTTCCGGTGAAACTCGATCCCGAGCTTGCCGAGGATCCCACCAGCTACTCCGCCGAGCGCTGGGATTACGTGCGCGGCCCGCAGTACGGATCCGGTGAATTTTCCGTGGATAACCCGGATGCGGATGCCCGCGCGAAAGCTCTGGAAACCGAGTCCAAGAGCCTCCGCCAGCGTGACACTGTCGAAATCGAATCCGCGGAACTTTCCACCGATGGAATGACCGTGGATCTCGTCCTCCCGGGCATGAAGCCTTCCATGTCCCTCAAGGTGGCATACGATCTGGAAGACCTGGACGGTGAGATTCTCAACAGCGAGATCCACGCCACCGTTTACGGAAAATAAATCCGCGGAAATCCCATGCTCCGTCACCTTGTCCTCACATGTGCCCTGGCCGGCTCCGCGAACGCGGAGCTGATCGCAGCTTTCACCCAGGATGGAAAAACCGACGTGCGGTTGGACAGGCTTGCGGCGCTCGAAGTGCCGAGCGGTCAGCCGCCGACCCCGTTTCTCGATCCTGGAAAATTCGAAGTGACATGGACCGGATCCATCGAGCTGAAAGAGCGGCGGAGGCTCTATTTTTCCTTCGACGGTGAAGGTGCCGCATCGTTGAAAATCGATGGCAAGGAGGCGTTTTCCGAAAAGGGGAAACTGGGTAGGGACAAGTCCGGACGGTTGCGCCTGAATCCCGGTTTGCACGAAGTCGAAATCGCTTACTCCAGCTTGGATGACGGCAGCGGCCGTCTCCGAATCAACTGGGAAGAGGATGAAACAATGCCCCGTCAGACGATCCCTCCGACGGTGTATTCCGCCGAGCCGACGGCGGGGGCAAGGCTCGGGGAACTACGGCGCCGCGGACGCATGGCGTTCACGCAGCAGAACTGCGCGAAGTGCCACACGCCAGCCGGGGGATTCGGCCCGACACCCATGCCGGAGACAGGGGAAATCGCCCCCATCCTCGCCGGTGTCGGTGAGAGGATCAGCGAAGAATGGTTGCAAAAATGGATCGCGGATCCGACGGTTCTCAAGCCGACAACCCACATGCCCCGGCTTGTCGATTCCACCACTCCCGAAGGTCTTAAGCAGGCGGCGGATCTGGCGGCATACCTCGCCGCCTCCAAATTGGGCGGCGCACCCGTTGCTGAACCCGATTCAGCTTTGGCAAAGGACGGCGGCGTCCGTTTTCACGAACTCGGCTGCGTGGCCTGCCATTTTCCCGCCGGGGAATCCACGCGGGATGACGGTAGCGGTCGCGTACCGCTAAACAATGTGGCCTCCAAATATCTTCCCGGCCAACTGGTCGTATTTCTGAAAAAACCGGATGCGTACCATCCGTTCACCGGAATGCCCGATTTCAAAATGTCCGATGAGGAAGCCTCCTCCATCGCCGCCTTCCTGCGTGCGGAATCCGCTGGCAAGGAAACCAAAACCGACTACGAATTCCCCGTTGGCGATGCTACGCGCGGAGCCGCCGTTTCCGAAACCCTCCAATGCGGCACCTGCCACCCCGGTCTGCCCGGCGGAGTCTCGAAAGCCGCGAGTCTGGAAACCGTTTTCAAGGCGGACTGGTCGGAAAAAGGCTGTGTTGCCGAGGGCGACAACCGTCCGGAGCTGCCGGTTGTCAATTTCCACGAAGGCGACCGGGAGGCGCTCGTCGCGTTTTCCAGAACCGGCGGTGACTCTTTGAAAAAGGACAGCTCATCGGAATTCGCCGAGCGCCAGATCGATGCGAAGCGCTGTACCGCCTGCCATTCCATCGACGGGGACAGCCCTCTACTGAGCGGTCTGCATTCGACCACCGCAGACCTCGCCGCCCATGTCCACGGTCTGGACGAGCGGGTGGACCAAACCCGCCCGCAGCTCACGTTCGTAGGTGAGATGCTCTACACCTCTTACATTGAATCCATACTTTCCGGCACTGCGGAGCCTCGCCCGAGGCCGTGGTTGGGCACGAGAATGCCGGCCTTCCGCGCCTATGCGAAGCCGATAGCAGAAGGGCTTTCCCGCCTCCATGGCTTCAAGCCGGGCGGATCGGTGAAGGTGGAGGTGGACGCGGAACTCGCCGCGATCGGCAAGAACCTTGTCGGGGCGCAGGGCTTCGGCTGCACCACTTGCCATGGCATCGGTGACATGGAGGCCACCGCCGCGTTCGAGGTAGGAGCGGTCAATTTCCTCCTGGTTCCCGAGCGCGTCCGCAAGGGATATTTCCACCGCTGGATGGACGATCCCGCCTCCGTGGTTCCCGGTAACAAAATGCCGAAGTACGCGGAGGGCAACCAATCCCAGCGCGGCGATGTTCTAGGCGGAGACGCTTCAAAACAGTTCGAGGCGATCTGGAACTGGCTTCAGTCCCTGAAGTAGTTTTGTCTCGTGATCCCAGATCATCAACCGCGTTTCCCATCCAGCGAGACGAGACCCTCCCGCAGCGATAGGATGGCAGCCTGCGTGCGATCCAGAACTCCGAGTTTCACGAAAAGATTCCTCAGGTGGACTTTGACGGTGGATTCTGCTATGCCGAGTCTGTCTCCGATTTCCTTGTTCGAGCGACCCATTACGATTTGGATCAGCGTTTCCTGCTCGCGGGGTGTTAGTTTCCGCTCCCCGGGACGCTCCGCCAGGCGTTTGGCGATGGAGTTCGGCAGAAAAACGGCGCCGGAATGAACCTTCCGTATCGCGTCAATCAGGTCGGAGTTAGAAATATCCTTCGAAAGGTAGCAGCGTGCCCCCGCTTCCATGGCGTCGTGGATGCTCTCGTTCCCATCGTAGCTGGAGAGGAGTATCACCCGGGCTTCCGGAAATTCCGCGCGTATCTTCGCGGTAGCCTGTATGCCATCGAGATCCGGCATTCGCAGATCCATCAGGGTGACATCCGGGCGGTGCTCCCGGTGGGCCTCCACGGCGGCGTTCCCGGTGGAGGCCTGGGCAATGATCTCCATGTCACCTTCCAGAGCCACCGCGCTCTCCACGCCGAGGCGGAACATGAGGTGGTCGTCTGCAATGAGCAGGCGGACGGCCTTCTGGCTCGATTTTCTTTTGGTCATAATCGTCTTATCTTAGGAGGTGGAGGCTTTATGTGAGGGGGACGGCCACGCGGACGAGGGTTCCTCCCTGGGAGCCGTTCGTCAGCGTGATGACTCCGCTGATGCGGTTTGCACGTTCCCTCATCCCCACCAGACCGAAGTGGCCTTCGGTCGGTGAAGGGGGGTTCCGATAGTCAAATCCGGAACCGTCATCCTCGATGGTGAGAACCACGGAATCCGGCTCGAAAGCGAGGCATGCCGTCAAGTTCTCGCAGCCCGAGTGACGTAGCGCGTTGGCCGCGGCCTCCTGTCCGATACGGAGCAGGTTCATTTCGACAATCGGGCGGATGCGGACTTCGGTTCCGATGATTCGGAAAGTGGTTTCCGGAGGCCGGTCGGTGGAAAGCGATTCAGTGAGCCTGTGGATTTTAAACTCCAGCTGCTTGGAAAGTGGCAGCCGGATCGCTTCGGAGGAGCGGAGGCCATGGATGGATTCCCGCGTTTCACTGAGGCTGAGTCGTATCATCCGGGCGGCAAGGGCGAGCGGGCGGCGGGCGATTTCCGGAATGACGCCAAGGGCGGAGACCGCGCTTTCGAGCTGGAGGCGGATGCCAAGAAGCTGCTGCTCCAGGGTATCGTGAAATTCGCCTGCGATACGGTTCCGCTCGTCCTGGGCCGCATGAACGGCGGTTTGCTCGGAGATGATTTCAGCCTTCGCAGTGACCTGGCGGCGCAAGGTGGTGACCCAGATGACGGATACAATGAACGCCGCGGCCAGGAACGCCAGCACGGTGAGGATCTCCCTGATGTAAAGGCGCGGAGGCGAGCTGATGATGGAGATGTCCCCGGCATCCCCCACCCGGAGTTCAAAGGACGCAGGGCGGACGATGGTGCGGGCGAAGCGGTGTACCTCACTGGCTTCCAGGATCCCGGTAACCTTCAATACCGAGCCTGGATTGAGTTCGCCCGGATTCCAGGTTTCCGGGACGGAGGCCTTGATTGACAGGTCTCCGGCGCTAAGCAGGATGGACCTCTGGTTAGCGGAGGTTACCGTTTCATGGTAAACCGCTTCCAGGCTCACGAGGTCCGCCTCGTAGCGGCCGTCTCCGAGATCGTCCGATTCTATCGTAACGGGCGCGACCGGGGCTCCGGGCTTTCTGGCAATGATACGGCCATCCTCCAGACTGGGCCGGTAGGAGCCGCGGGCGGGAAAGCCGGCGATCTCGAGCAGCTCGCCCGGGCGGTACCGGACTTCCGAAAACGTGCTGACTTTCAGCGCCTGGTCCCCCTCGCGGATGAATACCGCCACACCCGGAACGGACATGACCACTGTGCCCCGCACCCTAACCCGGTGTCCGGATTTCGTCCCCGGGCGGAATGTGAACAGGCTGTCCACGGGGATGAGCGGGGGTTCTGTGGCGGCAGCGAGAATTTTCACCTCCGTGTTTTTCCCCATGCGCAGGACCGGTGTGACCATCTGGCCGTGCAGGTTGAAGCGGGCCACCGCCACACCGGTGAGCTCGATCTCGGCATCCACCAGGGACTCCAGGTCAGCCGCAGGTTTTCCTCCCAGGAACTCGCACGGAACGATCATCCCGTCCAGATCGAGTTCGAGCCCGTAATCAATGGCCGACCCTATGTCACGCTTGAACCATGAGCGGCAGATCCCCCGCAACCGCACCAGACGGCAGTGGTAGCGTGCGCTGGCGAATTCATGGTAGCCGACAACAGGTGCGTAGGGCAAAGGTGCGTGGCCGGTGACCGCCAGACCGTCCGCGAGGATCTCCGGAGCGTATAACCCGGGGCCCAGGCGACCTGTGATCCGTGCGAAGTCACCGATGGAAAAGGTATCGATTTCTTCTTCCAAGTCTTTTACCCAGACCGCGTCTTCACCGCTGGCCACGATGGCACTAGCATTGATCCTGTCTTTGGAAATGATCTGGCCGTCCACCGAAAGGGGCGGCAGTCCGGCTGTTTCACTGGATGAAAGCTTGCGGATATCGGCAATATTTCCGAGTGGCGCAGATGTCCCTGAAATGATCGAAAGCATCAGGATCGCGATGATTTTTCCAAACCCCGGTATCCGGTAGGCGGGTGGCTCGGGAAGCTTTGACGTGGTGTCTGCCATCCCGGCAAGCGTAGCACGGGAAATCGCCGGAGGGATATAGCGTATTTGCGATTCAGGCCGAATTACTCCCAAAGTGGTATGGTGGATACCAGGCCCGCATGATACATTTAAGTCTCAATAAATGACCATACGATGTAATTACGTAGATCATCCTTGGCCGCGTCAAAAACCCACCCATGAAAACCCGCCCCATATCCCCCGGTAGAATCCGATCCGGATTCGCGCTTGTAGTCACCCTCTCGCTGATGGTCCTGCTTTCCATCCTTTCACTCGGGCTGTTAAGCCTCTCCTCGGTGGCCTTGTCCTCGGAGCGCTCCCGGAACCACCTTGCCGAAGCCCGCGCATCGGCAAAGCTTTCGCTGATGCTGGCCTTGAACCAGCTCCAACAACACGCGGGTTCCGACCGACGCATCACTACGACGGCCGGGCAGCTCGCAGGATCCGTGACCGCCACGGCCACCCGTCAGAAATGGACTGCAGTCTATGATTCATGGGAGACCGGGGTAGCCGACCGCCCAGAACCGAATTTCCGCTCTTGGCTGGTCTCCGGGGATCCTGCTGCGGTTTCCAATTTGGACTCCGTATCGGTCACGTCCGGGGAAGTTGTGGAAATCGTCGGCCGGGGAACGGTCGGCGACGCGCCCGCCGGAAGCAAGGTGGAAGTCCCCGCCGTGAGATATCGGAAGGCTAACGGGGAAGAGGCACGGCTGGCATGGTGGGTGGGCGACGAGGGCGTGAAAGCCTATGCCCCCGCTCCTGAGAATCCCCCGGAAAACGGCACCTCAAGCACCCGGCTTGCGATGCAAAGCGCCCCCCGGCATGATGTGAAGGGATTGAAGAGTGGTGACGACTCTCCGTTTTCAGATGTCGATTATGCCGATGGAAAGCTTGGGAATGCCTCAAGCTGGCTCCAACTGGGACTTGTGGCGAAATCCGCGGCTGAGATCAAACCTCTGTTCCACGATCTGAGCGCGTGGAACTCCGGCCTGCTCACGAATGTCAGGGAGGGCGGGTTCCGCAAAGATCTCTCCCTCTACCTCCAGACTTCCAAAGCCGGCATGCCCACGGATGCGTTATACTCCGTCAACGGGACCGATGGCATCAACATGGGGGAGCTTCTGGGTCTATCACAACCTCTGGAGCGAGCTCAATACGGGCGGCTCTGTCAATCTTACCACCGGCGGCAGCCTTCCCGGCGGAGTGCCGTACCTGAAGAGTTCCACCAACGAAAACGCTTTCCGCGCGGATCCGTTCCACGCCCACAAAATTCCCGCTTTCGTCCGCTTCCAAACGATGCTGTCGTTCGTTTCACGGAAAATCTCCGACGAACCTGAAAAATACCGTCTTGCGGTTGTGGCGGATCCGCTTGTGACATTGTGGAATCCCACCGATGTCACGCTGGATCTGACGGATACATGGTTCAGTTCGAAATTCTGGGCGTTGCCCTACGATGTCAAGGTGACCTCTGACGGCAACTCCCAGTCCGTCGCCAACTTCGCGGACATGTTCGGTTATACCCAGGGGAATTCCAACCCCCAGAACCATTACCTCACCCTTCGCGCCGGAACCGGCGGACCCTTCGCCCTGAAGCCGGGGGAGGTTGTGGTGTATTCCCAGGGCGGCGGCGCACCCGTTGACAACAACGCGGGCCTTAGCTTTATCAACGGCAAACCCGGCTTCAACTTCAGCGGGGGAATACGGGCGGACTACCGCAGCAAGGAGGAGAAATTCATCGAGGGCCCCGGTTCCACCCGATTTTCCTACGCAGTGGAGGCAAACGGTCTCACGGCCACCGCGGGTTTGCAATGGACCCTTACCGGGCACGGAGTCTACTTCAAGGAAGACCGCCAGAATCTCGATACGAAACCTGACCTCCCGCCAGGTGGGAAAACCGCAGAGTCCGTGGGGATCGGTGCCTTCAATGTCGATGGTCTCAGGGCCGATCCGTATTCGAGGGGAAATGAAAAGCCCGCGGGCCTCCGGCTCTACGCGACCAATTCGGAACTCCGCCCGTTTTTCGGTGAAGTCACGGGGAGATCCGGCGTCACCCTTGAGTCGGTCAGTTCCGATAGGGGCAACAAGCGCCCGTTCATGCTCTATTCTTTCCTGGCCAAGACCGAGGACGCCGCCAAACATCCCGGCCGGTATGCTGCGCGCCTGAACCCCCGCCTCACCGGTGTGGATTTTTTCAACCTCTCCAAGCTGGAGCAGCGCATGCTCCCTTTCGAAGTGCAGGTAAAGACGCTGAACGGTTCGACCGATCCGCTGCTGGACGTAAGTAACGATGGCGGAGGCTTCTTCGGCGGCGGTTGGGACGCCTCTTCCGGCAGCCCGGTTTACATCAGCTACTCCGTCCCGCGGCAGCCCCCGGTCTCCCTGGCCGCGTTCCAGCACTCCATGGCGAACGGGGTAGGGTTTTCCGGCTTCGGCGGACCGACAAGCTCCCGCTTCCTGCACCCGGAAATCAATCACGCGATCGGGAACTCCATGGCTTGCCCTCTCATCGAAAAAGACAAAACCGAGGGAGAGGCTCCCGGACCGCGCCCGCTCGCGGACCATTCGTATCTCGCCAATGAAGCACTCTGGGATGACTGGTTCCTATCCGGAATCTCTCCGGAGACAGCGGCCACCTTCACGACGAAACGCACCCAGCAGCAGGTGGCGACCGACTTTTTCGAAGACACCGGGAAACTGCCGAACCGGCACTACAAGGCGGTCCGTCCTTCGGAACCCGTAGCGGACCTCGTCTCGCGCCTTCTTCCGGCCACCCCGTTCCCGGCCGGTGCCGAAGGCCTCGGGCTTTCCGCCGCGCACATCTCAGTGGAAGGCATGTTCAATGTGAACTCCGTTTCCGTCGAAGCATGGAAGGCGGTGCTGGGCGCCCTCCGGGAAAAGGACGTTCTCGGACAGGAAGAAAACGGCTCCGACAAACCCATTCCCGCCGCTGGCTTAACGCCCGTTTCCTCGATTCAGACTCCCATCGGCGGGCCTATCGACCGAAATACGCTCACCACCGCGAGCAGCCGTCCGCAGTATTCCGGCATCCGGACCCTCAGTGAAACCGAGATCGGGGAACTCGCCACTGCGATCGTTGCGGAAGTCCGCGAGCGCGGCCCCTTCCTCAGCCTCGCGGACTTTGTCAACCGACGCCGCGGCAGCGATGCCAGGCTGGCGAAAAGCGGGGCGATCCAGGCCGCGCTCGATTCCGATTCCGTCTCGATCAACAGCCCCTACCTCAACGGCCTGCGTCTCTCCAAGGGGGATACCGACGGTCTGCTTTTTCCGGAAGCCGAGGAAGGAGCCGCCGCCTACGGCATCCCCGGCTATGTAAAACAGGCGGATATTCTAACCCCTATCGCGGCGACACTCTCGGCCCGCTCGGACACATTCGTCATCCGAGGCTACGGCGAAGCCCTCTCCACGTCGGGAAAAGCCGTTTCCAAAGCCATATGTGAAGCCGTTGTGAAACGCGGAGCCGAATTCACAGATCCTTCTGACGCCTCCACCACCGCTTTTGGAAACCTCACGGAAACCAACAAGACATTCGGCAGGAAATTCCGCATCGTTTCCTTCCGCTGGCTGCATTCTTCCGAAATCTGATCCCGCCCCCATGAAACCCCTTGCTTGCACCGCCCTCCTCGCATCCTTCGCTTTTCCCTTTGCCACCCTCGCCGCGCAGGAGGCGGAGAAAGGAATCACGGTGAGCATGTTCGCCGTAGCCCTCCATGGGAACCAGCCCAAGGCATGCGTCCTCTCCGGCGCGGAAGCAAAGCTGGTTTCCGAACCCTTCGAGATCCCCGCCTACGAGCTGAGCGATCCCGTCACCGTGAAATCACGCACCTTTTTTCTCGTCGCCGAAGGCACCGCTCCGGAGGAAGAACCGCGAACGTTCGCCACCGTCACCCTCCCGGACAAAGGCCGCGACTTCCGCGTGATCCTTATCCCTTCCACCGCCGGAAAATACCAGCCCACGGTCATCCGTGCCGATGGCCCCGGATTCAAGGACGGGGACCTTTTCGTCCTGAATCTCGCGAGACAGGAGATCGTGGCGAACATCGGTGACGACTCCTTCGCCATGAAGCCGGGTGGCAAGCACATCGTCCGTCTCTCGGGAGCCGTGGATAACAATTATTTCCCGGTGATGATGGGCCGCCGCATCGGAAAAACAATCCACCCGATCACCGAGACCCGCCGCCCGATCCTGCGGAACAACCGTTCCTACATGATCCTCTATCAGAAAAACGCGGACTCCATCACCTACCGCGGCATCGATGAGTTCCTGCCGCCTCCGGAACTTCCTTGAGATTTCCCCTTCCAATCCATGACAACAAACCGCCCGGCCTATGCCCTCACCGCCTGCGCCCTCATCGCCGCAATATTCCTCGTCCCCTCCGAACAGGGGAATGCCGCCCCGCCACCGCAGCCTTCTGCTGCGACGCCCCTTCCCCCCGCCCGCCACCAGGGGCCGCTGTACCAGCTGAACCTTTACAACTACACCCCTGCGGGGACTATCAGGGCTGCCACCCGGGAGCTCCCGCGTCTTGCGCAAATCGGCGTCGGCACCCTGTGGGTGATGCCCGTCCACCCGCGCGGGAAGATGGTTCCCTCCAAGGCCACCTTGGAAAAATACAAGGGCTCCCCCCTCCCGGTAACGGATCCTCAACCATTCGCGGGTAACCCCTATTGCCCCAGCGACCATACCGCCATCGATCCCGCGCTCGGCACCCCCGGGGATTTCAAAAACTTCGTTTCAGAAGCCCACGGGCTTGGCATGCGAGTCATCCTCGGATGGGTGCCGAACCACACGAGCTGGGACAGCCGGCTCATCGCGGAGCACCCGGAATTTTTCATGCGTGGAAAGAAAGGCCAGGTGCTTTACCACAACCCATGGGATGTCCTCGCCAGGCTGGACTACAAGAAATCCCCCGAGCTTTGGAACTGGATGCTGGATACCCGGAACATGTGGGTGGAGACTTACGGCATCGACGGATTCCGGGAGGATGTGGCGAACCGTACGCCGCTCCCCCACTGGACCTGGCTCCGCGAACGCATGGATCCGGAACGGAAGCTTTTCTTCCTCGCGGAAGCTGATTCCCCGGCACTGCTCGGACCGCTGGATGCCATTTACGACTGGGAGATGCCGGCGGTGTTCTGGCAGATTGCGGCGGGGAAGGCTCCGGCCACGCTGATTGATGAAACCCTCGCCGCACAGGCGAAGTCCTCGCCGCACGGCGGCCTGCGGATGCGCCACCTTTTCAATCACGACCAAACCGGTTCCCACCGCCCCAACTACCACTCGCGGGATGTTGTTAAAAACCTCTACGGCGCGGAGGACGGGAAGGGCGTCCCCACCCATCGTGAAAAATACGGACCCGGACTGGAGGCCTTCGCATTGCTGAATTTCACCCTGCCGGGAGGCATCCCGATGATCTTCATGGGTGAGGAAATCGGCTTCTACAAGCGCATCCCCCACAACCATGCGAAAAACTACCGTATCCCTTTTCGCAATGCACCCGACCCGGATATGCCCGCTTTCTACAAGAAGATCGCCGGCCTCTATAACGGGCACCCTGCTATCCGCGAAGGCGGTTTCCGGAAAATCCACACCGGGAAGGATGATGCGGTTTACGCCTTCGTCCGCGAGCTGGACGGGGACAGGGTCACCGTTGCTGTCAACCTTTCGCCCCGTCCCCAGGAAATTGAGACCGAGGCCACCGGCAAGCTCTTACTGAAGCCGTGGGGCTGGCATATCTCCACACCCCGTTAGCCGGGGGCCGGGTAGGATCCGTGCCCATCGGCCACCCGAGCTGCGGCTCACTTTTCGGTCTTCCGTTTAGCCACGGACCTACCTGCTTCTTTTTTCGCCCGGCCGATCAATGCCTCTTTTCTGAGGAAGGGATCCTTTGTGTCTCTGCGCCACTTGAGCAATGCCGCCTGGAGCTCATCGAGCTTTTCCTTATGCGCGGGATCATCCGCCAGATTGTTTCGCTCCCAGGGATCATTTTTCAGATCGTAAAGGCCGATGTGCGGAACGAGTTCGTATTTTGCGAACACCTCCTCCGGCTTCTGCCCCGCGAACGGCATCCGGCCCACGATGGCCGGATCTTTTAGTAGGCTCACCATAAGCCGCCAGCGCCCGTCCTGTATGCAGCGCTGCGGAAGGAAATCAAACTCCGTGTGCGATCCGAACTCGGTCGCCAGATATTCCCTGCCAGGAGTGTCGGCGGTTTCCAAAAGCGGTTTCAAATCCCTGCCCGGCAGCCCCGCCGGAGGCTCGACGGAAGCGGCTTTGAGAAAAGTGGGCATCAGGTCAATGGTGCTGACCATCTGATCTCTGGTCTGCCCTGCGGGAGCGGTTCCCGGCCAGCGGATGAGGAATGGGATATGGTGGCCCGCGTTATACGCAGTCACCTTCGCACGCGGGAATGGCGGGCCGTGATCGCCTATGAAGACAACGATGGTGTTTTCCGCGAGACCCCGTTTTTCCAGAACCCTCATGATCGCAGCGAAGCACTCGTCCACCCTGTTGGCACAAGTGTAGTAGCCGGCGACGGAACGCTTCACCTTCGGGAGATTCTTCCTTTTCGGCTTGTTCGTGAAAGGGAAAGGCTCCACCTCGCCGGGGGTCACGGTTTTTTCCGGAGATCCGTCCACCGGCGCATCGAATGGTTCGTGGGGATCGGAGAAGTTGCACATGAAAAAGAAAGGCTTGGCCGCATCGGCTTTCTCGAAAAAACCGTTGAAACTGGCAGCCACTTTTACGGGATCCCTGGCATCCGCGAAGGGCACGCCTACGAAATCGAAGGGGAACGCGGCGGTGGGTTTGATATGGAGCTTGCCGAGGATCCCCGTGGAGTAACCGGCTTCCTTCAGAACGGATGGTAGGGTAGGGATGCCGGGGTCACGCATCGCGAAGCCGCGGTGCGAGAGGCCGATCTGCCCGTTCTGATGCGGGTGAGGCCCGGACAGCATGGAGCTGCGCGAAGGGCTGCAAGAAGCCTGCGTGACGTATCCCCTGGTGAAACGGACTCCCTCTTTGGCGAGGGCGTCGAGCGCGGGGGTGGTGGCGATGGTGTCACCATAGCACCCGAGCTGGAGCCCGAGGTCATCCGCCGTGACGAGAAGAATGTTCGGACGCTCCGCGCCAAAGGCGGTGGTGGCGAGGAACAGGAGGAAAAGATTTTTCATAAAAATGAACGTGGTTACGATAAAAAGGGGAGGTCGTAAAGACCTCCCCTCCGGTTGGAGTTTTCCAGTGAAGATCTCCAAGCTTCAGGCGCGGCGGCGGCGCATGAGCGCAAGAAGCCCCAGGCCGGAAAGCAGCGCTACGGACGGCTCAGGGATGGCCGCGAGGCGGAGTCCGTCGAGCTGCGCCGATGTCAGCACGGTGTCGTCGATTTGGAAACTGTCGATAAGGGAGGTGAAATTCCGGTTGGTCGCCGCCCCGCCGCGGTTGCCGATCGAGAGCGATGTGGTGAAGGTATTGAGGGCATCCACGTTTGTGGCGAACGTGCCGGCGAGACTCACTCCGGTCGTCTTCGAGCCGGTGTAGAAGTTCACGGTGCCGTCGGATGTCGCCGTGTCCGAGGATCCGGAGAAAGTCATCGCGGCGAATACCCACTCGTTGTCCAGGTCGTAACCGCTTCCGGTGAACAGGGTTGAGACGGGGTTCTGTGTGGGAGTGCCCGCGTTTCCGGCATGCTGGAAGCGGATGCCCGTTTCGTTGGCGTTGAGACTCTCGTCACCGCGGAGGGTGAATCCGGCGCCACTGATGAGCTGGGTGCCCGCCCCTAGCCGAGCGGAGGCGTCGTCGACCCGGTACCAGAAGCTGAGGGTGAGCGAACTCAACGCGCCGAGGGTATCGGGCGTAAGCACACGTCCCGCTCCGGCGGTATTGTTGAAAGCCCGGTCTCCGGAATTACCGGAAACGCCCGACTGATCGGCTCCATAGGTGCCGTTGCCGTCAATGGTGCCCACGCCACCGCTGCCGCCATTCGCGTAAGTTCCGGCGGATTCGTTGAAATCAAACTTGTAAATGACAGCCGCGCCGGCGCTCTGCATGGCGGCAGCTGTGATAGCGGCTCCAACAACGATTGGCAGCAAGGGGATTCGGTTTTTGGTTTTCATATTTTCAATCTGTAATTTGAGTTCACTTTATTTTTCGGTTATAGACACTGAGAACAGGGGAAATTTTTATCCGGATCCTCCCATCTGGTCTATACGCCTTTGGTGGTAAGTCCGACCGTAGGCAATCCTGACCTCGTATGTCCCGGGGGTGTGGACATAGAGATCCCAGACCATCTTCCCCCTGGTTCATGTCCCATTTGATAAAGTAGGCGCAGTTCGGCGCCTTTCCGCTGCGCCTGACTCCGTCGTGGGGAATGCCACCGCGTGCGGGAAGCATGGTGACGGGGAATTCCTGGTAGCCGGCCGGGAGAGGCTGCGGATCGCCTGTTTGGCCGCCGCCATCGGGACGGGTAAAAACTTCGTTTTTCCAAGCTGCGACCGCTGCCTTGGGCTCTTCGGGGAGTTCGGGTTCCTCGTCATTTACCCGCTTGGTCGGGAGTAACTGAAAGTGGTGGGCAGAGCCTCATCTGTGGGGAGCGTAAGCGCCTCGCTTGCTGTTTCCGGCGCCCACGCCGGAAACGAGGCACGAACCTTCGGGTTGGTTCGGAACCTAGATCCCCAATCGTCACCGGACCTTGTATCCAGCCACCGGGCAGCGATGGCGCAGCCCGGAACACGCGAGGCGCGTATGCTCCCCGTCGGCGAAGCGGGCAGGCGAAAAAGTTCTCAAGCGATGCGCCGTCCCTGGCGATGGAATCAATGTTCGGTAAAGTTCCGATGGTTTCCTTATTGCTGCAGATGCAGGAAGCAGCCCTTCTTGTTCGCAGTCAGGATGTCAGCCTTTCCATCTTTGTTCAGATCGGCGGCCATGACCTGGCAACCGATTCCGCTGTCATCATCGATTGTTTCCGCCGTGAAGGTGGCTTTGGCTCCATCCCTGGTCAGATAAAACGCGTAAACGACGGCAGGTTCATCTGGTTCGGGATCGCCTTTGGGGCCGTGTGCCCAGAAACGTTTCCCCGTTACTATGTCCATAGTACCGTCGCCGTTAAGATCGGCCAGGGTGATGGCGTGGGGCTGGGAAAACGCCACTCCGGTAGAGCCTTTCTCGTCCGGGGTATCGGTAAGAAGATGTTTTTTGAAAGTCCCGTCGTCGTTCTGCTCGAACCATGCGAGGCCGAACTCGTGGGCGGCCAGGGAGGTGATGACATCGATCCGCCCGTCGGCATTCACATCGTAGCCATACATCTGCGCTCCGCCTTTTCCGAAATCAACGGGATGAAATTTCCAGTGGGAAAGGCCGTCCCAGCCGTCCGGTTGTTCCCACCAGCCCTTCGCTTCGAGTATGTCGGTGAGCCCGTCGCCATTGATGTCCGCGTGGCCTATGCCGTGGGTGTAGCGTTGGCGGGCTTTTTTGTCCACCGGTGAAACCGCATGCCATTTCCATCTGGCGGTCGGATTGGTGGGATCGAAAGTGGCGTAGCCGATGGCTCCTCCAGACATGCAGAGAAGATCGGGTTGTTCGTCGCCGTTGACATCGACAAACATCGGGGACTCGTTGTCAGTGACGTCAAGTGCTGTGTGGCGTTTCCAGTGGCCATGTCCCCCGCCGGGGTTCTCATACCAGGAAGTTTCCTTCCCGGGAAAACCAACGACCCAGTAGTCAGGGTGGCCGTCCGCGTTGAAATCGTAGGTGTATGACGTGAAATTATCCGAGTAAGAGTTTTTAGTCCCCAGCGCCCCTTCGAAACCCCGGATTGTTTCGTCCCCTTTCCGGAAGCTACGGGTGGCCGGGTAGATGGTATGGCTGGTTTTGAAGTCCGGCCCCTCGAACCAGAACGGGCCCGACAGGACATCGGTTTCCCCGTCGCCATTCACATCCCCCACGCAAGCACCCTCCGCCCAGAAATAGCGGGAGAGTCGATGCGTTTCCCATTTCCCCGTGGGAGGTGACGGCTTGGTGGAAACAACGGCGGCGACAGCTCCGGAGATGAGGAGGGGCAAGGTGATTGGTTTCATGAAAATCAAATTTCAGGCTCCTGAACGCGGGGTGGAGCCTTTCCCGATTATTCCACCGTCCTGGTTTTAGTCCAGCCATCAGGATTCATCGCTGGAAGGCCGGAATTGCAGATCTCAGATTGTTCGGCACCTGTTTCATCGCAAACAAGAGGTGTGTTTCTGGAATCTGTTGGAGGCAGCGCACCGTCGCTGGAATGGTGGGTATGAAGATGGCCATAGCCGAAAAGGAAAACAACAGGCTGTAGATTCAACCTGACAACGTGCATCATCGCGAAATTTCCATGCGTTGATTTTACCAAAAGAAAGACTGAATCACATGGATTTCTCCTGGAATTTTAACCTATGGTGTTAGGAACCATGCGCGAAGTCCTTTATTTCAGCCTTATCTTTCTTCCTTTTTTTGCCACTGCGGGAAAGATCGATTTTACCACGCAAATCCAGCCCATACTTTCTGAAAACTGCTATGCGTGCCACGGACCGGATGAAAATACGGTGGAAGGCGGTCTTCGTCTCGACGTGCGCGAAGATGCACTGAAGGGCGGGGACAGTGGCAAGGCGATCGTCCCCGGTGATCCCGGGAAGTCCCTGATTATCGAGCGGATCAATCACTCCGATCCGTACGAGGTCATGCCTCCCCCTGACAAAAAAGACCGACTCAAACCCGCGCAGGTGGCCCTGATTCGCCAATGGATTGAACAGGGAGCGGAATGGGGGGTCCATTGGGCGTTTGAGGCTCCCAGGCGGCCTGAACTTCCCAATGTTAAAAACCAAAGTTGGCCTGTTAACGAGATCGACCGCTTCGTCTTGGCAAAACTCGAAGCGGAAGGTCTTACCCCTGCCGATCCCGCACCTGCGGAAACATTGATTCGCCGCCTTTCCTTGGATCTTACCGGCCTCCCACCGACCCTTGAAGAATTGTCGACAAGTTCCGACATGACAACCGCCTTGGAACGGCTTCTTGCGAGTCCTCATTTCGGCGAGCGGTGGGGTCGCGAATGGCTGGATGCCGCCCGTTATGCGGACTCCGCAGGCTACGAAAAAGATTTGCCCAGGAAGAACCATTTCTACCGGGACTGGGTGGTCGGAGCGATGAATTCAAACATGCCGTACGACGAGTTCGTGATCAAACAGATCGCAGGCGATCTACTCCCTTCCGCCAGTCAGGATGACCGCATCGCCACCGGTTTCCTACGGAACTCGATGACCAACGAGGAGGGTGGGGCAAAGCCGGAGCAATTCCGAATCGAAGGTATTTTCGACCGCATGGATGCGATAGGGAAATCAGTCCTGGGCCTTACCGCGCAGTGCGCGCAGTGCCACACACACAAATACGATCCACTGCTCCACGATGAATACTACGGCATGTTCGCCTACCTGAACGGCATCCGTGAAACATCCATGGCAGCCTACACCAGAGAAGAGCAGGATACTTCCACCGGCATCATGGGGAAGATCGCCGGCATAGATAAGTCCATCCGCCTCCGAGATAACAAATGGGAGGGGGCTTTCACGAAATGGCAGCAGGATCTCCTCGCTCTCCCGCGCACCGATTGGCATATCCTGGAGCTCTACCAACTCGGTGATTCCGGCCAGAAATACCTGCCGCTACCCGACCAGTCCGTCATCAACATGGGCAACGCCTCGACACGCTCGATCGAGTCATTCTCCTCCTCCCTTGTCATTCCGGAAATACGCTCCGCTAGGCTGGAGGTTATGAACGATCCTTACCTGCCGATGGGTGGCCCGGGCCGTTCCACTTTGGGAACCGCTGCGCTCACGGAGTTCATCCTTGAAGCCGGCCCCGCCCCCGAAAAGCTCTCCAAGCTACCCTTCACCAACGCCGTCGCCAGCGTGAACCCGCCGGTCACCCCTCTCGATCCCGCACGTTTTCCGAAAAATGAGAAACGTCCCCGGGACAAGCGCAAAACCGGTCCTGCGGCGTTTGCGCTCGATGGCGATGAGAACACCGCATGGACGAATGAAACCGACCCTGCCCGGAACAACGATCCCGCAGTCCTCACTTTTGAACTGCGCGAACCGGTGAAACCGGATGGGGAGCTGCATTTCAAATACACTCTCAGTCAGAAACACGGCGGCTACAATTCCAACGACGGCCAGACTTACAATCTCGGCCGCATCCGCCTCTCGGTCGCGGCCACCCTCCCTACCGCCTTCGACCAGCTTCCACCCCTCGTGCGTCAGGCCATGGAAATTTCCCCGGAAAAACGCACTCCCGCCCAGGCCGACCGCGTATTCGCACACTGGCGTGGAAACAGCCCCGTCCACGCGGTGGAAACTGCAACCATCGAAAAGCTCTACTCGCAGATCCCTTTTCCCACCGTGGCTCTGGTAGCCGCAGAATCGGAGACGCCACGCGAAACCCGCCTTTTTGAGCGCGGCGAGCAAACCCATCCCAAGCATGTCGTTGAACCACATGTTCCCGCCTTTCTCCACAAACTGCCTGAAGGAGATCCCAAGTCGCGGCTGACTTTTGCGAAATGGATGGTCGATCCCAGTTCACCAACCACCGCGCGCGTGATGGTGAACCGGATATGGCAGGGCTATTTCGGTGTCGGACTTCTGGAAACCTCCGAAGACTTCGGTCTTCAGGCAGCCCGCCCCTCCCATCCGGAGTTGCTGGACTGGCTCGCCGTGGAGTTCATGGAAAGCGGCTGGAATCTCAAACACATCCACCGCCTTATCGTTAAAAGCGCAACCTACAGGCAGGCATCACCCGCCAGCTCCGGATTGCGTGAAATGGATCCGCACAACCGGCTTCTCGCCCGCGGCGCGCGTGTGCGGGTCCCTGCGGAAACCGTTCGGGACATACAGCTTGCCAGCAGCGGCTTGTTAAACGACGAGCTCGGGGGAAGAAGCGTATTCCCGCCCGCGCCTGCCTACCTTTTCCAACGACCCGTATCCTTCGGCGACAAGACATGGAACGTGGAAACCGATTCCCAGCGTTACCGCCGCGCGCTATATACGTTCCGTTTCCGCTCGGTGCCGTATCCCATGCTCGTCACTTTCGACGCACCGACAGGTAATACCTCCTGCGTCCGCCGCACCACTTCCACCACCCCGCTCCAGGCGCTCGTCACACTTAACGAACAGGTTTCCGTGGAAGCCGCCCTCGGGCTGGGGCACATCATTCTGGCTGATTCCGGGAGCCTTGAGGAAAGGATTTCCAACGCCTTCCGCCGCTGCACCTCCCGCACCCCCGATGCGGGGGAAATCTCCACTCTCACCTCCATATACGACTCAACTCTGAAGGAACAGAATGCCGATCCTACCGGTGCGAAACTCCTCTTGAAAAACTACCAGCCGGTAACCTTGGAACTGGCCGCCCATCCGCTTCCCGAACTCGCCGCCGCCACAACCGTCGCACGCGTGCTTCTCAATCTTGATGAAACCATTACCAAAAACTGATCCATGTTCCTTCCCCAATCCACTCTTCAAGAAACCCAGCGATCCTTTTCACGCCGCTGGTTCCTAAAGGACTGCGGCCTTAGCCTCGGTTCCGTAGCGCTTACAACCATGCTCGGCAAAGGCACCGCTTCAGCCTTTACGAACCCATACTCGCCGAAGGCACCCCATCATCCGGCCAAGGTGAAAAATGTCATTTTCCTTTTCATGGGCGGCGCGCCCAGCCACCTCGACCTCTTCGACTACAAGCCCGAGCTTATGAAAATGGATGGGAAAACCCCTCCCGCCGAATTATTGAAAGGCTACCAGTCCGCCTTTATCCGCCCTGAGAACAAACTGCTCGGCTCGAAGTTCAAGTTCCGGAACTATGGAAAGTGCGGCATGCAGATGGCTGAACTCCTACCTCACATAGGCTCTTGCGCGGATGATATCGCCCTCATTCGCTCAATGAATACGGACGCTTTCAACCATGCCCCCGCGCAGATCCTGATGTCCACCGGTTCCCAGCAGTTCGGCAGACCATCGCTGGGTTCATGGGTCAGTTATGGATTGGGATCTGAAAATAACAATTTGCCTTCTTTCGTAGTCATGTCCTCGGGCGATAAAGGGCCCTCCGGTGGAAACAGCAACTGGTCGTCAGGTTTCCTGCCAAGTGTCCACGATGGTGTTTCTTTCAACTCCGTTGGCGATCCGGTTCTTTATTTATCAAACCCCAAAGGTATCACCCGCAAAGCGCAGAGGGATACCATTGATGCGGTGAACCACCTCAACCACAAGCGTTTCCAATCCATCGGCGATCCGGAAATCAACTCCCGTGTCTCCGCTTTCGAGATGGCTTTCCGTATGCAGGACGTTGCCCCGGAGGTCACTGACATTTCCAAAGAACCGACCGATGTCCAGGAGCTGTACGGAGCGGAGCCGGGGAAGGCTTCCTTTGCAAACAACTGCCTCCTCGCGCGTCGTCTTGTGGAAAGGGGAGTCCGCTTCGTGGAACTCTTTCATGAATCATGGGATCAGCACGGTAATCTGGATAGGGATCTCAGGAAGAACTGCCTCGCGGTGGATAAGGCTTGCGCCGCATTGGTGAAAGATCTCAAACAGCGCGGCTTGCTTGAGGAAACCCTCATCGTATGGGGAGGGGAGTTCGGTCGCACTCCAATGGTCCAGGGAGGTAACGACGGCCGGGACCACCACCCGAACGCCTTCTCCATGTGGCTCTCGGGCGGCGGTGTCAAAGGCGGCACGCAGCTCGGCAAGACCGATGAACTCGGATTCAATGCCGTTGAGGACAAAGTCCATGTTCACGATCTCAACGCTACCATCCTCCACCTCCTCGGCTTCGACCATACCAAACTCACTTACCGTGCGCAGGGACGCGATTTTCGCCTGACCGACGTGCATGGCAATCTTGTCAAAAAAATCCTCACGTGATCAAACAGCTTATCGATACCGTGAGCGGTGGAAAACTTCGACATGTGGGAGAGCTTTGGCGAAACAGTCGGCGGGTAACAAGAACGCCGGAAGGAAAAAACGGGATTTCGCACACTGCGATTGCATGTAGCGCAGAGACCGGGAAATGGTGCGCGATACTGGGTTCGAACCAGTGACCCCCTCCGTGTCAGGGAGGTGCTCTACCACTGAGCTAACCGCGCGTTCCGTAGGTCGTCCTCGGGCGGCGAAGCTAGGGTCGGAACGGCGGGTTAGGCAATCATTTTTTCGATGGATTTTCAAAAGTCGCCGATTTCTTTCCCCGGACACCCGCCGATTGCGCCTTGAGTTCCTCGCCATCTCCGTCCAGCCTCTGCGTCCCGCGATGAAAACACTGACCATTTTCCTGCTTCTCAGCTCCCTTCTCTCCGCCCAGATCCCGAAAGTCTTCGAGGGTTTGTTTGAAAACGAGATCCCGGTCAAAGCCGCCATCGGTGCCGTGATCCCCCCGCCGGAGATCGAAAAATACATTTCCAAGGTGGAGGCATCCGCTCGGAAGAACCCGGAATGGTTCAAGGAATTCAGTAAAACATCCAAGCCCGGCCTGCCACTCCCGTATCACGAAAATCTGGGCCTCACCAAGGAGGAGTATGACGAATACCTAGCGCTGTGGAATAAGCGCGAATTCAAATCCATGGAGGAAGTCATGCTGATACTTCGGAAAACCTTCGGGGACACCTGGTCGCTCACGGCATCCGGCGAGGCCGGAGCCATTTCCACCCTGCGCTACGATCCGGAAACCGATATCTTCCGTTCACCCAACGGCGAGCTGAAACGAATCGACGACATCAACGCGGATGCATCCAGTATCCTCGGAGAGTGGACCGGTAAGGAATGGAAATTCGAGGAAGAAACGGGTCTCGGGAAGACCAAGGAGAACTTCGCCATGGGCAAAATGGGCAAGACCGGATTCGGACTCGTCATCTATCGCGCCCAGGAAATTTCCACGGAAGGAAGCCGCCTCCTGGACAAGAGCATCGTCATCCGCTTCGCCCTTGGAAAAGCCGGTCAGATGAAAATGCCTACCGCCCCCCAGCGCTGATCCATGAAACCGAGGATACGGATCCGGCGTCTGGTGGTCCACGCGTCGCTTGCCGGAGTCCTACTCGTTATTCTGGCCTACGGCGCCAGCAATCTCTACCTGATGACCGCGCCTGGGAAGGCCCGGCTTGGGGAAAATATCAGCGCCCGTCTACATCTTGAGACGAGCGTGCAAGGAGCCTCTTGGTCCCCTTGGAACGGACTCACCGTCTACGGAATCCAGACCCGCCAGCCTGAGCAACTTCGGAAAACGATCCCCTCCCCTTTCCTCCTCGTCCGGTCGATCCAAGTGGTCCCTGATTGGAAACGCCTGCTACGCCGCGATTTCGCGGTCAGGGAAATTTCAGTCATTGATCCGGAACTCACCGTCCCCATCGAGCTGGCTACGCTCATCCCACGTCAGGAGATCCCTCCTGCCATCGCAGCCAATACGGAGGCGAAAAAGTCACCTGCGACCCCGCCAGCCGCCGCTCGACCGAAACGCCCGCAGAATGCTCCAGCGGCATCGGCCGCGCCACATCCACCTGTGGGACCGATGCCGCGAACGCCCCCCGATCTCGGACCAACCGCGTGGCTCCGCATAGAAAACGCGCGAATCTCCATCGCCAGTGGGTTCACCGGCAATCCTCCGGTCAGACTGAACCGACTGTCCGGAAAAATCCCTCTCGGTGGGAATCCCGCCAACTCCCGGCTGCGGATCAAAGCCCTCGAAGTTCTCGGCACTCCCCTCATGGAATCGTTCGAGATCCCAGTGAAATGGACAGCTCCGATGCTGAGTTTCCAGACCGCCAACAGAGCTGGAACCAACATCGATTGGAGCGCTGGAATCAGCTTCGCGCTGGCGGGCGGCATCCCGTTTCAGATCGATGCGACCATCCCGCCTCAAACGGATCTGTCCTTGACCCTGCCGTTGGCCATCAGCGCCACCTTCGGGAAAATCGCGATGCAATCCAGGCTGCAAGGCCTGTTGCTCGCCCCCGGCACCTGGAACGGACGGGGCCTGGCGCAAGTCGGAGATATCATTGCCAAAGCAGACAGCCAGACCGCCGCATTTCGCGACGGCCAGGCACTACTCGTTTTCCAGAACGGACTTCTGCAGTGCCCGGACGCCCGACTCGTGGGTGAGACTCTCAGCTTCATGGGGAACGCTGCCGCGCTCAGCGACGGTAGGGTGGCTGCAAAACTACGAATCGTTTCCGCTCCCGATACACTCGTCGCCATCTCCCGCAAGACCGAGCCAGACCACCGCGCCCCCTCGCTCACTCCCCTCAGCACCCCGCAACGCTCGGCACTCGATCTTGAGGTTTTCGGAAGCCCGGGAGCCTTCTACTATCGCTCGAATCCATCCGCGGCCGCCATTCCGCTGCAGTGACGGGTAACCCTAGTCCAACTGGATCTCGAGCCTTGGAGGACGCTTCATCTTGATCGTTTCCTCGAAATCGTCGAGATCCAGACTGTCCAGCACGTTCGTACTGCGCCGCATCAGACCACCTTCGCTGCTGCTCGCCGCGTAGCTCGGCAACTCCGTGTGATACGGATCCTCGCCGATCAGCACCGGATCCTGAGGCCGGACAGGGATCGCGTCCAACGCGGGCAGGTTGCCCAAAGCGAAGCCGGGGTTCACGTCCCCGCTCGAGGCGCCGGAATGCAAGGTGCAGAAGGCGATGTTATCCGCACCCTCGCGGAACCATTCGGAGTATTCCGTGCTCGCGGATTTCACCGTCCCCGTTCTCACATCTTCCACGAGTTCCTGGCAGAACTGGGTGGCCCGCTGGCCGGTCACCGAGCAGATCTTCATCTCCACCATGCTATCGGGGCGACGAATCTCGCCTCCGCCAAAGGATGGAGCCGCTGCATTCATCGCGGCGGTCCAGACCGGCATGGAGACGTCCCGACTGAAAGCCCCGGGGTAGATCGGATCACTTCCACCGTTCAGGAAACCTGTCCACACACCACAGGTCACCCGCGCGTTGTAGCCGAGAAACCAGGTGTCCGCGAAGTCGTGGGTGGTCCCGCCTTTTCCAGCTCCTTTGAAAGGCTTCTCAACCAGATCGTTCCTAAGACCTCGCGCGCTTCCCTCCGTCATGCCGCCCGCCATCATATCGTGGATCTGCCATGAAACCGCGCTATCCAACAGACGCCCCCCCGGATTCCTCGTTTTTTTCCGGCGATACACGACCTTCCCCTCCTGATTCTCAATCCGATCCACGTAAGAGAATTTTTCCGGCCCCTTTTTACCTCCCATCGGAAAAGTCGCGGTGGCAGTGACCGCCTCTTTCAAGGAAACCGGTTCCCACCCGACGCAGAGACGGGGCAGCGGTTTCGATTCCTCCATCGGAAATCCGAACGCCACCCCCGCCTTGATGATGCGCGACAAGCCGATCTCCGCGCCAAGCCGGACAGTGGCAGCGATTTTCGAATCCTCGAAAGCTCTCCGCAAGGTCATTTCTCCCTCGTAGTTCGGCGAAGGGACCTCCATCCCCCACTCTCCGAGGATGCCTTCCCGACCGCCGACCATCACCGCACGGTTGTCCATCGGCTCATCCTCCACGGTCGAGGCCGGGGTATGCTTGTCAGCGAGTGCGGCAGCGTAGAGAAACGGGAAAAACGCGGTTCCGAGAGGACGGCGGCCCATTTCGATAAAATCATACGGCACCTCCGCGTAGTCCCGGCCACCCACGTGGGCCAGCACCTCTCCGGTGAGGTTATCCACCATGAAGACCGCTCCTTGCAGGTACTCGGGTCTCATCGACTTGTCCTCCTTCTTGTACTCCCCGTATTTCTGGTGATCGTAACCCGGATGGCTCTCCGCGTTCGATAGGGAAAGGGCGAGCGACTTCTCCGCCGCATTCTGGACTTCCGAGGAAATCGTCGTGTGAATGGTGAATCCTCCGGAGGAGAGCGCGTCTTCCCCGAGCGCTTTCGCGACCGCATCAGCGATCCGCTCGTACAGATGGGAGGTCCCGCGTTGCAATGGTTTCGGATTGACCTTCAGCTCGCTAGCCCGCGCCTCGGACTCTTCTTTCCGCGAGATCATCCCCTCGTCCTGCATCCGGGACAGCACCATGTTTCGGGAAACCCGGCTCTGTTTCGGATTGTTGAGCGGCGAGTTGTTGGTGGGGTTCTTGATCAGGCCCACAATGGTCGCGCACTGGGTGAGCGTCAGAACTTTCGGCTCCACCCCGAAGTAACCGAGCGAAGCGGAACGCAATCCGTAGTAACCGCTGCCGAAATAGATCCGATTCAGATAAAACCCGAGAATCTCCTTTTTCGAATACCGCTTCTCAATCCGCCGTGCCAGGAAAGCCTCGACCATTTTCCGCTGCAACCCGCCCTCGCCCCGGGACATCGCGTCCTGCCTGAGCGGATACGCGTTCCGCGCGAGCTGCTGGGTGATCGTGCTGGCTCCCTGCGTCGTCGTGCCGGCCTCGTAGTTGAGTTTCACGGCGCGGATCACCCCGATGTAGTCGATCCCGTCATGCGTCTCGAAACGGGAATCCTCGCCAGCCATCAGAGCGTCGACGAAAAGATCCGGCACATCTTCAACCGGCATGATACTGCGGTTTTGAACGAAAATCCGTCCGATCTCCTTGCCGTTGCGGTCTTGGATCAGGCTGGGGATTTCCAGCCGGTTGATCTCCTCCAGATCGTATGTCAACGCGCGCTCCCGGTATTCGCGGGTGTATTGCTCCGCGAAAAGGAACCCGAAGACCCCCGCGATAAGCAGAAGCATCACGCAGATTCCCCAAAAGGTTTTGCGCTTGTAGAAACGGCGCTTGCCGTCCTTCCTCCGGGTGTTTTTCCGTTTGTTCGCCATGCCTGATGACCGTCCGCAACCTCCGAATCGAAGCCGCTCGCGGGTAGAGGATTACCCGAACGAAAGCCTCCCGGCAACCCCTTCCTTGCCCTCCTTGTCCGAAAAACTATTGGCGCGAATCGGGAAGGACGGCCCGATCCCGTTCCCGGAATTCCTGGAAGCCGCACTCTACGATCCCGAGCAGGGATATTACTCCACCGGCGCGGACAAAGTCGGTCGGGAAGGAGATTTTTTCACCAGCGTCAGCGTCGGCCCGCTGTTCGGGCAACTTCTGGCCCAGCGTTTCGCCCGGTATTGGGAGGAAATCGGAAAGCCTGAGCGCTGGAGGATCATGGAAGTCGGAGCGCACGACGGGAAACTCGCGCTCGATGTCCTCCAAGGCCTGAAGGCCATCTCCGCGGATGCTTGGAAACGCTTGGAATACGCCATTTCCGAACCCCTCCCCCTGCTCCGTTCGGCTCAGGAGAAACGGCTCGCAGACCACGCTTCATCGCTCCGTATCGAGGCCACACCCAGTGCGTTCGCCAACGAAGCGCTGCCCGGGATCATCTACGGAAACGAGATTCTCGATGCCCTACCCTTCCACCTCATCCGTCTGATTGACGGGAACTGGATGGAGCTTGAAGTGGCTTCGGACTCGAACGGCGACCTCGTTCTGAGCCCCGTCCCGATCGGACCGGAAAACACCCTGACCGATGCGATCGCCTACCTGGGAACGGATTTCCCGGAAGGCTACCAGACGGAAATCCGGACCGGTGTCGGACCGTTTCTCAAATCTCTGCTGCCCGGCTTTCAGAATCCCATGTTTCTCTTTCTGGACTATGGTTTCGCCGCTCCGGAATACTACGACTACTCCCGCAGGAAAGGCACATTGCGGACATTTTACCGCCATCAGGCCGCCGAAGACCCTCTCGATCGCCCCGGCGCGCTCGATATCACCGCCCACGTCGATTTTACCGCCCTTGCCCGCGATGCCGCGAAATCAGGCTTTGTTCCGACTTCGTTTTCCTCCCAGAGCAGCTACCTCACCCATCTGGCGAAACCCCTGATCCTCGCCGGCCACCTGAACAATCCGGGACGGATCGCGCAGTTCCAGGCACTCACCCATCCCGCCCATCTCGGAGGACGGTTCCACGCCATCGAGCTACGCGAAGCCACGGAAACCACGGAAATCGTGAAACATCGGCTGGCCCTGGACTAACCCCGGGAACTGACTCCACCCCACCCGGAGTCGGGAGGAGGCCTCGGAGTCGCAGGTTGCGTCATCATTCCTTGACCACCTGGCATAATACGGATACAAGATCCTCGAATCGGATATGCTTGATCCGGACATCCGAAAAAACCTCCCAGTTTGAAACCATGAAATCCGTAATTTTCTCATCATTGGTCACTCTTCACGCTTCCGTCGCGATCAGTTTTGCCGCCACTCTCTCTTACGACTGGACGCCTGCCGGTGACCAGGGACTGCTAGGCTGGACGAACGTGAGAGTTGACTCCACCACCTACAGCCCGACTACCTACGCCTTTTTCGACAATGGTGGTCAGCTCGGCAGTTTCCAGGGCACGGTTGCTGGGATCCCGGGCGGTGCCGCCCAAGATACCTCCCACACCCCGATCGTCGCGCAAAGCCCGTTGTTTACTCTAACCGCCACCTCGAACATCGCATTCTCTCTATCTCAGGGAATGGCCACCTCCACGCTCGTTGCTGATTTCGCCAGCCTACCCGCGTCTTCCTCGGCCCCCGGATATGTCGGCCTCGCGCTGATGCGCGCATCGGACGGGGCGTATCTCCTCAACCGGTCCAAAACCGCGAACAGCGGAAACGAATCTCTATCTTTTTCCGCTTTGGACATTTCCACCGCCACCGCCGGGGATCTGGCGACCGAGCAATACACCCTCCAGCTTATCGACTACAAACAGGGTAACTGGGGACACGTCGGCCTGAGGACAGCGACTCTCAACGATGTCGAAGCCGTTCCCGAACCAGCCTCACTCGCCCTCCTTTTACTCGGGACCGGTGGCCTGGCAATGCGCCGGAGACGCTAGATCTTCAACTTGGCGCGATGCGCTGATGGTTTTCGCGAATTCGCCCCCGTTCGGTTCGAGAGATCCGGGCGGGGTTTTTCCCGACCCAACTGCGGATTCACGACCGCGAAGCTCTTTTCCTCCCACACCCCGAAAACCCTTGCCCGCCATTTCAAACGGATGGAGGACGCCGGTATCGACGGGGTTCCGCTCCAAAGATTCATCGGTGGGTTGAACGATCCGGGGGGTCGTGATTTCCGTAGGGACGGGCTTCGACAGAGGGAAACTGTCACCCGTCAGGACCGGTCCTTTCGCCGATCTCAAACCGGGGCTCAACACCCTCAGCCGGAGTTGTTCCACCAATCGGAAATGAGTCGGAATCGCCCTCCCGTTTCACCGCTACCCAAACCCGTGTTTTGAGGATAAGATTTTTCACAACAAACCCGCATGTCGCACATCCCCATCACAAAAACAGGGAACATCACCTGGTTCTTCGCGCTATCCCTGGCATTCTTCGTTCCATCGGAGTGCCTTCGGGCCGGCGATCCGCTGACCCCGTATGCGGGAGAAAGCATCAGAGGCGTCGATACGAAAACCCTCACGGGGAAAGTGATGACCGGCTACCAAGGCTGGTTCAATGTTCCTGGCGATGGCTCGGGATTGAACTGGGTCCACTGGGCGCAACGGTGGTCCGAGCCCTTCGGGCCTGGAAACGTGACTATCGATCTCTGGCCTGACATGACTGAATACTCGGATTCCGAGCGGTTCGAAACGGGTTTCAAGCACGAGAACGGAAAGCCTGCGGAAGTTTTCAGCTCCCATAACCGGTCGACAGTGCTGCGCCATTTCAGGTGGATGCGGGATTATGGGATCGACGGCGCTTTCGTCCAGCGTTTCGCCAACGGGCTGAAGCACGGCCCCGACGTGAATCACAAGAACGTCGTCCTCGCCAACGCACGCGAAGGAGCTAACCGGAATGGCCGCGCCTATGCCGTCATGTATGACCTCAGCGGCCTCAGAGCGGGTCAGGTGAAGGGCGTGTCCGATGACTGGAAGATGCTTAGGGAAAAAATGAAAATCGGAGAAGATCCGGCATATCTCCACCACGAGGGGAAACCTCTCGTCGCCGTCTGGGGAGTTGGATTCAGCGACGGGCGGAAATACACCTTGGAAGAATGTCGCGAGCTCGTGCAGTTCTTTGAAAACGAAGGTTGTGCGGTCATGCTTGGCATCCCCACCGGTTGGCGCGAAGGCAATCGCGATGCCGTTTCCGATCCTGAATTCCATCAGATCCTGGAGCTCGCGGACATCATCAGCCCATGGACGCCCGGGCGCTACATGACCCCGCAACAGGCGACGGATCACGCTGAGAACATGTATGGTGCGGACATCGAATGGTGCTCCGGGAAATCCCTGGACTTCCTACCCGTAGTTTTCCCCGGATTCAGCTGGCACAACATGAAGCCGGAACAGCCCATCGATGCGATACCCCGGCTCAAGGGTGAGTTCCTCTGGTCCCAGATGTTCGCTGCCAAAAAAGCCGGTGCCACGATGATCTACGTCGCCATGTTCGATGAAGTGGACGAAGCAACCGCGATATTCAAATGCACCAACCATCCGCCCGTCGGACCCAACCCGTTCCTGACTTACGAAGGCCTCCCGAGCGACCACTATCTGTGGCTGACGGGTGAAGGCGGGAGGATGCTCCGCGAAGAAACGCCTATGTCCGCGATCCTTCCTCAGCGCTCGGAAACCGGAGAAAAGGGAAGCCCCTGACCTTTTTCAGCAAATCGAGAGATCCATGGAAATCGGTTCCACCGGGAGCAAGCTTTCCTGAGAAAAGATAAAAAAACCGGGAGCACCTACGGGCAAAAATTCTGTTTCGCTACGGCAGATGGAAGATCCGGGGGAGAGGTTCCGCGACGGGGGATTTATCCGGATTCACCTCCATCGGCGGAGCCATGAAATCCCACCATTTCCGGACGATAGCATGATCCGTGCGCCCGGCCGCCTTGCCCGGATCCGCCTGCTTCCGAACCGCGAACAAGGTCAGCGTTTCCTCGTCGGGAAAAATCGAGTAATCGGAAATGCCCGCCTCCCGGATGGACTCGGAAAGCTCCGGCCAGATCTCGTCATGACGCCTCCGGTATTCGGAAACATTGCCGGGTGTCAGCTTCATTTCGAAAGCGACTGTCTTCATTCCACTGATTCCGCGATTTTTGGGGAAACGTCTTCATGACGGAATACGATGCGGTCAAGTTTGAACAACTGCGAGCGACCCGACACCGTCAGCTGATAGGTCTCACCCTCCTTGAAATCATAAACCGCGACACGTTTGTTGTTATGACCACCGGGATCGAGCCGGTTCCCCGAGGCCCAGGAAAACGCCTGATCATCACCTCCGAAAAACTTCGTATCCTCCTCGAGCAACTTGAGCGGCGCATCCTTGCCATGCTTGTCACCGGGATCCGGTCCCGCCCCGAAATCGCCTTTCACCCGCACGTAGCAATCGTTCGCCACATCCTTGCGCATCTCATTGCCGATTTCCACCGGCTCCCGCGCGCACCTCAGGTGCAGGAAATACAGCCCACCCTTATCGATCTTGAAATCGTATCTCAACGGCGAGGAAGCCTTCCCGGAAAGAGGCGTGTTCCCCGTGAACTCAAGATACCCCTCGCCCGAGAATCCGTCGATATCGGCTTTCTTTTTCCATTTCCCCTTACGCGAAGAAGTGCTCTCCGCCTCGATGGCAACAACCCCGTCCTTCTCCTCGACGACCTCTTTTCCATAAGAAAACGAAGCGAACAGGAACAAGCAGGGAATGATCGGAAGCCGGAGGTCCATAGGATGGGATTTTCCGTGATACTATCCGCCCGAAACTCCGTGCAAAGGCCATTCTTCGGGTGGCACCCGTCTGCGTAGGGCGAATTCTCCGGGATCCTCCAACGCACTATTCATCGCTGATCGAGCCCGACTTGGAATTCCCGGTGGGCCTCTGAAAAGGTTGTTGACCCGATATGCACTACCAGAACAAGATCCCGACCATTGAAAACATGAGTTAAGGAAAATGAAAATCATTGCCAGCGCCCTGATCGCCAGTTCCTTGGCATTCCCGACCCTTCCGGCAACGAATGTTATCCTAGTCACCCGGGATTCAGGCTCCGTAACTGGAAATGGAGTGTCAGGATATTTCTCGGACACCTTTCCGGACAACTTCACCTACGGAGGAAATGAGGACATCCAGACGGGTGCCACACGGGACGTCGCGGCCTTGGATCACAACGGCATGGGTGAGGCGGAAGCGTGGAACGCGATCACTACACCTATCGTAAGTTTCCAGCCACTGCTCTCGCGGTCGAACCGTTTTGCCTCTGTGAGTAATACCGGTGGTTCGAGTGAGCTGCAAAAGCCCGAAATTCAGAGTAGTCAAAAACCAAAAACCCGACATGCAAATCATCTTCCGAACTCTCCGAAGGTCACGACCGACCATTCTTTCCTTTCTCTCTCCCGCGATTATCGCGTTGACCGCACCGATGGCGTTCGCAGTCGCGGAGCGGTCGCTTCCGCTTGAAGGAGCGATTTCCGCCGACGGGACCAGCGTCACTCTGAGTTGGAAACAGACCGAACCCAACGGCCCCGACCCGGTCACTGTCAACCGGCGGGTTCTCGGCCAGGAAGGGCGGGGCACATGGCAATTTCTGGCGACCGTTTCCGGTTCGCCGACTTCCACTTACACGGATACCACGACGGTGGCAGGGGTGGCATATGAGTACGAGGTCTATCGGAACTCCCGATTCGTCGCTTCCGATACGGTGGATCGGGCTGGCGGATATCTGACGGTCGGGCGGGAGGCGAGACCGGAGCAGGAAAACCGCGGAATCCTTCTGCTGGTGGTTGACGATACGGTGGCTCCACAACTGGCCGGTGAGTTGAGGCGGCTGGAAACGGATCTCGTGGGAGATGGCTGGCAGGTCGTGAGACACGACAGCCCGCGAGACAACAACGCAACCAGTGGGCGGGCCCAGGAACTCCGCGCCTGGGTGCAGTCCGAATATGCCAAAAATCCCACGACCCCGCACACGCTGTTTCTCTTCGGAAGGCTCCCCATCGTCACGAGCGGCAGCAGCGCTCCCGATGGCCACGACCCGTCCCCCCACGCAACCGACCTCTACTATGCGGACATTGACGGAATATGGAAGGACTCCGCCAACCTGAGCAGGAATCCGCCTGGAGACGGTCAGTTCGACCATAACTACATCGCCAGCTCCGTCCCCTCGGTCTCTACCTTCACCAGGAACGATACCACTACGATAGAAATGGGGGTGGGCAGAGTCGATTTGTCCTCAATGCCCGCGTTCAGCCGCAACGAGGTCACGCTGCTCCGCGATTACCTCGCGAAAGACCACGCCTTCCGAAACGTGGGATACACCACCCCCACGCGTTCCTATTGGGACAAAATGGCGTTCGATGAAAGTTTTACCGAACAGTACGGTGCCATCGACATCAGCGGAAAAGCAAATACGATCACTGGCGAGCATCTGGGCACAGGCCAGGAGAGTCCGGCGATCTGGGGGGTTGATTTCAGTGATCACAACGGCGCGAACTATCCGAACTATGACATCAAAGCGGTGTTCGCGATCAACTTCGGCAGTGGCAAACAACGGTGGAACAGCACGAACAACCCGATGCGGGCGATGCTCGCCCAGCCTTGGTACAATCTCACCTGCGCCTGGGGCGTGCGTCCGAACTGGTACATCCACCACATGGCCATGGGCGAAACAATAGGCAACAGCCATTTCCGCACGGCGAACAACCGGTTCGGTGGCTCGCCCAGCGTTCTCGACTATGTCGTTTCCGATGACTACAGCGACTCGATGCGCCAGTCCGTATGGATCGATCTCATGGGGGATCCCACGCTTCGCGCCCAGCCAGTCGCCCCCGCGAGCGACCTTGTCGCGGTGGATGGCGGGACCTCTGTCGATCTCACCTGGGTCGCCTCGCCGGCTTCCGGGGTAACCGGATACAAACTTTACCGCGCCACGGAAAAGCTCGGCCCCTACCTCCCGCTCAACGGGGGGAATCTTGTTTCAGGAACCGCTTTCACCGATCCTTCTCCTCTTCCGGGAGCATACTACATGGTCAGAGCGCAGCGCCTGGAAACCGTGCCTTCGGGATCCTTCTACAACCTGAGCCAAGGCGCGTTCGCCACGACCGCCAACTCGGCACCGGTCGTGACCAGCCCGGTTCTCACCACCAGATCCGGTTTCCCTATCGCCATCACGCTCTCCGCCAGCGACGCCGATTCGGACCCCCTTACCTATTCGCGCAGTTCGCTGCCAGCTCATGGAACGATCAGCGGGGACGCAGGATCGCTTGTCTATATTCCTGCGGAAGGCTTTTCGGGACAGGACAGCTTCAACTTCAGCGTCTCCGATGGAACCAGCGTGACGAGCGGCATGGTTACAGTCCAAGTGCAGCCTCCCAGCATCCTTCCGTCCGTCACCTCTCCGGCGTCGGTCACCGAGTCGCTGGCCGGAAACCAGGTGATCCTGGCCGTGGATGTGCAAGGAGACCAGCCGCTCACATACCGCTGGTTCAAAGGCGAAACCGCCGTCTCCCCGCCGACAGTGATTTCCGGAGTCACGGATCCGGATGTCAGGCTTGTCCTGCGGTCAGCGGTAGCAACGGATTCCGGCGAGTATCACGTCGAACTCACCAATCCGGTCGGAGCGGTGTCCAACATCGGCACCCCGCTGACCCTGCGTGTGTTCGAGGAGAAAATGTCGGATTCCCTTGTCCTCCACTACCGCTTTGACGAGGGAACAGGCAACGTGATCAAGGACACCTCACCCTCTGGCAACGATCATTCCGCCAATGTATCGGGCGCCATTTGGAACGACTCGGGTAAAATCGGCGGTTCATCCGGACCTGTTGTCCTGACCGATAGTTTCAAGGACTTCCTAGTCCCCAACGCAGAAGACATCAATTTCCATCCAAGAAAAAATTCCTATACCTTCAGCATCTGGTTCCGGACGACCAATACAGGCAATTTCTCCGGATTGTTCGAGAAAAGGGACGGCAGCGGGGTCCAGTTCAGAGCTTGGATCACGGATGACCAGAAGATCGAGGTCTATAACGGTAATTCGAGATCGACCGTGACCATTCCTGTCGAAAATCCTCCCAAGAACGGGGAGTGGCATTTGCTTACCTTCGTGAACTACAACCTCAGCGGTACATGGAAAACCCGGATCTACTATGATGACGGAACCGTTTCATCGGAATTCGACTCCGGAAACACGCAAGGGGCGGGAGATTTCTTCGTGGGGAAAAACAACCGATGGAGGGGACAACTGGATGATTTCCGAGTATATCGCCGGGCGCTCACACAGCCACAGGTGGCATCCCTTTTCGCCACCACCACCCCTCCGACCATTACCTATGAGGAGTGGGCCGCCGCAACGGACTGGCAGGGCGCGGACAGCTCTCCCACCGGCGATGCGAATCACAACGGAATCTCGAACGAAATAGAATTTCTTCTCGGAAGAAGCGGAGCGGGCGACCCGCAACCTCTCTTTTCGAAAATGGAAGCAGTCACGGAAGCGGCAGGTAATTTCTATGTCCTGGAGTATCGGAGAAAAACAGAGGCACCGGGCATGGTCGCTTCGGTTAGCCACGATCTGATCGATTGGAGCCGTATCCTGGTAGATGGAGTGAACGTGATCGAGGAAATCGTCACCGCCGATCCATTGGGGAATGGCACGGTCGAAGACGTGAGACTCAGGATAAAAATCACCGCGGTTCCCACACCTGCCTGTTTCGTGAGATTTACCGAAGGGCGGTAGCTGGCCAGGTGTCGGTAGTCCGTGACGCCCCCAGGGACAGGCGTCCTGGTCTCGGGGGAGTATCCGGGCGCGTTCCCGACGCATCCTCCAGTCACCGCCTGGGCAACGAATCCCGTTGCCAGGCGAAGCGCCCGCTACCCCCTTCTCTTCCTCCCCGCCACCCGCCAGATCGCGACCAGGGTCACTACCGCACCAGCCAGCTCGTGCGCGTCGAACGTTTCTCCGAAGAAAAAGTAAGCCCCGACCGCGGTGAAAATCGGCAGGGTCATCTGCAGGGAGGCTCCCTGCGCGATTGAAAGCCTCTGATACGCGCTGGTCATGATCAATTGGGAAAAAGTCACCACGACCGCCCCGAGTGCCAGCAGCCCCCACCCGGCGAACGGCAGCTCCGGGACTTTTCCCACGAACGGCAGGCCGAGCAGCAGCGAGCAGGTCGCCTGCGCCCCGTAGATCGTCGCCGGATGTTCCTCGTGGCGGAGCTTGCGTATCATCACCACCACCCATCCGGCCGCCAGTGCTCCCACCAGTCCGAGCATATCGTAGGGAGTGGGCGAGAGCCGCATGTTTTCATCACTCAGAAAAATCACCAGGCCGGCCAGCGCGACGACCAGCCAGCAGCAGGTCGCCAGCCGCACTTTTTCCTTCAACCAGAAAGCCGCGATCACCGTCGCGAACATCGGGTAGGTCAGGTTGATCACGATCGCCCGCCCCGCCCCGAGTTTCACGATGGTAATATAGAAGCAGATGATTCCCAGGCAGCCGACCAATCCGCGCAGGACGACCAGTTTGTTGGAAAACATCCGCCGCCAGTCGAAGCCACGCCCCCCGGTGAAGAAAATCAACAGCAGCGCTACCCCGACCGCCCCCCGGAACAGGGTCGCCATCCACCCGTCCGCCCCGGCGGAAGCAACGGATGCGCCTCGGATCAGAAGAGTGTTTCCCGCGAAAAGGAAAGCCGAGGCCAGCATCCATCCCACCCCCTTCAGATCCAGTTGCTCTTCTTCCATTCGCGTGGCCGTTTCTTGCCCGGAAGCCGGGGGAACGCAAGTGCCAGAAGCCGGCATGGATTATCGGCTCGCCCTCCAGCCACATTTTCCCGACTGTCCGCCCATGAAATACCCCGCCAGATATCTTCTGCCTCTCATTTTCCTTTTCTCCGCAAGCCTTTCCGCCCAGACCGATGAGGAACTTTTCGCGCCTACGAAATCATTTCCCACCGAGCTGAAAATCGGCTCCGACGACCGCGTCCTGCTATTCTCCATCCTCCGCAAGGAAACCGATGGAAAAGTGAAATTCTCCGGAAGCCTGAAAACCTGCCGGAACTGGGCGTTCTTCAGCGGCGCGACCGTCAATCCGGACGGCAGCTCCCGTGTCATCGTGGACACGAACGGCAACACAGATGCCTGCGCCCTCTGGATCAACACCTCCCAGGGCTGGAAACTCGTCGATTTCAGCTTCGGCCACAGCGACGCTTTTTTCATCGTCTGGCCGAAACAATACGGCGCGCCCAAAGAGCTTTTCGGCATGCCGTAGGACTTGCTCCATCTATCAATCCTTGACCCGCCTGGAAACCCCGCATAAACCCAGCGCCTCATGGGATTTGACACACTCGGCCTTTCCGCCCCCGTTCTCGAAGCTGTTCTGGAAACAGGCTATACCAACCCGACCCCGATCCAGGCCCAGGCGATCCCCGTGATCCTTGATGGCAAGGACGTGATCGGCGCATCCCAGACGGGCACCGGCAAGACCGCCGCATTCGCCCTCCCTTCCCTTTCCAAGATCGAAAAAATGGGAAAACCCCAGATCCTCGTTCTTGAACCGACCCGCGAACTCGCCCATCAGGTGGCCGAGCAGTTCGAGAAATACGGAGCCAAGACCGGCATGAAAGTCGCGCTTCTGTATGGTGGAGTCGGCCTCGGCCAGCAGATGGAGCAACTCGCCGCCGGAGCCGATATCGTCGTCGCAACTCCCGGCCGTCTGGTCGATTGCTTCTACCGAGCCGCCATGCGCTTCGGAGAAATCAAGATCCTCATCCTCGACGAAGTCGACCGCATGCTCGACATGGGCTTCCTCCCGCAGGTCCGGAAAATCGTCAATCTCTGCCCGTGGGAAGGTCGCCAGACACTCTTCTTTTCCGCCACCATGCCGGCAGCCATCCAGACCTTCGCCCAGTGGTGTCTGGTCGATCCTGTGAAAATCGAGATCGCACGCCGCGAAGTCGCCGCCACCGTGTCCCACGCCTTTTACCCCGTCTCCATCGACCAACGCGACGAGCTACTTCTCGCCCTTCTGAAACACACGGACTATCATTCCGTGATGATCTTCACCCGCACCCGTCGCGAAGCGGATGAAGTGACGGGCATGATCAAGAATACCGGCCAGACAAAAGTTGCAGCCATGCACTCGGACATCAACCAGACCGACCGCATGAAAGCTCTCGCCGGGTTCAAAACAGGGGAATTCGAGATCCTCGTCGCCACCGACGTTGCCGCCCGCGGCATCGATGTCTCCGGAGTTTCCCACGTTATCAACTACCGCGTCCCGGAAAACGCGGAGGACTACGTGCACCGCATCGGCCGCACCGGTCGCGCGGAAGCCGAAGGCGATGCCTTCACCATCCTTACCGCCGACGAACTGGATTTCGCGAAATCCGTCGAGATTTTCGTCAATAAAGAGATCAAGCGCGAGAAGCTCCCCGATTTCCCCTACGTGTATACCGCGCTTCTGGATACCGATCCGATCAAACCCATCCGTCGCAAAAAAGTCGGCGGTAAAAAGCGCCGGAAGTAGTCTCCAAATGAAAGGGGGGACCACACGCGCCGCCGCGTGTTCCGGAGCACGCCCTCGCGATCCGGCGGTCGCATTGCGCCCACGCTCCCAACCAGCCCGAAAACTTCCTCCCACCTGATGATCCTCAGGCATTTGCTCGCCAAACGCACCGGACGGGGAAAACGCCATGCCCGGGACCTGTTGGAAAAGGGCCTTGTCACCCTGAATCATCTTACGACCCGCGACGGAACCTTGGAGATCGGCAAGTTCGACCACATCACTGCGGTCGGAGAAATCCTCCAGGCGGACATTCGTCGCGTCATCCTGCTGCACAAACCAGCCGGCATCCTCTCCGCCACCACCGATCCGGTCCACCGGACCGTGATCGATCTCATCAACGAGCCATGGGCAACGGAAATGCACCTCGCCGGTCGCCTCGACCGCGCCACCACAGGCCTGATCATCCTTACCAACGACAGCCGTTTTTCCGAATCCCTCACACTCCCGGAAAGGAAGATCCCGAAAACCTATCTCGTCCACACCGACCGACCCGTCCCGGCGGAGGCCATCGCGAAATTCCGCACCGGCATGTCGTTTGAAAAGGAAAACACCCGCTCCCGGCCCGCCATCGTCGATCTTCTCACGGAAACCTCCTGCCGCCTCACCATCCGCGAAGGCCTTCATCACCAGATCAAACGCATGTTCCTTCGCTACGGAATCCGCGTGACCGCCCTCCATCGCGAGTCCATCGGACCTCATGTCCTTGGAGATCTCCAACCCGGCGAGTGGTCGGAGTTGCTTTCTACCGAAAGCGACCCTTAGCGCCGGCGAAGCCTGCGGGGACCACACGCGCCTCGCGTGTCCCGGGCTGCGCCATCGCTGCCCGGCGGGTGGTACGAAGATATGGTATCTCCTCGGGATCTGGGTTCCATCCATCCCAAATTACCACCCGCGTTTTCCGCGGGGGCGCGTAAAACAACACCCGACGGCGGGCGTGCTCCCCGCCCTCTGATTTCCTTCGCTACGGAATCCGCGTGACCGCACTCCATCGCGAGTCCATCGGACCTCATGTCCTTGGAGATCTCCAACCCGGCGAATGGTCGGAGTTGCTTTCTACCGAAAGCGACCCGTAGCGCCGGCGAAGCCTGCGGGGACCACACGCGCCTCGCGTGTCCCGGGCTGCGCCCTCGCTGCCCGGCGGGTGGTATGAAGATATGGTATCCCCCTCGGGATCTGGGTTCCATCCATCCCAAATTACCACCCACGTTTTCCGCGGGGGCGCGTAAAACCACACCCGACGGCGGGCGTGCTCCCCGCCTTCTGATTTCCTTCGCTACGGAATCCGCGTGACCGCACTCCATTACGAGTCCATCGGACCTCATGTTCTTGGAGATCTCCAACCTGGCGAGTGGTCGGAGTTGCTTTCTACCGAAAGCGACCCGTAGCGCCGGCGAAGCCTGCGGGGACCACACGCGCCTCGCGTGTCCCGGGCTGCGCCATCGCTGCCCGGCGGGTGGTACCGAAGATATGGTATCTCCTCGGGATCTGGGTTCCATCCATCCCAAATTACCACCCACGTTATCCGCGGGGGCGCGTAAAACCACACCCGACGGCGGGCGTGCTCCCCGCCTTCTGATTTCCTTCGCTACGGAATCCGCGTGACCGCACTCCATTACGAGTCCATCGGACCTCATGTTCTTGGAAATCTCCAACCCGGCGAGTGGTCGGAGTTGCTTTCTACCGAAAGCGACCCTTAGCGCCGGCGAAGCCTGCGGGGACCACACGCGCCTCGCGTGTCCCGGGCTGCGCCCTCGCTGCCCGGCGGGTGGTACGAAGATACGGTATCCCCCTCGGGATCTGGGTTCCATCCATCCCAAATTACCACCCACGTTTTCCGCGGGGGCGCGTAAAACCACACCCGACGGCGGGCGTGCTCCCCGCCTTCTGATTTCCTTCGCTACGGAATCCGCGTGACCGCACTCCATTACGAGTCCATCGGACCTCATGTTCTTGGAGATCTCCAACCCGGCGAGTGGTCGGAGTTGCTTTCTACCGAAAGCGACCCGTAGCGCCGGCGAAGCCTGCGGGGACCACACGCGCCTCGCGTGTCCCGGGCTGCGCCCTCGCTGCCCGGCGGGTGGTACGAAGATATGGTATGCCCCCTCGGGATCTGGGTTCCATCCATCCCAAATTACCACCCACGTTATCCGCGGGGGCGCGTAAAACCACACCCGACGGCGGGCGTGCTCCCCGCCTTCTGAGCAAAAAATCCTTCCTGCCCTGTCCACAGATCCATGCCTATGATCCGCCCATGAAGAAGCCCGCCGTCCTGATTACCCTCCTGGCCCTCAGCTTCCTACTCCCCCATCTGGCAGTTTCCGATTGGCTCATAGCCCTCTGGCCCGCGCTCTGCGCGCTCGCCGTCATCCTCCTCACCCGCCAGGCCGCGCTCGGACTTGGCAGCGGCGTGGTCGCCGGGGCCATCCTCCTCCATCATACCGCGCCCCCCGCCGCTCTCCGCGCGATCTTCGCCGATTTCATTTTCCCTTCCCTCGAAGGCCCGTGGCATATCGGAGCCATCCTCTTCACTCTCTTGCTCGGAGCTTTCGCAGGTCTCTTGGAGAAATCAGGAGGCTTCGATACCGTGCTGGCCCGCCTCACAGCCAAAGCCAAGCACCCGGAAAAACGCCTGCTGGGGAGCGTCTATTTCGTCGGCCTGCTCTGCTTTTTCGATGGCCTCGCCAACTCCTTGCTCACCGGCCGCATCGCCCGCCCGCTGGCCGACCGCACCGGAGTCTCCCGGGAAAGGCTGAGCTGGGTGGTCGATTCCACCTCTTCGCCCGTCGCCTGTGTCGCCTTCATCTCCACCTGGATCGCCACCCAGCTCAGCCTCATCCAGGACGGACTCGCCGACGCCCCCTTTCCGGTTGATCCCTACTCGCTCTATTTCTCCTCCATCCCTGCGAACCCCTACTGCCTTCTCACACTCCTACTGGTCCCGCTCGTCATTGCAGTGGATTTTCAACCAAGCGCGATGCGGCGTTACCGCCCGCAAGTTTCCGAGCCAGAAACATCCGGTAGCGAAAAAAAGTCCACTTCGCCCGCCCGCGCGATCATCCCGCTGCTCTCGCTCGTCGCAGGCATATTCCTAGCGTTTCCCCTGCTCTCCGATCCCATCCCCGACATGCTTTCCACCAACGGATGGCGCACAGCCTTCAGCGGAAACGCCGGTCCCTACGCGCTCGTCGCGGGCAGCCTGTTCGGTCTCGCCATCGCATGGTTTCTCTTTCCGAAAGATAGAAAACACAGCGCCAGCGAAGCCGCTTACCATGGGGCGACAAATCTACTTCCCGCCCTCATCATCCTCGTGCTCGCCTGGTCCTTGGGCAATGTATTCTCCGCCCTCGGCGCGGGCGAACAGATCGCCCGCCTGCTTTCTGGAAATTTCGCGATCGAATGGCTACCGCTCGCTGTCTTCGCATCCGGATCTCTGATGGCCTTCGCCACCGGTTCCTCATGGGGAACCATGGGATTGCTCATGCCACTCGCCCTCCCGGCGACGATCGCCGCCGCCACCGCGGCGAACATGCCCGCCCAGGAAATGATGGCTCTCACCCCCTCCGTGATCGGAGCCGTTTTCGGCGGCGCGGTCCTCGGGGACCATTGCAGCCCCTTCTCGGATACCACCATCGTCAGCGCCATCGCCTCCGGCTGCGAGCCCACCTCACACGTCCACTCCCAGCTCCCCTACGCCGCCATCACCGCCACCTTCGCCGCCGTTTCATACTCCCTGATGGCAGCGGGACTCGTCCCGGTTCTCGCCACCGGAGCCTCGGCTCTCATCCTCATCCTCACGGTTGTCTACCTTTCGAAACGAAACCCCGTCTCCATCCTGCGGATCTGATCCTCAAGGCTTCTCCACCCGCCACGCGGTCGCCCATTTCGTGGAGACTTTTTTGAATCCCAGATCGATCAACCGTCGTTCCATGTCCGGGAAATGGGCGGCCCCGTAGAAGATCGCGAGCCTCCTTCTCTCCCTTCCCGATTTCGTTCTCCATCACTTCCAACGCCTTCGCATTGCGCTCGCCGATGATCACGTTCTCACCGGCAAGCGAATCGATCTGGGTATCCCCCTCCGCCATCGTGTGCATCATCTCAAGCTTCACCAGATCGGCGCGACCGGTGAGAATCCCGCGCATGAGTCGGATCGAATCCGGAGTGCGTTTCGGCCTCTCCGCGGCGATCCCCGCCTGGATCATGAAGCTCAACAACGACTCGCCCTTCTCCTCCTGCAGATCGGAAAACTCCTTCATGGTGAGATCCGCGTGCACGAAATTCTGCTTCGTGTAATCCACCACCGCCATCTGCCCTGCCAAGCCCAAGGCCCGCTCCAGCGAGCCATAGATCACTCGCAACCCCGAAAGCGCGTCCTCATCCTTCCCTGCGTTTTCGAGAACGATCGGATGCTTGCCGCGCCCGAACCCTTCGCCACCCACCATCTCGAACAGCACCACCCCGTAGTTTTCGAAATACTTGTTGAGAAACCGATAGTAGCGGGCGTCCGCCAGATGGATCGCGCCGATCAGATCCACCCGCACTCCGTCCTTTTCATATCCGAACACCGCCGTCTGGAGCTTCGCCACCTTGTCGGTTTCCTTGATCCGGATGAAATCGCCCGCGAGACCGTCGTCCCCGGTGGCCAGGATCATCCCGGCGATTACCGCCGCCTTGCGTGCCCACGACATGGTGATTTTCATGGGGAAATCCTCGCACCGTATCCAGTCATTGCCCATGGAAAATTTCCGGTCTATCCTCCCGCGCCAATGACCCCGAACGCCGCACTTCGCTACTGCCCGGATCTCCTGAGTTACACCCGCCGGAGATCGCGCGAGGTGATGGTCGGAAACGTAGGTATCGGCGGAACGAACCCGATCCGCGTGCAATCGATGATTACCTCGGACACGCGCGACACCCCCGCCTGCGTCGCGGAAACCCTCGGCCTCGCGGAAGCCGGTTGCGAGATCGTGCGCATCACCGCGCAGACGAAAGTCTATGCGGCGAACCTTGAGAACATCGCCCGGGAAGTCCGCGCCGCCGGCTGCCAGGTCCCGCTCGTCGCGGATATCCATTTCAAGCCGGATGCCGCCATGGAAGCGGCGAAATGGGTGGAGAAAGTGCGGGTCAACCCCGGCAACTACGCGGACAAGAAGAAATTCGAGATCCGCGAGTATTCGGACGACCAATACGAGGCGGAACTGGAGCGCATCCGCGAGCAATTCTCCCCGCTGGTCCATCTTTGCAAGGACCTGGGACGTGCGATGCGAATCGGCACCAACCACGGATCACTTTCCGACCGGATCATGAACCGCTACGGCGATACCCCGCTGGGCATGTGCGAGAGCGCGTTCGAGTTCGCCCGTATCGCCCGGGAAAACGATTACCACAACTTCGTTTTCTCCATGAAAGCCTCCAACCCCAAAGTCATGATCGAGGCCTACCGCCTGCTCGTCGCCAGGCTCGATGCCGAGGGTGAAGACTGGAATTATCCGATCCACCTCGGGGTGACCGAAGCCGGAGACGGCGAAGACGGCCGGATCAAGTCCGCCATCGGAATCGGCTCCCTGCTGGCCGACGGCATCGGAGACACGATCCGCGTTTCTCTCACGGAAGACGCCATCCACGAGATCCCCGTAGCGAAAGCACTGGTCGAGCTGCAAAGCGGTAGCTGCCGCGTCTCGCGGCAGGCCGTGGAAGCTGCGTCTCGCAGCTTCCCGGAGGACGCGGCAAACATGCAAATCAACTGGAAAAACGTCCAAAAAGACGATGCCACCTTCCTCCCTCACTGGAAAATGGATGGCGGCACCTATGCCGTCACCTTCCGGCAAGCCGACGCCCTGCCCGCTGCAGCCCTCACGAAATATCGCGAAGCCCGCGATCTAATCCTGGAAAAAATCGAAATAATCAAACATCTTGAATCATCCAGAAGCCAGCTCGACCAATTGAAAAACCTCCGGGATGAGCTTTCACAGATCCAGACCGCGTTCATCGAACCGGTCCTCGACAAAGGTCACGGTTCCTGCCTTTTGAAAGACCCGGAAAACGCGAGATTACTCCAGAACGCTCTGCGACATTTCGATGGGAAACGATATGACCTTCTCGCCTGGTGCGTGATGCCCAACCATGTCCATGTGGTTCTCAAGACCTACGCGGGGGAAGCTCTGGAGAAAATCCTGCATTCGTGGAAAAGCTTCACTTCGCATGAGATCAACAAGCGCGAGAAGACTTCAGAAACGATCTGGCAGAAAGAAAGCTACGATCATCTGGTGCGGGATGGTGAGGATCTTCGGAATCAGGTGGAATATGTTTTGGATAACCCATCCGGAGCGGGGTTGGGGGAATGGGAGTGGGTCGGGAGCGCTTATGCCTGGCTCTCGGCGGGACGCCGAGACCACGGCCTGCCGCGGGACGCGGCAGCTACGCTCTCCCCCTCCTACGACCCTTTCACCTACCAGCGCCGTAGTAGCCACGAACTCACCATCCAGCGCCACTCTCTCGGGGCGGACAAACCCGTCCGCGTCTTCACAACCCAGGAGCGCTGGAACGCGGTGGCGCACAAGATCGAGAAAATGGGTGACTTCAAGCCGGAGATCGTGTTGGAAAAATCCGGAGTGCTGGAGATCGATCCACGGGATCCGGGAGCGCTCTCCGCGCTGAACGAGCGAACGGAACCAGTCCTCGTCACCGTCGCCGACGGCCTCCCGATGGAGCCCATCCACGCCTTCCGTATGCTCGCGTTCCAAGCGGATCCCCGTCACCCCATCCTCCTGAAGGATACGCTTCACCCACCCACCGGAGAGACGGATTTTATCAAAGCCCTTTTGCCCGCAGCACAACACATCGGCTCCCTGCTCTGCGACGGCGTGGGTGATGCTATCCTCGTCCGTGGCGAAACCGCTCCCGGCCAATCACTTCGCCTGTCCTACAACATCCTGCAAGCCGCCGGCACGCGGATTTTCAAAACGGATTACGTCGCCTGCCCTTCCTGCGGGCGCACCCTTTTCAACCTGCAATCGACGACCCAGAAAATCCGCGCCTCGACCGGCCACCTCAAAGGTGTCCGCATCGCCGTCATGGGCTGCATCGTCAACGGCCCCGGCGAGATGGCGGACGCCGATTTCGGCTATGTCGGAGGCGCGCCAGGGAAAATCAATCTTTACGTTGGCAAGACCGCCGTGAAATTCAACATTCCCGCGGACGAAGCCGTCGAACGCCTCATCGATCTCATCAAAGAGCACGACAAATGGATCGACGCGCCCGCCATCTCGGAAACCGCTGAAGTCTGACATGCCCGATACCACCATTATTGAAAAAACCGAGACCGATTCCAAGGTTTCGCCCGAAACCCCGTGGAACGTCATCGTCCACGACGATCCAGTGAACCTCATGGGCTATGTCACTTTCGTGCTTATGAAAATTTTCGGCTACGACGAGAAGGAAGCGAACCGGATGATGCTGGAAGTGCATCAGAAAGGGCTCTCCGTCGTCTGGTCGGGAGAGCTGGAGAAGGCCGAGTTCTACGCCCAGCAGCTCCAGTTCCACCAACTTAAAACCACCCTCGAAAAAGCGGAATGAAAATTGCCCCGACCATGGAGGGAGGCCTCCGCATCGATCCCGAAACGCCGGAGGACTGGCACGTCCTCCGCGCCATCATGCTGGATGCGAACGGCCACGATACCGATCTCGCCTCCCGCCTGGGAAACCTCATCACGGATGAAAACATCGCGGAGGACTGGCAGGACAACATCGTCCCGGATCTGCGCGAATCATTCACTGACGACCTGCATCACATCTATGCGGCCATCGAGGCGGCCGCAGCGTTTCCGGAAGGAGAAGACCACCCGATCTGGATCACGCCGGAAGACGCGCTCATCTGGTATGGCGCGCTCAACCAAGCCCGTCTCGCGCTGGAGGAGCAATATCAGTTCGGCCCGGATCCCGAGGCGGATTCCGCGAATCTTGGTCCGGTCCGCCAGGAGGCCCTCATGCGGAACCATTTCTACTCGGCGCTCCAGAGCTTTATTCTCGACCACGCGCTGCGGCTGTGAAGGAGAACCGTCGCTTTCCGGCGGAAAATTTGGAGTGCGGACGGCTTGCCTCCGCTTTCGCGAGTGGAGCTTGCTCCACGGTGTTCCACGCGAGGCGTTGTTTTCGGCCTGTCGCTCCGCCCCGCAGAGGGCAAGCCCTCCAGCCCCAAAGCGGAGGCAAGCCGTCCGCACTCCAAACCGTTGATACAGGCATCCACCCTATGACTCGATATTTCACGAAACGCAACGCACGACGGTATGGAAAAATCCTCTCCCCTTCACGAAAAAACGCCACCCCGGGGATCCCCTGGGTGGCGTTGGTAAATTGATTTGAACGAAGCGATCAGTTCACGGCGACGGCCGAGGAACCGGTCTCTCCGGTCCGGATGCGGATGGCTTCTTCAATCGTGGAGAGGAAAACTTTCCCGTCACCAATCTTGCCGGTGTTCGCGCTCTTGACGATCGCCTGGGCGACTCCTTCAGCCTGAGCGTCATCAACGACGATCTCGATCTTCACTTTCGGGAGAAAGTCCACGGTGTATTCGGAACCACGGTAGATCTCGGTGTGCCCCTTCTGGCGCCCGAAACCTTTGACTTCGGTGACGGTCATTCCTTGGACTCCGACTTCTGCTAGGGCTTCTTTTACTTCTTCAAGCTTGAATGGTTTAATGATAGCTTCGATTTTTTTCATGTTTGCAGCGGATTGGTGGATCGTGATGAGCAAGCGGCGTGCCAACTTCCAGGAAGGCTCTGATCCGCTTGCGGGCAAGATAAGCACATGCTTTCCCGGATACGAGAGGAATTGAGGCAGGCGGGAAAATATTTCACCGGATCAGGTTGCGGATCGGCGATAAATGGTCCAGTTTCCGCGCGTAGATTCTTTTACGAATCCCACCAGAACCAACCAGATATGAAAAAGCTAATCCTCACCGTTCTCTCCGTCGCCATGTGCCAGTTCGCCCAGGCGGAGGACGCCAAAGTCGAAATCACAGGCAACGACCAGATGCAGTTCAACACCAAAACCTTCGAAGTCACGGAAGGACAGAAGGTCGTGCTCTCCTTCAAACACATCGGCCAGCTTCCCGCGATCGCCATGGGCCACAATGTGGTGATCCTCAAAGCCGGCACGGCGATTCCCGCGTTTGCCGCGAAATGCGCCCCGGCCAAGGACAACGGATACATCCCGGAAGATTCCGAGTCCAAGGAGCAGATGGTCGCCCACACCAAGCTTCTCGGGGGTGGCGAATCCGACCAAATCACCTTCACCGCACCTGAAGCCGGTGACTACCCGTTCATCTGCACATTCCCCGGCCACTTCGCGATCATGCAGGGAGTGATGACGGTGAAAGCCAAGTAATCCGCCTGTCAACCTCTTCAGACCGCCCCGCCTCCATGGCCGGGCGGTCTTTTTTGTCACGGGAACATCCCCCGTGATGTTTTCGCCTCCGCCACCGTACGGATCGCGATGGATTGCGCCGCCATTCTTGGCGGCACCTTGCTTTTCCTGGCAAGCGAATGCACTTGCTCGAAAGCCTTGTGGAGCTTGGTTTCCAACTTGCTGATCACCTCTTTCTTTGTCCATTGGAAACGCTGGAGATTCTGGACCCATTCGAAGTATGAAACAGTCACCCCACCCGCATTGCACAGGATATCCGGGATCACGAAAATATCGTCGCGATCCTCGATAATTCGATCTGCTTCCGGGGTTGTCGGACCGTTCGCCCCCTCGGCCAGCACCTTGCATTGAAGACTTCCCGCATTTCCCCCCGTGATCACATGGCCGACGGCGCAAGGAGCGAGAACGTCGCAAGGCTGAAGAAGCAGTTGGTCCGGATCGATGGGATCGGCACCTGTGAAGCCTTTGAGCGTCGAATGTTTCGCGGTGAAGGCACGGAGCTTGCCGACATCGATGCCTTCCGGATTCCATATCGCTCCGCTGACATCGGAAATCCCGATGATTTTCATCCCATAGGAGGCCATCGTGGCGGCTGCGTGAATCCCCACGTTTCCGAATCCCTGAATTACCGCGGTGGCGCCCTCTGTCTCGATCCCCAGCTTGTTCAATGCTGCGGAAGCGAGAAATGCCACCCCGTGGCCGGTCGCCCGCGTGCGTCCTGCGGAACCTTGGAGAGTGAGAGGTTTACCGGTGACGATGGATGGCACGAGATGCCCGGAGTGGGTGGAATAGGTGTCGGTGATCCACGCCATCGTCTGCTCGTTGGTCCCCATGTCCGGAGCCATCACGTCGATCTCCGGCCCGATGAACGGAATCATCTCCATGGTGAAACGCCGGGTCAGGCGCTCGAGTTCCCCCTGGGACATCTCCATAGGCTTGCAGCTGATCCCGCCCTTTCCCCCTCCGAACGGGAGCTCCAGCAAAGCGCACTTCCAATTCATCCACATGGCGAGCGCCGCGACTTCGCCGATGCCCACATCCGGATGGTAGCGCAGCCCGCCTTTCACCGGGCCGCGGGTCAGATGATGCTGCACCCGGTGGCCGAAAAAAACTTCCGTCGTGCCATCGTCCCGACGCACCGGTACGGTCACGGTGATCATCCGCTTCGGCCACTTGCAGCGTTCGCGGACCTCTTGCGCCAGTTCCAGAAAATCGGCGACGCGGTCGAATTGCTCGGCCGCCATCGAAAACACAGGGTCTTTCAGTAGTTGCACGCATTCGGGGAATGATGCGCGGGACTGCGACCTTGTCCAGAAATGAGGCTCAACGTTTCTGTATCACCACAGCGTGCTCGTCGAATCGCGCACGGGTGCCTGCCTGCTTGTGGATATAATCGAGCACTGCCTTCGCCGGGATGTTTTTCAGCTCCATGGAAATCCGGACATCCGCGAGCTTTCCCTTCGGATCTTCAATCACGAAATTCGGTGCGATCTCGCCATCGCTTTCTTTCTCGATGGCGATGCCGAGCAGCTGAACGGCCTCGCTGACCGAGCTGTCCTGGATCTGATAGACGGGCAGCCTGACGGCACCGATCTTCGCCTCGACCGCGCCGGAACGGATCGAAGCGGCATTGATCTTCACCTGGCCGGCACGATAGCGGGCATCCGCGTTCTTGGGATTGAGTTGGAGTGCCGCTTTGTAGGATGCGAGCGCTTTGTCGGGGTTTCCGGCCTTCTCGGCGGCAACTCCCTGGCGGAGGTATGCGTCGGATTTCTGGAGATCGGTATCGGCGAAAACGAGAGAGGTGCCGCAAGCGATGGTAATCAGAGCGATGAGGGTTTTCATAGTCTCCGAAGGTAGGGTGATTTTCCCCGGAGTGCCATTGGAAAATTCGTCTACCCTTCCGCCAGAAGCTTCCGGAAATAATCGATGGTAGGGTCGAGGCCGTCTTCGAGTTTTACCTTCGGCTCCCAACCGAGTTCCGATTTCGCGAGCGTGATGTCCGGGCGGCGTTGCTTCGGGTCGTCGCCTGGCAGCGGGTGGAAGGTGAGTTTCGATTTCCCGCCGACCTTTTTCAGGACCAGCTCCGCGAGTTCCAACATGGTGAACTCGCCGGGATTCCCGATGTTTACGGGTCCGGTGATCCCGTCCTTTTCCATCAGGCGGACGAAGCCCTCGATGAGGTCGTCGCAATAGCAGAAGGAACGGGTCTGGGTGCCATCGCCATATACGGTGAGATCCTCGCCTTTGAGCGCCTGGACGATGAAGTTGGAAACGACGCGGCCATCATCCGGCAACATGTTCGGGCCATACGTATTGAAAATGCGGACCACGCGGATATCGACTCCGTGCTGACGGTGATAATCGAAAAACAAGGTCTCGGCGACTCGCTTTCCCTCGTCGTAGCAGGAGCGGATACCGATGGGATTGACCGATCCCTTGTAGGATTCCGGTTGCGGGTGGATTTCCGGATCCCCATAGACCTCGGAAGTGGATGCTTGGAAAACCCGGGCACCGACACGTTTTGCGAGGCCGAGCGAATGCATCGCGCCAAGGAACGAGGTCTTGGCCGTCTTGATCGGGTTGTGCTGGTAATGCGGGGGAGAGGCGGGGCAGGCGAGGTTGTAGATGCGGTCGACCTCGAACATGAAGGGTTCCGCGACATCGTGGCGGACTAGCTCGAAAGCCGGATTGGAAAGCAGGTGGGCGACATTGCGTTTCCTGCCTGTGAAATAGTTGTCGAGGCAGATGACGTCATTGCCCTCGTTGATGAGGCGTTCGCAGAGATGGGAGCCGAGAAATCCGGCGCCGCCGGTGATAAGGATACGCATGCGGCGCTTTTTAAACTCAAAATTTCAATCTTCAAACTCCAAATTGGTGGGCGTTCGTTCGATTGCTTGACCGTAAGTATAGGTGGCGGCCATGTTTCCCGGGATGAGAATTCTGACGGGGCTTCAGCCGAGCGGCAAACTGCATGTGGGGAACTATTTCGGGGCGATGAAGCCCGCGGTGGAACTTCAGGAGGAGGGTGAGGGCTTTTATTTCATCGCGGACTACCACGCGATGACCTCCGGGCGGGACGGAGCTGCCCTGCGCGAAAACGTGCGGGAACTTGCGATCGATTTCCTCGCATGCGGGCTGGACCCGGAAAAGTCGGTGTTTTTCCGCCAGAGCGCGGTCCCGGAGGTGAACGAGCTCGCATGGATCCTTTCCACTGTTTGCCCGATGTCGTTGCTGGCGAAATGCCATTCCTACAAGGACAAGACCGCCCAAGGGATCGCCGCGAACCATGCGCTTTTCGCTTACCCCGTGCTGATGGCTGCGGATATCCTGCTCTACGATTCACACAAGGTCCCGGTAGGAAAGGACCAGAAGCAACATCTCGAGGTGACCCGCGATCTGGCGGTGAAACTCAACGAGGCATACGGCGACGACACCGTGGTGCTACCCGAACCCATCATCCGCGAGCAGACCGAGCTGGTCATCGGCCTGGACGGGCGGAAAATGAGCAAGAGCTACGACAACACTCTCCCCATCTTCGGCGAGGAGAAGAAGCTCAGGAAACTGGTGATGAAAATCCAGACGGACTCCACTCCGGTGGAGGAGCCGAAACCGACGAAGGACTCCACGGTGATCGCGCTCTACAAGCTTTTCGCAAGCGAAACGGAAGTCGCTGAAATGATCGGGGACCACGAGCGCGGCGGCATCGGCTACGGCGATTTCAAAAAACGCCTGGCAAGTTCCTACTGGGATCATTTCGCGCCGATGAGGGAGCGTCGGGAAGAGATACTGGCGGATCCCGGCTACGTGGACGAGGTGCTGAAAAACGGAGCGGAGCGGGCGCGGGAAGAGGCGGCAAAGGTGCTGGACCGGGTGAAGCGGGCGGTGGGTCTGACTTAGAACGGCGCAAGAATGAGCGAGGCGTTAGGGAATATGGAGAAGCGCGCATCCTGCCGCTAGCGGAGGACTGGTGAAGCGTGCTGGATTCTTCGCTAGCGGCAGGATGCGCGCTTCTCCCTATTGCCTGACACCCCCGGTCATTCTCACCCCAGGACACATTCCTCTGTGGCGGTCCGAGGTTTCCGGTGACCGGGTCATGTGATTTCCTCAAAGTCCACTCCGGGAAATTTCGCGAGGATCAGCTGCCTTTCCTTCTTGCTCGCGATCGCGAAAGTCGTCGCCAGGACGTCCGCCGTCGTGGCGTGTTGCGCGGTGACGAGCGTGGAGGAACCGGAGCGGGTGTTTTCGCCATCGGCCGGGCGGAAGATATGGTGGAAACGTCCTTCGGGATCGAAGGTGTGGCCACTGCCTGCGGAAACCGCCAGGGCGCGTCCGGTCGGAAGCGCGATCTCACGCCGATTTGCCGCAAGTTCCACCTTCCATGGGATTCCCTCTGGCGCGAAGCCCAGGGCCGCGTATTCGCCGATGTTGACCAGGGCGTCGGTCACGCCGTTCCTTTTCAGGAGGGAGACGATCTGATCGGTCGCGTAGCCTTGGGCGATTCCGTTCAAGGTGATGGCCATCCCGGGTTTTTCGAAGAAAATGGCATCGGTCCCGGCGTTCACGTTGCGGTAATCTACGAGATCGAGCGCGTTTTCCCATTCTTTCCCGGAGAGGATCTGCCTGGTTTCGAGATCCACGGCTTTCCATCGCTGCCTCCAGTCCCAAAGCGGCTGGACGGTGATATCGAAGATCCCACCGGTATCCGCGCCGAAACCGAGTGCGAGGCGGACAAGCCTGAGAAATTCCGGATGGGGGTTCTCCAGTTTTCCATCCCGGTTCAGGCGGCAGATCGCCGAGTCGGGAACGTAGAGACTGAATAGGGACTCGATCACCCGGAGACGAAGGGAGCATTTTTCGGAAATGTCCGCGAACGATGCTTCGGGAACTCCGTGCGTCTGGAAATGAACGTTGGTTCCGAACGCGATCGTCGAAAATGTCCGGAGGCGGGTGCGGCGCCGGCAACCGGTGATGGCTGCGGCTCCGAGCATGGTGATCGCGTGGCGGCGGTTCATCGCGGGCGTGCCTTCTTCCTGAAAAACAATACCAGTCCGGTGGCGGACAGCACGAGGATGCCGAGCACGAGGATGTCCCAGATCCATTTCCCGAAATCCCCGAAGATCCGCCCGGAGTGCAGATCGAGGATGACCCGGTCGAGCGGGATGCCCTCGCCGGAAAAAGCGGTTTTCCACGATCTCAGGTCGGCTTTGGTGGGAGTAGCTGGAGCGGACCAGTTGGCTTCCAGATCAGCCGGGACTTCTGTGAACTCGAGAAGATTCGCATCGCTGGTGAAAGTGCCGGTTGCGGTTTCCAAGACCAGCATGAGATCTGAAGTCCGGCCCGCGCGTGAGACGGGCACCTCCGGCAATGAGACTGAATCAAGCGTTTCGATGAGTTCGCCATCGAGTCCGAAGTAATGCACAGCGGATTTCGTAACCACAGCCGTGCCATCACGAAGCGGAACCGCACCGATCAATCCACCGGTGTCGGCGACGATGTTTTCCCTATGGAAAATCTTACCATCCCAAGTGCTGGCATATGCTTTCCCGTCGAGGCCGAAAGCTTCGGGCTCTCCGTCCAGGACCATTCCGTAGCGAGCTTCTATCCAGGAATTGGTGACATACCGCTGGCTCAGGCCCAGATCCACGGTGTGGTTGAGGATGATTCCTGTGACGCACGCGACGAGCAGCGGAACTACCGTGACAAGCCCCAGCCAGCGGTGGAACGACCGGCTCCGGCGTTTGTTTTTCAACACGGCTGCCACGCTCTCAGGTGAGGGAGTCGAAATACAGGGCGAGACGGGCGAGCTTGGTGACGGCGCGGACCGAAAGGGTGGCTCCGGCGACATTGCGCACGCCCGCTGAAAGTTCATCGCCACTCGTGAGAGAAGCGTTTTTGAACTGCGAGGTGAAAAACGGTTTGCTGACCTCCCAGCCGTGGCTTTCCCGGTAGATGAGAATTTCCACGGACTTGATCCGTCCGTTTTCCACCAGGAAACCCGTGGTGATGGGTTGGGTTTTTCCGATTTCCTCGAGAATCCAGACCGTGCGGTTCCCTTGCTTCCAGAAGCGCACCCGGGATTCCCCGTAGTTGTGCGCCATGATGTTTTTCGCACGCGATTTCACACCCCCGGAAATCTTCAGCGCCGAGGTCGCCGGGATTTTTCCGCCGAACGCTTCCTTGATGAAGACTGAGGGCTGTTTGTAAACACGATCCCCACCCAGCGCGCAGGCCGCGAAGGCGAGCGTGAGGATGAGGATGGCTAGAGTTTGGTTCATTTGGAAGAATGGCGGGCGACCGGAGATCGCCCCCACTTTGCGGGATCAGAAGGCGTAGCCAACCCCGAAGTTGTAAACATTCCGGTTGTCCCTGCCATCGGCTCTATCCTCGTACATCCAGTCCGCCTTGACCACGGTATTTTCCGTAGGCCAGAAATTCAGGCCCACCTGATACTCGTTCTGCCCGGCGGGCGCGTCCTCGTTTTCGAAATACAGGAGGCGGGAAAACACTCCGAGTGCCATACCGTTCTGAAAGGTCCACTTGTAGGAAGGCTCGATGTAGCCGCCGTACTGGTTGTCGATATCCGAGCCGGGCACGATCGCGCCATTGTTCGAGGTGTTGCCGCTGATGTTCCAGTTCGCGACCAGGCCGCGGAGGCCGAAGCCCTTGTTGGTGTAGATGAAATGAGCGGTGGTGAGAACCGCTTCATTGTCCTCGGAGCCCTTGAAATATCGTCCTGGTACTGGACGCCGGCGGCGAGTTCCAGACCGGCGATTCCGGTATATTTCACCCGGGCCGTCGCCGCTCCGTTGTGGAAGCTGTCGGTCTTCTGGCGCCCGTTGCGGATGTCTGGACCGTTCAGATTGAAATCACCGCGCTGGACCTCGATGCCGCGATGCACGGCGAAGTCCCATTGCAGGCCGCCGTCATAGCTTTTCCGAAGGAGGAAACCGTATTCCGTCCAGGTGGAGGGGATGATCTCGGTCTCCACCCGGTTGCGCTCCACCCCGTAGAAAGTGGTCGGTTCGTGGATCTCGTTGGTGATGCCGAGCGGAACCAGGATCGCCCCGGCCTGGAGCTGATACTGATTCCCCAGATCCAACTCGAAATATGCCTGTTCGAGTTCCCACTCGATATCGGTCCCGGGATTGTTCGAGTAGAGGTGCTCCAGCTCGAGCTCGGAAACGAAGCGGAAGCGGTCGTTGAACTCGTAGGCGGTGAAAAGGATGAGACGATGGATATCGAACATGTCGTCCACGTCCCCGGTATTGAAATGCGCCTCGCCGTAGGAGCCGAAGCTGAACCGCTCGTACCACGCGCGATTGCCCGGAGTGGCGAACTCGGAATCGATATCGGAAGCGGTAAGAGTCTCGTCCTGCGCGAGGCGCTCGCGGAAGGTGTCCGCAGGAAGGACCTGGGTGGCGGAGAGACCGATGGCTGCTGCCAGAGGAAGTAGGTTGGTGCGTTTCGTGTTCATTGTTCGGAGGCTCCGGATCACCTGGAGCAGCTCATTGCTATTGAGAATAATTCGCATCATCAAGGTCTTTTTGTGAGATTTTGTCTCAATAAGGGATGAATTCCGTATCCGCAACCAGTTCGATTGAAAAACCGCCGACCCTGAGTTAGAGACATGGCGTATGAAACGAGTCCTATGCATTCTTGAGAACGGCTTCGAGGAAATCGAAGCGGTGACGACCGTGGATCTTCTGAGACGCGCGGGGATCGAGGTTCTGATGGCGGGAGTTTCCGGCCCGGAGGTCACCGGAAAATGCGGGATCGAGATCCGGACCGACGACCTGCTTGAAAACGTGGATGATGCCGATTTCGACGTGCTGTTCCTGCCCGGCGGTCCAGCGGTGAAGGAACTTCGCAATCATACCGCCCTGCTTGACCTCATCAGGAAATTCCACTCCGGGAAAAAGATGGTCGCCGCCATCTGCGCGGCTCCGCTGCTGCTCCACGATGCCGGACTGCTGGAGGGTCGCACCTTCACCTCCCATTTCTCGACGAAAGACGAACTCCCCTCCTCCACCGGATCCCGGCTCGAGAACGACGGGGACTTCCTCACCTCGCGAGGGGCGGGCACAGCCGTGGATTTCGGACTAGCGCTTGTCGAGGTCCTGCACGGCAAAGCGGTCGCGGACGAGGTATCGGCGGCGATCATGGCGTGAAAGTTCGGAGGCTTCCACCCTTGCCACCCGCCCCGATAGCGGATTTCCTTCCTCCCACATGAGTCCCGATGCCCGACAGGATTTTGCGCTCGCGTTCCTGAGCATTCTGTTCGAGGGCGCGCCATTCATCTTGCTTGGCACGCTGATCAGCGGATTTATCGATATCTATCTGCCTGCTGGCACGATGGACCGCTTCCTACCGAAAAACAAAACGCTGGCGGTCATGGTCGCCGGTTTGCTGGGCGCGGTGTTTCCCGTCTGTGAATGCGCGGTGGTCCCTGTGATCCGGAGACTCGTGGGAAAAGGGCTGCCGATGAGTTGCGCGCTGACGTATATGCTCGCCGCACCCATCGTGAATCCGATCACCGCGCTGAGCACCTGGAAGGCGTTTCAAGGCCAGGCGCCCTGGATGATGACGGGCGGGCGCATGCTGTTAGGGTATCTGGTGGCGGTCGCTGTGGGACTGGTGGTGGCGAGGATCTCCTTGAGAAAAGTGCTGCGGAAAAATCTCGCCGATAGCATTGAGAACAGGACACATACGGCCCATGTGTCCCATGAGTCCCATGAACATTGCTGCGGGGACCACGCCCACCATCACGATCACGCTCACCACCATCATGACCACGCCCCGGACGGCGACGCGCGCCTCGTTGCCGCGATGCGATCCGCGATGAAGGATTTCGTGGATGTCGGCGTGTATTTCACGATCGGTGTGGCGATCACGGCCCTTTTCAATACGGGAATCGCACCCGGCGCGCGGTGGCTGGACGGACTTGCCGGAAATGCGGTGATCGCCCCCGCCGCGCTCATGGCCCTCGCCTTTATCCTGAGCCTCTGCAGCACCTCGGACGCGTTCATCGCGGCGACTCTCGCGAAATTCACCTGGGGCGCGAAGCTCGCCTTCCTGGTCTTCGGTCCCATGCTGGATGTGAAACTGATCTTCCTCTACCAGACCGTCATGCGGCGGAAATTCATCGCCGCTCTTGGCGTGAGCCTTTTCCTCGTGATCTGGCTCGCCTCGATGGCTGCGCAAGCATGGTTGATCCAAACATGATGAAACCGGTCACACGCAGAATCCTATTCTCACTGGCGGTGCTGCTGTGGGCGGCATGCTTGCTGTATTTCCACGGCTCCGGGCGTATCGTGAAATATCTGGCTCCGGATTTCCGGACGATCGCGCTCGCAGGTGGACTCGGGCTTGCCGTACTGGGTCTTTTCAACCTGTTGACAGCCCGTCAGTCCGCGCCATGCGGGCACGATCACGGTGGGGACGATGCTCACGATCACGAGGCGGGCGATATGAATCCTCTCGCCGCCCTGCTGCTGATGACTCTTCCGGTCGCCCTTTCGATGGCGTGGACAACCGACGGATTTTCCCAGAGCACTCTCGCCAGGAAAGGTCTCTACGATGATCCCGAGGCAGCGAGTACGCCGTTCCTCGCCTCCGCTTTTCCCCCGCTCACTCTGGAGGAAATGGAGAAAAGCCACCGTAAGACCTCGGACGGGTTTCTGGAGTTCAGCCTGATGGAGCTGTTTTTCGCCACCGGGGACCGGGAGCTTCAAGAGGTGATGACCGGACTGAAAGTCGAGACCGAGGGACGCATCGTAGAGGAAAAAGTCAACAATCCGAACGGAACCCGGATGCGGCTCTACCGCATGTTCATGACCTGTTGTGTGGCGGACTCGCGAGCGATTCCCATCATCCTGGAGTTCGGCAACGAGCCGCCGATGCTACCGGAGAACGGTTGGGTGAAAGTCGCCGGCACCATGACCTTTCCCGAAGAGGAAGGAACTCTACGCGCCGTCCTACAAGTCGAGCGGGCTACCGCGGCGGAGGTGCCGCCGGAGGAGAAATTTCTCAGAAGGTAGACCCTCGAACCACTCCCTATCATGGCTTTTATTTTCGTAGTTTCGAGCGTGTCCTACTTCGTCCTGTGGCTTTTCAGCGTCCGCCCTTATTGCAGGAAGCATGGGAAGGGTTACACCACCGGAGCAAACGTCGGGGTCGCATTATGGGTCAACTGGCAGGAGGCGGGAGAGATCGCCAGGAAGAGGAACGACAAAGGCATGATCGCGGTTTGCAGAGGGATGCTCGTGTTGCAACTCATCGCCGCGGGAGTGATCGGGTTGATGATGACGGTCGGTTTCTGAACGCAGACGACCTCGTCCAGTGTGGGACCCGCCGCGCTCCGCTACTCAATCGTCCAACAGCGGGATGGATAGTTTGAGGTATGTCTCCGGAGTGATGGTGAAAAGAGCCGGTTCGTTACTACGTTTCCCGTAGATTGTCTGGGATTCCGGATCCAGCGCGAGGGAGAGAGTTTCGGTGGACTCGCCGGTGGCATCCCCGAATTCGTCGACGGTGCGTTCTGTCACTTTGAAAACGACTTCCGGTGCGAGAAGAGCGGTGACCGCCTGCTCGTCTGCCGGTGAAAGCCAACGGGAGACCTGGAGATTTTCCAAGACACCCAGCATGAAACTAGCGCGCGCGGGATCGAGATTGCCGGTCGTTTCTTTTTCAGATTGAAATGCCTTCCATTTGTCATCGAGGAAATCGTAGGTCAGCTTCAGCGGGGGATTTCCTTTCTCCTCGCGGACGACGGACTTGAGATCGACGCGGCTGAGGGACCAGAGCAGCGCGTGGCGCCATTCGTGCGGATTGACCGCGATTTTCTCAAGAAACAGGGGATCGAGACGCATGATGGTATCGCCCTGCACGCGTTTTGCGAATAGATTGCCACCTCCGTCCAACCCGAACTGGATGCGGAGTGCCTGATTGTTCGCGGCAAGAAAAGTGAGGGTGAGGACGGGCCGGTCCAGTCCCCATTTCGAAAGATCGGCAGGCGCGGCATCTGTCTCGAAGGACAACACACGGGTGGAGGTGGCGGCTTTCAGCAGATCGAACAGACGCTCTTCGTTCGCACTGTCGGAGTTGCCGTTGACGGTGGCGATCCATGGGGCGGGAGGTTCCCTTGAAATCAGTATCGTAGGAGTGGTGGCGGTCTCGATGGCGATGCCGCGGATCGAGGCGATGTTCAAATTGGTGAGCGTGGAATCGCGCAACTCGTTCACGGTGAGGGGAAGATCCGAGATCGAGGTGAAATCCGGCTCGGTTTTGAGCGGGATGGTGAAGAGTGTTTCAGGCCGGTCGCTGACGGTAGCCTGGGTCTCACGGGCATCCGGACTCTCCGGGGGGAGCAGTTCAAGAACTGTTTCCTCAGAGGATCCGAAAGGGCTTATCGCGATCCGGGTGGTCGTCTCCTCGGAGGCGGCGGGGGTGAGCATGGTCTTCTCTCCGCGGTCGTTCAAGGACGAGGCCTGGAGGGTGAAAAGCCCTTCGAGCAGTTCTTTCACAGCGGTGGAATCGGTGGGCAGATCGAGTGGTTTGACGATGCGCCAGGGGGACTTGGGATCGGCCCGTCCGAGAGTCAGTTCACCTTGGGCAGTGCGGATGCGGACTTTCTCGAGCGTGAGTGGATTGAAATAAAACGGGCGATGATCGCGGAGGAACCGGAAGTTGTCCTTGAAGAGCGCGAGAATATCGCCGGTAGCGGCATAGACATGGGATTTCCGACCACGCTCCAGTGGTAACAGGTAGGTAGTGGGCAATGGTTGCGGATTTTCTTCCTCCGTGAGTTTCTGCCAAGGTGTGCGACGACCCAGCCGCATATGTGCCACCGGTTCGTCTGCGCCGTCTTCAAGCACTAGCTCGGTCGCGGCTCCACCCAGACCGGCGAGCGCCGGATCCAGGTCGTCCCGTGGGACGGCGTCCTCTGCCACCGCCGTATTGACGAAGGTCAGGATCGCGAGGGCGGCCCGGGAGTCCATGCGGTCCTTCCATGGTTTCTCCGCTACCCAGCCGCTGTCGGTATGGACGAATCGAGCCTGATTTTCGCCGGACCGCAGGATGATGGTGGTCACTTCGCCAGGATCCAGATCCGGATAGATTTTTTCACCGATGGGTGTCGGCGGGGTGCCGAGCAGGCGATCGAGACTGCCCTCGTTCATCTGCCACACCGCCAGGCCTCCAAGAATGAAGGCGGACAGGGCCAGAACGAGGGTGAAGATCAGAGAGCGCACGGATTTGGGGTCTGAAGGTTCGGACTTACGATCTCCGGGAGGAGAAGACGAGACCGCCGATCAATAGGAAAGCGGCGGGGGCGAAAAAAAGATTGAGGCGGTTGATGAAAGAGTACCTGGGCTTCGAGCATCGGCAGTTTGTATGTGCCGATGATGCGTGGACTGAGACCGGCCAGGGACTCCCGGAGCACCAGCCAGTTCGCGGCGGAGGCCAGGAAATCGACGTTTTCCGCGCGTTGGCGGTCCGGCTCGAGGAAATCGGTGTTGGAAACCACGATCAAGCGGGAGGTGTCCGCCGCGAAACGGTCGTTGTTGGAAGCGCCACGTGTGACGGCGGCGGCCAGGTAAAGCGGCTGACCGGTATCCTGGATGGGATCGAAGGCCTCCCCTGCCCCGTCCACGGCATCGGGATTTCCGAAATCGCTTTCTCCCCACGCCCCCTCATCGATTTTCACCAGAGGCACGGGGGCGATTTTTTTCATCGCCAGATCATCCGCGCCTTCCCGCACCTCGAGCGAGGAGGAGGCGCCTTCGAACACGGCCGCGCGGCCGGCGAGATCGTCGAGAAATCCGGTTCCGCCTGTGAAAACGCCGCGAGCGGTGGTGGTGATACGGCCCTCGTTTTTGGAAACGATCCTATCGCGACGGGGCGTGACACCTTTCGATCGGAGAAATGTCCGCAAGCGGGGCGGGCATTCGCCGGAAGCGAGCATGATCAGCAGGGCGGCGCGGGGGCGATTCCAATACGCATCGAGCGTAGCGATCTCCTGCTCGGTGAAATCATATTTGGGAGCGACGATGGCCAACCCGTTGACCTCCTCCGGGACGGTCTTCATGCCGGAGAGGTTCGCCGGCAGGAGCTGGATATTCTGGTAGCGCAGGGTCGCGGCGAGATGATTCCACGGCGAGTTGTCGCCATCGGAATCGATGCGGGATTTGTCCGCCAGGAAGAGAAAGGTCCGGGGCTTGCCTTCGATGGCTTCGACCAACCGGGCGGTCAGCAGATCCTCGCCACGGAATGCTTCCGGGCGTCGCTCGCCTTTCGCATCCGTCGCATAGGTGAGCATTTCCTCAGCGAGCGCGAGCGTGATGTGCGGGTTCAGCGCGGGAGTGCCCGTGGCTGTTTCCGTGACAATGGGTGTATCATCCGTCGGGCGGGCATCGATCAGCAGGAGATCCCGGACCAACGTCAGATTGTAGGCAGCGGTGAACTGCTGGGTGCGGTCCGGCGAGCGAATAGGATCGATCACTTCCAGCTCGATTTTTCTTCCCGAAAGTCGTTCATATTCCTCAGCCAGACCGCGGACGCGCTCGTAAAACGGAGAAGTGCGCCGGAAGACCATGGTCCATTTCACCGGTTTTTCCCTTCCTGCGATCGCCTCGCTTTTCAGATATCGCTCGGTGGACGAGGAGAGGGTGTAATCAAGGGTTCTGGAGAAATCCACGCGCGAGGGATTCTGCGAGATCAGGTAATTCCCGAATATCAGCGCGGCGAGAAGTAGCACCGTCTGGATCGCGGCGAGAGCCCGAAACCAAAACGGTTGGGGCGGGAATGGCGATTTTTCGTCTGGGACATTGGGAAAGATTTTTTTTCACCGCGAAGGCGCAAAGGTCGAGGAGGGACGCAGAGGAGAGTCTTTTTGGATTTTGAGATTTGAAATTCAGGGCCTCCAACGGCGGAGATCGATGATCTGGTAGGTGAGGAAGAGGACGAAGGCGGTAAGAGAGAGATAATAGACGACGGGACGGGTATCGAGCAGGCCGATACTGAAATAATGGAGGTGCTGCTGGGAGGAGATGAAGTGGAAAAAACCGGCCCCGGCGAAGGACTCGCCCCAGATGACTGTCACGAAGCCGAGGAAGTAATGGATGACCAGGATCGTGATGGTGACGATGCCAGCGATGATCTGGCTGGAGGTGAGCGAGGAGGCGAGGCAGCCGATGGCGGTGAACGCGTTGCCCATCAGAAAAAGGATCAGAAAGGTGCCCCAGAGCGCGCCATCCGAGTAGGCGGGGGGGATTTCGGTGAACCATGAAAAAGCTTTGAACTGGAACCAGGCCGGGATCCAGAGGATGATGTAGAACAGCATCGCGGCGAAATATTTCGAAAGCACGACCTGCCAGGTGCGGACCGGTGCGGTGAGCAGTGTCTCCAAGGTCCCGGTTTTTTCCTCATCCGCGAATAGCCGCATGGTGATGAGCGGGAAAATGAACAGGAAATAAAACCAGAACAGAGGTGTGTGGAATGTCACGTAAACCAGCGAATCTTTCACCGGTGTGTCGCGGAATCCTTTCATCGCCGAGGAGAGAGACAGCCCCTGCATCAGCACCACGAATGCGAGAACGACCCAACCGAAGGGGTTCAGGAAGTAGGTGTTGAGTTCCTTTCGGATGAGGATTCGGAGGACGCGCATGGGCAGGAACCTTGAACGCGGTCGGGCAAACGTCCAACCTAGAAATGCACGGGGTTTCCGGGGTAGAAATCCGGGTAGCGAAGCACCCGGATTCCCGTGGAAAAGGGGCACGCCCCCACTACATCCTTATTTCGGCTTCACCGTGAACTCCCGTCGGCTGGGAGTCTCTTTTCCCGGAAAGTCGTCGGGCACTTCCTGGGTGACATTTCCGGTGGCCGCCCATTCGGCTCCACGTTGGAAAGTCACGATGAAACCAGTGCCTTCGAGAGCGTCCGTATCATGACCGAGAGTGGTATGGAAAACCCGACCCTTCCCGTAGTCGATGACCATGAGCATCGGCTCGTTGCGGCCCGCTTTCTTGAGCTTCCGGCGAGTCGGCGGCCGTGGCCAGCACGGTCATGTTTTCCGCAGGACCGCGCAGATGCGAGTAGCACTCGTCCTTGGAATGCATCCAGAAATCCGGAATCCCTCGCGTGATCGGATGTTCGCTTTCGCGCATGGTGATCAGAAATTCGTTCTGCGGCCCATGCTTGCCGCAAGTTCCTTCGCTCGGATCGCGTATCACCTTACCACTCTCATCGATGTACACGTATGGGCCGTCTTCCGCCTTTCTGTCACCCCATCCGCCGACACCGATCATCCGGTTGAACTCTTTCCACTCGGGCCAGCTGTTGTCCGCCGCGTGCACCGAGACAAGACCACCGCCTTCCGCCATATATGCTTCGAACGCCTTTTTCGTTTCCTCCGGCCAACCTGCCGCGTTCCATCCGAAGTTGCTGACGACCAGATCGTATTTGGAGAAATCCGGTTTGAAATCAGGATCCGGCTTCGGCTTTTCGACCGCTTCCTTCTCGCCGACTCCTGCCAAGGGTAGATAACTTTTTTCCCGCTCCGAGTTCCATAGGAACCGGGTGCGGGCGACATCGACCTCGAACAGTCCGGTGTTCTCCAGATAAGTCTTCATCATGATCGTCCCTTTCGGCCAGACCTGATGATTGTTCTGCCCGTCCACGATCAGAGCTTTCAGCTTGTCAGCGGCGTGAAGCGGGGAGATGGCAATCAAGCTCAGGCCGAAAACAAGAGTCTTGGAGAAAAAGCCGGGAAGGGAATGGTTCATATTTGTTCGGGTATGATGGTCGGGAAACGACGTCAGTTTCCTTAACTGGCTAACTAGCTAATTTTTGCGAATTTTTCGTCGATGAATTTGAGAACGAGACTCTCTGTCTCCTCATTTTTCAATCGGTCGATGACGTCGATGGAGAAACCGCGCGCGATAAGCTGGCGGGCATGATCGGGGGCGATGCCGCGCGCCTGGAGATAGAAGATCTCCTCGTCGGAAATCTGGGAGGAGGTGGAACCGTGCGAACATTTGACCTGGTCGGCGTTGATTTCAAGGCCGGGCATGGAGTTCGCCTCGCAGTCATCGGTCATGAGGAGGTTCCGGCAGGTCTGGTAGGCATCGGTGTGGTGTGCCTTCTCATCGACAGAGATGAGGCCGGAGAAGACCGTCTTCGAGTGCCCGTAGAGCGTGTTCTTGTAGAGAAGGTCCGAGTAGGCGCCTTCGGAAACGTGATGCTGGAAGGTGCGCTGGTCGTATTCCTGCTCGTTACCCGGGATGTTGACGGAAAGCATGTCCGAGTGGGCGCCGGGACCTTCGAGGCGGGACATGGATTCGTTTCGCGCCCATGCGGCTCCCGTGTTCAGGATGAAGGCTTTGGATCGGGCGTCGCGGGCGGTCGAAGTTTCCTTGATTGCGATGACGCGGGAAACTTCGTTGAGATTCTGGATCGCGATGTAGTCGAGCGAGGAGTTCTGACCGGCGTAGAGATCCTTGTAACCGATGACGAGGCCCGGGAGTGGTTTCGTCGGCGGAACGGAAAATATCGATCACGCGGACTTTGGAGGATTTCCCGGTGACGATGAGGGTGTGGGGAAAGATGGCAGTATCGCCGGAGATCCAGTGATGGACTTCGATGGTGCCGTGGACTTCGGCATGATCCGGGACATGAACGAACAGACCGTTCCTCACGGAGGCTTCGTGAAGGGCCGCGTATTTCGCGGAGCCGAGACGGGTCTCCTGCTTCATGAAATGCTGCTCGACGAGGTCGGAGTGCTTTTCCAAGGCCTCGCCAAGCGGGAGGCAGATGACATTGTCCGGGAGGGTGGTATCGGCCGGAAATGAGTTCGTCATTGGCGAAAATGAATTTCGCGGCAGGAGCTTCGAGGCCGGTCGAGCGGGAAATGAGATCGGAGTGATCCGTTTCTTTCGCTTCGCCGGAAAGGTTTTCGAAGCGGAGCTGCCTGATGTTGGCGAAACGCCATTGCTCGTCACCCCGTTTCGGGATCGGGGTGGCTTCGTATCGGGATTGCGCGGCTTGCTGGCGGGATTGGAACCAAGCGGGAAGGGTAGAGGTCATGGAAAGTTTGATTGGTGAAAGCGTTCGGTTTTCAGGGAAGAGTTTTCGACAGAAGTCTGCTGTCGTCCCAGTGTTCGTTCTCAAACCGAGTGCTGAAAACTGAACACTGAAAACCAGCGAAGTGACGAATTATCCGACGGAGCCTTCCATTTCCAGGTCGATGAGGCGCTTGAGTTCGACGGAGTATTCCATGGGAAACTCGCGGACGAGATCGTTGATGAAACCGTTGACAGCGAGGGACATGGCCTGACCTTCGTCGAGGCCGCGCTGCTGCATGTAGAACAGCATTTCCTCGGAGACCTGGGAAACGCTGGCCTCGTGCTGGGTGGCGTGACGGTTCCCTTTGACGGTGATGGCCGGGTAGGTATCGGTCCGGGAGTTGCTGTTGATCAGCAGAGCGTCGCACTCGGTGTTGTTCTTGCAGCCTTTGAGGTGCTTGGGAATGTGGACCTGACCACGATAGGTGGAGCGACCTTCGCCCACGGAAATGGATTTGGAAACCACGTTGGAGGTGGTGTTGTTCGCGGCGTGGATCATTTTCGCGCCGGTATCCTGGTGCTGGCCGGAGTTCGCGAGGGCGATGGAGATCACCTCACCGCGCGCGCCTTCGCCTTTCATGACGACGCCGGGATATTTCATGGTGAGGCGGGAGCCGATATTGCAATCGATCCAGCGGACTTCCGCGTCCTCCATGGCGAGTCCGCGTTTGGTGACGAGATTGAAAACGTTGGAAGACCAGTTCTGGACGGTGATGTATTGGATCTTCGCGCCTTTGAGAGCGACGAGTTCGACGACTGCGGAGTGAAGGGTGGCGGTCTCGAATTTCGGGAGCGGTGCAGCCCTCCATATACATGACCTCGGAGCCTTCGTCCGCGATGATCAGGGTGCGCTCGAACTGACCGAAGGATTCGGAGTTGATACGGAAATACGCCTGGAACGGCTGCTTGAGCTTCACTCCTTTCGGGATGTAGATGAACGAGCCTCCGGAGAAAACCGCGCTGTTCAGTGCGGAAAACTTGTTGTCCCCGGTGGGAATGACTTTCCCGAAATACGGGCGGAAGATTTCCTCGATGCTCTTTCAGACCTTCCGCGGAGGTGACGAAGATGACCCCTTGCTTCGACAGTTCCTCCTTCATGTTCGAGTAGGCCGCCTCGGAGTCGTATTGGGCTTCGACACCCGCCAGAAATCCGCGCTCTTGCTCGGGGATGCCGAGGCGCTCGAAGGTTTCGAGGATTTCCGGAGGAACCTCGTCCCAGGTCCGTTTCGGCTTTTCTCCGTCGGAGAGATAGTAGCGGATTTTGTCGAAATGGATGTTGTTGAGATCTTCCGTGGCCCAGTTGGTGGGCATCGGTTTGTTCTCGAAAGTGGCGAGCGCCTTGTGACGGAACTCGCGGACCCAGTCGGGATCCTGCTTCACGTCGCAAATGTAGTCGACGGTCTTCGAGGAGAGGCCCCATCCGGCATCGAACTTGTTGCGCTCGGGGAAGGTGAAATCACCTTTCGTGCGGTCGATGTTGATGGCGTCTTGCGTTTCGTCGTCGAGAACGGCGGTGGCTGTATCTTCTGTGAACATGTGGAAATTTTGCGTAGTTGGGAGTGATTCGGGCTTCTGCGAAGAAGCACCGGTTACGCGAGGGCGGGCTCTTTCAGGAAATCGTAGCCTTTTTCCTCGAGTTCGAGGGCGAGCTCCGGGCCGCCGGATCGGACGATCTCTACCCTCGGACATCACGTGGACATGGTCCGGCTTGATGTAGTCGAGCAGACGCTGGTAGTGAGTGATGAGAAGCATGCCGCGATCCGGAGACCGCATCGCGTTGACACCCCTTGGCGACGATCTTGAGGGCATCGATATCGAGGCCGGAATCGGTCTCGTCGAGAATGCAGTATTTCGGATCGAGCATCATCATCTGGAGGATTTCGTTGCGCTTTTTCTCACCGCCGGAGAAGCCTTCGTTGACCGCGCGGGCGGTGAACTTGCGGTCCATCTCCAGAACATCCATCTTCTCGTAGAGAGACTTGTAGTAGGCGACGGCATCGATCTCCTCACCTTTCGGCAGGCGGGACTGGAGGGCGGCGCGGATGAAGTTCGCGTTGGAAACGCCGGGTACTTCGTTGGGATATTGGAACGCGAGGAAGATCCCCGCGCGGGAACGCTCGTCGACGGACATATCCGAGATGTCTTTTCCATCGAGACGTGATTGTTCCGGAAGTGGGGAGGTAGGATTCGTGGCCTGCGATCACCTTGGAAAGGGTCGATTTGCCGGAGCCGTTCGGACCCATGATGGCGTGAATTTCACCGGCTGGAATCTCGAGGGTTACGCCTTTGAGGATTTCGGTGCCGTTTTCGAGGGTTGCGTGGAGGTCTGTGATTACTAGGGACATGGTAGAGAGGAAAAAGGTGTCGGGTGATCGGTGATCAGTGACGGGCTAGGTTGTGTGAGTAGAATTTCAATTGCGAATCGACGCGGATCGGCGTGGATCGAGAATTTGATGGTGGAATTTTAGACGAGCTGGCCGCGCAGCGTGATTTCGATGTCTTTGATCACCGTATTAGGGGGAAGATCGAGCAAGTCGGTGAGATTGATGCCCGGCTTGAATTTCACATCGTGGATCGTGCCGGTGGTTTCGTCGTGGAAGTGACCGTGCTCGTCAAGGTTCGGGCAGTAACGGGAAGGTTCCCGGTCGAAATTGACCTGACGGACGATCTTGTGCTGAACAAGCGCTTCGAGACAGTTGTATACAGTGGCTAGGGATACGGTGGGAAGCGCCTCTTTGATGCGCATGAACACTTCGTTCGCGGTCGGGTGGGAGCGCTCGCCCATGAGAAAACGATAGACTTCCGAACGCTGGCGGGTCATCCGGAGTCCGTTGATTTCTTCCGGAACCTCCATGATTCCGTTTTGTGGCGGGTGGGTTATCATCTCGGGGACAAATTAGAATGATTCCTGTTACGATCAAGAACTATTCTAATTTTACGATGAAACCATTGAAGAACCCTGGAATTTACGGGGAGAGGGTGGTTGAGATTCGCAGGGGGCCGAATACCGCACCAGGGGCGCGGAGCTCGGGATTCTCAAAGAGTTTTCCGAAACCGGGCAAAAAGTCCTTGCATGGGATGTCGTTCCATGATGGGTTCTGCGCCCGCCCGCAGGCGGACAACCTCTTTTCCCTACCGGCCATGGCCTACGCAGTAATTAAAACAGGCGGTAAACAATACCGCGTCCAAGAAGGCGACACCCTCGAAGTCGAAAAGCTCGATGTCGATGTCGATACAGAAATTGAATTCACGGAAGTTTTGCTTCGTGGTGAAGGCGACAGCCTGAGCATCGGTGCCCCTTTCCTCGAAGGTGCGGGTGTGAAAGCCAAAGTGATCGACCAGTTCCGCTGTGCGAAGGAAGTTGCTTTCAAATTCAAGCGCCGCAAGGGCTTTCACAAAACCAAAGGCTACCGCCGCCACATGACCAGACTGGAGATCACCTCCATTGGCTAATCAGCAATACCCAACCGAACCACTCTTATGGCCCATAAAAAAGGACAAGGATCCGTTAAAAACGGACGCGACTCACGCAGCAAGCGCCTCGGCGTGAAAAAATTCGGCGGACAGGCAGTGATCGCCGGCAATATCATCATTCGCCAGCGCGGCACCAAAGTTCACCCGGGAGTGAACGTCGGCTGCGGTAAGGACCACACACTCTTCGCTTTGACCGACGGTCAGGTGAAATTCGACCGCGAAGGCGGTCGCGTGAACGTTGTGGCGATCGCCAACTGATCGCCGGAACGAATCCGGCCCATTTCAAACGTCCTGGGGTTACGATCCCGGGGCGTTTTTTTGCGTCCTCCCCTTGCCTTCCACCTGAGGCGAATTAGTTAGGGAGCATGAAACTGATCATACTGTCCGCACTCGTTTTCGGACTCACTCCGGTACTCTCCGCAGATGCCATTCTGCTTGTCCTGACAAATCATCCGGAGTTGGGAGAATCCGGGAGGAAGACCGGATTCTATCTCTCCGAAGCGGCGCATCCGTACAGGGTCTTCGGCAAAGACAAGCGTGCGGTGACCTTGTCCAGCCCGGATGGCGGATTCGCTCCCATCGATCCGAAAAGCATGGATCTGGAGGACGAGGCGAACGCTTCATTCTGGAAAAAGTATGGGAACGGAGACAAGCGGAACCCCGGTGTGGAGTTGACCAGGAAACTTTCGGAAATCGATCCTGCCGAGTATACCGCCATATTTTTCGCTGGCGGACATGGCTCCGTTTGGGATTTCCCTGACTCCGAAGCGGTTCAGAAGCTTACATCTTCCATCTACGTCAAGGGAGGAACTGTCGGAGCCGTCTGTCATGGTCCCGCCGCGCTGGTGAACGTCAAGCTACCAGACGGATCGCTCCTTATTTCCGGCAAAAAAACGGCGGTCTTCACCAACGCGGAGGAAAAGGCGGTCGGACTTACCGACACGGTTCCGTTTTTGCTCGAAAACGAGTTTAGGAAGGCGGGCGCGGAAGTCCTGACTCAGAAGAATTTCAGCGAAAACGCCGTGCGGGACGGGCGTCTGGTTACCGGACAGAATCCTGCGTCCGCCACGAAGGCCGCCGAGCTTTTTGTCGAAGCGATTGATGAGAAACCCTGAATCTCACTAACGCTCCACCCCGATCACCATGGACAACGTGTGTTGCTCGCCAGGCTGGAGATCGATCGCTTTGCTGTTCGCTATCGCAGTCTCGGCACAGACGAAATTCCTGTAGGCTTCGTCCGGCAGATCGCTCAAGGCCTTCGCTCTTTCCTTCCAGGGATTCCAAACTACGGTGGATGGGCTTCCCTGCTTCTCGATGCGGATCGTGCGCTGCAATGAGGCATCAACGATCCGGACCGTTTCCCGGCTATCATAGATCGAGTCAGTTTCACCTTCGATCTTGATATCGCCGACTTGGTTCCGCCGTGTCCGCCCTCCGACCGTATCGAGAAATTCAGCGCCATCAAGTCCCTCCACCCTGACTTCAGAAACATCTCCCACTCTGAAATAGGCATGGAGCGCGCCTGCGATCCGTAGCGCCTCACGGCCCGGGTTTGTCGAAATCAGCGAAACCTTTAGAGTATTGCCCACGCGGATGACCGTTTCCGCTTTCCATGAACCGTCGCTCATGCACATGCGGATCGTCACGCCATCCTCCTCTTCCGAAACCTCCACGACTTCCCAGAATCTGGACCGGGCGATCCCGTGCGATGGAAGTTCGGGACTCGTCGGATGCGCGTTGAACCAAGGCCAGCATACAGGGATACCGCCTCGAATCGCCTTCCCTTCTTGAAAAACAGCATCCGGACTGAGATACAGAACCTCCTCCTCGCCATCCGGCCGCCATGAAACAACCTGTCCCCCGTGCAGCGCCACCTTTGCCCTGCAGGTCGGGTGATCGATTTCAAAAAACGGGTATTCAGACTCGGATAAACGGACGGATCGAGGAAGTTTCATGGCAGAACTGGTATGATTTGGCGTGAGACTACATCTTTGCCATGTTCACACCATCAGATTGAGTAGTCGATTTCCGCCCTTCCCTTCTGCTCCTCATCCAGATTCCCGCACACGAGCCTGCATAGGGAAAAAACCAGTTCGTCTTTGACTGCGTAAAACACTTTGACCCCCTGCTTCCGCCGGGAGAGTAGCCCCGCGCCGTGCATGAGCTTCAGGTGCTTGGAAACACTGGCCTGCCCCTGTCCGCTCGCATCCACCAGTTCGCCTACGGTCTTTTCCCCGGTCTTCAGCTCCTGCAATAACGCAAGACGCCCCGCCTCGCCGATGATTCGGAAAATTTCCGCCACGTTTTCCAAGGCTTCCGCCCCGAGTCTGAAATTTCCACTGGACTTCACTCTCATTTATTCTTACATCGGAATATATTCATTTATGAAAACTTACAACGAAAAATTGATGCCGCCCGGCGCTGTAGACCAGCTTGTTGCCAACGGTGGAAGCATTTTGTTGGATGTCCGAACGGATGTCGAGTTCGCCGAGCAACACGTTCCCGGCTCTTGCCACATCCAGCTCGACCGTCTCGCCGACCGTTTCCATGATCTGGATGAGTCCGCACACTACAGTCTCCTTTGCTTGGGTGGAAAGCGTGCCGAGAATGCCTTTGAAATCCTTACAAAACATGGCTTTGAAAAACTCACCGTCGTTGAAGGCGGCGTCACGGCGTGGCAGGCAGCTGGACTCCCGGTGAGAAAATCCTCACGAAGCACCCTGCCCCTTATGCGCCAGGTCCAGCTCGCCATCGGTGTCCTCGCTTTTACCGGATCCTTGCTCGCCATCTTCGTGAATCCACTGTTCGCGATCCTTCCCGCCTTCCTCGGCGCCGGACTGATCCTCGCAGGCTCCACAGGCTGGTGTGGCCTCGCCATCCTGCTTTCGAAAATGCCATGGAACCGCTGCGAAACCTCCGGCGATTCCCGATAGCCGCTCATTCCACAGCCACCCAGTCTACCTCGATCCCGAACTCTCCCGCCTTCTTGTCACCGATCAGGATTCCGACTTCCTCGACCCTGGAAATATCGAGTGGCGGACCGTCGAGCTTCTCGCCACGCCAAGTTGGCGATAGATTCGCGAACGGGATTTCCACCTCCGTCCATTTTCCATCCTCAGTGGAAAACTCCGCTCCATAGGAAATTGCCGATCCATTGAGCCGTGCATTCGTCGCGAGGCGGAGCTGATACGTGCGCCCATCCCCCTTCACCCGAAGTTTCATCATCTCCTTCCCACTGAAATCAAACTTTCCGGCCCTCCGGACGGAAGAAAACCCACCGTTATTCTCCAGTGAGAGTTTCCCGGTGAAAAACAGCGATCCATCCCGCACCTCCGGACCACCCTCTGACAGCCCTCCCATCACCCCGTCGTTCACGGCTGTCCATTTGGAGCCGGCCCCGTTCTTTTCAAAATCCATCAAGGTCTTCATAGGCATTTTCTCCTCAGCCCCGACCGCTGCCAGAGATCCGAATGACAAGGCGGCAAGAGCGATTGGAAGTGAAAAACTCATGCGATTAAAGAACCTCCCCTTACCCGAAACGCAAGGATGTATCCGGTATTTCCTCAGACTTCGGGCAGCCTGAAGATCTGGGATTCCGGTTGCCGACGACCGGTCCACAGCTCAGGTATCCCACTCCCACGACTCCTTGACCTGGTCGATCGCACGCCTGTCTTTCTTCGTAGGGCGACCCTTCGCTGCCTCCTGGCGAGCGAGCTGCCAGTTTTTCAAATTCTCGAAAACCTCCGGGTCCGTCCGGTCCTCGTAGCATGCTTGTGCCTCCGGAGCGCCGACCCGTTTCGCGATCACACCCTTCACAAGCACCTCCCGCAGCCCGGGCCCCTCGACGAACGGAATCTCCAGCACATCCCCGATCTGAATGGATGACGAGCGCTTCAGCACGTGCCCGTTGCGCTTCAGTTTTCCGTTTCCCAGGATCTCCCCGGCAAGCGCCCGGGTTTTGAAAAAACGGGTCGCCCACAACCATTTGTCAGCACGTATCGAATCGGACATCGTTCCGCGAAGCTGGCACTTTCGGCCGGAAATCGCAAGCCACCCCTTGCTGCATTCGCGAACCGGCGCAACGTGACACGATCATGGATTTCCCACCCACACGCGATGCCGCACTCGAACACTTGCGAAATTTCCTCCCGAACGCCGCGAGCTACGCCTTGACCCGGAACTACGAAAAAGGCGACGTCTCAAGGCTATCGCCCTACATCCTCACCCGGCTCGTGACCGAAGCGGAAATCACCCGCTCCGTCCTCGCGGACCACGACCAACATTCCGCAGGGAAATATCTCCAGGAAATCGCGTGGCGGACTTACTGGAAAGGCTGGCTGGAAATGCGGCCCGCCGTTTGGACACATTATCTGGAAACCCTCCAAGATACCGAAAAAACCTCGTCCTACGAAAACGCAGTTTCCGGAAACACCGGGATCGAGTGCTTCGATCACTGGAGCCGCGAACTGATCGAAACCGGCTATCTTCACAACCACTCCCGAATGTGGTTCGCCTCCATCTGGATCTTCACCCTGAAACTCCCTTGGCAGCTCGGTGCCGATTTTTTCCTGCACCACCTCCTGGATGCCGACCCCGCTTCGAACACCCTGTCATGGCGCTGGGTCGCAGGTCTTCACACTCCCGGAAAACACTACCTCGCCCGTGCGGAAAACATCAGGAAATTTACCGAAGACCGCTTCAATCCGGCAGGTCAGCTCGATGAAAACGCGAGCCCCCTCTCCCGCGATAGGGAATTCGAAAAGGAGCCGCTCGACCTCCCGGGAAACCCCCGCCCCAAGGGTCGCACCGGCCACCTGATGTTTCCCGAAGACCTCTCTCCCGTCCCCAAGGAAATCGGCGAAATCCACGCAACCGCGGCCTTCATTCCCCCGTGCTTGGAGACCACGCCGCTTGTCACCACCTTCTTAAACGGAGCCGTCAACGACACCCTCACCCGCACCCATGGCACCCGCCTCAGCGGCGATCTCCCGTCAGCCCTCAACGATTGGATCAGCGAGGAGAAACTCGAATCAGTGATCGTCTCCTACCCGACAGTCGGCCCGACCAGAGACTTTCTGGCAGAAGTTTCGCTTCCGGTCACGCTTCAGCCATTTGTCCGCGACTGGGATCGCAGTCTGTGGCCCCACGCCACCGCCGGCTTCTTCAAATTCAGAAAGCACCTGCCCGAAATCCAAGTGAAACACTCCTGAAAAAGGTAGTCCCCGGGATTACTTCACCCCGAACCAATCCACTTCGATCTCAAAAGGTCCGGCATTGCCATCCGCCAGAACCAATCCGATCTCCTCCACCTTGGAGAGATCGAGCGGAGGTCCGTCCAGATCCTTCCCACGCCAACCCGGCTCGAACGAATCGAACGGCACCTTCACCTCGATGAACTCCCCTTCCTTCGTTTTGAAATCCGCCTGATATCCGATTTCCGAGCCGTTGAAACGCGCGTCCGTCTCGATCCGCAGTTTGTATGTCCGCCCGTCACCTTTCACACGCATCACGAACCCTTCCTTCCCCGAGAAATCGTATTTCCTGTCTCCGGTTCTCAGCGAGGAAAAGCCACCATTGTTCTCCAACGAGAGCTTCCCGGAAAACACCAGCGAACCGTCCTCAATCGCCAGGCCGCCCTTGGACACCCCGCCCATCACACTGTCATCCACAGAGAACCATTCCGGCTCATCCTTTCCCCCGTCAAACTCCGAGATCATCTGCATCTTCCCCGCCTCATCGGCAAAAGCGGGTGAAAAACCAGTGGCACCAAAACACACGATCCCGAATAGTGATGAAATTTTCATTCCACACAAGAAGCCCCCTTCTACTGAAACGCAAACGCTCATCGGGAGCGATCCTCTTCTTGACTCCGCACCCACGAATCGCACCCTCACAGGTGTTGTGATCGCCCCGAAATCCTTCCGCCTTATCCAAGCGATCAGCATGTTTATCGCGCCCGAAATCCTTCGGGGAAATCCCACCGATATTTCCGAGGAACTCGCCAGGCTGAACCAACGTGGAAAGGTCCCCGCATTGGCCGCCGCAGCCGTGCTCAAGGGCGAGATTGTCGCAGCGGGAGCCACCGGCATCCGCAAGGTTGGAGATCCCACCCCCGTCACCATCAACGACAAATTCCACATCGGATCCTGCACGAAATCCATGACCGGCACCCTTGCCGGGATACTGGTTTCCACAGGAGAAATCTCGTGGGAGACAACCGTCGAAGAGTCGTTCCCGAAGATGAATATCCATCCCGGCTACCGGACCACGACACTCTTGCAACTGCTCTCGAACAGCGGCGGAGCACCCGGAGAGATTCCCGACCGACTCTGGGAGAAAACGCTCGCGAACGTCGGGTCGCCGGAGTCCTCGCAACGAACCGATTTCATCGAGGCGATACTGAAAAGCCCGCCCGAATACCCACCCGGCACCCGCCGCGTCTATTCGAACGCGGGCTTCACCATCGCCGGAGCCATGCTCGAGAAAGCAAGCGGCGAATCCTTTCCCGACCTCCTCCGTAATCGCCTTTTCGAACCGCTCGAAATGAAATCGGCAGGATTCGGCGCTCCCGCGACCCCGGGGAAAACCGACCAACCTTACGGCCATACGAAAAAGTTTTTCATGACATTCCCGGTCGATCCCGGGCCGGACGCCGACAACCCGCCCGCCATCACGCCCGCAGGTCGCGTCCACCTTTCCATCCCCGATCTCGCGAAATACGTGCGCTTCCATCTCGGTTTCTCGGAAAATCCGCCTTTGAGCCGCCGGGAAATCGAGTTCCTGCACACGGCCGTCCCACCGGGCGACGACTACGCCCTGGGCTGGAACCTGCTGGAACGGGAATGGGCCGGCGGCCCGGTGCTCCAGCATAACGGATCGAACACCATGAACTACACCGTCATGTGGCTCGCGCCCGAAAAGGATTTCGCCGCCGTGGCCGCTTGCAACGACGCCGGCCCCCTCAGCCGCAAGGCATGCGACGAAGCCGTGACCTACCTGATCGGAAAATACCTGGAGGAGAAATGAGAGTCCCCCCGTTTGACCACCCGGCCATCGCGACTAATCTCAACCATGTCGCCCTCGGTTTTCCAAAACGCCTACCTCGGCTCGCTCATTGCGGACGCCGCCTCCATGCCCGTCCACTGGTATTACGACCGCACGGCCCTTCGTGACGAATATGGCGAAATCACCTCCTACCTTGCCCCGAAGAACCCGCACACCGGGTCCATCCTCTGGCGCTCCGAATACACCGCATTGAATAAAAAGGGAGAAATCCTCCACGATCAGGCGCGGTACTGGGGCCAGCGCGGGATCCATTACCATCAGTTTCTCGAAGCCGGGGAGAACACCCTGAATTTCCAGCTCGCCACCGAACTACTACGTCTATCGGAGAAAAACGGTGGTTACGATCCGGACGAATGGCTCGCCCGCTACATCGATTTCATGCTCAACCCCGACAGCCACCGCGACACCTACCTGGAGGAGTACCACCGCGGATTTTTCACGAAATACTCGCAGGGAAAACCTCCTCGGAAATGCGCGATCCAGGACGAACACATCGGCGGCCTCGCGCAAGTTCCGGCCCTCTGTCACATCCTCGCGGATCTCGACCTGCCCGAGCTGCGCGCCGCAGTGAAGCAACACGTCGGCCTCACCCATGCCCATGCCAATGTCCAGCGCGCCGCCGATACCTTGGCCCGGCTGCTTTTCCGCATCCGCGAAGGACACCCCCTGCGCGGGGCAATCCAATTCGAAGCCGGCGACTGGATCTCCGGAACGAAGGCCGAGAAATGGACCACCCAACCCGATACGCACGTCATCGGCCAGCGCTTCTCCCCCGCCTGCTACATCGCCGAGTCCATGCCCGCCTCACTCTATCTCGCATGGAAATACCACGACGATTTCGACGCGGGCATCACCGCGAATGCCATGGTAGGCGGCGACAACTGCCACCGTGGAGCCGTCGTCGGCGCCTTGCTCGGAGCGGCCAACCGTGTTCCGGAGAAATGGCTGAACGACCTCAAGGCATTCCACCAAGTGTGAATGAAAGTGGTGGGGACCGCACGCGCCGTCGCGTGCTGTTTGCGGCGCCCTCGCCGCAAACGGGGTCGAACCTCCGGGACGTCAGCGACCCGGATCCCCACGCGATCCCGCACCTTGAAGACCGGCCTTCGGACAGGCGGGCGGTCCACCCAGCACTTTCAATCGAACCCCGTTCCACCAACCAGCCTGAGTTTCTCACTCCGAGGCAATTTTTTCAGCCGCAGCTCCTCCTTGCTCGCCTCCGAGCGGGTCCCGATCTCCTTCCGGAAAACGATCTCCAGCGGCAGCCTGCCACGCAGGTATTTCGCCGCCTTCGGCCCTTGGCTCTCATGTTCGGAAAACCTGCGATCCACATCCGTCGCGATTCCGGTGTAGAGAGATCCGTCCCCGCACCGGACCAGATACACCCACCAGACGGAATCAGCCACGCCCCTGTGCTACCACGGCGGCAGCCGGATGAGAAACATTTCGCCATCCGGGGACGTAGAGCTGTAGACTTTTCCAGAAACCGTATGAAAAAACTCCTACTCTCCCTGCTCATCCTCTCCACCGCTTTGCCCGCGACCGCCGCGAAGCCGAATATCATCATCATCTTCACCGATGACCAGGGCTACCAGGATCTCGGTTGCTTCGGCTCCCCGAATATCAGGACGCCCAACATCGACCGCATGGCGAAGGAAGGCCGGAAGTTCACGAATTTCATGGTCGCCAGCCCCATCTGTTCCCCCTCGCGTGCCGCGCTGATGACAGGCTCCTACCCGAAGCGGGTCGGCATGCACGTGGGTGTGCTTTTCCCGCAATCGGAACATGGGCTCAACCCCGCCGAATACACCATCGCCGACCATTTCAAATCCCTCGGCTACGCCACCGCCGCCATCGGGAAATGGCATCTGGGGCATCACCCGGAGACCCTTCCGATCGCCAACGGATTCGACTACTACCTCGGCATCCCCTACTCGAACGACATGAACCATCCGGAGAACAAGGGAAAGGTGAAGCCGGGCATCGACGAGAGCTGGTTGAACCAGGATACATATGTGATGGCATGGAGGACTCCTCTGATGGAGAATGAGAAAATCATAGAGCTGCCCGCCAACCAGCGGCTGATCACCCGTCGCTATACCGACCGGGCCATCGAGTTCGTCACCGAGAACAAGGAAAAACCCTTTTTTCTCTACCTCCCCCACAGCATGCCGCATATCCCGCTCTTCGTCCCGGAGGATGCCTATGATCCCGATCCGGAAAACGCATACAAAGCCGTCATCGAGCACATCGACGCGGAAGTCGGCCGTCTCATGAAGACCGTCGAGGATCTCGGTCTCGCGGAAAACACCTACATCGTCTTCACCAGCGACAACGGCCCCTGGCTCCGGTTCAACAACCACGCCGGCAGCGCCCTCCCCCTGCGCGAAGGAAAAGGCACCACCTTCGAGGGCGGACAGCGGGTCCCCTGCGTGATGTGGGCGCCCGGCCGCATCCCCGCCGGCACCACCAGCGACGCACTCATATCCACCATCGATCTCCTGCCATCGCTCGCCAGCCTGGCCGGGAGCGAACTGCCGGGTGAGAACCGCATCGACGGCATCGACCTCTCCGCCACCATCACCGGGAAGCCTACGGAAAAGCGCGAGGAATTCCTCTACTACAACAACGGCGGCGAGCTGGAGGGCTTCCGCCAGGGAGACTGGAAACTGCTTCTGAAAAAGAACGAGCTGCTCTTCAACCTCACGGAAAACATTTCCGAATCCAAGAACCTCGCCTCCGAACATCCGGAAAAAGTCACCGCGCTCAAGCAACGCATGAAGGAACTCGACGCCGAGATCACCGAGCACGCCCGCCCCGTCTGGAGGAAAAAGTAGGCAATGGAGAACGGGTTTTCAACCCGTTCGAGCTGCCCAAGCAAATGGCTGAATCCTCTGCGAACGGGTTGAAAACCCCTTCTCCGCATCCTCGCCGCGAACCTGCTCCACCCCTGGCTGAAACGCCGGGTAAAGGAACGCGGGCTTTAGTCCGCAGCCGCATCCAGGCGATCACTCCAGTAGTATCCGGCGTATCACTGCCGCGCGTCACGTTTTGTGAAATCGCCCGACTGTCTCCAAGACTAAGGGCCAGACCTACCGCCGTCTGGGGAAAGCGTCATAGAAATAGCGCTCCGGGGTAAGGTCGATTTCAAGCAGATGCCTTCCTTGGCGTCGCCATCTTCGTCTCGTTCTGACTCTTCGTTTTCAATGCGGTAGGTCTCCTTCCAAGCTGGCCACTTTAGACTCCAGAACTTGAAGTAGTGAATCGGTGCCATCGAGGCGTATCCAGACTCATAAAGAAACACTCGGGATCCATGCTTACTTCGGACAACCGCCTCCGTCACTCGGGGAGAATCTAGATCTCGTTTGAAGTTACCGAAGGCGGTCGAATCAAAATCAGAACATTCAATTTCGGTTTGCGTGCCCGATGTCTCTCCGACTAATCGATGTGTGGTGTAGAGATTCCAATCTCCATCTGACGCGAAGAATGAAACGAGGGGATACTCGTCATCGTAGAGCGAGACTTTCGATGCAATAGCATCATGGCATCGATCCAACAGGGTCATCTCCCAGGAGCCTTCGTGCATGGAGGCTTCACGAATTACCATGAGGCATCGTTTACGAATGAACTGTGATTCGGAGATCTTCAACTCTTTGCAACGTTAGAGTAATGACGCCCTGTGAACAGCTCGAAGATGATCAGACGGCTTCCTAGGAGTCACCATCTCCGCCTCAAATCTGCTTCTTAGGTTCTGAGGATACATGGAGAAATGATACTGTGATGGCCGCGTAAAAATCCTTGTTTTCTAGATGAGCAATCAACTTTCCTAACTCGTTCTCCTGAAAACGAGCATATTCTTCGTCCTTCTCCCGGATGTCAGCGTCAGACCAAAAATGATCGAGATAGCTATACACCTCGCCGACACAATCCAAGTCCACCCAGTCAAGTTGCGCAACTTCTCTCCTGGCCTCATCTGATGTGATCTCGCGAGCATGCACAGCTCTTAAAGTCGCGATAAGTATGTCGAGTTGAGCTTTCACGGATTTTTCTAGCGGAAGGTTGAAGGTATACGCGCCGGTGAAAAGATCGATTTTATCCACATGTCGTTTTCGAGGTTGGTTCGACTACAGATCCCTGAAACCTCGCCCGTTTAGACCGTTTGCCAGAAGTTCTTGCATCGATTCCTCCTATAACCGAGGGGCGACTGGAACGAGGGACTTCAGCCCGCCCCAGTGCAACGGCTCAGTGCTCCGGGGCGAGCTGAAGACTCGCGTTCCATGGAATACAATACCCTACCAAGAAAACGCACGGACTTTTGGCAAACGGTATAAGTCCGAGGCTGAAGCCGCCGAGGTCGAGGCGATTTTCGGTCAAACCTCCAAAGCGGCTCCCTGTCTTAAATCAGCAACTCCGGAGCGATGTTGAGTGCCTTGGCGGTGTTGCTGGTGCTTTTATGAAGAGGGATTGACCACGGAATACACTGAATACACGGAAAAAGAGGTTTTTAAAAAATGTCAGTATTCATCCGATATGCCCCGAATCGCTGCAGGAGTCTTCCCTTCCGTGTTTTCCGTCTTTTCCGTGGTCACACTTCTTCTCCTAGATCCACAGGTCCGATGGTCTCCTGCTCGTAGTCGCCTTTGTCGTCGTTCGCGAGGATGGCTTGGATTTGCTCGCGGACATCGGTGAGGAGTTCGCTGGAGAGGAGCTTTGGAAGCGTTTTGCGGTCGTAGGCGGTGAGGGGGTTGGGGGTTTTGGCGGGGCGCCATTTCATTTGGAAGGCCTCGACGGGTCTGCCGGTGGCTTCGCGGAGCTTGAGGAGGATGTGCCAGCCTGCGGGATCGGTATCGCCGAAGTGGCGGTGGGTGATTTCCGGTGGGAGCTTTTTCAGAAACTCCCGGAAGGTGGGGGTGGGGAACGAGGTGGTGGCGATGAGGGAGTCCCGGTTCGCAACGGCGTACTGGCGGAAGGTGGTTTTTCGGTTCTCGATGGTGAGCAGTTCCTCCGCCTCCGTGGTGATGGAGGTGCAGCGGAAGATGTCCGAGGTATCGATCTTGGCGATGCGGAGGTTGTCTATCTCCTGATGGGTGCCGTCGGGGAAGTGGAGGCGGAAGCGGCCGCTCAGCTCGACGTGGGTATCCCCTTCCGCGAGGCCGAGGGATTTGAGTTTGAACTCTTCGTTGAAGAGGCGCGAGAGGGCGGATTCGATGGTCTTCTGGCGTTTTTCCAAGCCTTTGGAATCGAGGCCGATGGCGACGCTGGCGGAGCGGATGAGGGTGCCGGGTTCCCATTCGCGGGAGGTGAGGGCGAGGCAGATTGCCAGGCTTTCGCGGAGGGCTTCCGGCTCGGTCCACTTGAAGGGGTGCGGGGATCTGGTGGCGGTGAACTCGGTGTGAAGGAAGCCGATCAGATTGCTCCATGCTTCGGGGAAGACGGGGTGCGGGGTTTCGAGAAATTCGGTGAGGATGGCGTGGGAGTTTTTTGCGAGGTCGGTGGCCGGGATGGTGCCGAAGAGGTCGCGGAGCCAGGGTTCGCTTTCAGGCGGAAGGGCGATTTTCTGTATGATACGGCGTTGGTAGTAGTTGATGGTGAGGTGGCCTTGTTGTGCGAGGGAGATGAGTTCGCGCTCGGCGGTGGCGATGTCTTCTCCGGTGGTGGTTCCGGAGGATTCGAGCAGCTTGTGCCAGTCGCGGGTGAAGGGGCGGGTGGATTGGCGCGGGCGTTTGCCGCGGGCTTTTTGCCATTGGCGGTGGAGTTCGGTGAGCCAGGGTGGGGGTCTCATTGGGGGGCGTGGAATGGTGGTAGGGGGGACGCTATCTTTGGTGACACGTGCTTCCGGCGGGGGCGCCGGAAGCTACACGCGAGGCGCGTGTGGTCCCCCTTTCGTTTCACGAAAGGGCTTCGAGGAGTTTTTCGCGGTCCACTTTCACGACCCAGTTGTTGATATCGGTGATTCGGCCGGTGGCTTCGTCGTAGGTGCGGTCCACGCGGCATTGGACTACGGTTTCAGCATGCTGGATCATGGTCGGGAGGCGGTCTTCCGGGAAGGCCATGACGAGCTGGAGGCCGAAGTTCCGGGCGAGGGCAAGGCAGGAATCGATGCGGTCGCCGGAGAGTTTCGAGAACGCCTCGTCCATGATCACGATGCCGAGGTTCTTGCGGGTTTCGCGAGGGCCGAGATCGTAAACGCGCTGGAAGGCGGCGAGCATGGCTACGAAGAAGGGGGCCTGGTTTTCGCCGCCGCTTTGTTTTTTCGCGTTCTTGTTGAGGGAAATGGCGGCGCCTTCGCCCTTGCCTGTCGGGGTGGCCTGGATGTCCCAATGGTGGTAGTAGCGGTAGTCGAGCGCGCGCTGGTGGCGGGGTTCCTCGGCGTTCTCGATGGCGAGCATGAGCTCGGATTTCGCTTTCTCGATCTCTTCCTTCGCGCCCTCGGCGAAGAGTTCCATGCTGGGGTTCAGGCCTTTGTCGACGAGTGCCCAGATGGCGCTGTGGGAGCGGTCCGCTTTCATGGAGAGCTGGTAACGCCAGCCGCCGATGTCGTGATCCATGGCGCGGTTGAGTTCGCGTTTGGTGCGCTCGGCTTCGTCGAGTTTTTCTTTCAGGACATCGAGCACCTGGTGCTGGAGTCTGTCTTCCCATTCCTTCCGCGCGTCCTCGGCGGCGAGGGTGTATTTTTCCAACTCGTGGGTTTCGAGTTCCTCGCGGCGGAGTTCGTAGCGGGTGTTTTCGTCGTCATCGGGATCGAATGCTTCGGCGGCTTCCGGGTGTTGTTCGGCGAGGGCGTGGCGTTCGATATCGCGGTCGCGACGGGCTTTGTCGGAATCGTGCTCGCGGGTTCGTGAAACGGCTTCGACGGCGTCGAGTCGGTCCTTCCATTTCGGGAACTGGTTGTTGACCGAGGAGATCATTTCGGAAATTTCCGTATCCAGGATTCCGGTCAGGGATTCGCGGCCTTGCTGGCGTTTGATGAAAAGTTCCTGCTCGTCGGTCTCGAGATCGGCGATGGATTCGAGGGCCTGCTGTTCGTAAAGATCGAATTTCTCGATGCTGTTGGCGAGGCGGCCGGTGCGCTCGATGACGCCGCGGAATTCTGCTTCCAGCTACGCGGAGTTTTTCGACCAGCGCTTCGCGCTCCGGAGTGGCGAGCAGGCGGATGGTTTCGTTGAGCTTGGCGAGTTCCGCCCGGAGGCGGGGAAGATCGCGGAGCTTGGAGGTGCCTTGCGGGGGATCGGCTTTGTCGAGTTCCCAGCTCTCGCCGCGATGCAGGAACGTGCGCCAGTTTTCGCGGGCGCGCTGGAGGATGGAGAGTTCCTCGGTGACTTCCGCAAGCTCGTCTTTGCGCATCCCACGCAGGCGGCGCAGGCCTTCCTCGCCGATGGTGAATTCTCTCGATGGCTGGAGGTGGCTGGCGGTGCGGCGGGTCTTTGAGCCAGCCGTCGCGGGAGATGGCGCGCGAGTGATTTTCAGTCTCGGCAGCTGTTTCGACGGCGATAAGATCGCCGTAGAGGTGGTGGAGGTAGGAACTGGCGAGGTCGTGTTCGGTTTCGAAAAAGGAGGCGACGGTTCCTTTCTTCGGGGAGCCTGAGGCGGTGCCGAGTTCGTCGGGATTGACGAGGGGTTCGTCGAGGTGTCCGAGCCGCTGTGCCTGGTCCCACGCGGCTTTGTATTCCTGCGGGAGAACGCTGGAACGGTGCTTTCCGAGAAGAGTCTCGAGCAGCGGCCACCATGGCTCGGCATCCTCTTTCACCTCGATCACGCGGGCGAGGGCGTCGGCTTTCTGGCCTCGTGATTTCAGGGCATCGAGCAGGGGTGACGGGACGGAGCTGCCTTTGTGATCGAGATCGTCGAGCTCGCGGCGGAGGCGGGTTTCGCGGGATTCGAGATCTTTGATTTTTTCCTCAAGCGGACGGAGATGGTCGCGGGCTTCGTTGACGAGGGCCTGATAGGCGCGGGGCATTTTCGCGGCGGCATCGAGCGCGGCGTTTTCCTCCCCCCCCTGCATGGCTTTGAGCCAATCGTTGGTCTGGGCTTGCGGACTTAGCTCGAGGTCTTCGGCGAGACGCAGCCACTGCTTCCAGTTCTGCGTGCGCTCGTAAAGAAACTGCTGGGCGGATTTCTCGATCTCACGCAGGGCTTCGAGGTCGCGGTTGATTTCATCCTGCTGCACGCGGGCTTCGTTGAGGCGCGCGGTCTGAAGATCGTTTCCTGCGGTGAGACGGACTTTGTTGAGCTGGGAGTCGAGCTCGTTCCGCTCCCGCATGGCGGACTCGTAATCGGCGCGTTGCTCGGAATTTTCCGTACGGCGATTTTCGAGGGACCCACGTTCCTCGTTGAGGGTCTCGAGTCTCCGCTCGTGGGTGAGCGCGTCAAGAAGGTGGGCGTGGAGGCGGGCTTCACGACGGGCCTTCCGGTACTCCGTATGGAAATTTCCGATGCGTTTCAGGCGCTCCAGCTGGTCGTGCATTTTCTCCAGTCTGTCCTGGGCGCGGCGGTGGGCGTCCACGCTGGCACGGACTGCTTTCACATCCGGCATTCCCGGCTCAAGCAGATACTCCCGGATGAATTTCTCGAACGATTCGACCGGCTGGAAGGCCATGGAGTTCGGCAGGGTTTTGTTCATCTGCGGGCGGTCGAAGCCGAGATGGCTGCGGGTGCTCATTTCCTCCAGATAGGAACCCTGGCGGTCAAAGACTTCGCCACCGAGATCGCGCTTCACGTGGACGCGGAATTCGTCCTCGGGCATGAAGGTGAGATCGTCGGAGAGGAGATCTTTCCCTAGGAAATCGTCCTTTTCCATGCGCTGTGGAATGGTGAACCAGAGGGTTTTCCCTTTCGAAGAAGGGCCTTCGAACTCGATGCGCGCGCCCCAGGTTTCACGGCGCGGGGTTTCTTCGTTTTCCTCCTGCGGCCAGACGAATTCCAGGGCTGCGAGAGTGACGCCGGAGGGGCGGAGGTAGCGCTCCTGGCCATCGGCTCCCTGGGTGTTGGTATCGCAGAGGCAGTAGCCGCGGAGGGATCGGCCGCTGCCTGCTCCGGCGGCGGCTTTGTTGAAACGCGAGAGGGATTCGCCGAGCATGACGAACTGGATGAGATCCAGCAGCACGCTTTTCCCGGAACCGTTCGCTCCGGTGATGAGCGAGAGGCCGGAGACGTCGATGAAACGCCGGTAGCCGTACCAGTTGATGGCGATGATGCGGGAGAGGTGGACTCTGGAGGGCATTTCCGGGAGAGGTTGCGAGGTTTCAGTTTTCAGAGTTCAGGGAAGACTGGGGTTGCGGGGGGGCCTCTGTGGGCTCGTTAGGTTCGTAGAGGGCGGCTCGGGTGAGGCAGGATTCGAGGGAGTCGAACGGGATGACCCGTGGGAGGCTGGGAAGGATTTCGATGAGGGTTTCTCCCAGGTTTTCCGACCCGTCGGGTTTGTGGGTGCGGATGAGACGGTGGCGTTTGAGGCGGGCGAGGAGGGCGTCGAGGTGGGTTTTTTCCGGGGGGTCGATCTTGTCGAAGGTGCTGCGGAAACGGGTCCAGAGATCATCGACCGTGAGAACGACGGCGGAGCTGATTTCATTGGTCCGGTGGTCGTCCCAGGCACGCCACATGACGAGGATGAGCAGGGTTTCGTCTTTGGAAAACTGGGAGAGGAGATGGCAGGTCTCGGGGATGGGTCGGGCCTGGAGGAGGGAAAAATCGTCGTCGACGACCAGCTCGAGGCCGAGGGGGGCGAGGTAGTCGGAAATATGTTTTTCGTAGTGATCGCGGGCCAGTAGGAAGAGGTCGCGACCGGAGCCGCTCTCGCCGAGCAGAGTGCCGCGGCCGAGCAGTTCGGCGAGGATTTCACGGATGCCGGGGCGGTCATCCTCGGGGACGTCCGACCAGAAACTGGGCCATTGGTTTGTCATAAATGCTGAAATTAAGAGCGGGAGATGGTGAAGCGCTCGACCTGCCACTCGGCGTGGGAGTCCGCAGGGATGGTGGCGGGATCGAGGCCTTGGTCTTTTCCGGGGCCGTCTACGGACCATGAGACGCGTTTGCCATCGGCGGTGACTGCGCGGTCGTAGGCAGCGATGGCCAGGAGATCCAACATTTCATCGGTGTCGGTGGCGGTGAAGGCTTCGGTGGAAAGGGAGGAGAATTTTTCCGGGAGCAGCCTTGCGACGAGGCGGGCGGCGCGCTGGGGGGTGAGGGCGAGACGTTGGCGCTCGCGAAGTGCGGCCAGGGTTTCCTCGGAGGTTTCCGCGGTATCGCCCGACTCGGATCCGAAGGTGAGGTCGGCCGGGCTTTTCACGCGGCGGACACGGGCGAGGGAGTCGATGCCGTAAAAGAACTTCACCTCGGGGACGAGGGGCTGGAAATCGGAGTCCTCGTTGCGCAGGGTGGCGAGGCGGGTGCCGTTGTGTCGCAGGTTGATCGCATCGCAGTAGGCTTTCACGATTTCCGGACGGCGCCCGCGAAGCTCTGTCTGATAGCGGTAGCGTTGCTGGGAAAGCTGGTTGAAGGCGGCCATGCGGGCATCGATGGCATCCGCAACGAGACGGATGGCGGAAAGGCGTTGCTCCAGCAGCCGGAGAGCTTTTTCCGCACGGTGGTAGGCTTCGTTCTCATCCCAGTGGTAATGGGTGGCGAGACCTTCGGCGAGGCGGGCCTTCATCAGAGGATCGTCGCGCCGGTCGGCGACCATGGAGCGAAGCGCCTGGAGGCGGGGGAGAAGACCGTTCCGCCGGAGGGCATCATAGCAGACCATATGCTGGCCGGCGCCGAACTCCGCGTAGAGCAGACGGAGGGTTTCCGCAGGGGATTCGCTGAGGCGCTGGCGGTTGTCGAAAAGCGAGATGAGTTTTTCGACGCCATGGAGCTGGATGACGGCGCTTTCGAGGCGGGCGTTCACATCGGTGACGTTGGCACGGAGAACATCCGCATCGTGAATGCGGGCATCGAGAATACCGGGGCGCTCGAGTGTTTCACAGACACCGCGCACGGTATCGGCGAAGGTTTTCAACTCGGCGATCTCGTCCTCCGCAAGCTCGCGAAGCAGGCGGAGCATGGGACGTAGACCGGGGGAAATGAGGGTCCAACGTTCGTGAAGACCGAGCTGCTGGTCCTCGAGCCATGCGGAATCGCAAAGTCGGTTGAAAAGCTGACCGGCGCGCTGGCGGGAATCGCGGAGAGCGGCGCCCTCGTCCTCATCCAGGACGATGTCGGGATGATTCTGGAGGATTTCGCGAATGAGGGCGATGGCCTCTGAATACGGAAGCCGCCCCGCGTCGCCGGCGATATCCGCCAGGCGATCCGCGCAATCAACGTAGATCGCAGCGGAGGGGCGGGTCAGCGGGCGGAAAAAATCCCGGGAGACGGAGCCGAGGAGTTTTTCACTGAGGGACGGAGAAATCATTGGGAGCGGGCGGGCGTTCTACACTGCCTGCCGAGTCCGCCGCAACCTCAAGTAGACACTTTAGATGCCTTTGTAGCGGACTTTTTTTCCGTCTTTTCCGATCGGACGGTCATCAACCGGGCGTTGTTTCGGAACTTCCATGGAAACTCGCTGCGGCCTGTCGGCGGGATGGGAGGGGCGGCGCTCTTCGGCCTCGTTCACACGAAGCTCGCGGCCATCGAGTTTTTCACCATCAAGGATCTCGATGGCTTTTTCACCCGCCTCGCGGCTGTCGAGGGTGATGAAGGCGAATCCGCGCGGATTGCCGGTCTGGTGATCGGTAGGGCGGTGGAAGTCAACGATGGTGCCGGCGGTGCCGATGGCGTCGCCGAGATGTTGTTCCGTGGTGTCGTAAGATAAATTGCCGATGAATAGTTTCATGTTTCGCTTTGTATGGTTGGTTTCGCCCGTCCACCCGGGGGCACTGAGTTTCAACCTGTAACGACCAAATAAGGATCAACCGAGAAAGCAAACGACACGTGCCCTCCTTCGGGGCTCTTGGCGGAGAGGGTAGCACATGCCGGAGAGGGGTCCAAGGAATCGCTCCGGAAATATCCCGGATGCGGACGGCGGGTGCCGAGAGTATCGTTTGACGGTTTGCACGGGCGGGCTTAGCTGGCATAATCCCTGCGTGACACAAGAGAGAGCGAACCCGCCGCACTGACACGAATTTCCACAATGAATTACAACGAATCCACCCCGACCGCCCGCGAAAGCCGCCTGACTCTCGCCCGACTTCTACCACGTCTCCACAAGGCGTTTCCGCAGGAGGTTGGAACGGCGGAGTGGGAGGCGTTCGAGGCGCGACTCGACGATCATTTCCCCGTGCTGTTCGATCTGCTGTGGAGGATCTACGGGCCGAGCTATGATTTTTTCTTCCACGTGGAGCGCATCCTGCAGACGGCGGCGCATTCGTGGCTGGACCGGGACGCGGACCTGAAAAGCCTGGATGCGATCCGGGAGGGGCAGCCGCATTGGTATCAATCGAACCAGTCGATCGGCGCGATGGCGTATGTGGATTTGTTTTCCGGAGACCTCCGGGGCCTGCGCGACAGGGTGGGCTATCTGAAAGAATTGGGAGTTACCTATATGCACCTGATGCCGCTCTTCAGAAGTCCGGAAGGTGATGACGACGGTGGTTACGCAATCAGCAGCTACCGCGAGGTGGACCCCGCGATCGGCACCATGGAGGACCTGCGGGAGCTTTCGCGCGAAGCTCGCCAGCAAGGGATGAGCCTGGTTCTGGATTTCGTTTTCAACCATACTTCGGACGAGCACGAGTGGGCGAAAAACGCCCTCAAAGGCGACGTGGATTATCAGGATTTCTACCGGATGTATCCCGACCGGACGGAGCCGGACCAATACGAGCAGACGCTGAGACCGATTTTCCCGGACGCGCACCCCGGGTCTTTCACCTACCGGACGAGTCTGGGGAAATGGATCTGGACGACGTTCAACAATTTCCAATGGGATCTGAACTACGCGAATCCGGATGTCTTCAACGCGATGGCGGGGGAAATGCTCTACCTGGCGAACGCCGGTGTGGAAATGGTGCGCATGGATGCGGTTCCGTTTCTCTGGAAAGAAAAAGGAACCTCCTGCGAGAATCTGGAGAAAGCGCACTTGCTGATCCAGGCGTTCAACTCTCTCGCGCGGATTGCTGCTCCCGCTCTGATTTTCAAATCAGAGGCGATCGTGGCCCCGGACGAGATCAAGAAATACGTGTCCGAGGAGGAGTGCCATCTTTCCTACAACCCGCCACTGATGGTCCAGCTCTGGAACTCGATCGCCACCCGCGACGCGCGCGTCCTCTCGCACTGCCTACCGAAGCGTTTCCAGCTCCCGCACGGATGCTCGTGGGTGAACTACATCCGCTGTCACGACGATATCGGGTGGGGCTTCGAGGACCGGGACCTGTGGGAGATCGGCATCAATCCGCACGATCACCGCTGGTTCCTGAACGACTTTTTCTCGGGAGAGGGCGACACTTTCGCCCGAGGGAAAAAATTCCAGTTCAATCCCCGGACGGGGGACGCGCGGATCTGCGGCACGACCGCTTCCCTTTGCGGCCTGGAGAAAGGGATCTATGAAAAGGATGAATACCAGATCGAGATGGCGATCCGTCGCATCCTGCTGCTCCACGGCATTCTTTTCACCATCGGAGGTATTCCGCTGATTTACCTCGGGGACGAGATCGGGTTGCTGAACGACTACGATTACCACTCGGACCCGGGAAAGGATGGCGACGACAGGTGGATGCATCGTCCGCAGTTCGATTGGGAAAAGGCGGAACTACGCAAGGAACCGGAAAGCGATCGAGGCGCGGATTTTCGACGGGATCCTGAAGCTATCGCAGATCGGAAAAACAACCACGCGTTCCAGGAGTGTCACACGGAGTTCATCGGCACGGAGAATCCGCACGTCTTCGGTTACTTCCGCAGCTTCGGCGGGCAGAGCGTGCTGTGTCTCGCGAATTTCTCCGAGCATCCCCAGGATCTCTCCGCAACACGTCTGCGCCAGCTCGGCATGAGGAAGACTTTCACGGATATCGTGGCAGGGAAGAGCATCGTGGCGACCCAGCGGTTGACGCTGGAGCCTCTGCAATTCGCGGCTCTGATGTGAAGGTTTCAGGCCTGTACCAGGGTCTGATCGAAGTCCTTCCACACCGGATCGATGTCCTGGTCGCGTAGCATCTCCGCAATTTCGTGGGGACTGCGGGTATCGTGGATCTGGAATTGCTCGGTGGCCTTTTCCTTCCCGGATTTTTCTGAAATCTCGACCCGGCGGCCTTTTACCGTGAGGTGGAGATCATCGGAGCCGGCACCGGTATAACCGCCAGGCTCGGTCCGCGCACCGGCCGACATGTGTGTGATGCCCAGCGAGGCCATCGCATCGCGAAGCGGAGCTGGTTCCCGGGTGGAGAGCACGATGGCCACTTGCGGGAAAATGATACGGAACGCGGTGACGAGCCGGAGTAGGGCCGCGTCCGGCAGGTAGCGGTTCGGATCCGGCTCATACTGGTAATTTCCGGCGTAGGGACGCATGCGGGGAAAGGCGACTGAAAATTGCGCTTTCCAGCAATGTCTGTAGAGATACTCGAGGTGGGCTGCGAGGGAGAGTGCCTCGTGTTTCCAATCGGCCAGACCGAACAGCGCACCGATTCCGATACGGCGGAAGCCTCCGGCGTATGCGCGTTCCGGACAATTCAGACGCCAGTCGAATTTTTTCTTCGGACCGGCGGTGTGGAGAGTCTCGTAGGTTTCGCGACGGTAGGTTTCCTGATAGACGATCAGACCCTCGGCTCCATGCGGACGATTTCGGCATACTGATCATCCTCCATGGGTCCGACCTCGAGGGCGAGCGTGGGGAAAAGCGGGATCAGGGCATCCAGGCATTTCTGAAGGTAGCCATCGGAAACGAATTTCGGATGCTCGCCGGCGACCAGCAGGAGATTTCGGAAACCCAAGCCGTGGAGATGCTTCGCTTCGGTGACGACCTGATCGACTGTCAGTGTGGTCCGCAAGATGGCGGCGTCGCGGGAAAATCCGCAGTAGGAACAGTTGTTCACGCATTCGTTGGAGACGTAGAGCGGTGCGAACAGGCGCATGGTCTTTCCCGAAATTTTTCCGGGTTTCCCGCTGACTTTTGCGCGCAAGCGTTTCCAGAGGAGACATCTTCCTCCAGTAAACCCATGAACCGGCGCATCAGTGGCGTCGGATTCTGCAAGGAGGGCGGGATATTCATCGGAAAAGGACATGGCGGACGCTGGAACATCACGGAACGAAACGTCCAACACGGATCGTGGTGAAAAAACTCGAATCTCGTATCTGCCTTCACCGTGCCTGAATTCCGGAAACAGCCCGAGCTGACAGCGACAACCACCTGTCCAATCCACCTCCCGGAAGACGCTGAGACCTGTGATGGGAAAATAACCAAGAGGCAAATCACCCGGCCCGTGAATCGAGGAAGACATTCCGGCGGAATTTCCGGCTTTGCCGCGCGGGTGCGAGAATGAATAGTCCCCCCGTGGCGGTTTTCCTAGCAATTGAAAGTTCCTGTGATGAGACGGCGGTTGCGATCCTGCGCGGCGAACCGGGCGGTGCCGCCGAGATCCTTGCCAGCGAGGTCGCGTCACAGATCGAGCAACACCGTGAGTACGGCGGAGTGGTTCCCGAGCTGGCTTCACGGAGCCACTCGCTCTGCCTTGACGGGCTGGTGGCAAAAGCTCTTTCCGAGGCTGGAACAAGCATCCGTGACATCGACGTGTTCGGCGCGACGATGGGTCCGGGGCTGGCGTCATCGTTGCTCGTCGGAAGCACGGCAGCAAAGGCGATGGCTTGCGTGATCGGCAAGCCCTTCGTCGGAATCAACCACATGGAAGGACATTTGCTGTCACCTTTTCTCGGCGAATCACTGGTCCCGCAGCACACCGCGTTGATCGTTTCCGGCGGTCATACTTTGTTAATGAACGTAAAGGGTGCGGGAGACTACATCCGATTGGGAAGCACCAAGGACGATGCCGCCGGAGAAGCCTTCGACAAGGTGGGGAAAATGCTCGGACTCCCCTACCCTGGCGGGCCGGAAATTGAAAAAGTGGCGATGGATGGTGATCCCCGCGCGTTCGATTTCCCGAGGTCCATAATGCATGACGGCTCCCTGGATTTCTCGTTTTCCGGCTTGAAAACAGCCGTGCTCTACACCCTTCAGAAACAATCAGGGGCCCGGACCCGAGACGTGGCAGCCTCGTTCCAAGTCGCAGTGATCGAAGTTCTTGTGGAGAAAACGATCCGTGCCGCCCGAACCGCCGGCTCCGATCTGATCGCGCTTTCCGGCGGGGTGAGCCTGAACGGGGCGGTTCGCGCGGCATTCGAGAAACGCTGCGAGAAGGAAGGGATTCGTCTCGCCCTGGCGAATCGGGATCTATGCACCGACAATGCCGCCATGATCGCATTTGCCGGGGCTCCTGCGCTTTTTCTCGGGGAAAACAGATAACCTCGAAGGCGACATCGACCCGAACCTCAGCCTCTGAACGATCAAACGTTTGCTTCCGCGAGCACCTTTTGTCTCGCCGGGAAGGGAACGGGCAGGCAAGTTTCCGCCGGATGAACTACCGGGTATTGGTTTTTGATTTCGATGGGACGATCGCGGACACCCTCGGGGAAACACGGAGGATTTTCAACGAGCTGGCCCCGGATTACGGGATCCGTCAGGTGGAAGAGCACGAAGTGCCGAAATTACGCCACCTATCCTTGAAACAAATCCTCTCGGAACTGGAAATCCCCAAACGCCGGGTCCCCTCTATAATTGCCCGTGGAACGGGAATGATGCGCGCGAACATCGAACGGTTGCAACTCATCGAAGGTATGCGCGAAGCATTGTCAGAGCTTCGAAAACATGTTGATTCATTCGGAATCCTCACCTCCAATTCGACGGCCAACGTGGATGTCTTCCTCAGAAACCACGGACTCCGGGATCAGTTCGAATTCGTCTCCTCCACTTCGAAGCTCACTGGGAAAGCGCGACATCTTCGGGCGATCCGGAAGACATTTTCCCTGAAATCATCAGAAATGCTCTACATCGGCGATGAATTGCGCGATGTGAAAGCGGCGCAGAAAGCGAAAATTCCGCATGCGGCGGTGACTTGGGGTTTCAATTCACGGGAGTCGCTGGCAGCCTCCAAACCGAACTTCCTCTTCGACAAGCCGGAGGAATTTTCCAAGCTTCTGGTTTAGTCCGTGACGATTGACAGACACCCTCGTAGCTGGACAAGCTTGCCGCATGCCAGACGAGACGAAGGTGGAGAAAATCGAAGAGACGAAAATCGTGGAGAAATCCCATGCGAATACGGAGGCAGCGGATGCAGACTCCGGTGTTTCCGGAAGCGCTGACAAGGGTCGCTTCGGCGGAATGATGATGCCTGTCATCTTCCTACTGTTCATGATTTTCGCTATGGTCGTGGTTCTAGTCGTCACGAACATGCGCAAGACGGAAAGGTCCGGCGGAACCGGAATCCTCGTTGATGATCCCGCGGTCGCCGCGCTGAAGGCGGATCTCGATGCTCGCCGGAGTGAACTCAACCGCCAGCGCATGGCCGCCGGACTCCCGCCTCTTGAAGGCGGATCCGAGCCGATGGAAGAAATCGCGAAACGCCTTAAAACGGATGCCGATACTCTGGTTGCGCTCTCAGGTCGTTTCCAACAGATACTTACCGAAAAAGACGCACAGATCACCAAGGTCAACCAGGACCTTCTCCGTGCCGAACAGATCCGCCAGAGCCTCTCCGCCGAGCTCGCCCGAGTGCAAGCGGATTTCCAGAAAGCCTTGGTCAGTGGATCGGAGGCAGACGGGCTGAAACGATTGCTCGCCGATTCCCGTGCGCAACGGGAAGCCGTTTCCGCTGAACTCACCGCTGCCCGCGAGCAACTCGCGAACATGAAGGGAGCCATCAGCGAGGAGGACTACGCTGACCTGGAGCGTCGCCTCGAGGAGTCTTTGCGTGCCAGGGATTTCTTTGAAAACCGTGTGAAGGAACTCGAAGCGCAGATCGGAAACGCGGATCTTTTCGCAAAATCGGAAAAAGACCTGATGCCGGCAGCGGTCGAGCTGTTTCGCCGACTCCGTAAACTGGAAGGAAAGATCGACTCTGACAACAACACCGAATACAGCAAACTGGGTGTCGAACTAGGCGCGAACGTGCTTGCGACTCTTCCCTTCGCAACCGGATCAAGCGAACTGACTGCCGAGGATCAACAGACGATTTCCTCTCTCGTCGATAGCATCCCTGACGGCGACTTGCTGTTGGTGATCGGATATGCCTCCAAGACCGGAAATCCCGAGTCCAACGAGCGCCTCTCCTCGGATAGAGCAACCGCTGCAGCGGAATACTACTCCGAACTCAAACGCTCGGGCCAACTCGTCCAAGCTGTGTATCTCGGACAGACCGATCGCTTCAGCAGCCGCGTCCCGGAGCGTAACCAGCTCTGCGAGATTTGGCAGATCCGCAGGAAATAAGCCCCTCCCTTCTCGAGACGCAGCCTATCGGAGCCCCACGGCGAACTCCACGAACTCCATAGGTTGCGCCTGTGGAGTCGGTAGCGCATATCGGAGATGAACCTCCACACTCTGATCATCTGCGAACCCATTTCGGGTGGCGGACGGGATGCACTAATGTCCAGCGCGGTAAGTCCGTTTAAGAAAAACTTCGGGTGATTTTCTCGAAAATCTCTTCCGGGGTTTTCGACCAGACGAACGGGGAGGCTTCTTCGTTGTGAGTTTGGATGTAGTCCATGATCGCCTTCTCCAACTCCGCGGTCGATTCGAAACTCCCACGGCGTATCCTTTGGTCGGTCAGGAGACCGAAAAACCGTTCGATCTGATTGAGCCAGGACGCCCCGGTCGGCGTGAAATGAAGTTCGAAGCGCGGATGTTTGGCCAGCCACTTGCGGATTTGCGCCGTGTTGTGGGTCGCGTAGTTGTCAACGATGAGGTGGAGGGTTTCCCCTGCGCGCGTCGGGTAGCTTGCGTCGATGAGTTTGAGGAACTTCAGGAATTCCTGGTGCCGGTGTCTGCCGTGGCACTGTCCGATGACCTTTCCCGTCGCCACTTCAAGCGCGGCGAAAAGCGAAGTGGTACCATGGCGGATGTAGTCATGGGTCTGGCGCTCGGGACTTCCCGGATCCATCGGCAGGACGGGCTGTGCGCGTTCCAAAGCCTAGCACTGGCTCTTCTCATCGACGGAAAGCACGATGGCCCTGTCCGGCGGATTGAGATAAAGGCCGACGACATCACGAACCTTCTCCGCGAACATGGGGTCTTTGGAGAGCTTGAAGCCTTTGACCAAGTGGGGTTTTACCCCGAAAATCCGCCAGATGCGCCCGACGCTGTCCTGTCCGATTCCAACCTCCCTGGCCATGCGGCGACGGCTCCAATGGGTCCGGTTTTTTGGCGGGGCTTCAAGTGTTCTGGTCAGGACTTCCTCCACTTTCTTGTCCGAAATGGACCGGGGACAACCGCTGCGCGGAGCGTCCACAAGGCTTTCGATCCGGTTTTCCAGGAAACGGTTGCGCCATTTGCCTACGGTTTGAGCCGTGACTCCGACCGCGCTGGCAACCTCCTTATTGGAATCGCCCGAGGCGCAGCGCAGGATGATCCGTGCACGCTCGGAATCTCGTCGGAGGGACTTCGGTCGTGACGCGATCAGTTCCAGCTTCGAGGTTTCGGACTCGGACAACTCGATGGTAGGGGCGATTCTTGGCATCCTTATGAATACTATAGGTCTAGTATTTTGCAAAAGAATATTCTTGCGGACTTACCGCGCTGGACACTAACGGGTTTTGGGCAAAGGATTTCAACCCTTTGCTGTGCTTAACCGAGGTGGATGCCCAATCCAGTCCGGTCGCGTTGGAGGAAGACAGACCGCCGGAATCTATCGGGCGGATGCCCGGTCATCCGGCTTCCGGATGATCTCGCTCGGAAGTCCGGGCAAATCACTCAGCCTCCGCAGGTGCGACGGGAATATCGCCCTGCCCCGACGGAGCCTCCACGGGAAGTCCTCCCTTGTGATGCTCAACTCCTTCGTGGGCGGGACCATTCGGCAGCACGACGAAGCAAAGATACATGACCACTGTCGGAATCAGCGCACCTAGGAATAGATAGAGCGGCGAGACTCCACCTTTGAAAAATCTAGCCAGGATACTCTGTCCGGCTGGGTTCGGTGCGTTTGCGATCACCGTAAGCCCTCCACCGGTAACAGCTCCGGCCACAACCGCATGCTTCGCGGTGATCGAGAGTCCTTCTACCTGCGAGGCAAGATAGGTGATGGCCGCGTTGTCGTTGAACGCGGTCAGAACGGTCGCTCCCAGCATCAGCGTGGCATCACCAAGGGTCCGGATCACCGGATCGATCCACCAGCCCTGAAGACCACCGTGGATAATCAGGCCGGCAAGGAAGAATCCCACCAGGATGGGGCTACGCAGGGACACCGAGTTCTGGTGGTGCCTTGTGGACATCCGGAAGGCGAGGAAAAACAAGAATCCACCGACGAATAGCACCGGATAATGCGCGGTATACACAGTCCATGCTAGGAACGAGAGATGAACGCACGTAATCCATGCGGGGATGTCATCTTCCCTTTCCTGCCACGAAAGGCGATGACCTTCGCCGTCCTCACCGCTGATCTGGTTGTGGTTGAGCTGTATCAGCTCTTTTCTGAAATACATGTAGTATGCTCCGGTAGCGATCAGAATACCGATCACAGCCTTCCACCCGAAGTGCTCCAGCATGAACGGAGTGCTCCACTCCCAAGTCGCGGCGACCATCAGAACCGGGGGTGCCGCGAAATTCGTGAGAGTACCTCCCACGGAAATATTCACGAAAAGCAGGCCGATCGTTGCGTAGGCAAATTTCTTGGACGGTCGATTCCTGTAGAATTTTTTCGCAAGCAGCATCGCTGCAATCGTCATCGCGGCTGGTTCCGTGATGAAAGACCCCAGGATCGGAGCGATTACCAGAACGCTAATCCACCACGCACCCGGTGTCTGTTTACCGAGGCCGGCGGCTTTCGCCATGAGCCTCTCCGCGAACCGAAGGACCGGACGACTTGCTGCGATTGCCATGATCACCGCTACAAACATCGGTTCGGTGAAGTTCCGATCGTTGTTCACGTACAGCTTGAAATCTGGCCACGAGTAGAAATAGGCCGCGGCGCCGGCTAGTGCGATCACCCAGAGGCCGAAGATCGCCTCAACCTCCCCGAGGAAATGAAAAACGGTTGCACCAAAAGAAACTTCGTCCTCACCATCCGGATGCGCTTCATCCTTCGGCCCGCGAATCCGAAGTCTTTCCGCGTGCTCCACTTCGAGTTTGTGTGCGATCTTGTTCAGCGGACCGGCTGCGAACGTATGCATGATCGCTAGGAAAAAGATGACACTCGCTGCGATATTGAAAGGTTCCGCGGTCGCGCGCGCCTGGATCGTTTCCCACAACCCGCCCTCCACGACGGGGTATTCCTGGATAGGGAGCGGAAGAGCGGAATGCTGCACAGATCCATCGGCGAACTCGTAGGCAGGCCCTCCTTCCTCGCTAGCGACCAAAGGGAGAACCGGAAAAACCAGCAGAAACAACAGGAACCATCGGGAGAGAAATTTCATAGGAACTCTGGAGGGTCTAGAGAATAGCGGCACTCATCGCAAGGCCAACTTCCTAACTAAATCTCGCTTTGCGGTGGCAATCCATCCGCCACCGGGTTATGGCTCCCGCCAGCGGCGATTTCCCGCGACTTTTCCATGCTAAACAACCTCACTCTCATCAAAACCGGCACTGGCGTTCTCACCCGTACCGAAGACGGCACGATTGATCGTGCTGCTCTCCTCCATCTGGTCACCGCCATCGCAGGACTCATGAAAGCCGGTCACAACTGTCTTTTCGTATCATCCGGGGCTGTAGGTTCCGGCGTTTCCGCCATGGGCCTCCGTGAATATCCAAAGGACATCATCACGCGGCAAGCCTGCGCCGCAGTGGGTCAGGCAAGACTGATGAGAACCTACACATCGCTATTTGCAAACTTCGATATCTCTGTCGCGCAGATCCTTCTAACCGCGGGCGATATCAAAGGTCCGCAGCGTGGCGGTTACATCAAAAACACGCTCAACCGCCTGCTTTCCGAGAAGCACATCCTGCCCATTGTGAACGAGAACGACTCAGTCGCCATTCGCGAGCTGAACTTCGGGGACAACGACATGCTTTCAGTTCGGGTGGCCAAACTCATCGGCGTCAAGAGGGTCATTCTACTCACCAGCGTCGATGGTCTGCTAGACCCCACCACATCCGAACTGATCCGGGAGGTCTCGAATATCGACGATGTCTTCCAACACGTTCGGAACGACAAAGGAAAATTCTCCATGGGAGGAATGGCGTCGAAACTCAAAGCGGTGAAATTCGCAGTAGAAGCGGGAATTGAAACCCATATCGCCAACGGTCGTCATCCTCATCGCCTGACTGATATCGTGAACGGAAACGGATACTCCACGAGATTCCTGCCTTGCGAACCCGCCGACGAACCAATTCAAAATATTGAACCAAATGTCTGAACAGATCACAGAATCCATCCACGAAATGGGCCGCCAGGCCCGCGCCGCAGCGTACAAGCTCTCGCTTCTATCTTCAGAAAAGAAAGATGCCATTCTCCGCGCCATGGCGCAAGGCCTCCGGGATGCTTCAGCAGACATTCTCTCAGAAAACGCGAAAGATATCCTTGCTGGCGAAAAGAAGGACCTCTCGAGCGCCATGCTCGATCGCCTTCGTCTTGATGAAAGCCGATTGGAAGTGATCGCCTCGGCCCTAGAGCACGTCGCCTCCCTTCCAGATCCCACCGGACAGGTCATGGATTCATGGGAACGCCCGAACGGCATCAGAATCGAGCAAATCCGTGTTCCCATCGGCACCATCGGCATTATCTACGAAAGCCGTCCGAACGTCACCGCAGATGCCGCGGCTCTTTGTTTTAAGACAGGCAACGCCACGATCCTACGCGGCGGCTCCGAAGCCATCCACTCAAACCGCGCACTTGCTGCCGCTCTCGCCGCCGGAGGCAAAAAGGCGGGCCTCCCGGATCACGCCATCCAGCTCGTTCCATTTACAGATAGGGAAAGTGTCGCCGCGATGGCCGGAATGGACCAATGGCTCGATCTGATCATCCCACGAGGTGGGAAAGGGCTCATCGAGACAGTCGTATCTCTTGCTCGCATGCCGGTCATCAAACATTACGACGGGATCTGCCACCTCTACGTTTCAGGAAAGGCCGACCAGGAAATGGCAGTGAAAATCGCAGTCGACTCCAAAACACAGAAACCAGGCGTCTGCAATGCCCTCGAAACTCTGCTCATACGGAAATCGATTGCCGCGAAGTTTTTGCCCGAGGTTGCCAGAGCTATGCGCGAAAAGGACGTCGAGCTACGCGGATGTGAAGAATCGCGCACCATCTTATCAGACCTGATTCCAGCTACGGAGGATGACTGGTCGACCGAATATTTGGAAAAAATCCTCTCCATCAAACTCGTTGAGGACATGGAGGAGGCTATCTCCCACATAAACACATACGCCTCCCACCACACCGATTGCATCGTCACCTCAGACGAGGCGGAAGCAGAAACGTTTCTGAAATCCATCGATTCCGCCTGTGTGATGCACAACGTGTCCACGCGGTTTGCCGATGGCGGAGAATTTGGATTCGGCGCGGAAATCGGCATTTCCACAGATAAGCTCCATGCCCGCGGACCAATGGGCCTACGCGAACTGACGAGCTATCAATACAGGGTGAGAGGAACGGGTCAGACCAAGGAGTGATCAGGGCGGCGAACTCGATCCGCCGAATCGATCTTCCAAAATCTCACGACGATAGCTGAAAATCCTTTCTAATTTCGGCCTGACAAAACCACTGTGGGCGATTTCGCCAAACGGCCATAGGGGCAGTGCGTAATGGACGAGATCTCTCATTAGCACACCACCATCCTTTTCCTCGAAAGAATGGCGGTGATGCCAGAATTTGTAGGGGCCGAATCGTTGCTCATCCACAAAAGAGACTCCTTCTTCCACTGTCTTGATCTCCGTGACCCATGGCAGCCAGATCCCCGGAGCCACCATAACCTTATACTCGATGATCTGCCCTTCATACATGGTCTCATCCGGCTGATACACGATCTTGAAACCTAGCTCGTCCGGCGTGATCTCATCCAAATTCGCTGGTGTTGCGAAAAATTTCCAAGCCTGATCGATGGAAATCGGAAAAAATTGCGATTGTTCTAAAACGTGAATCATTTCGACAGGAAGTTTCACCTTCTTGCACGAAACACAAGGAATGCCTGACACTAAAGCACGGCGTTTATTGACTTACATCTAACTTTTACCGAGGATACCGGGCAGTGATTCTCGCCTTTAACAAACCATTCGGAGTCCTCAGCCAATTTACTCCGGATCGTCCCGGTCAGCGGACGCTTGCGGATTTTGGCTTCCCAGCTGGCGTGTATCCACTCGGTCGGCTGGACATGGATTCCGAAGGTCTCCTTCTACTCTCAGACGAGCCCGGTCTAAACAATCGTTTGCTTGATCCGAAATTCGCTCATGAACGATCCTATCTTGCCCAAGTGGAAGGCGTGCAGACCCAGACGGAAATCGCACGCCTCACAAGCGGTGAGATCATAGTCAGAGGTCACAAATGCCTGCCGTGTCGCGCGGAATTTCTATCGACTTCCCAGGTTTTGCGTCCCCGCGACCCTCCCATCCGAGTCCGCGTGAACATTCCCGATTGCTGGCTTCGTCTCTACCTCCGCGAAGGCAAGAACCGCCAAGTGAGAAGAATGACAGCTGCGATCGGTCACCCTACGCTACGCCTGATCCGGGACTCAATCGCAGGCTTCTCAGATCCAGACCTTGATTCGGGAAAATGGAGGGAACTTTGCCCGAAAGAAATTCAGTCCATCGGACTGTGAACTGATTAGGACTACTCGAGAAGCTTTCCTTCTCGCGGCCATCCATTTGCGAAAATGTAGTTCCTTAGCCCTCTCATCCAGCTCAGCCAAATCACCTCGCACTATTCTGAGATCACGCACGGGGCGCCTGCCAAGCTTTACCGGAATCTCCAGCTTCTTGTCCTCGCGGACGATCGAGAGCTTGATCTCTGAAAGAGGCAGCATCGCTGCGATTTCTTCCGCGAAAAGGTTGGTCGCGCCAGCCTCGGACCAACCTTTTCCACTGAGGGCAATTACCAAGTCTCCTTCCCGTAAGCCTGCTAACTCGGCAGGACTCCCTGACATGACATTCCCCACGCGAATACCCACTCTAATCTTCTCCTCAGGAGCACCCGGAAGGACCTCTTCCCTCATTACGATACCGAGATAGGCAGAACCGCCCGATAGATAGTCGATATCACTCAAGCTACGAAGCACTCCCATGATTCTTTCTCTAGACTCGGGATCCTCTTCGGACCCAGCTTTCCGGATCAACAGCGGAACCGCCTGATCAGCATTGTCAGAGGACCATTTGAGAAGTTTATCCTGAGCACGCTGGCGTTGCTGAAACACCGGATCTGATAACCCGTCGAGAAGGACTCCAGGTATCTGGCCCGAAAGTTCCAAGGCAGGAGAAAACGAGACCAGAAGAAACGTTACCCTCAAAACCTCCCGGTTCACAATAGAAGGTAACGTCAAACCTAGATACCTATTGACCGAGCCAGTTCTTCTGCGGGATTTCCAAGGTGTCATCGGGCTGAAGAGGGACTCTCATAAATTGAGGATTGGTTACGTCGAACGTTCTCGTTTTCCCATCACGATATAGTTTCACACGTTTGAGGCTTCCAAATTCCGTAGCTCCTCCTGCAGACTGGATGGCTTGATAGACCGTAAGATTTTTGGTAAAGCTTACAGGACCTGTACGGCGAACCTGACCGCCCACGTGGACCATCTGCTGCTGAACGCCACCACCGGCAGCAGTCGAAATCACTTGAATCGTGGGGCTGGTGTAGATCTCAGCCGCACGGTAGGCATTCTGAATCGATGCTGCCAAAGTTTCCGGTCTCAGCCCTGCGGCGCGGAGGTTTCCGATGAATGGAAGGTTCACGTTGCCGCTCTCAGACACTGGATAGAGAGCGTCGACTTTCCCCTTCTCTTCAGCCGGTACACCCATAATTGTAATCTGAACGGAAGTTCCGGATTCGATTTGTGCGATCGCGGATGTGGCCCACACGACAAGCGTGGCTAAGGTGATTAAGATGGCTTTAGGATTCATTTGAGTTTGATATTGTGAGATTAAATTGAATTGTTACGGAACAGACATCAAAAGGATAATAGCTTGTCCGCCTTAATACAAGTCAGAATCTTTGCCGGAATCTGACGATACGGGTTGCGCAGAAGCAGAATTTGATTGCTTCCCAATCGGCGGACCAATTTGGGATTCGGCCGGCGCATAATAAGTGTAGTAGCTAGTGTAATACTGGTATTGGCTGTCACTGCGGACATCGACGTTGTTCAGGACGACTCCGATCACATGACCGCCCACGTTTTCAACGGCCTGCTTGACCCGGAGAAGCATGTTTCGCGGAAGTTTGCGATGCTGCACCACAATCATCGTGAGGTCCACCTCACTTGCGAGAACCGAAGCGTCACTGACCCCCAGAATCGGAGGACTATCAACCAACACAAGGTCGAAACGCTGCTTTACGTCCTGAATCAGCTCAGACATACGGCGTGAGTTCAAAATACCCGCAGCATCCGCAGGAAGGATTCCGGAGGGCATGAAGTAGAGGTTATCCACCGGAGTCTGGAGGATCACGTCCTCAAGCATCAGCTCGGTCGTTAGGAAGTTGGTAAGACCTACCGAGTTATTGATGTCGAAGAACGTGTGGAGGCGAGGCCTGCGAAGGTCGGCATCAATCATGAGCGTGGTGTAACCACCTTGGGCGCAGATGTAAGCGAGGTTGACTAGCGTGGTCGACTTTCCTTCTCCCGCGCCGCCGGAAACGACAGTGATCGCATTATCCTCGGGATTCTTACGGTTGAACTCGATGTTTGTTCGGAGGATCCGATAAGCTTCCGCATCCGGACTCATCCCATTCTGCTTGTGGAGAACACCCACATCTTTCGGAATAACAGCAAGAACAGGCACTTGGAGATAGCGCTCGACATCTTCAAGACTTTTCACCGAGGTATCGAGATACTCCAAGAAGAAGGCGATACCCACGCCAAAGATCAGGCCAACCACAGCTCCAACAACTAGGTTCAGGGTCACGTTCGGACTAACCGGGCTTTCGGAAATCACCGGATCATCGTGAACAACGATTGATTCCGGGGTGATCTCGCCCGTGATTTCGAACGCGACGAGCTTGAGCTTCATCTGCTCTAGTAGTGCCTGCTCGGTCTCGAAATCGCGCTTAGCGTCCACATAATCCTGTGTATCGATGTTACGCTCCATCGCGTCGATTTTGTCCTCATTCTTCTTGATCTCGACTTTGGAAAGGCGCTCTTTCGCGATTTCAAGGTTGCCTTGCAATCGAGTCCGCAAGTTGACGACCCCCTCGTCGAGATCTTCCTTCATCGACTCCAAAACCCGATTACTGGTGACAACGGATGGATGCCGATTGCCAAGACCACTCGCCTTCATCCCATCAATCTGGCGCTTCAATTCTTTGTATTGCGGATAGAGATTCTTGATGATGTTGTCGGGAAGATCCAGGCCTGCTGCGTAAATCAGCAGCTGCTCGCTTGTGTATTTCAGCAAACCTTGAATCTGGGTATCCAGTTGGATAATCTCAGACTGCTGTCTGTTGTATTCATTTTCAGAGTAAGCAGCTCTGGTGTCTTCAGCAAGTGGCGTACGCCCCATCCCTTGGTCGCCGTAATAGATGATATCCTTCGTCCTGCTGATTGTCGTAAGAATTTTGCGACGCTCTTCGACCTTGTCTTCTTGCTCGCGGACAGCCTTTTTAAGTTCATTGATTCCTTTTTCCCTAATTCCGTCCTCAAGCTCGGTACGGTAGCTCTTGTAGGCTCGCGCAACCTCTGCGGTGATATCCCTGGCATCCTCCTTATTGGTGTGCCTAACGGTAATCGAGATCAAATCCGTTCCCCGAATGTTCTGGGTGTTGACGATACCCCGAAGAGTTCGGAGGACGGACTCTTTATCCATACCCCATTTGTTGACGAGATCCAAGGCATCCACAACGCGACCAAGGGAGTTCCGGCTTTTGATCTTTTCGAACTCGGTTCCGAAGAACTGAGGAGTCATTGCTGGCATCCCTCCTCCAATCATGGGCCCAAGGGGTTCGATGGAACGCTCTCTCGGCTTGACCTCGATGGTAGCGAAACTTTGATACTTCTTTGGCATCACGTAGGTGATGACCGAAGCTGTCATGAAGACGAGGAGCAGAGTGAGCAATATCACTCCATAGCGATTTTTCACGACCTGCCAGTAATCGACGGCGTGAAGCGACGCTTCGTTTTGTTGCATGGATGGATTCATAAGATTTGTCGGGAGTTTTAGAAGAAAAGTAGCTCAAAAAAAAACTCCCGCAATGCCAAACATTGCGGGAGTCGAAATTATTCCGGACGAGACAGTCTCAGCATCGTCCCGAGTTTGAAAAGGTCAGAACTCCGCGTTCACACCAACCGAGATACGGTTGCGGTCGTAGTCACGTCCATTGATCGGAGCATCAGCATCAGAGTTGATGTAGGAATATGATACGCTTCCTGAGAAGGTGTCATTGAACTGGTAAGTTGCCCCGATGTAGGCGTTGACTAGATTCTCATCAGCATCCCTGACCGATGCGCCGTTACGAACAAGCTGACCTTCCTCGTACGATGTGTTGATCAGATCTACTCCAGCGAACAAAGAAAGCACCGGAGAAAGCTGATACGCTCCAGAAACTCCGAGTCGAAGGGTAAGACGGTTGTCATATTCAAAGAATCCACGAGCATTTCCGAAGACAGTATCGTAGTCTTCCGCTCCATAACGGAGGAAACTCCGAACACTGAATTGTTGGTTGACCTGACTATTGAGGTTCAACTCAACGTATGGATTCGTGTTTGATTCGCCACCTTCAACGTCACGGAACTGGGCACCTACGTTGAGGATACCAATCGTGGTCGGACTGAAGCGATACTCCGCTCCAACCAGCGCATAGTGATTGGTGGAGTCGGAAGCCAGTCCATCGGCATCTGTCTGCGAGTAGCGATAAGTAGCAGTTACAACGGTCTGCGGAGACACTTGGTATCTGAACTGATTGTAGAGAGTCCAAGTGAAGCGGTCGGCGTTAGCGACATCATCGTAGCTGAGTCCGTTGATCTGAAAACCTGAGTAGGTGGCGAAACGCTCGGTCCAACGATAACCAAGTGCGTTATCAGTCTGATAATAAAGATACTCACCAAGTTGACGAGTGGTAGCAAATCCGTAGGAGTAGTCCGGCTCCAGCTCATAGGAGAGATAGCTGTTGCTGACCAAACGAAGACGCTCGTTGAAACGATGGGTGAGACTCACGCCGATTTTGGACTGCCCATAGGTATCGTCACCAAGACCCTGAGGCTCATCCAAATAGTAGATCACTCCAAGACGAGCGTAAACATCCCATGTCGTTTGCGGAGTGACACTCACGAAGGAAAGCCCTACATAGGGATTCAAAGAAAATGTTTCGTCACCATCGAAAGCACCACCTGGCGACGTGTTGTCATCATAGATGGCAGTGAGCCCGACACTCCACCGGAGAGGCACGGTTTCTTCAGTATCGTTGGGGACGTAGTAGAGGCCTTTTCCGTATGCAGCGGAACAAGCGGCGACCGATAGTAGAGCGAGAGCAAATTTGGATTTCATCAATGTGTTGGGTGAAAGTAGGTTAGGAATTTTTAATCTTCTTTTTTGTCAGGCTCAGTTGTCTTCCGACTCCACTGATTGCGGATTAGGATTAGTCACAACTTCCGGCTTCTCGTTGACAGCACCCGGGAAGATATTGCCTGAAACTCCTCCACCCATCGGAAGGGAAGGATCAGCCAGCGTAAGGATATCCCCGCCGACAACATCTTGAATCGACGAAAAACCTGCGAATGCGGAACCTGCGGCGTTGATTTCAGCGAGCGCTCCAGGAGCAGCTACATAGGCGGCATTAGCAATCGCATTGACCTGGCCAGGAGCCACTGTCGCAGCAACTTGAACGATTTGCCCTACGAGTGCGTTGCTCGCATTCGTCGCCTTGATCGCAGCAGCCACGATCTCTCCCGCACACTCTTCGTTCTGACCGACCGCTGAGGAAACAATGCTGAGAACTTCTTCCTTATTGGCTGATGCCTGCTGACTGACCGATTGAGCGACCGCATCACAGTCGTTGTCGTTGTCTTGAGCATGAACTGAGCCCAAACCCAAAGTCAGGGCGGCGAGGATAATTCTGATCGGCGTTTTCATAATAGTTCTGGCTGGTTTGTTTTTTGAAGGAAAGCGATTGGAGCGGGCAGCGGGAATCGAACCCGCATGTCTAACTTGGAAGGATAGCGCTTTACCACTAAGCTATGCCCGCTTTGGAGTGAGGAACTTATGCCTGATTACCGAGGGGTCCCGCAAGCCTTTTTTCCAAATTTTGAGAATTTTTGTTGGGCGCGCGGGGAAAAAGCCGCCCTTTCGGAAATTTCAACGCCGTTTGATCGCAGGTTTCGTGAGCGATGTTCGTACAGACCGTTGCTATTGGGGTAGCGATTCGCAGCTAGAGGCCGCCAAGGCGTGGAAGAAACGCGCACTGAATTCCGAAGCGCCCTGCGATAATTTCACCCAAACGCCTGACTCCGAATGTCTCGGTGGCGTAGTGCCCCGCATAAAATACGTTCAACCCAGATTCCTCCGCCTCGATGAAACTCCAGTGCGGCCCTTCTCCCGTGACGAACGCATCCACCCCGAGACCAGCTACTTTCTGGACTTGCGAACCGGCTCCACCGGTGATGACCGCCACCGAATCAATCTGGTCCACGCCCCCCGGACACAAAACGACTTCTCGACCAACTGCCTCGGCCACTCGCCTCGCAAGCCCATCACGGGTTCCTTGCCAGCTTCCTGAAACTCCCGTGGCCCAGCCACTCTCTACTAGCACTGGCGTAATTTCCTTTAAGCCTATTGCCTGCGCCAGCAAGACGTTATTGTCGAACCGTGGGTGCATATCCAGAGGGAGATGGGAGGAATAAATCGCTAGGTTTCCCCGGATCGCAGCACGTATTTTCCGAAAATTCGCGCCGGTCAATGGTCTCGCGCCTTGCCAGAATAGCCCGTGATGAACCAGGAGCAGGGAATCGGGAACGCGGGACGCTTCCTCGATCACGGCGAGTGAAGCGTCAACTGCGGATATCACCTGCCCTATTTTTCCATCATTTTCGAGCTGAAGTCCGTTCACGGCTCCTTGAAAATCCTTTATTTGATTCGTCTTCAGTTCTTTTTCGAGAAACTCGACAATTTCAGGTAATTCGGCCATAAAGGAAATGTATTCATCTTTCGCTCCACATGACAACATCTGGTGAAACCGTCTCCGGCCTCCCCTCCATGAAGTCGTTGAGATCATCTGGCAATCGAGCTTCCCAAGCAACTTGATCGCCATGCCATTCCAGGCCCAGTCTGGTGGCGTGCAGAGCAAGCCTGGATAATGGCATGCATGCAGCCAGTTGGTCCGTCCATCCGTTTTCCATCCATTCCAGATAATCGCCACCATTTCCAGAGTAGAGCTTGTCGCCGGCGATCGGATGTCCGGCAGCCGCTAGATGTACCCGGATCTGGTGCATTCTTCCGGTCTTAGGCAAACATTTCATCAACGTGTACTTCTGGTCATCACGTTCGAACCGGTGAGCCACCCGGAACGAGGTTTCGCAGTACTTTCCAGAATCGTGGATCACCTGCCTGACCCAGATCGCGGACGTGCCGATATCCGCCGCACGGCAGATCCTGGCATCACATTTCCACTCATCGAGTTGCGGCCAACCATGCACGATTGCGAGATATTCCTTGGTTGCCTCCCGCCGTTCAAAGATCATGCCCAACTCCCGGGCAGCCCGGGTGTGCTTTGCAACAAGCACCAGTCCGCTCGTTTCCCGATCCAGTCGGGTGATGATTCCAAGGCAGGCCCCGTTCTCGATCTCATAGGCACACAGTCGCTCCAAACCGCCGAGCAGCGTCGGTTCAGGCTTGTTGTTGGCTGGATGGACAATGAGTGGTGCGGGCTTGTCCACTACGATCCAATCTTCACACTCCGCTATCACCCGGAAGTCAGGAATCGCCATCAGGCTCATGGTTCTGATTGAAAATAAATGGGGGACCTCACCCGATATTTCAGGCAACGATTTTCAGGCAACGATTCAAAAAAAGCGCCGTTCGCCAGCATAAAGCAGGCGAACGGCGTAGATCGAATAAGCGCTTGTCTCGATGCGCGGAAAGGTTGGAACTTCCCGCCACATGATCAGGACTTGTAGCGGAGACGCTTCTTATGGCGGTTCTGCTTCATGCGCTTCTTGCGCTTGTGCTTGTTGATCTTCGTTTTACGGCGTTTCTTGATGGAGCCCATGGTTGTGTTCTTGGTTGGGGTTCAGTAAAAAGTTTCAGGGAACGAGTTTGTTGAGGGGATACTCGATGATCCCCTCCGCCCCCAGAGCTTTGAGGTCGGGGATCATGTCCCGCACTAGGATCTCGTCAATCACCGTTTCAACAGCAACCCAACCTTCCTCGGAAAGGTGGGAAACGGTAGGGCGTCGTAGGGACGGGAGAGTGTCGATCACTTTGTCCAGGTTCTCCGCAGGAAGGTTCATTTTCAGGCCTACTTTGTCGCGGGCGCAAAGTGCCGCTTGAAGAAGCATCGAGATGCGTTCCATCTTCTCACGCTTCCATTCGTCCGCTGCGGCTGCGGGACTGGAATAGAAATGAGGAAACGATGTCAACAGAGTGTCGACGATACGGAGGCGGTTTGCCTTCAACGAGGAACCTGTTTCGGTCACATCCACGATCGCATCGACCAGATCCGGCACCTTCACTTCCGTAGCACCCCAGGAAAATTCGACTTCCGCCTTGATTCCGAGCTTGTCGAGATAGCGTTGTGTAATGCCCACGCCTTCGGTGGCGATTCGTTTGCCTTCCAGGTCCTGAGGAGTTTTGATCGGAGAGTTTTCAGGTACGACCAGCACCCAGCGAGTCGGGTTTACCGAGGCACGAGAATAGGGAAGTTCCGCGAAATCAATCAGATCCGGGCCACCTTCCGTCGCCCAATCAAGACCGGTGATGCCGCAGTCGATGAAACCTTGCGCCAGATAGCGTCCGATCTCTTGAGCGCGGATCAGATAGATATCCAGCTCCGGGTCGTTCGAAGTCGGACGAAGACCACGGGAGGAAACATAAATCTCATAGCCCGCCTTTTTGAACAACTCGACCGTAGGGTCTTGCAGACTGCCCTTGGGAATGGCGATTTTGAGTGAATTTGACATGCGGAAAAAGTGGTCGCGATCACGCGCGGGAGGCGCTTTGTAGTCGGGAAAAGCGAGGAATCAAGCCAAGTTTCGAAAAAAGACTACTCTCCACCGAGATTTACCTTCAGCTCGAAGAGGTCGCGCCGTCTATCCATCAGGGGAGTGACTGAACCTGCTTCGCGCGAGCGATAGAGATCCCGGATATCCAGATCCGTCACCAGCATTGTCTCGACGTTCGGATCTGCCTCCGCCTGGATGCCATCGCGTGCGAACTCAAAGTCAGACGGAGTGTATACGGCTGCCCTTCCGTAGTGGATATCCATCGCAGGAACATCCGGAAGATTCCCGACGACACCACTGGTTACCACGTAGATCTGGTTCTCGATGGCACGTGCCGCCGCACATTTCGTCACACGGAGATAGCCTTGACGGTTGTCGGTGCAGTAGGGGACGAAGAGTATTTCCACCCCCTGCTCGGCCAGGTATCTCGCCGCCTCTGGAAATTCGACATCGTAGCAAATCAGAATTCCGACTTTTGCTTTCGGAGTCTGGATAACCAGCAACTGGTTTCCGCCGGTGATACCCCACCATGTCGTCTCTGACGGAGTGATGTGCAATTTCGGCTGTGAGACGAAAGATCCGTCCGGTCGGAAAAGCATCGCCTCGTTTTGCAAGCGCCCGTCCGGTTGTAGCACCGGATGCGATCCCGCGATAATAAACAGGCCCTGTTCCCGCGCCAGCAATGACATCAGCTCGGTGAATTTCGGAGTCAGTTCCGCCAGTTTCCTGATCCCGTCCCGTGAGGAATACGGCTCCATCGCCGAGAGCAGCTGAACCGAGAAAAACTCGGGGAAAAGCACATAGTCGACCCCGTAGTCCTCACCTGCCGTTTCCACGAAATATCGCACTTGAGCAGCGAATTCATCAAAATCCGCGATCCGTCGCATCTGGTATTGCACGCAGGCCACCCTCACTTTCCTGTCCTCGCCGTCATTGCGTTGGTAGTCCGGGTTCAACCACTCGATCAGCGTCGCGTAGTTCATACTGCGCGGATCACGGATGTAATTTGGCATCACGTCCCGCACCACGAAGCCCTCTTTCAGCTGAAAGCCCATTACGATATCTCTCACCAACCCGTCTTGCACCGCGTGCACATACTCTTCGGGAGTATATTGGTCCTTGTAGTTCTCGTAATTCCACAAGCGACCTCCCGCTAGGATTCGACGCAGATTCAGCCGCCTGCAAAGATCCCGGCGAATCTCATAAAGCACCGCACCTATCCCCTGCCCCCGCTCATTCGCATCGACATAAATTTCCGCACCATAGAGCGTATCGCCTTCCGGATCGTGGTTGAAGAAATACCCGTCATCGGTGATGCCGTAGTAGGAGTGATGTCGCAACGGGTCACGCCCCAGCGACACCACCAGACTCGATGACACACCCACGATCTTCCCGGCCTTCGTGATCACCACCTGTCCGTCCTCAAACATCTGCAAGTGGCTTTCCAGCTGATCCTCACGCCAAGCTCCGTCTTCCTCCAGCGTCGAGGGGAAACAAGTCTTGTGGAGCTCGATCATCTCCTCGAAATCCTCTTCCTTCGGTGTCCGGGCCACGTACTCCACTCCTTTGATCTCGTATTCTCTTGGTTCCATTCGCCGTGAGACTCCCTCATGTTCACGAGGTTTGCAACTCCGGGAAATGCGCTCCATCCTCATCTGATTCCGTTTTATCCGGACACCTCCGCCCACGATCTGGCCCGAGCTTGTGAAAAATTTCACAATCGGCTTGAGGGAAGGCCGGTGTGCCACCATCTTCCGGGCGAAACCGGCCCTGCCAATGCAAACGCTCGAAACCACCTCCGCCCACGCCGCCTACGATTCCAAGATCGAAGGCAACATCATCTTCACGCGGGTCGATGCCGCGATCAACTGGATGCGGAAAAACTCCCTTTGGCCGATGCCCATGGGACTTGCATGCTGCGCGATCGAGCTGATGGCAACTGCCTCCGCGCGCTTCGATATCTCCCGTTTCGGTATGGAAGTGATGCGTTTCTCACCACGCCAGGCAGACGTCATGATCGTCGCCGGCACCGTCACCTACAAAATGGCGCTCGCCGTGAAACGCGTCTGGGACCAGATGCCGGAACCGAAATGGTGCATCGCCATGGGCGCGTGCGCCTCTTCCGGAGGAATGTACCGCTCCTACGCCGTGCTTCAGGGAATCGACCAACTCATCCCGGTGGATGTCTACATCTCCGGTTGCCCTCCCCGTCCGGAGGCTCTGATCGAAGGCCTGATGAAGCTTCAGGAAAAAATCGAACTTGAGAATTCCTCCGGCGATCAAAAGAAAACGTTCTTTGAGGAGAACGCCTGAATTTCAAACTCCAAACTCCAAATAAGAGGCATGTCCGCTGTTGTTGAAAACGATCTTCCCGCCCTCCGCGATGCAATTGCCGAAGGAATTCTCTCCGAAGCTGAGTTCCGTGGGGAAAACACTCTGAACCTTTCGCTCGAAGCGCTGCCAAAAGCACTTGCGCACTGCAAGGAAAAGCTCGGCTACGAGCTTTTGCTGGACATCTCCTCGCTCGATCACTTCGGGGAAGATCCCCGCTTCGAGGTCGTTTACGAGCTGGCTTCGCTCGACGACAAGCGCCATCTGCGACTGAAGGCCAAGGTCTCCGAAGAGGAATCCGTTCCCACAGCCAGTCATTTATGGAAATCCGCCGACTGGCATGAGCGCGAAGTCTGGGACATGATGGGCATTCCTTTCACCGACCACCCGGATCTCAAGCGCATCCTCATGTGGGAAGGCTATCCCTACTTTCCTCTACGCAAGGATTTCCCGCTCGCCGGGCGTCCGACCGATATGCCGGATGTCGCCTCCACCGGAGTCGCCCCAATGGAGGGAGGACCTTTCGTGACCGCACCCGGTGCTGACACCATCGCCAAGCGCGAGCCGAGGGCGCGCCATCAGGAGTGAGGTATCTCCAGACTAATAAGTTTCAATTTCGATCAAAAAACGATTTTCAGACTTCTCACAGCTTTGATGCACGACTCTTCCTTGAGCTTTGAAGTTTAAAATCTAGAGTCCTGCGAATGATTCCTCCCGCGCATCCCGACCTGATCGCGGTGATGGGTGGATCAGCAGGCCGCTTCCGACGGGGGATCCGCCAGCTGCGCAACGCGCGCTCCTCCTGGCAACTGACCCGCATTCTGGTCTATTTTCAGGGAATCCCGGTGATCTGGAATCTGTTTCTTCCCTACGGTCCGGACAAGCTCCAACAGGCTCAGAAACTGTTCGGACTCAACCTGGAGGAGATTCTGCAGGGCCGTATCTGGCAGACCCTGACCTACGGGTTGATTCACGGGAATTGGGGCCACCTGTTGATAAACTGCGCGGCGATCCTGATTTTCGGCTCGAAGCTAGAGCAGTTGATCAGCCACCGCTCTTTCTGGCTCCTCACCCTATACTCCGTCGTCGCCGGGGGCCTATGTTTTTTACTGGGAGAAAACTTTTCAGAATCCGCCGGGATACCGCCTATCCTCGTCGGTAGCTCGGCGATCTGCTTTTCCTTCCTGCTTTTTATGACGACGCTTTCCCCGGATTCACGCTTCCTTCCGTTATTCACCAGCGGAAGTATGATAGGAACCGCCGTTATGGCCTCCACTCTACTACTGGCACTGATGAATCCGAATCTACCGACGGGTATTCTAGCCGACTGGGGGGAGCAAATCGAGGACAAGGGTTTCCCCACCCTTTTCAATATGGGCCACTCCTGCCACTTCGGAGGAGCGCTTGTCGGACTGCTTTACGGAAAGTGGCTGCTGCGCCCGCGCGTCTCACTCGAATCGTTGAAAAGAGCGAGAGAACGAAAGGAGAAGCGGACCTGAACAGACGTACTAAAGCGGGATAGCCCTTTCGAACTATCCCGCTTTGAGGAGCCTGTCTTCCGCTAAGGCCTAATACTCGTAGTTCAGGTAGAAGTTGAACTGACCGCCCTTGTCCGCCTCGTCATCAGGAGAAGTGACGGGCACGGCGTAGTCGAGAGCGAGGGGCACCGGGCTGATCGGCAGCTTGATGCGGAGGCCGAGGCCGAAATCACTGTAGATATCGTTCGGAGCAGGATCCCATGAGTCGTCGTTTACGAAGCCCGCGTCGTAGAAGACCGCGCCGCGCACCGTCTCGATGATTGGCACCGTGTATTCGAAGCTGGCGAAAGCGAGAGACTGCCCACCGAGCACCTCGCCGGACCTGCCGGTCCCGCGGACCACCGATATCGCGGAATTCGAAGCCACGCAGGGTCCGGCCGCCGCCGAGGAACGTGCGCTCGAAAATCGGAGGATCCTCGTTGTAGCCGTCCACGAAGGCAATTTCACCATTGACGGAGAGAATGGAATCCCAGCGGAGATTCCAGTATTTCGCGCCTTGGGCAGAAATGGATACAGTATCCACATCACCTCCGAAAATACCGCCCGCGAAGGTCACGCCGATATCGAACTTCTCACCCGTGCGGGTTTCGATCGTGCTATCGCGGTTGTCATAGAGATAGTTGAAGGAGACCGCGCTACGCAGGTAGTCCCCGTCTTCGTTTTGAAAGGCCCGGCTCGCGCTCCTGTCCACATCGATGTCGATCTGCTCCAGACGATATTCAACCTTCAGGGAAGATTTTTCGGTAAGCGGTTTTCTAAGGAAAATCGCACCACCGACGTTTGTCTGCTCGTATTCATCGCTGAAGTAGGAGGACTGGCGATAGAAGAGCTCGCCACCGAGTGCGAGCTTGCTGGTCGAGGAACCACGGCTCCGTCAGGGACATCGAGAACTCGCTGCGCTCCGAGCCTGCCCGGATGTTCATCGCGAAGCGCTGACCTCCACCGGTGAAGTTCCATGGATTCATGATATCGAAGTTGCTTTGCTCAAGAGTCAGGAAGCCGACGATGTTGTCGATGGAACTGAAACCGATACCTACGCCGACCGATCCGGTGCTCCGCTCTTCTACGAGAATATCCACATCACGGTAACCGTTTCCGCCGGGAGTTCCGGAGGCTTGCACTTCGCTGAAATACTGAAGGTTCTGAAGATCGGGCCTGGGTGGTCTCCAGCTCGACGGTGTTGAACCAATCGCCAGGCTTGAGCGGCACCTCGCGGCGGATCACCTTGTCCTTGGTTTTGGTGTTGCCTTGGATGTTCACACGGCCCACGCGGAAGCGGGAACCCTCTGTGATCTGGTATTTGATGGTCACCCGGTTCGGCCCGGCGTCTTTGATATCCGGAGAAACGACGGCATCGGCGTATCCGCGGGAACCGTAGAAACTCCGGATCGTTTTGATATCATCGCGCATCTTCTTGGAGGAATACGCGTCGCCACCGTTCAGGGTCATGGAAGGATAGAGTTCTTCCGATTGAAAACGGTCATGCGTCCGAAGCTGACTCCGTCCACCGTATATTTCTCACCTTCATTGATCGGGATCACAAGATCCACACGTCCGTCACCCACCGGATCGCGGCGCATGCCCGGGCTGTTGGCGCGCAGGTAGCCTTTGCTGCGATAGTAGTCGAGAACCGCATCCAGATCGCTATCGAGCTGGTCGGATTCGAAACGACCGGATTTCGTGAGCCATGAGAACCAGCCTTTTTCCTTCGTCTTCATCTCCTTTTTCAGCTCCGGGGTAGTAAACACCGTATTGCCTTCGAAACGGATCTTGCGGACTTCGTTCTTCACCCCTTCGTCGATCACGAAGATCAGGTCCGATGTCCCCGGCTGGTTGGTCGCCTGGGTGCGGTGGGTCACGAGAATGTCAGGATAACCGTAGCCGCGGTAGTATTCCTCGATGTTACGACGGGCGGTGAGGATTTCTGCATCGCTCAACGCACCACCCGCTTTCAGCTTGGTTTCCTTGGCCAGTTTCTGATCGGAAAAAACCGTGTTTCCCACGAAACCGACACCGGCCATGGCGGGCCGGGTGAGCACGTCCGCGATGACTTTCACACCGTTCGCGCCCACCGGCTCGGCTAGGAAACGAACATCGTCGACCAGTCCTGACTCGTAAAGTGACTTGATATCGTTGTCCAGACGCTCGGCGCGGTATTGCGTCCCGGCCTTGGTGGACATAAGGTTGCGGATGCGTGCTTCATCGACAGTCTTCGCACCACGGTAGCGGATGGACACATCGGAAATATTTTTCCCCTCGAAATCCTGAGCGACCAGATTCCCTGTAAAACCCGAGATGAGGACGAAAGCGGTCAGGGCGAGGAAGCCCTTGAGCCGATCCAGGCCCGCGTGAAAGAATATGGAGGAAGTCATAGTGGAGTGGATGTCGCGCCGATAAAGGCTGGGAGCACGTTTACCGTCAAGGTCAATAGCATCATTGATCCCGGCTATCCGACCAGTCTGGCAGGTGACCCGCATGCCGCAGAGCCAAGCCCGTCCGTATCCCCGACCGCCACGTTTGCGGCCGGTTCACGAATCCCGATGGATCCGAGCTTCACCGACTTCTTTATTTATACATCTCCCAAAACTCAGCGTCCCAAATCATGGACATCCCATCCGATAGGAAGCCCAGGATCCCGCGGGTGGCGAGACCTGATGCAAGAACGCGAAGTGCGCCGTCTAGGGTTTCCGTGCTCGACGTAGAGTCCCGGGGTTCGTTGGATCCGGCGAGCGCCCAACCCCGGAAACTATTTCCTCCCACGAAGCGGAGCCGGGTTGCAAACTGGTGCGGAATACGCTTCTATGCGATTCATCCGGTGAACTAAAATGGAAGATAGCCTTGGGAAAAAACTGCGGACCGCGAGGGAAGCGGCGGGAATCACCGTCGATGACGCCGTGTATCTTGCCAAAATGCCTAGAAACGTTGTCACCGCCTTGGAAGCGGAGGATTTCGGCTTTTTCACAAGCCCGCTCTACGCACGGAGTTTCCTGAAACAATACAGCGCCTATGTAGGGGTGAATGCGGATCCGTGGCTCGACAGCCTGATGCCGATCAGTCTCATCGACGGCGATGCGCTCGACTCCTACATCGATATTTCCGCTCCTCCGCCCGTGATCAAGAAGACGCGCGAGAAGTCCGCCTCGTCGGGAGGAGCCATGGCGGCGGTATGGATGATCCTGATCACCGGAGGACTCGTCTGGGGCGCGATCAAGACATTCGAGAGCCTCGACAAGCGATTTTCGGATACGGCAGGAGAGAAAAAAACGGAGGGGAAAACCACTGGGAACGAAGAGTCCACCGAAGCTGAAGTCAAAGCGGAAAAGACCGAAGCGGATCTCGCCGAAACCATGGTGGAAGAGAAGGAAGTGCCTGCCACCACTACCGTTCTGGGGCCTCCGCCCCGGGCGATCCCGGTCAGGGACGAGGAATGACAGGTTGACAATCCGTCATCGCATCGCCCGGTAGGTGCGGATCATTTCCAGAAACGCCGGCAGATAGTTGGCGGCCTTCGCTTCGCCGATCCCCGGGATGGCCAACGCCTCCTCCACACTGGCTGGCATGTATTTCACCAGAGCTTCCAGGACCTTGTTCGAAAATACGATATAGGGTGGCACTCCCTCGTTTTTCGCAGTCCGGAACCGCAGGTCCTTGAGCATTGTGAACAGCTGCGGATCGAAATCTTTTTCCTCAAGCCCCTGCGGCTTGGCGACCTCGTCCGGCCACCTGAGCTCGAAGTTCGTCTCTCCTTTCATCACCGCCTCTCCTTTTTCCGAAAGAGTCATCAACGGGTAATCGCCAGTCTGCGTGATAACCAGAGCCTCCTCCGCGAGGGAGCGGAAAAGGCTGTTGAGATAGCCGGTGGTCCGGTCCGCGAGAATCCCATAAGTCGTGAGGCGGTCCAAGCGGTTGTTAAGGATTTCCTGCGATTTGCTACCTGAAAGCATCTGGATGATCTTTCCCTTTCCGTAAATCCCCTCCCAGCCCCGGGCTGTCCTCCGCGACATCCGGGCCACTCCCGCGAGCGCTTTTCTCACCATCAGTTCCTCCTCCGCGGTAGGTTTGCGGAAATCACCGGCGCTACGATCCCGGCAGACATCGCAGTTCCCGCATTTCATCGGCTTCGGCTCGCCGAAATATTGCAGGATCCACTCTTGCCGACAGGTCCGCGCGTAACACATCTCGACGATCGCTTTGAGCTTCTCACGGTCCCGCGCGTCCTTTTCCTCCATCGCCACCTCGTCGATCGCGAGATCACGTGCGAGAACCTCCGGCTGGAGCAGACGTGTGCCACGCATGCGCTTCCCCTTCACATCGAAACGCTGGATCATACGGGCCCTCCCGAGGATATTCAGCGCGCTACCCACCGCCATCGAGTTCTTCACATCCGCATGCTCCGCGATGTCGTCCAGAGTCCGGAAAATCTCGTGATTCCCATCCGCCTCGCTGAGGAGATACTGATAGATCTGGCGCACCGTGGTCGCGGAAGGGTTCGCACCATCGATGAAAAACTCCTGCGTGCGGGTGTCAGCGTAGTTGAAAAGCAGCTCGCACACCGCGGCCTCCCCGTCACGCCCGGCCCGGCCAGCCTCCTGATAATACGCCTCCACGCTGCCGGGCACTTCGTAGTGGATCACGAATCGCACGTCACCACGGTCGATCCCCATCCCGAACGCGTTCGTCGCCACCGCGATATCGACTTTTTTGGAAATGAAAATTTCCTGCGCCCGCACCCGCTCCATATCGCCCATCCCCCCGTGGTAGGAAACGCATTTCACGCCCCAGCTCGCCAGAGTTTCGGAAACCAGATCCACCTTCTTGCGCGTCGCGCAGTAGATGATCCCGGTCTTGTGCGCGGCGATCACCGCCTTGATCCGCTCGTCCTTCTGCACCGCCTTATCGACCGAAGTGATGCCAAGTGATAGATTCGGCCGCGAGAATCCGCTTACCCGCTCGAAGGGATCGCGCAGCCCGAGCACACTGAGAATATCCTCGCGCACCACGGGGGTCGCGGTCGCGGTAAGAGCGACACATTGCGGCTTGCCGATTTTCTCCAAAACCTTCCCCAACCGCATGTAGTCCGGGCGGAAATCGTGTCCCCATTGGGAAAGGCAGTGCGCCTCGTCGATGGCGAAAAGGGAAATTTCCACACCCTCGAGGGTCCGCAGGAAACTCTCCGCGCGGAACCTTTCCGGAGCCACGTAGACCAGCTTGAACTCTCCGTTGCGCATCCCGTCCAGGCGTTCCTTCTGCTCGGGCCAGCTCAGGGTCGAGTTGATCAGAGTCGCCGGGATGCCGCGCGCTTGGAGCGCATCCACCTGATCCTTCATCAGCGCGATCAAGGGGGAAATCACCAGAGTCACTCCCGGGAAACACAGCGCGGGAATCTGGAAGCAAAGCGATTTCCCCCCACCCGTAGGCATCACCACCAGCCCGTCCTTTCCCGACACGATCTCGGAAATCACCTCCTCCTGCCCGTCGAGAAACTTCGAGAAGCCGAAATACTCTTTCAAAGCCGCTCCCGGTGCCTTCAACAGACCTTTTTTCAAAACACTCTCCGCCACGCGCCCATCATGCAGGGAACCGGGCGGGCCGCAAGCCGCAGCAACCCCGCGGAAACACAACCGCCCTCCGCTGCCACGAAATCTCCGCTCGCGGACCAGAAATCATCCGATCAACGGCCCGACTCCAACGGACGGCCCGCGGGGGCGGAAACGGGGATTTTTCCCTGCGAATCTCTCCAAGGCTCTCGGTTCCTTCCCTACTTCCGCTTCACTCCCCTTCAGTGTCCCAGACTTGCAAGCCACCGCTGCTGTTCGCACTGAAGACCTTGCGACCGTCCCGTGAAAATACGGTGTCCAGCACTACGGGGGCGCCACTCAGGAAAATCGCAAGCTGGTTGCCGGAAGCGGAATCCCACAACCGGGTCATCCCGTCGTCGCAACCTCCTGCGAGAGTCCGGCCATCGGGAGAAACCGAGATACTCACGATCCCACCGGTAAGATCGCTGAGGCTCATCTTTTCGGGTTTGGCGGTTTCGAGATTCCAACGGACGATGTGGCCGTTGCGATCGGCCCCTTTGCTCGTAGCGCCGACCCCGACCAGGCGATCCCGGGATCCGTGGGATGACATACGAAGGTGTTGATCCACTGTTCGACAGACTGCTCGTAGGGAATGATCACGTCCCCATCCAGAGTCACCACTTCGAGAGCGCGGTTGCAGGTCATCACAAGCCGGGAACCGCCCTGGGATAGCTGGCGATTCAGTTTTTCTCCCAGCCGATCATGTTCGGCCCGGATGGTTAAACGCTCGGCCAATAGTCCGGCGCGGTTCGCCAGCGCTTGCATCCACTCACGCTCTCCGATGATTTTCCCGTCCGGGTTCATGCCGTCGTTCAAGCCCTCCAGCCCCCCGGAAACGATCGGTGCCATCTTGATTCGGTACGGCCGGCCCGTCTTGCGGCTGGTCGGAAATCACGAGTTCGGCTCCTTCCAGTGCTTGACCGCGGAATCTGGGTTCGATCTCCGTCAACGCAAGAATCGCCGCAGAGCGTTCCGTCGCCTTCCAGAGCCTCGGGAAAATCAAGCGGATACGACGGGTCTCCACGGGAGCGAAGCGCAGTGGCACAGGATTCAGGCCCGGAGATTCCATTCGCTCCCCGGACTTTTTCACCAGCAGGTTCCATGTCCCCTTCGTCTCATTCCAGGAGTCGATCCGCACCTCCGGAGGAAAGCCGGCCGCATCCGTATTGGCCCCGAGAAGGCGGCCTACCGGATAGAGCCTTACCTCATCGACTTGCCGCGGCCGGGGCCAGTCGAGCCTCACCGCGATCGGGAACTCGGCTACCTCCTTCGGCAGACTGCGGTATCCGACGAATCGATGCGCGAAGGGAATTTCCGGTAGCCCCCAATGCTGTCTGGCCGTCCGTGATATAGTCGATATCCACTCCGGGAATCCCCCGTCTGCTTGAGCTTGCGGAAATCCTCGCCTCGTGTCCCACGGATTCCTCCCCCGCAAAAATGCTGGAACACTCTGGTTCTTCAACGGCAGCACCAAAAACAATTCGGGAAATCTCGGCACAAAGAACTATTCAGGCTCCGGAGCTTATGCCGGAGACAACTATGCGATGACCCGCACCGCGGAGGCGACGGGCGGATGGCAGTTCCTCACACTCGACCCGGCCGGTGCTCCGACTCTCAACAGCCAGGACATCGATTCCTTCTGTTTCGATCCGGTAGGTGGTGACGATACCAAAAACTTCGAGGTGGATTTCGCGACCTTCACGTCCGTTCCCGAGCCAACCTCCGCGGTTCTTCTTGGACTTGCCGGAACCTGCCTTTTGATCCGGCGCCGGAAATAGTCATCCGCTCAGTCCAAAATCCGACCTTCAGGTCATAGCAAAACCCCCGCCATTCCAGGCAGGGTTTTTTTCGTGAGGATAAAGCCCCTTCACATCGCAAATTCTCATGAACCGAGTGCCGGCTCCTATTCCACCTGTCGCTCGAAAACCACGACACGCCGCCAGAAGGCACCGTCCCCCATCCTCAGTCACTGCTTTTCAGCACCTTGATAAAGGCGTCCTGGGGGATGTTGACCTTACCGAACATCTTCATTTTCGCCTTACCTGCTTTCTGCTTTTCGAGGAGCTTGCGCTTACGGGAAATGTCGCCGCCGTAGCACTTCGCCGTCACGTTCTTCCGCATGGCGGAAATGGATTCCCGGGCGACGATTTTCCCGCCCACCGCCGCCTGGATGGCGACAACGAAAAGGTGGGAGGGGATGACTTCCTTGAGTTTTCCGGCGAGGACGCGGCCGTATCCTTCAGCTTTGTCGCGATGGACGATGGTGGAGAAAGCCTCGACGGGATCTCCGGCGATGAGCATGTCCATTTTCACCATCTTGGCGGCACGGTAGCCGGCGTGCTCGTAGTCCATGGAGCCGTAGCCTTTGGTCATGGACTTGAGCTTGTCGTTGAAATCTACGAGGATCTCCGCAAGCGGCAGGACGCAGGAAAGCATGACGCGCATGTCGTCGATGGTCTCGGTGTTGGACACCTCACCGCGCTTTTCCATCACTAGCTGCATCATGTCACCGATGTATTCGCCGGGCACCATGATATATACGTTCACGATGGGTTCGCGGATTTCCTGGATGACCTGCGCCTCCGGGAAAAGGGTCGGGTTATCTACTATAACTTCCGTACCATCCGTAAGATCCACGTGGTAGATCACGGACGGATAGGTGGAGATCACATCCATGTCGAACTCGCGGCGCAGTCTTTCCTGGATGATCTCCATGTGCAGGAGCCCCAGGAAACCGCAGCGGAAACCGAAGCCGAGCGCCATCGAGGACTCCTGGGCGAAGGTGAACGCCGGGTCGTTGATCTGGAGTTTCCCGACCGCCGTTTTCAGAGCCTCGTAATCCGAGGCATCGACCGGATAGATCCCGGTGAAGACCATGGGCTGGATCTCCTTGTAGCCGGGGAGTGCCTCCGCGCAAGGATGGGTGGAGTCGGTCATCGTATCGCCGATCTTCACCTCCGCGGCGGATTTCATGTTCGCGATCACGTAGCCCACATCGCCCGCGCCGAGAATGTCCCGGGCGCTCATCTTCGGGGTGAAGACGCCGACTTCCTTGATCTCGTAGGTTTTTTCCGTGGCGAAAAGTTTCACCCGCTGGCCGCGTTTGAGCGTACCTGAAAAGACCCGGACGTAGGAGACCACCCCGCGGTAGGTATCGTAGAGGGAGTCGAAAACCGTCGCCCTCAGAAGCTTGTCGGGGTTTTCTACAGGAGCCGGCACCCGCGCGACGATTGCCTCCAGAATTTCCTCGATGCCTATTCCCGCCTTCGCGGATGCCGGGATGCAATCCTCCGCCGGAATGCACAGGATGTCCTCAAGCTGCCTCTTGGACTTCTCCACATCCGCTGCCGGGAGGTCGATCTTGTTGAGCACCGGGATGATTTTCAGATTCTGCTGCTCGGCCAGATGAAGGTTCGCGACCGTCTGGGCTTCAACTCCCTGCGCGGCATCGACCATGAGGATGGCACCTTCGCAGGCCGCCAGCGCGCGGGAAACCTCGTAGGAGAAATCGACATGACCCGGCGTATCGAGGAGGTTGAGCTTGTAGGTTTTCCCGTCCTTCGCCTTGTATTCCATCGCCACGGGATGGGATTTGATGGTGATACCCTTCTCCCGCTCCAGATCCATCGAGTCCAGTTGCTGCGCGGAACTCTCCCTCATCGTCACGGTACTCGTGGCCTCCATCAATCGGTCGGAAAGCGTGGTTTTCCCGTGGTCGATGTGGGCGATGATGGAGAAATTTCTGGTCAGTTCGGTGGACATGGGCGTTCGGAGCGCATGGATTGCACGAAACGGGCTGAAATGCACCAAAAAATCGTTTATCACTACGGCCACCCTGCTTGGAAACTGAAACATCGGCATCCCGGCGCCACGTAAAACCAACCTCCAATGAAGTCTTCTTGCCTAGCTCTGCTTCTCTCCCTCATCGCCGATCATTCCCCCCTCAGCGCGCAGGAAAAAATCCACCTCATCTCCGAAGTTGCCCCCACCTCCGGCTGGAGCTTCGACAACGGACGGGAATTCAGAGGGGCCACGGGCAGCCTCTCCGCCGATGAAACCGAAACCCACCAAGGCAACCCCAGCATTCACCTCCAGGGCGATTTCACAAAAGGCGGCATGTATGTCCAGACCGGCCTCAAATTCAAAACCACCGATATCGAAGATCTTTCTTTTTGGGTAAAAGCCCCCGGTGCGGAGAATTTCACCCTCCGCCTCATCGATGGCACCGGCCAGTGCCACCAGCTCAAAATCCTCACCGACTCGTCCGACGAGTGGCAGCAGATCAATTTCCCCCTCAAAAAATTCTTCGCCAACCGCGGCAAGTCTGACGCCGTCCAAGGCGTCTCCCAATACCAGTCCTGGTCCGGAGCTAAGGACGGAAAATGGCACGCTCCCGCCAACGCCCTCTACATCCTCCTGGGCAAAGGCGAAAAAGCAGGCATCCGGGACCTATGGCTCAACGGCATCACCATCACCCCGCCAGTCCCCCAAGCCCCCGTCTCCCTCATCCCCGCCACCGTGCCCCTGGTCGGCGGCGGCGCACCGGAGAACTGGACTTTCACCGACGGCGCGGAGTTCAAGGGAGCCACCGGTAGCCTCGCTTGGGAAAACGGAGACATGCTCCTCTCCGGCGATTTCACCGAAGGCGGGGCCTACGTCGCCGCCGTCAACCGCCTCCCCTCCTTCAATCTCGAAACCGTCTCCAGCTTCCAGCTCGCCTACCGTTCCACCGACGCCAGCGCGATCCGCATCCAGCTCGTCGATGCCACCGGCCAGACCCACCAGCGGAAAATCCCCATCACCGCCGACGGACAGCCCCACGGCCTCGAAATCATCCCGGAAAAAATCGCAGGCGGCGAGCACTGGGCCGGAGCCAACAACGGCAAATGGCACAACCCTCCCAAGCTCGTTTCCATCGCCCTCAACAAAGGCACCGACAAGAAAGAGAACACCCCCGCCCTCCGCATCACATCCCTCACCGCCGAAGGCAAAATGGCCACCCGCCCCGCCCCTGCGGCCTTCGCCGAAACCTTCGATGACCCCGCCACCCTCGCCACATGGAAAACCGAAGGCAACGTCACCACCCCCAGAGAATACCTCCTCCTCGCCCGCCCCGAAAACGAAGCCTCCAAACCCACCTCCGCCACCAGCCCGGATTTCCCGGCCACCCCCGGCAACTGGAAAATCAACCTCACCGCGTCCTCCAGGCTCACCTCCCCGGACAACTCCTACAACGCGACCGTCCACTTCACCGCCCTCGACCTCACCGGCAAGGTCCTCGAAGAATTCAACCTCACCGAAACCTCCGGCGAAAAGATCATCCAGGAAACCTCCAAAACCATCCTCCTCCCGCCCGGCACCGTCGCCGCCCGCATCACCGCCCGGCTGAACAAAACCTGGGGCGAGTTCCGCCTCGGCGATATCTCCGCCGCCTTTCTCGCCCCCGCCAAAGCCAGCGCCAATCCCGTTTCCCGCATCCTCTTCTCCACCGCCGAGCTCGGCAACCTGCTCTTCCCCGACTCCCCCCGGAACGTGGAAATCACCGTCGAATCCACCGGACCCCTCCCGGAAAACCAGCGCGATCTAGCCATCACCCTCCGCAACTACTGGGGCAACGAAATCATCCCCCTCTCCAAACTCACCCTCGGCCCCGCCGAAAAGAAAGACGGAGCCTTCATCCACACCGCCACCTTCGATCTCTCCGCCGCCCCCTTGGAAATCGGCATCTACTACGAGATCGAAGCCAGCTCCGCCGCCCCCGGTATGGAGCCGTTTTCTCACCAGACCTCCCTCGCCATCCTCCCCGAAGCCGCCACCCACGCATTCGCCCCCATGGAAATTCCCTTCACCGCGCGGAACTGGGACAACCGCATCCCGGAATACATCCGCCTCACCAATCGACTCGGCGTGCGTATCTGCGGCCTCTGGGGAAGCTGGGATTCCAAGCCCCCTTACACAGCCAAAGTCCCCGGCCTCGCCCTCGTCAAAGAACTCGGCATGGGCTGGCTCACCACCACCCCCGCGAAATTCATCGAAGACGGCAAACGCGATTACTCCGAGACCGCCCTCCGCCAGGGCGCGAAAAACCTAATCTCCCGATTCGGCGACCACCGCCCCCTCATCATCAACCTCGGCAACGAACCCCACGGCACCGGAAAAATCGTCGAGGACAACGTCGCCGCCTACAAAGCCATCTACGAGGCCGTCAAGGAAACCGATCCTACCATACCCGTAGTAGCCACCTCCGTGAGAGCCCAACGAAGAGTATTTCAAAAACGGCTACGGGAAATACTGCGACGCCTTCGACTTCCACATCTACGAGAGTCCCGAAAAAGTCCGCGACAGCATCAAAAAATACCGAGCCCTCCAGGAGAAATACGATTGCGTCAAACCCATCTGGTCCACCGAACTAGGCCTCAACAGCCAGGGCCGGACCCGCCTCACTGTCGCCAGCGAAGTCTATAAAAAAGCAGCCGCCTTCTTCGCCGCGGGCGGGGAAAACTTCTCCTGGTTCGGCCTCCTCTACCCGGACAAGGAAGGCAAATCCCACGGCTCCTCCGGGGATTCCCACAACATCTTCGACTGCCGTTTCAGCCGCTACGCTCCACGCCTCGATGCCATCGCCTATTACAATACCGTCAACTCCATCGCCGACAAAAAATTCGTCTCCGAGAAGACCTACGAAGACGGCACCAAAGCCTTTCTCTTCCGCAACGCCAAAAAACAGTCCCTCCAGATTCTCTGGAATGAAAAAGGCTGGGCCGACGTCTCCCTCCCTCTCTCCGCCAAGGGCGAAATCACCCTCACCCGCATCGATGGCACCATCACGACTCTCCGACCGGACGGCAACGGAACTACGATAAGCATAGGAGAAGACCCTCTTCTCCTTGCCTACACCAGCACCGCATCGCTTCCCGATAAGCTGAATTCCGCCAGTTCCAAGTGGACTACCCTTCCGGACACTGTTTCCACCGAAAATGGATCCATCATCAGTTTCTCTACCGAAAATGGGATCAACCCCAAATTCATCCTTCCGCGCCTGTGGTCCTACGTCCCCGAAGAAGCCAACGCTTTCAAACTGATTCCCCCGTCCGCCACTGGAGCCCGCGAAATTCCCATCTCCCTCCTCCTATCGCGCGATGGCGAACCGATCGGCCAGCTCCATCGCCGCCTACCGATCAAGTGAATTCATGCGGATTCTTGTGTCAGGACCACTTCGCCCCCCGGCAAGAGGGCCAGGACGCGGTCTGCGGGTATCAACCTTCGAATCTGCGCCTCACGGTGTCCGCCCGGGAATCCTCACTCGGACGACAACTTGAATGTCTCGTCGAAATTCGAATCTGTGACCATCCAGTCAGCGGCCACCACAGAGACAATCTCAACCTGGCGGCCGATGGAACCCGGCATTCGTTTCAGATCCAGGGTTACCCGGAAACTCGCCGCATCGCCCGGCGCGAGTTGAGTTCCCTCATCCTGCCCTCGTCTCAACGCCAGATCCTCCAGTGCATACATCGCCTCTCCCTGCGGACTATCGCGGCGGCAATATGCGTATACCACCGCATCGTGATCGGGACTGGTAAGACAGTAGCAGCTCCACCTCTCATCATCCGCATAGGCACCATTGTAATAGGTGTCCGTAGCCGCCATCACCCGAAAGGTTCCGGCATCGGCAGCGCCACCGATGAAGTCTCCGATTCCAACCTCCGAATGCCTGGCGAACGCATCGAAATCGATCTTCCACGCTCCCTCCCCATCAGTCCTGAAAAAAGCCACTCCCAAAGGTCCGCGCACCGGCACCGCGATCAGGGCTAGCGCCGGAACTTCGGACGATTTCAATTTCCCCACTTCGTGAATCTCGGCGACCGGAGGAAAGTTGACTAGGTATTCCACAGCCTCAACCGCAGATATCGCGCCAGGCAAGATCAATCCCGCCACCTCCCTCTCGTCGCGGGACGCGAGCAGTCTCTTCAACATTCCGAACGCATCGCGCGGTGCCAGCGGCACCAATGCAGCTTTCGCGGAATCCATCTCTCCGAAGACAGAACCCAACCCACCCGGGCCTTTTTCGCCGCCGGATGGGATATCACGGTAAATCACTACCGCCACCATCGCCGCGCAGACTACGAAGGCGAGACCCAAGCCCGTCAGCAAAGTCTTTCGCAGCGACCCTCCTTTCCCGGAACCGATCCCCGCCTTCATCCATTTCGCATCCTCGATATCGATCTCGCGGCGGACCTTCTTCTTGCGTTTCGTGGGAGTGACCTCGCAATCCGCCCCACCTACCCGTCTCGCCGCCTTGAAGCGCCCCCTGTTTTCATGTCTCGTTCTGCCCTCAGAGTTGTTGTTCATCATCCTCAGAAAATGTTAGATCGGAATTTTTCTGTTAGTCCCTTTCTGTTAGTTCGAATCTCGGAATATGTTAGAACGCCATGATAGACTACCGATCAGTCGATCACAAGAACCGCTTTTTGAGTCGAATCTACTTTTATCTTGCTATTTTCATCAATCCCATCAACTGTCACAGCGTGATTCGGGTATGATCCTCCTATCCGTAGATCTCTTCCCTCCAAACCAACCTACCCTACCGAAAATGAAGTCATTAAAGATCGCATCGGTCTCGCTCGCCGCAATGGCGCTGTGCGCCACCCAATCCACCCAAGCCGTTGGCCTCATTTCCCTGGTGGACGCAGGCCTGGGAGTCCAATCCCTCAATTCCTTCGATTCCTCCAACCCGGCAGCAGCTACGAGCATCGCTCCGATTTCGGGTCTCGAAATGAATGAAACCCTTCTCGGAATCGACTTTCGCCCCGCCAACGGAGCACTTTTCGGACTCGGCTCTGCGAGCAATCTATATACGGTAAACACGGTGACCGGTGTTGCTTCGCTTGTGGGCACTGGTTTCAGCAACGTCACTCTCCCTGCGAACACCAATTTCGGATTCGATTTCAACCCCGTCATCGATCGTATTCGCATCGTCGGAACAGACGACACCAATACAGTCGGCAATCCGAACACCGGCGGCGACACCGTCGTCACCCCGGTTTTCTATCCGGCAGGCGATGCCAATGCAGGAGCCAATCCGAACCTCGTCCATCACGCCTACACAAATAGCGTCGACGGCGCTACCAGCACTCAGCTTTATGCCATCGACAGCAATCTGAACATTCTTGTCACCCAAGCGAATAGCGCGGGCACCCTCGCCACCGTTGGCGGTCTCGGAATCGACATCGATGAGATCGGCGGCTTCGATATCGATCCAAGCGATGGTACGGCTTATGCCGCTCTTTCTGTGGGTGGAGTTTCCTCCCTTTACACCATTAACCTGGCAACCGGCACAGCGACCCTCGTCGGTGGTCTCGCCACCGGCACCAGTGCTCTCGCTGTCGTTCCGGAGCCTTCCTCAGCTCTGCTCCTCGGATTCGGTGCACTCGCACTGCTCCGCCGTCGCCGCGGGTGATTCGGAGTTTGAATCCCACCGACCTTCCAGTGGCGGCGATCTCTGATCGCCGCCACTTTTTTATCGGGAAGAATTCAAGTTCCTTTCCGGAAGTGATCGATCACCTGGTTTATGAAACGCATTTTCTCTATCACTTGATCGTTCAGAACAAAGGGGTAGAGATCGCCGGATCCTATGCTTCGCCCGAGCTGGTTCAACCGGAACGACGTTGATAACCAGTGCTTGATCGTCTGTTCGAACTCCAACGGGGCACCCTCCGGGATGCCCGGCAGCAGCCCCACCGATACCGCGGTTTCAACCACATCACGCATGTGCAAAAAGTGGGCGAACGTTTCCGCCCAGTCCTCGAACGGGTGGGACGAAGCGTATCGGGAAATATGCTTCTCCCGCCAGTCGTCGCCTCGTGGTCGGGCGTAATAAGCGGAAAGCGCGTTCGGGTAATCCGCACGTTCATCACCGAAAAGTTCTCGGAATTCTTGCTGGCGGCCGCGGTCAGCAATTAGCCGTTCCCAGTAGTAATGCCCGACTTCGTGGCGGAAATGACCAAGCAACGTCCGGTAGTCCTCGCCCATTTGTTGCCGCCTCGCTTCGCGGATCGCGGGATCAGCCTCGGCAAGCGTGATTGTGATGACCCCAGCGCTGTAACCTGTGAGGATGCCTTGCACATTATCGACCAAAAACTGGAATGACAGCCCTCTCGAGACATCCTCGGACTTCGGCGCCGGGCGTATCCCGAGCGTGTGAAGTGAGAAAAGCAACCGACGTTTGGCAATTTCCATGTCAGCCCAGAGTTTACGGTTCACTTCGAAAGAAACGTTCGGAGTAATCCCGGTGAAGCGACATGACAGGCAATAATCGGAAACATCCGCGGTTGGCACCAACTGGTTGCAAACGCGGTGCTCGGTAGAGTTCCTGCAGAGCCGGTAAGTCTTCCCGTCGCGGGCGGAAAGCTGACCCGAGCCATCTTTTTCGACAGAATGAACTTCGTAGCTGTCGGGCAATATCCCGAGGGTGGATCCGCAGCCGAGACACCTGAAGTTCTCGAAATAAACCGGAGTCCGGCAGCGGTCGCATTGAAACGTTCTCATCGCCGCTAACCTACGGTCAGAGCCGGAATTCCAAGCATTTCAGGGAGCGCGAGGCGCGGTCTGTCCGTCAGGATTTCAGGATCTCCGTGCGTGATCAGCACGGTATGCTCGAAATGGGCTGAGGGCTTCCTATCCTCCGTGATAACCGTCCAGCCATCTTCTAGAATACGGACACCTGCCACGCCTTGGTTGATCATAGGCTCGATGGCGAGGGTCATCCCCGGCATCAAGGTAGGAGACTTCCCGCGTGGGCGGAAATTCGGGACCTGCGGTTCTTCATGAAGTTTCCGCCCCACCCCGTGGCCGACGAACTCCTTCACGATAGTGAAACCGAAAGGCTCGGCATACTCCGCGACCGCTCCACAGAGATCCGCAAGCTTCCTCCCCGCTCTCGCCTTCGAGATAGCCTCGTAGAGTGATTGCTCGGTCACGGCGAGAAGACGTTTGGTCTCCAACGGAATCTCCCCGCAAGCTACAGTCGTCGCGTTATCGCCGATAAATCCGCTCTTCATCACTCCGACATCGATTTTCACGATGTCACCGGGCTGGATGCGCCGAGGACCTCCAATACCGTGCACAACCTCTTCGTTCACGGAAATACAGATCTGTCCGGCAAATCCACGGTAATTCAGAAACGCGCTGGTCCCACCGTTCTTCTCGATCAGATCCGCAGCCAGATCATCAATCTCCTTGGTTGTGACACCGGGAGCGACAGTCGCGGCAAGTTGCTGCAGGATTTCCGACGCTATGCGCCCGGACTCGCGCATGCGTTCGATTTCTTTCGGCTTTTTGATTGGGATACGGACTCGCATGCGCGGGAAAGTAGGGTGCGTTTTCGAAAATTCCCATTGCAAACCTTGCTTTTCTCAACAACCGCGTCAGGACCCTATCCGCAGATCGTTTCGGTCCCCCCAGCGGAGCAAAGGGGAATCTCCTTTTCACGAACGAAACCGCCGGTTGCCACGCAAGTGATATCCGACGCGGAAAATTCCGCTAGAACTGACTGGGCATTCCCCGTAAGCATCGAACGAGGTGATAAGATTCGTCCCCGCGTGGCCAATTAACGCAGCGGCGTGAGCGGCGTCTCCGGAAGCCGTTCGCGAGGTGTGCCCGCCGACGGCAAGGACCCGTAGCAATAGGTGTTGGTCCCATCCCGACCCAGGTTTCAGCCGAAATCTCATCCGAAGGAGTCCAGAATTCTACGGTAATCTGGCAAATCACACTTTTAACGGCCTCAGAACATGCTTTGCGGAAGGTTCGATGAATCGCGCGATTTTTCCACGGACTCTGCAACGTGACTCTGGCGATTCGACGACATGCGCAAGCAAGATACCCGACGCGCGGTCACGTGGTCCCGGGACTGAACGACCGGGTCTTAGGACTGCTCTGGTCCGGCGCGGCACCCGACTGACAGCGACGGCATCCGGAAAACCGGAAAGCCGGAGATGTTCCTAGTGCATCGCCGGATCCCGCATCCGAGAACCAGGTTTGTTATGCTGTTTGAAAACGGATAAACCCGATTCGCTGCTAGTCTTCAAGCCGTCGGTGAAAAGTCTCGGCACCCCTCCCCACCCGAAGGAGCCCCTGATCAGAGGCGAATCGCGGAACGGGCCCCACCTAAATCCGTGAAACCTTTTCCAAAATAGCTTCAGCCACCTCTTCTTTTGGCAGGGAAGCGTCCGTCGGAACAAGCTTTCCCTGGGAGCGGTATCGTTCGATCACCGGTAAGGTGAGAGAAGAAAACTCGGCATGGCGATTGCGGAAATTCTCCTCATCGTCATCAGACCTTGGACCGGCTTTGGTGTCACACTTAGGACATTCTCCCTTTGGAGAGAGTTGGATCGCCTGACCCGACCAACGGCATTCCGGGCACTCCACCCGGTTGCGGATTCGGTCGAGAAGTTCGTGGTAAGGCACTTCAAGCGCGATGGCGGCATCAAGTCTTCTACGGTTTCCAGAAAGCATGTCGTCGAGAAACCTGGCCTGCGGGAGGCTGCGAGGAAATCCGTCCAAGACCCAACCGGGACTGTCCGGGTGCTTCTCCAGCCAACTACCGATCACGGGGCACATCAGCTCGTCCGGTAGGTAACCGCCACGGGCGAGGATGGGCTTCGCCGCCAGACCGAGAACTGTCCCATTCTCGATATTCTCCCGGAGGAGGGCACCGGTACTGAGGTAGTCAAGATCCAACGCTGAGGCAAGCCGCCTTCCATGCGTTCCCTTTCCCGAAGCGGGAGGACCGAGAAGGACGACTCGCATGGGAAGCTTGTGGTTATTCTCGCAGCCTACGCTCAGGCGTGGGTGCTGTTATAGATATATGCGGTGATACCGAGCACGATGAGAACCGCGATGATCAGCCAGAGATAGACGATCGCGTTGCGAGGCGCAGCGTTGTTCTGGTTGCCGAGGCGGTCGTAGCGACCCTTGAGTTTTCCTTTTCTAAGGAAACCGTCGTAGTGCTTCTGCAAGAGATGGGTTTCCACCTGGCGCATCACGTCAAGCACCACACCTACCATGATGAGCAGCGATGTACCACCGAAGAAGTGGAGAACGAGCGATCCCGGAGGAAGGCCGACCAACTTTCCGATTACCGCCGGAAGGAAGAACAGGAGTGCCAGGAACAAAGCGCCGGCGAAGGTGAGGCGGGTCATGGTGAAATCGAGGAAATCCGCCGTGGGTTTTCCGGGACGCACGCCGGGGATGTATCCTCCGTTGCGTTTGAGATCCTCGGAAATCTGGGAGGGCTGGAACATCATCGCGACCCAGAAGTAGGAGAACAGGAAGATGCCGACACCACCGAGGATGTAATACCACATCCCGCCACCCACGAGCTCACCGTAGAGCTTCTGCGACCATGCCTGACCGGGGAAGAACCACTGGAGCATCATCGGAGGAAGTGAGAGCACGGCGGAGGCGAAGATGATCGGCATCACACCGGCGTAATTCACTTTCAGAGGCAGATATTGTGTCTGACCGCCGAATTGCTTGCGGCCGACCACGCGCTTCGCGTATTGCACCGCGATTTTCCGCTGTGCCTGGGTGATCGCGATGGTTCCTGCGATAACGATCAGAAGCAGAGCGATCATCACTACCATCATGATGGCCTTGAAAGGATCTCCGTCCGTGAAGTAGCCCCATGCCTGGATCAACGCACCGGGTAGGGCCGAGATGATGTTCACCGTGATAATGATGGAGATTCCGTTGCCGATACCTTTTTCAGTCATCTGGTCGCCGATCCACATAAGGAGGATGGTTCCGGCGACGATGGTAAGGACGGTAAGTGAGAACCATGCCATCGATGGATCGGGAACGAGAGGGCGACCGATTTTCTCAATTCCCGCCATGTAGGGGATACTGCCCGGGTTGGTGAGGGATTTCGCAACGAAGAACCCCTGCACGAGCGCGATCACGATCGTGATGTAGCGGGTGTACTGGGTGATTTTCTGGCGACCTCCGTCCTCACGGGCGAGACGGGAGAATTTCGGAACGATAGCTGTCATCAGCTGCACCATGATCGATGCGGAGATGTATGGCATGATGCCGAGGGCGAACACACCGCACTGGGTGAGGCCACCTCCGGAGAAAACCGTAAGCAGCGCCGTCATCCCGCCGGATTGGGTCGCGTCCTGTTTGCGAACGTTATCAAGCCATTCCTTGATCACGGTGGCATCCACTCCGGGGAGCGTGATATGCACACCGAGACGGACGATGACGATAAGGGCGAGGGTAAATAGAATGCGGTCCCGCAATTCGGGGATCTTCCAAGTGTTCGCAAAAGCTGAGATCATGATGGTGGGGAAAACTTTAAACTCTAAACTACAAACTTTGATCGATGCGGACTGCGCCGATGCTGGTTCACGCTCCGGCTCGCCGGACGCAGGTTTTAATAGCACGGAGAGGAAGCGTGCAAGCGCTTCCTCTCCTCAATTCAGATGATGTATACCGTGGCGATCAAGCGTCGGAGGCGTCTGCTTCTGGCTTGGCCGGGGTCCGTGTTTTCGGAGCGGGATCCGCGAAGCTTCCGCCCGCTTTCTCGATCTTTTCACGGGCAGTCTTGCTGACCTTGTGAAAAACGACCTTGTAGGAGTTTTCAACCTCCCCGTCACCGAGTAGCTTGATCTTGTCACAGGGACCGTCGAGCAGACCGCAAGCGCGGAGCGCCGCTTCGTCAACCGTCGCGCCGGACTCGAAACGTCCGTCGAGATCGCCGACGTTCACGACGAGAAATTTGTCGCGGAAGTCGAAGTTGTTGAAACCGCGCTTCGGAAGACGGCGGTGAAGTGGCATCTGGCCACCCTCGAAACCGACACGGGTGCCGGAGCCGGAACGGGCTTTCTGACCTTTGTGGCCTTTGCCGGAAGTCTTGCCTTGGCCGGAGCTTTCACCCGCGCCGAGGCGCTTGTTGCGATGCTTCGCACCGGGGTTTGGTGTGAGATTATGGAGTTCCATATGTGTAAACGGGTATTAAGTGATTGGTGATTGGATGTAGGGTTATCCACCCCCATCCAATTTCAAATATCAGATAGCTTTTTCCTTTTTCGCCTTGCCGCGGGATCCGAGGATCTGGTCGCGGGTGCGGACGGAGGAGAGAGCTTTCAGAGTCGCCTTGACGACGTTGGAGTGATTGGAGGAACCCATCGATTTGGCCAGCACGTCACGGATGCCGACAGCCTCGCAGACTGCGCGGACACCACCACCTGCGATAATCCCCGTTCCCGGAGAAGCTGGCTTGAGGAGAACCTTGCCGCCACCGAATTCCGCACAGATCTCATGGGGAATGGTGCCGTCAACGATGTTCATAGGCTTGAGAACCTTGCGTGCTGCCTCGCTGGCCTTGCGGATGCAATCGGCGACTTCGTTTGCCTTGCCGAAACCGACACCGACTTTGCCTTTCTTGTTTCCGCAGACGACGAGCGCCGAGAAGCTGAAACGACGACCGCCTTTAACGACTTTCGAGCAGCGGTTGATGAAGACCACTTTTTCGGAAAGCTCGTTGCCATCGGCATCGGTAGGAGCTGCGCGTTCCTCACGGCGTGGGCCGCCGCGTCCGCGTCCACCGCCGCCGCCGAAGCCGCCACGGTTTCCGCCGCCACCGCCGCCCTGGTAGCCACCGCGTTGCGGAGGGCCGGATCGGGTCGCGGCAGGAGCTGCCGGTGAGACGTTTGGAGCGGTTTCCGGTTTCGGAGTGTCCGAGGCTGCCGGGACCGCCGCTGCGGTATCATTTTCTGGAGTAGTTGCCATGTGATGTGAGAATTAGAATTTGAGTCCGGCTTCGCGGGCGGCGTCGGCAAGTGCTTTCACCTTGCCATGATAGAGGTGGCCGCCGCGGTCGAATACCACGTCGGAGATATTGGCTTCCTTGGCGCGCTCCGCGAGGAGTTGCCCGACCTTTTGTGCGGAGGCGATATTCGAGGCGTGGCCTTCGAAGCTCTTGTCCATGGTCGACGAGGAAGCGATGGTGCGGCCCTGCGTATCGTCGATCAACTGCGCGTAGACGTGCTGATTGGAGAAATAAACTGCGAGGCGCGGACGCTGAGTGGTGCCACTCACCTTGCGGCGGATACGGCTGTGGATCCGCTTGCGGATGGAATTGCGTTGGATGGTGCTCATTGAACGGAGATGTTTTATGGTTATTTACCGACGCTCTTGCCTTCCTTGCGGCGGACTTTCTCGCCGACGTAGCGGACGCCTTTGCCTTTGTAAGGCTCAGGCTTGTAGAAAGCACGGACTTCAGCAGCGAACTGGCCGACGAGTTGTTTATCGATACCCTCGACCTTGATCTTGGTATTTTCATTTACCGTGACGGTAAGGCCGGAAGGGATCGGGTGGAGGAGCGGGTGCGAGCGACCGAGGGAGAGATCGAGATCCGATCCCTTGACGGCTGCGCGGAGACCGACTCCGTGGATTTCAAGATCCTTGACGAAGCCTGTGGAAACGCCGGTGATCATGTTGTTGACGATGGAGCGCACGGTGCCGTGCAGGGCGCGGTGTTCGCGCATGCTCGGTGGCGCGGGAGACGATAACGTTTCCGTCTTCGCTCTTGAGGGAGATCCCGGCCGGTACGGTGAAGTCGAGTTTGCCCTTGGGGCCTTCGACATTCACGTTGTTGCCATCAACTTTGATGGCGACCTTTTCGGGAAGGGAGATTGGTTTGAGTCCGACTCGTGACATTGTATTATGTAGGTTCGAGTTTTAGGATTACCAGATGTTCGCGAGAATTTCCCCGCCTAGTTTCTGACGTTTGGCGGATGCGCCTGTCATCACGCCTTTCGAGGTCGAAAGAACGGAGATGCCCAGGCCGGAAAGAACGCGTGGGATATCCTGGGAGCCGACATACTGACGACGACCAGGCTTGGAAACGCGCTTGAGGTCGGTGAGGACCGGGCGACCGTCAACGAACTTGCGGACTGACCTTGAGTTCGGTGACGCGCTCGCCGGTGACGACTTCGTATTTCCAGAGGTATCCTTCTTGCTTGAGGATCTCGGCGATATCCGCCTTGATCTTGGAATAAGGTGCGATGAATTCCTCGTTGCCGGCGCGAGCCGCGTTTTTGAAACGGGTGAGGAAGTCGGAGATAGGGTCTGTAAGAACTGCCATGATAGTGGTTTCCTTTAAATTCTTTGTAGGGGTTATGCGGTGGCGAGTTCTGCTTCGTCGGCTTTCTTGACGTCGCGGAAAGGCATTCCGAGTTCGGTGAGGAGCTCGCGGCCCTCGTTGTCGGTATTGGCGGTGGTGACGAAGATCAGATCGAATCCGATCTGGCGTTTCACCTGGTCGAGTCTCGATCTCAGGGAAAATCGTCTGGTCCGGCACGCCACATGCGTAATTGCCGCGTCCATCGAAGGATTTCGGGGAAATACCGCGGAAGTCGCGGATGTTCGGAGCGGTGACGTTGATGAACCGGTGAAGGAACTCCCACATCTGTGCGCCGCGAAGAGTAACCCGGGCGCCGAGTGGCTCACCCTCACGCAGCTTGAAGTTGGCGACTGCCTTTTTGGAGAAGGTGATCGAAGGCTTCTGGCCGGTGATCTTTGAGATCTCGGCGACGGCGTCATCGACCGCGACCTTGCGGTCGGGAGCTTTGCCCATGCAGGAGGTGACGACGATTTTCTCAAGCCGTGGGACTTGATGCGGATTGGTGTAGCCGAGCTTCTTTGTAAGAGCCGGAACGACCTTGTCTTTGTATTTTTGCAGTAGTGCTGGTGTACTCATTATTTTAGCGGGTCAGCGCGGTTATGGTTTACGCTTAAGCGCGGGCGGTCTCCTTGCGGGGACTTAGCCCAATTTCTTCACATTGGAAATATGGACGGGGGCGTCAATGGTCTTGAGTCCGCCTTCGATCGCCTTCGGACGGGCGGGTCGCCTTTGTGACGGTGCGGCCGCCTTCAACGACGACGGTGCTTTTCGCGGCATTGACGCTGAGGACCTGGCCCTCTTTGCCTTTGTGGTTGCCAGCGATGATGCGGACCTGGTCGCCTTTCTTGACGTGTGTCTTGATGGTGCTCATTTGGAAAACGGATTCGGGTATTAGAGGACCTCGGGAGCGAGGGAAACGATTTTCATGAACTGCTTTTCGCGCAGCTCACGGGCGACGGGGCCGAAGATCCGGGTGCCGCGCGGGTTGTTGTCCTTGTCGATGAGAACGCAGGCGTTCGAATCGAAACGAAGGATCGAGCCGTCAGCGCGACGGACGGGGAAAGCGGTGCGAACGATGACGGCCTTGACCACGGATCCCTTTTTCACCGATGCGGTGGGAATGGAATCACGGATGTGAGCGGTGATGATGTCACCGACACGAGCGGAGCGGGTGCGTTTGCCGAGAACGCCGATCATTTTTGCGGTGCGGGCGCCGGTGTTGTCAGCAACGGCGATCTTGGATTCCATTTGGATCATAGTAAATTAGGTAAAAGCTGAAAAACTGAAATTCTGAATAGCTGAAATTGATAGAAGGCGGAGATGGAATTTGATTTCTGCATCCCAGCGTTTCGGAATTTCAGCGTTTATTCGTTAGTGTGAGAGAACCTCGGCGAGGGCCCAGCGCTTGAGCTTGGAAACAGGCTTGGTCTCGATGATGCGGACGCGGTCGCCGACAGCGGCTTCCGATTTCTCGTCGTGCACGTAGTATTTCTTGGAACGCTTGACGATCTTGTTGAACTTCGGGTGGGGAACGCGGGCGATGTGCTCGACGACGATGGTCTTCTCCATCTTATCGGAGATGACGATGCCGACGCGGGTCTTGCGCTTGTGTTGGACGGCCGGGGCGGCTTCCTGGGATGATTCGCTCATGATGATGATTCGTTTGGGGCGGGACCTCGCGGCCTTATGCCTGTTCGTTGGAAAGGGTGAGAATTTGCGCGATCTCGCGGCGCACTTGCTTGAAGCGCGCGGAGTTCTCGAGAGTTCCCGCGGAACGCTGGAGGCGAAGGTTCATGGACTCTTCCTTGAGATCGAGCAGGCGTTTCGTGCGCTCGTCTTTGGAAAGTTCGCGGATGTCTTTGGCTTTAGTGGAGGCCATGGTCGTTTCAGTTGAAAATGGTTATTGGTGCGGATTGCGGGTCACGAGACGGGTGCGGAAGCCGAGCTTGTAGGAAGCCAGGCGCATCGCTTCGCGGGCGGCGGTTTCTGTAACACCGGCGACTTCGAAAAGCATGTTTCCAGGACGGATCACGGCTACCCAGGTATCGACAGCGCCCTTGCCTTTACCCATCCGGGTTTCCGGGGGACGGCGGGTGATCGATTTGTGCGGGAAGACGCGGATGAAAACTTTTCCCTTACGTTTGAGGGAGCGGTTGATGGCGACCCGGCAAGCTTCGATCTGGCGAGTGGTCATCCAAGCGCGCTCGAGGGTTTGCAGGCCGAAGTCTCCGAAGGCGACGGTGGTTCCGCGTTGGGCATTGCCAGCGCGCGATCCGCGGTGGCTTTTGCGGAACTTGGTTCTTTTGGGCATCAAAGGCATGACTATTCTCCTTTTAAAATTGTTGTGTTTTGAGGCTGATTAAGCTGTTGGGGCGGGTGCTGCCGGAGCAGGAGCGGCTGGTGCCGGAGCGGGTGCTCCACCACCTTGCGGACGGTTGTCCGGGCGACGGTCTCCACCGCCTCCACGACGATCGCCACCACCGCGGTTTCCACGGTCGTTGCGATCACCACGTCCGCGATCGGGACCCGGCTTGCCGTCGTCTTCCTTCTTGTTGATCCAGCACTTTGACTCCGATGATTCCGTAAACGGTGCGGGCTTCGGCGAAGCCGTAGTCGAGCGGGACGCGGAGAGTCTGGAGAGGCACCTTGCCTTCGCGGTAGCTCTCGGCACGGGCGATGTCAGCACCACCGAGGCGGCCACCGCAACGCGACGCGGATGCCCTCGGCACCGAACTCCATGGCGGTCTGGATGGAGCGCTTCATGGCGCGGCGGAAAGCGATCCGGCGCTCGAGCTGGATGGCGATCTGCTCGGCGACGAGCTGGGCGTCGAGCTCCGGCTTGCGGATCTCGAGGATGTCGAGTTTCACCTGGGAGTCTTTGCAAATCTTCTGGACCTCGTTGGTCATGATCTCGATTTCCTTGCCTTGGCGACCGATGATCAGGCCAGGACGTGAGGAATGCAGCGTGACGCGGACACTGTTCCAAGCGCGCTCGATGACGACGCGGGCAAGGCCGGCGTTGACAAGCTTGTTCTTGAAGTACGCGCGGATCGCGAGATCCTCATGCAGCTTGGTCGTGTAGTCTTTGCCGCTGGCATACCACTTGGAGCGCCAGTCTTTGTTGACGGCGAGACGAAAGGCGATCGGATTTACTTTTTGGCCCATGGTGTTAGGTAGAGAGAGGTTGGAAAAACGGATTATGCGGTTGCTTCTTCAGCGGCGGCGAACGGCTTCCTTTTCGGCGGGAGCTTCTTTCTTGGCAGCGGCCTTCTTCGGGGCGCGCTTCTTCTTTTCGGGGGCGTGCGCCGACGAGTGTGATGGAAATGTGGCAGGTGCGCTTGATGATGGCACCGGCGGAACCTTTGGCACGCGGCTTGAAGCGCTCGCATGGTCGGACCCGCGTTGACAACGGCTTCCTTGATCATCAGGGAATTCGCGTCGAGGGAGAAATTGTTCTCCGCATCCGCGATGGCGGTCTTCAGCGTTTTGCCGATGAGGAAAGCGGCCTTCTTCGGCGTGAAGGTGAGAATGTCGAGGGCGTTCGAGACAGGGAGTCCCTGGATCTCGCGGGCGACGTCACGCGCTTTCTTCGGCGAGAGACGGACAAATTTGGTGGTGCTGTTGACTTCCATGGTCGCGGTTTGGTGAGAGTTGGAGAGAGGTTAGTTCTGAGTTAGGAGAATGGCGGTATCGCCGAGGCGGGGAGTGATGTCTTTCGAGTCGATCTGTTCGACGAAAGCACCGGAGACTCGCCTGGCGGACGTCCGCGAGGATGGCTTTGCCGTAGGGCTGTTGCCCGGTAGGAGACGAAAGGTCATGCCGATTCTAGCGCCCTGGGCTTCGCCAAGGTTGAGAACCAGCATACCGCTTTGTTGATCGAGACTGACGATACCGTGGCCTGCTGCAGGTTGCCGGTGCGAATCGTCGGGAGCAGGGCTTCTGGCGGAGTCCGCTGACAGAGTCAAGCTCTCTCATCGCAGTTTCCACACGAAGTCTGGCATCGGGATCGGACACGACCGCCTGACGGAGGTAGTCCTGAGTCGCTGCGGCAAAGTTTGGTGGCGGCTGCCTCAAGCTCGGTCATCCGTTCGTTGGCGAGTCTGGAGATCGGCGGCGGCCTGGATGAGACGGTCATCTCCGCCGTCGAGAAGATTTTTCCCGAGGGCCTCGAGCCGCTCGCGGATCTGGGTGAGTTGCTCGGAGGCCTTCTTCTCCGCCTTGTTCGACTCAGCCAGAGCGATCTGTCGAGATTCCGGTTCTGCTCCTGCAGGTCGGAAACGAAACTCTTGCAGTTCCTCGTTGGTGACCCCCTGCCCCGCGCACGGCACCACCATACCGAGCAGCCCGAGGGCGGCGGCAAGTGAGCGTGGGTGGATGCTGGAGATCATGGATGAGGAACTTGGAGGAGCGTTGATTACTTCTTACCGATGCCACCGTGGGCACGGAAGATGCGGGTCGGTGCGAATTCGCCGAGTTTGTGGCCGACCATGTTTTCCGTGACGTAGACAGGAACGAAGGTCTTGCCGTTGTGGACGGAGAAGTTGTGGCTGACGAAGTCGGGCGTGATCATCGAGTTGCGCGACCCAGGTCTTGATCGGCTTGCGGTCGGATCCGGCTTCGGCGACGGCATCGATCTTGGCGAGAAGCTTCTGATCGACGAAAGGGCCTTTCTTGAGGGAACGTGGCATGATTTAAATAATTTGAAAGTTCAGGGAAATGATTACTTCTTACGGTCGTGACGGGACTCGACGATGAAGACGCTGGTGGTCTTCTTCTTCTTGCGGGTCTTCTGACCTTTGGCGTGACCCCAGGGGCAAAGAAGGTGCTGACGACCACCACCGGACTTGGATTTACCCTCACCACCACCGTTCGGGTGATCGACGGGGTTCATGCACATGCCGCGGACGGTCGGACGGACTCCCTGCCAGCGTGTGCGGCCGGCTTTTCCGGAAACTTCGTTCATGTGGTCGCGGTTGCCGACCTACACCGATGGTGCAGTAGCAGCCTTCGTGGAAGCGGCGGATCTCTCCGGAACGCATTTTCACGAGTGCCCAGCCGCCATCGCGGTTGGAAAGGATGGCGCTCTGACCGGCGGAACGGGCGACTTTGCCGCCGCCACCGGGAAGCAGCTCGATGTTGTGGATTTCGGTTCCGAGCGGCACCTTGCGAAAGTGGCATCGCGTTGCCGACCTTTGGCGCGACGTTTTCACCGGAGATGACCTTGGCGCCGACCGTCGAGTCCTGCCGGAGCGAGGATGTAGGATTTCACGCCGTCCTTGTATTGGATCAGGGCGATGCGGCAGGTGCGGTTCGGATCGTATTCGATGCCGACCACCGGTCGCTTCGACGTTGCGCTTGTTGCGCTTGAAATCGACCAGGCGGTAGTGACGCTTGTGACCACCACCGATGTGGCGGGTGGTGATGCGACCGGTGTTGTTGCGTCCACCGCTGCGTTTGAGCGGGGTGAGAAGGGATTTCTCAGGCTTGCTCTTGGTGATTTCGTCAAAAGACGGCAGCTCCTTGTAGCGACCGGACGGGGTGATGGGCTTGAAAGTTTTAAGTGGCATGACTCGGTGGAAGTGTTGGAGCTTTGGCGAAGGGCCTTTGGCTTAGATGAGGTCGATGGATTCGCCGTCAGCGAGACGGACGAAGGCTTTCTTGTAGGATGCGGTGCGGCCTGGTCGGCGCGACGCTTGCGACGGATCTTGCCGTCGTAGTTCGCGGTGCGGACCTTGACGACTTTCTTGTCGAAAACGGTTTCCACGGCCTGCTTGATCTCGAGCTTGTTCGCGTGGCGATCCACTTCGAGGACGACCTCGTTGTTGCTCTCCTGGAGCATGGATGCTTTTTCGCTGAGAGCGGACGTTTTTGATGACCTGGTAGATGTCTTTCATGGTCGTAAGTGGTTTTAGGGCGGGGAAGATCAGGCGGTGCGTGCGCGAGAGTCTCGACGGAGTCTCCGACGAGGATGATGACCCGTTGGCAGGAGCAGTTGCTCGACGTTGACGTCTTTCGGCGGTGACAAGCTGTGTCCACGCGACGTTGCGTGCGGCGAGCTAGGTGGACTCGTCGAAGTTTGCCGACGAGAAGAACTTTGCGGTCCGCATCGGTCACATCCTTGAGACTGGAAATGAAGGACTTGGTCTTGCCATCCGAGATGGAGAAGGAATCGACGGTGAAGAGCTTCTCGCCGCGGGTGAGATCACCGAGGACGCGGCGAAGTGCGACTTTGCGCACGGAGCCGGGGACGTTCTTCGCGTAGGCGCGGGCGGGGGCCGAAGACGACGCCACCACCGACGAAGATCGGGGCACGTTTGTCGCCGTGACGGGCGTTACCGGTTCCCTTCTGTTTGTAGATCTTCTTGTTGTTTCCGCGGACTTCTCCACGGGTCTTGGTGTGTGCGGTGCCGGAACGGCGGTTGGCACGGTAGGCGGTGACGAGATCGTGGACAGCTTGGCGGCCCTTTTCCTCGCCCAGCAAGGACGATGTTGGCGGACTTCTGCGTCTGCTGCGGTGAAAGCTTTGGCGGACATGTGCTGGGAAATTTCGTTAGGAATTCGGGAAGGGCCGGAGCGCTACTTACTTCTTTTTCGCAGGGCGGATGGTGAGGTAGGCACCCTTGGCGCCCGGAACGGACCCGGAGACGAGGATGACGTCCGTCCTCTTCACGGACGGCGATGACTTTGAGATTCTGGACGGTGCGGCGGTCGGTGCCCATGTGACCGGGCATCTTCTGGTTTTTCCAAACGCGGCCGGGTGTGGAACCGGCGGCGATGGCGCCGGTCCGGCGGTGCATCATGTGACCGTGGGTCTGTTTCAGACCACCGAAGTTGTGGCGTTTGACGGCTCCTTGGAAACCGCGGCCCTTGGTGTTGCCGATGACATCGACCTATTGGCCGGCTTCGAAAAGCGCGAGCGCCGGGGTGCTCGGTCGGAAGTTCGGTCCCGTTTTCGAAGCGGAACTCACGAACGCGACGCTTCGGAGCGGAGCCTGCTTTCTTGAAGCGGCCGAGGTCCGGCTTGTTGACGCGGAATTCCTTCTGGTCGTCATAAGCCCACCTGCACGGCGGTGTAGCCGTCGCTTTCGACGGTCTTGGATCTGGAGGATGGTGTTTCCGCAGACGTCGATGACGGTGACAGGAATGATGGACTGCGCTTCTTTATCGAAGATGCGGGTCATGCCGATTTTTTTACCGAGGAGTCCGAGTGACATTGCTTTAAAAGGGATTGGAGATTGATGATTGGAGATGGTGGATTAAGGACCAACTCAGATGCGGATGGTGATGTCGACGCCGGCGGGGAGGTTGAGCTTTTTCAGCTCGTCGACGGTGCGGGCGGTGGGATCGACGATGTCGAGCAGACGCTTGTGGGTGCGGATCTCGAACTGCTCGGCGGACTTCTTGTTCACGTGGACGGAACGGTTGACGCTGAACTTTTCGATGCGGGTCGGAAGCGGGATCGGACCAGCAACCTTGGCGCCGGTGCGCTTGGCGGTCTCGACGATTTCCAGGGCGGAGCGGTCGATCGCACGGTGATCGAAGGCGCGGAGGCGGATGCGGATTTTCTGAGCTGACATTCCATGAGGTGGTTGAAGGTTGTGAGAATTTTGAAAACTTATGCGACAGCGGTCGATGACGATTTCCTCGACGATCGCGTTGCGGGACCTGTTCGAAATGCGATGGCGTCATCGAGTAGGAAGCACGACCTGAGGAAAGCGTGCGGACGGCGGTGGAGTAGCCGAACATTTCCTTGAGCGGAACGTTGGCGTGGACGACGGAGAACGATTGCCTTTGGACTCCATGTGCTGGATCTGACCGCGGCGACGGTTGAGATCGCCCATGACATCGCCCTGGTAGTCGTCGGGAGTGGAGACTTCGACGCCCATGATCGGCTCGAGCAGGATGGAACCGGCGTTTTTGAAAGCCGTCCCGCATGGCGAAGATCGCCGCCATGGTGAAGGCGTTCTCGTTCGAATCGACATCGTGGATAGGAACCGTCCGAGCACATCGACGTGGACGTCGACGACGGGATAGCCGGCGACGACTCCGTTGGTCATCGACTGCGCGGCGCCTTTGATGACGGCGTTGATGATATTCCTTGGGGATCGCGCCGCCGACGATCTTGTTTTCGATCGGTGAGCCCCTTGCCCTTTTCGTTCGGCTGACATGGAAAGGATGACGTGGCCGTATTGGCCGCGACCGCCGGATTGCTTGACCAGCTTTGCCTTCGCCATCGGCCGCTTTGGTGATGGTCTCGCGGTAGGCGATCTGAGGCGCGCCGGTGTTGGCCTCGACTTTGAACTCGCGGCGTGATGCGATCGACGATGATCTCCAGGTGGAGCTCGCCCATTCCGGAAATGATGGTCTGGCCGGTCTCCTCGTCGGTTTTGACCATGAAGGTCGGGTCCTCGTCGGAGAGGCGGGCGAGTGCGCAGTGCGAGCTTTTCCTGATCGGCCTTGGTCTTGCGGCTCGACGGCCATCGAGATGACCGGCTCGGGGAAAGTCGGAGGTTCGAGGACCACGTCATGCCTTCGGCGGCGAGCGTGTCACCGGTGGTGGACGTTTTTCAGGCCGACCATCGCAGCGATGTCACCGGAGTAGCAGGCATCGATGTCCTTGTGCTCGTCCGCCTGGATGCGGATGAGGCGGCCGACGCGCTCGGACTTGCGGGTGCGTGGGTTGTAGACGGTATCACCCTTGCGGATGACGCCGGAGTAGACGCGGAAGAAAACGAGCTTGCCGACGAACTTGTCAGCCCAGAGTTTGAAGGCGAGTGCGGCAGAACTTCGCGTCGTCGGTGGTGGCGACTTCGATGGTGACCTCTTCGTTCTCCGGGTCCATGCCGATGGCGGCGGGAATATCGAGCGGGACTAGGAAGGTAATCGATGACGGCATCGAGCAGATACTGGACACCCTTGTTTTTGAAAGCGGAGCCGCCGGCGACAGGGACGATCTTGTTGGCGATGGTGGCGCGGCGGAGGCCTGCTTGAGATCCGTCGAGGCTGATCTCTTCCTCCATCAGGAATTTCTCGCCGAGAACCTCGTCGACATCGACAGTGCGTCGAGACGAGTTCGTCGTAGGCGGCTCGGCGATCGACTTTCTGGTCCTCGTCGAGTTCCGTGACGGTGTAGGTGGAGCCGAAGCTTGTCATCGTCCGAGTAGTAGACCGCCTTCTGGTTCACGACGTCGATCTGACCGGTGAGATGTGTCCTCTGCGCCGATCGGAATCAGGATGCGGACGGCGTTGGCTCCGAGTTTCTCGTTGATCTCGGTGACGACGTTTTCGAAGTCGGCACCGGTGCGGTCCATCTTGTTGACGAACACGATGCGCGGGACGTTGTATTTGGTGGCCTGGCGCCAGACCGTCTCGGTCTGTGGCTGGACACCGGCGACGCCGCAGAAAACGACGACCGCACCATCCAGAACCCGGAGCGAGCGCTCGACCTCGGCGGTGAAATCGACGTGCCCGGGCGTGTCGATGATATTGATGCGTTGTTTCTCTTCGTTGAAGAGTTTGACGATGTCTTCCTCATCGTGCTGCCACCACTCGGTGGTGACGGCTGCGGAGGTGATGGTGATGCCACGTTCACGCTCCTGCTCCATCCAATCGGTCGTCGCCGCACCATCGTGCACCTCGCCGATCTTATGGATCATACCAGTGTAGAAAAGAATCCGCTCGGTGAGCGTGGTCTTCCCCGCGTCGATATGCGCCGCGATCCCGATATTTCGGGTCCGCTCAAGCGTATAGGGACGATCTGGATGGTTGACGTTCAAAAATTTGAAGCTCTAAACTTTAAATCTCAACAGAGAGGATCAGAAACGGAAGTGAGCGAAGGCACGGTTGGCTTGTGCCATCTTGTGGACATCGTCACGTTTGCGGACGGCTGCTCCCTGGTTGTTCGCGGCGTCTTTGATCTCATTGGCGAGAGCGACGTGCATCGGGGTGCCTTTGCGGTTGCGGGCGTAGCTGACGATCCAGCGCATCGCGAGGGATTCGGAGCGATCCGGGTCTACCTCGAGAGGCACCTGGTAGGTCGCACCACCGACGCGGCGGGACTTGACCTCGACGCGTGGCTTGGAGTTCTCGATGGCACGGGTGATGACTTCGAGAGGATCGACGGTGTCGGTCCCTTCGTTGGCACGGTCGATCGCGGCATAGACGATGCGTTCGGCGAGCGAGCGTTTGCCGTCCAGCATCACCTTGGTAATGAGGTGACCTACGACCGGGCTGTCGTAACGTGGATCGCGACGATCCGGTTTGGTGAAGATTCTTTTGCGACGTGGCATGATTCTTAGGAGGTAAAGGTTGGGGAAAAATTATTTCTTCTTCTTGCCAGCGGCGGCCTCTGCACCGGGCTTGGGACGCTTGGTACCGTATTTCGAGCGAGCTTGGCGACGCTTGTCGACTCCGAGAGTATCGAGCGAACCGCGGACGATGTGGTAGCGCACACCCGGAAGGTCTTTCACTCTGCCGCCACGAACGAGGACGATGGAGTGCTCCTGGAGGTTGTGGCCTTCACCACCGATGTAGGCGATGACTTCGAAGCCGTTGGTAAGGCGAACCTTGGCGACTTTACGAAGCGCGGAGTTCGGCTTCTTCGGCGTCCGGGTCATGACCTGGAGACAAACACCGCGGCGCTGCGGGCAGTTGACGAGAGCAGGCGACTTCGACTTCTCGACTGGAACGTGGCGTCCTTTGCGAACGAGCTGATTAATGGTCGGCATGATTTCCTTCGTGGTTCTGGATTTGTCTTAAAAGTTGTTGGGACAAACCGGCACGAAGACGGGGCTTTCAAAAACCCGTGTTCGCTTTTTTCCGGAGCTGCACCCGATAATGTCCCAACGATGTTGGCGGATACCGCGTAATTTGATTGCGGTGAGCCGTGTTGTGGGGGCGGGACTTTATTCTTCGGGCCCGGTCTGGCAAGACCTTTTTGACTTTTTCTTAAAAAAATTCGATAGCAGCTCGAATTCCCCGCGCTTCCGAACTTAGCTCCCCCCAAAATTCGCCTGATTCGGCGAAAGTTCTCTTTCCGGGTGATTCCACGGGAGCTTCGCCAGACTTCCAAGCGACCGAGTCAGGCCATAGCTATTTTTGGCCATGGATGGTTCCTGGCATCCTGCCATGATTGCCAGGATCTCATACAGATCCGAAGCAGTCGGAATCAGAAATTCCAGCGCTTCCAAGGAAACCCATCCCTTGAGAAGAGATTCCCACAAGAACATGAATTACAAGACACTACTCCTGACTCTCGCCACGTGTTGCGGGGCGGCTTGTTCCGATGCGGCGCTTGTCGCATATTATATTCTCGATGATGCCACTGCCAACGCCGTCGATTCCCAAGGAAGCAATACCGGCACGTTCATCGGGAGCCCCACCGCCGTCTCCGGCCTATTCGGGAACGCTTATTCTTTCAGTGGTAGCGACGGTGTGAACACCGGATCGAGCACCGATGTCCGCCGCACCGGCGGCTTGACCGTGACGGGTTGGTTCAGACAATCCGGAGGCAGTGGCAATGAACATATCATCGGAGCGTCCAATGGTATCGGGAACAGCAATCAGGGATGGCTCGTAAAGCCACAGAATGGAGGCCGCGCGTTCTTCAATACCGCAGCCACCAGTTGAGTGAATGGCACGGATCGGCTGGTCGAAGGGACCACTGACTTTGGCACTGCCTCCTCGGACTGGAATTTCATCGCCGCCCGCTACACGCAGGCTTCCGGAACGTTTTCCTACACCAATCTGACACTCACGCCGGTGAGCATGGACACAAGCGCCGCTGGAATCACCGCGGCAACGGCAAGCGCGTCCGGCAATGCAAATGATGTGATCGCCTACAGCGCCACCGCTCCCGATGCGACCATGGGCTCACTTGCGAAGGGGAGCGGAGGTGTGATCGGCCTCATTGACGAAGTCAGATACTACGACGACGTCCGCTCCGGTAGTGACCTTGCATCCGACTACAACGCCGGAGTCGCTGCCATCCCCGAGCCACCCACCTCCATTCTTTTCGGAGCAATTGGCATGCTTGGCCTTGTTCGCCGTCGCCATTGATTCGTGAGAACAGGGTTAGCCCCCAAACTGAAAAAGCCGGAAACCACTGAAGGTTTCCGGCTTTTGAATTTTCAGATCCTAAATTTTCCTACGGACGGTTTTTGACCGGTGCCTCGGGCGCTTCCGGTGCTGCCATCATCACTCCGCCCATGGAGACCATATCTCCGTTCTCCATCGTCCCTTTCTCGCCATCTTTCATCATGATCGACCCATCCTTCATAACCTTGGTGCCGTTGGAAAGTTCCATGTCCTCCTCCATCATCATGGTCTTTCCATCTTTGACGACCATCATCTTGTCGTCCTTCATCATGATGTGGTCACCCATGACCAGCTTGCCGTCCATGGTCATCATATCTCCGTCGGCTAGCATCATTTTCTTGTCGTCCTTCATGTAGGAACCGTCTTTCATGACGATGGTGCCGTCGCCCAGCTTCATATCTTTCTCCATCATCATGGATTCACCACCTTTCATGACCATCATCTTGCCGTCTTTCATCGCGATGTAGTCTTTCGCCGTTTCAGTTTCGGTGGCGGCTTCCGGGACGAGTTTGTCCAGGTCCGGCTTTTCGGCGTAGGCGGATCCCGTGATAGCGAGTCCGAGGATCGCTGCGGTGAGGCTGTGTTTGATCGGTTTCATATGTTCGTTCTTCGTTTTTGATTTCGCCCGGTGATTCGGCTCCGACTTGTTCGGTCCTTTCCGGATCACAACAGCTAGGCCGAGAATGAGTTCCGGTCAAAGAATCGGGGCTGTATTCCCCATGAAACCTAATCATTTGCTTTTTCAGGAAGACGAGTTTTCTCCTGACGAAACCGATCTTCCATCCGTCGAAACTCCTCCCGAAATATTCGGTCTCGAACCGGAAACTTTCGATCCCCCCGACAGGGATCAATCCTCACCCTCTTCCGAATGGTCGGGTTTCGCATCGAGAACCCGTGTAAGGGCCCTTCGGAAATCAAGAGAACATGGGGAGCAACGATCGATACATACTGATATATTCTTCAATCATTTTCTCCGGCGAGAACGCTCGATCAGCGTGCTGCATGATGCGCTGCCGGTTGCGCTCCCTGTCCCTGTCGGGACTACGGTGAAAATCCATAGCCCGATCAATCGCCCAGCGGAGAGGCCTCCGGCATCATGGGTCTCAAAAAGAAACCCGTTCCCGGAGTCAGCTCCCGTATCCAGCTGGGAAATGGTGTCCGGAGGGCCTCCGGTACGGTGGGCGACAGGCAAACTCCCGTAGCGCAGGCCAATCATCTGGGCGAGGCCACAGGGCTCGAACGAAGAAGGCATGAGTGTGAAATCCGAGGCGGCGAAGCCGAGACAGGAGAGCGGCTCATGGAACCTACGAACCGCGACCCGACGATGGAGTCCTCCTATGTCGGAAATATCCTCGAAATGCCGGGAAAAAGGGCCATCCGCGATAAAGACTACCTGTAGCCCGTCTTCCCAATAGTCGGTCACAAGCTTTTGGAGAATTTCCGCGAGAAGCTGACAGCCTTTCTGCACGGGATCCAGCCGGGAGGGCCAGAACAGCATCGGTGCGTCGGCATTTTCCTCCAGTCCGAGGATACGCTGAAACTCCAGTTTGTTGGCTCGTTTGCCCTGCGCATGATCCGCCGGGCCGAAGTTTCGATAAATGGCGCGATCATTCCCCGGAGACCGTCGATCCGGCAGCGAGTTGAGTATGCCCGATGCGTGACCTGCGCTGATCTTTCCCCGGATCGCATCCCCCACCTGCCATGGAGTATTGCGCCCGCCGATGCTGAGTTCCTCCAGAAACGTGGGACTGACGGTATTTACCCGGTCGGCGGCAAGAATGCCGGAGGCAAGCATACTGACCGGATTCCGGTCTCGCGTTTCCTCGTAGGAATAGGGGTACCGGCTGTAATAAAGGTGACTCCAGAAGCCGGCGGAATCAATGCCCCTGTCCTCGATGTGAGCGAGGTTGGTCGTTTCATCATGGAGATTATGCATGGTGAAAATGGATGGAATACCCATTCCTCGAGCGGCCGCGGGGACGGGCCCGGTCATCCAATCATGGCAATGGACGATGTCCGGTCGGATGCGGGGCATGACGTAGTGGATCACGTCCCGCTGGAAGGCCAGGGCGGCGCGCAGGTTCGAGTGGTTGCAGCCGTCGTATACGGACTTACGATAGTAAAATTCCCGGTCTTTGCAGAGATGAAGACGCTTCGAATGACCGTTCGGCCCCGGCTCGAAAAGCGAGCGGAAATGGGGCAGTGCCACATGGACGTCCGCCCCCGCGTCCGTGAGCGAATCCATGAGCAACGCACTGACATCCGCGAGTCCGCCCGCCTTCACACAAGGCGCGTGCTTGCCGTTCGTCGCCAGAATCATGCTCTCGCTGATCTCAGGTGTTACCAACAGCACCCGGGGCCTGCGCTTGCCCGGAAGCTTGCGTCTAATCGTGGCGGGCGCTTTGGAATTCGGAGATTCGATAGACAGTTCGGCGTGCATGAGAATACGATGCGATGGGATGTTTCCCGGCAACTTCTAGCAAGGCGCATACCGGATGGCGCCGGAGCATGAATTCCTTCCATATATATCGTCCTCCTAACAGCCACAAGGGGATTCGATCTGCAAATTGCAGGTGCCTTCCCCGCAATCCGCAGTGAGGGAGATTGATCCGGGCCTATACCCTGTCGCGTACTCTTCCGATCGCTTCGGAAGCCTCTGCCCATGGGATTTCATGAGGATACCGGTTCGAAAGCGCGGCGGTGGCGGCTACGGCCCCTGCGGCTTCGCCCATGGCGACGGCGTTCCCGGTCACGCGGTAACTGGAGTGCGCGATGAAATCCCCGCTGATGCAGCGGCCCGCCATCATCAGTCCGTCCACGTCCCGGGCGATGAGGGCGCGCAGGGGGATATCGTAAGGTTTCACTTTGATATCGGAGCCATGGATGCCGGATTTACGGTTGTGCTCCGCGCTGGTCGCATGCACATCCACCACGAAGGTAGCGCGTGCCACCCCGTCCTCGTAGCGCGCTCCTTTGATTAGATCTTCTTTGCTGACAGTAAATCGCCCGGCGATACGACGACCATCGCGCACACCGATCTGCGCTGCGGTGGCGACAAGCAGGATACCCTCCCACGGCCCGCCGAGACCGCGCAAGCCATCCACCATCTTGTTCATTTCCGCCCTCGCGCTGACAGTCGCCTTGGTGACAGCGGCGGCATCGTCGGGGCGGACACCGTATTCGTGGTTCATCATGGCGAACACGAGATTCTCCTTCACATGCCAGAGTGTCGGCTTCCCGTAGGAGGGGAAATGGCCGAAGCTCAGGATCGTTTCGCGAATGAGATCCTTCTTCTCGCCGTTCGAGTTCTCCCCTTCCCTGGCTTTCCCGAAACGAAGGAACTGCCGCAGTTTCCCGGGATCGCGGACGGTTAGAAGGGCGTTGAGCGACATGGGCTGGCAGGGACAGGCAACGCCTTTCACCATCTCCGGTTCGCCGAGATCGAAGCCGCAACCTGCCTGCGCGCCAAGATCTCCGTCGCCGGTTGTATCGATGAAAACCGGAGCGGTCCACGCCTCCCGGCCCGATTTCGAATCCGTGATGATCGTGGTGAGTTTCCTACCTTGCTTGAAAGCGGCGGCGACCCGGGTGTGGTATTGGAAAACGACACCAGCCTCCGTGCATAGCTCTTCCAGGATGAGCTTGAGCGCTTCCGGATCGTACGTGAAAGCGGTCTCGCTGGACCCGATGCGAGCCCCGCGTTCATCGAGTTCTTCTTCAGCTCCACGGCGAAACCGGGTTTGTCGAAATCCAGAAAATAACTGAGCAGCCCGGCGGTCCAGACACCGCCAAGGCAGCCATGCCACTCGAACAGGCGCACCTTCGCTCCGGACCGGGCGGCGGAAATGGCGGCGGAAACCCCGGCGGGACCGCCACCGCAGACAATCACATCCGCATCGGCCCTGACCGGGACCTCGTTGGCAGGCTCGGTAAAAAAGCCGGGGGTGGCGGCTGCTTCGGTTTCGGCACGGGCGGGTAGAGCGAGACCGGCGTAGCCAAGCGCAGCGGCGGAGAGGAATCGGCGGCGGGAAGGTTGCATGGATTTCAGAGAAAGAATGGGTTCGCTGAGACGATCATTTCCTGCGGACGGATTCCATGGGAAATTCCGGATTTCCCCACATTTCTCGCAATCAGCAAGTCGCGGTGTCTGCGTTTGACGCTTTCGCACGACCGCCCGCACCCCTGGCGGCAATCGAAGCCGGGCCTTGTTGACAGAGTCGATCAGGGAAAAACTCCGAATTTCACGGGAGCCGGTCCGAGCGAAAAATCAAAGGGGCACCCCTCTGGAAGGAGTGCCCCTCTGGACTGTTTCCTTTCGTGAGGAGATTAGCGGCGGCGGCGGAACAGAGCGAGCGAGCCGAGAACGGCAAGCAGCGCGGTGGTCGGCTCGGGCACCACGGTGAGCACCAGATCGTTTCCGGTGCCGCCCGCGTAGTCCGCCTGGAAGGTGTAGGTGGTGGAATTGAAATCCGCATCGATCATGCCACCATCCGCCAGATTCGAGAAGGTTCCGGTGATTCCTTCCATCCCGTCGTTTTCGATCACGGTGAAGAAATCACCGATGGTAGGAGCGTAGCTCAACACGATGGCAAGGTTTCCTCCGGTGATGTCCACCGTGTTGTTGACGGCGAGTTTGTCAGCGGAAGCGAGACCGGCGATCTCCAGGTTCAGGGCGGATCCCATGTTGAAGGAAACCGACTTGTTGGTGGTCAGGGTTCCTGCGGTCACGCCGGGGGCGATGGTCCCGTTCACCTGGAGGGTGGAAAGACTGACGCCCGCGTTGATCGTTCCGGTGCCACCCAGAGTGGCACCCGACTCCACCGTGACCGTGTCGCTCTGGACGCTGCCGTTGATCAGCAACGTGCCGCCTACCACCCGGGTGGCGGACGTGTAGGTGTTGGTGCCGCTGAAAACCACCGTGCCTGCGGCGGCCTGGCTTATGATGGCGTTGTTCGCTCCGGTGACCCCGGTGGAGTAGGAGTAGTTGTCGTTCACGGAGAGTTTCCGGCCCCCGCCGTTGCTGGTGATGTTGCCCGTGACGTTGAGTGTCGCGCCCGTGTCGCGGGAGAAGATGTTGGCTCCGGCGGTAGAGTTGTGCGCCAGGTTCCCGGACAGGGTGGCGGTCGTGCCCGCCGCGTTGGTGGAACCGAAGGATTTGGAAGTGTTCGCGTTCAGGCCGGTGCCGTTCGCGGCGATTCCCGAGCCTCCTTCGAGCCTCACGTTGTTGGCCATGGTGAAAGCTCCGTTGAGGATGATCTTGGTGGTCGAGGATTTCGCGCCCGCGGCGGCTCCGGTGTTCGAGGTGTAGTCGGCGGAGCCTCCCGTGCCAAGATCGCTCGTGATATAGGTGACGTTGGAGGCGGCGAGGCCCTGCTGGGCATCGATCTGCAGGGTGCCGTCACTCGTCGCGATGACTGCGTTCACGCCGTTCCCCGTGTAACCGCTCCAGTTTCCGGAGACGTTCCAGCGGCCTTCTCCGTAGGTGGCGGCATTGAAACCGGCACGGGCCTGCATGTTGACCCGGGCGTTCGCGCTGAGGCTGGTTCCATCCGTCATCGAGCCGCTGAGGGTCACGATGGCATTGCTGAGCGCGCCACCTTGGAAGAGTAGAGCCGCCTGGGCACCGGCGCTGTTGTTGTTGATGAAGTTGTTTGCCAGGGTGAAAGCCTCGCCCCGGTTCACCGAGACATTGCCGGTCGTTCCGTTCGTGCTGTTGAAGGTGACCGCTCCGGTGCCGAGGGCGTTCTGAACGGTTCCGTTGCCAAAGCCTTCCAGATTGAGGTTACCCCTGAGAAGATTCCAGCCGCCGGAGTAGCCGCTGTTGTTTCCGCGCAGGCGCAGGTTGAGATCGCCGTCCTTGGTGATCTGGCCGGAGCCGATGAGATCCGCGTTTAGCTGGATCGTACCGCTGCTGGTGCCGGTCCATGTTGTCAACGAGCTGCCGACATCCAGGTTGAAAGTGGAGGCGGCGTTGTTGCGCCCGATGTTGATCGTGCCACCAGCCGTGTTGGTGACGTTGACTCCGGTATTGATCGTGAGGACATCGGTCGTGCTGTCGACTCCGGTATGGTCGATGGTGTAGGAATTGTTTGGCGCTGCGGGGACGCTCCCCAAAGTCAGGGTCCCGACGGTGCGGCTGCCATTGGTGGATATGGTCCTGCCGGAAGGAAAAGGCTGGTTGAAAGAGACATCCGCACCCGTCGCCGGAACGATGTCGTTGTCCCAGTTGAGGGCGGTGTCCCAGTTCGCATCCGCACCGCCACCGTCCCAGACACCCTGGGCACCTAGGAATGAGGACGAGATCGCAAGGAAAGAAGGTGCGAAGACGAGAGCGCGGAAAACGCGCGGATTTTTTTGTTTCATGGGTTGGTCTGTGGCTGGGTGCCTGATCCGCATCTATGGGAACGCAGAACGACAGCTATGCCACTATGCAAGCCGATCACTCCCGGCAAGACAAAAATTCGGAATTTTTTCAACGTCCGCCCGTCGGATTCACAGGGAAAAGGAAATCGTCTGAATCACTTGAACAGACGGGGGTCCAGCATCACCCGGAGGAACTCCTCCCGGCAGGCATCAAGATCGGTTTCCGACCGGGGGATCACCAGCACATCCCCGGACTTCCCGGCAGATGCGGCCGCGTATGTGAGGTTCCCCCCTCGGAACTCCGCCTCCCGTGTGTCGGCACCGGTCCAGCATTTCGGTTGGAAGAGCCAGACGAGAGGCGCGCCGTCGCCGAGCTGGTTGGCCCGGCCGAGATCGGTGCGTATGAAGCGTTTCATGTCGTCGGCAAACGGGTTGTCCGGCAAGGCATCGAAATGCTCGCGGGTGAAAACGGAATCCTTTTCCCAGAAGTCCCCGCCTCCCCAGTCCACGGAGCGGGCGAGTTTCGCGACGATGTAAGCGGCCCAGCCGTCCTTTCCGTTGTAGCCTCCGCTCACCGTCAGATTGAAGACGACGATGCGCGAGGCGATTTCCGGACGCGCCAGCAGCGCGTTGGCGACTGTGGTCTGCGGGCCGCCTGCCACGATGACCAGCGGCTTTTCCGCAGAGGCGAGCATGGCCTCCGCCACGATCAGCCGACTGCCCTCGGTAGGAGTGGAAACGGTATCCCCGATGCGCCCGCTTTCAGGGCGTTCGAGCGCTTTCTCCGAGCCACGCACCGGGTCCGGGATCTTCCCGATTCCGGACGTGCGGGCGAGCGCCACCGCTTTCTCCGCGTCTTTCCAGGAGTCGGCAAACGCATACTTGTATCCCTTCTGCCATTCCCACATGTCCCGCGAGACGATGTTGCCGCGCAGGTCCGCATGGCCGAGCGAAGCCTGCGCCCAGAGGTAGTTGTTATCGAAAACATCGAACCACCAGTCGTTGTCGTAGATGATGGGACTGTCGGGGCCGACACCTTCGATCACCACCTTACCGTCGACAACCCGGTGCTCCGGGACCACGGCGGCGGCGGAGACGATCAGCCAAAGGAGAAAAGCAGGAACGAGTCGGGCGGTTTTCATTCGTTCTCCTCGCGCTTGTGGGAAACCAGGGCGGTCAAGGAAAGAGGAGGCACGATAGTTCCCGCCCCGCCGTCGCCGGTCGCTTTTTCAAAAACTTTGCCGGGAGGCCCCATCAGGAAATCCAGGCTGATCCCCATCGCGCGCCCGCCGGAGAAATCGTTGAGAATTTGTTCGGAATCAACGCGGATGAAACCGTCGGGAGTTTTTCGTGCCTCTGCAGGTCCGCGCGAAAGCCCTAGCGCGACAAGGATGGGAAAAATTCGTTTGTTCATAAGTATGCGAGCGAACATCCTGATCAGGGAGCAGCCACGAGGACGACCTCCGCACTCACTCCGTCTGCAGCGAGCGGGAGAGAAAGCGTGGAGGGCAGCATCCCCTTTCCGCTGACGGAGATTTCGTAGTCGCCCATGAATGCGCGGATGCTGACCGTTCCGTCCGCTCCGGCGGTGAGGGACTCGTTTGTCATCCACTTCCCGAGAACCAACTCGCGGTAAACTCGTCCCGGAGCGGTTTCTTTCCAGTCTTTGGTGATGAAATGCCCGCGTGGACGCCACATGTCACTTTCGAGAAAGCCCCATTGGATGATGCCTTTGACAGCCGGGTGACTGAAGCAAAGCGTGTAGAAATCCCGGACGAAATCCGCCTGCGCCTGTTTGTCATCGTTGTCCATATCGAACTCGGTGATCAGGATGTCCTTCCCGTATTTCGAAAACCGGTCGAGGATTTCCTTCATCCTCACCGGCGCCGTGAACTCCTCTCCGAAATGCCCCTGAAGGCCGATGCCATCGAACGGCGCACCCTTTTCCAGCATCGTTTCAATATGGTTTTCAAAAATCGCCTGTTCTGCCCCGGTGCGCCCCGCGTTGACCAGGATCGCGGTCTCGTTGAGATAGAGTTTTCCTTCCGGCAGCAGCTCGCGGGCGGTCTTGAACCATCCGGCGGCCACATCCATCCCCCCGATCTCCTCGATGAAATCCTCGTTGTTCCGGAACTCGTTCGCCACATCCCACTCGGTGATCCCGCGCGGCTTGAAGGCGGCGATGGCCTCCGGGATATAGGCTTCCATTTTCTCGCGGAGCTCGGGCTTGGGAATCTTGAACCACTCCGGCGGAGTAGCCGTCCAACCCGGGTAGACCAGCAGATGGCCGCGTGCCCGAAGCCCGTGGACCTGCGCCCAATCCGCTACCGCGAACGACTGCGCGCGCCGCTCCAGATCCCGCCAACCCCAGTCCGCCAGGTAGGAGGTGACGGTGACTGCGGAAAATCGCCGGAGAACTTCCTTCCGGTAGCGCACGGCCTCCTCCCCGTTCCCCAGCATCTGATTGGACACCATGGTGCCGAACTGCCAGGCGTGGCGTTTCTGGGAAATTTCCACCTCCGCTCCGGCCACCGGTTTCCCCTCTGCATCCCTCACCGTGACAGTGAGAGGAGCCTTGCGGATCCGCTCGATGCGGGCCTCCGCCTCCGCACGCCATGCCGCGTCTTCTTCCCGGCCATCCCAGTCGTTCGAGTCGAGCTTCAGCTCCGCGAGAGGCGTGCCCTTCGGAAAAACCTCCATGCTCAGTGAGGACACCTCGATCACCTGTGTCCGGCTGCCGAAATGCACGGATGCCAGCAGCTCCCCGGCGGCGAAATCCCCCGGCGAGACGGCGACCCGGCGGAAGGTCCGTTTTTTTACGCCAGGGTAGAGCTTCGTCTGGCCGAAGACCGGTTGCCCCTCCGGGACCGGATCGATATAGGTTACCACTTCCGCCTCGGCCTCACCTGCCGATGGTGCGGAGACAGTGAGATTGAGCACCAGGAAATCCCCTTTTCCCACCGCGCCCGTCGTCTTGGGGCTGGCAAGCATCGCGTCCCAGGCATTCGGCGGCTTTTCTGAAACCGTGACGCGGGCGGCATCCCCCGAGATCTCCTTCGTCGCCCCCGGCTTGAGCCAGATCGTCATCTCCTCAGGGGAAACCGCGGGAACGATCACCATGCCCGCGCGAGCCAGGAGGGTGAGGGAGAGAAAAATGGAAATGAAACGCATGACTGTGGAAATCATCCCCACCCCCGCCGCCAGCACAAGCCGGTATCTTCAAAACCTTGTCGGGAGGGTGTCGCTGCCCCCCGGGACAAAAAGGGACGGCTCCCACGAAGCCCGACACGAGGGAGCATCTTCAGACTCGCGAAAAAATCCCCACTGCTCCGTTCACTTGTTCAGCATTTCAGGAGGGCAGAGGACGACACTCCAGACGCAGTGGGTGGGGCCGTTCTCGATGCGGACGAGGATGTCGTTGAAGCCTTGTTTGAAATGAACTTTCCGGTAGCCCTCACCGAGCGACCACGCGGATTGGCCGGTGTCCTGCCAGACGATCTGCCCGTTCAACCAGACGCTGGAGGCATCGTCCGAAGCGACGGCGATGAGCATGTCCCGGGCGTTTTCAAACCATACATCGGTATAGGCATAGTAGGTGGAGGCACCGTAAACGGCGGGCGGCTGGCAGCGCACCTGGTCCGATTGGTAAAATTCCCATTTCAGGGTCTCGTAGGGATGGCCGGGGCGGTCGGCGAACTTCCCGTCGTAGTATTTCGCATCGAAGTCGATCCCGAACTCCGGCGGGTGTTTCACAGAGTAATCGACGATGGATTTGTTCTCCCACGGACCGACGACATACCAGGTATCCAGATAGAGCCATCCCTTGCGCAGACTGGACTCGGTGAAACGGCGGCCGGGCATCGCGTTCTGGATGATCTTCCCTTCCGAGAGGCTCAAGGTTTTCGGCATGTCGGAAAATTTCATCTCCGCACCGTCGCCGGACTCGTCCATCCGCATTTCCTGGGAATCGCCATCGCCGGATGCGGAGCCGAAGGATGTCATGTCCACGACGGCGCCGAATTGTCCGCTCTGCATGGCGGCGGAGGACATCGCCGCGCCGGTGGCGAAGGACGAGGCGGAAAGACTCTGCTGCTGACTGCGCCCGAGAGCGGAATCGGCGCGCGCGTTCATGTCCTGCATCTCGTTTTCCGCACGATTGAGATTCTCACGGAACTCGTTCAGCTCGCCGACGGTACCGGGCGGCTTTCCGCCGAGCGCGGAGCTGAGATCCGGCCGCGAGGGTGTGGCGGACATGGCTTTCTGCCGGGCCTCCGAGTAGGAGGTATTTTCCGAGACGGCTTCGCCCGCGGCATCGATGTCCGCCTTCGCCTCCGCGATCTGTTTCTCCAAGCCCTCGGCCTCCGCATACATTTCGGCGGCATTGGCGGTGGCGTCGTTCGCGGGGGCGGGCGGCTCCATCTGGTCGGCTTGGGCGGCGTCCGTATTGTTCATCTCCGCCATGTCCGTTTTGGGTTCCAGGCCTGCGAGCGCCTCTTTCATCTCGTCGATCGCTTGATCAGCTCGGGACATCTCGTTGCGGGCGGCGTGGTTGTCCTGTTCCTTCTCCATCTCTTCCGCGATGCGTTCGAGGACTTCGTCCAAGTTGTCCACGGCTTCCGCGATATCCGTGAGATCGAGCTCCTCTTTCATGAAACCGTCCATCGCTTCATCGGTCATGGTTTTGAGGTCGCGGAGGTCGGTGGCACCCGTGGTGGTCTCCTCGGCGAGTTCGTTTTCCACCAGTTCCGCTTCCGTCCCGTCGATGAAGATCCGGACCTTTTCCGTGGCGATGTCCACGGTGATGACGAGGCGGACCCATTTCCCGAAGGTGAAGGAGCCGGGCTTGGTGGAAGTATCCGCGGAGGATGAATTCGAGCCGGTGGTGCGGAAAATCACGCGCCCCTCCCCGTCCTTCCCGGAAACGATAAACCGAAGGGAGCGATTGTAGTTTCCGGAATGCCCGTTGGTAAGGATCACCTGTTCCCCGTCATCCGTGCTTTCAAGGCGGACGGAGGTGGCGATGGTGAACGCCTCGCCGTACTCGACGGGACCGAGTCTCACGAGGGCGAATTTTTCCGTGAGATCCAGTGCCATGCCGGCTCCGTCCTCGCGGGTGACGATTTTCGAATTCCAATCGAGAACCAGCTCGCCTCCGCCGATCGATTCTTTCGGGCCGTTTTCGAAATCCCAGAGATAGTCGGAAGCCACCTGGGCGGAAGATTCGCCGGCGATTTCCCCCTCGCTCCAGATCCGGTTCGAGACTTTCAGATCATCCAGGAAACCGAGCGTCATGCCTTTGTTCTCGTTCGGATACCGGCCGAGGACGGTATCGTTGCGCATGGCGACATCGTTGGCAGAAGAGATGTGTTCCTTGGCCTTCCGTGCCAACAGGTCGATGGCGGCTTTCTCGCGGGCGATCACGTCTGTCGCTTGTCGCTCGCGGAATCTTTCAAGCTCCTCCTTCCTGCGCTCCATCATCTCCTCGCGCTTTTTCCGCAACTCTTTGACCTGACGGGTGATCTCTTCTTTTTTTCTGAGTTCCGCCTCGCGCTTGAGCATCCTGGCGGTTTTTTCGTCGAGTTTCTGCTTTTCCCGGCGGAGCCGGTCCTGCTCCTTGCGGTCCATCTCGCGCTTTTTCACCTCGGCGGTGCGCTCCGCTTCCTCTTTCTCGTCAAACTCCATCCGGGTGCGGATCAGCGGGGCGAACACCGCCAACAGGACCACGTGGACCAGGACGGAGATGATGATGAGTTTCTTCATGTTCATGGCGGTTTCCTATTTGGTGTTGTAGCGGTCGTCGTAGGTGCGGATGCCCACGTTGGTAAGGCCGCGGAACTGGCAGAGATCGAGCATCTCGACGACAAGTTCGAAAGGGGCTTCCGCGTCCGCGTCGAGGCGGATGCGCTTGCCGGGATCATCGGACGCCTGGGTGCGTAGACGAGAGTGGAGATCGGTGCGGGAAACGGGAACCCCCTGCCAGAAGACCTCGCCCTCCGTGGTGATGCCAACGACGACTTGCTTGTCATCCGGCGGAAGCTTCACGGCGGAATCCGACTCGGGCGGCACGATATTGATATCCCGGTTCTCCTTTTTGAACATGGTGGAAACCAGGAAAAAGATCAGGAGGAGGAACACGCAGTCGATAAGCGGTCCCATGGAGACCTCGGGTTCAACCTGTTTTCTGGAGCGCAATCTCATAAATTCGTCAGTTGCTTCTGAGGCTCGAGCTGTTGTTCCCGAGAGCCGCGTCCCGGATGCGGAAGCGGACCTGCTTGAAGCCGAGTATCTCGAGCTGGTCCTGGACTTTGATGACCGCTTGGAAAGGGGTGCCTTTTTCCACGATCACGATGATGGGGGCCTCGGCACCCCGGGTGGTTTTCTGAGCGCTCAGATATCCTTCCGGATCAGTCAGCGGCGCGAATGCCACGACTCCGTAGCGGTTCTGCTGGTCGGTGGAGGCGAAAATGGTGCCGTCCCGGCTGACGCCGATGGAGAGCGCGTCATCGGATTTCTCCGCCTCGATGGCGGAGGTGCCGTCCGAGAGCGCGACCGGGATCTGACGCTCGAAGCGCTTGATCATACTGGTGACGAGGAAGAATATCAGGAGCAGGAAAACGCAATCGATCAGCGGTGAGAGGATGACCTCGCACGCTCCGTCCTTGCGTCTCCGTTGGCGTTTTTTCATCTGGAAAAAAGCGTGGATTTATTTTCCGCCGAGAAACCACATCTTCAGGAGGTCTTCCGTTTCCGTCTCGATGGTATTGGAAACCTGATGAACGCGGCGGCGCGCCCAGTGGTAGCCGAGAATGGCGGGGATCGCTAGGATGAGGCCGACGGCGGTGGTGATGAGTGCTTTGGAAATGGATCCGGCGAGAAGGGAGGCGCCACCTTCGTCTCCGAAGACCTCGACGAGCTTGAAGGCCTCGATCATGCCGATCATGGTGCCGAGCAATCCGAGCAGCGGAGCGACCCCCGCGATAACCGTGAGCGGCGCGCATTTTTCCTCCTGATCGATGACGGCGCGGCCGCCGATGTCCGCCGCTCCCGCAGCCACGATATCAAAACTCGTTCCCCGGAAATTCACGCAGTGGGCGATGATGTCAGCCATGACGGATTTGTTCTTGTCACAGATTTCGAGAATCTCGTCGTAACGTTTCTCCGCGAACAAGGGGCGGACCTTGGTGAGCAGGCCGGGTGGCAGGAAATTCTGACGGCGCAGGGTGGTGAAGCGCTCGATGAGGAACGCGCCGAGGCCGACGGACAACAGACCGAGAAAAACCATGGTCAGACCACCCTCGAGCATTTCCTCGATCCAGTTCACCTCCACGAGTTTCGAATCGCGGGGATCGACGACCGGTTCGGATTCCATATCGGTGGCTTCGGGTTCGGCAGCTTCCGCATCGGTCGATTCCTCAGCAGCAGGAGGAGGGGTGGCATCATCCTGCGCGAAGAGTGGCGCGATGAACATCATTGCCATGACCATGGCGGCGGATACGAAGATTCCCAGGATACGGACGAACTTATACATTTGGTTTGCTGATTTTTGTGAGAGAGAGCGGTAGGTCAAGGCTCGAACGGCTTCGCGACGGGCTTGTCGGGGGCGTGTCCGGGCGGGATTTTCAGGGAGGATAGATATGCCACGAGATCGCGTGCTTCACGCAGGCTGAGCATAGCTCCCATCGGTGGCATGGCTGACACCGCCGGAACAAACGCGGCGACATCCGCCTTTCTTACACGCAGCGTCTCCTTTCCGACGGTCACATCGAAATAATCCCCGGTTTCCCCCTGAAGAACACCACCGAGAGTCTTTCCGGTTTTTAGAACGAGCGAGATCACCCCGAACCCCGGAGCGATTTCGGCACCGGGATTCATCAGGCTTTCGAGCAAATAGTGGCGGTCGTGTTTTGCGCCGATTCCGGCGAGATTCGGGCCGGCCATGGCACCCGCTTCATCATTGTCCGCCACCCGGTGACAACGCACGCATTGCGCGATGCCGTGCCCTTCGAACACCTGTTTTCCTTTTTCCGGATCTCCACCTTCCTTCGCGGGAAGATAGGAGGAAAGGAGATCGGTGGCATCGAGCGAGCTGGAGTAGAACTTGTAGGCGGATCTGACGGAGGACTCGGGGCGTTCGCTCGCGGCTTCGAGAAGCTCGAGGCTTGAGGCCGGATCACCCTTTCCGCGCTGGAGATCGACGAGGGATTTCACGAAAAGCTCCACGATTTCCTCGCCCTCGAGATCGGCCGCGAGTTTCCACGCAGCCTGCCGCCGGGCCAAACTTTCAGATTTCAGGGCGGACTTCAGACCGGTGACGGCCTGGGTGGGGTCCCGCCGGATCAGCTCGGCGGAAGCTTCGGCGGAGATTTTTTCCGAAGGATCCGAGGCGAGGGCCACGAGAAGGTCGCCGGTGCCGTCGTCGTTCAACAGAAGGATCTGTTCGAGTGCTTTGAGGCGGGCGGTTTCGGGATATTCCGAGGCTTTCGCGATCACTTCCAGGGCGCTGGTCGGGGTGACCTTTTCTCCCAATCCGTAGATCTCCACCAGCTCCAGAACGGAACTTATCAACTCCTTGTCGGCGGAGAGCAGTCCGGGGACTTTTTCCTCAAGGGCGGGAAGGATTCCCTTGGTATCGCGTTTTTCGAGCGGATCCCAATGACCGAGCGACTGATCGACAGGATGCGGCTCGCCCCATTGGCCCAGCAGCCGGAGGGCTTCGTGACGCTCCGGGATTCCAACAAGCGGGGACGCGGCGACTTTCAATAGGAAGCTCGGCCTGGTCCTTCCCTCCCTGGCGGAAAGCGGAGTGGATCAGCCGCCGGGCGATCATGGGAGTGAGCGGGTGGCTGCGCTTCCCATCCACGATTTCCCCGAGGAGCTTCGCGAGAGCGGGTCTCAATTCGCGGACGGGCGCCTCGTGGATGGCGCGGATGGCTTCGTCGACGACTTTCGGATCGCTGTCATTTAGGAAAATCTCCAGAAACGGGCTGGAAAGACGACGGAGGGCGATTACCGAGGCGAGGCGCACGGCGACGGATTCGTTTCCGGAAAGTTTGGAAATCTGTTCTTCGTCGGCGGCCCCGAGAAGGCCCATCACGCAGGCGTGCCTGAGGTACAGATCCTTGTCCGCGTTCTCTTCCAGCAGACCGACCAGCTCCGGGGTGGCGATCACGTATTTCCGCCGCCCGATGGCGAGTGCGGCGAAGGCTTTCACCCGATCTGAATTGTCCCGGAGGCGACGTGAAAGCTGGCTGCCCTCCACACCTTCGACTTCGCCCAGTGCCTTGACCGCCTGCGCACGGATCTCCGGTTCCTTGTCCCTGAGAAGACTGACAAGCGCGTCGCGGGCGGGGATTTCACCAGCTTTTCTCGCAAGGATTCCAAGCCCCCAAAGGGCATGGAGGCGGGGCATCAGTTCGCCTTCGCCTGTGGCTGCGACGAGTGCTTTCGTGCCGCCACGTTTCCGAGTGAGAGCAAGCTGCGCCCGCAGCCTGACGCGGCGGTCGGCATGGCCCAAGAGGGCGGAGAGTTCATCGTTCGGGCGCTGGGAAAAACCCTCCCGCATGAGCTTCGCCACCTCCGGGGTGGCGCCGCCTTCCGCAGTCAGGGAGTAGACGCGACCGGACCGTTCAGCGCCCCAGCCGGTGATATTGTCGGTGACGAAAAGTCGCCCCTCGTAGTCGTATTCGACATCTGTGGCGGCGACTCCTTTGTTGAAGAGGTAGTGATCGACCAGCTTCATTCCTGCGCCTTCCTCCTCCACTTCGAACGACCAGATCCCGGAGGCCGGTTGGTTCCCCCGGTAGTCGCAGATCAGGAAGCGCCCGCGCTGGCTTTCGAGAAATCCACTACCGGGGTAGTAGGTGAGGCCGGATGGTCCGCTGGTGATATTGGCGACCGGCGGGATCATGAATGCGGGCTGGAGATCGTTGCGGGTGAGATCCATCTTCTCCGAGGTCCACATGTTGGCCGGAGCTTCATCCAGCCCGATTTCCTTGTGGAAACTGAACATCGCCTGGTGCCCGGAGTTCCAACCGGAGTCCGCGCCGTCCATCACGTACACGAGCCTGGCCTTGTCGCCCTGGTCGGAATTGTTGTCCACGGTGATGCCGTTTCCGAAATCATCGAAAGCGATTTCCTTGGGATTGCGCAGGCCGGTATGGATTACCTCGAGCCCGGTGCCGTCCGGCTCGAAGCGTATCACCGCACCACGGTTCGGCAGCTCGTATTTCACTCCTTCCCTGGTAACGATATTGAAGCCACGATCCCCGATGGTGGCGTAGATGCGACCGTCGTTCCCCAGCGCGAAGCCGTTCATGTCGTGGCCGGAAAACCAGATTTTCACGCCGAACCCGTCCGCAATGACCTCGCGCTTGTCGGATTTGCCGTCGGCATCCGTGTCCTCGAGCATGTAGAGCTTCGGGATGCAGGAAAAATATACTTTTCCGGCGAGTTCGAAAACACCGGCCCCGGTGCCGTCCTCCACCTGATCGAATCCATCGGCATAGACGCTGACCGTATCCGATTTCCCGTCGCCATCCGTATCGGTGAATTTCCGGATGCGCTCGGAATTCCCACGCATGGTTTCCAGAGGAACCTTGTCCTTCCATTTTTCGTGGAGGGCGAGCCGGTCGGCGACGGAGCGGGATTTCAGATCATCGAGAAGCCAGTACCGATGGTTCCGCGCATCAAGCACCTGCTGACCGAATCGCGGACTCTCCGCGAGATACAACGCGCCTTCGTCATCGAAACAGAGTGCGGTAGGAGTGATGATCCCGCTTTCCCCTTTTTCCGCGAAAATCTTCAGCTCCGTGCCCTCGGGAATGAGGTTTCCCGGGATCGCATCCGTGGCCATGAGATCGAACGCAGGGTCGGGCGCGACGGATTCCTCCCCATCGGTCGGCACCGCCCTTGCTACCAGCGGTGCGCAGAGGAAGAAAATGACGATCTGAATTCTCATGGGAAAAGGTTTTTACGAATGATCGCAGAATTTCTCGCAACAACCTCTGAAAACCAACGAGAAAACCTCGTCACTCTCCTCCCTTCGGAGCAGGCGCCGGGAGATCGATCAGATCCTCGAAGCTTTCGACTCCCGCAGGATCGCCCGGGCTTCTGCCCGATTTTTCCAATTCGCGTTCCTGTTCCCTGATGAAGAACATCACGATGGCGGTGATGACTGTCGCGGCGAGCAGGATGCCGATGATCATTTTGATCAGATTCGCGCGCTTGCTGTGGGCGGACGAACGTTTGAGCGGATTCAGGCTCCAAGGGGAGGTGCCGGTTCCTTTCGCACGCTTCTTGCGAGACTTGTGCGTGCGCGGAGAAATTTCCGGCTCGCTCGTGGACGCGGGGATCTTCTTCAACGGGGCGATCAGGGGCGCGGTTTTGTCGCCTTCCCCGGGTAGCCTCAGCATCCGCCGGCAGGAGGGACAGACGATGCCCTCACCATCGTGGTCACGCGGCACCCGGAACACGAACCGGCACTCCGGACAAACGAACGCGCTCCAGCGCCTGGGTTTTTCTGCTAATGTCTCTGTTTCAGCCACGGCGGGAAGCATCCACGCTTCCCCGCAGGCACGCAAGCACCAGCTACGGGTGTTCGATAAAGAGCCTACCCTGCCTGCGCCTGAAACGGCCTCCTCCCGGCAGGTTCACGCTGGCGGGAATAGCCGTATCGGCCAGCTCGGCACACTTCTCCACCAGATCGCTGCTGATACGGGGGATACCCGCATTTTTCAAAAATCCGTGGATCACTTCTTTGCGCAGTGCCGGAGGGATCGCTTGCATCGCTCTACAATGAAGGCGCCCCTGGGGATCAACGACGTCAGCTTTCTCAATAGCCCACGAAACAAGCTCCCCCGCCTCCCCGGTAACCGAGGCGTTTCTCACCAGCATCTCGCTGACATCCCTTCCGGAAATTTCACGGAGAAGCGGCAGCGCTTCGTTCCGGATACGGTTGCGGATCACGTCGTTCACGGCATTGCTCGCGTCCTCTCGAAAGCCGAACCCTTTCCGCTCCATCCACCCCACCAATTCCCGTTTCCTAACACCCAGCAAAGGCCTGCCCACCTCCAGCACCCTCCCACCCACCGTGATTTCCTTCGCTCCGGACATGCCCCGGAATCCGTGTGAACCACGCATGAGATTCCAAAGGACAGTCTCCGCCTGATCGTCCGCGTGATGCGCCAGCAGCAGCCTCTTGCAGTGGTGTTTCCGCACGCATTCGCCGAAAAATCCGTGTCTCGCCACGCGCGCCGCTGTCTCGAGCGATTCCTTCCGCTCCACCATCAACCCCCTCACACACACCTCGCCGATCTCCGTTCTGAAACCCATTTCCGAGGCGATCCGCTCCACGAACTCAGCATCACCCGCGGAAGCCGCACCCCTCAGCCCGTGATCCAGATGACATACGACCAGATCCCGGAATCCCTCTTCATGGAGGATGTGCAGAAGCGCCATGGAATCCAATCCACCCGAAACGCCGACCAGCCACCTCTTCCGCCGCGAAGCATTCTCCAGCCACGGAATCACCAGCTCTTTCATGCGGAGTCGGACGTTTGGAACTCCATCCTTTCTCCGGAAACAGGATGCGTGAACCCGAGCTTCCAAGCCTCCAGTTCCATAGCCGGATCCCCCACGTCAAGCGTCTGTTTCTCACCTGTTTTCCCATCGGGGAGATAGCATGGATCGCCCACCACGGGGAAACCGAGATCCCAGAGATGCACCCGGATCTGATTCGTCCGGCCGCTACCCAGGCGCGCTTCAAGCAGCGCCGTCCCGTCCCCCATCCTCTCCTTCACCGAGAAATCCGTGCGCGCATCCAGACCGTCCTCATCCACCGTGCGCCCGCCCGGGCCGCTTGGCGTCGCGGAGATCCCCGCCTCACAGATTTTCTCCTCCCACTCCGGCCAACCCTGGACCCGGACGCGGTAGATTTTCTCCACTTTCCCCTCGATGAACTGCCTCTGAAGCAGCCGGCAGAAATGCCTCGTGCGTGCGAAAAGAACCAGCCCCCTGGTGTTCGCATCGAGACGATGCACCGGGCGCAGATACTTCGGTTCATACACCTGGTTCATGAGAAACTGAAGTGTGTTCCGGTGATACCTGCCGCTCGCGTGCATCGGCAGCGGGGCGGGTTTCTCCACCACCACGATCGCCTCATCGTCCCACACGATCCTGATATCCCCCGCCACATCCGGCTCCGTTTCAGGTGGGAAAATTTGCAGGATCCTCTCGCCGGCGCGGACCAGGTGGTCGATCCCGCGCACAGTCCCCCCGTAGCTCACGAAACGCCCTTCCGCACACCGCCGCTCCCATTCCGCGCGGTCTACCTGAGGAAACTGATCGCATAGCAGGTCGCCGAGCGTCCACCGGTCGTAACGGGCCGCGACGTTCACAGGCCTGCGGTTTTCCTGCGGCACCGACCCAGGTAAAACCTCGCAGACCGCATCCAGTTTCGCCTGCGCGGCAGCGATCCGACCCGCCATTTTCTCCGGCTCCGGCACGAAGCAGTGCGGGCAGGTGACACCCGCCACATAGCGGACATCCTCCTGATCCTGCGCATCGAGAGGAGCCTGGCAGGCATAGCAGACAGCGGTATCCGTCTCACGCAGCGCCGGATCCACACCCACCCGCTGATCGAATACGAAGCACTCGCCATCGTAGTGCTCGCCACCGCATTCCTCGAAGTATTTCAGGATTCCTCCATCGAGCTGGTAGATGTTTTTGAAGCCTTCCATCTCCATGAAAGGCCCGGCCTTCTCGCACCGGATGCCACCGGTGCAGAACATCACCACGGTCTCCTCTTTCATCTCCTCCGGCAGCTCTCGCACCGCTTTCGGAAACTCCCGGAAAGTCTTGATATCCGGCACCACAGCACCCTCGAACGTTCCCAGCTTCACCTCGTAGTCATTGCGAGTATCCAGCAGCGTCACCTTCCGGCCCTCGTCCAACCACCGCTTCAGTTCCTTCGCGGAAAGCTTGGCCGAAGTCCGCTTCCCCGGCTCCACTCCATCCACGCCGAAGGAAATGATCTCCTTCTTGATCCTGACCAGCATTCTCCGGAACGGCTGGTCGTCACTCTCGCTGATTTTCCCTTCGAAATCCTCCAGGCCGGGAAGTTCCCGCAAGCGTGCGAGCAGTCTGGAAACCCCGTCCGCCGATCCCGCCACGAACAGATTCACCCCTTCCACACTCAGCAGAATCGTCCCCCGCAAGCCCGCCTCCTTGCAAAGCGCCAGCAGTTCCTCACGAAGTTCCTTCAACCCCGAAAGCTCCACAAACCGGTAAGCCGCCAAATTCGTAACCATTTCTCCTGTCATCTCGTCAGGGAAAACTGCCAAGCCGCCACCCGATTTGCAACCGCCCAGCACTTAAATCACACCGCTTGAATTTCAGACACGTATCTTCCGATCGTGGATCGTGGATCGGGGATCGGGGATCGGGGATCGGGGATCGGGGATCGGGGATTGGGGATTGGGGATTGAGAGACCGAAGATCCAAAACCCAACAACCCAACAACTCAACAACCCAAGCTTCCGTGTATTCCGTGCTTTCCGTGGTTCTAAATTCTTCCCCCAGAACCCAAGCTTCCGTCTTTTCCGTGATCAAAAACTCTTCCTCAGAACCCCAGCCACAAAACCACCCGAAACCCGTATCCCCCCATCCGTTAGAATCCTAGCCCTCAATCCCCCCCGGCACCTCCCTTTCAGAAAATCCTCCGCCCCCTCCCCCACCGCCTGATCCATCCAATAGCAAGGCTTGCACTCCTCACTCCCCTCGAAAACAACGCCTTGGATCGTAAATCTCTTCCCGATCAGCCCCTCCAGATCCCCTCCCCGCACCAATACGTTGCGACGCAGCACCGTTGGATCCACCACCCCGTATTCCCCCTGCAATTCCTCCAGCACTTCCGCGGAGAAAAACGTGATCTGCCCCTTGAAATCCTCTTTGAATTCAAAATAGCGGTCCCCGACCAACCCTTTCCCCGCCACACACTCCACCTCGCCCACCGCCGTGAACCCGTGGTCCATCCTGCCCAGCCCGTGTCTGCCCCGGAAATCATGGCCCGAGGAAATCCAGATCCCCTCAACCGAAAATCCCGCGTCCCGTGCTTCCATGCCGGACTGGTAACATCCTCCCTCACCCGAGTCCATCCAGGCTTCGCTCCAAATCCTGCGGAGTGTTCGCGTTCTCCAACGCCCTGCCATCCGCCAGCTCCAGCACCCTCGCGCCGTTCATCCGCAGGATTTTCTGCAAACCCCACTCCCCCGCATCCCTCGATTTCTTCAGAACCTCCAACGCACCCCTTCCATAAAATCCGCATAAAGGCTCCAGCCGTCCCCCCCGACCATAGACCACGAAATTTTCCGGATATCCGAGCAATCCCCGCAACACATCCACCTCCAGTCGCGGAAGATCGCAAGCAACCACCAGCCAATCATCCCTCTCCCCCGTTCCCATCCCGGCGATCATCCCGCCCAACGGACCCTCCCCCGCATCCCTCACGATCTCCACCCCCTCGATTCGTCCGGAATCTCCCTGCCCCTCCCTCAGAGAAACCACCACTTCGCCGCAACCCGCCTCTCGGAGCAGATCGACCGTCCGTGCCACCATGCTCCGCCCGTCCGGATGCCGCAGCCAGCCCTTCTCCCGCCCCATCCTTTTTCCTCTTCCTCCAGCCAGCACCAGTCCCCGCATCCCCCGAACAAACCCGGTCTTCCTTGAAGTCTGAAGTTTAAAATTTAAGATTCTCCCCATGCTCCTCCAACAGCTCATCCGCATCCCCTCGGTGAACCCCGACAACGAAACGCCCGACCAAGCCGGAGTCACCCACGAGCAGGCCATGGCCGATTTCCTCGCGGAATATCTCACCGATCTCGGAGCCGTCGTCACCCTTGAGGAAATCCAGCCCCGCCGCCCGAATCTCATCGCCCGGTTCGCCCCTCCCGACGGTCGCCCGCGCATCCTCCTCGGCCCTCATCTGGATACCGTCGGCGTCCGCAACATGACCATCGATCCGTTCTCCGGAGAAATCCGCGACGGGAAAATCTGGGGCCGCGGAACCTCGGACACCAAAGGCCCGATGGCAGCCATGATCGCCGGTCTCGCCGCGAACAAACACATCCTCGCAGACCTTCCCGTGGCCGTCGATTTCGTAGGTTTCATGGGAGAGGAAGCCTCGCAGCACGGCTCGAAACACTTCGCCAGGCACCACGCGCGGGACTACCAGTTCGCCATCGTCGGCGAACCGACCTCTCTGAACGTGGTCCACACCACCAAAGGCTCCCTCTGGGCGACCCTCACCGCCTCCGGCGTTTCCGCCCACGCCTCCCAGCCCCATCTCGGCGACAACGCCATCCTCAAACTTTCCCGAGCCATCCTCGATCTTCAGGAAAATCTCGAACCGATTCTGAGTTCCTACGCCCATCCCGTGCTCGGACCATCGACCATGAATTTCGGGATGATCAACGGAGGCCTGGCCCCGAACATCGTCCCGAACCACGCCACCGCACAGATCGATATCCGCCAGACCCCCGCGCTGCACGCCGCCGGTGGTGCGCTGAAGCTTCTTCGCGAGACCATCTCTTCCCTGGGCCTGCCCCTTGAAATCACCTACGCCCACGAGAATCCACCCATGGAAACGGACACGACCGATCCGTTCATCCGCAAACTGCTCGCCACGGATCCACGCTGTCAGGTAGCAGGCGCCCCCTGGTTCTCAGATGCGGCCCACCTCTCCGCCGCCGGCCTGCCCTCCGTCTGCCTCGGACCCGGCTCCATCGACCAAGCCCATACCAAAGACGAATTCCTCTCCCTCGAAGACCTGCGCGAAGGAGAAATCTACTTCGAGAACTTCATCCGCTCCCTGGCGGACTGAGCCGAAGAACGATCAGGGAAACAGTTGAGTATCGTTCGGCAAGGGCAACCAAGGCAGCTCCGATCGATTGCCCAGCTCCGACTCCCCGTGGTCGGTTTTACGTAAAGATCGCCTCGATCCGAATTGTCAGCGAATGATTCAGCCGGAACCGGTCACTCCCTCGGAATCTCATTCACCCGGTAGCCAGCCGCTGTCAGCAACGCAGGGATATTCCGCACGGTGGCCCTGTCCTTCTCCTTTTCGGATTCGGGCAGATCGGCATAGGGAATCAGGAGCGGATGATGGAGTTTTTCATTATCGCGCTCCGCGGCGTAAATCCACCCGGCCCGCGATTTATCCGCCATCCACCGATCGTGCTCGATGGCTGCGAGTGGCTCGACAAGATCCGGATCGAGCCGTATCGATGAGGGTGCGAAACCTCCCGAGTCTGCGATTCCATAGCCGAGTGCCTCGAGCTTGCTCGGGATGTCTTCGGCTTGGGCGAGGTTCGCCGATTGCAGGCCGGGTGGCAAATCCTCCCAAGGGATCAGGGCGGCATTCGTTTCCGGAGTATCCCCGTATTCTTTCGCACTACGGCAATAGTCTTCGTGGATCGCTTTTGCCAGGAGCAGCAGGTCGGCGGAGCGATCCCGGAGAACCCTGTACAGGCGGTGGATTCCCGGATAATTTTTCACCAGCTTCGTCGTTACCGCATACTCCATGGAAAATCCGCTGGCGGGGGAAATCGCGGCGAGCGCGGCGAACTCCTCACTGGCCAGAATTTCACCCGGAGCGGCTTTCGGCTCGATGCGCGCGGCGCGGTTGACATGGGCACCGCTGAAGCCGAGGCGGCGGACGATGGGATCGTGGTGGAGGAAAACCGGTCCGGCGTGCAAACCGGTGCGGATCTGCAGAGGCCCGAGGCCGGCCTCTTCCCACTCCTCCCGGCTGCTCTCAACCATCTCGTTCAGCTCCAGGGCGAAACGACCGGCATCGTGGACGAAATCGAATACCGCATATACTGCATCGCCCCAGGTATTGATACTGTTCGGTGCGTGGGAAGAGGCGGCCACCACTTCGGAAACCTTGTGGAGAAATTTCTCGATGAACGCGGGCATCGCCACTTCGGGCAGAGCGCTGAATCCCACCACATCGACAAACAGCATGCTCTTCACCGCTTGCTGGAGAATGTGCGTCTGGGCGCGCCGGGGTGCCTGGCGCGGGCGGCGTGAATCCACGGTATCGATCTCTATCGGCGGCGGCGCGATCACTCTCGCCTCTATTTTCAACTGCTCCTTCCAGAACCTACAGAAATCAGCGGTGCCTCCCGGATAGCCGGGAGTCCCGTCCCAGACGGCGAGCGGGACGATATCGAGATGGGTTTCCGCGGAAATCTGGGTCGCGATCCCCGCGCTTACCTCGAGCAGATATTGCCACGCGACCTGAGAGTCCGGGCCGACAACCTCACCGATCTCCCGGACGTTCGGACTGTTTCGCAATGCCTCGTCAAAAAGCTTTTCCCATACCGCCCCGTCCTGCCCGTCACGAAACGGTCTGATACTGGTTTCCCGGAACGAATCACGCGACCAGGGGAGAATGATGTGGGAACTGCCGCCGCGCGAATGCATGCAGTCCAGGAACAGGAGATCCGCCCCGGCAGCCGCGCTCGCGATCCCAATGCTCGCGCCGAGGCGGGCGAGTTCGTCTTCGATCAGTTTGCGGCAGCCGAAATCCACTTTCGGGGGTAGGTGACCGGCCAGAACGACGATCTGCAGCGGCGGAAACGCATCGTCCATGCTGTCGGCGGCCCATCCGTTCGCCCGCGCCATGTGACGGGCGAGGTGCCGGGCTTTGGCCAGATATTCCACTCCGGCTTCAGGGTGCGCCGCGAGATCGGCGAAGGCACCATATGCGTTCTCCAGATCCCCTTTCACCACCAGAGCCACAGCCCGGGCATGCAGGGGCTTCGGATCATCGCCTCCGGAGGAAAACGAGAGCAGTTTGTCCGCTTCGGTTCTGGCAGCGGACAGAAGTTCCTTCGATTTTCCCGCTGCGAGAAAACGTGTCGTGACACAACTGAGAGCCGCCTCGGTATTCCTCGGGTTCTCCGCGACGATCCTGCTGAACTGCGTGAGGGCACGATCGAGTTGCTGGTAACGCGCGCTCGCATCCGGCGCTTTGAGCGCCTTTTGCAGAAGGGCGTCACCGAGCGGGAGCGATTGGTTTTCGGGAGACGCTGGCGGGTTGGTTTTCAGGGGACGTTTCTCGGTTGCGATCAATCCCGAGGCTAGTCCCGGCGACCATGTTGCCAAGGCTTCTTTTGGGTCCGGCTGCGCTGCCGGTGATCTCGGGCGTGACTCATCCGCCCCGCGGGTTGGAGGATTCTATTTACGACAAGACCTTTCTTGCCGGGGAGGCGAAGTCGTGGGATTTTGATGGACGTAAATCGTCCACATACATATGAAACCATACTCCGAAAACTTCCGCAGACCTACCACCGGATTCACACTTGTCGAGCTACTCGTGGTTATCACTATCGTCGCGGTTCTCGCTGCGGTCGGAGTGGGTGGAATGCTCAAGTACCGCAAGGCAGCGGACAAGACGGTGACTTCGAACAACGTGCGCCAGCTGCAGATCGCCAACGCCTCCTATGCGGCGGACCACAGCGGCAATTACGTCCCGGTATTTTCTTTCAACGGTGAACGGGAACTCAATTCCCATTGGAAAGTGAACGCCGAGTATCTCGCGCTCCTTCACGGCCAGGACTTTGTTTACAAGGAAAACGGAGACGAAAACCTCAATCCTCCTGAGAGCTTCCTTGATAAGATCGTGGTTCGTGAGAAGGGCTCCAACTGGAACCAGATTGCGGCGAGCTACGGCATCAACGAGCTTCAGGGAGCCTCTTGGGGCGGTGAGAACGCGAAGAACGGCTTCAAAGTGGTCCAAGTGAAGAATCCGGCCAGAACTTTCGCTTTCGCGACCGCCACGGACTGGATGGCCAAATACGGCGCGGCTACGGAATGGACATCGCGCCAGCCAAAAGGATATGATTCCTCTGGGATGATGGCTTACCGCTATGACAACAAGGCGATTGTCGTCTACTTCGACGGACATGTCGGTCTCGTATCACCCGATCAGGTTCAGAAATATATCAAAGACAACGGTAGGGACAGTGCGTTCTGGAACGGACGCAGCGAAAGCTGATCGACGGCCCCACGGACGGGCGGCCGTCGGAGGTGTCGTGGGGTTTCGGGTGGCCTCCGCGACAAGTTTTCCCACTGCGAAATGATCGGACGTGGTAAAGTCCGCCCGCAGTGCCATGACGGAACTCATCCTCAACGAAGCCATCCACACCCGTATCGTCACGGAGGAAATCCCCCTTGTGGAGAGTTTTCTCTGGATCGTGACAGCGGATATCAAGGACATGCACATTGTCCGGGGGAGACGCTCGGTTCCGTTTCTCGCCGTGCTGGCAGAGCTCGTAGAGCGCGGGGTGGCCGTGCGTCTGATCCATGCGAAGGAGCCGGGGCCTCGTTTCCGCGAGGATTTCGACCGCTATCCGGTCCTGGTGGAGAGCGATCTTTTCGAGCGCATCCTCTGCCCCCGCGTACATACGAAATCAATCATCCTGGACGGGAAGAAGGCGTTCATCACCTCGGCCAACCTGACCGGTGCAGGCCTCGGCGCGAAACATCCCGACAAACGGAACTTCGAAGCGGGGATGCTCACGGACGAGAAACAGCACATCGCGCCTCTGATGGAGTGGATCGACGGTTTATACCTGGGCGAATACTGCACCCGTTGCCGCCTCCGAAAGATCTGCCCCGATCCGCTGGATGGCTGAGCCGGATTTCCTTCCACCTACCGCCACGTTCCGCCTAGTCTGCCTGCGTGCCGCAGCACCTCCCGGATACACGCTGGAAAACCGATGGAAAGTTCCTCCACCGGGCCGGGAAGCGTGCCTGGATGCGGGCAATTACCTACGGTCCTTTTCCAGAGGACAAACAACCGGACCCAGCCGTCGAATTCAGGAAAATCCGTAACGCTGGATTCGATACGATTCGCCTTTTCACCTTGCCGGACCGGGAGCTTCTCGATGCGGCTCGGGAAGCGGAAATCCAGGTTTTCGCGGGGCTGGACTGGTGGCAGTTCGGAGATTTTTTCGCCAACCCAGGCATCCTCTCGGCAGCACGGATCCGCCTCGCCAGCTGGCTTTCGGAAAACGGCGCCCATCCGGCGCTTTCCGGAGTATATGTGGGAAACGAGATCTCGGCCGATCTGGTGCGATGGATGGGAGCGGTCCGGGTGCGCGAGGCTCTGGAGGATCTGATCGATCTCGGGCGCTCCGTCACCCCGCACATCCTTTTCGCCTACGCGAATTTCCCTTCCACCGAATATCTGGAACCAGCCAACGCCGATTTCTCTGCATTCAACATCTATCTTGAGAACCCGGAACCCTACGCCGCCTACCTCCGCCGCCTCCAGAATATCGCGGGCGACAGGCCACTGGTGATCTCGGAGTTCGGTCTCGATTCCTCCCGAAATTCCCCCGAAACCCAGGCAGAAACACTCCGTTGGGGCATGGAAATTTCCCACCGCGAGCAGACAGCCGGCTTCACCGTCTACGCGTGGTCGGACCTTTGGCAAAACGGTGGTCGCGAGATTCTTGACTGGGATTTCGGCATCACGGATCGCACCGGCGAGCCAAAGCCCGCGTTCCATACATGCCGCCAATTCGCAGAACCGGAGTTATCCGCCCCGCGACACCGGTTTTCCGTCATCGTATGCACCCGGAACGGGAAATCTCGGATCGGCTCTTGTTTGCGGGCCCTTTCGGAAATGTCCGGCGGGCCATACGAGCTCATGGTAATCGATGATGGGTCCACGGATGGAACCGGGGATTTCGTGGCAAAAAACTTTCCTGATGTCTGCCTTTGTTCCATTCCCCCATCCGGGTTGAGCGCGGCGCGAAACAAGGGGGCGGAGCTGGCTTCCGGTGAAATCCTGGCGTTCACCGACGACGATTGCGAGCCGGACAAAGAGTGGATCGCCCGCCTCGATCAGGCGTTTCGAGATCCGGACACAGCGGCCGCCGGTGGTCCGAATCTGCCTCCACGTCCGGAAAATCCCACCGAGGCCGTTGTCTGCTCCGCACCCGGAGCGCCCAGCCATGTGCTCTTGGACGACACCACCGCCGAGCACATCCCGGGATGCAATCTCTCCGTCCGGAAAAGGGTTTTCGACGCCATAGGCGGATTCGATCCCGCGTTCAGGACCGCAGGCGATGACGTGGATTTTTGCTGGCGGCTCAGTGACCACCGTTTTCGCATCGCATTCGTGCCCGGTGCCTTCGTCTGGCATTGGCGCAGGCCCTCGCTGCGGGCCTTTCTCGCCCAGCAGAAGGGTTACGGAAAGGCGGAGAAAATCCTCATCGGGAAGCATCCGGAGCGTTTCACCGAGGCCGGGGAAGCGCGCTGGAAAGGCTTCGTCTACGGAGGTGGCGCGGTGCGGATTACGGAGGAATCCGTGATCTATCACGGAGCGATGGGCCGCGCCGGCTACCAGCGGGTCGCCAACCGCATGCTCCCGCTTCGTCCTTTCCAGCCTGTTTCGAAACTCCGGTTTCTTCACTCCAGCTCAGCGTCCTCGGCCTGCTCCAGCCAATGGTCCGACGCTGGTACCGCAACGGCAGCCTCGCGTTCCCGAAACACAAACCACCCGCCGCTCCAGCTGCTCCCGATTCCGAGTTTTTCGTGGACTCGCCGGACGGGCGGGATAGAAATTTCTACCTGGATCGCCTTCTTTCCACAGGCTGGATTCCTGGCGGTGATTCCGATCCCTGGGATCTCGAAAAATCCGGCACCCGCCTGCTCGTCGCCACCGAGCGAATGGAAAACAACCACACCCGCAACCTCTTCCGAGTCTGGGGCGATCCCAAAAGTCTTCTCTTCCTCGAGATTTGAAAATTGAATTTCAGATGTCCCTTTCACAAAAGACTACGCCTACGATCTCCCCCAGGAGCTGATCGCCTCACGTCCCCTGCCCGATCGGGCCGCGTCCCGCATGCTCGTGGTCCACCGGGAAACGGGTGAAATCGAGCACCGTATGTTCGCGGATTTCGAGACCTTCCTGAGACCTGAGGATCTGCTGGTGCTGAACAACACCCGCGTGATTCCCGCCCGCCTTTTCTCCGATGACGGGCGCACCGAGCTCCTGTGCCTCGACCAGATTTCCCCCACCCTCTGGCGCTGCCTCGCGAAGCCCGGCAAGCGGATGAAAGTCGGGCGCAGCGTGACGTCGGCGAAACTACTGGGAACGTAGTGGAAGTCTTTGAAAACGGCGACCGTCTGATCGCGTGGGAAAGTCCGCTCGATCTCCACGCCCACGGCCACCTGGCCCTCCCGCATTACATGGGGCGCGATGACGAGGCAATGGACCAGGAGCGCTACCAGACAGTATTTTCCAAGGAAGAAGGGGCCATCGCCGCACCCACCGCCGGCCTGCATTTCACCCCGGAAATGCTCGACCGAATCCGCCACGATTTCATCACCCTGCACGTCGGCGTCGGCACCTTCCGCCCGGTCTCCGTGGATCACATCAAGGACCACGTGATGCACTCGGAGAAATATTCCGTCACGGCCGGAGACGGCGGAAAAGATCAACCGCGCCGGCCGCGTCATCGCCGTGGGAACCACCGTCACCCGCGTCCTCGAATCCCTCGCCGGGCGAGGAAGCACGCATCGCAGCGAAGACCAGCCAATCAGGTGCCACCGACATTTTCCTCCACCCGCCCTACCGCTTCAAGGCCATCGACGGGCTGCTGACAAACTTCCACCTGCCCGAGTCCACCCTCATCATGCTGGTCTCCGCCTTCGCCGGCCGCGAACTCACCCTCGAAGCCTACCGCCAGGCCGTCGCCGAAAAATACCGCTTCTACTCCTACGGGACTGCATGCTATCATCTGATTCTTCTCTTCGTTGAGATTTGAATATTGAAACTTGAAAATCTATGAAAATCATCTCCTGGAACGTCAACGGAATCCGCGCCGCCCTCAACAAGGGCATGGCGGATTTTCTCTCCACCGAAAACCCCGATATCCTGTGCCTCCAGGAAACGAAAGCCCGCGAGGAACAGGTGGAGCTGCCACTGGAGTTCGGTGCCTACAAATCCTATTGGAACTCCGCCGAAAAACCCGGCTACTCCGGCACCGCCATCTTCACGAAGGAAGCGCCGCTGGAGGTCACCCACGGGTTCGGCATCGACGAGCACGACAGGGAAGGCCGCGTCCTCACCCTCGAATATCCGGACTTTTTCCTGGTCAACGTCTACACCGTCAACGCGCAGGACGGCCTCCGCCGACTTCCCTACCGGCTCCAGTGGGACACCGCGTTCCGCCTACATCTCAACCATCTCGCGCTCACGAAACCCGTGATCTTCTGCGGTGATCTCAACGTCGCCCACAACGAGATCGACCTCGCCCGCCCGCAAGCGAACCGCAAGAGCGCGGGATTCTCCGATGAGGAACGCGCCAGCTTCACCGAACTGCTCGACAGCGGCTTCATCGATTCCTTCCGACATTTCCACCCCGACAAAACGGAAGCCTATTCCTGGTGGTCCTACCGCGGAGGTGCCCGCCAACGCAACGTCGGATGGCGGCTCGACTACTTCGGAATCTCCCCCGCACTGATGGAGCGGGTGACCGATGCCGCCATCCTGTCCCACGTGCTCGGCTCCGACCACTGCCCGGTGAGCATCGTTTTGAAATGAACGCCCATGCGTGAAGGGACCGCAAGCAGCACCGCCCGCCTGATCGCCCGGAGCATTCTGCTTGCTTCCCGCGATCCGGATCTGCGGCTACTGGTGGCGGAGGGTGAGATCGAAATTCTCGATCACATACTTGGGAGAACGGATGGAGATCGTTTCTATCGCATGGTCCTGGCGATCATTCCTCGTCAGGTTTTACTCGGGGTCGAGCGGGCGTTGCTGCCTGGAATCATCACTCATTATCTCGTCCGGAAACGAATGATCGAACGTGTCGTGACCGAGAGTCTGGCAGTCGGAACGAAGCGCGTCATCGTGCTCGGCGCGGGTTACGACAGTCTGTGCCTCCGGCTCCGGACGAGATTTCCGGAGACGGAATTCATCGAGATCGATCACCCCGCCACGCAGCGGGCGAAGGCGATGGCTTTTCCGGAATCGGACAACTTCCGGTATGCGCCGCATGACCTTGCGGATGGAATTCCCACCGCACTTTCCGCTTCTCCGAAAGCAGTTGTCGTCTCGAAGGTCTGACGATGTATCTGGAGGAAAACGCGGTCATCGGAACTCTTTCGCGGAATCCGGCCCCTTGCGGACAACTCGTTTTCACCTTCATGGAAATGGATGAGAACGGCTCCATCGATTTCCGGAGGCAAAGCCCGATCGTCGTCCATGGCTGAGGAAACGCGGCGAACCTTTTCTCTGGGGCATTTCCAAATCCGACCTGCCCGGCTTTCTTGAAAAATCCGGCTTCGAATGCGAACGGATCATCGACCATCACCAGCTCACGGAACGGGGTTCCCGATCGACTCGCGAACTTCCGCTCGCGGAAGGCGAGTGCATCTGCATCGCAACACCCGTGCGCCAATGAACGAAGGACTTCAGTGCAATGACATCCACTCGAAGCTGAATGCGATCCGGGTTTCCGAAATCGTTTTCCCGAAAAGCGAATCGGAAGTCGTCGCGGCGATCAGGCGGGCGGCGGCGGAGGGCAGAGGCCATCTCGATCTGCGGAGGTCGACACTCGATGGGCGGGCAGCAATTCGGAGAGGGAACGCTGCTGCTCGATATGACAATGCTGGATTTCGTGAATCCGATCGACCGCGGTTCGGAAACGGTCGAGGCGGGTGCGGGAATCAGGTGGCCGGCGTTGATCGCAGGCCCTCCACGATCAGCAGGAAGATGAGGAAACCATCCTGACGATACGCCAGAAGCAAACCGGAGCGGACGAACTGACGCTCGGAGGTGCGCTCGCCTCGAACATCCACGGACGAGGATTGCATATGAAGCCGTTTGTCGAGCGATGTGGAGAGCTTCCGTATCGTCGATGCGGAGGGTGTGGTCCGTCTCTTGCTCACGGCAGGAAAACGTGGACCTCTTCGCTCTTGCTATCGGTGGCTACGGCTGTTTCGGAGTCGTCACCTTTGTCGTGCTCCGGTTGTCCCCGCGCGTCAGGTTACGGCGTATTGTGGAGGTGACGACGCTTGACCGTCTCCCGGATGCGATTCTCGACCGCATCGAAAACGGATGCCTCTACGGAGATTTCCAATTCTCCATCGACGAGAACTCTCCCGATTTTCTCTGGAAAGGAGTGCTCTCGAGCTATCGCCCGGTCTTGGGGGCGGGCGAAATACCCGGCCATCAGGAAATCCTTGGAAAAGCGCGATGGGAGAAGCTCGTGCGGATGGCCCATGAGGACAGGGCGAGCATTTTCGCAGCCTATTCGGGCTATTATCTCTCCACTCACGGAAACCTGTACTGGTCGGACACCCATCAATTGAGTATCTACGTGAACGACTACCATGAGGCCATCGACGGCTGCCGGGGTAGTGAGATGATCACCGAACTCTACGTTCCCCACGGTCGCCTGATTCCGTTCATGAAGCAGGCGGCGGAGCTTCTGAGAACACGCGCCATCCCGGTGATCTACGGGACAATGCGCCTGATCCGCCGGGATGAGGAAAGTTTTCTCGCGTGGGCCACCGAGGATTTCGCCTGCGTGATTTTCAACCTCCATACCGAGCATACGGAGGAGGGAATCCCACACGCGGCGGACACCTTCCGGGATCTGATCGATCTGGCGATTTCCTACGGCGGCACCTACTTCCTGACTTACCATCGGTGGGCGAGTCGGGAACAGGTAACGGCGGCCCATCCACGCTTCGAGGAATTTCTCCACGAGAAGGTCCGCCGCGATCCCGAGCTACTTTTCCAAAGCGAGTGGTGGAGGCACTACCACGGGATGTTCGAATGAGACCCGGGTGGTCTATGGTTGCAGAGCGCCCACGATCGTTTCCACATTCAGCCGCATCATTTCCTCGTAGCTGGTCATTCCGCGACCGTCGGCGATGAGGGTGCCGGCGAGGCGAATTCCGGTGTCGCGGGTAAGGCTCCGGAGCATTTTCGGGTTGGATTCCTTTTCGGGAAAAATGGCGAACACGCGCTCTTTCTCCAGAGTCGCGATAAGCTTCGCGAGACTGACGGCATCCGGCATCTGCTCGCGGTTGAGGCCTTGCACGGAGAATCCGGTAAAGCCATACGCCTCGCAGAAGTATTGGAAAGCCGCATGTGCGGTCGCGAGCTTGCGCTGATCCTTCGGGATCCTAACCAGCTCGCGTTTGATCCATTTCTCAAGCGTGTTGAGAACTTCTCGATACTCCGCTTCGTTCGCCGCGTATTGCTCCGAGTTCTCCGGATCCGCGTCCGAAAGCTCAGTAGCCACGATGCCGGCGGCCCTTCTGAAAAGATCGACCGAGTGCCACCAGTGAGGATCGATCTCGTGATGATGCCCTTCGTGATCGTGATCATCTTCCCCGTGATCGCATGCACCGTGAAGGGCGGGAAGTGTCGCGCCTACCTCCACGATGCGCGCTTTCCCCGCGACGATCGATTTCAGCTCCGGCAGGTAACCTTCCAGTCCCATTCCGGACACGAAATAGAGACTCGCGCCCTCCGCGGCCGCGAGATCCTGCGCTTGGGGTGCGAAGCCGTGGGGATCTCCTTTCGTCCCGATCAGGTCCACGATCTCGATGTTCTCTCCGCCTACCTGCCGGAGCAGATCGCCTATCAACGGATGCAAGGAAGCCACCTTGAGCTTCGCCGCGTAGCACGGAGTGAGGAGAAAACTAAGGAACAGGAGAACGAGCGGAAATCTCATGAGAGGGAGACTAGCTCGTCTCATCGCAAACGCAAGTATTTCGCACTAAGAGCAGGGCCAATTTTGCTTTGTGGCTGGGGACTCCGGCTACGCGAGGAACGGGTTCGAGCGGACTTCCTGCTCGAGAGTGGTCGCCGGGCCGTGGCCGGGGAGGATGACGCAGCCGGGCTCCAAGTGATCAAGCGCTTGGCCGAGAGTGGAAAACGCGAGTTCGTAGGCTTCGGGTGATTTGCATTTTCCCATCGATCCGGCGAAGAGCGCGTCGCCGACGATGAAGAGCTGTTTCTCGAAACCATCGATGAGATATCCTGCGGCGGGACTCATGTGTCCGGACAGATCCACGGCCCGGATACGTAGCGGGCCGAAGGTCAGTTCCGCCCGTTCCAGCGCGTCTTTCTCGCTCGTGATATCCAGGCCACGCGCTTCCAAGGCTTCGTTCCCGCCGATGTGATCGGGGTGGGCGTGGGTGATGATCACGGCATCGATCTCATCGGGAGAAATTTCCGGAACGATGTCCTCCTCGCCCCAACCGGTATCGAACAGAACGCCGGTTCCCTTCTTTTCCAGCAACCATGCGTTCACCGTCCACTGCCGGAACGGCAATTCGATGCGCCGCACTCCGGGAACCGGGTCGGCCTCCGGCCGGTATTCCGGCAAATCGACGAGAGCCCCGGGCATTCAGGTCGAGGGCAGGAGCGAGGCATCTCACGATCCGCTCGTCCATGTTTCCGGCCATCAGTTTCCGAAAATCAGATGCGGAAACGTCAGCGCTTTCGAGCAACTGCTTCTCGGAAATCCCGAGGCCGGTCATGGCCTTGGAAATCACATCGGTGAAATCATCTTCGAGACTCATCGCATGCGGTAGTAGCCATCCGGATTGTAGAGAAAGTAGACATCCTTCGGATTGAGGCGGGGCAGGTAGGAAAAGACGCGCCCTTCCTCATCGGTCTGCTCGACAAAGGCTTTTTTCTCCTTGGACTCGGTTTCGTCCGCATCGGGATTCTGTGTGATCGAGCTCTCGACGATCCCATCCACGATGTGGTTCACCCATTTGAGTTCTTTCGCTTCCTTGCCGAACTCGCTCCAATCGCCGCTGGAGGAGCGGGCATACATTTCCTCGATGAACTTGTCCGTCGTGACTCCCATTTTTTTCGCGACAGGCTCGGCGAGGCGTTCCCACCAGCGCTGGCTCTCGTTGTAGAATTCCTTCTGCTGGGTGAGGTTCAGCCGCGTGAATCCGAGCATGGCGCTGATCTGGTGATGGAGGATGATCGCGTTCGGATACGCGTAACTCTCCTCCGCGAGAGTCGTGATGCACGCGGCCATGGAGGCGGCGAAACTTTTCACCACCACATGGATGGGAGCGGAGCTGGACTCCATCGCTTTGAGAATCCGGTAGCCGGCCATCACGGAACCGCCGGGGCAGTCGTCGATGACGATGAAAATGGGTAGTTTCGAATCGCGGTTGTTCCAGAAATCGATGCGGCTGGTGACGAAATCCGCCGTGGCGGGGACGATCATTCCGTTGAGCGGGATACGGCGGTCGGAGATGACCAGCACGTTGTCTTTGCGCAGCGGATTCTCCAGATAAACGGGATCCGCATCCGCGTAGGTCTCACGTTTCCCCTCCGTCTCGATGGCCTCGATCTCGGACTGGAGGCGGGTGACTTTCAGCGTGGCTTCGCCCTGCACGGTTTTGAGCTCGGCGGCGACTTTCTCAGACCGGAGGCGGGCGATCTCGGATTCGCGGGTGAGTTTTTCAATCTCGATCTCGGATTTCGCGACCGCGTCCTTCACCGCTTCCTGCCGCTTCGCCGCCTCGAGAGCGAGGCGTTCGGTGATGAGTTCCCGTTCGAGTTTGATTTTCTCGATCTGCGCCTTGAGTCCGTTCGTCTCGAGCGAGAGTTTCTCCTGCTCGATCTTGTTGAGGCTTTCCAATCGGGCGGCGTCCTTGGCTGCGGGATCGGTCTTCTCCACTTTCGCCGGAATGACTACCTCGACGGTCTGCTTGGCCGGACTTTCTTTGGAAAAAGCCGGTGAGGCCAGCGTGCCAACCGAGGTAAGGAACAGTACGAGGGATCGGTTCATGCGTTAGGATACGGTGGAGTCACGTTTCTTTTTCAACCTCATGCCAATCAGCAGGATTGCTGCCACAAGTAGCAAAAACGCGCAGGCCACGATCCCGAGGACCTTGAACAGTCTTCCGCTGGCCTTGTCCACATCCGCATCCGTCACGGTATCGGCGGCTACCTCGCCGGCTGTTTTCCGAAAACGGACCACACCATCGCCGAGTTCCACCGTAGTGAGAGCGGCCATCGCTTCGCCTATCGTGCCCGGTCCCGCGTAGCGCTCCGAGATCCTGTAGGGCGACATCTGACCGAGGAAACCTTCCGGAACCTCCTTCCCTTCCACTTCGATGTCACTTATCTGCAGCACCACTTCCTTGCTGAGAAGCCCGGGAGCCGCCAGCATGGTTCCATTGAGATAGCGTGGATCGGATGCCATCCAGCCACCCTCACCCGGCTTCGCCATCCGGGGTTTTCCGTTCAGTTTGAAGGAAATCGCCAAGCGCATCTGTTCCGGTGTGATCGATTCCACACGAAAGGTTCCGCGAAGATCCTCGAAGGCTTTGTAGGCCGCGATCGCGAGGTTGATTTCCTCCGCGTCCAGCGCCAGCTCGGCGGAATCATCCTCTTCGCCTAGGGCGAGGCGGAAGGCTTCCAGTTTCTCCGCCAGTTGGTTCAGCTCCGATTCCCTTTCCTCCAGGGAAACGATCGCGATCTCCCGGGGTGCCTCTTCCGTGAACTTGGCGATTTCCCCGAACTGTCTGAAAAGGGAGAATATGGAGAACCCGATCAGGAACGCCATCACAGCAAGCGCCGCGATCACGATGGCGCATCCCGCGAACGGGGATTTCTGACTCACTTCATCTCTTGCCGGGGCTTGTTCCGTCATTCTTCGTCAGGGTTTGTCTTGCTCCGGGTCATCCTTCTTTTTTTCCTCGTCTCCAGTGACCGCATCGTCCGGCGCGACCCAGTCTTCCTTTTCCTCAAGGTCGTCGACGTCCTGTGAACCATCGGTCGGGTGGCCGTATTCATCGTGCCAGCCATCGTCTCCATGCTCTTCCACGTGTTCATAGGAGTCGTGGGGATCTTCCGTGCCGCTCGCTTCTTCGCGCTCGTCGTTGCTCAGCATCCATTCCAAGCGGCGCTGACGGAGTTGCTCCTCTTCCATGGCTTCTTCCTCGCGGGCTTTCTTCCGGTCGAACCACGCCAGCCAGATACAGATTTCGTAAAGGAAAAGCATCGGCAGAGCCATGAGGTTGAGCGTCATGATATCCGGGGTCGGGGTGATGACGGCGGCCGCGATGTAGATCGCGACGATCGCGTAGGTCCGGGTCCGCGCCATCGTCTCGTAGGTGAGCAGGCCGAGTTTCACAAGCACCATGACGACCACGGGCAGCTCGAACGAGAGGCCGAACAGCAGGGTGAACTGGGTGGCGAAAGTGATGTATTCACCGATGCGCCAATCGTTGGAAACACCGAGATCGCCACTCCATTCGTAGAAGAAAAGCAGGGCTCTGGGTAGCACGAAGAAATACGCGAACAGCACCCCGGCGAGGAACAGGCCGAAGCCGATCGCCATCGCCGGCCACAGGATTTTCCGCTCGGCTTCGTGCAGGCCGGGCAGAACGAATTGTAGCAGGAACATCAGCAGCAGAGGAAACGCCAGCACGATACCGGCGAAAAACGCGAGCTTCATGGAGAGCATGAAGGTCTCGGTGGGCTTCAGCGCCGACATCATCCGGATGTTCGATCCGGAAGTGATGTCCACATCGGGATCCGATTCCATCAGCGCGAAAATCTGCTTCCCCATCGCCGCATCCAACCCGAGACCTTTCACGAAGGCTTCACGTTTTTCCTCGGGCAATGCTTTGGCCGCACGTAGCAGGGCCACACTGCGCGCATGGAACTCCATATCGGGCTTTGCCAGCGCGTTATAGAATTTCACTCTCTGCTCCTGATCGAGACCGGCCGCCGTGTATTCCACCTTCTTCGCCTCGTCCCATTCCTCGACGGTCGGCACCTTGATCCCCGGATGTTTCGCCTCATCCGGCATGGTTTCCTGCTGTTTCACGTAGATCACTTTCTCCGCGGGGGCGCGGAGTATCTGCATCAGCTGCTCCTGGAACATGAAGCAGAAAATCATCGAGATCACCAGGGTGATGACCACACGCGTGATCATGATCCTCAGATCTTCAAGGTGTTCGAGAAACGGCTTTTCGTGATCGGGATGGGCCTTCTCCCTCAATTCGAATACTTTTTTAAGCAGGTACATTCGGTGCGGGCAGATTCAACGCCCGCGAACCGCGCTCCGCAAGGGCAGACTACACCCCGCGAATTATGTTCGATTCCAACGAAATTGCAAAATGCCGGATTTCTTTGACTCGCCAGCGGCACGGACTCAGGTTCCCGCCAGGTGAGGACAAACCGTCCCCCACAACCTAATGAAAATTATGAAAGCAACAATTCTGACCACCGCCATCGTCCTCCCGCTCTTTTTCATCTCCTGCAAGGAATCCACTAAAGAAGAGATGTCCGACGGCGCCGGCAAAATCGGTGAAGGCATGAAAGAAATGGCCGAGTCGGCGGCGGATTCCACCAAAGAAGCAGCCTCCAAGGCAGCGGATGCGACCAAAGACGCGGCTGATGCGACCGGCGAAGCCATGAAAGAAGCGAAAGACGCAACCGTCGATGCGGCCAAGGAAGCAATGGACGCCACAAGAGAAGCCGGCTCCGATGCTGAAGAAGCCGCAAGCGAAGCCGCGTCCGATGCCGGAGATGCCGTTGAAAACGCGTCCGAAAACGCCGAAAGAATGTCCGAAGAAGCCGCTGCGGACACTGAAAACCTGGCTGAAGAAGCTGCCCAAGGCGCGAAAGATATGACGAAAGACGCCGCGGAAGCCACCGAGGAAGCAGCTGACTCTGTCGAAGAGGAAATGGAAGGACAATAGACTCCATACGCAATGAACGATCCCGGCCCCGTCCGCCCTAGTGGTGGGCGGGGCTTCTCTCTCCATGAGATACCGGTTGTTCGCAAATCGGCCCCTCCCCGCTCGGTCACCCGTCCGACGCGTCATCCTCACGGAAATTTTTCACCCGGATGGAAAGCAGAAGACGAAATGACTGAGACGAAACATGGATTTTCCCGCGACCGCTACTTCTCTTTCTTTTCAATCCCAGCCAACCCGTCTCCAATCCCCGCATGACGCGCGACGAATCCCTGCCCCTCGATCGGAAACTCCGTCAGGAAATCCTGTTCGCCCGCGAGCGGGTCTATCACTTCGGGCAGCCGACTCCGTTGGAAAAGCTCAATCTTCCGGGAGGTCCTGAAATCTGGGTGAAACGCGAAGACCTTTCGCCGATCAAAGCTTACAAATGGCGTGGCGCCGCAAACCGTATGGCCACCCTCACCGAACTTGAGGCCGCCCGTGGTGTCGTCACCGCGTCTGCCGGGAACCACGCCCAGGGAGTGGCTCTCGCAGCGAAAAAGCTCGGCATCCGCGCCCGTGTCTACATGCCCCGCTCCACCCCGCAGGTGAAACAGGACGCCGTCCTGACCCACGGTGGCGAATACGTTTCCATACATCTTTCCGGAGATAGCTATGACGAGGCGGTCAAAGCTGCCCGCGCCGACGAGACGCAGACCAAAGCGCTGTACATACACGCGTACGACGATCTACAGGTCATGGCCGGCCAAGGCACCCTCGCAGACGAAATCGTGTTATCGGGGAACGGCCCGTTCGATATCGCCTACCTCCAGATCGGCGGCGGAGGCATGGCTGCCGGAGTTTCCACCTGGCTGAAAACCTATTGGCCGGAGATCGAGATCGTCGGAGTGGAAGGAGACGGCCAGGCCTCGATGAAAGCCGCAATCGCCGGGGGAAAACCAGTCTCCCTCGCCGAAGTGGATCTTTTTTGCGACGGTACCGCCGTGAAACAAGCCGGCGCGCTCCCTTTTGAAATCTGCAAAAACAGCCTCACCCGCACCACCACCGTTTCCAACGCGCAAGTCACCCACGCCATCCGCACGCTCTGGGAAGGCCTGCGCTGCGTCGCCGAGCCGTCCGGAGCCATGGGACTCGCCGCCGCTCTTTCGGAAAAAAACAATCAGCTTGGCAAGAAAGTGCTGGTGATCCTCTGCGGAGCGAATGTCGATTTCCTCCAACTCGGCCGCATCGCACAGTCCGAGGGATCCGCGAACCGGCACAACCTTACACTGCGTGTCCGCATCGACGAGGCACCGGGAGCGATGCTCGACCTGCTCGACAACTGCTTTTCAGAAATCGACGTGACCGATTTCCAATACGGGAAAACACATCCCGACCAAGCATGGCCCGCTTTCACCCTCACCGCGGATTCCCCCGCTGCTCTGGAGACCGTCACCGCCTCGCTCGATGCCTCCGGACATACTTGGGAAAACATCACCGGAGCCACGGATATCGATTTCCGCGCCATCCCCTTCCGTGGCGATCTTCTCGCCAATCCGGCCTTCCTGCGTCTTGATTTCTATGAACGCCCCGGTGCCCTCCGCGATTTCCTCGCCAAGCGCCTGTCGGGCAACGCGAACCTCACCTACTTCAACTACCGCCACTCCGGCGAACGCATCGGCCGCGCCCTCATCGGCCTGGATTTCCCCTCTTCCTTCGAGCGAGACGCCTTCCTGATGTCCCTCCCCCCCCAGGGCGACGGCTACCGCCTTTGCAAACCGCTGGACGCGGAAACCTCCGCAAGGCTTGCAACTTCCGGTAATCCGTAGTCACTCTGTCCCCGCCCGTTTCCTCTCGACACCAGCCCGGGAGGCGGCAAATCTTCCCACCACTCCCTCTCAATCCATGCGGACCGCAATTTTCGGCGACATACATGCCAATCTCGAAGCCCTTGATGCCGTCATGGTGGATGCCAAAAGCCAGCTTGTCACGGACTTCGTCTGCCTTGGAGACATCGTCGGATACAATGCGGATCCTATCGCCTGCCTCAACTTCGTCCGCGAACTCAACTGCCCTACCGTCAAGGGCAACCACGATCAGGATGCCTCGGAGGATCACTCGCTCGATACCATGAATCCCGTTGCCGCCACCGCCCTGCAGTGGACCCGCGACCAACTCGATGACGATCAGCGGCTGTGGCTGAAACGCCTGCGCATGGTCCGCCAGGTTTCCGATTACACCATCGTCCACAGCACACTCGACCAACCGGTGCACTGGAATTACGTGACCAACCGCTTCGACGCCATGTCGAACTTCTCCTACCAGTTCACCCAGGTCTGTTTCCACGGCCACACTCACGTGCCAAGGGTTTATGTGAAATCCGACAAGGTCCGCGAGGTTCCCGCCGAGTCCGTGGAACTGGAGCCGAACGCGAAATACTTCATCAATGTCGGTTCCGTGGGTCAGCCGCGCGATGGGGATCCCCGTGCCTGCTACGCGATTTTCGACCACGACACCAAGCTGATCGTCTTCCGCAGGGTGGAATACGACATACCGAAAACGCAGACGAAAATTCTGGACGCGGGCCTGCCGGAAATGCTCGCCGAGCGCCTCGCCGAGGGTCGCTGAACCGTTCCACCCCTTGCCGTGGAACGTTCCAACCAAATGCGTGGAACCTGCTTTCCCGCTTGACGCTCCCTCAGCGCGTCTCAATTCTTCCCCGGACCCTTGCGCATCACGCCAGAGGACCCTTCCACACCCGATTCCTAACGAACCTCGAAAGGCCTCGACGGCCTCTGGAATCCGGTCGTCATATGACGCAAGATCTTTAATTTCAATCACTTTCAGTAACACCCTCCATGTTTAAAAAATATTTCGGAAACATGTTTTCCAACGATATCGGAATCGATCTCGGCACCGCGAACACCCTCATCAACGTAAAAGATCACGGAATCGTCCTACGCGAGCCGTCTGTCGTCGCCGTGAAAGCCGGCACCAACGAAGTCCTCGCCGTGGGGGACGATGCGAAACGCATGCTCGGGCGCACGCCGGGCAACATTGTTGCCATCCGCCCGCTCAAGGACGGGGTCATCGCGGATTTCGAGGTCACCGAGGCGATGCTCCGGCATTTCATCAAAAAGGTGAACAAAGGCCGCCGCAACAATCCGCGCGTCCTCATCGCCATCCCGTCCGGGATCACAGAAGTGGAGCGCCGTGCGGTCCGCGAATCCGCCGAGCAGGCCGGAGCGCGTGAAGTCTATCTCATCGAGGAACCAATGGCCGCCGCCATCGGAGTCGGCCTTCCCGTCCAGGAGGCCTCCGGAAACATGATCGTCGATATCGGCGGCGGCACCACCGAGGTAGCCCTGATCTCCCTTTCCGGCATCGTCTACGCCCGCTCCGTGCGCACCGCCGGCGACGAGCTGGACGAAGCCATCATCCAGTACATGAAGCGCGCCTACAACCTCATGATCGGTGAGCGCACCTCGGAGGAAATAAAGATCCGTCTCGGTTCCGCAGCTCCGCTCCCCAAGGAAATCACCATGGAGGTCAAAGGCCGCGATCTCGTCGCCGGTCTCCCGAAAACCATCACCATCACCTCCCAGGAAATTCGTGAGGCGATGGCCGATCCGCTCAACACTATCGTCGATGCGGTCCGCACTACCCTTGAGCGCTGCCCTCCCGAGCTCGCGGCGGATCTCGTGGACCGCGGCATCGTGCTCGCAGGTGGTGGCGCTCTTCTCAAAGGTCTCGATCGCCTGCTGCGTGAGGAAACCGGCCTCCCCGTGCATGTCGCGGAGGATCCACTCAGCGCCGTAGCCGAGGGCACCGGAAAGGCGCTTCAGGAACTCGCCCTCCTGAAACGGGTCACCAATACCGACCGCTCGGACCGCTAAGTCTCCGCTCTCGCCCTGCCGGAGATCGTAGCAGTCGTCCTCATTCCGCCACACGGCCATGAAACCGCTCAATCTAGTCGCCCTACTTCTCTTCCTCGCGGGAGCGACGTGGGCGCTTACCCGCAGCGAACCCGTGGTCAGGGAAATTCAGGTGGCCTATTTCAAAGCCATTTCCCCCACCCTGAAGGTCGGGTCAGCTCTTGAAACCAAGGCCCGTGAGCTTTTGGAGGAAACGAAACACTCCAAAGCGCTCGAAGCCGAGAGCTCCGCGATCCGCAGCGAGATCGGTCGACTCCGCATCATAGAGTCCCGCTACCACGAGCTGGAGCGGGAGAACTCCGAGCTGCGCCATGCCTTGGATTTCAAGAAAGCCACGAACTTCGATGTCGTCGCCGCACAGATCATCCGCCGCCACCCTACCACCTGGTGGCAGACCATGGAGATCGACGCGGGTGAGGAGAGCGGGATCGGCATCCAGCTTTCCGTGCTTTCCAATGACGGCCTCGTCGGAATCATCGACCGCCCCTTCAAGAACCGCTCCTCCGTGCTGCTCGTCACGGATGAGAAATGCCAGGTCTCTGTCCGGGTCGAGGGTTCGCCGGAAGTCGGCATCCTCAGCGGCCAGCGTGGCGAATTCGACAGCAATCCCACTCTCCGTCTCCGTTTCCTTTCAAAAGACGCCGCGCTCAAACCGGGCCAGCGCGTCTTCACCACCGGACGCGGCGGAATTTTTCAACCCAACATCCTCGTTGGCACCATACTCTCGGTCGAAAAAGGTCCGCTCGATTCGGAAGCCCTGGTGAAACCCGCTGTGAATCTCAGCGACCTCGGCACCGTCTTCGTCGTCCTTTCAGAAAACCACTGATTTCCCAACCGCTTGTTCCGCTACAACCTCAGCACCGTTTTCCTCCTGCTCGCCGCCTTCCTGGTCCAGCAGTTCGTGCCCGCGTTCACAGGACTGAGCCACTCCCGTATCCTGATCGTCCACCTGGTTTTCCTGTGCTCCGCGGTGACCGTCGCCACTCCCACGATGCTTCTGCTCGCCTTTATCGGCGGAATCCTGTGGGACGCCCACTGCTCCCTCGCACCCATTGTCGCGGATTCCGAGGTTTACCGGGCACCCGTCGAGTCCCTCCGGTTCGGATACTCCATCCTGCTCTTCGCGGCGATGGGCTTTCTTATGCAGGGCCTCATCCCCCTTTTCCGTCAGGGAAAATGGCAGTTCTCCGCCCTTCTCACGGGAGTCGCCACCTTCCTCTACCTTACGGCTGAATACATTCTCATCTCTTTCGTCCGGGGCGATTTCACCATCACCCGCTCCATCGTGCGGCTTATGTCCTATACCTCGCTGCTGACGATGCTATTCTCTCCCCTAGTCTTCTGGCTCCTGTATCAGATCGCCCGGTTTTTCGACCACTCCCTTTATCCGGAAGCTAACAGACCCAAACGTAGATAACACGCCATGGAACCACGCTTCAGACTCCGGCTCTACCTTCTCACCGCCCTCGTGCTGGTGGGTTTCGGCACCTTGCTTTCCCGCCTCCACGAATTCCAGATCGAGCGGCGGGACGAATTCCAAGCGATGGTGCCGGGGAACCGCACGGTCACCGTCCGCGAGCCCGGCATCCGGGGGGAAATCACCGATCGCAACGGCATCCCGCTCGCCCGGAATCTTCGCAACTACATCGTTTCCTTTAATCTGGACGAAATCGCCACCGCCTACCGGGCACAGCACGATAGCTCCCCTACCCTCGAGCGACTCACCACCCAGGGCGGACTACCCCGCCCGAAAAAGGAGAAGGACATCGTCGCCATCGTCAACGAGTGGACCATCAAGCCCCTGCAGGAGCTGGGGCTCGCGAAAAATTACAACGCCTCCGCCCTCCGCACCCACTATCTCACCCATCGCGGCTTGGTTCCTTTCACCTACCGCGCCGACCTCACCTACGAGGATTTCGCCCGCCTGGCTGAACGAAATCTTGAATTCCCCGGCGTCACGCTCGGCATCCGCCCGCAACGCCAGTATACCTACGGAACCCTCGCCTCCCACGCGCTCGGTTATCTGAAGCAGTGGGAGAAAGGAGATATCTCCGCAGCCGACAAACGCGCCTTCGACCATTATATCGGCGAGGAAAAAGGCATCGCCGGAGTAGAGGCCACCATGGACGAGTATCTCCGCGGCCCCGAAGGCCGCAAGACCGTGCTCAAGGACGAAAAAGGCCGCACCATCGGCATGCTGGACTACACCAAGCCCGGCATCGGCGCCCATGTGGAACTCGCCATCGACGCCCGCATCCAGTATCTCATGGAAAACACCCTGCGTCGCGCCGGCCGCGCCGCCGGAGTCGTAATGGATGTCCGCACCGGCGAGGTGCTGGCGATGGCTTCCGTCCCGGACTACGATCCCAACGCCTTCATCCCTTCCATTTCCCAGGAGAAATTCACCGAATACAATTCGAATCCCCAACTCTCCCCCTTCAACAACCGCGCCATCTCATCCTTCGAGCCTGGCTCCACCATGAAAGTCGCCACCGCCATCGCCGGTGCGGTCAAAGGCTTCGCCACCAGCTCCTATAGCTGCAACGGCTACGTCATGTATGGGAACCATCCCATCGGCTGCTGGCTGTGGAACATGAAAAAAGGCAGCCACGGCTCGCTGTCCCTCCCGGAAGCCCTCCAGAAATCCTGCAACCCCTATTTCAACCGCCTCTCCGGAGACTTGCAGACCCAGGGCATGGTCGAGGGGCTCTCCCTCGTCGGATTCGGGAAAAAAACCGGCGTCGAACTCCCCAACGAGGATCCCGGACTGCTGCCCGGCTCCCGCGCCTGGCGCAGCGCGTATCCGAATGAAAGGATGACACCGGCCCTCAATGCCATGACCTCCATCGGCCAGGGTTACATGCTCGCCTCCCCGCTCCAGCTCGCCGCCATGGCCTCGTCCATCGCCAACGGAGGAAAATACTTCCAGCCCCGTATCGTCAAAAAAGTCGTCTCCGAGGATGGCGAGATTCTCGTTCCGGATATCCCCAAGCTCGAGGTGGACCTCCTCAAATCCGGCGTCAAGGAGAGCGATCTCGCCCTCATCCGCAAGGGGATGTATATGGCCGTGAACGAAGCGGGAGGCACCGCCGGAAAAGTCCGCATGGATGACTATGAGATCTGCGGGAAATCCGGCACCGCCCAGACCACGGACAATGGCAAAAAATCCAACAACTCATGGATCATGTCCTTCGCGCCATACGACGAACCACGCTACGCCGTCGTGATCCTCGTCCAGGCCGGCGGCTCCGGCGGTGCCGTCTGCGGCCCGTTGGTGAACCAGGTTTACACCGGGATCTTCGCCCAGGAAGAAGGCATGCGCCTGCCCCTCAAACCACAGACCGAGTACAAGGGGAACCTCGATTTCATCAAAGCCATCGAACCTCTCGAAGACGTGCTCGCCGCCATCGAAGCCTCGGAGATCCCACCCGCCGTCCCCGCCGAGGGCACTATCGAACTCAGCGATGAGGAAATCGGCGAGACCGGAAACGAAGTCGCCGAAATTCTCCCCGACGTCCCCGTCGAAACGAAACCTACCACTACCTCTCCCAAACCCACCATCACCCAGGAAAACGACAGCGAGGGCCAAGTCATACCCCGCGCCACTCCCGTCCGGGACTGAATTCCGTTTTCCTTCCAATCCTTTTACAAACCAACACAACTGTGATCAAACGTATCAAAAAACTTCTAGGTATCGGCAACACCGACCCCTCCCAAGGCAATTCCATCATCGTAAACGTAGAGAAACTCGAACGCCGCGTCGCCCTGCTTGAGGACGGTGTGCTCGAGGAATACACCGTCGAGCGCGAGGGCGATCAGAACATCGTCGGCGGTATTTTCAAAGGCCGCGTGAAAAACATCGAGCAGGGCCTCAAGGCCATGTTCGTGGACATCGGCCTCGAGAAAAACGCCTTCCTGCATTTCTGGGACGCCATCCCAGCCGCCCTTGACGGTGGCCTGGAGGAGATCCAGCGCGAGGGCACCCGCAAGCCCCAGAAAAAGATCAGCTCCAAGGATATCCCCAGCATCTACCCGATCGGTTCGGAAATCATGATCCAGGTTTCCAAAGGCCCGATCGGCACCAAGGGACCGCGCGTCACCACGAACATTTCCATGGCCGGCCGCTATCTGGTCCTCATGCCCTTCACCGAACAGTTCGGGATTTCCCGGAAAATCGAGGACCCGAAAGAGCGTCAGCGCCTGCGCCGCATCGTCCAGAAACTTTCCGTCCCGGAAGGCATGGGCATCATCATGCGCACCGTCGCCCAAGGCACTCGCGCCCGCCATTTCGTTCGCGATCTGGCCATGCTGCTGGAGCAGTGGGACAATATCGACCAGCGCCGCGCGAACAATCCCGCCCCTTGCTGCGTTTTCCAGGAACCCGGTCTGATCGAGCGCACCGCCCGCGACTTCCTCACCGACGAAGTGGACCAGGTGCTCTGCGACGACGCGGAAACCACCGAGATGATACGCGAGATCGCGGGGAAGATTTCCCGGCGCGCGAAACGCCGCATCCACCACCTGCCCACCGCCTCCCAGCCCATCTTCGAGCGGGTCGATATCCAGAAACAGATCGACGAAGCGTTTTCCCGCCAGGTCTGGCTCAAGTGCGGCGGCTATATCGTCATCGATGAGACCGAAGCTCTCATCTCCGTCGATGTGAACACGGGCCGCAACCGCGGCTCCAAGGACGTGGACAAGATGATCCTCCAGACCAACATCGAATCCGCCGAGGAAGTCGCACGCCAACTCCGCCTCCGCAATATCGGCGGACTCGTCGTCGTCGACTTCATCGACATGCGCCACCGCCGCGACCAGATGGCCGTTTACAAAGCGATGAAAGAGCGCGTGAAAAAGGACAAGGCCAAGACGCAGATCCTCCAGATTTCCGCCATCGGCCTCATGGAAATGACCCGCCAGCGCCTCAACGAATCGCTCCGGGACTCCATGTATGAGCCGTGCCCCTATTGCCAGGGCCGCGGCCGTGTAAAAACCCCGATGACCATGTCCATCGAGATCCAGCGCCGCCTGAACACCGTCATCCAGTCGCGCCGCGACCAGGTCGGAGATCTCATCGTCATCGTGAACTCGGATGTTCTCAACCGCTTCAAGCAGGAGGATGCCAAAGTCCTCGTGGAACTCGAACGCTCCCACTCCGGTCGTTTGATTTTCCGCTCGGACCCGACCCTCAACCGCGAGCGCTTCGCCGTGCTCGATGCCGCCACCGAGAAAACCATCGAACAAGGGTAGCACACGCGCCTCGCGTGTCGTTCGAGGCGCCCCCGCCTCGAACAAACTCCACCCGACCAACCCCCCTCCACCCGAATCCCACCACGCCCGAACAAACATTCCCCACAAGTCCCCCGGAACAGGGGGACCACACGCGCCTCGCGTGTCGTTCGAGGCGCCCCCGCCTCGAACAAACCCCGCCCGACCAACCCCCTCCACCCGAACCACACCACGCCCGAACAACCATTCCCCCCAAATGATCAAGAAGGTCCTACTCCCCCTCCTTTTCCTAGGAATCTGCCAAGCGGAAACCCGGACATGGACCCGCGTCTCCGACGGGAAAACGCTCGAAGCCGAATACGTTTCCCAGAATACGGAGGAAAAGACCGTAACCATTTCCGCAAATGGAAAAGAATTCACACTGCCTGCCGATACTTTCGCGGAAACTGATGCCAGCTTTCTCGAACAGCAGGCGGCAGCCGAAACAGAGCGGAAAAAGCTCGAGCAACCCATAGGCGAAGCCATCTCGGAAAGCCACTCACACCCGGACGCGGTGGTGAAAACCTGGCATTCCTACCTTCCGGCGACCTACCGCCCGGCGGGTGATCCCAGCCCGGTCTGCTTCGTGTATTCAGCCGGCGGAAACGCCCGGGGCGTGATGGACAAAATCACAAGAGTCTCCGACGAACTCGGCTGGGTCCTGATAGGAATCGATACCTACAAGAACAACATCGCGGAAAAGCCGGAGGGCAAAAAGCGCATGATCGATGATTCGAAAATAATCGTCGAAACCGCGCTCGAGCAATTCAACATCGATCCCGACCGTGTCGTTTTCTCCGGAATGTCCGGTGGCGCATGGTGGTCCTACCACTCCACCCACGCCGTCTATCCGAAGGCGAAAGGAGTGCTCGCGTTCGGTGGCTGGCTGTACAACGAGCACGATATGCCCTACCCGAAGGATCTCGCCATCGCGATGGTCAACGGCGAAAGCGACAAGGGAGCGACTTCTTGGGAGGACCGTGATTCCGACGCGCTGAAACGCCGTAAGGCGGACGTGAAAATCTTCCGTTTCCCCGGCGGCCACGTAGTCGCCCCACCGGATGTCGCGCTCGAAGCCGCGCGCTGGATCCACGAGACGAAGGGCTTCTGATTGGAAATCCCCCCCGATCGAAGCCTTGAGATGGCTTCAAAAAAACGGAAACACAAAGGGAAGGGCAGAGCAGTTCCGCAACGGACCTTTCACCGCCGAGGAACGACTGAATGTCGAATGGATGCTTGGAAAATACGTAATCGATTTCACACGCGTGATGGCCGAAAAATACTCGCTATGATTCATCCTTACCGGACACGCAGGCGAAATTCGCGCCACGACTGCCTAATCGCGGCCTGCGCCATCGTCTCGGACGCGCCGATCTCGAATCTCAATCTCCAGGATTTCGAGCGCTTCATCCCCTTCGGGCTGCGGCTTCACAGCTTCTGACGGAGGTGCCGCGAGCCTTGTCTTGCATTTCCCGGCCCCGGCATGTCCCCTGCTTGCAAACCAAGAAAGCCACGTCCAACAACCAACCTAGAATTTCCCCATGTCACGCAAAACCAAACTTATCGTCACTTTAGGCCCCGCCACCGAATCCCCGGAGATGATCGGAAAACTCATCGACGGCGGAGTCAATGTCTTCCGGCTCAACATGAGCCACGCGAAACACGAATGGGCGGCGCAGATGACAAAGATCGTGCGCCAGGAATCCACGAAACGCGACGCGCATATCGCGGTGCTTTTCGATCTCACGGGCCCCTCCATCCGCACCGGCGATCTGGCGAAACCTTACGAACTGAAGGAGGGAGACAAGGTGGAGTTCCGCGCCGCTGGCACGGAGCCGTCCATCCCCATTTCCACCACGGTCAACTATCCCGGCCTGATGAACGATGTCACGGCAGGCAACACTCTCGTCGTGGACAACGGAGCCTTGCTCATGCTCATCGAGCGGGTTGCTGACGATCGCATCATCTGCGATGTCCGCACGCCAGGCAGCATGGGATCCCGCCGTCATATCAATCTGCCCGGCGTGCGGCTCAACCTTCCCGCGTTGACCGAGAAAGATCACAAGGACCTCGCGCTCGCCGTCGAATGCGGGGCCGATTACATCGCCGGCTCCTTCGTCCGGGACGCGGCTCACGTCCGCGAGCTGCGCGAAGCGATGGAAGCCCTCGAGGGAGAGGCCCAGATCGTCGCCAAGATCGAGGACCAGGAGGCCATCCGCAACATCGATGCGATCATCCAGATTTCGGATGTCATCATGGTCGCTCGCGGCGACCTGGGCGTGGAAGTCGATTTCGAAGACCTCCCCATCATCCAGCGCCGCATCGTGAAACGCTGCCACGAGCTGGGCACCCGGGTCATCGTCGCCACCCAGCTTCTCGAATCGATGATCACCAATCCCACCCCGACTCGCGCGGAGGTGACCGATGTGATGAACGCCGCTTACGAGGAAGCGGATTCCCTGATGCTTTCGGGAGAAACATCCGTCGGTCGCTATCCGGTGCGTTGTGTCGAGGCACTGGTCCGTATCTCCGCGCGTATCGAGCGTTCCGGCGGTCATGGCTTCGGGCAGAACGTCATACTTCGCGACGAACGGCAGAAAACCGCGCGCGCCGCCGTCACACTCGCGGACTCGCTACCGAACGCGCGCTTTGTCATCCTTACCCGGCGCGGAGTCCTGGCGAACCACGTCGCCCTGATGCGCCCGCGTACCAACGCTCTCTATGCGTTCACTCCGAAGGAGACCGTCTGCCGCCAGCTTTCGCTGACCCGCGGAGTCCGCGCGTTCCGAATGTCCTTCTCCTCGAATATCGAGGAAACCATCGAAAAAGCGACCGAGCAACTCCGCAAGCTGGACCTCGTCCGCCCCGGCACTCCCATCGTTATCGTCTCCGACATCCTCTCCGATCATTTCGCCGCGAACTCGATCTTGCTACACCACGCCTGATTTCTAGACTTCCGGAACAGCCTTATGAAATACCTTCCACTTCTGCTCGCCACCGCCACCCTTTCGACCACCGCCCGTCTTGGTGCGGAGCCGATCACTTTCGGTCCTGTCAAAGGTCAGCCGGGTGAAAGCATCCGCCTCGTCACCAGCTCCGAAAGCAAAGGTGGAACCATAGAGCGCCGGGTAGCGGGTCGCCCGGAATCCGGCACCATCACTTCCAGCCGTGAAAGGGAACTCCACTGGACCTTCCGTGCGCCAACCGCCGACGGCAGCCGCCGAGGCGTGGTCCGTGTGGTGAAAATGAGCACCACCTCCACCGCAACGATCGGAGGCAAGGAAGACAGGGAGAACGAAGTCAGCCCGCTCACTGGGAAAATTTTCTCCATGACGAAAAACCCAGCGGGTGAATGGAGCTTCGAGCTGGACGGATCATTCCCGCTCGCCAGGGTCCGCTCGGAAATCGAAGAACTGAAAGTCTATCTGAAACGCGACTGGTATCCGGCCCACGAGGTCGATCTCGGTGATTCCTGGGAGTTTGATCCGGCTTGGGTGAAGATGATCATCGAAAGGGATCTTTCGAAAGCACAGACCATCGGCACCATGCGCCTGCGCCAGGTCCGCCGCAGCGCGAACCGCAAAACCGCTCTTATCGATGTCACGATCCGCAGCACCGGTGAATCCTTCCAGGCGGACGGATCTTTGCTGGACGGAGCCGTGGACCTGACCGGTCAGGTCGTAGTGAACCTCGATACCATGCTGGACGAATCGCTCGAACTGAAAGGCACGATCACCTCCACAAGTCGCAAGGGCGGTGACTCAACGGTCGTAAAAATGCCGATCACGCTGGTCGCCACGAAGACATTCTTCAAAGGCGCGATGCCGTAGAGCCAAGGAGGGGCTGCATTCAGCTGCCCGGCAACCCGGGCAATATGGAGGAGGGTTTAGAAAACCCTTCACGGAGGGCCGGGAAATCGATTCACCCGGGTCGTGCGAAGCGGATACATTCTGCTTCTCCATATCGCAGGCGGCTGAAAGCCCCCCGCTTCCATATCAAGTCGCCACCAGGTTCATGATCTTTCCGGGAACGTAGATCACCTTCCGGAGGGTCTTGCCTTCTATGTGCTCTTTCACCTTCTCGGAAGCGAAAGCTTTTTCCTTCGCGATCTCCTCCGTGGCATCCATCGCCATCCAGACGCGATCGCGGAGCTTGCCGTTCACTTGCACCACCAGCTCGCACTCCGTCCGAACGAGCGCCTGCTCGTCGTAGATTGGCCAGTCGGCTTCTGAAAGGGAAGTCGGCGGACGACCGAATTTCGCTGTCACACGCTCGTTGATCTCCTCGGTGAGATGCGGCGCGAAGGGATTCAGGACAGTGAGAAACCCGACGAACTCTTCGAGCGGAACAATCCCCGCCTGGGTGAACGCGTTGGTGCAGATCATCATCTGCGAAATCGCCGTATTGAAGCTGAGTTTCTCGATGTCCTCGCCGACCTTTTTGATGGTCTCGTGGACCACGCGCAGCAGCTCCTTGTCGTCGCACGGTGCGTCCCGGATCTTTCCGGAAATTTCCCCCTCGTCGGAAATCGCAAGCCGCCAGACACGGGCGAGGAAGCGGGACACCCCTTCCACACCTTTCATCTGCCATGGTTTCACCTGCTCGAGCGGCCCCATGAACATTTCATAAAGGCGCAGGGAATCGGCTCCGTACTCGGATACGACATCGTCCGGGTTCACCACGTTGCCGCGTGATTTCGACATCTTCTGACCGTCCTCGCCCAGGATGAGACCTTGGTTGACCAGTTTTTGGAAAGGCTCCGGCGTGCGGACATGACCCAGATCGAACAAGACCTTGTGCCAGAAGCGCGCGTAGAGCAGGTGAAGCACTGCGTGCTCCGTGCCTCCCACGTAAAGGTCGACCATTCCCGGCTTCTCGTTCGTCCAGAAATCCTCGGCTTCATTGGAAATGAAACGCTCGGAATTACCGGGATCGCAGTAGCGCAGATAATACCAGCAGGAGCCGGCCCACTGCGGCATGGTGTTGGTCTCGCGGATCACGCCGTCCGGAAGCTCCACCCAGTCCCGGGCTTTTGTCAGGATCGGCTCGGGAGAACCGGAGGGTTTGTAGTCCTCCAGCGGAGGCGCGAGCAATGGTAAATCCTCGTCCGGCAGCGCGAAGTGATCGCCATCTTTCCAAACGATAGGGAACGGTTCGCCCCAGTAGCGTTGGCGGGAGAACAACCAGTCGCGGAGTTTGAACTGAATCCTGCGCTCGCCCCTGTCGTTCTCGACGAGCCAGCCGATCATTTTCTTTTTGGCATCTTCGTGGAGAGGCCGTCGAGGAATCCGGAGTGCACCGCGGAACCCGGTTTGGTGTAGCCCTGCCAGTCGGAATCGTCGTCCGGTTGCACCACCTGCCTCACGGGCAGGTCGTATTTCCGGGCAAATTCGTAGTCCCGCTCGTCATGCGCGGGCACGGCCATGATCGCCCCGGTGCCGTAGCCCATCATCACGTAGTCCGCGATCCATACCGGGATCTTCTCATCGTTCACCGGATTGATCGCATAGGCACCGGTGAAAACACCGGACTTGTCTTTGTTCAGATCGCCGCGATCCAGATCGGATTTCGCGGAGCAGGCTTTTTTGTAAGCTTCGACCGCCTCCTTGTTCTCCTCCGTCGTGATTTCAGAAACAAACGGATGCTCGGGAGCGAGCACCATGATAGGTCGCCCCGAACAGTGTGTCGGGCCGGGTCGTGAACACCTCCACCCGGGAGTCGAAATCTGAAATCTGAAATTTGACGGACGCCCCCACGCTGCGACCGATCCAGTTTTTCTGAAGCAGCTTGATCCCCTCCGGCCAATCGAGCGTATCGAGCTCGTCGATCAGGCGCTGGGCGTATTTCGTGATGCGCAGCATCCATTGGCGCAGCGGGCGGCGCTCGACGGTGTGGCCTTTCGATTTCCACTCCTCGACTTCCTCGTTCGCCAGCACGGTGCCGAGATCCGGCGACCACCAGACCGGGGTGTCCGCCACGTATGCGAGGCGCACCTTGTCGATTTCCTCGCGGCTCCAGCCCTTCTCTTCCAGCTCGGAAACGGGCTTCGCCTTGTTGTCCTGCTCGCAGAAATACGAGTTGTAGATCTGGAGGAAAATCCACTGGGTCCAGCGCACGTATCCTGGATCCGTGGTCGCGATCTCTCGGTCCCAGTCATACGCGAAACCAAGCGATTTCAGCTGGCGGCGGAAGGTCTCGATGTTCGCTGCGGTAGTGACCGCCGGATGCTGTCCGGTCTTGATCGCGTATTGCTCCGCAGGCAGGCCGAAGGAATCGTAACCCATCGGGTGCAGCACGTTGAATCCGCGCATCCGCTTGTAGCGCCCGATGATGTCCGTTGCCGTATAGCCCTCGGGGTGCCCGACGTGCAGGCCCGCACCGCTCGGGTAGGGAAACATATCGAGCACGTAGTATTTCGGCTTCGAGGCATCGAATCCCTCCTCACCCGGATTCGGCGTGCGGAAGGTCTTTTCCTCGTCCCAACGGGCTTGCCACTTGGGTTCGAAATCGTCGAAGGGAAACGGTTTACGGAAGTCAGACATGGCGATGGATGGGCGGGAAAGCTGAGCGATCCCCGCCGGGATGAAAAGAAAAACCCTGCTCCGGCAATTTCATCCGGGCAGGGCTGGAAACGCGTTCGGATCTCCCTATTTCAGGAGAGCCTTCAGATTGTCCACGTAAGCGACGGGGCCGCCTTCACGGTAGCCGACGTCTTCCGAGAGCTTTTTCCCGTCCGCATCCAACAGGAATAGCGTCGGGTATCCCTCGATCTTAAATTTCTTGTCCAGTGCCTTGTTCTGCGCTTTCACCTCGGCGGATTGCTCCTTTTTGCGGGGGAAATCGATTTCAACAAGCACGAGGTTGTCCTTCGCGTAGTCCTGGAATTCTTCTTTCGAGAAAACCTCTTTTTCCAAGCGAATGCACCAGCCACACCAGTCGGAACCGGTGAAATTGATGAAGATCGGTTTGTCCTCGGCTTTCGCCAGTTTCTTCGCAGCTTCGTAATCGTGATGCCAGACGGCATCGCCGGCGAATGCCATCACCGCGCTCGCGACGATGGATGTCAGTATCAGTGAAATGGTTTTCATGGTCGTTCGGATCAGTCGAGGTTCTTGTTTTCCTCGGCCTCGTCGAGGTGCGCCAGGAAGGCATCCACTTCAGGATAAGCAGAGGCGAAAAAGCGATCATACTCTTTTCCTTCGGAGTTGAGCAGGATCACGGTCGGAAATCCTTCGATCTCATATTTCTTGGCAAACGGCTCGTTCTTTTTCGCGAGATCCGGATCACCTTTCGGAAAATCCAGATGCACGAGCACGAAGTTTTTCGAAGCCGCTGTGACGAATTCGTCTTTCGAGAACACCTTTTTCTTCATCATGATGCACGGCGGGCACCAGTCGGAGCCGGTGAACTCGAGCATCACGGATTTGTTCTCTTTTTTCGCGAGTTCGATCGCGGCATCCACGTCGGTTTCCCAACCTTCGGGAGCTTTGGCGAATGCGGAAGAGGACAGGGCGGCGACTCCGAATGTCACGGCGGCGAGATGGGTAATTGCTTTCATCATGGTATAGGCGGGGCGAACGAGGATTTTATTCTAAATTTCTGGTATTTCCATGAGAAATCCCGGACTCATGGCCATGTCCCGGATGCCTCGTCTGATTATCGCCACGCGCAACCCACATAAAACCGAGGAAATAAGGCAGATCCTCGGCCATCGCTTCGAAATCCTCGATGTGACATCTTTCCCGGACCTTCCGGAAATCGAGGAAACCGGCACCACGTTTCTCGAAAACGCGCGGCTGAAAGCCATTGGAATCAGTGAACTGGTAGATGGTTGGGTCCTGGCGGATGATTCCGGTCTGGAGGTGGACGCGCTCGACGGCGCACCCGGTGTATGGTCCTCCAGCTTCGGCGGAGAGGAGGGAAATCATTCGAAAAACAACGCGCGTCTGATCGAAGAAATGGACGGGAAGGAAAAACGCTCGGCCAGATTTCGCTGCACCCTGGTTCTGGCACACGCCGGCCAGGAGAAAGCGGTTTTCCGAGGATCGGTGGAGGGAGTGATCGCTGAAAACCACTCTGGAGACGGCGGATTCGGCTACGATCCTCTTTTCATCCCCGACGGCCACTCGTTCACTCTCGCCCAGCTGGGACCCGACATCAAAAACAGCCTCAGCCACCGCGCGAACGCGCTCAAAGAGTTCGCCGACGCGGTCGAAACGGGAGACTTAATCAAATTTTAAAAAATATCTGGAAAAGTTTACCTTTTTCTTTAATCTGACCTTCATGAAAAAGCCGCTACTCCCGCTTTTGCTCCTCATCCTCCCTCTGGCCGCGACCAATTTCTCCTGCTCCAGCCAGGTAAAGGCAAAGCATCCGGTGTCCTATCGTTTCGACTCCGGACGCACGGCGATGATCAAAAACGGGCTCGCCTATGCTCCCCGCCGCGCGCCTGCTGCGGTCAAACGCGCTATCGCCGCAGGCAACCGCCTCCAGAGCAAACCCTACAAATGGGGTGGCGGTCACGCGCGCCACAACGATTCCGGCTACGACTGCTCCGGCACCACCTCCTACGTTCTGCGCGAGGCAGGCCTGATGAAGGGATCGCTCACTTCGAAAGGATTCTTCGAATACGGAAAAAAGGGCGAAGGAGATTGGATCACCGTCTATGTCCGCAACGGCCACGTTTTCATGACCGTCGCCGGACTCCGGCTTGACACCGGCGGCAGCGGATCCCGCTCAGGCCCGCGCTGGAAAACCGCGACCCGCCAAGGCAGCGGCCACATCATGCGCCACCCCGCGGGACTCTAGACTTTGAAAAGCTCGTCGCCGGCTTTTTTGAAATTCCCCAGAGACTTTTTCAGCCAGCGAGAAATCCAGGCCGGCGGTCACACGGTTCGGGACGACCCACACGGGCATACCCGCTGCGTTTCCAGCAAGCAGCCCGTTCAGGGAATCCTCGAATACCAGACAGCGGGATGGCTCGATTCCGAGCTTCTCCGATGCGGTAAGGTAACAGATCGGGCGCGGGTTTGATCTTCGGCGCATCGCCCTTGCAGACGACCTGGTCGAAGAACGAAGCCAGATTGAGTTTCTCCAACCAGCCGTCCACCCACGAATGCGAGGAACTCGAAACCACGGCCAGCGGAACATCTCTCGCCTGAAGCTCCTCCAGCAGGTCGATCACTCCGGGGATCGGTCCCTCCTCTTCCAGTGCGGCACGGATCACCACCTGGCGGTCATCATCCATTTTCACCCAGTCGAACTGAAGCTTCGTGAGATCCTCCAGATGGACCTTCGGCGACCACGCGTCGAAGTCCGAGCCGATGCATCCGGTATACAGTGAGAGCGGAAGCTCCTCCCCGTGGTGGCGGAATGTCTCCAGCCAGGCTTGGTAGATCGCCCACTCCGTATCCACGAGAATCCCATCAAAATCGAACAAAACGGCACCAGGAAGCATGCCAATGGGATGCGCCAGTCCCGACTCATCGGCAAGTCGGAATTTTATTACGGAAACCAAAACAATCAACTTTACCGATTTTGATTGGCAAATGGGTGCGGAGTTGGCATACCCCCTGCGCCCTCTCTTTCCGAAACACAGACCTGATGAGTATCCGCAACTTTATTGGAGCATCCTCCGCCCTCCTCCTCGCTTGGCTTGGAGCCACTTACTTCCATCAGGTACCAGCCGAGCGGTATCCGACCCAGGCCCGGCCCGTTGCAGCCATTTCCTCCACGGAGACCCCGTCCACTGATGAAATGATCGCGAATCTGGATCCAACTTCCCGCTGAATCCAGATGGCGGACGAACCTATCCCCACTGACAAGCGCCCGGTCCGCCTCGAGCTTGAACCCGGGACTTACTGGTGGTGCTCCTGCGGGAGGACAAGTCATAGTCCGTTTTGCGATGGCTCCCACAAAGGCACCGGACTCCAGCCGAAGAAGCTGGAAATCACCGAAAAGACCACGGTCAGCCTCTGCCAATGCAAGGCCAGCGAGAATCCTCCGTATTGTGACGGGTCCCATCGCGGCCTCTGAATTTATCCCCGTTCCTCAGAATCCATGAAACCCTCCGGTGCGCTGATCGCTTTCGCAATCGCCCTATGCCTGTCCGGATGCGTCGCGACAGAAGATCCGGCGGATTGGAAAGGGAATGTCAACCGCCAGGTCAATCAACTCGGGAACCGAAACTGGATCGTTGTTTGCGAGGCATCGTTTCCGGCCCACAACCGGCCCGGTTTCCGTCAGGTGAACGCCAACGAGGAAATCCCCGAAGTGGTCGACTACGTGCTGAACGCACTTGAGGAAACCCAGAACGTGCGTCCGAAAATTTTCCAGACCCGTGAGCTGCGCGTAGTCGAAAACGACTTCGCACCGGGCATCGACCAGATGCGCGAGCGCATCGACAGCTCATTGCACGGTCACGAGTCTACCGAGCTCGACCAGCAGTCGCTTCTCACCCTGATCGAGTCCGCGAACGAACGCTTCGACGTGCTGGTGATACGCACACCGACCGCGCTTCCCTACACCTCCGTTTTCCTGGAGCTCCAGCCCGGCTATTGGGACGCGGAGTCCGAGGACCGCCTGCGGGAGAGAATCCGCAAACAGCGCATGGAAAGGCTGGCCAGCCCCATGCCCTAGTTCCACAATCCGCCCGTGACCCGGAACGAAGCACTGAAAATCGAACGCGAAGCCGCATGGATCGGCGATGCGGTCCTAGCCCTCTACGCCCGCGAATTCGTCCTGCGCGAGCGCGGCTGCATGGATGGGGTCTGGTTCACCCATCTCACCTCCAACGAGTTTCTCGGTTGTTTCGGAAATCCCACCAGCGTCGAAGCGATTATCGGAAACATCTACCGCGCCGAAGGCCTGGCTGCGGCCCACACCTACATTGAAACGGAATTCCTCCCGCTTTTCAGAAGGCAGATCCTTAGAAAAGTAAAGTGAACGGATCCTACGCCGTCTTTGAAATCTTCAACCGGATCGAAAGCTTCATCTGGTTCGGCGCAGCGGCAATTCTCCCCCTTCTGACAAAGGCCGACTCCAAGCAACAGAGGTGGGCCGTCATCGCAGCCTCGATCAGTTTCATTCTATTCGGCATCACCGATCTACTGGAGGCCGCCACCCAAGGACAAATGCCAGTCTGGCTGTGGTGCGCGAAGGCCGCCTGCGCAGCCCTCCTGCTCGCCTGCCGCCACACCTACCTCGGCTGGAAGAACTTCCGCATCACCGACAGGTGGTTCGTCTTCGCGATGATCTGTCTCGCCGTCTATCTGGCGATCTACCTCGGTGGCCATCTTGCCGTTGACTCAGGATAGGCTACTCGCCGGACGATGTCCGGCCAGAGCCTCGACCTTACGGTCTTGATCAGCTTCGATTCCGATCAATCTGATGATTTTCAAGGGAAACCGAAAAAGCCCCTCCGCGTTTCCACGGAAGGGCTTCTGAACTTTTTGAAAAGCGGTTCCTTACTCAGCTTCGGCTGCGGCAGGTTCCTCCTCTTGTTTCTTAGCCGCTTTCTTGGCAGGCTTTTTCTTCTGGCTCGGCTGTCGGGAGTTTCCTCCACGGCGGCGACTTCGATCCGCGTCCTCAGCGCCGAGGCCGCGGGAGATCGACCCACTCGATGATGGCCATCGGAGCGGCGTCGGTCATGCGCTGGCCGAGCTTGGTGATGCGGCAGTAACCGCCGGGGCGGTCACCCGCGTTCGGTGCGACTTCCGAGAACAGTTTCGAGACGGCGTCCTTCTGGCGAAGGAACGCGATCGCGAGACGACGGGAATGCAGGTCGTTGCGTTTGGCTTGTGTTACCAGCTTTTCGGCGACGGGGCGCAGGGCCTTCGCTTTTCCGAAAGTGGTTCTGATTCTCCCGTGCTCGATCAGGCTGCAGGCGAGGTTCGCGAGCAGGGATTTGCGGTGGGCGGTGTTGCGTTTGAGCTTGGTGGTGTTGCGGCGATGTCTCATCGGTGGCTTCCGTTAATGGTTTCGGTAAAAGGGTGGATTTCAGTCGTCAAGGTTCTGTGCGATCAGATCGGCAAGGCCGACCGGAGCTTCGTCGTCCGCACCGAGGCGCGGTCCGCGGGAGGCGATCGAGCTGCCGGCGAGTAGCGCGGGCTCGAAGGACATTCCGAGGCCAAGGCCCAGCTCGACGAGCTTGTCCTTGATCTCGTTGAGGGACTTCTTGCCGAAGTTGCGGTATTTGAGCATCTCCGCCTCCGACTTCATGGCCAACTGGCCGACGGAAGTGATGTTCGCGTTGTTCAGGCAGTTCGCCGCGCGGACGGAAAGCTCGATCTCGTTGACCGACATGTTGAGAAGTTTCTTGAGAGCGGCGTTTTCCTCGCTGGATTCCGCAGGTGCTTCTTCGAAGTCCACTGCGTTTTCATCGTAGTTGACGAATACGTCGAGGTGATGGCGGAGAATCGCGGAGGCTTGCAGCACCGCGTCCTGCGGAGAGATGCGACCGTCCGTCCAAACGTCGAGGGTGAGCTTGTCGTAATCCGTCATCTGACCGACCCGAGTGGTGTCCACGCTGTATTTCACGCGGGTGACCGGGGAGAAAATCGAATCGATGGCGATCACGCCGATCGGCTGGTCCTTGCGCTTGTTCTCATCTCCGGTGAAGAAGCCGCGACCGACGCGGACCTCGAACTCGCAATCGAATTTCACTTTCTTGTCGAGCGTGCAGATCACCTGGTCCTTGTTGACCACGGAGTAGATGTTGTCGTCCTGAATATCTCCGGCCTTTACGACTCCGTCTTTCTCGACCTTGATCGAAAGGATGCGCGGCTCTTTGTCGTTGTGGGCGAATTTCACCTTCTTCAGGTTCAGGACGATGTCCGTCACATCCTCGACGACGCCGGGGAGACTTGAGAACTCGTGCTGCACGCCGGCGATTTTCACCGATGTGATGGAGGCTCCCTCCAGAGAGGAAAGCAAAACGCGGCGGAGGGAGTTCCCGATGGTATGGCCGTAGCCACGTTCGAAGGGTTCCGCGACGAATTGCGCGTAGGTGTCTGATGCGGTTTCCTCGTTCCTGACGAGACGGTTCGGTAGCTCGAAGCGAGCAAGTGTGGTAGCTGACATGTAGTTGCTTGGTTGCCGGGTTTCCCTCTCGCGAGCGAGCGCTTTTGCGCCCAGAGGACCTACGGCGATTTCATTCCAATCGCTCGCGGAGGGCGAAGAAAGTGTTTCGGAGCCGTTCTTGCAATGTTTTTTCGAGAAAACTTGCGTTGGAATTTGCGGTTTTTACGACCATCGTTAGAAATAGCTTGGTTTTTGGCCCCAAAAACGCTTCTATAGTAGGTGTTCGCCCCATACGCAGGAACTCCCCCACCCCGCAGAACAAAATGAAATCGAAAAAAAACTTAACCCGATTCACTTACGAAAATGCCGCCTTCGAGGGCTGGCGCCTTTGCATCAGCCGCGCCGGAACCACATTCACCAGATATTTTCCCGATAAAAAATACGGAGGTGGAAAAAAATCTTTGATCGCTGCTGAAACAGCCCTTGAGGAGATGAAGGAAATTCTCACTTCGGCAAAAAGAGTGAACGGGAAACTCGCCCCGGTAACCGTCCGGAAGGCAGAAACGCTTCTGGCGAAGGTCTGATAGGAAAACTTTCGGATGCCGTTTCTCCGAATCGGTGGTTCAGTCGGCCATGGCCGCAGTCATTCACTGGTTCCGCCGCGATCTTCGGATCGCGGACAATACCGCCCTCCATCACGCGTCGCTCCGCGGCGTTCCAGTCATCCCGGTCTATGTCCTGAGCGGGTGGAAGGACAGCCACGCCTGGACCGGGCCGAACCGTCAGCAATTCCTGTGTGGCTGCCTCGCCGCCCTCGCGAAGAACCTCGAAACTCTTGATGGAAGGCTGATCATTCGGAAGGGCGATCAGATTTCCGCGCTGGCAAAGCTGATCTCGGAAACGGACGCCACCGCCGTATATTTCAACCGCGACCCGGATCCTTTCGGGAAGAAAACCGAGGAAAAGCTGGCGGAACTCTGCGCCTCGATGGGAGTCGAATGCTTCGGCCACGATGATGCCGCGCTCCACAATCCCGAGGAAATCCGCACCCAGGCGGACAAGCCTTACAAGGTTTTCACCCCCTACTCGAAAAACTGGCTTTCCCTCGACAAACCATCACCGCTTCCCAAACCGAAGAATCTCGATACGCCCGGAGGAATTCACTCTCTGGATCTTCCGACAGTGGAACACTGGGGCCTCGAAATTCCTGATACCGACCTCCCGGAACCCGGCGAGCGCGCCGCCCGGAAGCGGATGAAAAACGCAGTCTCAAACGTAATCCGCGAATACGAGGACCTCCGCGATCTCCCGGGAGAAGAAGCCACCTCCCGGCTCTCCCAAGATCTCAGACACGGCACACTTTCCATCCGGACTCTTTATCGCGAAGTATCCGACGCGCATTCGGAGGCGCGTGGTGGTCCGAGAAAATCCATCGAGATCTACATCAAGGAACTCGCCTGGAGGGAATTCTACTTCGCCATCCTCCACCATTTTCCGCATGTCCTGGATCATGAGTTCAATGAAGATTGGAAAGGTCTGCCGTGGGACCAACCGGGCGAGAATTTCGAGAAATGGAAAAACGGAACCACCGGTTTCCCCATCGTGGACGCGGGAATGCGCCAGCTCCTGAAAACCGGATTCGTTCACAACCGGGTCCGTATGATCACCGCCATGTTCCTGACCAAAGATCTCCATATCGACTGGAAACTCGGAGAATCCCACTTCATGCAACACCTCACGGACGGGGAAATCGGCTCGAACAACGGTGGCTGGCAGTGGTCCGCCGGCACTGGAGCGGATGCGGCACCCTATTTCCGCATACAAAATCCCTGGACGCAGACCGCACGCTACGACCCGGAGGGTGTTTATATCAAACGCTGGATCCCGGAGCTGAAAAATACCGATCCGAAAAAATTCCAAGCTCCTCCCGACAACGGGAAACCCATCGCCGAGGACTACCCGGCTCCCTGCGTGGATCACAAGACAGAGCGGGAGAAAACGCTCTCGATTTTCAAGAAACACAAGGGTGGCTGACTTCCAGCCATGAAAAATTCGTGATCCGGGATGGGTATCAATCCGGATGCTGAAACTCTCGGGACTCGCTTTCCTGCTATTCCAGATGACCGCCGACGCGGAAATCCGGTTCGAGGATGTCACGGAGACGGCGGGACTTATCGAGCCGATCAAAGGCATCATGGTTCACGGCGGCGCTTTCGGCGATGTCGATAGCGATGGCCTGCCCGACCTCTATGTGGGAGGTTTCGCCGATCGGCCTGACGAGGATTACGAGCCGGCGGCAGGCCCCTCGCCGAACGTGTTGCTCAGGAATCTCGGCGGGCTGAAATTCAAAGAAGCGAACGATGAGGCGGGCTTGCCGGATGATATCTTCGGACTCGGCCTGGCGGTAGGCGATGTGAATGGCGACGGCCGCCCCGACTTTTTCGTAGGCCACTCGAACCGCATGTTCTTCTCATCGGGAAACGGTTACGAGGAATCACCTGATCTGAACAAGATCTTCGCGATGGATCCAATGCACAACGAGGACTGGCCCTGTGGCGCGGCATTCGGCGATCTCAACGGCTACGGCTACGCCAGCGGCCAGATCGCGCGCTGCCATTTCGGACTCGGCGATGTGAAGAAGATCGATATCGAACTGGAGTTTCCGAATGGAAAAACCCGCCGGATCGAATCGGTGGAGGAAGTGAACGGACTGATGACGATCAAAGAATGAAATACCCGACCAGATCGCTATTGGCCGCGCTGCTCGTCCCGGCGGACGCTGCCGAAAACATCCCTTGGCCACCTGAACTTCCGGGCGGAAAAGCCAGCGTCGTCATCGAGGGCAAGGAACTGCTGGAGCCGAAAGTCGAACTGAAAGAAGGTGTCACCATCGCCAGAACCCCGCCACGCGTCACCTTCCGGTACTACGACTGCCAAACTTACCCGGGAAAGCCTTGGAGTGTCTGGGGTGACGGGTTTGTCGCGGATGGAAAATATTATTCGGCAGTCGGCGATCACCTCAGCCCCGGGGGCAACGCGTATGTCTATGAGTTCGATCCGGAATCCGGAAAGCTCCGCCAACTCACCGACCTCCGTTCCGTCCTAAACCGGCCCGACGGCCACTATACTCCCGGCAAAATCCACAGCTCCCTCGGCCTCGGGAAAGACGGCTGGATTTACTTTTCCACCCACCGTGGCTCCACCAGAGTCGGGCTGGATCCGAAAAACCATTTCGAAGGTGACTGGATCATGAAAGTGAACCCGGCAAGCGGAGAGGCCGAAATCGTAGCCGCCCGACCGCTCGCGATGCAATGCCTGCCCACCGGCATCCTCGACCAAGAACACATGGTTTGGTATGCGGGTAGCGCGGATGGCCTTAACGAGAGTAAGCCGCAATTCCTCGCCTACGATATCGGGAAGAATGAAACCATATACTCGGATGGCGAGGCCTTACCGTGCCATGATGCAGTCACCCTCGACCGGCATGATGTATTACATCCCGGGCGCCCACGGAGGCTCGGAAAACGACGGCACTCCCATCGTGCAATACGATACACGTAGTAAATCGAAAAAGGTCGTTTGTTTCCTCCACCCCGCCGTAGAAAAGGCGACCGGGTACATTCCCATCGGCTCCTTCAGTTCGGCACTATCCGGGGACGGCAGCACACTTTTCGTAACTTGGAACGGGGCGCACGAGGTCCCGAAAAAATCCAGGAGAACCCCTTTCCAAAGTGTCGCCATGACGATCATCGAGATCCCGGAATCAGAAAGGACGACCGAAGACTGACGCACGAAACCCACCATTTGATATGACCGGACCGGAAAATGACAGATTTCGAAGGATCTCCAGGATAGCCCTGCTCCTGGGTTTGGTGGCATCGGGTCCGGCTACCCGCGCGGCACCCGGATTCGAGGCGGCAATCGAGCTGGACCACTACACCCGCGAAACATCCGCGCGGATCGTTTTCGATAATCCGGGCGCTGGAAACACAGCCCTCCTGCGCGTACGTGCGGTCACAACCGGATCCGCCGGTCCGATGATCGCCGAGGCACCACTTGCCGCGAACGGCCCGACCTGGATCGAGCTGCCTCTCGCGGATTTCCCCGAGGGAACCGCAAAAGTGCGACTGAGCATACTCAGGGGGGATCGCCCTGTGTGGCAGGGAACCGACACCCTCACGAAACTTCCCCCACCTGCCACGGGCGCGCGGGACGTGCAGGTCGATCGATTTCGCCGCATCCTGTTGATCGATGGCGAACCCTTTTTCCCTATGGGCGTTTTCGGCGTTTTCCCGGCGGATCTCCCTGAAGTAGCGGAAGCGGGCTTCAATCTCACGATGCGCTGGAAGGGAGCGACCACCCGCCGCCGCTACGATCATGGAAAATCCCGGGATGATGCGCCGAACCGCGCGAGCGTCCGTGACTACCTCGATGCAGCCCACGCGGCGGGCCTACTCGCACTTGAAGCGCCGGTGAAACTTGCCGAGGAGGATCTGTATATGAAATACCGCGACTCGGGCTGGCACGCGAAATTTTCCATCATCAACACGGAACTCACTCCCGGAGTCGTCCGTCTCGCAAGGACCCACCCGGCCATGATCGGTTACTACAGCTACGACGAACCCGATAATTTCTACCCCGACACTCCGGATCATCCGAAGCACCTGCTCATGCAAGCCGGCGTCGAGCAATGGTATGAAACCGTGCGCTCGCTCGATCCTTACCATCCCGTCTTCACGTTATTCGCGGTCGGCCTCGACAAGGTGGAGGGATGGAAGGCATGGGACGTGGGACTACGCGATTTCTACCCGGAGCAAAACCAGCCCATGAGCCATGTTTATGATCGTGCCGCAGAGTCGGCGAGAGTCGCGTGGAAGTTGCGCACACCCTTCGTTTTCACACCCCTCTTCGAGGAATCTTCCGCCCGGCCCGTGCCGCTCGGCCCCGGGGAACAGCGCGCTCAGACATGGCTGGCTTTGGCCGCCGACGTGAAAGGCCTGTTCTACTGGGACTGGCCCGCCCTCTATGAGCCGAATTGGCGCATGCTCCGGCAGCTCGCGGGCGAGGTCCGCGGCATGGCTCCCATACTGCTCGAACCCGCTCCCGCCCAAAAGCTCAGCTATCGCGATGCCGCCTCCGCGAAATCGGTGAAAGCACTCATCAAGAACCATGCCGGAAAAGCCTGGTTGATCACCGTAAACGCCGAACCCGCGCCGGCTCACGTGAATTTCAGATTGCCGGGGACCTTCAACGGCCGTGTGGAAGAACGTTTCTCCAGAAATGTCATCCCGATCAACGACGGCGGATTTGCCGATACGCTCGAACCCTACGGGCGCCGCGTCTACGCGCTCCCGGGCGAGTGGCCCGAACATGGTGAAATCACTCTTTCCATCCACGTGGGGGAATCGACGGAAAAGCCTGAACTCGTTTTTCCCGCGCTGGGCAAGAACCTGCTCGTAAACGGGAGCTTCGAATACGATCACACCCGCCTGCCCGGCTGGCCCTTCGGCTGGCATCCCGGCGACTCGATCATGGAATCCGGCGTAGTGGGAAATGCCGTGGGACGCTGGAATCCGGATACCCAGCAGGCGCAGCACGCCAAGCGCAGTCTCCGCCTCATCAAGACCGCGGACGGTATCGCGGACAGCGATGGCATCCACAATCTCGCCGAAGCCCCCGCCGCCGAACAAAAGGTAAGGATCCCCGCAGCCGGGATATACACGCTCTCCGTCTGGCTACGTGCGGAAAAAGCCGCCCGCGTCCGCCTTTCGGCGGGCTGGGCGAACTCCGTGGATGTGGAGGCGGGCACCGATTGGCAGCGCCATCAGCTCACTTTCCAGCGCACGGGTTCCGGCAACGATTTCGTCCGTATCCAACTCCTCCAGCAAGGCACCCTCTGGATCGACTCCGCCCAGCTTGAAGCCGGTGGAAAAACAAGCGACTTCGAAACCAACGAACCTGAATGAACCTAGCGCGAACAGGTCTGCGATCACACAGGCGCGCACCTTCGCTATCTGATGCCGATTTAACATTGATGCATCCCGCCATTCCCCCATTCTCCCCCCATGAAGCTTGCCATTTGCAATGAAACCTTCCGCGATCACGATTTCGCAGGCACATGTGCCGAAGCCGCCCGTCACGCTTACGAAGGCCTCGAAGTCGCCCCCTTCACCCTCGGAAATCCCGAAACCCTCACCCCCGCCGAGGCGGAAAAATATGGCTCCATCGTGCGCGACCATGGACTTGAAATGGTAGGCCTCCACTGGTTGCTGGCGAAGACCGAAGGCTTCCACCTCACCGATCCCGATCCTGCGACCCAGCAGCGCACCTTCGACTACGCCCGCCACCTTGCCGAAACCTGTTCCTCCATGGGTGGTAAAATCATGGTCTGGGGCAGCCCGCAGCAGCGCACCCTCGCCCCCGAGTGGTCTCGTCCCGAGGCCGAGGCACGTTTCGTCGATTTTTTCCAACGCCTCTCCCCTCACCTCGCCGCCGCCGGAGTCACCGTCGCCTTCGAATTTCTCGGCCCTTCGGAAACGAATTTCATCAACACCGCCGCCGAAACGATCCAGTTTCTGGAAAAAATCGACTCCCCGAACGTCCGCCTCCACCTCGATGTGAAAGCCATGTCGTCGGACAGCAAACCCATCCCGGAAATCGTCCGCGAGTCCCTCCCGTGGACCGCCCATTTCCATGCGAACGACCCGAATCTCCAAGGCCCCGGCATGGGTGCCGTCGACTTTCCCCCCATCGCCTCCGAGCTCATCAAAGGCGGCTACGACAAATGGGTTTCCGTAGAAGTCTTCGACACCAACATCAGCCCCGACATCCTGGCCTCCGAGAGCATGAAAAACCTGAAGTCAGCCTTCGGCTAAAAATTTCGAAATCAAAAATTCAAATTCAATTACCCAGAACCCAAGCTTCCGTCTTCTCCGTATTTTCCGTGGTCAATATCCTTCCCCCCAACCCCAGCCACAAGCCTTGATCCGCGGTTCCTAAAATAACCATCGCTCTCCCCTCAGCATCCCTCTAGACAAGTCCCAGCAATCCATGAAAACCCAGCTCACCAAAACCGAAGCCGAACTTCTCGAACTCGCGGAAACCAAAGGCCCGCTCGGAAAAGCCGCCATTTACGCGAAACTTTCGGGTCCCGGCTGGCTGCAGGGTGCCATCACCCTCGGCGGCGGTTCCCTCGCCGGCGCCCTGTATCTGGGCATTCTTTTCGGTCCGCACATGCTATGGCTTCAGCCACTCGCGATGATCTGCGGCGTGATCATGCTGTCCGCCATCACCTACGTCACTCTCTCCACCGGGGAACGGCCCTTCGGACTCGTGATCCGCCGGATTTCCCCCTTCCTCGCCTGGGCCTGGCTCATCGCCGCCGCCATCGCGAACATGGTCTTCTGCCTGCCGCAGTTCTCGCTGGCCACCGCCGCGATCCAGCAGAACATCGCCCCGGCCACCGCCACCACCAGCCCCTATCTGATAGGTGGCATCATCCTGGTGATCGCCGCTCTCATCGTCTCCGCCTACAACAAGGGAGGGAAAGGCATCCTCTGGTTCGAGCGCATTCTGAAGGTGATGGTCGGTCTCATCGTGCTCTCCTTCGTAGGCGTCACCCTCACTCTGGTCTTCAAAGGCGCGGTCGATTTCGGGGCGATCTTCAAGGGCCACATCCCGAGCTTCACCTATTTCACCAACCCGACTCCCGCCTTCGCCGAAGCCATTTCGCAAACCGACCAAAACGCCGATTCATGGACGAAAATCGTTACCGGTGACCACGCCGGCATCATCATCGCCGCCTTCGGAACCGCCGTGGGTATCAACATGACCTTCCTGCTGCCGTATTCCATTTTGAAAAGAAACTGGGGCAAACGCCATCGTGGGCTGGCCATCTTCGATCTTTCGCTGGGCCTCATCATCCCGTTTGTCATCGCCACCGGATGTCTCGTCATCTCCTCCGCCTCACAGTTCCACGGAAAAACCGGCGACGTACTGGATGAGAACGGGGATCCCCGTCCCGCCATGGCCGGCTCCTACGATGCAGCCCTCGCTCCCCTGCTCGCAAACCTTGTCGCGGAAGGCCGTGCGGAGAACACCGAACAAGCCGCCGCCCTTCTCACCCCGGAGGACAAGCGTGTCGCCGCCATGCTTGCGAAGCGCGATGTCGGCCAGCTCGCCTCCGCTCTGGAGCCGTTTACCGGAAAATTTCTCGCTCAGAAAATCTTCGGCTTCGGAGTCCTCGGTATGGCGGTCTCCACGATCATCATGCTGATGCTGATCAACGGCTTCTGCGCCACCGAGGCCATCGGCCAGCCGGATAACAAGACCGTGCATCTGATCGGGGCGATGCTGCCCGGCATCATCGGATTCTTCAATCCGGCCATCTGGACCGGGGCCTCGAAAGCGGCGCTCGCGATCCCGGCCTCAACCATCGCCGGCGCTCTGATCCCCATCGCCTACTACACGTTTTTCCTGCTGATGAACTCCAAGTCCGCGCTGGGTGAGGAAATGCCGGTCGGAGCACGCCGCCTGCGCTGGAACGGCCTCATGCTGCTCGCCACCGGTCTCGTGTCGTTCGGAGCCATCTGGGTAACCGCGCAAGGAGTCGGAGTCCCCGGACTGAAAGGCATCATGTCGTCCTCCGCCCTCATTATCCTGGCCATCCTTTTCGTCCTGGGCACCTTCGGCTTCCTGAAGAAAAACCGGGTCTGACCGGAGCATCGGAACGCATTCCGCCATCCTCTTCCTTGATAATTTGAAAATTGATAGTTATGGAAACCATCCACGGCGCACCCTCCTTCCCGCTCTCCTCCGATCTGGTTTCCCTCCACATCACCCGAGAGGGCGGGCACCTCGCTCCGGTCGAGTTCGATCTCGGCGGGCGGAAAGTTTCCCCCTACGCGCTGGCACCGTGGCAACCGGACGAAATCGATCCGGAACTTCCCGTTCTCCTGAAAAATCTGCGCGGGGACTTCCTCTGCCTGCCCTTCGGCCCTCAGCAAAACGCCCCCCCGCACGGGGAAACAGCCAACCACCCGTGGGAGAAAATTTCCTCCACGGAAACTTCCCTGACACTCGCCATCGAGGCAACCGACGTGTCAGCCCGGGTGGAGAAAACCATCACCCTACGCCCCGGCCAGACCGCGCTTTACATCGAGCACCGCATCACCGGACTGGTGGGAGACTGGTCCTACGGGACCCATCCCATCCTCGATCTTTCCGGCATCCCGGAAGGCTCCGCACGACTCTCCGTCTCCCCGTTCCGCTGGGCATCCGTCTATCCCGAGTGGTTTTCCAACCCTGATGACGGAGCCACCCAAGCCCTGAAAATCGCAGCCATTTTCGGCGATCTCCAGGAGGTCCCTCTCATCAGCGGCGGCACCACGGATCTGACGAAATTCCCCGCACGCCCCGGCACCGATGATCTGGTGATGATGGTGTCCACGGAGGCGACCGAGGCCCAGCCCTTCGCCTGGTCCGCCTGCGTGCTGGACGGCTACGTCTGGTTTTCCCTGAAAAATCCGACCGATTACCCCGCCACCATGTTCTGGCTTTCCAACGGAGGTCGCTCCGCCCCCCCATGGAACTCCCGTCACACCGCAAGGGTCGGCATCGAGGACGTCTGCTCGCATTTCTGTGATGCAGTCGACATTTCCCGCAAAGATCTGCTTCGCAACCTCGCCATCCCCACCACCAGACGTTTCTCGGAAAACGAATCTGTGAGTCTGCGTAACATACAGGCAGTCGCCGCAGTCCCGGAAGGCTTCGGAAAAGTCGTTTCGATCGTCCCTTCAGCTTCGGGCGAGATCACGATCACCGACGAACACGATACTTCTCTTTTCTCGCGGATAGATTGGGAAACGTTGTAGCGTCACGACCCATGAGTGACCAACCCGACGAAAATTCCACTTCGAAATCGACCCCGCCAAAATCCGGCCCGCCCCCGCTTCCCTCCCGGAAACCCACGAAACCGACCACCCGCCTGATACGGCGAATCGCTTTCAAGGAGAGCGTGAGCTTTTCGGTCGCCACCTTCGACTACCGCCTGATCGAGAAAACCCACGACCAGGCTGAGCAGTGGATCAACGGGAACCCGGAGGCGGAAATCGTCCAGATCCAGACATTCCACAGCAGCACCCACGGGGTCACCGTGGTGTGGTATCGGTAAAATTTCTGAAAAGGGGACCACACGCGCCACCGAGTGTCCGTCCGCCGTGGAGGAACCCGGAGTGCGCCCACGCTATTCGGCGGCCGGAACCACCGACTCGCCTACGAATGCAACAAAAGCCTTCTCCGAATTGCAGCTTCCCCGTCTCGGATGGATGAAAGCACCTCGGTTTTGATCCCTGCCGGGTTCGCAAAAATCACTTCCTCACGCTCCGGCGGCAGATACCCGCCATGAAACCGATCGCGAGTAGCACGAGGCCGGAGGGCGCAGGAACGATCACAACAGATCCGGGAGAAGCGAAGTCCGATCCCGCCCCGTAGGCGGACGGATCGTCATCGGCAGCTCCGTCATCTCCATCAAGAAGCGCTTGGAATGCTCCGTTTTCCCCCAGAATGCTCACCCCCAAAGAATTTCCCGCGGAATCCCACTCGAACGAGCTGCCCGAAGTGGCTGATCCGAAGGTGACGGTCGCCTGTTCGGCATCGCTGGCATCATAGACGTGGATGGTGTCACCGCTGCCGCCGAATCCGCTGAATCCGGATCCCGCGTTCCCAAGCACCACAAGATCCGCCGAGCCAGTCAGTCCCCAGACGTCATTGGTCCAGAAGGGCAGAAGTGTGGCGTTCTCATCGACGAAAAGCAGGGTGCCGCCGGCTGAGATCGATGCTCCGCCGAAGTTATGCGTCCCGGGAGTGTCCGAGTCGTCATCCCACGACCAGCCTGTCAGATCCACGGCGGACGATCCGGAATTGTAAATCTCAAACCAGTCGCCGTTTCCCGCTCCACCCCCGTGCCCGGAGACGCTCATGACTTCGGTTATCACGATCGCGCCAGGTGCGAGTGCGGTGAGCGATGCGCTCATGATGAGGATTCCGAGATGTCTTTTCATAATGTTGGTGAGGTTTTCGTTTTGACCGGACGTGGTAGCTGATCCGTGAAGACTGTCTGCAGGAACAGTTTCTCCGGCGATCAGTGGAAAGTGACGATTCCGTCATAGTGAGGCAAGTTCCGATTCCTGCCCCCGCTTTTCCCCAATCCCGCGCTTGCCCTACCGTGGCCTCCCGCCTACACCCTCCCGCCATGGCTACGATCAATTCAAATTTCCTCAAACTCCAGGCCGGCTACCTTTTCCCTGAAATCGGCAGGCGCGTGAAGGCTTATACCGAGTCCGCACCGGACAAGGCCGCCCGAATCATCCGCTGTGGCATCGGCGATGTGACCGAGCCGCTACCTTCCGCCGTCCGCGAGGCCATGCACGCAGCCGTCGATGAGCAGGGCGACCGCGCCACATTCAAAGGCTACGGCCCGGAGCAGGGCTACGAGTTCCTCCGCGAAGCAATCGTGGAAAACCAGTTCAAGGATCTCGGTATCTCGGCGGACGAAGTTTTCATCTCGGATGGATCCAAGTGCGATACCGGGAACATCCTGGATATTTTCGGAAAAGGCAACACCATCGCCATCACCGATCCCGTTTACCCCGTTTACGTCGATACCAACGTGATGGCTGGCAACACAGGCCCGGCGGATGAAAAAGGCGCGTATGACGGACTGCTCTACATGCCATGCACCGCAGAAAACGGTTTCGTCGCAGATGTGCCTTCGGAAAAAGCCGATCTCATCTATCTCTGCTTTCCCAACAACCCGACCGGAGCCGTCGCCACCCGCGAACAACTCACCGCTTGGGTCGATTACGCCCGCTCGAACGACGCCATCATCCTCTTCGATGCCGCCTACGAGGCATTCATCCGGGACACGGACATCCCCCACTCCATCTACGAGATCGAGGGCGCCAAGGAATGCGCGATCGAGTTCCGCTCGTTCTCGAAAAACGGCGGTTTCACCGGAGTCCGCTGCGCCTACACGATCATTCCCAAAGCCCTCTCCGGCCGCACCGAGGACGGCACGCCCGTCCCCATCCACCAGCTCTGGTCCCGTCGCCACTCGACCAAGTTCAACGGAGCTTCCTACCCCGTCCAGAAAGGTGCCGCCGCCGTATTTTCCGATGAAGGGAAACAGCAGGTGACCTCTCTCATCAACCACTACATGGCAAACGCCAAGCTGCTCCGCGAAGCTTGCCAGGCTCTCGGACTGCAAGTCTTCGGCGGCGAAAATGCGCCCTATGTCTGGGTCAGCTGCCCGGAAGGCGTCAGCTCTTGGGAAATGTTCGACAAAATGCTTACCGAGGCCCAGGTGGTCATCACCCCCGGCTCCGGCTTCGGCTCCGCCGGCGAAGGTTATTTCCGCATCTCAGCGTTCAACTCCCGCGAAAACGTCGTGGAAGTCTGCGACAGGCTGAAAACACTCATTTCCTGATCCGGAATCCCGGGCGGGAAGCATCTCCGCGCTTGCCGCCCCCCTATTCGAAAGACTAGAACCCTCCATGTCGCACGCGCTCCGGCCCCTTATCGCCCTTGTCTGTCTGGTTCTTTGCCAATGCGCGGGATCGTCCTCCTCGGGCATCCGCACCGGCCCGCCGAACATGGGTGGCCCCTCCATGGAACAGAGGGAGGCGGCCATCGCCAGCGAACCGAAGGGCAGCTTCTTCTACGGCCGACGTTACTACGTCAACAAAACCCGGTTCTGGGGCTACCTCCGCAAGCCGGGACAGTCCGCAAGTAGCGCGAAACTCGTGCTATTCGACGAGAGCGCGAAACGCAGCCCCGACCGTATGAGCGAAAACGGACCCTCCGGCGCCCGCTACGGTTTCGATAACAACTACGAATACCGTATTTCCGGAAACTATACCGGACAGGAGGGCTACGACCCGAACAGCAACCAGTTCCTCCCCGTTTTCCGTCTCACCGGCTACCAGCTTGTGAACCGCAATCCCGGCTGGCTCTTCAGCCCGCAGGATCACTACGATCCGTATCGGGTGACCCTCACTCCCCGCTAGTCCTCCGCATGATGCCACGGAAAAGCTCCAACCGCTCCTTCGGGGATGCTCCGGTGCTTGGCAAGGTGCCCCGCTCCCCTCAATCCGCCGTCCGCGATAGCGGCCATCTCCGGACCCGATCCTCCCGTCGTCTACGCAACGCCAGGCGAAAAGTCCTCGCGTGGTCACTGTTGCTTTCTATCACGGCCGCTGGTGTCCTGATCGCTTTCACCGTGATGTTTTTCTCGAAAGCACGTTCGGGAAACGGAATGAGAAAGGACGCGATCGCCTCACCTTCCGAAACCGCGGAATCAACTACCGGCCTGGTAAAAAAGACCGAGCTACCATCCCTGGGAAAATCGGAAGCCAGGAAACTCGTCGTTGCCGCGATGGGAAACCGGGAACCGTCGAAAGTCGGAAACTACTTCCGGTTGGCTACCGGCACGGCCCCGGGCACCGTCATCGGAAGCCTGGAATCCATCGAGAGGACCGAAGGAGAAATCATCCGCTACGAAGCCGCTCCGGCCCTCTATGCCAACGGCACCCTCATGGAACGGGTGATCGTCCATCTCGGAGCGGACGGCAAAGAAGTCAACCGGCTCGCCCAGCTCATCCCTTCGGAAGACGGTGTTTGGAAAATCGATTTCGACTCCTATATGCGTGCTTCAGATCCGGATTGGCGGACCATTCTTTCGGGAAAATCCGGTCAAGCCACCGTCCGCGTCTTCATCGCACCGGACAACTACTACAACAACCTCTATGCGGACGATTCCGTGTGGCAGGCTTACGCGATGGTTTCCCCGGATACCGAAACCGTCATGCTCGGCTACGTTCGGATCGGCTCTCCCCAGCATCTTGCAGTGGAAAGCATACTCAAATCCGAGCAAAGTCTGCACCGGGCCACGTTCAGGCTCGCTCGCAAAGGCACGGAAGAGACGCGGCAGTTCGAGATCATCTCCGTTCTGGCGGAAGACTGGGTGACCGGGGAAACTCCGTTCGACGAGAGCTTCCGATAGACCCGCTCGTTTTTCTTTCCCCCCGCGCATCCCGGCCCTAGCCTGCGCGCATGACTCCAGAGCTTCAGGACCTTTTCACCTTTCTCTCCTTTCCCAGCGTCTCCACCGACTCGAAGCACAAGGGCGACGTGCTCGCCTGCGCCAACTGGCTCGTGGAAAAACTCTCTGGCATGGGTCTGGACGCAAATCTTCACGACACCCCTGGCCACCCCATCGTCATCGCGAAAAACCAACATACGGAGGACAAGAAAACCGTTCTCATCTACGGCCACTACGATGTCCAGCCCGCCGATCCCCTGAACCTCTGGGACTCGCCGCCCTTCGCCCCCGAAATCCGCGAAGGGAAGATCTGGGCACGCGGTGCCACCGACAACAAAGGCCAGATGCTCGCCCACGTTCTCGGCATCGAGAAAACCCTCGCGGAAAAAGGCGAACTCCCGGTCAATCTCATCCTTCTATTCGAAGGTGAGGAAGAGATCGGTTCCCCCAACCTCGCACCCTTTCTCGAACAACATAAAGCCGGTCTCGCCTGCGACATCATCGCCATTTCCGATACCGGCATGGTCGCCCCGAACACCGGCACTCTCGGTTACGGCCTGCGCGGGATCGCCTGCGCGGAAGTGAAAATCACCGGCCCCGAACGCGATCTCCACTCCGGTCTTTTCGGCGGAGCCGTCGCCAACCCCGCCACCGCCGCCGCCCGTCTCGTCGCATCCCTTCACCTCCCGGACGGCACGGTCGCCATCGAGGGCTTCTACGATGCCGTCCGCCCCCTCGAAGCATGGGAGCGCGAAATGTGGGCGAAAGTCCCCGGCGTGAAGGACGAGGATTTCCTGGATGTCACGGGCTCCCCCGCCCTTTTCGGAGAACCCGGCTACACCTCCGCCGAGCGCACCTGGGCCAGACCCACCGCCGAGGTCAACGGCATCGGCGGCGGCTACCAAGGCGAAGGCTCCAAAACCGTCCTGCCCGCCGAGGCCTTTGTGAAATTCTCCCTCCGCCTCGTCCCCGACCAGGATCCGCAAACCGTCCTCGGCCAGCTCAAAACCCACCTCGAAAAACACTGCCCTCCCGGCGTGAAACTGGAAATCGAGCTAGGCCACGACGGCAAACCCTACGCCTGCGATCCACATTCGGATTTCGGAAAAGCCGCCCAACGCGCCCTCAAGGCCACCTTCCCCGGCGAGCCGATGCTCATCCGCGAAGGCGGCTCCATCCCCATCGTCCAGGCATTCCGGGAAATCCTCGGAGTCGACACCCTGCTCCTCGGCCTCGCCCTCGCCGACGCCCAGATCCACTCCCCCAACGAAAACTTCCCCATCGCCAACTTCGACGCCGGAATCAGACTCAACCAAGCCCTCCTCGAAGAACTCGCGAAGTAAAGGAGCCGCCCGTGGAGCGCTTGCTTTAGCTGGCGTGTCGCTTCTTGAGTTCTCCAGAAATCCCATTCACACTATCCCAATGACAACTTTCTCCTTCCGAGTCACCGACGAAGAAGCCTCTCGCATTCGTGAACATACGAAGCGAGCCAACATGACGGTATCGGCTTGGCTACGGCAGCAAGTCTTGAAGCCTTCGGAGACAGACATCATACCCTTTCCACAATCCAGACTCGGACGAACGGAAGGGCGCTAGCGTGCAGCAACCCGTTTGGTCATTCTTTGCAAAGGCTCCAATCCTCCAAGGAATCCGGTCCGTATTCATCCGCGTCTTTATGCCTTTGGGTGCATCCGTGGCTCCTCTGAAACTACAACCCCAGCCTCAGCGGCTTCAAGCTTGCGATCAAATCCTCATCCCATGACTTCCCTCGCCATAGACGGCTACGAAATCCATCGTGCCGTCTTCTCCCATGCCGAAATCGAAACTTTCAGAGCGGAAGCCGATGAAATCGCCGCCAAGGCAGGTTCCGCATGCGTCCGGCACCTAGGCAAACGCTCCGACCTTTTCAATCGGCTTTCCCAATCCCCCCAACTTCTCTCCCTGTTTCCAAACCCTGATTTCGCACCCGTCCGATCCATCCTTTTCGATAAAACACCCGCAGAAAACTGGCCGGTCGCCTGGCACCAGGACCTGACCATTTGCGTCACCGGGAAAACCAACTGCGAAAACTACGGCCCATGGAGCGTCAAGGACGGCATCCCCCACGTCCAGCCACCCGTCGCCTTACTGAACCGAATGATCACCGCCAGAATCCACCTCGATCCCACAGGTGCGGAAAACGGCGCCCTAAGCATCGTCCCCGGCTCCCACCTTCACGGAAAACTGGCTTCCGAAGAGATCCCCGAACTCACCGCAGAATTCTCCATCATCTGCGAATGCCAGCCTGGCGATGTCCTCCTCATGTCCCCCCTCATCCTGCATTCATCAAAACGCAGCACCCGCCCCAACCGCCGCCGCGTCCTCCATTTCGAATACGCGCCGCCGGATGCACTTGATCCCCGCCTAACCTGGCACGAAACCCTTTCTCCACAAGAATCTCTGGGAGTGAGGAGCTGGTGAAGTTGATGGATTGGTGTTGTGGCAGGACTCTGTGGCCAAATCACTGTGAATTCGAGAAGCCTGAGCCGTTCACTTGGAAATCGCCTATTGACGAAAACCGTATATACCACTGAAACCTGCCATGAAACCGGCCCCATTGCTTCACAACCCTCATCCCGGCGATACGCTTAAAGAAGCGCTCGGCGATTTGGCCATCACCCAGTACCGGCTCGCCCAGGACACCGGCCTGCCCCACAGCAGGATCACCTCCATCATCAAGGGCCGCCAGGGAATCACCGCCGCCACCGCGCTGCGATTCGGCAAATACTTCGGCACCCCCCCCGAATACTGGCTCAACCTCCAGCACATGCACGACCTCGCCGCCGCCCGCGAGAAACATGCCGATGCCCTCGCACGCATCCGGCCATTGGTTGCCTGACTCCTACCGCGTGCCCTGAACTCAAAGCCCTCCGCCGCAGAAAAAGCGGCTTCCACCCGCCCCAACCGCCGCCGCATCCTCCATTTCGAATACGCACCCCCGGATGCGCTTGACCCCCACCTCACCTGGCACGAAACCCTTTCTCCACAAGAACCTCTTTCATTCGGGTCAATTCTTCCATCCGTGGTTCTCAGCGCGTCGCTCGAACCGAAGTGGATTTTGCCGAGGCGATTGAGCCGGTGGACACCGATCGCCTGCCGGAGTGGAAGCGGGTGTTCGCGTTCCTGAAATCCATCCGCCGGACATTGCCATGTGGAGACACCTTGCTGGCGGCGCAATGCCTTGCCAAAGGGCATAGACCGTTTGCCAAAAGTTCTTGCATCTATTCCTCCTATTCGGAGGGGCGACTGGAACGCGGGTCTTCAGCCCGCCCCAGTGCAACAGCTCAGTGCTCCGGGGCGAGCTGAAGACTCGCGTTCCATGGAATACGATACCCTACCAAGAAAACGCACGGACTTTTGGCAAACGGTCTACAAGGAGAGGCAATCGAAGCGCAGCGGAGATGGAGGGACTTGAAAAATCGTCACGTCCTTCCCTCAAATGGTATCCGCATTTCTTTCTTCCACTCGCGGATACCATACCCCGTGGGGCACACCGTCCGCGACTCCTTGCCCGCCACCCTGAACTTTACAACCCGATGGCGGCATGAGGTGAGCCCCTCCTTTGTGGTGCGTCAGATCAAAACCTCGGGGGGTGCCTCTCAAGGAATTCTTGAGCCATTCCTAAGCGTCTCACAGGCATGGCGGTCAAACTCCACATGCACCAAGGCCTCAAACCCTGCCCTCTCCAACCCAATCGACTGCCCACCGGCTCCCGAGCAAATCTCTAAGCAGGTGAGGCCGGACTGGGAAACTGAGGATTCAGGCTGGTTCATAAGTAGATTCGTCGGGAGCGACATGATGCCACATGAGCTTGCGATTCATGAAATAGGGTTTCTAAGAGTGCATGGTGATCCGGAAAGGCTGCGTCAATAATTGGCCAAAGATCCTGCTTCGATTCGATTTCGATGCCCGTGTGTTTGATGCGGGCGGTGGAGTAAACTTCGGGATCAAATTGTTCGCTCACACGCAGCATGGTGAAGGAGTCGCATTCGGAGCGGATATCGTAGCCGTCGAGGCAGGATGCGGGGAGATCAACTCCGGGCGGGAGAATGAGGGCGGTATCTTCACTGAGACCGTCCAGCTCGCCTCCGGGTTCGAGTGCCTCCTCTGGTGCATGGAGGTATTCAATGTATGCGCCTAGCCATTGCAGACGAGCCATGGCGCTTCCGCGAACGACAATTTGGTGCAGGTTATCGAGGAATTCGCGCAGAAGCGTGACCGTATGTGCATCGACTCTGACGGCGATTAAGTCCGGGCCGAAAGCGGGATGGGAACTGGTGACATGAGAGACGATCCAGCGAAAGCTGGAGTCCGCGGGTATCAAGTTTGATCGGGCAGTTAAGTTGCTCATTAGATTGGTCAGTTTGATTCTGTGGGTGAAGCTGGCAACGTCCATTCACCGCGTTCGATGTGGTGTAAAAGCCCCATATCACGCAAGATTTGGAGTTGCTGGCGAATTTTGGCTCTGATGTTTCGGTTATCTGGAAAGATTTGCGACAACATGCATTCTAGGCGGTAGGCGTCGCGCGTGGTGAATCTCCGCAACCCGGTACTTTGAATCCCGTTCAATACCGCCATCGCCCATCCACGCTGTTTGACGTTGATGGATTGCAGTGGCTTGAGAAGTGCGTATGAATCGGCCACATCCGATCGAGTCCTAACGATTCCTTGTGTGATGACATTCACTCTCGCTTGGGGTGCGATGCGGGACAGATCGATATTGCATCCAATCCAGCCAGCCCGCCTTGCAGTTGCTGCCAAAGGCTTCCGGGGGATGATGGCCTGTTCCGTGAGCGCAAACGACGGGATGACGATCAGATTCAAGACTGACCAGTCAACCTTGCGGTAGTGCATCAGAACTAATGCCGGGCATGTGTCGCTTTTGACCGCCGAGAGCATGGCCTGATAGGCACCGTCAGGGACTCTGGTGCCGATTTTTGATTTGGTGCTCTTGAGCTGATATTGAATCGAGCATTGCGGACACGCAAAATCCACTGCCTTAGAATTGTTGGGTGTAGGTTCGAGGTGAGAAAGGCAGGACGGGCAGTAGCCCTGTTCCCCCATCCAAGATTCCGTGATAACGCGGGCTTGTTGCGTCGGACTAGAATAAGCCTCACCGAGACCTGATGGCATTTGTAGGTTCATGGAGAATGGAGCCTATTTAGCGAGCCTACGTGGAAATGCCCGGGATTGTGATTTGATGGAGGTGAGACGCTTTTCCCAATCATGAGGAAAGCCCATAGGGGCTAACTGAACCGCTGGATAGTCCAGAAGCAATTGTTTCAGCTTCTCTAGCCACTCTGACTCGGGTTCTACGGATAGCAGGCAATAGATGACCGTAGCAATTTGTGCGAACAGGCGGTCATTGGCGTCGACGACGCTCTTTAGGTTGCCCTTTTTCGACGGGCAGGTATTAAATCTGCGATCCCAGAGTCGGCTGTGATGGGCGCAGGTATTACGGAGATTGGTCAGCGAATGAATCCATGAGATGAGTTCCGGTGGACTTGTGCGGAAGGTATCGGCAACGGTTTTTTGATCAGATCGCTCAGCGAGCATTCCGAAGGCTTTTGACCAATTACCCATGCTCAGAACTTCTCCCAACATCCAACAGGGAGGGAGCAGGGGCTCGCTGTATGTTGCGAAATAGTGTTTGATGGAAAGTGACTCTTTGTTTCTCCGCGCCTCCTTTAATGTTTGAGCAATGAAGTCAGCGTGATCGAAGATGAGTTGATTAGTCTTCTTATCCAGCTTGTCACTGAATAAGGCAGGATCCAAGAACCAGTGAGACCCGTGTTGGGATGTCATGACGGTATTCACCCGGGAGCGAAAGGCCACCTCGATGCGCTCGATTGCGTCGAGAACCAGGAGGCGTAGGTGGCGGTCGAATTCATAGAGTTCAATAATTGAATCAAACTTCGTTCCAGCCTGATAGTTCTCGGTAAGTTTCTGATTCTCATCGCGCATCCGAAAGTGAAGTCCGTAACCTTTCAGGCGATAGTAACCGACTTTTTCGATCCATTGCACCGCAATAGCTGGATCTTCAACGATGAGTGAGCGATCCTGAAGCAGACGGATTAAATCGGAAGACGATGTGTAGGGCTGAGTGTAAACCCTGTGAATTCCCTGTTCTGGTACAAAAGAAGGCGCGGCCTGGTTCGCTTCCGGAAACCGGAGTCGCGTGCCGCGCACTGTCGATAGTTCTATGGACTCGATTTCCGGATGGCTCAAGCGAAAATTTTCGAGATTTTGAGCCAAAAGGATGTCTGGATCTTCGGAATCTTTTTTGTTTTCAGACACTGGAAGTCTAGATTGGGGACGAATCCGGATTTAAAAAAAGGGGTGCAAAAGAGCACCCCTTCTCTAAATGGCGAGTGGGGAGAATCCCACAGATTTTTCACTGACAAGCCTCGCACTTTCCCCCGTTGAGCATGGCATCGATGGAGCAGGCGTTTCCTCCTTCGCTGAAGCTACGGCGGACAAGTCTCTGGGCTTCGGTGAATTCGGTAGAAGTGCCGAGTGAGCAGTGATCGGAGGAAGAAACATGGCGGCGAAGTCGAGGTCTTTGGTGGCTCTGACGGCTTCATGCCGGGAAGGTATTGAATTTGCGGCGGGGTGGCAATGAATTCCATCGACGCGGGATGAGAGGGGGAATGGGGGGGCTACCGCTTCTTCCCTTGCTTCTGATTAGGAGAAGAGGCGACAGGAGTGTCGCCCCTGCTTACTGCGTGGGCGGGGTGTCGCCGCCCTGGGTGCCGCCGTCGGGTTGGGCGCGGTCGCGTGGGGGGAATTCGTCGAGGAGGAAGCGGGCGCGTTCGGTGATGTTCCGGGCGTTCCGCGTCAATCGGATCGAATATGGAGTGTCAACCGAAGTTGTCGCCGTAGGTCATGCCCCTCCTCATCCTCCATTCATCCAGACGCAGCCCCCGCCCGAACCGCCGCCGCATCCTCCATTTCGAATACGCCCCCCCCGGATGCACTCGACTCCCGCCTCACATGGCACGCAACCGCTCAATAAACAGGTTTCCCCACTCTTCCTCCGCAAAGGGGTTGCAAACCCCTTCTCCATATTCCACTGATCACTGATTACTCGGCACTAGCCACCTCTTCCCATGTCCGACACGCAAAAACTCGATTTCATCCGAGAAATCATCGCCACCGATCTCTCCTCCGGAAAACATGAAACCACCATCACCCGTTTCCCGCCGGAGCCGAACGGCTATCTGCACATTGGCCACGCGAAGTCGATATGCCTCAATTTCGGCATCGCCGGGGAACATCCCGGTGCGAAATGCCATCTGCGCTTCGATGACACGAATCCCGAGAAGGAGGAGTCCGAGTACGTCGAAAGTATCAAGGAGGACGTGAAATGGCTCGGCTTCGATTGGGGAAGCGACCTCTATTTCGCCTCAAACTATTTCCAGTTTTTCAACGACTGTGCCGTCCACCTGATCAAAAACGGCCTCGCTTACGTCGATGAGGAAAGCCCCGAAGAAATCAAACTCCACCGCGGCAACGTCCAGACACCCGGCACCCCTTCGAAATACCGCGACCGCTCGATCGAGGAAAACCTCGCGCAGTTCGAGAAGATGCGTTCCGGCGGCTTCAAGGAAGGCGAGGCGGTCCTTCGCGCGAAAATCGGACTGACCTCCTCGAACATGAACATGCGGGATCCTGTCATGTACCGCATCATGCACGCGCACCATCACAACACCGGCAGCGACTGGTGCATCTACCCGATGTATGACTTCGCCCACCCGCTCGAAGACGCGCTCGAGCACGTCACCCACTCCCTCTGCACCCTTGAGTTCGAAAACCACCGCCCGCTCTACAACTGGTTCATCGAAAACTGCCCCGTGCCCTCCACTCCCCGCCAGATCGAGTTCGCTAGGCTCAGCCTCACCTACACGATCATGAGCAAGCGCAAGCTGCTCCAACTCGTGCAGGAAGGTCACGTCTCCGGCTGGGACGACCCGCGCCTTCCCACCATCTCCGGCATCCGCCGCCGCGGCTACCCGCCGGAAGCCGTCCGCCATTTCTGCAAACGCATCGGCATCACGAAATACAACGGCACCACCGATGTCGCCCTGCTGGAGCACGACATCCGAGATCACCTGAACTCCACCGCCCCCCGCCGCATGGCCGTGCTAGATCCGCTGAAAGTGGTCATCGAAAATTTCTCGGAAGAACCTACTACCACCGCAGTAATTCCCAACCACCCTCAGGACGAATCCTTCGGCGAGCGCGAGGTTTCCCTTTCCTCCGAAATCTTCATCGAGCGCGAGGACTTCCAGGAAATCCCCGAGAAAAAATACTTCCGCCTCGCCCCGGAAAAATACGTCCGCCTGCGTGGCGGCCCCATCATCCAATGCATCGGATTCGAAAAAAACGACTCCGGTGAAATCACCCTGGTCCGTACGAAACTCCTGCCAGACACCACCGGCAAAGATTCTCCCGAAGGAGTCGTCTGCAAAGCCGCCATCCATTGGGTCGATGTCGCCACCGCCGCCGATGCCGAAGTCCGCCTCTATGACAGACTCTTCACCGTAGAAGACCCGGACGCGGCAGAAGGTGGTTTCCTAACCGTCCTCAATCCCGATTCCGTCCAAACCGTCACCGCGAAAGTCGAAGCCTGCCTTGCAAAAGAAGCCCCCGGCACCACCTTCCAGTTCGAGCGCACCGGCTACTTTGTCACAGACCTGAAGGATCACATCCCCGGCGAAAAAGCCGTCTACAACCGAACCGTCCCCCTCCGCGACTCGTGGGGAAAAGCCCGCTAGGCCGTAGCTGCCCCGTCCCGGGGCAGGCCGTGGTAGCTGCGTCTTGCAGCAACCCGCCAAAGGAGAACACAAGGTAGCTGGGGCATCTTGCCCCAGGCCGTTCACGGGGATTCCAGCCCCGTGTCAATCCGTCCCACATCCTCTCCCGCCATCCACCCGCTGAGGCTCTTCTCAGGAAGTGTCACATAGCGGAAATCTCCCTCTTTTTTGCCCAACGAAACCAATCGTCCCTCCCCCGGGGTCCCCACGCTCCCAGCCGTTTCAAAAGGCGATAGCCGGACCGCCGCATCTTTCGAAACGACCACCGCTAGCTCTCCCTCGCTCTTGCGCAACATCAGCACGGTCGAAGCGATCGCCATCACCAGCACGGATGCGCAAACTCCGGCAACCGCCACCCTCCGCATCCATCGTTTTTCCAACCGCACGCATCCAGCGACGAAAACAATCCCGGCGCCCGCAAATGCCGCACCGACCACGATCCATGACCACTCGTTGCGACTGAAGTATCCGAGAAACGCCCTCGCATTCGGATTTCCATCCGCCACCTCGAAGGCGAAAACCGCTTTCCGGGCGCGCTCCAGGTTCGCTCGCAGATCGGGATCGCGCGGAGTGATGAGCTTCGCCCTCTCGTAAGCAAGAATGGCCGGACCGTATTGTTCAAGGCGCTGGTAGGCGTTCCCCAGATTGTAGTAGACAGCCGCGCTCGGCCCCTCCGCTTTCAGGACCGACTGGTAGTGATCCACGGATTTCGCGAAATCGCCCGCCTCGAAAGCCGCGTTCGCATCATCGAACGAATCCGCCCGGGAAACCTGGACCCCGAGCCAAAGGCAAAGTGCTGTTAGTAAAATACTCAGTTCTCATTTCGCCCGCTGGTTCGTGGTTAGGGATCGCATGGCATCCTCGAGCAATGAACGCCATTTCGGCAGATCATCCGAAGTTGCCGGTCCGCTGTAGGCTCGCTGGTCGGATTCTTGGAAAAATGCGACGACAGGCGATCCATCCTCCAGTCGCGACTTCACATCCGCCGAAGTGATCGCCTCGGCCGGTCTATCCCACAGAGCCCCGAGCCGAAGTCGCAGCACGGTCCTGCCCGCCTCGAAAAACTCTCCGGCATCGCCAGCCGCGTTTGCTTGCTCCACCCGCCGCATCCCCTCCCGGGTCGCCACTTCCAGTTCTGCGTTCGCGATGCGTTCCGGATCTTCCCTGCGCGACCTCAGAACCATCAGCGCGATGCCAGCGCAGCCCAGAAGCCCGGAACCGGCTAGCAGGCCCGCGAAAAGCGGACGAGAGACCAACGGGGCGAGAGTCGAGCGCGAACCGGAGATCTCCATACGCTGCCCGATCATCTGATCCTCCTCCGCCGGTGGCGGATTTTCCGCAACGGCCGGCTCCTCCTTGAAAACGATGTCCTCCCCCACGATCTCGACTTGCTGCGAGGGACCGCGTGCCGTTTTGTAAGCGCCCGCATCGGGATCGAAGTAACTCAGCTCCAACGCCAGCTCCTGCGAACCATGTTTGCTCGGCACCGCACTGAAACGAAAATCCTTCACTCCGGAAAACGATGCGACATCCCCCGGCGAGAAATCGCTCTTTCCCGCATACACCTTCCATCCCTCCGATGGCACCAGCTTCGGATCGTCCAGCAATGCGAAGTTTCCTCGACCCTTTACCGAGGCTTCGAGCGACTGCGGCTCGCCTGTTTTCCAATTTTTCGGGATCTCCGAGCTGTTCAGGATGAAATTACCCACCGCCCCGGAAAACCCGTCCGGCTTTCCTTCTTCCGGAAGCAGGCGCACTTCGATCTCCTCGTCCCGTGAGGCCAGTGTCACATCCTTCTGGATCATCGGGGTCCGCATCTGATCAAAGATGTCATCGAAAAACGGATCATCGAAAGCACCTCCCATGCGCGGGCGCCGGCGTCGTCCCGCCGAGGTGTCCCGCACCGCGACGGTCGCGTCCAGCGATAACGAAACCGGATTCTTTCCGGCTCTAGTCGCGGAAATCCCACCGTACCAGGTCACCACGATATATCGCTTCCCGTCCCGCACCTTCGTGGTCTGGTCCGGCTTTTCGCTCACATTGTGCAAAGTGAAAGCCTTGCCCTCCGGCTGGATTCCACTGCGCACCTGCGCCTGCCCCTCCGCAGGGATCCATGCCTCGATCTTCACCGGCGCGATCTCACCGACATACACATGCTCCCGTTCTCCGGTGAGTAGCTGCACGGTGAGAAAACCGAATCTGTCCGCCTCGCCCACAGGCTCCGCATCCTCATCGGACGGTGGGTTTCCAGGGGCGGCCCCCGCGGGCGGCTGGGCGGCGTTTTTGGAAAGAACCTTCAGATTCAGCACCTCCGTGCCGATCTCTTCGCCATCCACGGTCATGGAGATACTAGGAATCTGGTAGTCTCCCGGGACCTGTGAACCGACCGCATACTGGTAGGTGATGGAGCGCGTCGTCACCCCGTTGATGCTGCGGATCTGCTGGCTCCGGCCACGCGACTGGAAGATGAAATTCACGATGTCCGGGATCACCGGATTCCCCGAAGGCCGGCCTGTCACGGTCAGAGTCAGCAACGCCCCCTGCCCTGCCGGGACGGAATCCCGGTCGAGGGTAGCCTCGATCTCCCCGGCCATGCAGAGCGTGCCGTTGACCAGCCCTAGCAAAATGGCGACAAAGGCACGGAATTTTTCTCTAGGCTTCATCACCATGTCTTTCCTTTCGTTGAATTTTCCGGGGTGAGAAAGCGGGAAGGTCGCTGCTGCGGGATCGGGATCACGTTTTTCTCATCCCCTTGCAAAGCCTGGAGCAACTGCGCCGCCTGCTCTCTGGACATCTCCTGCTTCTCCCCACGCTCCTCGCCAGCCTCTCCCGCCTGCGCTTGCTCTTCTTCTCCTTTTTCCTCTCCCTCTTTTCCGTCCCGGGCTTGCTCAGGCTTCTTTTCATCGCCGGGCTTTTCACCGGTTTCCGATTGATCCGGAGTGCCGTCTTTCTCCTCATCGCCCGGCTTGCCTTCGTCCTCCTCGTCCTCCTTGGACTCTCCGTCCTTCTGATCGGATTGACCCTCCTTGTCCTGATCGTCTTTTTCCTTCCGATCCTCATTCTCCTCTCCTTTGTCGCCCTTGTCCTTCCCGTCTTTCGGATCCTCTCCCTTGTCGCCCTGATCCTTTTGATCCTTTTGATCCTGCTGGTCTTTCTGATCGTCCTTCTTCTGATCCTCTTTCTCGTCCTGATCCTTGTTCTGCTGCTTCTTCAGCTCTTCCAGCTTCTTCTCCACGTGCTTTTTATTGAAATCCGCATCCTCGTCTTTCGGATCGAGGGCGAGCGCATCCGCGTAAGCTTTGACTGACTCCTCCCAGGTCTTGATCGTTCCGTCCGGGTCTTTCTCAAGCGTCGACTGACCTTGCCGGTAAAGTGAATTACCAAGGTTGTAGTAGCCACGTTGCTGAAGCTTCAGATCCGGTGTTTTCAAGGAGTCTCTCAGCGTCTCGGTCGCTTTGTCGAACTCTCCCTTCGAATACTGCTCGGTTCCCTGGTTGTAGGTCCGGCGCGCGTCGTTGAGCACGGGCGTCGCATTCTCCGCGCGAGCGTCCGTGACCATCGCTGCGAAAAGGAAAACAGAGGATACCGCAGCGGCCGGCCTCACCCGGCGAGCGGCGGATGGCAGGCTCCGTTGCTTTCTTTCCCGCTTCCGATCCGAGATCATGAAATCCAGAAAAAGCAGAAGGATCGCCGCCCCGAGAGGCCATTCGAAACGCTCCAGCGGCACGCGCTCCAGCCGCTGCTTCAACTCACGCTTCGGCACCAACCGGAGTTTCTCCTGATAGATGGTGTCCAGCCCCTCCGCACCGCGACCGAGCGCCACGTAAAGTCCACCGGTGACTTCCGCGATCTGTTTCAGAGTCGCCTCGTCGAGCGTTGTCGTGACGATCTGGCCCTGGGCATCGCGCACGAAATCATTTCGACCGAGCGGGATGCGCGCCCCTTCCATACTCCCGACCCCCACCGTGTAGATCGACATTCCTTTCTCCTCCGCCGCCTTCGCGGCATCAATCACGGAGCCTTGCAAATCCTCACCGTCGGTCAGCAGGACAAGCACCCGGAAGTTGTTCCCGTTTTCCTCGAACAGCCGCTCCGCTTCCTTGATCGCGCTGGCGAGATCCGTTCCCTGGCGGGGTATCAGATCGGTATCGAGCGCGTCGAGCGATTCACGGAACGCGCCGTAATCGAGAGTCAGAGGACAAAGCGCGAAGGCACTCCCGGCAAACGGGATCAGACCGACCCGATCGCCCTCCAGACGCTCCACGAAATCCAGAATCCCGAGTCGCGCGCGTTCCAGTCGATTCGGCTTCAAGTCCTCCGCGAGCATGCTGCGCGAGGTATCCACGGCGAAAAGTATATCGATCCCCTTCCGCTTCACTTCCCGCCACTCGTAGCCTTTTTGCGGACGGGCCACCGCTACGAATGCGGACAGGACGGCAAGCAACCAAAGCACTCGTTTCGTACTTCTCAGCTGCTTGGAAAAGCCTCCGGTAAGACGTTGGCGGAAACGCGGATGGACGATTTTCGCGAGATCCGTATCGCGCCGCCTGTCGAACCGGACGAAAAGCGCGATGATCGCCACGCAGACCGCCATCCCCACCCAGATCCAGACCGGTTGGTCGAAACGCAGGGCGGAAGTTTCCGAAGGAGGTAGCTGGGCGATCATCATGGCAGGCGGCGGAAGCGGGTTTGGGTGAGTATCATTTCAACAAGGAGCAGGCCTAGTCCGGGAACCAGGAACCAGAGGAACAGTTCGTCGTATTGCTGGTATTTCTTCAGCTTGCGGGTGGTCGTCTCCAGCTTGTTGATCGCCTCGTAGATTTTCTCCAGGGAGTCCGTGTCCGTGGCGCGGAAGTACTGGCCACCGGTCGATTTGGCGACCTCGCGCAGCATGTCCTCATCGATCTCCACCGGCATGTTCTTCAGAAAACGACGACCGAACTGGTCGGTCACGGGCATCGGAGCTTCGCCTTTCGTCCCCGCTCCAATGGTGTAGATCTTGATTCCTAGCGCCTTGGCCGCCTCTGCGGAAGTCAGAGGATTCGCAGCACCGCCATTGTTCACCCCGTCTGTCAGCAGAATCGCGATGCGGGATTTCGCATCGGAATCTTTCAGATGCGAGGCTGCGGAAACGATGGCGGAACCGATGGCCGTGCCGTCTTCCACCTGCCCCATCCTGATCCCTTCGAGACGTTTCGCGAGGAAATCCTGATCGTGTGTCAGCGGACTGACGAGATAGGGCCTGCCTGCGAAGGCGAGCATGCCGATTCTGTCGTTCGGGCGCTCTTTGACAAATTTCCCCACCGCATCTTTCACCACCTCCAAGCGGTTCGCCGGCTGACCGTCGAGTGTGAAATCCATCGCCTCCATGGAACCCGAGACATCCATGGCGAGCAGGATATCTATCCCGCTGGCCTCGATATCCACCGAACCTTTCCCGAAACGCGGGCGGGCGAACGCGATGATAAGCAGGGCGAGCGAGAGCAGCGCGAGGAACAGCAGGAATCCGCCGATCTTCGAGCGCGGCTTCGCGCCCACTCCCACGGCATCCTCGGTGGAGGGCATGCGGATCGCGACCGGGCGGCCCCATCTACCTTTCCAGATCGCCAACAACGGCAAACCTAGTAGCAGGAGCAGGAAATACGGATGCAGAAACTGGAAGCCGCCGTTCATGGTTTCTTCCCTCCTTCCGGTGAGGTTGATTTGACGAATCTCTCGGCGGATTCGATGAGTTTCGCGCGGCGGTCCCGGTCGAGATCGGCGGCGGCGAATTTCGCGAGGTCGCAGGATTTCAGAAACGAATGCAAGTGCCCCTCGTCGTCGCGGATCGATGATTCGGGAAGTGCGCGGAAGAATTCCTCGGTGGTGCGGTTCGGCGCGGCGATCCCGAAGGCTCCGGCGATGTAACGGCGGACGGAGAGCGCGGCACGCTCAGCGAATTCTTCGGCAGGGAGGTTCCCGCTACTACTGCCGAGTTCTGAAAGGCTGGATAGTGCCATTTCCGATGGGGTCTTCGCTATGCTTTTCCTTCTGAAATATCTCCAGAGGAAAAATCCGATAACCGCGAGCAGGAGCACTGCCGCCAGCACGATCCAGATCGTATGATCCGGCTGCTCGGGCTTAGGGATCTCGATCAATGGTTTCGGCCCACGGATATCATCCGTTTCCGCAACGTCCTGCGCGAGGAGTTGTCCGCCTCCGAGAATCCCGAGTACGATTTGTGGAATGAACCACTTTGTGGCTGGGGATTCCAGCCCCAGGCCGTTCAATGAGCCATCTTGGCTCATTGAATCACCTTCGCACAGGGGGCTGGAATCCCCCTGAACGGCCTGGGGCAAGATGCCCCAGCTACGAATCATATATTGAAAAACCATCATAACTCAGCCTGAACGCTGTCTGCGGTTTTGAAAGAAGGACATCAGCGCAGGCATCCAGTCCTCTCCGTTTCTGAACTCCAGGAAATCCACCCCGATGGAGCGGATGCGGGTGGAGACGGTTTCCCTGCGCTCGCTCGAACGGGTCTCGAAATCCTTCCGCACCTTCGCGCTGCCGGTATCCAGCTCCACCACCCTACCCGTCTCCGAATCCTCAATGCGTATGCGACCGACATCAGGCAGCGTTTCCTCGCGAGGATCGGTCACGGTGACGGCGATGACGTCATGGCGGCGACTGGTGATTTTCAGCTTCCTGCGCAGCTCGTTCAGATTTTCTTCGAAGGGAGCGCCGACACAGAAATCGGAAACCAGGAAGAACACGGATTTGCGGTGCACGATGCGGTTCGCGAAATCGAGAGCCTTGGTAATATCCGTGCCTTTGCGTTCCGGCTGGAAGTAGAGGGTTTCCCGGATCAGGCGCATGATATGGATGCGGCCTTTGCCCGGGGGAATGTAGAGTTCCACATCATCGGAAAACAGGATAAGGCCCACTTTGTCACGGTTCCGGATGGCGGAGGCGGCGAGCACCCCGGCAGCCTCGGCGGCAAGCTCGCGCTTGGAATCGATCACGGACCCGAAATCCGAGGAGGCACTGACATCGATCAGCAACATGATGGTCAGCTCGCGCTCCTCGGTGAAAAGCTTGATGTGCGGCTCGCCGGTGCGGGCGGTGACATTCCAGTCGATGGTGCGCACGTCATCGCCCGCGACATAGTTCCGCACGCGATCGAAGTCCATGCCGCGGCCTTTGAAAACACTGGCGTAGCGGCCTGCGAGCGAATCGTCGACCAGACGGTTCGTGCGGACCTCCATGCGCCGCACCCGACCGAGGATCTCGGCCGCGCGGTTGTCGTTCTCCACGGAATCCGGATTCATGGCACAGGCAGTTCGTCGAGCAGGCGGGAGATGATTTTCTCGCTATCCAGCCCCTCCGCTTCCGCCTCGTAGGTGACGGTCACTCGGTGGCGGAGCACGTCCATCGCCACGGTTTTCACGTCGTTCGGAGTGACGTAGGCACGACCTTCGAGAAAGGCGTTCGCGCGGCTGGTCAGGGCCAGATTGATCGTCGCGCGCGGAGAAGCGCCGACACGTATCATGGATGACATGTGCACACCGTATTCATCCGGGCGGCGGGTCGCGTGGACCAGACGGACGATGTAGCGTTTTACCTTTTCATCCAGATACAGGCCGTTCACGACGGAGCGTGCGTTCTGGAGATCGGCGAGGCTGACGACAGGTTTCGGGACAGGCATTTCCTCGGTGGTTCCGGCGAGATCGAGCACACGCATTTCCTCGTCCTCCGTCGGATAGTCCATGATCACTTTCATCATGAAACGGTCGAGCTGCGCCTCGGGCAGCGGATAGGTTCCTTCCTGTTCCAGCGGGTTTTGCGTGGCCAGCACGAAGAACGGGGAAGGCAGAGCGAAGGATTCCTCGCCGATGGTGACCTGTTTTTCCTGCATCGCTTCGAGTAGGGCACTCTGGACCTTGGCCGGGGCGCGGTTGATCTCGTCCGCGAGGATGAAATTGGCGAAAACCGGACCGTGTTTCACCAGGAAATTCGCCTCGCGCGGATCGTAGATCTGCGTGCCGACAATGTCCGCAGGGAGCATGTCCGGGGTGAACTGGATGCGGTTGAACCTGGCATCGACCAGTGCGGCGAGAGTTTTCAGAGCGAGGGTTTTCGCCAGACCCGGCACGCCTTCCAACAGGATGTGTCCCTTCACGAGGAGGGAGACGAGGAGCCGGTCCACAAGGACGTTCTGTCCGATAAGGTAGCGCCCCATTTCGGAGCGCAGGGGGTGGATCCAATGGGAGGCCTGGCGGACGAGGGCCTCGTTTTCCTCGTGATCGATCACGGGCCGGGGCGGATGTTCGGTTTCAATACTCATGGTTTCTAACGGAAATCGGGGTGGTTCGGGTGGCGGGATCAGCATGATCGCCGCGTTCCGCAATTACCAGCGATACGAGCGCAGAGGTTTGTTGATTCTTGCTGCCGGAGGCCATGACAATCCCCTTTGGTGGCAGAAAAACCTTTGTATTTGCAGTTTCATTTCACCGCGAATCCTATATTTCAAAGGGATCGATGACATCTCCCGAACAAGACAGGACCTGGTATTACGCATCGGCGGAGAACGAACGGATCGGCCCGGTCACAGTGGGAGAATTGAGCGCGTTGGCAGGCGAGGGAAAGATCACGCCGGAAAGCCTCGTCTGGAGCCCTGGCTATTCCGAATGGATACCCGCATCCGAAATCACGGACCGGCTGAGTGCCGCCAAGCAGACGCCACCGCCGCAGGCTCTGCCCACCGGTGAAGTCGTCGAAATCCCGCCACGGGATCTCAAGCCGCGCAAAGGCTCGTTCCTTTTCCCGAAAATCGTGGGAACGCTCGTCACAGCTCTGATCATCAGTGCGGCAACTTCCATCGCCCTTCTGGGATCCGGGGAATCACCGCTACCCGGCCTTATACCCTTCGTCCTGATTCTCGCTGTGGGTCTGGCCTCTGCCTTGGCTGCTTTCCGCAAAGAGCGCTACGAACTCAAATCCTCCCGGTTGGTATGCCATCGCGGCGGCCTTTTCAGCGATGAAGCGACCGAGCTCGAGGTCCGAAACATCACCCATGTGAAAGTGAAACTCCCGTGGCTTCGCTACAAGTTTTTCGGTGTCGGCAATGTCATCGTGGAGACCGCCGGCAGCGCGAAACCGATGGTGATGCTGGCGATCCGTGAACCCGAAACCGTCTACGCGGAAATGCGGGAGCGGATGAAATCCAATGGCTACGACCTCACCCAGCGCGAATTGATCCACGAGGAAAGCCCGGCTCTCACCGGGGTGATCGTGGAGTGTATCGGGCTGCTCGCCGTGGCCGCCTTCTTCTGCATGTTCACCCTCGCTAATTTTCTGGCGGAAGCGGACGGCTCCATCGAGAAACTGGTCATGCGCTGGGGCGTGGGCATCGGCCTGCTTGGCATCGTGATTTTCATCGTCCTCCGTTTCCTCGATCTCCGCAGGCGCACCTACCGGGTCTTCAACGATGTGGTCGTGTATGAGGAAGGTTTTCTCACCCGTGAGAACGCCTTCATCCCCTACGAAAACATCGCGGACTCGAATACCAAACGCACCTTCATCGACCAGATTCTCGGACTCTACGACGTCCTGATCAGCTGCCAGGGAAGCAGCGCGGAAATCAAATTCCGCCGACTTGCGAACGGAATCGCACTCTCCGCCGCCATCGATCATCTCGTCACCTCCGCGAGCAAAAAGCCGAGACTTGAAAAGCGATCGAGACCGGGAACTTCCGAGGCCTCAGCGAAGCGCCCCGGCCGCGCGGAGCCGGATACGATCCCCGACGGGAACATCCGGATGGCGGAATACCGCATCCACGCCGTCAGGCTTCTCGTCCCGCAACTACTACTCTTCCCGTTGTTCCCGCTCTGGATCGTGGCGATGGTGAAATCCCTGATCACACTCTCCTCCACCCGCTATTTCGTCCGCCCGGGTTCCCTGCGTCATTCCTACAAGTTTCTCCGAGTCGATGACCGGGAATTTTCCTATGACAAGATCACCGGCGTGGTGATCAAAAGGAACCTGTGGGACAAAGTGTTCGGGACGATGACTTTGAAATTCTGGTCCATCGGTTCCGGGAAAGCCCTGGAGTTCGCCCATGTGCATGGCGACCAGATCGATCTCCCCTCCCTGATGCGTCAGGTCGGGATTCCCGACGCCTCGGATGAAACCTACGCGGTGACCGCGAGCTTCGGCCTTTTCAAGTGGCTGCGAGCCAAGTTCTGGATGGCACTGGCGGTCCTGATCATTTCGGGGGGCATCGTCGCAGGCACGATTTTTGTCGAAGAACCAACCTTCTTCGTGTTTCTGGCCGTCCCCGCCCTTATCGTGATCATCGGACTCATCCACGCGATCCTCTACTACTCCCGTCAGCGACTCCGATTCCACGACCACCATGTCGAGGCCGAGCAGGGAGTCATTTCGAAAAACCGCTACTACGTCCGATACAGAAACGTGAAAAGGGTCACCGCCACCCGCTATCCCGGTGGTGAGGAAGGTGAGTTGAGAATTTACGTCGCGGGCGAAGAGGAAGTCTATGGGCAACAGGCTCAGGGAAAAGGAAGGAAGCCGATGCTGAAACAATGCTCCTTCACTTCCGGCATGCTCCCGCAGCCGGGGGAAAACGCCGGATTGCTCGATGATATTCTCTCCGGCCGGATAGACCCATCCCCCGAGGCGATGCCTGCCACGCCATCCGAAACTCTTGTCGAATCACGACGCTCGGTAGGCAACGCGCTGCTCGCCCTTTTCCTCATCAGCATCGTCCTGTTCCCGCTGATCGCCCTCCTACCCATCACCATTCCCCTGACCATCCTGCGGGTGAAGCGCTGGCGCTACCGTATCGAGGATTTCCGTATCGTCAGAAACCACGGAGTGATTTTCCGAAGGGAAACCAGCGTGCTCCTCGACCGGGTGGACAGCCTCCAGCAGAGCCAGGGCATGCTGAACAAGATTTTCCGCAACGGCAAAGTCAGCATCATGACCGCGGGCAGCAGCAAGCCTGATCTGGTCCTGATCGATTCACCCGATTTCCGCAAACTCCACGATACCATCCGCGAGTATTCCGAGTAGGCCGTAGCTGTCCCGCCTCGGGGTGCCATCACACAAGACGCAACCTTCGGGCGCCACCCTCCCCACAAGCCAGCCGGTTCAAGCGCTCCACTCGTATCAGCAATGGTTTCCTCGCCCGAGAGTCCTTGCCACCGGGGATCAACGTCTTGAAAAATATTCCCGTATTTTCTCCTGCACCGTGCGCGATCTGACAGCCTGTGACACTGACCCGGTGTCCTGGCACATCTCACGCTCAAGCCGCACGATACGCCCCATTTTGTCCTCCCAGATCCTAGCGAGCGTGTTCACAAACGCGTTTTCCAGCGATGTGAATTCTTTGGAAAACTTCGGATCATCCGCGTCAATCCGCGGAGGTGTCTCTACTCTCCACAGCTTTTCCCGATCCGGAAAAAACTCACTCCTCACCCATTCGTCGGATTCGGCAAAATGAGCGTCATAGTCTGCTATCTCCCCGGCCGATGGAACATATTTGGGAAATCCGGAGAAATGATCGGCGACGTAGTTGGCGAGATCCCCCCGGATGGGATTCATCTGTTGATTCTCAATCCGCGGAATCCGCCGGTTCAGCTCCGCCAGCACTTTCATGGCATGCCAGCTAAGCGTTTCGTTCTCAAAGGCAGGCAAGCTGAACTCGTCCGAGAACCCGATGCCCGCGACCTCGCAGAAATCCTCGATCAAGCTTCCCGCCTTCAACCCTGTCTTCTCGTAAAGCCGCACCCGCACCCGTCCCGGAAACGTGGATGACCAGGTTTTGATCGTGTTCCTATGATTGAAAATCCGATCGTAGTAATCGTTCGAAGGTGGAGGAACACTGAAGCTCTTTCCTCCGGCCCGTATGGCTGTCGACCAGAGCGAAACCGCTCCATCGATCGGCTTCCGGATATATAAGACCACCTCCACCTCGTCGAACAACCCGTCGAGAATCCCTCCCAACCGCTCCACCTCTTCGCCCTTCTTCAGCCGGGATTGCAAATGCTCGCACGAGACGATCCAGCCGTCTTGCTCCGATTCCCTGACCTTCCGCTCGAATTCTTCCCTCCAGACCTTGATCGTCGATCTTCTTACCTCCGGATCCACGAGGCCCATCCCCACGACAAAATCGTCACTGTGTTCCTCGTTGAACGCCATCACCGAGAGCTTGCGGTGGCAGTCCCCCCCTAGAAAGTCCGGCACCAGAAATCCTTGCTTGGAAATCCGCTCCCGATTGGCGGAGAGAAATGACTGGATGCTCGTCGTTCCCGTCTTCTCCGTGCCGATATGCAATACGATCTTTCTCATGAAATGGACCCGCCAGGCCTCGCCGGGACCCGAGAATCTCCACCAACTCTCTCCCGTCAAACCACAAAAGAATCCTCCTCGCAAGCCGGCTGAAGCAAGCGCTCCGCTCCGCGGATTCTCAAATCAGCACCAGCGCCAATGCGACGACCATCAGGGCGGCGCCGAGAAGCTGCCGACCGCCGAGCGGTTCCTTGCACCGTTTCACGATCACCCAGACGAAAAACACCGCCATCACGCCGCGGGTGCTATACGCGATGTTACTGAGAGCCGGCTCGCGGAACCAACTGAAAGCGAGGTTCACCACCAACGCCTGCACGCCGAGAGTGAGTCCCGCACCCAGCACGGGCAACGCCGTCACACGCTTTCCGATGGCCGCTTTCACGTCTTTCAAACGCGGGATCAGCATCCCGATGGAAAGCCCGCCCGCAGTCATCATCATCAGTATCAACCACCGCGCTCCGCCGATTTCCTGGCTTTTCCAGCCGGTCATGAAATCGTTGGAGGCGAAGAACACGCAGGCCGTCAGGGTCAGCCAGAGGGTGGTCCAGTTCGCTTTCAGCCGCTCGACTGTCGCTCCCGCCACCAGAAAAACCGCGACCGCAGCGAGCAACGCGCCGCCGATAAGCCCGGGCCCGGCTTTCTCCAGACCCACACTCGCTGAAAGCGCGGCGACAAGCAGGACTTTGAAACCCAGCGCGGAGGAATGCACCACGAGATCGCCCTCGCGCACGGACTGCACGGAGAACCATTGGCCCCAGAAAAACAGGACCCCGTTCAGAACGGCGAAGCCATCGTAGATCCCGAATGGCGCGCTGAAATCCGGTTTCAGATAAATGGCGAAAACGGCGAGCGTCAGCAGGTTCGCGAAACCCAGCACGACCGAAAGCCGCACTCCGAGCTTCGTTGCCCGCTGTACCATGGCACCCAGAAGCGGATGGAGCGCAGCCCCCACCAACGGCAATCCTATCGCTCCCGACCATGCATCCACGGGTGAGGAGTTATTCAGCTATCTCCACGCGGTCAAACACTTGCTGTCCTCACTTTCCTATCTCTCCCAGAAGCGCTTCCCTCATTCTCCAGAAATCCACGTTTCCAAGCCCGTTGCCCATCAGCGCGAACGTGAACTCCCGGTCCCCTCTCCGCACGAAACCCACTTCCGTCCTCACCCCGGACATCGCACCTCGTTTTGACCGGACGGATCCGTCCTGGTTTTGCGGTAGACTCGAGAAAAATATTTCCCTGTAGTCAGCTTTCCGGGCCACGAAATTCACCCGCGCCAGATCCAGCGGACGAATCATCGTCGCCCGTGCCAGGCCGCTTCCATCTAGCACCCGGAGGGCTTTGAAGTCCACACCGAGGCTCTCCCAATAAGTGGCCAGCACCTCCGCCGGATCGCCCCCCTCTTTCACGCCCAGCATCAGGAAAAGGCACTGCGCCTCCAGGTTGTCGCTCACCCGCTGCATATGGTCCACGATCTCAGCCAACGGCGCGGACATGTGCCGCGCCAATTCCAGCTTCGGGACGTTCGGATCGGTCATTTCCTCGGAAAATGAAACGCCACGTGCCTCCAGAGCCTTTTTCAGCAACTCGTAGGCGAGCAAAGAAGGATCCGGCAACGCGGCTCCCACCGCAAAATCCTTCGCCCCCGGAGGCACCGTCCCCAGCGCCCGGATCAGCCTCGATCCCGGCGCGGAATGGACCATCACCCGGTCCCCGCTGCCCGCCGGACCAGTGAACACCCCCATCTTCCATTTCACCAGTTCGTAGATGTTCGGTTCGCTGCGCAGGAAAGAGGCACTGTCCCCCTCCTTCTCCCCACCCTCGAAGACCAGATTCACCCGGTTATGTCCCACGTTCAGTCCGAAAGCTCCCGCACCATATGCGTTTCCCAGATCACCCCACACCCAGTGATCACTCACAGGATCTCCGGGAAAAATCGAATCATCCACCCGCAGCGACCCTTCCACCCGCTTCAGCCCCTTTTCCACCGCAGCCTCCGCCAACGCCGCCAGATCCTTTTCCGAAAGCGTGGGATCACCGCCGCCTTTCAGAACCAGATCTCCCGCGACAACTCCCTCCGCGGAAATCCCGCCACCTGCCATCAGCAGGGTTTCAAAACGGAAATCCTCCCCCAAGAGTCCGAATGCCGCCCCTGCCGTCAAAGTTTTGAATGAGGAAGCAGGACAAAGCGCCGTCCCGGCAAGCGGAGAGGCATATTCCACCTCCCCGCTCTCATCCAACACGCAGAATCCCAGCGACGCCCCCTCCAGCTCATCCGCTCCCGCCCATTTTTCGAAAAATTCCGCCAGCCCGGCGCTTTCACTCACGATGTCCCTGTTCCATGGGCGCACGTATTTCACCTCATCCGACTCTCCCCGCAGAAACCACCCACACAGCAAGCCGAGACCTCCCGCCAGAAACCCGAATCCCAGAACTTTGCCAAGCATCCGGACAAACTAGCCAGCTACCCGGAGGGCGGCAAGCCATCCCCCGTTGACAAATAGTACTCGCGCTTCGCTCCGGCCACCTCGATTCTCCGTCCATGAAAAACGATATCGAGCGAGTCCTGATCGATGAGGCGGTGATCCAGAAACGGATCGAAACCATGGCGAAGGAGGTGGACCGGGATTTCCCCGCCGGCCCGATCGTCGTCATCATTCTGCTGAAAGGCGCACTGGTGTTCGCCGCGGATCTCCTGCGCCGCATCCCGCGCGAGCTGTCCATCGAGTGCCTCAACGTCGCAAGCTATCACGGCGGACTGGAGAGTTCGGGGGAGGTGGATTTCCTGGATCGCCATTTCCCCGAAGTGAAAGGAAAGCATATCCTGCTGCTCGACGACATCCTGGATACCGGGCGCACGCTCGCCGCTGTCGGGAAACGCTTGGAAGAAGAAGGCGCCGTCGCCGTCCACTCCGGAGTCCTGCTGGCGAAAGACAAGAAACGTGCCGAGGAGGTAGAAGCGGATTACGTCGGCTTCGAGATCGCCGATGAGTTCGTGGTCGGCTACGGTCTCGATTACAAAGGGAAATACCGGAACCTGCCGTACGTGGGGGTGCTGAAGCTCTCGGCAGCGACCTGAATATGGAGAAGGGTTTTGAAAACCCTTCGCACAAGCCTAGCGAATCGATCTCCCTGTCCTCCGTGAAGGGCTTGCAAAGCCCCTCTCCATATTTCCCTAGCCCGCAAGCGATCCCACGCTAGACTCCGGGGTGATTTCAAACCCAAAAGTTGCAGCATTTTGTGGCATCCTATCCCTTTTTTCGTTTGTCTCGGCGAATCCGGTCATCTCCGAATTCATGGCGAAAAACGAAACCACCGTTCAAGACGACGACGGTGATTTTTCGGACTGGATCGAGATCCACAACCCCACGGCCGGTGCCGTACCGATGGAGGGATGGATGCTCAAGGATGACAAGGCGGAATGGACGTTCCCCGCAATCACGCTGGCACCCGGAGAGTTTCTCATCGTATGGGCCTCGGACAAAAACCGCTCCACGCCCGGTGCTGCCCTGCATACGAATTTCAAACTCTCCGCCGGAGGAGAATACCTCGGACTGATCCAACCGGACGGCACCACGGTGGAGCAGGAATTCGCTCCGGACTTCCCTCCCTTGGACGACGACGAATCCTTCGGCCCACGCTTCGATTCCACCGTTCTCGTCGCCCGCGGAGCTTCCGCGAACTATCTCGCACCCTCCGGTCCCACAGATCCTCCTACCACCTGGAGGGAAAATTCCTACGATGATTCCACGTGGGCCAGCGGTCAGAGCGGGTTCGGGTTCGGCATCAGCTCTCCCGGTGTTTCCGTGAGACAGGTTTCTAAAAACAGCGGAGTGAACGATCTTCCCACCGCCCTCGCGCTTCTCGATCTCCCACCGTCCGATCCTTCCGTGCTCAGCTCGGTCACCGTGGTCCGGGACACGGTGAACATCCTGATCGATGGGGCGGACGGTCACTACCCGGGGAACGATCTGGCCCCATCTACCGAGTCAACGAACCTGGTGATCGAAGCCACGGGCTTCGTCACCATCCCGGCTTCCGGCACCTATACCTTCGGGCTGAACTCGGATGACGGCGGGCGCATCGTAATCAACGGCACGGAAGTCATGCGTGACGACAGCAACCACGGTCCCGAGGACAATCTCGGAACCATCCTCCTGAGCGCGGGCACTTATCCCTTCCAAGCGGTGATGTTCCAAGGGGGTGGTGGTGCCTGCATGGAGTTTTTCGCCGCCAGCGGATCTTTTTCCAGTTTCAATTCTTCCAGTTTCCGCTTGGTCGGCGACGTGGCGAACGGTGGTCTCTCAGCCACTACCTCCGGGGCGGGTGGCCAACTCGTCGGGACCGACATCGCCTCCGCCATGGCCGGGAAATCCGGGTTGTATCTTCGATTTCCCTTCACCTCCCCCGCCCTTGCCAACGCGACCGCCATGTCTCTGGTGATGAATTACGACGACGGCTTCTCCGCTTGGCTGAACGACAACGCCATCGCCTCGGCGAACGCGCCCGCCCCGCTCGCCTGGGACTCGACCGCCATCTCACCCCGCCCGCCGGAAGCGGTGCTCGGAAGGACGGGATTCAGCGTCGGGCCGGGTCTCGCAGCACTGAACGACGGAGCGAACACGCTGGCCATCCACGGATTGAATTCTTCTGTTTCAGACGCCACCTTCGTCGTACTTCCGGAGCTGATTGTGGGCAACATCGTCCCCGCGAGTCAGCCCGCGTTCTATGCCGGAGGTCTCGCGACACCCGGCTGGATCAACGGCCCGACTAGTTCGCTTGGAAATGTCGCGGACACACGGTTCAGCGTCGACCGGGGCATTTTCGAGAACCCTTTCGATCTCGAAATCACGACCGCCACTCCGGACGCGGTGATCCGCTACACGACGGACGGCTCCGAACCCAGTGCCACCCACGGCACCGTCTACAACGGCCCTCTGACCGTTTCCGGCACCAGCACCCTGCGGGCGATCGCGACTCTCGAGGGCTTCATGCCTACGAACATCGACACACATACCTACCTGTTCCCCGATGATATCATCCGGCAGTCGGCCAACGGTTCCGCGCCTCCCGGATGGCCGACGTCGAGCGGCAGTAGCCAGGTGCTCGACTACGGGATGGACCCGCAGATTGTGAATCATTCGAATCCGGAAATCGGCGGAGCGGAAACGATCAGGAACGCTCTACTTTCCCTACCCTCCATCGCCCTGACCACGGATCTGGGAAATCTTTTCAATATCAACGGCTCGCAGGGTATCTATTCGAATCCCGGGCAGCGGGGATTCGCCTGGGAGCGCCCGGTATCCGTAGAATGGATCGACCCGCCGGATGCCGAAAACCCCACGGGAAAAGGTGAGTTCCAGGTGGACGCCGGAGTGCGCATGCGGGGTGGATTTTCCCGCTCTCCCACGAATCCGAAGCACTCGTTCAGGCTGTTCTTCCGGGGTGAATACGGCCCTACCAAGCTCGACTACCCGGTATTCGGCCGCAACGGTGCGCAAGAGTTCGATCAGATCGACCTGCGGACCTCGCAGAACTATTCCTGGGCCTTCCAAGGAGATTCGCGGAATACCTTCTTGCGTGAGGAAGCTTCCCGTCAGGCGATGCTGGATATGGGAAATCCCGGATCCCATGTCAAATACCTTCACCTCTACATCAACGGCCAGTACTCGGGGCTCTTCAACTTCGACGAGCGCACGGAAGCGGCTTTTTCCGAAACCTACTTCGGCGGAGACAAGGAGGATTACGATGTCGTGAAAGCCGAGCAGGACAGTGGATATATCACCGGCGCAACGGACGGGAATCTCGATGCCTGGCAGGCGCTTTGGACCAAAGGAAGGGCGCACAGGCAGGCGCCGACCAACGCGAACTATTTCGCCATGATGGGTCTCGCGGCGGACGGAGTGACTCCTACCACGGATCCCGTACTTCTGGACGCGGACAACTTGATCGACTACATGCTGCTTACCTTCTGGACAGGTAACCTGGACGGAGCCGTATCCGCTTTCATCGGCAACAACAAGGCGAACAACTGGTTCGCGAGCCGCCGCCGGGATGGCAATCCGGGCGAGGGATTCCGGTTCTTCGTCCACGACTTCGAACACACGTTTTTCAGCATCAACGAGAACAGGACCGGACCGTTCGGAAACTCGAACGAAAACGACTTCACATTCTCAAATCCGTTTTACCTGCATCGCGATCTGATCGGAAACGAGGAATACCGGATGCGCTGGGCGGACCGCGTGCAGAAATTCCTTTTCAACGACGGTGCCCTCACACCGACGGCTTGGCAGAACCGGGTGAACAAACTCGCTGCCTTTGTCGACCTTTCCATCCCGGCGGAGAGCGCTCGCTGGGGAGATGCGAAACGGTCCAACCCGCTCACCCGGCAAGACTGGATCGGCGCGCAGAACAGCGTTCTCAGTTACTTTTCCCCACGCGCTCCGGTGGTGCTTTCCCAACTCAGGGCGGACGGACTGTATCCGGATCTGGATGCTCCGGTGATAAGTCCGGCGGGAGGATACCAACCGCGGAACACGCAGGTTTCCATCCAAGGACCCGCCACCGGCACTCTGTATTACATGGCGGACGGAAGCGACCCGCGGGCCATCGGTGGCGCCTTGCGAGCCGGGGCGCTCACCTACAGCCAAGGCACCGTTTCAACCGATCTGATCCCATGGTCGGCCAGCGGTTGGAGCTACCAGGAATCCGGAGCGAACCTCGGCACCGCATGGCGCACCGTCGGCTTCAACGACGCTGCCTGGAGCACCGGCAAAGCCCAGCTCGGCTACGGTGATGGAGATGAGGAAACGGTGATAACGCCTCCTGATATCGATCCCGGAAGAAGCGGCGTGCAGAAGCCGGCGACCACTTATTTCCGGAAATCTTTCACAGTAGCGGATGTCGCCTCCATTACCGGACTCGAACTCAGGATCGCCTACGACGATGCCTACGCGGTCTATCTGAATGGCACCCGCATCGCAGGAAACCTCCCGCAGAATCCGGCCTATGACTATTACACCGGTTCCGCCATCGAGGAGACGATCGCCACCCTTTCCATCCCCGCCACCGGACTGATCGAGGGCCAGAACCTGATCGCTGTGGAAATCCACCAGACCAATGAAAGCAGTAGCGATATCAGCATGGACCTATCGTTGAAATCGACCGAAGCCGTGAGTGGGACTCCCCTGTTCCTGAGCGGCACGGGAGAGCAGGTCCTCCGCGTCCGGGCAAAAGACGGGTCGACGTGGAGCGCGCTTGCGGAATCCATCTATCAGGTTGGCACCGCTCCCCCGACTCCGGCGAACCTCGTGATTTCGGAAATTTCCTACCACCCCGCCTCACCGAACGGCGACGCGGAGTTCATCGAACTTCTCAACGCGGATCCCACCGTGACACTCGATCTTTCAGGTGCGTTTTTCACACGCGGGATCGATTTCGACTTCCCCACCAACACGGTCCTGGCTCCGGGAGGGCGGATCCTCATCGTGAGAAACACATCCGCATTCCAGGCGCAGCACGGAAACGGCATGCCCATCGCGGGGGAGTTCGCCAATGACACCGCGCTTTCAAACAGCGGCGAACGACTGACCATTGTGGCTGCCGACGGAAACACGCTCCTCGATTTCACCTACGGCACCGCTTTTCCCTGGCCCGCTGAGGCTGATGGCTTGGGACGCAGCATGGTCCTGATCAATCCCGGCGATCCTGCAAATCCTCTTTCGTGGAGGCTCAGCGCGACGAACGGCGGAAATCCCGGCACCTCGGATTCCATCCCGCTCGCGAGCGGGCAGGATCTGCTCGACTACGCTCTGGGAGAAAACGAAATCGTGTTCGATGCCATTTCGGGCGATTTTTCCGTCACCCGGCGGCTCGGTGCGGACGAGGTGGAAGTCTCCGCCGAGTGGTCCACCTCGCTCGGCACATGGTTCACAGATCCGCTCATACTCATTTCGGAAACCCCGGATGGATCCGGAAATTCGACCCTCACCTGGAGGCTCTCTCCACTGCCACCGGAAAAGGCGTTCATAAGGGCGAAAGTCAGCGAGCGGTGATGCCGGCGCATGGAGAAGGGCTCGAAACCCCTTCGTACTTCCCTAGCTATTTCCCCATCCTCAGCAAAGGGCTTCAAAAGCCCTTCTCCGTGTTAAGGCACCAGCACCACTTTCAGCAGACCCTCGTCATTCTTCGCAAGTCTCGCGAACCAATCCGCGCCCTCTTTCAAGGGAGCGACCGCACTCAACAGGGGCTCGACCCGGATCGCGCCGCTCTCGATCAATTCGATCGCTTCCGGATATTCTCCGGCGCAGGCACATGAACCATGCAGCGTGATCTGCCTGGTCACCACATCCTGCAGAGGGAATGGAACACTTGCCTGGAGATTTCCCACGAGCACGACATGTCCGCCTTTTCTCACCGAACGGATCGCCAGATCCACCGGCGCTGCCGCACCTACTACCTCGAAGGACACCGCCGGCCCTTCGCCACCGCAAACAGACCTGATATCCGGGAGCGTCTCCTCATCCGTGGCAAGGAAGGTGTGGTTGGCTCCGAGTTTTGCCGCGAGTTCCAGGCGTTTCTCATCGAGATCCACCGCGAGAACGGTCGTCCATCCGCGCGCTTTCAGAGCCTGGATCACCAGAAGGCCGATCAGACCCGCGCCCACGACAAGCGCCGGTTCATCCGTCAGCGCGGGAGCGAGATTCACCGCATGCAGCGCGATGGCTACCGGCTCCGCGAACGCCGCGTAGGTGAATGGCAAGCCCTCCGGCATGCGGTGGAGAATGTGGGTCGGAAGGACGATCTCTTCCGCGAAACATCCGTGCCTGCGGTAATCCTGGCAGGACACGCCGAGGACCTTGCGGGTGGAGCAGAGATTGACGGAACCTGCCGCGCAGGAATCGCAATCGTCACAAAATTCCGTGGAATCGAAAGTCACGCGCTCGCCGGTCTTCCATCCGTCCACGCCTTCTCCGATTTCGGAAATCACTCCGGAAGCCTCATGCCCCATCACGATCGGCGGAACGCGCCTGCCCGAACTGCCGTCCATGCCATGGATATCGCTGCCGCAGATCCCGGCCGCTTTGATGGAGATACGGACATGCCCCGGCTTGATCTCCGGGCTGGGAAAATCGGAGTAATCGAATGTGGACGGATCGGTGAGGACGAGGGCTTTCATAGACTGGCGCGATTTTCGTGAGGAAACGGGAGCAAGTCCACCATCGATTTCCGTCATCGGGCGGGGAGCTTTCCCGATGCGCGGGGAGAAGCCCTCAATCGCCCGACCAGGCTTGTCCGTCGCCACTGTCCCGACGTCCCGGTTCAGGAAAGGCTCTCGACGAAAACGGGAACACCCCACCGGGAGCCGCCTGCCGGGATTGATTGAAACGCGCGGGATCTCCGCCGCCGTCGCTATATTGGCGCGCATCAAGACTTGTGAAAACTTTGGAGTGCGGATGGCTCGCCTCCGCTTTCGATAGTGAGGCTTGCCTCACGGGGTCTGTTCGGTGCGCTCCGTTCCTGCCTTGCCGCTCCGCACCACAGAGGGCAAGCCCTCCAGCCCCAAAGCGGAGGCAAGCCATCCGCACTCCAAACTGCTCGGATTGGGTGAACGCACGCGCTCGCCTGAAAGCCTGGAGATTCACAAAACGTGATGCGCTGCAGTATATCGCGCAGCCCGAATCCCGTGATCGGCTGATACCTCGGTCGGTATGATCCTCACCCTTTCTGCGGTCCTCATGTGCGGGGCCCTTCTCCCTTCGCGTGGAGATCCTCGCTCTGCTCCGTGCCGATCCCCCCGAGATATCGGACATACGGGCCACCCGCCCCCCACGGATCCTCGACTCCCGTGCCATGAAAAATCCCGTCCACCCTTTCCGTCGCCTCACGTGAATTGATGAAAATGAAAACGGATCGTCCCGCTATCATTTGCTGAAGCGCAACCAGTCGAAGTTCACCGCAGCGCTGACGACGACAAACAGATCGGCTCTGTCCACAGTCGGTTTGATGGGAATCGATGTCTCCGTCCAATTGTCCCACCCTCCGGAGTTTTTCACTTCGATTTCGCCGACCAGATCACCATCGATGGAGCCCTGCCTGATCTCGAATTTCCTGGAATCGTCGGGAAAGGTGTAGCGAATCGTCACGGATGAGATTTTCTTCAGGTGCATTTGCTTGAACCGGATCGCATGACCGGGCCCATGCCACCGATCATCCTCCCACCGCTTGCCTTGCCGTTCTCCATCACCTCCGGCCCCATGAGTTCGTCCGCCGCCTCCGCCTCGATGGTGCGGGAGCGCAGGTTCACTACAGTCGTAGTAGATAGAGGCGCCGCCGGACTGTTTCCGAAATCCGTGAAATCCGCCTGCAGCACGGCCCTGCGCAACTTTTCGTTCTTAGGAACCGGGATCTCACCCTCCGTGCCGCGGTGGAGCCCCGCGCCGTTCTCGCCCTTTTTCAGCGAGAAGATCCACTCTACCATCATATGGATCTCGTCCTTGGTATGCTGGGGATGAGGCAACATCGGGATCTCGCTCCAGACACCGGCCGAACCTTTCAGCACCCGGTCCGCCGAGACATCCATCGCGCCTTTCTGGCCACGATATCTGTCCGCGATCTCGATGAGCGTCGGCCCCACGATTTTTGTTTCCATCGCGTGGCAGTTGAAGCAATCCGACTGCTTCATCAACGTCATACCCACCGCGGATTCCGTCTTCTTCTTCTCCGCATCGAGCCACTCGCTGGTAACCAGGGTGGTTGCCTTGATCTGGGCCGCCTTCGGTCCGTCCTCCGAGCTGCCGTCCTCCGCATCCTCCACAAGGATCTTGTATGAAAGCGACTCCCCGAGGTCGAAGAAATCACCGTTTTTCGGTTCCAGGAAAGTCATTACCGAAGCTGTGTTGCCCACGGTGATTTTCGTCGTGGCGACTCCCATCGCCCCCTCGGGATCGGTGACGCGTAGCTCGAGGTCGTAGTTACCGGCTTCGTCGATTCTGATCTCCGCCATTTTCCCGTTCGCGACCGGTTTCGCCCCCGGATTCAGCACCCATTGGTAAGTGAGTTCCTTGCCTTCGGGATCGCTGGAACCATCCGCGGAGACAGAAACAGCAAGGGGAGTTTTCCCGCTTGCCTTTTCTATCGAGATCTTCGCTACCGGGCTGAGATTCCCACGCTGATAGCTGACTTTGAAGATCCTGGCGTCAGGGTTTTTCCCCCAGGTCTCGCCGTAATCCATGAAATACAGGCAACCGTCGGGACCGAAGAAGGCATCGACCGGGCGTCTGACCTGGTAGCGCCCGGAGCCGTCGTCCTCGCCTTGTGCGACGCGAACCGCATCGGTGAATTTTTCCAATCCCGTGAAATTGGAATCCTTGTCGAGCATCGCCCACAGGACGAGCGGCCGTTGCCAATCGAACCACAACAGCGATCCGTCGAAATGCTCCGGGAAGCCGTTCGTTTCCGAGAACTCCGGCTTGTAGTGGAACACGTCTCCCGCGCAAGCGGTGCGCCCGCCGGTGCCGACAAGTGGGAATTCCGGAGTCTCCTTGTGGCGATACCAGATCATTGGAGGCGTCACCGGTGGCAACTCGGTCAGGCCGGTATTGTTCGGACTGTTGTTGCTCGGGCTGGTCTTGCTGAATGTCTCTCCGGACTTTTCCGCTTTGAAATCGAAGTCCTTGTAAACCTCACCTCCACGCGAATACGGCCAACCGAAATACGCCGGCTCGCGGATCTGGCTGATGGTATCGAATCCATTGGGTTCGCGATCTTCCTTCGTGTTTCCCGAGTCAGGGCCGACATCACCCGTATAGACGATACCCGTTTTCATATCCACGGTGAAACGCCACGGGTTGCGGAAGCCCATCGCGTAGATTTCCGGCCGGGTTTTCTCAGTCCCTTCGGGAAAAAGGTTTCCCGCGGGAATCGTGTAGCCACCATCGGCAGTAGGGCGGATACGGTTGATCTTTCCACGTAGATCGTTCGTATTCGCGGAGGATTTCTGCGCGTCGAAAGGGAAGCGCCCCTCGCGCTCGTCGATGGGAGTGAAGCCATCCGATTGGAAGGGGCTGGTATTGTCACCGGTGGAGAAATAAAGATTCCCGTCCGGGCCGAAGTGGACCTCGCCCGCATGGTGGCAGCATTGCTCGCGCTGCACCGGCCAGCGGAGAAGCTCTTTTTCCGAAGAGAGATCCAGTTTCTCATCGGTGATCGTAAATCTGGAAATCGCCGTGCCTGAATAGTCGGTCAGCGAGTGCTGGATGAAGATATGCCCGTTTTCCGCGAAATCCGGATCCAGCGCGAATCCGAGAAAGCCGCTTTCCTGCTCTTTGAAAACCTCCAGCTCACCGACTTCCTTGATGACTTTCGTTTCCGGGTCGAGCAGCCGTAGCTTTCCGTCCAGTTCATTGAAGTAGATTTTCCCGTTGGGAGCCATCCGCATCGTCATGGGCCGCGCCAGATCGGTGCCCAGAGTCTCGATCCGATAGCGGAAATCTTCAGGTTTCTCCTCCGAATAGGCGGGAAGGACGAACGTAATAGGCGAAAGTGCGAGAAGCGCGGGTAGAAATTTCATGGAGCGGGGCAGACTCTACGCCCTCCTCCACTCAGATCACTCAAAAAAAATCCCCGGAATCGAAGATGGGGGAAAATGGTCGGGACGGCGAGATTCGAACTCACGACATCCTGCTCCCAAAGCAGGCGCTCTACCAGGCTGAGCTACGTCCCGTGTTGCTGGGGGCGGGAAGTTGGGACAAACCGAGCCGGGACGCAAGAATATTCCAATGAATTTTCGCAACTAAAATTCACCCTTGAAAGAGCAGCGGGCGGTAGGTGTCTCGAAGATCACGATTTCCGTCAATCCGGGCAGGTCGGGGGCCAGTTTTCTCCAGAACCACGCGGCCATGATTTCGATGGTGGGACTCTCCAATCCCTCGATATCGTTCAGATACGCGTGATCCAACCGGTCCAGCAATGGCTTCATCGCGTTGGAAATGAGCTTGTGGTCATAGACCCAACCGATTTCCTCATTCACCACCCCTTCGACATGGATTTCCACTTTGAAACTATGCCCGTGCATCTGTCGGCATTTGTGGTCCTCCGGCAGGGAGGGTAGCGTGTGCGCCGCCTCGAAGCGGAAATCTTTTGTCAGTCTGGCTCTCATTTGCGCCGCCATCCTATGCGCGTTTTCCACCCGCGAGGAATCACAATCGCCTTTCCGTGAAAATTGTGATGGTAGTGACTACTAACAGACGTAGCCTTTCCCCGTGATGCGAAAACTTCTTCTTGCCGCCACCCTATCAGCCACCGCTCTGCTTGTATCCTGCGGGGAAAAAAGCGGTTCGGCCGCCAGTCCCTCTGATTTGCCTGAGAAAATGGACGGGATGTATCTCATCTCCGGAGGAACCGCGACCATGGGCTCCGAGGGCGCGTTCGAAACGCCGTACGGGACCAAGAACTTTCCCGAGGAATCCCCTCTCCGCGAGATCGAAGTAACCGGCTTCTGGATCGACGAAACGGAAGTCACCAACGACCAGTTCGCGAAATTCGTGGAAGAAACCGGATTCAAGACCTTTGCGGAGCGCGAGGCGAAGAAGGAGGATTTCCCGCCCGAAGCGCTGCAAAACCTGCCTCCGTTTCCTTTCAACCAGGGAGCGATGGTCTTCACCCCGCCCGAAACCTTCGAGGGCGATCCGAACGATCCGAACGCTTTCTACTCCTGGTGGCGGTGGGATCCGCAAGCGAACTGGCAGCATCCCGAGGGCAAGGGCTCGTCCATCGAGGGCAAGGGAAACCTACCTGTGGTTTCTGTCACCTACGATGATGCGGCAGCCTATGCGAAGTGGGCCGGGAAGCGCCTCCCGACCGAGGCGGAGTGGGAATACGCCGCCCGCGGCGGGTTGAAAGGAAAGCTCTACACATGGGGCGATGAGATGAAGCCCGGCGACAAATGGATGGCCAACACCTTCCACGGCGATTTCCCAGAGAAAAATACCAGCGAGGACGGTTTCTCCGGAGCCGCACCTGTCAAATCCTTCCCCGCCAACGGCTACGGCCTCTACGATATGGCCGGAAACGTCTGGGAAATCTGCTCGGATTTCTACGATCCGGAGTATCCTACGAAATGCGAGAAATGCGATCCGAAAGGCCCCGATGGCTGGGTCAGCCGAGCCGGCGGACGAAAGAACGAAGGCGCCCCGCGACACGTGATGAAGGGCGGCTCCTACCTTTGCCATATTTCCTACTGCATGCGCTATCGCCCCGCCGCCCGCCACTCCCAGGAATCCGACTCGCCCGCCAATCACGTGGGCTTCCGCTGCGTGAAAGACCTGTAAGCGCAACCCGGGAACGGACCGCGGGCCTCCCCGTCCGCGCCAGCGCGCTTCACCTCCCCAGCAGCGCCGCGACATGCTTCGCAAGCATGTCGCCCTCGAGATTCACCGCATCCCCGATCCTGGCATCACGCAGATTCGTATGTGAAAACGTATGCGGGGTGATCCAGAAAACCGCGGAAGCGTCTTTCAGCTCCGCGATGGTCAGCGAGATCCCATCGATCGCGATCGATCCTTTTCCCACGCACAGCTTGTGAATTTCCTCTGGCAGCGAAACCTCCACCACGTGGTCCTGACCGTTCGCGTCCAAGGAAACGATTTTCCCGACCGCATCCACATGCCCCTGCACGAAATGCCCGCCGAGTCTATCCCCCATCCGTAAGGCCCGTTCCAGATTCACGATCCCTCCCGCTGAAAGGTTTCCCAACGAAGTTACCCGCAAGGTCTGCGCCAGCACGTCGAAAACGACCGACTCCTTACCCAACTCCGCCACCGTCAGGCAGCAACCGTTCACCGCCACCGAATCCCCGAGAGCAAGCTCATCCGAGAATGGAATCGCTACACCCAACCGTGCCTGCTCGCCTTTTTCCTCTAGGAAAACCACCTCTCCCAATTTCTCTACAAGTCCCGTGAACATAGTGCCTGCCAGTATCTATCCATTTTTACAACTTGTTGTCACTTCAGGAATTCCCCGGAGTAGATGCGGCACAACCCCATCTCGGAATCAGATTTTTCCGGAAAAACAAAGCTCGTCGCGACCGTATCGTTCTCTTGCACGGATCGATCCGTCGCCCCATATCATGAATTCATTTCTGAGACGCGTTTACCTATCCCTTCTCATCGCTGCCACAGGATGCACCGCACATGCTGAGAAAAGGCCGAATATCCTCTTCATACTTGTCGATGACATGGGTTGGTCGGATCTCGGTTGCTACGGCAGCGAGATCGAAACTCCGAACATCGACTCACTGGCAAAAAACGGGATCCGCTTCAGGCAGTTTTACAACACGGCAAAGTGCAACACTTCCCGCGCCTGTCTGCTCACCGGCCTATACGCCCAGCAGAGCGGCATGATGAAACCCGCCAAGCTCACCGATTCGGTGACACTCGGAGAAGTGCTGAAAACCGCGGGATACCGGACCTTGGCTTCCGGCAAGCACCACGGCACGGAGAATCTGAAGGGCCGTGGTTTCGATCACTACTACGGCCTACGCGACGGTGCCTGCAACTTTTGGAATCCAGGCATCCGGAGATCCGGAGAACCGGAGCCGGGCCGGAAGAGCGCCGTCCGGTTCTGGTGCGACGATGAAACGACCTACCACCCCTTCACTCCCCCAGATCGCAATTTCTATACGACCGACGCATTCACCGACAAGGCTCTCGATTGGTTGGACGAGGACGAACTGGACGATCAACCGTTCTTCCTCTACCTCGCCTATACCGCCCCGCATTACCCTCTCCACGCCTGGCCCGAAGACATCGCGAAATACGAGGGCACCTATGATGCCGGCTACGGGGCGATCCGCGAGGCACGCTACGCCCGCATGGTGGAAACGGGACTGATCGATCCGGAGAAAAGCCCGCTGCCGGAATGGACCGACCGCGAATGGGACGGACTTTCGAAAGAAGAGCAGGAAAAAGAGAAGAAGCGCATGGAGATCTACGCCGCCATGCTTGACCGCGTGGACCAGAACATCGGCAAAGTCCTTGCCAAGCTGAAGCAACAGGGAAAACTGGATAATACCCTGATCATGTTCGCATCTGACAACGGTGCCTGCGCGGAGGGAGCCGGAGCCAAAGTGAAATCCGACCGGATCGAGGATTTCGGGACCGTTGCCAGCTATGAGACCGTCGGCCAGAGCTGGGCGAGCGTACAGAACACCCCCTTGCGAAAATGGAAGAACTACAGCCACGAAGGCGGAGTCCGCACGCCGCTCATCGTCTCTTGGCCGGATCGGATCAAATCAACCGGAACATTCCGCGACCAGACCGGCCACCTGATCGATATCATGCCGACCCTGGTCGAGCTGACCGGTGCCACCTACACGCATGCCGTCGGCAGGAAACCCATCCCGCCCATGCAAGGCATCAGCCTCGTCCCGGCTTTCGAGGGGAAACCACTCCAGCGCGAAAAACTGATCTTCTGGCAGTGGTCCTCCGGCGGCGCTATACGCGATGGCGATATGAAAGCGGTCTTCTGGGGCCGCGCCTCCAAACGGAAATGGGAACTCTACGACATTTCCAAAGACAGCAACGAATCCCACGATCTCTCCGAGAGCATGTCGGACCGGCTGGAATCGCTCACCACCCGTTGGCAGGAATGGCTCTCCGCCGTCAGCGAACGATGACATTTCCGGGCTGTGTGTTTCCGGCAGTTCCATATCCGGGGGGCTGCCCGTAGGCTTTGTGCTTTGCCATCTCGGAACGTTCCTGGCCCAACTTGACGCGCGTGCCCTCCGGGACTCCGGACCAGGCAACCTGCTGCGGACTAAAGTCCACGTTCATCTCTCCCACGATCCGCCACCTCAAGGCAGCGCTCCTTCCGATTGGGTTTCAGCTTCTCAGCTTTCGTCGGAAATGGCGGACAGAGTGGGATTCGAACCCACGGTGAGTTTAACCCCACGCACGATTTCGAATCGTGTGCCTTAAACCGAGCTCAGCCATCTGTCCTGAAATGAGCGGGGGGCGAAAATTGCGCCAAGCGGACGGGATTGTAAAGCGAACAATCGGCGAATCGATCCTGTCAGCGGCCTTGATACCACCGCCCGAATCCCCCAATATTTCGTGAGATGCATATCGAGATCCAGGACATCAGCAAGTCATTCGGCTCAAGCAAGGTCCTCGACCATCTGGATCTGAACGTCCCCCCGTCATCGATCGTCGCCCTTCTCGGGGAGAACGGAGCGGGCAAATCCACCCTCCTGCGCATACTCGCCGGGGTATGCGTGCCGGACGGCGGCGTGGTGAGATACGATGGAAAGGTCTTCGACAGGGAGCAACTCGATCTCAGGAAAAAGCTTCATTTCACGCCGGACATGCCGCTACTTTTTCCCGATCAGACAGCGGCTTACAACATTTCCACTTTCGGCGAAATCTACGGCAGGTCCACGGAGGGACGGGAAGAGTATCTGACCAAGTGGCTTGAGGAAACGGGATCCGCCGCACTCATCAACCGGAAGGCAGGGTTGCTCTCGCGTGGCCAGATGTGGAAGATCGGCCTCGGCTGCGTAGCGATGATCGAGCCGGATCTGTGGCTGGTCGACGAGCCGTTCGCATCCGGGATGGATGCCATCGGTATGGGGGCGTTCCGCAGGCTGGCATCGGCACTTGTGGAGAGAGGCGGCACGGTGATCTATACGACGCAAATGGTCGGCATGGCGTTGGATTTCTCCGATCACATTTGCGTGATACGGGATCGAAAAATCGTGCTCTCAAAACCTGCGGAAAATCTGCGCCAGCACTTTTCAAACGATCCGGATGGCGCGGAGAAGATCCTTTTGGGAAAGGTGGACATTCCGTGAAGCCGCACGACAGGGAACGGCAAAGACTGATCCAGGACCTGGCATTTGCAGGCCGGCAGGGAAAAGTCGTCGAGAGCAAAGACACGAACTCTCCTTTCGGTTTCATGAAACGCCTGTGCGGATGGATCTTTTTCGGATTCGTGGCAGCGCGCATCCTCGGCGTGTTCGATACCCGGCCCGTTCATTGGATCGATCTGATCGGGACTCTGATTCTGATGTCCGTTGCCGTTTGGGGATCGGGCGTGTTCCGCAATACGGCGCTCCGGACCGGATACGAGTCGGTGCTGGTCAATCTCCCGGTCAGCGGGGAAACCGCTCTCGGTTGGGTCAGGGATAATTTTTTCCGGAGATTCGGATTCGCGTTCGTCGCGCCCTCCCTGCTGGTGGCGGTCGCCTCACACGGCTCTCCGGTCGATCACCCGCTCCAGATCCTGGCGACGTCCGTCCTTCTCTCCATCGTCACCGCAGCGACCGTTCCCATCCTCGCTCATCCGCTGATAGGGAGGTTCCGCATCAATCTCGTCTGGTTGCTTGCGTATGCCCTCTCGATCATCCTGCTGGTGTATTTCCTCTACCGGAACGACAGCGTTTTTGACCTTGGTGGCAGCCCTGAATGGCTCGTCAAGATAGTCTCTTCCGCGGCGTGGGTTTTCCCGCACGGTTGGGTTTTGCCCGGCAGGTTTGAATCGGGCGGCGCTCTGCTCGCGATTCCATGGTGTGTGTGGGGAATCCTCCTCTGGATCCGTATGCCGCAGGCCGACGGCCCGGGATACGACCAGCCGGACGACTTCATCTCAGCATTTGGCGGGTTCGGCCTCGGTGAGGAATGGGATGATTACGATGACGAGGAGGATTTCGGAGAAAACGCCCCGGAGTCGGCAGGGGAGGAAGTCCCCGGAGCCAAGGAACCAAATGAAATCGGAGGATCGGCAGCTCTCCAGGCGCTGCGACAGTGCCGGGGCGAAACCGGAGGCTGGGTGGATGATTTCGTTCTCAAATTCCTGGACAGGCGTGGCCGCATGCTCGCCTTTGCGATGAACGGAGGGACGATGAACTATACCTCGCTCACAAACCGTTTTCTGAAATACTCGCTTTTCTGGATCCTTCCGCTGTGGGCATTCGGCCGATTTTCCCCCGACGGGGAGTGGAAGGAAGATTCGATGATCTGGCTCGGGGTGATCTCACTTGGATTTGCAGTCGCCTGTCTGGTCCCGATTTCCAACGGACTTCCACTGCTATCCCAATGGTGGAAAATGGGTTCACAAAGCGTTCCGTTCTTTTCCTTGCTATCTATAAACGCGAGGGAGGTTCTCAGGACATCTTTCAGGATATCTCTCGCCCGGTGCATCCTCATGTTCCCCATCGGGGGGACTTTCATGGCCGCTGCCGTTGTGTCTCTGAATCTGGACATTTCGATATTGCAAACGGTAAGCCCGACGGGGGCTGCGACTTTGGTTTGGATCCTGTCACGCCCGGCTTTCGTATGGTACCGGCTTCAGTCGGTAGCCAATCCTCGCAAGGGAGTGAGGCTAGGACATCTACTCTACCAGTGCCTGGAATTGTTCTGCGGCTTGATTTGGCTGCTGGGGGTGGGGACATGCGCCATTTCGGCCTTCGCCTTGGCTTCCTGGATGGAAACCGGGGAGGACATCTTCGAAACATTTGTCATCTTCTCGGTCGGGGCGCTCGTCGTCCTTCTCGGTGCGAGGGGTGCGTTCGAAATCTTCCTTTTCCGGCTCCGCCGTCGCAAATTCGACTGGGTTTCCCAGGACGAATAAAATCTCGCAGCTTTTTCGGCTACTGCCCGTGGCTGCCTCCTGAACCGGCGGGGGAAAAGGACCCGAAATCTACATTTCAGCAAACGGTGTATGCCATGAAAGTTTTTATGTGTCGAAATCGTAGGTTGCATCTATGGAACGGATTTTGCTAACAGTTCCCCAGACCTCATCTATCTCCATGAAACCAACTCTACACCAGTCCTTGTTCTTCCTCGCGACCCTTCTCCCGGGATTTTCGGAAACCCTTGATATCACCGATATCAAGGGCCGCTCTTTCACAGCGAACCTGGTGAAGTCCGACGCGACATTTGTCGACGTGGTCCGGATCAGCGACTCCAAGACATTTTCCCTCCCCCTCGCCAGCCTGGACGAAAAAACACGCTCCGCGATCGGCGACTGGGTGAAAAAAGGAGGGAATCTATCGCAGGCTTTCGAAATCTCGATGAACACGGGCAAAACATCCCGCACCACCGGAGCCGAGGATTTCGATGACAAGCGTGTGAACCTCTCGCCAATCGTCACGGTGAAGAACCCCAGCTCCGTCCAGGAAACGAAGCCTCTCCAAATGACCATCCTGTTTTTCGGAAGGCCGGTGAGCAGCACCACGGACATCCATGTGTTTCGGAAGCAGACCTTCGATCTGCCGAAGATCTCTCCCCTCGCATCAAAGGATTTCCCCGTGGATCCCATCTCGGAACCCTACGACAACCGCGGCTACGCCCAGTTTGGCTCACGCTATCTGGGATATGCGTGGGTCGTCCATAATTCCACCGAAACCGAAATCGTTGCCTCCGCCTCCGTTCCGAGCAGCATTTCTTCAAAACACGGTGAGGATGTTCTCAAGCTCGATGCCGGCGCAACCTACACGAAGGAACTCACACTCGTGCCAGTCCCGGTGTCCAGGTTCCGATAGATCAGAGTTCCTCAAGCAACTGCCCGTGGATCCCGCCGAAGCCTCCGTTTGAAAGCACGGCGATGACATCACCCGGCTTTGCCTCCGCTTTCACTTGCGCGATAATGGCGGTGTTGTCAGCCAGATAATAGCCTTTGCCGCCGTCGGCTGCGATGTCGGCGGAGAGCTTCACGGGATCGAGCCTGTCGTGTGCCGGGATTTTATGAAGGTCGGGGATTGCGGCCACGATCGAGAAGTCAGCCAGCGCCAGTGCCTCGGCCAGTTCCTTCTGGAAGACAGAGCGGCGGGTGGTGTTCGACCGGGGTTCGAAAAGCACCCACAGACGGGATGCAGGATACTTCTGGCGGATGCTCTGGACGGCGAGCCGGATGGCGGTCGGGTGGTGGGCGAAATCATCGATCACCTTGATCCCGTTTTTCTCGCCTTTCAGCTCCTGCCTGCGGGCGACACCCTCGAAAGCCAGCAAACCCTCGCGGACCTCGACTTCCGAGAGTCCGCCGAAACGGGCGGCAGCCGCCAGCCATGGCGGCGTTGCGGACATTGAACTCGCCGGTCATCGGCACGGTATAGTCCTCCTCACCGAGCCTGAAAGAACTACTGGACTCATCGTATTTCACCTCCGTGATACGCAGCGAATTGCCCTCGCCGAGGCCGATACTCGTCACCGGGCAGGGAGCTTTTTCGGAAATATCCAGGCAGTGTTTCTCATCGCCGTTCACGAAGGCGATGCCGTTGCGCGGCACCACGTTGAGCAGTCTTTTGAAGCTCAGCTTGATTTCCTCCACATCGTTGTAGATGTCCGCGTGATCGAACTCGATGTTGTTTACCACCACGCACTCCGGCAGATAGTGCAGGAATTTCGAACGCTTGTCGAAAAACGCAGTGTCGTATTCATCGCCTTCGAGAACGTTGATTTCCGAGTCGGGAAAATGCGCGCCGCAACCGAGGTTTTTCGGAAGCCCGCCGATCATGAAGCCCGGATCGCGCCCCGCATACCGGAACAGCCAGGCGAGCATGGAGGAAGTCGTCGTTTTCCCATGGGTCCCGCTGATCACGAAATTCCGTTTTCCTCGTAGAAAATGGTCCTTCATCACCTCGGGCAGGGAATGGTATAGAAGCTTCCGGTCGAGCGCGGCCTCGGCCTCCGGATTGCCACGGGAAATGGCGTTGCCGATCACCACCACGTCCGCTCCCGCAGGAATATTTTCCTCCCGGTAACCTTCGGAAATTTCGATCCCCTCGCCCCGCAGGAAATCCGACATGGGAGGATACACATTCGTATCGCTGCCGGTGACTGTGAACCCACGCCGCTTCATCGCCGCCGCCACCGCCCCCATCGCCGTCCCGCAAATCCCGGTAAAATGAAAATGTGACGTTTCTGACATGAAGCGGGGACGCTAGGGGCTGATCGACTTCTTGCCAACAGGGAATCCTCGGGAAAACGGAAATCCGGTCAGTCAGGGGGTATCAATCTTCCGTCATCTTCAGATCCATCCTGATAATCGCCAGCTTGTGGCCGTCAATCAGTGAGACGGGCATCTGGTGCGGGCGCCCGGCTTCCGTAATCGCCGTCTTCGCATAATTTCCGGTAGTGATCATGACTCCGATCGCCTGTGGAATCAGGCTTCCCCTTAGTTCCGCGATTTCCCGCCGTCCTACGGGACGCTGCCAACGCTTTGCCTGAATTTGGATAATCTGGCGCTCTACCGGCCACACGGAAAGCGGCATCCGGGCAACCACATCCACCCCTCCGTCCGCCGATTGTTTGGTCACCCGCACTTCCCTGAAACGGGAAGCCACGAGCGACTTGCCTATGAAATGCTCGAACTCCGTGGGAGACATCGCTTCCATTTCCCTAAGTGACGCGTGGATTTCACTCGCGGGATAGGACAGGGCCTCCCCAAGCAATGCCCGCGGACTTAGCAAGGGATCGGCAAAGGCACCGGCTACGATTTTTGACACCTGTGATTCGATGCCGGGGTGCGATTCAAGGATCGGAAGTTTCAACAGTTTGAAAACCCACGCGTCCCTGCTCAAACCGAGAAGATCCGCCTGATTCTGACGGCCATGATCGAGATACTTGTAGATTCCGGAAAATCGCCAGCGTTTTTCGGGCGACCCTGCTGACTTGCGGTGTTTCAGAAGTGCGAACACGTAGATCGGATAGTATCCGAGATGCTGCTGGCTGACACGAAGATTGGGGCCGGTCAGGTTCTGGTCTCCGAATTTACCCGTCCCCGTATAGGTAAGAATCGCTCCCTCCTCATTGTCATGATATGGGTTTTCCGACGGGTTCGACTCCTGCCCGGAACTTGTGAAGAGTACCGACCCTGGCAATTTTTCCGCCGTCCCTTCTCGCAGCCCTGACACCTCCCGAGTTTCCCACCTTCAATCCCTTTATGATCTCCTCATGGGTGTAGAACTTGTCCCGGACAAAACTTTGAGAAGCCATAAGGAAAATTCCTAGAATTTCGGAGCGGCCACCGTTGAGTTGATCAGCTCATCGCTTTTCCGCCGCATGATGCGGTCCGCCGTCTCGGTGACCATCTCTTTCAGCAGCAGCCACAGATGCGAACCCTCCCGGTAGTCCGCGGGCGCGATGTGCTTCACCCGCCCGGCGTGGGTGCTCAGGTCGTAGCATTTCCGGAACGATTTCCCCGATTTATCCTCGGGATTGTAAACAGCGATGCCGTGGCCTCCGTTGCGGAGCAGCACGGTGAAACACGGCACGTCCGTCGGTCCGTCGCCCACGTAAACCATGTTTTTAAAGGGAATGGGACGCTGCTCGGCGGGCATGTGGTCATTCACATCCTGGTCATAGCGCAGCAGCCCTTTGTTGATACGGAAAAGGAACTGGGTTTTGGTCGTGTGGGAAATCACGCGCTTCGGGAAACTGATGAGACCCTCCGCGTTCTCGCCAAACTCACAGCCGAACATTTCCTTCACGTGGGGCTTCAACCGCGACCCGTCAAGCAGCGCCTTCAGCCCGGATGAGATGATGTAGTGTTCCACCTTGATCCCCGCCATCCCGTGCTCCGGCCTCAACGCGGCTTTCGGCAGCGCATCGAAAAGTTCAGGAAGCCCCGGGAAAAATTGCAGTCCGCCTCCGAGTTCCGTAAGCATGTCGTTGGTCACCCGGTCCATCCCCAGGTAATCCAACAGGCATTTCATGTACGCCAGCTCGCCATCCCATTTCTGCTCGTGGACCAATGCGTTGCACTTCTTCCAGAACTGTGCCGGGTCGATCCCGAACTTCGGGAAAAGCACGTCGTCCTGCATGTAGTTCGGACTCAGCGTCTGATCGTAATCATACACGAGAGCGATCGTATTCTGGGTAGCTGCCATTGGACCTAGACAGAACCAAGGCCTTCCCCCTGCCGCAAGGTGTATTTTTTTTGAAAATCACCACACTGCCGCATTGACAAGGCCGCACTTCCGCCTAAAGTCCCGCCCCCGCGCCCTCATCGGCACGTCAATTTTACCAACCAACGTAATGAGCTTCCGTACTTACCAGCCCTCGAAACGCACGCGCAAACAACAGCACGGCTTCCGCGCCCGCATGGCCACCAAAGCCGGCCGCGATTGCATCAAACGCCGCCGCCAGAAGGGCCGCAAGCGCCTCATCCCCAAGGGTGCGGAGATCCACTTCAAGCGCCACACCGTCCAGCACGGCGGGCGCTGATGCGCACCATACGCGGACTCTCAGTCCGCAGCTCTCCTCTGAGGCTCCCCATGAGATTTCCGAGAAAGAGCAGCATCAACCAGAATGCGGATTTTCTCCGCATCAGAAAGGCCGGTCGTGCGAAAGCAGGCCGGTTTGTCATTTTATCGACGTTGGAGGATCCCGCGCTGGCACATGTCTCCGCGGCATTCGTTACCAGCAAACGGGCTGCGAAAAAGGCCCACGACAGGAATCTCATCCGCAGGAGACTCCGGACTTACCTCCAGAAGCACGCGCCGGATTTTGTGAATCAACGTCGATTCCTGGTCACGATCGCACGGGCAGGCGCAGCCAGCGCCACCAACGCGGATCTGGAAGCCGATTGGTTCCGCCAGGCCCGGAGACTGGGCCTTTTCGAAAAATAAGGATCTCCTTCCGGCTGAGTCGCCCCGTTTTGCAGTTTCTTCGCATTGACCACCGCCCCCTCAGACTCTAAGCAGCCCTCCCCGATCCGCTCGCAACAGATCCCAAACATTTTCTCCACTCATCATGTACGACCGTAAAACCTGGATCATACTCGCCGTTTGCGGTGCCCTGATCGCGCTCAACATCCACTATTCGTCAAAAAACCAGGCCGAGCAACGTGAGCTGGAGAAGAAAGAGCAAGCCAACAACCCGTCTGCCGCAGGCACCGCTACACCTGTAACCGGTAGCGAGTCCCCCGCCGGACTTAGCGTGGAGACCCCTCCACCGCCGACCACCGAGGAACTCGTTACTCTCGAAACGAAGAAAGCAGTCTTCACGCTCTCCACTGTCGGCGGCGGTATCAAATTCGTTGAACTCAAGGACCAGAAGAACATCGGTGAGGAATCACGGGTCCGTATCAACCGCAACGGCGGCGGCCCCATCGGCGCTCTCGTCGGTCCCGGCCAAGCGCTGGACAACACCTCCTACGCCTACAAAGCGGATCAATCGACTTCCGGCAAAACCGCCGTCTTCATCGCGAAACTCCCCACCGGAGTGATCGCAAAAAAGACCTTCTCTCTTGAAACCTCCGACATCCCCGGTGCGCCATACTTCCTGAATCTGGCCCTGACTCTCGAGAACTCGAATCCCGGCACCTTCGATCTCTCGCAATACGACCTCTACCTCGGAGAGGCATCCCCGCTCTACCAGAAGGAACGCCCCACCCACACCGGCTTCTTCTGGTACGAGGGGGACGACATGCACTTCAAGCACTCCGGGAAATTCAAAGGCGGCATGTTCTCCTCCGAACAATCCGTCATCACCAGTCCGGCGGGAGGGAAAATCGCCTACGCCGGCGTGGCCGACCAGTTTTTCACCACGGTCATTCGTCCGGAAATCCCCGCCGCAACGGCGGTTTGGGGAAAGCCCGCATACTTTTCCCTGACACCGGAGGCAAAGCAGCTCACCGCCGTTCGCGCCGGAATTTCCCTGCCCGCGAAAGCCATCGAGAGCGGCAAGCCGATAACCCTGAACTACAGCATCTTCACCGGCCCGAAGGCGAACACCATGCTCCGCAGACTCGACAACACCGGGGAAAACGGCAGCGGCTGGGGCGAGATGATGCAATACGGGTTCTTCAGCCCCGTTTCACGCTTGCTCAACGCCGTCCTCAACTGGCTCCACTCCGGCCTCGTGCATCTCTCCGCGCATGAGTCGTGGGGCCTGGCCATCATCTGCCTCACCCTGATCGTTCGTATCGTAATCTGGCCTCTCCACGCGAAGTCCACCCGCTCGATGAAGCGCATGTCCAAGCTCCAACCCATCATGAAGGAGATGAAGGAGAAATACTCGGACGATCCCAACAAGCTCAATACCGAGATGATGGGCCTCTATCGGAAATACGGCATCAACCCGCTCGGCGGGTGTCTCCCGATGCTCATTCAGATTCCCATTTTCTTCGGCTTCTTCCGCATGCTCGACTACGCCGTCGAACTCCGCAACCAGCCCTTCCTCTGGGTCGGCGACCTCTCACAACCCGACACCTTCGGACACCTCGCCGGTATTCCGATCAACATCCTCCCCATCGTCATGGCAGCCACCAGTGCCATCCAGATGTCCATGATGCCCAAAACCGGAGACAAGATGCAGCAGCGCATCATGATGTTCATGCCGCTGATGTTCTTTTTCTTCTGTTACAACTACGCCTCCGCGCTCGCCCTCTACTGGACCACCCAGAACATCTTCTCCATCGGTCAGACCTTCCTCATGAATCGGATGCCCGAGCCGGAACTCGTGGAGAAAAAAGGAGCCGCTGCCAAAAAATCATGGGTTCAGCGCATGGCTGAGAAACAGGCGGAAATGCAGAAACTCAAGAATTCAAAAGCAGGCTCCGGCATGCGCAACGTCACCCCGGACAGGCCGAAGAAAAAAGGACCTCCCCGCACGGGCGGCTGATCCTATATTGGCGCGCATCAAGACTTGTGAAAACTTTGGAGTGCGGATGGCTCGCCTCCGCTTTCGATAGTGAGGCTTGCCTCACGGGGTCTGTTCGGTGCGCTCCGTTCCTGTCTTGCCGCTCCGCACCACAGAGGGCAAGCCCTCCAGCGCCAAAGCGGAGGCAAGCCATCCGCACTCCAAACTGCTCGGATTGGGTGAACGCACGCGCTCGCCTGAAAGCCTGGAGATTCACAAAACGTGATGCACGGCAGTATATCGGACCATCGTTCCGAAGGTCAAACGGCTCGCCGGGATGCAACGAATCACTGTGGGGGCACGGCGGTCGGTGATATCCGACCTCTTCTGTCAAAGAATTACCCCCGGTCCGTACGCCGCCGCTTCGGGCCATTTTTCCTCGAGCTGCTTCACAGAGGACGAGAAAGCTTTCACCTGCGCCATCGCTGCCCCCACTTCCCGATCTCCCTTCCTCAAAATTTCTCCCAGCTCCTCACGGGAAAGCCCCAGCCTGCCGTCCTCCGCGAGCCGATCCAGAAGGTTGTTCTTCTCGACAGTCCCCGTCCGCATATCCGCCACGGTTGCCACGGCGTGCTCCTTGATCACCTTGTGCGCCGTCTCACGGCCCACGCCGCGTTTCACCGCCTCCATCATTACCGTGGTGGTCATTAGGAAAGGCAGGTAGCGAGCCGTTTCCGCCGCGATCACCGCCTCATAGGCATCCATCTGTTCGAGAATTGTCAGATATGTCTCGAACATGCCGTCGAGCGTGAAAAACGCATCCGGCAGCATCACCCGCCGCACGACCGAGCAGGAGACGTCCCCCTCGTTCCACTGATCGCCAGCCAGCCCCGCCGCCATCGCCAGATACCCTTTCAGGATGACATGGAAACCATTGACCCGCTCGCAGGAACGCGAGTTCATCTTGTGCGGCATCGCGCTGGATCCCGTCTGACCCGGCGCGAATCCTTCCGAGGCAGTCTCGTTCCCAGCCATCAGCCGCAGAGTCTTGCAAAACGAAGAAGGCCCGCTTGGCAAGTTCCGTCAGAATCGATACCACCCGCAGGTCCAGCGAGCGCGGATAGACCTGCCCCACGTTGGTCCACTGTTGAGGAATACCCAGGTGTGACACCACCCGTTTCTCCAGTTCCGCCACCTTCTCCGCGTCTCCCCCGAAGAGGGAAAGCTGATCCATCTGAGTCCCCACCGCTCCCTTCAAACCGCGCACCGCATATCCGGCGATCACGTTCTCAAGCGCTGAAAATCCGGAAAGCAGCTCCTCGCCGAACATCGCGATGCGTTTTCCCAAAGTCGTCGGCTGCGCAGCCACATTGTGCGTCCGCGCGGTGAGCACGACCTCGTCCCACTGCTCCGCCCGCTCCCGCATCCGGCGCAAGGCCGCCACGGTTTTTTCCCGAATCACAAGCAGCCCGCGGAACACCTGGAGCTGCTCCACATTCTCAGTCAGGTCACGCGAAGTCAGCCCCTTGTGGATTTCCTCGAAACCTGAAAGCCCGTTGAATTCCTCGATCCGTGCCTTCACATCGTGCCGCGTGACCCGCTCCCGCGCCATGATCGACGCGACATCCACCTGATCCTTCACCGCTTCATACGCCCTGATCGCTTCCTCGGAGATATCCAGTCCCAGCTCCCGCTGCGCCTTCATCACCGCGATCCAGTATTCCCTCTCCAGAACGATCCGACCCTCGGCGGACCAGATCTCATTCATACCGGTGGAGGAATATCTTTCTGCGAGAACGTTTGGAATCATATCCGGAAATGAGCACCCGTCCGCCCCGCTATGTCCACCAAAAACCCTCAGATGTTCCTCTTGCGGTCACGGAACGGGCGCGATTTCAGCACCGGCAGATGATGCGGCATCAGCATCGAAAAAATATGCACGATAGGATAAGCGATCAATGCCAGCAGGATCCCCGATACCATCATACCCAACAGAAAACTGGCTGCGTTCAAACTCTCGGGCAACGCGATCCCCAACGAACTGCTCATCCATTCACCCACCCGGGTCTTCGTATAGAAATTCTCCCAGGAATCAGGGATATTGATCGCGGAAGCGACCAGGAACTCCGGCATCGGGAATCCCAGCGATTCGCGCATCCAGTCTCCCAGCAATTCCTGCCCGACCCAGATCGGGATATGGGTAACCACATTCGAGACCCAGCATCCCGCCACAGCAAAAGGAATGTTCCCCCTGAATCGCATCGCCGTCAGGGCCGCAGCGATCATCTGGAAAGGCATCGCCATCATCGAAAAGAAAAAGCCCACAGCCAGCCCCGAAGCAACCGTATCCCTGCAAGGCTTCCAGAGCTGCTTGTCAAACAGCGGCCGCGTGATTCGCCTCCACCAAGCCCTGTGCCTCAGCCTCTTGTGCCGCAACATGCGGTAACTCCGCCTCACAAGTTTCAAATACCCCCTCTTCATATCCTTCGCCCGCACACCCTCGCACCCCACGCCCCCCGATCAACTCCCAATCCCGAAATATCGTAGACACAAAAACCGAACCCAGCACCCGAGCCTTCCTACCCGTCGCCCCCCCGCCCAAGCCACTTCCCCTCAACCCAAGTCTTGCCACCCCTCTTTACAAAACCCACCATCCGCGCCGGAAAAACATCTTATGGAAATCTGGCAAGCCATCCTCCTCGGCCTCATCGAAGGCATCACCGAATACCTCCCCGTCTCCTCCACCGGCCACCTCATCGTCGCCCAGCGCCTGATGCACATCGGCACCCTTTCGGAAACCGACAAACTCGCCGCAGACTGCTTCGCCATCTGCATCCAGGGAGGGGCCATCCTTGCCGTCGTCGGACTGTACTGGAGGCACGTCCTGAAAATGATCAAAGGAGTTTTCGGGCAAGATCCCGAGGGCCTGAAACTCGCCATCGCCGTCCTCGTCGGATTCCTGCCCGCCGCCGTCCTCGGACTGCTTCTCAACGACATCATCGAGGAAAAACTCTTCGGACTCTGGCCCGTTATCGCCGCTTGGATCATCGGCGGGTTCGGCATCCTCTGGACCGTCAGCTACCGCCGGAAAAATCCCCCACGCGGAAACGGCCGCGACATCCTCAAGCTCGCCTGGCAGTCCGCCCTCTTCATCGGCTTCCTGCAGTGCGTCGCCATGTGGCCAGGCACCTCCCGTTCCCTCATGACCATCTGCGGCGGACTCATCGTCGGCCTCTCCGTGAAAGCCGCCGTCGAGTACTCTTTCTTGCTCGGAGTCGTCACCCTCACCGCCGCCACCGCGAAAAAAGCCGTTTGGAAAATCGAAGGAGCGGGTTCCGATTACGATGTCTGGCTCGGTGGCAGCAAACTCATGTGGGATCACTACGGGCCCGTCCCGCTCATCGTCGGCATCCTCGCCGCCACCATTTCCGCCGCCCTCGCCGTCCGCTGGCTGGTCAAATATCTCCAGTCCCACGGCCTCCAGGTCTTCGGCTACTACCGCATCGCCATTGGACTCACCGTCGGCACCCTGCTTCTCACCAACACCCTCCAGCCATGAGAGCGCCCGTCCTCCCGCATCTTCTGGAAACTACCGCCTTCCTCGGACCTTTGGGTATCCCGGAAATGATCATGATCCTTGTCATTTTGGTGATCATCGCCCTCCCCGTCGTGATCATCGTCGCTCTCGCCTCGAAAAAAGGCTCCGCCCCGAGCATGCATTCCCCGACAGCCGAGAAGCAGCTCGCGGAATTGGAGGATCTTCGCCAGAAGAACCTGATAACCGAAGAAGAATACACCGAAAAGCGGCGCATCATACTCGCCCGCCTGTAATTCCCCTCTTTCCTGATGTTTAGAATTTAGAATTCAAAGTTTAACTATGCACCCCTACCTAGACCCCACCTTCGAGATCAAATGGTCCTCCCTCACCACGGAAACCATCGTCCCCTCCATCCGTCACGCCCTCGGAGAAGCGAAGCACGCTATCGAGGAAATCTCGACCCAACCCGCCACCGGGGCCACCTACGGGTCCAGCTATCTCGCCCTTGAGAACGCCACCGAAACCCTCTCCCGCGGTTGGGGGCGTCTCAACCATCTCGATTCCGTCTCGGACAACCCCGCCCAGCGCGAAGCCCTCAACAGCCTGCTGCCGGAAGTAACCGATTTCTACTCCTCCCTCTCCCTCAATCCCCGGCTTTTCAATGTCCTGAAAACCGTTTCGGAAAGCGAAGAAGCCGCCACTCTTTCGGAAATCCAACGCCGCCACGTCGAGGAAACCCTCGCCGATTTCCTGGATTCCGGAGCAGCCCTGCCCGATGACAGGAAGAACCGCATCGCCGCCCTCGATTCCGAGCTTCTCCCTTCTCACCAAACAATACTCCGAGCACGTGCTCGACTCCACCAACGCCTGGTCCCTGGTCATCATCGACGAAGACAGGCTCGCCGGTCTGCCCGCCTCCGCGAAAGCCGCCGCCGCCGCCAACGCGAAGTCAAAGGACCTCCCGGAAGGCTCCTACCGCTTCACCCTCCAGTTCCCTTCCATGTTCCCCGTCATGCAACACGCGCACGACGAGGATCTGAGAAAAACCGTTTGGGAAGCCTCCGTGAAAGTCGCATCCGAGGGCGAGCACGACAACTCCTCCCTCGTCTGGCAAATCCTAGGCCTTCGCCAGGAGAAAGCCGAAATCCTAGGCCACCGGAATTTCGCCTCCCTCATCCTCCAGCGTCGCATGGCTCGCAACGGCCACAACGCGATCACTTTCATCGAGCAACTCCACGACCGGATCAAAACGCCGTTCCTGGAGGAATCCGAGCAACTGGCCCTCTACAAAGCAACCAAGGAGGGCCTGCCTATGGCTGCCCAGCAACCCGAGCCTCTGGAGCCATGGGAAGTCGCCTACTACGCCGAGATGCAGCGTCAGGAAAAGTACGCCATCGACGACGAAGCTCTCCGCCCCTACTTCCCCGTCAACCGCGTCATGGACGGCATGTTCCTCATCGCCCGGAAACTTTTCGGAATCACCATCACCCAAAAATCCACGATCTCCCATCCACAATCCCAACCCCCGGTTGAAACCTGGCACCCGGAAGTCACCTTCTACGAAATTCACGACACCAAATCCGGGCAACACCTCGGCTCTTTTTACGCGGACTGGCATCCGCGCGAGACCAAGCGCGGCGGTGCCTGGATGAACTCACTCCACACCGGCGAACAAGGCGAGCCGCCACCTCGGACTGATCATCGGCAACATGTCACCGCCCGTCGGCGATACCCCCGCCCTGCTCACCCACCGCGAGGTCGAAACCATCTTCCACGAGTTCGGCCACCTGCTCCACGGCATGCTCTCGGATGTCCCGGTGAAATCCCTTGCAGGCACCAGCGTCGCCTGGGATTTCGTCGAACTTCCCTCACAGATCATGGAAAATTTCTGCTGGGAGCGTGAAACCCTCGACCTGTTCGCCCGCCACTACGAAACCGGAGAACCCATACCCGAAGAGCTCTTCCAGAAAATGCTCGCCGCGAAAAACTACATGTCCGCCACCGCCTTCATGCGCCAGCTCGCCCTCGCCAAGCTCGATCTCGAGCTCCATGTCAATCTGGAGAAATACGCCGGTCGCGATCTCGACGAAGTCGACCGCGAAATCCTAGCCGACTACCGCGCCCCGCAGAAAACCCAATCGCCCTCCATGATCCGCCGCTTCGGCCACCTCTTCAGCTCGCCCACCGGCTACGCCGCGGGATATTATTCTTACAAATGGGCAGAAGTCCTCGATGCCGATGCCTTCACCCGCTTCAAAGCCGAAGGCATCCTCAACGAACTCACCGGCCTCGACTTCCGCACCCACATCCTCAGCAAAGGCAACTCCGCCCCCCCGGAAGTCCTCTACGAAAACTTCATGTCCCGCCCCGCCGACCCCCTCCCTCTCCTCACCCGCGCCGGCCTAGCATAGAACTTTCACCGCCAAGATCGCCAAGTAAGAAAAGCAAAGGAGACATAAGCATCACCCCCTTACTAGGCGAACTTGGCGTCCTTGGCAGTGCAACTCTTCCCCAAAACCCCAGTCTTCTCTGAAAACTGAACACTGAAACCTGACAAACTTTTTCTCCCATGAAAATCATCATCGCCTGTGGCGGCACCGGCGGCCACCTCTTCCCCGGCATCGCCGTCGCCGAATCCCTGCTCGCCCAGGGACACGAGCCGCTTCTCCTCATTTCACAAAAGAAGATCGACTCCCAGGCATCAGCCAAATACCCGCACCTGAATTTCAAATCCGTTCCGGCCATCGCGAAGCCACCGACCCTTTCACCGAAAATGCTGCCTTTCGCGGTAGCACTCTGGAAATCGATCAGGACCTCGAAGAAAATCATCCGCGAGTTCGGAGCCGATGCCGTGCTCGGCATGGGCGGATTCACCTCACTCCCTCCTGTTTACGCCGGCCACAAACTCGGGAAAAAAACCTACATCCACGATTCGAACGCCCGCCCCGGAAAAGCGAACATCCTCACCTCCCGCTTCTGCACCAAAGTCTTCATCGGCCTCGCCCCCGCCGCCGCGTTTTTCAAAAAGGAAACCCAACTCACCGGCACCCCCGCCCGCCCGGAAATCCTCAACCTTCCGTCCCGCGCCGAAGCTGCCGCGCGATTCGACCTCGATCCGGAAAAACCCACACTCCTGGTAACGGGCGGTTCCCAAGGCGCCCTCGGCCTCAATCAACTCATCGCGAAAGCCGCCCCTCTCCTCCCGGGGGAAATCCAGATCCTTCACATCGCCGGCCCCAACGACCTCCCCCGCATCCAGGAAGAGCACCCCGTGCAACGCCCAGGCTACCAACTCATCGGCTTCTGCGATCAGATGCCCTCCGCCTACGCGCTGGCGGATCTCGTCGTCGCCCGTTCTGGAGCATCCACTCTTACGGAAATTTCTCTCGCCGCCCTCCCCGGCATACTCGTCCCCTATCCCTACGCCGCCGACGACCACCAGACCGCCAACGCGAGGGTCTTTTCCGATGCCGGAGCCGCGAAGCTCATCCAGCAAAAGGATCTCACCCCAGAATCCCTCGCCAAACTCCTCACCGATCTTTTGTGCGATGACGCCGCGCTGAGAGTAATGTCCGCTGCCGCCCGCTCCCTTGCCGTCCCGGACGCCCCGGAGAAAGTCACCGCAGGAATCACGAACGGGTAGCGCGGTGGAACGATGATTTCCTCCCCTGAACAGGGGAGGAGAGTAGGGATTCCGCCTATTTTTATCGCTAACGTTTTACGGAAAAGTAGTTTCCCACGAAGTGGCAAAAATATTCCAGGCAGTAACTCTCAGTTTGATTGTCTCCCCGCTCGCTTTCGGAGCGGCAACCTACACATCGGTCAGTTCCACCGGTGCGTCCCCGTCACTGACCACGGATCTGATAAACGGCATCGCGCCTACGGGAACCGCAACTCGTGAAGGTGGTGACGGCGACACCGCGACGATAGGCCTTTCCTCGCTCACGGACGGAATCACCGGAACCACCGGCTCCGGAAGAAGCTTCGTGAATCCCGGAACCCTGGACTACGACCTTGGCGGAACCTTCGATGTCTCGACCATCTACTTCCGTCTGGTCAATCCTGTCCGGGATTCTCGCCTCTCCTTCTTTGCCGATGTCTCGTTCTCTTATGACGGGGGAAGCAACTACTCACTGATCGCTGATATCGATGATCCTCTGACCGGTGTCGCCGGTGACTTCGGAAAGACGGGAACCCTTGCCGATATCGATGGAAGATCAGTAACCAACATCCGCATCGAACTTTTCAGCACCGGCTCGTTTCCATCGTCATTCTCGGAAATCGATGCTGTCGGCACCGCCGTTCCCGAGCCCTCGTGCCTGGTCCTGCTCGCGAGTGCCGCTTGCCTCTTCACGGCAAGACATCGCCGGCACTGAACTTACCTCCGCCTTCTCGCGAGAAGCAGCGTTGCCGCGAAAGCCAGCAACCCGGTCGCCGATGGTTCTGGCACGACCGTCAAACTCGATCCGCTCGCCTGCAAGACCACTGCGTGCTGACTACCCGTGCCTCCGCCACGGTTCCAGAGATAGATTGAAAAACCATCTACAAAACTCTGGTTGTAGGAAAACGTCGCGGTTGATGGATCATTCGCCGGTGCCGGGTTCACTGCCGTTGTATTGCCGACCACATCCGCGTAAGCGAAAGGCAGACCGCCGGAGGTGATGTTGCTCTTCAAATTTGTCATCGATGGCAGAAAGATCTGAGGATCGATCCCGGTCCCGGGCAGCACGGGAACGGAACCGTTCCAAAGCTCCAATCCCACCGTATCCCTCCATGCTTGTGTCGTAGGTCCGCCCGTTCCCGATGTGTCCACATCGGAGAGTCTGAGCGTGTCCATCGATACTTTGTTTGAAAACGTGAAATCGATACGTTGGTAATTTTCGAGAATCGTCCTTCCGTTCGCATCGACCTTCTTGTTCGTGTCACCTGTTCCCAGATTCTGGAACGAAAATCCTCTCGTGTTCACCGCGTCCAAAGTGAAATTGTTCGGTCCGGCTTTTGCCGTCCCGAAGAACTGTGTTTTCACACTCAGGGTCGTTCCACCGGTGAAGGTCGTGCGACCAGTGGCATACCCCTGAGTGGATCCCGGTTTTTTCTGCCAGCCGTTGTAGGATTGGAAAACACCTGCCGAAGTCTCATGCTCCCAGATTCCGCTCCGGAAATCTATGTTCACGTTCTGACCCTGGAGCTTGGAGCTTCCGAATCCGATAACCAAAGTCGCAACCAACACACCGCTAAGGGCTTGAAGTTTCATTTCACGCGTCAGATACGGCTTCCCGGTCGCTTTACAACACAAATTTTCAAAATTCACCCGATTCGTTCGTGAATTGAAAACTTTGCAGGAATTGCCGTGCTTCGAGCTTCCCGGGCAAGGACCCGTTATGCCATGTCATCGAATTCCAAATCATGCCAAACCCTCCACACGGATACCTGCCGATTGACAAGGCTGGTTTTCTCAGCAGCAGTCTGGTAGCCCTTACCCATGTTCTCAGAAACCGATGGCAGCCGGAAGGCGATAGGCGATATCCATGTCTTTTACCACGAAGGCCTTTACCACCTCTTCCACCTCGTCCTACCCAACCACGACTTCATCGCCCACGCGGTCAGCACCGATGCCATCCATTGGCGGCGTGTCCGAAATTCCATTTTCCTCGGTGATCCCGGAAGCTGGGACGACCTGATGCTCTGGACCATGCACATCTCTCCGGACCCTCATAAACCCGGTTCCTGGCGCATGTTCTATACCGGACTTTCCCGACGCGACCGGGGACTCATCCAGAGGGTCGGTCTAGCCACCAGTGACGATCTCTACGTATGGGAAAAACATCCCGCGCATTGGGAAGACGGGCGCGGCCCGAACGATCCCGAGCTTGTCCGGGACGCGCGGAACAAGTCCCTGCGCCATGAGCCTAACGAAGTCACCTCGCTGATCGATCCCGATAGCTGCTACCCGATCTCGCCCTCGCCGGATCATTATGAGTCGAACCTGGAGGAAGGCCGGCACTGGGTGAGCTTCCGCGATCCGTTTTTCTTCGTGGACGGGGATCGTCATGTCCTGCTCGTGGCGGCGAGGGTAAAGGAAGGACCCATCGTCCGGCGTGGTTGTGTCGCCTCGTTCGTAGAAACCAGTCCGTATCATTTCGAGCCGGAACCGCCACTCCTGCACCCCGGTCTTTACGATGATCTGGAGGTGCCGAACATCGTGATCATCGGCGAGGAACGCTATCTCATCGGCAGTGTGCGTGAGGATGCGAAAATCCGCTACTGGCATGCGGGTTCAAAATGCTCGGATTGGCGCTCGTACCACGACAATGTGCTGATGCCGCAGGGAAACTACGCCGGCCGTGTCTGCGAGGATGAGAACGGATGGATGCTCTGGTGCTTCTATGCCATGGACCAGAGAGACCGGACCGCAAACAATCTTATGCCCCCGCCGAAACGCCTGTGCCAAGCGGATGACGGTGTGTTGTACCTGAAAACCTTCGAAGGTTTCGACGAATGGGTGGAGGACGCGGTGGAACTGGAGGAACCCTCCTTCCTGTTGAAGGAAACACGGGGCCATTCCGTCTCCCGGATCGAAAACGGCTGGAGACTTGAAAGCACCTTCGGATTCCAGTCCTTTCTTCTGGACGGTTCGCTCGCGGATTTCCGTTTGGACTGCCATCTGTCTGTCGATGGCAAAGGGAAATGCGGCTTCGTGTTTCGGATCGATCAGGAAACCCACGACGGCTACTACCTTTCCCTCGATCTACTCAAAGGCATCGCACAAATCCGCTCCTGGGGAACCGCGCCCGATACGGAAGGTGAATTCATGATGAGCTTCAGGGCTCTGCAATCCGGAAACTGGGCGACAAGCGGAGATTGCGGTGAGCGAATTTCTCTTATGGCCTTTGGCAGCTATATCGAGCTCTCCATCGCGGGTAGAATCGTGCTTTCTCTGGCGGATACGGACTTCAAAATAGGTCATGTCGGAATCTACGCGGACTCGTGTAGCCTCACCGTCACGGATGTGAATCTGCATCCCATGCGACAGCCGGAGCAAAGGGACAACCAACTTGTCGGTGGTTGATCGGCTGGTTTCACCGCTCATTCCATCGCCTTCACCCGTCGGAAGATGGCAAGGCTGAAAATACTGACACCCACCGCGAGATATCCGAGCCAGTCGTATCTCAAGATCGTTTCGCCCGGGCCTTCCATAACGATCATACTACCGACGGCGGCCGAAATCCCCGCCGTGAGATCGCGGGTGCATGAGATCAGGCTCATGTAGGCGCCTCGTCGGTTCGTCCCGACCGCTAGCGAAACCGTTGCCTGAACCGGAATGAACCGGCCGCTAGCGAAGACGAAGAAGCACGCCGTCAGGATCAGAATCCGCCACACCGGATGCGGACCGAAATTGGTAAGAGTCAGGATCACGGCACTCGCGAAACCAACTAGCAGAAGATAAATCCGGAATCGTCCGAATTTATCCGCCATCTTCCCCAAAAACGGACCGGTCACCACCGTCACCATCCCGCCCACCATATAAACCAGAAACAAATCCTTCTCAGGCATCCCCACATTCTGGACGAGATAGGGAGAAAGATACGGGATGATCATGAAATGCCCCATCACCGCCATCCCCATGAGCGCGATCCCCAGCCAAGCGTTCCTATCCTTGAGCAGCTGAAGAAACTCACCCGGAGTCCGAATTCGACGCGCCCCTGTCTCGTCTTCCAAATGCCCGCGCACGGCTGGCAGAACTTTCCATAAAAGCACCCATACCACCGCCGCCACCGAGGCAACCGCTAGAAACGGAGCCTCCCACTTCCACCACTGTGCCAGTTTCAGCCCGAAGGGAACCCCTAACGCGGCCGCCACCGAGAAAGCGGTCATGATGATTCCCATTCCCGCCGCCCGGCGCTCCATCGGAACGACATCAGAAACGATCGCCATCAGGGTCGCACCTGCCACCCCACCGAATGCTCCGCACAATGCCCGTGAGAAAATGAGAGTTTCAAAAGAGTGGGAAAGCCCGCAGGCAAGTGTGCCGAGGGCGAAGCCCGCGTAACAGACAAGTAACAGGGTTCGTCGATCAAAACGGTCGATGAAGGGGGCCATCGATAGGCCGACGATCCCCGCAGTAAGAGAGAAAGCGGAAATCAGATTCCCGAACTGCCGGGGAGAAATCTGCAGATCCCTCATGAGCTGCGGCCCGAGAGGCATCATCATCATGAAATCCATGATATGCGTGAATTGAACAGCCGCTAGCAACAGCAGCAGAAGCCGCTCGGACAAAATCCGTCCCGTCCTACCGCTATCCCCTCGTATTCCACTCACGGCCCGAGCATCCGCCATCGATCGCCCTGACGCAAAGGCGATCTACACGCTCGTGGAAAAGGGGAAAATGTTGCGATACTCTGGCATCCCTGAGGAAAATCACTCCTCATTTTCCGATTGGGCGACAAAATCAGTCATTTCCCCAAACTTCGCTTGGATAGCTGCCCTGTTCGCCGCGTATTTGTACCCGAAGAGGGCAGGTTCTCCATTTCCCTTATCATTCGGAATTGGCGCACGGAAAACCCGTTTCGCAGAGAATCTAATACTCGCGTCGGTCTCATCATCCTGTTTCCATCTGGCAAACCCGACAGGGTGCCTATATTAGGGAGAGTAATTTTTCGAGGTAGTTGGATTGGCTGTCTGCACGGATTTCGCGTTTCCGCCGGCTTTTGCGCAACGCTTTGCCGTCGATGGCGATCTGCCCGCTTTCCATAGCGAATCCGGTCTTACCCAGATGGCTGACGATGCAAGAGGCGAAAACGCTCGGTTCAATGGCAGGGACCCTCAACGTTATAGAATGACACGCCGGGGTCAATCTCCGAATTAATCAGACAGCTTCCTCGGCGTCGCCATCTCCGCCTTCTTGGTTTCTTTTTGCAGCAAAGTGTTGAGAGCCTTTTCGACCGTGATGCTATCCGAACGAAGAACCATCGATCCAACATAGGTGGAACCTTCCATCGAGTCTCCATAGACGCAAATCTGTATTCTGTAATCTTGGTATTCGTCGGCAAGTAACTGATAGAGATCGACAAGATAAGCGGCTCTGAATTGCGTCAAGCTAGCGTCTATGTATCTTGTGTAATTCGGCCACCAATCTTCCATAATGTGAGGTCGATTCTCTTCGTCCGAGCCGAAGTGCGTCTTGGTTACTTCTTGAATAAGGTGGATCAGGAACGAGTCGCGCTTCACGTATTCATCTTCCGCTTCCGGTGTCGCGAACTCTGCGATGATCGCGGTGTTCTCGAATAAACGATCAAACTTCTCTGGCGTGACGACAGTATTTTTCTTTGGGAGCATCGTCTTCTTTCTTTGCCTAACGTCATAGGAATGGCACGCCGGGGTCAAGCTCCGAATTTAATCAGACGGCTTCCTCGGCGTCGCCATCTCCACCTCTTGTTCTGCCTCTTCTATTCCGTAAGAAAGGTGCGGATCGTATCATCTACGGGAACTAGGAACTCACGCCAATCCTGCTCCGCGTCGAACTCGTACCTCTCATGCTCAAACATGAATATTCCTGGCTCTGGCAAACCCGACTCCGTGAAAATATACCCACTCGCGTCGCCGCAACGCCAGTCCACAAACGAGACGAAACGCTCTGCTATCTCGGGATGGGTGTCTTGAAACCAATCTCGCACTTCGCTTAGATGGGCATCGAGCTTGGAGATCGGAACGAAAAACCATTCGGTCTCGCCATCTCGGGAAGTGCCGAAGCCATCGAATTCCAAATAGAGCTGCCTGAATTCATTCGGCATTGCATATCCTGTGGCCTTCTCAAGCTCGGCGATGGAAGCGTTCGTAGCGGGCGAACCAAGAACGAGCGAGTCTGGATTATCCGCATTATCTAGGTTGTGGAAGTCAAGTATATTTTGATACCAGTCGCTCATTCAGATGCTTTGCTAAAATGTAAATATTGAAAGAATATTCCTTCATATTCTCAAAGTGATAGGAATGGCGCGCCGGAATAAAGCCAAAATTCAATCAGTCGGCTTCCTCGGCGTCGCCATCTCCGCCTTGTTCGCGTTCCTGTTTGTTCAGTGCAGGATACACCTGCCAACTTTTGTCTCTCAATTGAAATGCTCGTCCTGGGATCTCTGTCACATCAATATGATCGAGTAACCAGAGTAATCGCGCTAAGATCAAGCTTCGAGTCGGCTTCTTTAGGGCAATAACGATGATCCCGTGGTGACTAGGATGCTGTCTGCCCAAAGTGTGAAAGAAATCGCGATCCGTAGTGAGAATTACTGCGCTATTCCGCTGTGCCAAATCGATCACCTCTGAATCATCCGCTCCAACTACCCCATCGATCCTAAAATCAATGATGCTGTGAGATCGCTCCTCCAAGAGTGTCCGTGCAGACTTGGGAAAGTTCTCATCGAAAAGAAACGTCATACAACCTCTTCGTAAGCGGCTGTCTGGAAAGACGAAATATCCGCGGCAAATTCCAGCGCCGAAGAAATCTGGTCGATGGTGATCCCGTAGTCGTCTGCTACATCCTGCATGGAATCCCCTCCCGCAAGTGCGCCAAGAACGGTGGAGACAAGAACCCGTGTGCCTTCTATCACGGGCTTACCGTGACATACGGCGTGATCGATGGATATTCCTGCTGTCATATTTGTAGAATAGGAAAACGCCGCCAAAAAGCAATTTCTTTCGCGAACGTTTGAGGAATGGCGACCAGAGGACTCAGAGCCACGTCGATCACCCGAACACTATGAACCGATCCCGACGCGATGGCAACCAACTTCCCCCGACACCAACTTCCTCCGGGTCCCCATCTCCGCCTTCTTCTGTTTTGTTACAGCGAATTCCTAAACAGCTGTTGAGTCATAATCATCACATATCTATTCGTCCATCATGACGTCACGATCCTTGGCGTTCGTGGAACGGAAAAGACCTATCCACCACTTCCTTCTTGGAACAATACTCTGCCCTCATCCAGGTTCAGAAAGTGATGCTGCTTCAACGTACGCAGTGCGTGGCGGATGATGTCGTTGGGGGTAGCATCCTCTTGCGAGAACGCAGGCAAGGTCCTTTCGAGAAGGGTTTCTGACGGGTGCGTCTTTTCGTCAACGCCTAAGCGAACGAAATTACCAGCCTTTTTTAGGGAGAAGTTCGTCGCAAGGATGCGCTCTAGCAGGGTCTGTTCCGGGAACTTGGTCAATCCCGGCAGGGGCGTGTTCAAGGCGGCTAACATTTCATCGACGTTAATCGCCTTCTTCATCTCCCGTTCGCGGGTTTTGGTGCCTAGGGACGCTCTGTGGGCATCTAGAGATCGCAGGGCTCCGCCTTGGCCTCTGCTTGCGCCGGGGGACTGTTCGACAGTTCGATGGAAATGTGGCTCAGACATGAATCGCAGAAATCCCAGGCCTCCCGCTAGCAGAATTACAATAATATGGGTTGGCCGCTTCGACATGTTGGGTTAATGGAACTGGGCACAAAGTCCGGTCAATGATCGGCTATCTACCGACTCAGAATAGCGAACCGCCCCTATCTGTATCCCCATCACGATGCGGCCCAACTTCCATTCCTCGTAGCGAGACCCACTCAAACGACTGCTGAACGGGATGCATTTCATTATTTGAGGCGAACGTTAAAGGAATGGCGGCGCCGGGGCGAAGCTCAAAATTAATCAGACGGCTTCCTCGGCGTCGCCATCTCCGCCTTGTTCTGCCTTTTTGAATTTCGAATAGTGCTGTTTGTTCGCCTCTAGGGTTCAAGAAGAAGCGTGGTAGAATTGACGCCAGCGAGGTAGTTATTATGGGCGGAAAACTTCGCTCGCATGGCTGTCATGGTATTAGATAGGAGCCGTAAAAGAATATTCCAACGTAGGCAGAGAGACACACTGAACTAGACGAGATGATCCAGAATGGAATTGCGTTCGCTCTGCGCATCATTCCCCTTACGATAATGGAGATGAATGCACCGAGAGTAATCGGAAATGCACATAGAATGCTAAGAAGCTCAAGTTCGAAAGGAACTGACCATCGCGCTGAATTGCTGAGGTACAGCTAGCAACGGAACGAGCCCGCCAACCAGAAATGAAGCTGATCCCCTTTTTGATTCTTTAAGCAGGAGGATCGCAGCTATCGAACCAGCTATCGCTAGCGCAACAAATGGATAGTAGTCCGAATGCATCTCTTTGCAGAACGTCATAGGAATGGCACGCCGGTGTAAAGCACGAATTTAATCAGACGGCTTCCTCGGCGTCGCCATCTCCGACTTGTTATGCTTCTTCGTTTCTTCTTGGGACTCCAGCGAAGTTATCAACCCTGGTAATGGCAGATAAAGAAGAAATGGCAAAATTACGGCGGTCAGGATGAGAAGCGCCATTATGATTCTCGCGAATATTCCGGCAATCTTATCCTTCCGAAAGACGATGAGTCCGACGAGTGTGATCGCTAGAAGCAAAAAGAGACCACCTGGAACCCAACCAGAAGAATCCACAATCAGACCGGTAAAAGTCGGGAGATTTACATCTAGTTCTGCATATAATTCGCTGAACTTGGATACTACCGCGACGCAGAGGAGTGCACCAATCACTGCCAAGCACGAAACGATGATTGATAGGATGCGCATATTTCTAAGCAGAACGTCATAGGAATGGCGCGCCGGTGAAAAGCTCGAATTTAATCAGACGGCTTCCTCGGCGTCGCCATCTCCGCCTTGTTCGCCTTCTTCATTCTATGCGGCTACTTCTTCGTATCCTCCGCCAAGTGCAGATGAAATGGCGGTCAGTATCTGTGGGACTCGGAGCTGAATGCGTGGCCAAGAGGTCGTCATTAAAACAACGATCCCAATCTTGCGACCTGTCAGGTTCTGCTGGTAGCGCAAATTCTGATCTGTCGTCACGGAAACCTCGTAACCGTTGTCCTCGGCCAGAATAAGTAGGTCTCCATTCGTAACGGTTGACCACCCCAACTCGGCGGTTGTATCTACGGTGCTTGGGTGCAGGTGTCGGCGCAGAGGTGCCGGAGTTCCCTGATCAAAAAGTATCCGCATAATCAAGCTGGTTGAAGAAGGCTCGCCTCGGCGTGCTGTAACACGGCCTCCACTTGTTTGCGGGTAACTCCGGGAAACCACTCTAGAAAGTCGTCAGTAGATGCTCCGTCCGTGAGATTCTCGAACAGTGCGGCAACAGGAACCCGAGTATCGCGGAAAACCCACGCACCGCTTACCCGGTCGGGGGAACGCTCTACGGACGAACAATTCTGCCACTCACTCATGCGGGAAGGATAGTCCGTTCGGCTCGGTAATCAAGGTTGAACATGCAGGTCACGCACGGTCTTCAAATTTCTTTGGCGAACGTCATAGGAATGACGCGCCGGTGAGAAGCCAGAATTTAATCAGACGGCTTCCTCGGCGTCGCCATCTCCGCCTTGTTCGACTTTCTTTATTTTCTAAAGCGTCTCTTCAACAGGAAAAGACCAGCAATGCCAAAAATCAAGGTAGTGGATGGTTCTGGAACTGCGTTAATTATAAGAGACTCACCAGATCCCACACCCCAAGAAATAGTCTGATTGACAACCCCTAGCATCGATAATTGTGTGTTCGCAATAACAAATTGACCATTAATAGTCCCGGTTGTGAAGTTGTCTGGAGCTATAATGAATGTATCATTGCTGTTTACAAGGATACCAAAGTTGCTCCCACTGCCAAGACCATTTAAACTCAAAGCTTCGTTGAGCAGAATAGTCGGTCCTCCATTGTTTAAGCCTCCTTGTCCGGTTTGAAAGTAAGAGAGAAAACCATTCCCCTGTCGTACAAGATTAAAAGTGGAACTTGAAGATATACTCCCGTTTGCAAAGTTTCCTTGGTCTAGTTCTGTAAGAGAAGAAACATCGAGGCTGCCGCTGCCGATAACCAAAATATCTTGTCCATCTTGAGTGAACGTTATCGTAACTGCTGCATTTGCCAACCCTGCTAACGAGGCGAGCGTAGAGAGAGCGGCAATTAAAGGGCGGATCCTGGATGTATGTGCTGTGTATTTCATATTTTTGTTTAGAAAATTTCTTGTCGAACGTTATAGGAATGGCGCGCCGGGGGGAGGCCCGATTTTAATCAGACGGCTTCCTCGGCGTCGCCATCTCCGACTTGTTCTCCTTCTTCTTGTGGATAATTATCAGGCTTGGGAATCATCAACCAAAGAATGCTTCTTAACTCCGTTGATTTGAATCTGTTGACCCGGAATCTGCGGACTCTGGCCGCTGAGATCGAACGAATCAGAACCGTGCTTGAACATCCCTTCTAGATTTAGATCAAAGTTGTCGACAGGACCCATAACATTCGGACGACCTGCAGCATGCTTCTCAACTCGGATTGAAGCGGTTAGAGAATCACCTGATACTGTGGTTGTTCCGAAATAGAGATATCCGAAGTCTCCTCCGTGGATAGACCCATCACGAACTACCGCGATGCCTTCGCCCATTAATTGTGTTGATGCGCGGAATTGAACTACGTAGATGCCGTTTGTCATGATGAGTATGTGACTTGAGAATTGATGGGATTACAACAACGAATCTTGATCGAGTCTGAATTTCTTTGGAAAACGTCATAGGAATGGCGCGCCGGGGTAAAGCTCAAAATTCATCAGACGGCTTCCTCGGCGTCGCCATCTCCGACTTGTTCGACTTCTTGATTTAGAATTGGTCGAGCTTCTTCTCTTGCTTCATTTTTTCGTTGTTCTTCAATCCCCATTCCATTGCGTAGAGGAACGTGTAGAAGGGTGTTGCACTCACTTTCAAAACTCCATCTAGATACGTAGCGCATCCGACAACCTCTTTGTCGGCGGATAACAGCCTGATCACGAGGACTCCCTGAGTGGCAAGATCTCCTTCTTCAATCATCTCGGCATCAGGAAACGACTTCTTGGCGAATGAATGAATGGCGTCTTTGCCAAACATCACACCTTTCTGCTTGTATGATTCACTCACGCTCCTACCTCCCAGATAGATAACGGAAATTGCTATATCATCAATAATGTAAAACCTCTGCTTAAAGTGTTCTGTAGCAGTTGCTCTCATCTTTTTGATCTCTGGGCTGTCTTCAGGGTCTGGTCTTCGCCCTAAAATGCTTGAACGAATGTCTTGCCACTTGCCAACCTTTGAATCGAAGAAAAACAATCGGTTGTCCGAAAGGCTTACACCTTCAACTTCAGCAACGTTGGTCGGCTCGACTTCCTTTACCTCCTCTTCGATAAATCCTAGGCGACCGCCAGACTGAATGGTCTCAAAAACCGCATCTCTATCATTCCGCTCGTATGCGTGAGGGGAGACAGGTTCTCCGTAACGCTTAACGATCTCTGCCTCAAGTTCGCCTACTCTAGCTGATGCGATCTGAGTCAAGATTGCAAATGCTGGAAGGCCATTCGCGTCAGGTTAAGCCGTAACGCACTGATGATAAGTTAGATACGTCAAAATAAATCGAGAAAAACATTGACAAGGTGAGCAAGCCGGCAAGCTCGGAATGCTTACAACTCCACCTGCCGGCCGCTCAAAAATCATCCTGCCGGATCTCGACCCGATCGCAACCAAAACTTCCCTTGTTGTCAGGGAATCGCCCCGCTTCACCCCCGGAGGCTTCATGCAATCTCTTCTCTCCGCAGTGGTTACCGGCAAGGCATCCTTCAACCAGCTCGTGGGTGATCTCAAGGACAGGGTTCCACTCGCCATGTCCCGCCAGTCCATGCACGAACGCATCGGCGCTGCCTCCACCGCATTTCTCATGGCCGTCCTTTCCGACCTGACAAAACAACGCTTCGCCCCTGCCGCAAAAGCCCTGGAGGGCGGCGCGATCCGGCGCATGCTCATCGAGGACGCATCCGGCCAGGTCATGCCGAAATCCAACGCGGAGAAGTTCCCCGCCCACGGCAACCATCACGGCCCGACCGCCGGAGTGAAGATCGATCTCGCCTACGACCTGCTCTCCGGCCAAGTGGTTTCCCACAGCCTGCACCTCGCCACCGAGCAGGACAAAACCATCGGCAGAGACCTCGTGGATCTGCTTCTTCCCGGCGATCTGGTTCTCCGCGACATGGGATATTTCAGCATAGGGGAATTCAAAATCATCGAGGTCGCAGGAGCCTGGTGGCTCACCCGCCTGCCCCTCAATGTCGGGGTTGTCCTGGAGGACGACACCCCCATCGAATCAACCCTGAAAAGGAGCAAACAGGACATCATAGACCTGCCGTGCAAGGTCGGGGAGGAGAAAAAAGCCTGCCGTTTCGTAGCCCTGCGCGCCACCCGTGAAGTGGCCGCAGCCCGACTCAGGGAACGGAGGAAGAAAGCAAAGCAAAGCGGCCGGGTGCCCTGCGCCAAAGGATTGGTGCGCGACGGCTGGCACCTCATGCTGACCAATCTTCCCGTGGAACTAGCCGATGCAAGGAAGCTTGCAACGATCTACCGTGCACGGTGGGCGGTGGAAATCCAGTTCCGCGCCTGGAAGCAATCCCTCAACCTGGGCGAGGCACTCAAGCGCAAGAGCGGCACCCACCACATCCATGCCATCGTCCTGGCGGCAATGATCGCGCACCAGCTCGGGATGAAGATGGCCACGGCCATGACGGAGCGAATCGGGCGGGCGGAGCTGAGTTATGAAAAACTCTACGACATACTCGGCAACCAGTTGGTGAAAGTCCGGGAATTTTCCCAACTGGCGCTATTCGATCCCGACGACCGCCACATCAAACGGGATAAACGAACGCGGAAATCCCCAATAGAATCAGGCATCATCGCCTTAACCTGACGCGAATGGCTGGAAGGCTAGTAAGTAAGTGTGATATTTTCATTCTTAATTTCTTTGTCGAACAGTGGTAATAGTTACACCGATTGGCGATATGCGGGTCGGTGATTTCGATGGGGAGGTTGAAGAAACGGCGGGAGGATGTCAACCGGAGTTTCGGATTGTGGCGATGTCGTTCGATTTCCCTGACAACCATGACACGTTAACTGCCAAAACAACAGAAACAAACCGATATGCCGGTCTATTACCTCCGGCATATCATCTTTTCAATGTTTCGTATCTTTCAATGTTTCCTAGCAACCCGCTCACTAGATAAGGGCCTTAGCCGGATATCGCACCTTCATCGTCCATGGACAAATTAGACGTCCGTTCGCTTACACCGCGGACTTAGGAAAAGATGCGTCGCCAAGCAATCAGGCTGGTCAGATCCGAAATGAAGGTCCTCAAGGCAAGGAAGCGAGGGCGCCCTACGGGTTCGGAACTCAAGCTTTCCGAAGAGCGGCAAACCAAGTTCAGAGTTATTGTCTGCGATGCGACCCCTGAGCGTTTCAAGGTGCCTTTCACCCACTGGGCACGTGAGGCGGTCGCGCCGTCGATCAGGGATCTTTTCAAAATCAAAACGGAAAGGCGGCAGGTCGGGGGCGCTATCTCGAACGCTGGGGCTTCATCCCCAGCGTCCAGTGAAGCGCGCCTATGGGCGCAAGATCATAGCCTACGAATTTTATGACACGATCTCTCTCACAGATACGCGGCCCGCAGTGCCTCCACCACGCCGTGGCCGTGCTCGGCCTTGGTGACGAGACCTCCGCGTTCCTCGATCAGATTGCGGATCGCGCCGACGGCGTTCGCGGGGCAGGCGGCGATGCCCGAATGCTCCACCGAGAGCATCTCGAGATCGTTGTGGCTATCCCCCATCGCGAAGGTGCGGGCGGTATCGAGTTCGTAGAGCTTCGCCATTTCCGAGAGCGTGCTGCCTTTTTGGAAATCCTTGTGACCGAACCGCAGGTAGATGGAGTTGCGCTGCCAGCCGAGACCGGGAATGGCCGTTACCAGAGGAGTGATATGCGCGACGATCCACTCCATCTCTTCCTCGGTGCGGGAAATGCGCCCGGCAGGCTCCCCCGCCACCTCGATGTATTGCGCGCCCGTGTGTTCCTCGATTTCCTCGCGGACCAACTTGAGCGTCTTCCTGGATTTCTTGAAAAGCCCGGCGATGGCCTTTTCGCAGCGGTCGTTCCATTCCCGGTGGGCGAGAAATCGACCAAAGGCATTGGGAAAATGAATCTCGCGTTCACGGGCGATCACCCAATCCGGCAGGAAAGGGAAATTACTTTCCAAGAGTCCTTCGAGCACTTGGTTGAGGGACCGCCCGGTATTGATACCCCAGACCGCCCCCTGTTTCTCCCGCAGCTCCCGGATCGTATCGAAAAACTCGGTAGGAACGGGTGGGTCCTCTCCGGGATCGTGCAGGGTTCCATCAAAATCGAAGGATAGCAGAAGTGCGGGTTTCTTGCAGGGGTCCAGAGTTCTCACGCCGGGACGCTACAGGAAGCCATCGTCTCGGCAAGTGCGGGAAACACAGTTCATGGAATGCATTCCGCACGGAGAGTCTCGCAAAACAAACGGAAGTCGCCCGGAAAAATCCCTGAATCAGCTGACTTGCGCTATGGCATCAAACCTGCGAATCTTCGTTCAACCCAATCAGGGAAACTAGCCAACCATATGAAAACACACACAACGATCACCACTCTCGCAGCAACAGCTCTTACCGTCCTGTTCGTCTCCTGCGATTCGCCGAAGGAAAATGCAGCTGAAGACGCGGCAGAAGCCAAGGCCGACGGCATGGAGGAGAAAGCCGACAACATGCGCGACGACGCTGAAAAGGTCGCCGACAAGATGGAAGACAGCGCCGACAAGATGCGCGATGCCACCGGCAACGAAAAAGCCGCAGATATGGCCGAGGACAAAGCCGACATGCTCCGCGACGCGGCTGAAAAGGAAGCCGACGCCGTGGAAGACCAGGCCGACGATGTCAGAGACGCTGCCGACCAATAATTCTCATAATTAGAGTATTTCCAACCATCATCCGCACGCCGGGTGGTGGTTTTTTCGTATCCGGCCCTTTCTTGACAGCGGACTTCTCCCGCACACAATTTCCACATGTCGCAGACACTGAAACTAAAACCCAAGATCGCTCTCGGAATCGTCCCCACCCACATCAAGTTCGTCGGGGGCCTGGTGCCCGATGAAACCGGAAAATTTCCCCGCGAAGGAGACGGAAAGCTCTCCATGGTCGCGGAAATGGCCCGAATCTGCGAGCAATCCCCCTTTCGTCCGACCTGCTGCCAGATCCCGTTTTTCGCCGGTGCGGACGCAGGTGATATCGAGGAACTCATCACCGGTCTCAAGGAACTGGATCTCGAAGTCCACTTCATCATGATGGTCGGCGGTGCGAATCCGATGGACCCGGCGGACGAGGACGCGGTCGTCGAGCAACTCGTCGGCTCGCTCAAAGCGGCTCAGCAGCACGGGATCGCATCCGTTTCCTCCACCTCGATTGAAGAATGGATGAACGGTCCCGAGGGCATGGATCTCGAAAAAGCCGTCGCGCAGAATGTAAAAGTCCACGCCCGTGCCGCACGCGAATCCGGTCTGCTGGATTCTGCGATCAGCGCTTGGCACATCGAGTTCCTGCGTCCCGGCGAGTTCAAGACATTCACCAATCTCAAGGTCGCCTGGGAGTTCGTGAAAGCGGTCAACAAAGAGATCGGTCAGGACTACTTCAAGCTGCTTGTGGATGCGGCCCATTGCGGGGACTCCGGCCTGAGCATCGCGGAGAACCAGGAACTCATCGCGGAAATCGCTGCCGCGGACCACATGGGCATCTACCACGCGTCCTCCAAAACCACCCGCGGGTGCCTCAGCACCGACGATGGCTGGATCGGCGCAACCCTCCGCGCCGCAGCGGAAACCGGGAAGCTCGAGACCGTGTTCGTAGAAGTTTTCCACCACGAGGATGCGGCACTGCAAGGTCTCCGCGATCTGAACAACGGTCACGGAGTCGATACGCGCGACGGGCGCACCTACACCCAGACAACCATCGACGGGCTGGTGGAAACCGCCCATCGCTTGAACAATCTCGAAGCTCGCGGAGTATTGTAAGCGGCATTCGCCCGTCGTCCTTTTTCCATATGAAATTTCTGCCCATCCTCCTGTCCCTGCTCGCCCTGACCGCACTTCACGGACAGGAGGAAGCTCCCGTTGCCGAAGACGGGGAGACAAGGAAGCCCCCCGTCGAGAAGCTGGACGAGAACCGCTACCGAATCGGCGATGTAACCATCGACAAGCGCACGCGTGAGATCCGTTTCCCGGCCCTTGTGAACCTCCGGGAGGGGATTCTGGAATACCTGATCGTCCATCAGAACGGGAAAATCCATGAGTCTCTGTTCCGCACGGAAACCTCCCCGACGAATATCAACCTCGCCTTCACGCTCCTGAGTTACAAGCCCTCCAAAGAGCTTTACCGCAGCTGGAGGGAGCCGCGGCGTGATTTCGGATGAATTCTTCGAAGTCGACGAGAAAACCAAGAAGCAGGCACGCATCGGCATTTTCGCGGAATTCGCAAAAGACGGCGAAACCATCCGAATCCCTGTGCATGAATGGATCCGCTACGAAGCCACCGCCGGTGCCATGCCGCCGACTCCCTGGGTTTACGGTGGCTCGGAATTCTACGACGGGAAATACGTGCCGGAGACCAGCGGCGATATCGCGGCGATCTTCATCACCAACAGCTCCCTGCTCAACTACCCCGGCGCGGACAATCTCAACGACGAGGTCTGGACCTGCATGACCCCGAGAATCCCGGAACTGGACACGAAAGTGACGCTCGTCTTCGCTCCTTACAAAAAGCCCTAAGATTTCCAAGCGCTCACGCGTTTCCTACCAACCCGTATCATCATGAAATCCATCGCAATCCTGCTCGCACTCTGCACCGGCGCGTTCGCCGCTGAAAAACCCTACCTCTCGATCAAAAACGAGATCAAGCAATCCATCGCCCGCGGAAACGCCTGGCTCCTGGAACAACAGAACGAAAACGGCTCCTGGGACGATGGCGGCCTGCCCGCCCTCACCGCCCTCCCGCTCACCGCCCTGATTCGCGATCCGAGTCTTGAAACGGAATCCGGAAAACTTCCGGAAAAACTCGAAAAAGGATTCAACTGGCTCACAGACCAACAGAAGGAGGACGGCGGAATCTACAACCGAGGACTGGCCGTTTACAACACCGCCACCTCGCTGACCGCGATGTCCTCGGTTCCAGGTGATCGATTCGACCCGAACATCATCAAGGCCCGCCGTCATCTCATCGCCAACCAATGGGACATCGGTGAAAAAGGCAAGACGGACAACCCGAACGACGGCGGCATCGGCTACGGCTCCCATGACGACCATACGGACATGTCAAACACCTACCTCGCGCTCGAGGCACTGGCCCTTTCCGACAAAGTGATCGAGGACGGGAAATACGCGGATGAGCCGAACCTCGACTGGGACGCCGCCCTCAAATTCCTTTCCCGCAGCCAGAACCTCACCGTCACCAACGACCAGGAATGGGCATCGGACGACGCGAAGAACAAAGGCGGGTTCATCTATACTCCCGGTGACTCCAAAGCCGGCACCGAGGTGACCGAGGACGGCAAAGTCGCGCTGCGTTCCTACGGCTCCATCTCTTACGCCGGCCTGCTCTCCCTGGTTTACGCGAAGCTCACCCCGGATGACCCGCGCGTCGTGGCCGTGAAAGAATGGCTCGGCAAAAACTACACCATGGAGGAGAACCCGAACATGGGCGCGGAAGGCCTCTATTATTACTATCAGACGATGGCGAAATCCATGAACGCCGCCGGGATCGACAAGCTCAAACTCGCCGACGGCACCGAGGCCGACTGGCGCTCCGACCTCGCCGGGAAGCTCCTCAGCGTGCAGCGCGAAGACGGTTCATGGGTGAATGACAACGGCCGCTGGATGGAATCGAACCCCGTCCTCGTCACCGCCTACACCGTCATGTCCCTCGAGGAAATCTACCGGAGCATCCCGTAACGAAGCCTGGATCCGGGGTCGGTCCTCAGATCGCGAAACGAAAACACGCGTCACCCGTTTCCGGGCGACGCGTGTTTCCTTATCGGGATCCGGTGCGTGCCCCTAGCGCCTGCGACGGAGAAAACCCAGCGCACCGAGACCTACCAGAAGCACGGAGGCGAGCCGGAACGGATGCGACGTTGATGTTCCTGATCCAGAAACTGGCGGGTTCCACGAAGCCGTTCCCATCGGGATTACCGCCGTCGTTGTTGGGCTCGGTGGACTGCGGAGCCTGGATGGCATACTCGAAGTGGGTGATGTCTCCTCCTGCCATATCTGTAAGCGGAACCGTGCCGTTCAGTGAGACCGTCTGCCACGCCCCGCGAGTGGCGAGATCGAATCCCGTTCCGAAAAGTTCCCGCCGGTTGGCGAACTCGGATCCTGCTCCGAACTGCAGGGTCCCGCTTGTGTTCGCATCGTTGTAAAACCGGAATTGCGCGTTGCTACCGGTGATCCCGACGAGGCCCGCGGGAAGATAGATATCGTAAGAAAAGGAAACGGAGTCGCCCGGGGTGATACCAAGGGAGGAAAGGCTGATAAAGTTCGGCCCGTAGAGGTCCGAGAACGAGTTCACCGGATCTCCGGAAACTTGCTGCCTGTTTTCCGCGGTGCCGTCGACGGCTGTGACACCACCGTCGGTAAGGCCGAAGCGGTACTGGCTCATTCCCGAGCCATCCGCCGAGTTCAGAATGGTGACGGCTTCCGCGTGAGACGCGACAGCGATGAGGAGCAGACAAGGCAGGGCGGTACGATCGTGGTTTTTCATGGTTTCTGTTTTTGAGGGAAGACTACCTTGCGAATCCACCTATGGAGATTGAGACGGCAGGGCAAGAACGGGAATGTCATCCTCGAGCGGCTCTGTGCAAAAATAACGCGACTTTCTGAAAAATTTGATTTCGAGCCCACCGACGGAGCACCTGCAACCCGGAGGCAGCTCTACGTGAAGATCGTCACGCTGGCATTGTCGCTGCCGCCTCCCTGTATCTCTGGGCGAAGCGTCACGGGCGTGGAAGATGCGATCATCATTCCAGAGGCTTCTTATCGCCATTCGGAAGGGTGTCATCGGCCCGCTTCTTCTGCTCGCGGACCTTCTCCGCCTGTTCCTCCAGCTGGACCGCCTTCTTCTCGCCGATCTCCCGGGTTACTTCCGCATCCTTCTCAAGTACCTTCGCGCTTTCCGAATCACCGTTCTGCTTTCGAAGTTGCTCGGCCTCCTGATTTTTCACATTCGCGCTTTGCTCGGTTTCCTCACGGACAGCTTCGGCTTTCGCTTCGAGTGTATCGGCAGTTTCCTCCAATTGCTGGCTCCGGGTTTCTCCGTGTTTCGGATCGCAAGAATTCAGGAAAAGAATGGCGGTAGCGATGGGAATTATCAGATAGGAGGGCTTCGGGTTCATCTCTGGGGCGAGCATCGCACGGAACAGAGGTGTTTTCACAGCCTTTCCCACAAAAAGAACAACCCGCAACGGGCTGACCGTCGCGGGTTGTCGAATCTTTCGATGGGCTGCGGAGCGAAGTCCGCTTTCCATTACTTGCGGAGCGCTTCTTCGCGCTCTTTGGCCTTGGCGATCACCTCTTCGGCGATGTTTCTAGGGCAAGCGGCGTAGTGGCTGAACTCCATGGAGAACTGGCCGCGACCGGATGTCATGGTGCGGAGGTCGCCGATGTAGCCGAACATCGCGGAAAGCGGCGCTTCTGCTTTGACGCGCACGCCACCCGGAGTCGGCTCCTGGCCCTGGATCATGCCACGGCGGCGGTTGAGGTCTCCGATCACGTCGCCGATTTTCTCCTCAGGGGAGAAAACGTCGAGTTTCATCATCGGCTCGAGGATCTGCGGGCCGGCCTTCGGCATGGACTGGCGGTAGGCGGCTTTCGCGGCGATCTCGAAGGCGATGGCGGAGGAGTCCACCGCGTGGAAGCCACCGTCGGTGAGCGTGACCTTGAAGTCCAGGCAGGGATACCCGGCGAGCGGGCCTTTGTCCACGGAGGTCTTGAAGCCCTTGTCCACGGCGGGGATGTATTCCTTGGGAACGTTTCCGCCGACGACGCTGGACTCGAAGATGAATCCGGAGCCGGCCTCGCCCGGCTCGATGGTGTAGTCAATCTTCGCGAACTGTCCGGAACCACCCGATTGCTTCTTGTGCGTGTAGCTGTCGGAAACGGCTTTGGTGATGGTCTCGCGGTAGGCGACCTGTGGCGCGCCGACTTCGACTTCCACTTTGTGGGTGCGCTTGAGGATGTCGATCTTGATATCGAGGTGAAGCTCGCCCATGCCTTTGAGAATCATCTCGTTGGTTTCCTCGTCGGTCTCGACGCGGAAGGACGGATCCTCCTGGATCATCTTGCCGATCGCGTTCGCGAGTTTCTCGGCGTTCGCCTTGTCCTTCGGGGCTACGGCGATGGAGATGACGGGATCCGGGAACACCATCGGCTCGAGGGTCGCGGGATGCTTGGGATCGCAAAGCGTGTGACCGGTCTGGACGTTTTTCAGACCGACGATGGCGATGATGTCACCCGCTTGGGCGATGTCGACCTCGTTGCGGTCGTCCGCGTGCATTTCCACCATGCGCCCGACGCGCTCGGTCTTGCCGGTGAAGGAATTCAGGACGGTGTCACCTTTCCTGATGGTGCCGGAGTAGAGGCGGGTGAAGGTGAGCGCGCCGAACTTGTCGTCCATGATCTTGAACGCGAGCGCACGCAGCGGAGCTTCCGGATCGATGACGGCGAATTCGCCGGTCTCGTTGCCTTCCGCGTCGACTTCCGGAAGCGGTTTGACATCCAGCGGGTGGGGCAGGAAATCGACAACCGCATCGAGAATGAGCTGGAGACCTTTGTTTTTGAAGGAAGATCCGCAGTAAGTAGGGAAGAAGGAAAGGTTGATCGTGCCCTTGCGGATGCAAGTCTTGAGGGTCTGGAGATCCGGCTCTTCGCCTTCCAGATACTTCTCCATGACATCGTCGTCCTGCTCGACGGCCGTTTCGACCATCTGAGCGCGGTATTCCTTGGCTTTCTCCACCATGTCGGCGGGGATTTCCTCGATGGTGAAATTCTCGGGTTGTCCGGAGTCGTCCCAGATGTGGGCTTTCATGGTGAGCAGATTGACGACACCCACGAAATCGGATTCGGTGCCGATCGGCAGGACCATGACGAGAGGAGTCGCCCCGAGAACCTTTTTCACTTGGGCGACGACGCGGTAGAAGTCAGCACCGATACGGTCCAGCTTGTTGACGTAGATGATCCGTGAAACTCCGGAATCGTTGGCGTAGCGCCAGTTGGTCTCGGATTGCGGCTCGACTCCGCCGGAGCCACAGAACACGCCGACGCCGCCGTCGAGAACTTTCAGGGAGCGGTAGACCTCGATGGTGAAGTCAACGTGCCCGGGGGTGTCGATCACGTTGAACTGGTGCTCGTTCCAGAAGCAGGTGGTCGCGGCGGATTG